>OY759729.1:0-1280000 GCA_963662585.1 Cloacimonadales bacterium (SeqCode)
CAAGAAGCAGGTGCTACTGCAGATTTAGAAATGGCTTACACAATTGCAGACGGACTTCAATATATCAGAACAGGTATTGATGCTGGAATCGATATAGATAAATTTGCCCCAAGATTATCTTTCTTCTGGGGTGAAGGAATGAATTACTTTATGGAAGTCGCTAAGCTTAGAGCTGCTCGTCTTCTTTGGGCCAAAATTGTTAAGCAATTTAATCCTAAGAATCCTAAATCTTTAGCCTTAAGAACTCACTCTCAAACTTCAGGGTGGAGTCTTACCGAACAAGATCCATATAATAATGTAACAAGAACTTGTATTGAGGCTCTTGCAGCTACAATGGGTGGAACACAATCACTTCATACTAATGCTTTAGATGAAGCTATTGCTCTTCCAACAGAATTCTCAGCAAGAATTGCACGCAATACTCAGCTTTTCTTACAAAATGAAGCAGGAATCTGTGATGTTATTGACCCATGGGGTGGTTCATATTATGTTGAATCTCTTACTCATGCACTTCTTCACTTAGGTTGGAATCACATTCAAGAAGTTGAAGAATTAGGTGGTATGGCTAAAGCTATTGAAACAGGTTTACCAAAACTCAGAATCGAAGAAGCTGCTGCTCGCAGACAAGCAAAGATCGATTCAGGAATTGAAACTATCGTAGGAACAAACAAATATCGTCTTGATAAAGAAGAAGCTATCGAAATTCTCGAAGTTGATAATACTGCAGTTAGAGAATCTCAGCTTAAGAGATTAGCAAAACTCAAAGCTGAGAGAGATAACGCTAAGGTTAAACAAACTCTCGATGCAATTACTAAATCAGCCGAAACTGGCGAGGGCAATCTTTTAGAGTTAGCTGTTGAAGCTGCTCGTGCTCGCGCAACATTAGGGGAGATATCTGACGCTATGGAAAAAGTTTTTGAAAGACATCAAGCTAATAATAAGTTAATTTCTAATGTTTATAGCTCTGAATATGCAAAGACTGATGAAGTGGATGAAGTTAGAAAGATGACTGATGATTTTGAAGAGAATGAAGGTCGTCGTCCTAGAATTATGATTGCTAAAATGGGACAGGATGGACATGATAGAGGAGCTAAAGTCGTCTCTACAGCTTATGCCGATATGGGCTTCGATGTAGATGTAGGACCACTCTTCCAAACTCCTGCTGAAACTGCTAAACAAGCAGTTGAAAATGATGTTCATGTTATTGGTATGAGTTCACTTGCAGCTGGTCATAAAGTACTATTACCTACTTTGATTGAAGAATTAAAGAAGTTAGGTAGAGAAGATATTATGGTGATTGCTGGTGGAGTTATTCCTTCTCAAGACTACGATTTCTTATACGAACATGGTGCTTCTGCCATATTCGGACCTGGTACAGTCTTACCTCATGCAGCTAAGACAATTATGATAAAACTTAATGAAAGATTAGGTTACTAATTTAACAATCTTGATTAGATTTAAGAATGTAGAGGCGTTGCTTGCAGCGTCTCTACATCATATAAATCAATTTTTAGTGAGGCTATTATTAATAAGAAAAATAGACTGGAATGGGTTCCTGTAGATGGTGGTTCTGAATATTCAACTTCAGTTATGCCTGGTAAAAGCGCTAATCATGATGGTTTCCCCAATTCCCAAAATAATACATTAAATGATTCTTCTAAAGTTAAGAGAAAGCACTTAACTATTGATGATTTCGTAGAGGGAATTCTCAATCAAAATAAAACTATTCTAGCTCGGGCGATTACATTAATAGAGAGTAATTCCCAAAAACATTTAGATACTGCTCAAGAAGTTATTAAGCAAATACTTCCCCATTCAGGGAAATCTATTCGGGTCGGAATAAGTGGAGTACCAGGAGCAGGGAAAAGCACTTTTATTGAGAAGTTCGGACTCTATCTACTAACTTTAGGATATAAAGTTGCTGTTTTAGCTATTGATCCATCAAGTAGCGTTACCAAAGGAAGCATTTTAGGCGATAAAACTCGCATGGAAACTTTGTCTCGTGAAGAAGATTGCTTTATTCGCCCATCTCCTTCTGGAGGTTCACTAGGTGGTGTTACTCGTAAAACTAGAGAAACTATTCTCTTATGTGAAGCTTTCGGTTATGATGTTATTCTTGTAGAAACTGTTGGGGTTGGTCAAAATGAAGTAACAGTAAGAGATATGGTTGATTTTTTCCTACTTCTCCAAATTGCAGGTGCTGGTGATGAATTGCAGGGTATTAAGAAAGGTGTGATTGAAATATCTGATGCAATAGTAGTCAATAAGGCCGATGGTGATAACATTAACAAAGCTAAACTAGCTCAGGGTGAATATTCTACTGCACTTCATTATCTTTCACCTTCAACTCCAGGTTGGGATTCAAGAGCTTTTACCTGTTCAGCTTTAACAGGAAAAGGTTTACCTGAAATATGGAAGATAATTATGAAATTTAAAGATATTACCAATCAAAATGCTTTCTTTGAAAAAAGACGAAATAATCAAATTATCAGCTGGGTTAATTCTATGATTACAGAATATTTGATTAGTAGCTTCTATCATAATCAGCAAGTAAAAAATGTCATGCCAGAGATTAAAACTGATCTACTATCTGGTAAGATAACACCAACTAATGCTGTAGATTATTTATTGAAATTATATAATAACCAAATTACTAAGGAGTAAGTTTGTCAAAATATTATCACCTAATCAGCTTAGGCTGTCCTAAAAATCTCATTGATAGCGAAATATTCTCATTTCTAACTGAAGAAGCCAATTATCTTCCTACTGAAGATAGTACTGAAGCAGATTTGATTATAATTAATACCTGCGGTTTTATTGTTTCAGCCAAAGAAGAGGGAATAGAGACCATTTTAGAGGCTATCAGAATGAAGCAAGAGGGCGTTTGTAAGACCTTAGTGGTAACTGGTTGCCTTGTTAAAAGATATTTTGATGAACTAATGACAGAATTTCCAGAAATAGACTTCTTAATCAACTTAAAAGATTTTAAAAAATTTGCTCAAGTTCTCGGATTAAAAGATTTTGCTTATAATAGAAAATTAATGACTCCTTCTCATTATTCATACCTTGGAATTAGTGATGGTTGCAATAATAATTGTACTTATTGTGCAATTCCCTTAATTAGAGGAAAGTTAACTTCAATTCCTATGGAAGAGGTTATTGCTGAAGCTAAAAAATTAGCTGATCAAGGAGTAAAAGAGTTAATAATCACAGCTCAGGATACCACCCAATATGGTAAAGATATTTACCCGGAAGGAAGATTAATCCAACTTCTTAGAAAAGTATCAGAAGTTAATGGTATAGAGTGGATAAGATTACTCTACTTACACCCTGCTCATATTACTCATGAGTTAATTGATGCTGTTGCTACAATTCCTAAAATATTACCTTATTTTGATATTCCGCTTCAACATATTAGTGATGATATTCTCCGCAAAATGAATAGAAGAAAATTTAATTCTCACATCAATGATATTCTAGATTATCTCTTAGAAAAGATTCCTCATGCAATGATTAGAACTACTTTTATTGTCGGGTTCCCTGGAGAAGAAAGAAAAGATTATGAAGAACTTAAGAGATTTATTCAGAAGAGAAAATTTGCTAGATTAGGTGTTTTTATTTACTCAGCTGAAGAAGATACTCCTGCTCATGATTTTACCCCTCAAGTTTTAAAGAAAACTGCTGTTAATCGCTATAATAAGTTAATGCAGATTCAACAAGATATCTCCGCTGATATCATGGAAAGTTTTGTTGGAAAAGAGATTGATTGCATAATCGATAAAGTCGCAAGTGAACAGGATTTTGATTTCGAAGGCAGATCTTGGTTCGATGCACCTGATGTGGATGGAATGGTCTATATGACTGATAATCAAGACTTAGCAAAAGTAGGGGATATTGTTACTGTTAAAATCGTCGAAGCATGGGAATATGATTTGGTAGGTGAAGTTGTTGAGGTTAAGAATAATAATAAAATTTACTAAGTCTTATATTTCTGATTTTCTCTTTATTTAAACTACTTATCTTGCTTGATTTAGATTGATTTTGAGAGACTAAGTAATAGCTCTTAAAGGGTTAAGATGTTTTTTCTATTTCCTTCTATCAATAAACTAGGACTTTGGAGCTAAGTTTTTTGGTAATTATCTGCCTATCCTTGGTCTGCTGAAGCAACAGGTAATTTCGGAGGGGATACTCTGGGAGTGTCTTACGAACACTCCCTGTCAGATGCCATGCCTTCTAGATATTTGTTTAATTAGTGGAAATTTCTTTTAACCTGGTAGTGCCTAGTGAACTAAGCCTTCTTCGCGTTAATTAGTGTGAAAGTTATGCCCACAATCTCTAATCTCAATTCAAAATTCTCCCTATCTATAATACTATAGGGCCCACTTTTTCTAAAAATGGTCCAGTTTCTTTATTTTTTCTTAAAAAACTTCTGCCTTATAGAATATATTCTATAAGGTAACTTAGTAATGTTAGAAGACGCTAACATTATATTACTAATAAAATACTACTGCTTATATTACCTTTTCCCTTTACTTTTCCTCTGCTCTTTATCACTCTTCTCAAAGATTATTTGGATTTTATCCGAAATGAGAGAGATAGAGCAAGGGAGGAGAGTTGAGTTATCAGTAACTTATTATACTATTTCTCCAATTAACAAGAAGTGAACAGGGATATTAGTTAACTAAAGATGTAAACAACACAAAAGAAATTATATAAGCTTATAATAATTTGAAAAAAAATGATTAAATGAAAATTAATTGTTGACAAGAAAAATTAAATCCTCATTTATTGCATTATCAGAGGAGGTTCTGATGAAATATATCATTTTGAAGTTTAATGATGTGAAATTGGATGTTAGAGATATAGCGAAGGTTAGGGGTTATTTTGCTAGGAAATTTTCCGATAATACTCTATTACACAACCATCTTCCTAATGGGAAGTTTTCTTATAAATTCCCAAAGATACAATATCGCTTATTTGATGGTAATCCTGCTTTAATTGCTATGGAAGAGGGTATAGATATCATAAAAGAGGTCTTTTTTCTTACTGAAGAGATGGAAATTGGTAACAGAATTATATCACTAAATGAGAAAGAGATAATTTCCTATGATGTGGAAATAAATCAACAAAAAGAATTTTCTTATTATCAATTTATCTCCCCCTATATGGCTCTTAATCAAGACAATTACCTCAGATATCAAGAAGCTGACAAGTATGATAAAGAATCTATCTTGAAAGATATTATTAAAAGTAATTTGAAAACTATTTCCAAAGGATTCTCTTATGAAATTCCTGACTTTGATAATATCATTGTAGAAGCTAACCTTAAACCAAAAATGGTTAATTTTAAAAATATAAAAATGCTCTGCTTTAGTGGGGATTTTAAAGCAAATTTCTTAATACCAGATTACTGGGGTATCGGGAAACAAACAGCAAGAGGTTTTGGGGTCGTTAAACAAATTAAACACACTTAATAATCAGAAAAGGAGGCTCTATGATTAATAAGATGTATGCGATGATGAAGTATATTTCTGACGAAGATAAAGAGAAATATATTGAAACAAATGCTTACGGTTTAGATCTTACAGATAGGAAAGAGGATGTTATTGTTCTTGATTTTACTGTAGAGGATGAAGATAATATTGGATTTGCAGGTTCAACTGTGGTTCCTTACTCAAAAAGAAACAATCTTAGATGGTTTTATTATGCTGCAGCAAAGGCACAAGCAACACCAAATGTTCCAACAGTCTTGACTGATTTATCCAAGTTTTATGATAAAAAAATCAATGATTCCCAAGAAGAAATATTTGAAGTTACAGAGTTGATTCCAGGAAAAAATGCTACAAAATTTCTTCGAGCTTTAAAAAATAATGCGAACAATCCTGTATTAGTGAAACTTGAAGAGTACTTTTTGGAGAAATTCTCATTAATAGCAGAAGCTATTTCCAAAGAAATTGAAGCAACTAATCCTACTCTAAATATTCTGACTATCAGAATAAATAATAAATATGTTGGAGAATCAGAATATTATGAAGAGATTTTAGCTAATTGGTCGAAAAATTATTATGAGAAATATTTCGTGTCTGAAAAGTTAACAGGTAAAGATCAGTTCTGCTCTATATGCAAGACTAAGAAAAAAGAAGTATGGGGTTTCGTTAGTACCTTTAATTTTTATGCTGCCAAGACAGAATTAGCCCCGATTGCGGGAGGATTTGATAAAGATAGTAGTTCAAAGAATTATCCAGTATGTAGAGAATGTGCTAGAGAACTTGATAAATCAAAATATCTGTTAACTAACTCTATGAGTTATCGTTTTTGTGGCTTTAACTATTTTCTTATCCCAGAGTTTATTCTTGATAGTCCTAACAATAGCGATATAATGGAGTATTTCTATGATGATGCCAAAGTTGGTCAATTTAGGATAAAACACGGAGAGACACATTTAATTTCTAATGACCAGAAAGAGATTATTGATATTTTAGCGAAATCGGATAATTCTCTTAACTATTCACTTGTCTTTTGGGATGAAAATCAAGCAAAGTTCTCTATTCTCTTAACTGTTGATGGGATATTCCCTTCTCAATTTAGGGAGATTTTTAAAGCTAAAGAAAAAGCGGATAGTTATAATATATTTCTTGAACTCAAAGGTTTATACGAGAAAGGAGTAAAATCAGATTTAAAGTTCATGTTTGAAAACCTGAAAGTTTTTCTTCCAATAAAAAGTAAAGTATATGGGGACTACAGTAAATCTTTTTTAGAGATTGTAGGTAGGATTTTCAGACAAAAGCCAATATCTTACACTATGATTATTGAAAGATTTATGTCTATTTTTAGGAGAAAATGGACTAATGAAGATTTTCTTCTTTATGATATTGAAAAAATAATAAATATTATCTATTTTTTACACTATTTAGAATTAATTGATTTAAATAAACAAAAAATCACGGAGGTAAATATGGAAGAGGTTTATGCAAAATTTTTAGAAGAGCATCAAGAATTTTTGAACAGTGATGCAAAGAGAGCAATATTTTTAATGGGTTTACTTACCCAAAATTTACTAAGTCTCCAATATAAAGAGAGAAATGCTACGCCTTTTAGGAAGCAGTTAAACTCTTTAAAACTTTCACCAGCTTATATTAGAAAGCTTTTCCCTCAAATTATTGAAAAATTTGAACAATACGGAAAGAATTATTATAAAAAGCTAGAATCAACAATTTCAGAAATATTACTTACAGCTAAATTAGAAGAACTCTCAAATGATGAAATTTCTTTCTATTTCGTGACTGGAATGACCTTAGAAAATAAATTTAAAACAGATAAAAAAGATATTACAAGTGAGGAGGAATAATCATGGTTAAGACAAGAAGAGAAATGTTATTTTTATATGATGTAGTTAATGCTAATCCTAATGGAGATCCTGCAGATGAAAACAAACCAAGAATTGATGAAGAATCTAAAAAGAATATTGTTACTGATGTAAGGTTAAAAAGGACAGTTAGAGACTATTTAATTAATTATATGGGGCATAATGGTACTGGAGTCGATGGTTATGATGTATTTGTGAGAACAACTCCTTCTAAGTCAGGTAAAGGAATTAAAGAATGCAAAACAAGGAATGAAGATTTTGGGTTAGATATTAATAATATATTGAAAAACTGTATTGATATAAGATTGTTTGGAGGTGTTTTACCATGGCAAAAGACAAAAAAAATAAAAGGAGCATTTACTTTAACAGGTCCAGTACAATTTAAAATGGGACAGTCTCTTCACACTGTGGAAATGAAATTTTTAAAAGGTACAGGAGCTTTTGCATCAAAAGATGGTGATGCTCAGCAAACCTTCCGTGAAGAGTATATTCTCCCTTATTCTCTAATAGCTTTTTATGGTGTAGTCAATGAAAATGCTGGTAAAGAGACTAAATTGACAGAATCTGATATTGAAATGTTAAAAAAGGCTATGTGGCAAGGGACTAAGAATCTCATTTCTAGGTCAAAAATGGAGCATAATCCTCGAATGTTATTGAATATCACCTATAAAGAAGCAAATTTCTTCATTGGGGAACTAGATAAATTCGTAGATTTAATCAGCGAAAAAAGGGATGAGCAGTTGAGAGACCCAAATGATTTTATCCTAGATTTTACAAGACTTTCAGAAAAGATTAAAGAATACGAATCGAAGATTGAGAAAATCGAAATTGCTAGAGATTCTCGCTTACAAATTAAAGGTATTGAATTTGAATATACTTCTTTAAATCTTTAAAGAGGTGAGAAATGAATAAAGTACTAGTGTTTGATATATTTGGAGAATATGCTCATTTTAGGAAGTATTTCACTAATATGTCACCAACTACTTTTCTGTTACCCCCTAGAACTGTAATAACTGGGATTATTGGGGCTATTATTGGTATTGATAAAGCTAAGAATCCAGAGAACTTCTCTTTGAAAGAAAGCTTAATATCTGTGGGATTAAAAAAAGAAGTTAATAAAGTAGTTATGCAAATTAATGGAGTGAAAGCAAATTCTCTCTCTACTCTCACTATGCCAGTAGGTCAGAAGAGGCAGATAAATTATGAGTTTGTAAAAAACCCTCTCTATCGTATCTATTTTAGTCACAATAATACAGAACTTTATAATAAGCTAAAAATGAAATTAGAAGAACATCAAGCTGTTTATTCTATTTCTTTAGGTTCTGCTCAGTGTTTGGCTAATTATGATTATATTGGTGAATTTGATTTATCAGAAGTAGAATCACCTGATTTTCAGAAAGTTAGATCTATAATAGCTATTGAAAATCTTCTTGAAATAGATTTTTCAGGAAATAATAAAGTTCAAAAATCAACAATGCCTAATGAAATGTTAAATGATAGAAGAGTAACAAAATATGAAGAGTTTATTTATAGTATAAATGGGGAAGCAATGTTGGCTAAAGTGAAAAAACTCTATTCAATAGACAAGTTGGGAGAATTTATCTGTGCTATGTAAGATACTGTCACATCCTAAAACAGATTTAATCGATCATCTAGCCCAAGTTAAGAAAATTGGATTGGATAAATTTGATGATGATAATATTTATCCTGAGTATAGGGATATTATTGAGTGTGCCTTATTCATGCATGATCTGGGTAAGGCACACCCTGATTTTCAAGATAAAATAAGAGGATTAAGTCATAAGGAATATCATCATGCTCCAATATCTGCTCAATGGTTGTATTTTTTGTTAAGGGAAAAGGATTTCTCAGCGATTGAGTCTTTTATTGGCTTTTTTATAGTTTACTCTCACCACGGGAATCTGAGGTCTCCAAGAGAACAGCAAGCATTTCAAACCAGTGATAAGGAAGCTAGAAACTTATATTATGATTTTCTCAATCAAATCTATACTGATTTTATTCCTTATGAATCCTTCTTTACACTGGATAATTTTCTAAAACTAAAAGAGAAATATTCATTATTTGAAAATATCAACAGAAAAGATTATAAGTTAATTACAAATCAAGATTATCTTAAGGTAAATTATCTCTTTTCTATCTTAATCTATGCAGATAAAAAGGCTTCAATATTTAAAGAAAAGGCTCAACTTGAGAAAATAACCTTTAGTAGTTGGACTGAAAAACTTGTTGATGATTATAAGAAAATTAAATTTATTGATTCTGATTATGACAATAAACTTAATAAACTACGGGAAGAAGCTTATCATTCTACTGCTAATGGAACTAGCATTATGACTTCATTAATTAGTTCTATAAACCTACCTACAGGAATGGGGAAGACTCTTAATGTTGTAAATGTTGCTCTCAAGCTTAAAGAACGACTTAAAAAGAAAAGAATTATATATGCTCTTCCATTTACAAGTATCATAGAACAAAATGGAGAAGTTTTAGAAGAGATTCTTAAAGCTTCTCAACATGAAGCTGATAATACGATACTTCTTAAGCAACATCACTTGGTAGAATTCTCTTATAATAGTCCTAATTCTTGGGATGAAGGTGAAGGGAAATTCTTAATTGAGAATTGGGAATCAGAATTTGTTTTAACTACCTTCTATCAGCTATTAAACACCTTAATATCTTCAACTAATAAGCAGTTGATCAAACTAAATAGTCTGGTAGATAGTATAATAATACTGGATGAAGTTCAAAATATCCCAACTCGTTATTGGCTTTTAATTAACAAGATTTTAAGCAAAAGTGCCGAGAAATTCAACATTCACTTTATTCTTACTACTGCGACAATGCCTTTGATTTTTTCCAAAGAAAATGGAGAAATAACTGAATTAGTCGGAAATTATCAAGAATACTATCAGCAAGTTAATCGTATTGATTTAGATTGTTCCATGCTCAACCAAAAGATTGGTATGGACCAGTTAATTGAATTAATTTTGGATAATGATTATGAAGATTTATCAAAGTTAATAATTCTAAATAGTGTAAAAGCTTCTTTAGATTTATATAAGAAACTGAATGACTTAAATCTTGATCAAGAAATTCTCTATTTATCGACCAATATCATCCCTCAGCAACGCTTAGAGCTAATTAATACAGTTAAAGCTAATCCTGAGAATAAAATTTTAATATCAACTCAATTAGTTGAAGCTGGTGTTGATATAGATTTTGATATTGTCTATAGAGATTTAGCACCTTTAGATTCAATTTTTCAAGCGTGCGGAAGATGTAATAGACATAACACAAAAAAAAATAAATCTAAAGTTGTTATGTTTGAATTAATTAGCGAAAAGCAAAAGGCATATTGGAGTTTTATTTATGATAAAGCCTCCATTAGTGCTACTCGGGATATTCTTCATATGAAGCTTATTCCCGAGAGTGATTTTGAAGTAATTTCCCAAAAATACTACAAAAGAATAAATGAATATTTAGATAACTCTACTTCAGAAAAGTTATTAGAAGGATTAGATAAACTTGATTATGATCTCTTGGATGATCTTAAGTATGGTTTTTACTTAATTAAAGATATTCCTAAGACTTCATTTTACATCTACTATAACGAAGAGGCTAAGGAGTTACACCAAGAATTCTTGAAGCTTATTGATATTGAATTTGAAGATAAATTCCTAAAAAGTGTAAAGCTTAAAGCTGTTAGTAGAAAAATGTCAAAGTTTATCGTAAATCTACCCAAGAAATATGCCTGGAATAACGAAGATAAACTATTCATTATTGATGAAGATAATATATCAACATATTATGATAAAAATACTGGTTTTAAAAGAGAACTAGACCAAGAGGATCTAATACTGTAATGCAATTATTCTTAAATACTTATGGTACATTTTTACAAAAAAAAGATGGAATGTTTCAAATAAAAATAGAAGAAACTAAAAGGTTGATTTCACCCAAAAAAATATCATCAATTGTAATATCTAATTCGGCTACGGTCTCTACTGATGCTATTCAATTAGCGTTAGACAACAATATTGATGTGGTCTTCCTTGATAATTTTGGCAATCCAATCGGTAGAGTATGGTTCCCTAAATTAGGATCTACAACTTTTATAAGAAGAAGACTTCTTGAAATTGATATGAAAGATGAAGGCCTCCCAATAGTAAAAGGATGGATAAGTAGTAAGGCAAATAATCAATTAGCATTCATCCAAAAATTACTTTCCAAGCGAGATCGAAATCTTGATGAATTTTCTCCTATACTCGAGTCGATAAAAACCACTATAACAAAAATTCATGATGTAAAGGCCCCTTTAAGTATTTCAGATAACACCATTATGGCCTATGAAGGCAATATTTCTAAACAGTACTTTAAAGCCCTAAGTATGTTAATACCTGATAAATATGCTTTTAAGGGAAGAAGTTCTAGACCAGCTTTAGACCCTTTTAATGCTGTTTTAAATTACTCTTACGGAGTTCTTTATTCAAAAATTGAAAAAGCTCTACTGATCTCAGGTTTAGACCCTTATATAGGTTTATTACATAAGGATAACTACAATAAGAAATCTTTAGTGTTTGATTTTATTGAACCTTATAGGATATTTTGTGATGAACCTGTATTCTATCTTTTCTCAAGACATAAATTGCCTATAGATGGTTTTATTAATTCAGGAAAAGGAATTCTTCTTAGTGATGAATGCAAGAAACAAATTATTCTGGATTTAACTAATTTCTTTGATGATACTATTCGCTATAGAAATAAAAATATTAAAAGAATAGACACTGTTCTTGCTGATGCTCATGCTTTTGCTAATTGGTTGATTGGAAGGAGGGAAGACTACTAATGCTTACCTGGATTCTCTATGATATCGAAGTAACTAAATCTAGAACAAAGGTTGCAAAATTATGTCAAAAATTCGGTCTATACCGAGTACAACTATCTTGCTTTCTTGGAGATATTAATCAAACGGAATTGAAAGAACTCTCTACTCATATCAATGATCTAATTAACCTGGAGAAAGATAAAGTCTATATTTTTCCAATTTCCAAAGATGATTTTGATAAGACAATTCTTCTTGGTATGGCTTTTGATAAAGAACTAGTAACTGACGAAATAAAGGCTCTCTTCTTATGAGTAACTTTATCTTTATTACTGCTTCAGATATCATTGAATATCTTTACTGTCCAAGATTTATCTACTACCAAAATGTGTTAGATATTGAACAGCACGAACACGAAAGATACCTGGTAAATAAAGGAAGAGATATTCATGAGTTAAAAATGGTTAGAAATAAAGATTATCTACGGAAATCTATAGGATGTATCAACAAAGAAATTGATGTCTATCTAACTTCCGAAAAACTTCACCTGGTTGGAAGAATGGATGAAATATTGACTCTTGAGGATAATTCAAAAGCAGCGCTAGACTATAAATTTGCAAGCTATGAAGAAAAACTTTTTAAAACTTTAAAAACCCAACAAATTGCCTACTCACTCCTTATAGAAGAAAACTATAATTGTTTTGTCAATAAAGCCTTCATTGTCTATGTGAGATCCAAGAACTTAATAAAAGAAATTGAAATTAGTCAAAAAGATAAAGATATGACTATCATGATTATAAGTGAAATTTTTGATATCATAAATAAGTGCCACTTCCCTCAAGGAACAAAAAATACATTAAAATGCCAAGATTGTACCTATAAAAATCTCTGTTTCTCGTAAATTAACTTGACAAAAACTAACTTAAATATTTATTTGAAAAATACATAGAGTGCTAAAGTTTTAGACGAAAATTTGTTTCCTGAAGCAGATTTATTAAGAATCTTAATCATATAGTAATTATCCTATTACTAGATATAAACTTATAAATAATCTGAGAGGTGATTTATGCTGTTTGAAGACAAAAATACAAATAATATTATGAGAATATTTCATTCTTACTTTTTGAACTATTCTCCTGTAACTCAGATATTTATCCCCAAAATCGAGTCTAAAACCTAAATCCATTAAACCAAGGATTGAAACGTCTTATCACTTAGAGACTTGGAAACAGGGGAAGAGGTCTAAAACCTAAATCCATTAAACCAAGGATTGAAACATATAGTATTGAGAGCCACTAACAGAAACTCTCCAGGTCTAAAACCTAAATCCATTAAACCAAGGATTGAAACGAAGATTAGAAGAGATTGACCCGGGCGGGTATTTCTGTCTAAAACCTAAATCCATTAAACCAAGGATTGAAACGAGGGTTATTAATGCCCCTAAGAGTAGCTAGATAGGTCTAAAACCTAAATCCATTAAACCAAGGATTGAAACTTAGTTGGAAAATCTGGTTGAATAGAGAAAAAGACTGTCTAAAACCTAAATCCATTAAACCAAGGATTGAAACTCATCCCAAGACATCTTTAGCTTCCACTTATAGATAGGTCTAAAACCTAAATCCATTAAACCAAGGATTGAAACATAAGTTGAAAATGTTTGAGATGTGCCGTAGATAATGTCTAAAACCTAAATCCATTAAACCAAGGATTGAAACTTTAGTTACTTGTTAAAATGGAATTTGGTCGTTTAGTCTAAAACCTAAATCCATTAAACCAAGGATTGAAACCGGGAAATACCCTCCTCAACTATATATTTATTATTGTCTAAAACCTAAATCCATTAAACCAAGGATTGAAACATAAGTTGAAAATGTTTGAGATGTGCCGTAGATAATGTCTAAAACCTAAATCCATTAAACCAAGGATTGAAACACTATGTGGACAGTTTAAGTGATACTTAAATAATTTGTCTAAAACCTAAATCCATTAAACCAAGGATTGAAACGCCTCTCAACAGACATAAGCGACTATTTAAAGCTTGGTCTAAAACCTAAATCCATTAAACCAAGGATTGAAACACAAGAGAATATTCCCAATCTTCAACAACTCCATTTGTCTAAAACCTAAATCCATTAAACCAAGGATTGAAACAAATAGGTATTAGATTTTTTAACTTTTCTAAAATTAGTCTAAAACCTAAATCCATTAAACCAAGGATTGAAACTCTAGATTAAGGACTGCATTAACATTATGGTAGGTTGTCTAAAACCTAAATCCATTAAACCAAGGATTGAAACCGGAAAAAATTGCATCAATGGAAATATACTCTTCTGTCTAAAACCTAAATCCATTAAACCAAGGATTGAAACACAGATTAAAAGCGACTACGGAGTCAACTTTGATAGGTCTAAAACCTAAATCCATTAAACCAAGGATTGAAACTACAGTGTGTAAAGTAACTTTGTTTACAGTTGGGGGTCTAAAACCTAAATCCATTAAACCAAGGATTGAAACACCTCAAACACAAATCTATAACTATAATAGGTACCAGTCTAAAACCTAAATCCATTAAACCAAGGATTGAAACGTGATTTTATACTGTTTCATTTTTCAATTCCTTTTGGTCTAAAACCTAAATCCATTAAACCAAGGATTGAAACGAGTTAATTGTGGAACGGTTGTTTCTTAGCACTCTGGTCTAAAACCTAAATCCATTAAACCAAGGATTGAAACGAAGCAGGTCAAAAGCTATATGCTGAAACCAAACAAGTCTAAAACCTAAATCCATTAAACCAAGGATTGAAACATGGGTATAGTGGAGGGATTAGAAGCAGGTCAAATGGTCTAAAACCTAAATCCATTAAACCAAGGATTGAAACTCAAACTGGTCTATAAAGCTAACCATTTGAGGAGGTGTCTAAAACCTAAATCCATTAAACCAAGGATTGAAACGGGGGTTACCCTAGCCAAGCAACGCTACGCAGAGACCGTCTAAAACCTAAATCCATTAAACCAAGGATTGAAACATGAGATTAGAAACGACTACAAAGAAGCTAAAGAGCGTCTAAAACCTAAATCCATTAAACCAAGGATTGAAACTTAAACACACCCACCACAACATCCCCATGGAATTTCGTCTAAAACCTAAATCCATTAAACCAAGGATTGAAACATCTCCATGGAATATCCCAAGCAAATCAAAACCAACGTCTAAAACCTAAATCCATTAAACCAAGGATTGAAACAGTACAATTGTAAAGAATCAAAAAGTAAAAGATGCTCGTCTAAAACCTAAATCCATTAAACCAAGGATTGAAACAGACTTTCCCAAAGAATTCTTTCTGTTGATCAGTAAGTCTAAAACCTAAATCCATTAAACCAAGGATTGAAACAAGATTTCTTCATTCCTGAGAACTATATTCTCAAGGGTCTAAAACCTAAATCCATTAAACCAAGGATTGAAACCTAAGCCATTCCCAAACAATACACCGGCTGAAAAAGGTCTAAAACCTAAATCCATTAAACCAAGGATTGAAACTTGTCCGTAATATCGAAGTCATAGGAGGTTTCAGCAGTGTCTAAAACCTAAATCCATTAAACCAAGGATTGAAACATATATCCCCACACAGAAGTATCGAGAGGGAACACAGTCTAAAACCTAAATCCATTAAACCAAGGATTGAAACTCCTAAATGCCAAGAAAGAAGGATCATCTGAATCTAAGTCTAAAACCTAAATCCATTAAACCAAGGATTGAAACTTTAAAAATTAGGGAATTATATATATACCCTAAGCATGTCTAAAACCTAAATCCATTAAACCAAGGATTGAAACAGGAAGAAGTACAATGAGTAAGACCTTAACCAACAAGTCTAAAACCTAAATCCATTAAACCAAGGATTGAAACATAAAACCCTGCCCACTGCGAGGTAGTTCCGGGAGTGTCTAAAACCTAAATCCATTAAACCAAGGATTGAAACTCAAAGAAACTATCTTTAAACTGTTGTTTCAGACTATGTCTAAAACCTAAATCCATTAAACCAAGGATTGAAACCTTACCATCAACCACATCTGAAAGAGAATTAAGTGGTCTAAAACCTAAATCCATTAAACCAAGGATTGAAACTACAAGAATGGTGTAAAGAGATATGAATTAGTAAAAGTCTAAAACCTAAATCCATTAAACCAAGGATTGAAACCGAAATATCAGCATAGTATTGAATTAGAGACATCTTGGTCTAAAACCTAAATCCATTAAACCAAGGATTGAAACCTGTATTTCTATACAAAATCTAAGATACAACTCAGTCTAAAACCTAAATCCATTAAACCAAGGATTGAAACTCCACGCTATCTTTGTTCATTCCTGCCACTTTCGCGTCTAAAACCTAAATCCATTAAACCAAGGATTGAAACAGATGAACCCTGAGAAGAAAACAGGGCACATTATACGTCTAAAACCTAAATCCATTAAACCAATGATTGAAACTACATAAAAGACACAATAATTTATTAAATTAAAGTGTCTAAAACCTAAATCCATTAAACCAAGGATTGAAACTTCAATGCTGAACCTGCCAAAGTACCACCACCACCGGTCTAAAACCTAAATCCATTAAACCAAGGATTGAAACTGCCAATGAAGGCAATGATAATAACTTCGATAGCTTGTCTAAAACCTAAATCCATTAAACCAAGGATTGAAACTTATGGCTGGTAATAATAAAATGATATACCTTATTGTCTAAAACCTAAATCCATTAAACCAAGGATTGAAACTCGATATGGCATATAGGTATAAGAAGCTAGGGTGTAGGTCTAAAACCTAAATCCATTAAACCAAGGATTGAAACGTGTCTGCATTAGAGGTAAAAGGGCAAGCTACTCTAGTCTAAAACCTAAATCCATTAAACCAAGGATTGAAACGATAGAACAATCTCAAAATATAAAGTAAGGTTCTATGTCTAAAACCTAAATCCATTAAACCAAGGATTGAAACTCACTATCAAAAAGAGCTGGCAGAAATTGAGTCCAGTCTAAAACCTAAATCCATTAAACCAAGGATTGAAACAGAGTACAATTACTTCTTTCCTTTCTGGAATTCCTGTCTAAAACCTAAATCCATTAAACCAAGGATTGAAACCATCAATCTCCTCTGACGCTTCATCACCAGACACATGTCTAAAACCTAAATCCATTAAACCAAGGATTGAAACTTTCATTATTATCTACAGCAGACTTGATATTGTCAGTCTAAAACCTAAATCCATTAAACCAAGGATTGAAACACACAATCATAAAATCCATCATTATTCCCATTAAATGTCTAAAACCTAAATCCATTAAACCAAGGATTGAAACTAGGCCTTTGCTTCTTGTTTGGAAACACTCTCAGGTGTCTAAAACCTAAATCCATTAAACCAAGGATTGAAACGGGGTAGAATATACTTGAATTTTTTAACTAGAGGGGTCTAAAACCTAAATCCATTAAACCAAGGATTGAAACTTAGGTTGTTCATAGACACTGAAGAAGAAGGGAAAAAGTCTAAAACCTAAATCCATTAAACCAAGGATTGAAACTTATAATATTATATAAGAATACAAATTTATACTTATTGTCTAAAACCTAAATCCATTAAACCAAGGATTGAAACTTCTATAAACCAATTGACAATATTAATTTTGTCAATGTCTAAAACCTAAATCCATTAAACCAAGGATTGAAACTCTTTTTTAGTAGTTTATCATTATCAATATCAATAGTCTAAAACCTAAATCCATTAAACCAAGGATTGAAACCCAATTGACAAAATAAAAGATCTTCTTATCTTTTCAGGTCTAAAACCTAAATCCATTAAACCAAGGATTGAAACTGAATTTTGATTAAATCTGGGTCTTTTAGACTCTCGTCTAAAACCTAAATCCATTAAACCAAGGATTGAAACATCAAAGCTAGATCTACCGACAACCCATTCCTACCTCGTCTAAAACCTAAATCCATTAAACCAAGGATTGAAACTAATAATAAGCAATCAGACTTCTCTTCAGGCTATCAGTGTCTAAAACCTAAATCCATTAAACCAAGGATTGAAACAACCAAGCGAGACCGATAAATCTGAAACCACAAAAGGTCTAAAACCTAAATCCATTAAACCAAGGATTGAAACAAAAATAAGCTCCATTTTTCCCAGGTTCGCCGACCATGTCTAAAACCTAAATCCATTAAACCAAGGATTGAAACAATAAATAACTAAACCTAAAAAAGGAAAAAAGAAAAGTCTAAAACCTAAATCCATTAAACCAAGGATTGAAACGTAGATTGTCTTCTTTTATATCAATATTATTATCATGTCTAAAACCTAAATCCATTAAACCAAGGATTGAAACTCGTACTCGTAAAGGCTTGACTCGAGGGCTTCTTTAGTCTAAAACCTAAATCCATTAAACCAAGGATTGAAACATAAACCTTAAAAAAGTGAATAAGCTTGCTAAAATAGTCTAAAACCTAAATCCATTAAACCAAGGATTGAAACACATCGTAGTCGACGCACTATAAAATAACAGGGGTAGGTCTAAAACCTAAATCCATTAAACCAAGGATTGAAACGTGGATTAGCGAAAGCATCTATTAACCCAATTACAGTCTAAAACCTAAATCCATTAAACCAAGGATTGAAACAAGAGTTAGAATCTCAATTTGGTGGATTAGCGAAAGGTCTAAAACCTAAATCCATTAAACCAAGGATTGAAACCCTTAAATTTAGCTGTTTCTATTGTTCCATCATTGGTCTAAAACCTAAATCCATTAAACCAAGGATTGAAACTGGCGGGTTTGAAACAAACGGGTTTATTACTATTAAGTCTAAAACCTAAATCCATTAAACCAAGGATTGAAACAGAAATAATATCTTACAAAATTATTAATAAATTTTTGTCTAAAACCTAAATCCATTAAACCAAGGATTGAAACAACCAAGCGAGACCGATAAATCTGAAACCACAAAAGGTCTAAAACCTAAATCCATTAAACCAAGGATTGAAACAAAAATAAGCTCCATTTTTCCCAGGTTCGCCGACCATGTCTAAAACCTAAATCCATTAAACCAAGGATTGAAACTTAATTTTCTTAACTGTGTTAATTGGTAAGCCTTAAGTCTAAAACCTAAATCCATTAAACCAAGGATTGAAACTTGATTGTGTTAACGAAGCAACCTTGACAAATCCATGTCTAAAACCTAAATCCATTAAACCAAGGATTGAAACTCGAGTTAATAAACCAAACTTTACTTAAATTGATTGGTCTAAAACCTAAATCCATTAAACCAAGGATTGAAACTTGATTGTGTTAACGAAGCAACCTTGACAAATCCATGTCTAAAACCTAAATCCATTAAACCAAGGATTGAAACATAGACCAAGACGCATCATTACCATTAAAACCCGTTTTCTAAAACCTAAATCCATTAAACCAAGGATTGATTTAGACTTCGCACCCGTGGTGCGAAGTAGATCTATGTGGGGTGGTCTAAATTGCTACAAAGAGTTAGCTCCTCTGGAGCAATGATGAGTATCAGTTTGTTTATCAGTAATTTATCGTTGTAGATAGTAAAGAGAAATTAGGATTTCATAAGAATAAATAACAATAATGGCATCATGATTCGTCTGTTAAATGAATCTATGGAGCAAAAAAAAGATATCCCTTTACTTCGCTCCCGTGGTGCGAAGTAGATCTTTGTGAGGTGGTCTAATTTGCTACAAAGAGTTAGCTCCTCTGGAGCAATGATAAATATCAGTCTATCAAATTAGTATTTTATTGTAAGAACAAGTAAATCGAAATTAGGATTTCATAAGAAGAAATAACATTAATGGCATGATGATTCGTCTGTTTAATGTATCTATGGATCTAAAGATATTATTTCTTCACTTCCCACCCGTGGTGCTAAGTAGATCTTTGTGGGGTGGTCTAAATTGCTACAAAGAGTTAGCTCCTCTGGAGCAATAATAAATATCAGTCTATCAAATTAGTATTTTATTGTAAGAACAAGCAAAGGATTAAGAAGATTTTAAAAGAGATATTTACCCAAAAATAATCGAAGATATAATTGTGGGATGTTGTTACGATTGGAAAGTAATTGAGATTAATAAAATCATGAATATCAGTACATATTTAGATGTAAGGTCTTTAATGAATTTAGTTCTTTAATATTTTGTTGATGTTATCCCAAGAATAGAAATAAAAAAAATGCGAATAAATTTAAATGGTTCGATTGTCATGCTCCAGAGGAGCTAACTCTTTGTAGCCAAAACATCACCCCCAAGAAGAATGTTCGCACCTGCGGTGCGAACTAACAATTAAGATAAAAGGATATTTTATGGCAAACACATATTCTCAAATTTATATACAATTAATCTTTGCTGTAGAAGCAAGATTAAATATCATAGATGATTCATCTGTTAAATGAATCTATAGATCTATAAATGATATTTCTTCACTTCCCACCTTTGGTGCGAAGTAGATCTTTGTGGGGTGGTCTAAATTGCTACAAAGAGTTAGCTCCTCTGGAGCAATGATGAGTATCAGTTTGTTTATCAGTAATTTATCGTTGTAGATAGTAAAGAGAAATTAGGATTTCATAAGAAGAAATAACAATAATGGCATGATGATTCGTCTGTTTAATGTATCTATGGATCTAAAGATATTATTTCTTTACTTCACACCCGTAGTGTGAAGTAGATATTTGTGGGGTGGTCTAAATTGCTACAAAGAGTTAGCTCCTCTAAAGCAATGATAAATACCAGTTTATTTAATTAGTATTTTATTGTATGTAAGAATCAAAGGAATAAGAAGAATTTAAAAGAGATATTTATCCAAAAATAATCGAAGATATAATTTTAGGATTTTGCTACTATTGGAAAGTAATAGTGATTAATAAAATCATTAATATTTGTACAAATTAAGATATATAAATTTTTTAATGAATTTAGTTTTATATATTTCCTTAATGTTATCCGAAGAATAGTAATGAAAAAATACACAAAAGTTTAAATGGGTCGATTATCATGCTCCAGAGGAGCTAACTCTTTGTAGCCAAAAACATCACCCCCAAGAAGAATGTTCGCACCACGGGTGCGAACTAGCAATTAAGATAAAAGGATATTTTAAGGCAAACACATATTCTCAAATATATATACAATTAATCTTTGCTGTAGAAGCAAGATTAAATATCATAGATGATTCATCTGTTAATTGAATCTAGGAAGAAACTTCACTTCCCACCTTTGGTGTGAAGTAGATCTATGTGGGGTGGTCTAAATTGCTACAAAGAATTAGCTCCTCTGGAGCAATGATAAATATCAGTCTATTTAATTAGGATTTTATTGTAAGAACTAGTAAAGAGTAATCAAGATTTTATACAGAAAATAAAAATTATTGCATGATGATTCATCTGTTAAAAGAATCTATAGACCTAAAAATGATATTTCTTCACTTCGCACCCGTGGTGCAAAGTAGATCTTTGTGGGGTGATCTAAATTGCTACAAAGAATTAGCTCCTCTGGAGCAATGATAATTACCCGTTTATTTAATTAGTATTTTATTGTATGTAAAAAAAAGGATTAAGAAGATTTTAAAAGAGATATTTACCCAAAAATAATCGAAGATATAATTGTGGGATGTTGTTACGATTGGAAAGTAATTGAGATTAATAAAATCATGAATATCAGTACATATTTAGATGTAAGGTCTTTAATGAATTTAGTTCTTTAATATTTTGTTGATGTTATCCCAAGAATAGAAATAAAAAAAATGCTCATAAATTTAAATGGGTCGATTATCATGCTCCATAGGAGCTAACTCTTTGTAGCCAAAAACATCACACCCAAGAGGAGTGTTCGCACCTGCGGTGCGAACTAACAATTAAGATAAAAGGATATTTTATGGCAAACACATATTCTCAAATTTATATACAATTAATCTTTGCTGTAGAAGCAAGATTAAATATCATAGATGATTCATCTGTTAATTGAATCTATAGATCTATAAATGATATTTCTTCACTTCCCACCTTTGGTGCGAAGTAGATCTTTGTGGGGCGGTATAAATTGCTACAAAGAATTAGCTCCTCTGGAGCAATGATAAATACCAGTTTATTTAATTAGTATTTTATTGTAAGAACAAGCAAAGGATTAAGAAGATTTTAAAAGAGATATTTATCCAAAAATAATCGAAGATATAATTTTGGGATGTTGTTACGATTGGAAAGTAATAGTGATTAATAAAATCATTAATATTTGTACATATTAAGATATAAATTTTTTAATGAATTTAGTTCTTTATATTTCATAAATGTTATTCCAAGAATAGAAATAAAAAAAATGCTCATAAATTTAAATGGGTCGATTATCATGCTCCATAGGAGCTAACTCTTTGTAGCCAAAAACATCACACCCCAAGAAAAGTGTTCGCACCTGCGGTGCGAACTAGCAATTAAGATAAAAGGATATTTTGTGGCTAACACATAATCCCCAACATATTTTTAATATTTTAAATAAAATTGATTTTAATAAAAAAAAACTTTACACAAAAATAAAATATACTAATAATGGACTACTTGACTAAAGGAAGGAAATTATGATATATATTAAGTGTAACATTCTAAATCCTGTTTCATCAAAAGAAGCAGAAGAACTTAAGAATGTCATATTAACAATAGATAATGATGAGATAAAAGCTATAAGCTCTTTTTCTGATTTTGACCCAGCAGATAAAAATATTATAGATAAAAGCAACAAGTTAATAATTCCTGGTTTAATTGATACTCATGTTCATTTATCCCAATGGGGAATTAGAGGAAAATACAAGAGTGATTTAATGGATTGGTTAAATTGTTATACTTTTCCTGAAGAAGAGAAATTTTTTAATAGAGAGTATGCAAAATCCATATCAAGAGATTTTTTCCAAAATTTAATAAATGCTGGAACAACAACAGCATCAATTTATGTTACAGTATCCCAAGATGCAACAAATATTGCTTTTGAGGAAGCTGCAAGACTTAATTACCGAGCTTTGATTGGTAAGGTATGTATGGACCAGAACACTCCTATAGCACTCTTAGAGAATACTGAAAAATCTTTCCAAGAATCAGTTGAATTGTGTCAACAGTGGGATAAATATGAATTATTAGATTATGTCTTTACACCGCGATTTGCTCCAGTGTGTTCTAGCAATTTAATGAAGAAGATTGGAAAATATGCTCATGAAAATGATAAATATATTCAGACACATCTATCAGAAAATCATAATGAAATTGCCTTAGTAAAACAACTTTTCCCTCAAGCTACTTCTTATACTGATGTGTATAAGCAATCACAGCTTTTAGGTCCTAAAACAATAATGGCACATACAATTCATTTAGATGCTAAAGAATTAGATTTAATGAAAAAAAGTGATACCAAAATAAGCCACTGTCCTGATTCTAATTTCTTTTTAAAATCAGGAAGATTTCCTTATAAAAAAATGCTTGAGAATAATCTTACAGTAGGTTTAGGTTCTGATGTAGCTGGTGGAACTTGTTTAGATATGTTTTATCATATGAAAATGGCAAATTATATGCAAATTGATCAATCTTTAGAGGTGGAGGAGTTATTTTATCTTGCTACTTTAGGTAATGCCAAAGTCTTGAGTAAAGAGAATTTAATAGGTAGCATTGAAGTAGGGAAAAAGGCTGATTTTTTAATATTAGATGTAGATCCAAATCAGAATGGTCAAGAGATGCTTTCAGAATTAATTTTTGTTAGAGGCAAGGATGCAATTGAAGCAGTATATATCAATGGGAAAGAAATGATTATAGAAAGATAAAAAGAGATAATAATCTTAAGCAGTGCTGTCTTTCTATAGAAAGGAAATATTGAAGAATTAAGTAAATTCTTGATGAATGACAATAGCACTTCTTTATGATAATTAATAGAATTTTGTTAATAAAATAATATTAGGTAATTAAACTAGATCAAACTTTGGTCTGATAAAACACAAAAAGAGAGAATTTAATGCGTACTAGTAAGATTAAATTTATATTAAATGGGGAGTTGAAAAGTTTAGAGGTTACTCCTGGAACTACTCTTTTAGAAGTAATTAGAGACAAGTATAGATTAAATGGGACTAAAAGTGTATGTAACGAGGGAGATTGTGGGGCATGTACTTTAACTGTCGCTGATTATGTCGATGGTGAAATTAATTATAAGGCAATAAACTCCTGTTTATATCCTGCCGAGAAGATTATGAATAAGCATATTATAACTATTGAAGGACTATCTGAGAATGATTCAGAATTGCATCCTATCCAAGAGATTCTCTATAATAATCATGGTACGCAATGTGGATTTTGTACACCTGGAATTATTATGTCAATATTTTCTTATCTTGCAGAAAATAGAGAATACAGTGAAGAGGAGTTGAGAGAGTCTTTAAATGGTAACCTTTGCAGGTGTACCGGATATATTCATATTATTCAAGGTGGGAAAGAGATTCTAAAATATTATACAAATCACCAAGTCAATTTACTTACTCAGAAGTTAATAAAGGGGAATGAAAAGCTTAAAGAAATTAATAATAGCTTTGATATCACTACTTCTCAACAGAATATCAGTAGTAGGGGTGTAGAGGGTTATTATTTAATCAAAAGTTTAGAAAAATATCAAGAAGTTATCAATAAGCTTAAGGGAACAGGAACAATAAAAGTAGTAGCTGGAGCGACTGACTTATTTGTTGTAGGTAATTTAAGAAGAACATATTTCAAAAATTATCTAGACATAACTTATATTCCTGAACTAACAAAAATTACCTTACAAGATAAGCAATTAGTTATTGGGGCTGGAGTTACTTTAGAAAAGCTACGGATTGATAAAATAGTGCAAGAAAACATACCTGCATTGGCTAAAGTTGTTTCCCAGATGGCAAGTAAACAGATTCGGAATATTGCTTCAATTGGGGGAAATGTTGGAAATGCTTCTCCAGTTGGGGATTGTGCTACTTCTTTAATAGGCTTGAATGCTAGGTTAATTCTCTTTGGAGAAGATGGTGAGAGGGAAGTTTCTATTGATCAATTCTATAAAGGATATAAGGAAACTGTCCTCAAGAATCACGAGTTTATAAAAGAAATTATTATACCTATTAAAAAGCAGGGTTTTTATAGTTTCGAGAAATCTTCAAAAAGGAAAACTCTAGATATCTCTTCAGTATGCTCTTTTTGTTATATCGAGCATAAATCTGGTTTGATGAATATCTCTAGGTTTGCTTTTGGTGGTGTTGCTGCTTATCCAAAATTAGCTTTAAGTATTGCTTTAGAATTAAGAGATAAAGATATAAAAGATATTGAAATAGAGAAAATAGCAACTCAGGTAGCAAATGAGTTTTCGCCCATAAGTGATATTAGAGGAAGCGCTGAATATCGACATATTTTAATAAGGAATCATGTTATAAAACATTTAGAGAAGTTTAAGGAGGAGTTGCTGAATGGAAATTAATTCAAAACACCTTTCGGGTAAATTGCATGTAAGAGGTAAATCTACTTTCGTTGAAAACATAGCACTTCAAGCTAAAGATTGCCTTTATGCATACCCAGTTGTTAGTAGTAAAGCTAAAGCTAAAATATTAAATATAAATTCTGAGATAACTGATAGTAATGATAACTTTCTAGCATTGATCACTTATAAAGATATTCCTGGAGAAAACAATATAGCTCACGGAAATGGAGATTATCAACCTGTCTTAGCAGAAGAGCAAGTGAACTATGTAGGTGAACCAATTGCCATTGTGGTAGCTAGCACTATGGAAGATGCTGTCTCACTTAGTAGGAAAATTAAAGTTGAGTATGAGGATATTGCACCCATATTAAGTGTTAAGGATGCAGTAGAAGCAAAAACCGAATTTGGTCCTACTAGATATTTTCAAAGAGTTGATGATTATGATAAAGCTAATCTTAGAGAACTAAAAGGAAACATAACTGTTGGAGCCCAAGAGCATTTTTATTTTGAAACCCAACGCTCTTTTGTAGCTAATGAAGAGAATGGTTGTTTTACAGTTTATAGTTCGACTCAAGCTGTTTCTGAAGTACAGGAAGTCTGTGCTCGCATATTAGGAGTATCATCAAATTATATTACTGTAGATGTTAGAAGGTTAGGTGGTGCTTTTGGAGGTAAAGAAGCTCAAGCGACACTTTGGGCAGGAATTACCACATTAGCAAGTTATGTATGCCGTAAGCCTGTATATCTTGCCTTAGAAAGAAAAGATGATATTAGTTGGACAGGGAAAAGACATGAGTTTGTTAATTCCTTCTCTATAAAATATAATGATGAAGGTGATTTATTAAGTTATCGGCTTGATTTAAAAGCCAATGGAGGTGCTTATATAGACCTCTCATTTGCTATTTTAGAAAGATCTTTACTTCATGCTGATAGTGGATATTATATTCCAGAAATGAATATAACTGGAACCGCTTACAGAACAAACTTACCTCCAAATACTGCTTTCAGGGGTTTTGGTGCTCCTCAAGCAATTATAACTACTGAATTAGCTTTAGAAAAGATTGGATATTCTCTAAATATGGATTTACTAGAAATCAGAAAGAGAAATGTCTATAAAGCTGGACAAACAACTCAATACTCTATGGAAGTTAAAGAGGCTCTTGGTCTAGAAATGTTAGAAGATCTAGAAGAACTTACTAACTATAAAGAGTTGAAAAAAGAGATAACAGAGTTTAATCAAAAGAATAAATATAAAAAGAAGGGCATTGGGATAGTTACTGGTAAATTTGGGATCTCATTTACTGCAACTTTCCTTAACCAAGGTTCAGCTCTTATCTGGATTTATTCTGATGGGTCAATATCTTTAAGTCATGGTGGCATTGAAATGGGACAACAGCTTTATACTAAAGTTGCTACTGTCGTTTGCCAAGTTCTAGGGATAACTATTGATAATATCAGAGCGGAAAGCACTAACACTAAGAGAGTTGGAAATTCATCTCCAACAGCAGCTTCTTCTGGTTCAGATTTAAATGGAAATGCAGCTCGCAAAGCAAGTGAGAGTTTAAAGATAAGGCTAACGGAAGCATCTCTAAAACTATTCAAAGAGAAATATAATCTTTTAGCAGAAGCTAAGGATATCATTTTCGAAAACAATTTAGTATTCTCTACTAAATATCCTGAGAAAACTATCACCTTCGCAGAATTAGCTCATCATGCCTATATGAATAGGGTAGATCTGGGCCAACATAGTTTTTATAAAACTCCTGAAATTGATTTTAATAAAACCACTAATAAAGGAATTCCTTTCTATTATTTTGTCTATGGAGCTTCTTTAATTGTTTCTGAAGTTGATATCTTAACTGGTTCTTATAAATTTGAATCTATTTATGTTGTGCATGATAATGGAATTCCTTTGAATGCAGAAATTGATAAGGGGCAGATTTACGGAGCAACAATTCAAGGACTAGGTTATTGTACAATGGAAGAAGTTAAGTATAATGATAAAGGCGAGAGCATGGCAAATACCCCATCTACTTATAAAATTCCAACAATGAGTGATGTATGCTCAAATTTCCAAGTAAAACAGGTAAATAAAGAGAGATCTCAAGCAAGTGTTTTAGGTTCGAAAGCTGTTGGAGAGCCCCCATTCCTTTATGGTTTAGCTGGTTGGTTCTCAATTATGAATGCCCTTAGTTTCATAACCAATTCACCAGAAAAGATTGATTTAAAAATGCCAGCTACTCCTGAAGCGGTATTACTGGCAATAGAAGATTTAAAAAAGAGAGGTTTATATGTATAAATTTTTAACTGAAGCTCAGTTTCAAACAGAAATTGATAGATGTTTATTTTGTGAAGAGATGCCATGTATGGATGCATGTCCAGTTAGTTGCTCACCAGCTGAATTTATTAAAGCGGTAAAGAATGGAGAAGATAGTGATATCAAAAGAGCTACTACAATTATCCTATCTAAGAATATTCTAGGTGGGATCTGTGGATCAGTATGTCCTGATTATCATTGTATGGCTGCTTGCTCAAGAGAGACTTTTGATAATCCTATTAAAATTCCTGATGTTCAGGCTAAAATTATTCAAAAAGGTAAAGAACTAGATTTTAAACCCCAATTTGAACAAGGGGAAAATGTTAAGAAGAAGGTTGGCCTTATTGGTGGTGGACCAGCAGGAATTGCTTGTGCGAATATTCTTGCTCAGTATGGAGTTAATGTAGATATTTTTGAAAGAGAAGATAAATTAGGGGGAATGTGTCAGTTTATTCCTGAGAATAGATTAGCTACAAATGTATTGGAAAGCGACTTAGAAAATGCCCTAAAACATGATAATATAAGAGTTTATAACAAGACAAGTATTGTAGATTTAGATAAGTTTAGTAAAATGTATGATGCCGTGGTAATTGCAAGTGGCCAAGACCAAGCGATTAAACTTAATATTCATGGTAAAGAATTAGCACATGACTGGAAATCCTTCTTAAGTTTAGAGAAGTTAGAATCTGAAGGAAGATTTGCAATTATTGGCGGTGGTGCTGTTGCTATGGATTGTGCTATGAAAGCAATTGATAGTAATGCTGAAACTGTAGATTTCTTCACATTAGAAAATCTTTCAGAAATGAGATTGGATTCTAGAGAACAGAAAGAACTGCTTCATAATAATTTCGGAAACTATTTTAGAACTATTGTTAAGGAGATAGAATCTGATGATGATGGTCTAAAACTTCACTGTCAGAGAATTAGGCTAAAAGGTAAAAAGTTTGATTTAACAAAGATAGAAAAGATTCCTAATACAGAATTTCATTCAGATTTCTACGACTATGTGATTTTTGCTGTTGGTAGTAGAGTTAGTATAGAAACAAAAATAGCTAATGAAAAGGTCTTTACTTGTGGAGATTTAAAAAACTCAGCTACAACAGTTGTAGAAGCTGTTGCAAGTGGAAGAAATTGCGCTGTGGAAGTCTTAACTGAATTTAAAATTAAAAATGATGGCAAAATAGGTGAAAAACATACTAAATCCTACATTGGTTTAGAAGATAAATATATTAAACAGGTCTCTATAAAAGCTGATTTCTTCGGAAAAGAGCTTAGGTCTCCTTTTATCCTATCAGCTGCACCACCTTCAGATGGATATGAACAGGTCAAAAAAGCTTATGAAGCAGGCTGGGCTGGAGCTGTAATGAAGACAGCTTTCGATGATTTAGATATTCATATTCCTCATGATTATATGTTTGAATTTAATTCTGAAACTTATGCTAATTGTGATAATGTCTCAGAAGTTCCTCTTAGAAAAGTTATAGATAATGCGCAAAGAATAATCAAAGAATTCCCAGATAGAGCTACTATAGTTTCAACTGGTGGACCTGTTACAGGTCATGATGAAGAGGATAAATTAGTATGGCAAGCAAATACAAAGTTAATAGATTCAGCTCATGTTCATGGGGTAGAGTACAGTCTATCTTGTCCTCAAGGTGGAGATGGAACTGAAGGAGATATAGTTTCCCAAAATGCTGAATTAACAGCTAAAGTGATAGATTGGGTTATGGAAGTATCTGATGCAGAAATTCCTAAATTATTTAAATTAACTGGAGCTGTAACTTCTATTGTTCCAATTCTGGAAGCTATCAAAGAGGTATTTAATAAATATTCTAATAAAAAAGCTGGGATTACTTTGGCTAATTCTTTCCCTTCAGTAGCTTTTAGAAAGGATACTAAAAAAGAGTGGGAAGATGGAATCATGGTAGGAATGTCTGGTGATTCTGTAAAATATATTTCAAATTTAACGCTTTCGAAAGCAGCTTCGGTAGGTTTAACCATTTCTGGTAATGGTGGAACTATGAATTATAAAGATGCTGCCGACTTCTTAGCTCTAGGTTGTAAAACAGTGCAATTCTGTACTGCAGTTATGAAAGATGGGGTTAAGGTAATTCAAGATTTAGAACAAGGACTTGCATACTTGATGATAGAAAGGGGAATAAAATCAATTTCTGAATTGATAGGTATAGCTTTACCAAATCCAATTTTAGATTTCATGGATATCTCACCTATTAAGAGAATCTCTGATGTTGACCCTGACTTATGTGAACATTGCGGAAATTGCACTCGTTGTCCCTACATGGCAATAACTTTAAATGAAGATAAGATTCCTGAAACTGATGCTAGTAAATGTATCGGTTGTTCAATTTGTGTACAAAAGTGTTTCAGTGGAGCACTGTTTATGAGAGAAAGAACTAAAGAAGAGGTTAGAAACTAATGAAAATACTAATAAAAAATAGTACAATTATTACTTTAGATAAAAGTAATATGTTATTGCAAAATAGTAATATAGTTATAGAAGATAAATATATATCATACATAGGGAAGGATATATTAGCAGATTCAGAGTATGATAGAGTAATTGATGGTGCTCACAAAATAGTTATGCCTGCTTATATTAATGCCCATACACATTTTTATAGTAGTTTTGCAAAAGGAATAGGAGGGATTTCTCCTTCTGAAAATTTTGTCGAAGTACTAAACAATATGTGGTGGAAACTAGATAAAAAGTTACTTCTTGAGGATTGCTATTATAGTGCCTTAACGGCAATTATGGATGGTGTAAAGAATGGCGTAACCACCTATATTGATCACCATGCAAGTCCTTATGCTGTAACCAATTCCTTACCTGAAATCGCCAAAGCAGTTGAAAGGATGGGAGTTAAAGCATCTCTTTGTTATGAAATTTCCGATCGGGATGGAGATGATATAAAGGATGCTGGTATTTTAGAGAATTTCTCTTTTATCGAAAATAATAAGAATCCAGACATAACAGGCTTAATAGGACTTCATGCTTCTTTTACTCTCTCAGATGAAACTCTTAAAGATATTGTAGCTAAAAACACTAACAATTATGGCTACCATATTCATGTTTCAGAAGATAGAGCTGATGAGGCTGATGCAAATGAGAAGTATAATACTTCTGTAGTAGAGAGATTAGCTAAATTCGGAATTGTGAATAATCACTCTATTCTAGCTCATTGTGTTAATATCACAGAAAGTGATAGAGCTATTATTAGCGAGAATGACGCTATAGTAGTTCATAATCCTGAATCAAATTTGAATAATGCTGTTGGAATCAGTGATGTCTTAAATCAAGTAAATGATAATATTCTAGTTGGTTTAGGCACAGATGCCATGACAAATAAAATGGGAAATGAAATGAGAATTGCTCTCTGGCTACAACATATTAAGCAGACTAATCCAAGCTGCGGTTTTATGGAGATTTCTTCTCTTTTATTAGAAAATAATGCTAAGATTGCCAATAGATTATGGAATACACAAAAATTCGGAGTTCTTAAAGAAGGTAATTACGCAGACATAATTATGCTTGATTATGATCCAATTACTCCTCTTAATCAAGATAATGTTTTAGGTCATATTGTTTTTGGTATTGCCGAAGCCAATGTAGCCACAACTATTTCTAATGGTAAAATCTTATGGCATAATTATCAATTTGAAGATTTTATCGATCAACATCAAATTAACAAACATTCAAGAGAATTAGCAAAAAAATTATGGGAGAGAATGTAAAATGATAAGTTACGAAGCAATATTGAATAAATCAAAAGAGATTGAACCACAAATAGCAGATTTTTTAAGTAGATTAATTAAATGTAGATCACATTCAGGAACTGAAAAAGAAGTTGTTTTACTAATTAAATCAGAAATGGAAAAATTAAATTATGATGAAATACGAATTGATGCATTAGGCTCAATAATAGGTAGAATTGGCTCAGGTCCAAGGATTATAGCCATTGATGCACATATTGATACTGTCTATGAAGGAAATCTGGCAAATTGGAATAAAGAACCATATAGTGGAGAAATTGATGATACTTATGTTTATGGCCGAGGTACTTCTGACCAAAAAAGTGGATTAGCTTCAATGGTCTATGCTGGTTGGCTGATGAAGGAATATGATCTCTTAAATGATTTTACGGTTCTTATTACAGGTACTGTAATGGAGGAAGATTGTGATGGAATAGCTTGGGAACATCTGATTTTAGAAGATGGTGTAAAGCCTGAATTAGTAATTAGTACAGAACCTACAAGTTGTAATATCTATCGTGGTCATCGTGGTAGAATGGAGATCTCTATTGAGGTTAAAGGTATCTCTTGTCATGGCTCAGCCCCTGAAAGAGGAGATAATGCTATTTACAAGATGTCTCGTATTGCTTTAGAAATTGAAAAACTCAATGATAGATTGAAGCATGATGATTTCTTGGGTAAAGGTACAATCACTGTTTCTGTAATGAAATCAGACTCTCCTTCTCAATGTGCAGTTTCTGATTATGTCTATCTTCAATGTGATAGAAGATTAACAGATGGAGAAACAAAAGAAATTGCTGTTAAGGAGTTAAAAGAATGTTGCCGTTTAGCAGGTTATCCTGAAGCAGAAGTGAAAGTATTGGAATACAAAGAGAAAGCATATACTGGTAAGATTTATCCAGTAGAGAAATACTATCCTACTTGGGTATTAAATGAAGATTCTAAGTATTTAAAAGTTGCCAAGAAAGGATTTTCTTCTATATTTAATAAAGAGCCACTTATTGATAAGTGGACATTTAGTACTAACTGTGTGTTCATTATGGGTAAACATCCTGAAATCAAATGTTTAGGATTCGGACCTGGTGATGAAGATCAAGCACATGCACCTAACGAAAAGGTGAAGAGAGAAGATTTATGGAAGGCAACAGCTTTCTATACATCATTCATTAAAACGCTTAAGGAGTAAAAATTATGAAGAAAATACTGATTATTGTTATTATCGGAGTACTATTTAGTACATTAGTAGCTCAGGAGAAATGGGAATACTCATTTGATGTTAAAGGAACACTAAGTCAAAGTTATTATACTGATAACTGGGATGGGGAAGAGGAATCTAATATCAATTGGTTATTACAAGGGAATATGACTGCTAATAAACAATTGCTAGATTGGTTTAGATCAATGAATACTTTAAAATTAAAGTTTGGACAAATCTATGATACTGACACAAATGCCGATGGCTCACAAGCTCCTGGATGGCAAGAAGCAAGAAAGTCTGATGATGAAATTGATCTCTTGTCTTTGGGACTTCTAACTTTTGATGGTTGGGTAGATCCTTATGTATCATTAAGACTGCAAACTGTTTTTGAAGGAACTAATAAAAGAGCTTTTGACCCTGCTCGTTTCTCTCAAGGTATTGGTGCTTCAAAAATAATATTTGAAGAACAAAGACTTGGATTAAACACTCGTGCTGGTCTTAGCATGAGAGAAAATTATCAATATGGTATTGCCCCACTTATTGATGGTGGTTTTGAATCTATCACAGAATTTATGTGGGTTTGCCCTTATGACAGATCAAAATTCACTTCTAACCTCTTTCTTTTCCAAGCAATATTTAACTCTGAGGAAGATAACTTAGTTGATGTTAATGGTGATAAAATTGATGATTGGAAACAGTTAGATATTGAATGGACTAATGAATTAAGTATTCAATTATACAAGTATCTATCATTCAATGTTTATACTCAACTTCTCTACGATAAAGAGATTGATTACTCTGGAAGATTTAAACAAACCTCTGGATTGTCATTAACCTATAAATTATTCTAATTTAATTGACAGGTAATTAAATTAAATTATATTTGATTGAGGACTTAATTAAGTCCTCAATCTTCTTTAAAATAGAAAATAAAACTTAGCAATGAAGGTGATATGAGATATACTTGTACTAATTGTGGTAAAGATTTTAGTATTGATGAAATTAACTATTTATGCGATGTTTGTGGTAAAGATTGGATACCAGGAAATAAATTGACTGGTATTCTCCAAATAGAATATAATAATAATGATAGAATAACTATTCATAAAGACCTAGATATAAAGAACTTTTTCCCTTTTGAACGACAAGACTTACCAAACATTCCTGTAGGCAATACTCCTTTCTATTATGCTGAAAAATTAAGTACAAATAACAATTTAAATCTTTGGATAAAAAACGATACAGTAAATCCCACTGGTTCTTTTAAAGATAGAGCCTCTTACTGGGTAGTAGCCCAGGCTAAACATCATAATGTCGATAGTATTGTTTGTGCTTCTACCGGTAACGCAGGAAGTTCCCTTGCAGGAATCTGTGCAGCAACTGATATTAAAGCTAAGATATTTATTCCTGCTAAAGCTCCCCTAGGAAAGAGAGCACAAAATATTGCTTATGGTGCAGACTTAGAGCTTGTTAATGGCACTTACGACGACGCTTATGAACTATCCATTGATTATTCCCAGAAGCATGGTATTATAAATCGTAATACAGGCTATAATCCCATTACAATTGAAGGGAAAAAAAGTGTTGCTGTAGAAATTTATCAACAAAACAACTTCAAAGTACCAGATTATATTGTTATCCCTGTCGGCGATGGAGTTATACTTTCTGGAGTCTTTAAAGGTTTTCAAGACTTAAGAAATTTAGGTTTCACTACTACCCTTCCTAAGCTCATTGGAGTTCAAAGTAGCAAATCTAATGCGATTTATACTTATTGGAAGTCTGGAGAATATAGAGTATTAAGCAAAGCTGATACTATTGCTGACTCTATCTCTGTAAAAAATCCTGCTTGTGCAGATCTTGCTGTGAAGGCAATTAAGGAGAGTAAGGGATTTATGTTAGAAGTTGATGACTCCAAGATTGTTAGTTATCAATTAGAAATAGCTAGGAATAGTGGCATCTTTTGCGAACCTTCATCAGCAGTTGTAGCTGAAATATTATATAATAAAAATCTTTTTGAAAATGATAAACAAGTAGTACTGCTCCTTACAGGGCATGGACTTAAAGACATTAATTCAATTTTGAATTACAAGGGAGAGAAATGAAATTATTAAAAAACTGTAGTCTAATCATTGATGATAATATCGTAAATCAAGATATCTTATTAGATGCAGATACGATAGTGAAAATTTCGGATAATATACAAAAAGAAAACAACTGGGAAGTTGTTGATATAGATTTTAAATTTGTTCTTCCTGGATTTATAGACTTTCATGTTCATCTTGATGATGACATAAACGGATTTCCAATTGCGGATACTTATGATTCAGGTACTCGGGTGGCATTAAAGAATGGAATTACTACTTTGTTTAGTTTTATTACCCAGCGAGAAGGAGAGACTTTAAGAGATGCAGTAAATAGAACGCATAAAAAAGCCGATGGTAATCTATGGTGTGATGTCGGCTGGCATCTTACTCCAACAACTTTTGATGAGAAGAGTCATGAGATAATCTCTGAATTGATTGATGAAGGCTTTAGTTCCTTTAAACTATATACAACTTATAAAAAAGCTGGTATCTATAGTTCTTATTATCAAATTGAAGAGTTTGCTAAAAAATATGTAGATAAGCAAATATTAATATTAACTCATTGTGAAGATGATGATTTGATAAAGTCTAAAGCAATTCGATCAAATAACAAAGTTTTACTAAATCTTGTTAGAGTTCGTTCAAAAACAGTTGAATTGACAGCAGTTAATAAAATTTTAAGAATCGCCAGACAAACAGGGGCTCATTTTCACATAGTTCATGTCTCAACTTCAGAGGCAATGGAAGTAATTAATAGGCTTAAGTACCAGAGTTTCGTAAGTTGTGAAACATGTCCTCAATACTTCTTTTTAGATAATACAAATTACTTGCAACCTAATGGTGAACAATATATCTGTGCTCCTCCACTAAGAGATAAGGAAAATAATGAAAATCTTATACAAGGCTTCCGTTTGAATTATTTTAATATTATAGCTTCTGATCATTGTCCTTTCACCATTAATCAAAAGCTCATTGGAAGAAGATTTTATGAGAAAGCTCCAGGAGGATTGGATGGTTTAGATTTTCTCCCTTATTTAACATCTAATCTATTTGAAAGAACTTTTGATAAGGCAAAATATCTACAACAAAAACTTTCAACAGAGCCTGCTAGATTAGCAGGCTTATACCCTGAAAAAGGAGTCATTAAGGAAGGTTCAATAGCCGATCTTGTTGTGGTTGACTTTGACAAAGAGCACTATATTGCAGGTAGAGAAGGGATTTTCAATCCATACGAAAAAGTACTTACCAGTCTAACTATTTCGAAGGTTATGAAAAGCGGAGAATTTGTAGTTAACGAAGGTGAGTTCTTAATAAATATACCAACAGGGACTAAATTATGAACAAGTGGAGAAATGATGGTATAGCAAAGGTTACCGGTAAAGCTAAATACGCTGATGATATCAAGTTTTATGATATGCTCCATTGTGTGCCTGTATATACAAATGAGGTTCACGCAGAGATCCTTAAAATAGATACTTCACAAGCCTTGATTAGTGAAGGGGTAGTCAGGATAATAACTGCCAAGGATATTCCTGGAGTAAAGAAGTTTGGCCAAATCAGGAAAGATTATTCTTTAATTGCTGAAGATAAAATTCGCTATGAAGGCGATGTTATAGCTTTAGTTGTAGCTGATACTTTAGAAAATGCTCTAAAGGCTGTTCCCAAAATTAAAGCAGAATTTAAGAAACTCAAGACTCTGCTATCACCAGAAGATGCAAGTAATGATGAAATTTTAATTCATGATGTTTATGGCTCTAATCTCATAAATCACCATAAAGTAAGAAAAGGCAATGCTGAAAAGGGTTTTTCAGAATGTGATTTAATTTTTGAAGATAAATATGAGACTAATTTTGTTGAGCATGGTTATTTAGAACCTGAATCAGCAGTTTGCCAAGTCAGAGATGATGGTGTTATAGAAGTCTTTGGTTCGATGCAACATCCATTTAGTACAAGAAGATTTACTGCTGCCCTACTTGGTAAAAAACTTTCGGAAGTAGAAGTTATCACAATTCCTATGGGTGGAGGTTTTGGTGGCAAAGATGATACAGCAGCTATTGTTTGTGCTCGAACAGCTTTAGCAGCTTACTTATGTAAAAAGCCTGTAAAAATGACTTATACTCGCGAATGGTCAATGAAAGAGAGTTATAAAAGACATCCGTATAAAATGGACTACAAAGTTGGTATCAAAAATGGTAAAATTCATGCTCTCGAGTGTAATATTATTGCCGATGGAGGAGCTTATACTTCTGTTTCACCTTGGGTAACTTGGAGATCAACAGTACAATGTGGAGGACCTTATGTGATTCCAAATGTTCACACTGATGTCAAAGCATATTATACAAACAATGTTTATACAGGAGCTTTTAGAGGTTTTGGATCTCCTCAAGTTAATTTTGCCATAGAACAAATTATTGAAGATATTGCAGAAAAACTCAAGATTGATCCAATTACTTTCAGGCAAAATAATATGCTCAGACAGAATTCTATAACTGTCTCTCAACAGAAATTAGATAATCACATTGTCTCTTTAGATCAAGTACTTGAGAAGGTAATTAAAGAAAGCGATTATTATAATAAACTAAAAAAATGTACTTATGGCGATAATGATAGTCCAAAGCAATATGGAATAGGTTTAGCAATGTCCTACAGAGGCTGTAGTTTAGGAGCAGAAGGCAAGGATTTTACCTCTGCAATAATAAATGTCCAATTTGATGGTTCTATACTCTTAGAAGTATCAATTCATGAGAATGGGCAAGGTTCTGAAACAGCTATGATAAATATTCTTGCTAAAGAAATAGGTGTGCCAATTTCTAAAATACGCTATCGTCGCTCTTCAACCTCACAGATTCCTGATGGTGGTACAACAGTAGCTTCTCGTGGAACATTAATGGGTGGGGGTGCATTAATGGATGCGATAAAAAACCTTAAACTAATTATTAATAAGATTATAGCTGATGATTTAAAATGCAAAGCTGAAGAAATCATCTATCAAGACAATCAGCTTTTTGCTCCTTCAGGGGAAAGTATAACTTGGGAAAAAGCTATAGGGATTTTATATCAAAACTGTACATATCCTTATGCTTTTGGCAGTTTTGAAGCACCTCCTGTAACTTGGGATGAAGAATGTGGAGCAGGTAAAGCCTATTTCACTTATGTCTATAGTGCTCAAGTAGCTGAAATAGAAATTGATGTTAAAAGTAAAAAATTAAAAGTAGTAAATATTTATGCAGTACATGACATTGGAAAGGCTATCAAATCAGGACTTTTATCAGGTCAAATATATGGCGGAATTGTTCAAGGTTTAGGTATGGCTCTTAAAGAGAATTTAATTATTAAAGAAGGCCATTTAATTACCGATAATTTCCACAACTATAGAATATATCGTGCCAATGAGTTACCAAGGATTCATGACTTCATTATTGAAAATCCGGATCCAAATACTCCTTCAGGTGCTAAAGGAATAGGAGAGCCTGCTTTAGAAATAATTTCGCCTGCTATAGCGAATGCAATTTATAGAGCAACTGGAAAAAGAATGAAGAAGTTACCGATGTTAGTGGAGGATATATGCAAGCAATAGTTAATGGAAATAAAATTGAATTGAAAGAAAAAGATTTAGATAAACAGCTTCTTGAATTTATTAGAGAAGATTTAAACCTCACTGGCACCAAAAATGGGTGTAATATTGGTGTATGTGGTGCTTGTACTGTCTTGATCAACAATGAAGTGCAAAGATCATGTAAGTTAAAAGTCAAAGACATAATTGATAAAGAGTTATTAACAATAGAAGGTATGACACAAAATGAAGAGTTACATCCCTTGCAAAAATCATTTTTGGATCACGATGCCGTGCAATGTGGTTTTTGTACCCCAGGTATGGTGTTAAGTGGTCATGCCTTATTACTTAAAAATTCTAATCCAACTGAAGCTGAAGTAAGAGATGCCATTAAAATTAATCTTTGTAGATGCACAGGTTATCAACAGATTGTAGATTCTATACTTGCAGCTAAAGAATTCTATAAATAGGAGTATTTATGAGAGAAAATACCACACAATTGTTTGAAAAAATAATGAACTTTAATTTTGATAATTATGGAAGAAATTTCCTCTTAACTAAAGATAAAAGTTTTAACCATATACAAGCAACAATTTTACTAGCCAATTGGTTGAAATTGATTCATCAAAATCACAAATCATTTAGAGTGTTTGATAATGGTTTGGCAATTTCAATTTTTAGAGATAATTCCACTAGAACAAGATTTAGTTATTCCTCGGCAGCTCACGCTCTTGGCTTGGGTGTTCAAGATCTTGATGAGGTTAAATCACAAATTGCTCATGGTGAAACAGTAAGAGAAACTGCCAATATGATCTCTTTTTTAGCAGAGATGATTGGTATAAGAGATGATATGTATCTTGGTGAAGGACATACCTATATGAAAGAAGTATCTGATGCTTTAGATTTAGGCTATGAAGAAGGAGTTCTGCACCAAAGACCAGGCTTGATTAATCTTCAATGCGATATTGACCATCCTACCCAATCTATGGCTGACCTATGCAAATTAAGAGACTATTTTGGAGGATTTGATAAGCTTAAAGGTAAAAAAGTAGCTATGACTTGGGCTTATTCACCAAGTTATGGAAAACCACTTTCTGTGCCACAAGGTATCATTACCCTTCTTCCTCGCTTAGGAATGGATGTCGTTTTAGCACATCCAGAAGGATATAATCTCCTTGATGAAGAAGTTAATTATGCAAAGCAAGCAGCTTCTGAAAATAATGGTAGCTTTACAATCACTAATTCTATGGAAGATGCTTTTAAAGGTGCAGATATTGTTTATCCAAAATCTTGGGCACCTATGCAAGTTATGCAAGAGAGAACTGAACTTCTTATGGCCAAAGATAAGGCAGGTTTAGAGAATTTAGAACATAGATGTCTAGAAAACAACAAGAAATATATTAATTGGGAATGTGATAGAGATAAAATGAACTTAACCAAAGATAAAAAAGCTCTCTATATGCATTGTTTACCTGCTGATATAACGGATGTTAGCTGTGCACAAGGTGAAGTCTCAAAAGAAGTCTTTGAAGAATACAGAAGAGAAACTTATCATCAAGCAAGTTTTAAACCTTTTGTGATTGCAGCAATGGGAATTCTCACCAGATTTGATTCACCAGGACAAATAATCAGTAAAATACAAAACAATTTAAACTATCGTTTTTAGGAGACTAAATGAAGAACTTAACACCTCAACAAAATAAAGTATTAGAAAATACTATTCAACGCTGTAAAGAGAGAAATATAATAATACCTACTTATAAACAAATGAGAAACCCTGAACTTGTTCCTGGGAAAATTGTAGATAAACTTAAAAATGTTGGTCTATGGGACTTAAATCCACTTAATTTGTTTAGAATAACTTGGAAAAATGAACCCACTAAATTTGGGGGTGGATTCCAAGGTGTAAATCATTTGATTATTCCTCCTGAATTAAGTGGTATAAAAAGCAATATTGTTATTCTGATAGGTAAATATTTCCCAACGGGTGCCCATAAAGTTGGAGCAACATTTGGACCTTTAGTTGAAAAACTAGTTACTGGAAGATTCGATCCTACTACTCAAAAAGCTCTCTGGCCTTCAACTGGAAATTACTGTCGTGGTGGAGCATATAATTCAGCTTTGTTAGGATGTGAATCTATTGCTGTCTTACCTGAAGAAATGTCAGCTGAAAGATTCAGTTGGTTAAAAGAAATTGGTGCAGAAGTATTTGCAACTCCAGGATGTGAATCTAATGTGAAGGAAATTTATGATAAGGCTAAAGAATTGCTACACGAAAGAGGTGATACAATCGTTAACTTAAATCAGTTTGCGGAAATAGGGAATCCTCTTTGGCATTATGCTGTTACTGGACCAGCTATGCAAGAGGTGTTTGAATCCATTAAAGGTGAGAATGATACTTTCTCAGGATTATTCTTAACTCAAGGTTCAGCAGGTACTTTAGGTTCTGGTGATTATCTTAAAGAACAATATCCTCATCTAAAAATTGCAGCTGGTGAAGCAACTCAATGTCCAACTTTACTTTATAATGGATATGGTGGACACAGAATCGAAGGTATTGGTGATAAACATGTACCTTGGATTCATAATATTAAAAATATGGATATGGCTATAGCTGTAGATGATAATGATGTCATCAATGTTATGAGACTATTTAATGAAGAAGAGGGACATAAACTTCTTAAAGCCAAGGGTATTAATGAAGAACTTATTAATAAACTTAATTTACTTGGTGTCTCTTCTATTGCAAATATGTTAGGTTGTATCAAAATGGCTAAGTACTATGAGTATGATGAAAATGATTATCTCTTTACTGTTGCTACTGATTCAATGGAAATGTATCAATCTAGAATTCTTGAATATCGTAAAAAACAAGGAGAATATAACAATACTCTTGCAAATATTCATTTTGAGAAGAACATCATGGGTATTAAAACAGATGATATTATTGAAACTACCTACTATGATAAACGAAGAATGCATAATCTAAAATACTTTACTTGGATTGAACAACAAGGAAAAACTGTTGAAGAATTAAATGCCCAGTGGTATCAAAAAGATTATTGGACTTCGCAATACTCTCAAGTTAATCAGTGGGATGAATATATCGAAGAATTTAATGCTCGTACAGGGCTAATGGATGCACTTAAGTAATCCTAAAGTATTAATTTTATCAGGCGGAAAGAGTTCCAGGTATGGTTCTCCTAAAGCCTTAATTAAATATAAAGGAGAGACATTTTTGAACACTATTGTGTCTAAGTGCCTCTCCTTAGACTTAGAAGTATTCCTTGTTCTAAACACTGAACTTAATACTTTAGTAGATGTAAATGAGCATTGTAAGAGGATTATTGGTGATTCTACTAAGGATATGTATGACTCAATCATAAAAGGTATAAACTATATAAAAGATTTCTCACAGCTTATTATTTGGCCTGTTGATCATCCTTTTGTTAAGGTTGAAAGTCTTCATAGATTGATAGAAAACAAAGATGCTAAAAAAGTTATTGTTCCCTCTTTTATTGGAAGACTTGGGCATCCTGTTATGTTACCTTTTTCAAGTGTAGCTTATCTTAATCAGTGTCAGAATCTTAGAGAATTGATTGAAGTTGTAGGAAGAACTATTATTCAAGTAGACGACAAAGGCATACTTTATAACATAAATAGTAAGGAAGATTTACCTAATGAATAATTATTATAGACATTTATTAGATTTATTAGCAAATAATAAGTTAGGTTGGAGTGTTACAGTAACTAATGTAAAAGATTCTTCTCCAGGTAGTTTAGGACAAAAAATGTTAATAGAAAAAGAAAGTGATGAAATATCAGGAACTATTGGTGGAGGAAACTTAGAATATACTATTATTAATAAAATAAGGAAAGAAGCTCCTAATAAGTTTATGCGTCTAACATATACACTTTCTGAGCAAGCTGAATTAGGTATGGTATGTGGTGGAGATATTGAATTGATCATTGAACCAATAAATATTCATGAAAGAGTCATAATATTTGGTGCAGGCCACTGTGCTCAAGCATTAGCTTCAATTTTAAGCAACTTGAATTTTGAAATGGTGATCTATGATAATCGTGATTCATGGTTAAATCCTGAATCTTTTCCAGCTAATACAAAATTAGTCCATGCAGATTTTCAGGATATTACTAATAATTTGGAAATTTATAGTTCTGATTACTTGATAGTAATGACTTATGGTCATGAGTATGATAATATTGTAGCTGAGCAATTGATTAAACTAAATTCAAAATATCTTGGAGTTATGGGAAGTAAAAGTAAGGCAAAAGAACTTAAAGCATTCCTAGACGAGAATAATTCCCTAGAGAAGATTAGCAAAATTAATTGTCCCATCGGCTTACCTATTAATTCACGCACTCCTTATGAAATAGCTGTGAGCATTTCTGCTGAGCTAATTAAGATGAGAAATATAAAGTAAGTTATTACATAAATACTCTTTTTATCCCTGTTTTCATTATTGATTTCTAAATACTTGAGCAGCGATTTATTTTAATTAAAGTAATGGATAATAAGATAAATAGCCTAATTAATAATCTTTATTGGGCAAGAAAATATTAAATAAGTTGACATAAATTTAAAAGATATATATATATGATTTAAGAGGATATAATGAGAGAAAATAAAAAAATCTTAGATAGAGTAAGAATACTTAATTTTTACATGATACTTGGAAGTTTAGTATTAGTGGCTTCAATATCTATTGTCATTGATTATTATTATTATCGAATTAATTTAGATTTTTTGAACACTAAGCGAATATCTGATACTCAACGGAATTTGCAAAATATCAACAATCGTATTAAAAGATTCTCTCAAAATATGTATAGTAATGTCGATGATATGATTGTCGATTTAATCAAACAACAAACAGAGCAAGGTAAAGTTGTTGTAGAACACATTTTGCTAAAATATCAGGATAGAACATTTACCGAGAAAATGGAGCATATTGAGAATGCTCTAAGAGTTACAAAGTTCTTTAATAATCGTGGATATTATTATATTATGGATAAGAAAGGAAAAATGATTTTCAACTCTGTTTTCACTGATTTAGAAAATACCATGCTAACAGAAGATGATTACATCCTTTCAGCAAAAAAAGTCATGAGAGAAGGTGATGAAGGTCTCTTTAAAGGAATGATGCGAAAACCTGGCTTTAAAGATACTGAATCCTTTTTAAAATGGAGCTACATTTCTCGAATAAAAGACACTGATTGGTATATAGGGACTGGTGAGTATTACTATGATTTCATTAAGGAGTATAAAGAAGAATTATTAAAAAATATTAGTATTTTGAGGAATAACCATTATGGTTTCTTCTATATAATTGATATTTCAACAGGTAGCTTTATTTTCAAAGATAATGAAATTATAAAAAATCCCGTCAGTATCTATATTTCTCCATCCAAAGATGATGATAAGATTTTTGAAGATGCTATAAAGGTTACTCAGAGGGATGGAGAAGGATTTTCAAATTTCTATTTTGCTGAAAATAATATTAGTGGTATAGAAAACGCATTGGTAAATGTTGTTAAAATACCAGAATTAAATTGGCTAATTTCTTCAGGAGTTTATCAAGGAGATATAAATTCATATTTCGAGAGTGACAGAGCTCTATTCATAAAGAAAGCAAAAGTTAATTTGATTGTTATATTATTTGCAATTACAATGATTATTATTTTTTATAGTTATTTTAATAAGAAAATTATTAACAGATTAAAAGACTTGTTTGAAACCTTAAAAGCCTTTTTCAAAGATTCTATTCAAACTGATCAATTAATGAATAGAGATAAACTCCATTATGATGAATTTGTTGCTATAGCAGATTCTGTTAATAAAATGTTGATAGCTAAAAAGGGGGTATCAGACGCATTAGTAAAAGATAAAATTTATATAGATCAGTTGATGATAGAAAATCCTGAGGCTATTGCCTTGGTAGATAAAGATAGTAAAATTATGAAAATTAATCCAGCTTTTACAAAGTTATTTTCATATACAATTGATGAGTGTAAAGGTATAAATATAGACGATTTATTGTGCTCAAGTAAAGAACTAGAAAATGCTAGGAATAATACTTTAAAAGTGGGAACAGGTATTACTGTACAATTTTATGCTAACCGTATATCGAAAGATGGTAAAATAATGAATATGTACATAACTGGAATTCCTGTAATGTACCAGCAAAAAGTACAAGCAGTTTTTGCAATTTATCAAGATAAGACAGAAATGATTAATCATGAGATTACTTTAAAAATCGCTTCTGATCAAGCATTAGAAGCTGCAAAAACTAAATCACAATTCTTGGCAAATATGAGCCATGAGATTAGAACTCCAATGAATGGAGTTATTGGTATGACAGATTTGTTATCGAAAACTGAACTTAATGATGAACAAAAGGATTATGTTGAAACAATAAAAATCTCTGGTGAAAGCTTACTAAGAGTGATTAATGATATTTTGGACTTCTCAAAATTAGAATCAGGGAAATACAATTTTAACTATACTGATTTTGAATTATCTACATGTATTGAAAAATCTTTAGATGTAATTGCCTTAAAGGTACAAGAAAAAGGTGTTAAATTGACTTATGCGATTGATAGTGATGTCCCTCTGTATATTAATTCTGACTTTGACAGGTTAAAACAGGTGCTCATAAATCTTTTAAACAATGCTTATAAGTTCACTAATTCTGGTTACATAAAGGTTAGTGTAAGCAAAGTAAAATATGAAAACAATACATACACATTAAAATTCAAAGTATCTGATACAGGAATTGGAATACCACAAGAAAAGATTCATACTATTTTTGATTCTTTCTCTCAAGTTGATTCATCATCTTCTAGGAATTATACAGGAACTGGTCTAGGACTTGCTATATCAGAGGCGATTGTTCATAATTTTAAAGGTGATATATGGGTTGAATCTAAGCTTAACATTGGCTCATCAGTTATTTTCACTATAGAAACCGAATCAAGAATAATCACTGATTATAATAACAAGATTAGTACACTTTTAGATGTTAAAGTTGGTATTATTGCTAGTGAAGAAGAATTTGATAATGTTTCTTCAATATTATCTTCTCGTGTCAATCATGTAGAACATGTTGCTGATAGTGAATCACTTAATGGAATTGATGAATTCTATGAAAATTGGGATATTCTAGTTATAGATTATCATCTATTTTCATCTTTTTCTGAAAATATAATGTCTTTTATTACTAAAATTAGTTCTCCAGCGCTTACAGTTATATTCTTAAAGAATATTAAGGATGAAAAAAGAGAAATTAGCAATATTAATGCTAATATTCACTATTTAAATTATCCTATTCATAAGAACAAACTTATCAAAACAATCGGAGTTGTGTCTGGTTTTAGTAAGCCAGATGATAAAGATGAAGAGGTTTTCCCTATTGATTTGATTTCTGAACTTAAAATACTAGTTGCAGAGGATAATCTTATTAATCAAAAACTAATGCAAAGGCTTTTTAGTAAAATAGGTATTACTGTTGATTTGGCTAATGATGGACAAGAAGCTTTAGAAATGGCTTTGAAAGTTTCTTATAACATGATATTTATGGATATACAGATGCCAAGGTTAGATGGTTTGAAGGCTACGGAACAAATCAGGGAAGTATTGAAAGATAAAGCTCCTACAATTATAGCTTTAACTGCCAATGTTTTACCTGAAGATAAAGAGAAATGTATCGACTCAGGTATGGTTGCATTTTTACCAAAACCTGTAAAAATAGCAGATATTGAAAAGATCTTGTATAAAATTATCAAAAAGGAGATTTTATGAAAAGGTGTGTTTTATTAATTCTAACTTTCTTTGTTTTATCGATGATTCAATTAAATGGTATTGAAACAGAAATATTCAATCAAGATGGGGCTCTTAAAGTTGAAAAAAACGATAGTGATTATCTAAGTGGTTTAGGATTTACTGCAGGAAAAATATCAGGTGTAGGTTTTGCATATAGGCGGTATTTTGCTAAAAGTGGAGTTCAATTCACTTTTGGTTTGTTATCAAACGCGGATAAAGTGCCAAGTTTTCCTGATGAATCATATTCTGATACAAGAAGTAAAACAGGTTGGGATGTTGATGGTTGGTTAAGTTTTATGTATTTAAGAACTATAAGAGAAAGCGATGATACTAGATTCTACTATTTTTTGGGAGGAAGTATGAATATTGATTATTCCAAAAAATACACCCAGAATTATGAAAATAATATTGCCTATGGTGATCCTATAAAAAAGATTCGTAATGATAATTCTTATTATTTTGGACCAGGAATCGGACTTGATTTTCGAGTAAGTAAATACATCTCATTTATTGTTGAATTGCCAATATCTATTTCTTCTGATAAAAAGATTGAGACTTACATACCACAAGGAAGCATACAAGTAAAATTTTAATAGTTTTAATCTTGTAAATGCAATGTTCAAAAGTTAAGCATAGATTTAAATTGACTTTCTTCCGGATTTTAATAGAAGAAGCTAATAATTTTAAATAATATATATAATAAGGTGGAGAATTGATGAAATTAGAAGGAAAAGTAGTTGTGGCTCAAGGTGGTGGACCAACTGCCGTCATTAATCAGTCATTAGTTGGCGTCGTTTTAGAGTCACGCAAATTTCAACAAGTAACTAGAGTTTATGGAGCTGAGCATGGAGTCGATGGTATTCTCAATGAGAATTTCTTTGATTTAAGTCAAGAAACAACCAATAATTTAGAAAAAGTTGCTCAAACTCCATCATCCGCACTCCTTTCAACTAGAGTAAAACCAGATGTTAAGTATTGTCAAGAAATGTTTAAAGTCCTAAAAGCTCATGATGTAAGATATTTCTTTTACATTGGTGGGAATGACTCTTCAGACACTGTTAGAATAGTCAATCAAGAGGCTGAGAATGCTTCTTATGAATTTAGAGCTATTCATATCCCCAAGACAATTGATAATGATTTAGTATTAAATGATCATACTCCTGGATTTGGATCAGCAGCAAGATTTGTAGCAAATGCTTTTGCTGGAGCTAACTTAGACAATCGTGCTTTACCTGGCGTTTATATTGGGGTAGTAATGGGAAGACATGCAGGCTTTCTAACCGCAGCCTCAGCGCTAGCAAAGAAATATCCAGATGATGGACCTCATTTAATTTACCTTCCTGAAAGAAGATTCCAGATAAGTAAATTTTTAGAAGATGTTAAGAAAACCTATGCTCAATATGGACGCTGTGTTATTGCAGTATCAGAAGGTATTTCAGATGAGAATGGAATCCCCATTGTTACCAAGTTATCTAAACATCAAGAGATGGATGCTCATGGAAATGTTCAACTTTCAGGTACTGGTGCTTTAGGCGATCTATTAGCAGATGAAATTAGAAGTAAATTAAAGATAATGAGAGTTCGCTCAGACACTTTTGGTTATTTACAAAGATCATTTTTAGATTGTGTTTCTGATGTTGACCAACAAGAAGCAAGAGAAGTAGGGGAGAAGGCAGCTCATTTTGCTATTTGGCACAATTTAGACGGCTCAATAAGTATTAAGAGAACTGGTAATTATTCTGTTAATTATTCCCTAGAAAAATTAGAAGATATTGCAGGTAAGACTAGAGTTATGCCAGATAATTTTATCTCAGCAGATAATAATAATGTTACCCAAGATTTTCTTTTCTATTGCCGTCCTTTAGTTGGATCAGGCTTCAAACAAGCTCATCGTTTAAGAGTACCAAGAGCTGATAAAATTTTATAATTTATAACTAAAGTGAGTGTAACATAAATTTGTTACACTCACTTTTTATTAATGATGCTAAGAATATTAACTCCAATTATGAGCTAGAACTGAAGTACATTATGGAAAGAGATTAGGAATATAACATAGAAATTCTTTGTTAATAAATTAAGACTGATTATCATTTATTATGAACTATTACTAAGATTTATTTTAACCAAAAAGAGGATTTAATATGAAAGTAACTAAACAGATTCAAGAAAAGTTATTAGAACATGCAAGATTGGTTATAGAAAACTATTTACAATCAACTGAATACAGTTATGAAGTTCCAAAAACATCAATTTTAGGTAAAAAACACGGTATATTTTTAACAATTTTTGTTGATGATAAGTTGAGGGGAAGCTTAGGTTATGTTGATAGTGAGCAATGTATTATGGAAAGTGTTAATGAATTAGCAAAGGCCGTTTGTGATGGAAGTGAGAAATATCCTAAACTCGAGAAGTTTGAACTTCCATATTTATCAATTCAGGTCAATATCTTTTCCGCTCTTAAACAGATTTATGAGAAGCAAGAGATAAAAATTGGCAAACACGGACTTTATGTTAATCATCCTGAGGGTGAAGGTCTTTTGTTTCCTCAAGAAGCTGTTGATATGGATTTCGATGAAGTTATATTTTTAAATGAAGTTTGTCACAAGGCTGGATTACCATCTTTTACTTGGGAAGATGATGAATGTAAAGTTTATACTTTTGAAACATTAGTTTTTTCTGATAAAGAGAGACATTAGGGTTGACTTAATTCTTATTCTAATTTTATTGTGATTAATAATAATTTAATGAGGAAAATGTGCAGAGAATTACCAATGAAGAGATATATGAAGAGAAAATAGAGAGAAGTAGATTTATAGTTCACTTAAAGTATGTAGAAGAAGTTGAACAAGCAAAAGATTTCATTAGTAATATTAGTAAAGAGCACAAGAATGCAAATCACAATTGTTGGGCTTTTGTGATAGGGAAAACAGGGGATTATGCTCATAGTTCAGATAATGGAGAGCCCTCAGGAACAGCAGGTAAGCCTATTCTAAATGCTATTAATAAAAGTACTTTAACAAATATAGTTGTAGTAGTTACCCGTTATTTTGGGGGAGTCAAATTAGGGATAAGAGGATTAATTGATGCTTATGGAGGCGTAGTAGAAAGAGCTATTTCACTAAATAAAACTGAAGAACTAGTTGATTACCATTCATTTTCTGTAACAACTACATACGACTTTCATAATATACTCACACATAAATTAAAACAGTTTGATTTAGAGATTACCTCAACTAACTTTAGTGCAAATGTTGAATTGAATATTTCTATAACAGAAAAGATATTAACAGAATTTACAGATTTTTTAGAAGATTTAAAAAATAGTAATAAAATTGAATATATAAAAGAGGAAAAATGACTTATTTAAACCTATTAATCATAGTCCTAATGTTGCTAGGCTTATGTACTGCAAATGGCCAAGATTTTAAAATTGTTGAATCAGAAAGTGGAAAGCCTTATGATTTAGATATTCTCACTGCAGAACTTCTTAATTATGATGTAGTTTTTTTCGGTGAATTACATGATGATTCTTTACTTCATTATTTAGAAGCTGAAATGTTCTCAAGATTAGTTTCTCAGAGTAAAAGCGTAGTTCTTTCTATGGAAATGTTTGAGCGTGATAACCAGATAGTCTTATCTAATTATATTAGCAATAAGATAGATTATCCTGAATTTTCTCAAAGTGCAAGGTTATGGCCAAACCACGAGACAGATTACGAGCCTCTTTTACAAATTGCTAAAGAGTATAATAGAGATGTTATAGCAGCTAATATACCGAGGAGATTTGCCTCTATATTAGCTAGAGAGGGAGAAGATGCTTTAAGTAAAGTTGATGAAAAAGATAAGAAGTATTTTGCTGAGAAATTACTAGTCTTAGATGATAGGTACAAAACAGAGTTTTATGAAACAATGAGTAGTATGTCTAAGCAAGGAATGCCAAATAAATCAGGGCATGATATGATTTTAAATATTTATAAAGCTCAATGTTTAAAAGATGACACCATGGCAGAGTCTATTAATAATTATCTTTCTAAAAATCCTGAAAGAAAAGTTCTTCATATTAATGGTGATTTTCATAGTCGTTATTATCTTGGAACAGCACAAAAATTAGCCTTGCTGAATAGTAATTTAAAAATAGCAGTTATTGCTCCAGTAACTTTCTCGCCAGGAGATGAATTAGATTGGAGTCCTGAATTCACAGAAGCAGGCGATTATCTCATACTTTTTCATAGAAATTAATAAGGATTAAGAAAATTAATGAAGAAAATAATTCTAACACTACTAGTACTTTCAACCTACATTATAGGATTCTCTTTAGATTATAAGATAGTGAAGTCAGAGACCGGACAAGAGATTTCATTTAATCAATTAATTCAAGAAATAAGATTAAATGATGTTGTGTTTTTTGGTGAACTTCATGATGATTCTTTGCTTCATCAAATCAAGAGTGAAATGTTCCAGCAACTTACTAAAGTTGATTCAAATTTCGTTCTTGGTTTAGAGTCATTTGCTAAAAATGATCAAGTAGCCTTAAATAGTTATCTAAATGGCGATTTTTCTTATGAGCAATTAGATGCAAACTCTAATCTGTGGTCAAATTATCAAGAAGCATATTCTGAAGTTGTAGATTATGCTAAAGATAATAATATAAAGGTACTAGCTACAAATACTCCAATTTATATTTCCGGATTAGTTGCTAGAGAGGGTTATATGGCTCTGAATAAGTTATCTGAAAAAGAGAGAACTTATTATGCTCGTGAATTCAAACCTTTTGAAAATGATTATCGTAGAATGTTTTTGGAAGAAATGAAAAAGTTAACCAAAGGAAGTAGCTCCCAGGTAAACAGTTTGATATTGGAGAGATTATACCAAGCTCAATCTCTTAAAGATGATACGATGGCTGAAACAATATTCGACTATTTAGAAGATAATCATCATGCTAAAGTTTTCCATATTAATGGAAGTTTCCACTCCGACAACCACTACGGAGTTTTTCAAAAACTAGAATTATTGAATCCAAACTTAAAAATATCATCTATATCTCCTGTTTATCTTCCTTCGGGAGAGGCTCTTGAGTGGGATTATACAATGTTTGGTCTTAGTGAATATATCATTATGTATCACAGAGACCAAGAATCCTCTGTTGTTAATGATAAAGCTGATAAGAGTGAGTTTTTATCCATAGATAAACATACCATATCATTTATTTTTGAACCAAGTGCACAAGTCCTTACGGTTAATGATAAAATTACTTTCAATCAGACGATTAATAATGACAAGTTACTGATAAGTAAGGATATCAAAGATCTAAAGATTTATAAGGGAAAAGAGAGTGTAGATTTTAATCAGATTGACTATAATGATAAGTTCAATCAGATAGAAGTTAAAGCGTCTGCAAAAGATCTAGATTTTGTTTATATATATAAATACCAAGTAAATCAGGAAAGGCCCTTTCATTTTAACCTACAAGAATACATGTGGCATCCTATTGTTTCTCTAGGCGAAAAGTCTAATTTTGAAGTGAATGCCCTTGGTCCTAATAAAATGAAATTTATTGCTCCAGCTGAAGTTACTATTACTCCTATGAAGAAAGATGCAATCTATTATTCTTGGAAAAGTTTCGATAAAGAATATGGTTTTTCTATTATTGGAGATATATATTTCACTAAGAGTGTGGAAACAGATGATATCCTAATTACTCTTTATAGTTTCCAAGAGGATTATTACCTTCTGGAGGATTATGCTTATTTTATTGAACAGTATTTTCATAACTATAAGCTATATTTCGGTGATTTTGGTTATGATTCCTTTTCTATAATCCAATCAGTAGATCATAACTATAAGTCTTTTGATAATATGTTATTAGTTAATAAAGAAGTTTTTAATACTCAAGATATTTTTATATCTCCAGGTGTACTAGGGCATGATCTCGCAAGAGTTTGGATTGATTCAAAATGCAGTTGGAGTCATCAAGGAGCAAATTGGCAAGAGATATTAGCTAATTTTGTTGCGAACTATTTATGGCTAGAATTAAACAAACCTGAAGAGGCTTCTCTTTGGAGAAAAGCTGCTTTAGAAGACATTAGTGCTATGCCACGCGATGAAATTAAATCTCTTGAGGAATTTAGTTTTCCTAATAATAAATTTAGTGCTGTAAATGGCTATAAAATAGGTGGAATGCTTTTTTATTATATCTACAACAAAGTCGGTAAAAATGATTTTTTCGCAGTAATAGGAGATATTTTAAATAATAACAAAATGCTTTCAGGCGAAGAATTTTTTGATTTGCTCCAAGATAAGACAGGTGTAAAAGAATTTAGTAAACTCATGGAAGAAATCTACCCTGTTAGAGTCTTTATTCAAGAAGCTAGTGTAAAAGATGCTACTACAAAAGTTAAAATTATAAGTTCTCGAGGAGATGAGAGTGATTTTGATTTAGATATTAAAATTACCAATAAAGATCAATTTGTACAAACATCTTATCATATAGATAAAAAAGAAACTATCTTAGAATTTGGTATAGAAGCAACTGAAATCGCTATTGACCCTGATTATAAGCTATATCGTTATTTAGATAATAGTGAGAATATCTTTAATCTTAAACGAACATTCTTAGAAAAACCACTTCTTATTGTTCCACAAGATAGTGAACAATTTCCTGATATATACAATGTTGGTAATCGGCTTAGGTCGAATGGGGTAACTATTGATATTATGCCTCTATCCTCTTTGAATGAATTTAGCTGGAAAGAAAAATCCATAATCTATATGGGCAAACATACTAATAATTCTTTGGTAAATACTTTGCAACCCTATTTACCTCCATCATTCATATTAGGTAATAATAAATTTACTTATGAAGGAGTAGTATATGATCAAGAGAATTATTCCTTAATTATAAATACAAAAAACCCATTCGCTACTAACAAATCTATATCAATGTGGCTATGGAATAGTGATAAGAAAATCAGCAATATTCAGGCAATATTTAACTACACTGCCCCTTCTTGGGTAATATTAGAAGATAATGGAATTGGTTTTACAGAGATTGCTAAAGGTAATTTAGTTGATGAAAATCTATTCCCAACCAGAGTTAAGATAGAAAGAGGAAACTAATGAATACGAATAAGAACCATTTACCTGAATTAGAATATTCTTTTGAAGTAAGAAAGGCTATTGATAATAATGAGCCTATTCTTGTGTTAGAATCTACTATAATCACTCACGGAATGCCCTATCCTGAAAACTATCAAACAGCTCAGATGCTAGAGAATATTTGTAGGGACAATGGTGTTACTCCGGCGACGATAGCTCTCATTGAGGGTAAAATCCACATTGGACTTAATGATTCAGATTTAAAGATATTAAGTAACTTGAAGACAAAAGTCGAAAAAGTCTCTATTCGCGATATAAGTTATTGCTTAGCGCAAGGTAAAAGTGGAGGAACCACTGTAGCAGCAACATCTTTCTTAGCCAGCTTAGCAGGCTTAGAAGTTTTTGCCACTGGTGGAATAGGCGGGGTTCATCGAGGCGTAGTCAATTCTTGGGATATTTCTGCAGATTTGCAATCTTTAAAGAATAATCCTGTGATTGTTATTTCAGCTGGAGCCAAAGCCATTCTAGATATTTCCAAAACTTTAGAAGTTTTAGATAGTTATTCGGTACCTGTCATGGGATATAAAACAGATGATTTCCCAGCTTTTTATAGTTGCACAAGTGGTAACAAAGTAAGAAGAATAGATTCTGCTGTGGAAATTGCTAGCATCTGGAAGAAACAAAGAGATTTAGGATTTTCTACTGGCTTCCTCATTGCTAATCCAATACCTCAAGAATATGAAATACCTGCTGAGATGATAGAAGAACAGATACTTCTAGCTTTGCAAGAAGTATCCGATTTAAATATTAGTGGCAAGGAAATTACTCCTTTTTTATTGCAAAGATTATATGAACTTACTGAAGGAGACTCTTTATCTACAAATATTGAGTTAGTGAAAAACAATGTAAGATTGGGATGTGAAATTGCCAAAGAGTTGAAAGAAATATGAAAGTAGCTTTTTATGTAACTTCCCATGGCTTTGGTCACGCTAGTAGAATAGCTGCACTTGTTACTGAGTTTATTAAATTCGGTTGTGATTGTTATATTATAACCGATCGGCCCAAATTTCTCTTCCCCAAGGAGAATAGTTTCTGCCACATTATTCAGCGAAAAACAGATACAGGAATGATTCAAGATACTTGGAAAATACCTTCAGTGAATAAAACATTTTCCCAATTAATAGAGTTTTGGGATAATAGAGAAGAGTTGATTAAGCAAGAGACACTTTTTTTGCAAGAGAAGAATATTGGTTTAGTTATTGTTGATGTTCCCTATTTACCTATACTATCAGCTAAAAGTTTGGGACTTCTAGTCTATGCAATAACTAATTTCGACTGGTATTTTAACTATGTTGAAATTGTTGATGATAGTACAGATTCAAAGATAGTAGATATCCTTGCGGAAATATATTCCATCTATCAATCTTGCGATAAATCATATATCCTACCTTTTTCCAATGCTAAAAGTGTTCAGGCTTTGCCAAATCAACTTCAATGTGGAAATTTGGCCAAGTATTCTAAACCAAACAAAAAAGCTATCTGCCAAGAGTTTAAGATAGATTCTTCAAAAAAGTTAGCTTTAATTACTTTTGGCGGAATAATGTCTGATATATCTTATTTTAATAATCTAACTGCTCGCCAGGATTATATTTTTCTAACAAATTCTCCTATAGGCCAAGCTGATAATGTAATTTTGCTTCCTCGCGATTATGATTACTCTTTGTTAATCTCATCCTGCGATGTAGTTATTACTAAAGTAGGATATAGCACTTTAGCAGAAACTTGTGCCGCTGGTACTTATCTATGCTATGCTACTCGTGATAATTTTCCAGAAGATGAACCTCTAGTTGCTGAGCTTGCTAATTATCCTCATTGTCAGCATTTTAAGTTACTAGATGATTCTATTGATATTGATTTACCTACTGGTGAGATTAAGAAGTTTAAAAGTGATAGGTTTGCCTTAAAGAATAAAGATATTGCTCTAGATATGATAAGTTCTTTTATAAGTCATAATAACTCAAAATTAAATTGTATAATCGATTTCGGTACTAATAATAGTACTCTCTTAATCTATTCAGAAAACTCTCAAGATTTTGAACCTGTCTTCTATGATATTCGTATAACTGGTATTGGTCTGAATTTAAAAGATGGACTGATACATAAGAACTCTCTAGCAAAAGCCAAACAAGAGTTATCTATTCAGTTAGATTTATGTAGAGAATTAAAGATAATACCAAAAATACTAGTTACTAATATTGGTAGAATTGGAATAAATTTTAATTCATTTCAAGAAAACATAGATTCTCTTTATCAAGTTGATTGGGAAATAATTACTGCAGAGAGAGAAGCCAAGCTCGGAGTAGATTCTTCTCTCTACTGGAATCCTAATACAGAAAAATTCTATAATGTTGATATCGGCGGATCAAGTACAGAATTAACTCTTGTTAAAGGTAAAAAGATTGTTCAGTATATTAGTATGCCTTGTGGTATTTTAACTTATTACCATCAATTTAGAGATTCTCGCCTTAATTTTGAGCAGATGTCTGAGATAATCCAACAGGATCTTGAAAATGAACTTAGTATCTGTGATTTCCCTGTTAAAGAGACTACTTTCTTTTATGGAATAGGTAAAGTTTTCCAGAATCTAACCTGTATTTATGAAGGGAAGAATAATTATGAGCAATTCTCAGAAATTAAGTATTTCGATTTACAAGACTTTATGTTTAACCTACACGATTTGATTATTCATAAATCTAAGTATAACTACCATGATTATAATGGTAAAAAATTAAATGAAACGATATTCTACATTTCGCTAGCAATTCTTCAAGCCCTAAATAATATACTAGATACACAAAAATTAGTAGTTAATCCTTGGGGAATTGAATTTGGATACTTATTAGAAAAAAGGAGTAATAATTATGAAATATGATTTTGATAAAATATATGATAGAAAAGATTCAGGTTGCTTTAAATACGACGCCATGAAGATAATGTATGGTAGAGATGACCTCCTTGCACTTTGGGTTGCTGATATGGATTTCTCTATCGCCCCAGAAATTATGAATCAGATAAAAGCAAGACTGGAACATCCTATTTTTGGATACAACTTTAAGAAAACTGACCATTTCGATAGTTTTATAAAATATGTGGCTAAAAGACATAAGTGGGACTTAGATTCAAGCTGGTTTCAAATGAGTCCAGGTATTGTACCTGCAATAAATTTTATGGTCAAGATTTTCACTGAGCTAGGGGATAAGATTCTTATTCAACAACCTGTTTATGCTCCTTTTAAAGAGGCAGTAGTTGCCCATGATAGACGATTATTGGTTAATAATTTAATTGAAGATAAGGGACTATATACCATTGATTTTGAAGACTTAGAAAATAAAATAGCTAAAAGTAAAATCTTTATCTTCTGTTCTCCTCATAACCCAGTTGGCAGAGTTTGGACTAAAGATGAGCTACTAAAAATAGGTAGAATGTGTAAAAAACATAATACTCTTATTTTTGCTGATGAAATCCATAATGACCTAATTTACCCAGGAGCTCAACATATACCAATTGCATCCTTGGAAGATTTTTCAGATTTCACTATTACGATGATGTCTCCAGCTAAAACTTATAATATAGCTGGTCTCCAGTCTTCAGTAATAATTTGTCCAAATAGTACTTTGTTTGAACAGATTAGAAAATATCTCTTTGATATTCATGTTTATGGCTCCAATGCTATCGGAACTATTGCTTTTAGAGCTGCTTACGAGTATGGTGAAGAGTGGTTAGAAGAACTTCTCGTATATTTGCAAGAGAATCGAGACTATCTCTATGATAGAATTTCTAAGATGAAAGGTGTAAGTATGCAAAAACCTGAAGCTACTTATTTAGCTTGGTTAGATTTTAAAGAATTAAATCTAGACGACAAAGAATTAGCAGATTTCTGTAAGAATAAAGCAAAGTTAGCATTGAATGCTGGTGCATCTTTTGGAAGAAAAGGTTCTGGATTTATGAGATTAAACTTCGGTTGTCCTCGTTCGATTTTGGTTCAGGCAATGGATAACTTAGAAAAAGCTTTAAAGGAGTTATCATAATATGTTGAAAGAAAGAATATTACAAGCTTATGAAGATAAAAGCTATGATAGGGAAGAGGCACTTGAGATTTTTACAGAATTTCTTAACTTGCTAAACACAGGAAAAATTAGAGCTGCTGAAAAAATAGATTTAAAATGGACTGTTAATGAATGGGTTAAGAAAGGTATTCTCCTTGGCTTTAGACTTGGAAATATCATAGATATGCCTTATTCTAACCATAAGAATTTTACAGATAAAAGTACTTATCCTGAAAAGCAGATTTACTCTGGGTCAGGTATTAGAATTGTCCCAGGAGGTTCTTCAGTAAGAACAGGCTCTTATATTGCCCAAGGTGTAACTATGATGCCTCCTGCTTATGTGAATGTAGGAGCTTTCGTAGATAGTGGTTCAATGATTGATTCCCATGCTTTAGTAGGTTCTTGTGCTCAGATTGGCAAGAATGTGCATCTATCTGCTGGAGCGATGATTGGTGGTGTTTTAGAACCTATTAATGCAACTCCAGTCATTATAGAAGACAAGGCTTTTATCGGTGGGAATAGTGGCTTATACGAAGGTGTCTTAGTTCAGGAAAGAGCTATTATTGCTCCTGGTACCATAATTACCAAAGGAACTCCTGTTTTTGACGCTGTGAATGATAGATTTTTAGACTTTGAAAATTCCCCTATCATCCCAGCGAACGCTGTTGTGGTTCCAGGTAGTAGACCCTTAAAATCAAATCCAAACTTCCAACTCTACTGTCCTATTATTGTTAAATATCGTGACGAAAAGAGTTCAGCATCTGTGGAATTAGAAAACTTACTCAGATAGAATAGAGGTTTAATGAAAAAATCGATTATTAGACAGATTTTTGACTCAGCTCAAGCAGATTCCATCAATCTTGGCCTAGGAGAATTGCAATTTCCTATGCCAGAATACTTGCATAGTGAGGCCGTAAAAGTTCTTTTTGAAGAGAATATTCGTTATACTCCTAATGCAGGACTGTTAAATTCTCGCCATGCTATTGCTGGACAATACAAGCAGGCATCCTATGAACAAGTAGTTATAACAAATGGGGCTCAAGAAGCACTCTTTGCTACTTTTAAAACTCTTCTTATCCCTGGTGACGAGATACTTCTTCCTGATCCCGGATTTAGTGCTTATGAATCTATAGCAAGAATGCTAGGAGCTGTTCCGAAGTTCTATCATCTAGACGAGAGAAGAAATTTTGCTTTAGATAACGATTCACTTTTTTCCCAAATTACTCCTAAAACAAAAGCTATCCTTATTAATACCCCAGGAAACCCAACAAGTATTGCTTTAACAGAAAATGAACTTAATGTTATAGCAAATTGCTGTAGAATTAATGATTTATACTTAATATCTGATGAAATATATAGAGATCTTTACTTAGAAAAGCTAGCCAACAGTGCCTGGGATTTTTATCAAAAGACTATTATTATCTCTGGTCTTTCAAAATCCCACTGTATGACAGGTTGGAGAATTGGTTGGGTTCTTGCCCCTTTAGAAATTGCTCAAGAAATTACTGTTACCCACCAATATATCTCTACTTGCGCTAATTATATAGGTCAACGACTCTGCGAATATGCTTTCACAGATCAAGCAAGGCAATTCCAGAGAGAGTTAAGAGCTAAATTAAGAGTAAACTATCGAACTTTGCAAGATATTCTATCTAATACTATTATTAATAGATCCGATTCTGCTCCTTATTTCTTCATTAACATTCATAAAGATGGTTTTGAATTTGCCAAGAAAATGCTAGACTATAAAGTAATAGTTATCCCAGGAATAGCTTTCTCTAAACACTTAACTAACTGGATAAGAATATCTTTTGCTCTACCTGAAGAGCAACTAATAGTAGGAGCAGAGATACTCAGCAAGTATCTTTAGTTTATATTTTGTTTGAAGATCCCCTGGTCTTCCTTTGCTCCCTTACTGGCAACTCAATTTAATTTTGGAATTTACTTGAGATTAGTGAGATGGAGAAGAGGAAAAGCATTGAGGAAGCATTTGGAAAGCACTAACTAAGAATATGTGCAATAATAATTTAACTGGACTCTCGGAAGAACTTTTTTAAAGCTTTTTTGATATCTGCTAGCTTGCTAAGGATTTATAGAAGTTAACTCCCTTAGCGCAATGAGCATTAATTAACTAAATCAAGATTAATTTCTTGACATAAAACAAGTAATTTATTTTAATATATTAGAAAAAATATACAGGTTATAGGTGAGAAAAATGATTATAAAATTTAGAGATGTCTCTCAAGGTGTTGTCCTAGCTCGTGCAGTTGTTGAAATAGTCCCTGGAGTCTATATTAATGAAATAACAGTTTTAAATGACACTGCAAATGATGATATAAGAATAGAATTTCCTACAAAAAGTTTTAAAGGAAAAGATGGCAGAGCACACCACATGAACATAATTATGTTCGCAACAGAAGATAAAAAGACTCTTTTTGAAATTGATATCAAAGAGGCTTATAGAGCATGGAGGCATGACACTAAAAAAGTATTAGTCTATGAATCTTAGAGAAGAAGAAAAGATTTTAGAGCAAGTAGTAATTGTAGGAAGTTACCAAAAGAATAATAGACAGTCTGAATTTGAAGAATTACTAGAAGAAACAAAACTTCTATGTAAAACTGCCAATCTTGAAGTAGTAGAGATTTTTACTCAAGGTCTACCTAATTATAAATCAGATAGTTATGTTGGTAAAGGTAAATTAGCAGAAATTAATGAGTATTGTGAAGAACATAATATTCATACACTAGTTTTTGTAGATAATCTTAATCCTTCTCAAGCTAAATTGATAAGTCAAGTTACTCTTGCCAATGTAGTAGATAGAACTGAACTAATCCTAAGTATTTTTGCCAAACATGCAAGAACTAGTGTTGCTAAAATGCAGGTAGAATTAGCCCAATTAGAATATAGTTATTCTAAACTTAGAAACCTTTGGCAACATTTCTCAAGAATAGTTGGTGGCGTAGGAACTAAAGGTCCAGGAGAAAGTCAGTTAGAGATAGATAGAAGATTAGTACAGAAAAGAATTAGCTTCCTAAAAAATAAAGTAGAAATGCTAAAAAAGATTACTCATGAACAAAGGAAAAATAGAGAAGAATACTTCAAAATAGCCCTAGTAGGATATACTAATGCTGGTAAATCTACTCTCTTTAATGCTTTGACTAGATCTGAGATCTATGTGGCAGATGAGTTATTCGCTACTTTGGATTCTAAATCAAAATTACTCTACAATGAAGCGGGAAAGATTATTTTAACTGATACTGTTGGATTCATAAGGAATCTTCCCACAACTTTAGTATCATCTTTCTATTCAACCTTGACTGATGTAGTTGATGCAGATTTATTGCTTCATGTTGTTGATTCTTCCCAGCTAGGAATTGAAAGAAGAATCGAAGAAGTTAATAAAGTAATTAAAGAGATTAATGCTCAAGATGTCCCAGTAATTATGGTTTTCAATAAAATTGATTCAATTGAAGGCTTAACCTCGAAATTCTTACTAAAAGGAATTAGTCTCTCTTATCCTAATTCTCTCTTTATTTCTGCTAAATTAAAAACAAATATCTTAGAGATAAATGAGAAAATTAAAGAGTTATTGTTAAAAAAAGATAATAAGAAAAAGATTGAAATTCCAATAGATTTAAAATCTTTAATCTCTTTTCTTGACAAAAAATATAGTGGTTCTAAAAAATTGTATATAGAAGATAAAATGAGTTATGAATATACTTTAAATATTGCAGATTCAGAGTTTTTAGAAATAAAGAAGCAGGTTGATAAGTATCATGAACTACAATTCATTAACTCTTGATAAAGTCATAAAACAAAATAAAAATAAATGGGGGAAATTATGATTAAAAATTTAGATGCTATTCTCTCTACTAATGTAAAACGCATGAAGCGTTCTGCTATCAGAGAACTACTAAAATTAGTCAATAATCCTGATATTATCTCTTTTGCAGGTGGATTACCTGCTCCAGAGTCCTTCCCGATTGATGAACTAAAAGAGATCACATTAGAAGTTCTAGAACAAGATGGAGCCCAAGTACTCCAATATGGAGCAACTGAAGGTGATCCTCTTTTAAGAGAACAATTAGTTAAAATGTATGTTGAAACTGGTCACGATGTTACAATTGATAATTTAATCATTACAACCGCATCTCAACAGGCTTTAGATCTAATTGCAAAAGTATTTATTACTCCAGGTGATAAGGTTATCGTAGGACTACCATCATATCTTGGTGGATTAAGCGCTTTCAATAGTTATGGTGCAGAAATGGTAGGAATTCCTTTAGATGAAAAAGGTATGAGATCTGATCTTTTAGACAAAAAATTAGCTGAATTAAAGTTAAATAATGACCTCCCTAAATTCATTTATATTATTCCTGATTTCCAAAACCCTGCAGGTATTACTATGCCTGAATGCAGAAGAAAAGAAATTATTGAGATAGCTCATAAATATGATATTCTTATTTTAGAAGATTCTCCTTACAGAGAATTAAGATTTGAAGGTGAACACCAAAAAACTATGTATCAGTTAGACGGTACAGAGCAAGTTATTATACTAGGAACCTTCTCAAAAATCTTTGCTCCTGGTTTTAGAATTGGTTGGGTTTTAGGTAATTCTCAAGTACTTGACAAGATAGTTGTTGCTAAACAAGCTACTGATTTATGTACACCTCCTTTTACCCAAAGAATTGCGGCACGCTACCTTGAAAAAGGTTTGCTTAAGCAGAATGTTAAGAAAATTATAAAAATGTATAGTGCAAAAAAAGATATTATGATGGATGCTTTAGAAGCAAATATGCCTGAAGGGGTTACTTGGACAAAATCTGAAGGTGGATTATTCACATTAATGACTCTTCCTGAATATATTGATACTAACGAGTTAATTAAAACAGCTATCAAAGAAGAAAATGTTGCCTTTGTTGCTGGTTCATCTTTCTACTGCGATGGTGGCGGTACTAATACATTGCGTTTAAATTTCTCTTACGCTTCCGAAGAAAAGAACTTAGAAGGTGTAAGAAGATTAGCCAATGTTATCAAAAAAGAAATAAATAAACATAAATAAGGAGTCGTGCTATGGCAAGAATGACAGTCAATCCTAAATATTGTAAGGGTTGTGGACTATGTATTGCAGCGTGCCCTAAGAAAATCATTAGATTTTCTGTGAATATTAATGAAAAAGGTTATAATTATGCTGAATGTTTTGATCAAGAAGCATGTATTGCCTGTAAATTATGCTACACAACCTGTCCGGATGTAGCGATAACTATCGAAAAATAAGGAGAGGAAAATGGCAAAAGTTTTAATGAAAGGTAATGAGGCGGTTGCAGAAGCTGCTATAAGATCAGGTTGCAGATTATATTTTGCTTACCCTATAACTCCTCAAAGTGAGTTAATTGAATATATGGCCCGCATGATGCCTAAGGTTGATGGTGTATTCCTTCAAGCTGAAAGTGAAGTTGCTGCTATAAATATGGTTTATGGTGCAGCTGGTGCAGGAAGAAGAGTTATGACCTCTTCATCTTCACCTGGAATTTCCCTAAAAATGGAAGGAATTTCCTATATTGCTGGTGCAAATTTACCTGCTGTTATAGTTAATGTACAGCGTGGTGGACCTGGACTTGGTGATATCCAACCTGCTCAAGGTGATTATTTCCAAGCTACTAAGGGTGGCGGACATGGCGATTATCACACAATCGTTTTAGCACCTGCTTCAGTTCAAGAATTTGCTGATATGGCAAGTGAAGCTTTTGAATTAGCAGACAACTATAGAATCCCTGTTATGATTCTTTCAGATGGTATGTTAGGTCAAATGATGGAACCTGTTGAATTCAAAGATCCTGTAACTGATGAAGAGTTAGCTGTAATGGATAAGCGTCATAAAGATTGGTGTATTCATCCAAAAGAAGAGGGCGAAGCTCCTCATCACAATGAGATTAACTCTTTAGAAATCGATCCAAGTGTTTTAGAACAACATGTTATGGATTTAGATAAGAAGTACAAGCTTATTGAATCAAAAGAGATTAAAGTAGAAGAATACAATATAAATGATGATAATGAAATGGTATGTGTTGCTTTTGGAACTGCTTCTAGAATAGTTCGTTCTGCAATTGACCAGCTTAATGCTGAAGGTAAAAATATCGGATTAATCAGACCTATCACTGTATGGCCTTATCCTTATGCAACTATTGCTAATGCACTACATGATAAAGTGAAAAAAGTTATGGTCTTTGAACTTAACTTAGGTCAGATGGTTGAAGATGTTAAGCTAGCAGTAAATGGCAAGTTACCGGTAGAATTCTTTGGTAAAGTTGGTGGAATAGTCTTCACACCTGAAGAAATTAAAGCAAAAATCGAAGAAAACTTATAGGAGTAAAAATGCAAGTAATCGCAACAAGACCTAAATCATTAACTGATTTACAGTTTACTTACTGTCCAGGCTGTCTTCATGGGGTAGCTCATAGATTGATTGCCGAAGCTATAGATGAATTAGAAATCCAAGATACAGCTACAGGTGTTGCACCTGTTGGTTGTTCCGTATTCGCATATAAATTCTTTGATATGGATATGGCTGAAGCTGCTCATGGTAGAGCTCCTGCAGTTGCTACTGGTATCAAAAGAGCTAGACCAAATATGCAAGTTTTCACTTATCAAGGTGATGGAGATTTAGCTGCTATCGGTACTGCTGAAATCGTTCATGCTGCTAATAGAGGTGAACATATCTCTGTATTCTTCGTGAATAATGCTATTTATGGTATGACTGGTGGCCAAATGGCACCTACAACTCTTCCTGATATGAAAACTACAACTTCTCCTTATGGTAGAAAAACTGATGATGTTGGTTTCCCTATCCAAGTATGTGAGTTACTCAATACTTTACATGCTCCTTATTATATTGAAAGAGTTTCTCTCCTTTCACCTGCTGATATTATCAAAGCAAAAAAGGCTGTGAAAAAAGCTCTAACTTATAATAAAGAAGGAAGAGGATTCACTATTGTTGAGCTACTTTCAACTTGTCCTACAAACTGGGGAATGACTGCTGTTGATTCTCTTAAATGGGCAAAAGAAAAAATGATTCCATTCTTCCCACTTGGAAAGTTCAGAGATAGAGGGGAGGAATAGAAATGATGTATGAAATAATAAGCTCAGGTTTTGGTGGTCAAGGTGCTTTAACTATAGGAAAGTTCTTAGCTAAAGCTGGTATGAAAGAAGGAAAACATGTTTCTTGGTTACCTTCTTATGGTCCTGAAATGAGAGGCGGTACAGCTAATGTTGCTGCAGTAATCTCTGACAAACCAATCGCTTCCCCAATCGTTACATACCCAAATGTATTGATTGCTTTAAATCAGCCTTCAATCGATAAATTCGCATCTTTTGTTGTAAAAGGTGGGTTTATCATTGCTAATGAAGACTTATGTCCTAAGATTCCTCAAATTGAAGGAATCAAAACTGTTTCAGCTTCACTTTCAAAGTTAGCTGCTGAGATAGGTAGTGATATGGTGCTTAATATGTTAGCTATTGGTATTGTAATCGGTTTAACTGATATGATAAAATATGAGACTATTGAATCTGATTTAACCTCATTCTTAATTAAGAAAAATCCTGAATTACTCAAGATGAATCTTATCGCAATTAAGAAAGGTATGGAGTTAGCTAAATAGCTTAAAGTAAATATAATTAGAGAGATTGTGTTTTTACCGGTCTCTCTTTTTTTATTTGAAAAAAATATTAAAAAAGCTTGCATTGTTAAATTACAAAATAGATTGAATTTATAAGACTTAGTTTAACGATATTATAATAATTTATTTTAAAGATACTTGACAGATAATTTGCCTTAAAAAAAATAAAAATAAAACCACTGGAGAAAAATGGAAAAGAGAGCGATTGGGATTTTCGATTCAGGTGTTGGAGGACTCACAGTTTTTAAATCAATTAGAGAATATTTTCCTTATGAAGATATAATCTATTTTGGTGATACTGCAAGAGTACCTTATGGACCTAAGTCAAAACATACAGTAATAAACTATTCTATACAAAATACTAGATTCTTGCTTCAACAAAATATTAAATTATTAATAATTGCTTGCAATACTTCTTCAGCTGTAGCAATTCCATATTTGCAGAAAATGACAAGCATCCCTGTCATTGGTGTTATTATTCCTGGGGCAGAAGAAGCAATTTCTTTATCAAAAACTGGCAGAATAGGTATTATCGGAACTGAAGGAACTATCAATAGCGAAGCTTATAAAAATGAACTGTTAAAACTAAATTCTAACTTAGAAATTTTTTCCCAACCATGCCCTCTCTTTGTATCTCTAGTAGAGGAAGGCTGGCTTGACAAAGAAGTAACCCATCTGGTTATCAATGAATATCTTTCTGAATTTAAGAAATATGGTGTTGATACCCTAATATTAGGCTGTACCCATTATCCAGTTCTCAAGCCTGCAATTAATACCTTCTTTTCAGAGAAAGTAAATCTCGTCGATAGCTCACAAGCAATTATTAAACACATCAAACCCTATATTGATTCTTCATCTTCTCAACTGGGTAAAGATCTCTTTTATGTGAGTGATAATGAGAATAAATTCATCAAAATTGCAGATATGATTTTAGATAAAAAGATTACTGATCTAAAGAAAGTTACTCTTGGCGAAAGTTGGTTTATAGATTAATGAATATGCAGGAAATATACAAATTATTAATTGAAGATTATTTAAATATTAATTCAGAACAAATTATTGTTTTATCAGGAATCTTAGACACTTCTGAGAATTGCGACTTGTCTGATGTTAAAATTATAGAAGACTTAGCTTTATTAGTCCGGAATAGAGGTGCATTTCCTGTTTTAGATTTAGCATCAAAATCACTGAAAATTAGAGTTTTAGAAGAAACACCTGAAGAAAATTACTTCGTTCCTACAGAGTATTTTTCCCAATGGGTCAAATTAGTTAATGTTATTATTGATCTTAGTTTCCCAGAAATTAGAAATATATTTACTGATAACTACTTTACTGCTCAAAAAACTGATTTAATAAATAAATCTCTTCAAGCAATTTATAAAAATATGCTTATAGCAGACAAGATCGTTCTTCTTCCTAATTTTCCCAAAAAGGCTATTGCAAACTACTACAATATCGATCTATCTATCTTGGAAAGATTCTATATTGGTACTTTTGGACCTATTGAAAATAAAATGAATGTTAAAGGCTTAAAAGTGCTTAATCATATAGTGCCTGGTAAAACCTTTTATTTACAGGATAATGATGATACTCAAGAAAAATTAAAATTACAAATTTCAGACCAGCAAAGTTATTTTGTTAGCAATACGATTAGTAGCTCATATACAGTGCTTCCTTATGGTTTTGTTTCCCTCACAGTAGATAAAAATAGTTTAACAGGTGTTATTAAGGCTGAAAAGTTATATTATAAGAATTTGTGCAAGAATTCTGTAACAATACATTTCTCTTATGGCAATATTCTCTCTCTTCAATTTGAGAATAATGATAGTATAGCTGAAATAATTAAAGTTGGTTTGATTAATAGCAAAGAGAGAGTAGAATTCTTTATTGGGGTTAATAATGGAGTTTCTGAACATTGTAACTACAACTATTATGATCGCTGTATTGATAACAATTTTAGTTTGGTATTCTACGACGAATTAAACAATATTATTGAAATTAGTTCAAAATCAGTTCAGTTAACAAATGAAAATTCAAAAAATATTTTATTATAAAAGGTGTAAAAATGGCTAAACATATTTTTGTTATGGGTGGTGTGTTATCCTCTTTAGGAAAAGGAATTGCTGCAGCCTCTATTGGCTTGTTGCTTAAGAAAATGGGGTATAAAGTTGGACTGCAAAAAATGGACCCCTATTTAAATGTTGACCCTGGGACTATGAGTCCTTATCAACATGGGGAAGTCTTCGTTACTGATGATGGAGCTGAGACAGATTTAGATTTAGGACACTATGAAAGATTTATAGATGTTCCCTTATCTAAACTCTCCAGTGTATCTTCTGGGCAAATCTATGAATCAGTTATCAAGAAAGAACGCAGAGGAGACTATCTTGGCAAAACAGTTCAAGTAATACCTCACATAACTAACGAAATTATCTCCAAAGTTAAGCAGATAGGGGAGATGTATGATATAGTTATTACTGAGATAGGTGGAACTGTTGGTGATATTGAATCCTTACCATTCTTGGAAGCTATAAGACAATTTAGGATGGAAGTTGGTACTGAGAACTCACTTTTTGTTCTATTAACTTATGTTCCTTATATTAAATCTGCTGGAGAATTAAAAACTAAACCAACTCAACATAGTGCTATAAAGTTAAGAGAGATTGGTATTCAACCAGATATTCTCTTATGTAGATCAGAAAAACCTTTTTCTCAGGATATTATTAAAAAAATATCACTCTTCACTAATGTTCAGATTAAATCAGTTATCAATGCCATTGATGTTGATTCTGTCTTTAGTGTACCAAGAAACTACTTCGTTGAAGGACTACACGAAACTATATGCAAACAATTAGGTTTAGATGTGAAAGAAATTGATTTCTCTCAATTAGATAATTATATTAAAAAAACTCAAGGCCATAAACACGAAATCAATGTTGCTGTTTGTGGGAAGTATGTTCAACATCAAGATGCTTATAAATCTGTTGAACAATCAATAATCCATGCTGGTATAGCTAATGAAATTAAAGTAAATATAGAATGGATTGATTCTGAAACTAGTTATGACCCTGAATTACTAAACGAGAGATTTAAGAAAATAGATGGTATCCTAATTCCTGGTGGTTTTGGATTAAGAGGAATTGAAGGTAAAGTCAACATCGTTAAGTATGCCAGAGAAAATAATATTCCTTTCTTTGGAATTTGTCTAGGTATGCAGGTAGCTGTTATAGAATTCGCCAGAAATGTATGTAACATTAAAGATGCTTTTAGCTCTGAATTTGACCACTCTTGCGAAAATCCTGTTATTCATTTGATGGATGACCAAGCCTATATTGATAAGTTAGGCGGAACTATGCGTTTGGGTGCTTTCCCTTGCAAAGTTCTACCTAAGACCCTAGCTTGGGACGCTTATCAGTCTACTGATATTATCGAAAGACACAGGCATCGTTATGAATTTAACAATAAATATCGCCAAGTAATGCAAGAAAAAGGAATGGTGATTTCAGGAACCTCTCCAGATGAACTTTTAGTTGAAATTATTGAATATCCTGCTAATGACTTCTTTATTGCAGTTCAATTTCATCCAGAATTTTTATCAAGGCCATTAAGACCACATCCTATTTTTAATAAATTCATTATCTCTTCTCTCAAGAAGAAGAATTCAAAATAAATAATTTTACTAATAAAAAAAGCTTAAAGATATTTATCCTTAAGCTTTTTTTCTTTTATGAGATATTATTTATCAAGTAATAAATCAAAATATATATCATCAGTAACTGTAGCTACTCTTATTTTAACTTGTTGAGCTAATTGGAATTTCTGCTTTTTCTTTTTACCTGTTGCTATTAATCTTTCTTCATCAACAACATAGTAATCTCCAGGAATATTACTTAGTTTTATAACACCTGTTATAGGATATTTAACTAAAGTAGCAAACATATTAGAATTGTTCATTCCTGTTATAATAGCTTCATATTCATTACCAATTCTATCTTTCATAAAGTACTGAACCATCTTCTTCAAAATCTCACGATATGCTTCATCACTAAGGGCCTCTTGCTCAGTAGCTATGTCTGCAAGCTCCATTAAAGATTTTGCTCTAAATTTATAACCATCTTTACCTAAGTAACTCTTCAGTTGAAGATGAACAACTAAATCTGATAATCTTCTAATAGGTGAAGTGAAATGAGTATAGTTCTCGATAGAAAGACCAAAGTGAATGTCATGTTCAGTAGTGTATTTTGCTTTTTTCATGGATCTTAAAATCATCTTATTAAATACTTTCTCTTCGAAAGTACCTTCAAAAGATTTTAAAACTTCTTGAATAGAGTGATTTAAGGTTCCATCAAACTTCATTCTATGACCATAATAATTTAGTAACTTAGCTATTTTATCAATCCTCTCTCTATCTGGTAATTCATGTACACGATAGATAGTGGTTTTTGCTTTACCCTTTAAATATGTCGCGATATATTCATTAGCTAACAACATGAAATTCTCGATAAGTTTGTGAGAATCTGTTTCTTCACTTTCAATAATAGAATCTAAACGACCCTCTTCATCATAAATGTATTCCACATCAGGAAGTCTAAAGTTAATATAACCATTCTTCTTAAGTTTTGCGGAGAATTTGTGGGATATTCTGAGGGATTCATTAAGCATCTCTTTAATTTCATCGCTTTGATCAAGTTCATTAGTGGCAAAGTATTTATCTACTTCCTCGTAATTCAATCTAGCATCTGAATTTATAATAGATTCTACAGCATACTGTTCTGTGATTTCGTACTTATCATTAAGTTTTGTTACTACAGAAACGGTTAATTTCTCTTCATCAGGTCTTAAACTACATATCTTGTTAGAAATATGTTCAGGTAACATTGGTATTACTCTTTTTGGAAAATAGAAACTATTTCCTCTTTTAGTAGCTTCTTTAAATGTTTCAGTACCTGGCTTGACATAATGACCAACATCAGCAATATGAACATAGAGAGTATAACCAAAATCTTCTTTTACGATTGAAATTGCATCATCATAGTCTTTTGCTGTAATAGGGTCAATAGTAAGAGTAATAATATCACGGAAATCACTTCTGCGATTTATCTCCTCAATCCTGATAGATTCTGAAATATCTGATGATTCTTGAACTACATTTTTAGGAAATTCTAAAGGAAGATTAAATTGCTTAATAACGCCTAAAACTTCTATTTCAGGATCATGAGCATCACCAAGAACACTGACTACTTTACCTGAAGGTAAAACAGCTTTGCTTTTATTTCCCCAATTAGTTATTTCAATTTCTACTTTCTTATTGTCTATGTTTTGATTAGGACTATCTACCATAATGGAAGTATGGATTTTATGATTATCACATACAAAGATGTAAGATTTTCCATATTTAGTAGCATTTCCAACCATTTTGTGATTAGCTCTTTCTACTACATTCCTTACAACACCATAGTATTTTCCATTCTTTTGCTTATAAGGCTCAATTTGTACTTTATCTCCATGGTAAGCATCAAGTAAATCCTCTGAAGATATAAAATAATCATTTTCTTCTGTAGTCGCAAAACCAAATGAGTATCCTTTACCTAAGGAAGTACCATCAAAAGTAGCATCAATCAAAGGAGAACTTACTTTATCATGTTTCTTTTTGGTTGAGCTTTTAGGATTGGCAGAAGTCGTGGCTTTACTTATTTCTTTAGCTGCCGTAAAGTACTGACCCTCTTTTATTAATAAATTATCTTTAATTAGTTTTCTAACTGTATCATTCAAGTTTTTATAATCATGTTTTTTGATAGATAAAATACTTGAGATTTCTTTCATTTTAAGTTGTGCACCAGGGTATCTACTGAATAACTGTAATACTTGGGTTTCTATATCTTTTATGTACATATTAAAATCTCTTTCCTATTTTTTGTTCTAAAAAGTTAAGTAGCTCTTCTTTTTCAAGCTGGGTTTTAGAATATCGTACTGACATTCCTCGAAATGGATCCAATCGTCTAGGAGTTTTGAATGTACTAAGCATTACTCCATGTTTATCTGAATAAAAACAACCAAAATCTTTGTATGGTCTCTCTACTTTAAAGAATAGGTACTTAGCTACAATTCTATTCTCATAAAAAGTATATCGACTTGGGATGAAATATGAACTGATACTAGCAAAAATAAGCATCATACTAATCCAATACCAACCAATTGGCAATAACATAGCATGTTCAATAAAGTATCGTAATAGTACGGAAAGAAATATTAAGAAAACAACCAATAGGGTAGAGGTGCGTGGTCTATCTACAAAAGGAAAAGATACCCAATCGAAATTGACCTTATCTTTTACTTTGAAATTATTCTTGGGTGGCTTCTTACTGGACATTTAAAATCATCTCCTTGCATTTATCTATTTCCTCTTTGATAGTAAGAATATACTCAAAGGTCTCTGGAATACTGAACTTAGATCCTAAAGTATTAGCCTCTCTGTGCATCTCTTGAATTATAAAGTTGAAAGATTTTCCAATGTTATCATCTTCTGATTTGAGTAGATTTTCACATTTATTGATATGATCTAAAAGTCTGATAACCTCTTCATTAACATCATTTCTATCTACATAAAAGGCTGTTTCAACAACTACACGACGAAGAATGTCATCAGTAATCTCAGCCTTAAGCATCTCTTTAATATTATCTACTATTTTGTTGTATACCTGAGACTTATATAGAGGAATAATCTCTTTAATCTTCTCTGTTGCTGCTCGCATTAAAGATAGGGAAGATGTAAAGAAGTCTAACATTATCTTACCCTCATCTAAGGCCATTTTCTGATGTTCTAATAAAGCTTTCTGAATAGCACATTCTAATGTCTCTAAAAGAAGATCTTCATTACCCGTTTGGGATTTCATCTCTAAAATGCCCTGATAAAGCAAAATCCTGTCTAAGGAAACTTCCCCATCAGCTTTTAGTAAATCTTTAGCCCTCTGAGCTGCTTCCCAAATAGCTTTCAATTTTCCTTCATTAATCTTAAGTAAAGGTTCACTAAGATCTGTAATATTAATTCGACATTCAATACTTCCACGACTTATAGTTTTCTTTATTAATTTGCTCACAAAAGATTCTAAATATGAATACTCACGAGCAGAGTAAAATCTGAAATCAAAGTATTTTGAATTCAAAGTTTTAATTTCTATTTCTATATCATATATTTCATTTGTTAAGTTATGCTTACCATAACCAGTCATACTTTTAAACATTTCTACATCTCCATATATCTTTATTTAAGAAAGGGTTAGCTCTTTATATACTCAAGTATACATAATATGCGTTATGGTCTTGATTGTATAAATGAGCAAATAGACTTCCCTTAGATTCATTTATCTTTATTTTACAAAACACAAGCCTCTTTTTCCATCCATTTTGATAGTTAGAGGTTTTTCTGTTCTTACTACTTTAATATATTTAGTCTCTTTTATTAAATTGACACTATCTAATTTATTCCAATTAATAATATTATTCTCTTCACCAAAAGGAACTGAGACATAACCAATATTCATTGATAGAATATTATGAAAGAAATGAGTCCCTTGTGAAGGGTCAACTCTGAAGTTTTCCAATCCAGCTTCTACGATAACTTTTGCCATGGAGATATTACTAAAGGCCACTGGAATTCCTAAGAATCTATCTCGTGATCCCCAACGACCTGGTCCAATTAAAACATAATGAATGTTTTGGTCTAGCATTTCTCGATTAACAGCATCAATTTCATTCATGATTTCAATTGTTTGGGTATTATCAAATGATTGAGGCTTAACATAGAGAATATGGTCAAGGTCATCAATCACTCCATTACCCATAGAGTACTTAGAATAAATAAGGCAATCTGCTGGATTTGCTTCTTGAGCATTTATCACAACATCTTCAGCATTAATTGATAAGGGTCTAATCTGCAAAATATAGAAAGTTGGTTTCTGAATTTTCATTTTATTTGGTTGCAGATTTACAGCAAATTCAATCTCTACTGGAACTCCCATAGCAACTTCTCCAATAGATAAGATATCTTCTAAAATTGCAGCAAGTGGAAATCTATTGTATTTTACAATATTATCAAAAGTAACAACAGGCATTCCATCACCAAACATTCCTGAAATGAAAGCTCTACTGTTGTTATCCCAATATGATACAACTTCCTTCAAAGCTGGCTTAATGCTAGGATTTCTTATTGATATTTTTTTTAGACAAACATCTTCCCCACTAAGTAGATCGTAAGAATCATCAGATAAATCTACTGCATAAAACTCCTTTTGCGAGTTTCCAACTAAATATTCTCCAGAAAGTAGCTCCTTTTTAGGATATTTCGGACAAAATCTAAATGTGTTTTCACCTTCTACCACAGATTTCCCCATTCCTACAGCAATCGTAGCGATTCCATCTGAGTTATTCAAGTCTGAAGTAGGATAGAAGTTGAATGACTGTGCTACACCAGAAAAATTTGGGAAATAATAATCCCCGTATTTAGAACCAGTCACTTCTTGAATGATTATTGCCATTTTCTCTTCAGCAATCATATAATTAACATTTTCAATATAATCTCGTGCTTTCTTTACAAATATAGAAGAATATACTAACTTAACTGCATTAGTAAGGTCTTGAAACCGATCCAAATCATCTTCTGAAACATTCGGTAACATATAGGTAGAATATATTCCGGCAAAAGGTTGAGCTTGAGAATCTTCTAAAAGACTTGAAGATCTTACAGCTAAAGGATTTTTTAGTTCAAGAACTACTTTATATAAGCGTTCTTCTAATTCATTTGACAACTTACATTCTAAGAAGTATTTCTCAATTTCTTCATCTGGAAGTTCAGATACATCAGTAGTTATATTATTTATTTCTATAAAGTTATCAAATTCATTAGTTCCGATGATGCAGGTCGCTGGGATAGAGATATTTACTTCTGGGTAACTCTCATCAAATTCCATAGAGTTTAGCAAAGAGTTCATAAAAGATAAGCCTCTCCCCTTTCCCCCTAGTGAGCCTTCAGCAATCTTAACGATCTGATCTTCTAGATTAAACTCTGCATTATCAAAATTTATAATTTTACCTCTAGCTCTCAAAGACTTAACCTCTTTAAAGGTATTTAATAGAAAGCTTCTAAGCTCAACAATAGAAGCAAATTCACTAGTACTGATTGGTCTAATTTTCTTAGCAACGAGAAATTCACCATGCGCTATTAACCAAGAAGAAAAATGATTCCTTCTGGAATGGAATAAAAGACTTTTATCCGGAATATCAGCTAATATATTTTCAAACTCTTTAAGGGTGTTAGCTTTTCCATAAGCATTTCCAACTTCATCCTTAAAAATAAAATCTCCATAACCTAAATTGGTTTTAATAAATACCTTAAGTTCCTTTATTAGATTCCTATCATGTTTTCTAATGAAACTAGCATTTTTACTTAGTACATCTGCTTGATAGTCTTTATTTGCTGATTGCATCAGTATTGGTAAATCTACATTCATTGAACGAACTTCATTAAGAAGTTTGATACCTGCTCCTAGATAATCATCACCTTGCTTTGGAAAGTCTATATCAGATATTAAGCAAACTATGAATTCTTGATATTTTTTATAAATTTCAATAGCATCTTCATAATTATTAGCAAGCAGGACTTTAGGTCTTGCTCTCATTCTCAAACGCTTGTTCATATCATTCATTTCAGTATCAATAAGAAGTTGGGTTTGCTTCATGATTTCAGCATAGAGTAATGGTAAATAGGATGAATAGAAGTTTATAGAATCTTCAACTAATAAAATCACCCGAACTAATCCAACAGTTGTATCAAAATCACAATTCCATCTATCTTCAACATATTTTATCATTGCAAGGAACAATTTGCTATCACCATTCCAGTAAAAAATATTATCTATATTGACCATCTTTTCTGGAAACTTCTTTATTAAATTTATATCTCCAGTATTATTCAGAAGTAAGAGAACTGGAGTTTCGGGAGACATTTTCTTAATTGCTGTTGAAAGCTCATAAGGGATAGTTTCTCCTACCCTCATCATAGTTATCACTAAATCATAGTTATGAATAGAAATCTTCTTTAATGCCTCCTCTTTAGTTGGTACAGAGGTAATACGAGGTATGGTAGTTAGATTTAAATGTTTATATTCACCAAAAATCTGTTCTGATAATCTTCCATCCTGTTCAAAGATATAAGCATCATAAAAAGAGGAGACCATTAAGATATCTTTAACTCTTTTCTTCATTAAATAATGAAAATTGTCTTCACCAAATTTGAACTTATTATAATGATAGTTTAACTGTTTTAAATCCATATTCCCTTCTTTATTTCTTTCATTATTATATTGTGAATTGATTTAAATATTTGTCAATGATTTTCTCTTTTATTTTAAGAGTTTGACTTATTTAAGGATTTAATCAGATCTCCGAACTGTAAAGATTGTTTACCAGCGTACATTAAGTGTATGAAATTGCAAACTTCGAAATATACATTGCAAAATATTAGCTAAATGCCTGTGCAAATTAATCAACAAGAGAAATTTTAGTTATTTTTCGATAGTAACAATGAACTCAAAGAATGTCCATCGTTTAATTTTAAAGTATAGGCTTTTAAAAAGTAGTTATATTTAGTAAAATATTATTAAAAAGCAACGATTACGATATAGTCTTAATGTGTTGGTAATGTGCTTATACAGCTAATAACACCATAATTTTTTTACTTTAACAAAATTATATTTTATAGCACCTCCTTTTTTTTCAAATGTAACAAAAAAAAAGTTGTCTAATTATTTTTATAGATTATTAATATAATAAGGAAAGCGAAATTGTTGAAAAAATGAAAAAAAGTTAACAAAATAAAAAAAAGTTAAAATTGTAAAAAATGCCTATATTTAGAGATTTTTTCCATTACGATAATTGATAATTTTATTGCTTAAAATTAATAGTTGTTGACATAAATGGCACTATTTACTAAATATGTACTGTCATCATAAATATTTAAAGGGAGAAATTATGGATAACAGAAAGACAATATTCAAGCTACTCAGAGAGAGTGCTGGAAGATGGGTATCTGGACAAGCAATTGCAGATGAATTAGAAATTAGTAGAAACGCTGTATCAAAACATGTTAAACTCATGAGAGACAATGGTGTAAAAATCCTTGCTTCAACTAACAGAGGTTACAGGTTTATGGATGCAGAAGACAAAATATACCCTTATGAGATAATCCTTACAGATAAAAAACAATTAGTTGGAAACAAAATCTTTTTACATAAAAAGCTAGATTCAACAAATTCAGAAGTCGCAAGACAAGTTATCAAAAAACAAATCAAAGAAGGTTCAGTAATTATTGCTGAGAACCAATCAAAAGGAAAAGGAAGAAACGAATCAGAATGGGTAACCATCAAAGGAAAAGGTATCTATCTTTCAATCTACCTAAACCCTAGATCTGTTTTAGATAAAGTTACTTTAGTAAACTTAATTGCTGGATACTCAGCTGTAGAAGCAATGAAAAAAATAACAGGTTTAGAAGATTTTCAGTTAACTTGGCCAAACCTCATTACTTACAAAGGTACAAAGTTCGCTAGTATTTTAGCTGAAAGCTTTACTGACATGGACGGTGTTGGTAAAACTGTGCTTGGTTTAGGTATGTATGTTAACTTAACTCCTAAAGAACTAAAAGTAATAGAAGATAAAGGTTTCACATCCTTGAACGCTATCTGTGATAAAGAATTCAACAGAAATGAAATCATATCTGATTTCTTAAATATCTTTAATGAAGAATATACAAAATTCAAGAATAAAGAAATTAATGAACATCTTGACCGTTGGGTTCAATACTTAGATATCCTTAACAAGAAAGTTAAAGTAGATATCGATGGCATAATCCACGAAGGTTATGTTAAAGGTATCACAGATAAAGGTAAATTAATCTTCTCTACAGAAGAATATGATAAAGACCTTTATATCAGATACGGTGAATTCATAATCTCATAGTTTATGACTTTGTTGAGGAGATGACGCTATAACCTCTTCTAAGAGTTATGGTAGCATTTCCATAAACTTTAAGCATAGCTTTGTGAATATGTGTAATATTCTTAGCTACTATATATGCAGTTCCGCCTTTAGCCAGATTTGAGTAAGCATTATCTATAAATAGATCTGCGATTCTGAAGTTTGAGAAATAAGGTGGGTTACCCACAAATATAGTAGCTTTTTTCTTATTTAGTCCTTCATCTGTTAAATAGAACTGGCAATTTTCTAATTCATTTAATTCAGCATTTTTTTTAGCACAATCTAAAGCTCTGATATTAGAATCAACAAAAATAGTTTTTTTGGGGTGATAGTAGGCAGCTAAGGCTAACCCTACAGTTCCGATGCCACAGCCCATATCAATGATTATATCATCTTCATTAGCTTCAACGACATCTATTAGAGCAAGAGCTCCTTCATCAATGCGATGGTGGGCAAATACTCCAGGAACAGAGAAATACTCGATACTAGGACGGTTAGGAAGGTTTAGTTGATAAGTATCATTATAATCTAAGTACTCAGGAAATTCAAGAGACTTTCTTAAAATCAAGACAAACTGTGTCTTATTAAACTTTTCTAAAGAATAACTTATAGAGAAAAGTCTTAAAAAATCTTCAAACCATTTTGCTCTTTTATCACAAGAGATAAATATTTTGCCTTTCTTTTTTAACAAACGATAGTGTTTAATAAAGATATCTTGATAATACTCTTTACTGTAGGTTGTACTATCAATTTGCAAAAATAATTGGGTTAACTTAGTTTCAGGTTCATAGTTTGAGGCACATAGGTTATTTAAAGAAGTTTTGTTTAATCTTATATTCTCTTCAACTTTCTTGTAATGATGAAAGTCTATATTAATAACATTAACTGATGCTTCTGGATAAGTCTTTGCCAAATAAATAGGCATGACACCAGTACGATTATTGATGAATAGAGTATGGGCAACATCATCTTCTTTAATTATCTGATTGAGAAGATTAATTTCTGTAGGGTGAAGTCCTGATCTTGAAGTTACTTCCAAATTTAAGTCAGCGAAATTTTCTATTTTTGATTGTTTTTTATCTGTTTCAGTAATAATAATTTTCATTAATTTTCTCCTTGTATTGAAGCAACAACTAAAATCCCATTGCCAATTTTGTTGTCTCTCTTTTGATCAATCTTCATAAAGATAGTAAATATCGGGAAAGTAAATAAATAATATATTGGTAATAACAAGAAGGCTAATTTACTTTTTTGCAATAGGGTAAGAGGTGTTTTCATGGCAATTTTCCAATACTTTGCCCCATACTTACCATAAGTGTATTTTTTACTATCAATCTTAAAACCAGCACTTTCTAACTTTTCTATAAGATCACTAAGATCATAGCCTGGTCTAACATGCTCTTCTGTGAAGGCTGCTGCTTCATCGAAAGTACTAGGTGTTGATATTATAAGTTTTCCCTCTTTATTAAGAACTTTGCGGAAGTTATTCAATACAGCTCTATCATTTTCAATATGTTCCATAATATCTATAGCAATAATTAAATCGAATTTATCAGAAGGAGTGTAGGTTTGTAAATCAGCACAATAATGACTAAATCTTTCTTCTTTAGGACTTCCCTTAATGTAATAATAATATTTTTCTATATAATCATCTTTAATGTCCACAGCAAATACTTGTGAATTTTGGTATCTAGAAAGTATATAATCAGAATACTGAAGATATCCCCCACCTGCGTCGTACATCTTAAATTTTGCACTTCTATCTGGCTGGATACTTTCAATTAACTTAAAAACATATTGTTGTCTTAAAATAAGACATTCCAAAGCTTTATAGAAAAGTTTCCTGCTCCCTGGTATTACTGAGATTAAAAATGCAATTTTATCTTTGACAATATCGTATTTCATATTTATTGCTCCTACTATGAAGATTAGGTAATTATTAAAATAGCTTAATTATTGTCAAATCTAAAAAATACAAATAGGATTTTGTAATGAATATTCAGAGACTTTACGAATTTTTACTGAGTGATGAATCTCAGGAAATTCTTCAGGTTATTGCCCAAAGAGATATTACTAATTTAAACCAAATTCAATATTTGAAAGGGAAATTTCCTCAGCATCCTATTCCAGAGCTTTTGACTTTGGAACGATTAAGAAAGAATGCTAATAAAAGAATTATCAATGCTGATAAGTATCTATTTACCACGAAAGGTGTTGAGCAATCTTCTTCTTCTGCAGTTGCCCAATATCATTCTTCTCTTTTTGATAATGTCCAGCGGATTGCGGATCTCTGTTGTGGAAACGGTATTGATTTGCTAAACATTGCTAAGAATAAAGAGAAAGTTTTTGCTATTGATTTATCAAGCACTGCTCTCTTGTGCAGTAAATATAATTGCATGATTAATGGCTTAACTAATATAGAATTTTTAAATCTTAAAGCAGAAGACTTTTCTCAGCCAGTTGATGGAATATTTATCGATCCTGATAGAAGACCAGAAGAACGAAGAGTAATTCAAGGAGAAGATATTTCACCTAATTTTACTGAGATTCTTGAGTTGATCAAGACATTCCAAAATGTTGTAGTGAAGCTCTCCCCCGTCTTTGATTATCATTCAGCAGAAGTGCCTCAAGAACATACTTGGGAGTTTATTTCGGAAGATAAAGTTATGAAAGAAATTCTTCTTTGTACTGGTATTTTTTCTACTCCTAATGTAAGCAGGAAAGTTGTGCTACTTCCCAATACTATATTTTGTGAAAATAACTCCAAGGTAGAAATCACCCCAATTAAAAGATATATCTATGATTTAGATCCAGCACTTATTAGGAGTGGCTTAGTGCAAGATCTTGCTTATGAATTACAAGCTACTCTTATTAATAAACATATTTCAATTTTAACTTCTGAAAGTGTGATAGATTCCCCTTTCACTAAAGGATATGAAGTAATAGATTATTTTCATTATAGTAAGAAGTCATTACAGAAGTATCTAAAAGATAACAGTATTGGTGAATTAGTAATTAAAGTAAGAGGTTTTCCTGAAAGACCTAATCAAGTTCTCCAAAAGCTTAAACTCTCAGGAAGTAATAAGGCTCTTGTATATCTTGTTAGAATGGATAAAGAGTTTCTGTGTATGGTATTAGCTACTTTATCAGGCTCTTAAAATGTAACTCGAGGCTTTTTTTTCTAATCCAGATGATGCAGTAGAGTTAAGAAGAGACCGAGTAGATTTAGAGGAAGCTAGGGAGGCTTACACCCACTAAAAATCCCCCAAGGATAGGATATGCATATTTATGCCTTGACTATTATCAATAATAATTAATTTTATAGTTTATACGCTTGTATAAAAATATTACATAAATATAGGACCTTATATGAAAAAATATATTCTGTTTATAGTGTTAGTTTTCTTTCTTGTTAACTTATTTTCTTATCATAGCATTTTAGATTGGCGTTATATAAAAGATGATAGATTTATTGTCTATTATCCTCAAGGTCAATATCTGTATGCAAAATATTCTCTAAACTCTCTTAAAGAGTATGCTGGAGAAGTAGATAACATTACTGGAAATGATAGAAAACAGAAGCTAAATATCATTCTGCAAGATACAGGGGAGTTCTATAATGGTTCAGCACGTCCTATTGAAAATAAACTCAAGTTATTTTTAAACACTCCTAGTACTCATGGTTCTTTTACTTCCCAAGAGTGGTTAAACATGCTAGTTATTCATGAATATACACATCATTCACATTTAACTAACGCTAAGAAATATCCTCTTCTCTTCTCTAAAATATTTGGTAATGTATTTTCCCCAAACCTCTATTCTCCTATGTGGATTGTTGAAGGAATCACTGTAAGGAATGAATCGAATTTTTCACCCTACATGGGAAGATTGAATAATGGTTATTACACAGAGATTTTAAATGCTCAACTCCGAGAAGGTAACTTTCAAAACCATATTAGTGCTAATTATTATCTAGAAGATTATCCTTTAGGGAATTATTATGTCTATGGTGGAGCATTTGTTAAATGGTTGGGTGATCAATATGGTGAAGAGAAACTAACAGAGTTCTTTAACTATTATGGTTCAGATTTTAGAAATGTTCTAGTTAGTTCACTCTTTCCAAAATATACACTAGACAAAGCTGCTAAAAGAGTTTTTGGTAAGAGGTTCCCACAATTATTCGCTCAATGGAAAAAGTATCTTGAGATTAGTGCAGATTTTGATAAAGATCTTCAAACAAGAAATATTCCTCATAACTGGGATAATACCCTACTGGTAAATAATATTACTTCAGACAATAAGCATAACATCTATTTCTTTGAAACTGCCAAGTACTTTAACCATTATAGAAATAATATTATCAGATTTAATATTGAAGATGCTTCTGATGATATTATCTATTCCAGTAATTCTAACCTTTCAGCTAATTTAGAGATTGTTGGAAATACTCTCTACTTTGCTGAAGAAGAAGGAGAGTTTACTGGTAATAATTTAGTCTTTGGTGGTTATTCAGGGACTTCTGTCTTGAAGAAGCTCAATTTAGCTGATAACTTCTCTAGCTCGATTATTTTAAGTAAAGCTTTTAAAGATTTTACAGTAGCCGAAAATGGAGTCATCTTTTACACTACAGAAGATATCAATACAATGACTTCTTCCCTTTTTAAATACACTAATAATCACCATTCCTTAGTAAAAAACTTTCCATTCTTGCTCAGTGAACTAGTTTATTCAAATAATAAGATTTACTGTACTTACAAATATACTAATTCATCTTGGGATATTGGAGAAATTTCTTTGGATAATTATACCTTATCTCCTGTAATCTCCACCTATTCTCAAGAGAAAAACATTCATGTTTATAATAATAATCTACTCTTCACTTCTAATCAAGGAAATAAATCTCAAGCTTATAAAATAAATTTAATTAGCAAAAAACTAAGCAAGATTAGTAATAACTTTTATGCTGATATGCCTAAGATTATAGCTGATAAATTGTATTACAAGAGTATTTCAGGTAAGGGCGAAAGAGTGTCTATCGACGAACTAGTTGATTTGAAAGCTGACTTAGAACTTGTAGAAGACCCAAGATTGATTACACTTATGGATGATGATTATCAGGAAGAAGTAGCTTTAGGGGAATCATTTAAACAACTATTAATTCCCTTTGTTCGATATCCCTTAGGAATATTAAGTAGTGATGGAATTGGATTCTTTGATGTCTCCATGGATTGGTTTATTACTGATGAAGGTGGATACTTTGGAGCTGATATCTCCACTCGCATCTTCTCGCCTCTTATTTTAAAATACTCTTTGAGCAATCAAGATGATAACTATTTAAGTGCTCAACTAAGAATCTACTACTCCCAAATTAACTGGCTGAATAGTGTAGATGTTATAGGAACGACAGATTTTGATGATAGCAATTTACTGGGAAACCAGATTATGTTTAGAAAATTCAATTCGACTTTCACAAATTATCATCTTTATGATCTTGAAGCTAGAGGCTTTACTAATAATGCCATTCTGACACACAACTTTAAAAAAGCACAACTCAGTCTTCTCTTTAATAGAGTCTATGATTATGATAAATCTCCCAACTTCTCCGAGCATACTATTCATTCAGGAAATAGCACTTACAATGATTATGGTTGTCAAGTAGATTTTAATATCTTTAAAGTTAGAGATGGTTTCTGGACTCCTAATATAGCCATGAAAGATATCGACCTTAGTCTTGGCCTTTTCCAAAATGATTATGAGTCTGATAAAAATATTACTTATGCTAAAGTTTCTGCCAAAACTGATGTTTTCACTGCTAATGCCCTTCAATTTAGAATTGAAACAGGTGCCTATTTCAATAATAAGAATTTTATGCCGATGATTAGAATTGGAAGTGATTTTTAGATCACTTTGAACTGGGAGGCATCTTCCTATCTGGGGTTAACGGACCTTTAGTCCGTGAATGAATTTCTCTTATCTGGGGTTACGGACCTTTAGTCCGTGATATTTTAATTAATCTTCAATTTCCTTTGGGGGAAATCGAAGATTCGCGGACTAAAGGTCCGCAACCCCAGTTACTTCGCGGACTAAAAGTCCGCAACCCCAGTTACTTTCGCGGACTAAAGGTCCGCAACCCCAGTTACTTCGCGGACTAAAGGTCCGCAACCCCTGTTATTTCTTCTTCCCATTATTTCGGATATATTCCACAACCCTTTCAAAATGTTGATCATTTCTGATATATCTATCAAAATAATCATCCATCCAGAATTTCCCTTTTCTATTCAAGTAACGATTTGCTTTTAGTGCCGTATATGACTTCCAGACTCTCACAATACTACTAATACTCTCTCCCTCATAAGGCTTAATCAATACATGAACATGATTTGGCATAACAATAAATTCAATTAAATCATATCTTCTTTTATCATAGTATTTAAGACTATCTTCAACTATTTTTTTAACAGCTGGTATTTTCAAATAACACTCGCCATAACCATTATCCTCATATTTACAGATATTTTGATATAAAATCTTGTATTCATTCTTTTTAAGGTCAGTATTATCAGCTATCTTTTCTTTCCAATACTCAATTATTTCTTTTGTTACCGAATCATATAGCCTAAAAGTAATAAACTGAAAAACAGAATCATCATCATAATGAGGAAAATTACCTCTCTTATACCAACCTTTGATCTCATCCTCTTCTAAGAAATAACACATATAAGCTCCTCAATATTCCCCTTAACTGGGGTTACGGACCTTTAGTCCGTGAATGAATTCCTCTTATCTGGGGTTACGGACCTTTAGTCCGTGATATTTTAATTAATCTTCAATTTCCTTTGGGGAAATCGAAGATTCGCGGACTAAAGGTCCGCAACCCCTGTTACTTCGCGGACTAAAGGTCCGCAACCCCAGTTAACCCCTGTTAATCCCGGTTATATAACAACCTTATCCATCAAATCCAGGTAGTTAGTAATCACATCATATTTATATTAACTATAAAAAGCTTCTATTAGTCAAGTTTTTTTTGTGTCATAATGGCTCTTTACTATTGAGCATAAAGCTATTACTAACTCCACTTCCCTTCCACCTTCTCACTCTGCTCAATTAAAACTTGTTTTTAATTTGAGTTGTATAAGATTTAGTAGGGGAAGATGGGTAAAAGTGGAATAAAAAAAAAGTATATATCTCCTTCATAGACAGAAAATTGTAGAGGGCGAATAATTATTCGCCCTCAAAGAAGAAAGACCCAGTCTGCTTCACAGTCACCCCTCTTGAAAACATTGTGAAAGAAATGAAGAGGGGAGTTTTTTAAATCCCTTTATAGATTAATTTCTGTTCCCAAGGTTTATTGAGGAAATATTTCAAAATAATTCTGTTTTTATCATTAAGACTATCAGGAATAGAGTCTTGGAATTTTTCTAAAACAAGATACTTATTGAAAGGTAATTTTAATTCATCAGCTACAAGTTGAATTGTATCGATTCCTGATTTTACTACTTGTGAATCAGTAAATTCCATAAGATTAGCATTACAGATTAACTCAGTTACTTTGAGGGTAGAAAGTGATTCAATCATTTCCATCATCTGTTTAATCTCAGCAGGATTACTAGTAAAAGGTCTATTAGTATTAACTACAAAGTGTAATTCATAACCTCTTTTTTTAATCTCAGGCACGAATCTACCAAGAGTTCTAGCACCAGCTGGATCACCACCAACATCTAGAATCACAGTTCTATCTGTTTTCATAATCATACCTCTTACTCGAGGTGAAATCATTGGTAAATCAGCGTGTTTAAATTCTCCTTCAGGAGCAACAACTTGAATCCCAATTTCTTCAAACTGTTCCCTGACATCTCTACTTCTGAAATAAGGATTCACTACATCCATATCACACAAAACGATATCGCGGTCTTGGTCATTTAAGTCTTTAGCTAAGTTTATGGCATATTCACTTTTACCAGAGCCATAAGCTCCGATAACAATAATTAATTTATGTTCAGTCATTATTAAATCTCCTATGTTATTATATATTTATAAAGAATATAATATTTTAAGCTAGAAAAGCAAAGAATCTAATTCAGAATAGTTATTCACAAAGGCATCAGCATTTTGCATTAAGAGCGACTTGTCCTTTTTAGAATAATCATTATAGATAGCTATAACCTTCATTCCTGCATTCTTGGCAGCTTCAACACCGTGTAAGGTGTCTTCTATAACTAAGCAGTGCTGAGGGGCTATATCTAGCTCTTGGGCTACAGTAAGATAGATATCAGGAAATGGTTTACCTCTCTGAATCTTACAGCCTGTAACTACACTTTGGAAGTTATTAAAAATTTGATTATATTGCAGAGTTGCTTGAGTAAGAACTTCTGAATTACTTGTACCAATTCCTAAGCGAAGTCCTTTGTTGATTAACTTGATTAGAAGCTCATCAGCCCCCTTTATTAATCCCAAAGTAGAATAAAAATCATAGACCATAGAATTCCATTCGGCAATAATATCTTCGGTTGAATCTGCTAAATCAAACTTATCTTTAAAATAGATAGCCATAGGAAGAAGTCCATCACCTGAAGGTAAATCTGAAAAAAGATCATCGGGAACTTCCTTACCTCTCTTTTTTAAGAAATCAATATCTACTTGATCCCAGACATGCATTGAGTCTATTAAAGTTCCATCTAAATCAAAAATTACAGCTTTGATATCTTCTAACATAATCTATAAAACACTCTGGTTAAAGAACTTTTTTACCATTTCAGCAGATTGATATTTGCCAAAGAGAGCCATAAGTTTGATTCTAGCTTTAGGTCCTTGCAGGTCTCCTCCTAGAATACATCCTATTTCTTGGAGACTTTTCCCTCCCCCATCATAGCCGTATTCAGGTAGAACTCTTCCGGTAATAGTTCTAGAAACTATCACTACCAGTACTCCAGCATCTATAGCTAGCTTAAGGGCTGGTAGTAGTTCTTGAGGCAGATTTCCTCTTCCGAAAGCCTCTATAACAAGAGCTTTAGAACCTTTGGCGATTGACGCATTAATATAAGTATCATCCATTCCTGCTACTGCCTTAATAAGGTCAACTTTAGGTTCTATAAGATTAGTCCATACTGATTCTCTAAGATAGTTATTTCTATGATAAATAACCATATCAGGGTCAATAGTTCCAATAGGACCATACTTAGGTGATCTAAAGGCATCAACAGTACCTGAATCAAATTTAAGGACATCACGAGCGGTATGAATATCATCATTCATTACCACAAGTACGCCTTTATCAACAGTTTCAGGATGACTAGCAACACGAACAGAGTCGATAATATTGCGTGGACCATCCAAGCCTAATTCTGAGCCAGAACGCATGGCAGCGGTCAAGACAATAGGTTTTCTAGAAGTAGTTACCAAATCTAAGAAATAGGCTGTTTCTTCTAAAGTATCAGTGCCATGAGTAATTACTACTCCATCGTAATCCAAGAGATAGCTATCTACTTTTTGAGCTAAATCCATCATGATTTTTGGGGTCATGTAGGGACTTGGTAAATTAGAGTATTCAATTACTTCAATATTTGATATTTCATTTAATTGGGGAAATGAGTTCAAAAATTCCACAAACTCAGAAGTAGGAACAACCCCTAAGTCTTGCGACTTTTTCATACCGATAGTTCCCCCGGTAGTTAATATTAATATATTCTTCTTCATTAATTAGTTCCTTTATAAAAATCTTTCATACTAAACCATTTCTTTACTTTAGCATTTTTAATTTCATCTTTTAGCCAAGTATTAAAATAATTTCTTAAGTCATCGTTGCGATATTCACCTTGGATAAGATAATAATTATTTTTAAAGAATGTTTTATCTGCTTTATTTTTCTTTAATAAAATTGCAATATATCCTGTAGATCCTTCTCTAATGCAGTTAGTGTAATCACCTCTGGAAGATAAGGAGAGGATGTCTAAGTTAAATTCTAAATTCTCTTCTTGTGTTAGTTTAGAATCTTTTCCTACTTTTTCAATCACAGCATAGTTAACATCAGTAAGTTCCTCAGGATTAATATCTTTATAATTATCTGCTAAACTTCTTAGTCGTTTAGAGACATAGTCAAATTGCTTTTGTAGGAGAATCTCATTTTGGATATCAACAAAGAGAGAATCTAAATCTTTCTTTTTGTTAAGTCTATTCTGAACAATTTGGATCATTACTAAGAATCTCTCACCTTTATTATAAATTGGGGCATAGATGTAACCATCAGGTTTATTATAAGCATCATTAATTAAATCTGTAAGATCCCCAAGTTCTTCGACAAAAACTCTCTGTCTGTTTAAGTTATTAGCAGAATAGATTTTCCAGCCATATTCTTCCGCAGCATTTTCAATACCGATTTGCTTGATTAATCCATCAATTTGTCTGAATTCTTCTCTTCTTTGCAGAATAGTTTTTTGGGTAATTTGCACTGGATGCTTAAGTTCTTGAAGTTTAACCATAGTCTTAGTTTTTTCTAGAACTTTATAGATATACCAAACATTGTTTTTGCTTACAGGAGTTATAACCTCTCCTATTTGGGCAGTAGCAACTAAGTTTCTAATTATCTCTGGGACATTTTCTAGTTTCATGAAAGGCATTTTTCCGAGAGGATAGGATTTTAAATTTGATGAAAACTCTCTGACTGCACTATCGAAATCACTACCTTGAGACAAGACAAAATAAAGTGAGTCAATAGTTGATTTAGTATCAGCAATTTCTTTTTTAGTTGGCTTAATATCTTGGATAATATACTTAATTGATAAGGAAGGATCATAATAATACTTACTCTTATCATTTTCCCAGCGTAGTTCCACTTCTTTGTTAGTAACTGTGGGCTGAGTGCTATTTAAATCCATACTAAGCAAAATTACATCAGCAGTGGCATAGTTTAGTTGATAGTATTTCTCAACATCAGAGCGGGATATATCGGCATTTTTTACTAATTGTTGTTGAATCTTCTGCATTGTGATACTCTGATAAGAGTTATATTTAATAATATCAGTATTAACTGGCTCATTTGTAAGAATAGAAGATCTATATTTATCTAGATCAAAATTACCTTTAGCACTAAAATAGCCTGATTCAGTAACAGCTTTAGGAGGGTTATTTAGTAAGCTATCGTTAACTTCTTCTTGAGTAACCTCAAGATTATTTTCTGTAATAAACTGATTAATAATAACCGATCTAGTAATTCCTTGCCAAGTCTGTTCTTCTAAACGATCAATTTCTTTATCTGTAGCTTTGTAGTTGTTATTACCCTTAGTTAAATCTTTGTAATTATACAAAAAGCTTGTTGTGTAAATTGGTCTTTCAATTAATTGACCATTAATTTCACCTGCATATTGTTCATCTTTATCATTGTTGTTTAATGAACAACCCATTAAAATCAGTAACAGCCCTGTTATAATCAGAACTTTTTTCATATTGACCCCTATTATTATTAATCTTTATTTTCGATCTTTTCTTGAATCTCTTGGAGTTTTTGCCAGGCCTCGAGAGGAGATAAGGTATTTAATTCTAGTACAGCTATCTCTTCAAGAATATCATCACTTTTTTTACTCTTATCATCTAGAAACTCGAAGATGGTTATTTGGTCATCCATTGTTCCTAATTGTTTCTTTATTTTTCCTACTAAGCCCTGAGGAGAAAGCTCATGTTCTTCTAAGTTCTTTAGTATTTGTTTAGCTCTTTTAAGAACAGATTCAGGCATTCCTGCAAGTCTTGCTACCTGTATTCCATAACTTTGGTCAGCACCACCTCTTTCTATTTTCCTAAGAAATATTAGTTCATTCTTCCATGCTTTTACTACTATATTGTAGTTTTTTACAGAAGGAAGTACATTTTCTAATTCAGTAAGTTCATGATAATGAGTAGCAAAAAGCGTTTTAGCTCTTTTACTATTATGGATGTACTCCACAATAGACCAAGCTAAACTCAAACCATCAAAGGTAGAAGTACCTCGACCAATCTCATCTAATAAAATTAGTGAATTAGAAGTTGCAGAGTTCAGGATATTTGCTGTTTCAATCATCTCAACTAAGAAGGTAGATTGACCTTGAGCTAAGTTATCTGAAGCACCAACTCTGGTAAAAACTTTATCAAATATTGGTAAGATTGCTTTCTTGGCAGGGATAAAAGAACCGATTTGAGACATTACAGCTATTAATCCTATCTGTCTGAGATATGTAGATTTACCAGCCATATTAGGACCTGTAATAATAGCAATTTTATTTTCATTACTATCTAGATTGACATCATTAGGAATATAATGTTCATCCTCTAGAAGTTGTTCTATTACTGGATGACGGCAATCAATAATCTGCATCTCACCATCTTCAGAGAAATCAGGTCTAATATATCTATTTTTATGAGCAGTAAAAGCAAAGGAGCATAAAACATCAAGCTGGGAAATTACATCAACAAACTGTTGAATAAGCTCGATATGATCCTGCATTTTACTTCTAATATCTAGATAAAGTTCATATTCTAAAGATTTGATTCTCTCTTCTGCACCAAGAACTTTTGTCTCATATTCTTTTAATTTAGGAGAAATATATCTCTCACAGTTTACTAAAGTTTGCTTACGAATATAATGTTCAGGAATCTTATCTTTATGGGCTTTTGTAACTTCTAAGTAGTAGCCAAACACACGGTTATAGCCAATTTTTAAAGAATTAATTCCAGTTTGCTCTCGCTCTGAATCTTCTAATTTAGCAATCCAAGCTTTTCCATCTCTGCTTAAGTCTCTAAGGTTATCTAATTCTTCATTGTAGCCATTGTTGATAATATTCCCATCTTTGATAGTGATAGGAGGATTATCGATAATTGCTTCATCAAGAGTTTTAGTAATTTCTGAATAATCAACAATATTAGCAGCTATATTAGTCAAGAGCCTTGAATTAAAATTATTGACATATCCAGCGATTCTGGGTGAAAGACTTAAATAATTTCTTAAAGCTATTAATTCTCTGGGATTAACTTTAAGAGTTCCGACCTTAGATATAATTCTGCTAATATCACCGATTTCGTTTAGAATATCTCTTAGGGCATTATTATCTTCAATTTTATCTTTAAGTTGTTGAACTGATTTTTGGCGTTCTATTATCTCATCTTTATTTAGGAGGGGATGAGTTAACCAGTTGTTTAACAGTCTAGTACCCATAGGAGTTAAAGTATTATCTAAAATTGATATTAAAGAACCATATTTATTGCCATAGCGAATAGATTTGGTAAGTTCCAGATTTCTTCTACTAATATCATCTAGGAGCATATAATTTTCAATAGAATAATAAACCAAACGGTTAATATGCATTAAATCGCTATTCTTTAATTCTTGGAGATAAGCAATGGCTATTCCAGCTGCAATAGCTCCTATTTTCTTTCTGTTTGCCCCTAAACTTTCTAAAGATTTAGTATGAAAATGTTCTTTTAATTTAATTAGAGCTTCTCCAGCATCATTATGCCAAGAATCAAAAACAGTGATAGTAGTATCAAAGTCAGATAATAAATGATTGATTTCAGCTTCTATTTTATCATCTTTAACAATTATCTCAGCAGGTGCTAATCTTAGTAGTTCAGCTTTTAATTGCGATTTATCTAATTCTGTGAAGACAAAATCACCTGTAGAAATATCAACAGAGGCTAAGCCAATATTGTCTTTTTTACCAAAGTAGATAGTCGTTAAATAATTATTTTCAGGTTTATTGATAAAATTACTATCTAATAAAGAGCCAGGAGTAATTATATCTACGATATCTCTTTTAACAATACCTTTGGCTTCTTTAGGGTCTTCTACCTGCTCACAAATAGCAACTTTCTTACCTGCAGCAACTAATTTATTTAAATAAGTATCAAGGGCATGGTAAGGAAATCCTGCAAGAGCTACAGGATCATCGTCACTTTTATTTCTAGCTGTAAGAGTAATACCTAATATTTTAGAAACTAGCTTGGCATCTTCAAAAAAGGTTTCGTAGAAATCCCCCATTCTAAAGAGGAGTATCTTATCTGGATGTTGATCTTTAAAACTCCAATACTGCTCTAGCATAGGAGTAGATTTTTTATTTTTAACTTTATTCATTTGCTACTAAGAAACAATCTACGCTTTTAGATTTAAAATAAGCAATATCTTTTTTAGCTTGAGCAGCAGTATCATAAGGCTGACTCCAAATCACATAGCTAATTTGATCATTTTTAACATCTCTGATGATATTCCAAGTGTGAAGTAAATAGAATAGTTCTTTGGTTCTATTCACGGCAAATTCTTTCCTGGAGAATCTTCCAATCTGAATAAAATACTTACCAACAGGTTTATTCATTAAATAAACATAACCTTCTGTTTCAATATTTTTGGGTCGAGGAAGAAAAATTCCTTCATCAATCTGATTTTCTTGGTTTGGATTAACTTTTTCAATAGCTCTATTCTCTTCTTGTTTTTCAGAGATTGGATTCTGATTTAGTCTAGCTTCTTCTTCTTTAACAGGAATCTCAGCTACTTCTTTATCACTTGTGAGAGTATTTTTAGCAACTTCTGCTCCCGGGATTTCTTCATCAGCATTACCTTGTGGACCAAGCGGTAACTTTTCATCAGGTATTAGATTATTATGATTACTACTTTGATTATTGAAAAATTTGCTTAAAATAGTGGTTGTATCTGTTCTTACTAATTCAGTAACATTGAATTCTTTAGGCTCTGTTTTATAAGCAAGAGGTTTTTTGTTTAACTCTGAATTATAATTCTTAGTGTATAAAAATGAAATATCAATGTTCTGGGCAATGCTTTTTTTCATTTCAAAGAGCCGCTCTTCAGTCATTGCTGCATACTGTCCATAGGGATTTATCTCAAAAGATTTCTTATAATTAGCTACTGCAAGATTGATATTATCAATTCTTTCATAACTATAGCCAATTCTATAATAAAGGAAATCTTTGTTTATACCCTCAGGTTTATTTCTAAGCAGTTCTTCAGCTAAAACTACAGCTTTCTGGAAATTATTTTCGCTTATACTATTTTCTATCAGCATATAATAGCTTAGCTCATACTTATGATCTATTTTAGAACAATTCTCTAAAAACATATTAGCATACTTAGAGCTTTGCTTATGTTCTTGCTTCATAAAGTAAAGACGAGATAACCAATAATTATATTCATTGAAGTTATTAGTATTTTCTATTTTAGCGAAATAAAACTCAGCTTGAGAATATTTCCTTTGAAAGAAATTGATAACTCCTAATTTGAAATTAACTTGATCTTTATATTCTATTTCCGGAAAGCCTTCAATCAACTCTTGTAAGGTTTGATCAAAGTTCTTACTGGTTACCAAAGATTCATAAAAGGCTGCTCTGGGCAACTCAGTTTCATCAAAGTAAGGTTTTGAATATATCTCTTCTCTAAGTTCTGTAATATCACCATTATCGTACAAGGCTTGATATTCGATAGCTAATAAATTTGTTATTATTAGCACCATAAATACTATAGTTAAGCTTAATAATTTTCTCATACCCTCTTCCTTACTAATCCATATTCAGGAATTTCTCCCTGTAGTTCAATATAAGCATTAGTATTAGGTTTTGTAAAGGAAATTCTTTCTTTATCCTCACTATATAAATTATTCACTGTTAAGATAACATCATCTTCAATATTTGGGAATATAATTTCAATCTCATCGCCAACTTCAAACTTATTTAGAATCTGAATTTTAACTAAATCCCCATCTTTTCCCAGGACTTTTCCAATGTACTTATAATCTCTAATATAGGCGGAGTTATCATAAAATTGAGTATTTTGATCATTAAAGCCAGCATAGAAAGCTTCAGTGTAAACTCTATGGGAAACACTGTTAAGTTCTTGTAAAAATCTTTCTGGAATATCTTTACCTGACTTAATTCTATCAAGAACATTGCGATAAACTCGAGTCACATTACTTACATAATGCACACTCTTCATTCTACCCTCAATTTTTATACTAGCCACACCTGCTTTATAAATATCTTCTAATCTGTTAATTAAATTGAGGTCCTTGGAATTCATAATATAAGTTCCAAATTCATCTTCCGTAATTGGGAAGAATTCATTGGGTCTTGTTTCTTCCATAAGAGAATACTTCCACCTACATGGCTGAGTGCATTCTCCTAGATTAGCACTTCTATTATTAAAGAAAGCAGAAAGCAGGCATCTGCCTGAATATGCAATACACATAGCACCATGAACAAACATCTCTAATTCTACTTGAGGAGCTTTTTCTGCAATCTCTGTGATTTCAGCAAAGGTTAACTCTCGAGCTAAAATAACTCTCTCAGCACCAAGTTTATGCCAAAATTCAGCTGCTTTCCAAGAAACAATGTTAGCTTGCGTGCTGACATGTATAGCCAGATTAGTATTTTCTTTAACAAGTTGAAATACTCCTGGATCTGAAACAATAACAGCATCAATTCCTGTTCTTTCCAGATCTTTAAGGTAGTCAGGTAAGTCAACTAAATGCCTGTTATGAGCAAATATATTAACAGTTACATAGATTTTCTTATTATGTCTATGACAGAATTCACTAGCTTCCTTAAGTTCTTCTAAAGTTAAATTACCAGCCTTTGCTCTTAAACCATACCTGGAAGTGGCAGTATAAACAGCATCAGCACCATATAAAATGGCATATTTTAATTTTTCAATATTTCCAGCAGGAGCTAATATTTCCATCTAATTACTCATTGATTTTAAGAAGTCATCATTACTTTTAGTGGTTAACATTCTCTTACGAAGAGTCTCAATACCTTGAGCAGGACTCATAGTCTTTAAGAAGTTTCTTAAAATAAACATTCTATTTCTTTCAACTTCAGTAAGAAGTAACTCTTCTCTTCTTGTACCTGATTTAACTAAATCTATAGCTGGATATAATCTCATATCACTAATAGATCTATCTAAGACAAGCTCCATATTACCTGTACCTTTAAATTCTTCAAAGATAACTTGGTCCATTCTAGAACCTGTATCAACTAGAGCTGTAGAGATGATTGTTAAACTACCTGATTCAACTGTGTCACGAGCTGCACCAAAGAATTTCTTAGGTTTGGTAAGACCATTAGCATCAATACCACCACTTAAAACTTTACCAGATGAAGGCTGTACATTGTTATAAGCACGAGCTAGACGAGTTATTGAGTCTAAAACAATAATCACATCCTTACCTAATTCACATAGTCTTTTAGCTTTATTAAGTACCATTTCGGCGACTGCGATATGATTTCGAGGTGATTCATCAAAAGTAGAAGAAACAACTTCCTGATTTCCCTCTTTTAGAATCTTTTTCATATCAGTAACTTCTTCAGGTCTTTCATCAATAAGCAGAACAAGAAGATAAGCGTCGGCATGATTAGTTAAGATGGCATTTGCAATATTTTGAAGAAGAACTGTTTTACCTGTTCTTGGTGAAGCAACTATTAGTCCCCTCTGCCCCATGCCGATAGGAGTAAATAGATCAATAATTCTAGTAGAAATAATATCTTTTTCAGTTTCCAAGATTATCTTTTTAGTAGGATAGTAAGGAGTTAAGTTATCAAAATGTTTTGATTCAAAAGCTTTTTGAGGAGATTCATCATTCACAGCATCTACTCGGAGTAAAGCGTAATACTTCTCTCCTTCTTTAGGAGAACGAACAGGACCAGATATCATGTGGCCAGGTTTTAAATTGAATCTTTTAATCTGAGTAAGAGAAACATAAACATCATCTCTTCCAGGTAGGTAATTATTATGTTTGAATCTTAAGAATCCATAACCATCAGGCATTAATTCAAGACATCCTGTAATGAAGGCTAAACCTTCCTGAGATGCATTAAATGTTAAGATGGCGTAGATTAATTCTAATTTTTTCATTGAGCTATAACCTGTAATTCCGAGTTCTTTAGCAATTGCATGAAGTTCCGGTACTGTTAGGTCAAAGATATTTTCATAAGTGATCATGGAAACTCCTAAGTGGATATTTTGGTTGTTAAATTTTTGATTGATTTCGAAAAAAGGTGGTACACCCGTAGGGATTCGAACCCTAGACCCGCTGATTAAGAGTCAGCTGCTCTACCAACTGAGCTACGGATGCACAACTATTATGCTTAAAAAAATCAATACCCAAATTGTGTCAACCAATTTTCTGTTTTTTTTACTTATTTATTAAAATTTATTAGTTTTATCAGATTATATGAATTACTAAATTCATAACTTTTGTAAGGACATTATACTGATTTTAAATATTTTAGAGAATTTTACCTTATTTACATTATAATTTATTCATAAAAGTCAATCTGTCAATAAACTTTTCTATATATTAGCTAATATTTTATAGAATCAACTTTTAATTAGTGAATAAATTAATAGTTTTTTTTGCAATTATCTTTAGCTTATCCCTTGTCCCTCTTAGGGAGCAAAGGAAGAGAATAGAAGAAAACACTCTGTCTTCAAAGATGCAAGCAAGGCGCGTGCTTTCAACACTAAATCAGGGTGTTTAAGTGGTCTAGATCTAGATATTTTAAGTCCCATCAAAAGAAGATGGATGTCTACGAAGCAGGCTTGGTGTTGAAGAACTCTTTAAACTCTTAGAGATTCAAAAAGGCTAAGTTAATAAGCCCCTAAATTAGTGTTAAATCAGGCAAAAGGTCTTAATTATCATTTCGCTTCCCCTTCTTTCCAGTCAATAGCAACCATCTGACCTCTCTGCTCATTAACTCTCTGCAAGAATAATAATCCTAATACAAAGAAAGGAATAACTGTCAGAATAGAATATTTGATATTTCCAGTCCACTTACTTACTAAACCAAAGAGAATAGGTCCTATTACTGCAGACATTCTACCAGTAACAGTATAAAATCCAAAGAATTCAGCATTTTTACTTTTAGGTGTTAAGGAGGCAAGCATAGCACGACTATTAGCTTGGGTAGAACCGATTGCAAAACCTGCAAGGAGAATTACAAAATAGTAGTCTTTTTTAGCTGGAGATAAAAAAGCCCAAACAATTACTGACAGCCAGATAAATAAGCATATAGTAAGAGTTTTTTTGTGTCCGATTTTATCTGCAATATAACCAAAAATAAAGGCACCTAATATTGAAGTAAACTGAGCAAAAATAAAAACTTTTATTGATTCAGCTGAGGTCATACCATATCTTTCCTGTCCATAAATCATAGTAAATCCAATAGCTGTTGAGATTGCATCATTATAGAAAAAGAAACTTATTAGAAATGCCCCTAGATCTCTGAAAGAGCGGATAGAGCGAAAAGAATCACTGATTCTGTTATAGGCAATTCTAAAATAATTAGAGCGTTTCGAAGTTCTCTTAAATTCTTTAAGCAAGACAAAAGTAATTATAGCAAAAAATCCATAATAGATACCAACCATAGGGAATACCAGAGCAATTTTATCAAGATTCACTAACCACAAGGCTAAAACAAGTGAAAAAAGTCCTCCCAGATATCCAAAGGCCCAGCCAAAACCGGATATTCTCCCGAGTTGTTGAGGACTTGCAATTTCAGGTAAAAATGAGTCATAAAAGACAATCGCTGAGTGAAACCCAAAATTGGCTAAAATAAAGTATAGCATTCCTGTGAAGATAGAACCTGGTCCAACAAAACCTAGAAGAATAGTAAAGATTACTGAAAGATAAGTACTATAGAAAAGAAACTTTTTCTTGGCACGAGAATAATCTGCTACAGCTCCAAAAACAGGAGCAGTTAAAGCTACTAAAAACATTGAAATAGCGATAGCTAAACCCCAAAGAAAAGAACCATCCCCTCTATCACCAACGACAACTGTTTTAAAATACACACTATAAACAACAGTTACAATAATAGTCGTAAATGATGAGTTAGCGAAATCATAAGCCATCCAACCAAAAATATTCTTATTCAATTTCATTAAGTAGGCCTTTATTTAACTCAATAACAGGAAAGTTAAATTCATTATAGTTATCAATATTAGGTGATGCAATCAAAATTTGATGCTCATCTGTAAGAAGTTTTAAGATTTTTTCTACTCTATTCTTATCAAGTTCAGAAAGAGCATCATCAAAAATTATAATTGGTAGGGTTTTAAGACTTTCTCTAATCATTCCAATTTGGGCAAATCTTAGAGCAATGACCAGTGATCTTCGCTGACCTTGAGAAGAATATCTCTTTACTGAATATCCGTTAATATTAAAATCATATTCATCTAAATGGGGACCGATTAAAGTCCGTTTATATTCAAATTCACTTGGCTCAACTTTTGCTAAGTAGTTCTCAAGCCATTCTTTTTCATATTCAACATGATTATTAGCTTCATAGTTGATTTCTAAAGATTCAAAGGAGTCGGTGATATCATTGAGAATAGCTTCTGCAATTTTAATAAAACGAGCTAAGTACTTCTTTCGATACTCTACTAATTCAATAGCTTTAGAGATGAATTGTTGATTCCACTGCTTTAGTTGAGACTTAAACTTTTCGTCCTTTAGAATTGAATTTCTTTGTTCTAAAACACGGTAATACTCTCTAAGTACTTCGCTATAGAGGACAGATGATTGAGTAATTGCTTGGTCAAAAAAACTTCTTCTCTTCTGTCTGTTCCCATTCACAAGCCAGATGTCGTCAGCAGAAAAATAGACAATTTTCAAGTAGTTATATAATTCACTAATTCTATTAATTGGCGTATTATTTAGTTTAATTACTTTTTTGTTTTTGGAACAAAGGATCTGAAAATTAAAGATTTTATTATCATCTTCATAGATACTAGTAATTGCAAATTCAGAAGAGTCAAAATTTATTAAATCAACATCAGCAAATTGTCTTACTGATTTTCCAAAGGCAGGATAGCAGATAGCTTCAAGAAGATTAGTCTTACCAACGCCATTTTTGCCGGTGATAAGACTCCCTTCTTTTTCAAATTTAAATTTCTGCTTTGAATAGTTCCTAAAATTATAAAGAGATATTTCTTTAATATTCACTTATTATCTAGCAACTCTCAATGGCATTAATAGGTATCTAAGTAAAGTTCCTTCAGGGTCTTTTTCATTATAGAAAAGGGCAGGATTTTTTGCTTCACCCATACAGATTTTTACATTATCTGTATCAATACAGTCTATGATTACACTTAAGAACTTAAAGTTAAAGGCAATACTTACATCTTCCCCATTATACTTAATGTCATTAATAAACTCTTTAGCTCCACCTTTTTCATCATTGCTAGTTGCTAACTCTAAAGTGTTGCCTTTGATATTAAACATAATCTTAAAACTATCCACAGGAGCAACTAAAGAAATTCTCTTAACAGCTGTCTTCAATTGTTGTTTGTCAAGTAACAACTCATGTGGTAAGGATTCAGGGAATACTTTTGTGTAGTCAGGGAATTTTGTAGTCATAAGGTGTGAGAAAACAATAAAGTTTCTGTATTTAAAGACAACTTTATTTTTACCGATATCAGCTTGAAGAATATCAGATTCATCAGAAATGATTTTTTGAAGGAAACTAATTCCGCCAGTAGGAAGAACAATTTTCATCATATCTTCATCTGGCTCGATAGTATTGACAAAATCTTTAGTTTCTGAATCAATAGCAATATGAGCAATTTTCTTACTATCAGTAGCAACCATAGCTTGTTTCTCAGCTGAAATTTCCCAGAGAATACCAGAGAAGATAGAGTTTGTTTGATCTTTCTGAACAGCAACTATAGTTTTATTAATCATCTTATCAAATTCAGAGGCCTTAAACTGAATAGAATTTTCGAAAGTTGCATCTGGAATTAATGGGAAATTAGAATAGTCTGACAAATTCAAATTAAAGTCAATATTTTCACAATGTATTTTTAATAATTCATCATCTTTAGTAAAAGATATCTGAGAGTCTGGCAAAGCTGAAATTATTTCATTAAAATCTTTTGCAGTTACTGCAATTGTACCAGATTCCATAACTGTAGCATTAAAAGTTACGATAACAGTTATTTTTAAGTCGGTAGTTGTTATTTTAATCAAATTATCAATTTCTATTGCTTCTATTAAATAATTAGTTAATATTGGCATTGTGTTTTTGCTTGGTACAACATTAGATAGATGTTGAATGTTGTGTAATAAATCTCCCTTATCAATAAAAAACTTCATCTTTACCCCTTAATTCACATTAATTTTTTCTTATTATTTTAATCTCAATTTGTTCTTACTAAAATTATCGTCAAGGAAAATATCGGATAATTTTTAAACTGATCACTTAACCTAAAATCTAAAGAGTTAGGAAATGCACTTTTAGGTTAATAATAATATTCGCAGAATAAAAAACACAGATAAAAGTGTATCTTACCTGTGTTCCACTTTAAAATTATATTATTTATTCGTTTGTGTTATTCTCTGTATCAGCTTCTAACTCTTTTTCTGCTTCTTCTTTTAATTTATTAACATTTCTCTCTTCAATTAGCATTCTCTCTTTTTCTAAGCGAGATGCTTCTTTCTTTTCAGCTTTCTCTTTTTCTCGATCAGCTTTAGCTTTAATTTTGGCTAGTTCTTTAGCATTTTCTTCCGCTTTTTCCTGAAGAGTAGCTTGGAGATTATCCCATGCTTCATCACCTTTATGGAATTTATCAGTTATTATAGGATAGTTTTCATAGTATATTTCTCTTTTCATAACTAATTCTTCAATACCACCGAAATCTTGGGACTTTTCGTAAATTGTTTCAAGGGTTAAGCGCCCCATGACATCATAAACAAAATTTTCTACTACAGAACGATTAGTTTTGAAATCAATAGTAGATTTCTTGATAAGATTATCTGCATTATCATAGTCATATTCAACAACAGTAATTAAAGAATCAAGATAATCTATTTTTCTTTGAGAGTTTAATCTCTTGTTTTCATTATAAATATAATTATCATAATAAACAGGAAAACCATCATAATCATAAGTGATAATCTTTTCTATTCGTTGATCAGGATATTTTATCTTAACATCAGAATAGAGAGGATAACCAGCATCATTGTAGTACTCATACTTTGTTTGATGCTTTTTAGGATCAGTATTACTTATTGTCCTTTTTAAAAGTTTTCCACCCCAGGAATAAAGGGTTTCTTCAGTGTCACCATATTCGTTAAGGTACTTTGTGGTAAATCGCTCAGTAATTACATTATGGGTGCTGTAGAAAGACCTTACATCTAAAGTATCAGAATAAGTATAAGTATAATAACCTCGATAAGAATCATTGCCTCCATATTGAGTAATTTCCTTGATTCTACCTTCATTATCAAAATCATAATAGTTCTTTGTGGTTATGTAAGTTCTTTTCAAATCGTAAGATGGAATAATTCTATGAGTCTTTACATAACATTTATCAATATCTTTAAATAACTCTAAGGGTATTTCTTGGCTGAATAATCTACCAAGCATTAAAATAGCAACTATTACAAGAATCTTTTTCATATTATTTTACCTCTAAATTTAAGACTCATTTCAAATTAAAGACTTAGTTATTGTTCAAAATTTCTTCTAAAGTTGAATCATCAGTCTTAGTCTTTACATTATCAATAAGAGGATCTGTGGATAAACCCAAAGAATCTCTTTCAGTGACAACATCTTCAATTTCCGACTCTATAAAAAGTGTTACCTGACTGCCTTTTAAGACTTTAGTACCGACACCTGGTTCTACTTTCACAACTGTATTCTGATCGTAAAGTCCGTAGCTCTTTTTAACAAACTTAACATCTAAGCCTAACTGTTTTAACCTAGAACTAGCGTTTATAGCATTTTCTTCCAAAACCAAAGGAATAACAACTTGTTTTCCTCCAGTACTTACTTCCATTTTAATCCTGTTCGTGTTTTTTACAATTTTATTAGCCTTAGGAATTTGGGATATTACAGTTCTATCAGGATACTTAGGTGATGTTACCCAAATTATTGCTAGAGAATCCTGAAAGGAAAAACCTGCTTCTCTAAGTTTTTGTTTAGCTACAGATAATTCTAAATTTACTATATCAGGAGTTTTGATAGATTTTCCAATATCCAATTTCATCGGTATTACAAACTTAGTTGTAACAACGAGAATAATCCACACAAATATAATAAACAATATTAGGGCAAATCCAAATGCTTTTAAATTCTTCATAATATTCTAATTTAACCTTTTTAATTTTGCTCCAAAAGAGCCGTCCATTTGATGCTTATGAGGTATTGTTTTAAGATAATTATTGTCAGTGTAGATACTATTAACAAATTGATCAGCAGAAACTAATTCAAAGTTTGAGTGTTTGGACAAGAACTTAGTAATTTGATCTTCATTTTCCATAGGGTTCATTGTACATGTAGAATAGATAATATAGCCATTTACTTTCACAAATTTAGCTGCATAATTAAGAGCATTGCTTTGAATCTTTAGAAGTTCATTATACTTCTGATGAGATTGCCATCTTAGTTCAGATTTTTTACCTAGCACTCCCCAACCTGAACAAGGTACATCTAATAAAACTTTGTCATAAGCAGGTGCGATAGGGCCATATTGAAGAGCATCTTGAGTAATAAGTTTAACATTTGATATTTGAAGCCTTTCTAAAGCTTGTTTTATTAACTTTACTTTTTTAGGGTACTTATCAATAGCGATTATCTGGCCATTATTATTCATAAGTTCAGCCATGTAAGTTGTTTTCCCACCGGGACCTGCAAACATATCTAAAATGTTATCTTCTTGCTGAGGAGCAACAAGATCGACCACTAAAGAAGCTGCAGCATCTTGAATAGAATAATAACCTTCTGAAAAAGCTACATCATCTAAAACCAATTGAGCTTTATCAGCCTTATAAACATTACTAACACCAGGGTAAGTTTTTAGGGTTACACCTCTTTTATTGAAATATGATATAAGTTTATCTATCGAGGTAGCGGTATTATTCACTCGAATATTAATTTCAGGAAATTCATTAAAGTACATAGCAAGATACTCAGTATCTTCAATACCAAAGATTGTCGCCCAGCTTTCTATTAAGTCTTTTGGGTAAGAGTGCTCTATTGAAATTCTTTCAATATCATCTTCAGGAAGTTTAATCTCGTCTGATCTTAGATAATTACGGAGAACAGCATTAACAAAATCTGCTGTATTTTGACTGAATAAATCCTTGGCCAATTCAACTGTAGTATCGACTGCAGAATGGTCAGGAACGCTATCTAGATAGATAATTTGAAAAATACCTAAATACAATAATATTTTAATTTTTAGATCAGTTTTAGCAAACTTCTTATCATCTGTAAGTTGCTGACATATATATTCTAAATACAATTTTCTTTTAATTACGCCTTTAACTAAAGTATAGAAAAATTCATGGTTACCATTATTCTTCTTGATTTTGTTAGCTTCATTGCTTAGTAAGCTGGAAGACATTTCATTATCTTTAAGAACTTTATATATAACTTTATAGGCAGTTTTTCTTTCTAACATATTTTAACCCTTTTTGTATAAATTTTTTATACTCTTTTTAATTAAATCTTCAACCTCAATTTGTGGTTCAAGAGATAGGATAGACTGAAAAGCTTTTCTAATATCAAATGCTTTATAACCTAAAGTAAGCAGTGCGTTTTCTGCTTCTTTAGCAACATCGTTAAGTTGTGGACTATTAAATTCATGCCCTATTATTTCAATATCATCAAGTTTATCTTTGAGCTCGATTATTAATCTTTGAGCTGTTTTCTTGCCTAAGCCAGGTACTTTAGATAATAAAGAGTAATCATCGCTCAGGATTGAATTTATGATTGTGGCTACTGGGAGAGCCGAAAGCATTGAAAGAGCAATTTTTGGACCTACTCTAGAAATTGAGATGAGTTTGCGAAAGAGTGCTTTTTCATCTTTGCTATAAAAGCCAAAAAGTCTAACCCCTTCATCGTTTTGATGATGATGAATAAGCAGTTTTATCTCTGCTTGAGATCTAATCTTTTCATAAGTTGTAAGAGATATTTCAACTTCATAACCTACTCCATGGCAATCTATAACACAGTAGAGTGGAGTTAATTCAGCTACTATACCTTTCAGATAATTGAACATTATATTTTCCTCATTTTTTTAATACAGCATAACAAGTTGTACTAAGAAAATTTCTCAAGTAAGGGATTTGGGCAAGATACTTATTCAGAACAATAGGTTTTAAGTTAAATTTAACCTCATAATTTGGATTAATGAAATAAAGTCTAGCGGCGAGAAATTTAAAATCTGTTTCTTGGATAAGCTTACCAAAATGCTCTAAAGTTACTTTGCTTTCATTTAATTCTATAAGTTCTTTAATTACTTCTTCTCTTTCACCTGAAATTTTCAAAATATTACGATAAATATGACTGTTTAGTAGGTGGATGAAGGGTATTTTGGAAAGAAAAGAGTTTAGCATTTGTTGATGACCACCAAAGGGATTTTGCCAAGGTGGAAAAGCAATAAAGGCAATTCCAGATGGTTTTAAGTGCTCATAAGTAAAAGACAGTAGTTTTTCATGGTCAATAATGTGCTCAATTACATCTCTAAAAAATATCAAATCGAACTCTCCTAAAGAATTGATGTTGAAAACATCTTCATCTAATAACAGACATCTATTATCCTTAATATAATCAGATAAGTAGTTTTTGCCATTAGCTATTTTATCTTTTGCTAAATCTACTCCAACTACCTTACAGCCTTGTTTTAGAAAAGGCTTGAGATTACCGCCCTCACCACACCCTATCTCAAGGACAGAGATATTTTCTGTGGACAGATATTGATTTAGGAAAGGGATTACATATTTAGTGGTTGTAATAACTTGCTCGTTAAAGTATTTCTCTCGATCTTTATGTCTGTTTTGCATAGCCCTCTTCCATTAAATTAAGATTTCCAAACTTTACTTTATTAAAGTGAGTGTAGGCTACAGATAAAGCATCTGAAGCATCTTCCGATTGTATGGGTTCTTTTAAACCTATAATCTTTTGAATCATTAACCTAACTTGTGTTTTGTTAGCATTACCATTTCCTGTAACTGCTTTTTTCACTTCTCTTGGAGAGTATTCAAAAACTTTGATATTTGATAAAGCACATGCCAAGAGAATAACCCCTCGGGCATGTGCTAAAGTTATTGAAGACTGAATATTCTTACCATAGAAGATAGTCTCAACTACAGCAATATCAGGCTTATACTCTTCTATTATGGAAGAAATCACCTGGAATAATTGTGTTAATTTCTCACTTAATTGCTCTTGTGAGTTTAATTTGATAACATCACAACCAGCTGCAAGAACTTTCCTTTTTTCTGTTTGAATGATACCATATCCACAAAATCTGGTTCCTGGATCAAAACCAATAATAGTCATCTATTCTTGATTAAGTTTTTCCATCACTTCGTCTGAGATGTCAAAATTAGCCCAAACTTTTTGAGTATCATCTAAATCATCAAGAATATCTAAGAGTCTCATTAATTTTTCTGCCACTGCATCTGCATTTACTGTAGTTTTAGGAACTTTAATTAAGGCAGGTTCCTGTGGTTCATAGCCAGCTTCTTCAAAGTTTTTCATAACAGTATGAAAATCAGAAGCAACTGTATAAACTTCGAACATATCATCTTCTAATTTAACATCTTCAGCTCCAGCTTCCAACGCTTCCATCATGAATTCATCTTCATCTTTTCCTTCTGCAGAAATAAGAAAGAATCCTTTTTGTTCGAAATTCCAAGAAACAGAACCTGATTCAGCCATAGAACCACCATACTTACTGAGTGTATGTCTAATCTCAGCAACAGTTCTATTTTTGTTATCAGTAGTGCAATCTATTAATATAGCAACACCACCGTGACCGTAGCCTTCGTAGGTGATTTCTTCATAAGTTACACCTTCTATCTCACCGGTACCTCTTTTAATAGCTCTTTCAATATTATCCTTAGGCATATTTTGGTCACGAGCTGCTTGAACAGCTGTTCTTAAACGAGGATTCATTTCTGGATCTCCTCCGCCCATACGAGCTGCAATCACAATCTCTTTTCCTAACTTAGTAAATACTTTTCCACGCTTTGCGTCGGCTGCACCTTTTTTATGTTTAATTGAGCTCCACTTATTATGTCCTGACATTGGCATTCCTCTCTAATTTTGATTTAAAAGAGCCGACTATTAAGCCGGCTCGAGTTTAATAACCTATTTAAGTTAATAAATTTTCTATATGTTTTTTTGTCAATTTATTCTTGTTCTTGATGAGCTTCAGCAATTATTTTTGTCGCTTCATCAGAAGGTACTTTCTCATAATGAGAGAATGATTGAGTGAATTTTCCTCTACCTTGAGTTAGAGATTTAAGTGTTGGGAAGTACTTATAAACTTCAGCAAGAGGAAGCTCAGAAGTAAGAATTTGTTTTCTTCCTTCTTGCTCCATACCCACAATTTTACCTCTACGAGTTGAAATATCACCCATAACATCACCCATATATTCTGTAGGTATCTCTATTTTTAGAGTATGAATAGGCTCTAAAAGAATAGGATTACATTTGCTAAAGCCATTTTTCAACGCCATTGTTGAAGCTAATTTAAAGGCCATTTCTGAAGAGTCAACATCATGATAAGAACCATAGTATAAGTCACAATAGATATCAACAACAGGATAACCTGCGATAATACCAGCAAGCATAGTTTCATTAATACCTTTTTCAACAGCAGGGATATAGCCTGAAGGGATAGTTCCACCAACTACTGAATTAATGAATTCATATCCTTCACCTCTCTCCTTAGGTCCAATTCTCATGAATACATGACCATACTGACCTTTACCACCTGATTGTTTTTTATGTTTATATTCAACATCAGTTTTACCAGTAATAGTCTCACGATAAGGTATTCTTGGAGCTTTTAGAATAGCATTAACTTTATAACGATTTCTTAATTTCTTTTGAAGTAAAACAAGTTGCTGTTCGCTTGTTCCTGAAATTATGTTTTCATGTGTTTCAGGATTGATTTTTAAGTTAATAGTAGGATCTTCATTCATTAACCTCTGAATTGCAACACCAATTTTATCTTCATCATTTTGTGATTCACCCATGATAGATTTCCACATAACCGCATCAGGGAATACAACAGGTTTGCATTTTACATTAGAACCGATCTCAACAATAGAGTCCATTGATCTAGCATATTTAAGCTTCACTAAAGCTCCAATTTCACCAGCTTTAATTTCACCAGCATCTACTCTATTCTTTCCTTGAGCATAGTAAATATTACCAATTTTATCTTTATTATCCTTTTCTGGGATAAAGACATCTGTTCCAGAAACCATTGAACCAGAGTATAATCTAAAGTAAGCAATATCACCCATAGTTGGATCTGCGTAATTTTTAAAAATAAAACCTAAAATTTTACCGTCTGGTGAGCAGATAAAATCTTTTTCTTCATCATTGTCAAGAACACTTAAGGTAGAACAATCAGCAGGACTTGGAAGATATTCAATGATTGCTTCAAGCAGACTATTTAAACCAACCTGGCTACTTGCTGAAACTGCAAAAGCAGGCATAATTGAGCCAGAAGCAATAGCTTTCTTAGCACCGATAGCCATTTCCTCGTGAGTCAACTCACCAGCTTCAAAGAATTTTTCTAAAAGTTCTTCATCTGACTCAGCTACAGCTTCCATTAAACCCATTCTTTTTTCTTCAACATCATCAGCCATATCAGCAGGGACATCTGTTAATTTACCATCGATATAAGCTTTATTCCTTAGGATGTCAACAACACCCTTGAATTCACTTTCACTTCCAATAGGAATAATAAATGGAGTTGCGTTTATGCCAATATTTTCTGATATAGTTTCAATTATTTTGTTGAAATCTGAATGTTCTTGATCTAGTTTATTGATAATTAAAGCTCTACTTTTATTTGAATTACCAAGTTGTTCTAAAGCTTTTTCTAAACCAACTTCAAAACCACCTGCACCATTAGCAACAACGCAAACAGTTTCTACAGCTGGGAATACTGATAATTGGTCACCAATATAATCAGGTGTTCCCGGAGCATCAATGATATTAATCCTATTATTTTTATAGTCGATGAAACCACAGCTTAATGAGAGTGAATTTTTTTTATCAATCTCTTCCGGGTCGAAGTCCATGACAGTATTTCCATCATCAACTTTTCCAATACGAGTAATCATTTTAGTAGTATATAATAAGTTTTCTGCGAGGGTGGTTTTACCAGCTCCACTTGAACCTAAAAAGGCTATATTTCGAATGTTTTTCATGTCATAATTCTTCATTAATTTTCCCCCGTTTATGGATTTTTCAATATAAATACCATTTACAACTTTATTTTAATAGATGTCAAGAAAATATTATTTTTTTTTATGGTACTTAATTAATTTTAATTTATTTAATCTTCTTAAATTACTGATTAAATCCTTATTTTAGTTAATTAATAATTAGTTTAATATCTTCAATTAACTTGTCGACTTTATCATTATTTTCTATAGGTGCATGAATATCTCTTCGTAAGATGATTTGATTATCAGGAAGAGCTTCAATAAAATTTTCTAAAGTCTTACCAGGTCCTCCCCTATGTGTACAAGTTAATACTATTTTCTTGTTAGATATTGTATTATCGTGTAAGAAACTTCTCAAAACTGGAGCATAAGTCCAAGCCCATACAGGTGTCCCAAAAATTATATACTCATAATCATCTAGACAAATATTATATGGCTTTAGAGCAGGAGTTTTCTTTCTTACAGATTCTTGTCCTCCTTGAAAAAGTATTTTAATACTGCTATTCGTATATTCTTTTTCAGCTTCTAGTTTCAAAATATCACAGTTAATTTCTTTTTTTAATATAGTCGCTAACTTATCATTATCTCCTGAGTAGGAGAAATAAATAAAGATTGTTTTCTTCATAGTTATCTTAATTTCCTTTTATAGATATAAAATTTATGGTGAGCCCAAATTCTTTTAAATAATTTGGGAGCATATTTTTCTAACCAATAGTATTGCATCATCTTATCTGCAAAAGCACTATCTTTATCTTGCCAAAAATCTAGTATAGAAAGAGACTCATGCTCTTGAGTTTTATTCTCTTTAATTAAAAATCCCAGTTTAAGTTTCTTAAGGAAATCCTCTTTAGCCATTCCTATATCGGGCCAGGGTGGGCAATCAAAGAAATCCCAAGCAACTTCTTTCCAACCGAGATTATTCATGATCGGATTAAAGTTTTTATGAATAATATTTTCTTCTTTGAGATATTTGCTAAGTTCTTCTTTACCAAAGTACTTCTGACTTAGATAGCCTAAACCGCTCCGATTCGGAACTGCGAGAATAATAATCTTATTAGTTACTCGATCTAACTCTGTTAAGAATACAGATAAATCTTCCACAAACCAAAGAGCTGAGAAATTCCAGCTAAGGTCAAAAGACTTATCAGGGAAATTTAAAATTCTATAATTTTCAACACTTTGATATTTTAAAGGGAGCAAAGAATCTTCCCAAACTCCTTTTATAAGTTCTAGTCTTTCAGCATCATGATCAATAATAGTTACATCTATTCCAGCTTTAGCGAAACCCATAGAGTTTATGCCTGAAAGACCTGTAAAGCCAAATGAAGGAGCTTCAAGAAGAGACTTAATTTTGTACTTTGATATAACTTCCATAAGCCTATTATGAATTATTATCCTTTCATAACTTGAGCCTAAACCTTCATCAGGCTCACTAAAGTATTTTTTCCAAAAGTGAATTATAGGTATAGCCATTATTTGTTTCCTAAATACCAGGTAATGACTTCATCAAAGTTCTCTAAAGTTTCAGTATCCTCTAAAGGTATATCTTGATAGCTTTTAGTAATATCATAGAACCAACTTTGAGATATTAGTTCAAAACGGGAAACATAAATTTCACTTTTAAGCATCTGGGCTATTTTCTTTCCGACCGAAAAAAGATGAGCAGATACAGTCCTATTTTTGGGATATGTATTATTATGGATATTTTGAGAAATAAACTGAACTAACTCACTTAGCAGAACTGGTGATTTATCTGCGATAATATAACTATTACCTGAACCTACTTGATTATTAACAAAATAAGCAAAGGCGGTAGCTAAGGAGTGAACATTAGTTAAATGAATTTTGACTTTGTGATTTGTGAGAAGCATCATCTTCTTATCAACTAATTTACATAGTGTATAAGGGAAACCGTAATCACCTGCACCATAAGTTATAGCAGGCCTGATTATTACAGAGTCAAGTCCTAATTTATTTAACTCTTCGATGATGGCTTCACTGCGTATTTTAGTAAAATGATAGTAATTATCATCTTGCCTTACAGTAGATTCATCTGCAGGTAAATGCTTAGGGATTGCCCCAAAGATTCCTACAGAAGAGCAATAGATTAACCTTATCTTTCGTTCTAAACAGTAATTACCAATAACAGCAGTAGCTTCCACATTAGCAAGATAGTATTTATCTCTGGCATCGGGTCTTCCCCCTCTGAGCGCTCCAATATGAACAATTATATCAAAGGCATGATCATTGAGTGTTTTTTTTAAGTTATTGATATCACATAGATCGTTTTCAATAAAATCAACTTTATCAATAAATTCAGCGATTCTTTTTTTATCTGTATTAGGTCTAATCAAACCAACTACTTGATTCTCTGGATTCTTTAAAATTTCTTTAGCTGTTGCTTGGCCAACAAAACCACTTATACCAGTAACTAATATTTTAGGCATATACACTCCTCAAAATCTCTAATATAATAAATAAATAATGATAATTTTTTAGTCAAGAAAAAATAGCTTGCTTAGATAATTAATTATTTTATAATGGTACAATAAATAATGATTATTATAGGAGAATTTATGTCTACTTTTCAAATAAGTCAAACTGAATTACCATTCCTCAGACTGCTTTCCGAGAAATTCCCAACAACAGCAACTGCCAGTGCAGAAATAATAAATCTTCAAGCCATCCTTAATCTTCCCAAAGGAACTGAACATTTCTTATCAGACATTCATGGTGAGTATGATTCCTTTCAACATGTAATTAGAAATGCTTCAGGAGTGATTAAAGCCAAAATTAAGAATCTCTTTGAAATAGCTCTAACTACCAAAGAAAAAGGTGAGTTGACTTTCTTAATTTATTACCCTGAAGAGATATTGAAAAGGAAGAGAAATGAGGATATTAACATCAATGACTGGTATTCTGTTACCCTCTTTAGATTAATTCAATTATGTCGAGAATCAGCCTCAAAATATACTCGTTCTAAAGTAAGAAAAGCTCTCCCTAAGGAATTCGCCTATATTATTGATGAATTACTCAACGAACAAGGTGAGAATAAGCATGAATATTATAATCAGATCATTAAAACAATTATAGAGTTAAGAAGAGCTGAATCTTTCATTATAGAAATTTGCAAATTAATTCAGAGGTTTTCAATAGATCATTTACATATTTTAGGAGATATTTTTGATCGTGGTTCTTCCCCGCATCTAATAATGGATTTGCTTTCTAATCATCATAGCTTTGATATTCAGTGGGGTAATCATGACATACTTTGGATGGGGGCTGCAGCTGGTTCACTTGCTTGTATAACAAACTTACTAAGAATTTCTTTCCGTTATGGTAATATTGATACTATTGAAGATGGTTATGGGATTAATCTTCGCCCACTATGGAAATTTGCCTTAGATACTTATAAGGATGACCCATGTGAAGAATTTATGCCTAAAGAAAACAATGTTTCGGAGAATGCCTGTAACTTAGCCAAAATATCAAAAGCAGTTGCTATCTTACAATTCAAACTTGAAGCTGAGTTAATCAAGCGAAGATCTGCCTTTGAAATGGATGATAGACTTCTCTTAGAAAAGATCAATTATAAAACTGGGACCATCGAATTAGATGGAAAAGAGTATACATTATCAAGTTGCAACTTCCCCACAATAGATCCAAAAAATCCTAATGCTTTATCTAAGGATGAAAAAGCTATTGTTAAACAACTCAAGGAGACTTTTACCTCTAACGAAAAGTTGAAAAGACATGTTCAGCTCCTCTATTCGAAAGGTTCACTCTACAAAGTACATAATAATAATCTACTTTTCCATGGTTGCATTCTTTTAAACAAAGATGCTTCTCTTAAAAAACTCTCTATCCAAGGAAAAGAGTACACAGGTAAGAAGTTGATGGATAAGTTTGATAGGATTGTCCGTCAAGGCTATATGAGCAAAGATATTGTAGCCAAGAAATATGGAGAAGATATTATGTGGTATTTATGGTCTGGAATAGATTCTCCTCTTTTCGGAAAGAAGAAAATGGCTACTTTTGAAAGGCTATTCATTAAGGATAAAGAGACACATATAGAAGAGAAAAATCCTTATTATGAATATCGTAATGATGAAAAAACATGTAGAACAATTCTAGAAGAATTTGGTTTAAACCCCGACCAGTCGCATATTTTTAATGGTCATGTACCAGTTAAGACCTCAAAAGGTGAATCTCCTGTCAAGGCTAATGGACGCCTAATAGTTATTGATGGAGGTTTCTCAAGAGCTTATCAAAAAGTAACTGGTATTGCTGGCTACACTTTAATAGCCAACTCTCATGGATTAACTCTTACTGCTCATCAACCTTTTGTTTCCAAGAATGAAGCTATAGAAGAGCAGATTGATATTGTATCCCAAAGATCAATTTTAGAGACCTCTCATGAAAGGATTAGAGTAAAAGATACTGATACAGGTAAAATACTTAAACAACAAATAACAGATCTTAAAAAATTACTTTATGCCTACTCACATGGTGATATCAAAGAAACAATCTAATTCAGTAACCAAATATTATTAGCGATTTCATTTAATAAATCGACTAAAAGCTAAAATCTTGCATTATGCTTAATTAAAGGAGATAACATGTCTGGAATAATATTTTTTAAAACTCAGTCATTAGATATTATCCATCATTTCTATCATCATACTATGGAAATGGAACTTTGGCTTGAACAAGCTAATTGCAATATCTATAAAAAAGGTAATCTTTTGTTAGGATTTATGGAAGCAGAACTTGCAGAAACTGCTGGTATTATTACTATTTTCAATCAAGATAGGTCAGTTATTGAAAGAGCCTACAAAAAATATGAAAGTTTAGTAACTCAAGATTTGAGAATTAATAAGAAATTTAATATTTATCACTTTTACATCTGTGATCCCGAAGGTAGAAAAATAGAGTTTCAGACTTTTCTTCATCCTCTTTTAGCTTATACCTCACTTGATGAGACTTTAATCAAACGAAGATCTATTAGAAACTTTCAGGATAAACCTATTAAACCTAAAGTGTTAAATAGCATTTTTAACCTCTGTCGATATAGTCCTACATCCAGAAATAGTCAGTCTTATTACTATCTTGTAATTTCAGATAAAGAAGAGTTAAAGTGGTTAGCTAATACTCGGGGGCAAGCAGGAAATCCAATTCTAAATGCTCCAATGGCAGTCTTAGTTATTAGCGATAATACCAAAACTATTAGGTTAGAACAAGATGCTGATATCGCTGCAACTTATTTTATGCTTGCAGCTCATACTTTTAATGTTGGCACTTGCTGGATTACTGATATGAATAAAGAGGAAATAAAAAAACACTTTAATATACCAGAGGGACACCACATATCTTGTGCCATAGCAACAGGTTATCCAAATGAAGTTAAAGAAGTTCCTAACCGTAGAGAGATAACTGAATTCGTGAAATATGATAAGTTCTAAAAGAAATTAGGATATATTGCTTTTCTTCATATTTTATGATTTAAATAGCATATTACTTTCTTTTTCTGATAAATTAATTGTCAAAAAGTAGCTCGAGACTATATGATATTATAATTCTTGCAGTGCCTTAGGAATCTCCTAAAAAGTTGAATCTAGGCCTCTTACAGCTGTGATTTAAGAAGAATTGTATCAACTCCTGTTTTCCCCCTCACAGAGGGGGATTTTTCAGGTATTGTATATTCATAATTTGAACTTTCTAATTAGCTTTAATCATTACTTATTCTGTCTATCTGCTGTTGGGTAAATTCTGCATAATTTATGTCATTAGCTTCTTTAAAAAGTTTAAGAGCTTCTTTCAATTTTTCCAGAGCTTTGGCATTATCAGCTAATATTTCATAAGTTATTCCCCAATTAAAGAGAGCTTTTCCTTCACCAATTTTATCTCCAATTTCATGAAGAGCATCGAATTGAATTTGATAAAATTCTAGAGCTTTGGGATAGTTTTTCTCTTCTCTAAGGATATTAGCTAAGTTACCTATAGTATGGGCTATACCTTCTCTATCGTGTAAACTTTCTTGTAGTTTTAAATTATCTTCATATATTTTTTTTGCTTCATTAAATTTTTGTTGCTGGAAAAGAGCATCCCCTAATCCATCATTAGCATAAGCTATTCCAACTTTATCATTTATAAACAGAGCAATATCCCTAGCTTTGATTAAATATTCAATAGCTTTACTATATTCTTGCAGAACACTATAAATATAACCTAAATTATAGAGCACTGTTTGTTCTTGCTGTTTATCGCCAATATATTTTGCTACTTGAAGACAATTATTAAGAGTAGTTAAAGCTTGATCATCAAAACCTTGGGCAAAGTAAATCATAGCAATTTCAGTATTAACTTTAGCAAATCCATGCTTATCGCCTATCTCCTCGGCTATAGTAATTGCACTTTGGAAATATTCTAAAGCCTGCTCTTGATTACCTTTTCTTGAATGAATTATCCCTAGAGAAGTTGCTGAAATTCTTAAGTATAGTCTTTTATCATGTTCTAAGGCTATTTGATTTAGTTTGAGATAGTTCTCTTCAGAAAGAGAATATTCTGCTCTATCAAGATAATATTGTCCAAGAATTGAATAGTAGATAATCCCAAAAGTTGCAGGTTGAGAATTTATCTCTGCAGCTAATTCATCTTTTAATTCAGTGAATAGTTCAATAGAATTATTCATCCGAGAATAATCAAAAGATACTAATTTAATTCTAAATAAAATCTCGTCAGATTGGATTTTATTTTTAACTTCTTGATATGTTTGATTAAACAAGTCAAAATCTTTTTGAAGTTCATAAAGCCGTATTTTATAGAAGTAATAAAGGTCTAGTTGGTATGAAGTTAAAAGTTCTGGCTCAATTTGTTGAAGATATTGAGCAACTTCAGGGGCTTTATTCTGAGCAACATGTACAGAAACAAGAGACATTAATATTTCATTGCACTGTTTTACATCTCCACAAAAGTCGTAAGCTTGAGTATAATAGTAAGCACTAACTCCATAGGCAGAAAGTTCATAGTTCTTCTCAGCTGCCAAAATGCACCATTTCACAGCATTAGTTTTAGATTTAGCCATGATAAAGTGATTAGCAATAATTTCATAATAGAGGGATAAATTCTCTTGGAAATTCTTTAGATAATATTTAGCAATAATTAAGTGTAATTTTTGCTTCTCCTTCAAGAGAATAGTCCTATAAATTGCATCTCTCATCAAGGAGTTGTTAAAATAATATTCTACTTCAGGCAAGATTAATTTTTGGAAGATATGTCTATTATTTGTTAGTTTGGCTAGAACAGTTTCTATATGTTCTTGAATAAACTTGTCTGAAAAAACATCGAAGAGTTGAGCTGAAAAACTAACCCCCATAATAGAGGCATATTTTAGTAATTGCTTAGTGTCTTCATCTAAAGTTTCAAAGTCATTTAATAGTACATTTTCAAAGGATATTGGTAATTTTCCATTTCGAATTAAATATTGAAAATCTCCTGAATCAAAAACACCTTGAGAATCACTCCAATTCTGTCTTATAATTAGACTTATTTCTTTGATATAAGCTGGGTTATTGTGAGCTAAAGCAAGAATTTCCGTGATAGCTTTATCAGAAATTGTTAGATTTTCAGATTTAAAGAACTCTTTTGCTAATGAAACTTCAAAATTCTTCATTTCAATCTTTCTTGGAGAATAATAGACTAGTTCATTGAACATATAGTCATTGTTAGCAGTCAATATTACTTTTTTGTTTTCTGTTTGGAGTCTAGGTACAAGTTTTTTAAGTAATTCAAAAGATTGGGCATCAATCCACTGAATATTTTCGATAACAAAGACTTGATTCTCTTGATAATTCTCAAGTATAATCTCTGTTAGAATATCATAAACAATAGAACTTTGCTTTTCTTTCACATCTTTTGAAGCATCATTGAAGTAATCATAGATAATTTCTAAATCTACTTTAACATTATTTTTCAGAACAAAGTTTTTTATTAGGGAAAAATCTTTAACTATATTATCAATTATCAGGTATTTATTAATCATTTTATAGAAGAGATTAAATGGTTTTAGTTTCTCGAATTCACTTAAAACAAGCAAACAAATAGATGCTCTTTCTTCTATTTTAGCTTTAAGAAATTCATGAATTAGATGAGATTTTCCACTTCCAGAAATACCAGAGATACAGATTAATAGATTATTTTCCATCTCTTTTAATTCTTCTTTATAACCAAACAAGGGATTATTTCCAAAATTACCTTGATAAGCACTCCAGAAGTCTGAAAGTTCATTGAGAACATGATATATCTCAATTTCATCAGAAATACCTTTAACTTTCACTTTATCGATACATTCTATTTCATATCTTCCCTTGATGTGTGGAAGAATCTCAGATGAAAAAGTAAAGTCATTATCAAGAGATTCGTTCATAAGCCTAGCTGAGATATTAACACCATTACCAATTATGCCGTATTCATACCGTTTAGATGCTCCTAAGATACCGCTGTAGATGTTATTATAAGTTAACCCTATTTTAGTTTTGAGACCTGTTTGAGAAAGCTGTGATATTTTAGAAGAACATATAAATGCTCTTTCAATATCATCATTATGCAGATAAGGTACTCCAAAAGTTATCAGAATCAAGTAACCTTTATCGGTATAATCAATCTTATTTATTGTTCCTTGATAGAAATAGACAATTCCTTGAAGTTGTTTGTAAAATTCATTATAAGAGATTAAATTAATTTCTGATTTTTCGTCTTCACTATTTGCAACTTTAACAAAAATAACAGCTGAATTTTTTAATTCTCCTTGGAATTTATGATTCTCTAACCATTGATTCACTAATTTAGGGAAAAATACCCTTAACTTATTGACTTCAACTTCAACTTTAACTTCTTTTTTGAGATAATCTAAGCTTTTTATGCTAAGATTTAAATTACCTTCTTCAGAGGAAAATATTTTACTTAGAGGTTGGCCAGTAATAAAATAATCTAAATGATATCTGGAATCACCAACAATATTAATCTTTACCTCTCCCCAATTCATATTATAGTGAAAGTCAATTTCTAGGGAATAATTTTGTTTTAAAAGAATATTTAAATCAGATAGATTTTTTTTCATATCAATTAGGCAAGCATTCATTCGGAACTCTGCTAATTCTTGATTGCCAGGAAATATTGCGAGGATAGAATCACCACCATATTTAATTAAATCACCATCATAATTATCTATAGATTCATACATCTTCTCAAAATAGCTGTTTAAAAGTTCAGTGATAATCTCTACAGAATAGTGTCCACCTTTACTGACAAACTCCGTCATTTTAGTAAAGCCTTTAACATCTGTAAATAAAACTCCTGCTTCAATACTTCTTGAGTAGGGTAGTTGACTAGGTGTAAGATCTATTTCAGAAACAATTCTTCTAATTATCCCAGGTAGTAAATCATTATAATCTATCATTAGCTCTCCATTATTAAATCATTCTATTAAATTTCTTAAAATAGAATCTCTTAAAAATACATTTATCAGATCATAGTAAAAAAATCATTATTTCCGTTATAAAATTCTAGGCAAGTTTTTTTTACAAAAAAACCAAGAAAAAGTGATTAAAAATTCTCTTTGTTATATCAGTTACTTAGTACTTTATCCTTGTCCAATTCTTCTTCACACACTTCTTGAATAGAAATCGAATAAGTATTGAATTGAGTGAGAAGGAACAAGATAGGACCATAGTAAGACAAAAGAATAAGAGTGTGATTAAAGAAACCACACTCTTCAATCTGTTACGGGATTTTACTTATTTTTTACTTCTAGTTTTTACATTGAAGCTATCAGCAGGTGCCACCACTTCCCCATCTCTTCTCAAATAACGATGAGTACTGATAAAATCTTCTAGAGAAGACCTATCTTCACCAACGAAAGCCAAGACAAAATAGAACTGTCTATCAGCTGCTTGAGCAATATTTGCATCTGTCCAATTTAAGATACTGACATTTGCACGATATCGGAATATTCCTTGAGGGTCGTCACATGAATAAATCAAGTAAGATACATTCTCTACCGGACTTCCAGAGACTGTCTGGTTTACCTCTTCCCAAGTAAGATTTAAACTACTTCCTGCCATTGTTACTAGAGGATTTTGAGGAATAGATATTGCTTCTTCTTGAATTACTACAAATACTTCACTACTCATAACATCGGTATAACTTCCAGTTGTCATGGTAAGAGTAGTAGTGTATAATCCAACTTCGCCATAAGTATGAGCAGGATCTCTGTCTGTACTAGAGTGACCATCACCAAATTCCCAAAGAATACTTGTCGAAACATCATCATGACCTTCTGATTTATTATCGAATTGAATAGGTGTTCCTAAAGTAACGAATCTACTGGTTGAATTAAAATTGACTAAGTGATGAATATAGTTCATACCCATATCAGCAACAGAACCATCAGGATCAGAAGGTAAGTTTGGATTACCAGCATCAATACAAGTAGAATAGATATTGAGTTCTAAATTATGATTATCATCGGAATCATCAAAGTTAGGGTCAACATTCATATTTCCATCACCAGGAGCGTAACCTGAAGCCATAGATATATCATTATACTCGAAAGTAGCGTTTACTTGATCGCCACTAGCAAGATCAGCACTTGATAGTAGGCTTCCCCAAATTATATTCTGACTAAGGTATGGAGACGAATTTTCACCATTGATAATTCTATCATAGCCTAAAATATTATTATTTAGGATTTGTATGATGTCATTATTATTAATGGTGAAGCAAGTTACCAAATCTTCTAACTGGCTTTCAAAGTGGTTATGATGAATTTGAGTTGCACATTCTTCACCAGAAAGTATAATAGCTGTAATATTGTCGATTAAGGCATTTCTTTCAATATTAGCTGAATTATTCCCACTAGCCATTAATCCAACATTAAAACCTTCAACAAGTGAATTTCTTATCCAAGCATTAGCTTGCTCAGTTAAAGTGATACCAACTCCAACATTTCTGCTAGTGTTTGTTGTATGCCTTACTCTAATATTAGTAAGTACAGGTAGAGTTACATCACTTGAATAGAGATTAATACCATCAGTAACATTTTCAGATTCGAAATCTGTTAGCTTGAAGTTGATAAGTCCAACACTTTTAAATGCTACAGCATCAGTTCTTGAAGTATTAGTAGTATGTCTAACTCTTATATTTGTCAGAACTGGACAAGTAGGCTCAGTCCTTGTTAGATTCTCAAAATAAATACCAGTCAAGCAATCTTCAACTTCTACAGAATCCATTACAGCTTGTATAGAACCAAGCAGTTCAATACCTCTTCCACCTAATTCACGAGAAGTATTAGTAGTATGTCTGACTCTAATATTAGTTAAGACAGGTGCAGTAGAACCTGAAGAATAGATAGAAATACCATCTTTAACATTATCAGATTCGAAATCACTTAATACTAACTTAACTAATCCACTAGTTTTAAGAGCTATAGCATCAGTTCGTGAAGTATTGGTAGTATGTCTAACTCTAATATTAGTTAGGACTGGTATTGTCTCTTCACTTCTATCACTATTATCAAAATTGATACCTGTTACGAAATCTTCAATGATAACATCTGAAATCTGTGGTGAAATATCGCCAATGAAATCCAGTGCTTTTCCGCCAAGATCTCTTGAGGTATTAGTTGTATGTCTTACTCTGATATTAGTTAAGACTGGGGCAGTTGAACCTGAAGAGTAAATAGAAATACCATCTTTAACATTTTCTGATTCAAAGCCTGTAATTTGTAAATCAACTTTACCAATACTCTTTAAAGCCACAGCATCAGTTCTTGAAGTATTAGTTGTATGCCTTACTCTAATATTGGAAAGAGTTGGAATAGTAGTCTCGGTTCTTTCACTATTTTCAAAATAGATTCCTGTAAGGAAATCATCTACTTCTAAAGAGTCTATCTCGGCATTTATCACTCCAATAAACTCAATAGCTGTATCACCTAAATTTCTAGAGGTGTTAGTTGTATGTCTTACTCTAATATTAGTCAAGACTGGGGTAGTTGTTGAACTTAGAGCATCAAAGATAATGGCCTTTGAGAAGTCATCAATAACAGAGTCACTAATTCTTGGTGAGCTATTACCTTGAACTTTCACAGCATAAGTATCATCGACTCTTGAAGTATTAGTAGTGTGCCTTACTCTAATATTTGTCAAGACAGGGCTTGAAGAAGTTGAAGTTGATTTGATTTCTATACCTTTAGCAAAATCTTCAATATCAAGATCATCAATAGTTAAATTTGAATCTTGGATTTTAACAGCTATAGCATTTTCATCTTCTGTTCTAGAAGTATTTGTTGTATGTCTTACTCTAATATTGGATAAAACAGGAACATTGTCAGAAGAGTCTCCGAGAATCTCTATTGCTGAAGTATATTTATCGATGTCAAGATTATTTATAAGAGCTTGAGAGCTACCGATTATTTTAATAGCTGAATGGTCACTATCAACACCTTCTATATTAATTCCTGATAAGATTGGAGAAGCATTATTTATCTCAATAGCTTTAGCACTGTTTTTAAAAGTACAGTTAGTAAGACTGGAGTTATTTTCAGAGGCATTGAATTTAATTCCTTGCCATTGACTAATTTCTCTTGAGCCATTATCTGCTAAACCAAATATAACACCATCAGCGACTAAGCCACCTTCAATAACGAATTCTGTATCTTCTAAGAAGTTAATAACAGTTCCCTCTTCAATTGTTAAGGTCGTACCTGATTCAATTGAGACTTGGCCGTAAACATTATATGGTGAGAAGGCAACTTCCCAATTACCGAAATAGTTTCCACCAGGGATAGAAGTACCTTCGACTGTTATATAATCTTCATACATAACACTATCTGAGGCTACCAGCATATCATCCTCGTCAATATAGGAGACTACTAAACTTATCGAGTATGAGCCACCTGTATTATATGTGAAACTAGGATTTTGTAGATTACTATCAACAGTAGTATCATTATCTAAATACCAAGCCCAATGATTTGGATTTCCAACAGTTAAATCTGTGAAGTTAACAGTTTGACCAGATAATAGTTCTGTATCATCAGCTTCAAACTGAGCTTCATAAGAGTCAGTAATATATACTTCAAGATCTTGTGAGGTAACTAATCTTCCTGTTCCGTCACTCACACTAAGAGTTAAAGTCTCCATACCTACCCATTCTTCAGGAGCAGAGAAAGTAACTTCTAAACCAAGAATATCGCAAGTAATTTGATCATTTCCTGTGATTGCTAAGGACAATAAGGAAAGACTTTGTTCAGGGTCATAAAGATGATTTGCAAAGTCAATAACTTGTCTAGTAGTTTGTAACATGGAAATTGATGAAGGTAACTCTAAGAAATGAGGAGCATCTGGAACATCAATAACTGTTACCGTGATGATATCACTAGCTACTGCTTGATAATTGTCTGTTGCAGTAAAAGTCAATTCTTCAATACCATACCAATCTAACTCAGGTCTTAAAGTAACTATACCATTTGATATTTGAGCTTGAATATGATTATTACCTGATACTCTGAAGATTAAATTATCTCCATCTGCATCGGTGAAGTAGTTTCTTAAGTCAAGATCTTGATTAAGGCCATCTTCATTCATATTAATGTTTGGTATTGAACTAACTAAGATTGGAGCTGTATTAACTACACTGATATAATTGCTTCTTAGCAAAGAATGAGTTTCAGCATTTTCATTATGAACTGTTAATCTTACTGAGTAGTTTCCTCTCTTTTCATAAATAAAAGAAGGATTAACTTCGTTACTATCAACAATACCATCGTTTTGGAAATCCCATTCATATTCAGTAATCTCAGAATCGTCTGATGTTTGAGAATAGTTAGTAAAAGTAACTTCTAAATTCTTAGCACCTGTTAGTGGACTAGCATTGAAGTTAGCTGTTATTAATCTTTCTAAAACAGTCATTGTGACATAGACTAAGGAAGTTGTATTTTCAGGATCATCCGAAGTGACTTGGATTATGGCATTATAGTTTCCTTCAGTTAAATCATAACTACTAAAACTTAGTTCTATCTCTTCACTAGCATCTGGTAAAATAGAAAGAAGAGTTGGAGCTAGAGTCAACCATGAAGTTCCACTGACTGAAATTGAAGTTATATTTAAGCTACTATTTCCAGTATTTGAAATAGTAAAATAAGCAAGATCAGTTCCAAAACGCGGAATTGAAATAGTAATTTCAGTTGTAGAAAGTTCAAGATGTGGAGCTTCTGTAGTGCTTGCACTAAGACTAACAACTTGAGAAGGATTATTTGGATCATTTGATTCAATAATTAATTCTTCATTAAAGTTTCCTTCTTCAGAACTTGCATAAGTAACAGAAATAGTCTCACTTTCCCCAGTTTGGAGTACAAAGGCTCTATCTATAACAGAGAAAAGAGAATTCGTAGTAGTAAGAGAAATAATGCTTAAAGGAGCATATCCTTGGTTAGTTATCTGGATATTTCTTATCTTAGGATATCCAAGATAATTTTCACCAAAATTAATCTGCTCATTTACGCTTAGTACAGGATCTCCAGATAAAACACTTAAGGAAGTAGTTCTCTCACCTTGCTTAACATCTGTTTCATTATCATAAATTGCCAATTTCACACTATAACTTCCCACAGAACTGCTAGAAGGTAGTTGTAAGGAAGCACTTGCTTGATAACTAGCAGAGACAGATAAATCAATGATTTGAGTGGATGAATCTAAGACCTCTAAATCGGAATTAACTAATTCATACTCAGCTCTGACGGTCTGACTATAAAGCTGACTTGTCATTACTGAGTTAACTTCTAATACCTCACCTGGATAATAGTTAGTTCTGTTGAGATTTAGAGAGTTTATAGAGGCATAAATTGGGGATTGATTAAAGACAACTTGTCCCCAGATTATCTTCGAGCTTCCAGAATCAACACCATTCACATCAAGAGATATCTCTATTTCATTAGCAACATTCTCACCCAGGTTCATCAAAGATGGCTCTATTGCAAATTCTGTTATGCTATAATTATTGCGTGAACCAACTAATTGACCAACCCAACTGCCATTAACAAAGACATAGTTAATCTCACCTGGATCAATATCATAAGCTCTAATTCTTAATTTTGCATATTCGATAGCTGTTTCATTAGTATAGATGAAGAATTCAACAGGAGCATTAGGTGAATTTTCATTTATATCAACTCCCAGGTCATTATCTGCTGTTTCAAGAAACTCATTTCCCGCATTGTCTGTATCAGTGAAATTGAAATTCGAGTGATTCAAAATCATAGGAAGAGATTTGCTTGCATTATTTGGGTCATTACTTGTGATAACGAAATTAGCAAAGTAAGAACCAAAATTAATATTTCTAGTATCAATAGTAAGGTTAATAGTTTCTGAAGCACCTACAGCTATTGTACCTGAGACAGGGTTTGCTGATAACCAAGGAACTGCTATAGTTTCTGCAGTAAGAGAATATTCTAACTGAGATTCGCCTTCATTGCTAATTACTATTTCATCATAGAAGAGAGTATTATCCAAGATAAACCAATCTAAAGAACTTCTATTAACTAGAATTTGTGGAACATAAAGCCCCCTACCGCTCATAGTGATTTCTAGATTTTCACTATTGTTAGCATTAGAAATAATATCTAAGATAGCATTTACTTCTTCATCTCCAGTTGGTGTAAATCTTACTGTAAGGACTCTACTGTTACCTGCTTGAATATTCATAGGATTACTGATTGATGGAGTAGAAAGTGAAATAAAGTCAGGATGATTAGAATTTATTCCTGTAATTCTTAACACTCCTGTACCTTGATTATATAAAGTATATTCTATTTCGCTACTATTCCCTACATGAACTTCTGAAAACTCTAAGCTACTAGTTGAAGCATATATTTCAGCACTAGCCTCCATACCATAACCAGTTAAATTTACAGTCTCTTCTCCACTAGCAATATCATTACTAACTATTACTAACTCAGCACTCTTAGAGCCTTGACTTTGAGGAGTAAAGGAAGCAGTTATTGTCCTTGAAGCTTCAGGAGCAAGGATAAATGAAGGAGGAGATACCAAGAATTCCCCTGCACCAACGCTCATAGATGATACCTGTAAGGTTGAGCTTCCATTGTTAGTAATGGTGAAAGTCTCTGTACCTGAATTTCCGATAAGCACAGAACCAAAATCAATGTCTGTTGCTGAAACAGTAATAGTTGGACTACCAGTAACTGTTAATTGAACAGGTATTGTCTGAACACCTTCAGGATCATTGCTATTAAGAACAATCTGAGCTGAATAACTTCCAGCATAAACATTTGTAGCTGTGATATTCACTAAGACACTATTATTATTACCAGCTAGTATATTTCCAGAAGAAGGAGTTACTGATAACCAATCACTAGCATCAACACTACGACTTCTATTGTTTGTACTTTCTCTACTAACATCACTTATGACAATTTCATAAGTTAATTCTCTATCTCCTGAATTACTTATTACTAGAGATTCTTCAGTCTCTTGTCCATAATTTAAGAAAGATGAAATTGAGCTTAAAGAAAGTTCCATTATCGGCGGTAGATAGCCCTGCCCACTAAGAGAAATTGCTTCATTTCCGGCATTAGTTTGAATTTCTAAGCTTGCAGTGAATTCTGTGTTAGAATTAGGAGCGAATTCAACAGTAATATTTCCTGATTCTCCAGGAGCAAGAGAAGAAATCGATGAAACAATAGTAAAGACTCCCTCTGGAATAATACTAACATCAGTAATCACTAATTCATCACTACCTGTATTAACTATTGCGATATCTTCAGTTTGAGAATATTCTACAGCAACTTCCCCAAAATTGATTTGGTTGCTATCAACTGTATAATCAGGATATCCCACAACTCTCATGGATACTGGAAGATTTACTAAGTTGTTCTGAGGATCATTAGAAGTAAATCTTAAACTTCCACTATAATCTCCACCATAAATACCTGTTGGATCAAGGGTAATGTTTATATCTTGATTCTCTCCAGCAGGAATTGTTCCGGCAATATTATCTGCTGATAACCAGCGACCATCATCTACTTGGAAGAGTGGACCAGCTATATCACTTACCCAGACATCTTTTCCATTGTTAGCAAAGGAATAAATAACACTATTATCATAAAATACTTTTTCCTTGGTAACAACAATCGAGCCATTTACTAATCTAAGTTGAAGTATCTTTCCACCTGTGATTTCTTCGTTTTCAATAACATTCTGGAAAGCCCATAGTTCATTATTATAGTAATGTCCAACCCAGGCTAATTGACTGATATTTTTTCCTAAATAAGCACTGTAAGTGTTGATTATCTCACCACTATGAGAAACCCTATAAATAGTAGTCATAGCCTCATCGCCGAATGCTCTGTTTAGCAAGAAGCTATCTCCAACATAGGTAATCGCTGGGAAGTAATCTACTGGAGAAGTAAAACTTCCTATAGGAGGATTTGAACTAGTATTTAAAGTAGTAGGGTCATATCCATAAACATTACCTGATTGATTACCAATCCAGAAATAAGTACCATCATAGGTAATACCATAAGGTAGGGTATGAATAGGATAAGATGCTGTAACTTGATTAGTTTCAATGCTGTATTTAACCAACAATCCGCTTGTTTGATTTTCATTATCTTTATTATAATCGACAATATAGAGTTCGTCATTTAACCAATACATTCCAGCATTCCAAACAGGCATATTAGGATAAGTTGCTATTTGGTCTCCTAAGAATCTGCCTTGGTTATCTTGATTTATAACATAATTAGGTAATTCATTTCTTAGCATATTCCTACTTTCATCAGCATAGAGTCCGATTGGACTTAACTCATTATTAGTAGAGAAATTCTCCCCTCTTTCATTTGTTTCATCCAAAGCTAGAGAATAGTTTAAATCAGAACCACCTGTATTAGATAATCTAACAACTTGAGTATCTTGACTATCAATAGTTAAATCTACAAGTAATGAAGCAGGATTTACAGAAATAGTAGGTTGGCCTTGAGCAATAGCAGTTAATTCAATTTGATATTCACTATTGCTAAGATCATTTGAAACAAGAGTTAATATTGCTGTTTTAACTCCACTACTTGTAGGAGTAAAGGAAACACTAATCGCTTGCGAGACTAAAGGCTCAATCTGATAAGTTGTTTCAGTAACAGAAAACTCTGCACTATTAAGATTAATATTGCTTATTTCTAAAACAGAAGTTCCGGCATTTGAAATCACCAGATTCTCTGTAAGAGTTTGTCCTACGAAGCTAGTAGCAAATTCAATCTCATCTGAGGAGACAATAATGTTTGCATCTCCATTTACCTCAAAACTTACAGGAACGATTGTTACAGGAGTTTCAGCATCATTACTATTAATAATAAGGTTAGCTTGATAGCTTCCAGCAAATAAGTTACTTGCATCATAGTTCAAATTAATAATTTGGTCTTGACCAACTAGCAATGAACCTGATACTGGGCTGAGAGTTAACCAGTTGAATTCTCCAATATTATCATCAATTCTATATAGTTTAGGACTTTCTACAAGATCAGGAGCAATCCATAAATCTCGTCCGTTATGAGCAAGTGCATAAGATATACCAGAGAATTCACTATAGTTAATCTGATTTAGAATTGAAGCGGTAGCTGGGACTAACTGCCTGAGCTTATTAGCAGAATAATCAAGAGTCCAAAGCTCGCCACCTGTGTGATCAGTAACCCAAACCATTTGATTGATCTTACCGTTGAAATTAGTCTGAATAGCAGAACTGATAACATTACCAGTAGTATCTACATTATAGATTTGAGGATTATTATTCGAAGAAGAGCATACTATAAAGTTATCTCCATTCCAAGCCATTGCAGGATTACCCAATAGTGTATTAGTAAATTGTGTTACTAAATTTCCACTTAAATCATAAGAATAGAAAGTACCTGTTGAAGAGCCTATCCAGAGATTATTTCCATCATAAGTAATACCAAAAGGTGAATTATGAATAGGATATTGAGCTATAACTTCTTGGCTTGTAATATCATATTTGTAGAGTTTGTTTTGACTATAACTTACAACAAATAAATAGCCATCAACCCAAACCATACCTTTATTACTGACAGGAAGATTCTCAAATTCTCCCGTAACAATATCACGACTTTCTACTTCTTCTATCTCAAGATTGAAATTAAGTTGCTCACCCTGAACATTACTAATAGTGAGTTCTTGAGAAGTCTCTGTCCCACTACTTGCTTGAGCCGAGAAAGTAGTTTGAGAAATAGCAATTTGTGGAGTATAAACCCCACTACCTGATAGTTCTATAGTTCTGATAACTGTTCCAGGTAGATTACTTGTGAAGCTTAATTCTGAATCATATGCTGTTTCAGCTTCAGGTGCAAAAGTAAGTACTATTCTCTCACTCCCATTAGCAGGAATGTTTAATTCAGTAACTTGAGTAGAGAACACATCATTGTCGATATTAAAATCATTTAGACTTAGTATATCACTTCCTGTATTTGTTATTAAGACAGATAAGGTATCTGAATAACCAATAAAGCTATTTCCAAATTCAAGACTAGCTGGAGAAATTACTAGATTAGGAATACCAGTAACAGTAACATTTAAAGGAATCTCTATATTATCTTCATCAGGGTCATTGGAAGTTAATTCTATTATTTGGTTATAGCTTCCTCCAATTATATTTGTAGCATCAAGATTGATATCAATCGAAGTTACCTCACTTACTGCTAATTCACCTGAGGTCGTGGAGAAGGCTATCCAACTAGGAATAGTCGATACTTCACTTTCAGTAATAGCTGCGTTGCCATAGAGAACCCCAGCTGTTTGATAAGTTGAGTTATCTCTTAGATCTTCTTGGTCAAAATTCCAGTAACCACCCAAGTCTTGTTCGTTTCCCACAAGCCTAACATTGCGGTAGTTATTAATCTGAGTCTGACTTCTAGCACTTTCCCAAATTCTAAATTCATCAATTGCACCATCAAAGCGATACCAATTACTTCCTGTTTGATTCATCTTTCCTAAGATCCATGGGTCATAGTTGCCACTAAAGGCGACCACAGACTCTTCAGAGATTAAAGAACCATCAAGATAAACTTGCAGAACATTATCACTATAACTAACTGCTATATGATACCACTGTTGAAGTTCAATATTATTCGCTACTAAGAACTCTCTATTAGTACCATTATTAAGAGCTATTTTTAAATTCTTATCAGTAACTTCATTATCAATTCCGTCAGTATAAATACCAAAAGAACCATTTTGTGAAGCAGTTGATTTACTTATAATACACTGCTTACCTCCATTATAGAGGGAACCATTAGAGCGTTGACCTAAGTTAGAATCAACTCTAAACCACATTTCCACAGCGAAGCTTCCACCGTATAATTGAATTGAAGCTCTATTTCTGATATAGCCATAATCAACTGTTGAAGAGTTAAATCCATCGACTTCAAACATCTTACCGAAATTATCTTTAATATTCCAAGTGAGATTATTTCCACCAGTATTGCTTAACTCTAAAGTTTCAGTAATAGTTTCTCCCACGCTCATAGCAACTTGATATTCATTAGGATTATAAGTAACTTGAGGAGCTATTGATCCTTGGCCACTAACTGGAATAACTAAAGTAGCTTGGTTATCAGCATTACTTATAATAGTTATGTTTCCTGTATATTGCTCAACATTAGTTGGACTAAAAGTAACATTAAATACTAACTCTTCATTAGTATTCAAAATACTTCCTGCATAATCAGAATCTAATATAAAGTTAAGATTATCAGAAGTAATTTCTGTAATCTCAAGAGCAGCAGGTCCTACATTGCTTACTATTATTGACTTACTATCAGGAGTAATTGTGTAAATATTGCCAAAATCAATGTTACTCTGTGAAACTTCGATATAAGGTACATTAGCAATACCAATACCTGTCAGGGATAAAACTAAGGCAGGAGTATTTGTTGCATTGCTAAAAATACTTAATTCACCTTCTACTTGACCTAAAGCTGAAGGAGTAAATGTGACTATTACTTCTTGAGTTTCATTAAAAGCTATACTTGCAGAATCTACATTGCTTATGAAATCTGCATGATTACTATTAATTTCAGTAATTACCAAATCAGCATGACCTGTATTTGTAATAGATAGAACTTCTTCTTTGCTTTCATTTTCTAGAACTGTACCAAAATCAAGAATTTGATTCTCTACTAAGATTTCAGATTCGAAAGGTTTAACTTCAAAGTTGGAAGTTAAAAGTGCTTGTTGAAGATTACTGATATTATCATAGACAATGACTTGAAGTTCATAAATTCCAGGTGTATAATAGTCTGCTATTTCTAAGCTTTCGCTAATAGCATCACTTTGAGTTCCATTGATAGTGAAAACCCTCGAGCTACCAGTAACTATTGTTTGCCAAGGCGAATAGATTGTAGTCTCTACTCTAATTTCTTGAGAAGAAAGATTAGTATCTATCTCTTCAGTAACTTCCACAGTTGCTCCAGCATAATAAGAACTCTTATCTAAATCGATATATCTAATAGAAGCATTAAGACTACTATTATCATAGCTTAACTGTCCCCAATCTACTTTGATAGTATTACCTACGAAATCTGTATCAACCTGAATTTCCACTTTATTAACTAAAGTACTACTTAGATAACTAGGCTCAAGATCAAATAGAGTAGTTGTCCAACTATTAGCTATTCCTCTTAATTCACCAAGGATATAACCATTTAGATAAACAGAATGAACTCCTCCATTAGTATCATCTACATTCCAAGCTCTAATACTTAGATTAACTGTTTCTGGATCAGGATTATTACTAAATATATTAAATTCAATTGGAGCATTATTATTATTATAACCAATATTGATATCTAAATCATTATCGGCAAGCCCTTCCCCACTATTGTTTTCATTATCAAAGTCAGTAACATTATAGACCTCTCTCACAAGCTCAAAATCTACTGAAGTTGACTCACTGCCTGGAACATTACTTACTACCTCAAAAGAGCTGTTGTAGATGCCTGCAACTAAAGTTCCAGGATTAACTGTAATAGTTATTGTCTGTTCACTTTCAGGTGCTAGTTGACCCATAAATGGATTGAAGCTTATCCAGCTATCATCAGCATTGAGATTATACTCTAAAGTAGAAGCACCATTGTTTCTAATTATAATAGTCTCTGTATCTACTCCATTTCCTAAAACATAGAAATCTAAAGCTTGAGCTAGAATTTCAATAGCTGGTGGATTGATTGCTTGACCAAAGAGAGAAATTACTAAAGGATTATGAAGATAATCTGTGGAATTAATATTCAAAGAAGCATCATCATTACCAATAGCTTCCGGATTAAATGTTACTTCAATACTTCTACTCTGCCCTACTGGTATTGTAAAATTCTGATAATTAACAGAATAATAGTTTCCTGTTGTTGAGATATTGTTCACTATAAGTGGTGAAGTTCCTATATTACTTATTACTAGTGGTAAAGTTTCATTACTATTAGTAAAGACATAACCGAAATCTAACGAAGTGGTAGAAACTTCAATTTCAGGTAAACCAAGCACTGTCATAAGAACAGATATTTGAATATTATCTTGATAAGGATTATTATGGCTAATCTCTATATTAGCATGATAAATTCCTGCTACTAAAGTCTCTCCAGAGAAAGTAAGATTAACTATTTGACTTCCTTCAGGTGTTACAACTCCTATTGTCTCAGAGATATCCACCCAGGTACTTATTCCTTCCTCAGCATAAGTTACAGATTCAATCGCCCACTCTAAATCACCTAGTCCAGTATTTTCTATGGTTAAAGTACTAGGGAAAGATTCTCCAGTTAAGACTGAAATTGTATATTCTTCCGGTCTTACAGCTATTTGCGAAGTTGGATAAAGCTCTACTAGGAAACTCATACTAAGTTGATCCGAGTGATTATTATAAGCAGTAAGTTCTATCTCTGCTAAACCATACATATCTTCAGAGAAACTTAATGTCAATGTTGTATCATCTAAAGAAGTTGTTACTAGCTCTTCATTTGTATTTCCAGTAATAACGAAAGAATTTATCTCACTGTCTATATCTCCAAATCTATCGATTAAGGAGATGATAATGTTATCACTATTCATAGGTTCAAGAAGATCATCAATCTGATTCTGAATATATATCGGATCATCTACTGGAGTAACTATTACTTGAACACTATCACTAGCTATAGCTCTAGATTTACTGACATTTACTCTGGCAATCCCTTCTCCTGCTTGATCATCAACAGTGAAGTAAAGGACTTCACTACCATTCCAATCAGGCATAGCTGAGAAAGTTACCATAAAGCCATCAATGGAAGTATAGATATAATCACCTAAATTACTAGATAATATTAATTGGTCTTCTTCATCAATATCTGTGATGTATTCTGAGAAATCGACCTCTAAATTACCATCTTCAGCAAAGGTGAAGCTATCCGGAAGAGTTAAGTATGGATTATGGTTAACTGCGTTTATGGTAATATAATCTTCTTTTGTCTCTGTCACCGAACCACTATTATTACTTATCGTAAGAGATACTGTAAATACCCCGGATTCTGTATAAGTGTGATATGGATTCTCCTCTGTAGAAGAATTTCCATCTCCAAAATTCCAATAATAAGAAGTTATGTTACCTTGAGATTGGTTAATGAATTGGATCTCATCAAACTGTGTTGGATTTGTATCTGTAACATTAAATTCTGGTGTTAGATTTAATATTGCCATTATATAGTTTGAACCATACCATGAACCAAGCGAGATTAAATAATTATCTATATTAGCATGAGCTAAATAACTACTAGGCCGGTTATGTTCATGACGAGATGCATAATAATATCTTGTACTTGAGTAAGAAGGGTCACCATTTCTTTTTACATAAGCACTATTTCTATAATTTGGTAACCCAATACCATCATATAAAGCTAGCAAATCGCCACCATCGTTGTAGTAAGAAACTAAATCATTCCAATCTGCAACGCGATAATCACTTCCAAGAAGATCATTAATTATCTGGTCCCAGTTCGATGAATCTTGATAATTTAAGGTTGTTCTAGCATACTCCTCATAGATTATTACACTATTTTGAATTGTTATATAATCTTCTTTAGTCTCAGTATTACTACCAATTTCATCAGAAACTGTCAAAGATACAGTATATAAACCTGCATTTTGATAAACATGGATAGGGTTTTCTTCTAAAGAGCTGTTACCATCTCCAAATTCCCAATAATAATCTGCTTCTCCTTCGGTCGATAGATTATTAAATTGAATCTCTTGACCTGTTATAGTGCTAGTTGTAGAAGCATCAAAGTCGACTAATAATTGATATATTTCTATCTCAACAGCATTAGAAGCTTCAGATTCCCCTTCATCATAAAGAGCTGTAACATTATAACTATAGCTATGACCATGTACTAAATTTGTATCACTAAAAAGAGTGTCTAGAACGACCTCATCATTTAACTGAATACTATCACGATAAACATTATAGCCTTGTAAGGCTCTACTTTCTTGACTTTGAGAATCTACTGCAGACCATGTTAAAATAACTGAACCATTAACAATATTAGCTTGCAAGTTAGCTGGTGGTGATGATAGTTGAGTTTCATATCCTTCCCAGGCTAGATGAGGATAATCATTGGCTACAAATGTCCAAATATCCTCTTCCCCATTCTCTGTTTCGTCAGTAAAATCCCAGCCGGCATCTATATAGGTTGAAAGGGTTTGCATTTCTGGTGTTGTTAATCCTGTTCCACCTTGACTTGTTGTTTGATTGGAGATATTGATATCCCAGAAGGAGTTATTTATTGAACCATTATATAGAATACCAATAAAACCACCAACATAAGAGTTTCCAGCAACATTTCCTGTTGAGTAACAATTGTTTATTTCTATTGCATCATAGACTCCAAGCAAACCACCAACAAAAGAATTTCCATTTACAGTTGCTTTGGAATAACAGTTTCCTATGGTTGAAGAGTATGATGAATTTCCCATTAATCCACCTACATTGATACTACCATTTACTGTTCCCTTGGAGTAACTACCAATAATTGTTGAAGAATGAAAATAGCCTACTAAACCACCAACATATTTTATTCCATTCACAGAACATAAGGCAAAGCTATTCACAATATTTGACGAAAGAGAATGTCCTATTAATCCAGCAACTTGCTCATTTCCCGTTGTTTCTATATTGACTAGACCAATATTAGATATATCCGCGTTTTCGATGTAACCGAAGAAACCAATACAGATAGTAGTAGGTCTGTTTATATAAAGATTTGAGATTTTATAACCTTGACCATTATAGATTCCTTTGTACGAATTATAATTAGAAGAACTTAAATAGTAACCAATCGGACTAAACCCTGCCCCTTCATCCCAATTTTGAGTATCAGAAGCATCGATATCAGCAGTCTGCTCAATATAAACTCCCTCAGCCCAATAATTGTTATTCTGACTAAGTATATATAAATCAGTTAAATTATCTATTAAATATGGATTAGCTTCTGTTCCTTCTCCACTTAAAAATAGATAAATAGCTTCAACTTCTACTTGATTCGAAGCATCAGATTCCCCTTCATCATAAACAGCTGTTACATAATAATTATATGTATGGCCATGTTCTAAATCTGTATCACTAAAGAGAGTGTCTGTAACGACCTCTTCATTAATCTGAATACTATCACGATAGACATTGTAGCCTTGTAAGGCTCTACTTTCTCGCGATTGTTGTAGGGGTGCAGACCATGTGAGATTTATAGATCCGTTTATAGAAGAAACTTGAAGATTAGAAGGAGCTACTAATTCTAACTCACCTTCACCAAAATAAATATTGTCTATATCAAAATAATAGTCATTGACTGTATCATCATTCATTTCAAATCTAAAAATTACCGATTGATTTGCATAAGAACCGATATTAATTGAATAGGTAGCATATTCAATTGAATTAACATGATTTATAGCGTTTATTTGGTTTATTGCAGTAAAAGTATAGCCTCTATTAGTTGAAACTGTTGTTATAAAGTAATCATGATTCTCAATTAGAACAGTGGCAGGATGTGGAGCACTATAATCTACAATTCTATAATCGAAAGTAAGTACAGAGTTTGATGTAATGTTATTCATAGACTGGAATTGAACAAAAGCATTAGAAGAAGTACTATAAATATTTTTACACAGAGTATTATTGGTATTACCATGTCCTGATTCAGTTATACTCATATTTGTGTTTGTAATATAAGTAACTGGAACTGTTGTAGATCCTTCGAAATCGATAGTAACAGGCATTGGAATAGTTGGGTCAGGAATTGTAGTAAATGACCAAACTAAGACACCTTCAGTAGGTTGACCAACAACATTATAAGGAAGAACTTTCCAGTAATAAGTTGTTTCGTAATCTAAGCCACTGTAAGCATAGCTTGTTCCAGCTTGATCTACAGGAGTTGTTGTAGCAAATGTTTCATCTGTTGATAAGTAAACATTATATCCACTTGCACCAGTAGCAGTTGACCATGTTAAACTTCCACTAAGTGGTCTATTAGTTGATGCATCTGCAGGGTCTAAATAAGTAACAGCAGTAGGAGCAGAACCAAGGGTAGTAAAGGTCCAAGTAGCAACTAAGGTATCAGCAGTTTCACCAGAGTAATTGCGGTTAATAACTTTCCAGTTATAAGTTGCATTTGGAACTAGATCAGTTGCTTGATAAGAGTTAACAGCTACAACATTATCAAGAACTAGTTGCATTTCACGAGCACCTTCTACCCCAAGCCATAAGTCTATAGTCTCAGTATAGTTAGCATTTGTCCAAGCAAGAGTTAAGCTAGTAGGTATATCAATAGCTTCATCAGTAGGTGATGGAGAAGTAGCAGCTGCTGGAGCTGGTAGGGCATCAGCTGTTAAGTTGATAGTATAATCAATACTTTGCGGTGAAGGATAACTTGAAATAATTAGATAATAAGGTCCAGCAGGAATAATCTCATTAGTATAAGTCAAAGTTGTACTTGAAGAAGTTTTTGATAATATAACTTCAGCAGGAGTAGTTGCATTAGGTTCATCTCCAAGAATGAAAGCACCAATCCAGCTACCTGTTGTAGTTATTGTACCATTAAGCAACATTGTATTTGCTAAGGTAAATTGATAAACAACATCATCTCCATTCAGATAAGAACTACTTGGAGAAATCCAAGTAGATGAATAGTCATCAACAAAGTCAATAGTATTACCTGTAACATCAACAGCAGGCAAGGTTAAAGGAAGTGGATCGGCACAAGTAGAACCTTGTGGTGGTAGCCATCCTGAACCTGTAAGAGTAACTTCATTAGCATTTCTGTTGGTGTTTCTGGCTTTAGAATTAGTATTAAGAACAATTCTTCTACCAAGGTCATCATTAATGACTAAAGTAGCTACTTTAGCACCAAAAGCATCAGGAGTAAAGGTAACAGTTAATTCTAATGTTTCACTGTTCTCTAAAGCCATGTCTGGTGTTTCTTCAACATAATCCCAGGCAAAGAGAGCTGCATCAGTTCCGATAATTCCAATATTACCAATATTTAATGTACCAAAACCAACATTAGTTATTGATACCCTTTGTGCACTTGAAGATTGTAATACTGGAACATCCCCGAAATCTATCTCACTTACACTTAGTTCAGCTAAAGGGCCTTCAGGAATTTCTTCAAATGTTATATTATCAAGATATACATAGTCATAGGTAGTTGCAAAAACTGGAAGGAATACAATTCTTTCATTAGCAAGAGCAGCTTCAAATTCGACAACGGTTTGCTCATAAGTTAATGGCACAGCAAAAGTATCAACAACTGTAAGTGTTGTAAAATCTGTATCATACTTTGCTAAGATCATGTCTGTTCCAGCATCACCTTTCATCCAGAATCTTAATCTGTAACCACTCAAATCAGGAACAAGGTTAGGAGATATTAACTGAAGACTAGCCGCAACATCATTAGCATTAGAGAATCTGATAGCTGCAGTACCATCTTGGACATTACTAGTAGTATTATTCAATGTTATGCTTGCAGTAGTTGAACTAGATTCAATAATCGTAGACCAACCAAGGAGATCACCTTCGAAAGATTCGTTCCAAGGTAAATCACTAGCATAGATATTTGTATCTATTGAATTCCCAACTAATTCTACTGTATGAATGGCTCTATTTTGATCATCAGTAATGACTAATTGAGCTGTATGGTCTCCCTCAGTAGTAGGAGCATAAAGAACTTGAACTGCGATATTCTCTGAAACCTCAAGACTTGCTGGATAAGTATTATTATCAGTTAGTAGGAATTGATTAGCATTTGTTCCTGTAAGAGAAAGACCATTAATGCTAAGAGTTGCGAAACCAAAATTTGAAATAGTCAAGTTTTGAACAGCACTTTCAGTACCCATTATTTGATCAACAAAGTTTAAAGTATCGGCACTGACTGCAAATACAGGTTCAAGTGATAATTCTTGGAAAGTAAATCCAGAAACAGGTCTGTATGCTTTTAGAGTACCTGAAGGGATACTACCAGGGAAGCTAGTATAATAATTTGTTCCATCACTGCGTTGGGTTAATGATCTATTTCCTGCTACAGGATAGTTATAGAATTCATCTGAATTACTATGATATCCTGATTGTGTAGCAAAGAAAAGTACAACTAAATTATCTGTATTATTATAGATAAATGGACTATTAAAATCGAATGTCACAATTGCTTCGCTAGTAGTAACATTCATAGTTCCACTATATACATGTGTAAAATCATCTAGTTCCCAGTCATAAGTATCAGCAAAAGTATCTTTGCTTGTATGTTTTAAGTAAATTTCAACAGTCTCTGACCAAGCTGAGTTTTTGTTATAGAGATAAGAAATTGAAGTAATAGCTGAACCGTCAATATTCAATTCTTCTTGAAGATAGATATTTTGAGTAATTGTATAGCCATAATAAGGTTCCATTGGCATACTCTGATTTACAGTTCTTACACCATCAAATACTAAATCAGCAGCAGGGAAAGGTGATAGACCTGTTGTAAATGACCATATTTCAATACCTTCAATTGGCATTCCTACCACATTATATGGAACAATTTTCCAATAATATCTAGTATCATAATCACTACTATAAGCATAACTTGTAGCAGTTTGATCTACAGGGGTGACGCCAGTAAAAGTATCATCTGTTGAGAAATAGACATAGTATCCATCAGCACCTGTTACAGAAGCCCAAACGATATTACCAGTAAGGGCAACACCAGTAGTATCATCTGCAGGGGAAGTATAAACTGCAGCTGCAGGAGCTTCTCCTGTAGTTGAGAAAGTCCAAGTAGTAACTAAGGTATCTACTGTTTCCCCAGTGTAGTTGCGATTAACAATAGCCCACTCATATTCACGAGCAGTTTCTAAAGTTACAGCATACTCTTCAACAGCAGGAATATCTTCTTCTACTAATACCATTGACCCAGCATGACCAAAATAAATATCTATAGTCTCGGTATAAACAGCATTATCCCAAGTGAGAGTCAAGTTAGTTGGTTGGTTTTCTGCTTCATCAGCAGGGGAAGGATTTGAAGCTACACCTGGAGCAGGAATATTTTCAGTGTTAATAGTCATTATAAATTCACCATTATTTGTGTTATAACCAGTTACTATTATATAGTAATCTCCAGCTGGAGCTAATGATTGATTCATTTTTGACCAAGCAGCTCTATCTCTAGTTTTAGTTTCTTCAATAAATCTTCCACCTGTACCAGCACTACCTTCATCATCATTGTAATACCAAGCATCACTAGATTGATTTGCAGTATCTATTTGGTCGAAAGAATTAAATACATATAGTTTTGTATCCCATAAGGTTCCTTCTAAAGAAATATCCATAAGTTTAGAAGTAGGAAGGGTTAATTTATAAACTACAGATTGACTTGAACAGAAATTATAACTAACATTATAAGGAGTAGTTGAATGTTCTACTACAATTGAATCAGCTAAAGTTAGAACAAAGGGAGCGTTGTGATCATTACCTGTGTTATCTAAGATATCCACAGTTAAAGCAACATCAAGGTTAATTGGTACAAATGGATTACCTGGATCTGTCTGTTTCAATCTTAATGTTGAAGTATGAAGACCCATTAAAGTTGTTAATGGAGTTACATCAAGAGTAATTGAAGCTTGTGGTTCTAAAGTTATAGGATATTCATTCACATCTGACAAAATAAAGTAGTTTGTATTTAAAACAGAAGCTTCAATAATTTCAGCAGCTAGTCCACCTACATTAGTAAGTGTTACAGTAACAGGTGTTTCTACAACATTGCCAAATAAATAGCTACCAAAATCAACTGCCTCAGGAGAAAATTCCATGATAGCAGATGTTGGTATTTCTTCTATATTTACATCATCAATATAGATATATCTATAAGTTCCACCAGAACCATTTTTGAAAGAAACATGATTTACTGCACGATCAGCAGGTAAGTCGATGATATAAGCAGTATAAGTAGTTGTTAAAGCTAAAGTATCTAAAGCTACAAAAGTAGATTCATCCATAGCCTCAGACATTGTACCCACAATTAATGGGTAGCCTGCACCATTAGCTTTAGCATTAAATCTAACTCTATTTCCAGCATTCTCAAGTTTTGGAGTAGAAGCTATTAAGCTTCCTGTTGTTGCAGAACTATTATAGAGTCTGTAAGAATTAGGACTTGTTAATGAGTTAGTATTATAGACATAAGCGTTAGCATAAGTACTATTTGAATTATTTAGGGGAATCCAACCTGCAGGTTGACCTAAATTAGCTGTAGTGTCAAAATTTTCACTATAAGGAACTGTAGCTACACCATATTCTGAGGTATAAGATCTAACTGCAGATTCAATTTCAATACCGGTTGTACTAACAGCTACAATTTTCCAATAATATGTGGAGTTATAAGCCATTGCTGGAGAATAAGGAGATGTAACAGGATCAACAACAGTTGCTCCAGTAAATTCTATATTATCTGCGAAATATAATACAGAGTGATTAGTATTATCACCAGTAGTCCATTCTAATGTTGCATCAATAGTAACGCTACTTGCATTATTATTAGGACTCGTTAAAACAGGTATACTTGGAGTTCCTGCGACAGGTACGGTATAGCTTACATCACCAGGGGTAGCTGAAGATTGTCCTGATTGAGCTACGACGACACCTAATTCATTTTTAATTTGGTATTCATTTTCGGTAGGCCAAGAACCAGCTGTGTAATCAGCTTCAATAATATCTTCTGGTTCTACTACGAAAGCATGAGCTTCAGGACCAGAACTATTTTCAAGTGTTAAATCTGTTAATACGGCAACACCGTTAACACTTACAGTTACGACTCCACCATTCCAACCATCACCGTAGCTATCTACTAATTCGATTGTATAGTCCAATCCAAACAAGGCAGAAATAACCAGTATTAATAAACAAAAAATAAGTCCATTTTTTTTCATCTCGCATCTCCTTTTTAGCAAAGTGTTTAATTATTATTCATACATTTCTAATAACAATTTCCTATTAAATCGCATATTTTTGAGAATAGATTGTAGTTTTTTTTCTAAAACAAGCCTGATTCTCAATGCAAAATATGCACTTATGATTAAAATTATAAGTGTGGTGATATTTTTAATCACTAGCATATTCATTTTATAAATTCAAAGATCATTTAAAAACTGTCACATTTCCGTTATTATTGCATATCGGTGGTGGTATTTAACGAAAGTAACTGTTTTTATAAATCAAATATTTACTTACTATAACCATCTATATTCATTTTTATTTAACACTTTAAATGATGTCTTGTCAACAGATAATTTTTATTATTTTAAGTTAATGAGAAGATTGTTAATGGATGCTGTTATTAGTCAGTTAAGGTATTCTCAACTTGTCATTACCTTATCTTTTATTGCTTAGTCTCACTCATCTCTATAAGAATTCAGATAATCTTTAAGTTTAATGATAAGGAGAGATTTGAGTTAAATAGAAGAGCAAGCTTGATAAAGATTGATATTAGGCAGAATAGTATTTTTTTTCATAAAATTAATCTATAAGTAAATTTTAATGAAGTGAGAGAGTCAATCATCCTAATCTAAGTGCTTTAGTATAGGATTTGAAGAAAGGTAGAAAATATTTATAGACTCAAATCTCCTATAAATTTTTATGGAGCAAATAATAAATTATAAAAAAAGGATAATCAAATGGATGAACATAAAGTAATCTATTCAATGAGTAGAGTTGGTAAAGTAATTGATGGAAATAAACAGATATTAAAAGATATCTATCTTGGCTTTTATTATGGAGCTAAGATCGGTATTGTTGGTTTAAATGGTTCAGGTAAAAGTACACTTTTAAAAATCATGGCAGGAATTGATCAAGATTTCCTTGGTGAAGTGGCGATGTCAAAAGGTTATACAGTTGGCTATTTAGAACAAGATCCTCAGTTAGACCCTGAAAAAACGGTTATGGATATTGTTAAAGAAGGTGCTGCAGAGAGTGTTGCTTTATTAGAAAGATTTGAAGAAATAAATCTTAAATTTGCAGAAGCAATGACTGATGATGAGATGGATGCTTTATTAAAAGAACAAGGTCAAGTTCAAGATAAGCTAGATGCTTGTAATGCATGGGATTTAGATAGCAGATTAGAGTTAGCTATGGATGCCTTGAGATGTCCTCCTAGCGATTTAAAATGTGGGGTTATTTCTGGTGGTGAAAAACGCCGTGTAGCCTTATGTAGATTATTACTTCAGGAACCAGATATCCTTCTTTTAGATGAGCCTACTAACCATCTTGATGCTGAGACGATTCTTTGGTTAGAACACCATTTGCAAAGATATAGAGGAACAGTCATAGCTATTACTCATGATAGATACTTCCTAGATAATGTAGCTGGTTGGATTCTAGAATTAGATCGTGGAGAAGGTATTCCTTGGGAAGGTAATTATTCTTCTTGGTTAGATCAAAAGCAAAAAAGATTAGCTACTGAAGCTAAAGGTGAATCAAAAAGACAAAAAGCTTTATTACAAGAATTAGAATGGATTAGAAGCAGTCCTAAGGCCAGACATGCTAAGAGTAAAGCTAGAATTACTAACTATGAAAAGATGGCTTCTGAAGAGTTTCAAAAAGAAAATGCAACTGATCAGTTATACATTCCATCAGGTCCTAAATTAGGAACAAATGTTATCAAGGCTGAAGGTGTTGCTAAAGCATTCGATGAAAAAATATTATATGAAGATTTAAGCTTTGACCTCCCTGCAGGTGGAATTATTGGAGTTATCGGAGCTAATGGTGCAGGTAAAACTACTCTTTTTAATATGATTACTAAGTCTATTGAACCAGATAAGGGTAATTTCAATCTTGGAGAGACAGTTAAACTTTCCTATGTTGATCAAGCAAGAATCATTGATTCTGATAAAACTATTTTAGAGCTTATCGGAGATGGCAGAGATGTAATGCTAGTAGGAGATAAAGAGATTAATGTTAGACAATATTTATCCCGTTTTAACTTTGGTAGCAAAGAACACGGAAAAGCAATTAAAGTCCTTTCTGGTGGTGAAAAGAATAGAGCATATCTAGCTTTGACATTACAAACAGGTGGAAATGTACTATTACTGGATGAACCTACTAATGATCTTGATATTAATACTATCAGAGCTTTAGAAGAAGCTTTAATGACCTTTGCTGGTTGTGCTGTAGTTATTAGCCATGATAGATACTTCTTAGATAGAATCTGTACTCATATCCTTGCTTTTGAAGGTGATTCAAAAGTTAAATGGTTTGATGGTAACTTTTCAGAATATGAAGAAGATAAGTTAAAAAGATTAGGTGAAAAAGCTCTTATTCCTAAAAGAATTACTTATAGAAAATTAACTAGAGACTAAGAAAATTAAATTGAAAACTGGGAACACCTACTACTGCAGGCAATACCTTACACATGAATTAACGCGAAAGTAGGGGCCTATTGCCATAAGCATTTAGAATCTCACGGTTTTTGAATTCATAAATCTTCCACAAGTGAGGATTCAGGGGATGATTATTCTAGGATAGCCTAGGGTAATTATCCCCTATTTTAATTCATAGATAAGTAAGAAATAGCATCATGCTAATTTGAACAACATTCCAGGCATACCCCCAAAAAACTTTGATATAATATAGTGAACTTTCAGTTTTATAGTAAGTTAGATATAAAAATTGTCTAAAAAGATTGATTTATAGGTATTACGAATAAACTTAAACTTTTCTATTAAAATTACGAGAAAGCTTGCAAACAAGGCTAATATTAAGACACTTTTAGAAATAGTATAACTAATTGATAGATAATAAAATAAGAAAAATAATCCTTGCAAAAAAAGTGCTCCTAAATACAATTAGATTATCTACCAAATAATTTCTAAAAAAGCACTTTAACAATGGATTTAAAAAAACAGAATATAATAAAATTACAAGGTAAATTTTCAAAAAGAGTAAAAAAATATTCAGAAGGCTTAACTATTCCTGAGCATAAAGCCTTGAAAGATATAACGAAAGGAGTCATTTCAAGTAGCTCGGTTATTGTTCGACAAATAGCAACAAGTTTACATGAAAAAATTAGTTTAGATAAAGTATGTGAGAGATTATATAGAAACCTAAAGAATGAGAAAATTGGAAAAGTGGTAAGTGAAAATTTGTTAAAATACAACAGTGCAAAAGCTACCAATGACACATATTTTATAGTTGATGAATCAGATATATTGAAGCCAGAATCAAATAAGTTAGAAGGACTATCAAGAGTTAGAGATGGTTCTACTGGACAAAGAGCGAAAGGTTATCATTTACTTAATATTGCATCACTAACAGATAATGGTAAGAACTATTCAATACTCCCAATATGCAGTCAATTATATAGTAATATTATAGAAGAAGATACTTCTAAGAATATACTTGAAGATAGAATTATAGATATTACTATTCACAGTAATAATAAAGGTATTTTTGTGTTTGATAGAGGTTATGATAGCCGTAAGTTAATAACTTTACTTTCAAATAATGAAAATAACTATATAATTAGAAGTACAGGAAGAGATCTTTTATTGAGGATAATACCGAAGTTAGCTTTTCATCAGTAGTAAGACAAATTAAACTTAAACATGAGTTTAAAACATCTGATAATAAAACTTTTAATAGCGGAACAAAGAGAGTGAAAATAATAATTAATCCACATAAACTTAAGCATCCAGATATAGTTGAAGCAAACTTAGTTGTTGTAAGGCATGGTAAAAAAGGAGGCTTGTTTTATTTTCTATGTAACTTTAATGATAGCACAATGACAGATTATGAAATAATATTAAAAGCTGTTAAAGGATACAGAAAAAGATGGAAAATCGAAGAGTTCCATAGACATATCAAGCAGGAGTTTAATTGGGAAAAAGTTCAGCTGATGTCTGATGTAGGATTGAAAAATATTAATGTTATATTAATGGTGGCAGTAGATATAGTTTATTCTACAATAAAATATCTGGAAGAACTTTTATATCAATTCCCTGAGTTCGGTAGCACTAATTATAAGAATCATACCTATGTCTATTACAAACTGAGTAGAATCATAAAGCACATATTTAATAACACTAAATTGAATAAAATTATACCGCACAAGGGGGAATATCATGACAAGCTACAACTACGGATCAATTTCTTATAAAAATAATGGGGGTATGCCAGCAATCTTTTTAATAATCTTCTTGACAATGATTCTTTATATTCAATAATTTTTGTTAAGTACATAAAATTATTAAAACAGTTTTAGTAAAAATAGTATATATTAAACAAAATGAAAATATTTAGAGTTATAAATCAAGGAATTAATTATGAGAAAAACTGCTTATGGTCATCCTATTCAAGTAAAGAATGGTAAGGTAACTTTACTTTCCCAAGTCACTGCAATTAATGAAGCCTCAATTCAAGACCTTGTCTTTAAATACCCTTCCTGCTTACCAATTAGTGAAATTGATGAATCTTTCAATCCAGTATTATCAGTTTGTACAGAACTTCACACACCAGTAGGTCCTCTTGATATATTGATGATAACTCCTAGTGGGAAGATAGTGATTATTGAAACAAAGCTATGGAAAAACCCTCAAGCGAGGAGAGAGGTTGTTGCTCAAATTCTTGATTATGCTAAAGAGTTATCTAAATGGACTTATGAAGATCTCCAAAGAGAGGTTAATAAGCGTTTAGGGAAAAGTGGTAACATATTGTATGAAATAGCAAGTAAATCTGATTCAAACGAACTGCTTAACGAATCTGATTTTGTTGATTCAGTAAGCAGAAATCTTAAAAAAGGTAATTTTTTATTATTAATAGTTGGTGATGGTATTCGTGAAGGTGCTTCCGGTATTGCTGAATTCTTAGTTGCATCAGGTTACATGAATTTTACTTTTGCCATGATTGAGCTTGCAATATACCAAAATGAAGAAATTGGAGAAATACTTCTTCCAAGGGTTATTACTAAAACTGTGGAAATTCAAAGACTAACTATAGATATTCCAGATGGTTTAGTTCTTAGTAATTCAACAATATTACAAGATAACTCACTGAAATCAGAAAATGATATCATTAAAGATAAAGAAAGTCAATACCGCTATAACTTTTGGTCAGATTTAGTTTCTCAGATAGAATTCGATGATCTAGGCCAGCCACTCCCAACCCCAACCTATGGCTATAACTTATTTGTTTACCCTAGTGAAACAAGAAAAGTATGGATCAGTGCCTACTTCATGACTAGTAAGAACAGAGTCGGAGTATATCTTCAATGTAAAAACGATGCAATGGGACAAAAGTATTACGATATTTTAGAATCATATTCAGATGATATTAAAAATGATTTAGGCGAAGTAATAAATTGGAGAGCCTACGAAAGAGATATTGCCTCAGTATGGATACCTTGTGATGACATTTATAGTCCAATAAATCGAGAAATGTTGATCAAGTTTTTCAAGCATTGGTTAAATGCATTTGTTAATACATTTAGACCAAGGATTAAAGAAATTGAAAGAGATTCTTAGTTTGGTGAGAAAATATATCTAACAAGATTTTAAAACTTACTAAATATTGCTTCTAAGTGAAGGTGATTTTTGTATATTTACCTTCAAAACGAACCAGAAGGGGAAATCTATGAATGTGCAAGACTTCTTTATTAAGCATAAAGGCTATGCCAGAATGAAGGATTTAAAAGAAAATAAGTTCCATACTAGAGTCATTACAGAGGCTGTAGAATAAATCCTAAGCCTTGTTTTTTTGTCTATGATCCGATGTTGGACAACTTTTTTGTCAAATTCTAATGCCTGTAACAACTAAGGATATAATACCAAAGAACTTATCAAAGTAAGGATTTGTTGTTAGGAATAAAGAAAAATACTCCTACCCAGGGCAAAAGCTATATGCAATGTTACCTTGAGTAAGAGTGAAAAATTAAATGATTATAATCTTGTAATGATAGAAGATTAGAGATTCAATCTTTATTTACTATTAGTCTTAATCTGATATTTCTGAATATTGTTTATCCTTCTAATCATTCCACTATTAGCCCTAATCTTAAAAAACAATTTATCCGCATATTCTACTACATCAGGTAATTCAAGATATGATTCGTTAACTGTTCCGATTAAGGAGTCAAAATTACATTCAAAATCCGGATAATCTCCTACATAAACTTCATAATAACTTATTACTATATTATTACCGAAAATATCAACAGCTACATCATCCCAATCTAAGATTATAAGACCTTCTGAAATTTCTACTGTTAGGTTGTCTGGAGTTTCCGGAGGAGCTGAAGAACTTGTCATTGCAGTAATAATTTCAGGATATTCGAAACTTCCTCCAATTCCATCAAGAGCAAGTAGCAAGAAATAGTAGCGAGTTCCCGGATTTAACCCTGATATTGTAGTGCTAATCAACTCTGAGTTTGGATTGGACATATTTGAATCATTATTCCAATCCCAGTTGGAATCTGAAGTATTCACATCTGGAAGAGTTGAATAATGAATTCTATAACGTAACAGGCTTATATTAGCTACTGTTTCCCAAGCAAGTTGAACTGTTGAATCAGCTACTTCTTGAACAAAAAATGTTGTTATTTCTGCAGGAGGCAGAGTAGAGATCCTAACCACCCAATCATCATCAACACCTTCTTGAGAATTCACACCACTATATCCAATATTACCATAAATATCTGATGCTTTAAACTCGAAAGGTAGAATTCCGTCTGAGTCGAAAGTAACCTCAAAGGAAAGATTTACCTCATCTCTTTCGTGAATAATTCTTGTTGAATCAGGTATAAGAAGCCATAATTCTGTCTCATCATAAATCCCATTCCCATTATAATCAATACGATAATTCATACTACCAATATTGATGCTGCTTAAATCATTGATACTACAACCTATTTGTACTGTGCGTGAATTTTGCCAAACCGGTTCAGGTTGAAGTTGAGGTATCGGACTCGACAATATCGGAGATTGATTATCGATATGAAATAGAATAGATTCTGATAGGTTAGAATAATTATTACTTTGATCTATGGCCCTTATAGTTATCCAATAATCTCCATTATCCAAATCCGTAATTGTTGTTTGGGTAGTAGTAATATAAAATAAGCTTGAATCTTGTTCGACTGACCACATTAGATCTTCAATATTTACTTCTGCATCTTGAGAAAGATATAGCTCATATCTTTCAAAATATGTTTCAGAACTTTGCTCCCATGATAAAGTTGCACTGTGAGAAGTTTGGGAAATTAAAGATAATCCATTAACTGGGTTAGGAGGATCATTATCAAGAAAATCACCATAAATGTTAAAATCTTCAATATCCCAATAATTGTCCTGTCCGGTATTCACAGTATTATTACCATAAATCCACCTGAACTTTACATTAGATTTCCCTGTTAAGCCGGGGAGTAAGTATGATTTCATCTCATTATGTTGACTTGTATAAGTTTCAACTACTGTATATGTTATATTGTTTAGGGTGTAAGCAAAAGAACCTTGACCATTGCTGTATGGTAGAAAATCAGAATTGAAGGAAATTGTAATATTTTGAAAATTACTAAAATTATAGTTAGGGGATAATAAACGTTCATTTGCAGTTTTACCTGTATTTACCATAACCTGTAATTTATAATCATCACCTTCATCTAAAATAGCCTGCCATGGATAATCTGTAGAACCATAATGTGAGACTGACCAGCCTTGTGGAATGTTTCCTTCATTATCAAAATCCTCACTTGTTTCTAATGTTTGAACAACTGTAACTCGAAGTACTTGCTCAACATAACCCAAATCATTACTTACTCTTATTGTTATGTATTCGGTTCCATACCAATCTGTAGTTGGTTCTAAACTTAAAATACTCCCACCTAAAACAGTTGTTGAAATCATAGTGTTGCCTGTGAAAGTATAGGAGAGTTTATTACCAGCAAAGAATTCGTCTAAATCTATACTTTGATTGATTGTATTCCAATGTATATGTAGGTTCTCTAAATTGGTAGTAATTGTTGGAAATTCAATCATTGGGTCTGGTTTATTGTATAACGATAGTATTTCATCATTATCTAAAACTCTATCATAAACTCTTAAGTCATCAAAGTAACCTATAAATTGTTGGGATTCTTCCCAGCTACCGCCCACTACATCTTGGTCATTACCAATATATAGACCATTTTCAGCAATATTGGTAGTACCTTGATCAAAGGTGAAGCTATCTTCTTGATTACCATTTATAAATAGACTAAAGAGACCTGTTTGAGCATCTCTAGTACATGCTACATTTACCCATTGATTAATTGGTACATAGTAAGATGTTTCATATATTTCACCCTTAATATGAAGTTTTATATGTTGAGATTCCACAAAGATTAAATACTCATTCTCATGTTCGTTTGATGCTCCTGATATGAGACCATAAGTTTGCACTGATGGATTAATCCAAAAAGAGACTGTGGAATTATCTAAACCATCTAGTACTTGATAAGGTAATTCAATTGTCTCGAGGTAACTTGAGAACTGATATGCATTGTTTTCATTTTGAAATCTATCTGCAGTAGGGCTAGGTCCATCTACTGAACCATGATATTCATTCCCACTCTCATCGGTTGCATTACCATCAAAAGGATAATAAGCAACTAGTCCGTGATCTAAAGGTTCAACTACTCGGATATAGTTTTCGTTAGTAATAGAATCATTGTCTTCGTCCCACCAAGTTGTAAGAGTAACATCATATTCTCCAATTTGAGAATAAATCCATGTAGGATTCTCTTCAGTAGAATCAATTATTCCATCTGAGTCGAAATCCCATTCCCATGAAGTTGGTGTTCCTGTTGAAGTATCTTCAAACTGAACTTGTAAAGGTAAACATCCTTGTGTAACATTTGAAGTGAAACCTGATGTTAAACCAACAGAAGTTTCAACTTGAATATAATCAATATATCCTTTCATTTCATAATTCCATGTCTCTGAAAACATCTTGATAGATATTTCATTATTTTCGTCACTAATATCCGAAGAACCACTTTCGATTAGTTCTCCATCTATGTAAGCCCAATAAAAGTCATTAAATTCTTCTAACCTATAAACATGCCAGTTCCCAGCTTGTACTTGTAAAGTTATAGGAGTTGAATCTTCTTCTCCTACAGTAAAACAATCATCAGTTAGGTGGAAATTATATCCTACGAAATCAATGTTCTTATTACGAACATTAAAATGAACCACACGGGTAACTTCTGTATATAGTATTCTAGCTTCAATAGCAATTGCATTTTCTGATGGAAAATTTGGTATCTGCGTCTTAATCCAATTCCAATCAGAATTCATATACCACACTGAATCTCCATTATATGAAGTTATACCTTGTCCTCCAGCTGCCCCATTAGCTGCATACCATCCTTGAGCTTGGCCATCCTCAAAATCTTCTATGTATGTAACATCCCATTCGAAGTCTTCACAATGAAAAATACTAACATAAAAGATTGAAACCAACAAAGTAATAAATATTTTTTTGATCATAATACCTCCTCGAATCTAAAAATTCCTTGTTATATTTATAATGTTTTCAATTATGTAACAGGTAACAGAAACATTTTAGAATGCTTTTCTTCTACCTTAATCCTAATTACCCCATTTATTCTTTTCCGTCCTGGATGAAATGGATTTCCTTGCTTTGAGAGCCCATCTTTCCCATGATATGAAAAAGCATAAATATTTTCTTTATCTATTAGTTTATGTAAAAGGTGATTAACTTCACTTTGATGAATGCTCTTCTTAAACTTAGACGGGTTATCTCCATAAGCCAAAATTATTTTATCTGCACTTTTCACCAACTCATCACCTTTATCCCTATTCTTAGCTAATTCATCTTGAAATAAAGAATCTTGACTATTAGAATCGAAGATTTGTCTAAGATTACTTGATTCAGGTTCAGAGAATGGAAATAAGTTAGATACAGTAATTTCTTTAGCCTGATTAAATTTCGGGCATTCATAAATATATTTAATTACAGAATTCATAGTGTTATCAGAATTGTCTTTCCCTGCTTTTGAAGGGTTCATCATTATGAGTTGAATAGTTTCTGATTTATTTTCTCTACCTTTTAATGGGATAGTTAAAAGACTCCTAACCCCGAGTAATTCATTACATTGAATTTCTTTAAACTCTACATAGATTCTACTTTTATCAACATATTCTTCTTTATAATCGATATTTCTATTCACAATTGCTTGCTCCTTTTATACATTTCAAAAAATTTAATCCATTAAGAGTATTTATCATATAAATTACTGCTACTATTATTTAAAATATTTTTCCCAAAACTAATTTTATTAATAAACTTTTAGAGATTATATGTCAAGGAAAAATTTATAATTTTCTTATTTAACTTAATGGAGACTGTTAAAATTATTATATTGAGTTAAGTAAACTGTCATTCCGCCCAATGAAAAACGATGGAAGCTCTGATATCTCAGTGAGATTAGAGAATGAAACTGTTTGGTTAACCATAGACCAAATGGCAGAACTCTTTGATAAAAGTCGTTCTACTATCAACGAACATATTCTAAATATCTATAAAGAAGAAGAGCTATTGAAAGAAGATACAATAAGAAAAATCGGAAATTCCGATTTTTCTACTAAACCTAATAATTTCTATAACTTAGATGTTATTATTTCAGTAGGTTATAGAGTTAAATCAGTCCAAGGAACTCGTTTTAGGCAATGGGCTACTAAAAGACTAAAAGAGTATATCGTAAAAAGATTCGCTTTAGATGACCAACGCTTAAAGATTTAGGTGGAGATAACTATTGGAAAGAATTACTTGATAGAATTCGAGATATACGAAGTAGTGAAAAAGTAATGTATAGGCAAGTTTTAGAGCTTTATGCTACTGCAGTTGATTACACTCCAAAAAGTGAGGAAAGTGTTATATTTTTTCAAATAGTTCAGAATAAATTACATTTTGCAGCTCACGATAACACTGCAAGTGAAGTTATTTATTTACATGTTGACAGCAACTAGCCTTTTGCTGGACACACAAATTTTAAGGAGAACACCCAACTCAAGCCGAAGCTATGATTGCTAAAAACTATCTATCAATACAAGAATTAAAAGTGTTGAATAATCTTGTATCAGCTTATTTTGATCTAGCAGGGTTAAATGCTATAGAAGAAAAAGTAATGACAATGTCTGATTATGTTCGAGAGTTGGATAACATTCTCTCATCGGCAGGTCGTAAGATACTAATAATTCTGGTTCTGTGTCTTCTCTGGAAGCTAAAACAAAAGCAAAAACTGAATATAAAAAATATAAAGCTAAAACGTTAGAAAGTGTTGAGAAAGAATATCTAAATACTATAAATTCTATAGAAAAAAAATGCTAAACTTAGTAGCCATAGAAACAAAAAAAATAAAGGCTTTAAAAGACCTGAAATTATTGAAAAGAATGGAGTTGATCTATCTTTACTCATGAGGGTATTTAACCACTCCTCCTAAGCTCTCTATATCGGGATTACTCAAGATCAGATTGATGATGTTTATGTAAATTTGGATAAGATTTTACAATTTATAAGTCATTTTCACTGATGTGAGAAAGTGAACTTTATAATAGAGTTATATTGATGGAGTTTTTCCAGAAATGGTTGAATACATTTGTTAATGCTATTCGTCCAAGGATTAAAGAAATTGATAGAGATATGTAGTTTTGTGAGATAATGTAAAGAAATATTCAAACTGTTATAGAATATTAAATTTCTAAGTCCTTCTAGATCTCAATATCAAGAAGGACTTATTTTTTATTCCCCTCTTCATTTCTGTTAGGCAATATTAAAAAGAGGGTAGGTAATTTGAATTATTTAATTACAATTATTTGGACCATATCTATAACATAGTCAGAGAGGAAGATATAATCTTCATAACTTTGTTCATTTCTACCCCACAGTTCCAATATGAATTTTCTAACATTCTCCGACAAGTGAAACTGTTTGGTCTTCCTCGTCTTCTTCTCCCTGATAGAAATAGCCTCTCTGAATAATGGTTCATCTCCTGCTTGACTGAAAACAGAATTCCATTTGAGATTCAGAATATCTGATATTCTCAATCCAGTCTTATTCCCAATTTCAAATAATACTAATTCTTTTAGTTTCCCTTCTTTCCTCATTAACTTCTTAATCCTATCAATTTTCTTAACTTCTCTAATTGGTTGAACATAATTCATATATTATCCTTATAGATTACTTATTGAGCTAATATGCTCGATTTGTAATATAAAAAAGCTGATACCGATTACTTGAATCGGCATCAGGCTTCTAATCAGCTATATAAATTATGTTTATGAATTGAGATTTTACTTCAATTAACATATTTGTGTAAAGTAATTTTGGATAGAGCAAAGCATTTGCTTCCGTTAGACTGGACAATATTGTAAGTTGTCAGGAGGCGAATATTTTTATTGACACTTTCTGAAATTAGTAAAGAATGGATGTGTTGGATAGTAATATAGATTGCTTAGTTACAAGAAGCCCTTACAAAGAACAATGCATGAACTTCATACATGTAAAATACGATTAACTAAAACTTAAAAATTAGGAGTGAAAAATGGTGAAGAAAGTAATAAATGGGATTGAATACAAACTTCCTAACAAATTATCTAGATTTCAAGAAAAAATGTATGTTAACCTTATAGATTACAAGTGGAAACATATAACAAAAAAGCCTGGTATATATAAATATAAAGGTTTGGATATTGAATATGATGTTATTTTACCTGAATCTTCAAGGTGTGATTTTCCATTGATTTATTCACCAATATTACCCGTTCTAAAACAACACCGCCAAATGTATAATTTTAAGTTACATATCCATTTTAATCATATGGCAAGTTCCCAAGCAGCAAATGTTAACCTATTTCTTCCAATACTTTCATCACCAAAAGCAAATGATATTTTAAGCTTGTTAAAGAAAGATTTCAATAGATTAGCAACATCTGAGTTATATAAAGGATTTCGCATAGAATATTGGGATGGCAATTCAAAAGGAGACGAAGGCTTATTGGGTGACCATAACGCAAACTCTGGCACCGATAGTGATATAGCAATTGCTTACTACAATCATGAAGATGAACTATGTTTATGGTTAATAGAGCATAAACTAACCGAATCTGAATTTACTACTTGTGGTGGTTTTAAGAGTAAGGGTAGAGACAAATCAAAACATCTATGCAATAAATCATATACTGAAATTTTAAGCAACAAAAACTTATGTTATTATCAAGATGTCAAAAAATATAATTATTGGAACATTACGGACACACACAAAAACTACTTTGTAAATAATAGTACTATACCAACATGCCCATTTCAAAAGGGTATGAATCAATTGTGGAGAAATCAATTGTTAGGATTTGCTGTAGAGAATAGTAAAGATAATGATTTCAAAAATGTTTTCTTCTCTGTAGTCCATCATCCAGATAATCATTCTTTAGATAAAACAATTAATAATTATAAAAACTTGATTAATAACAATCTAAAATTTTCATCATTTACATCAAAGGATGTAATTGATAAGGCAACAACTATAAAAGACCAAGGAATTTCAGATTGGATAAAGTGGTATAAAGAGTTGTATAATATTTAGAATCTCCCACGATAGAGCTGTAAAGCTCCTATGAACAGCAGATTTTTTTTCCAGATTAGAACTCGAATTATGCATAAACTAAACTTTATAGAAAAATGGGGTACTGGTATTAATCGTATCTTAACTTCTTGAGAAAATAGAGGCCTTAAAAAACCTGAAATTATTGAAAAGAATGACTTCTTTGAAGTGAAACTATTTAAACCAAAAGAAGATTCTTTAGTTAATAATAACAAAATTATTGAATCTCCACGGTCGATTACGGACGATTAGAAAAGGATAAAGCAAATTACAGTGAAATTTCCTAAGTCTTTAATTTCCTATTTCGAAAGCATTGACTTGCATAGATATTTGATTCAAAATGATATTAGTATAATGACTGGCAGTTTAGTTTTGATTTAGAAAATATCTCTTTACAAGATATTCTACTTACTAAATATTGGTTCTAAGTGAAGGTGGTTTTTGTATATTTACCTTCAAAACGAACCAGAAGGGGAAATCTATGAATGTGCAAGACTTCTTTGGTAAGCATAATGGCTATGCCAGAATGAACGATTTGAAAGAGAATGGATTTCACACCAGAGTTATTGCTAAAGCTCTGAGTGATAACATTATTGAAAAAGTTAAACCAGGACTTTATAAGCTAGTAGATTATGAGTGGGATGAGAATAGTAGCTTTGTTGATATTACTAAAGTAAACTCCAAGGCAGTAATCTGTCTAAATTCTGCCCTACATTACTACAATCTCTCGACAATAAACCCTAATCTTGTACATGTTGCTGTTCCAAATAATACAGCAAGGTTTTCTCTTGATTACCCTCCAGTAAAGCTATTCTATTTCTCTGATACAATATATCCACCAGAAATAATTGAAATTAAAGGGTCTAATGGTTCTTTCAAAATTTACTCGATAGAGAAAACAATCTGTGATGCTTTTAGATATCGTAAAAGAATAGGAGAAGATCTTGCTCTTGAAGCACTAAAGAATTATATGAGAAGAAAAGAATCAGATCTAAATAGACTTTATAAAGTAGCTAAAGAGTGTAAGATTGATAAAGTTATTGAACCATACATTAAAGCAATGGTGATTGAATGATGGCTAAGAATATAGCATCATCAGTAAGAGCTAGACTGTTAGTTATAGCAAAAAAAAGTAACCGTGATTTTAACGCTGTTTTGTTGCAATACTTTCAAGAAAGATTCTTATATAGATTATCAATTTCAGAGTCTAAAGAGAATTTTGTTCTAAAAGGTGCTATGCTTTTTAGGATATATGAAATGCCAGCATCTCGTCCTACTTTAGACATAGACTTCCTATGTAGAAATACTGATAATTCTGAAGAGAATCTGAATTCGTTAATAAAAGAGATTCTATCAATTGAGTGTAATGATGGGGTAACATTTGATGGTGACTCTATAAGCTCAGAAATTATCAAAGAAATTGATGAGTATCAAGGAGTCAGAATATTCTGCCTAGCTTATTTAGGTAAAGCTAAAACCAGACTTCATTTTGATATAGGTTTTGGAGATAAAGTTTTTCCAGATCCAGCATTATTAGAATTCCCTGTTCTACTAGAAGACCTGCCAATCCCTAAGATCATAGCATATTCACCAGAAACAGCCATTGCAGAAAAGTTTGAAGCAATTGTGTCATTAGGAATATTCACTAGCAGACTGAAGGATTTCTTTGATATCTACTATATGTCTCAAAACTACAAGTTCTCTTCAGATAACTTAAGAGAGGCAATCATGATTACCTTTGATAATAGGGAGTCGGATATTAGCAACAGAAATTTTGTTTTCTCGGACGAATTCAAACAGGATAAGAATAAAAGGCAACAATGGAAAGCATTTTTAAACAGAATAAGTTCAGAGATTCCATTATCATTTGGTGAGTGCCTTGAATATATTGAGATCTTTTTAGAACCAATTCTAACTGATGAGTTAGATGATTATCTTTGGGACAGAGACGGTTTAAAATGGTTAAAGAAATAATGTTTTTTTCGAAATGTGTTCTTTGCTAAATTACTCATTCACCTTGAAGCTTTGTTAACTACATCATCACAATCAGTGATATTTAAGCCACCTCAGCAACCATCTTTATATCTTATATAATTCTTTCAGATTAGTGTTGTTTTTATCAATATTTATTTTTTATCATGTTTAAGTTATAAGTAAAGAGACAAATAACATGTCTTATAACATTTTTTTGAAAAATTATTTATATTTACCAAAAGAAAAACGATGAGGAATGTAATTTATCATATTCTAATCAAAGAGATGTTGTATTTCTTTCTTGGGTACAGAAAATTAATGATAAAACAGGCATACCCCCAAAAAACTTTGATATAATATAGTGAACTTTAAATTTTATAGTAAGTTAGATATAAAAATTGTCTAAAAAGATTGATTTATAGGTATTACGAATAAACTTAAACTTTTCTATTAAAATTACGAGAACGCTTGCAAACAAGGCTAATATTAAGACACTTTTAGAAATAGTATAACTAATTGATAGATAATAAAATAAGAAAAATAATCCTTGCAAAAAAAGTGCTCCTAAATACAATTAGATTATCTACCAAATAATTTCTAAAGGAGCAATTTAACAATGAATTTAAAAAAACAGAATATAATAAAATTACAAGGTAAATTTTCAAAAAGAGTAAAAAAATATTCAGTAGGCTTAACTATTCCTGAGCATAAAGCCTTGAAAGATATAACGAAAGGAGTCATTTCAAGTAGCTCGGTTATTGTTCGACAAATAGCAACAAGTTTACATGAAAAAATTAGTTTAGATAAAGTATGTGAGAGATTATATAGAAACCTAAAGAATGAGAAAATTGGAAAAGTGGTAAGTGAAAATTTGTTAAAATACAACAGTGCAAAAGCTACCAATGACACATATTTTATAGTTGATGAATCAGATATATTGAAGCCAGAATCAAATAAGTTAGAAGGACTATCAAGAGTTAGAGATGGTTCTACCGGACAAAGAGCGAAAGGTTATCATTTACTTAATATTGCATCACTAACAGATAAGGGTAAGAATTATTCAATACTCCCAATATGCAGTCAATTATATAGTAATATTATAAAAGAAGATACTTCTAAAATATACTTGAAGATAGAATTATAGATATTACTATTCACAGTAATAATAAAGGTATTTTTGTGTTTGATAGAGGTTATGATAGCCGTAAGTTAATAACTTTACTTTCAAATAATGAAAATAACTATATAATTAGAAGGACAGGTAAGAGATCTTTTATTGAGGATAATACCGAAGTTAGCTTTTCATCAGTAGTAAGACAAATTAAACTTAAACATGAGTTTAAAACATCTGATAATAAAACTTTTAATTGCGGAACAAAGAGAATGAAAATAAGAATTAATCCACATAAACTTAAGCATCCAGATATAGTTGAAGCAAACTTAGTTGTTGTAAGGCATGGTAAAAAAGGAGGCTTGTTTTATTTTCTATGTAACTTTAATGATAGCACAATGACAGACTATGAAATAATATTAAAAGCTGTTAAAGGATACAGAAAAAGATGGAAAATCGAAGAGTTCCATAGACATATCAAGCAGGAGTTTAATTAGGAAAAAGTTCAGCTGATGTCTGATGTAGGATTGAAAAATATTAATGTTATATTAATGGTGGCAGTAGATATAGTTTATTCTACAATAAAATATCTGGAAGAACTTTTATATCAATTCCCTGAGTTCGGTAGCACTAATTATAAGAATCATACCTATGTCTATTACAAACTGAGTAGAATCATAAAGCACATATTTAATAACACTAAATTGAATAAAATTATACCGCACAAGGGGGAATATCATGACAAGCTACAACTACGGATCAATTTCTTATAAAAATAATGGGGGTATGCCAGTAATTTGAACAACATTCCTATTGACATCTTTCACCTTAAAATTATCCTAGTTATAAGAAAGATATTAATGAGGAGTTTCTATCTATGAAACAGAGATTTTTTTTACTTATAGTTCTATTACTCACAACTATTATCAATATTTATGGTATTGACTACACTGAATACTACTTCCAAGTACCTTACGAAAGCAAGAAGATGATCAATGAACTTAATGAGATTTGCTCTGTAGACAATTTTAACGACCAATTTGTCTATGCTTATGCAAATCCTAAGCAATTTATTGAAGTTACCCAACGCTTTCCTAATTTTAAGTTATTAACCAACCCTTCTTCCGAATTCAATATCGAAGTTGCTCAAAGCAGAAATGAAATGAGAGAATGGGATTCATATCCTAGTTATTCTACTTATGTAGAGATGATGAATCAATTTGCGATCGACTATCCAAATCTTTGCACAGTAGAGAGTATTGGTACTTCTGTAGATAACAGAGAGTTGTTAGTTGCTAAAATTTCAGATAATGTTAGTATAGAAGAGGCTGAACCAAAGTTCTTTTATTCTGGGCAAATGCACGGTGATGAGATAGTTTGTTCCATTCTTTTCTTAAGATTAATTGATTATTTATTATCCAACTATGGTACTGATCAAGAAATAACAGACATTGTTAATAATACTCAGATTTTTATTAATCCTTTGTCAAATCCTGATGGCTTATACACAGATAATGATAACACTATTAATGGTGCCACACGCTACAATGCCAATGGTGTTGATTTAAACAGAAATTTTCCTGCTCCTACTGGTGATGATCACCCAGATGATAATGCTTGGCAAGTAGAAAATATCGCAATGATGGACTTTGCTTCCCAACATAATTTTGTGATGTCCTCTAATTCTCATAGTGGAGCTGTAGTAATAAATTATCCTTGGGATACTTGGTCTCGGCTTCATACAGATGATGCCTGGTTTCAATTCGTAAGCAGAATCTATGCCGACACCGTACATGAGAATGCTCCTTCTCCCTATATGACTGATTTTGAAAATGGGATTACAAATGGTTATGCTTGGTATCAAACTTTGGGAAGCAGACAGGATTGGTTTAATTATGAAAGAAATTGTCGAGAAATTACTATTGAGCTATCGTTTAATAAAACAGTGCCAGCTAATCAACTCAATGCTCACTGGGATTATAACTATCAAGCAATGATAGAATGGCTAAAACAGGTTAATTATGGTATTAAAGGTATAGTTACTGATAATTCAGGAAATCCTGTTGAAGCAAAAATTGAAATATTAGACCATGATCTTGATCAAGATAGATCTTTTGTCTTCAGCTCTCCCCTCTTAGGTGATTATTATAGACCAATCATTGCTGGTAACTATAGTGTTAAATTTTCAGCTGAAGGCTATGAGTCACAGATAATTGAAAATGTAGAAGTTGCAAATAATTCTAGTACAGAAGTGGATGTAATATTAAATGAATCTATAGTTACTTCTTTTACAGGCTATGTTTATGACATGGATTCTAATCCAATCAACAATGCAACTATTATTTTATCTGATTTATCTGTACATGAAACAAATAGTGATGCAACAGGATATTTTCAGGTCTCACCTCTTTACAGTGGTTCATATAATTTAACTGTTTCAGCTCCAGGCTATCAAAGCGTTTATCAAAATGTAACTGTTTCAGAGAATTCAGAAGCTGTATCTTTCTACTTAGCTGAATCTACTGCTATTAGTTTTGAAAATGAACTTAGTACAGATTGGTATTCGACATCTTCAGCTACTTGGACAAGAAATAATGAGGAAGCTTATGATGGAAATTATTCCTTGAAATCAGCTTCTATTGGCAATGAAAGTAGCACGAATATTCAAATAGAGCTAGAGACTCAGCAATCAGTAATTTCCTTCTATTACAAAGTTTCATCTGAGGAAGGATACGATTATTTTAACTTTTACATTAATGATAATATTATCTCAACTTGGAGTGGAGAAGTTGATTGGAGCTATGTTGAATATCCAATTTCAGCTGGTTTAAATACTTTCAAATGGGAATACGCCAAAGATCAATCCGTTCAAGAAGGAAGTGATTGTGCTTGGATTGATTTTGTTCAATTACCAAGCTTAACTGATAATGAGATTAATGAGGATATTGCTGAGCTTGTAACTCCTCTTACTTGTTATCCTAATCCTTTTAACCCAGAAATTAATATTAGATTTTATCAATCAAAGACTAACCCTATTCCCAAAATTACTATTTATAATATCAAAGGACAAAAAGTTACTGAATTTAATGATATATCTTCTGATTCCGGCTATCATACTATAATTTGGAAGGGTGAAGATTCTAATCAAGTAAAAGTAGCATCAGGAATATATTTCGTGATTTCGGATAATGGGATCAAGAAACAAACAAATAAAATAGTATTAATGAAGTAGGATATTGAACAAATGTGTGAGGCAAATCCTTGTATTCAAAATATAGTTGATGAGATTATTCAGTTAATCCCAACTTTAGATATTGCTTTATTCAAGCAAGCTATCAAAATAGCTGGAAAAGCACACACAAAACAGAAAAGATTATCAGGGGAGAATTATATTATTCATCCCCTGAATGTTGCTTTAATTCTAGCTAAAATGAATTCTGACACAGAAACCATTTGTGCTGCCATACTTCATGATACCTTAGAAGATACGCATTTAACTGAATCTGATATTAGACAAGAGTTTGGTGATACCATTTTTAGATTAGTTGAGGGAGTAACCAAGTTAGATACTTATCACTATGTGCATAAAAAAGATCAGATTATTAAGCAAGCAGAGAACTTTAGAAAGCTTTTATTATTCACCTTGAGAGATGTAAGAGTCTTGATTATCAAACTAGCAGACAGACTTCATAACATGAGAACAATCTCTTTTATGGAGCCAGCTAAACAAGTAAAAATTGCACAAGAGACTTTAGAAATTTATGCTCCACTTGCCAACAGATTTGGGCTCTCAGTTATCAAAAGTGAACTTGAAAACATCTCATTTAAAATTATTAATCCTGCTGAATATGATATTATTGAAAGAATGATAATAGAAAAAAGTACTAGTAGAGAGCTATATATCAAAAATGTTATTAAAGAAACCGTGCTGGAATTAGGTAAATATGATTTTGATTTTGATATCCATGGAAGAAGCAAAGATTATTATTCTATCTATCAAAAACATCTCCGTAAAAATATTTCTTATGAAGATATCTATGACCTAATTGCTATTCGCATTCTTACTGCTTCTGTTGAACTTTGCTATCGTGTTTTAGGTATTATTCACTCCCTGTATCAACCAATTAACAACAGATTTAAAGATTATATTTCTCAACCAAAAGATAATAATTATCAATCCCTTCATACTTTAGTTATCGGTCCAGATGCTAAGAAAATAGAGTTTCAAATCAGAACTTATGATATGCATCTAGTTGCTGAAGAGGGCATTGCTGCTCATTGGAAATATAAAGAAGATAATATTGATTTGAAGAATAAATTTGTCGAACAAATAAAGAAAATTCGTTCATTTATTACTTTATCGAACTTAGAAGAAGATTTTATTGAGTCTTTTAAAAGCAATTTCTTATCAGATGAAATCATTGTTATTACTCCAGGTGGAGATTATGTTAAGCTTCCTAAAGATAGTACAACCATTGATTTTGCTTTTGCACTCCATACAGAAATAGGTCTAACTTGTACAGGAGCTAAAATTAACTCTGAGTTTGTTCCATTAAGAACTGTCTTAAAAAATGGTGATCTTGTCTCCATCATCTCTTCGCCAAGAGCGACTCCGAGTTATGACTGGTTAAGAATAGTCAAAACTTCCAAGGCAAAATCAAATATTAAAGCATATTTTAAAAGAAAACTACTTGCAGATTCTATTATTCTTGGAAAAGAGATATTTGATAAAAGAATAAGAAAGAGTCCTTTTAAAATTAAGAAAGAGTGCGATATTTTAGAAATTGCTCACCATTTCAAGCTTCCTAACGCTCAAGAATTTTATGCCAATATTGGTAATGGAAGATTAGATTTTACTGAAGTTATTAGATATTTAGAAGACAAAGCTAACCCAATAGCAAAGCAAGAAATAATTCAAAGTAGTGAAGCCTACGATTGCAATTCTCATCAGGATACTATATATCTTGATGATATAAATAATTTAATGGTCAATTTTGCTAAGTGTTGCAATCCGCATCCTGGAGATGATATTGTTGGCTATGTAACTCGTGGTAGAGGGATAACAATACATAAGCAAGATTGTCATAACAAGAATTTTTTGAAAATTAAAGAGAATGAAGCCTATCGTATTTTTAATATTTCATGGGATAAAGAAAAAATAGTTAGAAAACTTAAGAATATTGATATTTCTGGCTACCATAGTAAAACTATTTTTTATGAATTGGTACAAACAATAAATAACTATAATTTAGATATTTTAGAAAATAAATTCACAACAAAAAATAATACTTTTCTTTATGAAATTAGCTTTGATGATCATCATTTTAAGAATCTGAAAATGATGATCCAAAGTTTAAAGAGAATAGATGGTGTTAATAAGGTTAAGTTTTATGAGAAGAAATAGCTTATCGATGCGGATTCTTTGTTTGAGCTCTAAATACTATTATTCCCCCAATGATAGCGATGACAATGATAGAAGCTATTGTTAAAGCAACTAAAGGATGAACAAAGCCTTGACTAAAGATAGGAACACTCCAACTTCTATCAATTGATTTTTTTTGCCACTTACTCTTGTCAACAGGACCAGGGTCTGTACCAGGTTCTGAAGTATAACCACCAGAATAAGTTTCATATTGAATTCCACGGGATTCAAAAGTCTTTTCAAAAAAGTATTCCACAATGAAATAGAGTAGGATAATTCCTAATACAGTAATAGAAAGGTACATTATCCAGCTAAGAACTTTTTTATAATAAAACCAATTATTTTCTTCTTTAATCATAACATCTCCAAAATTTAGAAACATCTTTAATAATGGAATTAATCATATTCAAATATTGCTCGCCAATTCCTGAATAATTAATTAATCCCTCACTTAATAATTCTCCTCGAAGTTCAGAATTAGTCTTGCGTAAATCTCTGCGAATAATCCTGAATTTACTATAGGCACTATTAGTATTTAAATTTAACATATATTTCACAACCGAATCATTTATCGTTCTAAAAATAGCAATCTCATGAGTAGCACCTTCATCTCTAGCTGTCGGTACCAAGCCAGTTCCTACTTTGTAAGTCCAATGTCCAAACATATTATTAGCTTTTTGGGCAAATACAGAGGTTCCCCATCCAGATTCAATCGCAGATTGAGTAATTGCTAACTCTTTAGGTATTATATCAACCCTATTTTCCAGTTCATCCCAATCAATATTTTCACTATTAGCAGAGACATCAAGCAGGTAAACTTTTTCTATGTTATTAATAAAAGTAAGCTCTTCTTGTGTCAATACTTTTTTTAATCTCAACTTTTTTATTTTGTTTCTATTCATTAAAATACTTCTATTTTCAGTTTCAATAATGAGTGACATAAAGTCAACAAAAAGTCTTTTTCTTGCTTTAATATTTTTTATTGTGGAAAAATCATAAATGTGAGTAGAATAATACCTATCAGCTTCATAATCGTATTTCATATAGTCATTAAAAACTATTCTACTCTGTAATGAATGAGATAATCCCCAAAATAAAAGTAATGATATAATAAGCTTAGAATTAAAAATATACTCTTTCATAAAACTTTTGGGTTATTTTGATATTTTGTTGATTAGGGATTTGAACATCTTTGATCAATTTCCAGTTTTTCAGATTAATCTGGGGAAAATAGACATCACCATCAACCTGGAGATCAATTTCACTAATGATTAATTTACCTGCTAAAGTTAGATATTGCTCGAAAACAGATTTGCCACCAATAACAAAAAACTCTTCATCAGGTTTGGCAAGTAATTCAAACATCATCTCCCCAAAACCATGGATTACGCAAGCGCCTGGAATACATGCACTTCTGTCTGAAGTCAGAATAAAGTTCTTTCTATTAGCTAGTATTTTACCTATGGAATTGAAAGTTTTCTTACCCATAACTACATTATGTGTGCTTGTGATTTCTTTAAATTGTGCCAGTTCTTCAGGAATATGCCATGGCATCTTATTATCTTTACCAATCACGCCATTTTTAGCTATTGCAACGATGATAGTAACATTACTTTTCACTTTTCACCTCTTGAGCTTTATTATTCTGAACCTGTACGGCGCTCACAATTATAGTACTCATAAATTCATCATACTTAGCATTAACAGCTAATTCACCAATACTGTTTAAAATCTCCATCATATTCTTAAATACTAGCATTAAGTTATATTGTCTATTTTTGTTATTTGCATCAATATATGTTAAAATTACGAATCTTTTTTTGCTTTTACTCATGGTTATTTTTGTGATTCCTTCAAAAGGGATCTCACGAGTTAAACCAATAAGGGATTTAGCAATTAACTTATCTTTGGTTAATGTCAGCTTATGAATGTTAAAAAGATTTTGAAAAATAGTGTTTATCCCAGCAAAGAAAATTATTATAGGAATAAATTTAGCAACCATAGTAGCATCAGGAGCTGTAGCTACTTTGGTGAATAAATAATAAAAAGCATAAATACAAACCAGAATAGCAAAAAGCAATATTATTAGTCGAGTTGTTAAACTAAAATAATAGGAGCGTGGCAGTCCTTTCTTTTGATTAATATTAAGTAATTCTTCAGGATCAAATAGTTTTTGATTAGACATTATCTACCTCTACTTTGAGTTTTAGAACCTTGTTGATACTAGCGAACATTTTAACATTTCCTTGATAGCATCCCATATCTTCTCTTTTACCATAACCATGAAAATCACTTCCACCTGTACACACAAGGTTTAGGTCTCTACATAGAGTCTCTAATCTTCTGATTTGGGAGGGTGAATGATCATAATAGTAAGTTTCTACCCCATCGATACCTTTCTTTTTAAAATAGTGAATATCTTCAATATTTATTGATTTAAAGGGATGAGCGATTATCGCAAAACCATCTGCATCGTGAATAGCATTAATAACTTCTTCAGGCCCAACATCTAGTTTTGGTACATAAGCAAATCCTTGATCACCAATATAACGATCAAATGCTTGTTGCTGATGTGATACTACTCCTTTATTAACTAAGGCTTGAGCAATATGTGGTCGCCCCACAATATTTTCATTCCCGACCAAAGCGTGTACTTCAGAATATTCTATATCTATATTATTTTCCTGTAAAATCGAGATTATTTTTTTAGCTCTAATAATTCTAGAGTTTTTAATCTTATTTAAAAGATTAAGTAATTTGCTGTTTGAATAATCAATTTCATAACCAAGGATATGAACCTCTCTTCCAGCATGTCTGCAGGAAATCTCAGTACCTTTGATAACTCTCATCTCTTTATAATAATCTTGTTGGAACTCCTGAAAAGCATCTACAGTATCATGATCAGTAATAGCTATTGTTCTAAAGCCTTTTTGATAATAACCCTCTAAGACTTCAGAAAGAGTAAAAATCCCATCAGAGGCAGTTGTATGAATATGTAAATCGATATAGTTATTCATAAGATATTTTCTTCCTCTCAACAAGTATATGTTTCAATCTTGAAGTTATCATATCTATAGCTATTTTATTCTGTCCCCCTTCAGGAACAATGATATCTGCATAACGCTTAGTAGGTTCAACAAACCTTATGTGCATTGGCCTAACCATTGCCCTATAACGGGTAATAATAGATTCTAAAGATCTTCCTCTTTCAGCCATATCTCTCTCTATTCTTCTTAAAATTCTAATGTCAGAATCTGTATCTACATAAATTTTAATGTCGAGAAGTTTGCGTAATTCTTCGTTTTCAAAAATGAGTATCCCTTCAATAGCTATGATAGAATTAGGATAGACCTTTATAGTTTCTGATAATCGGCTATGAGTTTTAAAATCATAAATTGGTTGATTAACAGGTACTGAATCTTTTAAAGCACGAACATGATTGATAAGTAATTCACTGTCAATCGCACTTGGGTGATCATAATTAATACCGTTTTTTTGTTCAAAGCTAAGTTCAGAAAAATCTTTGTAGTAAGCATCTTGCGGAATTACAGTAATATGATCTGAAATGCTCTCTTGAATAGCATTTGTAATACATGTTTTTCCTGAGCCAGTTCCTCCGGCAATTCCTATAATTATAGGATTCATAATTCTCCTTAATTCTTCCATTTATATTTCATAATAGCACCTCTAAGAGCAAAGACTAAGAAAATCATTACATACAAAAGTGTAAAGATGAAATAATAAAGTATATATTTTTGTTTTTTTATTTTAATACAAAATAGACTCATCATTATCAATTCAGAAATAACTCTTATTCCGAACAAAATTAAAAATGAGCTTAGGTAATGATAATTGAAAGGTAGCAGACAGGCAAAGACAAGAAAAAAAATGTAATATAAAAATACCAAACTGCTAAAAAGTTTTAAGGCTAGTGGGTAATATTTGAACTTTGAAGCCCGGCGAGTGTTTAAGTTAATATGAGATTGAAGAGTCTCTTTTTCCAATGTTATAACTGAAGCTTCAGAAGTAAAAAGATATTTCTTTTTTCTCAGGTGAACCCAGAGATTAAATAATTGGAGATCATCATCTCCTGATTTAATATTTTTATAGCGACCAAAGCCATTTGCCTTTAGATAAGCACTTTTTCTATATGACATATTGGAAGCCGAAGCTGTCATTGGTGTTCCGTTTCCTAAACCACTTGCAGCAATCACGCGATAGAGAATTGCTTCAAAAGTTTTTAATCTGTTGGTAAGAGTTTTCTTTTGAAACTGAACATGAGTATAAGCTAAAATATAATCTGTATCATCATCATAAGCTTTGGCAAAGGTCTCTATCCACTTGGGATTAGCTATACAATCTGAATCAGTAAAAAGTAGGATATCATGACTAGCATGTTCTATCCCTTTAGCAATAGCATACTTTTTACCATTTCTTCTTCCCTTATCTGGTAATTGCAAGAGCCTTAAATCAAGCTGAGAAGTTTTAGCAAAATCACTAATAAGTTGGTATGTTTTATCATAGCTTCTATCATCTACGATTATTACTTCAAAAAGATTCTTGGGGTAACTTTGATTTTCTAATGATACTAGTAATTTATGAACATTTTTCTCTTCATTACGGGCTGCAATGATTACCGAGACTTTCTTTCTAAGACTAGATGTAATCTTGCTTTTAGGAATTATTCGTAAAAGTCCTATAATCAGGTAACTAATAGCTCCGATATATAAAATACTAAAAACTATGAAACTTATTAATGTCATCTGAGATCTTTATTACTTTTAATCCGATTTATAATCTTAGATTTAGTATCTTTAATAAATTTTGCTAATTCTGGGATATCTTCTTGTAAAGCTTCCATTGTTAACTCTTTTTCTTCCTTAGCTTGGATATCAGTAAAATCTACATCAAAATTCAAACTCTTTTGGAAAAAATCACTTAAATAGCTATTTAGTTTCTCTTTATTCTTAGCTAATATTTCTTCAGTCATCTTCTTATCTGTTGAGACTTTGATAAATCTGTTAGAAACACTAGTAATTGTTACATAATTAAGCATACTAGCTAATATACTGTCTTTCTTAGAAATAAGTTTAATACAGCTATCCCAATGTTTATTAACAAACTCTATATCTAAATCTCCAACTGATTCTTTGACTGCTTCAATCGAAGGAGTTTGCTCTTTAGGAGCCTTTTCAACCATAGTTTCCTTAGGTTTGGAATTAAACTCTTCATCAAATCTTTCTTTTAATGAATTCTTTTTTACAGGAAGGTCTTTAGCTGTTACTGCATTAATTACTTTGTTCTCAGGAAGAGAATGTGTCTTCTCAACATTTTGTGGTCTATTAATAGCTTCATTAGTCGGTGAGTTTGTAAATTGGTGAGGATTAATCCTTGCTTGCTGACTGTTTACTTCTTTTTTAACAATGATAGGTTGGATAGGATTATTTACTGAGTCAATATCAACAAGATCCTTAATCTTAGATAATTTAATCAATACTATTTCTAGCAATATCGCTGGATTATCTCCAGATTTCATATCAACTTTTGTTTTCATCAATATAGATATTATATAGAGAAGATCTTGATCATCAAATTTTGAACATACACTTTTAATCGCTTGGTACTGAGCCTTAGATACTTCCCCGGTCTCGACATCATAAAATGATAAAAGACATAATCTAAGATAATCTAAGAAACCATTAACTATCTCAATAATATCATTTCCCATTTCAATTATTGAGTGTAAATTTCTAATAACTTCAGCAGAATTACCAGAGTTAATAGATGATAATATTCTTTCATAGACTTCAAAGGGAAGAATACCAAATACTTCTCTAACAATTGCTTCTCCTATTATCTCTTTTCCTGTAGATATAACTTGGTCCATTAAAGAAAGAGCATCTCTCATCCCTCCATCAGCTTTTTTAGCAATCTGGAAAAGTGCCTCCTCTTCATACTGAAGATTCTCTTGTTGGCAGATGTTTTTGAGATTTTTTACAATCAGCTCTATAGGGATTCTTTTGAAATCAAATCTTTGACATCTAGAAATAATTGTTGGAATAACTTTATGAGGTTCAGTAGTAGCAAAAATAAAAATTACATTTTCTGGAGGCTCTTCTAATGTCTTCAAGAGAGCATTAAAAGCATTTTTAGAAAGCATGTGGACTTCATCAATAATGTATATTTTATATTGTGCTGAGTTTGTTGTATAGAGTAAATCCCTCTGTAACTCTCTAATATCATCAACACCTGTATTAGAGGCACCATCTATCTCAACAACATCTGTTGAGGTTCCGTTTGTAATTTCTAAACAAGTTGAACAGTGATTACACGGATGGCCTTTCTTACCTTCTTGGCAATTAAGACTTTTGGCTAAAATCCTAGCCATTGAAGTTTTCCCTACGCCACGAGGTCCGCTAAAGAGATAAGCATGAGCTATTCTATCTTGCTCTAAGGCATTAATTAATATCTTAGTTACATGGTCTTGGGCATAAACATCAACAAATGTTTGGGGTCTATATTTTCTGGCTAATACTATATATGACATATTATCCTCATATCAATTCTTTATTCGTTAAAACTCTAAAATCTTCTTTTCTTTGAGTAATACCCATTTTATCAAACAACTCTAAAAAGTAAAGAGCAATTTTCCTATTAGTTTCTAGTAAATCCCTAAATTCTGATATTCTAAACTCTTGCTTACCTATTTTTTCTCTCATTAGTAAATGAATTTCTTTTAATATCGATAAGCTTAGATAGATATTGTCATAAAAAATAATTTTATTCTCTTCTATTAATGAATTTAAGATAGAATTAATCTCTTGTGATTTAAGAGAATACTTCTTCTTAAAATCATCTTTACTTGCATCTTCAGGAATATTAAATCCATAAGAATCAATCTGCTTAAGTATAGTATCTTTAAGCCTCACTAAAGTAGTATTAGCTTCTGGATTATGTTCAGGAATTATAAAAGAATTATTAGATTCTTTCAAAAGCCCTGAAAGCACCATATCTTCTAAGATTATCATTATACTATTTTTAGTTAAACTCTCTTTTGATAAGGTTAAATATTTACTTATATCACTGAGAGTTAACCCTCTATTACTTAGGCTATTATTAAGGAGATGTCGCCTTACTATGGTTATTATTTCTTTGTGAATTTTAGTTAAATGAGAATGTAAGATATAGATATCTACATTTTCTTGTTTAATAATTGCTATCTGATCAGCAAGAGAATTAAGTAACGCTTCAACAGTTTGCTGATTTATATTTAGCTTTCTACTGAGTTCATAGCTATTGATAATATCAAGACTCTTTTCGATTTCATTTACTAAAACAAGTTTTAACTCACTTGAAGCTAAACGGTTAAGTTTTTCTATTAATTCTTGGGGTCGTTTTCGATGTTTAAGTGGGAAAGCATCAATTATAGTGCCACCACCTATGGTATAGTTGTTAGAAGTGTCACGCAGAATATACTTATCATTATAGTAGAATATTCCAGCTACATCTAAAGTAATTTGAATTATTGCTTTATTTCCTGCTTCTAATTCGTCACAATCAATTAAATGAATCTTTGCTTTACTTTTGAAGGTTCCCGAAAGAAATATTGCCGTTGTCCAGAGTTTAAGTTCTTTATTAGAAAAGTTTTCTAAGATACAATCTATCATAGTACTCTGTTCTCGGTCAGCATTAGTAATCAGCATCCCTCTCTTAAAGTCTCCTCTTTTCATTCCTACAATGTTTAGAGAAGCTCTATCTCCAGCTTTTACTTCAAAAACTTCATTATGAAACTTTTGCATACCTCTAATTCTCAAAGTTTTATTTCCAGGAAGTATTTGAACAGAATCTTCTTTGCTTAGCTTTCCACTTAGAACAGAACCATTAACTATTGTACCATGTCCTTCCGAAGTGAATATTCTATCAACGAACATCCTAAATATCACCCCAAGATCTCTTTCATCTGTTTTCTCTATCTGCCTGATAATTTCTTCTTTAATTTCTTCTAGTCCAGCCCCAGTTTTATTGGATACATTTATAATTGGACAGTTTTCCAAGAAAGTACCTTCAGTGAACTCTTCAATCTCAGATTTAGCTAATTCTATCAGCTCAGCATCAACTAGATCTGTTTTAGTAAGAGCAATAAAACCTGATTTTATCTTAAGTAGTTGCATGATTTTAAGATGTTCTACTGTCTGAGGCATTATACCGCTATCAGCAGAAATCACTAACATCACAAAATCTATTCCAGAAGCACCAGCTATCATTGTATTCACGAAATCTTTGTGCCCAGGTACATCAATAATACCTACTTGATGTTCAGAGTCAAATGCAATATGTGTAAAGCCCAGATGGATAGTTATCCCTCTATTTTGTTCTTCAGTATGAGTGTCACAATCAAAGCCAGTTAAAGCTCTTACTAAAGAAGTTTTGCCGTGATCAACATGTCCTGCCGTACCTAAAATTAGATGTTTCATAAATCCCTATAAACTTTATTAATCTCTTCTGAGATATAGATTAAATCTTCATTTTCTACTGAAATAATATCGATATTGAGTTTTCCTTGGGTGAGATAAGTAACAATCGGTCGGCTTAGATCTAGTAATTTTAAATAAGCGGAGGCATTCTTATCTTCAGCTTCACTTATCTGAATAGCATAGGAATCAAGGGAAACACTTGGCATTGAGCCTCCACCAGTTTTAATCTTAGTAGAAATTACTTCTTTCTTTATCTTCTTATCTAGAAGTGTGTCTAAAGTAGAAGCTTTTTCTTCAAGTTGGTTAGCTGTTTGATTAAGCATTTTAAAGAATGGTATTTGCTCAAAATCTTTATCAAAGTTAAGATAGTTCTTAAGAGTATAGTAGAGAACAGAATCTGTTAATTTACCAACGCGCAATATTCTATAGAGAGGATTTTTCTTTAATCTATCAATGTAGTCTTTTTTTCCAACTATTAACCCTGCCTGTGTGGCACCAAGTAACTTATCCCCACTGAAACTTACCAAGTCGACACCCATATCAATTATTTCTTTAACTGTATGGTCCCAGGCTATATCTATATTCTTAGGTTTTTGAATTAAACCTGAACCAAGGTCGTAATAAGAGACAAGTGTCTTGTTTCTAGAAAGTTTTATTAAATCAGAGATATCAGCTTCTTCAGTAAAGCCTTCGAGATAAAAATTAGATTGATGAACTTTCATAATCATAGAGGTCTTATCGTTGATATTATTCTCATAATCTGAAAGTTTTGTCTTGTTTGTTGTCCCAACCTCTTTAAGTTTTGCTCCACTAAGGTTCATGATGTCAGGCACTCTAAAAGAGCCACCAATTTCTACTAATTCAGATCTTGAGACTAAGACTTCACTATTTTTCGAAAATTCATTCAATATAAGATATACAGCACCAGCATTGTTATTTACTACCATAGCAGCTTCAGCATTAGTGAGAGTACATAACAATTGATTTATATACTCACCTCTTTTTCCTCTTCTACCTGTAGATAAATCAAATTCAACATTTACATAATTAGTTAATAGAGCAGTAACTTCTTCCATAACTTTCTTACTTAATATTGCCCTACCCAAGTTAGTATGCAACAAGGTACCTGTACAATTAATAAGAGCTTTTAACTCAACTAGTTTATTCTTCTGAAACTCTTTTTCAATTGCCTCTTCAACCTCTTCCTTAGTTAGTTCTATACCTTCGGATATTTGTTTCCGGAGATCTTCTAAAGCATTAGTTAATATAGTTTTTACCCTATCTCTACCATGTAAGAGTATTTGCTCTTCATACTTTTTACTTTCTAAGAGGAAGTTTATTGAGGGAAGCACTGAAAAATCTTTCATAGAATCTATTCCTTGTTAAATTTTGTTATCAAATATCTACTAATTTCATACTAGCTCCCCTTCCTAAAAGGGGGTTATGAAAAGATGAGTCGGATTGCTCCGACTCAAATATGGCTGAGAGGGCAGGAATCGAACCTGCCAAAGACGGTTTTATCCGCCTCTTATCGGTTTTGAAGACCGACTGAACCACCAGATCCATCCTCCCGTTATTTTATCTTATTAATAAGTATCTTTTTTAGTTGCTTGGACAGTAGTAAGACTTTCATAGTGCATACCAGGAATGATATTTACAGCATGAACAGGACAAACATCTGCACAGTTACCACATTTAACACAATCTAGTTGGTGAATAATATATTTATCTTCTCTACTTCCTGTAATACAATTTACAGGGCATTTTCTTGCACATAAAGAACAACCAATACATTTTGTCTTATCGATATCAAAATGGATTAGAGAAGTACATACTTTAGCAGGACAGCTCTTTTCTTTGATATGAGCATCATACTCTTCTCTGAAATATCTAATAGTAGAAAGAACAGGATTTGGAGCAGTTTGACCAAGACCACATAATGATGATTTTTTAATATCATTACCTAATCTAATTAACTCTTCAATATCTCCCTCTTTTCCTTTTCCACTAGTGATATTTTCCATAATACCATACATTTGCTTAAGACCGAGACGGCAAGGGAAACATTTTCCGCATGATTCTTCAACAGAGAAATCTAAGAAGAATTTAGCAACATTTACCATACAGTTAGTGTCATTCATTACAATAACACCACCTGAGCCCATCATGGCACCTTTTTCTAACAATGATTCATAGGTAATAGGAGTGTCTAAATCTTTTTCAGTAAGACATCCACCTGAAGGACCACCCAACTGAACAGCTTTGAATTTTCTACCATTAGTGATACCACCACCAACTTCAAAAATCAAATCTCTAAGGGTAATTCCCATTGGAACTTCAACTAAACCAGTATTTTTAACATCACCAGTAAGAGCGAAAACTTTAGTACCTTTAGATTTTCCCACACCCATTGAAGCAAACCATTCAGCACCTTTATTAAAGATAGATGTTAGGTTAGCTAATGTTTCAACATTATTAACAACAGTTGGCTTATCCCATAAACCTCTTTCTGCAGGGAATGGTGGTTTTGGAGTTGGTTGGCCTCTCATTCCTTCGATAGAGTGAATCAAGGCTGTTTCTTCACCACAAACAAATGCACCAGCACCAGTTCTAACTTCTGCGTCAAAGGCAAAGCCACTACCAAAGATATCATCGCCCAAAAGACCTACTGTTCTCATTTGCTCCATAGCTAAGTTAATTCTCTTAATAGCAAGAGGATATTCAGCTCTGATATAGAAATAACCTTTTGAAGCACCAATTGCATAACCAGCAAGCATCATACCTTCGATAACTCTATAAGGGTCACCTTCAAGAAGTGATCTATCCATGAATGCACCAGGGTCTCCCTCATCGGCATTACAGATAATATATTTTTGATCAGCTTTGTTGTTAAAACCAAACTGCCATTTCAGACCTGTAGGGAATCCACCGCCACCACGACCTCTAAGACCTGAGTCTTTAACTAAGTCGATAGTTTCTTGTTGACTCATTTCTGATAATACTTTACCGATAGCTTCAAATCCACCAGTAGCAATATATTCATCAATAGATTCAGGGTCAATATGACCACAATTTTCTAAAGCAACTTTAACTTGCTTTTGGTAGAAAGGAATCTCTTTTTTGGTTGCTTTAAGTTTATCATCTTCGGTAACCATTAAGCGTTGAACAGGTCTTCCTTTTAAGAAGTGCTCTGTAACAATCTCATCTACATCAGCAACAGTTACTTTTTGATAGAATACACCTTCAGGGTAAACCATCATTACTGGACCAAAATCACAAGGTCCCATACAACCAGTTTCAATAATATTTACTTCTGAGCGTAAATCATTTGCTTCTAATAATTCAATAAATTTATTTTTAATTTTTAAAGATCCGGCTGATACACAACCTGAACCACAACATATTAGTAAATCAATTCTTTTCATCTCTACCTCATTAATCTCTGCTTATAATAAAATCAGCAACAGCTTGTCCGTTAACAATATGTTCAGAAATAACTTTTTTAGCTTTTTCCGGATTCATATTTCCATAAGTAATAGTCTCTTTACCTTCTTCTATTACATCAACAACAGGTTCCATGGAAGAAAGACCTTTTTCACCTGTTTGAGTTACTACAACATCTACTATTTGTCTTGTAGCTATTTCATCTAAGAAAGTTTTCATTACTTCTCTGGCTCCCATAGCGATACCAGAAGTACCCATGCCAACAACAATCTTCACTCTGCTACCTGTGTTTCTCAACTTCATATCTTGTTGAGCTTTCTCGCGTATTTTTCTGAGGTCAGCTAATGTCTTCATCAGATTTCTCCCATTTTTGTATTTTTTATTCCATTATTTACATCATCCATGATATATTGAATCACATCCGGATAAGTTAAAGGTATGTCTCCCAATTCCTCTTTTAAAACTCTAGTATCAAATTCATACTCAAAACTTTCTTTCTGCGTATTATGTTCAATCTTTAAGTAGAAATCCGTCTCACTGTGACCTATCAAAGAACCAATGATGGTATCTGCCAGACTTCCAACCGGCATTCTATCGATATGACTCTTTTTAAATACTGCTTCTAAATTTGTTCCCTTGCCTAATTGACTATCAACATGAAAGCTACCATCGCACAATTCCGCATTCTGCATAAAAAGTGGAATACCTAATCCAACTTTTTTTTCTCTGGAAGCCTTAGATGTATAGAAAGGATTTAGGGCATTATTTAAAGTTTCAGAATCCATACCACTACCATTATCATCAATTCTAAACTTCAATATATCTTCTTTTTCATCCACATTTATTAAAATTTTAATCAAAGAAGCACCTGCTCTTGCAGAGTTCTCTATAATATCTAATAAATGAAGTGATAAATCTTGCATTATTATTAATTAACGATATTGGCTAAGGATTTCAACAACTTGTGCTTTTGTTTCAATACGACCGTAAGTTTCTTCTCCGATCACGAAAACAGGTGCTAAGGAGCAAGCTCCAACACATCTAACAGCACTAAGAGTGAATTGACCATCAGGAGTAGTTTCACCCATTTCAATTTTAAGTTCTTCACCTATCATTTGAATGATTCTAGGAGCACCTTTAACATAACAAGCTGTACCTGTACAGACATTTATAACATACTTTCCTCTAGGTTTCATAGAGAAAAAGTTGTAAAATGTTACTACACCGTAAATTTTGTTTAGAGGCACATCTAATTCAGCAGATATAAACTGTTGCACCTCAATTGGTAAATAACCAAAAATTGCTTGAGCTTCCCTCAATACTTCAATCAAAGGGTTTCTGAGCTTAATCTTTTCAGATATGATCTCTTTCAACTCTTTGTACATTTGGTTGTCGTAATTAGCTATTTGCGACATTTTTCCTCCAATATTATATATTTTTATTGAAATTCATATTTTTATTTTAATTTTTAATATCTTATACTTAATATTAACAATATTTATCCCTTTCTTAAAGATAATTTTCTTTTAAGAATTATTTTTCTAAATCTCTCAGATTAGTCAACTATCTTTTTAAAAATCTTAAAAAAAGATAAATTTTAACTAGTTTTTAATATTAAATCTACTTTTAACAGTCTAGTATAAATCGCTGAAAGCACTAAATTTTATTTAGTGTCTAAAGTGTCTAGTATGAGTCATAACCATAGCGATATTATGTTCATTACAGGCTTCTATCACTTCAGGATCGCCTTTTGAACCACCTGGCTGAATAACTGCTCTTACTCCATATTTAACTAATTGATCTATAGAATCTCTAAAGGGGAAAAAACCATCTGAGGCACAGATAGAGTTAGTTAATGAGAGCTCAAACTTATCAGCTTTAGAGATAGCTATTTCAGTAGAATCAATTCTGCTAGTCTGTCCGATACCTAGTCCTAGTGTTCTATCATTAGAAGTAAAGGCTACAGCATTGGACTTAAGAGAAGCAACACAGTTCCAACCAAATTTTAAAGCTTCCCACTCTGCTTCTGTAGGTTGTCTCTTTGTTGCTACTTCCCATTGTTCAGGAGTATCTCTATCAATATCAGCATCTTGGGATAGATATCCGTTCATACAAGAGACAAGAGTAAATTTATCTTTAAGTTTTAAGACTTCATTTTTAGCAAAAGTTAATAATCTTCTATTTTTCTTTTTTTGTAAGAATTCTAAAACTCCCTCTTCATATTCAGGAGCTAATATAATTTCAGTAAAGATCTTGTTTATTTCTTTAGCACAATCCAAGTCTAAAGCTTTATTAACAATAACAATTCCCCCGAATGGAGAGAGAGTATCTGTGGCAAAAGCTTTTTGATAAGCCTGACTAAGATTATCGCCAGTAGCTATACCACAGGGATTAGTATGTTTAAAAATAGCGACAGTTGCTTTTTCTTCAAACTTAATAATAGTTTTGAGAGCAGAATCAATATCTAACAAATTGTTATAAGATAATTGTTTACCATGAATTAATTCGACACATTTACCATCTTGATAGAAGCTAGCTCTTTGATGGGGGTTTTCGCCATATCTGAGAGTCTCTTCTAATGGAGTAGAAATATTCAACTGGGAATGATCATTATTAATTTTCATAAAATAGTTAGCAATTGTAGCATCATAGTCAGCTGTGTGCATAAAAGCTTTTTGAGCTAAATAGTTTCTGAACTGCCCTGCATCTTCCCCACTTTCTAAGACTTCAATAGTTTTTGTATAATCTGCTTGATCAGTAATAACAAAAACAGAGTTATAATTCTTTGCTGCTGAGCGGATAAGGGTTGGACCACCAATATCAATATTTTCAATTAACTCTTCATGAGTAGAATTAGGCTTTTCTAGAGTCTTTTTAAAAGGGTATAGATTAACGCAAACAATATCAATAAGTTCAATGCCTAATTCTTCTGCTTCTTGTAGGTGGTCAGGAACTTCTCTATTAGCTAGAATTCCTCCATGAATGAAAGGATTAAGTGTTTTAACTCTTCCATCCATGATTTCAGGGAAGTTAGTAATATCAGACACATGAATTACTTCAACCCCATTTTCAGCTAAATACTTAGCAGTTCCACCACTGGATATAATTTCATAATCCAGCTCTCTTAATTTCTTAGCGAAAGGTAAAACATTAGTCTTGTCCGAAAGGCTTATCAGTGCTCTCTTGGTCATCATTTTCTCCATTATCTTTATTCTTTTTAATTATAGTTGATTGTAATACATCTAAGATTGCTTCAAATTGTTTTTCTTTCAAGTTACACCTTAGATTTGAGTATTCTTTAGAATCAATAAGAATTCTCATATCTAACTGTAGTTGATGAAATTTCTGATTTGGAATAACTTCCAATTTTTCACCAGCAGATGATTTTCTAAACATAGATATTATCAGGATACCGCAGAGAATTAATAACCAATTAAGGTATAGCCATAATACGGTAACAGGAATGGTGGTCAAGACTCCATAATCGGAGTTAAATTTTAGTGAGTTTCGCACATAGATATCGAAAGCAAATTTGGCAATATACCAAGCTAAGGTAATAATTAAAGTACCTTTTAAAAGATCATTTTTACTTATTCTTATACTTGGCATAAAAAGATAAAGAACAATCAGTAAGGTAAATTGAATTATTAGAGGTATAAAGTAAGCCAGTATTTTAGCAAAGGTAGAAATAACAGGAATATCTTGAATAACCGATGCTGAAACAAGGGTAAAGATGAGTAACATTATCACAAAGCCAAAGAAGATTGAACCGATAAATTTGGTTAGCTTAGTAAAAATATCAATCTTTTGAGTTTGATGAATATCTAATATTCTATCGAATGTTTTATTTAATATATTGAACATAGAAAAAGAACCTACTCCCACGAACAAGAAAGAGTAGATATTCAAACTTACTTTTTTATTAAGAGCGAGTTCAATTATTTCTTTTACTTTAGCTGCAGTTTCCGGAATAAAATTATCTAAAATCTTGCTAATATAGAGTCCTTTATCAACATCTAGTATATTAGGCAAAACCAATAAAGCGAAAGATAACATGGGAATTATAGCCACCATGGAAATAAAGGTTAAATTAGCAGCTTCCTTCATTAAACCTTCAGCAAAGATTTTTAAGACAAAAAGCCTAGAGGTCTTAAAAGATTTAACTAAGCCATTGAAGGTTTTATTAGTGTTATTCTTTATTGACTCACTATCAAAATGCTTAACAAGAAATGCTTTAAGCCATTTGATAATTCTATTCACAGAAATTTTATGTTTCATAATTATTCTGTTCTAAGAGCTGTTACAGGATTTAAAGAACAGGCTTTCCAAGAAGGAATAATTCCAAAAACTAAACCTACCCCAGAAGACATTAAGAGAGCAATTATTACTAACTGAGGAGTAATTGCTATTTTCACATTTACATATCCAGCAACAAGATCAGCTAAGCCCATTCCGACAAATAAGCCAATAATACCACCAAGAGTTGTTATAAAAACTGTTTGAATTAAAAATTGGAGAAAAATATCCATCTTGGAACCACCAATTGACATCCTTACTCCTATTTCCCTTGTTTTTTCTTTAATTGTAGCTAGCATTATATTCATTATCACAATGCCACCCACTATCAAAGAGATTGCTGAAATAAAATAGAAAATTATATTGAACTTAGAAGATTGTTTTAATATTTCTTCTCTTTGTTCTAAATTAGAACTAGTTCTATAAACAGGTTTGTTGTTGAATTGAGCATTAAGTGTCTTTTCCACTTTTGCCCTAACTGATTCGGTAAGTGATTCATCTATAGTTTTAAGATTAAAGCTTGATATCTCTTGCCAAGCAGGGTTCATTTTCAGAGAAGTTTGTACAGGAATAAGAACCATATCGTTTTTCCAATCCAGCCAGTTTCTTTGTCCCATATCTGATTGTCCCATAAATTCACGATATTCTAAAATCCCTATAACAGTAACAAAATCTTTACCAACTTGAATTTGTTTTCCTAAAGGATCTATACTTCCAAAGAGATTTTTTCTAGCATTTGTTCCTATTAAGGCTACCTGGTTTCTATTTTTATAATCAAAATCAGTGAAAGGTCTCCCCTCTTGAACGCTCCATTCTTCTAATTTGAAGAAATTTTCATCTACGGCTCGATACCAAGGTGCTATATCATTCTTTCCATACTTAATTTTAGAAGGCCAAACATTGAGATTTAAATCTATCAAATCAATTCCTTGAATAGGCCTAAGCAAATCAATTATTTCATCATAATCAAATGATTTTTTTCTACTAGTTGCTTGATTATACTCCCAATTCATATAGACATCTATCTTTTTAAATCCACCTGATTCTTCAATCCATTCTGTAGTCTGTTTAATACTACCTTGCACAATACTCATTACGATTATAATAGATGCTGTGCCGAGAATTATACCCATAACAGTAACCATTGTTCTAATCTTTTTAGCCCAAAAATCTTGCAGGCTTTGATTTACTACTTCTTTAAAGGATATCGCCATTATGAATCTTCCCATCTACGATAGTTATAACCCTATCAGCTTTGTCAGCTATTGACTTATCGTGAGTAACAACAATTACAGTATTCCCCTGCTTGTGAAGTTCTGAAAATATTGACATAATATCAGAACCTGAAGTTGAATCTAGGTTTCCGGTAGGTTCATCAGCCAGAATTATAGAAGGGCTATTCACAATTGCTCTAGCAATGGCCACTCTTTGTCTTTGTCCGCCTGATAATTCAGATGGTTTATGTTTTAGCCTATCACCTAAACCAACAGATTTTAATACTTCAATCGCTCTATTTTCTCTTTGGCTTCCATTTACACCTCCGTAAAGAAGGGGAAGTTCGACATTCTTTTGAATATTTATATGAGGTAGCAGATTAAAAGTTTGAAAAACGAATCCTATTTTCTTATTTCTAATTTTGGCTAATTTTGCTTTACTGAGTTTTTCCACATTTATCCCATCTAGAGTATAACTCCCTTTAGATGGAGAATCTAAACATCCGAGAATATGCATCAAAGTTGATTTACCTGAACCTGAAGGCCCAATAATAGCAACAAACTCACCTTGCTTAATACTAATATCAACTCCTTGCAGAGCATTAACTTCTACTTTACCCATATTATATGTTTTAATAAGATTTTCAGTTTGAATTATTTCCATGTTTTCCTACAGTTAATTATTTTGATTTATCATTAATATCTGCCTAACTTGAGCTGCAAAGCTACTATTAGGGTATTGTGTTAAAAAATTTCGTGCCATATCTTTGGCATTTTGAGAATTCTCATCTTCTAAAAGAACTAATTGCAAAGCTGCGAAATCATGACAGAATCTATCATTGTAATTATAAGTAAGCAACTCTCGCGTTCTCATTAAATTATTATTAGCTTTATTTAACATAGCATTTCTAATCCTAAAATACTCATTTTGTGTTGATTTAAAAATCTCTTGATAAAGTGAATCAGCCTCTTCAGTTAAATTTAGTTTTTCACTTCGATAAGCGTCAAGAAAAAGATTTTTATCTTTTGCACTTAGTGCTTTTAGGATATATTTCAATTCTAACATTTCTATAGTTAAATCAGATTCAGGTGCTTGAATAATTAACTCTGTAGCAAGCGAATCAGCTTGAGCTCCACCCTGAAAAGTTTCATATAGATAGTAGTTAAAAAAGTAATTCTCTTTATAACCATAACGGCCTAACTCATCCAGAATTTTCTTGGCCTGGGGGTACTCTTGCTTTAAGATTTTATAATAACTAAACTTGGCTTTAACAATTTGTTTTTGATTACTAGTGAAAGCATAATCTTCAGCTTTTTCTAAGAAGAATTCATATTTATCAGACAGCTTTCTGTTGCGATTAACTATCTCAGCCTTCAATAAGTAAGTTTCAAACAGAGCATTCCTTTTGTATTTATCATTAAAGTCGCCCTCGATAATATTGTTTAACAAAGAATCAGCTTCAGCAAAAGTTCCACTCTCAACCATCATTCTTGCAAAATCAAGAGTACTATTAACGACAAGATTCAAGTCATCTTCTTTTTCCAAAGTTTTTTCAAATAATAACTTACTAATATGATACTTTTTTAATCTTCCAAACTGGATTGCCTTAGTTCGAATATCTTTAGCTTCATATTTATCTAATATAGCAAAAGCAGTTTCTTCTCTTCCTGTATTTAATAAAGCATCTACAAAAGCATTTACTATTGATGATGAAGCATTATTTTTAGGAATTTGGATCTTATCGCTATCAGTACCAAAATACTCGATAAGAGTTAGGATAGAATCTGGAGATTCAGTTATTATCCGTCTAATCTTATACTCAGATTGACTTTTATTACCGATATTATTTTCGATAGCTATTAAGTAATATCGTATAGCGCTATCAAAGTTTCTTTCAAAGTAGTAGGATTCTGCAATATCATAAGCAAACTGATTAGGATATAGTCTATCTCCAGCTTGGAATATTTCAGAAGCTTGAGGATAGGCACGATATCTCTGAAGTAAAGAACCCAGAGCTTTGTATTCAGATTGACTGTTATTATCTTTTAAATATTCTTGAGTTTTAGCTAAAGCAAGTTCATAGTTTTTTTCTATTAACAGGAAAGTAATTTGATATTGGATCTTTTTTGAGACTGGTAATAAATCACCTTTAGCTTGTAAAAGTTCAGCTCCTTCTTTTCCTTTATTACTGCTCACGAAGTAATCTAATGAAGCCGTAATCACATCAAGATCTTTAGGAAATTTGTTTAGAGCTTCTTGATAGAGTTCTTCTGCTAAGGAATATTTTCTCACTTTTATCATATCTGAAGCATTTTTCAAGAGAATCTTTTTCTCATCATATTGAGCAAACAAGCTAGTGCTGAGAATCATAAATATCAATATCAGAATTAATTTATATTTCATATTAGTTCCTATTTAGTCTTTTTAGATATTCAAGAATTATCTTCTGATACTCTTTGGAATAATTTCTATATTCCTCTTCAAGTAAAGCATTATTCTCCAGTTCCTTAAATCTCATTTCGATGTCTTCAGGAGTCTCCCATAATTTATCTTCAGCTTCTTGGCCTTTTCTCTTCTGGCTCTGGTCTTTTTTATTAATAGATTTAGTAGCTTCTAACATTCTGGAAAGAATATTCTCTTGTTGCTTCAAAAGCTCTTGATCCATCTTATTGAAACGGAGTTTATTAGAAACACTTTCAAGCTCTTCAACAAGTCGGTCTAAACCGGCAGCTTGTTTTTGGGCCTGAGGATTAGTTTGAATCATTCTTTTAATATTCTCAGCTAATCTATTTTCATCAGCTGACATCTGTCTCATCTGACCTCTCATCTCATTAGAAAGTTGAGGTTTCCCCTCACCTAACTGTTGCATCATTTGTTGAGCTAACATATTCATTGCCATTTGTTGCTGACCCATCTGTTGCATCTGTTTCATAAAGTCTTGCATTCCGCCAGAACCACCACCCTGCTGATTACTATCGTCTAAAAGTAGAGAGAAGACCATAGAGTTTAGTCCGGATTGTATCTCTGTCATATTATTCTTAGCAGTATAGACTTTATTATCTCCAATATCTTGGAATAGTTTATTATAGCCTGACATAGTATTTGATAAATCAAGCATAAATTTAGGGTTTAAAGATAACATTACTTCAGGAACTGAGAAAAATTTACGCAGAGAAATATTAAGCATTTCATGTTGAGTTATCAGCTTTTCAAAAATCATAAATGGATCTGATTCCATCTCAACAAATAAATCTCTATGTCCTCCTGTAAAGAACAATAATTCTTTGATTAAAGTATCTTTTGCCTCTTCAGCCTCTTTACTCTTGATACTGTTCATCATACTTTGCATACTTAACATCGCTTGAGCCATTTGGTCCATCTTAGAAAGCATTTGTTCTTGAGAGCTCTTAGTTTCGCTACTCTCATTATTCTGCATCTGTTGTGAGATATTATCCATTTGATGAGCCATTTGCTCCATATCAACCTCACTCTGCATCTTACTGAGCTCATCCTTTACTGCTTTATCGGAAGGTGAGTTTAGCATATCTGAAAGTTTCTTCATCTCTTCTTGAATATCTGCTAATTTATCTTTTATATCTTCTTGTTCTTTAGCTAAATCAGCTCCATCTTTACTGGCATCGCTCTTTTCTAGCAAGGCTTCTTGCATCTCTTTCATTTCTTGAGTAAGACCAAGTAGTTTTTCCAAACTCTGATTTTTCTTTAATTGTTCTAGCATCTTGAGAGTCTGTTCTAACTTATCATTAAACTCTTCCATAGAGAATTTCATTTCTTCTAAAGCTTGTTTAAAATCTTCTTTAGTTAGTTCAGACATCTGATCTTTCATTTTCTTCATCAGCTCTTGCATTTCAGAAGAGTTTATATCTTCCATTAGTTCTTTTATCTTCTCCATCTTCTGCAAGGTCTCTTGAGTTAGAGCTTCATTCTTAGTAGCTTCTTGAATCATCTCTTGCATCTTTTCAATAGATTTTTCTACATTCTGAGAAAGTTCTTCCTGTTGAGAAAGCATATTATTGACTTCTTCTTTATCCTGCCACTCTAACTCATCTTTCTTCAGCAATTCTCTTCGCTTCTTTTCAAACTCTTCTTGTAATACTTCAGACTCCTTTAAGGTCTTATTCATTAGTTCATTTTGCTGATTTTCTACCATTTCCATATCTTGAAAAATCTCTTGTAAAGTTGGTAATCTTAGGGTAACTTTATCACTCTCAACCCTATGCTTTTTGCCTAAGTTATCCTCAATTGAAGCCCAGAAAGTAACTTCATCACCAGGGAACATCTTATACTTAGAAATATCTAACTGCATGGAGTAATTATAAATTTTGTTATTTATAGTAGCAAAAAGTAAAGTATCCACTGTAATAGTAGAGTTAAGTTGATAATACAGCTTAAGATTTTGTAAGCCATAATCATCACTAAGTTTGATAGTAAGAGGAATGATTTGATTTTTATCCATTTTCCCTTTAGGAGGATAATCAGCTAGAAGAATCTCAGGCTTTAAGTCTGGTATAACTGTTATGCTTTTCTGCGGAGAAGTATATTCATCATCATAATTATTGATAATTTTAATTTGATAGTTGTTAGAATTTTTGAGTATAAAATTAAAAAGTGTTACCTTAGATCCAGCATTTTCTCCTTTTAGAGAACTAGCATCAGGATAGATCATCCAAGCATCTTTTACAAGACTATTAGTAGTTACTAAGAGCTTTATTTTTGTCCCTTCAAGAGCACTTATATTTCCCAACATTAGAGTATCTTCTTCCGACTCTAGTCTGCTATAAGCAGGGTATTCATAGATAACTTTTATCTCATTAACTGCTATGCGATCATAGACAGTAATCTTATGAATATCTGTCTTAAAGTGTTGATTAGAAAGATAATATTCAAGAGAGTAATCTAATCTTTCCAGAATATAGCTATCAGAAGTTAAAGGGATATTGCGCCATTTCTCTTCTCTTTTAAGACTAATCTGATATTCAAATTGGGGATTATAATTCAATATTTTAATTTCAACATCTTGGTTGGTAACCAGTGTAGTATCTCCAGGAGTAAATTGAATAGTGTAATCAAGCTCTTGTCTTGGCATTGAATTTAAATAGAAACTCTGCCAAGTAGCCTTAAAATTCCCTATAAACAGGGTAACTAAGATTATATTTCCAATTAAGAGGAATAAGTAAAAAGCTAGGTACTTCTTAGGGATTAATGAAGGATATAGCAAAGTAGTTGAATCTACTTTTTGATCACTTCGCTCGATAATCTTCTTAATAAAGGGATTTGCTTTATCTTCGCTTTCAGCATTAACTAGTTCTAAGCTTGAAAGAAAAGTATCATCTTTATCTTGATTAATTTCATCAATTAATTTTGCCGCTTTATGATTATTAAGAAAACGCTCTTTGGCAGTAAAGATTATGTAGATAATTAATAAAGCCCCTGTTACCCTGAGAGTTAAGGCTGTATAAAATAATTCTAATTGATGACCCTCTACCAAGTTGTAGGCAACATTAAATATCTGGAAAAGAGTTAATATCAGAAGTATAACCTCTAACGCTAACCTACCACCTAAGATATTGTTATATCTCTTTTTGTAATCTTCAATAAGTTTTTGAAATCTATGCATTACAACCCTTTATTATTTTTTATCATTAACATTTAGATAGATAATTCCGTCAAGTTTTTATGTAAGATATTGATAATTAATTTCTAACTAGTTAAACTAGTAAAGAGAAAAAGACTTCCTAAAAGAATCAAAAGCGAAGAACCAATGATTGTCATAACTCGAGAAATTCTCTTTATATTTCCTTGATTGGCAAGAGTTAAGGTAGCCATCGACTTTACGAATAGGGTAAGACTATTCAAGGCAATTAGCGTAAATGCCATTCCCAAAGCCATTGCTAAAACCATTAGTAGCCCAGTGGAATAAACACCCATTTTCATAGCATAAACGGCGATTATTATAGAACCTGGACAGGGAACAAATCCAATCATAATAGCAGTAACAAAGAGATTCCTTCCTTGATGAGTATGCTTTTGCTCTTCTGTCTTGCTAAATATCGCTTTAAGTAATATAAAGAAACCCAATCCAATCAGAATCACAAAAGATATATTCTGGGCTATTATTGAGAACTTAGCTGATTCCCTAAATAGACTCATACTCATTACTTTTAAAATTGCTACTAAAGTTAAACCTGAAAGAGAGTGTAAAAAAGCAAAGACTAAACTCGAAGCTATTATTGCACCATACTTGACCTCTGAGCCTAGTACTTGACTTACCAAAAACACTTTACCGTGTCCAGGTCCTATCGAATGAACTATTCCGTACAAAAAAGCAATTCCCAAGGCTATAAAAAGAACTTTCTTACTTCTGTTACTCTTAAATTCTCTTAGAGTCTTTGAAATATTCTGCCTTAAATCTCTCTGTTGTTCTGTATTCTTTTCTAAAAAGCTCTTTTCACTAACCTGCTGAGTTACTTGCTTTTCTTCTCCTACTTGAGTTTCTAGATCTCTTCTAGTGTTGAACTCTCGACTAAACTGCCCTGATAGGGATATAATAAAAAATAGTAGTGCTAATAGAAATAATCTCTTCATCAATTATCCTTATTCAAAGTTAACTTAACTTCTAAAGGACTCAACTGTCCTAAATAATAAGATTTTTCTTTATTCTCATAGACTTCCAAAGAATAGTTAATATCATCTGTTTTGATAACTTTTAAACCAGAATCAGCATTTACGAAAAACTTTGTATAAAATTCTCTGTCATATACATTAACTTTGATTACTTCTTGTGATTCAGTAAAATTAAAAGGAACCTTAATATCAAACTTGTAATAGACATATATATCATCTGTTCCAACTGTAAAATTATAGATCTCATCCATAATAATAAGCTTATCATTTATAACTAAATCTGTGTAAAAGCGTTTTTCCTTCAATCCTGGAATTACACAAGATTTAAGCTCTTCTAATTCGCTAGGACAAATTACTTCATCACAATTTGAATCAAAATCCTCTAAGATAATCATACTAGTTAAATCATCAAACATCCACCTCTGTCTTATAACTAAAGTATCTTGTTTGGTTAAGTCATAATCTATATCTACCCCAGCAAATAAATGTGGATGGGCTAGCAATATGCCATTTATGCTTAATAATAATATTAATAATATACTCTTCTTAAATATTTTCATAAAACCTCTTTTGCGTAAAATATTTCAACTCTCTTAGAGGTCAAGAAAATTCACTATTAAAAATGCCAGAGACCTAAAATAGAACACAGATACAACTAACAGGGGTTACGGACCTTTAGTCCGTGAATCTTAAATTATGGAATGGAAGCGTCCCTGCTTCCATCAGGCTGTATTTCACCTGCTCTTATCTTTTCTGGCGACACGGAGGTCCCCAGTCCATAGGCCCCTGTTTCCATTAACTGGGGTTACGGACCTTTAGTCCGTGAATCTTAAACTCCCCTCTTTAGTGCTGAAAGCACGCTAAAAGAGGGGTGGCATCGAAGATGACGGGGTGTTTCTTCTTAAATCCCCCTCCGTGAGGGGGACACAGGGGGTGTTTCCTATGAAATGGAAGCGTCTCCGCTTCCAGTTGGCGACGCGGAGGTCCCCAGTCCATAGGCCCCTGCTCCCATTAACTGGGGATACGGACCTTTAGTCCGTGAATCTTAAACTCCCCTCTTTAGTGCTGAAAGCACGCTAAAAGAGGGGTGGCATCGAAGATGACGGGGTGTTTCTTCTTAAATCCTCCTCCGTGAGGGGGACACAGAGGGTGTTTCCTATGAACTGAAAGCATCCCTGCTTCCAGTTGGCGACGCGGAGGTCCCCAGTCCATAGGCCCCTGCTTCCATTAACTGGGGTTACGGACCTTTAGTCCGTGAATTTTAAATTAAGGAATGGCAGTTTAATCTGGTACATTTTCAACACCCCACCTGCTTCGCAGGCACCCCTCTTCTCCAGAGGGGACTTAAATACCTCGCGTTCTAGATCTCTTAAACTCCCCACTTTAGTGCTGAAAGCACGCTAAAAGAGAGGTAACTGCGAAGCAGCTCTTAACTGGGAAAGTGAGCATCTTGCTCGCACCACGCACTAGCGTGGTAGATTACTTTATTTCTGGTATTTCTAGATTTTTAAGCAATTTTACGGAGTAGCGACTTCCGACAGAAAATTTCTTTCGTCCGAAGTCCCTTGCCTACGGCTGAGGAACTCCGGTCTTCAGGGTGTCCACTATCCGACAGAAGAAGGCAAAGATTTCGCCTCTATGGAACTTTGAAATGAACCTCTTCTGCCGGATTGCATGCACCTTGCATGCGAAATTCCTTATAAAAATTTGATTTTATCCTTTCTTTGTTGTTTATTTACCAAATTGAATAATTCGAAAGGCCTTTCGTAATCACCTTCATCTAAATAAAGTTCATACTCACTTTCTTTATGGCTAATCATACGCACACCATTTACCTTAAAAAAAATATTCATTTAGGCTCTTTTGTAATAATTTTATTTATTATAATCAATGACAGTCCCTCATTCCCACTCAATCTCCACTTCATCTTCTACTTTTTTCTTCTTAGACTTCTTATTCTTCTTATAAGAAACTGTCGTTTCCTTCAAACTCATATCTAGTTTCGCCTTCTCTTCCTCTTCATGAATCTTATGATTAAGCAATAGCAATCTCTCCAAAACCTCTTTGCGTGCCTCAGGGGAAATAGTATAACGGATTCTATCATTTTCAGGTAGGTAGTCCACATCATAGAAATCGTGTGCTAAATCAATAGGCTTTTCATCTCCTGCTTCATCTGACCAACCATAGCCTGTAAGCACCAATTCATCCATTTCCTTATGTAATTTGCGTAATTCTATAATCCCACTAATAGCTGTCTGTAAATCACATGCTTTCTCTGTTTTGGCAAGATGATGCACTAACTCATAAAGAACTTTATTATACTTCTTTTGAAAGAGTTTATTGGTTAGAGCATGATAATCTAGCTCTACTTCTAAACTGATTGCCAAGAGGTCATTATTTACTAAGGGATTATGAAATTGATTATAGGTCTTGGTTAAACCTAACTGAAGCTTCTGCATTAACTCTTGTCTGAATAGATGATATTGCTCACCTATTTTTTCTAACTTAGCCTCCATTTCTTCAGATAAAGATTGTGGAAAAGGGAAGGTTTGGAAAATGGAAGTTGGTATATATCTTAATCTTGATTCTAGAGTTGAACCATTTTTCCATGCCCACTCATTGTGTAGTAACGAGCTAAGAATAGAATATTGTATATACCTGTAGAAAGTAAAAACAATACACATCATTGATATAACAATATTTGTGTTAATAAAATCTACCATTAGTAATTTTCCTGTTTGAGAGACTACCATAACCCTCTCCAAAGAAGCAATTGTTTGGTAGAGTGCTTTAGAATCTGCACCATACTGCCACCAAAAAGTATTTCTCTTCTTGTTAGTAGAATTTGCTTCTGGATTTAATTTATCTCTTTCTGGTTTTACTTTTTCTTTTAATATTTCTAAACACTCAGGAAAATCTTTAGCCACTGGATCAGAATAATCAGGAGGTGCTAAAACTATATTCTTATCTTTTTTGATCTTATCTTGAATTTCTAACTGTTCTTTTCCAGACAGCTCATCCCATTCTTCTTGCGTTATTCTTCGAAGAGGCCAGTCAAAGAAGTTAATTACATAACGGTTAGGAGATTGATCAATAGAGGTATTTAGATCTTTTCCATTAAGATAGGGGAAAATAACTTTTTTATTGGCTGGATTTTGTTTTATTAACTCTTGAGCTTTTTCGGGAGTTAAGACAAATCCGTCACCTAAGACTATGGAACCTTGAAAACTCTTATCTTTATTTTGCTCTAATTGATATGGTTCGCCTATAAAGACAGAATCATCTAAGTAGGAAGTAATTTGTTGAACAGGCTTCTTATCTAAGATATAGTTACTTTTCCACTGACCTTTATAGATTGAAATAAGGGAAACTTCAACTGCGGCTAAGCCTGGCCATCTTCTGTTTCTGATGGCAAAGTTTATAGAACCACCTTTTTCATTGATCACTGCTAATCCACCTTCTCTAGCTGCCCCTTGAGCAATAGTATTAGTAGAGATTAAAGCTTGAAAGCCTAAGGGTTTGATAAGTGTGTATATTCTTCTAAAGAAGTAGGTTACTAAGTCCACGCTACCAATAGGTGCATAGTTAGTTCTTATATAATTTGCAAAATCATTGCCGTAGTTTCCTGTAATTCTCTGTCCTCCTAAGAAGGGAGGATTACCAAGAATCACATCAAAACCATTTTGAGCAAATATTTCAGGGAACTCTAAGAACCAGTGGAAGAATCTTTTGTTTTGACTAACTGCTTGGGCCTTGCCAACAGCTTGATAAAATATATTATTGCCATTATAGAGGGTTCGATAAGAAGAGTCAGTCATAAACATTTTCTCATTATCCTTAGTTTTTTCAATGAAGAACTGGGCAGTTATTACATCTGCTAGTACTTTTAGCTCTAACCAGTCTTCTTTTTCAATAATCTCTTTATAAAAACTCTCTTTCTCCTTAATTTGACTAGGATTGTTTTCAGGCATACTGTTGAGCCTAGCAAACTTTTGAGCAATACTGTCCATTTTATGAAACAAGGTAGTTTGAGAAGGGTCATAGTTTTTCTTCTCTTTTTTGTTTCTATCTCTCAGTTCTTTGCATATATCTTTATCATCACCAGTTAATTTTTTAAAAGCCTCGTCAGCTATGCCTTGGTCTAAATCTTTAGCATGAGCTAAGCCCACAATAGCATTACCGCACTTAATCTTATTATCTAAGAAGTGGAGAGCTTGTCCTGGGACATGTGCTTCTAACCAGAGGGCTATTTTACAGAGTTTAACTGCCATAGGATTTAGGTCCACACCGTAGATACAAGAGGATATAACATCTCTAGTGGCAATACGAGCTTGGGAAGGAGTAGGTTGAGCTTCTCCTGACCTCACCTTAGCTAATTCGTAGGCTATGCGTCTGGCAGCATTCAGAAGAATATGTCCAGACCCACAGGCAACATCACAAACTGTGATTGAAAGCAACTCTTCTTCGGGATTTGCTTCTTTTAGTTTATCTTCAATTATGTGTTCTAGGGAATTATCTATGAGAGGTTTTACTAATTCATCTGGTGTATAGTGGGAGCCTGAAGAGGCTCTTTCACTACTTTTCACTAAATTGAATTTGATAGGATTTGATGAGAGATTAAAGTCTCCAGAGTATTCTAACAAGCCTTCATAAACAGAACCGAACTCTTCCACATTTAATCCTCCGTAATTTACCCTTATTTTCTGTTTAGTCTCTTTATCAAAGAAGAAACTGAGTTTACGGATAGAAGTTAGGAGAGCTGAATTAGAGATTAAGGAATCATGTAATTTCCCTATAGCAGTAGCAATGAAGATGTCTCCTCCTAAAGGTTCAATATTCATAATATGGCTTTTTTCTGTTCTATCAAATATTTCGAAAGTATTTAATAAACCAAGCCAAAGATCGTGATAGGCTTGCTCTTCTAAAAAGTTTCGGTCAGCTTTTTTTCTTAAAGCAGAGACACTATAGAAATCATAATATAAATCTATAATTTTTTTATCTGTATCTTCTGGGAATATCAGCTTTCTCTCTTCAATAACCAGCAAAAATAAGATTCTATAGATTAAGTTAAGTAAGTCTCGATAGAATTTATCACTATCTAAAGTTCCCGAGTTGATTAAAGCTATTAAACTTTCATTTTTAGGGTAAGAGAGAAAACCACTTGCAAGTTCTTTTAAAGCAGATTCCACAGCTTGAGATAGACTGTCTCTAATTCTTGTGCCGGACTCTAAAGAATCTTGATGATAGTCTTCAATTAAAGATTCGGCACTGCTGTCAATATCCTTAGGCATTCTAGTAGCATGTAATAATCGAAAGAGAAGAGCAAAATCAGCAAAGAGGTTTTCTTCAAATATCTTTTGTAAATCAAACTCTAAGTAGGAGATATTTATTAATCTGGTGGAGTCCCTTAGCAATCTGAGTTGGTTTCCATTAGTTATCATCCCATAAAGATGTCCTGAGAGATTTAAATACTCTTGCATAAGGGCATGAGGTGACATGCGTGGACCACCAGAAACTCTTTTTTTATCAAGATCATCTCTGAATCCCATAATATGAACAGGGAAATCTTTTAATCTATTGTCTTTATGACTAATAGCATAGCTGTGTTCATTAATTGTTTGAGCTCTGCTTATCTCTAAGTTATAACCAATTAAACTAAGAAAAGGTAAAATAAAAGAATTACGGGTTTGGGTAGTTCCTGTTTCACTCTCTTTAACTTTAGTCTGTTGATAAGTAAAATTTGAATAGAGTGCATTAGCACTAGCCCAAGCTCTGTTAATTTCATCTTTCACTGATGCTTTTTTAGGCAAATCAAAATCTTGAGCTTTTTGTCCTTTAAATTCACTTTCAACAGCAATTTTTTCTAAAATATCAGACAGGAAGATTGAACCTTGTATTGTAATTGATGGATAATTCATGATGACTCCTTTTACTTCTTCTCAATCTCAGGGATTAAAATATAAATTCCCATCAGATCCATAGGTAATACTGGTTCGACAGGTGTGTAGTGTTTACCCCCTGCAGCCTTTCTGAACCTTTCATGAGCATCAACTAATTTATGAGCTCTTTCAATAGCAAGTTTATCAATAATAGCTTTATTTTCAGCAATCATTTCTAGCTCTGGTTCGATAAAAGCCCAATCTGCATAAGAACTTTGATTTGAAGTTGACTGAACAGTATATAGCAGATGTTGAGCATCTTCGTGAGTAAGAATATTGTTATCAGACATATTACCTTTATAAGCCCATAATAATATCTCTTCTGCCACAATCCTTTTCTTGCTCCGTACTTCCTCAATAACATTACGAACGCGATAAACAATAAGACTTGTCTTGATAGCAACATCTTTAGTTCTGACAAGACTTGCCCTGGCTATACCATATTGAGGTTGACCAGAAATTGAGTCTGCCAAAATCATTCTACTTAAAGATTCAACTAAGGGGTGTGCTCTGCCAATATAGGTATGGTTAGGAGGGGTTGGGGAAGCAAAACTTATATTTATTTTTGTTTCTTGAGGTAAAACATATTTCAAGCTGTGAGATAGGTTTGTAGTTTCTAAAACGAAACCTTGATTAGTTTTGATCAATTTAGAGTTAAAAAGTTGGATAGCATATTTAACAAATGATTCAACATTATCTTGAGAGCCAATTATCAAATCAATACTTTTAAGGTCACTTTCAATCTCATTAACTTTAATTGCATTTTGAGCAAAGATATCCCTAGTTGCTTTTTGCATATCTTTAGCTTCTTCAATTTTTTTAGAAACTTCCAAAGAATGGTCAATCCCAAAACTAATTACTTGCTGTTGATCTTTATTTTGTAATTCAATAAATTCATTCATAATTGTATCAATCAGAGACTTGCTATCTTCAGGGAAGGCAACCGTTATGCCTATAGATCTACGAATATCTCTAATCTTTTTGATGAGAACTTTTAAAACTATTTCATCAATAGGATTATCTTCACAATAGATTAGAATAGATTCAACTTTGGGTGCAGTCTGTCCATACCTGTCAATTCTTCCTTCTCTCTGTTCTAATCTGTTAGGATTCCAAGGTAGGTCATAATGTAATACAGCTGTAAATTGATCTTGAAGGTTAATTCCTTCACTTAAACAATCTGTGGCTATTAGTACTTTTTGAGAATGGCTCTTCATTCCATCAATAATCTCTTTTCTTACTTCATCAGGTGATTCTGAGCTTATCACCTGAATCTCTAATTTAGGAAACTCTTTCGCTAACCACTCTTTGAATCTGTCACCTAAATAGTGAGCAGTTGAGATAAAACGGCAAAATACAACAGGATTAAAATCTTTTTCTAACCATTCTCTTACTTTCTCAGTAGCAAATTGAGCCTTATAATCTTCTTGGATATCTAATTCGGATATTCTTTTAGTGAATTCTGTTAATTTCCTTTTTTGATAATCACTCCACTGGGCTGAGTTGAGAGAATTAGTCGGATTAAAATCAGGATTGTAATAATCTCCATCAAACACTTCATAAGAGAGATCATCATTTTCAGCAAATTTACTATTTGCTAATCTGTTTTTTAGCATACTTAAGGCTGTGCTTGGACTAGAGGAGAAACCTCTCAGAAGTGATAAAGCTGACCAATATTTGAATTTATATCCTCTATCATCTTTATCAAAAGTTTGATTTAAAAGAAAGTTGGAAAAATCATTGAAGAAAGCCTTGTAAGAATCTGTCATTTTAAATGGTAGTTCATCGATTGATCTTTCAGGGAAAGGTGTATCTTCGTTCATCCATTTAGTAACATCTGCTCTTCTTCTTTGCACAAAATTATTTGCTAATCTCTTTCTCTCAATTTGTGAGATATTGGTAAAATCTGTATCTTTATAGCGAATATCTATATGACCTAAGAGAGAATTAAATTGCTCTTTTTTCCCACTGTGAGGAGTTGCTGTTAGCAATATTAAGTTTTGCTCTTTTTTTTCAGCAATTTGTCTAACCAAATTATATCTCTGGTGCTGACTACTATTAGAAAGATTGGATATCGTACAAGTATGAGCTTCATCTACAATAACTAGTTCTGGACAGTCATTAAGAAAAGTATTTATGCGTGTATCACTTTTGATATAATCAATTGAAATTACTTGATAAGGATAATGTTTATAGACGCTGGTATCCCTGTAGCCCATTTCCCGATCTAACTTGGTTTGCGTATTTGATCTTATTATCACAGCATCAATCCCAAATTTATCTTTTAGCTCAGCTTGCCATTGTTCACAGAGCTGAGGAGGTGTGATAATAGCAAATCTCTCAATTTCTCTTCTCTCAAGTAACTCCTTGACTATTAGCAATGATTCAATAGTCTTACCAATCCCGACATCATCTGCGATGAGGAGTCGAATATTATCATTCTGTTTTAAGGCCATTATTAATGGTATTAACTGATAAGACCTGGGTCTAAAAGCTAACTTAGCTAAGCTTCTGAAAGGTCCTGAAGCACTTCTGAACCCTAATCTAGTAGCATCATAAAGTAATTTGGCTGTAGCAAAATCACCAACATCTTTCATCTCTAATTGAGGATAAGCTGAAAGTTCTCTTTTATCACTATTGAACTTTAGAGGAAGATAAACTCCCGTAATATCAGAATCTACCCCATCTAAAGGTTTTAGTAAAGTAATATCTTTATCTAATTCAGGTAAGACAATCCAATCTCGATCCCTAAATCTGACTATTGTACCTGGCGCATGTTTTATTTCATTATTCATATTAAATCCTTATTTCTTAACTTGATAGAATATATCGGGACGCTTCTTCACAAGCTCCTCTAACTTCTCTTGATAATAATAAACAACTATATCATAGCCTAAATTGCGTAAGGCACTTCTCTGCTCCTTATCTTTTGCTTTAATATCTTCTCTATCATGGGGGCTTCCATCACAGAAAATAACCGTATTGGTCTCTGAATAATAGAAGTCAGGAACACAATAAAGTCCTGGGATATTTTTTTGAGCTATGTCTGGTAATTTAAGTCCATGTCTGTAGAGATATTTAATCAGATTTAATTCTGTTGCAGAGTTATCATCTAAGTGTTTTAATAGATAGTCATATTGGTCTTCATAGGAAGCATAGAGAGAATTACTCCTAATTTCCGGTTGGCACTTTAAAAGAGTGTTTAGGGTATCTTTAATCTCAAATCTATCAATCTTATCATGATACCTTTGATTGTAATAACTTAACAAGTCATCATAAGTTGCTGGAACTCCTTCATCTTTATCAAACCTACAAACTTCGATTGCTTCAGCAATGACTTCAGTAAAAGTCTTAGCATCTTTAACAAATCTGGATAAAATACCTAAGCTCCCTTCAGACGATTCATAAATCATAATATTTGGTTTTTCAGAAACTCCCATAAGAGTAGAACCAATTTCATTTGACTCTGCATGGAAATAGTTTTCTATTGCTTTTTTAATAGCATACTGTAAAGTGATAATCCCTGAATCAGATAAGGCTAAAGCTTCCATAGGCTGAATATAAAGCGCATCAGTCGTAATATTGGTGAATAGCTTGACATTTCTGAACTTTCTTTGGTCAATTTCTCTATTTTGATTCTCTTTATCATCTGCTCTCGATTTCCATAAGCCAGATTCCAAATCAATTATAAATCCCTCTTCATCACTATTCTTAACCCATCTATGGTTGATATAATAGAGATTAGCAGTAGGGATAAAGTGAATTCTGATAAGAGTCTGATTATCCTTATTGATGAGAATCTCTTTTACTGCATCTCTACGATCAGGATTAGAGAAGTAACACTGAATGTGGTATCCTTGCGAGGTCCTTATCTCCTCTTCACAAGATATTCGTTGTGTAATCTCAGCATAAGTCTCCCCTGCTTCAATAAGATTACTGATTACTTCTACATTCTCAGCATCCAAGTTTTGGTTTGTGATAGGACAGTTATTCATCGTAAGATCATTCTCCCAGAAAATGTAGCCACTGCTAGTGCTTACTTTTACTTTTTGAAGTTTGTTCTCAATATCAAGCATTGATATCTTCTTAATCTTATACTTATTCCCATTATGATAAATCATATTACCAGGTCCAAATTCTCTTAAGGCAATAGAGCGAGGTCTGGATAGATATTTACCATCATTTCCATTGGTAAGGAATGACCTCAAAGGTAATCTTGTGAAGTTATAACCTGGTAAAAATCCTTCTGCTGCAAGATATCTATAAGGATAAAATTCAGAAAAACTGTTATTACGATCTTCATTACGAAGCACTTTTAGAAGATTCCCAGCTAATCTTTGATTTCTTTCTGCTTCTTTCCAAATAGGTGATTTTGAAGAGTAGAGACCACTTCCTGTAGTCATATTAGCTCTGTTAATCTGCTCGTTAGCATTCCTATCCATATTCTCCCAGCGAGAAAGCACTTTGATAAATTCATTTTTGAAACTATCTATTGTTGCTATAATCCATTCATCACTAATAACTAATTCAGCATTATCAATACCAGAAATTATTAATTTATATTGTTTTATAACTTCATTTTTATCTAACTCACTTAACTTCAAATTATCCAAAACATCAGCTTTTAATTCATAACGCATTTGCTCATCATGTTCATATAAATCAAAAAGACTATTGTTTAGATTCAGATTACACTTAGCTATCAACAAAGCATGAAGGTGAGTTTTTAACATATCCGCATTATTGAGTTCAATATTAGGCACTTGCACTTTTCCTGCTACCATATCAACAGAATTTCTGTAATAGTGCCGATCATGAGGAGAGAAAGTAGAGCAAGAGGTAAAGACTAAAGCAGCAGATCCACTTCTACCTGCACGACCAGACCTCTGGGCATAATTAGCTGGATTCGGGGGAACATTTCTCATGTGAACAACATTTAAAGAAGAAATATCAATCCCTAGCTCCATGGTTGGGGAACAATATAGAGCAGAGATTAATCCATTTCTAAATTTTTCTTCCCGATCTTGTCTTTGTTCATTATCAATTTGACCTGTATGTTCTGAAGCTAAATAAATTTTATGATTAGAGAGATTTGATGTGTAGAGTTTTTTAAAAAAATGATTCGTCTTAAATTCACGGTTTTTTATGCGGTTATGCTTAATAATATCTAATTCATAACTCTGTCTGTCAGTATGTTCCCAGATAATTGAAGATAGTTTTAACTGGTAAGTTTTTATCTGTTCTTTTTTACTATTAGTTATTACTGTTGACTCCAACCAATTAGCATTTTCAAAAGTAGAAAATATATTCTCCACAATTATTTGGTAGTTCTCTTTATTAACAACTATCTCTTTGTCTTTAAGAAGCTGGAGAAGATATTTTCCAAACCTACTACTATAGCCTGCGGATACATAATGCTCAGTATTTTTTTTCCCAACAGGATGAATATGGATATAAGTTGGCTCCATTATCTTTTCATCTTCATCTAAAGTCCAAGGAGCAATCTTTAGTTTTTCTCTTATAGCTTTTGTATTTTCATCAATTTTATCTTTCGATAAATATGTTCTATCACAAAGAGAATATGATTTCCTAAAGAAATCTAAAATTTGGAAAGTAATATTTTTCCTTTCTTCAAGATTGAAATGATTCCAAAAGAGAGGATCTTCCCACATATCATCAAACTCGCAGTTTTCATCAAGATGAGTAAAGGCTATTTTGAGTAAGCCACATTGCTCTAGGTTGGGTAAGATGACTCTCCAACTTCTTCTTAAATCATAGAGTAATTTGTACATTATCAGGAGTTGTAATTTTTCTTCAATATCTCTCTGCACAGCAGGGAAAACTTTTTCTTTGCCTGAATAATCGTAGTAAGATAGATATAAGCTTTTTGTTACTTCTTTGGCTATCACTGTTGAATCTAATTTTCTCTTCCTTTTTAGAGCATCATATATAGCTGAGCGTAACCTAACTACAAAGTAGAAATCATTAAAATGACCTGCTTGTAATGAGGCATCTTGTCTATTATCTGTAAAGCTTAGTAATTTTTTTTCTTGATCAGGGATTGATTCAATACTATTTAAGTTACTTAAAATAGAATAAGTTAACATTGTTGTAGATGTACTTCTACCTTCAGAACCTAACCTAGTAACTTTTGTCATTTCACTAGTTCTTACATCATAAACAGTACCACAGGAAGGATCTAATAAAAAACCAACAGGAAGAAATAAACCTTCGATTTGTGATTTTTCTCTAAATGAATAGAAACCATTTTTATTAAAGAAAATCTCTTTAGGGATATGATTCTTTTTATCAGTTTTGATTGAGAACTTACCTGATTTTAGTTCATTTTTCCATGTTTCGGGTATCATGTCAGCAATTTCATCCCCATCGTAGTCTTCTGTAAAGGGTAGAATATAACCAGCAATTTGATCTTCTATATCTTGATTATCTTCAAATTCTCTAGGGATTATCTTGCCTTGAGCTTGATCCAATCTTACGCAGAAAAACTCTTTACCTGAGTATCTACTAAACACGATTGGAAAGACAGGCAAAGAATCTTTTTGGCGAAGAGGTTCTAAAGTAGGATTACTCAAATCTAAATAGGAATGTACTAGTCCGGTTTGGGAGATAAACTGATGTATTTTAAAAGGTAATAATTGTTTCTCTGAATTTCTGTCAGAGTTATATTTGGATAACAGAACTAGGAATTCTTCAATTTTCTGCTTACACAGGTCTATGTCATTTCCTGTTAAATTAGCTAATTCATTTGATATCTGTTCCATAGTTAAAGGTCTATTTCTAATTAATAAATTATCTTCCTCGGTAAGAGCAATGTTATCTTCCAACCAAATACCTAAAGGATTACTCTGAAAATCATTATCGCTTGGATTATTTTCATTTTTCAGATATTGGTTAAGTTTATCTTTTATTTTAGTATCAGAATTAAAGCTCTTCTCTAAAAACTCGTTTACTATTTGTTGAGCAGTAATCTCTTTTCCAAAGATTTTAGAGGCAAATTCAGCGACAATTCTATTTTTATCTTGGGTATTTTCGCCAGATGCCATAGTTGCAGAAGTACCTATACAGATAACATTATTGCTTGTAGAATGAGTTATTCTTCTGATTAACATAGCAACATCAGCACCCTGCCTACCTCGATAAGTATGCAATTCATCAAAAACTAAATATTGAATATTCCTAAATATATTCTTTTTAAGTTGTTTTTCGCGAGGCCTGGTTAAAATAAGTTCTAACATCATGTAGTTAGTTAAAATAATATGGGGAGGATTGTTATGTATCTTTTCTCTCTCTTCCTGACTCTCCTGTCCTGTATATTTTTTGGCAGAAATAGGAAATTTATTGCCTGTTCTCTCTTCATAACTCATTTTATATTTATTAATCTCTTCTTCTTGAGAATTAATCAAGGCATTCATCGGATAAACTAAGACAGCATTCACAACTCCATCTTGTCTGTTGTTAAGAATATAATTAAAAACTGTTGCAAGAAATGTAATTGATTTACCAGAACCAGTACCAGAAGTAACAATAAAATCTTTATCATTTATTCCAAGCTTAATAGCCTCGATCTGATGTCTGTAAAGTGGGAAGTTTATTATCTTGTGTAGTGTGGGATTAACTTGATTTGCTAATTCTGAATTATTAATTTCTCCGCTTATCTCAAAAGAAGGATTAAATTGAATAAGTGGCTTTTTCCAAAAAGAACCTTCATCAAATTTTTCCTTAACATAACTTGCAAGATCCTTATTCTCTATGTTTAAAAAACTTTCAATATAGTCACGATAATCTTTCATTATATTTCGGTGAATATCAAAAAGATTTTCTTTCATTCCAACCCCCTGAAAAGTACTATTTATCATTTATTTGAAAAAACATTTTAGCAAGTTAATTGTCAAGTTTTTTTTAAATTTACCTAGTATTTTTATTAAATAAGAGTGTATAAAAATTTATTCTAATTTTAGCTCCAGCATATAAAGGCAAGCTATGGCAAAGAATCAAAGAACGATAACTTCTGTAGTTAGCATGAACAGTCACATCTATTTAGGATATGGCGCCCTTCCAGGGCTATTTTCTGGTCGTGTCCTTAGGAGTGTCTTGCGAACACTCCCTATTATATGTTATCCCTCCGGGATTTAAGAGGTTTCTTCTCTAGTGTATGTTTTTTTTTAGGATATATCGCCCTTCCAGGGCTATTCTCTGGCCGTGTCCTTAGGAGTGTCTTGCGAACACTCCCTATTATATGTTATCCCCCCGGGATTTAAGAGGTTTCTTCTCTAGTGTATGCTATTTTTTTTGAATATGTCGCCCTTTCAGGGCTATTCTCTGGCCGTGTCCTTAGGAGTGTCTTGCGAACACTCCCTATTATATGTTATCCCTCCGGGATTTAAGATTGCTATTACTACTATAATGAAGAAAACAAGAATCTTAACCTATTCAATTCCCCTTTGATTGCTGAAGGCAAACTAAAAGTTTATAGACTATTTGGCAATTCACAGCGGAGAAAATCTCCACTATCCGACAGAAGAGAGGTAACTGCGAAGCAGCTCTTAACTGGGAAAGTGAGCATCCTGCTCGCACCACGCAGTAGCGTGGTAGATTTCTTTATTTCTGGTATTTCTAGATTTTTAAGCAATTTTACGGAGTAGCGACTTCCGACATACAAATTTCTTTCGTCCGAAGTCCCTTGCCTACGGCTGAGGAACTCCGGTCTTCAGAGTGTCCACTATCCGACAGAAGAAGGGTGGCTGCGTAGCAGCTCTTAACTGGGAAAGTGAGCATCTTGCTCGCACCACGCAGTAGCGTGGTAGATTACTTTATTTCTGGTATTTCTAGATTTTTAAGCAATTTTACTGAGTAGCGACTTCCGACAGACAAATTTCTTTCGTCCGAAGTCCCTTGCCTAGGGCTGAGGAAACCGGTCTTCAGAGTGTACACTATCCGACAGAAGAGGGATTTTCTCACTTTTCAACTGCCAACTTGGATGCTAAAGTGTGAAGTGATAATTTCTAGCTCCAGAGGAGCTATTTCTTGGTAGCACAAAGGTCACACCAGAAATGCAATCGCTCCGTAGGTGCGAATTGTTTCTTCTTGTCAATGGCGAATGGATTATTCGCCTACAATAAATCCCCCTCTGTGAGGGGGACACAGGGGGTGTTTCTTATGAAATGGAAGCGTCTCTGCTTCCAGCTGGCGACGCGGAGGTCCCCAGTCCATAGGCGCTTGCTTCCATTAACTGGGGTTACGGACCTTTAGTCCGTGAATCTTAAACTCCCCTCTTTAGTGCTGAAAGCACGCTAAAAGAGGGGTGGCATCGAAGATGACGGGGTGTTTCTTCTTAAATCCCCCTCCGTGAGGGGGACACAGGGGGTGTTTCCTATGAAATGGAAGCATCTCTGCTTCCATGGGAATTTTTAAATCCTGTAGATGGCAGTTTAATCTGGTACATTTTCAACACCCCACCTGCTGCGCAGGCACCCCTCTTCTCCAGAGGGGACTTAAATACCTCGCGTTCTAGATCTCTTAAACTCCCCACTTTAGTGCTGAAAGCACGCTAAAAGAGAGGTAACTGCTAAGCAACTTTTAACTGGGAAAGTGAGCATCCTGCTCGCACCACGCACTAGCGTGGTAGATTACTTTATTTCTGGTATTTCTAGATTTTTAAGCAATTTTACGGAGTAGCGACTTCCGACAAACAAATTTCTTTCGTCCGAAGTCCCTTGCCTACGGCTGAGGAAACCGGTCTTCAGTTTGTCCACTATCCGACAGAAGAATGGACCTCATCTTCTCCTCCCTTGCTCCTTCTCTCTCATTTCAAATATTATTTGTTTATTATTCGATATGAGTGTGAAGGAGGTGTTGAAGTGCATTGGGAGATAGTGTGAAAAAGCTAAAAGAATACCAAAACAATTATAGTTAAGTAATATACTATAAGCACTTTATCATATTTCTAAAACAAAAATAGCCCTTTGCTCCAAAATTGATTCTGAAGCTAGGGCTATCTTAATAATTCAATATTTATCTAGATTTTAGTAGGGTCTTTACGAAGAAGATGAGGTTTCATAAGTAATTTAGCATATTGAGCTCTGGTATAGGCCCAAGGGTCATTACTATTGGCTTTATTCATTTTTCCTTGGAAATCAGCTATTGTTTTAAAAGCTTTTTTATCCATCCAGGATTCTAGTTCTTTCAAAATTGTTGAGATATGAGAAATTCCATGTCTGTATAGAGCACTAACAATTTGCACAGCATCAGCTCCAGCTAAGATCATTTTAATAACATCTTCAGCATTGAAAATTCCACCACTACTACAAATTTTGGTATTTATCTCTTGAGAGAGAAGTCCTGTATAGCGAAGAGTAAGACGATTATCTTGTGGTCTGCTCAAGTTAAATGGGAAAGTATGTTCTAATTTTTCAATATTGATATCTGGTTGGAAGAAGCGATTAAAGACTACTATTCCAGCGATGCCTGTTTTACTCATCTCTTTGATAACATTTAAAGTATTGGTATAATCACTGCTTAATTTGACAGATACAGGAATGCTGAGCTTGGAAGTTAACTCTTTCAAAATAGCAATTTGCTCTGCTTCAATAGATTCTCCAGTCTTGGAAATATCTTTAGGACTAGAATAGAAATTTAATTCTAGGCCATCAATTCCAGTACTAGCCATTTGTTGGGCATAATCAAGCCAAGTCTCTTTATTAACAGCGTTTAAACTCCCTATTACAGGGATATTAACTATTTCTTTAGTCTTTTTTAACCAATAGAGGTGTTCATTAGGACCGATTTCATCTAATTCAGAGAAGACTGTTATCATTTCTGAATGTTTATTATTTAAATTTTCTCTTTCCAATTCATCACGATAGCGTTCCAATTGAATCTGTTCTTCAAAGAGTGATTTTGCAACTAAGGCTGAAGCTCCAGACTCTTCAATGTTTTTGATAGTTTGCAAATTAGCTGTAAGACTACTTGCTCCTGCAATAATAGGATTCTTGAGCTTTAAGCCCATATATTCAGTGGTAATATTTGCCATAATTATTCTCCTCTAACCTGACCTAGCCAATTAACAAAATGTAATTGAACATTTCTGGTTATTGTGTTTAGTTTTTAATAATATAATGACTTTATTCCAGCAATGCAAATCTTCTTTTGATAAATTGTTTTTGGGAGGGTTAAGTAGGATTGAAGATATATATTATTGCTAATTCAGTGAAGCAGGTAAGATCCCCGCTTTCCCAGTTAATGCCTGCAAGGATGAAAGCGCTCCCAGTTGATGCCTACAGGGATGCAAGCGCTCCCAGTTATTGCCTGCAGGGATGTAAGCGCTCCCAGTTAATGCCTGCAAGGATGCAAGCGCTCCCAGTGTAAAAAAGACAAGCCCAGCTTGTGCTGGGCTTTCTCATATTATTTATAAGGAGCTAAAAATTATTCATTATCAGCTTGGAATTTCTTCATGAACTCGCCTAAAGCTTTAGCACTTTCTAATGGGCATGAGTTATAAACAGAAGCACGGCAACCGCCAACACTTCTATGACCTTTAAGTCCGATCATACCTTGAGCTTTAGCTTCAGCAATGAATTTCTTTTCTAATTCTTCTGAATTTAAAACGAAAGGAATATTCATTAAAGATCTATCTTCTTTAACAACAGTACCTTTGTAGAAACCGTTAGAATTATCGATGGCATCATAGATATAGTTAGCTTTTTTAACATTATGAGCATGTAATTTATCTAAACCACCAAAACCTTCGATCCATTTTAAAACTTCACCAACAACATAAATGTTGAAAGCAGGAGGAGTGTTAAACATTGAACCTTTTTTGATATGAGTTTGATAATCTAACATAGTAGGAAGATTTTTGTTCATTTTATCAACAATGCTCTTTCTGATAGCAACGACTGTTACACCAGCTGGACCAACATTCTTTTGAGCACCAGCATATATTAAGTCGTATTTTTTGAAATCATAAGGTCTGCTTAAGAAGTTTGATGACATATCAGCAACTAATAAAACACCTTCAGGAAGAACAGGAGTTTGAGCATATTCTGTTCCGCGGATTGTGTTGTTAGTAGTAATGTGTAAGAAAGCAGGGTTAGCTGAAAGATTAATTTCTTTAGGAATATAAGTGAAGTCTTTATCTTCAGAAGAAGCAGCTATATGCATACCTTTACCAATTTTCTTAGCTTCTTTAAGAGCTGTAGAAGCCCAAGTACCTGTATTCACATAATTACCTTCTTGACCATCAGCAATAAGGTTCATTGCAACCATAAGGAATTGAGTTGAAGCACCACCACCAAGGAAAAGAACTTCATATTCGTCTCCTAAGTCCATGATTCTTTTAACTGCTGCAGTAGCATCATCAATAATCTTTTGGTATTCAGCTGAACGGTGAGACATTTCCATTACTGAAAGTCCGTAACCTTTGTAACTAATCAAATTAGCTTGAACATCTTTTAATACTTCTACTGGCAATACAGATGGACCAGCGTTAAAGTTATGAATTCTGTTTTCCATATTAATACTCCGAATTTTATTTTAGTACCAAAATATTAATTGTTAATTTCTTTGGCAAGTAATTTTATTAAAAGAAAAAAAAACTTACGAAAGCAAAAAAAATATAGACAAATGAGTAGAGCATTTTAAATTAAAGCTTAAAAGGAAATCATAATTTAGGGAAGGATATAAAATGTTATCTGAATTACTTAAAGGGAAAAAAATTGTCTTAGCCTCAGCCTCTCCTCGTCGGAAGGAGATATTTAAAAACATAGGGATACGGCCCCTTCATATACCAGCCAATATAGATGAAGAGATGTTTGATATAGCTCCTTACAAATTAGTTATGATGCATTCTGAGAATAAAGCTAAAGAAGTGGCTCAACATTTAGATCACAAGTGCATCGTAATAGGTGCTGATACAGTTGTCTTTTTAGATGGAAAAATACTTGGTAAACCCAATAGTAAATATCAAGCTTTTGATTATTTAGAAAAGTTATCAGGTAAGAAGCATTTCGTTTATACTGGTGTAACAATATGTTATAAGAAGATAGTTAAAACTTTTTATGAGAAAACCACAGTGGAATTTGATGAATTATCACAATTTGATATAGAGAATTATGTAGAGACAGGAGATAGCTTTGATAAAGCTGGAGCCTATGGAATCCAAGGTTATGGAAGTCAATTTATAAAGAAGATTAATGGCTGTTATTTTAATGTTATGGGTTTTCCCATTAATAAATTTTATCGAGAAATAAAGAAAATTTTACAGAATAGTGAGAAATAATGAAACTATATTATAATGCTAAATTCTATTCCATGGATGAAGAAGAGAATATTTATCAAGCTGTTTTAGTTAATAATGGGATAATAATCGATTGCTTTCAGTCTATGCCAAAAATACTAGATGTAGAAAAAATAGATCTTAAAGGAGCAACTGTATTTCCTGGATTCACTGATTCCCATACTCACTCTTTTGAAGGTGGTTTATATAGTATGGGAGCAGATTTACAGACAGCTACTTCTTTAGGGGAAGTACTAGAGTTGATTAAGGAATCGCCTGTAATAGGAAATTATAAATTTGCTTATGGTTTAGATGAGAATAAATTAAAGGAAAAAAGATTTCCTACTATAGAAGAGCTTGATAGAGTTCTTCCTAATAATCCCCTTCTATTAAGAAGAGTTGATGGTCATTCCTGTGTTATCAACAGCCAAGCACTCTCAATCATAAAATTCCCTAAAGAATTAGGTCCCAATTTCAATGGTTTATTAAATAGAGAAAACAATGATATTGCTGCCCATACTTTCCATAACACACTTACTGATGAGGCGATTATCAAAGCCTATTCTGCTGCAGATAGTATTGCTGCTCAAAGCGGTTTAACTTCTGTTCACACAATGATAGGTGATGCCCAATATAGCTATAATCATTTCCCTCTTATTCAAGATAATTTAGCTAGATTCTCCACTAATTTTGTTTTATATCCTCAGTTTTTTGATATTGAAAAAGCATTAGAAAGATCTTCTAAAAGAATAGGTGGTTGCATTTTAGCTGATGGTTCTTTCGGGTCCCATACTGCTGCCCTGTCACAAGCCTACTCTGACAAGCCTACTTCCTATGGCAATTTATACCAAGATGATAAATTCTGGGAGAGTTTTGTAGAAAAAGCTCATGAAAAGAATCTTCAGGTCGGAGTTCACTGTATTGGAGATAAGGCTATCACTCAAATTGTTAAGGCTTATGCTAAAGCCCAAGAGAAAAATCCTAAAGACCTTAAACACCAGATTATTCATAACGAATTAATGAGCGATGAATCATTAGCCTTAATGCAAAAATATAATATCTCAGCTGTTATGCAACCTAGCTTTGATAAACTTTGGGGTGGAGATGATCAATTTTATGCTGAAGTGCTTGGTCTTGAAAGAGCAATGAAGACCAATAGACTTAAAACAATCTTAGATTCAGGAGTTCTATTGGCAGGAAGTTCAGATTGGTATATCACAACTTTAGATATTTTAGAGCAATTACAAGCAGCCATTTCACATCATAATCCTCAAGAGAGATTATCTGTTAAAGAAGCAATAAAAATCTATACTTTAAATGCTGCTAAGTTAGAAGGTGTTGAGAATAAAGGTTTGATAGCTAAAAACTATTTAGCTAATCTGACTATTCTCCAAAATGATCCGATTGCTAATAATAACTTCTTAAATAATAAAATACTAGCTGTAGTAGTAGCAGGAAAATAAAAAGGTTATATGTTTAATCAACGCAAAGCAAAAATGTTAATAGAACAAGAGTTAACCCTCTTTCCCAAGGCTAGTATGACAGATATCTATAAACTTTTCTTTCAAAATTGCCGTGGAAGTGGTCATTTTTGTCAAGATTTAACCATCATTAAAGAGAGAATAACTGATGAAATTAAAGTTATTGATTTAAAGAATTTTCACTATCCTGAATATGATATATCCTACCTTTTCGAAATTAAAAGAGTGAATTTAATCTCAATTATCAAAGGAAAATATGACCTTAATTTTGTTGCTGATAGGTTTTTAGCCTTATCTGTAATGCCTAATACTCTTAGTATCGAGGCATGGACAAAAGAATGGAGTGAAATTCAAAAGTTAACTTTAAAATTATACCCAGAAATTATTAATGATTTATCAATTAAGAATATGGACTTCAGTCAATCTCTGCACCACAGTGAGATATATAGGAAAAGCTATCATCCTCACTATAGAATATGTAATTTATAAAGATGAGAATAGAGGAAAATATCAATTTACTTTCACAAAAGTGGAAGAAGATATATGATTGTCGAGTAATGAAAATTGGCTTAAGTTTGGGACTTACCTGTCCTAACAGAGAGAAAGGTGCTTGTATTTTCTGTTTACCAAGCACTTTCACCGACGAAATCAACGATAAGAATATACTCACTATTCCTCAACAGATAGATATTCTCCTGCCAAAAATTATGCAAAAGACCAAAACTAGTAAATTTATTGCCTATCTTCAAGATGAAACAACTACTGCTTGTAGTATTAATTATTTGCAAGAATCATTGGCAATAATTGAAAAGAGCAATATATTTGAAGAAGTAATAATCTCCACTCGCCCTGATTATATTGATGAAGATATTTTAAAAGTTATAAAAAGTGTTAACATACCAATCACTATCGAAATTGGGATGCAGACAATACACGATTCCTCTCTCAATTTTCTGAATAGGAATCATACTCACCAAGAGAGTATCCATGCTTTAAAGATGTGTGAAGAGTTTCATATCCCTACAGGAGTTCATCTAATTTTAGGAATCCCTAATGAGACCCAAGAGATGAACCTAGAAACCATTAATTTCATAAATAAAAACAAGAATATCAGTGATGTTAAAATTCATAATTTAGTTGTATATAGAGAGACAAAATTAGCTGATATTTATCAAAATCATAATTTCCTTTCTTATGAAGAATATTTAGAGTTGCTAGCAAAGATAATAGGTCATTTAAGTCCAGAAAAAACTATATCTAGACTTTTTACAAGTAATTTGAGAAGAGATTCTCTTGCTTTAAATAGCTTTCCTGGATTTAAACAAATTTGGCTCAAAGATTTGTGGTTACTTTTAAAGAAAAAATCTATTTTTCAAGGAAGTTCTCTAGTCTAATTAGATTTAAATCATTATGAGATAAGAGAATGCGTGATTATAAAAAATATCTGTAAATAAAATTCTTTACAAATTTAAGATTATCTTAGATAATGTTAAATAAATATGCAAAATAAAATAATAGGGTACCATATGAAAAAAGTATTGATCGTATTATTAGCGATATTTGCTTGTTCGATCGCACAAGCAACTATCGATTTAAACACAGCGACATTGGAAGAACTCAAAACTCTTCCAATTACTGAACAACAAGCTCAAGATATCTTTGAATATCGTGAATTTGTGAGTTTCTTTGAGAGCATTTTTGATCTTAGAAGAATTGATTCTATAGATCAAAAGACTATGCTCAATATTAGAAAGGAAGTGAAAATTTCTCGTTACACTGACATCGATGAAGTCGAACAGCGTAGAGAAGAAATCGGATATCTATTAGAAAATTTAGGTAATAGTGAAGGCTCTTCTGAAGGTATGAATGATGTTTGGCAAGACTACTTAATGTCTCCACAAAACATCAATTATATGCTTTATGAAGACTTAATCAGTATTCCAAATGTATCAGCTGTTGATGCAGTAGCTATTCTTAAAAAAAGAGCTAATGGCGATAAATTCAGCAGTATTAGAGATATTCGTACCACCCAGGGAATGTCGTATTATGGCTACTCAAATCTAAAAAATTATGTTTTCTTTGATGATTCTAAAGCTGTTAATAAAGTCTTTGTAGATTATCAATTCAAAATTGAATCACAAGACTTTGAAGAAGGTTCTACTGATATGTTTAAAGAACCACAGATTAGAGACACTTATAATGTAGATTATGATGATTTAATTGCTATCAATAATGAACTTAGAAAAAAAGATAATTCCTATTATGGATATTTTAATCTAGATAGTTATCAGCCTGCTGTAAGTAACAAATTTAGAGCTAGATATGGTAATAAGTATAAATTTGGACTTATGGATTTCTCTGATAAAACACTTACTCCTACTATAGATAAAGGCTGGCAAGATCTTCGTGATGATGCTAAGTATTATGCAGGTTACGAAGATAAGTACACTCTAAATGATAATCGTGGTGGTTCATACTTTGTGAAAGCCTATGCAGGTCATTACAGAGCTACTTATGGTGAAGGTCTTGTCATGGAGAATACTGATTTTTACTCTCCTAGAAAAACTGGATTAGGCTTCTCTAAAAGAATTATGGGAATTACTCCTGATTTATCAAAAAGCCAGACAACAGCCCTTAGAGGTGGTGCTGTTGAAGTTAAAAATGACTTCTTTACTGGTTCTTTCTTCTACTCTAATGCTAAAAAAGACGCCTTAGTTTATATGGAGAAATATACAGATGAAAATGGTAAAACATGGTCAGTACCTGTTAAAGATGAAGACGGCAACTATAAAGTATTCTCTTATATCACCTCTACTATTAGATTTGATAATGATGATTTAGCCGAAGCTGAAGCTCATTTTAATCAAGAGTTAGGAACTCAAGAACTTCAATATACTGGTGATTATGCTGGTTATGATGTTGATTATCTCAGCTTAGCTCCAAGAAAGAATATTGTTCATGAACAAATTCTTGGTGGTCATGTTCAATATAATCCGCTAATTGGAACTAGATTAGGTTTCACAACTTATACTGCAACATATAATAATGCAGAGTTTGTTGTTCCTGAAGGTGGAGATTTGATGAGTCTAATTATTCGTAATAATAATAATTATAATAAGTGGAAACAACCAAACACCGCAATTGAAGCGATGTATTCAACAAAAACAGATGAATATGATCGTGATTATAGAAGAGTTATTGGTTTCGATGGTGGAACTGTAATAAATAATGTATCAATTGATGGTGAATATGCTGAGTTAACTACTAATGGTGATGATATGAAATTAGGCGATGATCCTAAAGCATATTTAGTTAAAGCCCATACTCAATATAATAATTTCTATTTCTTAACTCTATATAGAAACTATGATTTAGCTTTCGATAATCCTTACTCAAATGCCTTTGCTGAACAACCTAAGTACGATGATACAATCTTAGATAAAAACATCTATGCCTTGGTTAATCCTCTAATTTCTGATGTCTATCAGAATTCTTCTCAAGCTCAAGCTGAGAAAGGTGTCTATTTCGAAACTCGTTATCAATTCCATCGTAACTTTATTCTTGGAAGAACCTATCTTGATGTATTTGAAAGAGTTGCTGATAGCAGAAATACTGTTAGATTCCAAAGTGAATTAGAGTATAGAGCTTTCCATCAACTTAGATTCAAATTAAAATATAAGAATCAGGTTAACAGATATGCTGATGATGCGGAAAGAGGTGTTTCAAATACTCAAGAGTACACTCTTAGTGCTAGAATGCTCCTCTCTAATAGAAATTACTTGGATATAGAATATCGTTATAATACAGTAAAATCACCTCCTTATGTATCTTTAACCAATCCGGCTGAAGAAGGAGAAAATAGTCATGCTCAATCAATGAGCTATATGAATGGTGACTATATTGCTGCTAATTACACTCACTATTTAAGTAAAAAATTAAAAGTTCGTGGCTCAGTATGTTTCTGGAATGGCTATGATATATCACATTGGGACTGGGAAGATATTGAATTAGACTTCATGGGTGATAGAGGATTCAAATACTGGTTCACTATCCAAAATAATATTTCTGAAAACCTTTATCTCTCATTTAAGTACAAGACTAAGATTTACAGAACTCAAGAATTATTCATTAGAAAGTATAATACTACTGATGATCCTGGATTCCAAGAGATGCCAACCTATTACGATAGAGTTGAAAAGAAAGATAATACTTTTAGATTACAAATTGATTATAGATTTTAATTGGAGGATTTAATGTATAGAAAAATAATAATTTTATTACTAACAGTTTTAGCTGTTGGAACTTTAAGTGGGTATTCGTTAAATGAATCGCATTACGGATATAAATTAAACACATTTGATGCAACAGCTGTTAGTATGGGAAATACAGGTACTGCAGGTTCCTCTAATCCCCTAGGTATTACCCTTAACGCTATTAATACCCTAAATCAAAATCAAACATTTGGTTTTGAAACATCAATAAATGCTAATAAAGTTGAAGATAAGAGATCTTTCCCTATGTATAACTCCTTCAACTCTTATATTAATGAATCAACCTACACAGCTCAAGAGAACATCTTCTACAACTTAGGTGTTGCTATTGCTGGTAAATATAGTGTAAATAAAAAGAACCATTTTGGCTTCGGCTTATATATGGCCCCTAAATATAGCTTCGCTGGTGAATATCTTGAAGAAGTTAGAAATAACGATAATTCAAATGATGATAATTTCCCTGCTAAAATAGCTGTAAATAAGATTGATAACGAAGGTGCTATCTATGCTTATGGTTTATCTTTAGCTTATAAATACTCTTATGATAATTTAACTTATCTTAAAAGTTTAGCTATCGGTGCTAATGTAGAAATGCTTTCAGGTAATGCAGATTCTGATAAGACTATAAGATTCACTGACTGGGCACATGCTAATGCTGGTTACGGAACTCTTTTAGATTATGAAGAAACTTATAATCGTGATTTATCTGGTCTGGCTACTCAATTCAGTATGAACTATGAAGTAAACCATAGAACAACTTTATCTTTTGTCTTTAGTCCTAAAACAACTATATCTGTAGATGCAGAATCTAAACTAAATGCTTATCGTACTTATGCTGATTCTACTAGCTTAGTAAGCATAATTCCAACAGGTGCAGATTCACTTAAACACGAATTAATGTTTAATGATTATGATCTTCCATCTTCTTATAAATTTGCCTTCCAATTCAAACCTCGTAATGTTTTAAAAACTACTTTTAATGTTGAAGCTGAATTGGTTCGCTGGTCAGAGACTAATAATCTTTTCCAAGATAAATACAACTACTATCTTGGGATAGAACATAAAATTATTGAGACTGTTCCTGTAAGATTAGGCTTTAGTTCTACTCACAGTTATGATATAGCTTATGATAATGAATATGCTTATACTGTTGAATTAATGACACCTTCTGTTGCTCTTGGAACAGGATTTAAATTCTCAAATTCATTAAGAGCTGATCTAGGCTTTAAATACTCTTTCAGAGAATACGAAACATTAGATCTTTTCATGGATGAGTATTATGAAAATGCAAGTTTATGGCCTAATACTCATATTAGTCTTCAAAATCGTGACTGGTCAAATCCTGATACAGTAAAAGAGAATATATTTGACTTTATGTTCTCCTTAACATTGGATATTTAACCCTAAAATAAATAAGGTAAATTATGAAAAATTTAATTATAATTCTATCTCTCCTTACTCTCTTTAGCCTTAATGCTGAAGACTTGAGATTAGATATTATGTTTAGTAATGATGTTCATGGTGGTATCTCACGCGATGAAGCTACCTTTATGAACCCGGAATTCCCACCTAGATTAGGAGGCGGAGCTTCTCATGCTACCCTAATCAAATATGTGAGAAGTCTGGCTAGCGAAAAAAGAGCTAATCTTTTACTTGATGCTGGTGACTTCTGGCAAGGTAAACCTATCGGTACCGTTACTAATGGTGAAGCTATTATTGAATATTATAACATGATTGGTTATGATGCTTTAACTATCGGTAACCATGAATATGATATCAAAGAAAAAGAGATCATTGAAACTCTTAAAATGGCTAATTTCCCAATTCTCTCTTGTAATATTGTAGATAAAGCTACAGGACAACTAGTAGATTATGTGCAACCTTATGTTATGATAGAGAAAATGGGAGTTAAAATTGGTTTAATTGGTGTAACAACTATTGATACTAAACTTATGAGTTTCCCTGATAATATCGAAGGACTTGACTTCTTAGATGAAATTGAATCACTTAATAAATATATTCCTATCGTCAAGGCTAAAGGCGCTGATATTGTTATCGTTCTCGGCCACATGGGTCTTCCCTATGACCCTGCTGCTAGCTATAAAAAGAGATTCGTAGATGATTCCATGGAAAAGAAGAAAAGATACTATGGTTGGGATTCTCAAGAGATTCTTCATCATGTTGAAGGTATTGACCTCTTAGTTGGTGGTCACATGCATAAAGGCTTTGCTGAACCATGGATTGATCCTGTAACTCAAGGAATGGCTATTCAAGGCTACGCCTTTGGCTCTAACTTAGGTTGGATTACTCTTAAAATCGATCCAGAGACAAAAACTCTTTCAGGTTATGAACTCCCTTCTCTTTCTAATGGATTAATGATAACTATGTTTGAAGATGAGTTCCCTCTTGATCCAGAGATTAATGAAGTTATTGAAGCTAACAGAAAATTAGCAGAAGCTGGTATGGATGATGTTATCGGTTCTTCAGAAGTTCATCTCCACAGACAAAATGTGGAAGCTCAATCTCCAATGGGTAATACTGTTGCTGATGCAATGAGACTTCAAACTAATGCTGATTTCTCTTTCTTAAACTTAGGTGGAATTAGAGCAGAAATCGGTGCTGGTCCTGTTACTTATAGAGATATCTTCTCTGTAATGCCTTTTGATAATCAGCTTATCTCCTTCCAATGTGACGGAAGATTCTTAAAACAAATCATCGAAACTCGTATTGAAGGTTCAAGAGCTGGTATGATCTGTTCAGGTGCTAAAGTTAGATTTAGTAGAACTAGGGAAAACTTTGACAGAATCACTGAATTAATCATCGGTGGACAAGAATGGGATCCTGACAAAATCTACACAGTTGCTACAACAGACTTCTTAATGGAAGGAAATGCTGGCTTAGCTCTCTTAACAAATGTTGAAGAAGAAAATATCTCTCGCAATGAATTGAACTTGAGAGATGCTATAGCTAATCATTTCAAACAAAACTCACCTATGAAAACAAAAATTGATGATCGTTGGATTAGAGATGATAAATCCGAACCAAAAGAGTATTTAAGGAAATAATTAATGATTACACTTGCTATTGATACCTCAAATAGCTCTGGCAGTATTGCCTTACTAAAAAATAAAGAACTACTCTTTAGTAGCTTCTTCAATATAAAGATTACTCATTCAGAGACTTTAATGCCCGAAATAGATCGGGCATTAAGCCTCTGTAATCTTAAAACTAGTGATTTAGATGCAATTGCTATTGCCATAGGTCCTGGATCATTTACAGGACTAAGAATCGGCTTAGCTACAGTAAAAGGTATAAGCTATGCCCATAAAGTACCTATCATTCCGATAAGTTCACTTAAAGTAGTAGCAATGAATTATTATAATTGTGGCAAAGACATCTTAGTAATGCAAGATGCTAAAATGAAAGAAGTATATGTTGCTCTCTACTCTTCTCAATTAGAAGAGATTATTGCCCCTGTCTGTATTAAACCTGAAGAGGTGAAGCAACTTATAAACAAAGCAACTATTATTGTTGGAACAGGTATTGCGAATTATCAAGAATTTATTAAAGGTTCTCCCGATATTGAGATTAATCCTCTCCTAGAGAAAAATCAAGCAAAAGCAGAATCAATGTTTTCTATTATCCAAATTGAAAATATTAATCCTTCTTTTGACTTCGATTTTAATTCTAAACTTGAACCATATTATATTCGTAAATCCCAGGCGGAAGTTAATCGAATTCAAAAAAATAATTAGTTAAAAAACCTCTATCGTAGGTATAAATTTTGGAGTGAATATGTTATTACAAAGATTGTTTAGCAAAATATCAAATGATATTGCTATTGACTTAGGTACAGCGAATACCTTAGTATATAAAAAAAATTCTGGTATCGTAATTAATGAACCATCTGTTGTTGCTTTATCGACAGATAGTAAAAAAGTGCTAGCTATTGGCACCGATGCTAAAGAGATGTTAGGAAGAAATCCTGCAGAAGTGACAGTAATTAAACCACTCAAAGATGGTGTGATTGCTGATTTTCAGGTTACAGAAATTATGCTCCGAAACTTAATTCTTAGAGCCCAAAAAAATAAATTCCATATCAGACCTAGAGTTATCGTATGTGTTCCTTCAGGAATTACTGAGGTTGAAAAAAGAGCTGTTAGAGATAGTGCCTTGCATGCTGGCTCGCGCGAAGTATATCTAGTTTCCGAACCCATTGCTGCTGCTATCGGAGCCGACCTTCAGATTAACAAACCTTATGGTAACTTAGTCATGGATATCGGTGGAGGAACTTCTGAAATCGCTGTAATCTCCCTCTCCCATATCGTAGTTCATAACTCAATAAGAGTTGGAGGAGATTCTATCGATAGAGATATTATTAATCATCTTCGCAAAAAGAATAATCTTCATGTAGGTATTCAAACCGCTGAAGAGATTAAAAAGAAAATTGGTTCATGTGTTCCTCTTAAAGAAGAGTTAATAATGAATGTATCTGGCAGAGATATCGTTAGTGGTTACCCAGTAACAGTTGAAATCTCTTCTGATGAAATAAGAGAAGCCATTAGCGACACTGTAGATATTATGATTGACGCAATAAAAAAATTGTTTGAAAAGACTGCTCCAGAATTAGCTTCAGATATAGCTGAAAGAGGTGTTTTCTTAACTGGTGGTGGAGCTTTACTAAGAGGATTAGACACAAAAATACAAAAGACCGTTGATTTACCAGTTCATGTTGTCCCTGATCCCTTAACCTGCGTTGTAAAAGGTTCTGGTAAAATCTTAGATAATTTAGAACTTTATAAAGAAGTATTGATTAAGAAAATTGAAGATTAATAAGCGTGAAAAAAATCTCATTTTTACGATTGATTCTATTAATAGTTTCGATAATTTTAGTTATTGGAGATCAAGATCATAAGATTAAGAAAGCTGATTTTTTCTCATCTTATATTTTATATCCCTACTCAAAATCGATAAACTATTTTCAATCACTTAAGAAAAAAGAGAGTGAAATTGAAAAACTTACTCAAGAACTTTTTGAACAGCGAATTAATACTAGTTTACTTAAATCAGAATTAATCAGAACTAAAGCAGAATTAGACTTAAAAGATAGATGGTTCTCTGAATCAGATTCTCTCTTTAAAAGTTTGGAGATTATCAGTGCGAAAGTTATTTCCAACTCCTTTCCAGTCTATTCTAAAGTACTAATGTTAGATAAAGGTTTAACAGATCACATTGAAGTCAATGATGCCGTAATCAGCCAATATGGTATTGTTGGGAAAGTTTTTAATGTTTCTCCAACTCACTCTTTAGTCCTACCCATAGTTAATTATAATGCTAAATTCTCTGTTATGAATAAGAAAAATGTTCAAGGAATACTTAATGCAGATTATCAAGGTACTCTTAAAATGAGTTTTATTGAAAAAAATTCAGACATTAATGCTGGAGATACCTTGTATACTTCTAATTTATCTGAGGTCTTTACGAATTATTATGCCCCTGTTGGAGTAGTTGACTCTGTATTTATGGCAAATAATCAATTATATTTAGAGGCTTTAGTGAGATCTTTTACCCAGATAAATAATCTTACAACTGTATTTGTTATTAAAAGGAAAACAAAAAATGAAAAAATTTGAACCAGTGGTTATTATCAATAATGTTAGCTATCGTAGAATACCTATTAAAACAAGAATTTTATCACCTCAAGATGATATTATAGATTTAATCAAGGAATATGTAAAACCTCTTTTTCAAACTGGAGATATTGTTACTCTAAGTGAATCTCCAGTAGCTATTACCCAAGGTCGTGCTATTCCGGTCAGCGAACTAAAAATTGGTTGGTTAGCTAATTTCCTTTGGAAGTATGTAGCAAAAGTTCCTTACGGGGTTGGACTTCGTGCACCTGAAAGTATGCAGTGTGCAATTGATGAAGCTGGGGGATTAAGAATTATCCTAGCTGCTGGTGTTGGAGCTATAACTAAATTGTTTGGTATCAAAGGAATGTTCTATAGAGTTGCTGGTATGCAAGCTGCTCTTATTGATGCAGCAACAACCTCACCTGTCCCCCCTTACGATAAATGCGTGATTAAAGGTCCAAAGAACCCGCAAAAAGTAACAGAAGATATCTACAAAGCAACTGGCATTGATACAGTAATTATGGATATCAATGATATCGGTGGAAGCTGGGCTATAGGTGCTAGCAAGAATGTTGATAAGAAGTTAGTCCAGAAGATTATGAAAGATAATCCTCAAGGTCAGGGAGATGAACTAACACCCTTCTGCATTATTAGGCAAGAATAATGAATTCTGTTCTCTTAAGTATTCTTACTTTATTTGGTTTATTTTATCAAGTTCTTACACTTAATGAAGTGTCACTTTTTAATTATATACCAAATATTTTAATAGCTCTTTTGATATTTAGTCACTTTTATCTTAATATCAATTACCATACTTTGCTCTTCTTTCTGGTTGGTTTAGCACTAGACTGTAGTAATCCCCTTATGTTTGGGACTATTACTTTCTCATTTATGCTCATATCCTACTTAACAACAACAATTAGAAAGCATATAGATTTACACATTTTTGTTAATAAATTAGTTTTAGTTGTAGTGTCTAATGCTGTATTTTATTTAATTTATCTCTTCTTTTCTACTATTACCTACAAACAGCCTTTTCCTATTATTCTATTAAATTTTGCAATTAGTCTCTTTCTTAATACAATCTTCTCTGTAATAATAATTACTGTCTTAGATTTTATAAGAATGTTGAAATTAGATTACTCAAATGAATAACCTGACCATATCACAAATTCTCAAACTTATTCTTGTCTTGGGGTTTAGTATATTAATATTCTCATTAGCTAAACTTCAAATAATTGATGGAGAGATATATAACGAATATGCTAAAAATAACTATGTAAAAAAAAGTAGACTTGAGGCCAACAGAGGTGAAATATTTGATCGTTTTGGTGTCCCCATTGCACAAAATTATCCTGCTATTCATCTGGCTGTTATTCCTGGTTTTATAACTAATGAAGATTCCCTTAAATCTTTCTTATCTTCGAGTATAAATGTTACAGCTGAAGATTTTGATAACTTCATTTATGAAACAAGATTTCGTAAGTACCAAGAAAATGTCTTCATCGACAACCTTGATACCAAACAAGTTGCAAAATTATCAGAAAGTTTCAATTATTTTCCAGAATTGAGATTCTCTATTAGTAATACAAGAAGATACCATTTTCCTAACCACTTTACTGGATATATTGGTCGAATAAATCAAGAAGAATATGCTTCATTAAAAGATTTAGGATATCATTATAACAGCTTCTTAGGAAAAACAGGCATTGAAAAACAGTATGAAACCATCCTTAAAGGAGTTGATGGAGTCCAGCTTAACTTAGTTGATGCTAGAGGAAGAAATTTAGATTTATTTAATAGTATTTCAAACAATAGAGACAATATTAATATCCCCCCTATTCATGGAATGAATATCAATCTAACCATTGATGTTAATCTACAAAAGTTTGTTGATGATAATTTCCCTCCTGACCTAAGGGGAGCTGTTGTGGTTATGGACTATGAAACTGGCGAAGTTTTAGCCTATGTATCTAGGCCTGAATTTGATCAGAACATTTTTATGTCCAGAATTCCAACTACTATGTGGGATTCTATCAGAGCAGATACCACTAAACCATTTTTAGACAGAGTTAGCAAGGCAGTTTATCCCCCTGGTTCTGTATTCAAAATAATTACTTCCGGTTATGGTTTAGAAAACTCTTTAGTTAACCGTTGGACAAAACTTAGCTATTGCGATGGCGGATTACAGGTTGGAAATAGATATGTAAAGTGTTGGAATAGATATGGGCATGGTAGCCTAAATGTTATCGATGCCCTAAAAGTTTCTTGTGATGTCTATTTCTATGATCTCTCTTTTAGGATTGATATGGATGATTTTTGCTATTTTGTTAAAGACTCAATGCTTAGTGAAAAAACAGGTATTGATATTCCAGATGAAGCTAAAGGCTTCTTCCCTACTAGCAAGTGGTATCAGGATATGTATGGCAAATATGTATCTATTAGAGGACACATGGTTAATCTATCTATTGGGCAAGGTGAAATGTTTATGACCCCACTTCAAATTTGTGCCCTTTATGCAGGAATCGCCAACGAAGGTCTATGGAAAAAACCTCATTTACTAAAACAAGCAGTAAGAGAAGACTCTATACTCACAATAGATGATTTCATAGATAATTTAGAAGTAGAACTTCCATTGAATGAAGAAAATCTAGCTATTATCGAAGAAGGTTTAAGGAAAGTTGTTACTCAACCAGATGGAACTGCTCATACAATCAATAGACCCAATCGTAATCTTTATGGTAAGACAGGTTCTGCTGAACATAAAAAAGATAGAGACACTCATGCTTGGTTTGCAGGTTATGATAAAGATACTAAAATTGCCATTACAGTCTTTGCTCAAGAAGCAGGTGGTGGTGGTAGTGTAGCTGCTCCAATTGCAGGAAAAGTATTTGATTTCTATTATGAATATAAAGGAAATGAGTATGCTGAAAATTAAGAACTTTGATTTAGGACTATTCTTTGCATGGTTCTTATTAGTTTCGATTGGTATAATTATAATCTATACTGCATCTATTACTAGTTATGGAGAATTTACTCAAGTAAATAATTATTACATCAAACAGTTAGTATTTTTTCTATTTATTATTCCGATCTTCTTCTTTATTCAAAAGATTCCCTACTTTATTATAGATGCCTTAATAATACCAGGTTACATTATCTCCATAATTTTACTCTTTATCGTACTATTTACCCCTGAAATTAATGGCTCAAACAGATGGATACAATTAGGTGGCTTTTCGCTACAACCTTCCGAAATCGCTAAGATTATGACTATATTGACTATTAGTAAGTTTCTCGCAAAACCTCATCAAGGGGATTCTCGTAAAATAATAACTGGTATTATTATTGCTTTGATACCTATTTTCCTTATAATGATAGAACCTGATTTTGGAACTACTTTGGTATTTTGGGTCTCCCTTTTCGCTATGCTCATGGCAGCCAATGTTCCTATAATCTATCTGTTAATCCTTATTGCTCCAATTATATCCATTTCGTTAGTAATTTTCTCGCCCTACTCAGCCTTGATATTTATCATTCTTTTTAGTTTTCTTCTTTTTAAATTAAAATTCAATTGGGTAGTTCAAGCAATATCTTTCCTCACGAATCTCTTTGGCAGTATTATCTTCTGGCAAATCCTCAAACCTTATCAAATTAACAGAATACTGACCTTTATAGACCCGACAAGAGACCCTCTTGGTGCAGGGTATCAAGTAATACAATCCAAAATAGCTGTTGGTTCAGGTGGTCTTTGGGGCAAAGGTTTTCTGCAAGGTACACAGAAGAACTTAGACTTTTTACCTGAAAATCATACAGATTTCATTTTTTCAGTATATGGTGAAGAATTAGGCTTCATGTTTTCTTTACTTCTTCTCGGACTTTTTTTCTATTTATTAATAAAAATAATAAAATCTATTGACAAAATATATGTTCTTGAGCGTAAGATTGCAACAGTTGGTATATTTGCCTTTATATTTTTCCAACTGTTTGTAAATATAGGAATGAATATTGGAATAGTTCCAACCACAGGAGTTCCTCTACCATTTATTAGTTATGGTGGATCAAATCTTGTAATTAATTCAGTATCAATAGCTTTGGTACAAAAATATTTAGTTGAAAAAGGATTTATGAAATGACCAAAAAAAGTATTATTATCTTAATATTATCAATTATTCTACTCTCATGTTCTCGTTTTATTAAACTTAGAGAAGAAAATTTCACAAAGCAATTATCAGAAAACCTTATTGAAAATGGAGATTTTGAGATTTATCAAGATAATATTGATAATTCATTACCTGGTTGGATTTTTGATAAAATTTCTACTGATAAAGTTTCCATTGATACAACTAGAAGCTTTGTGGGAAATAATTGCTTAAAAATTTCCCAACCTTCCAGAGAAATGCAATTAGTCACAAAACCTTTTCATACTAACCACAGAAATGTTTACGGCATAAGATTATCTGCTAAATCAGTGTTGAGAAAAATTCCTATTGTTATTCATTTTTTAACTTTTTCTGAAGATGGAAAGATTGTTTCAAAATACTACAGCAATATTACTGTTGATACTAAATGGCACACATATACTTTTGTTTCTGATTATCTTAAGGTTAATTCTGAGTTTGGAAGAGTCTTTATTACTATTCCCGAGAACAATTCAGTTTTACTTTTAGATGATATCAATTGCCTTATTATCGATGCTTACCAAAAAAAGTAATGTAACTAAACTGTCACCCTCCCGTTATACATTAAAAAAATTGAAGGAGTTTAAAATGTTTAAAACCCATAAGTATTTTGCCCTAATATTAATAATGTTAATTGCTAGCGTATCACTCATAGCTAAAGAGAAGAGTCCTTTTGTTGATATAGTAAAACAAAGTAGAGATGCTGTAGTCCAAATTAAAGTTGAAGGAACAATAGCTAATCAATATAGAAATCCATTTCAGAATGACGATTTTTTTAAGTTCTTTTTCCCTCAACAACCTCAAGTAAGACCTTATGTATCCCTTGGAAGTGGCTTCATATTTGATTATAATGAAAATGACGATATAGCTTATATTCTTACTAATAACCATGTTGTTGAATTAGGTGAAAAGGGTACAATAACTGTTACTTTAGCTGATAAGAATAGTATTGAAGCTGAGATAGTAGGTTTAGATCAAGCAACTGATTTAGCTGTCATTAAAATACAAGTACCTAAAAATGAGAAAATTACAGTTTTACCTCTAGGTAATTCTTCTACTCTAGAAATTGGTGAGTGGGCTATAGCAATTGGAAATCCTTTTGGTGATTCAGGACTTGATAGAACTGTCACTGTGGGAGTAATTTCAGCCTTAGGAAGAGCTGGTATGAATTTTGGCAACAACTCCCCTATCTTCCAAGATTATGTCCAAACTGATGCTGCTATCAACCCTGGCAACAGCGGTGGACCACTCTTAGATATTGATGGTAAAGTAATAGGTATTAATGCAGCCATAACCAGTACTAGCGGTGGAAATGTAGGTATCGGCTTCGCAATTCCTATTGATTTAGCTAAAAAAGTTTCAGAGGATATCTTGGAATATGGATATGTCCGTAGAGCTTATCTAGGAATAATGCCACAAGAGATTAATGAAGATCTTAAAATTAACTTTGATTTAAATGAATTAGCCGGTGTTTTAGTAACAAATGTTGAACCTGATACTCCAGCTTCTCGAGCAGGATTAAAAAAAGGTGATATAATTAAAGCCCTAAATGGTACTAAAATCCATAATATTCATAAATTTAGAACTGAGATTGCTCATAGTCCTATAGATTCTCCTATTGATATTTCTATTATTAGAGATAAAAAAAACAAGGTCATCACTGCAACTTTAAGTGAACATCCTGAATTTAGCAAAAACCAAAGTCAATTAGCTAAACAGAAAAAAGCATCAGTAGGGATTGTAGTTACTGATCGAGATAGTGAATTTGCTCTTAAATTTAATAACACTGTTGATAAGGGTGTTGTAGTACAGTCAATATCACCAGCTTCTCAAGCTAGTTCAACTAATTTACAAGTAGGAGATGTTATTCTTGAAGTTAATAATGTTGAAATAAATAATGTAGAAGAGTTCGAGAATGAAATTGAAAAATCACTCGATACTGATGATAATATAAAAAGGATTCTTCTTCGTGTAGCTACAAAGAATAAAAACAATTTTATATCCTTTGTTGCTATTAACATAATCGAATAGAATTTTTGACAAATTTAATGCAGTAAATAGATTTAAAAAAGCATAATCTCAGTATTATGCTTTTTTTTATTTAAACTACTTGTTTTTAGATGCAAATAGATTATTATAATTAAAATTATTAAATAAGGTGGAGGTAATAATGAAATCTTATGATGTCGTTATTGTTGGTGGTGGTCCAGCCGGACTTAGTGCTGCTATTTATGCAGCGAGAGGAAATCTTAAAACCGCAGTTTTTGAAAAATCCTTAATTGGTGGTCAAATCAATGTTACTTTTGAAGTTGAAAACTATCCTGGTATTCCAGAAGTACTAAGCGGTTTTGAATTATCTGATAGAATAAAACAACAAGCAGATAAGTTTGGTCCTGAATTTGTAGAAGAAGAGATAACTAAGATAGATTTTGTAAGCGAAAATGGCTATAAAAAAGTCTATACTGAAGAAAATGAATATTTAGCAAAAGCCATTATAATTGCCTCTGGAGCTCAACCTCGTTACTTAAACTGTCCTGGTGAAAAAGAATATACTGGAAAAGGTGTTTCTTATTGCGCAACTTGTGATGGAGCCCTTTATCGCAACAAGATTGTCGCTGTTATAGGTGGTGGTGATTCAGCTGTTGAAGAGGGAATGTTCCTTACTAAATTTGCTTCTAAAGTTTATGTAGTACATAGAAGAGATGAGCTTAGAGCTGTAAAATCTATTCAAGAAAGAGCATTCAAGAATGAAAAGATGGAATTCATTTGGGATTCTGCAGTTGAAGAAGTTAAGGGAGAAAACTTCGTCAAAAGTATAGTATTAAAAAATCTCAAAACTAATGAAAAACAAGATTTAGCTGTTGATGGTATTTTCATATATGTTGGTATTCTTCCTAACAATGAATTAGCCAAAGAAGAGATTAAATTAGATAGTTCAGGATTTATCATTACTAATGAATTTATGGAAACAAACATTCCTGGTGTTTATGCAGTTGGTGATTTAAGAAATACTCCACTTCGACAAGTGATTACTGCCTGTAGTGATGGTGCTATTGCAGCCTTCTATGCTGAAAAATATATCAGTGAATTAGACGATTAATAAAAATTTGTCATTGAGATAAGGAGTTTTCAAGCTCCTTATCTCTATTATTAATTATGACTTACTATTTTATTTTTCTTGACTCAAAAACGCTACTGTTATTATTACCATAATGAAAATACTTATTATTCTGATTATGTTAATACTTGCTACTTCACTTCCTTTAAATGGTTGTGATATGTTTATGCTACAAAGTATAGATAATTACCCCTTTTTTACTCTTCCTAGTAGGACTGGTGATTTTAATGACCCCTACGACTTTTTTGAAAACTTCAAATCACAAGCTGACCAATCCTCTGGGAATAGAGATGGTTACGGTATTGTTGCTTATGATTTTGCTTCTCCAATAATTAATAGAGATTTTATGTGGTACAAAACTGGTATAGGTAATTACTTTAATCCAAACAATTTAGATGAACCCTTATACGAAGCTATTTCTGTTCTTTATGATAACCCTGATATAAGCAGAGTACTTCTTCATGCTCGGAGTGGAACTGGTGGAAATGGAAGTCATCCCTTTATCTTCAATGCTAATAATCATACCTATACTTTTATGCATAATGGCTATGTTTTTAATACTATTAAGAGTGAGTTAATTAACTTCCTAGGCCAAGATTGGTTTATTGAACATCCATCCCAATGGGAAGGTGATTTTTCTTCTACAAGTTCTTTCATTGATAGCGAAGTTATATTTCATTACCTAATGTATTATGTTATGCAATATCCTGATGACATCCCTACAGCCTTCCGTCATGCTTTTACCAATAAGCAAGTTGGAAATATTGATATGGAATACATTCTAAAGCATAATGACAGTGTAGTTGTTAATTTTGTTTTTTCTGATGGCTTTTCAGCCTATGCTTATCGTACTTCTCGGATTCAGGGAACAAGCTATAACTTAAGCTATCAAATCTATCCTAATAATTTTGTAGCTATCAAGACAGGTGAAAGTTTAAGCAATACCTTAGATAAGCATGAATTAATCAAAATCTCTTCATCTGGTGAAATAATACCTCTAAGCACTGAAGCAATTCTTAACACTGTTTTTCTCAAGAAATTTGTTGATACTCTAGATTCTAATCAATTTAGATTAAATTGGACTATTCAAGCCAATAACCAGATAAGAAGATTTAACATCTATCGAGCTACTAGTCAAAATTTTACCAACGCTCGTGTTATTTCCTCACTAATAGTTGAAAATCCTAACCAAACAGTGTTTGATTACCTTGACGAATATCCTTCTGCATCAGAACACTATTATTGGATAGAAATAGTATATAGTGATGACAGTTCTGAAATTACCTCTAATATTCCTTCTTCTGAAAGTGATGATGATCCTATAATTCCAGAAGTAAACACTTCAGTGACTCTCTACCCTAACCCCTTTACTGAAAAACTCAATATTGCAATTGAAAGCGATCAAGAAGTTAAGATTAGGATTTATAATTTAAAGGGGCAGTTAGTAGATAAACTTGTCTATCATTCAAATGAGAAAGGTCCACTCAGCTGGGATACAGCTAATATTTCTTCTCAAAATCTACCAAATGGAATATATATACTTAAATTTATCAATGGCCACAAAGTCTTTTCTAGAAAAGTTATAAGGATTAAATAGTAACTTGCAAAAATCACTTGGATAAGTGACTTCTTTCTTGATTTCATCTTGCTAAAGGAATATAAATTGCATATATTAATATAGGATAATATTATTAAAATTTATGATAAAATACTTAAATAGGATGGATTAAATGAAAAAACTGTCGTTTTTGCTTTTTGTGTTAACCTTTGTCATTGCGTCACAAGCTTTAATCGTCGAAACAGGAAGTCTTAAGGACTTTCTATATGGAGCAGATTCTTCTTTTGAATATGATAACTTTGTTTCTCATATTTCAGAAGGAATAGCTTCCCCAAACTACAATTATTATGCACCTTTCGATCCTCAAACTACTGGATTTGGTGATTTTGTTACTCCCAATACCACTCAATTGGATAACTGGTCTTCAATCACTGAAGAATTTTTGAATGGTAACTGGGAAACTGCTCAAAACATGTTAACAAATAATAACTATCCCTATCATGTAGTTGAATTCCACGATACTGATTTTGATAGAACTTATTATATGTTAAGAGAAACACTTAATACTGATACAGATAACAATATTGATTCTGATCCTGATGATGATGTTACTGGTTCTTTTGATTATGGTTGGGGATTATATATTTATAACCCTGAAGCAGCCAATCCTATTATCGTTACAGTTCCACATCCTACAGATGATTTTCCTACTATCGTTCTTGGATATCATACTTTCACAAAATGGGATTCAGCCTTCTTGATGGTATCTGGTGCTGGAAGAGAAGTTAAATGGACTAATGTTCCTCCATACTATAACTCAAAATCAATTAGTGATCCTACCCGTAATATAAATCATCCTTTCAATAGAAGTTATCAAAAATTTGCTGACTACATTAGAGATGATTATGGTAGATTAGAATTTTCAGCTCAAATGCATAGTTATGATTGGAATGACAGACATAACGGTTATGCTAATACACAAATTTCTGCAGGTGCTACCAGACCTAATCCTAACTTACCTATTTGGGATCATTCCAATAGTGGTCAAGATTTACTTAACTGGTCAGATGAAATAATTTTCCCTGCTAACACATTTGGTGTTCATAAAGAAGTAGATAGAAATGAATATTATGCTATATTTAATACAGTGCACGAGCTTAATTATGATAATAACCCTGAAACTCCAATCAACACAAATGTTGACCTTTGGGGTTATAGTGAAAACCGTCAAATGCAATATACATTATCTGGTACAACAGACTATGATGTAGTAGATCCATTCTTCCATATCGAGATTGATGAGTTACCTGAAGTTTATGATCAAACTATTGCTAACTATTGGTGGTTCTATGGCTATGATCCAACTCTAGGAAAATTTATCCCTGAAAACATTTATACTATGACTGAGAATTACTACACTTATTGGATTGATAGAATAGCTGAAAATATTGATACTTTTATCGGTATTGATAATGATTCTGCTAACCCTCCAATGCCTACAAATTTCCAAACTGTTGCAGCTAATTATAACGATGTTATTTTAAGTTGGGATCCAGTTTCAGACCACAATTTCAAGTCATATCAAATCCTTTATTCTGATTCTCCTATAGTAGGGCTCAATTACCAAGTATTTGATAGAGAAAACAATCAGTTGCTAGCAGACCAAAAAACTGATAATATTAAAGTTACTGGTTTAACACCTGATACAGATTATTATTTCCAGATTAGAACTGTTGATTATTCAGATAATTACTCAGCTGCTCATGAAGAAATCGAAGGTTATACTACTCCATTTAAAGTTCAAAGTTTAACTGCTAAAGCTGAAGACCCATATATTATCATTGAATGGAAAACAACTAACGAATCTAATTTATCACTTTATAAAGTATATAGAAGAGAACTTGGTGACGAGACTTGGGAACAAGCATCAGAAAGTATCATCGCTAATAATCAAACTTCCTTAAACACTTATACTTGGTATGATGAGACTGCTCAATATGGTCACTATTACGAGTATAAAATAAAGATTTATAACATGGCTGGATCAGTTTATCAGTACGATGTTATTGTGCAAGCTCAGTTCTCAGATTTTATCACTTTGATTGCTTCTAATGATGATGGTTCTGTTTCTGATCAAGTTATCTTTGGTGTTAATCAAGATGCATCAGATGGTTACGAGAGTAGTTATGATGTGACTACTTCTACTTCAGGAAGTGGAACTTATGTTCTCGCAGCATTCTATGAACAGTATTATAATTCAAGTTATAGATACTTAGAAAAGAATATCTATGGAGATACTGATTTAACTCAGAACTATAAAACTTATGTTTTACAAGTAAAAAGTAGTTTATCAAACCAACAACTAAAAATATCTCTTGATGATTTTGCTACTGATAGATTTAGTAGAAAAGTATGGTTAAAAGAATCAAATAATAATTTTATTGATTTAACTCAAGAACCTCTCTATTTTACTGTTTCAAACTCTAACTTTAAAACATTCACCCTCTACTATGGTAACCTTAATCCAAGTCTTACCTTTGCGAATACACCTGCCTTTAAAATTCATCACCCAAATAGTATCATTAATTTACAGTGGTCTTATCAAAATAACGAAATGTTAGATCATTATAGATTAGATTTAATCTCAGCTACTGATTCTCTCAATATTGAATCTTCTGTAGCAGCTAATACCTATTTCTTCCCTTGGTTAATTCCTTTAGATGCTCATATCGAAGATGCTAAATTTGTTATCACAGCTTTTGCTAACGATGGAGAAGTTAGAAGATTTGAATCAAGTTGGACTATGGGTATTTTACCAACCGAAATGACCTATAATTTCCAAGAAGGCTGGCAATTAGTTTCTCATGTTTGGGAAAATGATGCACCTACAGCAAATGAACTTTTTGGTACAGGTACTTCTTTAGTACAATTTATGCCAAATCAAAATTATGAACCTACTCTTTTCTATAACTTTGGAAATGGTTATTGGGCTAATTTACCACAAGCAATAGAAACAACTAATAGTGGAGACATCTATAATGATCAAGTTACTATAGATATTCATCAAGGTTGGAACCTTATAGGTAATCCTTATCCTTCAGATACAGACCTATCTTCCTTAATATTTGATGTTGATGGCACCGAATATACAATCGGAGAAATGATCACTTATGAATATATTTCTCGTGGTATTTATGTTCATAGAGAAAATGGTTATGAACTTACTGATACTGTTAAAGGTATGGAAGGATTCTATCTCTATAGTGCTTTAGGAGACTTTAATGGCGTTACTTTAACATTTACTCCTTACAGACATCATTATGGACTTGAAACACTACCTGTTTCATGGTCAGCTCTAGTAATTGCTGAAACTGCTAATGATAAAGATAATATTCTAGTGGGATTCTCTGATTATGCTAGTGATGATATCGATTATAATTTAGATTTCCCTAAAGCCCCAAATAAGCCTTATGAAGGTATTGATATCTATACCAATTATGCAACAGATGATAGTTATAATCAAGGACAGCAGGACTATAAAGCACCAGTTAGCGAAGATGAAGTGAAAGAGTGGAACTTCCTTGTTAATGTTAGAAGCCTAGAACCAATAACCCTTAGCTTTGAATCTGAAGATTTCCCATTCGGTTCTCTTTTTACAGCTTTAGAAGTTAATGGAAATGATTTCTATTTTGATACTGATCATGATTATGAATTCACTCCAACTGAACTTGGAGAACATCAATTCAAGTTGAAAATAGCTAACTATGCCCTTGATAATGAAAATGGTGATGCAAGTCCTATAGCTTCCTATTTCAATGTTTATCCTAATCCATTTAACCCTGAAACAACTATAGCCTTCGATCTCAAACATGAAGGAAAAGTAGAACTTAGTGTTTATAACTTAAGAGGACAAAAAGTTAAAACTCTTTGTAATGAAACTCTTCCTGCTGGAAGAAAAACATTTGTTTGGAACGGGAAAAATAGTAGTGGTAAGCAAACAGCTTCAGGAATCTACTTCATGAAGTTAAATGCCCAAGGTCAAAAATCTAAAATCAGAAAAGTTATGTTAATGAAATAAGTTAACAATAACTAGTAATATGTTAAGCCAAGAGAAGATTCTCTTGGCTTTTTTTATAGGCTTTGCTTTTACCTAGATACTTTTTTGAGATATGAAATCCTACTACAAAGAAATAGCCCTCTTATGCCAGATTGCATGCACCCTTGCATGCGAAAAAAACTTATAAAATCTAATGTTATCTTATTATTGTCTAATGTGGAAGCAGAGACGATCTATGGACTGGAGGCGTCTCGGCCTCCAGAAAAGATAAGTTCCATTCCATAATTTAAGATTCACGGACTAAAGGTCCGTAACCCCAGTTAATCACTAAAAAGGGAAATTTAAAAGTGTGATAATCCCTCTTCTGCCGGATTGCATGCACCCTTGCATGCAAAAAACCTTATAAAAATCTAATGTTATCTTATTATTGTCTAATGTGGAAGCAGAGACGCTTCCACTCCAAAGAAGAAAACACCCCCTGTGTCCCCCTCACGGAGGGGGATTTATAACACCCCGTCTGCTTTGCAGCCACCCCTCTTTTAGCGTGCCTTCAGCACTAAAGAGGGGAGTTTAAGATTCATGTCCGTAACCCCAGTTAATACAACTTTGTAGAAGCAGGGACGATCTATGGACTGAGGCGTCTCGGCCTCCAGAAAAGATAAGTTCCATTCCATAATTTAAGATTCACGGACTAAAGGTCCGTAACCCCAGTTAATCACTAAAGAGGGAATTTTAAGAGTGTGATAATCCCTCTTCTGCCGGATTGCATGCACCCTTGCATGCGAAAAACCTTATAAAAATCTAATGTTATCTTATTATTGTCTAATGTGGAGGCAGAGACGCTTCCACTCCAAAGAAGAAAACACCCCCTGTGTCCCCCTCACGGAGGGGGATTTATAACACCCCGTCTGCTTTGCAGCCACCCCTCTTTTAGCGTGCCTTCAGCACTAAAGAGGGGAGTTTAAGATTCACGGACTAAATGTCCGTATCCCAGTTAATACAGTTTTGTGGAAGCAGGGACGATCTATGGACTGGAGGCGTCTCGGCCTCCAGAAAAGATAAGTTCCATTCCATAATTTAAGATTCACGGACTAAAGGTCCGTAACCCCAGTTAATACAGCTTTGTGGAAGCAGGGACGCTTCCACTCCATAAAAAATTCAGCCTAGTTCAAGCAGAGGCATCTATACCTGCACAGCTGGCGGAGTGTTGAAGATGTACCAGTTTAAACTGCCAAATTCTTTATCTTTTTTCTCTCAGACTTTCTTCTTACTAGTTTAATCAACTAATCCTTAACCTCTCTTTCTCACTCATCTGAAATGATAATCGATTAAATATTGACTTTAGTAATAGGGAGCAGTAAGAAATGATTAAAAGAAGATAGATATATCAGGGTTATTGGATAAATTCAAAAGAAATAATGCTAAGTTAAAAACAGAAAAAGGGACTTCCGAAGAAGTCCCTTTTTACTATATTTTATTAGTATTTAGATACTAACTATTAAACAATACCTTGTTGAAGCATAGCTTCAGCAACTTTCATGAAACCTGCAATGTTAGCACCTTTAGCATAATCGATAAATCCATCAGCTTCAGTACCATATTTAACACAAGCTTCGTGAATGTCTGACATAATTCTTTTGAGTTTTTCATCAACTTCTTCAGAAGTCCAGTTATATCTTAAACTGTTTTGAGACATTTCAAGACCAGAAACAGCAACACCACCAGCATTAGCAGCTTTACCAGGACCGAATGGAACTTTAGCTGTATGGAAAGCGTGAGCAGCATCAGCAGTACATGGCATATTTGCAACTTCGATAATAGCTTTAACGCCGTTAGCAATTAATTTGTCTGCATCTGCTTTGTGAAGTTCATTTTGAGTAGCACATGGGAATGCAACATCAACTTTAACGCCCCAAGGTTTTTCTCCAGGGAAGAATTTAGCTTTAGGGAATGATTTGATATAATCACCAACTCTGTCATTGTTAGAAGCTCTTAAGTCTAACATACATTGCCATTTTTCAGGAGTATTGATACCTTCTTCATCTAAGATATAGCCATCAGGTCCTGAAAGAGTGATAACTTTTGCACCAAACTCAGTAGCTTTGATACAAACACCCCAAGAAACATTACCGAAACCAGAAACAGCAACAGTTTTGCCTTCTAAAGTTTCGTTTTGGTCTGCTAACATACCTTTAGCATAATAAACACCACCAAAACCAGTAGCTTCAGGTCTGATTAATGAGCCACCCCAAGTTCTACCTTTTCCAGTAAGAACGCCAGTGAATTCATTACGCAATTTTTTGTACATACCGAACATGTAACCAATTTCTCTTCCACCAACACCGATATCACCAGCAGGTACATCTGTGTTTGGTCCGATGTGACGGAATAATTCCATCATGAAAGATTGGCAGAATCTCATAATTTCAGCATCAGATCTTCCTCTTGCGTCGAAGTCTGATCCACCTTTACCACCACCCATAGGGAGAGTAGTTAAGCTATTTTTGAAGATTTGTTCGAATCCTAAGAATTTAAGGATTGAAAGATTAACAGAAGGATGGAATCTTAATCCACCTTTATATGGTCCAATAGCACTATTAAATTCAACTCTGTAACCTCTATTTACATGAACTTCACCTTTGTCATCAGTCCAAGGAACACGGAACATTATTGTTCTTTCAGGTTCAACAAGTCTGTCTAATATTTTAGCTTGTACAAATGCAGGGTTACTTTGGTAAGCTTCCCATATAGTATCAACAACTTCTTTCACAGCTTGAATAAATTCAGGTTGTCCAGGGTTTCTAGCTTCTACTTGAGCTACAAATTCTTGTGCGGTCATAAGAACCTCCATCAATTATTTTTTATATGTCTTAATTAAAATATGATATTTATTTGTCAAGCTTTTCAGAAAAAATATTTATTAAATAAACTAATCTAATGTTATACTTGACCTTACAACTACCATAAAATTCATTAAAAAAATCCAATTCATTTAAAAAAGATAAATTAAGTCTAATTTCGATAATATTATATCTAAAAAAAACATTAAAGTTTTTGGCACATAGGACAGAAGTAGGTTGAACGGCCACCAATCTTAACTTTTTCTACTTGATGACCTAGAGGGCAAATATCTTTTCCGTAAATCTGCAAGAAGTTTTGGAAAGAACCTGTTTTATCATCAACTCTTCTGTAATCTGATATTGTTGTTCCATTACATTCTATAGCTTGGGCGAGAACACTTTTTATTGATTCAACTAGAGATTTGATTTCTTTAGGGGATAGATCTTTCCCTTTTGATTTAGGATGAATCTTGGTTCTAAAGAGTACTTCACAAACATAGATATTACCTAATCCAGCTATCTTTGCTTGATCAAGCAGAAAACTCTTAATTGGTGAGCTTGCATTTTTGAGAATATTCCTCAGGTGCTTGGGAGTAAACTCTTCAGAAAGGGGTTCTATTCCTAATTTTCTGAAATAATAAGCTAGCTCCGATTGTTTTAGACAATCAATAGTACCAAAAGTTCTGACATCATCAAACCTGAGAAAGCTATCATCAGTAAAATATATTCTAGCTCTCTCATGTTTTAGAAGTTCTTGGTCGCCCTCTTCATAGATTAATTTCCCTGTCATTCTAAGATGAACAATTATAGAGTAATTATTCTCAAGAAGAATAACAATGTACTTTCCTCTTCTTTGAACATCCATAACTTGGGAAGAATAACAAGTTGCTTCGCATTCTAATCTTAGAGTATTTGGATAAAACTCTTCAATCTGACTTATCTCTTTACCAATAATTATCTTAGCTAAATCATTAACGACTGTCTGTACTTCTGGAAGTTCCGGCATCTAGTCCTCTATTACATCATCTGGAATAATTATCTTTTCTCTAATTATCGAGAAACTTGAAGTCTCTTCTCTGGCAATATTAAATACTTCAGCAAGAATATCAAAAATATTTATTCCAATAAGTTTTTTGGTTATTAACAAACCATCTGGTAAAATTTGAAGCTTTTCAATATTAGCTTTGATATCAAGTTCTACTACTTTTTTCTTTTTCTCTTTAGAAATTATCCAATTTGAAGCCAATTCATACTTCTTAACACCTTCAATAATATTCAAAGAAAACTTTTCATCAGGAATAACGTTGATAGATTCAGAGCTAATGGCATCTAAATTTCGTTTATCGTTTTTAGTAAGAAGTATCACTTTGAAGATTTCTAATTCTTCATTATTAATAAAGGAGAATGCTTTAAGAATGTCCTCACACTGGTAATTTGTATTTGATTGAATTTCGAAAAATTCATTAAGTCCTTCCATACCAAGTGGTAAAGGAGGAGCAAGTTTAATTTTAGGATGATGATTAAATCCTTGAGTATAAATAACATGTAAGTTACTCTTTCTAACGATTCTATAAATCATTCTCATCATATCAAGGTGACCAACGAATTTCAATACACCTACTTTTTTATAATAGACCCGATAATAATTTCTTGGAGCAGTATCACTATATGGTTCTTGGGCATTATTTTCTAAAATTAGATCATCTGGTAATTTTGAGAAAGTATTCTTACCAATAGTTACCTTATGATCAGAGTCACAGACTCCACAGTTAGTACAATAAGTAAGACAGCCTTCGGTAGTTTCTCCCACTTGAGCTTTCTCATTCTCACTAATGAAGAAATCTTGAGAGATATTCATATCTACCTTACTCCAAGGAAGCTCTTTTCCTTGTTGGAAGCCATTAATAAATTGATGATAATCAATATTTAGTTCTGCGAAAGTCTTTTGCCATTTACTGAAATCAAAGAACTCACGCCAGCCGTCGAAGTAACAACCATTCTCGTAGCCTCTAACTAGCAACTCATTGAGAGAGCTATCTCCACGAGCGAAAACAGCTTCTAAGAGTGAACTTTCTATTTCATGATACTTTATTTTAATAAACTTATATTTTGAGAAAGCATGTTTTATTTTGAGAGCCCTAGCTAAGAGGTTATCTCTTTCTAACATAGGAGCCCACTGGAAGGGAGTATGTGGCTTGGGAACAAAAGGAGAAATAGTTACATTAATACTTAGCTTTTTGCCAGCTTTAGCTTTAATTTTCTCAATAAGTTCTATTATAGCATCAATATCTCCTTCTTCTTCATAAGGTAAACCAATCATAAAGTAGAGTTTAACTAATTGCCAATTAAATCTTAGAGCTGTATCTATACCTTCTAAAATCTCTTCTTCTGAGATATTTTTATTAATAATATTTCTTAATCTTTGAGAGCCAGCTTCCGGAGCAATAGTTAATCCAGGCTTGCCTAGGCTTTCTATAAGAGTTATTAAAGAATCATCAAGAGTATCAACTCTTAATGACGGCAAGGAAACTTTTGTTTCTGAAGAACCTAAACGCTTCTTCATTTCAACTAAAAGCGGTTTTATGCAGAAATAATCAGAAGATGATAAAGAAGAAAGATTGACTTCCTCCCAACCATTGTCTCTAATTTCTGTGAGCATATCGGAAAGAATATCTTGGGCATTTCTTTCTCGGACAGGACGATAGAAGTATCCAGCATGACAGAATCTACAGCCACGAGAGCAACCTCTCATTATTTCTGCTACATAGCGATCATGAGTAGCTTGTTGCCAAGCTATCAGTTGATTATCGTGTTTTGCTGTATTTTTAGAGAAGTCCCAGTATTTTCTAATCATAACTTTTTCTTGATTTGCAGAAGGAACAAACCAACCAGGTAGCTTAGCCAGCTCTGTTAAAATTAATTGCTTGCTTTCTCTTCCATGTTTAGCAATTAAATCTTTAATTTCTAAGATAGCCTCTTCCCCTTCACCAATCAAAATAGCATCGAATATTTTATCTAGAGGAGCTGGGTTCGTAATACTTGGTCCACCACCAATAATTAGCGGGAAATCATCTCTGTCTTTAGCATAATAAGGAATTTGAGCTAAATCTAATACATAGATTATATTACTAAAATTCAATTCAGATTGAAGGGTGAATCCTAATAAATCAAAATCTTTTAATGCTACTTTACTCTCAAGAGCAAATAGAGGTTTATTATTACTTTTTAATAGTTCACCCATATCAGACCAAGGAGCATAGGCTCTATCTGCAATAGCATCAGGCTCTTCATTAATTATAGAATAAAGAATTTTCAAACCTAAATGAGAAAATCCTACTTCATAGAGATCTGGAAAAACAAAACAGACATTGACTAAATCATCTGCTGGGACGACATTCTTAGAGTTTAATTCTAAACCGATATAGCGAGAAGGCTTATTCACTGAAGCTAGCAAATCACCAACTACCACTTTTTGATATTTATTATTCATATTTTTATTTAATAACTTTCCTTAATAATTTATTCGAACTGAACTAAAAATGATAATTCTCTGTTAAGAGCATTGTATGTATTCATTTTAATGCTAAATAGATTAATACCGAAGATGAATTCATTATATTCATCAGGTACTTCGGCATCAATATCTGTCTCTACAGCTCTTAGCGCATCTTTGTTTATCTTACTTGCAGCAGTTAATGCCCTAAATAAAGCATCGTAAGATTCAATAAACTGAGTATGCAGAAACTTGACTTTTATAGTTGTTGGCTTAATTTTGATAATAGCTTGAAGATATTGCTCCAAAGAGTTTAAGTAATCTCCTTGAAGGTAATCTACTAGTTCATAAAATGCATCAGATTCATCCTGAGATATTCGCTCTAATAAACCTTCTAATGTAGGATTAGAGACTAAATCTTGATATTGCCCCATTTCTTGAGCATAAGTTTCTAAATCAGCTTTTATACCCTGTGCCCACACTAGTGAACTAAATACTAAAATGATTATTAGTGATGATAATTTCTTTAACATTAATATACCTTTAACCCTTTATCTAAATATTTCTGAACATAGTCCTTTACCCCATCTTCTAAGGAAGTAAAGCCTTTATCCCAGCCAGCTTCAATCAACTTTTCATTCTCTGCTTGAGTAAAGTACTGATACTTTCCTTGTAGGTGACTAGGCATTTCTATATATTCTATTTTACTTTCTTTGTTAAGAGCATGAAAAACTGCCTTCACTAAATCATTCCAACTTCTTGCTTGCCCAGTACCTATATTATAAATACCATTAACTTGGGGATTATTAATCAACCACCAAATTATCTTAGCAACATCTTTTACATAGATAAAATCTCTTTTCTGTTCGCCATCTGCATATTCAGCATTAGCTGACTTGAAAAGCTTAACTCGTCCATCTGCTTTAATCTGATGAAATGAATTAAAAACTACACTAGTCATGGAATCTTTATGATATTCATTTGGTCCATAGACATTAAAGAATCTTAAACTACAAACAGAATCAATCATACCTGTTTTGAGGGCAGTTTCATCCATAAATTGCTTGGAATAACCATACATATTGAGTGGTCTATATTTTGAGATATCAGTGTGTTCATCTGAATATCCTAAAGCACCATCTCCATAGGTAGCAGCAGAACTTGCGTAGATAAATCTAACATTGTTCTCAATAGCCCATTCCATTAATATCCTAGTGTACTCTGTATTGTTTTCATAAAGATAATCTGCATCTAATTCAGTTGTTGAAGAACAAGCTCCCATGTGAATTATAGCATCTACCTGAGGAAAATTTCCTTCTAATAACTCTTCTAAAAATCTATCTTTATGAATATACTCTTCATAACTTTTACCTACTAAATTCTTCCACTTTTCTGTTTTACCCAAATTATCTACTATAACAATGTCTTCTCTACCTTTTTTATTTAAGTATGAGACCAGCACACTGCCAATAAAACCAGCACCACCTGTTACGATAATCATTTCCTACACTCCCTTAATTTCAAAAATCAATAATAAGAAATAAAAGATTGGGGCTGATACGATTAAACTATCAAACCTATCTATTATTCCCCCATGTCCTGGGATTAAATTAGAGCTATCTTTAACATTCATATCACGCTTAATGATTGATTCAATTAAATCGCCAAATTGGCCAAAAATACCTGCTGAAATTACAGCATAAATGATATGCCAACCCATGAACCAATTTGTTGTTAGATATATTATTAAACCAACTAAACTTGTTAAAAAAAATCCACCTAAAAAACCTTCTAAAGATTTCTTAGGACTCGCTTTGAAAATATTTCTATGCTTACCAAATTTCATTCCTACAAAATAGGCAAAAGAATCGGTTGTCCAACAAAATATTTGCAGTAATAAAACCAATCGATAATCTGGAAAATGACTTGATATTCTATAGATAGAAGCTGGCATAATTACAGTATAAACCATGGCCATTAAGGAGAAACCTATAATAGATGCGGTGTGTTCTATCTTATTCATTATGACATTATTACCTGCTACGATAATAAATGTACCGATTATTGCAAAATTGATATATTCAAATCCCTTAACCGCACAGAGCAAGAAAACGGGTATTGATAATGGTATCAACAAGACTGGGATATAGTAATTTTTACCTTCTTTAATAATATTACGCATTTCCCACATAGCCGCAAAACTGATTAAGCCTAATAATACTAATAATGGAGTTCCACCAAAATAGTAGACCACTAAAAGTAAGGGAATAAAAATTATCGAAACAATAACTCTTTTGAATAGTTCCATTATACAGCTCCAAAGCGTCTATCGCGGTTTTGATAATCAATAATTGCCTGCATTAATAACTCTTTACTAAAATCAGGCCACAATTCATCTGTGAACCAAAGTTCAGTATAAGCGTTTTGCCACAGTAAATAATTTGATAATCTCATTTCTCCACTAGTCCTAATCAGTAATTCAGGATCAGGTACTCCAGCTGTATAAAGATAAGAAGAGAAGATATCTTCAGTAATGGCAGAATCAGTCAATTTACCATCTAATCTATCTTGCACTATCTTCTCAACTGCATCAAGAATCTCTCTTCTTGAACCATAGTTTATAGCTATCAAAACAGTTAAACCGGTATTATTCTCTGACTTAGCACATGCTTTTTCAATCTCTTGAACAAAAGATGCTTCTAAGTTATGCCTTGAGCCTATCAATTTAAGTTTAACATTGTTTTTTATTAACTCATCAAACTCTTTTATTAAAGTATTTATAATTAGCTTAAATAGTCCAGATATTTCAGTTTTAGGCCTACTCCAATTCTCAGTTGAAAAAGTATAGAGGGTTAAATATTTCACACCTAACTCATGACATCCCTCAATGGTTCTTCTAACAGCTTCAGCACCATGTTTATGTCCATAAAGTCTATTTTGCAGGCGTTTCTTAGCCCATCTACCATTTCCATCCATGATGACAGCAATATGCTTAGGAACTCGACTTTTATCTATTCTGTCCATTAATTCAATATACTTTTCCATTAATCACTCTCCGCATTTAGTTTTAAGTAGGCATTCATAAAATCATTTAACTCGCCATCCATTACCTTTTCAGTATTTCCGATTTCAAAATTAGTTCTATGATCTTTAACCATTTGATAAGGATGAAAAACATAAGAACGGATTTGATTGCCCCAACCGATATCTGATTTAGTGACTTCTTCTGCTTCTCGTTCCTTCTGTCTTTCAGCTTCATAATGTTCAAAAAGTCGTGATTTCAAGATAATCATAGCCTTTTCACGATTTTGGATTTGAGATCTTTGGTTTTGACAGGAAACTACAATATTGGTTGGTAAATGGGTAATTCTTACAGCAGAATCAGTAGTATTAACATGCTGTCCACCAGCACCACTTGCTCGATAAGTATCTATTTTTAAATCTTTTTGATTAATCTCAACTTCAATATCATCCATAATCTCTGCATAGGCATATACAGAAGCAAAAGATGTTTGCCTTTTACCTTGAGCATTGAAAGGAGAAATTCTAACTAACCTATGAATACCAATTTCAGATTTAAGATAGCCATAAGCAAAATCTCCAGAAATTTCTAAGGAGGCTGTTTTTATACCAGCTTCATCACCGGAAATATAATCTACTATTTCATATTTGAAACCATTCTTCTCACACCAACGAGTGTACATCCTTAAAAGCATTTCAGCCCAATCTTGGGATTCTGTACCACCAGCTCCTGGATGAATGCTCAAGATAGCATTATTCCTATCAAAGTTCCCACTTAGAAGAAGCTCTACTTCCATTTTGTCTATTTCTGGAGTAATAGTTACTAAGAATTCCCCTGCTTCATTAATAAGTTCTGAAGATGAACCCGATTCTTCTTCTATCATTAGAAAGTAGGTATCAATGTCATCATAAATAGTGTTAATTCTTTTAATTTGATCAAGTTTACTCTTGAGTTGTGAAAGTTCTTTAGTTGTTTTTCGGGCTGTTTCCTGATCATTCCAAAAGTCAGGATTATTCATTAAAGCCTCTAACTTGCTTATTGCTTGCTCAGTCTGAGACTGGTCAAAGCAACCTCCGCATGTGAGTTATTTTCTCTTGAATATCTTCCTTCATTTTCTTAAGTTCAAAAATCTCCATTAATTACTCCCGAATTATTCTTTTTAATACATTATTTTCGTTATATATAATTAGTCAAGATTTTAAATAATAACTGCAATAGCAAATATTACTAAGCCCTAAATATATTTTTATTCAGCTAGGCAATTTTGTGTTGATTTAAGTGAAACTATAATTCTGTATTCTAAGAAGTAAGGTTTTTTTGAGGAACTGTCTTAATATGTAAATCTCTTTGCGGGAAGGGAATCTCAATATTATTAGCTTGAAAGGCATCCCAAATCTCGATAAGCAAGTCACTCTTCACATTCATAACCCCTTTCTGAGGGTCATTAATCCAAAATTGAACTTTAAAATTAACTGATGAATCACCAAATTCTACCAATTGTACAAGAGCTTTAGGCCTTTTAAGTATCCTATCTATCTTTTTAGCAGATTCCTCCATTAGCCCCATAACTTTATGAATATCGGAACTGTAAGAGACCCCAACATCAACCGATTGCCTCACAAGCTTATTAGAATGAGACCAATTAATTACTTGGTTAGAGATGAAATATTCATTTGGGACAAGATGTTCTTTCCCTTCGATGGTAACAATGGAAGTATAACGGGAGCCCATGACTTTAACTGTTCCAAATTGGTCAGCAACTTCAATAATATCGCCAGGCTTAAGAGAGTTATCTAAGAGTAGAGTTACTCCACTAATCAGATTAGCGACTATTTTCTGAAGACCAAAACCAATACCGACACCCAGGGCGGAAGTGAACAAGGCTAGGGAGCCTAAATCAACTCCGAGTACATTAATAAAAAGAATTGTAGCAAAGACAAAGACCAAGACATTCATTACTTTAAGCATTAGGACTTTTATAGTAGGATTTAAATCTTCCGACTGCTCAATCCTTTGTCCAATAAAAGCTAATAGAAGGGAGGCTATTTTAAAAATAACTCCGAAATAGATAATACTTCTTATAATACCATAAATTGAAATTTTAATCCCAGAAATAGTTACCGCGATAGTATCTAAAAGAATTGCGGTATCTGAGTATAGGTTAAGAACATTTAAAATTATTATTATCCAGGCACTATAGGTAAGTACCTTCTTGAACATATTATTTTTTATCATCCTAGAAACAACTTTTATAGCCACCCATAAATAGAGAATAATATAAATTTGTTCTATGATCGGAAGTGCAATATTAGCATATTTAAAGGATTCTGCAATGAAGGATAAGAGAAGAGCTAATGTGAGTTTCTTATAAACAGGAAAAAGTGAATCATAGATAATACTTCCAGCTTGACTCTTTCTGATTCTATAATAGTTTTTCTTGATTCCCTTACTGATTAATCTATTAAGAAAGAAAGTTCCAATAACGAATACAAGCAGTATTATCAATTGTAAGATAATATTGCTTCCCTTGTAAGGTTCAATTATTGAGACAGCTTTTGCTACTAAAAAAGTATTGAGTTTATCTAAAAATTGATCCATATTAAAACCTATTTAATCCCTTCCACTATACCATTCTTGTTATATTCAAATCTATATTCATAAAGAACATTACCATTATTATATATATTTTTTGTCTCGATATTATCGCTTTTATCATAATTATATTGATATTCAGCCTTACTATCTAACCAAACTATCTTCTCAATTAAGTTCTTATTGTTATATTTCACTTGGCCAGCATATACTACTGATCTACCTAAGATTTTAAAGTTATCATAGGTTATGTTGAAAGGCAATACTTGAAAATTTGTAGGCAAACCACTTTCATTATAAGAAATATCAAATTTAATCAAATCACCATTATTGGAGAAAGTATATTGTTTAGCATTGGCACTTGAAGTAATATTTATTTCTTTCCACTGTTTATTGATATTAAAAATGTACTTATTCAACTCTTGAAAAGAATTAGCAATTGATGAATAAGATATTATTTTGAAGACCTTTCCCTTATTATAGAAAATTTGATAGTACTCTTTATTCTCTAGATTGCTTTTAGATATTTCATTAACACCTGAGAAAGTGAGATCATTATTTACTTTTAGAAATTCAAAATAGCGTTGGAATACTTCCTCTTCACTTTTTTGATTATCTTCAATTTTGCTACAGCCTATAAAGAGAAAAATCATTAAAGAAACTAACAGTAATATCCTAAATTTCATTTTGACTCCCTTATAAAAATATGTTTAGTGCTTTATAAATAGACTTTATCTAACAATATTTATTTTGTCAATAGCAAAAGTATATTTCTTAAATAATTATCTTCAATTTTCTTTTCTCATTGTAATAATACAGATAATATCCGAGTAGATTATAAGGTATTTACTTCTTTTCCCACTTTGTACCATCTTTTGTATCAAGTAATTGAATTCCTACTTTAAGAAGTTCATCTCTGATTTGATCTGATAATGACCAGTTCTTATCTTGTTTAGCATTATTACGAAGATCTATTAAGACTTTTAAAAGCTTTTCAGATAATTCACCTAAATCATTAGATAGTTGAGCTTTTAAATCTTTAAAGAAGCCTAAAACTCCACCTAATTCTACTAGCAAATCTGCAGACTCTTGTCTGATACTCATATCTTCTTTTGTAGATTTAATTACTCTAACCAAATCAAACATAACTGAAAGTGCTTTAGCTGTATTAAAGTCATCATCCATAGCAGTAATAAAGTCATTTTTGAGCTTTTGAGTTGATTCAGAATATTCTTTTTTCTCAGCAGAGACTTGATAGTTCACAGATTTCAAGGCAGTATAAAAGTTCTTAACAGCAGTTTCTGATTCTTGCATTATCTCTCTATTGAAGTCTATAGGAGAACGGTAATGCTTGGATAAGAAGAAGAATCTTATTGCTTCTGCATCATACTCTTTAAGAATATCTCGAGCAGTAAAGAAGTTATTAAGACTCTTAGACATCTTTTCTCCTTCGATATTAATAAAACCATTATGCATCCAGTAGTTTGCTAAGGGTTTATGGGATAGAACTTCAGCTTGAGCATTTTCATTCTCATGATGAGGGAATACTAAATCAACTCCACCACCATGAATATCAAAGTTATCGCTTTTCAGATACTTCTGAGATAAGACAACACACTCCGAGTGCCAACCAGGTCTTCCCTCTCCCCAAGGTGAAGCCCATACAGGTTCTCCTGCTTTTGCTTTTTTCCAAAGAGTGAAATCAGCAGGATGTCTCTTATTAAGATTAGTTTCTACTCTTGCGCCAGCTTTTTGATCATCAATCTTCTTTCCTGATAATTTGCCATAATCTTTAAAACTCTCAACTGAGAAATAAACATCACCATCAACTTCATAAGCAAAATCTTCTTTCTCAAGTTTTTTAATTAACTTAATAATTTCGCCTATAACTTCAGATGCTTTAGGCTGAAAATCAGGTTTTCTAATTCCTAGTTTTTCCGTATCTTCACTAAAGGCAGCAATATATTTTTTGGCAACTTGCTGAAAACTTGAGTTATCTTCTATTGCTTTATTAATAATTTTATCATCTATATCTGTTAAGTTCTGAACATAGGTCACTTGCATTCCTCTGAATTCAAAGTAGTTTCTAACTACATCAAAAAAGACAAAAGGACGGGCATTACCGATATGAAAATAGTTATATACAGTAGGACCACAGACATACATTTTAACTTTATTTGATTCAATTGGGATAAATTCTTCTTTTTTTCTATTTAAGGTATTATATATTTTCATTTCCTCTCCTTCACACTACTAGGCTAATTAGCTAGCAAACTAAAGACTTTTATTATATTCAAGGATGGTAAGTGTAGCCATCTTTTTATCGCATTTATAAGTGACCATCTCGGCATATTCAGCAGGAATTGCTTCTTTACGAGAATGTTCAATAAGAATAGCTCCATTTTCAGCTAAAAGTTCTTGATCTATAATTAATTTTATGGTTGGAGCTATTAACCCTTTATCATAGGGCGGATCAATTAAGATAAGATCAAATTTATCTTCACACTTCTTTAAAAAGTTGAGAACATTGCGTTTATGTATTCTACAGATTTCGCTTGTCTTGGTTTTTTCTACATTAGCAAACAAAGCTTGGAGAGCATTATTTGACATTTCAACAAAATCAGCTGTTCCTGCACCTCTACTTAGAGCTTCTAAGCCTAGAGCTCCTGTTCCTGCAAAGAGATCTAAGACTTTCTTTCCATTTAAATCTTGATAGACTGAGAAGATATATTCCCGAAAGTAGTCAGTTGTAGGTCTTGTACTTTTACCTGCAACAGAAAAGATATTCATTCCCTTGAACTTTCCAGCTATGATTCTCATTTTTTCTTAGTCCTTCTAGTTTTAGGAAAAATTATCTCAAGCTGTTCTTCTTTTCTATCGAAATTAGGGCAGGTTAGTAGAGCTAATGTTTTTAGCTGTTTACACTTCTTTTTACATTTAAGACATAAGTCGTTATATTCTATAAATTCTTTTTTTTTCATATTAACTATTTTCTATTTTTATAGATGATAAAAGTAAGAATAGGTCTCCTATTTTTATTTCTGAAATTTTTGTATCCTTATTATAGTATGTATAGAGAATATTGACGAAATCTTCTACTGTTACCTCAGTATTAATATCCTCACTCTCATTAAGTATCTCATGATAATCTTCTTTTGGTTTTTCATTCATATCGTCCCCTACCGGATAATAAGATTGCCCTTTTTCTTTTTTTGTAAAGATTGAAACTAACTCTTTATTTTTATTATAATAGAATTCTTCTGAGGGAACTATTTGAAAATAGTTCTTCTCTTCATCATTAAACAAAATATTAATTAAAGAGTTGTATTCAGGTAGAATTACCTGTTTTTCCTCACCTACTTCATCCTTGTCTGCTTCACTAGGAGCATTAACTTCAAAAATAATTCCATCCCGATTTTGCTTTTCTTCATTAGACAAAACAATCTTAGTTAAAGATACTTCTTCATCTTCAACTATATGTTCAGGATTTAATTTTGCTCTTAAGTTCATTACTTTGGTGGCAAAATTATATTTTCCTGTTTCAGTTAGATGTTCATAAATCCTTAAAGCATCTAAATACAATCCTTGCTGTTCATAAAGTTTAGCAAGTGTTGGAGTTGGATTAAATTTGAATTTCAGTTTTCTCTCCCAAATCTTTACTTTATTCCAATATAAAATTCTTCTTCAATTTTAGCAAGTGTTTTTTTACCGATACCTTTTATAGATAGAAGTTCTTGCATATCAGTTAGTCCCTTATTATTATCTCTGAATTGCAGGATCTGATTTGCTTTCTTTTGGCCTATACCTTTAACTTTCATTAAATCTTCAAGGCTTGCTTTATTGATATCCAACTTATTTTTAAGAGAAATTACTTTTTCTTTAGTTTCTTTACTATTAATGATATTTAGTGAATCACTAGCTAATGGTTTTAGGTAAGGAAGCCACTTAGCTAAACTCTTTTCCCCAATTCCGTTTATTTGCAGTAAATCATAATTGGAATTAATCCCCACTGAATCTCTAAAGGCAATAATCTTATCAGCAGTTTGCCCACCTATTCCCTTAATTTGGACTAATTCATCTTTTGTGGCTTTCCTAATATCCAAAGATAATTCATAGGCTTTTTCAATATCAGCCTTGATGGAATCAGATGAAACTTCTTCAGAATAAAGCGTATTAAAAGGTTTGTTCATAGCTAGAATAGAAATAAACCCTATCGCCAAAAGAAGCATTAATACTTTTTGTTGACTAGGCGTTAAATAGTTTCTCAGGAAATTCTTCATAGTCTATTTCTTTATTTTAACAAAGGTCGCATTAGCTTCTACACATAGATGGCCATCAAGTTCTATTCTTCCCAGGGTTTTAACAGTCCTACTCTTTTCTTGAATAATCTCACCAGTGATTTTTATCTCTTTGCCAGTTGGTACAGCTCTGCGATATTTAATAGTAATTTCACCTGTAACAGCCTCCATACCTTTTGAGAGGATAATCTTTGCCATTGCTTCATCAAGTAAAGTAGCAATGATTCCTCCGTGGGTTATATTTTCATAACCTTGAAAATTCTCTGAAACAGTATAGTAGGCAACAGCTTGATTCTCTGGATATTCAAAAGTAAGCTTTAAACCGATTGGATTATTCTGTCCGCAAGCAAAGCAGTTATTATAAATAGCTTCTGTCATAATATCTCCATTTATTCTTTATTTGACAATAATATCTCTAATAAAAAAAAGGTAAAGTATTTTTTTAAAAATTATCTTCATAAAATGATTATTATATTGATTTAAACAGAAATTAACCTTGATTGGCAAGAAATTACTATTGACACTATTTACTTATATTTTATAATAGTCTTAGATAAATAATTATAAAATAACTAAAATAAAGTAAGGATGTACTAAGGTTTATAATGAAAATATTTAACAGAATATTATTAATATTTGTAGTTTTAATAACTCTTTCCTGTGGAATCTTTGATCCTCGTAAGAGTGATGATCCCGAGAACCCTGTTCCCTGGGTATCCTATCCTATTAATAAGGAACAGATTATGGAAAACCTAAAGTATAGTTATAACTATTCTGAAAACACTAATAACTATGAGAAAATATTCACTGATGATTTCATCTTTTATTTTTCTTCTCAAGATATAAATGAACACAGTACTCCTTCGCAACTTAACATTGGACAAGAGAAAGAGATGTTAATTAATCTTCATAAAGACATGATTGGTTTAGAAAAAGCTGTTTTCTTAGACAGTCTGAACGCTTTAGCGGATCAAGATGATATTGTTAATAGTGATTCTGCAACTCTGTATAGAACCTATTATTTAAGAATTGATGGAAGGAATCCTCAAGTCTATCAAGGGCAGGCGGAATTTCATCTTATTCTTAGTAGCGATAATTCTTGGAAGATTAAAATTTGGAGAGATTACCGAACAACTTCAAACCAAACTTGGGGGCTTTTGAAAAATGACTACACATTATAAATTACTGCTAATTTTAGTACTGATGCTATTACTGGGATGTGAGAATCCTTTTAATCCTTCATCACACAACGATAATCCAACTGATTTTGAGCCTAACACAACAATACCACAACTACTCATTAATCTTGAAGATGCTTACAGACAGAAGAATTTAGACTTATATGAGTATTGTTTAGCTGATGATTTTAGATTTCAGTTGATAGCTTCAGAAGTATCTGATATAGGTATAGACTTAGATAATGATGGAGTTAATGATGATGAATGGGGTTTTCAGCAAGAGATTGAATATCATAAGAATTTGTTTGAAACAGGTTCTTCTGATGGACAGTATCCTCCTCCAGACCAAATTGATTTGCGTTTCGGTGGAGAGCCAATTATTGATGATGATTTAGAAGAAGGGCATGAGGGATGGAAGATCGTATCCACTTATTTCACTTTGAATCTTACTTTTTTAAATAGTACCAATATCAGTGCTTTAGGTTATGCAAGATTCTATTTAAAACCAATTAATGAAGAGTGGAAGATTGCGATTTGGCGTGATGAGTCCAGTATCTATTAGGAAGTAAATTATTATGGATAGATTAATGGCCATAGATTATGGCGAAAAAAGAATTGGAATAGCTCTTACAGACCCCTTAAAGATGTTTGCCAAACCTTTTCAAGTGTTGGAGAATAAAGGCAAACAGATATTTTTAAGTGATTTAGCAGTTCTGATTAAAGAACAGTGTGTTTCAGAGATTATATTAGGCTATCCCTTAGGAGAAAGTGGTCAGCAAACTAAAAAGACTTTAGAAATTATCAAATTACATAAATTTTTAGTAAAGAACTTAGATATAAAAATTACTCTACATGATGAGAGATTTTCTACTGTTGATGCTAACAATGAATTAAAAAGATTAGGCTATAATTATATGCAAGCTAAGAAAGTTATCGATATGGTTGCAGCAAGTTTAATTCTGAAATCATACCTAGAGGAGCTTAATTAGTAAAATGAAAAGTACAATGAGAAAAATAATTTCTGTTTTAATCGTAGCTATCTCTATTTTTAGCTATATGGCTTTCAAAGCTATTAAAACCCCTACCTTAGAAAATGAAGCAACTGTTATCACTTTAAATATTGAGAGTGGTTCTTCTGTTTCTCAAATTGCAGACAAACTAGTAAGAGCTCAGTTAATTACTAATGCCAAATGGTTCAAGCTCTACACTATGCTTACTGGTAAAGATAAAGAGATTAAAAGTGGTGTTTATAAAATTAGAGGTGGACTTAATTTAATTGAGATTGTAGACTTTATTACCAATAATGAGAATCAAGAAGTGTATTTTTATCCTAATAAAATATCAATACCAGAAGGTTTAGCTTTGGAGCAAATTGAAAAGAAGTTAATTGAAGCTAGGTTAGGAAGTAAAGAAGAGATTAAAAATATATTTTATGATAAGAAGTTTATTAAATCTCAACTTGGAATAGAAGCTAGCTCATTAGAAGGCTTTATTTACCCTAAAACCTATTTCTATGAAGATGGTATTACTCTCAAAGAGTTTTTAATTAAATATCCTCTTAATGAATTTAAGAAAGAGTTTGCTGAATCATTAACAGACTCTTCTTTTTACAAGAATTTAATCTTAGCCTCTATTGTAGAAAAAGAATCGGGCTCTGCAGCTGAAAAACCTATTGTTGCTTCTGTCTTTAAAAACCGGCTAAAGAAGCGGATGACCCTCTCTTCCTGCGCAACCCACAATAAAATCTTTTTTGCAAGAGGAAAAAAGCCACCAAAAGTCTTACTTAATGTTCATTTAGATATTGATTCGCCTTATAATACATATAGAAATATCGGACTCCCTCCTACACCAATTTGTTCCCCAGCTAAAGATAGCTTTGAGGCAGTTGTTTCCGGAGTTAATACAGATTACCTTTATTTCTTTGCTGATTTTAAAGGAAATAATATTTTCTCTGTTACCTATCAAGAACACAATCGTAAAAAAAAAAGCTCTTGGCGAAATAACAGTTTAAGATAATTAAAGGATATAATTAATGAGAAAAGTTACAATTACTCCTAATATCAATATGTGGTCTTTAGGTTCAGTTATTATTGAAGTCGGCAATACCAAAATCATCTGTAATGTTACCCTAGATGATAATCCTCCTTCTTTTTGTGCAGAAAAGAGACAAGGCTGGTTAACTGCTGAGTATAGTATGTTACCTGCTGCCACCAATTACCGAACAAAACGAGAAGTTACCAGAGGTAAAATTACAGGTCGAACTGCTGAAATTCAAAGACTTATAGGTAGAGCACTTCGAGGCATAGTTGATTTAAAAGCCTTAGAAGGTTATGGAATCACAGTTGACTGTGATGTTATTCAAGCTGATGGTGGAACGAGAACAGCATCTATTACAGGAGCTTGTGTGGCTTTGGAAATAGCATTTTCTAAACTTCTTGCTGAAGGTTTAATTATGACTAATCCCCTAAAAGAAAGAGTAGCTGCTATCAGTGTCGGTATAGTAAATGACCAAGTTGTACTAGATATGGACTATAATAATGATTCTCAGGCAGAAGTAGATTTAAATGTAGTAATGACCGAGTCAGGCAAACTAATCGAATTGCAAGGAACCGCAGAAGGGTCACCTTTCAGCAGAGCAGATTTAGATAAGATGCTATCAGCTGCCGAGACTGGAATTAAGAAGCTAATAGCTATTCAGGCTAAATCGCTGTCAGAAGTAGTTAATTAAATAAATAAATAAATTAGGATATAATATGATTAAACAACATAGAGAAATTACCGACCCAAACCACATTGAAGCTATCTTTAAATTATCCATTGTTTGTCGAGTTGCTTTTAATGATTCACCTGCACCATATATTATTCCGATGAATTATGGTTATCATGATAATAAGCTGTATCTTCATACTGCTAATCTTGGCTATAAACTGGATCTTATTAAGCAGAATAACAATGTTGGATTTGTTATAGAAAACCGTCTTGAGATGGTTCAAGGTAATAACGGAACAACAATGAAATATCAGTCTATTGTAGGCCAAGGAATCATAGAAGTTATTCAAGATGCTGATGAAAAGCAAAAAGCACTTAAATATCTAATCGAGCACCATGGTGGAAAATTCTCTCAACACTCCGAGAAATCACTAGCCAGTGTAACCATGCTGGTGATAAATATTACTAAATTAACAGCCAAAGCAAATTTATAAAGCAGAAGAGGAAATATGTTTGAATATTTAAAAACCGGCAAGTATTTTGCCCAAGTAGCCGGTGGATTAGAAGCACATGCCCAAGAAGAATTAATCTCCTTAGGTGCAGAAATTATCCAAGAAGTACCTAGAGGATTCAGATTCGCTTGTGACAAAGAAACCCTATACAAAATCATCTATAAAGCAAGATTAATCCAAAGAGTATTAGCTCCTCTGATTAGTTTAGATTGCCATAGCGAAAAATATCTCTATTCTCAACTTAACAAGAATGTAGATTGGATATCTCTTTTTAATTTAGATGAGACATTCTCAATTGTAAGTAATGTGAGCGATTCTAAAATAGGTAATTCTCTATACGCGGGTCAAGTTATGAAAGATGCTATTTGCGACCAATTCAGGGATAAATTTAATGCTAGACCTAACTTTACGACCAAAGACCCTGATATATCCTTCTCGCTTCATATTAGGAAAAACCTAGCAACTGTTTCTTTTGATGTTGCAGGAAAAAGCTTGCATAAAAGAAACTACCGTCAGGGTGTTAATGTTGCACCTATGCAAGAGACTCTAGCAGCAGCAGTAATAAAACTTACTGAATGGCATGGTGAGACTATCCTTATGGATGTTATGTGTGGTTCAGGAACCCTTATCATAGAAGCTTTAATGAAATATTGCAATATCCCAGCAGGTTATCTCCGTGATGATAGCGGTATTTATTATCTTCCTGATTTTAACGAAGAACTCTGGCTTAAAGTAAGAAAAGATGCCAATGATGAAATCATTGAACTACCTGAAGGACTTATCTTTGGTTCTGATGTTAGCTCAAAATCTCTATCTTATACCCGTAAAGCCTTAGATCTTTTACCTTCAGGGGATAAAGTTACTCTCAAAGTTTCTAAATTCCAAGACCTTCCAGTAGGTGAGAATCGCACAATAGTCTGCAATCCCCCTTATGGTGTCAGAATGGGAAACCTAGATAGAACAGTAGAACTTTACAAAGAAATAGGTGATTTCCTTAAACAAAAATGCCCAAAAAGCACTGCTTATGTTCTTTGCGGAAGTGCTGAATTAGTACCTAAATTAAGACTAAGAGCTCATTGGAAAAAGTCTTTAAAAAATGGTAATCTTGATACTAAGTTAGCTAAGATTATTATTAAATAGAAGAAGAGATAGAGAGACGGAGAGACGGAGAGACGGAGAGACGGAGAGAAATAGAGTAGAAAATACTTTCACACGAATTAGCACTAATTAAGACGAATTTCACGAATGTAGGCTCAAGATTAATCCCCTTCTATGAGGGGGACGCAGGGGGTGTTTCCTATGGAATGGAAGCGTCCCTGCTTCCAGCTGGCGACGCGGAGGTCCCCAGTCCATAGGCACTTGCTTCCATTAACTGGGGTTACGGACCTTTAGTCCGTGAATTTTAAATTATGGAGTGGAAGCGTCCCCGCTTCCAGCTGGAGACGCGGAGGTCCCCAGTCCATAGGCACCTTCTTCCATTAACTGGGGTTACGGACCTTTAGTCCGTGAATGTCAAACTCTCCGCTTTAGTGCTGAAGGCACGCTATAAGAGGGGTGGCTGCGAAGCAGCTTTTAACTGGGAACGCAGGCATCTTGCCTGCACCCAGCATGAAATGCTGGGTAATCTTAAGATAATATTAGATTTTGATAAGGTGTTTCGCATGCAAGGTGCATGCAATCCGGCAGAAGAAGTCTTTGCTCATTTATAATTTATCCCCTTCAGCGAGGAGGAAACAGGGGGTGTTTTTCTTCTATGGAGTGGAAGCGTCCCTGCTTCCAGCTGGCGACGCGGAGGTCCCCAGTCCATAGGCACCTGCTTCCATTAACTGGGGTTACGGACCTTTAGTCCGTGAATGTCAAACTCCCCGCTTTAGTGCTGAAGGCACGCTAAAAGAGGGGATGATAATTCACCCCTACATAACCCCTTCCATGAGGTGAACAATAGTCATTTATTCAAAAAGGAGTAAGATTTAACCATGTTTGAATACTTAAAAGATAGTAGCTTAAAATTAGAGCGTTTCCCTATAATTGCAGATGATAAGTTTTTAGCTTGGGATGCTGCTGATGAATATCTTATCAATCAAGTTAATAATCATCATCCGAAACTATCCAAAGTCCTAATCATCGAAGATGAATTTGGAGCAATTGGCTTAGGATTAAAGGCTGAGAAAGTTTATTTTGTTAATGATTCCATTCTCTCAATCAAGGGCATAGTTAATAACTTTAGCCAAAACCAAGTTGATCAATCTAATATTTCTTTCATCTCACCTTATGAAGTTTTTCCTCAAGATATAGACTTAATCATCTTAAAAATACCTAAAGTGAATAGATATCTAGAATTTATCTTAAGCAAATTAAACTATTATTATGCTAAGAACACTCCTTTAATTGCCGGATCTATGATTAAATATTTAAATCCCTCAATTTATGACTTATGCCAGAATTATCTTTCAGACTTTCAATACTCTTTATCTTGGAAAAAAGCTAAAATAATCACAGGATTTCTCAAAAGCACTAGCGAAGTTAAGAATTTTAACACCTATCTGAATGAATTTGGCCTAACTTTGGTTAACTATCCAAATCTTTTCTCATCTCAGAAGTTGGATATAGGGACAAGATTCTTGTTAGAAAATCTTGAGCATATAGTTTACCCAGCAAATATCAATAATATAATTGATGTCGGTTCGGCTAATGGTATTTTAGGTTTATCTTTATTTTCTAAATTCCCTGATTCAAATCTCTATTTAAGTGACATTACCTATTCGGCTTATGAATCAGCTTCAACAACAATTAAAGAGAATAAGTTCAAGGAAGAAAATATTCAACTAGTAATGGATAATGCACTTGATAATTTTGCTTCAGATTTTGCTGATCTTATCATCATAAATCCTCCTTTTCATCAGAATCATAAAGTTTCGATAACTACTTCTTTAGCAATTTTTACAGATTGTGCTAGAGTACTTACCAAAAATGGAGCACTTATCATTGTAGCAAACAGACATTTAGGTTACCATAAACATCTCCAAAGAATTTTCTCAAGTGTTGAAATATTTCATCATAATGAAAAGTTCTTTCTTATCATAGCGACCTCATCCTAGCTCCTCTTTTGATGCTCCTTAACTGACTACTTAATAAATATGTGAAATTTGATCAAGATGAGAGTTATAGAGGAAAGGAGATGCAAAGAAGGAGAGTTGGAAAAGGATATATTAGCTAGCAAAATTAAGGCTTATTCTTTGCAGTAAAGTGATTTATATAGATTGTTACACTAACTCTTTCCAAGCCTTTAGTTAATATTTTAAAAAAAAGATTGACTATAAATAAAGGGTTAAAGACTATGATTATACTGAATGAAAATGTAATCTTGGAGATATAATGAAAAAATTGTTTGTCATTGTTTTAATTATAATAAGCTTAATCTTAGTATCTTGTGGAAAAAGCGAAATTACTTCTAACAAAACAAAATTATTGTTTTGGCACAGTATGGGTGGTCCCTTAGGATCTGCTTTAGATAGATTGATTAAAGATTTTAATGATAGTCAGAATGAGATTGTAGTAGAAGCTGTTTCCGTAGGAAACTATACTGCTTTAACACAGAAATTAACCGCTTCTATCCAAGCAGGAAACCAACCTGATTTAGCTCAATTATATGAAAATTCAACAGTAGATTACATCAAATCAGGTGTCATTGTTCCTGTAGAAAATTTTATCCAAGAGGACCCTCAGCTAATGGAAGATATTCAAAATGATTTCTTCCCTGTATTCATATCTAGTAATACTTACGAAGGAAAGATGTGGACATTCCCCTTTAACAAGAGTTTAAGAGTATTATATTATAATAAAGATATGTTTATAAAATTTGGTTTTGATCCTGAGATAACACCGACAACCTGGTCTGAATTTGTAGAATATTCCCGTGTAATTTGTGCTGAGAGGGATGATAGAGACAATCCATATATTTATGTTACTAATATAAATAGTAGTGCAACCCAGCTAGTAAATTTAATCTTACAAGCAGGTGGAGAAATATATGATGGTAAAAATGCTAAGTTTAATAGCCAAGAAGGAATTGAAGCCTTGAAGTATCTTCGTGGATTAGTAGTAGATACTAATGTTGCTTATTTATCAAAAGGTTATGAAGGTCAAAATGATTTCTTAGCATCTAAAGTTGCAATGTATGAAGGTTCTAGTGTTTCTATGGCTTTTATGCAAAGCGAGAATAAACTTAAATTCAACCTTGGCATAGCTCCTATTCCTAGTTTCCGAACGCAGAAGAATGTTATTAGCGGAACTAATATTGCTATTTTCAAGAGTAGTAGCGACAAGGAAGAGGCTGCTTGGAAATTTGTTAAGTGGTTAACAGATAAAAAACAAACTGCTCAATGGTCTTATGATACTTATTATATGCCATTAAGAAAAAGTGCTTTGAATGTTTCTCCACTTAAAGAGAGATTAGAAAATGATAAGAACTTATTCTCTGTTTATGAACAATTAAATTATGCTGATACCGAACCAAGTATTTCAGAATGGAGAAAGACAAGAACAGATATAGAAAAGTTCGTTTTAGAACCTATATATAATAGAGAAAAAAATCTATCAGATGCTGAGCTTATGAAACTTTTAAATAGAGTTGCTAAAGACTTTGAAGAGCGGATAGAGGAAAATAACGATTAATAATTTGGAGAATTCAATGAATATAAAAATAAAACTACCTGATGGTGCCATTAAAGAGTTCAATCAAGAAATTACAGTTTTAGATGTCGCAAAGAGTATTAGTGAGGGCTTAGCTAATGTAAGTTTAGCTGGTATAGTAGATGGCAAAAAAGTTGATTTAGATTTCATTATAGATCACGATGCTGAAGTATCGATTATAACTTTTAAATCTGAAGAAGGACCAGATATTTACTGGCATTCAACTGCTCATTTAATGGCTCAAGCTGTTAAGCAACTATTCCCAGAAGTAAAAGTAACTATCGGTCCGGCAATAGATAATGGTTTCTATTATGACTTTGATAGTGAAAAAGCCTTCTCCGAAGAAGATTTAGAGAAAATAGAAGAAAGAATGAAAGAACTTTCCAACCAAAAGTTACCTTATTCAAGAAAAGAAGTTTCTCGTGCTCAAGCTATAGAAATATTCACAGCTATGGATGAACCTTATAAATTAGAGATTCTTAATGAGATTCCTGAAGATGAGATTTTATCACTTTATACTCAGGGGGATTTTACAGATTTATGTAGAGGACCTCATGTTGCTCATACAGGGAAACTAAAAGCATTCAAACTCTTGCGTTCTTCTGGTGCATACTGGCGTGGCGATGAAAAGAATAAAATGCTTAAAAGAATATATGGTATTTCTTTCCCTTCTCCTAAAGAGTTGAAAGTATATCTTAACAATCTTGAAGAAGCTAAGAAAAGAGATCATAGAAAAATTGGTAAAGAACTAGATTTATTCTCTATCAATGATGATATCGGACCAGGTCTTGTTTTATGGCATCCTAAAGGTGCTATGATTAGACATCTTATTGAGACTTACTGGAAAGAACAACATCTTGATTATGGCTATAATTTAGTCTATACTCCTCACATAGGAAAAGGACACTTATGGGAAACAAGTGGCCATTTAGACTTCTATAAAGATGGTATGTATAATTCTATGGAGATGGATGGTGTTGACTACTATGTTAAACCAATGAACTGTCCTTTCCATATTATGATTTATAAATCATCTAAGAGATCTTACCGTGATCTTCCTATGAAGTTAGCTGAATTAGGAACTGTATATCGTAATGAATTATCAGGTGCCTTACACGGTTTAATGAGAGTTAGAGGATTTACTCAAGATGATGCTCATATTATCTGTACTCCTGACCAATTAGAAGTGGAAGTAGAGAAACTATTAGATTTCTCTCTAATGGTATTAGGGAAATTCGGTTTCGAGAATTTCGAAATATATCTTTCAACTATGCCTGAGAAATCAGTCGGTGACCCTGCAGAATGGGCTGCAGCAACTGAGTCATTACGCAAAGCAATTGAAAAACATAAACTAGAATATAAAATTGATGAAGGTGGTGGAGCTTTCTACGGACCTAAGATTGATATCAAAATTAAAGATGCTCTCAACAGATCTTGGCAGTGTACTACAATCCAATTTGATTTCAATCTTCCTACTCGCTTTGATATGGACTATATTGGTAGTGATAACCAATCACATAGACCTTATATGATTCACAGAGCTTTACTTGGTTCTATAGAAAGATTCTTTGGTACTTTGATTGAGTATCATGCAGGTAATTTCCCTGTTTGGCTCTGCCCTATTCAAGTAAAAGTCCTACCAATTTCTGAAGCAACTTCAGAATACGCTAATGAAGTTCTTGCAACTTTAAAAGCTAAAGGAATTAGAGCAGAAATTGATGAAAGATCAGAGAAGATTAACTTTAAAGTCCGTGAAGCTGAAATGGCTAAAATACCTTATATGTTTGTTTTAGGTGGAAAAGAAGCTGAAGCAAAAAGTGTTTCTGTAAGAAGACACACTAAAGGTAATTTAGGAGTAATTTCCTTAGATGAAGCAGTTAATTTAGTATTAAACGATAAAGAATAAATTGAAAATATAATCATGTCTAATGCGGGTCTAAACACCCGCATTATTCATAGTAAGAAAGAAGAGAAAAGATAATGAATAGCTATATTGAAGATTTTAAAGAAGAGTTGTTAAGACAATCTCAAGCTATAAAATTAGCTCATGATAAAGTCAATGATGATGTCATTAAAGCACTAGATATTTTAATCAAGTGCCAAGGAAAAGTTGTAGTTACTGGAATGGGTAAAGCAGGTTTAATCGCTAGAAAGATTTCAGCTACTCTAGCTTCTACTGGTACTACTTCCATCTTTCTACATCCTGCTGAAGGTATTCACGGTGACCTTGGAATGCTACAAAAACAAGATGTAGTAATAGCTATATCTAACAGTGGCAATACTGATGAAGTCATCTCCATTATACCCTATATCAAGTTTAATAACATCCCGCTCATAGCTCTTACTGGCAATATGGAGTCTCGACTTGCTCAACATTCTGATGTCGCTTTAGACTGCTCAGTTCCTAAAGACTTTGAACAACTTGGCTTAGTACCAACTGCCAGTACCACAGTGGAATTAGCTATCGGTGATGCCTTAGCAGTAGCTCTACTAAAAAAAAGAAACTTCGCTCTAGAAGATTATGCTAAGTTCCATCCAGGTGGTTCTATAGGGAAAAAACTTCTACTTAAAGTTAAAGATCTTATGCACTCTGATATTGAAATACCATTTACAGAAGCAAGTGCCTTTATGGATCAAGCTATTATGGAAATGACTACCAAAAAACTTGGTTGTACTTTAATTACAGAAGATGAAAAACTGATCGGAATTGTTACTGATGGAGATTTAAGAAGATTTCTTCAACAGGGAAACTTAGATATTAAAAACTTCCCTGTTACCAAAGCTATGACTAAAAATCCAAAATTTATCCTAGAGACTAAACTTGCTGTTGAAGCACTGAATCTTATGGAAGAATTTAATATTACAGTTCTTCCAGTACTAAATTCCGAAAATAAACCTGTGGGTGTAATTCATCTCCACGACTTAATTAAAGCAGGAGTCGTCTAAATTGAAATTACTTATCCAAAGAGTAACTCAAGCCCAAGTAAAAGTTAATAATGAACTGGTCTCAGAGATAAAAGAGGGACTTCTTGTCTTTATTGGAATCGCCACAAATGATGATGAAAGCAAAATAGATTGGCTAGTCAATAAGCTTATCAATCTGAGAATCTTTGAAGATGAACAAGGAAAGATGAACCTCTCCCTCCTTGATATGAATTATGATGTTTTACTCATTTCCCAATTTACCTTTTATGCTAATTGTGAAAGAGGCAGAAGACCAGATTTTATTTCAGCAGCTAAACCTGAATTTGCTCAAGAACTTTATAAGAAATTTTCCCAAAAACTTGAAGAAGTATATAAAAAACCTCAGGAAGGGATCTTCGGTGCTGATATGAAAGTATCATTACTCAATGATGGACCTGTTACGATAATTCTAGAGAGGTAATATTTTTATGGAGTGGAAGCGTCTCTGCTTCCACCAGGCTGTATTTCAGCCTGCTCCTAAATCCCCTCTAAGGAGGGATACTTCTTCTATAATTCCTATAAATAAAGCAATTTATTCCCTCTTAATAAAAATATCTCTTGTCTAAAATATAAGTTTTTTTTCTTGTTCAACAAAGACAAATTGGAGTTATAAATGATAGTAAAAAATACATTAGTAATGGATGCTATGCCTGATTTATTTTGGGAGATAGTTAAAGAGAAAGGTGTGTCCGATTATTTTACTGCAGAGAATTTAGTTTTCTCTGAGGATATTGAAATCATAATATTACGCACTAAAAGTGTTATTACGGAGTCTCATTACAAAAGATTTCCTAATTTAAAGTGTATAATAAGAGCTGGTTCTGGCTATGACAACATTGATGTTGATAAGGCAGAGGAGTATAAAATTATAGTTCAAAATACTCCTGAAGCTAATGTTCAGTCTGCATTTGAACACACTATTGGATTCCTTTTTTCCTTAATCAAGAATCATAAGCAACATAATCAGAGTGTATTAGAGAATAAATGGCGTAAAGGGATAGTTTCGAATTTAGAAGTTTCAGATCTAAGGGTATTAGTTGTTGGTTTAGGAAGAGTTGGCTCTTTAGTAGCAAAATTCTTAAAGACTTGGGGAGCTGAAGTTAAATTTGTTGATCCTTATATAGATTCTGAAGCTTGGCGAGAGATAAATATTGACCCAATTGATTATGAAGAAGGTTTAGATTGGGCTAATGTAGTTACTTATCATTGTCCTTTATACAAGCAAACTCAAGGATATTTTGATCAACATAGTCTGAATTTTATAAATCAAGTATTTCTTTTAAATGTCTCTCGGGGTGGAGTAGTTGATATTGATGCTCTTGTTAAGGGAATCTCTGAAAAGAAGATTTTAGGTGCAGGAATAGATGTAATGGAGTCAGAACCTTGGCAGTGTGAAGGTTGGGAGAATAATCCTCTGATTTTAATGACCCCACACACAGGAGCTTTTACGGAAAAAGCTAAGAATAGACTTTCACAAGATTGTTTTGAAGTATGGAGTCAGTTTAATTTTCAAAATATAGTTAAACATCCAATCAAGGTTTGGTAGATAAATTTTCTTGACTAAATAAAGAAAATTATAAATTTTAAGTGCAAACTCTTAAAGGAGACTATATGAAGAAGTTTTTGTTGTCATCTTTACTTATAATAATGATATCATTAGTATGGGCTGAATCACACTTTTTAGACATGAGAGTAGGTGATTTTGGTTGTATAACTAGGGTTGTATTTGAATTCACAGGTAAAATTAATTATAGTGTTCAAGAAGAAGATAGTAATTTATCTGTTTCTATAAGCTCATTGAAAGAGGGTAAAATTCAATTACCAATAGAAGAATCTAATAATATAGATAATATCACAATTAAAGAAGAAACTGGATCAGCTCAGATAGAATTAGCTTTTAGTTATCCAATTGAAGTTACTTCTTACAACTATTTTCAAGAGAACAAGAATTATATAATAGTCTTAGACATCTATGATAGAGGCTACCAAACAGATAAAGAGAAAGGCTTAGCTACTATACTTTTTAAAGCTCAAAAGTTTCCTTTAAGCAAAATCAGCTCTGAGCTAAATGATTTTTCTGAGAAATATGAAGCTGATGCACTAGTAAATTTCTACCTAGGTCGATTATTTGCTACAAAACAAATGAAGACTATTGCTAGTGATTATTTTTCTAAAATAGATTCAAGCTCAGAACACTTCTTCACTGCCCAAGCTTATATTGATAATTTAAATAAAAATAGATTCCCGACTGAAGAGGTTAAACCTGACTTCTTATTAACAGAAGAAAAAACAGATGAAAAGCCAAATATCATTAAAGAAGAAGTTGCTGTTAATGAAAAAGAAAGAGAAAATAAAATAGAGAAAGAAAAAGATATTACAGTAGAGCAAAAAGAAAAAGAAACAGTTAAGAAAGAAGTAAATCAAACAAAAGCAGAAAGAAATAAATTTTGGTACTTATATCTAATCATCTCCTTACTAGTGATTATTTTCCAGTTTATTCAAGCTATTAAGAAAAAGTTCTTTATAAAAGAACTGAATGCTAAGTTGGAAAGTTCAGTTTTTGAACTAAAAGCTCTAGAAAATAAATTAGAAAAAGGTGTTGTGATTAACAGTAAAACTAAAGAAAAAATTATTATTAAACTTTATAATAGTGGCTGGAAGTCTAAAGATATTGCAGATGAACTCAACACACCTATAGAAATAATAGAAGCTACTATTAGTAAAGAAGGAAGACTTTGATGTTAAAAAAAACCTTATTGATCCTCTGTACTTTCTCAGTAATTTTACTTTGGGGATTTGACAGTTTAGATAATAAAAAAGTAACTTCTCATTACACTAAGAGCTTCACTTCTGAAAAAGCTGATTTTGAGTATTCAAAATTAAAGTTGCATGATGGCTATGATTTTCCACTTCAGTCTGTATCCAAATTTTCTCAAACCTTAAATAATTACTTAACATCTAAAAATAAAAAACAATCTCTCTTGATTTACCAAAAGGAGAATAAGATTGTCGAAGGTCATGTTCTTGGTGGTGTAGAGTATTACCAGAATCAAGATTCAGACAAATATCTTTTCCCCTATTATGGCTTTGAGGTAAAAGCTAATTATGAGAATCTCTTTCTTGCTGGCAAATGGTGGAAAGGGCATACAAGTACTAATGACAGTTATTCCAACAATAATCATCTAATAAACTCTTGGGTTCAAAAAGATGATGATAAAATTTACATTGATAAAATTCAGGGTGAAATTAGATATGAGTTCCCGAAATTTGGTTATCTTTCACTTAATCGAGGTAAGCTTGATATTGGAAGTAATATTGGGGGAAGTATTATCCTTAATGACCAAAAAGTAAATGATTATTCATATTTAAATTATCATTATAAATTCGGGGATTTCTCTATGGATTTTGTCCATGCCTCATTGATTGCTGACAGCATTAATACTTCTGGTCCTGGGGCTATCTCAAAAATAGATGCACCTGATAAATACTTAGCATTACATAGATTTGGTTGGAGACCTAGTAAAAAGCTCTTTATGTTCGTGGGTGAAGAGATATTTTATGGGAATAGAGGAATTGATTACAACTACTTTCTTCCGGTTGGCTTCTGGAGAATTACCGAACATAATCAAGCAGATAGAGACAATATTCTGATCTTTACTGGATTAGAATATTCCCCAATCAAGAGTCTGCACCTATATACAAATATTATTTTTGACGAGCTCTCGAAAAGTAAATTATTCACTTCTTGGTGGGGTAACAAATATGCAATCCAGACTGGTTTAAGGCAAGAGGATCTTTACACATCCCCCCTATTCTCTTTAAAGAATATCGGTGCAGAATTTACTGCAGTAAGACCCTGGATTTACACCCATAAATACATCTATAGTAAAGCATCAAATGACAATCAAGCTTTAGGTTTTGCTGATGGCTCAAACCTACTTAAATATACACTAGAAACTGAGTTATCATTCCTAGATGATAGACTAGATTGGGTGATTAATGCTTCCTACAAAAGACAAGGTAGTCAAGGAAATGCTTTTTATCTCAACTATGCTGACGAAATTGGGCCTGAAAATTATGAAACAGCTTCAGCTTCATGGTTAGATGGTATCATTACAGATACTTATGCCCTAAAACAAGAGATAAGTATTGAACTACTGTATAGTCATAGAATAAAGTTCACTTATGAACTAATTAAAGAGAGAAGCTCTTCTACCGATTCGGATATTACTCTAAGTTATCAAACAAGATTCTAATCTATAATGACTGCAATTTTTTATATCTTTTTAATTATCTTAATACTACACTTTCTTTTAGGTGTCTTTTCTTTAAGAAAATATCCTAACAAAGAGCCTAAACAACACAGTTTTTCTATTGTAGTTGTTGCTCATAATGAAGAAAAAATGATAAAAGCTCTTCTGGATAGTCTAAGTAACTTAGACTATCCTCGAAACAGCTTAGAAATAATTCTGGTTGATGATAATTCTACTGATGATACTTGGAAGATAATATCTTCTTTCTCCACGGAATATGATTTCGTAAAGGCGATTAAGACAGACAGTAAATATTCCAATTTTAAAGGGAAAAAGGCTGGACTTCAATCAGCTTTAGATATTGCTAAAAATGAAATTATAGCTTTCACAGATGCTGATACACTAGTTCCATCTAATTGGCTAGATTCTTATAATAAATTTTTTTCTAAAAATAGAGGCCTTGTTATTGGTTATGTCAGAGGAGAGAAAATCACTCACATGAGACGCTATAAGAGGATAATATCCTCAGGTATCTTTGCTGCTGCGTGTGGTATTGGCTTTCCCTTTTCATGTAGCGGAGCTAATTTAGCAGTAAGAAGAAGTGTTATTAATCAAGTTGGTGGATATTCTAAAATAAAGAACTTCCCATCAGGAGATGATAAGCAAATGCTTAATTTAGTTAGAAAATCTGGTTACTCTATTGCTTATAATTCAGATGTAAAAGTTATAGAAAGGGCAAGGAATTTTACTCCAGAACAAGTATATCAACAAAATCTTAGACATTATGGCAAGTTTTCCTTATCCTCACCCCTCTATCAAGTTGGTTTAATCTTAATCATCTTTTATTATCTTTCAGTACCAGTACTTTCTATCTTTCAACCATCCCTCTTTCTCTTCTTTTGGCTAAGTAACTTAAGTTTCTATTTCCTTAGTTGTTGGAAACATAAAGAAATGTTCAAATTTGAGGATTTATTTTTAACAATTCTCTACCCTTATTTTATGCTTTATTTTTCAATAGTAGGATCTTTTAAAGAGGCTAAATGGAAAAAATAAAAAAACGCCTTGGCTTCATTTTAAAGCTATTAATATCCTTAGTGATTTTAATCTTTATTTATTCAAAAATAGATATGGGAATGTTTGCTACGAATATTACCAAACTCTCATTTATCACAATTATAGTTCTACTTGTAACTGCTATCTTAAAACATTTTACTCAAGGATTTAATTGGTATTATGCTCTTTCGATAAATCCTAAGTACAAACCTAGCACTTATGATATCATTAAAAGCTATCTTATTGGTATTTCTTTAGGATTTGTCTTGCCAGGGGGATACGCAACTTACGGAAAAATGTACTTTATTGAAAATTCTAAGAAAGCTACCTTTGTTTCTGTCTTAATAGAAAAATTCTTTCAAACTTGGGGGAATCTCTTCTATGCTTCTATCGCTACTATTTTTTACTTTAAGAACATTGCTTTATCACTAAGGCTTCTTATCTTCTTTCTTATTACCTTCTCTCCCTTAGTTCTGCTAATATTAATCTATTTTATTCCCAGATTTAGAATTCATCTCCCAGTTTTAAAGAAAATTTTCCCGAAAATAATCTTAAGTCAACTAATTTACATCCCTCTTACTGTTATACAATATTGGTTTATCTTAAAATCCTTTACAGATATAACTTTTATTCAAAGCTGTATCTCCACAACCTTAATCTTATCAGCTAATGTTATACCTATAACTTTCTCAGGATTAGGTCTTAGAGAATATTTCGCTATTAAAGTACTCGCCCAATATGGTATTTCTAATACTTCTGCTGTCACCGCCGCCTTAATAATATTTTTCATAAACTCTGTTATACCAGCATTAATTGGTCTTGTTTATATTGTGAAACATAAACAGACTAGCAAGTAAGAAATTTTGTCAGAGAAACAAAGAATAGGCAATGAGCCGGAAATTAAAATTCACGGACTAAAAGTCCGTAACCCCAGTTAAGAAGATTCACGGACTAAAGGTCCGTAACCCCAGTTACGAATAATCTTCTTATATCTCCTTCCAATAAGCTTGCATTAGAACAAATCATTTTCCTTCTTCCCCAGCTTGAATTAGATTATTTCCAATTTATCTTGACAGATTAAACCATAGAAATTTATTAAATTAATAATTAAATTAAAGATATCAAATGGAGATGAGATGTACAATACTATTCAAGGTGAATTAATCGTTCAGGATGCAACATTCTGTATTGTAGTAAGTAGATTCAATGAGTTCATTAGTAGTAAGTTACTATCAGGAGCTGTAGACTGCTTAATTCGTCATGGAGCTACTGAAAAAGACATAACTGTTGTTTGGGTACCTGGTGCTTTTGAGATACCCCTAACAGCTAAAAGGTTGGCTAAAACAAGTGTTTATAGTGCAATTATTTGCCTCGGAGCTGTTATTAGAGGAGCTACTCCTCACTTCGATTATGTAAGCAATGAAGTAGCCAAAGGTGTAGGTGCAGTAGGTTTAGATACTGAGATTCCTATCATATTTGGTGTATTAACTACTGATTCAATAGAACAAGCGATTGAAAGAGCAGGAACTAAAGCAGGTAATAAAGGCTGGGATAGTGCTATAACTGCCATCGAAATGACAAATTTATTTCAAAGGATATAGAATAAACAATTATGGGAATGCGGAGAAAAGGTAGAGAGATCACCTTACAAGTATTATATTCGATAGATTTTCCGGATAAAAATAGTAGTATTGATGCTTATACAGCATTAAATCACTATTTGGAGCAACTTGATGGATTGTGTTTAGAAGAAAATATTAAGACTGACTCTTCTGTATATGAATTTGCTTTAGAGTTGATAAAAAACACATTAATTAATTTAGATGAAATAGATAAGATGATTAAATCTCAAAGTGAAAACTGGGAATTTAATAGACTAGCCTTGGTTGATAAGAATATCCTTAGAATGGCTACCTATGAAATTGTTTTCAAAAGAGTACATCCAGCTATTATCATCAATGAAGCAATTGAAATTGCTAAAAAGTTCAGTACTGAAAATTCAGGAAAATTTATTAATGGTATCTTAGATTCTATTTTTAAAAAGGCTAAAGCAAACTTTAATGAATAAACTTCAATGTAGCATCGGTATTATAGTATTTAATGAAGCTAAGAATATTGGCCATCTGCTCGAAATTATCACAGCAGAGAGCTACACTGATGTAGAAATTAGTGAAATAATTGTTGTTTCTAGTGCTTGTACTGATGGTACAGATGAAATTGTTTCTTACTATCAGAAACTTGATAAAAGAGTTAAATTAATTACTGAAAAAGAAAGAAAAGGTAAGTCTAGTGCGATTAACCTCTTTCTTAAGAATAGCAGTAGTGACCTTTTAATAATCGAAAGCGGTGATACCCTTCCGGCTAAAGGAACTATTAGAAAATTAATCAAACCCTTTGAAGATGCTCAAGTGGGAATGACAGGAGGAAGGCCAATTCCTGTTAATTCCAGCATTAGGTTTAGTGGCTATGCTGTAAACCTCCTCTGGAAACTACATCATAAAATGGCCCTTAAATCACCTAAATTAGGTGAGATGATTGCTTTTAGAAGAGTGTTTGAATCAATTCCTAGTGAAAGTGCTGTTGATGAAGCAAGTATTGAAGCAATTATCAATAAGAATAATCTAACCAAAATTTATCTAGCAGATGCTATTATTCATAATAAAGGCCCTGAAGATATATCAGGTTTTATCAAACAACGCAAAAGAATAGAGACAGGCCATTTGTGGCTAACTAAGAAACATCATTATAAAGTAGTTTCTCAGGATAAATCAATTCTCTTTACCTTACTCATTGAGGAAATTCTCGAACGACCTAATGAATTTTTAAAAATAATCGCTGTAATGTTTGTAGAAGTCTATGCTAGAATGTTGGGTAGATTTGATTATTTTATTAAAAAGAAAAACCCCTTCACTTGGGAAATTATTAACTCAACTAAAGATCTTAGAAAAGGTTGATTCTCTATGTTATCATTATTACCTAAAATTGTTGGATATAAATTATTTAAATCTATAGGAATTCCTCATCTAATGCCGATGAACTACACAGTTAGCTTACTCTATGAATGCAACTCTCGCTGTTCAACTTGTAATATATGGAAGAAGAAGAGTAAATCTTTAACAGTAGATGAGTACCGAAAGATATTCAAGAAAATCGGACATTCCCCCTATTGGATAACCTATAGTGGTGGTGAGCCATTCTTAAGAAAAGATATAGTTGAAATAGTTAATGCAATTTATGATGTATCAAAACCGAAGATTATCAATATTCCCTCAAATGGGATTTTAACTAGTAAAATAATTGAAAATGTGAGTGCTATAGCTTCTCATTGCAAGAAAAGTCAACTGGTAATAAATTTATCTATCGATGGTATAGGTAAAGAGCATGACAAGATTAGAAATGTTTCTGGCAACTACGAAAAAGTTATAAAAACATATAAAGAACTAAAGAAACTTAAACTTAAGAATCTATCTGTTGGAATTCATACAGTTATATCTAATTTCAATGTTGGCAACTTTAGTAATATTGCTCGAGAGTTAATGGATCTTAATCCTGATTCATATATTACAGAAATTGCCGAAGAAAGAGTTGAGTTAGATACCATGAACTCCAACATTACTCCTAATATGATAAAATACAGGTCAGCAATTGACTATTTAATTCATAAAATTAAGAATACAGAATATACTGGATTTCAGAAAATTACCATGGCCTTTAGAATTGAGTATTATGATTTAGTAAAAAAGATTTTGCGCGATGAAACCCAGATTATTCCTTGTTATTCAGGGATAGCTTCATGTCAAATTTCTCCTGATGGCGATGTATGGTCTTGTTGTATTAAGGCTAAATCCCTAGGCAATCTTGTAGATAATAATTATAATTTCAGAAAGATATGGAACTCCCCTGAAATGGCACTTGAAAGATTATCTATTCATAAAAAAGAGTGTCATTGTCCTCTAGCAAATGCTGCTTATACCAATATGCTAATGGATATTCCTACTTTAAAAAGAGTATTTTACAGATCCTTCATCAAATGGTGGAGATAGTCCTTGATTAAAGAAATTGCGATTTCAAAATCATTCAGTAATAAAATAGTTTTTACTGATTATTATCCAACGAGAAACACTTTCTATACATTATTTCTTCACTATTATGAAGATACTCCTATTGTTTATGATACCTTAGGTGAAATAATGGAACTAGTCTTGAATTTCTTGAAAGAAAATATTGAATTCGATAAAAATAAATATCAGAATTTTATGAATGATCTAAATTGGATTGCTGCAGGAAAGCTGAAAACACTTCCCCTCAATAATCAAGGTATTTCTCTGGGATTATTTTTAATCGAAGATAACCAAATAAGCGTATTCCGTTATGGAAGAATCTTACTTGGCAAAATAAAGGGAGATAAATTAGACTATATTGGTCCTGAATGGGATAATTTTAGTGTAAAATCCCTAGAAAGACTTTCTTTATTAGGTCTTATATCTGAAGATAAATATCCTGAGTTTTACCAGATTGAACTTCAAAATAGAGAGAAACTAGTTATACTAGAAAGTGATGCTAAAGAAGAATTTATAGATTCTTTTAAAAAGGGACTTACCTTCTGCCCACAGAAAAACATTTATCAGATATTGGAATGTCATAGAAAAGAGAATAGAAAGAGACTTCTGGGGATTATTTAAAAGATTATTCATTCAACTTTTTTCCAAAATAATCAGATATTTTTCAAACAATTTTCTTAATGCTAAATACTTTTTTTTTAATATTTTAATACAAGTTTATGTACTCATATCAATGCTTTAGCAAGCTTTGATGTTCTTAAATAAAAATAAAATAAAATTATTTTAATAAATTACTGGACAATCTAACAGTGAGTAAAGAAATGGTTCTAAATCTTATGAGAGTGTTAGTTAAATACTAAAATATATATCAAATATAGGAGCTTTGTCTATGGTTTCACATGAAAACGAAAATTATGCAAAATTATTAGAGGAATCCTTCAATAATACTACTGACCCAAAAATGGGTGATGTAGTTGAAGGCGAGATTATTAATATCACAGATACATCTATCTTTATTAACATGAATGGCAAATATGATGCTTATGCTGAAATTGCTGATTATAAAGATAAAAGTGGCAAGTTAAAATACCAAGTTGGCGATTTATTAAGAGGCTTTATTGTTGAATTCAACAATGATGGAATTAAAGTTTCAAAAAGCTTAAGAAAACAATTCGCTGATAAAACTCAAATCAGAGCAGCTTTTGAAGAAAAAATACCAGTTGAAGGTAAAGTATTTAAAGTTGTTAATGGTGGTTACAGTGTTGATGTCCTTGGTGTTAGAGCTTTTTGCCCTAAATCTCAAATGGATATTATGTTAGAAGAAGATTCTCACTATCTTAACAACAACTTCACATTCTTAGTTACAGAATATGAAGATAACGGTCGTAACATTATTGTTTCCAGAAAAAGACTCCTACAAGACGAAGCTAAAGCTATGAAAGAAGAGGCTCTAACCACTCTAGAAGCTGGAAAAGTTGTTACCGGTATCATCAGAAGATTAACTGATTTTGGTGCATTTGTTGACCTTGGTGGAATCGAAGGTCTTCTTCATGTATCTGAGATTGCATGGGCTCACATTAACAAACCATCTGATGTTTTAACTGTTGGTTCTGAAATAGAAGTTAAAATTCTCGCTATCAATGGAGAAAAAATTTCTCTATCAATGAAAGCTTTACAAGAGAATCCTTTAAATATCGCGATGAATGAATTAGAAACAGGTATCATTGTTGAGTGTAAAGTTCTTAGACTTCACAACTTCGGTGCTTTTGTTGAAATCATTCCTGGAGTTGAAGGCCTTATCCCAATTTCAGAAATGGCTTGGGGAAAAAATATCCGTCACCCTAAAGAAGTTTTAAGAGAAGGCGATGTTGTTTCAGCTCAAATCTTTAAATTAGATCAAGTTGAAAAGAAAATCAACCTTTCATTAAAAGCTTTAATTGAAAACCCATGGGATAACATTGATGACAAAGTTAAACTTGGTGAATTAATCAACGGTACTGTTGAAAATAACACTAACTTTGGTGCTTTTGTTACTATCACAGACGGTATTACTGGTCTCTTACCTCGTTCAAGAATGCCTATGGACATGACTTTAAATTCTGGTGATGAGATTGAACTTAGAGTAACTTCTATTGATAAAGATTCTAAAAGAATATCTTTAGAATTAAAAGATCAACCTGCTCCTGAATCTTTACCTAAACAAGAAGATAGAAGACCTAGCTTTAAAGGTAAACCAAGACAAGGTGGAAGACAAGCAGAATGGAAAAAATGGGCTTCTGATAAACCTGAAGTTCCAGAAGATAACCCATTCAATCAATTATAATTGACAAAAAATCAAGTAATATAAATATGGAAAGCGGGTTAAATACCCGCTTTTTTTAATATAAAAAATTTAAAATAATGTGGAGGTAGTTGTGGATAATACGACACAAATCCTTAAATTAAGAAGAGAAAAATTACAGAAGATTATAGATAAAGGCATCAATCCTTACCCAGTAAAATCTCAAAGAACTCACAAAATTATTGAACTCTGGGAAAATAGAGAAGCATTTATTGAAGATAATACAGAAGTTATCATTGTTGGGCGCTTAATAGCAATGCGTCGCCAAGGAAAGATTGGTTTTGGTAATTTATCTGATATCAGTGGAAAGATTCAAATATTCGTCAAGAAAGATGAACTTGGTGAAGAGAATTATGAACTTTTTAAACTATGTGACATGGGTGATTTTGTCCAAGTTACAGGAACTTGTTTCATAACTCAAACTGGTGAATTTTCTGTTAAAGCTTCAAATATTACTCTTTTGACAAAAAACCTTAGACCTACTCCTACTGTTAAAGAAAAAGAAGTTGATGGTCAAGTAGTCAGATATGATGAATTCGCTGATATTGAACTTCGTTATAGAAAAAGATATTTAGATCTTTTACTCAATCCTGATAGAAAAGAGACTTTTATTCAACGCTCTAAAATTATACAAACTATCAGAGACTATCTTAACTCTTTAGATTTTATTGAAGTTGAAACACCAATTCTTCAACCTCTTTATGGTGGAGCTAATGCTCGTCCTTTCGTAACTCACCATAATACTTTAGATATGGATTTATATCTTAGAATCGCTACTGAATTATATCTTAAGAGATTAATTATTGGTGGCTTTGAAAGAGTCTATGAAATTGGTAAGAACTTCCGTAATGAAGGAATGGATAGAACTCATAATCCAGAATTCACTGCAATTGAGCTTTATCAAGCTTATTCTGATTTAGAAGGAATGATGGATATTACAGAAGGAATTATTCAAACCATTGCTAAGAATGTTTTCGATAAATCAGTATTCACTTTCAATAATAAAGAAATTAATGTTGGTGCTTCTTTTAAAAGAGCTTCTATGGCTGACTTAGTTCAAGAATATTCAGGATTCTCAGCTCATGACTTAGATTATGATAAAATTGCTGCTTTTATGAAAGAGAATAAATTAGCTATCCCTGCGAATGTTGGACCGGGTAAATTGTTAGAAGAGTTGTTTGAACATTTTGTTGAACCAAAATTAATTCAACCAACATTCGTAACAGACTTCCCAACTGAGGTTTCACCTTTAGCTAAAATGAGAGCAGATAATCCTAAGTTTGTAGAACGCTTTGAATTATTTATCTGTGGTAATGAGTATGGTAATGCTTTCTCAGAGTTAAATGATCCTCTTGATCAGCGACAAAGATTAGAAGAACAAGCAAAGCTACGCGAGATGGGTGATGATGAAGCTAATGTTGTTGATGAAGACTTCTTAGAAGCATTAGAGTATGGAATGCCTCCAATGGGTGGCTTAGGTATCGGAATTGATAGATTAATTATGTTGCTAACTAACAACACTTCAATTAAGGAAGTAATTCTATTCCCAACTATGAAACCTGAATAGATAATAATGAATAAATGTACTTTTATAAGTAAAAGATATATAAAAGGTAAAAAATCATGCTTAGCCGGTTCTCACTGGCTAAGCCTTATTGGTATTATAATCGGGGTTTCTGCCCTACTAATCATTCTTACGGTTATGAATGGAATGAGAGATGTTATTAATGAAAGAATCCTCTCATCAACCCCTGAGTTAGAGCTTACCTTAAATGATTCTGATAATTTTCAAGAAATAACATCAACTTTAGAATCTTTCGATTTCATTAAATACATAAATCCAGTTAATGAAGAAGATTTAGTTATTTTACATAAAAATGAGACCATTCTTACTAAGTTTATCGGAATTGATTTAGAGAACTTTCAATCAAATAATGATATTCTGAACAAAATTGCTTACTCAAACATTATACAAAAAGAAGCAGGTCTAATCTCAGGTAATAATAACCTAAACTTTTTTCAAAATCAAGGGATTTTTATTGGCTTCGAGTTAAGTAAAAGATACGGACTTACTGTTGGAGATAAGATTACAGTTCTCTCTCTGAATAAAGTAGATTTTAGCTCTTTTGGCCAATTACCTCTAACTTCTACTTTTCTTATTCAAGGAATCTATACAAACTTAATTCCCGAACTTGAAGCAAGCATTGTCTATGTAGCTGATAAGAATCTACAGAAATTCTCAAAAACAAAACAATTATATAATAAGATAGAAATATTTAGCAATGACTTTACTAAAGCCAATATCTATAAGAAAGAGATTCAAGCAAAATTAAAAGGAAATCTTGTTAGCTCTTGGAGTGATAAAAACAATAATCTTTATAATGCCCAAAAATTAGAAAAAACAGTAATGTCATTAGTTCTTGGTTTGATAATTATTCTCTCATCTTTCAATCTTACAGGTAGTTTTCTAAAAAAGGTATCTAACAAGAAAAAAGAAATAGGAATTCTCTCAACAATTGGTTATTCCAAGAAAGATATCATGAATATTTTCCTTGATCAAGGACTTCTCCTAGGTTTTATAGGAGTCTTTATCGGCAATGCTTTAGCAATTATTTTGTTACAAATTCAGATTCACTTTAATGTTATTGCCATTCCTGAGAATATATCCTACATCTTCCCCACCTTGCCCATCTCAATCCAATATTCAGATTTTATTTATGTCTCTCTCTTTTCCTTTACTTTCTCAGTTTTAAGCTCTCTATTTCCAATTTACAGAATTAAAAAACTGAATCCAATTGAATTAATCAAAGAGTAGAATTAGACTTCCATGAACATATCATTAATGGTTAATATAATAAGCTTTTATTGCATTTTCTTTATTGCTAATTTTGTCTCTCAACATACTTGACATTTTTTTAATACTTAATAAAATTACACTCAATGAAATATTATAAACAAAGAACAATAAAAAAAATAATCATAATATCTTTAATTCTCTGGATTTCTCTTTTCTTGCATAGTCAAGAAAGTCCAGATACTTTAGCAGAAAGTAATAGTGATAACATTATTCAATCTACTGCTATAGATACTATTAGTACGGCTATAGATAGCCTCAAAAGTGATGAGAAATATGAAGAATACACTCAATCTGATTCCTTACAGTATTCAGGTAAAAGATCTTCTTTCAATCTTACAGAAGAGACCATCTCTCTTGCTGGTAATGCTAAAATTTCTTATCAAGATATCTTCATTGAGGCAGATTCACTACATTTAAATCTAGATAATAAGAATGCCTTTTCATCTGGCGATGCTATGATTAAGCAGGCTGGACAAGTTTTTTTAAGCAAAGATATCAGAATGGATGTAGATTCTAAAAGAGGTATTTTAGAAAATGCTGCAGGATCTATGGAGCAAGGTTTTATTTATGGTTCACAAATTAGAAAAATAGATGATAAAGTCTATGATGTTGATGATGGTATTTTCACAACTTGCGATGATATCGACCCTCATTTTTATATAAAATCAAAAAAATTAAGAATATTCCTAAATGATTCAATAGCAGGACGGCCAATAGTTTATTATGTAAATCATTTCCCTGTAATGGCTCTTCCTTTTGCTGCCTTTAGCATTGAAAGAGGTAGAAACAATGGCTTCTTAATACCCCAACCTGGTTGGAATAACAGCGAAGGAAAGTACTTAAAGAATATCGCTTATTATTATGCTTACAAAGATTACTTCGAGAACAAAGTTGCTTTTGATTTTTATGAGAAAAAAGGATGGAATTTCAGTATAACCAATCGATATATCGTTAGATACATCTTCAATGGTGGAGTTAATTTTAATTATAGAAAAAGGGATTATAACAATAACACAGCTACAGATTGGTCATTATTAGCCAATCATAGACATACCCTTAAGAACAACTCATCTTTTATTGCTAATATTAATTATGCAACCAGTGAAGTGATCTGGGAAAATAGTACTGATATAGATGACAGACTTACTGAATCAATCTCTTCATCAGCGACTTATTCCAAGGGTTTTGATAACTCTACAATTAATGTTTCAGGTTTTTATAGTGAGAACTTTGTTACGAATACTAAAACGATTACCTTACCAAGTCTTAGATACTCAGAATCAACAACCCCCATCTATGAGTTGATTGGCTTAAGCAATAGTGATGTGAAAGATGCCTGGTGGAAATCCCTATCTTATAATTATAATTTAACAGCTACTCACTCTGGAACTGTGAAAAATGAGGATTCATCGCTATCTGACTTACTTTGGAGTAACGAAACATATACTGATTCATTAGGCAATGAAGAAGTCATAAATCAACATAATGCTGGTGCTCTCCACAACTTATCATTTAATTTTAGTCCAACTATTTCACCCTACTTCACCCTTTCTCAATCAATGAACTTTAGGGAGGCCTGGTTCGATAGAACTAAGAAAGATAATGGCTTTGCTCGTGGACATTCCTACTCTTTTAATACTTCAGCATCTACTAAATTCTATGGATTAAAAAGATTCAATAATTCTACTGTAAAAGCAGTCAGACATGTTCTTAGTCCAAGAGTTAGTTTTGCTTATACTCCTGATTTTTCTCTAAATGATGACTTTTATTCTTTCTCAGGAATAAGTTTATCAAGTGGTAAAAGAAGAAGAAGTCTTAACTTTACTTTAGGACAAATCTGGCAAATTAAATACTATGACAGACTTACAGAATCTGAAAAGAAGTTAAATAACCTATTATCTATGAATAGTTCTTTTAGTTATGATTTAGAAAAAGAAACTCAAAAAATGTCAAGAATTAGTCATAGCTTGAAATTTAGTCCAAACGCCTATAATTCTCATAATATTCAATTTAATTATAATAATTCCATATCATTTAATCATGATTTCTATAAGAGGACATGGGGTGATCTCAAGTTGGAGAATTGGAGATTTAATCAGTCCTTAGCTTTATCGGGCAATATGAGATACTTTAATTACTTCCCAAGGCCTCAGAATCCACTTAAAACGGGTCAGCGTTCTCTTCAAGATACTATTAAATATGCCGAACTAGATTGGGATTATTATGAATCTTCTTCAGAGAAAAAAAACTGGTCACTCACTTTTACTCATGCTTTATCATTTAAAAAGGATTATATGGATCCTCAATCAAATAGTCTAAATATTGCCCTAGATATGCATCTAACATCAAATTGGCATTTAGGTTATTCTAATAGAATTAATGTTTTAACAGATAAAATACTTTCTCAGAATCTATCCTTAAGACGAGATTTACATTGCTGGAATCTAACCTTTGATTATAGTAGATCTAATGAATTCTGGGAATATAAAGTTGTTTTAACCAACAACAAACTTAGTGATATTCTTAAATTCCCATTTGAATCGAGAAGATAATGGATAAGGTTATATTCTTAGACCGTGATGGTACAATTAATATCGACGATAAAGGATATATTAGCAATCCTAATGACATGACTCTCTTTGCCAACACAGCAAAAGCAATTCGCTTATTTAATGAATTGAACTATAAAGTAGTAATCGTGACAAATCAATCAGGTATTGCTAGAGGGTATTTTACCTTAAGTGATGTGACAAAGATACATGATAAGATGATTACTGAACTTACTAAAGAGAATGCTATTATCGATGATATTCTAATTTCACCTTACCACCCTAAAGGGGTAGTTGAACCATATAATATAGCACATGAGGATAGAAAACCTGGCATAGGTTTGTTAAAAAAGTATAATGCAATTAATAATATTAAAACTTCAAAATCCTTTGTAATCGGTGATAAAGCATCGGATATTGAATTGGGAAAGAACTTTCACCTAAATACAATATTAGTTCTTACTGGTGAAGGTGAAAGAACATTCCTAAACAGAAACAATTTATCCCTTCAACCTGACTTTGTGGTTAAGGATTTATGGGAAGCAGCAAAAATAATAAAAATCTTAGATAAATAAAAAAGGAGACTACAAGATGAAGAGAATTATTTTTTTTCTCTTGATTGTTAGTGTTATTTCACTCTCAGGTATTGAGTTTGAGAACATAGGTAAACAAATCAAAGAGATTAATCTTGAAAATGGAGCAAAACTTCTTCTATTAGAAGATGATTCAGCCCCTATAGTTCATTGTGTAACAGTTGCTAATGTAGGCGGTGTTGACGAAGTTCCTGGTATTACAGGAATCGCTCACTTCTTAGAGCATTTAGCTTTTAAAGGAACTTCAAAAATTGGAACATCTAATTATGAAGCAGAAAAGTTAATTTTAGATAAAGAAGATGCTTTATTTTCCAAGCTTTTAGAAGCCAAAGAGAATAACAATGAAGAATTAGTTGCCCAATATCAAGCTAAATTAGCTGAGTTAGAAGTTGAAGCTTCTAAATATGTGGTAAATAATGAATTTAGTAGAATTTATACTCAAAACGGTGGACAGAACTTCAATGCAGGTACTTCCCAAGATTTCACAATGTATCAAATCAGCTTGCCATCAAACAAACTAGAGTTATGGTTTGCGATGGAGTCAGAGAGATTTTCTGACCCTGTATTCAGAGAATTTTATAAAGAGAGACAAGTTATTTTAGATGAAAGATTAATGAGAGAAGTTAATGATCCTCAAGGTCAAGTAATGAAAAAGATGATGAATACCGCTTTCGAAGTTCATCCTTATAAATATACCACTATTGGTGAAAAAGAAGATATCGAAAATATCACTCGTCAAGATGTTAAAGACTTCTTTAATAGATATTATGGAGCTCAAAACTTAACTTTTATTCTTTATGGTGATTTTGATGAAAAACAAGCTGTTTCATTTGCTAACGAATATCTTTCACAAATCCCTGCTAGAGAGAAATCACTTCCTCTAGCTGTTAAAGAACCTGAGCAAACTGAAGAGAAAAGATTCACAGTTGATTACGACGCAACTCCAATGCTAATGATCTCTTACCATGTCCCTGCCGCAAGTCATCCAGATAATGAAGCTATTGAAGCTCTCGCTGCAATTTTCGGACAAAATGCAACTTCTCCATTAATCAAAAAGTTAGTTTATGAGAAGAAATTAGCCCTTTATGCCTACTCTTTTTCCGGTCTTCCAGGTTCAAAATATGACAACCTCTTTAGCATAGTTCTCGCTCCTAACAGTGGAGTTGATGTAAATGATTGTATTGCTGAAATTGATAATATCATTTCAGATTTCTTAGTTACTGGAATTACTAATAAAGAACTAGAATCATATAGAAAAAACTCTAAAAAGAGATATATCTCCCAATTAGATACAGGCATATACCTTCCAATCCAAATTGGTCTTATGAATGTTATCACTGGAGATTATAGAGATTTCTTCAAGACTTTAGAGAATATTGATTCTTTAAAAAATGATGACATTGTTAATGTAGCTAAAAAGTACCTTGTTCAAAGTAATAGAACTATTGGTATTTTAGAAAAGGCAGGTGAATAATTATGAAAAAGATAATCATATTACTAATAATAGCTGTTATTTTTCTTGCAGGTTGTTCTTCTAATAAATTAAGAACTATTGATAAGTTAAAATACCCACCTTTAAACGAAATTAAAGTTCCAAATGTGGTAACCCATACTTTAAGTAATGGAATGCAAGTTTATTTCTTAGTAGATAATATATTACCTATAGTCAGAGTTGAAGCTCAAGCCCATTGTGGATCTGTTACAGACCCGATTGATAAAATAGGTTTAGCTTCATTAGCTAGTGAAAGTATTTCTTTAAGCTCAAAAGAATACTCTGCTGATGAATTAAAAGAGATTTTAAACAATAATGCTTTATCACTTAGCAGTAGTGCAAGTTCTAGACACTCTTCTGTTGCAATCAATTACTTAACTGAAGATAATGACTTAGCCTTAAATATCTTTGCTGATATTTTACAAAATCCTACTTTTGATGAAGAAGAGTTTGAAACACAAAAGACAAGAACAGTATCAGGTATCTATCGTAGAAACGATGAAGCTTCTTCAATAGCATTCAGAGAATTCCAAAAAATAATTTTTGGTAAAGATTATCCATTGAACTATCAAGAAGAAATCTACACTGTTAATAGTATTACTAGAGAAGATGTTCAAAAATTCTATTCAGAGAATTTCTATCCAAAAAATATTAAACTTACTATTCATGGTGATTTTGATATAGACGAGATGAAACAACTTTTAGAGTACCACTTTGCGACCTGGCATTCACCTTTAGATTATAGAAAAATATCTATCCCTGAAGCAAAAACTGATAGTGATACCAATGTATTTGTTGTTGATAAGCAAGATGCTTCTCAAACATGGGTTCTTATTGGACATAGATCTAATCTCCTTCTTAATGATGATGATTACGCTCCTATGGTTCTCCTGAATGAGATTCTTGGTGGTGGCTTTAATAGCCGTGTTTATAAATCTGTCAGAGTTGAAAAGGGTTATTCCTACTCACCTGCGGCCTTCTTATCAGTATCTTTCGCTACTCCAGGTGCTCTTTACTTACTTGCCCCAACAGCTACGGAGCACACTCTTAAAGCTGCTCAAGCGCTTGTGGAAGAAGTAAGAATCATCACTAAGGATAAAGTAACTCAAGAAGAATTAGATTTTGCTAAAGACTCTTATTTTAACTCTTATGTTTTCAAATATGAAAAACCAGAATATACTCTATATTCTATCAAGAATTATGATTATTACGGCTATGATAGAAACTTTTCTAACATATTAAAAAAGAAAATAGAAAAAGTTACTGTTGATGACATTTATCGTGTAGCTCAAAAATATCTCAAACCTGACGAATTAATCTATCTATTTGTTGGAAATAAAGATGAGTTTATTGATGATGTTACTCCGCTTGGTAAAGTTGAAGTTTTAGATGTTTCAATAAAAGAGACTAGAGAAGGTGAAGTTCTTGATTATGCAAAAGGTAAAGAAGTTTTCTTCAAATTTTTAAATACAGTTAAAAGTAAGAAACTTATAAACTCAATATCTACCCTAAGCACTATCACTTCTTCAACTCCTATGGGAGATTTAAATATGGATAAAACGACTCATATTATTTTCCCAGATAAAATTTCAGATAGCATTAATTCTCCTATGGGAAACATCTCAACTATTATTAACAATGGTAAAGGTGTCCAAGTAGTTCCTGGAAGAAATATGCCTCTTGAAGATACTCAGTTAACAGCAATAATCGATCAGATTCAATTCTCATATTTTGGTTGGTTAAATGATCCATCAAAACTTAGTATTGGTTATCTTCAAGATGAAATTATTGATGATAAAGAGTATCAAGTGGTAAAGATAGAATATAAAGATTCTAGTATGAAACTCTGGTTTAACAAAGCAACTCATTTACCTGATTTCTCTATCGAGAATATGGAATCTCCTCAAGGAATGCTACAGGTAAAAAGTAGTTTTTCAAATTATGAATTACAAGAATCAGTGCTTTGTCCGATGAAAATTGAAATCAACTTAGTTGATGGTACACCAATCAATACAACTATCTATAAATCAATCAAATTTAATGCTGAAATTTCAGAAGATAATTTTGATTTCTAATTGATAAAAATATAACTTAAAAGAGAAGCTATCTAGCTTCTCTTTTTTTAGTTCTATAATCTACTAGCTATAAACAAATCATATTTTATTCTACTATAATTATTATTATCTGTGATTCCTCTAAGCCCTGCAGTTGCATTGTCTCTTGATAATCATCAAAAATTAATAATTCACTTGGATTGATTTCTTGCTTCCCGTTTTTATCTATTAACTTACCACTGATTAAATAAAGTCCAACTAAACTTGTATTTTTAGTAAATTCTAAGGAAAATTCCTTATTTAATGGTATATTTTTATATTTTAATTCACCCTTTAACGATTTTGATGTCATAAGATTAAAATCTACAACTTTACCTTTTGCTGAAGTATCCCAAGCTCCCTCGAAATAATCACAATCATATTGGGAGAGTATCTTAGAATATTTATCTTGGTGATTAATCTCTAATTCTCCACTAATAATCATTAAAACTCGATTATAATCTGGGAGTTTAGTAAAAATAGACTCTTCGACATCTACTGTTGCAGAGCTAATTCTTATCTTAAAATCTCTCTCTTGATATGAGGATTCCGGAGGATAAATAAATAGTTCAGTAGTAGTTCCCCCACTCCACCTACTTAATTTATAATCAGATTTATTAATTATCATTTTTGTAAGGAATTGGGTCGGTTAGACCTGCTTCTTGAAAAGCTTTTAGTCTTAGGTAACAAGAATCACAGCTACCACAAGCAAGTTCATTATCACGATAACAGCTCCAGGAAAACTCAAATGGAGTATTTAGTTCTTTTCCAATACTTACTATTTGGCCTTTAGTTTTATGAATGATAGGAGTTTTTATCACTATCTTGGTTTCATCTTTTGTTCCTAAATCTATAGCCTTATTTAGGGCTTGATAAAAAGATTCACGACAATCAGGATAACCAGAGCTATCTTCTTCAACAGCTCCTATATAGATGCTTTGAGCTCCTATTACTTCAGCCCAAGAAGTTGCGATTACTATTAAATTACCGTTTCTAAAAGGAACATAAGTATCCGGAACTTGGTTAGCATTAGTGATATCATGGTCTTTAATTTCCTTAGCTGGGTCAATTAAGCTTGTACCACCAATCTTTTCCAGATAACTAAGATCTACATTGAGAATATCTTTTGGATGATAAAATTGCACTAAATTATCAAAACATTCTTGTTCCTTTAATTCTGTCTTTTGACCATAATTTGCATGTAAAAAATAGAGTTCATCGTTTTCTTTATCGGCAATTGCTGCTGTTACCAGACTATCCATACCACCACTTAACAATATTACTGCTTTTTTTATCATTTGAACCAATCCTCATAAGTTACATCTGTTTCAATCTGTTTTTCTATATTATCATCTAAATTGGGGAAGAAATCTATTTTAGTTCTTTCTTCGACCATATCTATAGAGCAAGCATAGTATTTCAATTCTCCATTGTTTTCACCATTAGAAAAGATAAAACCTACACCTTTAATCTCATCACCTGTTAAGTCAGCAACAACTTTATAGAAGTAATTGGGTACAGCTACATTGCTCTGCCCTATCTTCTTTTTAACTCCATCAGCGAGAATTGGTCCGGTAACTACAAATACTTTTTCATTTTCCACAGCCCATTTCCTTACTTCTTCTTCCAATTCAGCCCAAATCTTCCTATTTAAATCAGGATCCTGAGGTGACATATTACTCATATAGAAGCTTTCTTCCATTGCCTCTTGAGACCAGCGATTATCTGCTGCAGGACATAAATGACCTCGGTCATAACCACTTTTGTAATAATCCGTAGGTAAGGCAGAAGTTATTGCAGGAGTAGGATCTTTAATAAACTTATCTTTTCTAGGAACATTTTTATTCAAAACTTCTTCTTTAGTTAATTCGTAAAAAACCCAATCTGCTTGCTCATAATCTTCATTATAATCTAAACTATAAGCTAAATGTTCAACAATACCACCATTGCTTAAATCAGATGAAGGATAATAGAATTCAAGGGTCTTACTATCCAAGTTCTCAGTTTGAGCAATACTGCCTGGTTTTCCTTCTTTGATTTGGTTAATTAAATCATCTTTATCACTGCGATTAAAATAGAAAAAGATAAGGACAGCTATAATTATAATTACTAATGTTGAGTAACTTAATCTTTTGCTAGATTGTTGTTTGTTACTCTTCTTATTTGTTTTTTTCTTAGCAGGAGTCTTCTTTTTTGGAGAAGATTTGCTTGTAGTTTTTTTTGTAGCCATAAGCTCCTCATTTAATCAAAATAATAAACTGCTTCAATTGGATTCACTTTAGAAGCTTTATAAGCTGGATAGATACCAGATAATATGCCAATCAAAATGGCAAATCCTAAACCTACTAACACACCTTTAAAGGGTAAATCTAAAGGTACATTCATTGCATTAGAAATTAGTACAACTATTAACTTGGCTATTGAAATACCTATAGTAGCGCCTATAAGGGTAAGAATAATAGCTTCTGATAACAATAAAGAAAATATATCAAAGTCAGAAGCACCGATACTTTTCCTAATTCCGATTTCATTCATTCTCTCACTAATAGAGATTAAAAGGGTACTGAATAAACCAATACCTCCTACAAAGAGAGATACAGATGCAATTGCCATGAGGATAGTATTCCATTTCCCCAACATTTCATTTAATTGTTGAGTGAATTTTAATATTTCTTCTGGTTCTTCCACGAAATCAAAAGATTCTGTCATATTATGATTGATTAACAGAAGTTGTCTTGCTTTATTTCTGTTAAAGATGAATTGATCAGCATTTTCAGATTGAACATATATTTCTTCCACTGCTTGATTAGATGAATAATACTTAACTCCAGTTGCAAGAGGAATAAAGATGGATTTTAAATCCCAGCGTCTCTCCCATTGATTAAAGTCAAATTCACTTTTTTCACCTGGTTTTTCCCCGACTATCCCAATTATGGTATATCGATAATCACCAAGTGTCAGTTTTTTGCCAATGATATTAGGATCTGAGTTCATATTATCTTCCCAAAAACCATTACCAACTAAACAGACACTTGCTTCTCTTCTTTCATCTAAATTATTGAAGTTTCTACCCTTTAGTATAAAATACTTTTTAAAATTAAAATAATCAACATTAGTCGCTTTAATCCTAGTCCACCGTGAAATTTTGCTATGCCTGTCATAAGAAGAACTAGAAACCATAGCATAGATAAATTTCGCATCTAATTTTTCTTTCAACGAGTAGAAATCATTGATATTTATAGGTTTAGCCTCTCGTTTTTCTTGCCGTCTTACCCACCAACGATTATGGTCATCACTGTTATTATCAGTTTTAGTGGTTACTGTAAATGAGTTATCCCAACCCATGTTACCTACACTCGTGTTGATTGCAGCTTTTACACCATCCACAGCCGAGAAAATAGAAACAACAGCTAACACTCCGATAATCAAGCCCAACAATGTTAAAAGTGTTCTTATTTTATGGGATAAGATAATTGTTAGGCTACTCCGGATATTATTGGAAAGAAGCATTAGAAGACTTCCTGGCCACACTTAGGGCAAACTAGGTGTTTACCTTTATCTTTAGAATATTTCTCTTCCATATAGTAATTTTGACAATTTGGGCATTCAACTTTAACAGGTTTATTCCATGAAGAGAATTTACAATCAGGGTATTTTGTACAACTATAGAAAGTTTTACCTTTTTTCGATCTCTTTTCTGTAATCATTCCAGTTTCACAATCAGGACATTTAATACCAAGATCTACTGGTTTAGTAAACTTGCATTTAGGATAATCAGAACAAGCTATAAATTTACCGAAACGGCCATTCTTCACTAATAAAGGTTTTCCACATTCAGGACAATTTTCATCTAAATGTTCCTCTTCAATGATTTTAATTTTACCATCTTTGTCTCGTTTGAAATTCTTAATATCTTTGCATTTAGGATATTCTGAACAACCAAGGAATTCCCCTTGTTTACCTATTCTGATAATGTAATGTCCCTCACCACACTTTTCACAAGGAATATCTGTATGCTCTAAATAGTTCTCTTTTTCTTTAGTTAAATCAACTTTATCAATCATCTTTTTAAGCTCTTGATAATATTCATCTAAAACTTTTTCAACAATTGTATTTCCCTCTTCAATATTATCCAACTTCTTCTCCATGTCTGCAGTGAATAAGACATTGAAAGTAGAATCAAAATTAGCAGTTAAGAAAGTATTTACTTTAACACCTAAATCTGTTGGGTGAAGATATTTCTCAATTAAAGCAACATATTTTCTGTCAGTAATAGTAGAAATTATTGAAGAATAGGTTGAAGGTCTTCCTATTTCCTTAGCTTCAAGTTCTTTAATAAGAGAAGCTTCAGAATAACGGGCAGGTGGTTGAGTAAATTTCTGTTCTGAAGAAATATCTCTCTTTTCTAAATCATCACCAATTTTATATGCTTTGTCGATTAATTCACCCATTGAGGTTGAAACATAACTATATGCTAAAGAGAATCCTTTGTCAAGAATAGTTGAACCTTTAGTTAAGAATTCAGCATCTCCTACTTCCACAAATACTTGGACATTCTCTACTTCCATTGGTATCATCTGAGTAGCAACAAATCTTCCCCAGATTAAACTATAAACTCTAAATTGCTCTGCTGAAAGATATTCTTTGATACTTTCAGGTGTTTTTTGAACATCTGTAGGTCTAATAGCTTCATGGGCATCTTGAGCTTTATTTTTGTTTATAAAATTACGAACTTCAGGATTAAGCTTCTCAGCCCCAAATCTCTCTATAATAAGAGCTCTACAAGCATCTTGAGCTTCTGTTGATATTCTTAAAGAGTCAGTTCTCATATAAGTAATTAAACCTGATTGTTCTCCACCAATTGAGATTCCTTCATAAAGTTCTTGAGCAATTTTCATTGTCCTTTTAGGACTGAATCCTGAGATTCTAGAAGCATCTTGCTGTAAAGTTGAAGTTATATATGGTGTAGGAGCTTGAACCTTCTTTTTACTCTTTTTTATATCTTTAAGTTCTGCTTGCGAATTTTTTAAAGCTGCAAGAACTTTATCTGCGTCTTCCTTATTGTCAATTTTAGCTTTTTTACCATTGAGTTTATTTAACTCACCTTTAAAAGGTTGGTAGTTATCTTTCCAGAAATTTGCATAAATCTTCCAATACTCTTCAGGAATAAAAGCACTAATTTCCTCTTCTTTTTCACAAACAAGTCTAAGTGCTACAGACTGTACTCTTCCTGCACTCAAATCCTTAGCAATAACTTTCCAGAGAATAGGACTTACTTTATAACCCACAATTCTATCTAATAATCTTCTAGCTTGCTGAGCATTAACTTTATTCATGTCAATATCACCAGGATTCTTGATAGATTCTACGATAGCATTTTTTGTAATTTCGTTAAAAGTAATTCTATGAATCGGCTTTCCCTTAATCTCTTTTTTTAAGAGTTCTGTGAGATGCCAAGCAATAGCTTCTCCTTCGCGGTCATGGTCACTTGCCAAATATATCTCAGGAGCATCTTTAGCACGATCTCTCAACTCTTTAATTATTTTTGTTTTTGTTCTATCACTAACATATTTTGCAGTATAATTATTATCTAAATCAATACCTAATGTTTTTTTAGGTAAATCCCTGATATGCCCCATTGAGGCTACTATATTAAATTTATTATCTAAGAACTTACTTATAGTTTTTGCTTTTGCTGGAGACTCTACAATTATCAAACTTTTAGACATACTTCCCCTAATGTTTAATTTTTTGAGTATTCATCTGATACTTACTATCATTAACTAGTGTATCAATAAACTCTTTTATGTTATTTTGATTAAAATCTGCGAAATTAATCATGGTAATTATCTTATCCAATTTACTTTTAGTAACCTGCTCTTGAGTAATATAAAACAAATGCAAACATATTTGAATTACTTTCTCATAAGTAGTCTCGGTTAATGAGCCAATATTATACATACTTAGCATATAACCATAAGCTTCGACAGAGATTGCCTGTGCCTCGACTATATCTAAGTTCCGATAATATGGCTTAATCTTATCATCTTGTTTTTCTAAAACATCTATTAAAGCCTCTAATTCTTCATCACTCAAACTCTTCATAAATTCCTGTGAGTGCTTTCCTGAAAGCTTTTCTTTGATAAAATCTATATTCTTTTTCATCTATTCATCATCCATTAAGTTTTTACCACAGCATTTCTTGTATTTCTTTCCACTACCACAAGGACATGGATCATTTCTGCCAATCTTATCAGCATTGATAATAGGCTGTACTTTAGTTTGTGGTTGAGGATTATTCATCTTAGGCATCTGTGGTTTATTTTGTTCTTCTATAGCTGGAGCATTGTTATTAAAGACTTTTACCTCGTTGTGCATTGTCTTTATACGATCTAAAACATCTTTTAAATCAGCTTGCCCAACCAAAACCCTTGTGAATACTTTTTGAGTAACTTCTTCTTGAATACGATATATCATATCTTCGAAAACATAGAAACTTTCTTTTTTATACTCAATAAGTGGATCTTTATTTCCATAAGCCCTTAAACTAATACCTTCTTGGAGTAAATCCATTTCTCGAAGATGTTCTCTCCAGTTTGTATCTACTACTTCTAAAAGGGATCTTCTTTCTAACTCTCTTTGATTCTCAATTCCTACAATCTCTTCTTTCTGATTATAAGCTCTAAAGAGTCTCTCTTCCATAATATTTCTTAATTGAGCTACATCTAAATCAGGATTCATCACTTTAGTATAATCATTTGATACACCAAGGTTTACTTTAACCCATTTGCATACTTCTTCAACTTCATGTTCTTCTACAAAAGTCTTACTTTCAACAATTCTATCAATAACACTGTTGAGAGTATCAGTAATCATATTTAATATTTCATTCTTTAAATCATAACCCTTAAGAACATTATTTCTATATTGATAAATAATCTCTCTTTGAGCTGTCATCACTTCATCATATTTAATTAATCTCTTTCTAATCTCGAAGTTATGTTCTTCTACTCTTTTTTGAGCCTTGGACACTGCATTAGTCATCCATGGATGAACTATAGGATCATCTTCTTTAGCACCTAGTTTCATCATCATAGGAGCAATTCTTTCCGAGCCAAAAAGACGCATTAAATCATCTTCTAAAGACAAGTAGAATCTAGAAGTACCTGGGTCACCTTGACGACCTGCTCTACCTCTTAACTGTCTATCAATTCTTCTACTTTCATGTCTTTCAGAACCAATCACATGAAGTCCGTCAATCGGTCCACCATAAGGTAATTCCTTGCTAACAGCATTATTAGCATTTAGATAATCATCATGCCCTTGGGTAATTACGCCTTCAGTAAGTTTAATATCAGTACCTCTACCAGCCATGTTTGTAGCAATAGTTACAGCTCCTGCTCCACCAGCACCTGCGATAATCTCCGCTTCCTTTTCATGATTCTTAGCATTTAAGATATTATGAGGAATCTTATTCAATCTTAACATTCTACTGAGTGTTTCAGAAACTTCCACACTTGTAGTACCTACTAAAACAGGTTTCTGCTTTTCGTGCCAATAGATAATTTCTCTTATGATAGCCTTGTACTTTTCATTTTTAGTTAGATAAATAAAGTCATCATGATCTATTCTAGTTATTGGGACATTAGTTGGTATCTCCACAACAGGAAGATTATATATTTCCAAGAACTCATTCTCTTCAGTTATAGCTGTACCTGTCATACCTGCCAATTTATCAAACATCCTAAAATAGTTCTGTAAAGTGATAGTAGCTAAAGTTTGAGAAGCTTTTTGAATTTTTACTCTTTCTTTCGCCTCTAAAGCTTGATGAAGTCCATCACTGAATCTTCTTCCAGGCATGAGACGGCCAGTAAATTCATCTACTATCTGAACTTGATTATCCATCACAACATACTCTTTTTCTTTTTCAAAAAGTGAATAAGCTTTTAATAATTGCTTAATATCATGTTGCTTTTCACTCTTATCCATAAATTCTCGAGTAACTCTCTCTTTATGTTTCAATATCTCTTCAGCACTTAAAGTATCATCATTCTCTACCGCTTCTAAGAGTTCATCTAAAGTAGATGCAATAAATAAATCTTGTTCATAATCATTAATTACTTCTTGTCCTAACTCACTAAGCTCTACTGTGTTAGCTTTCTCATCTATACTAAAGTATAACTCTGCATTAAGTTCATGCATTTTTTTATCTCTAAGAAATACACCTTCCATATCATTACATAATTTTTTGAGGTCACCCTCTTTCATGTATTTTGCAAAAGCCTTATTTTTAGGAGATGCTAACTTCATTAAAAGCAGTAATCTACCAATTTTATTAGAATCAGAATTAGGGTCATCAAGAAGGTTTTTTACTTTGGAACTTAACTCTCTGACCAAATTATTTTGGAGAGTAACAAGTTTTTCGATATGAGGACGCAATTCTTGGTAAAAGTTCTTGTCATCATCAACAGAACCGGAAATAATCAAAGGGGTTCTAGCTTCATCTACAAGAATACTATCGACTTCATCGACTATCGCATAATAGAAATCTCTTTGCACAAGTTGTTCTGAATGTACAGCCATGTTATCTCTGAGATAATCAAATCCAAATTCACTATTCATACCATAAGTGACATCATAACGATATATTTTTTTCTTATCTTCAAAAGACATACCATTAACGATACAGCCAACTTTCATTCCGTGGAATTCAAATATAGGACTCATCCACTCAGCATCACGCTGGGCCAAGTATTCATTCACCGTAACTAAGTGAGCACCTTTTCCAATTAAAGCATTTAAAAATAGAGGCAAGGTAGCAACTAGTGTTTTACCTTCACCTGTAGCCATCTCAGCTATGTTACCACGATGTAAGATTATACCACCTATCATTTGAACATCATAAGGAACCATATTCCAAGTTGCAGGATTTCCCCGAACTAAATACTCATGCCCCATGAGTCTACGACAAGTATCCTTGATAATAGCGAAGACTTCAACTAAAATATCATCTAGTAAATCTTGAGTTTTTTGCTTAAGATCTTTTTTAATTACATCTAATTCATTGCTCAATCTATCTTTTTTTACTTCATTTATTTCAGTAATATACTCTTTCTTAAGCTGTTCTAAATTTTCAAATTCAGGTTCAAGTTGAGCTTTTAAACTGCTTTTAATTTCAGTTATTCGAGCTCGTAACTCATCATCAGACAGCCCTTCTAGTGTTGCATATCTATCATTAATTTCATTGATTATTGGGTATATTGTCTTTAAGAATTTCTCGTGTTTATCACCAAAAAGTTTCTTTAATAATTTTTCAAACATATTTTACACCACTTTTTTTATTTATCTAACCAATTTAACGGATTAGTCCAATTTGTCAAATTAAATATATAATCAGATTGATTGGGATAATTTTTTGAGAAATTTCATTTCTGATTATACTTTCCTTCAAAGGAGGAAATTATGAAAATAAGTGATTTCAAGGGTATTTTTAAGAAAAGTAAGATTACCCTCATCAATAAAGAAAATATTGCTTTAGATTACTGGCAATTCGATTTTAAAATTGATAAAGGCTACAGCTGGGAAGCTGGAGAACATGGAGCTTTTTTAATCCGAAAACCAAAAATTAAAGGTAAATCATTTCGCGCTTTTAGTGTAGCTTCTCTTCCTGAAGAAGGTTTTTTGAGAATAATTACTCGAACTGGCCAAAATATTAGTAACTACAAGCAAGCACTCATTAATTTTAAGCTAGGTGATAAACTTACCCTTATTGGTCCTTTTGGCTGGTTCAAACTTCCAGTAAAGCCTGCGCCTATAGTTATCATTGTAGGAGGAGTAGGCTTTGCTCCAGCTCGTGCTCTTCTTAAAGAACTTCAAGATAAAAGAGCTTTTTCTTGCAAACTTCTTTATATCTCCAAAGATATCTATTTATGTAAAGATGAGATAAATAAAATAGCTTCCACTAATGAAGATATTTCTATTAGCTATTTATCTGATAAAGATTCTCTTATAAATTCTATCGAAGACATTACTTTAACTTATCATAATCAAGCATATTATTATATTTCAGGATCTCCCAGCATGATTAAAGGAGTAAAAAAGCAATTAAAATCTTTGAATATTAAAAGAAACAGAATGATAAGTGACCCCTTCTTTGGTTATTGATAACTTCTCTTCCTTTACTCCTTCTCACTCATCTCATAATTTCTTTGAATATTATTTGAAGAGAGTGAGAAAGAGGATAAAGTAGGGAGTTGAGGACCAAGAAATGTGGTGTTAAAAAATAGTAATTTCTTTAAGTGATGACATTCCCTTCTTGACAAAATATGCAAGCAATTTTTACTTATTTCAAAATAAATCTAGGTGGAAAATATTATGATAGAAAGAGCATTTGATCAATATGCCTCAAAATACGATGAGTGGTTTTTAAAAAATGTTAATGTCTTAGCTTCTGAAGTAGCTTTAGTTGCTCATTTTTTAGCTAATCCTGGACGCTCCCTTTCAATAGGTTGTGGAAGTGGTTTGTTTGAAGCTATTTTAAAAAAAGAATATAATATAACAATTACAGAAGGTATAGAACCTGCTGAAGGAATGGCAGAAATTGCCATGAAAAGAGGCTTGAAAGTAACTATTGGTACTGCAGAAGATACTGATTTTGGTACAGAACTTTACGACACAGTAATGTTTAACGGAACTCCAAGTTATATCACAGACTTACAGAAAGCTGTTAATAAAGCCTATAAAGCTCTTAAACCTGGAGGAATGATTCTCCTTATTGATGTTCCTAAAGAAAGTAGCTATGGCTTACTCTATAACCTAGCCAAAGAGATAGGAAGCTGGGAACATAAATATTTCCAAGAAGCAAAAGCTCCCAATGCTTACCCAATCTCCTTCATTAATGAATCTAATTGGAGATCTACTCCAGAAAAAACTCGAATGCTGAAAAATGCAGGTTTCACAGATTTTGAGTTTGCACAAACATTAACTAAACATCCTGCTTACTCTGATGAAGTTGCTGAAAAACCAATTCCTGGCTTTGATTGCGGGGATTATGTTGCTATCAAGGGAATTAAGACCACTTAAGTCCCGGAGGGATGTCATATAATAGGGAGTGTTCACAAGGCACTCCAAGAGGTCCCCTTTCACAAAAAAAAGACTTTAAAAGGATATAATATGAAACTAAATGTATGGAAAGATATTGCAGAAATCAGAGAGAAATCTCCTCTAGTGCATAATATTACTAATTTTGTGGTAATGAACAATACTGCAAATGCCTTACTTTCAATAGGAGCATCTCCTGTAATGGCCCACGCTATAGAAGAAGTTGCAGATATGGCGACCATAGCCTCGGCATTAGTTGTAAATATTGGCACCCTGAGTGAGCACTGGATTGAAGCGATGAAAGTTGCTATTGAAACAGCTGGCTTAAGGAAAATACCAATAATTATCGACCCCGTAGGAGTTGGTGCTACAAGATTTAGGACTAAAACAGTAAAAGACCTTTTAGCTATAACCAATCCAACTGTAATCCGCGGAAATGCTTCTGAGATTATGGCCTTAACTGATACCAATGTCCAGACTAAAGGCGTAGATAGCAATCACTCTTCAGATAATGCTTTGGTGGCTGCTCAAAATTTAGCTAAAGAACATAAATGTATTGTGGTAGTTAGTGGTGAAACTGACATTATCACTGATGGAGATAAAACAATCTTTATAGAAAATGGTGATTTAATGATGCCGAAAGTTACAGGATTAGGTTGTACTGCTTCCGCATTAACAGGTGCTTTCTGTGCAGTTAATCATAACTATCTAGAAGCATGTGCTCATGCTATGGCTCTTATGGGTATCAGTGGAGAAATTGCTGTTAAAGATTCTAATGGCCCAGCTTCATTACAAATGAATTTCCTAGATAAGCTATATAATATTTCAGAAGAAGAAGTTTCAGCTAATCTTAAGTACCATGAGTAAATTAAATGTAGATTATAGTTTGTACTTAGTTACAGACAGAGAACTCACCCTGAATAGAGATTTACTCTTTGTTATTGAAGAAGCTATTCAGGGTGGAGTCTCAATTATTCAACTTAGAGAGAAGAACTGTTCTTCCCGTGAATTCTATGATATTGCTGTTAAGGTTGCCAAAATAACCAAGAAACATAATATCCCTCTAATCATTAATGACAGATTAGATATTGCTCAAGCTGTTAATGCTCAAGGACTTCACATAGGGCAATCTGATCTTCCCTATTCTATTGCTCGGAGTATCTTAGGTCCTGATGCTATAATCGGTTTATCTGTTGAAACTATCCAAGATGCTATTGATGCTGAGTCTTTAGATGTTGATTACCTTGGCATTAGCCCTGTTTTCTCAACTAATACTAAAACTGATATAGCTAAACCTCTTGGCCTAGAAGGTATTAGGGAAATCAAAAGACTTTCTTCCCATAAATTAATTGCTATTGGGGGGATTAATCTGCAAAATACCAGAGCTATTATAGAAGCTGGGGCTGATGGCATAGCTGTAGTTTCAGCTATCTGTTCAGCAGAATCACCAAGAAAAGCGAGTGAAAAACTGAAAGAGGAATTGAAAGTTGGAAATTGAGAGTGGAGAATTGAGAGTGGAGAATTGAGAATGGAGAATTGAGAATTGAGAATGGAGAAATGAGTTGTTTCTTAACTGGGAATATGGGTATCCCTGCCAGGTGTTTCTTCAGTGAAATACACTGCCACCCCTCTTTAGCATCCCTTCAGGATTAAGAGGGGAGTTAATGGCGGAGATAATCTCCAGCCTGTTCGTCTTTCTTAAAACTCTTCTGTCGGACGGTGGACAGCCTGTCCGCCATTCTCTTAAAACTCTTCTGTCGGACGGTGGACAGCCTGTCCGCCATTCTCTTAAACCTCGTATTTCGAGGTATTGTGGATTCTCTAATCCGCAAATCTTAGTTCTTTAAATTTATGTATTAATGGAGAAAAAAAGTGAAAAAATATACAAGATTATTAACGATAGCTGGTTCAGATAGCGGTGGCGGTGCCGGAATTCAAGCGGACTTAAAGACTTTTAGTGCTTTAGGATGTTATGGAATGAGTGTAATAGCAGCCCTTACTGCCCAAAATACTCTTGGTGTTACAGGCATATACCCAGTTACACCTGACTTTGTTAAAGAACAAATTGATGCAGTTCTTTCAGATATCGGAGCTGATGCTATTAAGATAGGAATGCTCAGTACTCCTCAAGTAATCGAAACAGTTGCAAATTCATTAAAAGATTATAATATCACTACAATTGTACTTGATCCTGTAATGGTAGCTAAATCAGGCGATAAGCTTCTACAAGACAATGCTATTGAAGCTTTAATAAAAAACTTATTCCCTCTTGCCCTCATTATCACTCCTAACCTAAGCGAAGCTGAAGTATTAACTAATATGAAAATTACTAATCGGACTGAAATGCTTGAAGCAGGAAAAAAACTTCTTTCTTATGGTTGTCAAAATGTTATTCTTAAAGGTAGTTTTTTTAAAGATGATATTCTACCTGATCTATTTATTAATAGCAAGCAAGAAGTTCTTTGGTTAGAAACAGCCAGAATTGATACTATTAACAATCATGGAACAGGTTGTACTCTTTCCTCTGCTATTGCTTCTTATCTTGGACAAGGAAAGAGTGTTCTTGAATCTGTAAGTCTAGCCAAAACATATATCACTGAAGCGATTTCTGATGGTGCTTTCTACCAACTTGGTAAAGGAAAGAGTCCTGTTAATCACTTCTACAAACTCTGGAAGTAGTAATGAAAACTACCGATACTCTTTGGACCAGAGCTTCAGAAATTATTAACAAACACCTTTATCACCAGTTTTCTCTAAGATTAGCCCAAGGAACACTTCCTACAGATGTATTTCGTTTCTATCTCCAACAGGATGCTATCTATATTAAGCACTACGCCCAAGCTATGAATATTATGGCAAGAAAAGCTCCAACTGAAGAAATAAAAGAACTATTCTTGAAGTTATCGCAGGAATCTTATCAACTAGAACATATTTTTCAGGAAGAATTATTCCGTGATTATCAAGTTGAGAAAAGCCAAGTAATGCAACCAGCTTGCTTAGCTTATACTTCCTATTTAATTGCTACTATTAGCACATCAACTTTCATTGAGGGACTTACTGCTCTTCTCCCCTGCTTTTGGGTATATTTAGAGAATGGTAAAAAGATAGCAAAAGATAGTATTGAAAATAACCCCTACCAAGCATGGATAGATACTTATGTTTCTGAAGAATTTATTGCCCAGACAGAATTAGTAAAAAAGTTTGTAAATATTTACAGTGAGAATTTATCTGAATTAGAACTTGATAAACTTTCTACGATATTTAACTATTCATGTAGATTAGATTTGCAATTCATGGACGACGCTTATCATTTAAGGAAATGGTATAAATAAACTATGTTCACCTTAGAAATTTGCCTCGATTCTGTTGAATCAGCTATCATAGCACAAGAAGCGGGAGCTGATAGGGTCGAACTTTGTGCTAACCTATTGGAAGGTGGAACAAGTCCCTCTTATGGAATGATTAAAGCTGTCAGAGAGAATATTAGTATTGAGCTTGCAGTAATGATTCGTCCTAGGGGTGGAGATTTTTGCTATTCTGACGCAGAGTTCGCTATTATGAAGGAAGATATTCTTATAGCCAAGAAATTAGGAGTCAACTGTGTAGTATTCGGAATTCTTCTACCTACTGGAGATATCGATATTCCTAGAACATCTCAGTTAGTTACCCTAGCAAAACCTATGCAAGTAACCTTTCATCGAGCTTTTGATGTAGCTAGAGATCCTTTTCAGGCTCTTGAAGATATAATTTCTACCGGGATTGATAGACTTCTAACTTCGGGACAAGCTCCCAAAGCTATAGAAGGGAAAGAACTTATCAAGGCTTTAGTTCTAAAAGCCAAAAAGAGAATCTCCATTATGGCAGGCTCAGGAGTTAATCCTGAGAACAGGGATGAATTACTTCAATATTGTGAAGTGAAAGAATTGCACCTAACAGCAAAAAAATTTGTTGATGGTGATATGCATTATAGACCTGAGAAGATATCTATGAGCAGTTGTAAAGTAAATTCAGAATATCAAAAAAGTATAGCTGATTATCAAATTATTACTAAAATGAGGAAGTCTTCAACATTTTAATCATCTCAACAATATCTCTATCTTTTCTAATAATAACAAGGTTATTATAACAGGACTTCTCTAAATCCTTAATTTCCCTCTTCCTAAGCTTATATGTCTTGAGTATCCAAACAAAAATGCTATCTGAAGAAAACACCGAGCTTAGTTTTTCTATATTGCCATTACAGACTTTTTTCTGGGTATAGATTCTATTAAAAGATCTCTTACAACACCTAATAAGTATCTTCAATAGAGAGTAATCAAGATAAATTAAATAATCAGGACTAACATCTAAGTTCTTATATACTTTGCTATAATTACCATCTATTACCCAGGAATCTTGACTTATCTTTTTTTCAACCTTACTAAGTAATTCATTCAGTTCTCTCTCTTTCCAACCAGGTAACCAATATAATTCATCTAACTCAATATGAGGGATATTAAACTCTTTTGAAAGTCTCTTGGCTAGTGTTGTCTTTCCAGAACATGCCACTCCTCTAATAGATATCTTCATCTTTATGTTTTCTCCTATTTCTAATGATCTTTATCAAAACAGTATTTTGCATTCGGTGTTTAGAAAATTAATACAAGTAAAAAGCCCTGCAAATGCTGGGCTTTTTCTAAATATTATATTGTAATTTAATTATTAAAACAACCTAGCTAATCTCTTCACACCCTCTTCAATAGTATCAGGGTCTGCAAAAGTGAAGTTTAATCTAATAACATTAAACTTCTCCTGTCCTTTAGGATAAAACTTTGAGCCTGGAATAAAACATACTTTCTCTGCTTTAGCAGCTTCAAAAAGCTCATCACCATTCATATCTTCAGGAAGAGTAATCCAGATAAACATTCCGCCTTCTGGAGAAGTCCATTTAACATTCTTAGGCATATATTTTTCAAGAGCATTAAGCATAGCATTTAGACTAGGTTTATAGATATCGGAAATTTTCTTTAACTGACCTTCTAACATATCCTTTTCTAAGAATCTAGCAACGACTCTTTGAGTAATACAATCACTACTTACGATTATCTTTTGCAACCAAAGGGCAACTTTAGCAATAATAGCTTCATCACCCATTATATAGGCAGATCTCATGCCAGGACCTAGTACTTTAGAGAATGATTTAACACTGGTAACAATATTTTTGTCTTGTGCTCTAGCTATTTCAAAAATAGAATCAATTCTTTCTCCACAATAACGGAGTTCACCATAAGGATTATCTTCTAGAATTGGAATATCATAAAGTTCAGCAATTTCTATAAGTCTCTCTCTTTTCTCTCTACTCATAGTTACACCAGTTGGATTTTGAAATTCTGGAATAGTATAGATAAATTTTATCTTCTGATTATCAGCAATCAATTTCTGAATTTCAGTTTCTAATTCTTCCATATTCATTCCATCATTTTCAACTTCAACACCTTGTAACTTAGCTCCCATAGATTCAAAAGCAACAACTGTTCCAAGAAAACTAGGAGCTTCACAGATTATGTAATCGCCTTCATCTATGAAACATTTTGCATAAGCAAAAATAGCATTAGTAGAACCAACACTAGTAATAATCTCAGATTGTTTTAAAGCTGATTTCTTTTCATAGTTAATTAAAGCTGATTTCAAAACAGAATCGCCTTCAGAAGCACCGTATTGAAGCACTTCACGACCTTCCTTTTTAATCACATCAGCATATAATTTGCTTAACTCATCAACAGGGAAAGTTTTTGGGGAAGGAAATCCACCTGCAAAGGAGATTAAACCTTCAATACCTTTTGTAGAAGCTACTAATTCCCTAATCATAGATGAACCTTGATTTCTCGTACTTTGAGAAAATATTTCTTTGTAATCCATAATTCTTACCTACTTTTTATTATATTATTCTTTGTTTGCCATTTTTAAGGAAGAGAGAAAATAAGTCAATAAAGAAATATTTTGTAGGTAAAAAGAGGTATAGAGCATCTGAAGGATAGTCAATAGAGCTTTATCACTAAGCTTGTTGATTCACAAATTTAGGTCATGTTAATCCTCTAACTCTGCTGTGGCAAGAGATAAATACAAAAACTTTAGCAATAGCTATTCTATTGAAGTGAAATTATAACTTCTCTCTTTCTGGGACCATCAAATTCACAAAAGAAAATACCTTGCCAAGTGCCTAAGAGTAGTTCATTTGCTTCAAAAGGAATTGAGATTGAGCAACCTACTAAGCTGGAGAGTAAATGAGCATCAGAATTTCCTTCATTATGAAGATACTCTCGCAGTTTAGGACTCAATCTTTTAAAAGCAAATTTTAAATCATAAATCACATCTGGATCAGCAGCTTCATTAATGGTAATTCCCGCAGTAGTATGAGGGATATAAACATTAGCAATGCCATTGTGGGCTGGGGATTCTTCCACAAACTCTTGAACTAACTTGGTTATTTCAATCATATCAATTTTACTTTTTGTGGTAACAGATATTCTTTTAATTAACATAATTATCCTCCACATTCTTTAAACCAGAATATTGTATTAAGGTTCATTAATAATTTAACTAAATATTACTTAATTCAAAATATTATCTTGGAAATTCTCTACATAAACCTTAGTGCTTTATTGCTATATAATAGCCATATTCCAAAATATGATTTGAAGCAGTTTTACTTAGTAATTCTTGTGAATATTCCTTACAGTATTTACTTATATCTACTTTAAAGTCAGTATTATTAATAATAACAATTACTTTGGAGTTATTTGCAGGAATCCACCTTTCAAAAATAAGTAAGTGTTGATTTTCTAAGAATTTGATCTTTCCATCAGTGAAATGCTTGTAGTTTTTCCTTAACTTTATTAAAGCCTTATAGAATCTCAAGAGCTCTACCCTATTGCTATCGGATTCATAATCCCAGGGAAAAGGTCTGCGATTATCAGGGTCTTTATTACCATCAAGAAAAACTTCATCACCGTAATAGATGTGTGGAAGCCCGATATAGGTAAATTGGAAAATTAATGCTAGCTTTAATCTATCTAGATTGCTATCTACTAACTTGCGGATACGGACAGTATCATGTCCTCCTAGAAGGTTCATCTGACTTTTAACCACATACTCAGGCAATGCTATTAAACCTGAAGATACCCTATTAATGAAGCTCTTCAGAGATATTTTCTTTTGGAAGAAATAGGCTACAGCAGGGTCTTTAAATGCTTGGTAATTCATAATTGCATCAAAATATTGACCTTGTAACCAATTGTCAGGGCTATTCCAAATTTCACCCACTATATAGATATCTGGATTTACTTTCTTTAACATACTTCTAAATAGTTTCCAAAACCAAAATGGAACTTCTTCAGGCACATCTAACCTAAAGCCATCTATTTTGACAGTTTCTACCCAGTACTTCATCGCCTCTAAGAGATAATTTACTAATTCCACATTTACTTTTGCTTGTTGAATATCAGTTATCTGATTCTCTTCAGGTGATTGTCGCTTAAGGTCATAATTAAACTCTGGTAAATCCTTGATTCCCCACCAACACTGATAATACTCTTCAGCGTTAAAGTCTTTATCTAATTTAGAAGGTAAAGGCCATTTAGTCCAATCATACCAAGACCAATATGGGGATTTATCTCCCTTTTTTATGGTATCAGTAAAAGCAAAGAAATCAAATCCACAGTGGTTTAGAGCAATATCTATTATTACTTTAATATCATTTTGGTGTAATTCTTCTACTAGGGACTGAAATGATTCATTAGTTCCCAGATGAGGATCAATACATTTAAAATCTATAGTGTCATAGCGATGAGGAGACTTAGCTTTGAAGATAGGATTAAAGTAAATTAAGGAGATTCCTAACTCTCTTAAATAGGGAATTTTGCTTTCTACCCCTGTTAAATCACCTCCATAAAAAACAAACCAATCAGCTTCTTGATTCTCAGAATAGGGATTCTTAGTAAGAATATCTACTTCATTCCAGTCTGCCAAGTGATAATACTCCTGATTACGAGTCAGGGACTCCTTTTTAGGTTTCTTCTTAGACTTATGATAGAACTTTTCGCTAAAATCAGGATTAAGGGCAGAATCGCCATTACAGAATCTATCTGGCATTATCTGGTACATTATCCTATTTGAAATATCTTTATTGATTGAGAATATTTCATAATCATTAGGAAGAAATACTGAAGTTAATTCTTGATTATTAGAAAGAGTATTTTGATTAGCCCAAAGCTCTATATTATTAAGCTTAAGAATTAATTTATAAGAGTAAATAAGGTCTGTATTATTTAATTCAATTACTTTATTGAAGGAGCTATTTATCCCATTAGAAGCAACAAAATCCAATTCATAACTTTTATTATTAAGAGATAATTTAACTTGAATATTTTTGATGTCAGGTAGAATTGCTTTAAATTCAAATTCTTTTTCTGAATACCTATAAATCTTAATAATATCCTTCTTAAATTCAATCCTATTAGTATCATAGGAAGAAAGAAGACTTTTAGCAATAGTAATATAGCTCTTTTGGCTTGTATCTAAAAGGGAATTTTTAGTCCTATTATCTAAAGCAACTTTATCCGTGCCAGCTTTAATTTCTTCTTCATTAAACCAGCGATTATCCTTGGCTAAGTATTTATATTGATATAAACCATTAGTAAGAAATAATGTCGTATTAAAGTACTCATCTTCTTGCTTTAAGCGATTATAATTTGGTTTCCACTTGTTAAAGTCTCCTACGATCGATATCTCTTCATAATTAAATCTATCTTTAATCTTGAAAGGAACTAAATAAAGGAACTCTTCTGCAGGAGCTACTATTTTAAGGGAATATACAATATTATCAACTGTAATAGTTTCAGCATTGGGATCAAGAAATATCTTATTATTAACTAAAAAGTGATACTTATAACTTCCAGGAGCCAGTTGAACTGCTATTTCATAAAGCCCACCTAAATCTTCTAACTTAAGACTGGTTGGATTCCATGCGTTAAAATCTCCTACTAAATAAACATCCATATTACTGGCTATAGGAGGTTGATATCTGAATATTATTCTGTTTTTCATAGTTAGAAGCTTATGCTGTGAAAGAGCATTATTTCGTGAGAGTTCTTACTACTAGGTCTATATTTGAATGTATAAGACATCTTAGTCTTAAAATCTATGTTAGTTCTTATTTGAAAGTCTTGGTCGTAAGTAATTTTAGATTTCCTATTTAGGTTTGTTGTTTCTTGGAAGAAGCCTTCATAATTGAAGTACAATCTCTTATAGATTGGTCTGCCAAAATTCACTGTTAGATTATTGAGTAATATTGAACTGCTAAATTGAGCCAATTCAGATTCAGAAACATCTTGAGATAGATCTGATTGAATTTGATTATTTTGATTATTCAGCACATAGTTATTTACCATATTCTTTACAAATCCTGGTTCTATGTAGAAGTAATCGAGTTTCAATCTCCTACGGAAGAAAGTCTCCACTGGTCTTAAAACACCGCTAAAGAAAGTATTATCAACGTTTGAGCCTAGCATCAAGATAGTTTCATCTTGCAAAGCATTTTGATTCTCCTGTTCTATATCGTAATTACTATCAGAAATTCTTAATCTATTTATTGCTTGAGATTGAGTTTTATCATTAGGATTATCACTTGCTAAAGTGAGCACTAAGTTACTGAGTCCTGCATTATTACCCTGTTCATTGGAGACTCTTAAGGTTACTGTAGAACCATCTTGCACTCTTTTAACAAATGTTCCATTGATTGACAGGTCGATTTCGTTTATCATAATTTCGACCAAATCAACATTAAAATCTGTATCCAAGAAAGTAACGGTACCTTCCTCTGCAAGAAACTTAGCATCAGGTACAGTCCACTCATTATTGTTATATTCCAGAATTAGATAACTATTTGGAGTAACTGTTATATCAGTAGGATATGTTACATATTTTGTATTTTCACCGACTATTAATTTCGCATCTAACTCAAAAGGAAGTGCATTACTAGACTCTTTATCCTTATCAGCTTCTTTTTCTTTTTTGGCAAAAGTACTTTTCGATGCTGAGGTAATAATCGAAAGAAGATTCTCAGTTTGAGGTGGGTAGATTATTGAGGCATTAGAAACAGTTACTTCTGCATCAATTTTCATATCATCAAAAGGACCTTTCACTGAGGCATAGTTATTATATCTTCCCGCAATTTTGATTAAAGCTGTCTCTCCCTTTGGCATATATTGAGGAATATGAGCAATAAGTCCCTTTTGAGAAGTAAAAATTCTTAATTGACCTAAGATAAGATTGCCGACGAAGAAGTTATCATTATCTTCAGAAATGAAATTAGCTACTCTAAGATAACCATCACCTAAGTTAAGTTCACACTTCTGTAAGTCAAGCTGATTATCCTTCATCATAGCAGTTAAATTAATTTTATTAATTCTCTCAGGCTGATCTAACATTTTTAAATAGCCATCTTCCATGATAAGATATCCTTCATAAACCTGTAATCCCTCTTCATCTATCCCGAGAATAAGTTCACTTCTTAAGTTTAAACTTCCTTCTTCAAAAAGGTCAGGGGAAATCTTATTAAGAAGCTGATAAGCATTAGCATCCAATTTAACATACAATCTTTCATCTGAAGGAATAAACTCATTCTTAAAAAGATCGTAGGAGAAATCTCCTATAATATTCATATCTGCATAATTAACTGAATTTAAATAAAGGTTATCAACATGAATCTTCTGACTAGTATAAAGAAGATTAAAATAGACATCGTTAATATCAAAATCTGCTACTTTAAAATCAGAGCCTACACCTTTGAGCCTTATACTATATTTCTCTTCTTCTTTTGAATCATAACGAAAGCTCATATCAGCTTTAACAAATCCTTTTAAAGGAATAATATTTTGATAGTCAGTAAAATCAATTTCATTGATTACAGCATTAACATTAGCCCTTAAACCATCAGTAGTTTCCATAGAACCAGAAGCTGAAACAAGAACTTGTCTTTCATTATAGACAAGCAATTCAGTTAAGAGTATCCTATCTAAGCTACCTTCAAAATGACCTTCTAATCCATAACCAGCAAATCCAGCTATTTCGATTCCTGTGAATAAAAGATCTCCTGTTATAAAAGCTGAAGTCCATTTATAATCGACATTAAGGGTTACAAATCCTTCTGGGTAATTCTCTGTATAGTCTTTAGGAAGATATTTTTTTAGGTCACTTGCTGCAAGTTGATTGATTTCCAGTCTAAGCTTTCTCTCTTCATTTAGTAAATTCTTGCCTCTAATGACTATATCTTTATTTATTTCGAGATATGCATCTACTTTATTAAATTCGTTAATAGTAATTTCACCTAGGGCATTCGTTTTTTTATTAAATACTTTTCCATTAATGATATCATTAGAAATAGTCATTGTATTTGAAGCAAGATCCCAATTGAAATCAGTTTTTAGGGGAAGATAGATCTGATCCTCAAAAGCTGTAATTTCTAAATTCACACCTGCATTTAAGTCTTCCTCTTCTTTAGTTATTGCTATCGAACCATTAACAAGAGGATTTAGATTTTGAAACATTTCATTGCTAAGAGCGGTGAAGGCATCCTTAGCATGAAAATCAAGGAATCTTAAGGTTGCTGTGGAATTGGTAAAAGCTAGGTTGGTGTTTAAATTAAGATTAATACTTTCATTAGCTAATTCACCTCTTAGCATATCTTTATCAAGATAGACAAGCCCGGATATGGGTGGTAATAACAATTGGTTATAACCGAGAGTAAAATCACTTACTTTCAGTCTAAAATAAGAATCTCCGTCTAGTATGATACCTTTTGTTAGAAGATTTCCTTGTAGGGTAATGGCACTATCCTCTTTGTTTTTAATCAAGAGATCGGCAGATATAAAGTTTTTATGTAGTATTCCACTTCCAGAAAGGGTATTTCTATCTAATTCGGCATTTAGCAGGTTAATTTCAAATTGGTCTTGATAATCTAGTGTTGCTTCAATGTTTGTTATAGCTAATGAGTTAAAATCTAGAGAATCAGTATCGACTAAACCTGTTATATGTAGATTAGAGGCATATCCTGAGACATCAACTGTAGCATCAACAATACCTTGCATAAAAGTAAATGTTTCCCCGATTTGATGATTTAGGATATTTGCTTGTGCTTCAATTTCAAGTTTATCAAAGAGATTAATCAAATTACCTTCAACTTGTACAGGCACTCCCATAAAAGAAGTTGCTCCAGGTAAAATAGCTAAATCTTTACTATCTCCAAGGATTCTAAGATTATTTATTGCTAGAGGCATATCAAACAAGTTTGATTTAGCAGTTTTACTCTCTAAGTCTAAAGCAAGATATAGTCCATCTTCCCCAGCAAAATCTAAAGTAGCTTCTCCCTGCAAGGCTACATCTATATTTTCTGCAACAGGGACATAAAGGGAATCTGGATTATAACCATTAATTTTTAAACCTATGGAGTTTAATCCTGTTTCATCTAGCTTTAAATAAACTTGAACAGGATTATCCCGATTATCATACATATCTGCTATGAGACTTTTTTCTCTTTTATTATCAAAGCTTAAATCAGCTTTAGAAAAAGTATCATGAATTCCAAAATATTCACTATAGGTAACATCAGCAGTTAGTTTGGCATTATTTATAGTAACTTTTCTGAGATAATTATTTATATCGAAAGAACTCTCTTCATGACTTTCTGATTTTGCTTTATTCTTTCTTTTGGGAGTGGAATCTTCTTCCCCAAATTTTTGTTTATAACCTAGGGTAGGAGACTCAATATATACAGAATCTATAACTTCTTTGAACCAGATTCTAGTATTAAAGAGTGAAGCATAATTTAAATCAATATCTAATTGAGAAGTTTTTAAGTAATAATAGAGTTCTTTAGTAGATTCAACTTCTAAATCCTCAAAGTAGATTCCATTTTTATTAATATCAAAAGAAGATAAAGAAATCTCTGCACCAACTATTTTACCTAATTGATTTTCTAAGAGATACTTAACTATATCATTCCTATTCCATATTAGGAAAGAAAAGAATATAATAATAGCGAGTAAGAAAAGTACCAGCCTTTGTCTATGTCTTTTCCTTCTCTTTATTTTTTTTAGTTTTTTGAGTTCTACTTTGCTAAGAGTCATAGCAGAGTTAATTTACCATCTTTAATTGTATAGTGGGTGTCATTTTCAGCAACTAGACTTAGGTCGTGAGTCACAAAAATTATAGTTAATCCCTCTTGGTTTAATTTCCGCAATATATCCATAACAATTTTAGTAGTTTCGTCATCTAGATTACCAGAAGGTTCATCAGCAATTAGTATTTTTGGTTTAGTAACAATAGCTCTGGCTATGGCAATTCTCTGCTCTTCCCCACCACTCAATTGATTAGGAAAATGATTAATCCGATCCTCTAAACCTAGTGTTTTCAGAATATCTTTAGCTATTTTGCCTGCTTCTTTCTTTTTATAACCTTGAACAAGTAGGGGGATTATTACATTCTCTAAAGCAGTAAAATCCTCTAATAAGTAGTGAAACTGAAAGATAAAGCCAATATTCTTATTTCTAAACAATTCCATATTAGTTATTTTATTTCTAACTTGTCCTGCGAGAATAATTTCACCTGAATCTGGAGAGTCCAATAAGCCGATAAGATGCAACAGAGTACTTTTGCCACAGCCTGAAGCACCTGTTATTGCAACAAATTCCCCTTCTTTAACAGATAAGTTTATATCTTTCAAGACACTAAGTTTCTTGCTTGCATCAAGATAGCTTTTACTAAGGCTATTTAATTTTATAATTTCCATATTATTGTCTCATTATTTTTATAATTTCTAATTTGTTAATACTTCTCAAAGTGAAGAGAATGGTCATAGCTATGATTACTACTGTTGTAGCATAGATAATTATAAACATTGATATTGAGGGATGAATCATAATCTTATCAATAAAATAGATATCTCCCTTAAGGCTTATATAATCTTGATGAGTCAGCCAATAAGCAGAAGCATAGCCACCAAGTAAGCCCAAGATAATCCCTAAATGAGCAAGTAACAGAGAAAAGACAAAGTAGATTAATTTAATTTCCCTTCTCTTTAAACCTAAGGTCATTAATATTCCAATTTCATTGATTTTCTCGTTTATTATCGTACTTACGGTACTGATAACATTGAAGCCTGCTACAATGATTATTATGCATAGAATCAAGAATATCATAATTTTTTGTAAAGATAGAGCAGAAAAGATCATGGAATTATTTGAAAATAGGTCTATTGCATACATTGAAGGTAAGCTCATCATCAATTGATAATTAATTTTACTAGTAATCAAGTTGCTATTATCATTTTTACGATTATTCAAGAGAATCGAATAACTGCTAGCAGAATTTTTATTTCCTGTAATCTTTTTTATTGTATCTTTACTTAGTATTGCCCTAGATGCGTCTATTTCATACAAACCTGTTTTATAAATCTCTTTAACAAGAAACTTTTCACTTTTCTTGACTAAACCAAAGAGAGAATATCTTATTGAAGAAGGTAAAATCACTTCTACTTTCTCTCCCACCTCTACTTGCAGTTCCTTAGCTAAATATTCTCCTAGAATAATTTCATTAGCCCCCAGATGAAAATCAGCTTGCTTTGAAAAGGAATATAAATATTTATTATAATCCTTATTTCCATCAGAATAAGATTCTATAAAGGCAGGTTTATTAAATTCTTTATTACTAATTATTACTGAAATCTGATATTTCCCATCAAGGGCTTTAATATCAGATTCATAATCATCAAGTATTTTTCTTAAAGTGCTTTCTTGATACTCACTTATTTCCTCTCCATTATTAATAATTGAGATATCAGGTTGAGAAACCTTAAAAGCATTACTTAATGTCTCTTCATAGCTTTCAAATAGAATCATTGCCAAGGTTAGAGCTCCTACGGCAATGACAATCCCTAAAATCATAAAAATGGAGTTTTTCCCCCAAGATGATTTTTTGATTCTCCTTAAACTTGATAAATATAAAGATAATAATCCTTTCACTAATTCTCTCTTTCGTTAGGAGCAGGCAATTCTATTATTATCTTTTCTGGCTTAGCCTCTTCAACTTTTGATTCCTTCATTTCGCTATGAGCTTTAAAAATTGAGAAATCATTCTTTTTCACCATATCAACAACATAAAATATTAAGAAGATAGTAATAGTGATTAAGACTATCGCATAGATAATGTTTGCTGAGATTAAGAATTTTCTCTCTTCCTTATATTCTAAAGATTTAAAGTTATCAACCTTGTATTCAGGATACTTATTATCTATAATCGAAATAATTTTTGCTTGGTTTAGGTTGAGTTTTCTTACTATTGTGTAAGCATAACTTTTCACAACTCCAAATCCGCCCAAAGCTTCAATCTTGTCATCTTCTAACAATTCAATATGCTCTTTTTTGATCATAGTGATTTTTTCTAATTCTTCAATTGATAGACTATTCTCTTCTCTAATACTTCTGATATATTGTCCGATACTATCCATATTCAACTCCATTGGAAGGAACCTTCACAAATATATGAAACTTTACCTTCTAAAATTACATTGTTCTTTTCTAGGGATACTTTAACAAGTCCCCCATCTAATTTTATATTTACACTTTTATCGACTAAACCATTTTGATAAGAATCCCAAAATAATGCACTTGCTCCACTACCGCAAGCATAGGTCAATCCACTTCCGCGTTCAAAAACTATAGCTTCAATATTTCTTTTATCTATAATTTTTATTAATTCAATATTGATTCCATCAGGGAAATCTTTGCTATTTTGCTTTTCTTCAGCTAACTTTAAAAATACATCTCGAGAAATATTTAAACTCTCATTATTAACTACTAAATGCTGATTTCCAATATCAATAACATTTCCAGATAAAGTTGCAGATGTATAATTATTGATTAAGCTAGGAATTCCCATATTAACTTTTACATTATGAGTAAGTTCATCTACTTGTGCGAATTTAATTCCACTTAGGGTATTGATGGATATAGGCTGTTTTACTCCCTCTTGAGCCAAGAGAAAAGCAAGGCAACGAAGGGCATTACCACACATCTTTGCTTCAGAACCATCATTATTGAAAATTCGCATTAAACAAAGTGCATCTTCATCGTCTTCCATTACAACTAGTCCATCTGAACCAATCCCAAAACGAACATCGCTTATATCTTTACTCAAAGCACTAAAATCTAGTTCAGAATACCTAAAATCTCTGTTGTCTATATAGATATAATTATTGCCTTGAGCAGTCATTTTTATAAAATTAATTTTCTTATTCATTTATTTCAAAAATTTCCTTAAAGTAATCGCTAAAGTTAAAGAATCCTGTCTTACCTGTAATCCATTCAGCTGATTTTACAGCTCCAGAAACAAAAGTGCTTCTCTCTCTTGCTAAATGTTTCAACTCTATAAAATCAAATTCCCCATCATAACCTACTAAGTGAGTGCCAGGTTTTTTACCTGCCCTAATAGATTCAAATTCAAAATCTGCAGAAATATTACTCTGATTATCTTTTATGAGAGAAGTAATATATTTTGCTGTTCCCGAAGGTCTATCTTTCTTTTCATTATGATGTTCCTCCATTGCATACAAATCATAATTAGGAATTTGAGCCATCATCTTGGAAAGATAATTTATAGCCTGAAAGAAGAGATTCATACCTATGGAAAAATTCGCCCCATAGATTATTCCTACTCTATTATCTTCTGCTATTTTCTTAACTTGCTCAATTTTGTCATACCAACCTGAAGTACCAATCACAACACTAAGACCACATTTTGCTAAGGCCTCAACTCTCTCTAAGACACCCTCAGGTTGTGTAAATTCTAAAGCGACTTCAGCTCCATTAAGATTAATTTTATCTATATTTTTTTCATATTCTGAATTATTACTATCTATTATACTCACTACTTCATAACCACTTTTTTGGCATAAAGAGTGCACTAGTTTTCCCATTTTTCCGTATCCAATCAAAGCTATTTTCATTATAATACCTCTTTTTATCATAATAAATATGCTTTAATTTTTTGTCAATTAGATATTTCAACTTACTTCAACTCCTTTTTTTTATGGTAATTACGATAATGATATTGAACAAATTAATTGACATAATTTCAACTGCGATTTAATTTGCTAAAAATATAAATTAATTTATTTAAGGAGTTATTATGCCTGTATTTAGACCCTTTAAGGCTGTTAGACCTGTCCCAGAAAAAGCTAAAGATATTGCTTCTTTACCTTATGATGTTATGGATTCTCAAGAAGCTCGCGAAGAAGTTAAAAGAAATCCATTAAGTTATATTCATGTTGAAAAAGCTGAAGTTGACTTACCTGAAGGTACTAACCTTTATAGCGATGAAGTCTATAATAAAGCTAAAGAAAATCTTTATAATTATATCAAAAATGGCCATATGATTCAAGATGAAAAACCCGCTTTCTATGTCTATCGCCAAATTATGGATGGTAGAGTTCAAACCGGTTTAGTTGGCTGTGCTGCTACTGAAGATTACATGAATGATATTATCAAAAAACACGAACTTACTCGTGCTGCTAAAGAAGCTGATAGAATTAAACATGTTGATATCTGTGACGCTCACTCTTCTCCTGTTTTCTTTACTTACAGACATCGTGATGATATCAATGCTGTAGTTAGCAAAACTGTTGCTACTGCACCTGAATATGATTTTGTAGCTGACGATGGTATTGCTCACGCTCTATGGGTAATCTCTGATGATGCTGATCTTGCAACTATCACTCAAGCTTTTGCTGATATGGATTATCTCTATGTTGCTGACGGACATCACAGAACTGCTTCTGCTGCTAAAGTTGGACTTCTTAGAAAAGAAGCTAATCCTAACCATACCGGCCAAGAAGAATATAACTTCTTCATGACAGTTATCTTCCCTGATAATGACCTTTATATCATGGACTATAACCGTGTTGTTAAAGATCTTAACGGACATTCTTCTGAAGAATTCTTTAAATTAATTAAAGAAAACTTCGATGTAGAATTATACAATGGTCAAGGACAGTATAATCCAGAAGCAAGACATGATTTCGGTATGTACTTCGAAGGTAAATGGTATAAAATTACTGCTAAAGCAGGTACTTTCGATGAAAATAGTCCTACTAAATCTCTCGATGTTTCTATTCTTCAAGAAAACCTCCTTCACCCAATCTTAGCTATTGGCGATCCTCGTACTGATGAAAGAATCGATTTCATCGGTGGTATCAGAGGCTTAACAGAATTAGAAAAAAGAGTTAACTCAGGTCGCGAAGTTGTTGCTTTTGCAATGTTCCCAACCTCAATTAAAGAACTTATGGATATCGCTGATGCAGGCGAGATTATGCCTCCAAAATCAACTTGGTTTGAGCCTAAATTAAGATCAGGATTATTCATCCACCTCTTAAAATAAGCAAACCTAAAATACTTACGAGTGTCAGAAACTTCTGACACTCTTTTTTTTATTTTTTTTTAAAAGAGCTAATAATGTTCCCACCCTACAAACATAAATCCCCACTATCTATAATACTATAGGTCCCACTTTTTCTAAAAATGGTCCAGTTTCTTAAATTTATTTAATAAATTTTCTGCCTTATAGAATATATTCTATAAGGTAGCTAGCCATTGTTAGTTCCATATAACATATTATTTACTATCAACTTTCTAATCTCTTTTACCTATAGATTAATGCTCCTCCCCTCCTCCTTCAATCTTATCTCAAGCATTATTTGATTTTTATTTGAGTTGAGTGAGAAGGAACAAAGGGGGAATAGTTAATAACATTACTAAATCCTCTTATTGACGGATTGCGAACAACCTGTTCGCGATACTCCAAAGATCTTTGGAGTAGAACTCTCTTGCAAGTATGCAAGATAATATTATCAAGCTGTGTAACAGCTTGTCGCATGCAAGGTGCATGCAATCCGACATGAAGAAGCTCTTATCATGCTTTAAGATCTATTACTAAATCCTCTTATTGACGGATTGCGAACAACTTGTTCGCGATACTCCAAAGATTTTTGGAGTAGTATTTTCTTGCAGAATGCAAGATAATATTATCAAGCTGTGTAACAGCTTGTCGCATGCAAGGTGCATGCAATCCGACATGAAGAAGCTCTCTTCACGCTATAAGATCTATTACAAAATCCTCTTATTGACGGATTGCGAACAACTTGTTCGCGATACTCCAAAGATTTTTGGAGTAGTATTTTCTTGCAGAATGCAAGATAATATTATCAAGCTGTGTAACAGCTTGTCGCATGCAAGATGCATGCAATCCGGCATAAAGAAGCTCTTATCATGCTTTAAGATCTATTACTAGATCCTCTTATTGACGGATTGCGAACAACTTGTTCGCGATACTCCAAAGATCTTTGGAGTTGAACTCTCTTGCAGAATGTAAGAAGATATTTTCAAGCTGTGTTACAGCTTGTCGCATGCAAGGTGCATGCAATCCGACATGAAGAAGCTCTTATCATGCTTTAAGATCTATTACTAAATCCTCTTATTGACGGATTGCGAACAACTTGTTCGCGATACTCCAAAGATCTTTGGAGTTGAACTCTCTTGCAGAATGTAAGAAGATATTTTCAAGTTGTGTTACAGCTTGTCGCATGCAAGGTGCATGCAATCCAGCATAAAGAAGCTCTCTTCACGCTATAAGATCTATTACAAAATCCTCTTATTGACGGATTGCGAACAACTTGTTCGCGATACTCCAAAGATTTTGGAGTTGAACTCTCTTGCAAGTATGCAAGATAATATTATCAAGCTGTGTAACAGCTTGTCGCATGCAAGGTGCATGCAATCCGGCATAAAGAAGCTATTATCATGCTTTAAGATCTATTACTAAATCCTCTTATTGACGGATTGCGAACAACTTGTTCGCGATACTCCAAAGATTTTTGGAGTAGTATTTTCTTGCAGAATGCAAGATAATATTATCAAGCTGTGTAACAGCTTGTCGCATGCAAGGTGCATGCAATCCGGCATAAAGAAGCTATTATCATGCTTTAAGATCTATTACTAAATCCTCTTATTGACGTATTGCGAACAACTTGTTCGCGATACTCCAAAGATTTTTGGAGTAATATTTTCTTGCAGAATGCAAGATAATATTATCAAACTGTGTAACAGCTTGTCGCATGCAAGGTGCATGCAAACCGGCATAAAGAAGTTATTATCATGCTTTAAGATCTATTACTAAATCCTCTTATTGACGGATTGCGAACAACTTGTTCGCGATACTCCAAAGATTTTTGGAGTAGTATTTTCTTGCAGAATGCAAGATAATATTATCAAGCTGTGTAACAGCTTGTTGCATGCAAGGTGCATGCAATCCGACATGAAGAAGCTCTTATCAAGCTATAACATCTATTACTAAGTCCTCTTAATTGACGGATTGCGAACAACTTGTTCGCGATACTCCAAAGATTTTTGGAGTAGTATTTTCTTGCAGAATGCAAGATAATATTATCAAGCTGTGTAACAGCTTGTCGCATGCAAGGTGCATGCAATCCGACATGAAGAAGCTATTATCATGCTTTAAGATCTATTACTAAATCCTCTTATTGACGGATTGCGAACAACTTGTTCGCGATACTCCAAAGATTTTGGAGTAGAACTCTCTTGCAAGTATGCAAGCACTTCTACACCATAAAATGATACGGCAATTATTTCATAATTAGCATAAAATTAAGTGGATCTATCGATTTGTGTTATTCCTTATTATTTGTTTTTCCATTATTTCTAATATATTTTATTACACTTAAATAATGTTCTTCATTTCTTATATATCTATCAAAATAATCTTCCATCCAAAATTTTCCATTACGATTTAAAACTTGATTTCCCTTGTTAGCAGTATATGATTTCCAACTATGGATAATTTTAGGTAAACTAAATCCAGAGTAAGGCTTTATCAAAACATGAACATGGTTAGGCATAATTATCCATTCAATCAAATCATATCTTTCTTGATCAAATCTCTCCAAGGTTCCTTTAACAATGTTGTAAATTAGTGGATTCTTTAAATAACATTCGCCATATCCATTATCTTCATAAATATGGATTTTCCTTTCTAACTTAATATAATCATCACTATTTTTATCAATTTCACCTGTTATCAATAATTCATTCTTCCAGCGTAGTAAAACTTGTTTGGGTACTGAATCGTGTAATCTGAAAGTGACGAATTGATAAAGTTCATCATTATCATAATGTGGAAAATTTCCTCTTTTGTAATAACCTTTAATATCATCTTCTAAAAAATAACACATAACCTTATTCCTGTTTCTTTAATTTTATAATTAAATATATATTATCTTACTTCTAACCACAAGTAAGCTTACATCTATTAATAAAACCTCTTATTGACGGATTGCGAACAACCTGTTCGCGATACTCCAAAGGTCTTTGGAGTAGAACTCTCTTGCAAGTATGCAAGATAATATTATCAAGCTGTGCTCAGCTTGTCGCATGCAAGGTGCATGCAATCCGACATGAAGAAGCTATTATCATGCTTTAAGATCTATTACTAAATCCTCTTATTGACGGATTGCGAACAACTTGTTCGCGATACTCCAAAGATTTTTGGAGTAGAACTCTCTTGCAAGTATGCAAGATAATATTATCAAGCTTTTGTACAGCTTATCGCATGCAAGGTGCATGCAATCCGACATAAGAGGTTAATTTTCTATATCACTACTATTTCAAGCTTAAATATAGCTCTTTAACAGTATCTAATTTACCTTTTACTTCATTAAACTTTTCTTTTTCTTTTTCTACAACTTCGGCTTTAGCATTTTGGATAAACTTTTCGTTTGAAAGTTTTCTTTCGATACCAGATAATTCTTTCTCAAGTTTTTCAATTTGTTTCTCGAGTTTTCCTTTCTCTTTATCTAAATCAACTAATCCCGTAAGTGGTAAATAAATCTCAATATTACGAACTACAGCTGCGATAGCTCCAGCAACTTTTTCACCATTAATGTTTAGATTCATCTTAGTTACTTTAGCTAATTTTGCAAAGTAATTCTGATAAGCATTAAAGAGCTCTTTTTGGCTTTCGTCAGCAACATTAACAGTAATTTCGATCTCGAGTCCAGGAGATAAGTTAACTTGCTTTCTCAAGTTTCTGATAGCAGTAATAGTCTCTTGAACAAAGTTCATGTTATCGTTGATAGAGTTATCAATCTTACTCTCATCTGCAAGAGGGAATTTAGCAATAATCAAGGCAGATTCATCCATTGGGAAATACTCTTTAACTGTTTGCCAAACTTCTTCAGTAATGAAAGGCATTAGAGGATGAAGCAAACGCATAGATTCTTGTAAAACATCGAGTAAAACAAATTTAGCAGTTAGCTGTCCTTCTTTATCATTTTCATCATAGATTCTATCTTTAGAGAGCTCAATATACCAAGAGCAGTAGTCATTCCAAATAAACTGCATAAGAGTTTGGGCAGCATCATTCTGTCTGAGGTTCTCATAATGATCAGTAACTTCTTTAATTACTTGATTTAATCTAGAATAGATCCAATTATCAGCTAATTCAAGCTTTAAATCTTCTCTCTTAGGTAAACCTTCTATCTTTTCAACATTCATCATGATATATCTAAAGGCATTCCAGATTTTGTTAGCAAAGTTTCTTCCTGTTTCGAGGAGAGCTTCAGAGTAATAACTATCTTGTCCTTTTGGAGTGTTGAAAATCATACCAAATCTTAAGGCATCTGCTCCAACTTCATCAATAATATTGATTGGATTTGGAGAATTACCAAGGGATTTAGACATCTTGCGTCCGATTTCATCTCTTACTATACCATGTAAGAAAACTGTATCAAAAGGTATCTTCTGTTCAAACTCCAAGGTAGCCATAATCATTCTAGCAACCCAGAGATAAATAATTTCGTGTCCAGTTACTAAAACATTAGTAGGCAAGAAGTAGTCTAGTTCTTTAGTCTTTTCAGGCCAACCTAAAGTTGAGAAAGGCCATAACCAAGAAGAGAACCATGTATCTAAAACATCTTCTTCCTGTCTTATGTTTGCACTTTGACATTTAGGGCACTCTGTAATCTCATCTTTAGTAACGATTATCTCACCACAATCATCACAGTAGAAGGCTGGGATTCTGTGTCCCCACCAAATTTGACGAGAAATACACCAATCTCTTACATTTTCCATCCAGTGCATATAAACTTTTGTCCAGCGTTCAGGTTGGAATTTAACTTGTCCATTACGAACAACTTCAATAGCAGGTTCAGCTAGTTCTTTCATAGAAACAAACCATTGGTCAGAGAGATAAGGTTCGATAACAGTATCGCAACGATAGCAATGACCTACCGCGTGTTGGTGATCTTGAGTCTTGATAAGCAAATTATCAGCTTCCAGCATCTTAATTAATTTTTCTCTACAGGCATAACGGTCTAAACCAACAAAGTCTGGACCAGCTGTTTCATTCATAACACCATGTTCGTCAATAACTAATATCTGAGCTAGGTTATGTCTTAATCCAACCTCAAAATCATTAGGGTCGTGAGCAGGAGTTATTTTTACACAACCACTACCAAACTCTTTATCTACATAATCATCGGCAATAAGTGGAATTGTTCTGCCTGTATAAGGAAGGGTTAACTCTTTACCAACTAGATCTTTATATCTATCATCTTTAGGATTTACGGCAACAGCAACATCACCTAACATAGTTTCAGGGCGAGTAGTTGCTATCTCGATATAACCTGAGCCATCAGCATAAGGATATTTAATATGCCAAAGTTTGCCTGTTTCATCAGTATGTTCAACTTCATCATTTGCTAAAGCAGTTACACAACGAGGACACCAGTTGATAATTCTTTTTCCACGATAGATTAATCCTTTATTATAAAGATGAATAAATACATCTTTAACAGCTTCTGATAAGCCTTCATCCATTGTGAATCTCTCTTTGGTCCAATCACAAGAACAACCTAATTTCTTTAATTGCTCTATGATTATTCCACCCTTTTCCTGCTTGAACTCCCAAATCTTCTCAATTAAGGCATCGCGTCCGATTTCATGACGATTTGTTCCTTCTTTATGAAGATTCTTTTCAACAACATTTTGGGTAGCAATACCTGCATGGTCAGTTCCTGGAAGCCAGAGAGTTGGAACTCCAGTCATTCTCTTATATCGAATAAGAATGTCTTGAATTGTATTATTGAGAACATGTCCCATGTGGAGAATGCCAGTAACATTTGGAGGTGGAATTAAAATTGTGAAAGGTTTTTTTGTTTCATCTATTTCAGGGGTAAAATACCCTTTATCTGTCCACTCTTTATACCACTTCGCCTCGATAGTATTCGGTTCATATATTTTATTAATTTCCATTATTTCCTCTATATTTATCTTAATATTTTATTTACTTAACTTAATTCTTTTCTTCTTTCTAGCTCTAGATTCAAAAAATAGTTCTGGGATATGAAAGGTAATTCCTTAATTTGACTAAGAGGGACCAATCGAGCATCTTCGGCATCGTCACCTGCCTTCAGCTCTCCTCCTACTACTTTCATGAGAAAACCGAAAGCTACAACCTTCTCATAAAATGGGTTTGGACTCATCTTGTAGCCAATTAAACGCACTACTTGCCCATCAAGACCTGTCTCTTCTTTCATTTCGGCAATAGCAGCAGTTTCAGGAGTTTGATCAATCTCCATATAACCACTTGGGAAAGCCCATTTACCAGCTGATGGTTCAAATTTTCGTTTAATAAGAACAATTTCATCCTTGTCATTGATGATTAAACAACAAACCACAGGGATGGGATTTTTATAAAATATCCATCCACAGGAAGGGCACTCAGGTCTTATCTTACCTTCTCTGTCTGTTTCTATCTCTAATTTATGCCCACATTTGAGGCAAAAATTGATTCCTTTATATCTCTCTTCATTTACTGTCATTATTACTCCTATTTATCAAGATAACCATTTTATAAAGCGTAATCGTGTCAAGAATTTATTGTGGTAAGTGATATTACTTGAGTTGAGAGAGTGATTATATCCAAAAAAGAATTTGACTTTTATCACAAGGAAATTAAATTTGTAAAAAATATTTTTAAGGAGTGATTTATGTTCCCAGGTGGAAATATGAAACAGCTTATGAAAAAAGCTCAGAAGATGCAGAAAGACCTTTTAAAGGCTCAAGAAGAGATGGAAAGCAAGTTATTCCCTGCAACTTCAGGTGGCGGAATGGTTAAAATTGAAATGAATGGAAAATATGAAGTAAAATCAATTAAAATAGACCCAGAAGTAATTGACCCTGATGATGTTGAAATGTTAGAAGATTTAATCTTAGCTGCTTTAAAAGATGGCTTTGAACAAGTTGCTAAAAACAGCGAATCATCTATGTCTGATATCACTGGTGGCATGAAAATACCAGGTTTATTCTAAACTTTTTAAGATGATAAAAGTTATTGATGATTTAAAAGATGCTTTAAAGACTTTGCCGGGCATTGGAGAGAAAAGTGCTCAACGCCTGGCACTTCATATTCTTTCTCAGGAAAAGACTAATTCGCAATTGTTAGGAGAAGCAATCCTTAATTCTATTGCCCTAATAGATAATTGTCATGTCTGCAATATGCTAACAGATACGAATCCTTGCCTCTTCTGTTCAGATCCAAACCGGAATGATAAACAGCTCTGTATTGTTGAACATACAGCAGATGTGTTCATGTTAGAATCTACTGGAGAATTTTATGGTAAGTATTTTGTCTTGAGCAACTTACTCTCACCTATTGATGGTATTGGCCCTGAGGATATTCATATTGAAGATTTACTTTCTAGAATTAATGATTATGATGTTGAAGAAGTGATTATAGCCTTGAGTCCATCTGTTGAAGGTGAGACAACTATCTCATATATCGCAGATAGATTAGCAAATTGGCCAGGCAAAACAAGTAGATTATCTACCGGTATCCCTTTTGGTGGTGATTTAGAATATTCTAACAAAATTACTATTGCCAATGCGCTAAAACATAGATTTAATATGAATAGTAGGTAAAAAAATGTTCACTGGAATAATTGAAGAAATTGGAGAAATTAAAGAGATTAGTCATCAAGATGGGAAAAGATATCTTACTATAACAAGTCAAAGAATCAACACTGATTTAAAAATTGGTGATTCAATAGCTTGTAACGGGATCTGTTTAACCCTAACTCACTTTACTACAAGTACTATTACTGTGGAAGTGATGAATGAGACTATCTCCAAAACAACAGTAAAACAATGGAATATTGGTTGTAAAATCAATTTAGAGAGAGCTTTAAAATTTAATAGCAGATTAGATGGGCATATAGTTCAAGGACATGTTGATACAATTACTAATATAATTTCAGTTAATGAAGTTAATAAAACCCGTTATTTAAAACTCAATCTTCCCAATGAATTTGCTGAATTAGTAGTTCCCCAAGGTTCTATAGCTATCAATGGGGTAAGTCTTACTGTTGCAAAATTAGATTTTTCTTCTCTACAAGTTGCTTTAATCTCTTTAACAGAAAATCTTACAAACCTCTCCCTCCTTACAAGTGGTGATTTGGTAAATATAGAATTTGATATTATAGGTAAATATATTCTACGCAAGAATAGTATCTCCTCAGCTCAACCTAAATCTAAGATTTCGCAAGCGTGGCTCAATGAACAAGGCTTTTAAATTACTTTTACTTAGTTCTTTACTCATCTTTGGATGTGGAAAAGCTAAGAGTCCTACTGGAGGTCCAGAAGATAGAGAAGCTCTCAAAATAGAATCCATATTTCCTGATCATTATGCTTCCATTAGTGAGAAAAAAGTAGAAATTAACTTTAACAAAGAAGTAGATAAAAGATCAGCACAAAGTGCTTTCCGTTTTTATCCTTCCATAGAAAATCTAAAAATCAAAACTGATGATCAACAGATAAGCTTAATCATTGAAGAAGATTTATTAGCTGACCGAAATTATTATTTAACAATCTCTAAAGTACTTAAAGACACCCGCAATAACTATTTGCAGGATAACATAACCTATACTTACAGTAATGGTAAGCTTCATGACTCCAAACTCTTTGGAGATATTATCTATGATAAAGATGAAGACAAAGAACTTGATAAAAAATTAATATTGTTAGACCAAGATTCTGTTACAGTTTTCGTTAAGAACTTCTCAGGTGATTTTTATGATATTGATGGCCTAGAACACAGACCTTATATTCTAAGATCATATATTGATAAGAATAATAATGGTCGATATGATATTGAAAAAGAACCTTATTTTGAGAAGTATATAGATTCATTAAAGACTGAAAATGCAGATATTTTACTTAGCTATGTTGATACTTCCAAAGTTGTTGCTAAAAATGTTACAGCTCTTAGTAATAATCTAATTAGAGTTACCTTCTCAGAGGAGTTAACGAAATGGGATTCTTTAACTATTATATGTGATGCTGATACTAGCGAATTCTCTCATTACACAACTGTCTTGCAAGGCGATAAAGTCTCAGTTGTTACAGCATTTCAAGATACTCTTGATTATAAAATATCATTCTATAACTTAGTAGATTTAAATGAGAATGTTACTCCAGTTTCAGCACTTACATTTTCTGGTTCTACTTATCAAGATACTCTAAATCCTACAATTTTAGAAGCTGAACCTAAAAATGGTTCTACTGTAAAAGATAGAGACCCTTTCTTTTTAATAACTTTTGATAAGATAATCCTACAAAAAGACATTATTGCTAGTCTAAAAGAAAATGAAACAAACACCTTAGTGGACTTACATATTTTTGAGAGTAACTCCTATAAGGCCTTAATTAAACCTAAGAAAGCTCTAAAGAACTTTAATAGTTACACCTTTACTATTTCCCAAGAGACTAAAGATTTTAATGGTAATAAGTTATTAGAAGATTACGAAATTAACTTCATGGTAACTGCCTCAGAATAGACTTTACAAAATTCACTATAATAATATTAAGAGATAAAATGAAGATTATTGAAGAAATAGAACTTTCAGACCTCAATGAGCAAAGCAGATTAAGTGATCTTGCTTTTCAAATATTTTCCTATCTACATAGTCGTAAAGCTCTAACTAAAGCAATTAAACGAGGTGATATTCTCATCAATGGTAAGCGTGGTTATACTGCTGATTTCGTTAAAAATAATGATATTATTACAGTAATTGAACAAGAAGATTTAACCTATAAGCCATACAAGAAAAAGCTTGAAATAATCTTCGAAGATGATTATCTAGCAGTAATTAACAAACCTGCTGGTATTGATGTTAGTGGAAATAAATTTAGAACTATCGAGAATATGGCTCTCTCGAATATTCAGTTAAATAAAGGAAATGATGGACTAAAGAAACTTAGACCTGTTCATCGTTTAGACAATCAAACTTCTGGTCTACTACTAATAGCCAAAACTTCAATCTCTCTAATAGAACTTTCCCACCAATTCCAGTCTCGAGAAATAACTAAGAAATATCATGCTATTGTTATAGGGCATCTTCCTCTTGAAGGTGAGATTAACACTCCAATTAGAGACATGGAGTCCTTAACACGCTATAAGACAATAAGACATTGCCCTTCTCTAAAGGTTGGGGAAATTAGCTTAGTAGAACTTAGCCTACTCACAGGGAGAACTCACCAGTTAAGAATTCACTTAGCTGGAATAGGATTTCCAATATTAGGAGATAAACTATATGGAAATCAAGATTTGATTCTTGCTGGAAAAGGATTGTTTCTGACAGCCTCAGAATTATCTTTTAAGCACCCGATTACAAAAGAAATAATGGATTTCAAACTAGCCTTACCTCATAAATTCCAAGCTCATTTGGAAAGAGAAGAAAGAAGATATAAGAAATATAATTCTGTCTAGGAGAAGATAATTACTTATTCCCTATAAGATTGGCAGTAAAATGAAGATTTGAGCTTTAGGTCAAACTCTATAATCCTCTATAATAAACTTTCTTCTCAACTCACAATTCTTAATTAGTTTTATTATTTATTGCTTTTCTAACTTATTGTTATATAATATTTAAAAAGGGAGGAAATAGTTATGATTTTAACTTTCGGAACTGTTTTAAGTATTTTGATAATCCTATTCAGTTTGTTTATGGATATACCAGGAGATTATATATTAATAGCTAAAGGAATCGTGTTTTTAACTGCAGCTTATAGGATATATGAGTATATTCTAGCACAACATTGGGAATGGGTATTACCTTTTTTCCTTTTAATATTATACATAAACCCATTCTTCACATTTCCTATTGCTGAAATGACTCATGGCTATATAATAAATCTGATATTAAAATCTTCTTCAATCTTCCTTTTAGGCTATAGTTTCAATCATATTAGATAATTAAGCTGGAATAATTTCTCTTCCCTCTTCTTTCATAAAAGCTTTCTTTAGCTCGTTAAAAGTTGCTTCTTCTAGACGGGCAAAACAAGACCCTGTTCCCATATCATTTAGATAATGAGCATCAGAATTTCTTATCACTGTCAGACCTGCTAGATAGCTGTTATCAGCAAGAAAGGATTTAATGTCGCATCTTGCAGTAATGCCTACCCCATCGATTGAGAGATTTGAGGGAAGAAAACCAAGTTGAGAAATTACTGAGTTTGTTTGAGCATCGATATGAGCTGGAAAGCAAATAGAATTAAACTCTTTGACCTTACTAACTGTTGTTTCGAAATCCCAGACCACAGAATTAATTAAAGCTCTCTCTTCAATACCAATAATATTCTCATCTTTATCAACTATCACTTGGTCGCCAAAATAATCAGGATTATTTTCAATAGGAAGAAGAGCTTCATATACTTGTTCATCAAACTTCATTGCTTCAGCAAGATCAGCAAAAAGAGCAATTACATGAATCTCTTCCATAGTTTGTATTTCTATTCCACAAATCACAACTAGTCCCTGCTTTTTACCTAACTCATAATAAGCCTGGCAATTCTTACAAGTATTATGGTCAGTTATAGCTATAATATCTAATCCCAGTTCCTTAGCTCGTTCTATAACAGCTACAGGAGACATTTCTAGGCCTCCACAAGGAGAAAGAACTGTGTGATTATGGAGATCTATCTTATACTTCTTGAGCATTATTTCTGATACAATAATTGATACAATACTCCAGCAGCATCGAAGACAGGTAAAGATGTTTTAATTAAAACAATTCCCTCTTCTGTTGCTTTATCAATAACAGCTTTTTCAGGTGTAGTATTTTTTCCAAAAACAATACATGGTATATCGGCCATTGAAGCCACAGCAATTACATTCATGTGACGCATGATAGTGAACCATGCCATGTTATCCTTAGCAGAACCCATGACATCTGATAATAGGTCTGATACATAACCAGTGCTAAGCTGAACTGCTTCAACAGAAACTTCTGGATTTAATACTTCGTGGTCAATATTCTTTAAATAATCTTGTAAATTTATCATTATTATTTTCCTTTCTTATCAGTTTTATCTAAATTTTGTTTGTAAAGGATTACACAATCTTTTATTGTTCCTTTTCCTTGGACAATATCTTCAGCAAGAGCATAGCAGGTGGGACATCCACAAGCACTGCAATTGATTCCTGGAAGTTGTTTAACAATCGTTTGAATTTTCTGAATCTTTTCTAAAGCTGCAAATAAATTATCATCAAGTTCCATTATTGAACGAGGCTTAAGTTTAGGCACCCCAAATTTACCCTTCTTGTGTAATCTCCAAAACTCTTTATAATCTAACTTATCATCATTAACTTTTTGGGCTAACTTCTTCAACCTACTCATAGCAATGAACTTATTCTCTACATTCAAGCCACCACCAACGCAACCCACATCGCAACTGCGTAATACTACATATTGATACTGATCAAAATGGTGATCTTCAATCCGAGAAAGTATATCGATACAGTTATCAATACCTGTAACCGAAAGAACTCTGATATCATCTGAATCTATTTTATCAGCTTCTTTGGCAGCAATCCCGTAAGTTAAACCACTCTCATAAGTATCAATAGGCTTGTCATCATACCAGGCTTCTTTAACAACTTCTTGGGCTCTACTATATATTTGCCTAATAGAAAAAGCACCATCTTGATAACTCTTGTAAGTCCCCTCAGGTTGATGAACAGCTGTAACTTGAGATACACAAGGAACAATTAAAAAGACCCCTATTTCCTCATCAGTATATTGGTATTTCTCTTTAGCTTGTTCGCGTAAATAGTAGGATAGAATACTCATGGGAGCTTCTATGTGAAATAAATTTGGAAGTAAGGATGGAAACCTTACCTGAATCAATCTTACAATTGCTGGACATCCACTGGATAAAACAGGTCGGATATCTTTATTCTCACGAATATATTTCTGAATCATCTCTGACATAAAATCTACAACACTTGATTCTTCAGCTACTTCGTCAAAACCTAATTTGAGGATTGTCTTCTTGATAGTTGCATAATCATTCTCTTCAGTAAACTGCCCAGCATACACTGTTGAGAATATAGCTATTCTATATTTATAGTTATTAATGATTTCAAAGTCGTCAGAATAAGGTACAATTGCCTTAAAAGAACAAGCTTCTATACAATTGCCACAATCAATACACCTTCTTTCATCAAGAATTATCGTATTATTTCTTATTCTAATTGCTTCGGTTGGACACACTTTAACACAAGCAGTACATCCCGTACAATTTTCTTGCTTAATTCTCAAAGCATGAAAATACTCGTTTTTCTGATACATATATTCCTGCTATCTATTTAAAATATGTTATAATCTCTAATATAGTATTTCTTCCTCTTACTGAATCAAGATGCATAACATCTGAATTCTTTTTTATGTTTGGTAAACCCAGTCCAGCTCCGAAGCCCATTTCACGAACATATTCTACAGCTGTAGAAAATCCTGGCTCTAAAGCTTTATTAATATCTTCAATCCCTGGACCGATGTCTTCAAATACTATATGCACTAAGTCAGCATGCACATTACTTTTCATAACTCCACCTTCTGAATGAGCAGCCAGATTGATTTCAGCTTCATAAGAAGCTACAGCAACCTTGCGTAAAACTACTGGATCAATTCCTAGTTTCTTTAATAATCTCTTCAGTTCAGCAGAACCATTCCCCGCGTTGATAAAGTCGTGCTTAGTTACTTCATACTCTAAAGAAATAGCAGGAGCAGGCCTCTCCTTGAGAAATACTTCAGCTCTTTCTTTAAAGTCTTCATTGATATTCCAATATTCTGCCATATTTAGATTTGACAAGATCTGAGGTCCTTGTTATAAAGAAGACCTGCGGATTTGTACATTGTCATTTTGGTAGTAATTAATGGTAGTTCTCTCTCAATAGCCATATCAATAAGGTCTTGAGGAGGTCTTTTACCTCTAACAAAAACTACGCCTAACAAATCGATCATATCGGATAATCTAATAACTTGCGGGTTAGTTAATCCTGTTAATAATAATGTAGATTCTTTGGTGCACATTAAGATGTCAGATATTAAATCAGATCCAAAAGCACAAGGTATATCAACCTCTACATCGGCGTCTGGAGTCAATAACTCACCTTCTAATAACTCTAAGATATCTTTCAATTTCATGATAATCCCTTCTTATTAATTATGTATTTTTACAAATAATTAAATTTGACGATTTTAAGTCAAGTAATATTCGCCTTGTTTTTTCTTAACTTAAGATATCTAAGTCCAAACTAGTTAAAATTAATTTTATCCAAGTTATTAACTTCTTAATATTTCATTCAGAATATTAAGCTAAAGATTATCTAATAAACCAATCAGAAATAATATGCTATTTGGAAGACTATTTTTTTGAAATCTTCATTATTCTGCATATATCTCCTGTTTTCAATAATTTATCATAATATAGCTTATCTGTTATATTTATTTAAATGAAGTTAATTTTAGATTTATAACATTTTATCTTGACACATCATTATTTAAAATATTTATTTGCATTGTAATTAATTTAAATAATGGAGGAAAAATGAAGATTTCAAAAATTATTGTAGTATTTATGTTGATTTCAATAGCGATATTGTCAGTCGCATGTTCTTCAAACAAAGGACCAAAGCACGAACAAGTAGATCATGTAATAATGTATTATCCTGAATGGTGGGATTTACAGGATAACCCTGAATTCGTTTATACTTATGGTGAAGGTGTAAAAATGACTAGTTCAACTGCTAAGGACGCAGCTTATGCTAATGCAATGCTTCAAGCAGCTAACTATGTAGAAACAAAAGTTAAAGGTATGATAAAAAACTTTGAAGAAGAAGCAGGTGTTAATGACCCTCAAGTTTTAGCATTAACTTCTAAAGTTGTTAAAGTAGTTGCAAGTGCCACTTTCAAAGGTGCTAGTATCGACAAAAGTGAAACAATCAAACAAAAAGATAACAAAATAAAAGTCTTTGTTAAAGTTAGAATCCCTCTAAGTGAAGTTAATAAACAAACTGTAAATGCTATTAAGAATGAAGAAGCACTTTATAATGAATTTAAAGCTTCTCAAAGATTTGAAGAATTAGAAAAAGAACTCGGTAACTAATCAGTTCTTAAAATATAATAAGCGGTCTTATGACCGCTTTTTTAATTTAAATAAAAATATATATAAGGATAATCAATGATAGATTTTTCTAAAATAACAAATATAGAGGATACTGTAGTTAGCAAATTCTTGAGATATGTGCAGATAGAAACTACTTCAGATGATAATGGTAGCCCTAACCCAACAACAACAAATCAGTGGGATCTAGCTAATATTTTAAGTAGTGAACTGACAGAGTTAGGATTAGTCGATGTAGAAGTTGATGAACATTGCTATGTATACGCTAAACTACCTGCGTCACCTAATGTAAAGACCGACCCTATAACATTTTTAGCTCATCTAGACACAAGTCCTGCAGTATCAGGAAAAGATGTTAAGCCCTTGTTGAGAAAAAGTTATCAAGGTGAAGATTTAGCTTATCCATGCAATGATGAACTCTTCTTAAAGCCTTCAGAATTTCCTAAACTTTTAGATTATATTGGGGAACAGATCATAACTTCCTCAGGCGATACTCTCTTGGGAGCAGATGATAAAGCTGGGATTGCAGAGATAATGACAGCATTAGCTATTTTCACAAGTCATCCAGAATTAAAACATCCAGAGTTAAGAATCTGCTTTACTCCTGATGAAGAGGTGGGTGCTGGTACTGAAAATATTTCCCGCGAGAGAATTGGTAAGATAGCTTATACTATCGATGGTGGGGAGATTGGTGAGTTAGAAGATGAATGCTTTGATGCTCACAGTGTTAAAATCACTATTCACGGACAAAATGTTCATCCTGGGAAAGCTAAGAATATAATGATTAATGCAGGCAAAATAGCTTCTGAATTTGTCTCTCTATTCCCAGAACAAGAGAGTCCTGAGACCACCCAAGGTCGAGAAGGTTTTTATCATGTAAGAAGTATTCAAGGTGAAGAAAGCAATGCTTCAATAGATATAATTTTAAGAGATTTCGCTGAAGAGAATAACTTAAGAAGAATAGAATTTATCGAAGCTACAGCTGAGTTGTTAAGGATAAAATATCCTGGAGTACAGATTTCCATTAAACATTCTAATAGCTATAAGAATATGAAGACTATTCTAGATAAACATCCTCAAGTGGTTAAAAAGGCTGAAGAAGTGATGCTAGATCTAGGTATTAATCCACTCAGAACTCCTATTCGGGGTGGCACAGATGGAGCAAAACTCTGCTATCTCGGAGTCCCAACACCCAATATCTTTACTGGTGGTTTTCTTTATCACTCTTTAAGAGAATGGATTCCTGTTTCTTCTATGGTAGCTGCAGTTAAGGTAATTATTGCTCTTTCCGCTAGTTGGACTAAATAATATGTGTGGAAGATTTGCCCAAGTAATAAAACATAACTATCTAAAGAAATATTTAGATGAGTTAGCTAATCCTGAATTTACTATTCCAATAAACTTTAATGTTGCACCTACACAGCAAGTAGGACTTCTATTTTCAGATAGTAAAAGAATAATTCAGGATTTTATGCAGTGGAAATTAATTCCTGCTTGGGCAAATGATTCTTCTCCCTACAATATTATTAACACTCGAATTGAATCTGTTCAGGAGAAAGCTGTATGGAGAGGACTCTTTCGTCATAAACGCTGTTTAATTCCAGCAAATGGATTTTATGAATGGCATAAAGAGACTAAAGAACCATACTTTATCAAGCTAAAGGAAGAAGAATTACTCTTTATGGCAGGGATATATGATATGAAGTTGTATCCTGATGGTTCCATTCTAGCGAGTTTCTCAATTCTGACTAAAGAAGCAAATGCCCAAATCTCACCAATACACCACAGAATGCCTATTATTGTAGCTAATAGTCAGTTAGAAGATTATATTGTTAATTCAGATTATCAAGAAGTGTTGAAAAATTGCAACACTAACCAGAAAAGTACTTTTGACATCTATCCAGTTTCTAAGGCAGTTAATAAGACTTCGAACAACTATCCAGAGCTTATGCAGGAGTATTTTAAAGAAGAAAACTTAACTCTATTCTAAGAGATTTTACTTTATCATTGTATAAGGAATGAATAAGAGAGCTTTTTAGTAAGAAGTTATGAAATTTAGGGGTCTGATAGTTAAATAATATTAGAAAATCTTCTGAATATTCATAAAAAGTAGCTATGATATTTTCATCAATATCTTCAACAGTCTCTTCATTTTTATAATTATCTAATACTTTCAAGTTCACTTGTAATTTCCCATACTTAGCTTTTCCATTAAACTCTACTTGATACATATTGGCAACTCCCCCTTTCTCTTTATTATTCAAAGTATAATTAAAGGTAATATTAGAATTATCAAAATCAAAGAGCTTTAGTTTGAATGTATGGGTATATTTCTCTTGTTTTATTGATTGAAAATCCTGATATACCTCTTGTTGAAGTAGGTAACTAAACTTCTTAACTGTTGCTAGTCGAACACTACTTTTACTTCTCCATTGATTTATTTGTTGGTTAGATTTTAATTCTGAAGCTAGTGTTAAGTTTAAGTTTGCCAACTTGACAGAACATTCGCCTGAGTAAAGGGTTGAATTTGTGTTATATTTATTACTTATTCCAGCGTTTAACCAATTGAGGGAATAGCTAGGAAGTGATTTATATTTCCAGATAGTTTCAAAGTAATCTCTATTAAAACTTGCCCAAAAAGAGTGGGAAAATCGAGAGAAGAGATAATTCGTTTCATATCGGATATCAAGATTTTCTAACTGATATGTAGCATAACTTGAAAATATTAGAAATCTCTCTTTGTTGTTCAACTGTTTTAACTGCTTTGAAGTAGTGAATTGCGCTGTTAACAGGCTTAGATTAAAGTCATCGTAATTTTTACTTAGAATTAATCCACTCTGTTTTAAAGCAATCTTATCACTATCATAATAGACTATTCTTCTTTGACCATCTGAATCGATTATTGTATTTAAGCTACTATTGGAATAGAAGAGACTAAACTTATAAGAATCTAACTGATATGTACTAAAGAATCCTTGGAGATCTAATTGGGATTTAGATAATACTTTTGAGAGATAATCTTCAGTTGATGCTCTTTTATAAATGCTACCCAAGCCAAAAGCAGGACGGTAATTACCAAAACCAAGACTATACTTAGCAGATTGATATTTAGCAAAAATCCTTGCTTTATCTTGTTTATAAAATTGAGTACTGATCTTCTTATTTTGGGTATGGAAAAAGAGTCTGTTATTGCTTGAATCTAGAAAATCCTTTCTAAAATTGATTTTTAACTTATTATCAGTCCAAGCATCTAACCATCTCTCTTCTACTTCATTGTTTCTTATTTCTATTAATTCCTCTTCTTCTTGATAATCATAAATCTCTGTATTAGAGTAAAGCAAATTCAATGAGATTAGAAGTAGCAGAGTTGCTAATTTCTTACATATCATATATTATTGATATATAGTGACTTGAATCTAGTTGGGGATGAGTATTTATGGCATAGTTAATATTAACTCTTTTATAATCTAAGCCTAAACCGAAATAGATTTGGTTTGGTTCAAGCGAATAGCCTGATAACAATGTCAGAGAATTTATTAAATCATAACGAAAGCCAAACCTAGTTGAGACTTTATGTTTCTTCTCTTTTTGAAATCCTATTGCGACAAAAGTTTCAGGGAGAGGATTATAACTTATTTCAGTACTGAAAATATTCGGTAAATCTATTCTTGAGCTATTTTTATGAAAAAGATTTGTATAATTAAGGGCTAAGCAGGTCTTCTCTTGAGTAATCTTACAGCCAATATCAGTGATAGTAAAGAAGTAATTCTCTGTTTCGTTGATAGAAATAAATTTCTGACTAATCCCAAGCGTAATAATATTTTGAAATGAATAATTATAGGAAAGATAATTAGAATAGAGCTTATAGAAATCACTTAGAAGATAGAGTGAGCCGACTGAAAGATGGTTATTATGATATTTTTTAGAAAATGTGATATTTCCATTTTCTACACCTGAGAACTGAAAGGGTTGGGAGATTGAAGTAGATATTCCTGAATTGGAAACACCAGCTTGATAATAATCTGTTAAGGGTGAATTTGAGATTAAGTTAAGATTGGCCACTCCTACTCGAGCTGCACAGTTATCAAGATAAATATGACCAAATAAACTACAATTAACCAAACATAAATAATAGAATAACCATACTAATTTCATATAACCTCTTAAACCCAATTAATACTCTACCTGAGTTAAAAATAAGACTCCCTAACCAAAGGGAGTCTTAACAAAATTTATCTTATTAGAATAGTGAAAGTTCACTCTCCTTATCAAATATTTTAATCTTCTTCATATCAATAGTAATTTTGATATTCTCATCAATCTTTGGCATCTTTTTAGGATCGAAACGAGCGGTAAGTTTAGCATGTTTTGTCTTTAAGAAGACAACAAACTCATTTCCCATTGGCTCTACGATATCGCAAAATGCTTCAATTTTTTCAGGATTCTCAGCTAAGTCATCATAGTCTGAATCATAAAGATCTTCAGGTCTAATACCTAAAGTTACTTCTTTGTTTATATAATCTTTCAATATAGCATTGTGTTCTTCATTAATCTTCAAGGTAACATCTTCATCTGTAAAATAGATTGCATCGCCTTTTTTAACGATTTTACCTTTTAACTGATTAATGGCAGGGGAACCTATAAAGCCAGCAACAAAAAGATTTACCGGATGATTATATAGGTTAAGTGGTGAATCTATCTGATGAATAATACCATCTTTCATAACTACAATTTTATCTGCCATAGTCATAGCTTCAACTTGGTCATGAGTAACATAGATCATAGTTGTCTCTAAAGTTTTGTGGAGCTTACTAATTTCGGCTCTCATCTGAACTCTAAGTTTAGCATCGAGATTGGATAGAGGTTCATCAAAGAGAAATACTGCAGGTTTTCTGACAATAGCTCTACCAAGGGCTACACGCTGTCTTTGACCACCAGATAATTGTTTTGGCTTTCTATCTAATAAACTTTCAATACCTAATAATTTGGCTGCGTCATTAACTTTTTTATCAATCTCTTCTTTAGATTCTTTGCGTAATTTTAAAGCAAAAGCCATATTATCATAAATTGTCATGTGAGGATAAAGAGCATAGTTTTGAAAAACCATGGCAATATCTCTATCTTTGGGAGCTACATTATTAACAACTTTATCACCAATTTTTATTTCACCATCAGTTATATCTTCAAGTCCCGCTATAAGTCTGAGGGTAGTTGTTTTACCACAGCCCGAAGGACCAACTAAAACTACAAATTCTTTATCTTCAGCGACGAAATTTGCACTTTTCACAGCATGAAAGCCATTATCATATATTTTATTGACATTGTTCACAATCACTTGTGCCATATATTATTCTCCTGTTGGATTATTATTTTCTTCAGCTTCAATTACTTTAATTACTCGTTCATTCTCTTTTTGCATTCCATACTCTTCTCGAGCTACTTTAATTAGATATTCATCATCATGAATCAGACGGCTAATTTCAGCATCAGTCTCTTCAATTTTAGTCAAAATTTCTTCATATTGTTGTTTTGTCTTTTTTGCTCTGACACTGTTTTTGTAAACACTTAGAAAGCTTCCTCTTCCGATAAAGCTGAGTTTAAAGAGAAGAACTACTACTAATATAAGTAACGAATATTTAATCTTTTTTGAGAGGGGAACTCCTCTTTTTAATCTATCCATATTTCTCTCTCTTAGTTTAGTATTTACAATTAAGTTAGTGAACAAAATATCAGTCAAGACTTTTTTTAATAAAAATCTCACATCTTATCTAGCTATTCTATACTCCCTTATTTGATTGCGGTAATATTCTGTTAGCAATAGAAGATTTAACTATTTCTATAGCTTGATGAGGACAAAATTCATGACAGCATAAACAGCGAATGCAAAGCTTATCATCGATCTTTAAATTCCCTTTAGAATCCTCTTTTATTGCATTTACAGGGCAAGAATTCATACAGATATTACATTTTTTACATTCATCTGTAATTACAGGTTTGTACCAAAAAAGTGATTTAAATATTTTGTTAACCCCATTAGGGATATTGTTTAAAATCTTACTTCGAAGTTTAACAATTCCGGTATCGACATTGGGAATAATATTTTCTTGCCATAAGTAATTGCTCGCTATTCTTGATGGTAAAACTCCATCAATCTGCATAGTAAGTCTAATTAATTCTATATCTAGAGGTTTAAAACCCATCATATAAGCAGCGACAAAATCTACAGAGGATGGACACTCAGAGGCAAAAAGATAACCAAAGTTACGAGCTTTTCCCCCACTTGGTCCTTTTCCTTCCATTCCCAGGATTCCATCAATCACTGAAAAGAGCACTTTTGGTTTAAGGCTTTCATATAGTTTTGCTAAGAATTGGGCAAACTTTTGTGAATTAGGATATTCTCTATGGTAGTCTGCTTTTTTCAATCCGGGTACCAAGCCATATAGATTCTTCACCGCACCTGTAAATTGCATCAAAGAATGAGTTTTGTATTTAGCAAGATTGATTATATAATCTATTTCATCATAGAGCTTAGTATAAGCAATTGAAAAACCTGAGTTATTAACATTAACTACTTGGTATTTGTTAAGGTTAACTATTTCAACTCCATATCTATCAGCAAGATCCCTAATACCACATTTAGTTAAAACAGTCTCATAATTTAAAGAACCACCTGGTGAATCTCCAACTAGAATAGTACATTCTATAGTTTGCAGAATCTGAATTACTGCTTCTAATATTACAGGATGAGTAGTTACAGCACTCTCAGGAGTAAAAGCTCCCAACAAATTAGGCTTAAGTAAAATGACCTTGCCAACTAATGTAGGAAGTACTCTATCTTTATTCAAGACAGTTCTTTTAAAAAAGGCAACTATCTTAGCTAAATCATAATCCTCTATTCTTTTGATTAGAACTTTATTTTTAGTCTTCATCATTACCTTTTGGGGTATATTTATTGATATCAAAATCAGTTAAGTTAACGCCTATTGAAAGTGAAAGTTGGGTAGTTTTCATTTCAGAAGCAATTGCTTGCATTCCACTTAAGTTGAAAGTTAGTTCTTCTAGATTAAGAGTATAACCGATAGTTAAAAATGTTTGTTCATTTGTCAAAATTTCTTCAACACCATCATTAAAGTTGTTAGGATAATGAGGAATAATCTCAGAAGCTAGTTGGGCAATTGGTAGCTGTACTTCACCTGAGAAAGTAGAAGGAATATACATTGCTCCAAATCTAATGATGCTATTTCTAATCTGTTGTTCAAGTCCAAGCTTAAAAATATTTAAATCATCATAGTATTCACTCATTTGACTATTCATTCTTCTTTCATAATCAATATTAATAACACTATCTTCTATGTAATAATATGATAAACCAGCTGAGAATTTTGCAGGAACAGTTACTACCCAATCCAAGTATTCTGTATCAAAACTTACTTCTGAACTATGATTATAAGCTAGTCCTAAATTAAGTCTATTATTAACTTTATAGAGCAGTCCGCTACTGAAGCTTAAAGCTCCCTCTGATAAATCAATTTTAGAAGAGACACCGTTAATAAGCATATTTTCCATATTATGCAGATTGTAATTAACATCAAAACCTAGACTAAGATTTTCTAGCATATAAGAATTCACGAATCCAAAGCGATAATAATTATACTCAGGTTTTCTATCTTGAATAATTGCTGTACCGTAATCATCGATAGTATATCTATCATATTTAAGGCTCTTTGGCATGGAATAGTAAAGAGCTGTGCTCAAATTATTAACCATGTTGAATCCAAACCCTACAAAAGTAAAAGGTTTATTAGCTATATAATTCTCATCCTTCAAATGACCAATCTCTTTCTTCTCTGGCTTTACCATAAATTCGATATACATTTCAGTGTGATCTGTAGAAAAACCTGCAGGATTAAGTAAAACATTTTCGACATTTTCAATCTTGGCAACACCAGTATTTCCCCTTCCCGAAGCTAAAGTGTTGATATAATTATTAGAATAAGCATCATAATATGCTTGCATAAATTCTGGGGCACTATAGCTAACTTCTGAACTAAATAATCCTACTGTTAAAATAACTAAAACTGCAGTTAAAATAGACCTTTTCATTATGAACTCCTAAAATGTTAATTTTTCCCTATAATTTCAAAACAATCGCACATCTCAATATTTATCTTAAAATAAAAGTCTGACCATCTTCCCTTTTAGAAAAGGATAGACTTTTAAGAGATATTGATACACCCCCTGCGTCCCCCTCTCAGAAGGGGATTTAAGAGATATTGATACACCCCCTGTGTCCCCCTCTCAGAAGGGGATTTAAGAGATATTGATACACCCCCTGTGTCCCCCACTCAGAAGGGGATTTAAGAGATATTGATACACCCCCTGCGTCCCCCACTCAGAAGGGGATTTAAGAGATATTGATACACCCCCTGTGTCCCCCTCTCAGAGGGGGATTTAAGAGGTTTTGTTTTAAATTATTTAAAAATATATTTCTTCAAATTCTCAATTCAAAATTTGAATTCTAAATTCCCTTCTATCTAAATATTGTTTGATGTCTTCCTGGACCTACCGAAACTATAGAAACTTTCTTTCCTATTTCTTTTTCGATAAAATGAACATAATTTTTAGCATTATCAGGAAGTTTATCAAAATCAGTAATCATGCTAATATCTTCTTTCCAACCTTGCAAGCTATGATAAATAGGCTTACACTCAGCTAAGATTTGTGAGCTCACAGGGAACTCAGTAAGAATTTGACCTTGATATTCATAAGCAGTACAAACCTTAATTTCAGCAATATCCATAAGGACATCAACCAAAGTTAAAGCGACTTCATCAACATCATTGAGATTAGCGGTATATTTTGAAGCAAATAGATCAAACCAACCACATCTTCTAGGTCTTCCAGTTGTCGAACCATATTCATTGCCTTGTTTTCTAATTTGGTCTCCAGTATCATCGAAGAGTTCAGTTGGGAAAGGACCATCACCTACTCTAGTGTAATATGCTTTATATACACCAATAATCTTATCTAATTTTCTTAAGGAAAAGCCACAACCAGTTGTGATTCCACCTGCAATAGTATTTGATGAAGTTACAAAAGGATAAGTACCGTAAGTAATATCTAATAAAGTACCCTGAGCACCTTCAAAAATTATATTCTTATCTTGCTGATAATACTCATCAATCAAGTAATTAACCTGTCTAATAAAAGGCTTGTAATAATTTTTAATATCTTCAAGCTCTTCTACCAAAGTATCAATATCAGCTTCTTTAATCTTAATATTATGGTAATCATAAAGATTTGAGATTTTAATTTTAATATCAATACCATCAATTAAATCTATGAATTTCATTCCTTTACGAGCAATTGCATCAGAATAAGTTGGACCTATTCCGCGTTTAGTTGTACCTATTTTACTGTTAGTATTCTCATTGATTGAATCTAAGTATTTATGAATTGGTAATGTAAGATTTGCTCTTGGGTCGATATAGAATCTATCTTCAAATTCAATTCCTTGAGCTTGAAGCAAGTCTATCTCTTCTTTAAGTGACCATGGATCAATTACGGTTCCTGCGCCGATAGCACATTTCATCTTTGGATAAAGAATTCCTGAAGGAACTAAATGAAAAACAAATTTACGATCATCTATACAAATAGTATGACCTGCATTGTTTCCACCTTGGAATCTTACGACTAACTCAGCATCTTTACCCATTACATCGACAATCTTGGCTTTTGCCTCATCTCCGAACATACAGCCCAATACGGCAAGTGAACTCATCTCTTCTCCTAAATTTAGTTATTATCTTTTAGCATTATAATTTGAGTGTGTTAGTCTGTCAACGAAAAAGAGAATTAAATATTTATGTTTGCTTGATGAAGTTCAAATTTGCTTCCAACTCAATAATATTCCTAAACCCAAAACTCATTAAAAAAAACTGAAAGATAAAGTAGTATATTTATATTTTAATATTCTAAAAAGCCATTCCACTAAATGTTAGCAATAAAGCACCTGAATTTGTTGTAAAAGTAAAACCATCTTCTTCTATCGATGGATTATTTACAAAGTAATTCAAACTAAATCGATAATGCTTAGTAAATTCGTAACCTACTCCAGCAAATAAACCAGTTCCATCCCAAGTTTCAGAATCTTCTTCTGTAGGTGTCATCCATGAAGATAATCCCAAACCACCACTTAAAAATAAAGAAGAATGCCAAGCTCCGGATTTTAATTCTGGGGCTATAAAATATGAAAAAGCAATAGCTCCAACTCCGTCAGCTATAGTAATATTTTCATCTAATGCATTTCTCATAGAAAACCAAGCAACTAGATTTGTGTAATAAAGTTCAAGTTGATTGTTAGGAGCATACCCAATTTTAAAGTCTGTTGCAAAACCATTAGCTTTTTCAGTATCAGTTTAGAAAGAATCACCATAACCTTCAATCTTTTGTGTATATGAAACATTTGCTAGTCCTGCTCCAAAACCTAAGAGAAAACCTTGTCTTTGACCATCAAAAGCTACTAAGCTTGATATAATAAAAATAAATAAGCTCAACACTACTAATTTTTTTCCCATAATCTACTCCTTAATTTTTATATACTACTTTACCTGTCATTAGTTCATTAACTTTTTAATTTTGTTTAAAATATTCATTTGGCTAAATTTCCCAAAGATTTCTTATTTTCTTTGAATAAAACAATATATTTATTTTGAGAGAAAGCTGTCAACTTAAAAGACTAGAATTAATTATGATTAACAGTTAGAAACTCCAAGTGTCAAAATAAAATTTATGACTAATTTATTTGCTTTCCATCAGAGATAATCTCTTCTGAAATAGACTCTTTTCTTTAATTATTTTTAAGTTTTTTAATTTAATTTGTTACTTTTTATAGAAAAGTAATATAATGATAAAGTATAAAGAATTAATATAAGGAGTAAGAAATGAAAGAGATTGATAGCATTATAAAAGAAAAGTTTAAAAATGTACCAATTGAAAAGGATACTAAAATACTTTCGATAGGCTATATGAAAGTTGGAGAATATGATGCTAGGATTGAAAGATGGTTCTGGGAGGGAGTGCATGCCTTTTCAATGATTTTTCTCAAAACTGATGTAGAACACATTTCTACAAGTAATCTAATAGATTTAATCAGACAAAAGACTGGTATAATTGATGAATTTGAATTTTCTGATAGTGGAGAATATCTCTTCTTTTCTTATGGTTTCACAGATTAGCTTTGGCTAAATAAAATTCCTCTACTTATTCTCTTGTTTTAAACCATCATTCACGATTAACAAATTTAACAAAGTGATGCGATTCTAAGACAAATAAGTTTAGGAGTATAGAGGCAATCTGATTTGATTGCCTCTTTTTTATTTGCTTGTTTTGATTAACAGACTATTAATATCTTAAACTATTTTAAAGGAAATCAAATATGACTACGATTAATGTTTATCTGAATTTTGATGGTAACTGTGAAGAGGCTTTCTTATTTTACAAATCAGTTTTTGGAAAAGAGATTTCTTATCTTGGACGCTTCCAAGATTTCCCTAAACAAGATTTTATGCCTGAATTATCCCCTAATGATGCTGAGAAAATTCTGCATGTTAGCTTACCAATAAGTCAAGAAACAATCTTAATGGGCTGTGACAATATCGATCAGATTAATAACCCCTATCATCAGGGTAATAATTTTTCAGTCTCTATCAATACTGATAGCAGAGCAGAAGCAAACCGTCTTTTTGAAGAACTCTCTTCAGGAGGAATAATCCAGATACCAATAAAGGAAGCATTTTGGGGTGATTATTTTGGACAGTTTACTGATAAGTTTGGTATTAATTGGATGGTAATGGCCGATTAAGTAGAATATTCAAAAACTATAAATTAGGAGAATAAATGAAAAAAGTTAGAGCAATTGGTGGAGTATTTTTTAAATGCAAAGACCCTAAGAAAATAAAAGAATGGTATGCTGAGAATCTTGGTTTTAATACTGATGACTATGGTACAAGTTTTAAATGGTGTCAATTCCCTGATAAAGAAAATGTTGGCTACACTCAGTGGAGTCCTTTTTCAGATAAAACAGATTACTTCGCTCCTTCAGATAAAGACTTCATGATTAACTATCGGGTCGAAGATTTAGAAGCTTTAGTAGAAGAATTGAAAGCTAATGGCGTGGAGATTTTAGACGAAATAGCTACTTATGATTATGGTAAATTTGTTCATATCCTCGATCTTGAAGGTAATAAGATTGAATTATGGGAACCACTAGATCCAGGCTATGAAAAAGCTGCTGAAGGTGTAACTAGCTAAAAAATCACTATAGTTAAATACTAATTTAATCCATCCAAGGCTAATTTTACTAAATGCACGAATGTAGAGCCGTAATCTTCTGTCGGTTTGTGGACATCTTGTCCGTTGTGAATTGGTAAATAGCGGATGAATAGAGTCTAAGTTGATTGAAGATCTTGAAATACTAGTATCTAATGTGGAAGCAGAGATGCTTCCACTCCATAGAAGAAAACACCCCTGTGCCCCCCTCACGGAGGGGGATTTGTAAACACCCCGTCAGCTTCGCAGCCACCCCTCTTTTAGCGTGCTTTCAGCACTAAAGAGGGGAATTTAAGATTCACGGACTAAAGGTCCGTAACCCCAGTTAATCTCTAAAGAGGGGAGTTTGACATTCACGGACTAAAGGTCCGTAACCCCAGTTAATCACTAAAGAGGGGAGGAGTTTTAAAAGTGTGATAATCCCTCTTCTGTCGGATTGCATACACCCTTGTATGCGAAAAACCTTATAAAAATCTAATGTTATCGTGCTGTGAAGAGACTGCTGATAACTGGGAATGCGGGATTCTAGCCCGCGTCCAGCACTTAGGTGCTGGACTACTACTTAAGATTACCCAGCATTTTATGCTGGGTGCAGGCAAGATGCCTGCGTTCCCAGTTAGGGGTGCTTCCACTTCAAATAGTCTCAAAGCTAATTAAACCTAGATATCCCAGTATCTAATGTGGAAGCAGAGACGCTTCCACTCCATAGAAGAAAACACCCCTGTGTCCCCCTCACGGAGGGGGATTTATAAACACCCCGTCTGCTTCGCAGCCACCCCTCTTTTAGCGTGCTTTCAGCACTAAAGAGGGGAGTTTAAGATTCACGGACTAAAGGTCCGTAACCCCAGTTAATCTCTAAAGAGGGGAGTTTAAGATTCACGGACTAAAGGTCCGTAACCCCAGTTAATCACAAAAGAGGGGAGTTTGACATTCACGGACTAAAGGTCCGTAACCCCAGTTAATCACTAAAGAAGGGAGTTTAGGAGATCTCATCCTAAATAAATTAAACGATTTTTAGCAATTCTAATATCTTTTGTACCATTTGGGAACAAATTCTTTAAATCCATCATACCAGTCAAGAACTGCCCTTGATATTTCAATCATAACGACAACTTCACTCTTTCCAAATTTTATAGCCCAAGGTATTGACGCTAATTGATTACTAGCAATATACAAAGCCATTAATCGAAAAAACAGATTAGGTACACTGTTTTCGAAATAACCATTTATATAGCCTGAAGCAAAACTTTCACTTGTTCTAACACTCCAGACAATTCTATTAAATTCCTCCCAGGGATCACCATAATCCCAGCGATTAAAGTCAATAATACCTAACTGACCTTGCTGAGAAATAATCATATTACCAGTATGATAGTCCCCATGCTGAAAAGTCTGAGGTCTATCCCTAAGCAATTCACGGTTATTGTTAACGAAATTAATAAACAAATCTGTTTCAGCAATACTTACGCCACAAGATTCATAATTCTTGATATTTCTATCTATCTTATGATTAAATCTGCTAAACCAATTAGAATGATTTGTTGGTGCAGGAAGACTATGAATTTGGCGTAGATATTCCCCAGCCTTCAATCCATATTTATATTGATCCTTAGGATTCATTCTTTTAACAGCAGATTCCGCATCCTCTCCCTCAATCCAAGTTAGAAGTAGATACACTAATTTATTATTATTGCAGACTCCGAAATCCAGCGGGTAGGACATTAATATCTTTCTATTAGCTACTAATTTCATACTCTCATATTCTTCTTTCTTAATATCATATTGAGAAATATCAGAGATTCTTAGCAGTAAATCTTGTCTATCCTTAGTTTGAATATGATACTTTTTATCTGACGACCATCCTTTATCTACCAACTCTACTTTTACCCAACTATTAGAAGCAATTATATCATCATAAAAGTTCATAAGCTCTCCCTATTTTCTAATTCAACCTAGCTAAAAATCTTCAGGTGCTACTAACTCTACCTTAATCCTGTCTGGGTCCTCAAAATAGACTGCATAATAGCCTTGACCACCGGCATAAGGATGTCGATCTGCATACAAGATTTTAATCTGCTTTAAGCGTAATTCTTCAGTAATTTCATCAACCTGCTCTTTTGATTCAGCATGGAAGGCTAAGTGATTTAACCCAGCTTTACACCTATGATACTTAACATCAAGATGTTTTTCCTCAACTTGAACAAAGACTAGATAAGTATCATCTAACTTATAGCTTCTACCTTGATCCCATTCTTGATACAATTCATAACCAAGCTTTGAGAGAAACCATGACCAAAATTCAGTTGATTTCTCTAGATTAGAGACATAAATTTCTATATGATGAAGAAGACCTTTTTTTGACATAACTTTTTCCTTTGTTATTTTTTTTGTCATGTATTCTAAGAATTAGGATTGTGTAAAGGAAATTGTTTAACCCGAATGGTGCAGTAGAGCTTTACAGAAGAGTGCAGATTCTTTTAGATAAAGCTTTTACAGAATTTATCAGCTTATAATATATATACTCTGAGAAATTATGTAAAAGCTTTAGCAAATGAATATAGTGCTATTCTAAAAGATCTACTTCATTATTTGGGTTTAAAGACATCGCAGTGAAAAATAAGCAGTGTCTCTCTGGCAACTCCTTTTCTTATCAGTGTAATCGGTGGCTAAAACTTCTTTCTTTTTTGTGTAATTAGTGTCTTGTGGTAAACATAATTTCTTGTTTAAACGCAAAAAACCCCCGACCGTTAGGTCAGGGGTTTAAATGGTACAGAAGGCGGGACTTGAACCCGCACACTCGTATTGAGAACAAGATCCTTAGTCTTGCGTGTCTGCCAATTCCACCACTTCTGCTTGGTAAAGTTTATTTTTCAGGAGATTCAGGAGCTGCTTCTGGACTTGCTTCAGTAGCAGGTAATTCTTGAACATCACCTTCATTATTATTTAGATTTTGAGCAGGTGAAGTTTCTTCAGTTTGTTCTACTGGTATAGTAGAAGCTAAACCGGCATCTCCGCCATTGCTAGACTTAACAGTTATTGCTAAGAAGACACAAGAGATTAAGAAAAGACCACCAATAATCTGTGTCCATTTTTTCATCATATCAGAAGCTGAACTTCCAAAAACATTAGAAGCTGCTCCGCCTAAGTTACTATCTAAGCCATTACCCTTAGAAGTTTGAGCCAAGATGATTAACACCAAGGCAATACTAATAAGTATATGTATTACTAAAAGAATTATTTCCATTTTTTCTCCCTTGCAATAAGTTTATTCAGATAATTATAAGTTAGTTTTTTTGTCAAGAATATTTTTACATATTTCGAATATTATTTTAATTTATTCCTATTGCATTTCTCAATCTTAGGATAGTTTGAGATGCTATATCTCTCGCTTTTTCAGCACCTTCTTTCAATATTGAGTCCACGAAATCTCTATTTTCTAAGAGTTGAAAATATTTTTCTCGAGGGGCTTTTAGTTGATCATTTACAGCTTCAAAGAGAGCTTGTTTGGCTTCTCCCCAACCCATTCCACCTGCTAAATATCGTTCTCTTAGTTCAGCTTGTTGCTGTGGACTAGCGAATACTTTATAAAGCGAGAATACATTACAAGTATCTGGATCTTTAGCTTCTTCTATAGTTTGAGAATTAGTAACTATTTTCATAATAGTCTTTCTTAATTTCTTTTCAGGTAAGAAGAGAGAGATTTCATTGTTGTAACTTTTACTCATTTTTCTTCCATCCAAGCCTACAATTACTCCTGCTTCCTCATGGGTATAAGGTTTTGGCAGTTTAAGGATTTCAGTTTTATAGTTAAAGTTGAGAGACTGAGCGATATCATTTGCCATTTCAAGATGTTGAAGTTGATCTTTTCCAACAGGCACAACATCGGCATCGAAAAGCAGAATATCTGCAGCCATCAAAATCGGGTAGGTAAAGAGTCCGATATTCACACCATCATCTAAGGTATTTCCTTCTTCTTCGTTTCGTTGCACAATAGCTTTATAAGCATGAGCTCTATTCATTAGTCCCTTAGGAGTAAAGGCCATTAAGGCAATAGCTAATTCAAATGTTTCAGGAACATCTGACTGTCTATAGAAGAGTACTTTGTTTGGATCTAAACCACAAGCTAACCAAGCGGCAGCAACTTCAAAAGTCATATCTTTTAATTTAACAGGGTCTTTTATTTGATTAAGGGCATGATAATCTGCAATAAAGTAACGAGCATCAAAATCTTTAGCCAACTCCAAAGCTGGTCTGATTGAACCGACAAAATTCCCTAAGTGAGGCATTCCTGTTGGTTTGATACCAGTTAAAGAAACTTTCTTATTCATTTATCCTCCATAAAATACATTAAAAAGCAAAATAATATTAAAAGGAAAAACAGTCCAGATTTTTTTAAATTAAGTGTGTTTTTCATTACTTTTTGCTTCTTTGTTTTCTTATTCTATAATGGTCTTCCCTTCCTCTTTGGCACTCAACTCAAGTAAAATTCAATTATTCTTTTTGTTGAGTAATAAGGAGGAGAGAAAGAGCAGAAAAAATCATAAAAGTATCTTTGATGTATGCTAGCTTCACAACAGATACAGGACTATAAAAATGCATCATTCTACCAGCTGCAGAGGCAGCGAAATCTTTGTAGATAACAGATGCCAAACAATTACCTAAGCTGCAGAGGCAGCGACACAAAAAGCCTTAATCGTGCCGCTGCCTCTGCAGCTTATGGATATTTCTTGCTTTCTGAGCTACAAAGATTTCGCTGCCTCTGCAGCTAAGAAGATTTTGATCTTTCTTGATTTACTATTAGATTTAGTTCCCACTCTACTTGAGAGAGAAGCTTTAAAATTTCCTATGGAAGCAGGGAGTTTAGAGTGTGATAATCCCTCTTCTGTCGGATTGTGGAGATTTTCTCCGCTGTGAATTGCTAAGTAGCAGATGAATAGTGTCTAAACTGATTAAAAATCTAGAAATCCCAGGAATAAATTATATTTGTAGGAGCCTATCCTTTTTTAGCCTGCCTTCAGCACTAAAGCGGGGAGTTTAAGACTTCCTATGGAAGCAGGGACGCTTCCATTCCATAGCCCACACCCTCACGGATGGGGATTTAAGAGGTATGGTCACATTCTTAAACTTATTTTATCTTCAGTCCTACATTTTCTGCATCTTTTAGATCAGCTACAAAGCTACCAAATTTAACTTCTGATTCCATTTTAACTGGTATTTTAAATTCATCATCAGTAAGCCAGATGAATATTTTCCCTGAGTTTTGGAAGATAGTTTCCCCTGTTAATTGAGGTTCAATTTTGAGACAATACTTCTTACCAAAGATAGTTTTAAGCTTTTCTCGTTCATGAACAACAATAGCAGCATCAAAAGTTACTCCATCTCCAGACATAGTCATAATAAGGGTATCTCCTACAGCAAGTTCTTGTTGGCGAATACTATAAAAAGCTCCTAGAAAATCATAAGTATCTTTAGTAATAGCTACATCCTTGGTAGAAAATTCTTTTTTCCCGAAAGACCATTTTTGGTAGATGCAGTTTTCGTTCTCTCTGTCATAGTAGTGAAGTCTTCTTTGTTTATAACCACCTTCTCTTAAGTTCTTTTCGTAGAAGATAGCTAAGCCACTATCTTTATCAGAAATTGAGATAATACTATCTCTAACTTTAAAAAAGACATCAAAGAAAGAGTAAGTTTTGGCATTAGAAGTTACCTTAAAGGCTTCAACTGGCTCGGTGTAGATTGAGTCGGTATGAATAATATGACGAGTAAAAAGTTCAGCTTCGGCAGCAGATACGACACCATATCTAATGTTAAAAGTTAATCTTTCTTGATCTTGAATAGAAATCAAATTCCCTATCGCCATAAGAGCGCAAAGGATAATTATTTTTATTTTCATAAAGAGTCCTTGTTATCGTTTTTATTATTATTTTTCCAAAGGGAAATGTGTCAATCTTCTTTTACTTGAATCTCAAAATATATTTTTTTTGATAGTCCTTGAGAAGTAACAAGAAACAGAACTTTTTCTCCAGGACTTGTAGTTATGTCTAATTTATGCACTCCATTTGTTTGAGCTAAAAAAGTGTCATCTAAAAACCAATAGATAATCTCATCGCTAGTATAAGCTTCAGCTTGAAAGTAGTTTAGTTTTCCTGATAAATCAACAGGTAGATAGATATGACTGTTGGGAATAGGGTATTTAATGATTAGTTCAGAGTTGGAACTAATCATTGAGCAATCAGGATTATGAGCAGGAATTTCAGGATAAGAAGTCCCTGCTTCTTGGAGGTAATAATCTACTGTAGGTGGATAATCTAGCACCCTTATTGCCTTGTGGGGAATATCTTTCCAGCAGTTAGAACAAACTTGCATTGATTCTTTCTCATCAACGATAATCTGCTTATGATAAGAGCATTTTGGGAGAAGAAAAGCAGTCTGCGGAACATCTATCCAAAGAGTATCTTGGCAATACTTGGAAGGACTAAATCCACTTACAGCACAGACAGGGATCTGTTTAAAATCATCCCAGGGTTTAACAAAGAAAGGGTTATTATTGTTAGGGAGAGTTTCTAGAACTTTGAAAAGGATTGAGCCAGCAATTTCTCTTCCTGAAAGATGTGGATTTCCTTCACCAGTGAAGTTTCCAGCCCAGACAGCAATTGTCCATTGAGGGTCAAGTCCCACAGCCCAGGCGTCTCTAAAGCCATTGCTAGTTCCTGTTTTCCAAGAAAAATTGGGAAATTCTGTCATAAAAGGAGCTGGTTTCTTAACTCCTTTGAGAATGTCTAAAATTTGATAAGAAGCAGCTGGAGATAATAAAGTTTTCTTTTCATTACTCTTGTCATTTTGAAGAAGTTTTAAGCCTGAATACTTACCGTAGTTTCCCAAAGTTTGATACATTTCAGATAGGTCCCAGAGATTTGTTTCCGCACCACCGATACAGATAGAAAGTCCGTAAGAGCTAGGCTCACGGAAAAGACTTTTCATTCCGACACTTTTGAGAACTGAGACAGCATCATAGACCCCTATTCTTTGAGTAACTTCATAAGCTGGGATATTAAGGGATTTTTGTAAAGCTTCTGTTACATTAGTAATTCCTCGATACTTCTTATCAAAGTTTTTAGGAAGAAGAATTCCATAGCTTTTGTTGATATCTTCGATAAGAGAATTGGGAGTGATGAGTCCTTTCTCAAGAGCATAACCATAAATGAAAGGTTTGAGAATAGAAGCAGAAGAACGAAGAGCTTGAATGCCATCTACGAAACCATTAGTAGAGCTTGAAAAATAAGCCTGAGAACCGATATAAGCCTTTACTTCATGAGTTTGGGTATTACTAACTAAAATAGCAATATTCTTAATCCCCATACTACTAAGATAAGCTCCTTCATTTAAGGCAAGACTCTCAATCTTGAGCTGTAGGTCTTTGCTTATAGTTGTTTTATATTCATCCTTAGAGCCTTGTTTTAGTTTATCCCCAAGATGAGGAGCAATGAAAGGAAATGAATAGTGGGAAGTAGGAATAGCTTCTCTTTTGGAATTTTCCAACTGCTGTTGATTGATATAACCTTGGTTCATTAATGTAGAGAGAAGTCTATCTCTTTTTTCTTTTAGCTTATGGCTATTTCTACCAGGATAGAGGTTACTAGGGTTGTTAGGTAAAACAGCAAAAAGAGCGGCTTCAGCCCAGGTTAATTGTTCAAGAACTTTGCCGTAATACTTATAGGCAGCACTTCTTATGCCCACTATATTACTTCCATAAGGAGCATTATTAAGGTACATTAAGAGTATCTCATCTTTAGTATAGAAGAGTTCTAACTTGAGAGCAATAAAGGCCTCGCGTATTTTATTAATTAGAGTTCTATCTTTGTTCAAGAAGAGACGAGCAGTTTGCATAGTAATAGTAGAACCACCACTTACAACTCTCCCCTCTTTAATATTTGAATATAATGCTCGGACTAGAGAAAAGGGGTTAATACCAGGATGAGAATAAAATCTTTCATCTTCAAACTTCAAAATGGAAGTTTTTAATTTATCAGGAATAGTGTCATTATAAGGCAGATGCCATTGTTCATTACTATCTAAATATACCCTTAAATAGTCTCCCTTTTCATCTAAGATAACAGTCGAGTAGTTCCAATCGTTTTCTGTAGGCAGAGGAGATATTAGAATCGCTGACAGTATTAGTGCCAGAAGCACAGCTATGATTCCCAAAGTTTTAAAGATTAATCTCTTGCTTGGAGATTTGAGCATTTTTTAATATTCCTAGTCTTGTTTAGTTTGATTTATCTGACAAATCTTGTGATTTTTGGCATGTAATAATCATTCACCATGTAGAAATGTTGCATGCAACGTCTCTACATGCAACGACTATACATGCAACGACTATATATGGGTACCTTAATTTCATGAAATGTTTCCACATGGGATAATTATTATATCTTAATTTATATATATAATTTAATCAATCTGTTATTATTTAACTATTATAGGTCGTCCTTGAATTACTGCTTGATTCTCAGGATTATAGATATCTTCTGAGGTTGTAGCAGGCATCATGAACTTACCTTTAATGATAGAATTAATTTTACACTTGTAAGAAGTTGGAAGTTTTGATCTACTCTTTCCATAAATAATAACTCTATCATCTCTGACATCTGTATAGTTTGGTAATTCACTTTGATTATATCCTCTACTGTTATAGGAATTATTTTCTTCGCTTGAGAATTCCCAACAGGAAGGGAGAATATATGTTGTAGCAAATTCCATATTATTAAAGTCTGGAGTAGTATTAATCTCAGCATAGAAAGTCTGACCTTGCTCTAAAGAAGAGACATCAAGTACTTGTCCATCTAAATCTGTATAGATGACATCAAGAGTAATATTATCTGATGAAGATCTAGTATCAGTAATCTTAGGGACGAAGACATTATTGGCAATAATTGCAACATCTTTAGCCTTAGCTGATATAGCTTTTATTACAAGCTCACTATTTTTGAAAGGAGTTAAATCAAAGAAAAAAGACTTATCTACTTGAATATTCTCTTTCTTCCCCGCTACTGTTAATTCAAACTCAGCTCTTGTATAATTCTGATAATCATTAGGTAAAGTACTTACGAAACCTGCGAGAGCAAAGAGATTCCAACCTTTCTCATACTGATTCCAGTAACTTGGAGATTGCATCTTCTTAGCAAGAGCTAAAGCAGTTGCTCTGTTTTTAGCTTTCTGAACATCATCACTATTATTATAGATAGAATTAGAGTATAGTTCTAAAGCTTGAGCGACTTCTTCATTAGGTTTTAAATAATTATGATGATTATCTTTTACTTGAATAAGAACATCAGCTTTTAAATCTTTAGTTAGATCTTTAATATCAAAACCTGATTCCCTATAGGCCATCTCTAACATGGTGACAGCACTACTCTCGATATTAATAACCTCTTGTTCATTATAGTAGTTTAAAGAAGCAATATTTGCTTTATCTGCAAGAGCTAGAACGAAGAGAATATAGGCATCTTCAAAATCTACTTGTGAGGTATTTCTACTTGATTTCTCCAAAAAACTTAGAATTTCAGAATAGACAAACTCATTTATATTATAGCCTTTCTCTTTGGCAATCAAGCAAGTATGCAGGGCATAAGCATTGAGAATTTTACGATTATTAGCGTAATTCCACTGGCCTTGCCACTCCCATAAACCTTGCTTATTATACTTAACTATCTCTTGGAAGTAAGCATTTACATTGGCGTCAAGCTCATTTCTAAGATTAACATCTGTGATAAAATCACTAAGAAGAAGTTGAACAAAAGCAGTTGCAGTTTTCATTACTGCTCCGCCATAAGGATATCTGATAGAGTAACGAAGTTGCTGATCAGCATCAAATTCAAATCCTTGAGTAAAAGATAGATAAGCCTGACCACTATTAGCATAACCAAGTTCTGGAACATTGTAGTTTATTTCATCTCCAGTAAAGCTAAGCATCTTAGAGTCGGTTTGATATGCTGAAGGTAATCTGATTCCGACATCAATCTTCTTGTCAGAAGAAAAGTCTTTACTCTTGATTCTAAAGTTAAATTCAGCTTTTCCTATAGCTTCTTTTACTTGAGCTGAGAAAATAAGTAATTTACTTGTTTGGCCTGCAGGAATGATATGTTTTGATTTTGAAGTAACTTCTACAATGCTATTGGTAATTAACTCAATTTCAACATCAGAAGTTACACTAGGGTCTATGACAACATTAACAGGGATTTGAAAGTCATCACTAGGTGTTAATACTCTTGGGAGAGTTGGCATAGCAATGATGTCATCTTTTACGATAACGGGTTTAACTGATGCTCCAAGTGCTTCTTCATTAGCTGCGACAAGAGTAACTTTTAGAGCTCCAATATAATCAGCTATATCAACTTCAAACTCAGCCTTACCATTATCATCAGTTTCTAAAATCCCTAAGAAATATGAGACAGGTTTAAATCTTTGCACACCTGTTTCTTGCAATCTATTCATTTCCCTTAATGAACCTACACTATCATTTTCGAAGCTAGCTCCTTTACTTAGCATGGCCATACCTCCACCTATCATGATGGTTCGGAATATTTCTAAGTTCTGGGCATTAAGGAAGAAAGAGAAGTTATCATAATCTTGAGCAAAATAGCCTTCATTACGATAAAAAAGAGTCCAGGGATTCGGAATAGAATAATTACTTTTATTGATTAAACCTTGATCAACGATGGAAACAATATATTGAGTCTTCTTTTTAACACCTACATCAATCTTACCTTTCAATTTAGAGTTGGAATTAATCTTCTCAGGGAGCTCTAACTTTATATCGAGTGAAGTTGTTTTATCTATTATCTTAATAGGGATTATTCCGTATAAGCTCAAGGGAAGATCATTATTTCTATTCTTTTGACCTTGAACTACTCGGACATCAAGATAAACATTAGGTATCATTAAGGCATCAGCTTCAAATTCGTAAATAAAATCTCCATTAGTGTTCACATCTATAATCTCTTGTTTAACAATTTCATCTTTCTTAATGATTGCAAGATAGATTTTGCTGTCTTTGGAGCTAGGAATGCTTACTTTGACAGTTTCACCAATTTCATAATCTTCTTTATCCGTTTTAAGTTCTAAAGAGCTATCTTCTGTAAGTTCAGAATGATCACCCCAATAGTTGTTGAAGTACTTATGATTTATTTCATAATCATCATTACCTTTTATTCTAGCCTCAACAATAAAGAGATTATAATCTGAAGATTGAGGTTTAAAGGTAATATATTTATCTTTTCCTATAGTTACCTGTCCCTTAGTTATAACAGAAGATGATTCTGATTTCTTGAAAGAAGCTCGATAGTTAAAATCATAATCCCACCACCAACTTCCTTTCTTTCCATAGATAACGAATTCTACTTGAGTACCTTCCTGAAGACTGCTTCCTTTTTCATCAACTACCACAAGTCCTACTTGATAAGTTCCATTCTTAGCCTTTAAATATCTGTTGTTACTTAAACCGATATATTTTCTTAAAGGTGAAACTGGTAGGGTTAAATTTCTATTTATAGGTCTTCCACCTTCTTCAGTAACTTCCACATCAACATTTACAAAGTAAGGATGATTTCCTTCTTTTGCATCTAATAGTTTAAAGTTTGCATCAACTTTACCATTCTCATCACTTGATAATTCCTGTACTTGCTGATACATAGAGTAATCATTATTAGAAAACTCATCGACAAAAGAATATTGATTGAACTTCTCTTGAGCAAAACTGTAATTACGATAGATATTGAAGTCTAATTTACATTTTGCTCCAACTAAAGGTGCTCCAAAAAGATAAGTACTATTGAGTGTTAAGTCTATGCTTTTATCAGTAGAAGAATACATATCCTTATTTGTTTCCATAGTAACATTAATTCTTTCTGGAACAAATGTTTCTATAGAGAAATTGACCATTTTTTTAAGATTACCATATTCTACTTCGATTCTCCAGTTTCCTGTATCTACATTGGATTGAGTAGCCACTTTATATGTTGCAAAACCTTCTTTATATTCTGTAATTTTCTCACTTGAGACTTTACTATTCCTAGGATCATAAACAGTTGCAATGATAGGTAAATTTTCTTTTACTATTTTGTTGTCATTATCTCTAACCATAATAGATAAATTTACTGTCTCTCCAGGCCTGTATTCAGGTCTATCTAAAAAGAGTTCTAGTTTGTATTCATTCTGAGAAAGATCTCTATCAATATTGAATTTAGTATTATCTAAAAGCATTGTGGAACTGGAAAGAAGCCCTAAAGCCCCCTCTCTCTCAGCAACTACAAAGAAATGTCCAAAATTCAAAGCTTTCTCGAGATTATCAAATACAAAATTACCATTCCTATCGGTTTTTCCTTTAGCAAGAAGAGTGTTGTTATAACTCCTTAATTGAACATCTGCTCTCTTTACAGGTGAGCCATCAGTTACATCTACAACATTAACCATTACCTTCTCTTTAAATGCTTTTGCTGTAAGAGCTAAATCAGTAAATAAAAGCATCTTAGAAACTTTAGAACTGTAATTATAATAATAGAAACTATTTGGTGTTTTTAACTTATCATTTGCTTCTACTTTCCCTTGTAAATTGAGAATATAAATTTTATCTGGAGCCTTTTTGATGACTTCTCCTAAATCTAGCTTAATAAAAGCATCTTTATCAGTTATCACTTCAGTTTTAACTGTTCCCCTCTTTACCTCTTCCCCATACCAATGCAAATTATCATTTCTATAATAGTTCTTATAATTTGTGATAGAATAATCTGAAATATTAATATTATGAATCATTTCAGCTATATTCTCTACTTGAATAGCCCACAATTGGTAATCTACTTCAGGGAAATTTACTACCTTAATGTTGAAAGTGTTATTATTAAGTGATGATAAAAAAACTCCTCTATCGGCAAATTCTAACTCTCTTTCACGATTATAAGTATGAACTATTTCTTCTTTTGCTTCTTGTAAAACCGAAGCATCAGCAGCTTTGATTCCTGAGTTTATCTGAAGCTTATACTCTTTGTTTAGTTCAAAGTTTCCAGAAACAATTACCTTATTCATAAACTTAGAAATTGATACTGCTAATTCTTCTTGCTCAGCAAGAGTAATTAAACCCTTAAGAGATTGATTATCATCTAGATTCTTAGAAAAAGTTAATTCAATTCTTGCTTTACCTTGATTATCTGTAACTGTGTTAATACTATTAAGAAGAAATTTTCTCATCTCCTTGATTGTATTTGAATAATATATTCCTCTTCTGTTGTCTGTTCGGAAAGCCTCAGCTTTAGGTGAGAGAATGATTTTGTCATTTTCGGTAGCAGTAAAAAGATTACTCTTAAGCACCATTTCGCCACTATCATCATAACTGATATTATCCACAGTTGCCTGTTTAGATCCTATACGGATTTTTAAGCCATTCCTGTAATCAGAATCTTGATATCTGCCTCGGTAATGGTTAATAATAAATTCAAGATAATACTCATTTCTGTTAGAAGTTGGATGGAGAGAAACCTGACCTAAAGTCAAGATCGGTGCTGAGTTATAGAAAGATAGTTCAACTTTAGCAAACTCACCATTTAAAAGTTCAGCTTGGTCTATCTTCACCTTATAGGTATAGTCGCCTTTAAATCTTTCTGCAGGATAGAAACGCACTATTTTATCTTCTATTTTTTCAAATGCACCATCTGTGCGAGGAGAGAATTCTATATATTTATTATAATCTTCTAGTCTAATTGATTCTTGTAAGGGAGTATTAAAAGCTATTTCATAATAATCTCGATCATTATTCCAAGAGTTTAGTTTTGTATAAACAACTCTTTGATTGGAAGTTGGAGTATGAGCAGACCTATTTATTATTCTTTCTCTGGTTGAAGAAATTGACTCTGAACCTGTTTCGGTTTTAGCTTCTTCCTCAGAATCATTCATGGGCATACTTGGTATATCATTAGGCATGGATTCTGTAACTTCATTATCTAAGCCTTGCTTTTGCTCTAAGGATTGAGATTGTTCTGCATCTTTACTCAACTCTGCAGAAACTGATTCAACTTGAGTTTGTTTATCAGATAATAGTGGTTGAACTTCACTCTTTTCCTCTTTAGGGCAACCTGTTATGATTATAATAATCATTATAAAAAACAATAGAGTACGAAATCCTCTTGACATATCTCCTCCAGAAATAAGTTTAATAGCTTATTAATCTAGTGAGTGTATTTAATGTCAAGGAAATTCAATTATCTTATATGATTTAATATTGTAATCTTCTAAATAATATTTTCCTCTAATTTATATTGAGTAGCCAAAACTCTATTTTAAAGATTATTTTAATTGCTGTTATTAGTATCTGAAACGACTCGCCTAAAGCTTTCATTCTCTATCGCAATTATCTCTCCATTAGGTAGAGCAACTAAGGAATATCCGGCTTTTCTATCTTCTAAAGAAGAAAGATATTTAAGGGATAAACCTGCTTGAAGTTTCTTGTTGGTAGGGAAAATCCTCCCATCTTCATCCTTGTGAATAATTGTGTTCTTTTTTACCACAATAACTTCACGATTTGTCACAAAAGCAGTGAACTTACTTATAGAAACTGCAATAAAAAGTAATAAGAGAAAGATATTTAAGGTAAGATAAAATCTTTTTGCAAAAATCGATATAGCTATTTTCTGGGAGAGATAAAGATAAATTAAAATCCCTAAAGAGAGAAAAAGCATAAAAACTATCAGAGCTAAGCGATTAATATCTAACCAATTATAAACAGAAAATAGTAATCTATTAGTGAATGAACTTTCTGCTAGATTTGCACTAATTATTGAGCTTTCCATCTGTTCTAAAGCTTTGCGAGCTGCTGAATTACTACTATCAATACGAAGAGCTCGTTTATAATATAATACAGCATATCCTGCTTCATCTATCTGAGCATAACAATTACCAATATTATAATGGAGATTAGGATCATTAGATTGCTTTTCTAATTCTTGGTATATTTTGATAGCATCGTAATAGTTTCCCTGTTGAAGGAAGTTATTTGCCTGTCTAAAGAGAAGATTAAGTTCGTTAGCCGACAAATCTTCTGTTAAAATAAAGGAATTTATCAGCACAAAAAGTAATATTATGATTAATTTTAGGGTACTTAGATTGATTTTATTTATAGACATATTTAATATCCTTAACTATTCTTTATTTCATTATAAATGCTTAAGAATTTCTGATAATCATTCTGAATATTCTCATTGCTTTGGAAATTAGGGCGGTATTTGATCTGCTCACAATAGGTAAGAAATGAGTTAATTTTCCCTACAGTAACTTTATTAAGGCTACTTTTTTCTAACTCTTGAATTAGCTCATTTTGAGAAAGTTGCAAAGATGCTTTGGTCACTTTGGCAATAAATTTCAATAAGTTATTCTGAGCATTAGTATAGAATAATATATCATTTTTCTCAACAAGTCTCTGAGATTCTTCTACTGCTGTCTTTAAGATACTTAGAGCTTCTCTTTTTCTTACAAAACCAAGATCACTCATTCTCTTTTTCTGAACATTAATATACATCATATAGCCAATGATCGATAACAGTAATATGCTTAGCATAAGCCAATATGTAAATTTATTAATCAATAAATACTCTCTGCTTATGTTGCCAAGGTAAGGCTTATTTCTAGTAAAAAAGACATTACTTTCCTTTTGATCAGAAATATTTCCAGTCCCATTACTGCTTTTAACAGTTAATAAACTACTTTCAGTATAGATTGTTTGATAATCTTCTTTAACATCATCAAAATAATTCAAACTCACTGGGGGGATTCTGAATTTGCCTGATTCAGAAGGTATAATATCGTAAGTTAGGATTAGTGTTCCACTATCTTTGGCATCTAGACTCATTGTTGCTTTAGGCTTTAATATTTCTAAGCCATCAACTGCTTGAATTTCAGGGTACAATATTTTTGGGAAATTACCTCTCCCTTTGATTGTTACCTGTAGTTGGTTTTGTTGGTTTTCAAACATAATTGATTGATTTAATTCAGACTTAATAGTGAATTCGCCAATAGCATTAGAGAAATCAATCGCCTTTCCCTTCTTAGGTAGCTCTTTCACCAAGAGCTTTGTTGTAGGACTCTTATAACTATTACGGTTAAAAATAACACTTTCATTAACAACTATCATAGGTAGCGTGAGTTGACCAGCTTCTTGTACTGAGAGATTAAGAGTAACTATCTCTCTTCTGAGATAATTACGACCCTTATATTTTGTTCTTTCCCAGTTCTCATTAATGGTTTCACTGCTTTCAATTCCATATCCATCAAAGGTTTGCATATCATAATTAATGTTATAATTGTTATTCAATGTGTAATAAGTATATTTAACATCAACATTCTGTCCTACATAGAGTGAATCTCTACTTAGTTCCACAACTACAAAAGAAGAATTATTATTCCTCCGAGAAGGAGTATTATCAGCCCAAGGATCATCAAAAAAAGAAGAGAAGGGCGAGTTATTTCTACTAGGAGTTTGAGTCTGACTGCGTAAACTACCTTCAACAACCTCTATTTTATGACTTTTAGTTTGGTATTTCTTCCCGTTAACTTCTACTTCAATCTGAGGAATATTTAAAATTCCCTCATTTCGAGGATATACAGTATATTTATGTGATTGACTTCTAGACGAAGACATTCTCCCATTAACAAAACTCGTTGACATAGAATTTGAAACACTCGGACGAAGATAATCTGCTGGGAAATTATCAAAATTAACCTCAACATTAAGATCTTTGTTAGACGAAGTTTCTACTGTAATAGTGTAGGTGAATGAATCCTCGATACCAATTTTATCCGCAGAGACAGAAGATGAAACACTGACATCATCGGCAAGCAGTTGTTGGGGTATTAACCAAAAACTAATAATTCCCAACAGAATTAATGATAGATTATGGATATTTCTTAAAACTTTTGTCAAAAACTCCTCCTCTTTACCAATATCTACCGGTAGGTCTCTGCTGTCTGAGCTTTGGTTTATCATCATCTTGTTCAGGACGAGCTTGTTGTTGTAACAAGGCATCTAATTTCTTCTGGGCCTCTAATTTTTCTTTCTCTTCTTCACTCAAGTCATCATACTGTTCTTGCTTCTCTTTAGCATCTTCTTCTTGTTTCTGTTGCTCTTGTTGTTGATTCTCAGATTTATCATTTTCTTGATTAGAGTCTTCTTGCTGATTTTGATTTTTTTGCTCTTCTTGCTGAGCTTCTTGTTCTGCCAACTTCCTTAAAGCAATTTCATAGTTAACTCTAGTATCTTCAGAGTTTGGATCTAGTTTAAGAGATTGGACAAAATAATTTATAGCTTCTTGATAGTTTTCTTGTTTGAAAGCACTATTACCAAGATTATGCCAAATCTTCTGCTTATGGGCACTATCTACCATCCCTCCAGTAGATTTATAAATATCTTGGGCCATGGTGTAGAGAGAGTCATATTCTGGATTAGATTCAGCAAATTTATAAAGGGAGTTAGCATAATTATAAAGTAAGTCTGGATCCACATTTGTTGAATCTAGATAACTTGCTGAGGTTTGATAGTTATGAATTGCATTAGGATAATCTTCTAGGTTATAGTAAGCATTAGCTTGATTATAATAGATTGCTTGCAGGTTACTCTTAGTAGTATCAGTTTTAGCTTTTTCTAAACTCTCTACTGCTGATTGAAGACCTTTTTTGTCTCTGTATTCTTCAAACTCTCTAAGCTTAACAACTCCATAGTTATAATTCAAGACAGGGTTATCAGGATCTTTCTCTAAGAGGTCTTTTAAATCATCCTCAGCTCTATATAATAATGTGTCCTGTATTGCTTCAACAGCTTTATTATTTTTTCTTACAGTGGTAAAACTATAAGCTTCAACAAGGAATAAACACATAATTACCATAAATATTGTTCTCTTCATAATTAACTCTCAATATATCTTTTAAGTTTATATTTTTTAACATAAGGAATAAAGGTTTCAACTAGTAATAGAAGAATCGCTAGAGATAAAGGTAACCAGAACTGCTCTTTATAAAAGAGTGGGTTGTTTGAAGAGTAACGATTTTTATCATATTCTTGAATAACTTTCTCTAATTCTTCTAGGGCATTGGTATCTTTATTCAAACCTATATAAGAGCCTCCGGTAGCTTCAGCCATCTTAGTAAGCAAATCTTCATTGAGTCTGGAAGTAACATCTGTGTTATCCTTCAAGAATTGCCCCTTAGGTGTTCCGACTCCAATCGAATAAATTCTGACCCCTCTTCTTTTTAGAGAGTCAATTTGCTCCATAATCTGCGATTCCCCCTGTTCTAAATTCTCACCATCGCTAAAGAGGAAAACAACCGCATTCTTTTTGGCTGCCCTTTCAATTAAGCGATTTGTTTCTAACAGAGCTAAAGGGATATTGGTACCCATTACTTTTACATCTTCAGTATTAACTAAATTCATCATAGAATTAGCAATCTTAATATTGTCAGTAAAAGAAAATACAGTATTAGTATCTCCCGCGAAGGTAATCAGTGCTATTCTATCGCCAGATAATCTTTCAGATAGAATTCCGATCAAGGACAGAGAGCGATGTAATCTAGAAGGGGATATATCATTAATGTCCATACTCTTAGAAATATCTAATAAATAGACAATATCAATCCCAGAGCGAGCATATTCAGTTTCTTTCTTTCCCCATTTAGGGTTAGCTATAGCAATTAAAAGCATGACTAAAGCCAGGGCAAAGATAAATGTTCTTAAATTCCAGTAGAAAGGAATAAATCCTTGGTTCCAGAAAGAGAAAAATCTTTCGGACGAGAACTTAAGAAAACTCTTTTTCCTTCTGTTATTAGTTAAAAATATTACCAGAACACCACTTGCCATTATCAAGGGAGCAATGATAAAGATTAAGCTTTTCCAATAGATGTTTCCCCAAATCATTTAAATCTCCTATAAATGTTAATTTTAGCTTGTGCTCTAGCTTTCCTAGTTAATCTATTGTACTTCATAATATCTGACTTTCCTTAAATAGAATTCTATTATGAGCAAGATGAATGCCAATCCTAGAAAAACTTGATGAATAGGATAGTAGGCATTAGGTAGCTCTTTCTCTTCATTAATATTCTCAGATTCACCGATTTTATTTATAATCCTCTCTAAGGCCTCACTTGAATTAGCAAGTTCAGCTTTACCACTTCCTGTTAGTTGGGAAATCTTATTTAGCGTTTCCATATCAACATCAGCTCCGGTGAGTCCTCCTCTTCTCGAAGCATTAAAACCAATTGGATATATCTTCAAACCAAAAGGTACAGCAAAAGATTCAGTTGCTTCCACAGGTTGATAAATACCAGTATTATTTACACCATCCGTAATCAGAATAATGAATTTAGATTTAGCTGGGGAATCCTTTAATACTGCAGAGGATAAGGCTACACCCATACCAATAGCAGTTAATGATTGCTTATTGCGATCAATTTCAATACTCTTAGCTTTATCAATAACCATTGAGTAATCATCAGAAAGAGGAGTTAAAATCTGAGCTGAATTAGAAAAAGTTATCAGAGAAACCTGCTGTCCTCTCAGCTTATTTACAAAACTTTCAATAACGGATTTAGCATCCCTTAATCGATTAGAATAAACATTAGAGATTAGCTTATTATTCATTGTTTCCATTAGCATTGAGCCACTAACATCAAGACAGATTACAATATCAGTATCACTTCTTTCCCAAGTTGCTGAGACTTTATTCTGACTCTCTATTTCTGGTTCAGAGAGAGCAAATATTAGCATGAACATTGCTATATATCTAATTACATCTATACTTGAATAGCTTCTTCTTTTATTTCCTGAGGCTTTAAGTATTATATTGGTTCTAGAGAAAGGTATCTTGTTACTATATTTCTTTCTAAACCATATTTGAATAAAGATATAGAGTGGAATTAATAACAATAAAAGGAGCATATAGGGATTCTGAAATCTTATCATTTTTCCTCCTTCTCTTGTACAGCCTTTTCTTCTTGCTCTTTAATATTTAAGACAAGTTTCTCAAACCAAGTGAAAATATCTTCAGAAATAAAATCAGATACAACTTTACCTTTAGTATATTTTACTTCATCTAGTCTCTTTAGCGTTGAGATAATCTTATCACTATTTGCAATACTCATCTTTGAGAGTTCCTTTTGCAGTTCATAAGTAGTTCTTTCAGCTGCTGGGAAGTTATAGTACTTTTCTAAGAATCTTCTGATTAAAAGAGACATTTCAATAGAGAAGAAATACTCTTTTCCATTAATTATTAACATTCTCTTCTTAATCTGAGCTAGTTCCATAATAGCATAATCCCAAGCTTCTTGTTTAACATACTCTTCAGATAGTCTGTTCTTTGTGAATAAGCCTTTAATAATTTCAAAATTCTTGTAAAGTAACCAGATAATTATGCCTAGAACTAGTGCTATAATACTATATTTAAGTAGCTTGTAAATCCATCCGAACTGCGATTCTAGCATAAGAGGAGCTTTAGCACCTTCAATATTTTTGATATCTGTTAATTCAGAAGTTGAATCAGTAACTGCAGTAACCATAACTTTGAAAGGCTCTGTATAAAGAGTATCAGAACCTAACTCATCATATGTAACAATCTGAATAGCTGGAACTTCAATTTCACCTGTTTGAAGGGCTAGCATAGTCAGAATTAATGAATCAGTGAGAGTAACTCTCCATTCTTCTTCATCTTGTTTAAGCAGATTTTTGCTTGTAGGAAGTTCAGCTTTTATTAAATTATAAGGTTTATCTAGTGAAAGTTCTACAGAAAAGGGATAAAGCACTTTAAGAACTTCAGGTATGTTATTTTTCTGTTCCCAACTAAAAAGAGAAGTTAAGATTAATAACGAGAATAAGATAATAATTGACTTCTTCATGGCTAAAATCTCCTTATCTTTTCCGTTTTATTCTCATCTTAAAGAACTTTTGCAGTTCCTTAACATAAGATTGTTCTGTATTGAGATTTAGGATATCAACTTGGCACTCTTTCATTATATTCATGGTTTCTTCTTCCCATTTATTAGATTCAGCTAAGAAGTTTCTCCTAAAAGTTGGATTATTAGTATTTACCACGAAATCTTCTCCTGTTTCAGGATCAGTAAAGTGAACAATCCCCATAGCAGGAATATCAGTTTCAGCTGGATCTTTAACCTTGATAGCAATAACATCATGTCTATTCCTAAGATGTTTTAGAGCATCAGAATAACCTGAATCTTGAAAGTCAGATATTAAAAAGATTATACTTCTTTTTTTAATTACTTTGGATATAAATTTGATTGCTTTTCCTATATCAGTACCTTTCTCTCTTGCTTCATAGAAGAGGATCTCTCTCAGCATTTGCAGAGCACTCTTTTTACCTTTGCGAGGTGGAATATACTTTTCAATTTCATTAGAGAACATTAATAGACCACATAAATCTTGGTTCATTAAGGCAGAAAAGGAAAGAACTGCAGTAATTTCAGCTATATACTCGGATTTTAATTGATTTCTGGTCCCGAATATATTGGAAGCACTACAATCAACCAAGAAGAGAACATTCAACTCACGAGTCTCTTCGAAAGTCTTAATAAAAGGCTTTTGATTACGAGCAGTTACATTCCAATCGATTAATTTATAATTATCTCCTGGAGTGTATTCTCTTACTTCAGAGAATTCCAGACCTTGTCCTTTAAAAAGGGAGTGATATTCTCCAGCGAAAAGCTCTTCCACGATATTTTTGGTAGAGATTTCAATCTTTTTAATCTTTTTTATAATATCTTTAGTTTCCATATTATGGTACTTCTACCTCATCAAAGATCTTGCTAATTATCATATCACTATCAAATTGTTCCGCTTCTGCTTCATAGGAAAGAATAATTCTATGTCTTAAGACATCTTTACTAATTGCCTTGATATCATCAGGAATCACATAATTTCGGTTTTCTAAATAAGCATGAGCTTTAGCAGCTTTAGCCAAGCAGATAGAAGCACGAGGAGAAGCTCCAAAATCTATGTAATTCTCTAATTCTTTAAGATTCCTATATACACCAGGAGTTCTAGTAGCAAAGACAATATCTACAATATAGTCATATAGTTTTTCATCCATATAGATAGATTCAACTTCTTGTCTCATCTTAATTATATCATTCGGTGATAATACTGCCGAAATTTTAAATATCGTGCTATTAACCATTCTCTTAAGAATCTCTTTCTCTTCCGATTTAGTTGGATATAAGACTTTTAGTTTTAGCATAAATCTATCTAATTGAGCTTCCGGTAAAGGATAAGTTCCCTCTTGTTCAAGTGGGTTCTGAGTTGCCATTACTAAAAATGGTTTTGGTAGTTGATATGTCTCATCACCAAGAGTAACTTGTTTCTCCTGCATAGCTTCCAAAAGAGCAGATTGAACTTTTGATGGAGCTCTATTTATCTCATCAGCTAAGATGAAGTTAGCAAAAAGAGGACCTTTCTTAGCAGTGAAGTCTGCAGTCTTTTGATTATAAATAAGAGTACCTGTAATATCAGCAGGAAGTAAATCAGGAGTGAATTGTATTCTTTTAAATTCAACATCAAGAGCTTGGGCAATGGTACTTACAGTAAGGGTTTTAGCTAATCCTGGTACACCTTCAATAAGAATATGTCCATCAGCCAATAGCCCTATTAAAATTCTTTCTACCATATAATCTTGACCAACAATAACCTTTCTAATCTCATTGAGTAATGGTTTTAAATCGTAACTATTCTCGCTCTTAGGAATAAATTGAGTATCCATCATATTTTAAACTCCAGTTTATTATCTTTATTTTTTGTAATTTTATATGTTTCGATCAATCCGTTTTCTACTTGATGCCATTCAACAATTATTTCAGTGGGAGAAGCATAGGAAATCAAATAAGATGCTAATTGATTTCTATCTTCATAATTTTTTAAATGACCTGGATTAATTAGGATATTAGATTTATATTTATGAACTTTATGAACATGGGTATGTCCGTAAAATATAATAGTATCTGCTGTCTTTTTAAAGTCGATATCATCAATGCTATGCACCAATTTTATTTTAAAATCAAAAAGAGAAATATTCTCAATATTAGCTAAACTACCGTCAATGTAGGCAGGATGATAAATTCCCGGTACCCGATAGAGTGTCTTGCAGTATTTAGAATAATCAGCTTTATTGGGATCTTCATAATAATCACCTAAATGAAACAATTGGTCTGACTTATTTGCAACTAGTACTTTTTCAAACAAATTTATATTATTATGCGTATCAGATACTATAAGAGTTTTCATAATTTCTCCTTATAAATTTAATCCCACGCTGTTAAACGAGGGATTAAGTTGATAGTTACATATTTTTTATCTAAATAATTATTATTTAGTCGTAGCTTTTTTCTTAGTAGCACTTTTAGGTTTAATGCTTACCTCTTCACTTTTCTTAGTTGTTTTCTTGGGTTTAGCTTCAGCTTTTACTTTTGGAAGGGCTTTTACCTTGCTCTTCTTAACTGTCTCTTTCTCTTCTTTTTTTGCTTTAGCTGTAGAAGTTTTAGCTTTAGTTTTAGCTAAACTCTCTTTCTTCTCGTCAGCAACTTTTTTAGAAGAAGTTTTCTTAGGAGTTTCTTCTTTAACAGTTTTCTTTGAGGTAGTCTTCTTAGGAGCATTAGCTACTTTTTTGGTAGAAACTTCTTTAGTTTCACTCTGTACTTTAGCTTTCTTGCTAGTGGTCTTTTCTTCTTTAGCGGTTGAAGACTTTACTTTTTTAGGAGATTTCTTCTCTTTAGCAAGAGTTGTTTCACTATCTTTAGCTTTCGCTTTTTTAGCAGGAGTTGTTTTGCTCTTCATCTTTTCAGGAGCAGAGACACCAATCAAACTAAGAGAAATAGCAATAACACTTTTTACCGCAGTCATTAAGAAAAGGCGTCCTTTGGTAGTATCTAAATCATTTAGGTCAATAACCTTGTGTTTACCGTAGAATTTATGAACCATACCTGCTAATTCAAAAACATAATTAGCTAATCTGTGTGGTTCGCGAGTATCAGCAATATCAACAAGAAGTTGAGGGAAATCAATCATTTTCTTCATTAAATTAATTTCTTCATCTTCCTTTAAGTTTGATAAAGCTGTTCTGGAAGGTTTTCCAATTCTAATATCATGGTCTTTTCTAGCTTTTTTGATAATGCTATTTATTCTGGCATGAGCATATTGAATGTAATAAACAGGATTTTCTTCACTTTCTTTGGTAGCCAAATCCATATCAAAGTTGAGATGAGCATTTGTTCTTCTATCAATAAAGAAGAATCTAGCTACATCCTTACCAACTTCGTTTATTAAATCATCCATTGTAACAATCTTACCTAGACGCTTAGACATCTTAATTTTCTCACCTTCATCAAAAAGATTAATCTGTTGAAGGAAAACTATTTCTAATTTATCTTTATCATATTTAAGTGCTTCAATCGCAGCTTTTAACCTAGGAACATAACCGTGATGATCAGGACCTAAAACATCGATAATGTAGTCAAATCCTCTCTGATATTTAGTTAAATGATATGCCAAATCAGGAACAAAATAGGTAATAGTACCGTCTGCTTTCATTAAAACTCGGTCTTTATCATCTCCAAATTTTGTTGAACTAAACCAGATAGCATCATCCTTTTCGTAAGTACATTCAGCTTCAGCCAAGAAACTTAATACTTCTTCAACAATACCCTGTTCTCTTAGTTTCTTCTCTGATACCCAGTTATCAAAATCTACATCTAATTTAGTAAGACTTTCTACTTGCATATCGTGAATAATACCTAAGGCATATTCTTTTAAATTTTCGATTCTATCTCTTTCAGGAAGCATTAAAAGACGACTTCCTTCAGTGGCATTAAGTTCTTGAGCCATTTTAACTAAGTAATCTCCGTGGTAAGCTTCCATAGGAAATTCACCTATGTTCTCTCCACGAGCTTCTCGCAAGCGTAATTCTAAGGATTCAGCTAAGATATCAACTTGATTTCCTGCATCATTAATATAGAATTCTCTTTTTGCTTCATAGCCAACCTTAGTAAGAATACGATAGAGGGTATCACCATAAGTAGCTGCTCTAGCACTTACGATATTTAGAGGACCTGTTGGGTTTGCCGAAACAAACTCTAAAAGTACCTTTTTACCCTTTCCATGCTCTGAAGTACCATAATCTTCTTTTACTTTAAGAATTTCATAAACTATATCTAAATATAATGATACATTGATAGTAATGTTTATAAAACCAGGACCAGCAATTTCAACTTTAGAAAAGTTCTTTTCTTTTTCTAGCTGAGCTTTGATTAATTCTGCTAAAGCAAGTGGTCTTTTCTTATTGAGTTTTGATAAAACCATGGCAACATTTGTTGCGTAATCCCCATGACCTGAGTTATTGGGTACTTCTATATTAAATTTATCATTATTTTCAAGATTTAGTTTGTCTAAAGCTGTAACAATAATACCTCTAATAATATCTTTAATCATCGATTTCCTCATCAGCATCGACTATTTTTTCACCCTTCTGAACTTTATCGAAGAGCTCATCTAATTTATAAAATTCTCTGGTACTTGGTGTAAGAATATGAACAACTACATCTACAAAATCCAAAAGAATCCAGCTAGTGCTCTTCATTCCTTCTTTTCCACGAACATGTATTTTGTTTGCTTTACACTCATCAACTATATTTCCTGCAATAGCATTAAGGTGTAATTCTGAACTACCCTCAACTATTACAACGAAGTCTGTATAAGAAGTTTTACCTTTTAAATCGTAAAACTTAATATTTTCACCTTTTCTACTAGCAGCCCATTCAACTAAGCTTTCAACAAGTTCTTTACCTTGCATAATATCTCTCTTATTTCATGATATTTTGGAAATCTCTACCCACAATTATCAGAAATTGATAATCTGGTAACTCTACTTTATCGATGGCATAAGTCCAATTCTCGATGCCTGTTCGATCTATCAAAACTTCTAAGTTGTTAGGAGTATCAGTTAAATCTAACTCCTGAGAAACAACTATTATACTTTTGTTATATATATATTTTCTCGTATTTGAGGGTTCTGAAAACTTGAAAAAGGTATTTTCAAATCCCCCATATTTCTCTTTTAAATAAGCTTCATAATCTCTTGCTAAGCCAGGCACACCACATCCATTAAGGATCTTTACTGCCAATTCTCTATCCTCAATTTCCTTATCCATAGTTTTACTATTTAACCAGAAATTAATGGATATAATAACAATAGCTGCTACTAAAGAAGTAGCTATTGCACCTAAAATTATTTTTAGCCTAAGAGACAAAATATTTTATCCTTCAAATTTGTCAAACTGTTCTTTTAGTTTTCCATAAGTAACTTCAAAGGCTTCAGGAATTACCCTTTTGCCACCCACAACAGTCATAAAATTAACATCACCTACCCAGCGAGGAACTAAATGAACATGAATATGTTCCGCAATTCCAGCTCCAGCAGCATTACCTTCATTTATTCCAATATTTAGACCTTGGCATTGATAACAATCTTTTAGAACTTTCTCGGTAATTCTCACAATTGAGAACAGGTTATTTATCTCTTCCGAGCTTAATTCATAAAGTGAAGCAACATGACGATAAGGTACTACCATTACATGACCATTGTTATAGGGATATAAGTTCAGAATAACAAAGCAGTGGTCACTTTTATAGATAATTCCATTTTTAGCATCATCATTCTGCTCAGGTTTTAAGCAGAAGATACAGCCTTTCTCTTTTTCAGAAAGAATATAATTTAGTCTCCAAGGGGAATAGAGATAATCATCAACCATTAATTACTCCCAGGGAAGTATGATTGCTGATAACCTAAGATTGTCATATCTTCTATCTTTTTATCTATCAATATATTATAACCTTTAAGTAAAGAAGATTCTCCTATCTCACTATTGATGATTAAAGAGTTTAAGCCGATAACTGACTTTTCTTTAATCACAGAATTCCCTTTAATAACACAATTAGCTCCAATAGCAACATCTCTAGCAATCTCAACATTCTCCCCGATGATTACACTATCAGGATTTTCAATTGTGACACCGTTATTGAGCCAGTGAAGTTTTATTTTATTATAATACTCAGTTTCTAATTGAGCTAATTGCTCCTGAGAATTTATCCCAGCAGCTTCCACGAAATTATCTAATACATGACCAGCAACTACTTCATCTCTTTCATTTAAAATTTTTAAGGTATCAGGAAGATAGTATTCATTTTGAGCATTATCGTTAGTAATTTCTTCTAAGGCTGAGAAAAGGCTGGCTTTTTTAAAACAATAGATGCCTGTATTAATTTCTCTAATATTTCTTTCTTCATCACTTGCATCTTTATATTCAACAATGCTGTCTATATTACCATGAGCATCCCTGATTATTCTCCCGTATCTAGCCGGATCATCTATTACATGAGTCAGTACAGTACAGGCAGCATTTTGCTCGCGATGAGCTTTTAATAAGCCCTTTAAAGTCTCAGAGCTTGTTAAAGGAACATCGCCACAGAGAATAAAGATATCTCCCTCAAAAGCTTGGAATACATCTTTAGCAATCTTAACCGCATGACCAGTACCTAATTGCTCCTTTTGTTCTGCAAATGCTATATTATCATATTTATCAACTAATTTAATCACTTCATCTTTCATATAACCAACAATCACGCAAGTAAGACTTGAGTCCAATTTCGAAGCAGTTTCAACTACTCTCTCCACTAAAGATTTTCCGGCTAAATTAAAAGTTACTTTGGGTTTATTTGATTTCATTCTTGTACCTTTACCGGCAGCAAGAACAATCGCTCCAACCTTATTCATAGTATCTCCTGTGCTTAATTTTTTATATAACTCCTCGACAGTTATATTATAGCGAGGGTCAATTTTACTCTTATATATTTCTTTTAAAGGTTCCAAAACAAAGGCTCTCTCTTGGAGTAGAGGATGCGGAACCTGCAAATTATCTTGATCAATTATTTTATCTTCGTAGTAAAGAATATCCAGATCAATAAGGCGTGGACCCCATTTTTCTTTTCTTACTCTCCCCATTTTAGTTTCTATTTGTAAAAGCAGTTTTATAAGTTCTTGAGCTGATAAATCCGTATCAGCAATCACAACTTGATTCAGAAATTGAGCTTGATCTTCTTTTCCCCAAGGTGCAGTTTCATATACACTACTGAGTTTAATAATCTGGCAATTTTCAGCGATTTCATTAACTGCTCTAGCTAAATTTTGCTCTCTATCACCAAGGTTTGTTCCGAGTGAGAGAATAATCTCCACTATCTGCCTCTAGTCATCTCTATTTCAGAAAAGCTTAAATGCCCTTGGATGGGAACTGAAGGTTTGCGAATACTAATAGTAGCAGATTCCACTAAATCAAATCTATCTAATATATTATCTAATATTGTATTAGCACAATTCTCTAAAAGCAAGTATTTATCTACTTCCATAATATTTTTTATTACATCATAAACTTTTGTATAATCTACAGTATCTTCTAACTTATTTACAAATCTATCTTTGGCATCATCTGTAGCCAAGGTGATAGTAACAGTAAATCTCTGCCCTAAAGTTCTTTCTGCATCTTGAACCCCATGATAACCATAAAAAATCATATCTTTGAGAATTATTTTCATTGATTAACCTCATCTTCATACTTTGATGCAATAATATAACTTATCTTCTTACCCCAAACTCTATCAACAATTCTATTAATAAAGAAAGCAAGAACTAATCCTACAAAACCAGAAATGATAGAATAAGTTTCATTAAAAAACATCTTGGCGATATAATAGAAAATCACCAGATTAACAATTGGGAAAATAAAAAGAAGTAGTGCTGAATAGATTCTTTTCGCTGGGTCAATATAGATAATTACCCTATCCCCCACTTCAAGTTCTATATCAGTTGTGATAACATGCTCTGTACAACTATTATTGCTTCCGCACACACCATGCATTCCACAGCTAGCACAACCACCTTGAACATCCATTAAAACTGTTGCTACACCATTCTCAAACTTTTTAACTACCCCAATCTGAGTACTATCTACTGCCATTCTTATCCTCCGTAATCTTTTCAATCAAATTAGTCGTAGAAAATCCATCTTGAAAAAGCAAACTTTTCACTTGTCCGCCAAGACCTAATACGATATCAGAGCCAATAATTTGCTCAGGACTCCAATCTCCCCCTTTCACTAAAACATTAGGTTTAATAAGTTTAATTAAATCATAGGGAGTGTCCTGATCAAAGATAACTACAAAATCTACTGCTTTTAATCCACAAAGAACAAAAGCTCTCTCAAGCTGACTATTAATAGGACGGGATTCACCTTTTAATCTTTTTACAGAATCATCACTATTCAAACCTAATATTAAAACATCTCCACAACTTTTTGCTTCTTCTAAATAGCTGACATGACCAAAATGCAAGATATCAAAACAGCCATTAGTAAATACTATTTTTTTACCTGCTTTTCTAAGCTCTTCAGCAATCTTGTCAATCTCATCCCAGCTTTTTATGCGGTCTGCTATTTTCATTCTGATTCCTGTTCCACAGATTCTCTGATTTCTTCCCAATAAGTAGGAGATGTACCTTGTTTTCCACAAACTACTCCAGCTGCATGATTAGCAATAATAGCAGATTCTAAGACAGAATTTGTGAGTGTCATTGCTAAAGTGAGAGTACTAATGACAGTATCACCAGCTCCTGAGACATCAAAGACTTCCCTAGCATAAGTTGGAAGGGAGAAAATATTTCTATCATTTTCAAAGATTAACATTCCCTTTTCACCCAAAGTAACAATCAAGTATTTAGCTTCAATCTGCTTGAATAATTTCCAAGCTATAGCCTGCAAATCCTTTTCATTAGTTATTTTTGTGTTCATATTTTTAGAAAGTTCTATTAAGTTTGGCTTGAAAACAGTAACACCCTTATAGAGAAAGAAGTTATCAACTTTAGGGTCAACAGCAATAAGGACATTATTAGCTTTAGCAATTTGAATTACTTTGCTAATAACCTTCTCTGTAAGCAATCCCTTATTATAATCTTCAATAATGAGAGCATCGATATCTTTAACTATTTTCTCAAAATTTTCTATAATTTGATCTTCTATTTTAGAATTTATAGGACTTGTTATCTCTCTGTCTACTCTAACTATCTGTTGCTTTTTTGAAGTTATTCTTGATTTAATAGTAGTAGGTCTATCTTTGTCTTTAACAATAAGAGTGGAATCGATATTTCTATCTTTGAGTAATTTCATCAAGATAGCACTATTGTTATCATCGCCACAAACTCCTATTAGATAGGTCTTAGCATCTAGTGTTGAAATATTCAAGGCAACATTAGCTGCTCCACCCAATCTGTACTCATCAGTCAAGCTCTCCAAAATAGGAACAGGAGCTTCTGGGGAGATTCTTGAAACATTCCCAATAATGTAATGATCAATCATTATATCACCTAAAACAGCAATTTTCTTTTTAGTAGCCTCTTGAGTAAACTTATCAAATCTTTTAATATCTATGTCCATAATAAACCTTATTTTATTGGGTAATTACCTGAGAAACAGGCATGACAGAATTTATCTTTATCTCCAACACAAGTTAATAAATCTTCAATATCAATATACCTAAGAGAGTCTGCTCCAGCAAAATCTCTAATTTCATCCAAAGTCTTCTGATTAGCAATCAATTCTGTTTGATTAGGAGTATCTATACCGTAGTAGCAAGGGAATTTAACTGCTGGTGATCCTATTCTAAGATGAACTTCAGCAGCCCCAGCTTTCTTAATCATATTAACAATCTTTTTAATAGTTGTTCCTCTCACAATAGAGTCATCTATCAAGACAACTTTTTTATTGGTAAAGAAGTTTGGTAAAGTAGAAAACTTTTGAGAAACAGATTCATCCCTAATAGTCTGTTCAGGTTTTATGAAGGTTCTGCCAACATAATGATTACGAAGCAAACCCATACTAAAATAGCTTTTCTTTTCATTAGCATAACCAACAGCCATAAAGTTAGAAGAGTCTGGTACTGGCACTACTACATCAGGAACAATATCATCTTTTTTAGCTAAGGCAGCCCCAATTTTCTTTCTCACTTCATAAACATTCTCATTGAAGTGAAAACTATCAGGTCTAGAGAAGTAGATTAATTCAAAGATACAATGTTTATCTTCTTTAAAATGTCTGTATTCATTTGGGTCATTATCGAATAGTTTAATATCTCTTTCACTAACCTGAATAATTCCTGCAGGTGGAACTTCTAATCTATTCTCTACTCCCAAAATATCAAGTGCACAAGATTCTGAAGCAACTACTACCGTTCCATCAGTCATTTTACCCCATACCATAGGTCTTATAGCATAAGGGTCTCTAATCATATACATTTTATCAGGAGTTGCCAAAACTGTTGAGAAAGCACCTTTGATTCTTTTCATCATAGCTTTAATAGCATCAACAATATTCATACCTTCATTTTGAATCTGATAGATTATATATTTGAGAATTAACTCTCCATCATTTTGACTTTTAAAATAGACACCTTTTTTTTCCAATTCTTCCTTAACTTCATAATAATTAACAACATCACCATTACTCGCTAAAGCATAAGTAGCTCCATAAAGAGATTCTACAGTATGCGGTTGAGAATTATAATCAGTTGCTGAACCTTTGGTTGGGTATCTAACATGCCCAATAGCTAGTTTACCTTTCATAGTTTCGAGTATCTCAGGTGGAAAAACCTGTTTTACAAGTCCCATCTTCTTGCGAAGGGTAAATACTTTCCCATCTGAAACTGCCATTCCACAACTTTCTTGGCCTCTATGTTGCTCAGCAAACATTCCTAAGGCTGCTAAATCTGCTGCCTTTTCGTGATTAAAAACTCCAATGATTCCACACATTTATAATTCTCCTACAAATCTTTTTTAATTTTTTATTATTATAATATTTGTTATTTCTTTTTAAATACTAACTTATTTTCATTACCTTTAATCAATCTACTAATATTTTGCTTATGTTTTAATATTATGAAAAGAGCTACTAAAACTGTCAGAATCAAAATAGACAGTTCTTGAAAACCTCCTAAGTAATTCATTACAAATTGACTAGTAACTAATACAATAGCAGCTATAATCGAGCCTAAAGAAACATATCTACTACTAGCTACGACAACTATAAAAGCTATCAAAGCTATAAGAAAAGCTAGCGGTGATAACAAAGCATACACTCCAGCAGTAGTAGCAACGCCTTTCCCACCTTTAAACTTTAAATAGATAGAAAAGACATGACCTAAAATCGCTGTAATACCTAAAGTAATATCATAGATTTGGGTCACCTCGATACTAAATAGACTCATTATCCAGCGACCAACTAATATAGCCACTACACCCTTAAAAGCATCTATTAGCATAACAGTAACGCCAATTTTAGTACCTAGTACTCTCAGAGCATTTGTCGCTCCAGAGTTTCCACTACCATGCTTAGTAATATCTATACCATTCAGTTTCCCTGCTATAAAACTAGTAGGAATTCCTCCTATCAAGTAAGCAAGTAAATAGGCTATACTAATATATAACATCGGATTCACTTGAATCTTTTCCTTTAAATACCATTTTAATTGTTGCTCCTTCAAATTTAAATACTTTTCTAATTTGATTGTGCAAGAACCTCTTATAATCTTCAGAAATCTTTCTTGGACTATTACAGAAGAAGATGAAGGTTGGAGGATCTGTATCTGGTTGAGTTATGTAATAAATCTTCAACAAAGCGCCTGTCTTATGACTAGGAGGTCTTCTATCAATAACTTTTTTCACAAATTCATTTAATTGAGAAGTTGGCACTCTTCTTTCACTTTCGTCTTTAACACTAAGAATTAATTCTAATATTTTATTAACTCTTTGTCCAGTTAAGGCAGAAACAAATAGCACAGGAGCATATTTAATAAACTGTAAATCCTCTAGTATTTTAAGAGTAAATTCTTTATGAGTATGATTATCTTTTTCTGGTAAGTCCCATTTATTAACCACAATAATAACATTTTTATAATGGCGCTTGATATATGAAGCAATCTTCTTCTCTTGAGTAGAAACCTCTTCATCAGCAGAAACAATTAAAAGAACGATATCTGCTCTATCAATAGTATCAATAGTTCTCATAGCACTAAAGTACTCTACCCCATATTTTACTCTTGTCTTCTTCCTTAATCCAGCAGTATCTATAAGAGTAATCTCTTGTCCGTGATAGGTTAATTTAGAGTCAATTGCATCTCTAGTTGTACCAGGAATATCAGTAACAATAACTGTATCCTGTCCGATTAATCTGTTAGTAATAGAGGACTTACCTACATTAGGTTTTCCTACGATAGCCACTTTAATACTTGTATCAAGTAATTCTTCAAAGTCATCAACATCACGAGCTGGAATCTTAGTTAATAACTCATCCATGAAGTTTCCTGAGTTTCTACCTGAATTAGCAGCTATTGGAAATGGTATTCCAAATCCTAACTGCATAAAGTCATAAATATCCATCTCAATCTTTTCATTATCGACTTTATTAACTACTAACATTGTTTTGTCACGCATGGGATTTAACATCTTAGCAATTCTCTGATCAAAATCAGTAATTCCTGTCATACCATCAACTAGGAAAAGAATAAAATCAGCTTCCTGAATAGCTATCTCAGCCTGTAAACGGATATGATCATCCATTTTATCTTGAGAATTAAAAACTAATCCACCTGTATCAACTATTCTAAACTTTTTTCCATCCCATTCCACATCAGCATATTTTCGATCTCTGGTAATTCCTTCTTCAAAATCTATAATTGCTCTTCTCTGTTTGCACAATCTATTAAATAGGGTAGATTTACCCACATTAGGTCTTCCCACTATTGCTACTAATACATCTCTCATTTGTTCAACCTTTTAATTCATTATTAAAGGTCAATTCTCTATGAATAGTGAAATTGTCAAATGATATTTAGTTTTTAAGACTAGGAAGCCTCTTTTGTCAGTGTTTACGCCATAAACAAAGACTTAAGCTAAAGTGAAAATAAGCTATTTTTTAAGACTAATTTTCGGATTATAGAAATTAGCCTGTATAATCTTATAGGGCCCACTTTTAGAATAATGGTTCTTTTAGTAATGTTCTTGGCTCTAGTTCAAGTTAAGTGGAAATTAATCAGCTAAAACATCCCTTACGCCATCTAAGAAAAACACCCGCCTGCTTCCTGCAATCCCTCTTCTCCAAGGGGACTTAAATCATCGTGTTCTAGACCTCTTCTGCCGGATTGCATGCACCCTTGCATGCGAAAAACCTTATAAAAATCTAATGTTATCTTATTATTATATAATATGGAAGCAGAGACGCTTCCACTCCATAGAAGAAAACACCCCTGTGTCCCCCTCACGGAGGGGGATTTATAAACTAAACACCCCGTCTGCTTCGCAACCACCCCTCTTTTAGCGTGCCTTCAGCACTAAAGAGGGGAGTTTAAGATTCACGGACTAAAGGTCCGTAACCCCAGTTAATCACTAAAGAGGGAAGTTAAAAGTGTGATAATCCCTCTTCTGCAGGATTGCATGCACCCTTGCATGCGAAAAACCTTATAAAAATCTAATGTTATCTTATTATTATATAATATGGAAGCAGAGAAGCTTCCACTCCATAGAAGAAAACACACCCTGTCTGCTTCGCAGGAGTGAAGTATGACGGGAGTTGCTCACGGAGTAGCGACTTCCGACAACAACTTTCAACTACCACCACTCACCTTCGTGAATGGTGGTGATGGCTGGAATCCCGCGTTCCCAGTTAGGAAGAAAACACCCCGTCTGCTTCGCAGCCACCCCTCTTTTAGCGTGCCTTCAGCACTAAAGAGGGGAATTTAATAATCACGGACTAAAGGTCCCTAACCCCAGTTAATCACTAAAGATGGAAATTTAAGAGTATGATAATCCCTCTTCTGTCGGATAGTGAACATCCTTGTTCGCTTCATTACGAAAGTAATGACAATCTTAAATCCCAGCGGGATGCCATATAATAGGGAGTGTTCGCAAGACACTCCTTTAGAGTTCACACGAGGTGAGCCCTGGAAGGGCGATATATCTCATGTTAATCCCACTAAAACACATATTTTCTTAAAATTTCGATTCTAAAGCGTATCTATATTTCATATATCTCCTTCCACTTTATTCACTATCTATTTCTTTACAGTTTTATTACCCGAAGCATACATCGCAATAGAGAAAATGATAAGTGTAAATGATGTCATAAACTGTAAAATCATCAATAAGCTTATCTGGTCAGGCTGGTTACTTTCAATTGATGGCATATTTTGAAAGAAATTGGTCTGTAAACTGAGAATAAAAGATTGCCAAAGAGATTTCTTGACTTCAATATTTAACAAGTAGTAAACTGTTGCATAGTTAAATATATTTTCAACTAAACTCGAAATTGCTAATATTTGTCTTTGTTGAGGTGTCGTTGATCCATTATTTTTGGTTTCAAAGCAATCTTTTCCAAAAGCAATAATTATCTCAAATGACCTAGAAATTGTTCTGAATATTATAGCAAATAATAATATTCTAGCCCAAGAAGACCCTAGTCTGAAATATTTTTGTTCGGCTCCAAAAAAAAATACTGACAAGATAGGAGCCAAAAACAAAATAAGAGCAATAATTGAATTATCACGATTTCTATGTATATCGTACTGACCTTTTTTAGATATTCCATCAATTTTAATTTTAGATTTGATACATCTTTTGTTTATTTGTGAAATTAACAAATTTGGAGATATAAAAAACATATAGACATTCAGAATACTATTCCTAAGATTATTAATAATTAATTTACAAACCTTTACAAAACCGTAAAATATCAATTTAAGTAAATATAAAACAATAATTAATAAGTTAATAACAATAAAAAATTGCGGTGAATCACATAACATTATACTAACAATAAGAAATAGCAGATATAACAGGAGAGTATTGATAATGAGATCTTTATATTTATAAACAATACTATATTTGTTAGGCATCAAGTATGCAAAAAATAAGAAATTCAGTATGTATGCAACAATTAATATCTTCCAGCCATATAGATTTTTGCTTACATTTACAAAAAAGACTTGCCACATAAAAAAAACTATAAAGAAAATGCTAATTATCGGATAAAATATTTTTGGTATTTCTTCATTTATCTTTATTTTCCTCTTTCGAGTACTACAGCATGTTCTTCTGTTACACCATTTTAGCATATACCTCATTTCCCCCCATTCCTCAACTCTCTATAAGTTTCTTTTCCGATAGTAGCTTCAATTATAGCATAAAAATCTTTATTTTGGAAGAGTTTAGTAAAAGCATCAACTTGTTCCGTATAGCATTCTCGGGCGATCTCTTCAAAAAGCTTAGGAAAAATACTTTCTTGGAAGAGTTCTGCAGTATTTGCTTTAGCTTGTTTTTTTAGTCTCTTTAGTCTTTTATTATCAGCAGAGAGGATTTTATCAAACATAGTTTCCACAATAACCTTATCTCCCTCTGTGAAGATACCACCAAAACTTTGATTAACTTGTTCGATAATAGTTTCCAGTAGCTCTTTTTTTGCTTCTGGCTTAGCACCTGAAGCAACAGTTTTAGGGTTTTTGAGGAGAGAATCTACTGTATTTTCTGTTAAGGCAATCTGACCCTCAAAGGTCTTTTCTAGCTTGTAGAACTCTAACTTAATTTTATCATCTAATTCCATTTTTTCAGATTTATTCTTGGGTAGCACTTTATTCAGGTATGATAAGAAGTTATACTCTTTTTGCAGGTTTTTATCAAACATTCTAGTAATTTGAATAATATAAGCATACCACTTAACAAAGTTTCTAACAGCTTTCTTAAATTGGAATTGTTTATCAGCATCTAAGTTATTAAAATTATGGATAATAGGCAAGAACATACTCGATATTTTACCTAAATCTGTTGCACTTTGTTTAGTATTTTTATAGAAAATATTATTGAAGTTATCAATATCTTGGTCATTAAACAGCTTCATATTATGAATAAATATCTGAGTATCATAAATCAAGTTAACATTAATTTCTTCGTCTAAGCTAGTTTCTTCATAGTAGGGAGCAAAGGCATTTTTTATATCTTCTGCACTATTCACGAAATCCATAATAAAAGTATCAGATTTACCTTTTGTGATTCTATTAAGTCGGGAAAGTGTTTGTACAGCTTTCACGCCTGAGAGTTTCTTATCAACAAACATGGTATGTAATAGTGGCTCATCAAAACCAGTCTGATACTTTTCAGCGACGATTAAGACATGGTATTCATCACTATTGAAAGCTGAAGGTAATTGCTTTTCACTGATCTTCTCACCATTCAATTTTTTATTCAAGCCTACTTCGGTATATTCTTCATCCTTATCTTCAACGGAACCAGAAAAGGCAACCAATATTCCCAGATTCTCATATTTCTTTGCTTTAATATAATTTTTAAACTCTAGGAAATATCGAACAGCATGAAGTCTAGATGGAGTAACAACCATCGCTTTTCCTCTTCCTCCAATTTTCTTAGCTGTATTTTCTCGGAAAGTTTCAATAATAATTGCAGTTTTTTGTTGAAGATTATAGGAATGCAAAGATTCATAGCGTTTGATAGCTTTGCGTGCTTCAGATTCTTCTAATTCAGGGTTGTCTGGAATAGATTTAGCTATTTTGTAGCAAACATCATAGGTCATGTAATTTTTCAAGACATCATGAATAAAGCCTTCCTCAATAGCCTGGCGCATGGAATAAACATGAAAAGGTTTAAAAGATCCATCTGCTTGTGCTTGACCGAAGAGTTCTAGAGTCTTTTCCTTAGGAGTAGCAGTAAAGGCAAAGAATGAAAGATTATTATGCTTACCATGGCTGATGAGTTCCTGAACGATTTTATCTTCAAAATCTTCTTTATTACTCTCATCAAGTTCTTCAATTTTGGCATATTCTGCTAAAGCTTGGTCTTTGTTAGCAAGTCCTGTTTTTAATTTCTGAGCAGAAGATCCAGTCTGGGAACTATGAGCTTCATCAACAATGATAGCAAAGCTTTTACCTACATTATCATCTAACTCTTCATAGATAACAGGGAATTTCTGTAAAGTTGTGATAATTATCTTTTTCCCAGAGTTAATAGCATCTCTTAAGTCTTTGGAGCTTTTGTTTTCACCAATAGTCTCAACTAAGCCTGCTTTATGATCAAAAGACGAGATAGTAGCTTGTAACTGGTCGTCTAAAACTCTTCTGTCAGTTACTACGATTACGGAAGTAAATATCTTCTTATCATCTTTATCGTGTAATCCTGCTAAACGATAAGCCACCCAGGCGATTGAGTTAGATTTACCAGAGCCTGCACTATGCTGAATTAGGTAATTCTTGCCTGTTCCTGTCTCCTTAACATGAGATACAATCTTATTAACTACATCTAACTGGTGATAGCGAGGGAAGATTAGCTTTTGGGATTTAGAAGTTACCTCTTTTCCTTGTTTTATCTGCTTTTTTACTTCTACTTCTAAATGTATATATTTATGAATTATATTCAAGAGAGATTCTCTATTTAGAACTTTTTCCCACAGGTAAGAAGTAGCGTAGCCTTGTGGGTTCTCAGGATTACCTGCCCCTCCTACATTTCCTGCTCCCTTAGAACCTTGGTTAAAGGGGAGGAAATAGGTGTCTTTACCCTGAAGCTTGGTCGTCATTTCAACCTCAAAGAGATCTACAGCAAAATAAACCAAGAATCTTCTATTAAGTTGAAAACAAGACTCTTTAGGATTTCTGTCATAAATATATTGAGATTTACCATTAGCAACAGTTTGTCCAGTAATCTGATTCTTAAGTTCTAAAGCAATTATAGGAATTCCATTCAAAGAAAGAACCATATCAATAGTATTCCTGTTCTGGACTGAATAAGCAAACTGTCTAATCACACTTAGATCATTCTTCGCATAATTATCCATAAGTTCAGGATTTAAAGATGATTCAGGTTTGAAATAGACTAACTTAAGATTTACTCCTCTATCACTAATCCCATTCCGCAATACATGAAGTAAACCATGAGTATTTACCTCTTCATCAAAGCGTTTATTAAGTTTTTTCTCTACCTCATTATCATAATTCGCTTCATAGCGTTGCCATGCTTTAGCCTGAGTTGCTTTAATAAAAGTTATCAACTTAGGCAGATCTATGGCTCTGCTTTTATCATAATTTAACTGATGACCTTTATTATAACCACCTTGACTAATTAGATAAGACTCTATATCTTCTTCAAACTTTTTCTCTTTATAATCAATAGACATAAATTATACCTCTCTTTTTCCGGTAACTACTTCGTAGATTAAGGACTTTTTGTAAGATTCTAATTCAGTGATCAATAAGTATTTTGTTTTTATGATGTTTGATACCATTAACAATTTATTATTTAAGTATCTAACTATTCTACATTGCATGTCATTCGGTGGTATACTCACAATTATTTGATTTAATTCATCTTGATTAATTTTTGGCATTTTTACTCTATTATCGTTAATAGTTACTTGAGTTAAAAAAGCATGAGATAGCATATAATATTTTAGAAACTCTGTATTTATTGTTGTTTCTATAGGATACATGTCAGCACTACACAAGCCATCAAAAGGTGCAATAACAACTTTATTAAGTTTTGGTCTAACTTTAGAATAAATGATTTGTCCCTTATAAAACAGGTGATTACTACTAACAACTCCAATTTCTTGTACTGTATCACAGTCCATTAAAATTCCAGTATTTTTCTCTATTTTATCTGGTGATAATTGTTTGTATGTGCTATAATTTTCTGGATTAACTAGATTAGACATAATAGTAGCAATTCTTTTGAAAGGTAATAATCTCGATCCCTCCGGTATCTCTCCAATCCATTCAATCCCAGAGTCTTTCATCTTAACATTTTTATCAAGTCCTTTGGTAACAACCTCAGTAATTAGAGATTGTTTATAAGCCTTGTATTCTTCGATAGTTTCTTTAGTCTTCTCTATCAGATAATCAATTTGAGAAACTTTTTTATCGAGGTAGTTGGCGATGCGAGATTGTTCTTTTGTAGGTGGAATTGGTACCAGGTTATTATCAACTTGTCTTACAGTTATTTGAGGGATGGCAGTTTGATCAAACTCAAACCAATGATCTTTTAGACCACAGCTACAATAAAATAAGAACTTATGATGTATTCCCTTAATCTTACTATATATGGTAGTTTGGGTACTAGTGGCTAACTTATCTTTTACTATAGTAATAAAACCTATAGAGTTACCTCTAGCTGGTATAACAAAATCATTTTCATTTAAGATGACAGAAGAATTTGTTACATATCCAAAAATTCTATTAGAGTTTGTAGCACTATAAACAGGTATTGCGTTTTCATAATGGTCTTCAGAAATGAGGTCTTCTTTTAAAATAGTTGCGCCCATACCACTTTGTGCAAAACGTTTATACTTTAGTAATCCCCACTCCTCTGGAATCTCTCCAATCCAATCAATCCCACTATCTTTCATCTTCCTTGCCATTATTGACCATCCTCATCAAAGAGGGTCTTGAGAGAAGCCATTAATTCTGTTTCGAGCGAAACAATACGAGAAGCAATTTGGTCAGCAGCTTCCGGAGCTACATATTTATAGAAGTGACGAGTAAAGGGGATTTCATATCCGACTTTAGTTTTCTTAAAATCTACCCAAGCATGGGGATTAAAGGGAAGGACTTCTTTAGCAAAGTATTCTTTGATTGTTTCTTTTTCTGTTTTTTCCTTAATCATAGGGACATTTTCCGTATCTCTCTTGCTGGTATCAGCTTGAGGCTTTTTATTTTTGAGAATTATTTTACCTGACTCATCAAGCTGAGGAGATTCAACGACTATTTTATAGTAACCAAATTCTTCATTGGCAAATATCTTTGATTCAAGTTTCGTACCATCAGCAAATTCTTGTAGTCCATTTTGAAAGGTACCATAGGCTTTGACTATTTCGTTACGGCATTCATCAACTATATCTACGCGTTTGTTACCTATTGATTTACGGCGTTTTTGGTACATTTGGGAAGCATCAATAAGTTGGATTTTTCCAGCTCTGTGAGCAGGCTTGCTCTTAGAGATAATCCAAAGATAAGTGCTAATGCCAGTATTATAAAAAACATCATTAGGTAATTGGATAATAACTTCTAGCATATCTCTTTCTATAATGTAACGACGAATTTCAGAAGTACCTGAACCAGCGTCCCCAGTAAAAAGGGGAGAACCATTATGGATGATAGCCATTTTACCTGTTGATTTTAGTTTTTTGATTCCGTTAAGAGTAAAAAGCATTTGACCATCGGAGATTTTAGGTAATCCTGGAGCAAATCTGCCAATTTCACCTTTTTTATGCTCAGCTGTTACACTTTTTTGAGAAGACTTCCAATCTCTTCCAAAGGGAGGATTAGAGATTATATAATCAAACTCATAGCCAGAGAATTGGTCATTAGCTAGGGTATCACCCAATTTCATATTATCAGCATTGCGTCCTTTAATCAGGGTATCAGCTTTGGCAATAGAATAAGTTTCATGATTTATCTCTTGTCCAAAAGAGGTTATTTCAGCATCAGCATCTAATTCTTGCAATCTCTCTTCCATACATGTAAGCATCTGACTGGTTCCCATCGCCATATCATAAACAGTCTTTACCACACCCTCTTTGCTTAGTGTCTCTTGATCTTCAGCCAAGAGCAAATCTGTCATAGTGTAGATAATATCACGACTTGTAAAGTGCTGTCCGGCATCCTCATCATAACTTTCAGAAAACTTTCTAATTAACTCTTCAAAAACATAACCCATATCTACAGTAGTTATTTTATCAATTCCCAGATAGGATTCCGGCTTATTAAACTCTTGAATAACATAGAAGAGTTTATCTTCATCTTTAGTGGAACCAATTAAGCGCTTTAGATTGGACATAAAATCAAAGTTTTCCATAATATCCTGCACATTCTCGGAAAAGCCTGCTAAAAAGAGTTTGAAGTTTTCTTCGATATTATCAGAATCATTTAAAAGAGTTTCAAAAGTAAAAGGACTTGTATTATAGAAGCCATAACCTGAAGCTGTTTCCAAGAATCCTTTCTGAATTGACAAGTGTTTAATCTCTTTATATTTGGCTAATACTTGATCTTTAGTAGGTAAAAGTGTATCATTAAGTCTTTTTAAGAGGGTGAAAGGTAGGATTATTAAACCATATTGGTGAGGCTTAAAAGTACCCTGAATAATATCTGCTATATTCCAGATCATATTAGCTTTTTGTTGTATATTTATTGAAGTTTGCTTCTGCAATTCATTCATTTCTTGCTCCTTATAGTTCAACATTATCTTTAAAAGTGATAATATTTACTTCTATTTTATGATTTTGAGATATAATTTTAATGATGCTTAATTCCATTTTTATTACTATATATCAATCTATTCTCTAAAATCTATAAGCTGATTTAATCAGTCAAGATAAATATGAAATTGTTTTATTTGTGGTGTATTTCCCTAAAATAGCATCATCCCTTATGTCTATTCCTTTTTTGTTGAGGCGTATTGCATAGGCAATCTAAGAAAAACACTCCGTCTGCTTCCTAGCCACCCATTGTAGGGGGTTCGCACCTACGGAGCGATTTTTTTGGGGGTGTGGCCTTTATGCTACCAAGAAATAGCTCCTATGGAGCTAGAAATTAGCACTCCAGCTTTCAGCACTAAAGAGGGGAGTTTAAGATTCACGGACTAAAGGTCCGTAACCCCAGTTAATCACTAAAGAGGGGAGTTAAAAGTGTGATAATCCCTCTTCTGCCGGATTGCATGCACCCTTGCATGCGAAAAACCTTATAAAAATCTAATGTTATCTTATTATCTAATATGGAAGCAGAGACGCTTCCACTCCATAGAAGAAAACACACCCTGTCTGCTTCGCAAGTGAAGTATGACGGGAGTTGCTCACGGAGTAGCGACTTCCGACAACTTTCAACTACCACCACTCACCTTCGTGAATGGTGGTGATGGCTGGAATCCCGCGTTCCCAGTTAGGAAGAAAACACCCCCTGTGTCCCCCTCACGGAGGGGGATTTATAAACATCCTGTCGCATGCAATCCGGCAGAAGAGGTCACAAGTTCTTAGTTTTTAATCCATCTTCACTAGTCTTCCCTTGCTCCCCAACTGCCATATCCTATAAATTTCGAATACTTTTTGAGTTGATTGAGAAGGAGGAAGGGATATCTACCTAGAGACTGGCGAAAATCCTCTATTAAATGGTTAAAATTGACTTCACCAACTATTTCTGACAGGAAAAATGAAAATAAATGACTAGTCTATTTTTCTCTTGACACTAAAATGCAGAAATTCGCTTATAATATAAGAAATATTTATTTAAAATATTAATACTTACTAACCATAAAAATTATAGTGGAGAATCTATGAAAAAGGTACTGATTATAGCATTAACACTCATTATTACTTGTTCAATTTTTGCTAATGAGAAAAGAGAATTTAGGTTTATTGAAGAGTTATATCAAAGGGATAATTTAGATTTTGCTCAGCAAGAAATAGAAAGGTTTAAAGCGAAATATCCCAATAGTGAATTTTATTTAAAGGCTGATTATTACGAAGCAATGATTGCTTTCTTGCAGAATAACTTTGGGGAAGCAGATAGTAAGTTACTAAAATTAGAAAATAACAGTGATCAAGAGATCAAGCCTTTAGTAATTCTTGCTTTGATCCAAACAAAATTCTTTTTAGATGATTTTGTAGAGTCTGAGAAATATGCAGATTCTTTCTTGACTAATTATTCAAATCATAGCAGTCGAGGCGAAGCCTATTATTGGAAAGGTAGAATTGCTCTTGAGAGAGATAATCTTGAGCTAGCAGAAGCAAATCTTAACAAGGCTAATGAAACTGAGCACTCTTCGATGATTAATTATTTGAGTTTTCAAATTAAACTTAAACAGAATAAAATCGCTCAAGCTAAAAGTGTTTTAGATTCCACTTACAGAGCTTATGAGGATGAATTTACTAATCAGATAGTATTAGAATGGTTTGATTATCTTTACCAGAAATTAGATTATAAGGGAATTATCAAAGATGTAAATTATCAAATACCAGAATATTCCCGACTTCATAGTGATTATGCCATAATTATTGGTCAAGCATACTATCAGTTAAAAAGATATGATGAAGCCCTTAGTGTTTTAAAAACAGTGCAACCAACTACAGATATTAAGCAGTTTCATATTGCTTTAGCCTACAAGGCCAAGGGTGATACCAAACTAGCTAATACTCTCTTTTCCGAATTAGCTAATTCATCTAAGATTGCTAAAATCCAAGAATTGAGTTTCTTTGAAATGATTAATTCTTCGATTGCTGTACCTCAGGGTAGCCAAGCAGAACAAGAGAGAATTAGAAATTCTAACTTACAGTATGAAAGTAGATTAACAGATTTTATTAAAGATAATCCTAATAGTAAATACCTAGGAAATGCTTATTACCTAAAAGGCTTTATCTATTACCTTAATGAAAATTATGAACCTGCCTTAGAATACTTCTTACAAGCTAATAATAGCACAATAGATAGTGACACAACTGAAAAGTTGCTTTTCTTGATTGGTGACATTTATTTTTTAACTACCCAGAAAAATAAAGCCATTTCCCTCTTTAACTACTATAAAGAACTTTACCCTAATGGACGCTACTATGATGAAGTACTCTACAAAATAGGCTTAACCTACTTTGATTCTGGTGTATTTAGTGATTCAAACTCTACCCTATTAGAACTCTCAAAGAAATTCCCAAACTATAAACACATCTCTACTGTTTACTTCTATCTAGGTGAAATCAATACTATAAATAACAATTTGGAAGTTGCTTTAGATTGGTTCCAAATGTCTTTGCCTAAATCTACAGATCAAATGTCTGTTTGGATGAGAATAGCCGAAGTTAACTACCTGCTAGGTCAATGGCAAACTGCCTTCTCAGCCCTGGGTAATATCCCTGAAAGCCCACTTTATGACTTCCGAGTTAACTTAATCAAGGGTAATATCTACTACAATCTTAAAGATTATGATAAAGCAATTGAGCATTATAATATATCCTCAAACCAAGCAGTATCCTCAGAAGATGTATCTTTAATTACCAGTAGATTAGGTTGGACCTACTACCTCAAAGGTGATTTTGCCCAAGCTGAAAGAGCTTTTAGATCCTTATCTAACTTCTCAACTACTTCTGAAGATTACCTTATATTAGCAGGAAACTCTGCTCTCAACGGAAAACGCTTTAATGATGCCATTACCCTCTTTAAAGAGTTTATTCTCACCTACCCGATTAGTACTAAAACAAATTATGTAAAACTTAATTTAGGAGACTCATATTACAACCTGAAACAGTATAAAACAGCCTTTGATACTTATGCTGAAATTCTAGATAATAATCCTGATGGCAAAGAGCTTAAAAATGCCCTTCTAGGAATAAAATGGACTGTTCTTAACCACAAAGAGAGAGATTATCGTTCCGACTTAGCAACCTTAGCAAATAAAATCAAAGATAAAAGAATTTCTCAAACTCTTACCCAAATTACCTTACTTTATGAAAATGAAACCGAAAAGTGGGATGATGTGATAAAAACTGCTGAAGCACTGCTTAATAATTACCCCCAAGATAGTCAGAATAAAGTTATAAATCAAACCCTTGCCCTTGCTTACACAAATAAGAATCAATTTGAAAAAGCTGATTCTCTCTATGCAAACTTAACTCAATGGCATAAAGATGCAGAGCTCTTCTCAGCTTGGTCCAATGCCTTCTTATCACGAAAAGATACAACTAAAGCAATTAAAGTTTTGGATGATGCTCTTAAAATTTCTAATGAAATGGATATCTGGTTCAAAAGCTTAGAGCTAAAAGTAGAAACAAACTCTCCTTCTTTTGAAGCTTCTTATCAGAATTTCCTGACAATTGCCCAAGGAATTTCCAAAGACTATGGTCAGCTTCTCTATAATGAGTGGAAGTTAAAGAATAAGCAAAAACCAGATTTGGATTACCTAAATATCCAAGCAGACTCACCAGATGATAGAATTGCTAGTCTAGCCTTTTATCTTATCGGACTCAATAGCTTCACCCAAAAAGACTATGAAGCATGTGCCCTAAATATGATGAGAGTAACCTATCTTTTCCCTGATTTCAAAGAGCTAACCTATAAAGCAAGTTACTATCTTATTCTCTCCCAACACTACTTAGGAAATAAAGATAAGGCTCAACAAAACTTTGATTTATACCATAACTCACTTGCGAAATGGCAAACTAATTACCTTCGTAACAAGCTCTTTAAGTAGGCCATGATGAAATATCTACTAATAATCCTTATAAGCCTTATTTCTCTTGCAGTTCCAGCTCAAGATATTCTCGAAAGTGAAAGAGAACCAATTGTTGTTGAGACAAAGGCTGACCTTCAGACAGAACTGGAACTCCTACCTATCAAATACCAGAGAGATGAGAAACCTGATTCCTTGCAGAAGTTCAACTACTCCTATCATGGCAGACCTCTCAAAAGTGATTTTATGCTATTTCCAGAAGGCCATTTAACTAATTATCTAAATCTAAGTAGTGGAAGTCATGATCTCTTTGGAGTAAGAAATGCCCTTTTCATTAAAAACTATAGCCTTAAGCTCGATTATCTCTATAGACAAGATGAAGGTGATAGAAAAGTTAATAGCTTCTCAATGCAGAACAAGCTAAGATTTAAGCAGACTTCCCTTGCTCTCTCTGCTGATTACTTGGATAGCAAAAAAGAAACTAATACCCAAACTTCCAACAATAAAAGCAAAAATATAGCTCTCACCTACTCTATTAAAAACTCTGAGCTTAAGTATATTAATAAATTCTCAGTAAAAGGTCAGTTTGAACGAAACTCTCCTTCACTTACGCAAGACCAAGAAAACTACTGGAATATCTTTTCAGAATTGGAAGTTCAACCCCTAAATAATATATTTACTAATCTTAAATATTCCAATAACCATAAAGATTCCAAGGCTCAAATTCAACTCTTTTATCAGAATTACACAGGATTTGGCTTATGGAGTGGACTCACTAAAGATAAAGCAGTTATAGCCCCTTATCTTAAGCTCTACCTAAATTTTAGTAACTTTACCTTCAAACTTACTAATAGGCCTTATACTGAAGAGAAAAGCTTTGTTGAAGAATATAAAAAGCATCCTTATGGAAATTATTCTCAAGAGAAAACAGATTTCTTTGTCCCTGGAAATGCTAATGCAGAAATCTCTTATTTCAACTTCCTAACTTGGTCTATCGGTTCCAACTATAAATATGCCCTAGATGCCCCTATCTACCGTTTAGGAAGCTTTGGCCAAGGAATCTATAATGATAGCTACTGGGAAACTTCTCACTATGCTAAAGCCTCTTACCAAAACAAAAAGATTAATCTCTCTACTAAAGGTGAAATTATTAACCATAATGATATGAACACTCACTTCCTTCCCTTTAGACCTGAATTAAGAATATCTAACTCAGCTTCCTTAAATTTAAAGAAATTTCTATTTGCTTTAGATTATATTTTCGAGACCAAAGCTCGCGATGACTATAATGATCCACTGCAAGATTCTCATATTCTCAATGCTCAAGCTAATTATCAAATAAATAATAATATTTCTTTATGGTCTGAATTTACTAATTTACTCGATAAAAATAGTAATAATTACTTTCAAGATCAGATAAATCAAAGAGAATTTAAGGCTGGAATAAAATTATTTTTCTAAGATAATTAATTGATTTATAATAATTTGATTGATATCTCTCATTATTTTAAAGAAATTTATTTAAATTTGTCTTGACACAAATACGGCTTTTTTATTATATGAAAAAACAATGATTGATGAAGATATTCCGAAATAGCTCAGCGGTAGAGCGGATGGCTGTTAACCATTAGGTCGGGGGTTCAAATCCCTCTTTCGGAGCCATAAATTAGGCTCTCTTCGGAGAGCCACTTACTTGATCTTTTATTCCGAAATAGCTCAGCGGTAGAGCGGATGGCTGTTAACCATTAGGTCGGGGGTTCAAATCCCTCTTTCGGAGCCATAAATTTAAGCCTTCCTAACGGAAGGCTTTTTTGCTTTATAGATAATTAATGATGTAAAATTATTTGGATTTCTATTATAAAGTGACACCCTATTTTGCCACTTTGTGACACCTATTTTGCCACTTTTTCGACAGCTTTAATATTTAAATCATTATATATTATATGATTAGCGTGTTTTCAAAAGTGACAGCAATTTAGCCACATTGAAAAAGCGTTTTGAGTATATAACCTGAATCCACTTTGTGACAGCAATTTAGCCACATTTTGGACAGCTTTAATATTTAAAGTACTATATATTATTATATTAGCGTGTTTTCAAAAGTGACAGCAATTTAGCCACTTTGAAAAAGCGTTTTGAAAATAAAAAAAAAGAGCATCACCAAACTGATGTATGCTCATTTCCTTACGGATTGAATTGTAGTTTTAATTGTATCTTGATATGTTATTCCCATGTATATCAGGCTCTCCTAGGAGAGCCCTTTACATTATACCTTACAGCTTCACTTTTAATCTAAGATGAGCATAGTGATCGACAGTACAATCTACATCTAAAATAAGCCCCCCTGAAGGGATATATTCATCTGTTTTTAAAGTAATATTAGAAGTACTATCAGCAATAGCAAAAGACAATCCAGAGTATTGAGGAGGAAGAGATACACGATCACGAAGAACATTACTACTCCCTATTAATGATTGGTGGTAATCAATATACACATATAGATAGCCTGCTATTTCATGAAAATAAACTGCAGTAGCGTTATCACTCCATAAATCATGATGAACTGGTTGTCTATAAGAAATAGCGTGGAGAACTGTCCCGGCAGGAATATGTTTATCATTCATTAAGAGAGGATAATTTTTTCTAGTGTTATAAATAGTCCATACTTTAGGGGAGTTAATTTCACGAGAGGTTTGCTTTCCCATTGCATAATCTTCATTATACCCTAAAACCCAACCATAATCAAGAGAAGAATCTGCTTTTAATTTCATTTGGACAACTCTATCAGTCCATTTATGAGGGTCAATCATGTCTTCAGCTACTGGCTCCCAAGTTTGAAATCAATCAAAAAAGTTTCTAATTCTACAATCAATAGAATTGTTGTCATTAACCGCTGCTCTTGGAGCATAAGCCCTAACAGTTGAAGATGAAGCAAACGCTGAAGCCTGGATAAAACCACATATTGATATATGGGCTGCCATATTGAACTCCATAGAATAATCGACTATCATAGACCCATAACCACCACATCTAAATGTGGTATTGTGCCTCGACTGTCTTGCAATGTTAATGTCTGCTTCTTCTTGAGTAATATTTGAAGTAAAAGTTCCTACATTATCAATAGCATACTGTCTCATTTTCCCTGGGTGAAAAATATCATATTCATTTATAATATCTACATGAGAGCATCTATACAACTTGTTTTCCTCTGCTATAGTTTTCCCATCTATTAATATTTTAGTTTTAGGAGTGCTAACATGAGGGAATAAAGCTTGAGTACTCATGAAATAGATACCAGTTGACACCCAACCTGTAAAAGTTCGAGATGAACCTCCAATTTCAGTGAGGGTTGTTCCCTCTATTGTTTGCTGAAGAAGCCATTCATCTGTAACAGAAGTGTCCTTTCCTGCAACAACTATATTGTCTGAATCAATGATGGATACAATAGCAAATTCTTTGGCAGTCGGAGTTGTTGAATCATTCCATACTGTTCCTATATCTCCAAAATCAAAGCCATGATTTATCTTAGTTAACTTATAAACATAAGACAACCCATGATTACCACCTATATATCCTTGATTCATGTTCGTAGGATAGTCATCATCTCCAGAAGCTTTTATTGAGAATGCACCAGAATTAAGGTTTTCCCACTTCACAGATGAAGGAATAAGCATTTCTGACATAAATTTTGCACCCACAGTTCCATTAAGTCCCATTGTAATTACAGAATCATAATCTTTACTGAACTTTGATCTAACATATACCGAATTACCATTAGTATAAGCGATAACAGGGTTTTTACTTTCTGCAAATAAATTATCACTAATATCATCTACTTCATTCTTAATAGAAGAAATATTAGCAGGAAACTGTTTCTTACCATCTTCGTCTGGATAAACTACCGAATACTCTATTTCATTCTCAAGGCTAAAGTTCAACCCAACTCTGTCAATCTTACCGACAGATAACGAAGCAAGAGAAGAAGCATTAATTATTTCATAAAAAAGAAAAGAGGATAATTCAAAACTTTCATCCCAAACAATATCGTGCCAAGTTATGGCAATATACGAGAAACCATCGCGTTTAGCAATACATTTTATTTTTGTTGATCCTGAGAAAGTACTATCTTTCGAGAATGTTCCAATAGTTGTTTTCCCTACTTCAAGTGTAGAATCATACAAATTCACATAAAGAGCCGAAAGTACTTCTACACTATATATCCAATAAAGGAAACTACCCTCACCATTAGATATATCAGAATCTCTTACCCAAAAACCGTAAGAAATAATAGAAGGTTTATTATCATTATCAATATTAATAGTGGTAGATTTAGTATTTTGAGCGTTAGTTCTAGCAGATGTAATTCTTCTCATATATTCATATTCATCTGGATATATTGGAGTATCGTTTAAAACTGCAGATTCGTTGAAAATTGCACCAGTTATTGGATAATCGTCACGATATGGGAATAATGAAGGAGTAAGGGTGCCTTCTCCTTTATTAAGATTATTTGGAGCAAGAATAAATAAACCACCAAGAACATTATCTATAAATTCTTCTCCAAGAGTCTCATCTTTGGTATATACTTCAGATTTGTTATATACTTCAGATTTGTTATATACTTCAGATTTAGTGTACATATCTACAGGGGTTAATCCAAATTCAACGAAAGTTGTTTTAGACCCAAGTTCAAGCATTATTCTATTTCTAAAGTCATCCATATCCGTGAAATAAGATGTACCAGTATCTTCTCCTGGGTCAGAAACAAAAGTATGAATATACTTTGCTCCAACAGGCACCGTAAATATTGCTGTTTTATTTATATCAGTAAGAATTAAGTCACCGTCACCCCATGGTATAATAGATGACCCATCATGTGCAACAAAATAAGAAGAGCCATAAAATTTAAGTGCATTGTTAGTATCTCCTTCACTCTTAGGATTAATCCATAAAGCATAAGTTACTCCTTCGGTAACAGGGATATTCCCAGTAGTCCTACCACTTAGCCCTGTAAGCAATGCAAGGCTAGAAGTATTATAATACTTGTTATATAGCTCATCATGATCATTAGGGTTATATAGATTTGAAGATGCTTTAAACAACCCCATAAGCAACTCCACATCCTCACTATTAGCCCCTCCATTCTCCTGAATATAAGTAAGCAGCTCTGTAGCCAACTTCGCCTGGGTAACACTACCATCAGCAATCTTAGCAGTATCAACACTTCCATCATCTTCAAGTGCTCTCAAAGCAGCCTGGACAGTCCTAACTGTAGCTCCATCATTATAATCAATCTTATCAGAGCCATGTTTATCTGCAGTACCCGCAATATGAGCTTTTAGGTCAGCAAGTGATTTAGGCATATTATCAGTACTACTACCTAAAATCTTCAATAAGAGGGCCTCAAAATCGCCTGAAGAGAGGCTATTTGCTAAAGCTGATATAATTGCTGCAGTTGTATGCCCATGGTCAGATGGTGCCTTTCCTGCCAAACCATCTGCGTTTTCTTTAAGTTTGTTGTCTATTGTGTCAAAGTTCTGATTAACTGCATCACCCCACCCGCTACTTTGATTTACAGGTTTTTCAAGGTTGTAGTTCGCTGTTTTTGCCATTTTAATCTCCTTTATGCTTTTTAAATTATTACTTCAGGTAGTTCACATATGCCATTCCAGTAATCACCCCATGGGATATTACCATAACCATAATATTCTAATCCTTTAATAATGAAATATCGATTTTTAGTTGCCCCGGAATATCCAGTGCTAATAGTAGAAGTAAAGAGTCCGTCAATCTCAGTTTCTCTTTCATAAATCCAACTCATCCCGTTAAATACAAGAACATTAGTATAATCATTAGAGAGCAAAACAATGGTCTTAATGTCTTTATTAAGTTCAGATTCCAACCAATCTTTTCTCTCCTGGGTAAGTCCGACCAAGTACAACTCAATGGTATTTGTTCTCTTACCTTCAACCATATAACTATTAGTCTTCAATTTAACAACTTTAGAACTCTCTTTACCAGGCTTTTCGGCTAAGTCAGAGACTACATCAAAAGAAGCTTCTAAAAATGCTATAAACTGAGATATTCCTACTAAAGAAGCTTCTGGTATGTCTTCTTGAGAAGCAAAAGCCCCATTTCCTAACCAACACATCCCGTGCTGAAACATTGCTATTTGTTTGTTAAATTCAGTGGATTTAATGCCCATCGTAGGCTTTGTTGGTATTCCCATAACTACCCCCTATTGTTGTTCTTCTGGCTCAGTAGGAATACCACCCCATACTTCACCCCAAGAGAGATCCCAAGCCTGAAATTCCCCGAAGTCTAATACCTCTAATGTTTTATACTTAGAATTTAACTTTAGTTGATAACTATAGTTCCAAAATCTTCCGTCATTCGGTTCTTGAGGAAGCTTACTAATAGCAGTAACCAGATATTGTCTAAGTTCATCATTAGTATAATATTCTATATATAGACTTTGCCTATTCTCTATAAAACTTATTAATTCTTTAAGTTCTCCAGGACTAGCCACAAAATCAATAGTAAATTCATCATCCCAATATGGGTTTCTCTGAATAACTACTGTAGGGTCAAAAACATTAACTTTATTAATGAGATATTTCTTATTAGGCACCCTCAATATATCGCTTGCCAACAAGTCTAAAAAAGCAATTTCATCTGTCCTTATATCTATCAATTTAAGACCATATTCATTAATCATTGACCCTCCATGCTACTATTTCGTATTCATCTTTTACATAGTTCTTTTTAAGCTCTGTGATAAACAAATTCTCCCCGTTAATACTAAGTTTATCAAATAAGGATAAGCTATTAGCAGAAAGATCATCAATTATGATTTTATATTTAAAAACATCATTAATAAAATCAGTGTAATATTCGGTTAAAAGAGACACTAACACACCTGGAGAGTTATAAAGAGCATCTAAACAATTAAAATCTGGTAAAACCTGATTGAAGTTTCTAAGCAACTCACAACTTATAGTTTTACTGGTCAAATCTCCATGATCAACTGTACCCCAGTTATTTTTCACTATCCTTATATACCCATCACTAGTTCTTTGAACTATAGTTAGGTTATGGATTAACATAAAGCACTTTAAAGCGGTAAGATAAGTTCTTTCGTCAGATTTAAGGATAAGCTTTATAGGAAAAACTCTACCAGTTATAGTGATAGTTCTGTTGTTTACTGCTACATTATAAGTAGTACCATATATTTCCAAAAATGAGTATTCTGTCCTACCAATCCATGAGATTGATGTATAGTGTTCAGGATAATCTGCCTTAGCACCTGCAATAGCAGCTTGAGCATTAGCAAGAGAGCTGTAGTCTCCTATAGAAGTGCTTTCTATTGCCATATCTATACAAACCTGATTACTTATATCAGCAATAAATCTTTGCATCGAAAGATGATATACACCACTTGTTTCAGTGATATTCCAATCGATTCTTCTAAATCTAATAATATAAGCATCAGAATGAAATGGAATGGTATAGCTATCAAAACCAATCTCAGTAGTTCTATCAAGTACTGCAGTTTCGTAAAAGGATTCAATTTCATAAATTGGAAAGTCTGTTTTTAAAGTATTATTATAAATAATATCTTTATCCAAGAATGAAGGAGACCTGTCATAATCATTAGCAATTTTGCTACTTATACCGCTCATTATAAGATCTAGTGTTCTTGAAGCATCCCAATAGCTTGAATTTTCTTCAGACTTCAACAAATAAGAGTAAGAATAGGCCTTAAGTTTAAGTGTCTCATCAGGAAAAGCATAATTAATAGAACCTAATGCAATTACGCCCCTAAAATCTAACACCCCATTTTTAAAAACTTTAATATCATAAGACCCAACACCACTTCTAATTGAAGAGCCTTCAACAATATTAACTTTTAACCAATCATCTAGTAGTATTTCTACATCAATCCTATCAGGTTCTTGTGCGAAACTATTCTCTATAGCTGCTTTCTGTGAAGAAGGAGTAACACTTAACAAGCCTGAAGAAAGGTCATAATCTACTGGATCAGGTACTGTACCATAAGGACCATAAATAACGAAACTAACCTTATAATCTACCATCTGCTCCTCACAATACTTCCTTCTTCATTCTTTTCATTAAACTTTGCACTATCAGCTTTATCAATCACTTCATTGGCAGAAATGTAGTTATTTACCTGAAGGCTCTTCTCCTTGAACTCTTGTCTCAGCATCTTTATTTCACTCAAAAGCTCTCCAAACTGCACACCTCCATTTACCTGACCTCCGCTTGCATAAGCTATCTGGGGCACGGCAGGTATATTAAAAGAAGGCAATGATATACCGGCTAATACACTCCGAACAGCCTCAATTGGTGCACTATTCAAGAAATTAAAGAAGGGAACACCCAGTTCTCTAACTCTCTGCTTTCTGGTGATGAACTCATCCCCTTCAGCTTCTATCAAAATACCTCCACCACTATGAGAAGGTCCTTTTAATAAGCCTGACAATCCACCTTTTTCAGCTTTTGGAGGCTCATATTTTTGTTGAGATATATTCCTGACATTTACCATACCGGCTGTTATTGCTGCTGCTGCTGCTGCCATTGCCAATCCTGGTCCCACTACTGGGATAGTCGCCATTGCTTTGTAAGCTGCGTTAGCACTTGCAAAAGTATCTATTGTTGCCTGTACTAATGATAAGGCCTTGCGAATCTTAAAACTCTTCTCAGATTCACCTGTAACAGCCTTTGTCAGGTTAGCAAATATACCCGATAATCCGCTTGCTACTTGCTGGTTAAGTGAAAGTTGCTTGTCTAATTCTTGCTCGGTTATTCTGCTTTTAGCTTCTTCTTTTGCTCCATGAATTTCCTCTTCAGTAACTCCGTTAGCAATTAATTGGTCATGATGAATTGTAAAATATTCATCAACAGCTTCCCTTTGTTTGTCAAAATTATCCTTTTCTGTTTGGAAGCTTCCCATAGTCCGCTCAACATAGGCATCTTTAATAATTTGTTGATATTCTTTATATTTCTCTGAATCTTCAGCATATAAGTCTCCCAGTCTTTCTATTAGATTCTCATAACTTACCAGCTCCTTTTCAGCTGTATTGCGTGATAAAGATGCTATTTGTGATGCAATACTGCCTTTCTCTTGAATTAATCGCATATTAGATGCTTTTTCTATCTGCTCAAGTTCTGCTTTGATTCTTTCATACTCTTCAGGTTCTTCCTGATAGACACTCTTAACCTTTTCAAGATATTCCTCGAATCTACTCTTCATATCACTAACATCAACAGCTCTAAGCACACTCAAGTTCGCATAATGTTGCACCATGGCATTTTTCTCTTGGTTCAAACTGTTAATTACCTTCTGCCTGTCTATTATCTCCTTAGGGCTTTTCTGCTCTGATTCTTCTTTGATTCTTTTAACTTCATTTTGAAAATTCTCTTCTAACTGTAATAAGACAGAATAAGCTTCTTTCTTGGCCTCCACATCTGCTTCTGTCAATGTCTCAAGCGATTCATAGTGAGCTCTGGCTTTATCCAGGTCCTCTTTAAGTAAATCAATCTTTTCTATCGAATTACGCCTGTCTTCTTCTATTTTCCACCTGTTATATTCTTCTGTTAATCTTTCTTGCTCATCGATATTAACCTGGTAGTTTTTATTATAGTCTAACAACAGGTCTTTTCGTCTCTGAAGTGAATCTATCTCTGCTTGTGCTCGTTGTTGAAGAGCTTTACTCAACTCCATACTACTTTCCATCTGGGCACTTTTAAGCTCAATCCTTTGCTTTTCTAGGGCTTCATCTATCTTCGCTATCTCTGCTAAGTTCTTACCTATTTCAGAGCTTAAATCTTCTACAGAACTTTCTTGAGTAAGTTTCTTTTGCCTTTCCAATTCATCGTTGCTTTTCTTTGTTTTTTCTGCGAAGTCTGCCTGTTTATCTCCTGCTGTAGCTACACTTAACCCATAAATACTCAATCCGACTGCCGCTGCAGATGCCAATAATACCCAATTACCGGTTAAAGCAGCACTTATTGCTTGAGCTGCGTTTAAAGCTGCCTGTTTCATCGTCAAAAATGCTATTACGACTGCTAATGATCCTAATACCGGAATCAATACCTTGATTAGACCGGGAGACTCATTTAGGAAATTTACAACTTTTGAAAATGCCTTTATTAATGGAGTTAAAGCTTGATTTATCATATCTCCTATCTTCTCTCGTAAATCTCCGACCAGGTTCTGATACTGCTCTAAAGCTCCCGCTCCTGTTTCTGTCTCTGCCTTAGATAACTCAAATCCTTCTGCCATTGCTTTTTGTAATACTGCCATCTTCTCGCTTTCAGAATTAGCATTTTTTAAAGCAGGAATGTATCTTTGCAACTGGGTAAACTCTCCTTCATAAGCAAGAGCGATTCCCTTCATGGCAGTCTCTCTGCTAAGCCCGGCTGAAGCAAATGCAGTAGCCAATCCTATCGAACCATGTAAGGCTTCTTTCATCTTATCAGTTGTTATCCCCATATTGGTTGCCATTGACAGAAGTTGCATACTCTCTTCATCACCTACAGTGGTTAGCTTTTGGGTCTCTCCGGCTAACTTCATCACCATATCTATATTATTTCCTGTAGCAATGCCTTTAACTTTCATTGAGTTTATCAATGACTGCTCTGCTTTCTCCTGAATATGAGATGCACTGATATAACCACCTAATGCAGATTTTACTTTACCATACAGCATTGATAATCCGCCTAATGCTAAAGTTATCTGGCTCATAGTCTGAATAAGTGGCTGATCATCTCCTACAAATTTAGTCTTTTTTTCTTCAGGTACTTCTGCAATAGCGCCCTTAGCATCTTCGGCTGAATTTATAGCTCCAGACGAGTCTCCACCTACTGTAACTATCTTCCCATCAAGCTCATTTATAGAACCCTCAGCTTCGCTTATATCTACATCAAACTTAACCTTGCTTCCCAATGATTTTTGAACACCATCTATATTTTTTTGAATATTGGCAATCATCTGTTGAGCTTTCTCTATATCAATGGATAAACTAAACTGTAATTTTTTATTTGACATCTGCTGCCTTCTTATTATCTTGTACTTAAGAGGTGATTATTATGACTTTTAATGAAATTATTTCGGCTCTCTTGCCTTTTATTGCTCTTATTCTTATTGTTTTTATCTCTGCTAAATGGGGGAAACCAATTACCTGGCTTCAAGATTTGGGAAGATATCCTCAATCTAAAAAGAAAGCTGAGAATATAACTAAAACAAAGACCTATCATATCAACATAACTCTTGATGAATCTAATAAAAACTAACTTTCTACTTGCTTTCATCTCTATATTTCCCCAATAGATAAACTGCCTCATCAAGCTCAATCTCATCATCCCATAGCCCCAATCGCTTAAGAACATAAGTGTAGTCTAAGAAGACATTCCCGGTGCTTTTGTTACCATTCCCAGTCGCTTTATTGCTGATTTTGGCAAGAACTTGACTATACCTGTAAAAAAATCTGATACAAGTCTTTGCACCTCCTCAGGCTCCATTTCGCCAAAATCAACATCGTTGTTTCTGGTAATTGTTTGTAAAAATTCAATAGCTTTTCCACCTGTTAGCAAATCATTTAACAATTCATCTAAGTTCTTATTGGCTTTAGCTTCTCCATCAAAAACACCATTAAAACCTATTTCATCCAACAATCGCTTTACCTTAACTAATGTGTTTATATTTGTGTAAACCTTCATATCTTACCTTCCTCCATTATTTTTGCTAACTCAGTAGCTCTATAACCTACCTGCTTCGCCCACTTACTGTTAAGCATCTCTTTAGCTGCTTCAGAGTAGATCCCTTTATTTATATACATTCTCATCATCTTAAAACCATGAAATCCATTTATTCCAAGATTAAAGGCCATATTGATACATACGACCTTACGAGCAGGAGCTAATCCCTCAAACCAATCATAGCGTGCTGTTAATAACTCTCTGTAGCTATTAACATCATGCTTTAACATCTGCAGTGCTTCCCTTTCAGAAATACCAACATCTTCTAGGTTTCTGCCGTAGCCTATTGTAAGTTTACCAGCTGTACATTTATAGGGTTTTAATCTTAACCCTTCGTGTTTTTTTAGCATTTCAACAGTCATTTTATTAATCATTAAAACTCCCTTTTTCTCTTTTTATAGATCAACTTTACCCAAATATCCCCCTCCAAGAGGGGGATATAGGGTTTATTACTAAAACAACTTCTTAGCAAATCCTCTTGCTAATCCAGAAATAGCAGAAGTAGTTAAACCTGTAGCCACTTCCCGAATCCAGCTTGAGCCGTCCTTCTCACCAGACTCCCTAGCTGGATTTGTGATAGTATCATATATTTTTTGAACTGGGTCGTTCGTAGCTAATCGCCTACTTAGTTTTGCCATTTCAGCCTGAGACAGTCGGGCAGTTACCTCCTGGCGTGCAGCCATAGCAGGATTAGTTGCTTTAGCATTGCCAAAGATAGCTTCAATGATAGTTGTAACAGTAGGAAGCAAAAAGTCAAAATCTAACTTTCTTTTCTTAATAAGCCAAAAAGCTCCCATAATCAAAAGTGTAACAAATACACTAATTGCAGATACAACTGCCGGGTTATTCAATAGTTCACTCAATTTAACCTCCAATTAAGGGTTGAATGATACTAGCAATCATAGCTGTTGCCATAATACCATTCAACCACATTATTATGGTCATTTTGGTATCTAGACGACTAAACCTTTCCACAAGACCTGGTCGTCCATTACCATGCAAGACCTTCTTAATATCTTTTATATCTTCTTCCATATTCTTATGTTGTTCACATACGCCCATATCATCACCTCAATCTATACCGTTTCTGGTATATCTTGAATAATGAAGAACCTATTTTTAGAAGTGTTGGAATAAGATGTACTTAGAGTAGAATTAAAGAGTCCGTTAAACTCAGTCTCTCTTTCATAAGTCCACCTCATGCCGTTGAAAATAAGAGATCTATCACCATCTGGAGAGAGCAAAGCAATAGTTCTTATTTCTTTGTTAAGTTCAGCTTCTAACCAGTCTTTTCTCTCCTGGGTAAGACCAACTAAGTACAACTCAATTGTATTAGTACGCTTACCCTCAATTACATAGTTGCTGGTAGGGAGCTTCTCAACCTTAGAGCTCTCTTTACCAGGCTTATCAGCTAAGTCAGAAATTTCCTGAAGCACAGTTTCTAAGAAGGTAAGAAATTCATCTCTGCCTGCTAAAGAAGCTTCAGGGATATCAGCTATTGAATCAAAGGCGCCATCACCTATCATACACTTCCCGTGTTGAAATGCAGCAATCTGCTTACTGAAATCCACAACCTTAGTATCTAAGGTAGGTTTTGTTGGAGTACCGCTCATAATCTACCTCCTTAGGCGTTTGTGCAAGGACCAACGGCAGCAGATACTACAGGAGTACCAGCAACGCCATCAGAATCTACAGGGGTTACTTCGAATTTAATATACTTGGTTGCATCACCGGCTACAACACTATATGTGCTTGCAGTAGCACCAGAAATAGCTGAATAGGTACCATCTTCAGTAGCAGAAATTAACCATCTGAATGTAGAAGTACCTTCTGTAGGACCAGAAAGATAATCATATCTACCAGTCAAAACATCAGCAGTATTTAATCCGGATTGAAGAATTCTTACATTATCAGCAATTGGAGTACCCACCATTTTATAGACCTTAACAAAATCAGGAACATAAGTAATACCTGGTCTGATTCTGATGTACCAGTGATACTTCCAGTCAGAACCGTGATGTTCAACTTTGAGTTCAGCTTCAGTTCTATAACCAATGATGATGAACTTTGTAAGACCAGCTATAATATAACCATCAGGCATCAATCTACCTTTAACAGGAATACCAGCAAATGAGATTTTACCACCTTCAAGAATTAGCTTATCGCCTACATTAGTCTGTCTATTACCTAATTCAGTTCTAACCTGAATTAACTCACGATGAGATAGATACATATTGAAATTTTCTTGTTCTTCGAGAAGATCATCAGAAAATCCCAATAAGGCTTGTTCGAATTTCTTAACCCAAGTATCATAGATATCTGTGTTAATTTCGGTAACATCGCTAGCAGAAGTAGCTAACTTAACTATACCATTAAGTGCTTTAAGCTTAGCTGTAGCAGAAGCTCTATCACCTTTAAAGAGTAACATTCTCAAAGCTTTTTCAGCTTTAGCTGCAATATGTTGTTCTACATAAGCACCAAATGCTTGTTCTCCATATTTATCAATATAGAACTCTACAACATCTTTACCCAAAGTGTATTCTGCATTGAGAATACCTGTAGGGCAGTCAATATCAAGAGTACCTACATCTTGAGCAGAAACAGCACCATCAATACTATTCTTGAAAATTAAATCTTCAATAAGCCCAGCATCTATCTTCTCATCTTTAATGAGAGGAACTACAGTAATATCAGCAAGAGTATCACCTGCTTTACTTCCAACTACTTCATCAATAAAGAGTGAAGTAGTGTTAGGAGTTAAAATGTTCATCTTTTGCCCACCATCTATATTGGCAATACCTTTGTAGATATCTTTGTGAGCTGCTTTAACCACAACCTTTGTACCATTAACCATTACTTCCTTGTCCAATTTGTCCTCCTTACCAGGTTCCCCTTTAATAGATTTTGAGATAGCCTTTTTAATAGCTTCAGTAGTCTCTTTAATGGACTTCTCAATACCCTTTAAAACTTCTCCTACATTATCAGTTTTATCTTCTGCGTCAGAACCTTTTAGCTTAGCTATTTCAGCTTCTAACTCTCCAATTTTACTAGTTACATCTTTGTTATCATCAAGGTCAGCAGATTTTTTTAGCTCCACTAATAGAGCTAAGCTTTTTTCAATCCCCTTGAGAATAGCATCGTTATTACCATCACCTAAATCATCAGCTTCTCCAGCTAAAGAAACACCATTGAAATTACCTTTTTTCACTTTCTTCCAAAGATCACCCTGCAAATTTTCACATTTGATCACCTGCACCCATGAACCAATAGCTGTGTCCGGGAAATGCTCTTTATCTTCTGTTTTCAAGATGTAGTTCTCAGCAATGAAGAAATCATCTACAGGTTTCTCATTATGATTCACATCATTTTTACGAAGCATACCTTTCTTAGAAAAGTTCTCACAGGCCTTCTGTATCTGAGCCATGTTAGCATGATCACCTTGTGTATCTTCAACATTAGGTTCAGTAACAGTAACATAGAGATAACCCATATCTCCTACTTCTTCTGATTTAAACTTCTTAGAAACACCCTTAATCACACGGCTTTTACCTTCAGCGTTTTTGTAGATAGCACCTTTTCGATTAGCTGGTTTCATGTCGTCAAAAAGAAGAGAGATCATATCAACATCAATATTTCTTAATTCTCCCTTCTTTATCTTCTTTTTTCTGCTCTTAAACAACATATACATATCCTCCGTTGCTAGTTTTTATTCTCATTAAATATTTTTTCGTCTTCAGATAGGAAAATGGTTGTTAGGTCTCCAAATTCAAGCTCCTTGTGGCTTAAAGTAATGTTCCCCTCCTGAGAGAACTCCCTTGCCAAAAGCTTCTTTAAACGGCTCTGAAGTGGTTTAATTACGAAATTATAGAATAGGATCATATCAGAGTTTCCATCTCCACCTAACTGACCAGCCACGAGCTGACTTACAACCCTGGGCGGAGTCCTGTGATAAGCGAAGATGCCCTCTCTTAAATCTTTCTTTAACTTAAGAAAACCACCGTCCTTATCTTGTTGTCTCATTGGCTCTAATCTAATATGTGTATCTTTATTTTCTGTTTCTATTAATACAGTGTTGTGAGAGTTAGTATTACCCTTAGCAGACTGGAGAGCCTCCTTAATAACAGTGTAAGCATCTCTCATAACTTCATTACCCTCATTGTCTTCGATGGTATCATCCTTAAGGGTACCGCCCTCAACAATGATAAAGTAGTCTATTAATAAGCCGTTATTAAAATTGTTGTGATCAAATATCTTAATCTGCTCTAATATAGCAATATTAGTGATAATTGGTAAGCAAGAAAGCCCCCAGGCATTACTTCTATAGGTAGGGTTTTTAAGATGAATTACATCTTTGCCCGGAAAGAACTTCTTTTTGTAGTTTTTTATCTGTAGGTAATCAGGACTATAGAAACCATACTCATCATAATTCTCTAATATCACTACCTCGGTAGGCAACATTCTCTCCAAGCCTACCCACTCACCTGCAGAGTTTCTCATCTTAAGTAAGAAGCCATTACCACACTCAAGATAGTATCTTAGAAACTCCTCCAGGAGTTGTTCCATATCTTGATTTTCAGGAAATACAGCATCTTCCATCCACTTCTCAAATTGCTTGTTAGAAGTAGAAAAGTCCATAATTGTACCCATTATCTGAGCATCAATACAACCATTATGGTATTCATCAACTTCAGCCAAATGAAGTAACTTATACATGCTAAGCGGAGGATGAACAACAGTTTGATTTGTTTCAGACTTAACTACAGGCTTGCCACCAACCCAAGCACATTTTTCTAGATCCACCTTCTCATTAGCGAAGTGCTTTTCTAGCAATTCCTCACTGCTCATGATAGCTACATTATAATCTAATATCTTCTCAACTCTCATAGAATGCCCTCTACTTTAGTCTTGTATCTCAAATTTAGCAATCATCACATTTCTACCTGCATCAGCCTTAGACGGATAATAGACTATCTCATCTACATCTTTTCTATATCTGGACTGAAAATACCCTCTGAATTCCATACTTATCTTCCAAATATCCATTTCAGGGTCAGCCCTACCAACGCAATCCCTAACCAAATAAACCATTAGCCTTGGATTATGCTTTGAGTAACCAGAGCTTGTTTTAAGTTCTCCTCTTGAACCCTCTAAACTAACTATAGCACAAGGGAAATTGCGGGGATTAACTTGCTTATCGAAATGAATATCAGCCAAACTAATCCCCATTGTATTTAATGTCACAACCACTTGTTCTCTTAATTTTCTAAAATCCATCTATATCTCCTATTTATAACTGGGAATGTGGGCATCCCTGCCCGCTCTTCTCTTAATCCCTAATTAACCAAAACACTATCTAATTGGTCATATATCCACTTTTCTTTATTCTTAATAATCTCAGCATATACATTGCGTTCTGGTATGCCTTCTCTCTTAATCTTAGCCTGTATCATATATGCCATTTGGGTAACAGAGAATGCCTTACCTCTCTTGTCTACCCAGTTTAAATTTTTCCTTTCCACCCATGCTTTTAGCGGAGCTAGAGGAGTCCATGAGGGTACTTTTCCACCCAAAATGTATTGCCCATAAGAAACAGCTTCATTTTGCCCTTCCCCTTTTTGCTTAGGATCAGAGCCTACATAGAGGGTTATAGCATTATCTTCAATCACTACTTCATAAGTTGCATTATCATAGAAGTTGCCCGTATCCCTAATATTACGACTAAGAATAAGCCCTCTGGCTTCTCCATCTATCACACTGCCAATAGCATTAAACTTCTGCTCTAATGCCGTCAGTATGCCCCTCAATATCTCTTTTTCAATTCCTTCTATCATATCATACACGCCTTAGTTCTCTGCACTTTAGAACCGGTATTTAATTCTCTATATCTATCAAGACCAACATCGCTTAAGTAGCTTTTTATCATAGTGAGAGCTTCAAGTTCTAAGCTCTTTTTCCAGTTGGATATTTCATTACCAGAAAGAAGTTCAGTAGAGTTGGCATCAAAGCCGGTAGTCTTAATGATGCCTTCCCCGATAGTTTTAAGATTGAGAAACTGAATTGTATTCGCTAATAACAAGTAGCAATAAGCATATTTATAGCTATTCTGTAGATTATCTTCTACAATTTCACTATTCATATCTTCCCAAACTAGCTCATCTGTATAGCGTTCTAAATCAAGCATAACACGCCCTGCATGCTCAGCAAAAGTGGATGTAATTCTTGCGTCGTTAGGCAAGTTCAACACTTTTAAAACCGTCTCAACCTCTATTGGTATATTCATTTCTACCTCACTCCTTGGTTCACTGGTATTACCTTCACCCTTGAAGGCATTCTTATCTCACATCAATCATTACTACTTTTAGCATAGCTAAAATATTTGGCAAATCCGTTTGTCCTCTGTTGTCACACTATTTTTTAGGTATGAAAAAAGCCCACCAAATAGGTAGGCTTATTATTTCTGATAATTCCTCTCATAACACAATAACCGTGGTAGTTCTACACTTCCAATGAAATGGAGGGAAAGGCGTACAGACTGTGTGAAAATAGATATGTCAACATGTATAAATGTTTAATTAATGTATTTATTTTCTTGACAAACAGAACATTATATTTATATTGGAAACATAAATATAGGAGAAATATTATGGACTATAAACAAGGCAAAGACAGACATCAAATTCAGTTTTTAACCTATGATTCTTTAATAGGAGAAAATCACCTTGTAAGAGTACTAGATCACTTTATAGACGGGCTCGATCTAGAGAAGTTTAATTTTACCTACACAAAACCAAAACGAGTTGGTAGAAAAGCTTATAATCCTAAATTCATGTTAAAATTGTATGTCTATGGATATCTTAGAGGAATTGTATCAAGTCGAAAATTAGAGTTAGCTACTCACGAAAATATTCCATTTATATGGCTAATGAAAGAACTAAAACCTGATTTTAAAACAATAGCTGATTTCAGAAAAAACAATGTAAAAAATATTAAATCCGTATTTATGGAATTCAATAAATACTCGGTATATATGAATTTAATTGACTTTGAATTATTAGCTATAGATGGTACTTTTATTGATGCAGTTAACCATAATTCTAAAAATATATCAATAAACAAAATAAACACAATTTTGAAGAAAATAGAAGCTAAATTTGATACATTTAATGAACAATATTCGACTAATGACAAAGAACAAGAATCAAAAAATGATAAAAATGAGCAACATTTAGAAAGTATTGAAAAATTAAAAGAAAAAGAAGAGTTTTATTTAAACTTAAAACAAGAGTTAAAGGATAAGGGTTTAACACAAATTTCATATACAGATCCAGATAGTCGAATGATGCAAAAAGATGGAAGCAAGAGAGATGTATCGTATAATTGCCAAAGCGTAACAGACTCTAAAAACAATTTATTGTTAATGGTTGATGCCTGTAGTGATAATACAGATGCGAAGCAACTTTACAGGATGTCTTCATTAACCAAAGAAGCCTATAATTTGTCAGAATTTTCAGTTGTCGCTGATAAGGGTTATGGTTTTGGTAGAGAGATAAAAAAATGTAATGAAGATGGTATTAAAACATATGTAACTATGCAAGATTCAGAGAAAATGAAAGGTACTCCATTCGCAACCTCTAAGTTTAAATATGATAAAATTAATGATTGTGTTATTTGTCCTAACAATAGAACATTAATCGCTAGTAGAAAGAGAAATGCTGATAGAGGTCATGAATATGGTAGTCGCAAAACATGCAAAGGTTGTCCAGATTTAAAAGCTTGTACTAATGACAATAAGCAACAATATAGAACATTTACATTGAATCCTTATTATGAATATGTGGAGAAACAACTTGAAATTAATAAGGTAAGTAAGAATATACTAAGTCAACGAAAATGTATTGTTGAGCATCCTTTTGGAACAATAAAAAGGGATATGAATCAGGGTAGATTTTTAACGAAAGGCTTAGAATCTGTTCGTGGTGAGTTTATGTTTACTGCACTGGCATATAATATTAAAAGAGTATTTAACATTCTCGGATTTAATAAAATGATGGACTCCATAAATGCCTTTTTTAGGAGAGGTTCGTCCAAAGCTGTCTATTTTGTCAAAAACATAGTACTTTTGCTAAGAATAGCAATAAATATTGCCTTTTCGAGTGCTAAATTAGCCTGATACTCGAAATGAACAAAAAATCCAGATTTAAGTTTATCAAAACTCCCTTAAATCAAAAAGTGATTTCACACAGTCTGGTATGCTCTCCCTCAACCCCTACAGGCTTATCATTCTCATATCTAATTTGCTTGTCAGACACCCAGGGTGCTAGCTTCTTAGTTCTATCTCTCACTTCCTCTAAATCAGCTTTATCAGTATCAATAGCAAGAAGTTCTTCCATAGTATCAATAGCTTCATCAAGAGGATAGACTCTATCTTCAGCTGCCAAGGCCTGGCATATCTCTGAAGTTCTTTCATCGAGGATAACTAACAATCTATATCCCCTGGCCCCTGCTTTTCGATATCCTTCTAATCTGCCAAACTCTCTAACTCTCAATCCTGTATGCTCTGCCATTCCTTGCCAATAAGCAGTTGACTTCTTGCTTAAGCCCTTAAACTCTTCTTGTAGGGATTTAGCCAACATCTCTTTTGATTGTCCTGATGCAACGGATTCTAACAATCTCTTTTTAAATCCTGTTTGAATATCAGCACCAAATTTATTACCTATCCAGAAGAGGTTCTGCTTATTGATCATTGTCTCCAACTTCTGCTGTCTAATACCTGATAAACCTATAGAAATATTAGCTTTAACATCTTTTACAGTATCACTAAGACCTATTCTCATAGTCTTTGTGGTAAAAGCTTTAGTAGGTTGTCTTACAAGCGAAGAAAACTCTTCTCCCATGTTAGATGTCACTACTTGCATAATATCGTCTATATGGCTTGTTTTGACTCTTTCAAAAGCAGATAAATCACTTAGCATCTTAATAGCTTGGCGAGCACTCACCTTTGTCTGTTCCTTCCAGCTATTATTTAAAATCCGGAAATAATCATACATTGCTTTATCAAATGCGTTCATTGCTTCCTCTCAATCCCCCTCTGTGAGGGGGACACAGGGGGTGTTTCCTTAGTTAATGAAGCACTTCTTCTCTCTTCTTCGTTCAATCGTTTAAGCATCGCAAGTGCTTCGTTTAGCTCTCTTTCACATAAACTTAACTGACATCTTCTCTTTATCTTTAAAGCTCTAAGCTCTTTAATCTGTTCTTTTAATATCTCTTGCTGGGTTCTATCTTTCATATCTTCTTTTCCTCTCTTAAAAACTCCGTGAAACTCCTCTTAACCTCTGTGTAACTCTGTGTTAAGGCTCTTTTCTTAATTCGTGTTAATTTGTTTTAATTCGTGTTAATTCGTGTAAAAGTCTTAATTTCTTATGCTTCTTGCTCTTACTCTCCCTCTACCAAGGTCATACTCAGAGAACCTCTCTAAACATCCAACAGTACAGTCAGGTCCATCAACATATCCATCAGGATAGGTGCAGAACTGGCTAATCAAAACAGGAGTATCTTGACCATCAGGAAAGAGTATTTTACCTGTTTCAATAGTAGTATCAGACCTTTCAATCCTAAGAAACTTGTTCTCACTGGTGTTAATCTTCTTAAGTTTATAACCTATTGGTGGGTAGTTGTTCTCTTTTAGCCATTTATCCATATCGACAACCATCCTGTCTTGCCCGTACACTGTTTCAATAGCACCTCTAAACTTAGCTCCATACTTACGGGTAAGCTCTGTAAAAGAATCATTGTAGTATTTAAAGAACTTAGAGTTCTCAGTTTGCCTTACCCAGCAGTGAATCATATAAAAGTGGTGTCCCATCGTAGCCTATTGAGACTATCGCCTTAAAACACCCTTTTTTGCCCCAAGCAGGATCAGCATACAACCAGACTCTTCTGAAGTTCTTTGGCAATATTTTCCACTTCTTAAACCAGTGATACTTGAACATATTCCCTTCTATCACTGCCTTACCAAGAAACTCTTGTTGATATCCAGTGTGTCCAAACTTCTTTCTTAGTGCTGGCAAGCTCTCGGTAGGGTATTGTTCTTCCCAGACTGATTTGCCTTCTGCATCTTCAAGAGGGAACCTAAGCAAGAACTTATCATTACCAAAGAGATGCTGAACATTATAAACATCAAAGTCAGTCTCCTGGTAATCATCTTGAGCCTTAATTTCTTCTTTGATAAGCTCCTCAAATTGACAGATAGCATAGTTAGGATGTACCAGGTTACCAAGCCAGATAACCTTACCACCAGCAGGATCTAAACCACCACCACACTCTTTGATAATCTTACCCATCTTACGGCGGCCTATAGTCTGATTACCTATATTCTCTTCTCTATCAATATCATCACATATTATCACACCTGGCCGTTTCGCAGTTCGTGGGTTGATAGTTCCTCTAATAGCCTGGGAAGTACCTCTTGCCCTGATTCTTGTTCTATTTTTCAGGAAGAAATCAACCTCATCACTTCCTATTGGTGTTAGTTCAGGGTAGTCATTGATTAGCCTGGTGTTCTGAGTAAGCTCGTTATAAGTGAAAGAAGTTCTCTCTGCAGCTAAGCCTTCATCAGATGCTACATGAATCACATAGCTTTCACCTTTAATAATCTTCCAGATAGGATAGACAATACCTAATTCAACGGTTTTACCCATACCACGATAACCGGAAACAGCATTAATACCATCTCTTTCATCTACATATTCAAAGGCTTCTCGATGTCCTTCAGAGAACTTTAAGCCAAAGATATGAGGAAAATACTCACTACAAAAATAGGAGAAGGCCTTCCAGCCCTCCCCTTTAACCTTGTTTCTTCTATGGCGTTTATCTTTCTCAGTATTGCCAACGAAGGGGCGTATCGTTACCCTTTTCTCTGCTATTTCTTCAAATCTCTTATTATCTTTTTGTGTAATTTTAATCATCTAAGCACCAACTCAGTAATTTCTCTATCCAAAACAATACTTGTGATGGTATTAACCCATCTCCGCCTATCTAACCATACAGCAAGCTTTTCATAACTATCTGTTATTACTTCCTTTTCTGCCATATTTGCATCGTCGCCTTTGTATTTTATTTTCCACACCTTCTTAGTGATCTCTTTCATATTATCCTCCATTTCTAGTATTCCAATATTTCTCTACAGCTTCTATAATTTCAGGGTTTACTTCGCCATGACCAAGGCAACAGCCATTTCCAACTGAACCAAGTGAGCAATCTTTGTTGCCTTTATAGCCATAAACACAGTCACAACAGGAAACCATATTATAATTATATCTGTATTTATAATAAACCATCTCATCTATTTCTATCTTGGCAGGCTTCTCTACAGGAGCATCCCAATCTATCACAACTTGAGCTTCTTTACTTGTTTGTGGTTTCATTGCTAACTTCTTTGAATGTTTAATTTCTCACCACAGAAAGGGCAGTGCCACATTTCAAATGCTGTAATTTCTGTTTCTCCATCTTCTCTCATTATTTCAAAAGGAATGAAATAAATGCGGTCTCTTAAGGTTATATGTGGGTAGGTAACTAAGACAACTGGCTCTCCACAAGCTTTTCTATTTTCAGCTTCTTTTATTTCTTTCATGTGGTTTTCAAAACAATTACACACTTTCTTCCTCCTCATCTTTATCAACAAGCTCATCATACTCTTCTTTGCTTATTAAGCTCATAACTCCAGCTTCTTTATTTCCTTCAGGTAGATTTGTCTTAAATACTATTCGTTCAGAAGGCAGACACAAAGTTATTAACAGCAAAGCATCTTTTGCCATACTCACTGAAATACTTGTTGCTATAGACAACATCTGTTCATCTTTTATATGTGCTAAATCAAGAATATCTTGTCTAAACTTTATCTTCTTCTCTTCGTTTGTAATTTCTAAATATCGTATCATTTTACCCTCCTCCCCTTGCTACCTGTAGCAAGGCCAAACAAGTGTGGTGCTAATCTACCAGGATTAATTTTAAAGTATTCACAAGCATTCCACAAGACACACGCCATAAAAGTTATAGGGTTTTTAAAGTTCCAGAATATCATCTTTCTCTCCTTATTGATCTTCTCCATTCTCCGCACCAACTTAAAGGTGATGTCCTCGCAAAAACCCATTCATGTTTAATCTCATTTTCATAGTTTTTACCATGTATATATGCATAGTGAACATCCATAGGAGGTTTTCTTCTGCAGATAGGAGTACCTTCATTCAAATAATACTCGCAGTTTGCACAACGACGTTCACCTTTTATTGCTTTTTCCATATCTTGCTGAGCAGCAGCACCCATATTACCCATTAGAGACCTCCTTCTTGGTTAATATATAAATATACCTTTTCCCATCACCACATACAACACTTTGGTCTTTTCTTAGATTTCTTAGAACAACACTCCCATCTCCAATAGGAATAGGGGTGATACTATATTCATCTCCATGGCTTTTTAATACATTAAAATCATCCTTAGTAGAAGGAAAAGCATCAAGAAGTGGAGCTTCTAGGTCTATTGGTCGGAAAATATCATTAATTGATCTATATATATCATGCAGTGTATCTTCTGAAAAAAAGATATTATCACAGCCGTCCTTATACACTTCATCTCCAGATTCCTCGATATCCTCATATCTCCTATTTTTATCCTCGAACCATGCAGGAAAACCTGCCACTACATGTGCAGTTACTTCAAATAAGTCGTTGTCCTCATCTAATAGATAATACTTTTTATCTTTGCTTATTTTACTCATCATTTTCTCCTTTCAATATGCCATAATTCATTATGTAGATCACCAAGCTCAAAAGAAAGCTTACATCTCTCATCACTAAGTTTAATGGTATCTCTTCTTTGCCTCTTAGATAGTTTAAAAAGCTCTTTCTCTCTTTTAGCTAATTTACACAGCTTATCATCTATTTCTTTGCGTTTCTTCCCAGGATCAGAAGCCTTCCACTCTTCCAAGAGAGCTTGAGCCTCAATTCTAATGTCGCATATCTCTCCAAGTGGATTAGCATCTAATATCTCATCAATTGCCTTTATTCTCTTTTCATTATAGGCTATTGATTTTCTTACTATTTTCTCTTTAGTGGTCACTGATCATCTCCTTAGCTCGTAGCTCTTTCACTAAAATACTCTATTATCCCACCATCACCTAATATCTCTTTCTGGATGGCCTTAGCAATACTCTCATCTTTAATCAGGAAGAAATCAACCAACCAATCTAAGAATTTCTTTAGGTATTCCACGAAGTCTCTATTAGGCTCAATCTCTTTCTTATACTGTCTTAGCAAAGAAACTAATGATTGTAAGGCTGTATCTTGAGGAGCCCTGGAGTATTCACTTAATGCTCGGACAAGAGCTTTCTTAATTGCGATCTTGATATCATCTTCTAAGTTGGTAATCTCTTCTAATTCATCTTTCCACTTGTACTTATTAATCCAGTTCCTGATAGTGTTTTTGCTTACACCAAAAGTATTAGCCAATTTAGCTATCTCAGTTTCACCTTTGAGATATAGCTGTTTTGCCAGCTCTCTCTTTTCTCTATAATCTCTTGTATTCATCTTTTTCTCTCCTCTGGGGTATCTACGCTATTTTTACTATCAATTAGCTTATCCTCTTTGATAAAACCCTCCATTGTTAATATATGGATAGTAGAACTTACTGTTGAAAGAATAGCTAAATCCATGTTTTCATTATCCTCAAACAAATCAGTCTGGGATAGTGATTTCAATATACTGTCTGCTATTTTAACTAACAGATCATTTCCACCATTTAATCTAGTTAACCTTATCTCTTTACCTTCTAACTTCATCTTATCTCCTCTCTTAAAAACTCTGTGAAACTCCTCTTAACCTCTGTGAAACTCTGTGTTAAGGGTCTTTTCTTATTTAGTGTAATTCGTGTAATTAGCCTGGGTAGGCGAAGCTTTATGCGAAGACTCCTGGATAGATTATCTTCATCATAACCGCTCTTTCTCATAATTTTCCAACACCTTAATCAATCCTCCTTTCTCTTTGGAAGTCATGTATTTAAGATTTGGCTTACCCCATTTCTCACAAATGAAGTTATTAAGATTAATCATAGTAATCCCTAATCTCTTACACTTAGCATAGATCATCTTATCTTGTTGATTAAACTCTATATACTTATGAGTTAGTTCTTCACCATGCAGTATTTTATTGAAGTTAATCAAAGAAGAAAGGCTAAGTTTGCGAAGTGAATCACCATAGCCGGTATTCTTCATTAAATCATGTAGTTGATCTATATCCATATCTAATTCTCTTTTAGCATATACTACCACTTGACTTCTCAATGATTTCGCATACTTAGCCTGTTTCTCTGTCATAACTTCTCCTCTTAACTCCCCTCTTTAGTGCTGAAAGCACATTAAAAGAGGGGTGGCTGGGTATTTCCCAGACGGGGTGTTTCTTCTCTTAATCCCCCTCCGTGAGGGGGACAAAGGGGGTGTTTCTTCTTTCAATCATTTACAGGATCTACTTGATGTTCAGCTAGATACTTGTTTAATTCTGCACCATGAATTCGTAGTTGTCCATTACCTTTTAACCTTACTGCAGGCAAAGGCTCATCCACTCGTCTTATCATTCTATACACCGTTCGAATATTGACTGATAGCAGGTCTGCTACTCTGGTAGGAGTATAGTACTTACTGTTATCAAATACTACTTTCGCATCCATAAGGCTACTCAATCGAACTGAAGTTTAGAGTTACCAGGCTAAATGATTTATCGCTATCCTCTCTCTCATAAAAAGCTATATACTGCTTGGTAGAAGTAACTTCAATAGCTTCATTAATCAGGTCCATTGCTACTTTCCATTCTGAGTCTTTGATATTATACTGTCTGAGAGATAGTATTCTGCCTTTAGCAACTTCGCCTTTTCTATCTACCTGAAAGGCCTCTCTAATAACAGCTTGAAGGTTAATATTAGAATTCTCACTCCACCTGATCAGGCAATCATCTATCTTCTGCTTGGCTATCTGTAGCTTCTCAGTAAACTGGATTCTCTCTTTGTACTTAACCTCAATTTTAGCAGAACCATCAAAGGAGAGAAGCTCGGCATTGCCTTTCCAGTTCTCACCATATTGTTCAGCTGTATCAGCTAAATACTTCTCAATATCTGCTACCATCTTAGTCTTTTCATCAGCTATCTTCTCATTAAGAGCTTTAGCTTTCTTCATCAGTCTTTTTACCAGTTTATCACGCTTGACAAGTTGCTTATCTAATATCTTTTCTGGGTACTCTCTACCTTGAGCATCATACAAAACACCACTTGCTTTGCTTGTTTTAGGTTTTGATTTAGTTCTAACTTTGTCCGATACCATCTCTTTGGCTCCTTCTGTTATTTTTTTGCCTACTATATCGTAGTTAATTTCATTTTCTGTATATTGAAATATGCCGTCTCCCCTGGTAACATAATCCATGGAAACAAAAGCTATTAAATACTTTATTACTGCCTTATGCGAAACACCGGTTAAAGTCTCTAATTGCCTACCACTGCTGATCTCAGTCTTGCCAATCATCCCATATAGCCTCTCCATGATCTCATAACTATAGCCACTTGGATTATTCTTTTTAACTGGGTGAAAGTCTCCATTTTTAACATAAATTCTCTCTCTGCCCTGGCGTGCTACAGCCTTAATATAACCCTCACTTAAAAGATGTGACATAAGTCTGCGAACCCTACTAAGTTCAACCCCTGAAAGGCTTGCTATATTAGCACAGGTAAAAGGTTTATGTGAATACTTGATACAGTTAGTTATTTTCTTCCGGGTTTCTTTAACTCTTGCTGGCATTATCCCTCCTATCCAATCTCGATATATTTTAATTGTTCTATTGTAAAATCTGTAATGTTATGAACTTTTGATACTGATTCTATTGAATATAAAGCCTTTATAAGCTTGCGGATATTACCTTTAGTTACATTCTTAAGAAACTTCACTATCTTATCATCTATTCTTACATCTGGAACCTCTTGGCACATCATCCTAATATCATCCTCACTCACTTCCTGAAACTCTAAGAAATAATTACATCTATCGAAGTAGTGAGCATCTGCCATTAATAATCTCTCTCTGGCATCACTCATACCTACTAAGATAATCACGCAAAGTGTCTCATCTACTAAGTCTCTAATACATCCCAGTATCTTCTTCTTATCGAAAGCATAGTCTATTTCATCAATCACAATCACCAGGTTGTCATAGTTTCTCAAAATACCCAATATCTTATTGAATATCTCATTAGTATTACCGTATATAGGAGATTTTGGCATTCCTAAGTTATACTTGATTATCTCTAAAAGTTGTATTAAAAAGCTCTTAGTTGCCATACTTGCATCAAGTCTAAGATATACATAATCATTTAGAATAGCTTGTTGCTTGGCGAACCTGCTTTTGCCTAAACCAGGTTGCCCATAGATCATTCCTAATCCGACCATCTCTGTTTTTGGCCTATTAAGTAAATAGCTTAGCATCTTCTCACCAGCCATCACATTCTTAGTTTTGCTTAAAGTTAACTCTTTCATCATTCTCTCCTTTACTTCTTTATATCCCCTTCTATGAGGGGGATTTAGGGTGTGTTACCCTTTTTTGTTTTTAAAAATTGTACATATAAGTTCTTGATTAAAGCATCATTAATGCCCTTACTCAAAGCCGCTTTCTGAAACAACTTCTCCTGGGCCAAATACTCTTTCCAGTCCTCAGAAGTTGCTTGAGAGAGTAGCTTTTCACTAAGCTGAGCCCACTCTTTCTGTTTCTTAATATCTGTCTTACTTAGTGCAGGGCTTTCTGCTATTTCACGCACAGCTACAATCTCATTATTGCGGTACATTCTCTTTTTGTTATCTATTATCCACTCTTGAAGATAACCCTCAAACTTGCTTCCAAATAAGGTTTTAGGCCTTAAATACTTGAACTGGTCATTCTTTAGCCATTGACGGCACTTAATATCTATTACTTTTTTAAACTCATCTACCTTAAAGCCCTCTTTCAATCTTGCCCGGATTAAGGCCTTAGTCTCTGGTGTATTTGCTCGAAACTCTTTACCAGTGCTTTGATTTAGATAATTAACTATCTCATCTATCTGATATTGTGTGGAAATACTACTGCTTTTGGTAGTTACACTAATTGATTTATGCTTATTTATTAACCTAAGCAGGAACTCTCTTTGCTTAACTTCCAATATTTCTTTACCTATTAGGTTAAGAGCTTCTACATATAATTCTCTATTACTCTTCATCTTTTCCTCTTAATTCCCCTCTGCGGAGGGGTGGCTTGGTATTTCCAAGACGGGGTGGTCTCAATTCCCCTCTGTGGAGGGGTGGCTTGGTATTTCCAAGACGGGGTGGTTCTTCTCTTATTTTTCATTCTTATAATCCTGTCTTTTTGAATATTTTTCTTAATTTATCAAGAGCTTCTTCTTCTTCTTTAGTGTTGGGAACCTGGTCATTATTCATCCCACTTTGCAAGTGTGGCACAGGGGATGCTTCATGACCAATAAACCCACTATCATTAAAACTTGATTTTTCGGTACTTAGCTCTGGCATCTTAAATTCAGATACACGCTCATCTACCTGTTTCCTAATGATATCACTCTTGGTTTTTATCTCTTTCTCAAGGCGTTTTTGATAACCTAATTGCTTTTTGAGTTGTTTTTCAGAAGTAGCCTTATCTTCAGCTAATTTTACAAATGGGTGTGTAGTGGTCCTGGCATAAGCCTGACATACAAATCTCTCTTTCTCATCATATATTAAGATAGACCTCATATCCATAATGTCATATCTAATATTAATCTTACTTCCCAGCATACCTATTAAGTTGTCATGATAATAGAGAACATTACCAAACTGAACTCCATTATTCCTTACATTCCTACTCTCATTCTTGAGCATCATGAAGTTTAGCTCTGCTAAGCTAATTTGACGGCTCTTAGGAGCTTTAAAACTTCTAAACACCTCATAAGGCTTTTGACCATTTAAGCCTGTGTGTGGGGTCATTCCGTACATCTCTTGAAAATAGACAGCCATCATATATTTAGCCTGGTCAATAGTAAGTGGCTTTCTCTCTCTCAAGTTCTTAATCCACTTCTCATTTCTCATCAGGTAAGCAGGCTTATCAGCAATTCCAGCACCTCTAAAAGTATCTACAAACCTCTCAAAATCCTCTTGCATAGTCTTAAAAAATCTCTCAATCACCTTAGCCCTGGCATTATAAGGCTTAGCAAATGTTACATCAATTCCTAAGCGTGGGTAAATTCCACTAAGATCTTTGCTTAAATCATGCTCCTTCCAGTTCTCATGAAACAGCTTACTTCTAAAAGCCTTACCATTATCAAGGTAAACAGCAAGTGGTTTATATCCCATATTTAAGATAGAGTTACGCAAAGCCAATAAGATTTGTTCCGAATCTTCAGTATTAGCAAGAGAAGCTCCTACAGGGTATCTGGAAGCCCAATCAAAATATAATATCAGCATCATTCTTTTAGCTTTACCAGTAAGTGGGTCTATAACATCGAAAGAGAGAATATGACCATCAGCCACTAGCACATCACCTACATTTAAGCTATCATTTCTTAATAATGTCATGATGCCATTATCTCTAAGATGTTTAATTCCATACCTTAAAGTATTCCATTCCTGAATATTAGTATCTCTCCAAGTTTCTACCCATCTTCTTAATGCTCTATCACTAGTTGGAGAATCCATCTTGCCGGACCTGCTCATCTGCTTCATTTTTCTGATAGCTGAACCTATTTTAACTTTGTTATCATTCAATAATAGATTTAATAAAAAGCTCTGCTCTTCATCTGTAGCACTACTTACACCAGGTGCCCTGGTTAATCTCACCAAGCTCTTGAAGTCTTTACCACTATCAAGATATACATCAACCCAGTTTCTCATAGTCCTGGCTCCTTTTGAGCCCTCCAAAGCATAAAGCTTAGGTGAAAACTTACCTGTGTTATATACTGAGTTAATACTCTCTATAGCTCGTAACTTACTGCCACACCTTACAGCTTCTCTCAATATCTCTTCGCACAAGTCAGCTTTCATCTGAGCCCTATGAAGTTCATCTTCAGGAACAGGTAACTCCTCTTCCAAATTAGGAATGCTCTCATCATATTCAACTACTCCAGCTTCTATACATGGAGCAATCTCTCTATCACTTGGAATAAGGTAGTAATTCTTTACTCCTCCCCCAGGGATAGCAACTTTCACAATCTCCCAACCCTTATCTTTAGCTAATCTATAAGCTTTACCCTTGCTTACTTCATACTTGGCCATAATATCTTCTATTGCTAATGATCCAACAGGAGCTTCTTCAATTCCCCTCAGTGGAGGGGTGGCAGTGTATTTCACTGACGGGGTGCTCTCTTCAATCCCACTCTTCTCTGATTTTGACTTAGAAGTGTCCAATTTAGAAGTGTCCACATGATCAGGAGTGTCCACATGGTCAGGAGTGTCCACATGGTCAAAGGTGTCCACATGGTCAGAGGTGTCCACATGGTCAAAGGTGTCCACATGGTCAGAGGTGTCCACATGGTCAAAGGTGTCCACATGGTCAGAGGTGTCCACATGGTCAGAACTACCAATAAAGATAAATAGTGTTTGAACTAATTTACCATTATGATCAACCATTTCTGTTTTTGTCTTCCATTCACCTTTCTTCAATCTTCTTCTGACTGTCTTGGTACTAATACCAAGTCTATCAGCCAATTCTTTAACTGTTAACCACATACTACACCTCTTTTAATATTCATAGTAGTGGGGCCACTATAAGCCCCATTGGCTATGAACATTAATCCTCGTTTTCCTCAAAAGTGGCTAACATTACGCAACCATTATGTACTAATACATGACTATCACTCTTTAAACAGTCGCTTTTTCTTACATTATCATCTGTGCTAAAGCCTTTGGGCACTGCAAATCCAGTCTCCAACTCTTCAATTCTACTTGCTTCAGCTTCATAATCTTTAGTACTTACCAAACATACACCTTTAATCTTTCCATAATTACTCATTCTTACTCCTTTAATTGATTTTATTCAATTCATAATTACCATAATAGCCCGCACCACACTGATGCGGGTTCTTTATGGTAACTAAGAGGAGCTTTCTCTTAGCGATTTTTCTTGACTACTTCTCTTATCGATATTAAGAGGTAACTTGCTTTTGATATTACACCAAACTGCTTTCAAGTCTGAATAATCTGATTTCAGTTTGGTGTTTTCTTGTAATAGCTGGTAATTCTCTGCCTTTAGTTCCATTATCTTAGCATCCATGGAAGAACGCTTGCCTTCCCCTAATAAAGACACTAATACTACAACTCCTAACACTATACTTAATATAACTACTGCTGTTGTCATGATTTAACTCCTCTTATTTACTTTGTTTGATGTTTCCATAGCTTGAGCCAATCCCTGCCAGGTGCTTCCATCCATATTATAAATTATTGCTTTTCTTCCATTCTCAATCTTCCTGATCTGGCACTCTTCACCAAGATGAATAAGCATAGCAGGATGATAATACCATACACCATCACATGAAATGCCATCTTCTTGCACTAAAGAGCTTTGCATGTTAAAACTACTCACCATCATAACCTTCTTCATGCTCTTTGACAGCTTCCTTAATCTCTTTCCAGCCTCTTATCTTCATTGTCTCAAGGTTTCGCTCTGCATCTGCTATGTCTAAACACATCATTTGATTGTGCTTGATTAGCCCTAAAAGACCATCCTTTAAGATAACGAAATCCACTATCAATATATCAGCTGAGTTATCCATTAACATATATGTTCTTAGCTTATCGCCTTTTATGAATTGTTTTACTCTTACACTCATCTTAAGCTCCTATTGTTTTTGTTCTTGACTAAATATCTCATCTCAAATTTATCCTTATTTAACATTAATCTATAAATAGGAGAAATTATGAATCTACCTGACATTGTTAAAATTCCTCTTGCGAAGAAAGTTCTTCTAAATATCTGGCAAAAGACCTTATCCCCTTACCTTTATCTAATCGAACAGTTTGAGCATAGCCTAACTCAAGACAAGTGCGACGAATTGCGTTCATTGAAGAACGAGGAAACAAAATTAGCCGTGCAACAATTGCTATCTTGCTCATCCATGGAAGCTTGCTCTCTAAAACAAATTTATGGAGTGGTACGCAGAGTTCTCGACGCTTTGGACCTATTAGATCGCTACAGTGATGATTATTCGTTAATTCTAATGACTGATCATCTTCTTTTTCATGATATTTTGGAGTTTCTTCTCTTAAATATTGAGTACTCTGCTCCTTCTGATCAACGCTTGTATGTCTTCCCAAGTAACCAAATACATGAGTTCTTAAAAAATGCTTTCCCTGGATATATCCGACTTGAATAATCTTCTTCATCTTACTTTCCTCTTTGATTTAGATGCTCTCTTAGTCTCTACATTACAGGTTGGTTCTGCAAAACCGACCTGTAATTTTGTTTCATTAACAACTATTACTCTTGCCCCTACAGGTTTACCATTATCAATGTAGATTATTTTACCCTCTCCATACTTCTTAATGCTAGCCATAAGGCTCTTATGTTGTTCTGCTGTCATTTCGCCCTTAATTTGAATAATATCTTTCATCTTACACTCCTCTTTTGTTTTTCTTCTATATCATTAAAGAACTTTACTACATCTATCTTGTATCTATCCTGGATAAAATCAGCTAAGCTCTCTTTATCTGGATTATATCCCTGCTCTATAAATCTCTTTTCAGTAGCTTCTAAATCTGTTATCAATATCCTGCTATCAGTAAATACTGCTAACACGTTCATGTATGATAAATTTAGAACAATCGCATATAGGAATTTATCATCGAATTGTCTTAAATAAGCTTGTAAATTTCTCCAATATGGGATTCCTTTCTTGGCTACTGTTAAACAATCAGCTAAAACTGCATTAGCTCGGAAATTGCTAAATAATTCATGTTCTTTTATTAGTTTACTGTTCATTTCTTGCCTCTCTTGCCTTAGCAGCTGCCATTCTCTTTTGAGCTTTCTCTCCAGGTATATGAGCAGGGCAATACTCCAGTAAATCATGCTTCATTACAAAGTTTCTCACTGTAGATGGACTAACATCGAAGCACTCACCAATATACTTATAGGATTTGTTGTCTTTGATCATATCAATCACTCGTTTCTTATATGGTGCCAGTTTACTCTTATCGCGTTCTATCAGCGTATCATCATTTTCTATTAACCCATATTCCTTAGCATATTTGGTAACAGTGAATCGGTGCATTCTTCCACGCCTGGCTATCTCAGAAATACTAAACCCGGCTTCCAATTTCTTCTTGATATACTCTACCTTATGCTCATACTTAGGAGTACTGGTCTTTCTTCCCTTAGGTCGTCCTAATATTACACCTTCAGCTACTTTCCGAGCTAAAGCCTCTTTAGTTCTCTGGGATATGAGATTCCTCTCAATTTCAGCAGCTAAACCAAAAGCGAAAGCCAGGACCTTAGAACTGATATCATCTCCTAAACGATAATTGTCTCTAATTGTCCAAACCTTAACTCCTTTCTGCATACAGAGATTGAGTACCTCCATTACCATGAATAATGTCCTGCCTAATCGCGATAATTCAGTGCATAATATTATATCACCTTCCTGCATCTTGTTCATTAATTTACCCAACTTGCGTTTCTTAACATCTTTGGTCCCCGATATAGTCTCCTCAAACCAACGCTCGGTTATCATATCGTTCTTCTCACAAAATTTGTTGATCTCAAACCTCTGATTCTCTACTGTTTGTTTGTCTGAACTTACTCGGATGTAACCAAATACCATCTTACTCTCCTCTGCTTATTGTTTCATTTATGATTTGCTCTGGGATGATAACTCCTCCCAATCTCTTTTCCATCTCACGCTGGCCATCTATCCAAGGACCCAACAAATCTACTATTACATCTTCTACTTGCTTGTTTCTTCTACTTCCTGAGATTATTCTGTTTAAGCTATTTACTTTAATTTCAAGTCCTGTTCGCTCATTTACGTAATCTAAAAGACTATCACTACTAATACTATTAGCGGTCATTGCTGCCCTAATTTCTCGTGCTTCAAAGTGCATATCTTTTCTCCTTAAATTATTTTCTTCTTGACTTTTTTTTTCTTCTATGTTTCTCTGTCATCAGATGTGCCAATAATGCGTATATACGAAATTGTGTCAAGACTTAAATACGTTTTTACGAAAATAAAGGAAATTAAAACATGAAATCAAGGCTGAATGAGCTAATTAACACACTGTCTATCAAGAAAAAAGAGTTTGCAAAAGAAATAGATGTTTCTTCTGGAAATTTATCTGATTGGTTGAGTGATAAGAGAAAATCTAAGCCATCTGCGGATGTTTTGTTTCGTATTTCCGAAAAATTTAATGTAGATATGAATTGGTTAATAACTGGAGAAGGAGAAATGTTTCTCTCCAGAGACCAGGACCACAAACCTAATTTAGAGATCAACTCGGATAAACTTCATCATTATATAGAACTTGGCAAAGCTCAGGCAAGGCAAGAGATCACTTACAGTGATGAAGACCCTCCTGCTTATCTTTCCCTTCCTATAGTAGGAGAAATAGCAGCAGGTACTCCCATGCAAGTCTCAGAGCATGATCAAATTGGTACAATCTTAGTTTCAGCTCAAGTTATTCACCATATAAACAATTACTATTGCTTTAGAGTTAATGGATGCTCAATGCGTCCAGAGGTCCATCACCTGGATGTAGTAATTATTAATAAGATATATAACTGGGAAGACTTAGATGATAAGATTGTTGCTGTCAGAATAGACGAAGGTATCACTCTCAAAGTCCTTAAATTAGATGATGAAAATAAGTGTACTTGGCTTATGCCGGTAAACAATGGATATAAACCTATTCTTTTAAATAAAAATAGTACTATCGTAGTTTTAGGAGTGCTAGAGTATTTGATCAGAAGTTATAGGTAATAGAATTATGCTTACACAAATTAGACAATTTACACCAGAAACGCTTTTTCATTTTAGCAAAATCACTATCATTTTTGTAAAACGCTTTTTCAATGTGGCTAAATTGCTGTCACTTTTAGAAAGTGGTAAAAGTATCAATATGTGTTGTTATGAATAGGGTTCAAGTCGCTTTTTCAATGTGGCTAAATTGCTGTCACTTTTAGAAAGTGGTAAAAGTATCAATATGTGTTGTTATGAATAGGGTTCAAGTCGCTTTTTCAATGTGGCTAAATTGCTGTCACTTTTTTTCAGTAAAAACGCTTTTTCAAAACGCTTTTTCATTTTCGGGATTTTCCACCTCACCTATTTTTAAGTTCAGGCTTTTACAAGAAGCTAACAAATTTCATAACTTACTGATAGGTAATGTTTTCAAAACTAACGCAAACTTAACAAGCTTTTACAAGCAAAACACAAGGAATTACAAATGTGGCTAAATCGTTTTTTCACTAGTGTCCACCTTACGAACCCCTCTATTACGCTGTTTTCTCAACTTCTTAACTTTTCTTACTAGTGGCTATCAAGGGTGTCACTTTATATCTATATCTCCCTCACCACTATAAAGTGTTAGGTATATCTGCAAAAATTATTTCAGAATTTGATTCATCAGACCTAATAAATCTTCTATTTTAGGATTCTATGTTCACTATTATTTCAGTATTTGAAAATAATAATAACCATAAGGAATCTTGGAGGATTCATTTCAATGTTAAAAGATTTAGTCTCTTCAAATTCCCTAATAAGCTTTTTATTATCTGAATCATCAATGTACATACTATTTTAAAGTTAAATAGGGGTATTGTAGATTTCCTTCTTCTGAATCTTGGCAAGCATTAATTAGTATAATTAGCATATTTGCAACTATAAAATATAATATTCTTTTCATTTCTCCCTTCCTAGTTTTACTTTTGACTAAATTAGCTTATCCCCTTAAGTAATCATGCTGTAACTAGTTAATAAATGTGCTAGAGACATTATCATACAACATCTCTAGAACTAACTATATATATCACCAACTCATATATATGTTAAGATTATATTACTATTTCATAAGTAATAGTTTTAGTGTCTAGTCCTAAATAAATTGACTGATTTTTTGCAATTGTTATTTTCCCTATTAAACCCTTACAGGGTAATTTTTGTAGCTACTCCTTACCCAGGGTCAATTTTTCTTCTAAAAATGAGACCCTGGGCTAATCTATTTAATCCCTTCGGGATTATCATTGTTCCACAATGAGGCCGACAAAATGTCCACTATCCGACAGAAGAGGTCTTATCACATTTTAAAAACTTTTCTTAAAAAACTATGTGAAACTCCTCTTAACCTCTGTGTAACTCTGTGTTAAGGGTCTTTTCTTATCCGTGTTCTTCTGTGTTATCCCTGGCTAAATATCTTCTTCTTAGGGTCTTTTCTTATCCGTGTTCTTCTGTGTTATCCGTGGCTAAATATCTTCTTCTTAGGGCCTTTTCTTATCCGTGTTCTTCTGTGTTATCCCTGGCTAAATATCTTCTTCTTAGGGCCTTTTCTTATCCGTGTTCTTCTGTGTTATCCCTGGCTAAATATCTTCTTCTTAGGGCCTTTTCTTATCCGTGTTCTTCTGTGTTATCCCTGGCTAAATATCTTCTTCTTAGGGCCTTTTCTTATCCCTGTTCTTCTGTGTTATCCCTGGCTAAATATCTTCTTCTTAGGGTCTTTTCTTATCCGTGTTCTTCTGTGTTATCCCTGGCTAAATATCTTCTTCTTAGGGCCTTTTCTTATCCCTGTTCTTCTGTGTTATCCCTGGCTAAATATCTTCTTCTTAGGGTCTTTTCTTATCCGTGTTCTTCTGTGTTATCCCTGGCTAAATATCTTCTTCTTAGGGTCTTTTCTTATCCGTGTTCTTCTGTGTTATCCCTGGCTAAATATCTTCTTCTTAGGGTCTTTTCTTATCCGTGTTCTTCTGTGTTATCCCTGGCTAAATATCTTCTTCTTAGGGTCTTTTCTTATCCGTGTTCTTCTGTGTTATCCCTGGCTAAATATCTTCTTCTTAGGGTCTTTTCTTATCCGTGTTCTTCTGTGTTATCCCTGGCTAAATATCTTCTTCTTAGGGTCTTTTCTTATCCGTGTTCTTCTGTGTTATCCCTGGCTAAATATCTTCTTCTTAGGGCCTTTGTGTCTTTAGTGGTGAAAATCTTAACTCCTAAAACTCCTCACTCTAACCCTACCTCTTCCCAAATCATACTCCCAAGAGATTCGATTATAATTAAAAAAAATAATTGGAAACTTTTCTAGTTGATAAACTACAAAAAAAAAGAATTGACTCATTTCTAAAGTAAGTAAATAGTTGTATATAGTTGGTAATTACACTTTCTAATAAAGGAGATTTATGAAATATTATTTGTGTTTATTTCTAATATTTACTTCTTTTTTGTGTTTTTCGGTTGAGAATAAAGAGACAATTAAAAAAAAGATTGAGAAAGAAGTTATAGAAGCTGTCCAAAAAAAGAAAGAAAAGGCAACAAAGAAAAAAAAGACTAAGAAAAGCAAAAACAAGAGTAGTCAAAAAAGTTCAACAAAGAGCACTAAGAAAAGTAAAGAGACTAAATCAGAGGTCTTATTAGAAGTAATAGCAGACAGTTCGGATGCCAGTTTATCTTCAACGGATGGGGTTCAAGATAGCACAACTAATCTTTTCTCTAATAATTTTTTTACCAGAAATAAATCCACTTATCTAATAAGAAATATGGTAATTTTTCAATCTCAATATAATTTTCAATATTGGAAACCAACTTTTATCGAAGGCTCAAAAGTCAATACAACAATTTTAAATTACGCAGTATTTGAATTATCCTTCTTAAAAAAACTCTATCGAATTAGATACGAAAAGAGTTTTGGTGGAAGCTCAGATGAAGCTCAAAATGAACTTTTAAAAAAGAGAAAGAAAGATAATTGGGAGAAAATTCTTGCTGATATCAACATACCCACTCCAATAACAATTTATATTTCTTATATTTGTGAGAGGTTTTCAGGCACAGTAACGGCTCTAGAAGACAAAACTTATATTCCTGACCACTATGATTCTGAAGCAGACGATATTAGTGAGTTTGAATTTCTAGTAGGAGAAGAAATTGAGTTTAACACTAACTTTCAAGATTTCCTGCTAGGGGTCAGTACTGTTGGAGATCAAGGTATGGGAGCAATGGGTATTTTTTACACTAGATACCAGAAGCCATATTCCTTAACCTTAGACGATGATCAAAATAGAAATTATATTTTTAATTCGTGCTTTGGAGGAGGAGGTTTCTTTGGTAAATTAAATATTGAGACCGAAAATGCAATTTTCTCTCTAAATGGCAAATATGGCATTGGTAGTATTCATCTACCTGGAATTGACCTTCATATTGAAGACCTGATAGAAGATGGCTACATTACCTATGGAGATATTGAGGGAAGTACACTCTTGAGAAAGTCATCTCAGAATGGTATTTTCTCTGTTTACGCTGGATTAGGAGCTCGCTATAGAAGATTCGTGATATCCATACCCAAAGATGAAGAAGCAGGTACTGACTCTGATAGTATTTTTCTGAACAGCGATACAATTTTTAATGTACAATGTGGGTTCTCTATTAACCTGTAAATTACTTTATAAATTAACCTTATTGACATTTTTAGTGTGTTTAACAAGTTTGAAATTGATTAAAAGAACTGAAATTAAAATTGAAAAGGGAAATAATAATAAATGGGAAATGAGCACCTTAAATCTAGCAACAGAACAGATAAAGAGATAAAACTAATTAGACTATCAACCATTGGAAATTTTTCCTTTGGTTTAATAGGGATTATTTTCGCTATTCTTACCCACTCCAGATCAATACTTTTTGATGGACTCTACTCCTTTGTTCTAAGTTTCTTTACTTTAATATCTGCCCGGGTTGTAACCTTAATTACCAAAGGTCAGACTGCTAATTATCAGTTTGGTTATGGTGCCTACGAGCCATTATTAATTATTATCAGGTCTATATTTCTTTTTGGAATGTATTTAGTCTTGGGTTATGAAGCAATCACCTCCCTTCTAAATGGAGGATATATTATTAGTACTTATTTTGCTTTGATCTATTCTGTGATAAGTACAAGTGCCTGTTTCGTAATTTGGGTAATTTTAAGGAAAACTGCTCGTCGAAATACTTCCCCAGTTTTAAAAGCTGAAGCCTATGGTTGGTTTTTAGATACTATTCTCAGTGCTGCTGTCTTTATGGCTTTTATGATTATTTATGCTTTAAACTATATGGGGGCTGTTACCTATGTTCCTTTCATTGACCCTATAATTACCTTATCTTTAGTACTTCTCATGCTACCAGCTTTATACAATATGTTTGTGGTTAACTTTAGAGATATGGTCGCTGCAGCTCCTTCTTTGGAAATACAAGAAGAACTTAGAACAATAATGGATGGTTTTCAAGAGAAATATAGCTTTGTAAATATTGAAAATTACTCAGAAAAAAGAGGAAGAAGTCTCTATTTAATCTCTCATGTCTATCTTGAAAAAGAAGTTCCTATTAAAACCTTAGATAAAATCAGAAAAGAGATGGTTAGAACTATTAAAGGCTGGTGGTTCTACTCTGATATTGATATTTTATTCACCCTAAACCCAGCCTGGATTGAGATGTCTAATATTAATTCAGAAATTGATAGCAGAGATAAGAGAAGTGCAGATGGGGACCCCAGTAAAGCTGTAGAAAAGAGTACCTTATAAATCCCTTGGCTTAAATTTATTGATTTAATGAATAAATGATTAAAGAAAAAAAATCCCCCTGAAAATCAGAGGGAGTAAGTTATTTAGTTATACTTTTATCGTTTCATAGATATCTTCAATATCTTTATTAACCAAGCCATTTCTAAAGATATGATAGAGATCATTGTTTTTAGATATGGTAGCACCAATAGTTCTAATAGCCTTGAGATGATATCCAGGTCTTTCTTCAGGAGATAATATCAAGAAAAGAAGATTTACCTTTTCTCCATCAGGAGAGCCCCAATCTAAAGCTTTATGCAACAATCCACAGGCAATCTTAGGAGTATCTATTCCTGTAATTCTACAATGAGGTATAGCCACACCCTTACCAATTCCAGTACTAGAGAGCTTTTCACGCTCAGAAATAGAGAAAGTGATATCAGCTGTTTCATTGATTAAACCATGTTTTACCATTAATTGCGAGAGTTCAAAGATTGCTTCTTCTTTAGTTGAAGCCATCATTTCAAACACTCTATCTTCAATCATTCCAGCTAAAGTAAAATCAGAATCAGGAGTAGTTGATTTAACAGCTTTATCTTCACCAACAGTCCAGTTTCTCCATTTAATCAAGGTTCTTTCCGAGAGATAAGCACCACCTAATTCAAAAATGATTAGAGCAGGAATTATGGTATTAAATATCACAAATCCCCCACTTTTGGCCAAGAGAGTAGCAACTAAGATAGTCTCTACCGCTGCCATACCTGCTTGAGGAAGCATAAGTTTTGGTAAAGCGGCAATAATCTTTTTGTCTTGGTTAGTTACTTTAGCTCCCATCCAGTTTCCTAGCAACTTACCTGCAGTTCTTAGGACCACATAACCCAGAGCAAATTTGATAGAATTAGCATCAAAAGAATCAATTCTTACACTTGCTCCAATTATAGCAAAGAACATTAAATTGAAGATAGGCATAACATTTTCAATCTTCAGTGAATCAAAGATAGCATTATTATGGAAGTTAGAAATGAGAAAACCTGCCACAATCGCAGTAATCAAGAATGGTAAGTTGAAATGAATAGCTACAGAGATTCCTATTGCTATTATCCCAATCATAATAATTAAAATTTCTACTGAAGGAGTTGGATGTTCAGAAAGAACAGTCGATAAAAATGAGCTATCTTTTATTTTATGATAGGAATCATCTTTCTTACTTCTCTCCTTGATAGATAATTTAAAAATTAAGAATATTACTAACCCGATTACTGATGCTAATACTAACTCTTTGGTCACATGATAAGTTAAATGTCCAACTGATAGATGTTCTCCATTCTGCTTAGCAACTGCTATTCCTAAGAAAATAGAGAAGAAAATTACTTCCATTATATCATCTAAGACTACTATATTAGCCAAGAGATTCTTCAATGAACCAGTAATTTTTAATTTTGACATTAAGATAAAAGTTAAAGCTGGGGCTGTCGCAATACCAATTGAACCGATTAATAAAGAATTAATCCATGAGAATTGGAAGATAAAACGGAAGCCTATAGCTAATAACAAGAATGTTAACATACCTTGAATTAGACAAATAAATACAGCTTTTATTCCAACTTTCCTTAAACGGTCACGGTGAAGTTCTTCCCCTAATGAAAAAGCTATCAATCCTAAAAATAAAAAAACAAAAAAGTGATAACTTTCTAATACTTGTCCATATTCGGCAAACTCCGAATTGTAAAAATGATATATAGGTTTGAAAAAACTTATGCTATGTAAATGGTTATATTTTTCTAATACTCTGTGAATTAATTCTAAGAAGTGAGGACCGACAATTATCCCGCCAAAGATTTGTCCAATCACTTCACCAATCTTGAATTTCTTCGCAATTAATCCAAATACATAAGCAGATAAAATTAGTAATCCTAATTCTAAAATCTGCATTTTCATATGTTGTAAATCCATTGATTCCTCTTATTTCATTTATACAAAACCTAACAATGTCAGAAAAAAATAATTTGACTATTTATGCAAGTAAATTATTTAAGCATTAAGTTTTGTAACTTCACGCCAAAGTACGCAAAGTGGAGATATGAGACTCTCGTCAATGCCTTAAGATTGAATAGACTTATTCTCTTAGTTGAGGAAATTTGCTTCCAGCCAAAGTTTGCAATTAGGGAGTGAAGGGAATCTACCTATTAGAATTAAGTTGTATTTATAGTAATTTATAAAGGTCTTACTGCATTAATGAGTAAATTAATGGAGGAACATAAAAATGTTCTCAGACGGCTCAACTGGATTTATGCTGGTTGCAACAAGTTTAGTAATGCTTATGACACCTGGATTAGCTTTTTTCTATGGTGGACTAGCTTCTAAACGAAATATTCTTGGTATAATGATGCAAAGTTTTGTATCATTAGGTGTAACAACAATCCTCTGGTATGCCTTCGGGTATTCCCTCTGTTTTAGCGGTGCAGGAGCAATTATTGGAAATTTCGATAAGAGCTTCCTGATGGGAGTCGATCTTCTTACTCCGTTTGGAGATGGTGCGATTCCTGAATTCGTTTTCTTTTCCTATCAAATGATGTTCGCTATCATCACCCCTGCCTTAATTACAGGTGCTTTTACTGGTAGAGTATCTTTCAAAGCTTACCTACTATTCTTAGTATTTTGGCAGATCTTCGTCTATTACCCATTTGTTCACATGATCTGGGGTGGTGGAATTCTTGCTCAGTGGGGTGTAAGAGACTTTGCAGGAGGAATAGTAGTACATATCACTGCTGGTTTCGCTGCTTTAGCTTCTGTTATCTTTGTGGGTGAAAGAAAAGATAGAAACTCTAAACCTAATAGTATCCCATTGGTAGCTATTGGAACTGGTTTACTCTGGTTCGGCTGGTATGGTTTTAACGCGGGTAGTGAGCTCAGAGTTGATCATATTACAGCTCAAGCCTTTGTTAATACTGATATAGCCGCCTCTTTCGCTACTATCACTTGGTTAATTATTGAATGGTCTCGTGAAAAGAAACCTAAATTCGTAGGACTTATGACAGGTGCAGTTGCCGGTTTGGCAACTATTACCCCAGCTGCAGGCTTTGTTCCTGCCTGGGCTGCTGCTCTTATAGGTATTTTAGCTGGTCTTGGTTGCTATTTTGCTGTTGCCCTCAAGAACAGACTCAAATGGGACGATGCTCTCGATGTTTGGGGTGTTCATGGTATGGGTGGATTCATTGGTACCGTATTACTCGGAGTTTTTGCTAGTACAACTCTCAATCCCGCCGGAGCTGATGGACTATTGTACGGAAATTCTGCTTTCTTCTTCAAACAGTTAACTACAGCTGTTGGAACTGCTATCTATGCTTACCTCTTTACTTATGCTATGCTTTGGATTATTAATAAAATAACCATTGTTAGAGTATGTGAAGAACATGAAGGTGAAGGATTAGATAAATCAATTCATGAAGAAGATGCTTACGCATAAATAGATATTTAACAATATATAAAACCTAACAAAAATCCCTCTCATAATTAACTTATGGGAGGGATTATAATTTCTAGAACTTTATATTAGTTATTTTTTCACTAACATATCTCTTTGGCTTTTAACTTTCTTAGCTTCTTTAAAATCATCTTGATCAAGCAATGAATCATTTAATTCAATGTTTTGAATAAAATCATCAGCACGATTATTCCAATTTGAAACTTCAGCCATAGAAACAGGGATTAGTGAGATTTCTGCTAAAGTGTTGATTAGCATATCTTGCAAGATACTATTTTTGGCATTACTAAAGACTTTAACCCTCATATCATCGGCAAAAGCAAGTCCATCAATCTCCAGGTATGAAGCTTTAGGAATAAAGATATCTACAAGAGAGCTCTTAACAAAAGTATCACTAATTAAGATAGTGAATCTTTCCTTATTAAATTCATGAGGTAAATCTCCATAATAGATATCAGCATTGAAGTTATTCTTCTTATGACTCTCCAGATTAAAGAATGCTAAACTTCTGATATTATTCCATTTTGAAGTTGGATAAATATAGCTAGCAATAGCAAAATCAGGAAGTTGAATAGCTAAGTTATAAATCTCTTTTGCAACTTCTAATTCTATGTTATCCAAGTTATAAATAAAGATAGTTTTTGCTTTAATATTTCCAGCTAATTCATTTATATTATGATATTTATAATCAGCAAATTTAACAAAATCCACATCAGGATAATTAACTAAAGTAAGCTTTTTACCTTTGCGTTGTTCAAGTCTGATTAAGGTTCTAAGAGTTTGAGAAATCTCCCCTACCACGATATAATTTTCTGCTTGAGCAAGTTTTTCTTTATCCACTATGGTATAGCTCTTAGTAAGCAAGACCTGATGGAAGCTATCAAGTTCTTGTAACCAGCTAATAGCTTGTTTTTGAGAATTTGCTAACTCTTGTCCGAGCAGAATCTCTTCGATAGTTAAATTAGGAGAAAGAATAGTTTGATATCCCTCTTTTAACTTATCTTTAAGAATTGTCTGAAGTTGAGGATAATCAATTTCTTCCCATTTACCGCTGTCATTAACAAGAGGAAGAGTCGGTTTAGCATCAAGCTTTTGCCAGCCAAAACGACCTTTATAGCAGAGGTTTCTTCCATTAAAACTATCATCTAAGTTATATTGCATTGGTAAGAATTCTGCAGGGCTTTCAGCAGGTGTTGCAATAGTGGTTACCTTGTCGGTATGAATATCAACTAAGATATCACAACCACTTCCACACATACCGCAAGATTGAATTACTTTATTATTTTCTAAAGGATTTTGCTTATAGTTAAGATTCTTAGGAAGTAAAGCACCTGTAGGACAGACAGCTATACATTTTCCACAGGATTCACAAGTAGTATTATTAAGACTTTCTCCAAATTCTGGAGCAACTAATGTTTTAAAGCCTCTGAAGATATAACCAAGAACACCAGCACCTTGAATTTCAGCACAAGTACGGACACAGCGTCCGCAGTTCACGCATTTATTGGCATCACGCAAAATGAATTCATGAGAATCATCAATAGGATGTTCATTCTTACTTCCGACAAATATATCTTGAGTAACATCATAATCTGAAGCATATTTACGCAAAGCACAAGTTTTATTTACTTGACAGCCACACTCTAAACAGCGCTTAGCTTCTTGGATAGCAGCTTCTTCAGAAAATCCTGTCTCTACTTCCTTGAATGTTGCTTTAGCTTGTGAAACTTCAATCTCAGGCATTTTAGCTCTTGGTGCTTCTTCAATATCAGCATACAATTCTTTTTTTATATCTTCAAGTTTATGGGCTTTTATTGAGTTAAATATATACTTTTTAGCTTGAATATCTTCTCCCTGTAAGAATTTAGCAATAGTTTCAGCTGCTATTTTACCATCAGCAATAGCTTCTACTGCTGTAGCAGGACCTCTTCTTACATCACCACCAGCAAAGACATTACCTAGTCCAGTGTACATAGTAGTTTCAGAAGAGTTAAGGGTATTCCATCGGGTGAATGGAAGTTCTTTACCATCGATATAATTATCTTCTCCTAGCATGAAATCTAGTTGAGGTTTTTGCGAAATTGCAGCAACTACAGAATCAAAATCAATAATTTCAAACTCACCAGTAGGCTTAGGAGATCTTCTACCTGAAGCATCAGGCTCACCAAGGACCATCTTCTCTAGTTTAATCTGTTTTAGTCTACCATTTTCACCAAAATACTCCACAGGATTAGTGAGTAATCTAAATTCTACACCTTCATGTTCTGCTGCTTCTATTTCAAAAGCTTCAGCAGGCATTTGCTCTTTAGCTCTACGATAAATAATTGTAGCTTGAGCACCTAATCTAGTAGCTGTTCTTACACAGTCAATTGCAGTATTTCCACCTCCGATAACAGCCATTTTCTTTCCTATTTCAGGAGGATTTCCTAAAGCACAATCTTTAAGAAAATCAACCCCAAGATAGCATCCCTTTAGATGACTTCCTGGGACAGGCATGGCCACAGCCTCAGAAGCACCAATAGCAACATAAACAGCATCATATTCTGCTCTGAGTTCTTTAAAACTAATATCTTTGCCTATTTCAACATCACATTCTATTTCCATGCCATTAGCACACATAATCTCAATTTCAGTATCTAATATTTCTTTAGGTAAACGATATTCAGGAATACCATAGCGTAACCAACCACCTGCTTTTGGCATTGATTCAAATACTTTTACTTGATAGCCTTGATTAGAGAGGTAATAGCCACATGTTAGACCTGAAGGACCTCCACCAATGATAGCTATTTTCTTATCTTTATTCTCTTCTCTTTCTGGAACAAAGGTCCAATAATCTTGAGCATCATAATCTGCAGCAAATCTTTTTAACTGGCGAATAGCTATTGATTCATCAATAACTTGCCTTCTACAATCTTCTTCACAGAATGCAGGACAAACTCTACCAATTGATAAAGGCATTGGTAACTGTTCTTTAATCAGCTTTACCGCTTCGTGATATTGCTTGTTTGCTATTAAGGAAACATAGGATTGAACATCTATTTTTGCTGGACAAGCTAATTTACAAGGTGCTTCACAATCAGCATAGTGATCAGACAAAAGAAGTTCTAAGGCCATTTTACGAGCTTTTTTAACTTCTACTCCTTCTGTATCTACTACCATACCTTCGGTAATAGTAGTACCACAAGAGGTAACAAATCCTTTTCTTCCTTCTACTTTTACTGCACAAACCCAGCATGAGCCATAAGGCTTTAATTCTTCATCATGACAAAGGGTAGGAATTTCAAAACCTTCTCTTCTTGCTACATCTAATATTGTTGAACCCTCTGGGGCTAATACTTCTTTATTATTAAGTTTAATTTTTATCATTCTTTCTCCTATCTAATCTCTATAGCTGAGAATTTACAAGCTTTATAACAAGAACCACACTTGATACAGCTATCTTGATCAATTAGATGAGCTTTCTTTACCTGGCCACTTATACACTTGGTCGGGCAGACCCTAGCACAAGCAGTACAACCGATACACTTATCTTCTATAATATGATAAGTTAAGAGATCGGTACATACTAGAGCAGGACATTTTTTCTCTACAATATGAGCTTCATACTCTTCCCTGAAATATCTTAGTGTTGTTAAAACAGGATTAGGAGCTGTCTGCCCTAAGCCACAAAGTGAAGTTGTAATAATCTTTTCTGATAGATTTTCTAAAGTCTCAATATCTTTCTCTTCCCCTCGTCCTGAAGTTATCTTTTCTAAGATTTCCAACATTCTTTTGGTACCAATTCTACAAAATGTACATTTTCCACAAGATTCATTTTGAGTGAAATTTAAGAAGAATTTTGCTACATCGACCATGCAAGTATCGTAATCCATTACTACCATACCACCAGAACCCATGATTGCTCCAGTTTGGCTGATAGAATCATAGTCCACAATAGTATCTAAGAGAGAAGCAGGAACACAACCTCCTGAAGGTCCTCCTAGCTGTACAGCTTTAAAAGGTGAAGAAGTCTTCATTCCTCCACCAACTTTATAAATCACATCTTTTAAAGTTATTCCCATTGGTACTTCTATCAAGCCAGAGTTTCTAATTTTACCTGCCAAAGCAAAGACTTTTGTTCCCTTAGACTTTTCAGTACCAAGTTTAGCAAATTCTTCAGCGCCGTTAAGAATGATCCAAGTAATATTCGCCCAAGTCTCAACATTATTTATATTGGTAGGATATTGCCATAAACCAGATTCTGCAGGGAAAGGAGGGCGTAAGTTTGGCATTCCGCGTTTACCTTCCACCGAAGCCATTAAGGCAGTTTCTTCTCCACAAACAAAAGCACCAGCACCTTCTTTGATATGAAGATGGAAGTTAAAATCACTTCCTAAAATTTTATCTCCTAGGAAACCTCTCTCCTCAGCTTGTTTAATAGCAATATTTAAATGTTTTATAGCTAAAGGATATTCAGCTCTAACATAAAGATATCCCTCATCAGCACCGATAGCATAAGCACCGATAATCATTCCTTCTATAATAGCATGAGGATCACCTTCTAAGACTGAACGATCCATAAAAGCACCAGGATCACCTTCATCAGCATTACAAATTACGAATTTCTTGTCACTCTTGTTATTAAAGGCAAATCGCCATTTTAATCCAGTAGGAAAACCTGCTCCACCGCGACCTCTAAGTCCTGAATCAGTAATAGTATTAATAATCTCTTCACCTGTTAAGCTGATAGCTTTTTTAAGGGCAGAATAACCATCACGAGCGATATATTCATCAATTATTACTGGGTCGATAACTCCACAATTTCTAAGAACAATGCGAGTTTGGGATTCTAACAAGTAATTTTCAGGAGCATCTATCTTATTTGAATAGATTAACTTAGGATGACTAATCTCACCTTCTAAAAGTGTAGAGAAGATAGATTCTAAATCTTCAAGAACTAAATCACCATATACTGAATCTGTCCCTTCATCAGTTACTACTTCAATTAATGGTTCAGCATGACACATGCCGTTACAGGCAGTATGCTTAAGCTCAAAATTGTATTTGTCTTCTGCTATCAAGCGTTTTGCTTCATCATAAATTAACTGGGCTCCAGCAGCTAAACCACAAGAGGCCATTCCAACTTTAATCTGTATCTTAGTCATTATTCACCTCTTTCTTAAAGCTTTCAATAATTTGAGGAATTTTAGCAGAAGTTAGTTTTCCATAAGTTTTATCCTCAATCATAATCACTGGAGCTAAAGAACAGCAACCTAAGCAGGCTACTTCTAAAATAGTAAAGAGGTTATCTTGGGTAGTATCTTCATCAGCACCAAGATTTAAGCTTTCTTTCAAGGCTTCAAGAATAGTTTTAGCTCCTGAAACATGACAAGCAGTACCTTTACAAATTCTAATAGTATATTTTCCTTGAGGTTTTAAGCGGAACATAGAATAAAATGTAGCTACTCCATAAATCTCGGCTACAGGAATATTTGTTAATTCAGAAATAGTTTTGATTGTTTCGCGAGAAAGATATGATTCAGCTCGCTGAACTTCTTGGAGAATAGGTATTAATGACCCTTTTTTATTATTATACTTAGCAACAATATCATTTAAATTAGCAGACATCTAATTTCTCCCTCTATAATTTCTTTTTAAATTTTTCTACCAACTCTCTTGCTTCAGGAGTCCTTTCTATAAACTCTACAAAGGCAAACATTCTGTTAAAAGTCTCCAAACTAATATCATGTTCTACTAAACAGGCATCAGCATCTGCTTGAGAATGTTCTATTCCTAGGACTTCATTAAAAAAACGAGTAAGAGTTAAATGTCTGCGGTATATTTTACCTGCAAACTCTCTTCCTTTGTCGGTCAAAGTTATCTCTTTATATTTTTCATAGACAATTAATTCTTCTTCAGCAAGCTTTCTGAGAGCAGAAACAACTGAAGGCTTTTTAACACCTAGCTTTAAAGCTAAATCAGTTACTCTGATCTTTTCATTGGAAAGACCCAATAGTAATATTCTCTCTAAATAATCTTCTAAGCTTTTACCTAAATTTAACCACTCACTACTCATTTTCCATCCTTTGTGATTTATTAATTCTTAATTATTATCATTTTATAAATAAGATATGACAGAATAATCTGTTATTCTGTCATATCTTACTAGTCTTTCACGATAAGGAACCTACTTAATTTTCAAAATCTGAGCCAATTTGCCTCCCATAATGGAGACATTAGGATTAGAATCTTTTTTCCACTCTTTTACAGTACGAGTTGTTACTTTTACAAATTCTGCAGATTTGTCACGATTACTTTGCTGAGTAATAATATTAGCAAGCTTTTTCATGCTTACCCAAATTGTCTTAATTCTCTTATCATCTGCATCACTTAGCCACTCCTTAACTACTGGGTAGCACTTATTAGGTTTGGAACGGCCAACTTGAGTTAGAATATGAGTAATTTTCTTTTGGACTTCTAAAGATTCATCATCAATCATATTACCAATAAAGGACATAATGAATTTTGGATCACTTGAAGCGATGTTCTCCATTCCGTGTAAAGAAAGAGATCTTTTAACTTCATCTTTATCTTTTTGCCATTGGGGCATATATTTCTTCATGGTTTTAGGATGTTTTTTCCACATATTAAGAGCTAAGGTTTCTGCTTCCCATGGAACTTTATCGTAGTATTTATCCAAAACAATTATTACTTCTTCAGCATTTGTAGTATCTTTGTAATAGAAATAAAAAAGGGCAGTTGCTCTAATACCATAGATTTTGTGTTTAAGCATTTTATGACAAACTTCATCCATTATCTCTTTATCTTCACAATCAGCTAGTAACTTACCTAATTCTTCTCTAACAAAATAATTAGCAGTATTAGCAATTAGATTTATTCTTCTTGCTACAGAAGTGAGTTTCTTTTTTTCAACTTGCTCAAAGATTTCGGCAACTTTTAGTCGTAATTCCTTCATATCTTCTGGTGTTAAACGACCTACTTGTCTAAACATATAGTATCTCCTGTAAAAATTTACATCAATATTTGATTCAATACAAATTATTGTTATTTTTTATTTATTGTTATTTTTTTTGTAAGTTCTAGTTATAAATATTTTTTTTTATTAAGAATAAAACCTTGTACAATTTTGTGTACCAACAGAACTTTAACTAAGATTTATATTAAATATTTTTATGTCAAGTTTTTTATTTAAAGGCTTTTCTTTTTTCTTTAGCTCAGATGAGGGAGTAAACTTTCTTATAATCTAAATTGAAGAACCTTACCTACATCTAGCACCTTAACTAAACTATAATTAGCATTACTTCCATCAGACATCAACAAAGAAACAAAAGTCTTATTCTAAGTTAAGTTTATAGTAGGCCCTTGACCTAAATTCTCTAAACTTAGCTTTATTTAAAATAATAGGCCGATATTCATTCAAAACATCAATCGTTTTTTGATATTTCCCTAGTTTGTAAAGAACATCGCAATATTCAAAAATTATGATTTCAAAAGGAGAATCTAGTTCTAAAATCTCTTGATAAACTTCTTCAGCTTTTTTATAATTCTTTATTTTATAGAGAGAATGGGCATATTTTTTATAGTATTGGATTCGTTCAATTTCGACATTTTTAATCTTAGATAAATGATAGGCAGATTCCAGAAAATTACCTTTTTCAAAAAAGTCGTTACCGATTAGATAATGGTAATAATCATCTTCCCCATACTTTTTTTTATAATTTCCCAGTTCAACTTTTACTTTATCAAAGACATCTGAAAAGGCAAGAATATCGATTATCAGTCTTAGAGCTTCTTTGGCTAGAATGTCACCCTCTAGCAGTGGTTTTGCTTCATCAATAGCCTTTTCAATCTGGTTCTTTCTAATGTAACATAAGGCTGCATTATAATAAGCTTCTGGATAAAGATGATTAACCTTATGAAACTGTTTTATAGCTAAATCAAACTGATAAATTCTCATTAAAGAGATAGCTAGAATAAAGATAACATTAGGATCAAGTTCTGAAATCTTCTCAGCTCTTTTAAGATATTTTATCCCCTCTTTATCTTCTTTAATGCTACATAGATGTTTTCCTAATGCTTCCAAATAAGCAAAATTATTAGGATCTTCTGTTATAGCTTTCTTGATTAGATGTATAGCCTTAAGAGAATTTTTCTCTTTAAAATGCTCAAATTTTATTAAGATACTATCCATAAATTATTTAGCTGTAAAAATTAATGTATGACCAGTACATATCAAAGAGTTTGTATCCCCAGACTATATAAAACCAAGAAGCAATAACCAAGAAGGGTCCAAATGGAAAAAGTTTATCTTTGCTATACTTCATAAATACTGACATTGTTATCAGTCCAATCAGGCTTGCCAAAGCTACAATCATTACAAGATTCAAGGCACCTGTAAAGAAACCAATAGCTGAGATTAAAAGTACATCCCCAAAGCCTAGTCCTTCTCTTCCTCTTAGATAATAGTAGGCCATTGAAATTAAGACAAAGACAAGAAAACTTCCTGCCCCTCCGATTAAACCTCTACCAAGACTTACATCATTTCCTGCTATAAATAGCGAAATTAAACCCAAGACATTTAAAGGAATTGATAGTTTAAAAGGAATTCTCATGTGATATAAATCAATGAATATTATGATTATCCCGTAACTGAAAAAGATTAAGTATTTAAAAAGTAAAAGAGGATTCTCATGACCAAATCTATAATAGACCAATAGATAGATCAAAGGAGTTAAAAATTCAACAATCACATAGTGCCAGCTTATTTTAGCCCCACAATTCCTACATTTACCTCTAAGAAATAACCAACTAAAGATCGGTACATTCAACCAAAATGGTATGGCATAATCACATTTAGGACACCTTGAAGAAGGTATCAAAGATTTATTAATAGGTAAACGATAAATTACTACATTAAAAAAACTACCAAAGGCCATTCCTAACATAATTAGAAAGGCAATAATTAACGGTTCAAGCCCCAACTAGTCCCTCCAAATACTATTTCTTCTGAAATAAGGATTTTCTGACGCCCCTCTATATACAAAATGAATTGAAGTATTTTCTGTTGGACGATAATTAATAGAAAAATCAGGAACCATATCTGTTGAATTATCATCATTTGTTTCGATGTTAAATCCCTTGGTAACATTAGCAGTTCCAAAATTTGTTAAGTGTAAATCCACATTAATATCTAATTTATCATTTACTTGATAAGAGATATGATTTGTATAGCGTGATTGATAGAGTGATACACCTGAAGAATAGGCTGTTGAGAATGACATGCTATGATTCATCGTGTAATTATTAGGATTTAACAGAGAATAGTTATTGGGATTCCAAGTCCAATCGCCTGGTGACCAATTATTTGCCATAAAATTAGTCCCGTTAGCACCAAATTTTAATTGAGCAGTTAATAGGGTCATTAACACTAGAAATAGTGTTACTAATACAGTTTTTTTCATTTTATCTCCTCAAAAGATTTTAATCAGCAATGTTTCTCACTCTATTACCAAATTTAATTAAGTTAGAAAAAATGTCAAATTTTATTCTACCATCCTGCTTTAGAGACTTTCCAATTCCCCTTCATATAGAGAGAAACAGCAATAATTACACCCGCAGTATTACTTACAACCATAGCCCACCAAAGAGCTTCATACTGATAGGGTGCTAATAAAGTTCCCAGATATATTATTTCATCTTCTAAAAAAGAAAACCAGTGCAAATCTTTTCCAATAAAATAACCAGCAAAAATATAAGCAAGAGGAATTCTAAACATCCATAATCTGCTTACATTAAAAGCCATGGTCGACTTAGAATGTCCTGCTCCGTTAAATACACCCATAAATACCATAAGAATCCCAAAAATCCAAGTAGCATAGGCAGAGATTTTAAACATCCTCTCCCCTACTTCAATAACACTAACTTCATCGACAAAGAATCTGATTAATTCACTTCCATAGTTATAGATAAAGATGCAACCAACTGTCATGATACTCATCACTAACAACATAGCATAATGTACACTTTTCACTGCTCTTTCTTCTTTTTCTGCTCCTAAATTCTGTCCTACAAAAGATGAAAGAGCACTACTGATTCCCATAGCTGGTAACATAAAGATTCCTACCATTCTATTACCTATGGAATTAGCTGAGATCACAGTAGTTCCAAAGGAATTAACTAATCCCTGCACAAGTAAAAAACCTAATGAAGTTGTCGATTGTCCTATAGATGCTGGAAGTCCTATCTGGAAAATATTAGCTAAAACACTTTTGCTAGGGATCATATCTTGCCAAGAAGGTATTAGTTCTTTGTATTTTCTGATAAAAATAAAGAAAGCTATTAGAGAAGCAATAATCCTACTTATTAAAGTAGCAATAGCAGCTCCTTTCACACCCATTTTAGGGAAAAAAGCAATACCAAAAATCATTAAGGGGTCTAAAATCAAATTAACGCCTACAGTAATTACTTGTACTAGCATGGGAGTAACACTATCTCCAAAGGCAGTTGTAATACTCTGAAAAATCATAAAAAACATCATTGCAATCATACCATAGAGAATATAAGTTATATAAGTATGAGCATCACTGAGGATTTCGGGTGGAGTTTGTAGCAACTTAAGAAAAGTAGGTATCAGGGTATTAGTAATAACTATCAAAATAACTGCAAATACTAACAAGATTGGTACAAACTGACCTATGGCCAATTTTATCTTCTTAGTATCATTCATGCCCTTGAATTTAGATACAATAGCTGTTCCTGCCACTGTAAAACCAGCAGCAAAAGACATTATAAAGAAGCTAAGCGGGAAGGTCATACCTGTTACTGCTACTGCCTCTTTAGCTCCACTAGCAATCTTCCCCAGCCAAAATGTATCTACTAAATTATACAAAGTACCCATAAAATTAGATAGCATAATGGGAAGTGAGAGAAAAATCAAACTTTTTAGTATATTACCCTCAGTTAAATTTATATTTTTTTTCATAGTTTTTCCTTACTTCCAATTAATTAAACCTATGTTATAGTGTCAACAAATTTGTTAATCTTCTTGTTAAAATCACCAATTTAAACTTTTTCCATTATTACAATAACTACTGTGTTCCTAGCATTATTTTTTTAAAGCACCTAATATTATCATTGACATCATATTTCAATATTGAGAAATGGAAACATTATTATAAAGGAATTAGTCTTATGAATATAAAAAAAGTCGCTTTGTTTATCAGTTTTATTGCCCTTTTCTCTTCTCTATCCGCTACTGAATTTGGAAAAGATATTACTCTCTACTTGCAAGAACAAGGAATTCCTAAACAACTTATTGTAGTATTGATCTCCATGCTCCCAATAGTAGAATTAAGAGGGGCTATTCCAGTTGCTATCGGTCTTCTCGGTATGAGCTGGTGGGAATCACTAATTTTTGCCATAATTGGTAATATGATTCCAATTCCTTTCGTTCTCCTCTTCATGGAAAAAATAACAATTATATTGAATAAATGGTCCTTTACTCGCAATTTACTAACTAAGATTTTTGCTCGAACCCGCAGTAAAAGCAAAGTTATTGAACGCTACCAAGAAATTGGATTAACTCTCTTTGTGGCAATTCCACTTCCTGTAACAGGAGCCTGGACTGGCTCTCTAGCAGCCTATATTTTTGGACTAAAGTTTTGGAAATCATTAGCTTGTGCTCTTGCTGGTGTTACTATTGCTGGAGTAATAATGACAATTCTATCACTGGGCTTGGTATCAATTTTTTAATTTTCCTATTCCTATCGTATTTTCTTCTTTCTCTTCTCTTTCTTTGCTCCTTCTCACTGAAGCCAAAGATTATTCAAAGTTTACTTGAGATTACAGTTGAGGAGCAAGGAAAAAGCAAGGGACTAGAACTGAAGTAAATCTGACAAGCAGGCTAAAAAATGATTTAAAACCCCACTTGCTGGGCAGTCACCCCTCTTCTCCTGAAGGGAATAAAACACATCGCCTTCCACGACCTCTTAAACTCCCCCCCTTTAGTGCTGAAGGCAGGCTAAAAGAGGGCTATCATCGTAGATGACAGGGCCTTTCTTATCTTCTTAATTTCACTCTTTTACATTTATTTAAAGAAATAGTTTGACATTCAAGCTAAACTAATTAGTTTGACTATCAAACAATATAAATATAGGAAATATCATGAGAGACTTAAGTAAGAATTTAATTGAATTTTATGACAAGTTAGCTTCTTGGGAGAATGAAACAGTTAGAGATAGTGGAATGACACTCCAACAGATGCATACTTTAGATGTGATTGGTTCTAATAAAGGAATCAGAATGAAGGAAATTACAGAAAAGTTGGGTATCGTCACCGGGACTTTAACAGTTATGATTGATAGATTAACCAAATTAGAACTAGTTGAGAGAGTAGTTAATGCCAATGATAAAAGATCATTTTATATAGAATTAACTGAAAAGGGAAGTAAATTATATCAAGAACATGCCCATCATCATGATATGTTAGCTGAAGAATTAACCCATGACTTAAATTCAGAAGAAAAAGAGATATTAAATAAGATTATAGAAAAAATATTAAGGAGATTTTAAATGAAATGCCATATTTTACACAAGGATATATCCAACCAGAAGAATCAAAACAAAACAATAATTGTAATAATCATCTCAGCAGTGATGATGGTAGCTGAGATAATCGCCGGAATGCTATATGGCTCAATGGCGCTTTTATCAGATGGTATCCACATGGGTACTCATGTGCTAGCTCTAATGATAACACTATTTGCTTATGTAATTACTAAAAAACAAGCTGAAAATACCAAATTTACTTTTGGTACAGGTAAAATCGGTGTCTTAGGTGGATACACCTCCGCAATTGCCCTCTTAATAGCAGCCTTTGTTATGATTGGAGAGTCTGTTCATAGACTATTTAATCCAGTTGAAATTGGCTTCAATATCTCATTAACTGTAGCAATTATTGGTTTAATAGTTAATTTTGCTTGTGCTCTTATTCTTAAAGATGATCATGGACACAGTCACGGACATGATCACGGGCATGACCACCATGGTGAACATGAGCACAAAGAAGACCATAATCTAAAGGCGGCCTACCTGCATGTTATCGCTGATGCTCTTACTTCTGTTGGTGCTATTATTGCTCTAATAGGTGCTAAATACTTGAATTTAGTTTGGTTAGACCCGATAGTTGGTATCGTAGGTGCTGGCATTATTATCAAATGGGGTATCGGACTTCTTAAAACTACTGGAAAAATATTAGTAGATTTCGATGATGACCAATCTTTAAGAAATGAAATAATAGATTTAGTTAAAGCTAATAATCTTCAAGTTAATGATATCCATATTTGGGACATCCTGAATGGTGATAAAGCTGTTATCTGCTCTATTAATGCTCAAGATTTAGAAAAATGTGCTGAGATAAAAAAGCAAATCCTAACAAACAAAAAGATAAAACATCTGACTATTGAGTGTGTTTAAATAATTTAGGGGCTTAATAATTAGGTCCCTATTTTTATTTCTTTCATAAAAATGATTCCCTGTAAATTATTTTTAAGAAACTAAACACCATATTTCAGCTTATCCCAAATATTAATATCAACGAAAGAGATAATAGGCAATTACCATATTATCTCAATCGTCGATGGGAGAGTCATCTACATTTTGTGTCATCATAAATATAGACGGAAAAAACTTTAAATTTCACACAAGTTTACACTAATATTCTATCTTTCATACGCTTACAAGCATTCAGCGAATTTATCATAGTTCTAGATCTTCTAGAATTGTGTTTCCCTACTAATATAGAGTCAAAAACAAGGCATATGTCATTGAAAATCTCACATCTTATTGCTTTACTGTATCTTATGGAGCTACAGTTAATAAAGTTTAATTATGCTTTGCTTGTAGGAAGAATGTTCATTTCAGAAAGAACGGCGATTAGGAGTTAATTCTATTTCCCATAAAGTTGCTTAAAATATGCCTTGAATTATTCTTTTGCATCACCTTGCAGAATATTTCTCTACAATAATTCCTATAAAACTCAAAAAGAGACAATTATTTTTCTTATTTTATAGTCTTATTTTCCAGTAATATAACTAAATTAGTCTAAATAATTTTTAAAAATAAATTAAAAAAGTATTGACACAAAAGCAAGGGTTTTATAAAAAGGTTAAACATCGTTACTGATGATAGATATTTGAAATAAAAAATCTTTGGGGGCGTAGTTCAGTTGGTTAGAACGTCTGCCTGTCACGCAGAAGGTCGCGAGTTCGAGTCCCGTCGCTCCCGCCATTTCTAATTTAGAAATGAAAAAGATTTTAAGATATAGTTAATAAAGAATCCCTATTCGGGGGCGTAGTTCAGTTGGTTAGAACGTCTGCCTGTCACGCAGAAGGTCGCGAGTTCGAGTCCCGTCGCTCCCGCCATTTTTTATTAACGCAAAATTTCCCAAAACAGATGTTGGGGGCGTAGTTCAGTTGGTTAGAACGTCTGCCTGTCACGCAGAAGGTCGCGAGTTCGAGTCCCGTCGCTCCCGCCAGAATTTTAAGCCGTTAGTAATAACGGCTTTTTTTACATATAGAGAGAAATGAAAATATATAATTTAATTTATCGTCCAATATCAAATTTTATAGGCCTGCTCCTCTTCCCTATTGCTTTATTTAACAAGAGATTAAAAGAGCATACAGCAAGCCTAATTCCAAGTTTTAGTAATTCAATCTGGATTCATGCTTCTTCAGTGGGTGAAATCAATGGGTTAAAACCTTTCATCCACAAAATTCTAGAGATTTATCCTCAAGAGAATATAATTATTACAACTATGACTCCTACTGGGAGAAAAGTAGCCCAAGATATATCTCCTAGAATCACAACCAGCTTAGTTCCCTTTGATTCTGCAATTTATGTTAAGAAGTTTATCAAGAAGATAAAACCTAAGATATTACTTTTAGCTGAAACAGAATTGTGGTTCTCTATGATTAACGAATGTGCAAAATTAGAAATTCCAATTATTCTGTCCAATGCCAGACTCTCCAACCGTTCATTTCCGCGATATCTAAAACATAAAAAGATATTTACTCCTCTAATTCAGAAGATTGAGATTATTTTAGCTCAATCAGAATTAGATAAAGAGAGATTTGAGCAGTTAGGAGCTAGCAAAGTTACCCTTGGTGGAAACCTAAAATTCTGTGTTAATCTTCCCAAGTATAACGCTGAAGAATTACGCCATAAATATGGATATACAGAAGATGATACCATCATCACTTGGGGTTCATCGCGTCCAGGTGAAGAAGTCATAATGATTAATAGTTTTTTCAAACTTAGAGAAGATTATCCCAATCTCAAATTAATTCTAGTGCTTAGACATATCACCAGGATTAAGGAAGTAGAATCTATTTTAGAAGCGAATGACTACTCAACCCTGAGCAACTTTACAGCTGGTAAAGCAATTTTACTAGTTGATTCAATGGGAGTTCTTAACAAATTTTATGCTATAAGTGACATTAGTATAGTGGGCGGTTCTTTTTGTGACTTTGGCGGACATAATCCTTTAGAACCAGCTTTTTATTCTAAGCCAACAATTATTGGACAATATCATTCTTCCTGTCAAGATAGTGTAGATAAGCTCTCTGACAACAACGCAATAATAATTAGTAGTGAAGAGAAATTAGAAAGTGATATACGCTTTATGATTGAGAATTATACTTCCACAAAAGCTATTGGTGATAAAGCTCATACAACACTAAATATGCATGCTAATGCTTTAGAAAATAATCTCAGAGAATTTAATAAAATCTTTCAAAGAATTTCCTCTTCAGCTCAGTTGAGTGATTAATGAAAAAAAAATCATATTCCAAAATATTAAAGAAAACTTTTAGCTTTTTCACTATTAGTGACATATTAATTACTCTTACTATCTTAGCTATTGCTATTTTCCTATTTTTCAGCAACCTAAAGAGCGATAATCAGCTTGTGAGAATCAACTATCAAAATAAACTATTCGGAGAATATAGATTAAGTGAAGCAAGAATTATAAAAATTTCAGATGATATAGAAATAGAGATTTCCCATAATAAAGTAAGAATGTTAAAGAACAACTGTCCTAATCAGCTATGTGTTAAACAAGGTTGGACTAGTAACTTCCCTATTATCTGCGTTCCTAACCAAGTGGAAATCATCATTATTGATCATAAAAAGAAAAATGAAATCCATCAAATTTTAAAATAGGGTAAATATTATGAGTAACAAATTACTAGCTAAAAATATTAGTATTATGTCCCTTGCTGTATCTCTAAGTCGCCTCTTAGGCTTAGTGCGGGACCAAGTAATGGGATTCTTTTTTGGAGCAAGCTACTTAAATGATGCTTTCCAGATTTCCATTAATATTCCCAACTTGTTAAGAAGACTCTTCGGAGAAGGTGCTCTCTCTGCTGCTTTTGTCCCTATCTATAATAAAATTGGACTGCAAAAAGGCAGAGAAGAACAGATTAAGTTCGCCTTGAATATGCTTTCGCTCTTAACCCTGTTTCTGACTATTCTTACCATCATAGGAGTGGTTTTTGCTCCCACTATAGTAAGACTCATCTCTCCTGGCTTACCTGAAAAGACAGCACTTCTAACCATTAAATTAACCAGATTGCTCTTCCCTTATCTCTTCTTTATTGGACTATCTTCTACCATGATTTCTATTTTAAATTCTCATAATAAATTCTTTATGACTGGATTATCTTCAGGACTATACAACTTTGGAATCATCGGAGCAATTGTTATTCCTTTCTTTATCTTCAAGTTAGATTCTGAAGCCTTAATCTACTGGGCTAGTATTGGAGTTTTAATCGGAGGATTCTTACAAACAGTAATTAACTTTCCTTTCCTAAAGCAGGTTGGCTATAAATTTAGAATCTATATTAATCTCCACAGTGATAATCTCAAAATCCTAGGGCAAAGATTTATTCCGGGTGTTATCGGAATTGGTGTCAGGCAGATAAATCTCTTAGCTGATATCTATTTTGCTAGTTTTTTACCTCTTGGAGCTATTACCTGTCTTCGCTATGGAGCAAGATTGATGCAGATGCCTCTGGGGATTTTCGGTATCTCTGCTAGTACAGCTGTTCTCCCACTTTTCTCCCAACTTATAACAGAAAAGAATTGGGAAGAATTATCAGAAAGAATTAGATTCACAGCAATATCACTTATTTATCTACTAATTCCTGTTACCTTCTTCGTTGCTGGAAGCGGATTGGATATGATAAAAATCCTCTTTGAAAGAGGTAGTTTTGACTCTATAGCTTCTCAGTTTACTTTTGAAACATTTACTTTCTACTCCCTCGGATTAGTATTCTTCGCCCTAAACCAAACTATTACTCCTCTCTTCTTTGCAGCAGGAGATACTAAAACTCCCGTGATAATTTCCTCTGTTATGGTAGCAGTTAACATACTCCTAAATCTACTTCTTATCTATTATCTTAAGCATATCGGAATTGCTTTAGCTACCTCTTTAACAGGTTTTATTCAATTTATTATCTTAATAGTAATTATAACAAAACGCTTCAATAAAATTAAGATTCGTTCAATTACCCAAAATCTGTTGAAGATATTCTTACTATCAGGGATAATTTATGGCTTAATCTCAATTTCTAATTATTATATAACAGGCAGTAGTTTATTGCTTTATGCAAGTAGAATTGTCATTAATGGAATAATTTTCCTTCTAATATTAAGTTTTGGTTCTTACTTTATAAAGCTAGAATATGCCGAGATAATTTGGAATAAATTAAAACTTGCAAAGTTATTTGCTAAAAAAGTTTAAAAAAATATTTACAAAAAGTTGGTGCTGAAAATTATGACAAGCAAATTATGTATGGAGAAAATAAATGTTTAGATCCTTTTTAATATCTAAAATTCATAGGGCAAGTGTTACCCAAACAGACCTCAATTATGTCGGAAGTATCACAATTGATACTAAACTCATCGAAGCTACCGGTATGCAGCTCAATGAAGAAGTATGGATATATAATATAAATAATGGTAATAGATTTAGCACTTATATCATTCCAGGAGAATATGGATCTGGAATAATTGGTGTTAATGGTGCTGCTGCTCACATGGTTAACAAAGATGATAAACTTATTATCGTCAATTATGGCTTACTAAGTGAAGAGGAAGCAAAAAATCACCAACCAACAGTTGTTATTGTAGATGATGACAACAAAATTATAGAGAAAATATAATGCAGGTTATAGATAGTTTAAAAGAGATTACTCATCTTTCGAGGAATTGGGATCATAGTCTTAAAATAGGATTTGTTCCTACTATGGGAGCACTTCATATAGGGCATTTAGAGTTAGTGAAACAATCTTTAAGCTCTTGTGATATCACTATTGTATCTATCTTTGTTAATCCTGCCCAATTTGGACCTAATGAAGATTTTAGCCGCTATCCCAAAACATTTGAAGATGATTATCAAGCTCTTTTGGAGTTGGGTGTTGATTATATATTCTTACCTAATTCTAGCCAAATGTACCCACAAAACTATAAAACATGGGTCAGCCTTGATAAAATTACTGAAGTTCTCTGTGGAGCAAGCCGTCCAGGACATTTCACAGGTGTTGCTACTATCGTTCTGAAGTTAGTGAATTTAGTAAGACCAACCCTAATGTTCATGGGTGAAAAAGACTTCCAACAAGTTGTTGTGCTTGAAACTATGCTAAGAGATTTGAACTTAGAGACAAGAATTGTTCGCTGTCCTATTATCCGAAATGCTTCAGGATTAGCTTTAAGTTCTCGCAATAGATATCTAACTAATGAAGAAGAAGCTATTGCCCCAGAATTATATAAAGCTCTTAGTGCATGCCGTGCTTCTTATACTAAAGGAAATAATGAGCAAGCTACATTGCTTAAGACTCTCAAAGAGAGATTGGAAGACAAAGGTTTCAAAATAGATTATTTAGAGATTGTTGATTCGACTACTCTAGAAGGAGTAGATATTGTCCAACGAGGCAATCGTCTAATAGTTGCCGTATTCTTAGGTAATACACGCCTAATTGATAATATCGAAATTTAAATTCTACCGTTTCGCGACGGTATTTTTTTTATGATAAATATTAATAAATAAATATAAAGGTATAATATTATGAGTAAGATTGTAAAAAAGGGATATACATTTGATGATGTATTATTAATTCCTCAAAGTTCTGATGTGTTACCAACTACTGTTTCGACAAAAACTTATATTTCCAAGAATGTTCATCTTAATGTGCCAATCATGAGTGCAGCTATGGATACTGTTACAGAAAGTAAAATGGCTATTGCTATGGCTCGTGAAGGTGGAATAGGTATAATTCATAAAAATATGTCAATTGAAGAACAAGCTGAACAGGTAAGAATTGTTAAACGCAATGAGAGTGGAATTATTCTTAAACCTTATACTCTAAATCCTAATGATGAAATAAGAAAAGCTTACGAACTCAAAAACAATCATAATATTGGTGGATTCCCTGTTATCAAAGATGATAAATTAGTGGGTATTTTAACTAGTAGAGACCTTCAATTTGAACATAACCTAAGCAAAAAAGTAGCTGAGTTAATGACTAAAAGGGAGAATTTAATTGTAGGTATTGAGGGAATTACTCTTTTAGAAGCTCAAAACTTGATGCACCATCATAGAGTGGAAAAACTTCCTATCGTTAATAAAGATAATGAATTGCAAGGAATGATTACTATCAGAGATATCAAGAATCATCAAAATTATCCTAATGCAGCTAAAGACAAAAAAGATAGACTATTAGTTGGTGCTGCTATTGGTGTTTCAGGTGATTTTTTAGAAAGAGCTATGGAGCTATCAGATAAAGGTGCAGATATTATCGTAATAGATACTGCTCATGGTCACCATATCAATATTAGAACTGCACTTACATCTGTAATGGCAAAGATTAAATCTGATGTAATTGCTGGTAATATAGCTACACCTGAAGCGGCAAAATACCTTATCGATTGTGGAGCAAGTGCCATTAAAGTAGGAATAGGTCCAGGATCTATCTGTACTACTAGAGTAATAGCAGGGATTGGTGTTCCTCAACTAACAGCCATAATGGATTGTGCTGAAATTGCTAATAAAAGTGGAATTCCTGTAATAGCAGATGGTGGAATTAAATTCTCTGGTGATATTGCAAAAGCTATTGGTGGTGGAGCTAATGCTGTAATGCTTGGTTCTCTCTTCGCTGGTACTGATGAATCACCTGGTGAATACATAATCTATAACGGCAGAAGATTTAAATCTTACAGGGGTATGGGTTCTATCGGAGCAATGCAAAAAGGTTCTAAAGATAGATATTTCCAAGAAGCTACTTCAGATAATCAAAAATTAGTAGCTGAAGGCATCGAAGGTATGGTACCTTACAAAGGACCATTGAAAGATTATCTTCACCAATTAGTTGGTGGCTTAAGAGCTGGAATGGGATATTGTGGTGCTGGTTCTATTGAAGAACTTCATAGAAAAGCTAAGTTTATGGAGATATCTGGTGCTGGACTTAAAGAATCTCATCCTCATGATGTTAAAATCACTAAAGAGACACCTAATTATACTATAGACTAGAAAGAGAATACGAATAATCTTGTAGAGCCGTTTGATTGTATAGGCGTTTGATTGTATAGGCGTTTGATTGTATAGGCGTTTGATTGTAGAGCCGTTGCATGCAACGGCTCTACATTCAAACGCCTCTACATTGCTAATGGATCTACATTCTACGCCTCTATATTCTAACGCCTCTACATTACAACACTTATACCAAAAACAAGATACCAACAATAACTTTTCCCTTGCCACATTTATTATAATAAATAATATGTAGATATGAATACTAAAAATAAATCTTTATTAAATAATTATATTCACTATATTAAAATAGAAAAGGGATTATCAGAGAATTCTGTAAAGAGTTATAAGTCTGATCTCATAGATTTTATTAACTTTTATGAAGAAGAGATAACTACTATTTCTAACGATAAAGTAATTAATTACCTCTTAGATCTCCAAAATGTAGGTTTAGTAAATTCTTCTATAGCCAGAAAAACTTCTGCTATCAAGAATTTCTTTCTCTATCTTATCGAGGATAATATTCCGATTAGTCTTAATATTGAAGAAATTCCTTCTATTTCTTATTCAAGACACCTACCCGATGTTATATCTGTAGAAGAGATGTGTAAACTATTGGATAACATTGATACTTCAACTCCACTCGGATATAGGAATAAAACTATGTTTGAATTGATGTATGCGACTGGAATTAGAGTTTCAGAGCTATTAGATATCTCAATACATGACCTACATCTCAGTGAAAGTAACCTTTTAATTCATGGAAAAGGCAATAAACAAAGGCTACTTCCAATTCCAGATTCAACTATGGAATATCTTTTGCAATATATAAAAATAATTAGATTTAAATTGAAGAATGATAAGTTGATTGATACTCTATTTTTAAACAATAGAGGAGGTAAATTGACAAGAATGGGCTTTTGGAAAATTCTGCATAAATGTGCTTTAGAAGCTGGCATTACAAGTCACCTTTCACCGCACACTATCAGACATTCCTTTGCTACTCATCTTTTAGAAGCCGGGGCTAATCTAAGAATTGTGCAAACTTTATTAGGACATTCAAGTTTGGACACTACTCAGATTTATACTAGTGTAAATATTAGTTACCTTATTGAAGAACATAAATTATATCACCCACGGGGTTAGGAGTAAATATGAAATATTTTTTAATGCTCATTATTGTGAGTACTTTGTTAATTGTTGGTTGTGACGATAGAGGCTATGATAATCCAACTATGGATGTTAGTATTGAATCAGATTATGGAAGCTTTGTTTATAACAAAAGTGGATTTAACGAAATGAAGTTCATGTTCCAATTAGATGGACCTGCTTCTAAGGTTTTTGATAGAAGAATTAATGTCAATATTTCTAATGGTATGGGTAATTTTATAGGTTCTGGTTCAAATCAATCTATGATTACTAATGATTTAGGTTATGCAGAAGGACGCTTCATAGCTGGAGATGGATATGGTACAGCAAATATCGAATTTGTCTTAGAAACTTGGCCAACAGAAAAGGCTGTCTATAATATTCTTATTGTTGATTTCCCTAAGATTGATTCCTTAGCTGCAGGAACTTATACACTTCTTCCTGATGGAATATCTTCTACCAGTATCAATGCTTATCTTAGCAGTGAGAATGCCGATTTAGAGATGGTTAAAATACTCTTTGATACTACAGATGGCAGACTTACTCAGTCAGAAGTTTTTGCTGATGCTTCAGGGGTTGCTTCCACTAATTTAATAGCACCTTTCCATGAAGCATATATTACAGTTAAAGCTAGATTAGAGCTTCAACCTACTACATATAAAAGTATTAATATCAGATGCGAAAACCCTTAATCAAGAGTGATGGTTCTATAAAGTCTATCTTTAAAAGTGATCCTAAAACAAGGATTGTTAGACCCCTCTTAGGCTCTGATATTCCTGCTGGATTTCCTTCTCCAGCTCAAGATTATATCGAAGAAAGACTAGACCTCAATGAATATCTTATTAAGCATCCTTCTGCTACCTATTTTGTAAGAGTGGATGGATATTCAATGATTGAAGCGGGAATATTCCCTGACGATATTCTAATAGTCGATAGATCTTTAGAAGCAATAAACAAGAAAGTAATTATTGCCGTAATTAATGGAGAATTGACGGTTAAGCGTTTGATAATAAAAAACAATATTTACTATCTCAAGCCTGATAATCCTGAGTTTGATACGATTGAGATTTCATCTGATGACCAGTTTTCAGTTTGGGGCGTAGTAACTTATGTAATTCATAAATTATAGCTTATGAAAAACAAGCCTATCTTTGCCCTAATTGATTGCAATAATTTCTATGCTTCTTGTGAACGAGTCTTTCGTCCAGAATTAGAAGGAAAGCCAATAGCTGTTCTCTCTAACAATGATGGATGCATAATTGCTCGTTCTCAAGAAGTTAAAGATTTAGGCATCTCTATGGGAATTCCTGCCTTCAAGAATGAGCATCTTTTCAAAAAGCACAAAATTCATCTATTCTCCTCAAATTATACCCTCTATGCAGATATGTCAAGTCGAGTCATGGAGTGTATTGCTCAATTCTGCCCTGATATTGAAGTATACTCTATTGATGAATCTTTTGTGGAGTTAAGTAGCTTTAGAACTCGAGATTTAACAGCTTATATGCAAGAGCTTCGTCTTAAAATCCAACAAACTACTGGCATTCCTGTTTCAATTGGAATTGCCCAAACCAAGACTTTAGCCAAGATAGCCAATCATCTAGCAAAAAAAGTTAAGCAGTATAATGGGGTTTTTAATCTACTTACAGAAAGTGATATCGACCGAGTCTTAGTCAGAGTTCCTGTCGATGATGTTTGGGGTATTGGCAGACAATACTCGAAATTCTTAGTAGATAATAATATTTTCACTGCTTATGATCTTAAGTGTTCTAACGATGAGTGGGTTGATAAATATCTGACTTCAGTTGGTCACAAAACAGTATTAGAGCTAAGAGGTAAATCTTGTCTAGATTTAGATTCGTTAATTGCTCCTAAAAAAGGGATAGTAAGCTCAAAATCTTTTGGTAAGCCGGTATCAACACTGCAAGAGATGGAAGAAGCTGTGGCTACTTATACGACTACAGCAGTAAAAAAACTAAGAAATCAGAATTCTGTAGCTTCTCTCATTTCTGTCTTTATCTCCACTAATCGTTTTAAGGAAACACCGCAGTATAACAATAATGCATCTTTTAAGTTCACTAATCCGACAGCCTATACACCTGATTTTATTGAAGTTGCTCTCCAAATACTAAGAAGGATTTATCGTAAGGGTTTTCTCTATAAAAAAGCAGGGGTTATGATTACTGATATTACTTCTGAAGAAAATGTCCCTTATGATATTTTCCAACCTCTTTATTTAGATACCCCTCAGAAAGATATTATGAAAATTGTTGATAAAATAAATAACACACTGGGTGAAAATACTCTCTTTTATGGCAGTTTAGGTGTTAAAAAGAAGTGGCAGATGCGAAGAAACTTATTATCTCCCAAATATACAACATCTTGGAAGGATATTCCTAAGGTTAAATAATCATGGTCAAATTTAGACCAAAAATATAGGGCGTATCTTGATACGCCCTTTCTATTTAATTCTTATATTTAATTTTTATTAAATTCTTTCAACACTTCAGTCACATAATATTGATCTAAAGTGCCCATAGTCTCTCTAGTTGAGTGCATTGCAAACATTGGATTGCCGATATCAACAGTCTTGATACTAGTTGTAGCTGAGCTAACTGGGCCTATAGTTGAACCAGAAGGAATATCTGAACGATTAATCATCTTTTGATAAGGAATATCTAACTTCTTACAAATACTCATAAAGTAAGAGGCACTTTCAGAATTGGTAGCATATCTATAATTAGCACTGAATTTTACAACAGGACCCTTATTTAATTCTGGAGCATAATTGCTATCATGCTTACTAACATAGTTTGGATGAACAGCATGAGCTTGGTCAGCAGATATTTGGAATGATCTATTGATTGCTCTAGCGTAATCTTCTGAATTTCCTCCAAGACAATAGTTAATTCTAGAAAGAATCATTTCCAAGAAGGATGAGTTGGCTCCTTGTAAAGTTTGAGAACCTATCTCTTCATTATCATAGAAAGTAGCAAGTACTGTAGCCTTATTATCTTTAGTAGCCAAGATAGCAGTTAAGATAGCATGACACATAGCTAAATCATCTAATCTGCCAGAGGAGATTAATTCTTCATTTATTCCATAAACCAGAGTTTTCTCGAAAGGTATAAAGAAAAGATCATAATCTAAGATATCACTAGCTTCGATTTTGCACTCTTTAGCAATTAAATTTTCTAGGTAGCTGTCTTGATCAGAGGTTCCAAGTAGTACGGGAAGTTCTGTTTGCTTGTTTATTTCTAAACCTTTATTTACATTACGATTTAAATGTATAGCTAAATTAGGAATAATTCCAATAGCTTTGTCTATAAACACATTAGTAGATTTTACTTGTCCGTCTATAAGATAAGTAACTCTTCCAGCAAGTGATAGCTCTCTATCGAACCAAGTATTGATTATCGGTCCACCATATACTTCTACAAATACTTTATGATAACCTTTAAATTTGGTTTCTGAGCCAACCTTAACTTTAAGAGCAGGACTATCAGTATGAGCTCCACTGATTTTAAAACCAGATTCAGCTGGAGTTAAAGAGCCATTAATAAAGGCAATAACTGCAGAGTTATTACGAACAACAAAGTACTTACCTTGTGGTTTTAAATCCCATTTATCACTTTCAACTAGTTTTTCAAATCCATTATTTTCTAATCTGTTAACAATCTCTTCAGTCGCTTGAAATGCAGTTGGACTCTTATCTAAGAATCCTTTCAAATCAGCTGTTAATTCTTTGTAGTTTGTCATCATTTGAACCCCTTATATTTTAAAACTATTTCATCATTAATATTTTCTTTGTCACACTCTGATTGGCAGAATTAATTCTGGCAAAATATAATCCTGAAGGGAGTTTATCGCCATTATTATCTAATCCATTCCAGATCACACTACCATTACCACCTTTTACATCACTAGAAGAAATAGTATTAATCTTTTGTCCTCTAACATTATAGATATCTATAGAGACACTTTTGTTTTTTAAACCATGGAAATTAAAGTTTGTTTGAGAAGTAAAAGGATTTGGATAATTACTTAAAGTAAGGTTAGTAAAAGCTATTGCATCTGAAGAGTTGGATACTACTTGTCCATTACCATTAAGTGTAATATTAAGAGTTTCAGCATTGCCATTAATCTGCATTGTTGCTGAATAACCATTCACTTCTGTAGGAGTGAAAGTAACTTCAAGTAAAGCCCAATCTCCAACAGCTAAGCTTGTAGGATAATCACTTATTTGGAAAACTGGATTATTGAAGGTAATTGAAGAAATACTTAGAGTATTATCACCTTGGTTAGTAATAGGAATGAATAGCGTTGAAGTCTCATTTAATTGAGTTTCAGGGAAGCTATAATCTGCGAAAGGCACAAAAGCTTCTGGAAATCTAGGAGTTGAGATATTATGAGTAAGATTTGCAATTCTATCTAATAGCATTGGATATTCAATAAAAGGATTAGGTTTGCCCTGAATATCTTTAATCTCATCATTTCTATGAATCTCATATTGACTTACAGGATCAACATAATACCAGTTTCTAAGTACTTGCTGTTGGTTAGCACTGTTCAAGAAATTATTTGGATTGTTGTATCTAAGGGAGAAGTAGAATAAAGCTCGTGCTGTATCACCCTTGTGGTCGTCTCTTGGTTCAAAAACTGTGTTTCCACCAATATCTGAACCTTTCTTAGATCCACCTTCTTGCCAACTAGCATTTGCAACGATTCCAAAAGGATAGTTACCTCTAATACTATTTGCTTGGGAATTAGTAGGAAAAAGATGATGTAAATCTGATTTGGCAACACCTTCAGCACCCATACTTTGAGGCCAAGTATGCTCGGTATTGATTAAATCCCAATTAGGTGTATTTCCTGGAGAACAAGAATACCATTCATTTGTATAAACACATCTTACTTGCCCACTTTCGTTAGCAATATAACCAAATAGCTCAACTCTAGCATCTTCATAACTAATTGAAGTGTTGTTACTTATTATAGATGTTAAAGCACTTTTTAACTCAGAATCCCATTTGTTATAGGTTGAATTATAGCGAGAATCAGGTATTCTTCCTGAAACATTAATTTTTACTGGTAGAGAATACTCTAAATCATCAATATTAAAGAATATTGTATGATCATAAACTATATTAGTCTCAGGAATCAAGTTAAGACTTACAGTATAACTTTGGTTTCCTGGAATTACAAAATTGGTGTTATCTAAAACAATAATATCACTATTTTCTACTACATTTACAGTAACTTCTTGATCAGATTCATTAGTGACTGTTAAATCTACAAAACTTTCTGTATTAATATTTACTTGGCCAAAATTCACTTCAGTTTGTGATAGAGTTAAAATCTGCCCAAAGATCGACCCTACTAGCATTAATCCAACTAACACAAGATTAAATTTTTTCATTTATTAACTCCGAATTATTAGTGCAACAATTATTTTCTTTTTAAATAATCTGGCAATAAAAAAATATTATTTCTCAAATTAAACTACTTTCCATTAAGATAAATTCAGTAATAAATTAACAAAATATTAATTGATGATAAGTCTTCCTAAAGTCCTCTTCCCTTGCTCCTTCTTACTTATATCAAAGCTATTTCGTATTTTCTTGCAGATAAGTGAGGAGGAACATCGAGTGACCAAAGGCTGTGAAAAGAAGAAGAAGGATTAGCCTATAAGAAGACAAATCTAACTTTACTTGAAAGATCTAAGTAAAAGCTCTTAATGCACATTATTTTATCATAAAGATAAATCATTTAAAAGCTTATAAATAAAAAAGAGAAAATTTATATTTTTATCTCAAGATCATAATTCCATATATTTCAACACATTACTACATAAATAAAAAAAAGTTTAAAAAATATCTTGAACAAAATGTAAAGATTTGAGATTTTGTGCTAATTATGATTAATATTAAATATTAAGCATGAAAGGAGTCGCAATGCTTGAAAAAATTAGAGAAAAAGAGAAATTTATTATTTATGTTGTCGCTATTGTATTTGTGTTAGGAATGGCACCATTAGGACTTAAGAGTCTTTTTACGCCAAAACCTTCATACGGTAAAATTAATGGTTCTACTGTCGAATTTGAAGCCTTCAATACTGGTCTTCGCAGTACTTTTGATAATATTCAACAAATGTTGAGTAATATTAACTCAGGTGAAAATAGAATCAGTATGTTAAATGAAGAGAAAAGAGAAATTAGTTCAGAAATTAGAAAATTGAACTTCCAACTTGAAAAAGCTGTTGGTGATTCACTAAAAACTGAAGAACTAAACTATGAAATTAGTTCATTAGAAGAGAAAACTACTACTAATGATAAAATGATTGAACAGCTCAATTCTCAAATTTCTCAACTTAAAGAGAGTTTAAAACCATATAATGTAGATTATAACCAATATAAACAAAATGGTTCAATCTCAGATCAAGAAAGACTTCAATTAGAAGATAGAACTTGGGCTGATTTCATTGGTCAGAAAATTATCAGAGATGAGTTAGACAGTAACAGAATTAAAGTATCAAAGAAAGAGTATAATGACTTTGTCGCTGAATCATACTCATTCTTATATGATGAAAATGGAAACCTTAATAATGATATGCTTAATAGGTATTTTCAACAAACCGGTTTGACTCCTGACCAATTTAAAGAAAACATTTATTATCAAATTAGGATTGAAAAGTTACAAGATAAAGTAACTGCTGATTCTCTTTCTACTATGGAAGAGTTTGAAGAAGATTATCTTAAAAATAATACAAAGAGATCAGCTAAAGTATTAGCTATCCCTTCATATAGATTTAAAGTTGATTCAACTGCAGTTGTTGCAGCTGATATTGAAAAATACTATAATGAAAACAAAGATGATTATAAATTAGATGGTGCAGTTAAAATGACTCTTGCTAAGTTTGAAATCAAAGTTAGCGATGAAGATAAAGCACTTGCCTTAGATAAAATAACTAATTTATATGAACAAGTTAAAGAGAAACCTCAGACATTTGCTACTGTAGCACGCAATGAATCAGCTGATCCTGGAACTGCTTCTCGTGGTGGTGATTTAGGTTGGTTCGGACGCGGAAGAATGGTTGCTCAATTTGATTCAGTTGCTTTCAGTATGGAAAAAGGACAAATTTCAGAACCTTTCGAAACATCTTTTGGTTATCATATAATCAAACTTGATGATATCAAAACTGAAAATGATGAAATCCAAGTCAAAGCTCGTCACATCTTAATCAAAATTGAATTAAGTAATGAAACTAGAACTCAAGTGAAAGCTAATAGTCAAAAATTTGTTGATGAAGCTAATGCTTCCAACTTTGCCACACTTGCAGAACAGTATAATGCTGAACTCATCAATACTCCTTGGTTAGCAGCTGATGGTACAGATTTCAATAGTTCAGGAACTGAAGCTTATGACAAAGTTGCTTTCATGGCTAATTCATACTTCAATTACGGTTTCTTATCATTTACTAGAGAAGGTAAAAAACATCATATCTCCCCTATCTTTAGAGATAAAGAAGGTAACTTCTTGGTTGCTATGATTGATGAAAGAAAAGAAGATGACTATAAAGAATTAAATGACGACTTAAAGAAATCTATCCGTACTAAATTAGAAAGTGAAAAGAAAATTGAGTATGCTAACAATATGTTAGATCAATTCAATAATAACTATAAAGTTGAAGACTATGATAACTTATTAACTGACTCTCTTTTAGTTAAGAGTACACTTGATACTGTTAGAGTTAAAATTAAATTTAACGAAATTCCTAACACTACTCTTCCAAAAGATGAAGTTAATACAGATATGCTTAAAGCTGATTATAATGCTGCTAGAAAATCATCTTTATCTGGTTTAAGATTAGTTAGAGCTGCAGGTACTTACTACTTAGTTACTCTTACTAAAGAAGATAAAGATATTGTTGCTGATATTAAAATGGCTGTTAACGAAGCTAAAAATATCAACAAAAATTCTAAGTACATGGCACCAATCAGCAACTCTGAAAAAGCTGTCGAAATTCTTTTCAATGCTCCAATGAATCAAGTTACTCCTCTTAATCTTACTGATGAAGGAAACTTTATCCTTAAAGTTATCAGTAGTACAGAAGCTGACATGGCTAAATTCAATGAGACTAAAGAAGCTGATTACGAAGCTAAAATTGAAAGAGAAAAAGAAACTGAATTTAATAAATGGTATGGTGAAAAACTAAAAGAAGCCTCAATAATCGACAAACGATTTATGGCTATTCAATAATAAACTATTAGCCGATGGAAACATCGGCTTTTTTTATTTATAGAGGAGAATTATTTATGAGTAAATTAATGATTAGTGTTTCAGGTATTAGAGGAATTTATGGTGAGAGTTTAACCCCAGATTTAGCAGTCAAGTTTGCAGCTAAATTCGGGACTATATGTGGTAGAGGTAAAATTATTATTGGAAGAGATTCCCGCACTACAGGCGAAGCTCTCATGCATGCTATTGTTTCAGGATTACTCTCAGTAGGATGTGATGTAGTTAATTTGGGAATAGTCTCGACTCCAACAGTACTCCTTGCAGTAGAAGAATCTAATGCTATGGGTGGCTTAGCTATTACCGCTTCTCACAACCCCCAAAACTGGAATGCTTTTAAATTAGTTGATCACAATGGTATGTTCTTTTTCCCTGAAAGAGCTGAAGCCTATAAGCAATCCTTAGACACAGCTGTAGAATATGCTAGCTGGGATAAAATGGGAAAATACTCTGAGGACTTTACAGCAACCGAAAGACATATTCAGAAAGTTTTAGATATACCCTACTTGGATATCGAACAGATTAGAGAAAAAAAATTCAAAGTTGTGCTTGATTCTGTTAATGGTGCTGGCGGATTAATCTCTCCAAAATTATTAAAAGCTCTTGGTTGTGAAGTTATTGAAATGAATAGTGAGCCAACAGGACACTTTGCTCATGTTGCTGAACCCCTAAAAGAAAATCTTACAGACCTTTGTCGTGTTGTTAAAGAAGAAAAAGCTGATATCGGCTTTGCTACTGACCCAGATGTTGACCGCCTCGCAGTAGTCGATAATAAGGGTGATTATATCGGGGAAGAATTCTCTCTATTACTAGCAGAAAAATTTGTCTTACCTATCAATAAAGGCGATGTTGTTTTAAATTTATCCTCCTCCATGGCCACAGATGATATAGCTAAAGAGTATGGAGTGAATGTTCATAGAACCAAAGTTGGTGAAATTAATGTAGGGAAAAAGATGAAAGAAATTAAAGCTCCAATTGGGGGTGAAGGGAACGGGGGAATTATTATTCCTGAAGTACACTACACTCGAGACGCTCCAGCTGGGATGGCTATCATTTTAGCCCTTCTCGCAAGAGAAAACCGTCCCCTCACTGAAATAGTGAATGATATCCCTCATTATTACTTCCATAAAGCTAAAATTGAAACAAAAGCTGACTTATTAGATCCTATCATAGCTAAAGCTCACCAAATCTATGCTGACTATGAAAAAGATCTACAAGACGGACTTAAAATTATTGGAGAAGATTTCTGGATTCATATTAGAAAATCAGGAACTGAACCTATAATCAGAGTCTATGTTGAATCTCCATCAGCAGCAAGGTCTAAAGAGATTGCAGAAGATACGATTGCTAAAATTACTAATATCTAGTTATAAATCTTAACTTAAAAAATAAAAGAAGGTTCTCTCTCAAGTAGAGTGGAACTAAATCTAATAGTAAATCAAGAAACTTCAAAATCTTCTTAGCTGCAGAGGCAGCGGCACATCTAAGGCTTTTTGTGTCGCTGCCTCTGCAGCTTAGGTAATTGTTTGACATCTGCTATCTACAAAGATTTCGCTCCTCTGGAGCTTAGGTAATTGTTTGACATCTGCTATCTACAAAGATTTCGCTCCTCTGGAGCTTAGGTAATTGTTTGACATCTGCTATCTACAAAGATTTCGCTGCCTCTGCAGCTTAGGTAATTGTTTGGCATCTGTTATCTACAAAGATTTCGCTGCCTCTGCAGCTGGTAGAATGGTACATTTTTATAGTCCTGTATCTGTTGTGAACCTAGCATACTTCAAAGATACTTTTATTACTTTTTTTTCTAAGCCCCACATTACTTGAAAGAGTGCCTAAAAGAAAGCTCCTAAATCTCCCTCTCATGAGGGGGCGCTAGGAGCTTTTTTACCTATACATTGCTAAAAGAAAGCTAAAACAAATAAATTTTATCTGTTTTAGCTTTAAATTATTATCTAAAAAACTATTTTTTTACTGATTCAACAATTTTAGCTGAAATCTTATTAATCTTTTCTAAATCTTCAATAGTATAGAATTGATTTTCTTCCACACTATAAATGATATCTTTAATCATGGTATAGCCTTCTGTAGCAACGCTATAATATTTAGCTTCTTTGATTTTGGTTGATTGAATTAGGGTTAAGTTGTTTATCAAGGAGTTAACTATACCTCTTTGATTAATAATTTTAGCACCTTTTTCATCCCAATTCTTAAGGTATAAGGAAGAAATTCTATACAAACCTTCAGACCATCCACCTAATTGCATTAAAGTGTACTGATCTAACATTTCTTCTTGGTAGAAAGCTAATTCAACTTCTGTCTGATAATTGATGATTAATTTTTCTAAATGAAGCCATTTATCTTCATCATTGTTACTCAAAACATTTTGAATTTCATCTGCCATTCTTAAGATTTCATCTTTGAGACCGATATTCTTAGAATATTCCATCAAAACTTCAGTGTAGCCTTTAAGCTTTGATTCATCTCTAGAACTGATTGCCATTACAGCATCTGCACTAATAACGCCAATTGCAAAAGATTGTTCGTAGACATTTTCACTAACCCTGTAAGCTTCTACTGGGGTTTGTAAAGCTAACTCTTTTGAAACAGGACGAAGACTCTCTAGAACATTTTTGAAAGGTAAAGGATCCATTCTGATTTGATAATCAAAAGTTTCCTTCTTATCCTGAGTCTTAGTCTCACTCTTTTCACCACAAGCTATCAAAGCAATCAAAACAACTAATACTAATATCGCTGATATTATTTTACGCATAGTTTCTCCTTCTGTAATATATCTTTCTATTCATTATAATAATATTTTAGCCGAATCCCAATCATAAGATTGATAATCATTATATAAATCAAGATTATGACTATATTAACTGACACAGTTTTAACTTCAATTCCCCCAAATGACTTTTGCGGAGAAATAAAGATATTCTTCTTCTGATTTAAAAATCTACCATACATCATATCAACTATTAAGTTAATATCTTTATTAGTAAATTTATTCTTAGGATATCTAATATTAACTTCTTCCCGTAGCTCATATTTTTCATCCATTAACTCTATTTTACTAAAATCCGAACTTTTCTCAAGTGTCAACACTTTTTTATCAATTTTAAGTAATTCTTTATTATTAACACTTTCAGTAGAATATCCTGTAACTAATCCTTCAAATAACCAGCGCGATGGGATTGTTTGAACTACTTCAGGTATAGGATTTTGCTTGATTATTGTCAGGTTACGGTTCATTTTATCAAATTGAATAACTGCTCCCCCAAAAATAATCTGAGGGATCAAAATCAAAGGTAAAATATTTATTATTCCCTTAGTATCATTTATGAATGATGAGAATAATAAGCCAATTGAAAGACCTATTAATCCAGAAAGAGAAAAATACAAGACATTCAAGAAGAAAAATCCCTTTATCTCAAGAATAGTCGAACTTATTAAATGATATAACAAGGCCTGGACTACAGTAAAAATACTCATCACCATAAACTTAGAAATATGATAATGTGAAATTTTGAGATTTCTTACTTTCTCTCGGAGAATAAACTTCCTTTCCTCTAAGACCTCATGAATACTGTTGGTCATACCAAAAAATACAAAAATAATGATACTTACAAAAAGAAAAAGTGTTATATTGCTGTTTTCATAAAATGAGTATTTATCACTTGTAGGTGCTAGCCTAAGAATATAAGCGACCATCAAAGCTAATAAAGGTGCTTCAATAAAAGTAATTAATAGATTTGTCTTGTTTCGCAGTTTATTAACTAAATTTCTGTGTAGATAAGTTGAAAATTGAACTAATCTAGCATAATAAGATAGCTTTTTGCGATATTTAATCTTCTTCTTCTCAACTTTTAGTTCTTCAGTAGTATCTTCTTTGGTAATTAACTGAAAAAGAATCTTTCTCTTATACTTATCTCTCCAATATTCAGATGAGAACTTCCGCTTAGTTACAACTTGTTGATTTATCTGTTCGAATTTGATATTACCCCGAATATCGTATTCAGGAAACAAGATAATATCATAGAAGAAATCAGGATTAGTATCTTTTACCTTCTGCTCTAAAAGGTTCTTACGGAATTTAATGACTTCTAATTCTTCTTCAAAGTAGGCAAAAGCTTGGGATGGAGAGCCAAAGAAAACCTCTTTTCCCCCATTATCCATTAAAAGTACTTTAGAGAATTTTTTGAAAATATAAGCATTAGGCTGATGAACCGTAATAATTACTATCCTGTTCTGCCTTCTCTGCTCATGTAGCAATTCAATTATCTGTTCTGCATCAAAAGAAGATAAACCGGAAGTGGGTTCATCACATACTAAGACTATAGGTTCAAAGAGCAACTCTAAAGCTATGTTGAGTCGCTTTCTCTGTCCACCACTCAATATCTTATTTCTATCATCGCCAACCAAAGTATTTCTTTTATGAGCTAAAGTTACTTGGTTAAGGATATTATCAATTTTGAGGATTAACTGATTTTGAGGCACATTAGGCATTCTTAAACGACCATAAAAGTACATGTTCTCAAAAACAGTTAGATTAGCAAAAATCATATCTTCTTGTGGTACATAACCAAAATACTGCATAAACTCTGATCTATTTTTGTAGAGGAGTTTACCATCAACTTCAATCTTACCATGAGTAGGTTGAAATTCTGCTACAATCGCTTTTAGCAGGGTAGATTTTCCACAGCCAGAAGGACCTAGAATACCTATTAACTCCCCTCTCTTAGCATTAAAAGAGATATTATCTAAGCCCACACTTTTATCATTATGATAGTGTTTTACAGCTGTTACTTCTAAATTATTAATTTCAAAAGGTACTTCAACCAAATCAAAGAAATTGTTAATGCGAAAATTAAAATTCTTGTTATTTCTTAGTTGCTGTTTCACTCTATTTTTTATGTGTTTACCTAATCTGACATCTTCTTTTCTGGATAATTTATCTAAGGAAAGATGGCTTCCTTTCAAATCTTCAATAGTTATTATATCTTCATTTAGATGAATTATCTTATCTGTAGCAAACTCTTCTCCATTTATGAGAAAATTAACGCTCTTCTTAAGAGGAATAAAGTGGTAATTATTATTTCTATTCTCTATCTGAGCAATTGCTTTTTCACTAGGATGCTTGACTAAACTATAAAAACCATTATCGAGATTAAGAAAAATCACATCCGGAGCAATATCATCAATACCTATTCTTTCTTTTTCATCAAGAACATCAATTAAGGAAAAAGCTGCATATCCCTTGATGCGCAACTTATCATCCCAGAAGATGGGAATATCACGATTGTAAGATACAGATTTTCCATTTCTGTAGACATAACCCCTTCTTACATTAAGATAAAACTTGTTTCCTTCACAAGTTATCTTAAAATCATAATCTGATTTGGTGAAGTTTATCACATCACTATTATTTATATTATGCATTAATTTACGCACAAACAAGGTATTAAATTTTAACTTTTGAATCTCTATCTTACTCTCAGCAGGGAGATAGTAAATATGATTTGCCCGTAACTCATTTCCACTAAGCTTAACCCCAGGCTTTTGTCCTGCTATCATGAAATAATTATTATCAATACCAAATATAACAAACTCAATATTAGCTACTAAGGGGTCTTTAAATCGCATATTACAGCGTTCTGACCTGCCTATAACTAAGTAATCGGTAAATAATGAATTCTCAAATTGGAAAATAGAAGAGATATCTGTAATTCTAAGCGGTGCAGTTGTCTTGAGCTCTAGATTCCTCATTAAGTCCATATATCCTGAGCCTTCAATCTTAAAATACTTCATCATAGATTGAATAGAGGAAATTTCATACATTTCGAAATCACTATCTGAAAAAGCCATTATAATTAAAGTAAAGATAACTCTTATTTTATCTAGCTGGTTTAAATTATGATTAAGAAAGTTGATCACTTTTACAAGATCATACTCTTCATTCATAATCTCTTTAATATAGACTTCCCAAGAGATTGGTAAATCCTTAAAAAGGTTTAATAATAATGGATATAGAATATCAATTTCATTCTTCTTAATTTCAGCATCTGACCTGATTATATGAACATAAAACCTGGTCAACATATCTACTAATTCATTCTTTTTATTTCCGTTAGATAATTCTTTCATTTAGTCTTCTCTTATTGTTAAATATGAATCTCGTTCCTGACGGCATGACTTACAATCATGCCTCCGACAATAGTAATTCATTAAGTAATATAAGCCTTGATAATAAATCTCTTTATTCTCTAAGTTCATTCTTTGATAATCACTTATCTTATTCATAAAGGAGTTTGATATCCGGTTATTACCTATTTTAGGGAATTTTATTAAATATTGATTAATCTTGGCAAGATTTTTTTTATGTTTTAAATCTACAACCAAAGAGTACAAGAATGGTAATAAGGAATTATAGATAATAATTTTAGTCATTTCTCGGCCAAATCTCTTCTCGGCAAATCTTGAATTTAACATTGATTCTATCTTAACTATAAAATCTTGCACAGAAAGAGAAGCATTGAAAGAATCCCAAACTACTATTGCAAGATTCTCCTGCCTTAATGACCATCTTAATTGAATATACTCAGTTACCCGCTTAGCAGGGTGAGAGGCAGGTCTAATGCGAAATTTCTGCCATATACTACTATTACTATTATTTTCAGTTAAGCCTATTTGACTTAGAATTTTCTCACTATATGCAAGTAAGTCTCTATCTGATAAGGAGATTAATTCCCTTTTCTTTACCTTACTGGCGAGTAATTTCATTCCTAACTTATTATTAGGAGAGCCTAGTGCTCCAGCGATTGCTTTATAAATGGATTCTTCATAAGGTTCAAGATAGCTGATTTGGCGGACTAACTCAGCTTTTGCTTTTAATCTCTTTTGACCACAATTTAACAAAACATAATTTAATTGATGTTTATCTAAGCCACTAAAGAAATGGCAGTCATAGGCTATTTTTTGCGGAATATCTTTTTCAGGTAGGTAGAATTCAGAAAGAAGCAGAGTAGGAATTGTTTGTTGAGAATTGGTCAATACTTGACTATTATCATTTTCCCAAATTAGGTGTAGAATGACCTTATTATATTCTGGATCATTTTGATGTTTATGATTAAGCCAGTCTCTTTTCTTGATATGGATTTCCACATCTCCATGGTACTCTTTATCTCCAATCTTGAGAGTAGCATCTTTAAAATCTGCTCCCCTGTCACTATTAAGATTACCTGGATAGATAACCCTAACTTGCTCACCTGAAGTTGTATATAAATCATGGTTCAGTTTTTGATAAGCCCAGATTGAATACAACTCATTCTCTCTCATGTTATTTCTCTTCTATATAATAACGAATTAGGTAGGAAGCCAGCATCATTCCCATTATAGCTGGATAGTAAGATATTGAGCCTACAAGTGTTCTGTCTCGTCCTCTGCTATTTGCTTCCACAGCTTCACCTCTCCCCTCTTTCAAATAATCTTTTATTGGTAATTCCTCTGAATAGACAACAGGAATTCCTTTAGAAATACCTCTCTTTCTAAGATATTTACGCACTCTACTGGCGAGAGTACAGTTCTTGCTCTTGGATAAATCAGCAATTTTTATCTTACTAGGGTCTAATCTATTACCAGCCCCCATACTAGAAACAACTTTTATACCTTTGTTATAGCAATCTTCTAAGAGACCGACTTTAGGCCCTAAGCTATCTATTGCATCCACGACAAAATCAACTCTATCCAATACTTCTAATCTCAGCTTTTCATCGAAAAACTCTGTGATTATCTCAACTTCAGCTTCAGGATTAATATCTAAGACTCTCTCACGGAAAAGTTCACTTTTTAACTTGCCTACCGTGCTATGCAAGGCAATAATCTGACGATTAATATTGCTTTCACTAACTACATCAAAATCAACTAAAATGAACTTTTTGAAACCTGCTCTGGCTAATCCTTCTACAGCATAGCCTCCAACTCCACCTAAACCAACTACTAATATTCTCTGTTCTTGGAAGCCTAATAGAGACTTCTCATCAACTATCAAACTACTTCTTTGATAAAGACTCAAAATTCCCCTTCAAGAGATTACTAAAATTACTGACTTGAATCTCTCTTAATTCCTCTATACTTATATTATAATCTCTTTGCAAAGTACTTGCAACTATTTTTACACTAGTTAAATCGCCAGCATCTGGAGCATCACTTTCTAGGAAGTACCTTTTACTGGCTAAAATAGCCCTAATAACTTTTTCTTTCTTAGGATTATTTAGTATTCTCATACTTAAAGAGAAGTAAAAGCCTAGTTTATCTAATTCTTGAAATACTTCATAAGAAGAGTTAAAACCATGAATTATTTTCATATTTCGAAGTTTAACTTCTTTTTGTAGTTTAATAAACTCATATTCCTGACCTACAAGATGATAAAGAGTCGGTAAATCATATTCCCCTGCTCTCTCTATTTGAATTTTTAGCAAAGCTAATTGCTTTACTAAATCAGGATAATTTCTATCTAAACCAATCTCACCCATACCCACAACTTTATCATAAGGAAATAAATCACAATACTTTCTTAACTCCTCTTGGCTCATAGCAATATCTCGAGGATGAAGTCCAGCAAACCAGTACTTTAATCCTAATTTCTCATGAAGTAAAATCTCTTTTCTGTTAAGAGCTGTAGAGACATGGATTATCTCCTGTTCTCTATCCAAGTTACTAAGTTCAAGCTTATTTTCATATTCAGCTAGATGACAGTGGATATCAATCAGTTGACTCATAATTAATTATTACTAATTGCTTTAGCTAGCATTACTTATGAGAATCAAATATTACTTTAGTTAAATTCTCTTGTTTTACATACTCTCTAATGAATAATAGATCAGGATGAAAATCTAACTCACCCCAGTGGTCAGGACTACATTCAGACATGTGAACAGAATACCCTTTGTCGATTATAGTTTGGATAGCACTTAAGTAGAATAGATTAATATTCTCTTTCTGTCTTACCATAGACTCCAAAGTATCAACATAGATTTTTCTTCCAAGTCCTGTGAACTTAATAATTCCCACCGACTCCCCATTAGCCTCACTAATTGGAATCTGCTTGCTTACTTTTCGGACTAAAGATCGTTCGTGAATTATCTTCATATCATCTTCATCATACTTTTCTTTATAATCTACGACCATAGTTATTTGTTCTGGACTCTTCAATAGATTCTCTATAATTGTAGGGTTAAAGATATCATCACCATTAATAGTAATAAAATCTTCATTCATATAATATCTTGCCATCCATACTGATATCAGGTTATTAGAGATATCATAGAAGGGATTATAGACAATATCAATGTTAAAATCACCTCGATATTTATCTATTTTAGCTTCAATTTGTAGGGCTAAGTAGCCAACAATTATGGTTATATCTCTGATATTATTCTCTTTCAAACTGTGTAATTGCGATTCTAACAGGGTAAGGCCATCGCCAATTTCTAACAGACTTTTTGGTGTATTCTTGGTTAAAGGATATAGTCTAGTTCCTTTTCCAGCTGCGATAATAATAGCTCTCATTTTCTATTTTCCTTTATTAACTATTGCGTTATCATCTTTCTTGTAATTCCACTCTTTTTGGGCTTCTTGCCATTTTCCATAACGGTAGCTTAAGTAATCTTCTACTTTTGCAGGGATAGAATAAGAGTGGCCATCAAATTCAACTTCTTTCAAATCTTCATAGAACTCAGCAGGAGCAGATTTTAGAACAATATTCTTGCCCCCAACTGTCCAGAAATACTTATCATCAACTTTCTTCTTAACAAAAATATCAAGAAGAGTAAAACCTTTGAGGAAGAAGAATTTTCTGGTTTGAACCTTCATTATTTTAACTTCCCCCTTTTTGAAAGGACCTATATCTTCTTTAAAATACCTAATTCTGGTTCTAAATCCTTTTTTCCATAACTCTTTTCGAGCTTTTAAAAGCTTTTCTAAATCAGAAGCTGGAACAGTTAGATCTAAATCATTATCCCAAGGTAAAAGTCTATTCTCTCTAATAATACCTAGTAAAGTTCCCCCCTCAAGGATGTACTTTACCTTGTGCATTTCTAAAGCTTTAGCTGTTTCTAAAAGCATTTTTAAGGCTATTTTAGCTATTTCACCTGTTAATTTTAATTTACCTGCCATTATCTTAAATATCCTTTCTTAAAAACTGAATGATAAAGAATCTGTGCTTTTCTGAATAGATTTTTGGGTTTATTTTTTCTAGGAAGAGTGCCCTCTAAGACAAGTTTTTCAATCTTCTTAATTAGATTCAAACAAATTTTCCCATCTACATAGGGATTAACTAGCTTTATATATTTATCTATTTTATCTTGTAAATAGAGAGGATTATCTTTTAAAAGATCTATTGCTGGTCTAAGTTCTTGCACACTTTTCAGGTTAATTCCTTTATCTTTAAGATCGATAGTGTCAATAGTTATTACTGGTTTATTTAAAATCATAAATTCATATATCACTGATGATGTATCAGATATCATAATATCAGCAATGTACAATAAGGGAGTTATATCGTTAATTTCCATAAGCCTAACTTTATCATTCCCTAAATTTTTAAATCCTTCTATAACACTTTTATCCATTAATTGGTGAAACTTTAAGAGCCATATTTCATCATCAGCCACTAAATTATCCATTGAGCTAAGTGTTTTTGATGCAGATTCCATTTTATGGCTGAAGGTTGGAGCATATAAAATTACTTTTTTATCTTCAGGAATATTATATTTTTCCTTTAAGAGATTCGAATCATAATTGATAATGTAATCTACTTTAGGCCAACCTGTTTCAATAATTTCAAAATAAGACTTATACTTAGCTTGAAGCTTCTTGAATTTTTCAGTAACAAAAGGGCCTGAAGTGGCATAGACATCAAAGAAGTGTCTTATCTTAAAATGAGCAGGTTTCTCTACCCCTAAACCATGAAATATCTGTACTTTAAGACCAGGGATTCGCCAATCAATGAAGTTACCAGGACATAAGACAACATCAGGTTTGAATTTCTTAGCATCTTCCAAAGAAGGAACTATCTTCTTCCTATCCCACTCTTCTATCCAATTTTTCTTAACATTATTTGATACATAAAAGCCATACTCTATCTTTTCCTGTTCCAGAGCTGAAACAATAGGTTTGAAAATAGAGATAGAGTACAATTTTGCTATATATAAGATATATTTCATCGTACTAGCTTAGCTACCTTTTCAATCTCAGCTACTGCTTGATTAACAGTTATGCCTAAGCTTCTATCATTTCTATCTTTACATTCCCAATTCCTTAGATATGTATGAATCTTTTTATGATTTGCCTGCCATTTTCTGGGGTTAGAATGTGGACCAAAGATAGCAACTGACGCAGTTTTTACAGCAATAGCAACATGATTTATTCCACCATCGTTACCAAAAAATAGTTTTGATCTATGTAGTAGAGCTCCAGCTTCGTTAAAGTTTGTCTTAATAGCAAGAACAGCTTTTTCTTGCATTTTTTCAATAATATAATTAACTCTGTCTAACTCCCCAGGCCCCCACAACAAAACAACCTCTAGATTTAGTTCTCTAATCACTCTATCTAGGGTTTCTGCATATAAGTCCAGTGACCATTGCTTAAAGATCACAGGAGAGCATGGTGAGACAACTATAAACTCTTTATTATTAAGACCAGTCTCTGCTAACCAGCTATCTATTTTACTTTGCGACTCTGCTTTTATATGGTAAAAGGTATCTTGATTAGATTCAGTAATACCTAATTGTTTTAATACATCAAACTTTAGTAAAGCGTAATATCTAAGATTTTTCCTAGCTTCAGAGATGTTATAGAGCCAATTGTATCTCTTTAATTTCCAGCCGACTCTGTACTTTGCTCCACTAAACATAGTAATCTGAGCAGAACCTGTACCTCTTAATTGATCAATAACCATATCGTACTTTTCTTTTCTAATCTCTTTGATAATCTTGATTCTTTCTTTTATTTTAGGTATTTCTTTCTTGAATTTTTGCATAATTATGAGATTATCAAGATAAGGATTATCTTCTAATATAGTTAAATATGGTTTCTGGATAAGAAAATCTATTTGAGCATGAGGGAATCTCTCTCTTAAACTGGGTAAATAAGCTGTATTTAATAATATATCACCGAATGGTTTATACTGGATTATAAGTATTTTCTTAATATTTTTGATTTCTTCATTATTTAACATTATTCTTGTCCTTTAAAATATTTAAAAAGTGTTTAACTCTCAGATCAAAAGATTGATTTTGATTGAAATCACCTGCTTGGAAAGTAAACTTATTATTAGTATAAACAAATCTACCTGCTAAGCCATCTAGCAACATTAAGTGATCAGTTGACTGTCCAAATATAGATTGCAGTTCATTCACATAAAACTTGCCCTCTGATGTTTCAAAGATATCAACATCCATAGAGAGGAAATTTCCTTTATCACAAATCTCTTTTGTTAGATAGAGAAGTTCCTCAGAAGGTCTATCCCAGCCCTTGAGCTTTGAACCACTAGCGAAATCACCTTTTAATAACTTCTTGTGACCAAAATAGGAATCTCCAATTCTTACCATTCTCCATTCCCACTGAACATCTAAAAACTCTTGGAGAATAATAAAATGCTTCTGACCACTTCCCTTTGCTTCGAATTTAATAAATTTCCCTGTAGTTTCAGGAGTATATCCCCTTGCTAACTTGGAATTATGAGTGCCAAAAACTTTTTTGCCTATGGAAGAAGCAGAGACTTTATTCTTAATAATTTTTACTCCTTTAGCTGTTGAACCAATATTGGTTTTGAAAACTAAAGGATATTTTGCCTTGTTAATAAATTCAAAATATTCTTCTTTATCATAAAAAACATAAGTTTTAGCATGTTGAATGTTATTTATTGAGAGCCAATAATCCATCATTCTTTTATTTTCATAAATAAACAATTCATCATAACTAGGATATAGGGGTAATTTTAGATATTTATCTATTATATAGAGTCTCTCATCGAACATAGTTTTTCTTTCTTGAAATTTAGAAGGAGGACGACACATAAAGCCATCACATTTAGATTTTTTAATATAATCTAACCAATTACAGCTTATGATATCAATTACTTCATAATCAATCTTTAAAGATTCGCATGCTCGAATATAGTATTTATGTTGATCACTAAAAGCTTTTAGAATACCTAATTTCATTTTAATCTCTGTATATATTTATCAATTACTTCTTTTGCTCTTAAATGCGCCTTTCCGTCTAATGTTCCAAAGATTTTCTCATTGTTGATTTTTCTTTGTTTTCTATGCTTAGCACCCTTGTCTTGAATTGCTTCCTCTATTACAGGAAGAAGCTCTTCAAAGCTATCTATACGATAAGTCATACTTTCCAACATATCGGTAATCTCTTGGGAAATTCTTTTCCCTTCTTCTACTCTAAATGTAATCATAGCTTTATCAAGGGCACAGAACTCAGCAATGATAGAACTAATATCACCAATTAAGATATCAGCTATCATAAGATAGGGTAATACTTCTTTATCTTCAATAAATGTTATACCAGATGTCTCTTTTATTCTAGATTTTACATCAGAAGTTGTCCAATCATGAACAGTTACTAAGATGTTATATTTATCTTTAAGTTCATCTAATCTATTATACCACAGATTCACAGCTGAGTAAGTTGTTTTATTCCAGGTAGCAGTAAATATAAGTGTAGCTTTTCTTTTATCTATCTTAAGCTCAGATTTTAGTTTTTCTAGCTCAGAATCTTTTATTGTTCCATCAAAAGCATCATCAATCTTAGGATAGCCAACACCTAGGCCATTATTAATACCTAATTTCTTAGCTATCTGATTTTCATACTCAGAAGTAAATAGATAGTTGTCAAACTCATTATAATACTTAGAATTAATAAAATTCTTGAAATGATAAGGTCCGTGTCTCAATCCTATTTTAGCTATACTTTTAAGAGGGAACTTTCTTGCTGAGTGGCGACACATAACGACAATATCAGGATAAGTAGGATATACTATTGATTTTACTCCATATTCACTAAGGGCTTTTTTAATCTTTCTATTTTTAGCCACAATTCGCATCTCAGGAAAATGTTCAATGACTTTTTTTATGCAGATATAATCAACAATATTCCCGCAATAAAAATCAACATTTTTCTTTTTCTTAAACAGCTTAGAAGAATACCAAGCTAGCAAATAGGGGTAATAAATAATATATTTAGAGATATTCATCTATTTATTTCCTCTAATCCCATCTTTGATTTCAGTAGAAGAGATATTAGGTGTTCTTTCTAAGTAAACTACCTGGCAATAATCTTTAACGAAATCAAATTTACCCTTCCAGTCATCACCCATAACCAAAATATCTATTTTATGTTTAATGATATCATCTATCTTTTGCTCCCAATTATTTTCGGGAATCACCTCATCAACATACTTGATAGATTTAACTATTTCAGCTCTTTCATTATAGGGATAAGTGCTTTTTTTATTTTTTAGAACATTAAACTCATCTGTTGAGACTGCCACGATTAAGTAGTCTCCTAAAGCTTTTGCTCTTTCAAGAATTCTTAAATGACCATAATGAAAGAGATCATAAGTTCCGTAAGTTAGTACTTTGACCATTTTATTTGTCCTTATATTCTACATATTCCTTTTCTTCAACAAGGGAGGAGCCATATTTCAAGTTTATTTTTTTCTTGATTTCAGCTCTTACATCATTTTCGAAATATACAGATCTAGCAATTTCTATAAATTCACTATCAAACTCATTCTTTTGCTCTTTAATTCTGATATTATCTTCTATATGCCAAAGATTAACATTCACAGCTCTTAACTCTTTAAATTCCTCAGAGTCTTCATTAATTCCGATTTCTTCTATATTTTTGATTAAAGTATCATACTCTTTCTGAACATTTTTCTTCTTATTTAAGTCTTTGAATTTTTCTAGTTTTATGGATAATATAGTAACTTTATCAACAACTTCACCAATTGAAACTTCTACCAACATATTAATTCTCCTATCTATTTAAATTGCAAATCATATAGTTCTTTATATCTTTTGCAGCTAGTTAATAACTCTTCATGTTTCCCAATACCAACTATCTTACCTGATTCCATTACGATTATTTTATCACAACCAATGATTGTTGAAAGTCTATGGGCAATCATAATCACAGTTCTATTCTGAGTTGCTTTTTCAATAGCAATTTGAACATTATTTTCTGAATCAGTATCCAAAGCACTTGTTGCTTCATCAAATATAAGTATGGGTGGATTACCAATAACTGCTCGAGCAATACAAATTCTTTGTTTTTGACCACCAGAGAGATTAGAACCTTTAGAATCTAACATCTGATCATATCCATTATCTAGTTTTTCAATAAACTCACGAGCATAAGCTATTTCAGCAGATGCAATAATATCATCTCTGCTTACTTCTTCTCTAGCGCCATAACTAATATTATTAGCAATAGTATCGCTAAAGAGTATTGAGTCTTGAGTTACAAGTCCAAATAGTGCCCTAAGATCAGCAGTCTTTATTTTACTTATGGGAATTCCATCCATGGTTATTAAGCCACTGTTATAGTCATAAAGACGATTTATTAGATTAATTATGGTTGATTTCCCTGAGCCAGAAGAACCAACTATTCCCACACTCTCGCCTCTTTTTATTTCAAAAGAAACTCCATTTATTACAGGGCTATTCTTTTGATAACCAAAAACTACATTCTTCAAAGCGATAGAATCAGTGAATTCTTTCTTATCCACCGGATTAGGATCTTCTTTAATCTCCTGCTCAAGATGTATGACTTCAGCAACTCTATCGAGTGAAACATTTGCTTTTTTAAAATCTGTATAAGCTTTAGTAAGAACCTTTAGCGGGTGTAACATAGAAAAAACAGCAGCAAGAAAGGCTGTAAAACTACCCAGTGAAAAATCTGATTGATCATTAACAATCATTCTAGCACCTAATAATATAACTATAATTCCCGTTACCATGGAGGTCATCTCAGCAAGGGGAACATTTAAAGCAGCATAAATCTGACTTTTAATCTTTAAATTCATATATCTATTATTAATTGAGCTCATTCTGTCTTGCTCATATTTCTCTTTGGAAAAAGCTTTAACAATTTTCATACTACTTAACACTTCTTCTATATTGGAAAAGAGTGTAGATGCTTGACCTTGAATTCTCTTAGCATATTTCTTAATCTTTTTACCTAGGAAGCTTACAGCAAAAGAGAAAATAGGGACAATTATCAAACTCATCAAAAAAAGCTGAGTATTAATAAACATAGCGATAAAAACAAAGATAAATACTGTCAAAAGATCTCTAAAAATATTAAAAATAGAGGTAATATAAAGTTCACTTATCATATTCACATCATTAACCATTCTAACAATAGAATCGCCAACCCTATTCTTATTGAAAAAGGCTACTGATTGCTTTAAATAGCTATCAAAGATTTCATTTCTTACATCCCTAATAACCTTAGATTTCAAAGCAGTAAAAGAATACCTATTTATCATATAGAAGAGGTTCTTAAATAAAAGAGCAACAAAGATAACTATTAGAACTAGATATAGTAATTGAATAGGAGAAGAATCCTCAAACACTCCTCGATAATTATCAAGCAGAATATCTAAGCTACTTTTATGAAAGAGACTAAAATCTTTAGAAGCAAAAAAATCAGTAGTTGTTTTGGTCAAAGCTCCCATTATTTCACTACTATTAGTATAAATCACTTCTCTATCTAAATTTGTAAAGACATAATCAAAAAGAGGTACTAACAGAGTTATTGTTGCTCCGCTAAACATAGCAAAGAAAATCATGGTTATTATTCCAATCACTAAATTTCTTTTATAATTAAATATCTTAGTCGTTATAATTTTTACTTTTTTACTCATATTAACCTTTTACATTTTTATTTGAATCATTTTTATTGTTTAACTTTTTTTGTCAATATGTTTGATTATTAGTGATACTGGGATTAAGAAAAGAATACTTCATCTCTCGATTTCTACTTCACTCTTTAACCTTCTCCTTTGCTCCATTACTGTCATCACAACAATAAATTGAATAATCATAGAGTAAAGTGAGATGGAGCAAGGAAGGAGGAAATAAGATCTACCACACATCTGTTGGGTTTCTTTACTGGGAGTGTGGGACTTCGGCCTGTATCTTTGCTTCTTAGGCAGCTGAAATACAGCCTGATGCAAGCAGAGATGCTTCTATTGTCCATAAGAAAAAATGGCAATCTTTCAAGTAAAGTGGGTCTTAGAAAAAAAAGTAATATAAGTATCTTTGAAGTATGCTAAGTTCACAAGAGATACAGGACTGTAAAAATACATCATTCTACCAGCTGCTGAGGCGGCGAAGAAGATTTTGAAGTTTCTTGATTTACTATTAGATTTAGTTCCCACTCCGCTTGAGAGAGAGCCAAAAAGAATCCCGATATCTAAGATTTCACCCTCTTTTAGCATATATTCTGCACTAAAGCAGGGAGTTAAAGAGGCTGTTCGCTACTACATTACGAAAATAAGCCCCGCATTTAGCGAGGCTTATATATTTTTATTTATGGAAGTGCCTGCAAGGATGCAAGCGTTCCCAGTGAAGATGCCTGCAAGGATACAAGCGTTCCCAGTGAAGATGCCTGCAAGATGAAGGCGCTCCCAGTGGGTGCTTCCAGTTTTTTATTTCATCAGGATCATTTTTCTAGATGAAGTATATTGGCCTGATTTCATTTTATAGAAGTAGACGCCCGAAGAAACGCTCTTACCACTTTCGTCAGTACCATTCCAAGCAATTGTATGATTTCCTTTTTCTTGGTAACCATTAACAAGAGATTTAACTTTTTGACCTTTTAGATTGAAGATATCAAGAGTAACATTTCCTGCTTTTTGCATTGAATAAGTAATTGAAGTTTCAGGATTGAATGGGTTAGGATAGTTCTGAGCTAAACCGTTTAAAACAGGACTTGCTTGAGAATCATCGTTATCAACACCATCTTCAGTAGAATCAACTCTGAAATTATCCACTAAGAATACGAAGGCATTAGCACTTACACATTGGATAGCGAATCTAACAGTATTTCCGACTAATTGACTAACATTGAAGTAGTAAGGAGTCCATTCAGTTGGCGCTTCTAGGTAATCAACACCTTGGTGTAAAGAGTATTGGAAATCAGAGACTTCACTTCCACCAAGAGACATTTTGACTCTAAATCTTTCTAAACCATATTCGTCAGTATGACTTTTCGCATAGAATGAGACAACTGTGGTAGTACCAACTGTTATTGCTGGAGTAATAATCCAGTCATCATTAACCCCTTCAGAAGAAGCGAAAGATGCTAAGAATTTATCACCTTCATAAGGGTTCATATCTGTAATAGGTGGAGTTGTAGCTGATGGATTAAATACTATGTATGACATAGCTTCACCAGCATTTTCAAACTCAACATTACTGATACCATAAGTAGAACCACCGTCAACATCATGTTGAATCCAATTTCCGAGGTTTAGAGCGAAATCAGGATGTGATTCAAAATCATCTCCCCATAATGCTTCCCCATCATTAAAGTAAGTAATGGAAACAGTGTTTGAAGGAAGAGATTGTCCATTTGGTTCTTCATAAACACCAACTACATAATAACTATATTCTTGACCTACTACAACATCAGCATCGTTATAGGAATTAGTACCAATTTCAATAGCTTCAGGATTAATTTGTTCCCCATCTCTATAAACACTATAGCTTACAAGATATCTTTCATACTCAGGTTCTTCCCAAGTTAGTTCAACAAATCCTGTACTATTAGTAGCAACTAAGTTGAATGGAGCATTATAGTCATAATTATAATTCGCATCAACAAAGAGATTGTAAAGTCCTGTATCATCTCTAGTTAATCTATCATTCTCTCCGTTTAAGTTCTTTCTAGTATTAGCAGTAACACCTGCAGGATAAACAGAAGTTTCAGCCACTCTTAAGTAGTAATCACCACTTATTGGTAAAACATGTTCAATATTTGATCCATTAGCTATAGACTCACTTCCTATAATCTCGGTAGGATTGGTAACTGGGCCATAAAGCCAAGCTCTAACATTAATATTTGAACCTGTAGCAGTTGTTGTTTGAACTAATAAAGTATCACCAATACCCATGGCAGGGATTTTATACCAGTCAATATCGCCAACAGGCATAATTGCATAGGTATCTCCGTTTACAGGTAGTGTCAAGCTAGTTGCATCTTCAGCTTGATCATTACCATCATCAGCATAAGCATAAGCACTTAAAGCAATAATATGTGTTTGTCTGGTAACATTATCAATAACTTCTAAGTTAGCAGTTTTAGTACCTTCTGAGTTTGGATTAAAACTGACTCCAATAGTTGCAGTATCCATAAAAGGAAGAACTACTGGGTAAGTATTATTATCTGTAGTTATAGAGAACTGATCTGCATCTTCACCTGTAATTACTGGAGCATTAGCAACAGTAACATCAGATAAACCAACTGATCTCATAGTAATTGTTTTTTCTGATGAAAGAGCATCGACAGCTGTCATATCAAAAATAGTTGAGACAGGGGATACTATCATATCAGCACCTTCAGGAACTTCACCAAACTGTAATTTCACATTTGGATATGAGTTACGCATATAATTAGCAGTAAGAGGAGCTGTAGGATCTGGGATTACAGAATCACTATAATATAAGATACTTCTTGTTTCAGTTGTTGCAGTACAATAGAATTCATCATTTGATGCATGATAATCAGGATTAGAATGGAATACAGCAACTACGAGGTTTTGGGTATTGTCATAAACAAATGGCATATCTAACTGAGTTTCAACCCAACCATCTTCAGCAGGAACAGTAATTGTACCTGTGAAAACTTCTGTTAATTCAGCAATGTCAATCCAATCAGAACTTGTAGCAAAACTTGTTTCATTAGTATGACCTAAGAAAATTCTCATTTCATCAGGACCCCAGGCAGAATTGCCATTGAAATGCCAACTAATATCTTCAATTCTTTGACCTGTAATTCCAATCTCATTAGCAAGATAAATGCTTTGTGAATAAGAGTGTCTATAATATGGTTCAAATGGTAAGCCCTGATTAGTTAGGACACCATCACCAATTACAGCGACACCTTCAGGAAGAGCAGGAAGAACAAAAGCAGTTGCGTTAATTGTTAAACTAGGCATGTTATCGGCATTAGTTTCAACTAGGAAAGAACCTGTATATTCACCTTCAACTGCTGGATTAAAGGTAACAATAATGTCAGTATTATTACCTGTAGTAACTGTTACTTGTGGATTTTCAAAGGTAAAAATACCATCTTCAGATGAGAGATCTACTATTAAGTCTTCAGCTCCCATATTTGCTACATTGAAAGTTTCTACTCCAGTTCTATTTAAATATATATTACCGAAAGCTAGTTCAGTAGGAGTAATATCAGCATCAGCTCCAGAAGGGATATTTTCAATTGTTACATTATCAATATAGATAGTTTTATAGGTTGTGTTATTACCAATATAGTCAAAACATAACATATTATCACCTTCAGGAATCTCATTGAAATTAACATAGAATATCTGGTATTCAACAGTTAATGGCATAGTAATGATTTCATTATAGGCAGAAGCATCATAATTTGAAGAAGATGAACCAACTCCTAATACGACATCAGCAGCACTTGCACGAGCATAGAATTTAACTCTTTTAGTATTCATGTCAGCTAATGGAGGAGTAATTAATTTTAAATCAGCAGGAGCTACATCGCCAGAATTATACATTCTTAATGATTTTTCACCTTCATAAGGATTTAAGGTATAAACATTGGCATAAGCAGTAGCTGTGCTATTAATTATGGTATTCCAATCTGTAGGAATTTCATTTGTTTCAACATCTTCGAAACCTTCAAAGTAAGGAAATTCACTAATCATTGCATCATAACCACTAGCAGTTAAAGGAAGAATAGTTTCACTTCCTTCAGAATCAGTAATTATAATATTTGCAGTAAAATCACCTACTGTTACTGGCATAAAATTAACTGTGAATTGAGCTACATTAGTAGTTAAGGCTAAAGGATATTCATTATCATCAGTTAAAGAAAATTCAGAATCACCACTTATTGCTAGGCTATTTATAGTTAATGTACCAAGTCCACTATTTCTTAATGAGAAAATAGCAGGAATAGCTGAAGTACCCATTATAGTAGGGTTCCAAGCATATTCACTAGGATTAACCATAAGTTGAGGTTCAGTAGGTATATCACCAAAATTAATCATAGTATTTGGGAATGAAGTTCTTAAAGTTCCTGCTTCAGGAGCTATGAAATCATAATTAACGCTATCACTATGTTTTTCTAAACTTTGGTTTCCTTCAGTTTGAGTACAGAAGAATTCATCACTACTTGTTGAAAAACCCACTGTATTTGATTCAAAAGCAACTAATAAATTCTGAGTATTATTATAATTAAATGGTACTTCAAGAGCAATAGTAACCCAACCTTCAGAAGCTGGCACAGATAGAGGTCCATCATATACTAACAATAATTGATCTTGAGCTACCCAACTTGTATTATCTGCAAAAGCATCTAAATCAGTATGAGCCATCCAGATTTGTACATTTTCTTCAGTCCATTCTGAATTGCCATTATAATAATAGGAAATCTCTTCAATTCTTTGATTTTCAGTGTTTATCCATTCTTGTAAATAGATAGTTTGAGAAATTGTGTAACCAAAGTATGGTTCCATTGGTAAGCCTTGATTAGCTAACACACCATTACCAATAACTAAAGAACCCTCTTCAGCAGGAGTAGTAAAGCTAAAGATTTGACTTGTTGCAGTGTATTCAGAAGTTGAATTTTTTGATACAACTTTCCAGTAATAGCTAGTGATATTTTCTAATTCAGTAACACTGTAAGTAGTTTCAGAGATATTCTCTGCAATCAAAGCTGAAGCATCTGATGAAGTAACTAAGTCTTGGCTATCACTAAGATAGACATCATAAGATTCAGTGTTTTCGCCACTTGTCCATTCTAAAGAAACAGGTAAATCTACATTCATAGCCCCATTACTAGGTTCTGTTAGAGTTGCAAAAGTTGGAGCTCCTTCTGATGTAAAGTGAAGTCTTGTACATGGGAAGTAATTAACTAATGTTCCCTCTAAAGCAGGAAATTCATTGTCTGCATATTTATATAGACTTCTAAAGTCATTTTCTTCAACAGTACATTTAGCAAAAACAGGATAACTTGAAGCATAATCTCCGTCGTTATTGATAAAGAAGACTTCTAAATTATCAGTACCATTGTAAGAAAATTCACTATCAAGTGGAATTTCTACCCAACCTGAGCCATTATAATTGATTTCACCATCAAAAACTAATTGATATGTATCATCAGTAGTTGGGTCAAGGTAAGCATTTGAATCTAAAGATTCAGCACTTGTGTGTTTTAAATAAATTTGTTGGTTTGGCATTAAATAGTTAGCCGGGGTATTAGTTACTAAATAACTAATCGCATTGATATCAATAGCAAGATTGATATCTTCACTTTTGTAAAGAACTCGTGACCAACCAAAGTCATAAAAGCCATTGGCAGGCATGTAGTTAGTCGTGCCATCTTGCGTTCCAATTTCTACATTAAGAGCAGAAAGTGAAACAAGAAACAGTAAAATTAATGTTGTAAAAAACATCTTTTTACGCATAATTATCTCCTTAATTGTGGTTTTATATTTCTACATTACTAATTTGGGCATGTTCTTTATGTTTATACATTTTTTATTCCAATTTTCTATTTATTTCAGCTTATAATCAAGATTAAGTAATTTTAGTTACTTGTAGGAATACAAATTGCATATATCTATTATATAAGTTAATAGAATTTAATCTGGAGGAAATATATGAAGAAATTTTTATACTTGCTTATAGGTCTGATGCTTGTTTCAAGCTTAACGGCTATAAGTAATGAACAGGTAGCAACCAGAGGGAATAGTGTAAATTACTCTTATGAGTTAACCCGTAACGAAGAAACCCCATCTATTATAAGTAAGACTTTTGCCATACCAGCAACAGAAGCTGAATTATCAATTAATTCTGCTCTTCTTGTTACTTATAATAGTAATGGTGAGATTATAGAATCAACTCGTAATGTAGGAGAAGATTTTGTAACTTTAACCAAAAGTTTCCAAATGCGTGAAATGTATGGATTCACAGTTGATATTAAAGTTCAACAAGACTTAAGAAATGGCTATCAAGTTTTAGAAGCTGTTGATTTCGAAATTAGAGGAAGTAATACTATAGAGCTTCCTACTGAAATTTCTCAAGCATTCTTAGCTTCTTATAAAAAATTTGCTGTTAATTTTGATGATTCTTATCTAGCATCCTTACCACTTTCTCAACCTAAGATGCTTATAGTTAACTCTTCATCAACTTTAGATACTTTCCTAAATCTCTTCATTAAATGGAAAAGAGCTTCTGGTTTCCAAGTTGACACTATCTTAAAAGATCCATCTTGGACTTCTGCATCTATAGTGAAGCAAAATATTGCTGCATTTTATGAAGATCATAAACCTGATTATATTCTCTTGATTGGAGACACTTCAGGATCTTTTGTAATTCCTACTAATATGTTTATATCACCAGATGGAACAGAAAATGATGCTGATGATAATTTCTATACTATGTTAGCTGGTAATGATGATGATTATTTCCCAGAAGCATTAATTGGTCGTTTTTCAATTGGAGATCCTTTAAGTTTAGGAACTCAAGCTTTTAAAACAATAACTTATGAAAAAGAGCCTGATATTGAAGCAGGTGCTGATAATGCTTGGATGACTAAAGCTCTTGTTGTTGCAGGTAACTTTGCTGAAAATAACTTACAACCAAGTACACCTGTTAGAATGTCTAGATGGGTTAGAGAAAAATTCTTAGAAAAAGGATTTACTCAAGTTGACACAGTATTTTATCCTCCAACATACCCTGGAACACAAGCAATTACCTCTTCAGTAACTAATGGTGCTCAGTATATATCTTACCGTGGCTGGGGTGATGCTAATGGTTGGCACTATCCTCATTTCCATATTGGTGATTTAGCAGATACCAATAATATTAACAAACTCCCTATTGTTTATTCAATAGTATGTAACACAGGAGACTTTGCTAATTCTGTAAATCCAAGTTTTGGTGAATATTGGATGAGAATGGGTTCAATAGCTAACCCTAAGGGCTGTGTAGCTTTTGTAGGACCTTCAGATCTCCATACTAAAACTAAGTTTAATAATGCAATCTCAACTGGTATGTTCGCTAGTTTCTTGCAAGAAGATAACAGAATATTTGGTACAACAGTTCTAGATGGTAAAATTGAATTATATAATAACTATCCATTAGATAGAGAAGATGGTGGTTATGTGCAATTCTATTTCCATGTCTATAATATGCTTAATGATCCTTCACTTAAGATGTGGGTTAAAATACCTCAAGCAATCAATGTTAGCAATATTCCAAACTCTCTTGATAGAGGAAGTAGTTATCTTGAATTAGATCTTCCTGCTGGCTTAGAAGATGCTATTGTTACAACTACTAAAGATGAAATTAATTACGAATTTGTAAGAGTTATCAATGGTACAGCAATTGTTCCTATCAATACAGAAATTGAAGGTGATGAAGTTAAATTAACTATTACTAAAGAAAACTATAAGCCTTTCACTGCTGATATTCCTGTTAATAGTAATAACAATATTGCTATTATAGGTTCAGAATTAGGTGGTATTCTCCAACCTGGAATTAGCACAAGTCTCACTCTTGAATTGAAGAACTATGGTAATGAATACAACAATGTTATTGCTAACCTTAGCAGTGTCAATCCTAATGTAGCTATTATGGAAAGCTCGCTGACTATCGGTAATATGAGTGCAGGTGGAACAGCAACAGTTACTTTTGAAATTGCTATTACTTCTGAGGCAGAATTTGCAGAAGTAGTAGAATTTGAACTTTCATTAACACCTTCAGGTAATACTGAAAAGTTTACTAAAACTCTAGGTGGTGGCTTCCCAAGTTATCTTCAACATTCTGGAGAAATGCTTGTTGGCGATTCAAACCAGTTACAAGTTACTTTCAGAAATATTGGTAATGTAAATTTAGCTTCTGGTAATGTTAGAGTAAGAGCTCTTCATTCTGCAGTAGTTAATAGTGATATTAATGTGGAATATAACTCTGCTCTTATCAATAATACAACGATTGTTACTTTCTCTCCTGAAATTGACGCTACTGCAACTCCAGGAACTCATGTTCCATTTAGATTTGACTTCTCAGAAGCTCTTTCAGCTTATACTGTTACTCAGTATGTTATCATCCCGATTAGTGGTGTAACAGATTCTCACCCTACTGGTCCTGATGCTCACGGTTATTATGTTTATGGCAGTAATGATACAAGTTATTCCTCTGCCCCAGCATATAACTGGATGGATATAGATCCAAGTGAAGGTGGAGCTGGTACGGTTCGTATCGTAGCTGATGATGAATCCTTCGTAACAGATTTACCTTTCGCCTTCAGATATTATGGCCAAGACTTTAATGAAGTCACTATCTGTTCGAATGGTTGGATGAGCTTTGGCTCAACTTGGTATGTTAACTTTACTAATTCAGCTATTCCATCAGCTTTAGGTCCTAAAAATCAACTTTGTCCAAACTGGGATGACTTGAAAGGACTTCAAACTGAACAAAATGTTTTTGCTGATATGAGAGTTAGTACTTATCATGATGAAGCAAATAACAGATTCATAATTGAGTGGAATGATACTTATTCCCAATCAACTATTGATGAATATGAAGATGCTGACTTGCAGAAGTTCCAAGTTATCTTAGAACCTATGCCTGATGAAGATGGTGATATTATTTTCCAATATCATACTTTCTCTAATCCTTCAATTGTTAGTAATTACACAACAATAGGTATTATGAATGGAGAAAGAAACGATGGTATTCAGTACTCTTTTGCAGATTTATACCCTGAATCAGCTCATGCAGTTGAGAGTGAATTCGCTATTAGATTCACTAAAACTCCTCCTGATAGTTTTGTTAGTAACGATGATAGTGTTCAAGTACCTCAATCTTACCTAAGACAAAATTATCCAAACCCATTTAATCCAGAAACAACTATTACTTTTGCTCTTAAAACTAAAAGTACTAATTTTGAGCTATCTGTCTATAATGTCAAAGGTCAGTTGGTTAAAACTCTTGTTAATGGAACAGTGGAAGCAGGTGTTCATTCAGTTGTCTGGAATGGTACTAATAACCAAGATCATACTGTCGCAAGTGGCGTTTATTACTATAAATTAAAATCTGAGAATCAAAGCTTAACCAAGAAAATGATTCTGATGAAATAGAAAACTGGGAGTACCCACTGGGAGCGCCTTCATCTTGAAGGCATCTTAACTGGGAACGCTTGCATCCTTGCAGGCACTTCCATAAATAAAAATATATAAGCCTCGCTAAATGCGGGGCTTTTGTTTATTCAACTAAAGTATTATGATGGACCTTATTTTGTTATACAAATTTAATTAAACCCTTACAGGGTTACACGAATATTGGTTTGCCATACCCAGGGTCAATTTTTCTTCAAAAAATGAGACCCTGGGCTAATCTATTTAATCCCTTTCAGGGATATTTTCTAAATTCGCCTGGCTTGGCTCTGGAGATTCCTTTTAAATCCCCTTAATTCGTGTGAACATGTCCAGTCCTAAATAATTTGACCGATTTTTATAACAATTTTCTTATTGTTTCTTGCTTCTCCGCTAACGCTGAGAACCACTCTTGTGGGGTATAATTTCAAGGAGGTTACACCTCTAACTGACGAATACCATCCCGTTAGGATTTAAATTATGGAGTGGAAGCACCCCTAACTGGGAACGCAGGCATCTTGCCTGCACCCAGCATGAAATGCTGGGTAATCTTAAGTAGTCCAGCACTTTGGTGCTGGACGCGGGCTGGAATCCCGCATTCCCAGTTAAGAAATTATCAATTCTTAGACAAACTGATCCCATACTACTTTTATCAAGAGCAAGATTAATACAAAAATAAAAACAGGTTTAATGAAGTTATTCCCTTTTTTGATAACCAGGTGTGAGCCAACTAGATTGCCAAGAATCCCGCATATTGCAGCCGGTATGGCAATTTCATAATTAACTTTACCACTAGCAATAAAAGTTACTACAGCTGCAAGATTAGAAGCTAAATTCACAACTTTAGCATTAGCATTAGCCACCACAAAATCGTAACTAAGAACAGAGGTATAGATTAAAATAAGGAAAGCTCCTGTGCCAGGACCAAAGAAACCATCGTAGAAGCCAATACCTAATCCTGCGATTACAGCAGTGATAAGTTTCTTTTTCAGGCTTACTGTATGAGAGTTATTTACTTTCCCTAATTTCTTGTTAAAAATAAGGACTATAGCGATAACAGGTAAGGCAATAATCAGCAAGAGATTAAGAAAATTTGGTGATAAGTAAAGAACTGTTTTTGTTCCTAAGAAAGAGCCAATCAGGGCAAAGATAGCACTGAACAAGGCAACTTTAGTATCGATAAGATTATTACGGAAAAATTTAATTGTCGTAAAAATAGTTCCGTTTGCTGAGGAGAACTTATTGTTTCCTAAAGCAAAATGAGGGGGGAGTCCTGCTGCAAGATAAGCTGGTATAGAGATTAATCCTCCACCACCTGCCATTGAGTCGATTAATCCTGCTAAAAAGATTGCAGGAAGGATAATAAACATTCCATAGGGTTGTAACATTTCCATGATTAGAATTCTGCCTTAATTTCGATATTTAGATTGTTTTCTATATTATCATCCGGATATTTGTTTCCGAAGTAGGATAGATTAATTGTAATAAATTGATTATAGGAATATTTTGCTGAGATATTCCATTTAGTAGAAAAGCCTTCTCTCTTTTCAGGTAAAAATACTAAGTAAGTAGAGCCGTCTCGCATAGTATAAATAAGGTCATTATTAAATTGAATTAAGTACTTATTAGCAAAACTAGCTGTTAGGATATTATTCCAAGATGTTACAGTCAAATTATAGTCATCAGAATCTGAACTAGATTTACCTTCTTCTAGGTTTAGCTTTAGATTAGCATTATAAATATAATTTTGGAGGAAATTATTCTGATATTTAAGCGTTGTCGTATAATCATTTATCTGAGAATCATAGCGTGTATCAGTCTCTTCTCTAAAGGTGAATTGAGCTCCAACATTACCATATCTTAATCTTCTAAGCATTAATTCATTATCTATTACCCTAATCTTAGTTTTATTAACATCTTGATAACGATTATCTAAAACTTTATCCCATTCCAAGGAGAACTTGTAGTTAAATTTCCGATTATCAGAATTAAAATTAAGGCTAGTTTGTGTATTATTTCTTCCGTAAAGAGTAGTTTCAGGATTCATAAGAACTTGAGGATTTAAGAAATATAACTTTAATTTTTCACTTGTTTTAGAATTTTCAGAAAGCAAGGTTCTAACCTCTGCTGAAAGGTTTTTCCAGAAGAAAGTATCAGTGAAGCGACTTAGTCTTAAAAAGCTATTCGCTCCTAAATTTAATTCTGTGGAGAGTTCAGGTTGACCAGAATTAACATAAAGCCAGTCATAATCTCCATCATCTTGATAGACTCCCAAGGAGTCATAATCTCCTGCTCCTTGGCCAATGAATTGGAGTTCGCGTATTTTAGGATAAAACTCTAAATTATTAATCTTGTAGTTATAACTAAAATCCCAGCCATTATCAAACATGGAGTGAGTAGAATTTATCCTAATCATATTGAAAGTATTATCTTCTTCTGTCTCTTGATAACTATCAACTTTTCTATAGGTATATTCTATATTGGAGTTATGATTATCAAAACTTAATAGCAAGTCACTTGAAGAAGTCTGAGATTTACTTTGCTTTTTCCACACTTCTTCTACTAAGTTTCTTTTGTTATCATGCCAATAAGAAGTTGAAATATGAAGATTAGTTAAATCATAACTACTTAGAGAATAGTTATATTTCTCATATTTATAACCAAATTTTTGTTCTTCTGTAAGTTTATCTTCACTCCTTTCTTTAATAAGTTCAAATTTCCCACCAATAAAAGCAATTCTCTTCCCTATTTCGAAATAGTGATTAGTATAGGAGTAACTATCTTGAATTTCAAGATCATAGTCTATTTCTCTACTTGTAAATTGATAGCCAAGCTTAGGAATATAGCTTTGTTCATCAAGAAAGAAATTAAATGTTAATAAGTCACTTTCTAACAGACTAGGAAACTTTTGCTCTTTAAAGAGAAAGGAAAGTCTAAAATAACTTTTTAGGTCAAAATCACTAGCTATCTTGATACTTTGTGATTTAAGAGAATCATATTTGGTCGCTACTCCCCCATAGCTTAATTCTAAAGGATTTTCCAGATCAGCGAATGATGTCAAATGTTTTGTTTTCTTCTCATAAGATAATTTATTATTGCTTTCCCAGATATCATTATCATGATTAAAATTAAGAGAAGCTTGAGAGATAAATCCCTGATTATCAGAATCTTGTTTAGAAGATAGAGTATTTCGATCATAGTCAGAGAGAAGTGTTTCCAATTCTAAGTAGATAGATTCTAAACCAAATCTAAGAATCATATCATAATTACTTAGACTTTGGGGAGGAGTTAGCTTTCTAATGGGTTCATAATCACCATTACCTGCACCTAGGAACTCATATCTATTAGGAGAATATTCATAATAACTTCCTTCACCTACTCCGACATAAGAGAAATAAATATTGTAATTCCCTGTTGAGCCTAAACCCACATAGGTGTAAATCAACTCTCCTTCAGAATTAATTTCGGCTATATAATTACCTTCCCCACTTTCTACTTCATAAATACCATTAGCATAAACAACACTATCACCGGCTTCAGCAAAAGCTGTTAAATCTTCATCAGTATGGATATCTTCTAAGGGATTAGAACTATCATCACCACGATGAATAACATTCACTCCTATGTTTAAGAAATCTGTTATTTTATAGTTAGTAGAAGCCAAATAAATATTGTTTCTGTATTTTTCATCACTATACTCAAAAGTAATATAGATTTCTGTTTCAGAAGTTACCAGATTCTCGAAAGTAAGACTTCCTTCACTATAATCAATAAAGTAATCTATTCCTCTTGTTACCTTTACACCGTCAATATACACTATTTCAGAATTAGCAATGATGCTTACATATTGATTTGAATCTGATATATAGATATAATAAGGACCTTGCTTACCTTCAATACAAGTGAATTTATAAGAACTATTCTTGCCTTGAGAAACTGCTAAAGCTCCCCAAAAGTCATTTTGAATATCAAAATTACCAGTATAAACATTCGTCTTATCCTGATAAAGTCCTAACTTTAAACCATCAAATTGGGATAGGTAGTTAATATAAGAAGTATTTGTAATTTCGTGGGTTAAATCTCCAAAAGATAGTTCAAAATTATTGTTGAAGAGGGAAATAAAAACTCGATCTAAAGAACTTAACTCTCTTGAACTTCCTTCCACAGAAATAGGAGAGTTACTATCTGATAACTGGGCTTCAACATACAGATTAGAGGCAATTTCACCTGAAAGTTTTAAATAAAGGGATTGATTAATATCAAAATCTTTTTTATCAGAGAAGGAGATTGCAAATGTTTTTGAACCATTGATTAGGAGCTTATTATTATCAAAGAATAAGTTTTTATTCTCTCTCTTTTTTACTATGTAAGTGGAATCTGCACTTAACTCTATCTTATAGAGAAAAAGGGGTTCTAAAAATTCTTGGGGAATAACTTTGTATTCTATTTTAAGTTGTTGCTGGCTTTTGATTGATTCAGTTAGAGGATTTACTATTCCGGTTTTATAATCTATTTCATAATCTTCTCCACGAATAAAGGATAAAGAATCAGCTGTAATTTTCTCTGAGTAGTGAATTAAGTTAGTGTTGGAAAGATTTATGGGAGGAAATTGAGGTGATATATATTCAGTAAAGCAGTAATTTACTTCTTTTCCTTCAAGGAGAAACAGCGCTAATAAGAAGAGAATTATCAGACATTTTTTCATCTATTTTAATAGAATTTAACTGAGTAATCAATAAGCTTTTTATTTTGATAAGTGAATTTTGCAGAGAAGAAGCTCTTTTCTAGCATCCATTTTATAAAGTATTTATCTCCTTCCCACAAGTTTAAATCTAACAATTTATCTGTAGCTACCCACTCTAATTTACCTTCTGGTGAGTCTATTAAATCCCCAGTAAATTCAGAAGCTTGGTAAAGAAAGACTTGCCAATCATTAATCCCATCAAACAATGGGAAAGTTAGTAAACCAGCTAATCTATAGGAAGTTAATGTTAAACCGCTCTCCTCTTTAATCTCCCTAATCAAGCACTCTTCAGGAGATTCTCCACTTTCTACTTTCCCTCCTAGACCATTCCACTTGTCTTGATGAATATCATTCTCTTTTTTTACTCTGTGCAACATCAAAGTATGCTCATCTTGTTGGATATAACAAAGGGTAGCATTAATTATTTTCATAGGAAAAGTAGTTGTTTTATACTCTTTTTGATGACTTCTAATTCATCGATAATTGAATCTAAAGCTACATGATAACTATGGAGTTTCTGAATGTTAAACATCTCAACTTTCCCATTATAAAGTGACTCATTATCAATATAAATCAGAACAGAGCAATTAGCATTTTTAGCTAATTCTAATGCTTCTCTGCTATCAGAATTTACTAAACCCTGAATTGTATAGATCATCTTTTTGTGAAGTTCTTGTAAGATCTGCATCTCATTGAGAAGAAGGTCTTCAGTTTCGGAGCAGATAAAAACTCTGAATTCAAAATTATTTTCTGGGAATAGATGGCTTTTCTTGATTAAATCATAAATGACATCTAGGTTAAGATCAAAACCTATAGAAGGAATCTCTTTTCCTGTAACGAAATGAGTTAAATGGTCATATCTTCCACCTCCACCAACCAAGATATCTTCATCACCTTGTTTTACATAGAGATTAAAGACCATACCATTATAGTAATTATAGGTTCGTTTTAGTTGAGGATTATAGTTATATTTTATCATTAAGTTTGATAAGAAATGTCTAATTTTATGCAATCTTTCCTGACAAACATCACAATAATCTGCGTTTGAAAGAGAATCTTGATAATAGTTAGAAGGTAATTTAACCTTAACTTTTTCTTTGGTTGAATCTCCCTGCCATTTATTTTTCATTGCTTCAGGAAGGTTTAAAGTACATTTTTCACAACCATAAGAGTTAATTTCGACTAAAGTGGTCTTAAAGCCAAAAGTATTAAGAAGTTTTAGGGCAGTATCTATTACAGTAATATCAGAAACAATTGTAGTATCGCCATAGATTTCGGCACCAAGTCTATAAGTTTCTTGAACTTCATCATTTATAAGCCTAATCATATTCCCCATATAAAAATATTTTAATACTTTATTATGATCATAATCCTTGAGGAAGTTTGAAAGTATGCTGATAGTTCCTTCTGGACGAATACTTAAATTTATCTTTGAAGAGAGATTTACAACTATGTTTTGAAGTTCTTTTTCATCTTTATGAGAGAAAAACTCTTTTTGTAAACAGTTATTTAGTACTTCTCCATCTTGTAGAAATGATAATCTAATTTCTTCAAAATCATGTAATCTCATAACATCATAGATTAATTGCTCAACATTTCTCCAATTCTGGGTATCTGCACTGGTAATATTCTTTAATATCATCAAATTACTCTTTTCTTATGGATATATATCCTGATAAATACAGAAATAAGAACTCCAATTAAAACCCCAAAATAATTTGCTAGAACATCATAAGCACTATAAGATCTACTTGGAACTTTGATTTGAATTGCTTCATCAATAATAGGATAAAACTGAAGGGGAATATAGAACAATAACTTTTGAGTATAAGACCAGTTTGTATAATGCAAGAAATTATATAGTATTACAGAAAAAAAGATGAATTTAATTGCATGTAATAATTTATCATGCCCAAAGATGTAATCGATAGGAATACTGTGTGATGGTAAAATACTAGTTATTATACTGGCGATAAACCATAATACCAATAATACTCCGAAAATATTTTTATATCTATTCATAGTTCTCTACTTGGTTTAATATGTTTAATTGTACAAACTCAATTCTCTGTCCATTGATTGAAGTTATAGTGAATTTAGCTAAACTTTCAATTTCAAAAGTTTCACCTTCACTTGGAATATGGTTAAATTCTGAAAGAAGGTAATCCGCTAAATTATCATACTCTTCTGAATCGATATCTAATTCAAACTTCTCATTAATTTCAGAAATACTGAGTTTACCAGATAAAATATAGACATTTTCTGATATTTCATCAATTTCTTTAGGTTCGTCAGCATCATATTCATCTAAAATATCGCCAACTAACTCTTCTAATATATCCTCTAAAGTAACTAATCCAGCAGTTCCACCATATTCATCAACAACAATTGCGATTTGCATTTTATTGGTTTGGAAATGGTTAAACAAGACTTGAATTTTAGCATTTTCAGTGATAAAGAAAGCAGGTCTTTTAAGTTCTTTAATATTACTATAACCATTATTAAGAATAAGGTCTTTAACATTTATGATACCAGTTATATTATCAATATTTTCACTATAGACAGGAATACGAGAGTAACCAAATTCTCTAATTTTCTTCTTCAATTCTTCTATTGATTCATTTTCTTCTACAGCTACAATATCTACTCTAGGCATAATAATTTCTCTTACTTCAGTAGAAGAGAACCTAAATATACCAGCGATAATCTCTTTTTCATTATCTTCTAGGGGATGATCTGCAGATTCAGATTTCACTAAATTCTTAAAATCCTCTGTAGTAATTTTATAGCTCTCTTTAGTAGAAATAACATTCTTCTTAGAGATGAGATTAATTATAATTTCAATTGGTTTTAAAATAGGGTAAAGAATATAACTTAAGGGTAAAAGGAAAATACTTGCAAATCCTGCAAATTTTTCACTATTTCCGAAAGCAAAGAGTTTAGGGATAATTTCACCCATTGTGAGCAGAGCAATAGCTGTTATAACGATCTGAATAGCAATCAAGATTGGACTTGTGCTATTTGCAAACCAGTGATAAGTTTGATTTAATTCAATAGCTAAAATTGTTGAAATAGAAGAAACAGCAATATTTATTAAGGTATTGCATAGCAATATCATAATTAATAGATAAGTTGGTTTTCCTAAAAGTTTTATGATTCTCTTAGAACCGTTTTTTTTATTACTCTCTAATTTCTTAATCTGTAATTTATTAATCGAGAAAAATGCTGTCTCTGAACCTGAAAAAAAAGCTGATAATACTAATAACAATAGTAATGCCAGATATGGAAGCGAGTCGTCCACTATTAAAGTATCTCCTTTTTAATTAAAATAATATATTCTTTCTCTTTACTCTCCATGATTAACTTATCTTTTTTTGATAAGTGATCATAACCTAACAAGTGAAGTAAGCCATGAATAAATAATACAGCTACTTCATAATCTAAACTATTCATTCCTCTCTGTTTTTCTGCAACAGAAAGGTCAATTACGATATCACCATAAGTAGGTAAAAATGCTAGGTCAGAAGCAAAAGAGATAACATCAGTTTCGGAGTCTTTCCCCCTAAACTTTTTATTATATTCCCTAATTCTTCCCTGATCCAAGAGAAGTAAAGATACATCTTTCTCTTCCTTGGATTCCTTTTCTAATAAGCTTTTATAGATATAGGTAAGCCTATCTTCTAGTACATTTATATTAGTTTGATTATCAATATCAAGCATTATTACCTCATAAATGTGATTTTTTTATTTATCTTAGATTAGTCAAGCATTTTATTGTAACCAATTGACAGAAGAGCCAAAAGTGATAGGTAATAGCTAATCTAAAGAAGCTTTTTTAGATGCCAAAAGAGACTCACCAAAGTTCAGTAAGTCTCTATTTATTTATCTATTTGTATTGACTAGAAGGTATATTTAAGTCCTACTGTGTATGAGAATAAGTCCATTTGGTGAGTACCAGGCATATTATGACCAGAGGCTGTTACTTCTCTCTCTTCACCAAAGTAATATTCAAGAGCTAAATCAAGAGTAACGCCACTATAAGTATATCCACCACCAAAAGTGACATTATGATTAGTTGAAGAAGGGAAAAGAATATTTACAGTTTTATCAGGAGCAGGAGCTGGGTCATAGAAATATCCTGCTCTTAAAGCAAAAGCATCAGTAGCCATAAATTCAGTACCAAATCTAATTTGAACAGCATCATCCCATTCCATTGGAGTTAAAAGGTTTTCAGTTCCTTCTTCCATGATAATTTGAGAGACCATTTGATCATAAGTGCTCCAACGAGTTAATTGAGCATCTAAGTTAAAAGTCCATCTATTAGTTGCTTTCCATGAAGTACCTAATCCTATCCAGAAAGGTAATTCAAAATCTCTTCTTACATATAGTTCATCTTTTGTAGTACCATCTTCATTAGCTATTGGTTTATTGGAGAATTCCGCTTCACCTGAAAGAGCGACTACTGAAGGTGAACGATAAGTAAGACCTATTGAGAAATTATCAAGAGGAGCATATTGAATACCAAAGCCGAAACTTGTTCCGCTACCAGAAACATCTTCTTTGTATTGTGTATCTAGCATACCTTGGGCATCAGGGGTTAATTCATTAGTAAAGTTGTTTATTCTATTCTCTCCACGCTCAAGTTTCATTGAACCGTGATGAATATTTACAGTGAATCCAACATTAAATTTATCAGTAACTTGATAAGCAGCTGAGGAACTTAAAGTAATCATAGAAATCTCTGAGTACCAGTCAAATTCTTTACCGTAAGAATTATTATTCAAAATCATACCAGGAGCAGGTTCATAAGTTGCGGGTCCATTAAAAGCTAATAAATCAGCTCCGTCCCATTCTGCACCAAGTCCGTGAGGTACGAAAAAGCCGAAACCCCAAGCAAATCTATCACTAGAATAATTTGTGAATATATGTGGGGACATAAAATGAACATCATCCGCTTCTGTGTCTATAGCATAAGCATCATTTTGATAAGATGGATACAAGTAAACATCAACCATGGCTGCACTAAAGGAAGCTTTCTGTCCGATTAAACCAGCAGGATTCCAATAAACAGCAGTAGCATCATCTGCTTGACCAATAAAGGCACCACCCATAGCCGCGGCTTTGGGACCGATACTATTTAAGCTTATTCCGTTTCCACAAAGAGCAACAATTAAAGTTAATAAGACAAGTGTAATTAGACTTTTTTTCATAAGATCTCCATATTATTTTTAGTATTTTTACTTATTAATACTAAAATGAACCTTATTCATTTTTCAGTCAATCTTTTTTTATCTATTATAATAATTATTTATTTTAAGCTATATCAAAGTAACTCATTAAGAATAGTTTGGAAAATCTAAAAAGATTGTATTTTTTTTGTAAATATGCTTGTATCTTTGCTGTTTTTTTTACTAATCATAAAAAGAGGGACTTGCTAAGAAGTCCCTAATCTATCTATATTTATTTATATCTTTATTTTTTTAATCCATCTCTTCTGAGCATTGCATCTGGATCTGGTCTTCTACCTCTGAATTTTATGAAAAGATCCATTGGGTGTTCAGAGTTTCCTTTAGAAAGAATATTATCTCTGAATGACTTAGCAGTCTCTTTATTGAAGATACCATCTTCCTTGAATTTTGAGAAAGCATCTGCATCAAGAACTTCAGCCCATTTGTAGGAATAGTAACCTGATGAGTAGCCACCGTGGAAGATATGAGCAAAGGAGCAAGAAGTATTAACACAATCAACTCTTGGATAAAGTCTGGTTATTTCTGTAACTTCTTGTTCAAACTTAGCAACATCTTCAACATTTGAAGGGTCTGCAGCATGCCAAGCCATATCGATTAAACCAAGAGAAACCTGTCTAACATTAAAGGTACCTTTGTTAAAAGTTTCTGCTTTTTTAACTTTGTTAACTAGTTCTTCAGGGATAAGTTCACCTGTTTCATAGTGATGAGCAAAAAGTTTTAAGGTATCCATTTCTAAAACCCAGTTTTCCATGATTTGAGAAGGTAATTCTACGAAATCCCAATACACATTAGGACTTGCTAATGATTTATAATGAACATCTGAGAGAAGACCGTGTAAAGCATGACCAAATTCATGGAAGATAGTTGTTACTTCATCAAGAGAGAGAAGAGAAGGTTTATCTTCTGAAGGAGGAGTTAAACTGCCAACAACAGAGATGAAAGGTCTTTTAACTTCACCTTGTTGGAAGCCTTGAGAACGATAACCTGTCATCCAAGCTCCTGCTCTTTTTGTATCTCTAGGATAGAAATCAACATAGAAAAGTCCCATATATCTACCATCTTCTTCTTGAGTAACTTCAAATACTCTAACATCTTTGTGATATTTAGGAAGATCAGCATGTTCAGTGAATTTTAAACCGTATAATTTATTAGCAACAGTGAAAATACCATCGATAACATTTTCTGCTTTGAAGTAAGGTCTTAACTCTTCTGAATCAAAATCAAATTTTTTCTTTTTAAGAATTTCTGAATAATATGATACATCCCAAGGCATAAGAACATCAATACCATCTTCTTTAGCCAAGGCTTCAATTTCTTTAACTTCATTTTTTGCAGCTGGTAAGGCTACAGCAAGAATTTGTTCTAAGAAATCTTTAACTGTTTCTGGATTCTCTGCCATTCTTTCTTCAAGAGTAAAGTTTGCGTGTGTCTCATAGCCTAGTAATTGAGCTCTTTTAAATCTAAGTAATGCTATTTGCTTTACTAATTCTTGATTATCAAATTCATCACGGAAAGCTCTTGAGCCCCATGCTTTACTGAATTTTTCTCTTAGCTCTCTGTTTTTACCATATTGAAGGATTGGCATAAAAAGTGATGGTTGAAGTATGAATAACCATTTACCCTCATGACCTTTCTGTTTTGCCATGAAAGCTGCTTGGGCTTTAGCATTTGCTGGAAGACCTTCTAATTCAGCTTCATCTTCAACGATATATTCAAATTTATTTGTAGAGTTTAGGATGTTTTGAGAGTATTGTGGACCTAATTTAGACATTTCCATATTGATTTTCATCAATTCTTGTTTTTTATCTTCAGGTAAAAGAGCACCATTACGGATAAATGATTTATAAGTTTTCTCTAATAATCTTGTTTGTTCTGGGTTTAAGTTCTCTTCGCTTTGATGATCATAAACATATTTAAGCTTTTCAAACATTTTTGGATTCATCATTGTCTCATTACCAAATTCAGCTAATTTCTGAGAAATTTCACCAGCTAAAGCTGAGAATTCTTTATCAGCATTACAACTTAGTAAATTAAAATAGATGCTTGTGATATAATCTAACTCAACTCCTGATTCAGCTTCTATTGTATTAGCGAAATTTGGTGTTTCTGGACTATCAATAAATTCTTGAAACTCCTTTCTAGCGATTTCTAAAGCCCAATCGATTGCAGGCATGAAGTGTTCTGTTTTGAATTGATCAAAAGGAATTGCTTCGAATTTCGAGTATCTTTCCCCAGTCATTAAAGGATTCTTTTTTTGTTCAGACATATTTTTCTCCTCTGAATAATTATTAATTTACGACAAAATAATTGATTAATACTAATTGTCAATAATAATTTATCTACCTAGGGTTTAATTGTGTTTATCTATGTTTAAATAAAGGATTTTTTCACTCATTATTTTTTTTCTAATTATTGTTTTGACAAATATTATCTTCTAACTTTTTTGGAGTTTCAAAATAAATATTTGGGAGAAACCTTGGAAAAAACGATTAAAGCAAACCCGGCACCAATTGGCTTAATAGGCTTTGAATGACTACTATACTTTTAAATATTCATAATGCTGGATTCTTTCCTCTTGATGTTGTAATTATGGCAATGGGCTTAACTATTGGTGGACTTGCTCAGATTATTGCGGGTATTTTAGAGTACAACAACAATAAGACCTTCGGAACTGTAGCTTTTGTAGCTTATGGATTCTTTTGGCTTTCATTAGTCTTAATTTGGACATTACCTAAAATGGGATTAGGTCAAGCTCATTCACCTTTATCTCTTGGATTCTATCTCCTCCTCTGGGGTATTTTTACTCTGGGTATGTTCATTGGCACTTTCCGTTCAGTAACAGTCTCTAAATTAGTTTTTGGAACTCTCTTTATCCTCTTTATGCTCCTTGCTATTGCTAACTTCACTGGAAGTCACCTCATTCACACTATTGCAGGCTATGAAGGTATCCTTTGTGGTTCTTTAGCCATGTATGAAGCAATAGCTCAAGTTGTTAATGAATCATTAGGAAGAAAAGTTTTACCACTATAAATTATATATTATTAGTGAAAGGAAAATTATCCCCCTCAGTGAAGGGGGATTTTTTTGGTTCTTAGCTAGAGCTTCGAACCACTATTGGTGTGTATCAGTAACAGTGTCTTGCGACCACTGCCTATTAGATGCTATCCCAACAGGATTTAAGAGCTTCATTCTTTGCTTTTCTTAACTTTTAATTACTTCTCCTTCTCCCCGTCTTTTCTGAAAAGTTAAATATATATTGCCATATTTTCTTGTTTAAAATAGTTGGCTTTAGAGGAATATAAAAATGAATAGGAAGAATGTATATCAATCAACAGTAACAATGCTCTTGTTATCAGCTCTATTTAATGGAGTCTTTAATGGTTTTACTGGAATTCAAGACATCATAGCCCGGAAAGCTTTTAATGCCTTAGATTGGCAGTTAATGGTCTTAACCATGATTTGGCCAGTAACCAACTTTTTATCTATTTGGTGGGGAAAAATATTAGAAGAAAGTAGTAGCAAAGCTAAGTTCTTTTGGGCTGTTGCTATCTTGGGTAGATTATCACTCTTGTTAGCTTACTTTGTTACATCTATGAATATCTATCTGATAATCTTTGGTTTAGTATCTTTCTTTAATGGGATTCTATCACCAGCTTCCAATTCTATTTATCAGAGTAACTTACCCCATAATCGCTCGAAAGTTTTCGGTTACACCATGAGCCTGGCATCATTTATGAGTATGATTTTTGCTTGGATATCGGGAAGATATTTAGACTCTTCAGAAGCTAATCTTAAAATGATTTTCATCTTTGTATCTCTAGCAGGTTTTATTTCAGCATCAGTCTTGAGTTTTATTAAAATTGATGATAATAAAGTTACCTACCAAAAGAAGATGCCCAGGAAAGAATTCTTCCTTACTCCCTTGCGAAGAGCTTTTCAATTGCTTAAGACAAATAAACCTTATGCTCATTTCCAAAGAGATTTTACTCTTTACGGCTTTGGTTTTCTCTCACTTGCTCCAGTAATACCAATCTTTATGGTAGATAATCTCAACTTAAACTATACTCACTCTTTTATTTCTAAAGGTATTTTAGCTCAAATAGGATTCTTAATTTTATCTCCTATTTTTGGTAAACTTCACGATAATTTCCATCCTTTTAAATTCGCCGGATACTCTTTTGGAGCTATTGCCCTCTTTCCTCTTCTACTAATTATTACAGGACAATTTACTAATCACTTAATTAGTTTAATCGCCATATATTTTACTTTCTTAGTCTACGGTTTTGCTATGTCGGGTGTAAACATGGCTTGGAATATGAGCTCTATTCACTTTGCAGGCAATGAAGATGCTTCCATGTATCAAAGTTTGCATATTACTATTACAGGAATAAGAGGACTTTTTGCTCCTGTACTGGGTATTCTGGCGAAAAATTATCTAGGTATCTATGGTGCCTTCTTTATGTCTTTCTGCTTTTTCGCAACAGCAGCAGTCTTTAGTTACAGAGATTATAAAGCTTATTCTTCAGGAAGACTGAAATAGATTCTAAACAAATAACAATTTATAGGATACATAATAAAAAGCTCTTTTTTAGCATAACTATTTGGAAATATTAAGGGAATCTCAGTTATGACTTTTCCATCTTTGCTTCCTCTTAACTTACTCCTAGTTACTCTTCTCAAATGTTTATTGAACTTAAATTGAATTGTATGAGAAGGAGGAAGGGACGATTAAAGGAAGTTAATAATGAGTTCGCTTATAATCACCTATTACAGCCTATAAAGTTAGAATATCTGCAAGCATTGAAGAAATAATTAACTTCTTGGAATAGTAAATGTATAAAAAAATATTAAGTCCAAATAATGCAATAGAGCTTTGCGAAGAGTACTTAATTCTAAATCAAAAACTACTGCATAATCTGGTAAAATAAACTACTAAATTTGAGGAATTATGAAGATTAAAATCATATTTTTACTTTTGTTTATCCTATTAGCTACAAATCTATTAGCTTCTGATTCTATTACTGAAAGAATCAACCGTTATTCTGGTATAAATGCCAATTCAATGCACACTTATCTAGATTCTTTAACTGGTTTAAAGTCCTATTATGCAGACTTTATAATGTCTCACATGAGTGATAATGATTTAGCAGTTATTACACCTGAATATCTTGATGAACATCTCACCTATTCCCTCAAAGCTCTCGATTTACCTTATGTTTCAGATGTTCCTGAAGAGTATTTCCAACACTTTGTTTTACCTTTAAGAATTTCTCAAGAACCTTTTGAACCTTGGCGTAAGGAATTTTATGACAAGCTCTATTCAGAAGTCTCTCAAGCCAGAACAATAAATGATGCGATATTGATTGCCGACCTCTATTATCAAGAGGGAATCTACTTCAGACAAACTTCAGGGAGAGATCAAGCTCCTCTTACTTCTATAAAAAGAGGTTATGGAAGATGTGAAGAGATGATGATTTTACAAATGGCAGTTTTCCGTTCAATAGGTATTCCCTGCCGTCCTGCCTCAGCTCCCTACTGGAGTTTTACAGACAGTAATCATGTTTGGACAGAAGTATGGACCCCTGAAGGATGGAAAATAGTACCTGAAGCCTATCCTGAAAGTTATAGAAAATCATCTTGGGAGATTGATCGAGCTAAGAAAGCTCCTCTCATTACAACTGAAATTTATGGAAGTTTTGATTCTGCTTTATCATTTGAACAAAATAATTATGACACTAAACTTAACATCACTGATGTCTATGGCACTACAGTAAAAACTTTAGTTACTGTTCTTGATGAAGACAAGAAGCCTGTAGCTAAGGCAAAGATTCATTATTATGCAACTACTTTTGGCGGTTTATTTCAATTGTACACAACAGAAAGCAATGAGAAAGGTCAGGCTGAAGTTTACTTTGGAGAGAGCTCACTCTTCGTAACTGCGGGGAAACAAGATAAAACTGGACATGGTTTTCTTAATACCCTTAATGAAATTAACTCAAGCACAATCATTATTTCTCAGAATAATATCATAGACCAAAATGTTGTTTTTAATTTCCCTTTAGACTCCTCTGCAAATAAAGATTTTGGAGTAAGTGAAAAAAACAAAAAATATTTACAAGACATAACTGATCTTGCTAATAAAAAAAGAGAGGTAAGACTTCTGCAAAATAAAAAAACTCAGCAATTCCTCTCTAATTATCCACTTCCACAAGCTAAAGAGAATGAAGAGGAATATCTCAACAAACGAGAAGCCTACCTCAGTAAATGTGAAGAGTTAGCAGGGAATGCAGATAACTGGCTCTATATTGATTCTAAAATACCCCAATACTCTAATCCAGAAATTACCAGAAAAATTATGATTGATTTAATTATCGATAAAGATATAAAAGATTTAATTGAATTACCAGATACTACAGCTATCGAAAACCTTCTCTTAACATTAGTCGATAGTAGATTATTCTATAAAGATAAGTATAATTATGAACTTTTTAGAAATAATGTTATGAAGGGAGCTTTTGGAGCAAATCCATTTCCTGAGACAGGTTGGCAAAAGAGCATATCTTTAATCACCAAAGATTTAAGGGAAAAAAGTATGAAGCAAACTGTTGAAAATATTCAACAATGGCTAAAAGAAAATACTATCCTTGATAATAACCCTGTTTGGAGTTATTTTGGTGGTAGCTTGACACCTTGTCAGTACTTAAATAAAAAATATCTTTCCCAAAGTCAACAGATTTACCTCCTAACATCCTTCTTACAAACTTCTGGCCTAGCTCTTCGCTGGCAGGGATTCTTAGAGTATTATAATGGAGAAGAATGGGTTAAAATTCCTACAGATGAAGAGAATGAAGAGAATGATATTCCCCCTGCAGGAGATCCTGTGAAAAAGGAATTTGAAATTGTTATTAGTGTTGATGATAAGACTCAAATACCTGAGCCTTATAGCAATTTTTTACTTGCCTCAAACTCTGTTAATGGAGATTTATCTAACACTTGGTTTGACTTTGAAGAAAAAGAAGGCAAATACATTGTTAAATACTACCAACAACCTGGACAGCAAAACTATATTGAAGGTTATGTTAGGAATATGAATGGTGATGCTAACCTTATCATTAAGCCAGTTGATTTATCGACAGAGAAATTAGAACTAAACTTTATCACACCTAAAACAGCTAGTGAAAACAATATTACCTGGTCAGCTATTACTAAGTCCAAACTTAATGACCTCCTTGCTAGCAAGAATCTTTCAGAGCAAAAGTCAATAGTACTTGTCCTTAACCAAGAAGGGAATGAACCACAAGAAAGAATGCTAGAGCAACTAATTAATAAACTCCCTGATTTCACAAATAAGAATATTAATGTACTAGTTTACTCCCAAAATAGAGTAATTCCCGAATTAGTTAACCTTAACCAAGATAAATTCTTCTATCAATCTGCTTCCAGAATAGTAGAAGAAGATATTTCTTTAGATAACTACCCAGCGATTTTCCTGATGGATAAAGGCAATATTATTACCTCTGCCAATGGTTTTGATTTAGGTTTAATAAATTATCTATATCGCTTAGTTGATTAGATATTAAGATTTTGCGAGTATTACTCAATAGTATTTAGCTGTTGAGTATGCTTTTTTATTGACATAATAAGTAAAGTTAATAATTTGACTTTACTTGCTGGAGATGTGTCCGAGCGGTTTAAGGAGCACGGTTGGAAACCGTGTATAGGTGCAAGCTTATCTAGAGTTCGAATCTCTACATCTCCGCCATTTTTTTAAAATTAATTACTTAATAAAATAATTTGCAGAAGATATTCAAATTAATCAGAAAATTACTAAATACATTATTATTTACTATCAGAACAATCAAAAAGAGATGATGAGGTTTAATGAAAACATTTTTAGATTGTATTCCCTGTTTCATGAATCAAGCACTAAAAGCTGGCAGAATAGCAACTACAGACCAAATTAAAATAAAAAAGATACTAGATAAAGTTGGTAGTGTAATTAAGGATATTCCTTTAGAAAATACCCCTCCCGAGACTGGTGGAATCATTTATCGAATAGTATCTGAAATCACTGGAGTTACTGATCCTTATCAAGATATTAAACAAAAGAATATTGCTCAAGCTTTAGAGATTTATCCAGAATATCATCAGAAAATTCTTAATGTAGAAGATTCAAAAGAAAGACTTGCTTTAGCTATCAAAATAGCATGTGCTGGAAATGTTATTGATTTAGGTGTCGAAAGAGTATTTAATCTTAAAAAAGATATTGAAGATGCCATTAGTCACCAGTTTAAAATATGGGATTTTGAACAATTCTATACTAAATTAACTTCAGCAAAAACTATTCTTTATATCGGTGATAATAGTGGCGAGGCTGTTTTTGATAAAATCCTGATTGAACAACTAAATGCAGATGTTATTTTTGCAACCCGTGGAATCCCTGTTTTGAATGATATTACCATGAAAGAAGCAAAGCAAATAGGTATTGCTAAACATGCTATGATAATTTCTTCAGGAGTGACATGTCCTGGAGCGATTATTAATCAATGCAATAAGGACTTTCTTGATATTTTCAACACATCAGATATCGTTATTGCTAAAGGACAAGGCAACTACGAAGCACTTTCGACAGAGAAAAGAGATATTTTCTTTTTGTTAAAAGCTAAATGCCCAGTAATTGCTCAAGATGCACAAGTTAAAGTAGAAGATTTTATTTTTAAATTTAAAAGGAAAGGACAATAAATTAAGCTAATATTTAACAACATGTTGCATAACAACTTCTATCAATTCTTTAGCATTGATGGGTTTCCCGATATAGTCATCACATCCTGCCTTAAGACAAATATACTTGTCTTCAGCCAAGATATTAGCAGTTTGGGCAATAATAGGTACTTTTATTCCTCGTGATCGAATCTCTTTGGTTGCATCAATTCCATTCATTCTAGGCATTTGAATATCCATTAAAATAAAATCGTATTTAATTTCACAAGCCTTCTTGACAGCCTCTAGCCCATCTTCTGCCCTTTCTACCAGAATTCCTGCCTTTTCTAAAATTCTCTTAATAATCGAATAATTTATAGAAATATCTTCTACTACCAGAGCTTTTAGCCCTTGAATACTTGCATTTTTATGATTTTTATTATTTTCCTGCTTGAGCTCCTTAATTTCTACTGAGGTACTTACATTAAAGCTAATCGTATTACCCATGATTTCATGATTATTTATCTTTAAGCCTTTCCCAAAATAACCACATAATTTATTGATTAAAGATATACCAAACTCTTCAGAATGAATATTCTTATTCTCTTCTAACCAGCTACCGGAAAGTACTTTACTTATATATTTATCTTCAAGAGCCTCACCTGTATCAGAAATTTGAAATAAAAGTCCTGAGTTATCTAACACAGAGAAAATTAACCCTACCTCTCCTTTAGCAGTGCGATTATAAGCATCTAAAAGAAGACTTTTCAAAATTATGAGCAACTTATCAAAATCTGAATAAATATAATAGTTCTTATCAGCAGGGGTATTCAAACTAAACTTAATATTTCTGTTATTAATTTCGCCAAAATAGCTCTTGAGTTTTGTTATAAGTGAATCCAAATTAAAGGAAGACTTATTTATTGTCAGGGATTCAGCTTCTATCTTAGAATAAAGAACTATTTCATCAATCATCCTTAAAAGATTCTTACCACTATCATTTATTTGTTTAATATCTGCTTCTGTACAGTAGCTATCAGCATTCTCCAAAAAGCTATCAGAAATTCCAATTATACTATTAAGAGGAGTTCTAATCTGATGAGAAATATTCTTTAAAAATGTTTGTTGCAATAAGTTTGCTTTCTTCTCTTTTTGATAAGCTGTCTGAAGTTCCTCTGTTTTATCAGCTACCAAATTATCTAATTTTTCGTTAGTATGAGTCAATATTTGATTATGTTTTACTACTTCTTCCCGCAATAAGAATTCATTAATTCTATGTAATTCTGAAGAATAAGAGTTAACCAATAGCATTACTAATACTGCATAAAAATACCAGTGATTTAACATGTATAAAGGGCCAATCCCTAAGCTAGTGAAGGTTGTATATTCGAAAGTTATACTAAAAAGAAATGAGCCTAATAAACAATTTACAAAAGATTGCCGGAAGAAAACATTAGATACTAATACAACAATGTAAAATCCAAAAAAATAGTAATTCTTTAAATCACTATTACTTGCAATTATCATATAGAGAATGGAAAGTCCTGATATTAATACTGTGAAACCAATTATTCTTTCTCCAAACTTATCGAAAAATTTAGAAAAGGAGAAAATATAACTACCAATTCCTAAGAATAGGCCAATGGATAATCTTAAAATCATTGCTTCCCAAAAGATATCATGGATTATAAAATAATCTGTAAAACCAAAGATTATATAGATAAATACCGATACTATAAGGGCTACTCTCCCATTACGAAGAAATGCTTCAATATTAGATTCATGAAACTTATCTTGTAAATCATCATCTACAAACCTAAGCGTTAGCTTATTATAATCCCCCCCTAAGGATTTAATTTTCTTTTGTATCTCAGTCATGGAATAAATACCTCAGATAATAGAATAGTTATAAAATAGATTTAAACAATATTTAATTTATAAAATTCTATTTCTAAGGATTAGAGACTCTTAGCTATTTATTCAAGTCTGGTGGAAATTATTCTACATTTCTTTGCACCTTATTATTGCATTACAGTAAGTTAGAGTTTATAGTGCACAATAAATAGAATTTTTTTGCTAAATAAGATTTAAATCTGTAGAGATAAGTCGTAAATCCTCAGCGGGGATATTCGAAGAATAACACAGTAATGAAAATTAACATTGACCTTATTATTTCTATCAGACTTGAACTTGAGATTAATAAAATAATCAATTGACAAATTAGGAGTCATTTTTTTTATGATAATCTCTTGTTGTGGGTGGTGTTAAGATATTAATGACAAAGGAGGTAAAGATGAAAGAGAGAATTATTGGTCTTGATGTTGCCAGAGCTTTGGCTGTATTTGGGATGATAATAGTAAATTTTAAAATAGTTCTTGGAACAGAAGGAGCTACTTGGGCAAAGAGCTTTGCTGGTATTCTTGAAGGTAAAGCAGCAGCTACCTTCGTTGTATTAGCTGGTATTGGGATTGCTTTTATGACTAAAAGCTCAATTTTGGAACAGAAGGCTCATAAACTCAACTTAGTCAGAAAAAAGATAGTTAAAAGAGCCTTACTTCTCTTCATTCTTGGTATTTCTTACATTGTTATTTGGCCAGCTGATATTCTTCATTTCTACGGAATATATATGTTAATCACTCTTCTCTTGATAAAAAGCAGTAACAAAACCATCATAACAACAGCCTTAAGCTTAATATTTATCTATCCCTTGCTGATGATATTTATTAACTATGAAACAGGCTGGGATTTCATAACTTTGAACTATCATGATTTTTGGACTATTCCAGGTTTTATCAGAAACCTGTTCTATAACGGTTTTCATCCTGTTGTTCCTTGGACATCTTTCATGATAATGGGTTATTGGTTAGGAAAGCAAGATCTCCATAAAGTCAAATTTGTTAAAAGATGTTTAACATACTCTATAATTACTTTCATTTCCCTACAGCTTTTTTCATTTCTTTTAATACTCCTTTTAGCAAATGGAGATATAAAAACTACAACTGAGCTAAAAGAAGTATTAGGAACTAATCCTATGCCTCCCTTACCTATTTATATGATAAGCGGAATTTCCATTGCTTTTACCATAATCTCAGCTTGTATTTTGCTAGGTTATAAATTCAAAGATAATAAAGTAATCCATATTTTAAAGCAGACAGGACAATTAGCTTTAACCTTTTATGTCGCTCATGTAATTGTTGGGATGGGAATCATTGAAATGATTAATCCAGATAAAATAGGAAATTATTCTATTGAGTTTTCAGTAATTTACGCCTTAGGCTTCAGTCTTTTAACAATGCTATTCACAGTCGTTTGGTTAAAATATAAAAAAAAAGGACCCTTAGAATGGATTATGCACAAATTAATAGAATAACAAATAGTTAGGAGGGAAAAATGTTAAGCAAGATAGTTCTATATTCCCCATTAATGCCCTTAGAAGTAGCTCAGCAGAAATACGAGAGTGTTTTTGGAAAAGCATCAGAGCTAATTTTCTCAGCTCAGAAAATAGCCAATTTCTCTTCTGATTTTACCATTATCTACATTCTTACAGGTGGAGTGGAAAGAATTGCTCAAGATATTATCACTAATACTAAGCAAAAAGTCTTATTAATAGCCTTGGAAAATGATAATTCTCTAGCAGCATGTTATGAATTAAAAGCTTTCAATTCTGATACTAAAGTGAATATGCTATATGTAGCAAAATCACAAAATCGTCAGAATATTGATCAATACATGCTGAAAGTTATGACCAAAATCGATGCTTTTATAAAAATATCCCAATACCATACTGCAATCATTTGCACCAATTTCGGAATTATTGGAGGTATTTCAGACTGGTTAATAAACTCTCAAGCTCAACCTTTCCCTAAGGAATTTGAAATTAACCCTGTTGAAATTAGACTAACTGAAATTATGAAGATCTACAGAGACACAGATAAGCAGGTTATTGAACCAATTTTACTTGAATGGAATGAAAAGTATAATCTTGAAAACATAAAAAGTGAAGAGCTCGAAAAGTCAGCCTCGTTGTTTTATGCTCTTTATGAAATTGTTAAAAAGTATGATTTATCTGCTGTGACCATCAAGTGTTTTGACTTATTACCTTTCAAAGTTACAGCCTGTTTAGCTCTGGCAGAACTTAATGACATTGGGATTATAGCTGGTTGTGAAGGTGATACCCAGGCCCTTTTTACTCTCTTTATAGCAAAAATTATTACTAAAGAAGTTCCTTGGATGGCTAATATTTCTGATATAAATATTAAAAGGAACACTCTTCAGTTAGCTCATTGCACAGTACCTACCCTATTTTTGTCTAAAAAGAACAATATTACCTTAGATACTCACATGGAATCAGATTTAAGTTTAGCAATTTGTGGAGATCTTCCTTTAGGCAAGGTAACCATAATTCGTATAGGCAAATCTCTTTCTCAACACTTTATTATGGAAGGAGAAGTTATAGCTTCCAATATGGGAAATAAAAATATATGTCGAACCCAGACCATAATTAAGATTAATGAAAGTAGCAACTGGTACGATAAGTTAGTAGGTAATCACCAAATTCTTGTTAAAGGACACCATAAAAGAGAAATTAGAAGTTATTTAGATTATATTTCTGATTAGAAATCAAAAGATTAAGGGAAATTCAATTAATATTGTTAGAGTTGAAAACTAAGCAGGATGCCAATCATAAAAATGTGTTCATGAAAATCGATAACGAATTCCTTATTCTCTTCTTTTCGTGAATATAGGTATTTATATTCTCCATAAGCTCCGAATTTCCAGACTATTCTATAACTTAATCCAACTTCAATATCGAAGAGCCAGTTTTTGTTATGCTTGTCTAAGTATCCTTCTACAGGGACTTGTAAAACACCAAATCCTCCTCCAGCAAAGAGCTTAAATCTATCGGGAATAAAGGGCCTATGGATATAAAAAATGTTTATAGCTGTAAAGTCTGATATTTCATACCAGTGAGTAGGACCTGGACTATTAGTATAATATTCTCCTGTAAGAGATATCGCAAGAGGTAAAGGTAAATATTGAAAATCAAGAGCAAGCTGTCCCCCACCCAATTTTCCTATTTCAGAACGATTATCATTAAACCCGCCTTGTCCCCATCTAAAAGTAAATTCAAATTTATCTTTATTAACAGATTCAAGGCTTTGAATACAAAGTAATAAAAGAAGAAATAGTACTACTTTAAAGCATTTCATCATACTTCCTTCAGAGATATAATAATCTCCTCTAATAATATAAGCTATAAATATTATAAGTCAAGTAATACTATTTCAGTATTTTATAATCTAAAAAACATTAACTTTTATCAGAATAAATTTGATTATAGATATGATCCAGAGATATCTTATTTTCAGAAATTGAGAGGATATGTAAATGCTCCAGCTCTTTTAGTTTCTTGTATAAGTCTCTTTCATCCTTGACAATTAAGCTTTTTTCTTGAGAATTTTCCAAGTATGAGATATTAAAACTTTTATCAATTTGATACTTTTCCATCAATCTTTTTAGGGTATCAGAGACTATTAATTTACCATCTTTCATGATTGTGATTAGCTCTGAAACAGCTTCTATTTCATGTAAATTATGAGATGAAAGAACAATTGTTTTATCACCATTTTTCATATAATCTTTAAGAATTGTAGAAATATCTTTAACAATGACAGGGTCTAAGCCAGCAAAGGGCTCATCAAGAAATAGAATTTCCGGTTCATTAAGGAAAGTAGCACCGATAATTGTCTTTTTATACATTCCCGTAGATAGTTTAGATATTTTCTTTTTTAAAAACTCTGAAAGATCAAATTGTTCAATCAAGTCATTAATCTTTTTCTTTTTATTTTTAATACCATAAATATCTGCGAAGAAAGATAGGGTTTCACTGACCTTAAGTTCATCATAGAGTTTTAATTTCTCAGTTAGAAATCCTACTTTTTGGATCTCTGATTTAGTCATTTTACTAAGAGCTTTCCCTCTAAAGAGAACACTTCCTTTTTCAAAGGGAATAACTTTATTAGCTATCATAAAGGCAGTTGTTTTCCCAGCCCCATTATGTCCCAAGAGAGCTTGAATCTTGCCTTCTTCTATTTGCCATGAGAATTCATCTAAAGCATTATGTTTCTTATAAGATTTCGTTACCTGTTCAAATTTAAATAAACTCATTGTTCCTCCTGAGACTACATTGATTTGATAATAGTTCTCTTCATAAAGAAAATACTCATGAAGAAAAGAATTACAGTGGTTCCTGAAATGATGAATAACTGCTGATAAGAAACATCATTTCTAATGATTTGTTCTATCAATTCTGAAATTAAAATAAGAGGGTTTACTTTCAGAATTGTTGTTACTAAAGGAGATAGGCTCTCTTTGATTGCTCCATAAAACACAGAGGGAAACCAGAAAAGCGTGGGTAAGATAGCTTTAAATCCCTCATTGGCTGTTACTGAGGAGAAGAATATACCTAACATGCCAGTAGGAATGATGATAAAGGGAAGATACCAAATCATAGCCAAATTGAGTGATAACTGTTTTGTTAATATTGCCACAGAATAGAAGACAGTAAAGGTAAGAATTTGCATAGCGAATACACCTAAGAGCTTACTTATGATTAATTCTCCTTTACTAACACCAGATTTTAAAATAATAAGAATGTTATGTTTTTTTATCTCTAAATTCATCAAGGCAGAACCGTAATTTAAGGATGAAAAGAGTAATAAGAAATTAAATACCATAGAGAGTAAGGCGTAGTTCATACTAAAAGTCTTTTTCAAATTAAAGTGCTTTGTCTCTATAGGATAAAATTTACTGCGTAAAATATTATATACAAAGGTTGATTTATTCTTATTCATATTTATATAGAGAGTCTTTTCCCCTTCATCTAAATAATAGATAACTGGTAACTTGCCCTTATCAAAGTCCAAAAGTAACTCTTCCTTGTCTGCATACTCAATATTCACTGGAATAATTTCTTCTAAATATTCAAAACTCTGTTGATCTTGATTATCAAATTCATAAGCTAAATTTTTATCTACCCATATTTTTAGATTGTTAGCGGAAGACTTCTCCATGAATCCAAACAAAAAAAGATACAGGAGAGGAAAACCTAAAGAGAATATCAACATAAAAGGACTCTTATATTGGATTTTAAAATCCTTAATTACCAATGCAATAAACTTTCTCACACTCACCTCAATATTTTATTTTTTCTTATTTTCGAAAATAGTCTTTAGTTGTCAATATGAAATTATTTTAGGAATAAAAAAGGGAGAATTATCTCTAAGATACTTCTCCCAAGTTATATCAATTTTTATTTACTTATTGAGCAAGTGCTTTAATAAGATTATTTATTTTAAGAACTTTCTTTTCTGTATCAATATTTTTGTAACTATATTCTTCATTATAATCATCTGAAGCTAAAACAATGATGTTTTTTCCTGACAGCTTATAATTAATAGCTTGAACACCATATTCATACCAACTATAACCAGGTATTATATATTGTGAGTAATTACTTTTTGAGAAGGTATAACTTCTTGTTGAGCCACTTACTTCAGCATCAAGCCAAACACCATCATCAGAATCATCCCAAAAATAACTTTCACATTGGAAATCAACAACTTGGCTTTGTGCATTTTCACTTAATGTCCAATTAACAGTAAAATCACTTTCTAAGTCTAAAGCCTGAGTTTGAACATTTGGTTTTGCAGGCAGTGTCATAACTTGGTTATAGCTAGTTCCATTGAGATTAAAATGAATATCTAATTCTGTTCCAGGATCCATAACTAATTCTGTAGGTATCATAGAGTTATCAATAAGAATACCATAAGAGAAATATTGATCGAATTGAGAGAAATCCATCCAGTTACCGTTAATATCAATAACATTACCATTAATAGTTAACTCACTTGATGTGACATTATCCTTGGTTGCTATCATTATCCTAAATTCACTATCAGTTCCACTAATAAACAAATAAGAATCTAAGGCTGAGAAAGGATCATCAGACGAGAAATCTACTGATGTTGGCGAAGAGCTTGAGCTATTACTATCATCTCCGCACCCAATCATACTAGCTAATAAAAAAATAATACTAAACAAATAAATGACTTTTTTCACTTTTACTCCTTTTTACCATTATAGTACAAACATAATTAAGTTCTTATATCATTATCGTCAAGAAAAATAAATTCATGTGAATTATAAAAATCTACTTAAATGATAATTCATAGAAATAAAGGGATATTTTCAAAATTATGATTAAGGACATTAACTGTTCATAATCAAGAGATTAAAAAGCAAAATAGTAAGAAAGGAACTGGATCAAATAAGAAATGCGTGTAATCAGGCAAGACTATATAATTAGCAGGATTTGTTGATAAGGGTTTTATCTTTCAATCAGAGCGGAATTAACAATAATTTATATAATGATTTTTTAAGAATAATTATAAACTAAAAGGTAACAAACTATTTTCTTAATTTGCCAAATAGCTTTTTTGGATTAGTATCTATTATTATATTAAAAATATTGGAGAATTAAATGGAAAAGAGACTTTCAGTAATAGTATTCACTACTCCAACTTGTAGCTGGTGTAGAAAAGTGAAAAGTTATTTAAAAGAGAAGCAAGTTAGATTTAAAGAAGTAGATGTCTCAAGAGATGCTCAAGCTATGCGGGATATGGTAAAGAAATCAGGTCAAATGGGTGTTCCTCAGTTATGGATTAATAACAAACCTGTGGTTGGTTTTGATAAAGCTAAGATTGATAAATTAATTTCAAATTAAATGCCTTTTAGCAGTATCATCTTTGCAGGGGTTTATGGACTGGGGGCGTCTCTGCCGCCAGAAGAAATAAGAAGCAGGGACTCATCCATTCCTTATTAGGTGCTAGACTACTTAAGAATACCCAGCATTTCATGTTGGGTGCAGGCAAGATGCCTGCGTTCCCAGTTAGGGATGCTTCCACTCCATAGAAGAAAACACCCCGTCATCTTCGATGCCACCCCTCTTTTAGCGTGCCTTCAGCACTAAAGCGGGGAGTTTAAGAGGTTTAGAACACGAGGCATTTCAGTCCCCTCTGGAGAAGAGGGGTGCCTGTGCAGCAGGTGGGGTGTTGAAAATGTACCAGTTTAAACTTCCATCTACAATTCCCATGGAAGCGGGGACGCTTCCATTCTATAGGAATCACCCCCTGTGTCCCCCTCGCGGAGGGGGATTTAAAAAACACCCCGTCATCTTCGATGCCACCCCTCTTTTAGCGTGCCTTCAGCACTAAAGCGGGGAATTTAAGATTCACGGACTTAAGGTCCGTAACCCCAGTTAATCACTAAAGAGGGGAATTTAAATTGTAATAATCCCTCTTCTGTCGGATTGCATGCACCCTTGCATGCGAAAAACCTTATCAAAATCTTATATTATCTTAAGAAGAAACACGCGAGGTATTTCAGTCCCCTCTGGAGAAGAGGGGTGCCTGCGCAGCAGGCGGGGTGTTGAAAATGTATCAGATTAAACTGCCATCTACAATTCCCATGGAAGCGGGGACGCTTCCATTCTATAGGAATCACCCCCTGTGCCCCCCTCACGGAGGGGGATTTAGGAAATCTATTTTTGCAAAAGCATTTTTCTTTGAATAGTATTCTTATCAGTTTTTATTCTATAGAAGTAAAGGCCACTAGCTACAGGTCTATTTTGAGCATCTGTGCCATTCCAAACTACATTTTTGATACCTACAGATACTTGGTCATTAAGCAAAGTTTTCACTAATTGACCGCGTAAATTATAGATTTGCACATTAGCTTTACCAGCTTGAGGCATGTTAAAACTAATAGTAGTCTCAGGATTAAAAGGATTTGGGTAATTTGTCAGATTATAGCTAAGATTTAAAACATCAGTGTTATCATTAGCAACACTATTATCAGATTGAAGATAAGGATAACCTGCATTGTTTAACTCTATATCCTCAGACCAAGTATCAGTAAAATCCCAATTCACATAGCAGTTATTACTAGAAGGGAAGGTCATTTCTTCTGTAGTTCTACCTTCTCCCCCATCACTAGTTGAGTATTCAGAAGCTTCCACATCCCAGTAGGAGTTATTTATTATCGCGTTGTAATGATTTTCTCCGACAAAACCACCTACTAAGTAGTTATTTTCTACAATTACTTTACCGATTGAATAGCAGTTTTCGATAATAGCATCATTCATTTCACTCACTACTTTGGCATTATAGCCTATGAAGCCACCAACCAATCCATCGATTTCAGATGTAACATCGCCAAGAGCGTAACAGTTGAGTATTGCAGAATCTCTGTTTACACCCATAAATCCACCGGCCCTAACATAAGAACCATATTCTCCTGTTGCAGTCACAGCGACATCCGCAAAGGATTTTGTAACCGAGCTATTACCTACACTTCCACCGATTAAGCCTCCGACCCAATATTCTGCTGTTATAGAACCTCTAGCATAACAGTTAGTAATCTCACATTCGGTACTGTAGCCAACTAAGCTTCCTGAATAGCCTTTAGCAGTAATATTTACATTTTCAAGTCCTAGATTTTCCACTCCAGCAGAACTGAATTCTCCAAAGAAGCCTACATTTTCAGTGTTTGGTCTATTGATATAGAGGCCAATAATTTTATGATTATCGCCTTCATAGTAACCTGTAAATCTTTCGTAATCTTCTTGTGAATGCCAATATCCTATTGGTGACCAGCCAGCTCCGTTGTTCCAGTTTTGAGTATCAGAAGCATCAATATCTGCAATTTGAATAAAATAGCTATTCCAAGAACTACTATTATCGCTTATCCAAAGCAAGTTCTCTAAAGAAGCTACTTGGTAAGGATCTGCATTTGTTCCACTGCCCTCAGGTATTATTGCTTGGGCAAAAACTGATAATACTAAAAAATTCAAAAATATAATTATCCCTACAATCTTTACTTTCATTCTCATTATCCTACCTTATAATTATTTTACATCATTAACACTGTTAATAATACACCAACTCTAATTATAAAGTCTTTTTGTCAAGTTTGATATTTAACTTTGATAATGTAGTGTCTGGGTTAAAACTGAAATTTGCTTTAAATTCAAAGTATCACATTCCCTTGGGAAGTGAGGGTATTTTATTGTTATCCTCTGAAAGTTGCTTATATAGATTAATAAAGCTTTGCCCTCCACCCATTATGCTTTGAGTAATCCCTTCTATTCCATAATGCTCTTTGATATGATAAACCATAAATAGACCTGTTATGCAAAGGTATTTATCCCAGAATTGCCCATAAGTCCCTTCATTAACTGTATTTCTTCTAACTTCAATAGATTGAGATTCAGCAAAGATAACTTCCGCTTTTGATTCTAACATTTTAAATGCTCTTTCTTCCAAATCTTTAATATTCTCACTTTGTTCATAAACTTGTGCAATTTCAGCCCCATAAGCAATAAAGTGAGCTATTCCTTCATTCAAAATTAAGGTAAGAACTTCCTCGGAAAAGCTATTTTCATTCTTTTGCAGCCAATAGCTATTTGTATAATCTGAAAACAAGGCATGGAATATTTCATGGGACATTACATTTTTAAGAGTATTTACCCTTTGTTCGGAAGTTTTGCCGTATGTTTGGGCTGCAATAGTTAGATTAAAAATGATAGCAGGTCTGCCCTCCTTAGAAAGCCTATATTTATCATCTTCCTCTGTATAGTGAAAAGTCATTGCATCGCCCCACTCCCAGCCAGTTACGGCAAAGAATATTTCATATTTTTGCTGAGAGACATAAGAAGCAGGAAAGTACTTTTTAGCTCTGGCATAGACCTCTGCTTTAAAATCAGATTCATTGATAATCTTGATAAATTGAGTTATTTCCCTTTGATTAATTAAAATTTCATCAATGAGATAGTTTGGTTTAGGCAAGGAATCGTTTTGAGCAAACTTGACTAATATTGTGTCAAAGGGTAAGGCATTTTTTTCCTCTTGAAACATTAGTTGCTCCATAATTTGATTTCCTGGTAATCCACTGATTCTTAAAATATCTTCTTTCTTACTGCCACCCTTAACCCAGTTAAGAGTTGATTCAGCAGTTTCAGTATTAAGAATTATAGAATCTGAAGCTGATATATCATTAACTAGACACAAACTAAATACTACTAGTAAAATTAAAAACATAAAACTTCCTTTTAATGAATTATCAAATAGTTATGATTATCTAAACGATTTACACTTTAAGTCATAAAATTAAGAATGCTCTTTTTCATCTTTCTTACCCCTCAAAAGCAAAAATAGAGTTTCTAGTCCAATTAGCTATCTCTTCCCAATCTCTAAAGTCTCCTTCAGGTGCTTTAACCAGCTTGATCATCATTCTTTTGAAAAAGGATAGTTTCTTAGGATTTATTACTCCTGCAAATCTACCTTCACTAATAGGTTCTACTAATCCCCTTTCATAAGTCAGAAATTGCGGAACTTGATCTAGTTTCTCTTGATCAGTCGAGGTTAAATTCATACAAGTAAGAAAATAAAATACTTTTTTTGACTGTAATTGTTCAGCATTATTCTCTACGAAATTAGTTGCCTCTTTTTTCCATTTTCCTACATAGATAGGACTGCCAATCATAATGACATCATATTCAGTAATATCCTTTACAGCATCTACTTTGCATAGGTCAACTTCATAATCTGCTTCTAAGATTAAATCCTTAATAAAAATCGCAACTTCCTCGGTTGAGCCTGCTTCAGAGGCATATATAACAAGTACTTTTTTCGGGTTTTTATTCATTTGAGTCTCCATAGCTTCAATTTTATTTTGGGCAAATAGGCTTGCTATTAGTGAAAACATAAGCCAAATTGTTTTATACTTCATTTTCTACCTTTATTCCTTTCAGCTTAACAAATATTTCTATCATTTCAATTGCCATAGCCATTGTTCTTCTTTTCAAAATGTCCAGATCGGGGAAAAAACTCCTACCTGTAACAAATTTTGCCATTTGGCCATGAATATAACTATTAACTGTATCTGTAATTTCCTCAGCTTCATTAGTTAAATCATATTCAGGATATATTCTCTCTAAAAATAGACAGAATTGCTTTCTAGGCATAAGAATTACTTGTTTTATCTTTTCAGGCATTTCTGCTTGAATCGGATCAAACCAAAGAAGAATATACCAACCTCTGTTGTTGATATAGAAATCTAAAAGACTCGCAAAGAATACAGACATTTTCTCCTTAGAATCAAGCAGATTCTCAACGCTAGCCATTACGGTATCAACCATTCTAGTCATTATGGCTTCAATACAATCCCACTTTAATAAACCGAGACTCTTGTAGTAATTATAAATATTCGGATGCGAACAGTTAAGTTTTTGAGCAATATCTCTTATCGTTACTTCACTTGATCCATTTTTTTCATTAATTAATTCTAGGGTCGCTTCAATAATACTGTTTTTTGTAATTTTCTTTTTTATATTCTTTTTCATTATGCCTATTTCCTTTATTACCTTAGGTCATATTTTTTCTGTATCTTCCTGTGTCAATTCCTTTTTAGTCTTTTTTACTAGATCTTATTTAACTGCTCTCCGCTTTTTCTTCCTCTGCACTTGCAATGCTCCATTTCACACATCTCAGTAATTATTTGACTTTTATATGTTATGTCTGTTGAGGAGTAGCAAGAGAGCAAGGAATGAAAAGAAGATATCCAATAAATATTAAGTAAAAAGAATGAAATCAAGCAAAATAATACAAGTATTACTTGACTGATAGGATAAATGCTATATCCTGTCATTAGATTACAAATATATTCTTTTTTATCTTCTTTAAATGATAATTATTTATCTATTATAGTTAGATATTAAAGTTTATTAAGCATTAACATCGAAATTAAATTATTAGTAAATATGAACAAAAAAAATAAGAAGAAAAAAGGAATTATGAGTTATTCAACAGAAATTATTCTGAGTAAAAGTGCTATCAAAAATAATATAAATTTTTTACAGAAACATTTTAAAAACAAATTACGCATCTCATCTGTCGTTAAAGCAAATGCTTATGGACATGGTATTGAAGAATTTGTCCCAGTAGTTGAGTCTTGCGGTATTAACCATTTCTCTACATTTAACTATGAAGAAGCTAAAAGAGTCAGGAAAATAGTAAAAGCTGAAACAGATATCATGATAATGGGTTGGGTAGATCCTAAAGATTTAAAAGAAGCAATTAACTCTGGCTATGAGTTCTTTGTGTTTGAGATGCAGAGACTTACTAATGCTCTTAAATATGCCAAAGAGCTTAATATAAAAGCGAAGATTCATATTGAAGTTGAGACAGGGTTAAACAGAACTGGTTTTAGTCATAAAGAATTTTTAAAGGCGATTGAGATAATTAAAAATAATTCTGAATATTTTGAAGTTAAAGGACTTTGTTCTCATTTAGCAGGTCCTGATAGTATTGCTAACCATGTAAGAGTAAAGAGTCAGATCAAGAAGTTAAAATCATATAAAAGTGAAATTATAAGCTTAGGAATAAGACCAGAATATTGTCATATAGCCTGTTCAGCTGGGGCAATAAGTTATCCTGAAGCAAGATTTGATTTAATCCGGATCGGGATTATGCAATATGGTTTTTGGTCAAGTAAAGAGACCTATTTAAGATTTATGAGTACAAGAATAAATAAGCATGACCCACTTAAGAGAGTTATCTGTTGGAAATCTAAGATTATGACTATTAAAGAAGTTAAAATTGGTGACTTTATTAGTTATGGGACTTCTTATGTTGCTTTTGAATCTAAAGTTATAGCTATTGTACCTATAGGTTATTCAAATGGTTATAGTAGATCTTTGAGCAATCATGGTAGAGTTCTAATTAACGGGGTTCCCTGTAATGTCATTGGATTGGTAAATATGAATATGATAATAGCAGATGTTACAGATCTTTTTAGTGTGAATGTAGGTGATGAAGTTGTGATAGTTGGTGAGCAAAAGAATCATATTATCACTGTGGATTCTTTTAGTGAAATAAGTCAGCAAGTTAACTATGAGATTTTGAGCAGAATACCTAGGGAAATTCCAAGACTTTTAGAAGATTAGAAGATTTAAATTTCGTGTAAATTTGAATGATAGATAAAAGCCCCGCTAGCGGGACTTTTTAAGTTTGTCAGGGATACACCCCCTGTGTCCCCCTCATAGAAGGGGATTTGTAGGGGCGTATTGCCATACACCCATTAGAAAAACACCCCGTCTGCTTCGCAGCCACCCCTCTTTTAGCGTGCTTTCAGCACTAAAGAGGGGAGTTTAAGAGGTTTAGAACGCGAGGTATTTAAGTCCCTTCTGGTGAAGAGGGGTGCCTGCGCAGCAGGCGGGGTGTTGAAAATGTACCAGATTAAACTTCCATCTGCACATCTTTTAGTCTGCCTTTACAGATTTGCTCCAGAGGAGCAGTTTCTTGGTAGCCTTGAATTAGTTAAAGAAATCCCATCGCTCCGTAGGTGCGAAGATATACAAATTATCATCATTAAAGCTTAAAATAAATAGGTTTTTTTTATCATAATCTTCATTGCCATAACATAAAAAGCAATTCGCACCTACGGAGCGATTGTTTTTGTGGGGGTGACCTTTGTGCTACCAAGAAATAGCTCCTCTGGAGCTAGAAATTAGCACTTCAGACTTAAGTACCAAAAATAGCGGTTGAAAAGTGTGAAAATCCCTCTTCTGCCGGATAGTGGAGATTCTCTCCGCTGTGAATTGATAAATAGCAGATGAATAGTGTCTAAACTGCTTAAAAATCTTGAAATACCAGTGTCTAATGTGGAAGCAGAGACGCTTTCTACTCCATAAAAGAAAACACCCCCTGTGTCCCCCTACGGAGGGGGATCCCTCTTCTGTCGGATTGTGGACAACTTGTCCGCTGTGAATTGATAAGTAGTAGATGAATAGTGTCTAAGCTGATTGAAGATCTTGAAATCCCAGTTAATGGAAGCAGGGACGCTTCCATTCCATAGAAGAAAACACCCCGTCTGCTTCGCAGCCACCCCTCTTTTAGCGTGCTTTCAGCACTAAAGCGGGGAGTTTAAGAGGTCTAGAATGCGATGTATTTAAGTCCCCTCTGGTGAAGAGGGGTGCCTGCGCAGCAGGCGGGGTGTTGAAAATGTACCAGTTTAAACTTCCATCTACAATTCCCGTGGAAGCGGGGACGCTTCCATTCTATAGGAATCACCCCCTGTGTCCCCCTCGCGGAGGGGGATTTAAAAAACACCCCGTCATCTTCGATGCCACCCCTCTTTTAGCGTGCCTTCAGCACTAAAGCGGGGAATATAAGATTCACGGACTTAAGGTCCGTAACCCCAGTTAATCACTAAAGAGGGGAATTTAAATTGTAATAATCCCTCTTCTGTCGGATTGCATGCACCCTTGCATGCGAAAAACCTTATCAAAATCTTATATTATCTTAAGAAGAAACACGCGAGGTATTTCAGTCCCCTCTGGAGAAGAGGGGTGCCTGCGCAGCAGGCGGGGTGTTGAAAATGTATCAGATTAAACTGCCATTTGTGTACCAGTTTAAACTTCCATCTACAAAAAATCCCCATGCAAGCAGGGGGTGCTTCCATAGGAAGCACCCCCTGTGTCCCCCTCGCGGAGGGGGATTTAGGAAATCTATTTTTGCAGAAGCATTTTTCTTTGAATAGTATTCTTATCAGTTTTTATTCTATAGAAGTAAAGGCCACTAGCTACAGGTCTATTTTGAGCATCTGTGCCATTCCAAACTACATTTTTGATACCTACAGATACTTGGTCATTAAGCAAAGTTTTCACTAATTGACCGCGTAAATTATAGATTTGCACATTAGCTTTACCAGCTTGAGGCATGTTAAAACTAATAGTAGTCTCAGGGTTAAATGGGTTTGGGTAATTTGAAGCAGTAAATTGATTAACTAGGCTGATATCATTATCTTCATTACTTACAGGTATTCTTTCAAAGATAGAAATATCATCAAGCATTACGAACAAGCCAGCAGTTGAGACAACTTGCACAGCTATTTTTATTTCTCCATTGTTATTTGGTAAAACGAAAGATAATCTAGTCCATTCTTCATCAGCTTCTAGTGGTGTTTCATTTAAGGAAACAAATTCATTATCAGTCTCTTCAGATGCATAAAGTACATTGAACAATTCGCCATCTTCTAGAGTACCAAGTACACTTAAGCTTAGGATTTTCTCTCTAATATACTCGTCAATAGGCACAGCAAGAGAAATAGAAGGAGAAATTAACCAATCATCATTAGCAACTTCTGAATCATTAGAAAAGGCTGCCGCAACTTTAAATCCGGAATAAGCTTCAATTTCCCTTATAAAAGGAGTTGTTTCAGCAGGATTAAAAATCATAAAGGCTTTTTCACTATCTTGGTTAGGATAATCGTAATAAGGTATATATTTGGTTACTTGATTATCATTATCTATGAGTTCCCAATCTCCAAAGCTAGTGGAGAAGTCAGAGTAATCTTCAAATTGATCAAGATAATCAGCATCACTTTCTATATTAAAATAGAAGTAACTATCATAATTTTGGAAGTTAGTATATATTCTAACCATAATTTCATTTAAGCCAGAATATTGATTATTTTCATAATGTTCAGTAGTAGCATTAAAGGAGTAATTATATGGTTCAGAAAGATGTACTTGCTGTGTCACTCCATTGATAAAAATCTCAATCATATCGATATTCATTTCAGGAATTGAAGTATAAACTTCTAAATCTAAATTTATTTCATCACCAACATGAAAATATTGATTATTCATAAGATTAGGAATTGTAACTTCAGGAATATAAGCACTATTATCTGAGAAATTAAAACTAACTACTCCACCTGTTTTAGTGATATTAGTGAGTCCTTTTGAGATATCATAGTTTCCCCATGAAGGAATGGCAGGAGAGCTATTGTCTGTAAATGAAGTAACAGAATAAGTAGGGAAAGGAGCATAGGAGCTATTAACACTACCTTGAGCAGGAACTATATAAAATCCTTGATGAGAAGTTGTATTAATATTATTCTGATTTAGGTGAGAGCTTATCCAGTTTTCATCGGCATGATAAACTAATAATCCATTGCCAGGAACACCTGCATTAAAGCCTGTTTGCTGAACATTCTCTAACATTATATATTCACCATTAACAGGGGTATTAAAGAAGTAAACAACAGGATTACTTGTACTACTTGGGATTGTAATGTTACCATCATAATAGAGTTCTTGTGGTTGAACCCAACCGTAATAAGTTTTACTCCACATATTATGGTGAGCAGGCCTGTCTCCTCCACCATTATAAGCACCTGAGCCCATGATATCCCATTCACCTGTACCATCTTGACTACCATTTGTTTGATAATCAGTATCATAGAAATCAGGAGTTCCGAGATTATGACCAAATTCATGACAAATAACACCAATACCTGCCATTGACCAATATTGCTTTTCTGCTTGCATGGTGTAATCTGATATTTGAACACCATCTAAAGTAACATAATATCCACCACCTACTAAAGAAAAGCTATGAGACCAGATGTCAGAGGTATCGCCTGTAGTTTCTTGTCCCTTACCTTGATGATAGATAGCAACGCCATCAACACTGCCATTACCATCATTATCAAATTGAGAGTAATCAATTAGAGGATCTGCAGCATAGACAGCATCACGAGCAAATTCAGCCCAACGAGATTGAGGTCCATAATAATCATGATTATTTGGAACAGTTACCCAACCTATGACAGTTGTATTAACAGTAAGCTGACCATAGGATACTTCTAAATAATACTGTTTGAAACTTCCTACTCCACTGTAATTATTTTGATTCATCATATTATTGAAACTTGATTGGGAGTATGTAGTGTTAGTATCAGTAAAGTTAGCTAAAATAAGCAGTAAGTTATTCTCACCAGTAGTTGGGAAACCTCCCATCCGAGAAGAAGATCTTAGTTCATTAGCTAAATTAACTTGAGCCTGGCTATAACGAAGATATTTAGGGATTGTGTTTAAGAATGAGGTCTCGTCAATTGTTCTGTTTTCAGGGTCATTTGCTAAGACTTCAGAAACAACTAAATCACCGTCTTGATCTTTAATTGCATAATATTTGCTCTTATCCTTGTTTAAAAGGGTATAGCCATCAGAAGTTTCAGACCAGTTTAATCTTTCATCACCTCTAACATAAATTTCTAAAGTTGTGCCATCAGCTTGGGTATAAGTCGTTAAATAAGGAGCTGCGGGAACAGCTAATAATCCATAGCAAGTAAGTATTGCTATCACTATAAGTATAATCCTCTTCATATATCATCCTTCCTTTTGATATTTATTATTTTAAGCTACTTTTTTTTTCTATCACTTTTATGTCTATGTTTTTTTATCTATAAACTATTTTATTAATAACAATTTAAGCAATTATAAAAAAAAGCTAAATTTTATTTTTAGATTCTTTGATTTTGCGATTAAGAATTTCTCTTGCCAAAGTTTTAACTCACTATTAAATGTCTATCAAAATAGAATGAGGTAAATATGGATTATCAAGAGGCATTAAATAAAGTTTATAGCATTATTAAAGAGCAAGCAATAATTGGTCATGTTGCAGATTATATTCCAGAATTAGCAAAAGTTGATCCTAATATTTTTGGAGTTCATCTTCTTACAGTAAATAGTGATAATTACTCCTTAGGACAGAATGACTTAAGTTTTTCTGTGCAAAGTATAGTTAAAGTTTTGTCGCTGACCTTAGCCTTGGAATTTGAAAAGGATAAATTATGGGAAAGAGTCAACATGGAACCTTCAGGAAATCCTTTCAATTCGGTGGTTCAGTTGGAATATGAGAATGGAATACCCCGCAATCCTTTCATTAATGCTGGAGCTATTGTAATATGTGATATACTTTTAGACCATCTTAAAAATCCTGCTGAAAATTTCTTAGGCTTCGTCAGAAGATTAACCAATAATCAAAAAATACAATATAGTCAGAAAATTGCTGATTCGGAGAAAGCAACTGGTTTTCGCAACTATGCCTTAGCAAACTTTATAAAAGCACATAATAATCTAAAAAATAATATTGATGCTGTAATGAATTTCTATTTCACAATCTGCTCTTTGGAATTAAGCTGTCAAGACTTATGCAATGCTTTTATTCTCTTTGCCAACAGAGGGAAACTCCTCTCAGGTGAAAGAGTTATTACTGTCAGTCAATCTAAAAGAATTAATGCTATTATGCAGACTTGTGGATTCTATGATCAAGCTGGCTTATTCTCCTACAAAATAGGCTTGCCAGGGAAAAGTGGTGTTGGCGGAGGGATAATAGCTGTTCATCCAGGAAATTATGCCATTGCGGTTTATAGCCCTAGGCTTAATGATAAAGGCAATTCTGTATTAGGCATGAAGTTTTTAGAAGAGTTCACCACATTAACAGAAGTTTCTATATTTTAGGGATATCACAAAAGATACTTCTGTCTAACCGCTTTCCTTCAGTAGCTTTAGCTAAGTAGCCAGCTTAGTATTCACAAGAAAAATTATAGGGTTAGGCGAGAAGATTTTCTACATTGTGGGTTAAAATATTTACTTCATCTGACAAAAAGCTCCGAATGGGGCTCGGAGCTTTTCATCATTTGGATTTGTTTTTATTGGACTATTTCATAAGAATCATTTTATTAGTTTTATTATAACTATTAGATATTAACTTATAGAGATATACACCAGAAGCAACATTCTTATTGTTATCATCTTTGGCATTCCAGACAAGACTATGTTGACCTGGTAAGAAATTAGTGTAAGATTTTACTACTTGACCTTTTAAGTTATAAATAACTAAGGACGCCAGATCATTTTCTTTCACATTAAAATTGATAGTAGTTTCAGGATTGAATGGATTTGGATAAGCTGCGAATAGACTTGTTGCTGTAGGTAGAACATTATTATTAAGCTCAGACTCTATTCTCACACTTACAGGTCCGTAAAGTTTATTTTCGTTACTTAATTCTACACTCTCTAACCAGTAATAATAAGTGGTTTCAGTTTCAATTTCACTATCAACAAATGAGTACTTAGAACCACTAGCATAGTTATTAGCTGAGATTATATTAGTATTAACTCTTTGTGATGTTTCAGAATTTTCTCTTTCATTGCGATAAATATTATAACCTAAAAGATTTGATTCAGATGCTGTTTCCCAAGAGATTTGAGCAAAGTTATCTGCTGTGGCAATAGCATTGAAGGAGGAGAGTTCTACTGGGAGGGTAAAGTCATCATTATTTGTTATTACGATGTCTTTGTCTCCTTTTGAACCATCATAGTTGTAAATAATAAATAGCGTACCTCCAAAAATTACCCAAAAATCCTCTTCTAAAGAAGGGTCAAAAGGATCTAATTCAGTCTCACCAATATATACATGAGAAATTTCAGCTAACTCAGGATAAATGACTTGAATATTATAAATTCCTGTAATATCAAAGTTATAAGTAAATGCAGCTATTGGTTGATATGCAAAACCCTCTGTTGGTAGGTTTTCTAAAATGACAGGAACATGAGGAGTTGCATTATCTGGAATATTAATACTTATTCCCGCTATAGGGTTACTTTCACTAGGTATTTCTGGTTGAATTTCTACATTAGTTGCAAACATATATTCTTGTGGTTCTGTAGTAGGATATGATTTTACATTATTTATTTTATAATAAGGAGTAACAGTCCATCTTACTGTAGCTGAATAAGGAAGTTCTCCACCAGGAAGATCAGTAAAGGAGAAAACTACACGAGATTCTTCATTTTCTACATTTCCAATGATAGTATCGATTTCTGTTTCAACTTGAATAGTAACTCTAACATCATATCCTCTAGTGAAACCAACTAGTTGAGGAATAGCATCCCAAGATAAAGAAACATCTGTTGCTTCATTCCATTGTCCGTCTGTAGGCAATATATTTAATATAACATGAGGAACTTCGATACTTTCATTAAAGGCATCTTCTAAATTAGTTAAATAAGGGAAACCATCATTGATTTCACTATTTAATGTCCAATAATCATTTTCACCATTAGCACTTTCATCAACAAAATCCCAATCTGAGTCTATAAATGTAGCTAAAGTTCGTAACTCTTCAGTAGTTTTACCTATAGCTATAGGTGAAGTTGCTACACCTGCTGTAGTAGAATTCCAGAAAGAATTTGTGCAAGTTGTAGAAAATGCAGAGCTTGTGAAAGCTCCAACAGAGCTTTCTATAGATGTGACTGAACCAAGACTATAACAGTTATCAACAATTACTCTATTAAACCTTCCTGAAAAAGAACCAACTATACTAGTTCCTTGTACATTTCCTGAAGCGTAGCAGTTGCTTATTGTAAGTCGATTTGAAGGATTGGTACCATACATATTACCTCTTCAGTAGTTTTACCTATAGCTATAGGTGAAGTTGCTACACCTGCTGTAGTAGAATTCAAACGCTCCTACAGACTCATCTCCACTTACATCTCCAGTTGCAAAACATTCACTAATAGAAGTCATTTGATAAGCATATCCAACTAAACCGCCTGAATTGGCTCCTGTATTTTGAACATCACCTGTAGCATAACTCTTGGTTAAAGTAGTGTTTGTTTTGCTATATCCAATCAGACCACCTACAGATGCTGTTCCATTTACAGAACATTCGGAAAAAGTATTTTCTACACTTGTATTAGTAACAATATATCCAATCAATCCACCAACATAGAGTGTTCCTGTAACAGAACCAGTAGAATAACAATTTTCAATAGTGCAAGTTATTGCTTCTCCTACAAGGGCACCAGTATAATAGGTTCCTGTTATTTGGCAATCTTTCAATCCAAGGTTTTTGATGGTAGCATTATCACCTTTTCCAAACAATGCTTGATTGCCAGAAGACCTAGAGATAAAGAGGTTAGATATAAATTTATTGTTACCATCATATATTCCTAGAAAATTGGCAATAGGATTATAGCCTGCCCCACCATTTAAAGTGGAAGAATCAGAAGCATCGATGTTTCCAGTTTGCTGGATATAAGTTCCAGAAGCCCAATAAGAGCTAGTAGAAGATAGGGTAACAAGGTCAGCAAAATCTTCTACTAAATAAGGATTATCAGATGTACCAGCTCCAGTAAGAGTCTGACTAAAAAGTGACAATCCAAAAACAACTAACAAAAGTGATAAAATAAGTTTTTTCATAATTTTCTCCTTTATATTTTTTTAATTTTCAAACGAAATCATTAACTAATGTATTATAGCATTATTAACTGTTAACCAGAGAAGAAGGCTCCGAAAGCTCGGAGCTTTTCTTCATTTGGATTTGTTTTTATTGGATACTATTTCATAAGAATCATTTTATTAGTTTTATTATAACTATTAGATATTAACTTATAGAGATATACACCAGAAGCAACATTCTTATTGTTATTATCTTTGGCATTCCAGACAAGACTATGTTGACCTGGTAAGAAATTAGTGTAAGATTTTACTACTTGACCTTTTAAGTTATAAATAACTAAGGAAGCCAGATCATTTTCTTTCACATTAAAATTGATAGTAGTTTCAGGATTGAATGGATTTGGATAAGCTGCGAATAGACTTGTTGCTGTAGGTAGAACATTATTATTAAGCTCAGACTCTATTCTCACACTTACAGGTCCGTAAAGGTTATTTTCGTTACTTAATTCTACACTCTCTAACCAGTAATAATAAGTGGTTTCAGTTTCAATTTCACTATCAACAAATGAGTACTTAGAACCACTAGCATAGTTATTAGCTGAGATTATATTAGCATTAACTCTTTGTGATGTTTCAGAATTTTCTCTTTCATTGCGATAAATATTATAACCTAAGAGATTTGATTCAGAAGCTGTTTCCCAAGAGATTTGAGCAAAGTTATCTGCTGTGGTAATAGCATTGAAAGATGAGAGTTCTACTGGGAGGGTAAAGTCATCATTATTGTTATTACGATGTCTTTGTCGTTACTTAATTCTACACTCTCTCCTTTTGAACCATCATAGTTGTAAACAATATATAGCCTACTTTCCATAATTATCCAGATATCCACTTCTGAAGAACCGTCATAAAGATCTAATTCAGTCCCACCAATATATACATGAGAAATTTCATCTAACTCAGGATAAAAGATTTGAATAATATAAATATCTGTAATATCAAAGTTATAAGTAAATGCAGCTATTGGTTGATATGCAAAACCCTCTGTTGGTAGGTTTTCTAAAATGACAGGAACATGAGGAGTTGCATTATCTGGAATATCAATACTTATTCCCTCTATAGGGTTACTTTCATTAGGTTCTTCTGGTTGAATTCCTGCATTTGTTGTAAACATGTATTCCTGTGGATCTGTAGTAGGATATGATTTTTCATTATCTATTTTATAATAAGGAGTAACAGCCCATCTTACTATAGCTGAATAAGGAAGTTCTCCACCAGGAAGATCAGTAAAGTAAAAAACTATTGAAGATTCTTCATTTTCTACATTTCCAATGATAGTATCGATTGCTGTTTCAACTTGAATAGTAACTCTAACATCATATCCTCTAGTGAAACCAACTACTTGAGGAATAGCACCCCAAGATATAGGAGCATCTGTTGTTTCATTCCATTGTCCGTCTGTAGGCAATATATTTGTTGTAACATGAGGACAAACTATAGATGCAGGAATAAGATCTTCTGCCCAAGTTAAGTAAGGGTAACCCATGTTTCTACTGGCATCCATCTTCCAATTATCTTCATCTCCATTAATACTCTCTCCTAGAAAATCCCAAGTAGCATTTGTGAAAGTTGTCAATGTTTTCATTTCTTCACTTGATTTTGCAATACCAATAGTTGAAGTAGATACTTGAGATGTATTATAATCCCAGAATGAATTTTCACAAGTGTAGCTACCATCTCCATAAGCAAAACCATCTTTAGGAGCTCCTGAAGAGACAGTTAACTCTCCTATTGAATAGCAATTGTCAATATCAACAGAAGTACAATATCCCATAAAACCATTAGCAAAAGCTATAGCTTCAACATCCCCCAAAGCATAGCAGTTACTTATTTCTACATTTACAGATGCAGTACCAGTTATTCCACCAGCAAAAGCACCAGCAGTTTGGTCATAACTTGTTACATCTCCAGTTGCATAACAAGCTCTTAAATAAGCGATTCCTTCTGCATTGCCAATTAACCCACCTATTCTATTACCTCCAGTAACATCACCACTGGCATAACAAGAATCTATCGTAGTAGATTGACTTGCATATCCAACTATACCACCTGAATATCTGTTACCTACAACATTTGCTGTTGAAGTACAGTGGGAAATATCAGAACTAAAGTTTGAAAAAGCAACAATACCACCCCAGTTATATTTATTGTTATTTTGGTTGATTCTTGAGATTGTTCCAGCCGAAGAACAGTCCCTAATTGTAGTATTTCCTGCAGTAGCAAGACAACCTCCAACCTGACTATCTCCTGTAATTGTTCCAATCATAGAGCAGTTAATCATTGAAGAATTTCCTAGATAACCAGCTATACCTCCAATATTTTGGGTACCAGTAACACTTCCATGAACTGAACAGTTTTTTATGGTTAATCCATTTGATGATTTTCCTACTATTGCACCAACATAATTAATTCCGCTGATGTCTGCATTTATCATGCTAACATTGGAAATACTTGCATTAATACAGAATCCGAAAAGACCTTGTTCGTCAGCAGCTCTATCAATGTTCAAGTTCTGAATTTCAAAATCTTGGCCATCATAATGACCAAAGAAAGGTGAGGATGAATTTCCAATAGGAAGGAAACCTTCACCAGCATTTAAGTCAGCTGAACTAGAAGCATCAATCACACCAGTTTGCTGGATATAAGTTCCAGAAGCCCAATAAGAGCTAGTAGAAGATAGGGTAACAAGGTCAGCAAAATCTTCAATTAAATAAGGGTTGTCAGAAGTACCAGCTCCACTAAGACCAGTTGGTGGAAGATATTTGTCTAAACCAAAAAGCGACATACATAAAACAACTAATAAAAGTGATAAGATAAGTTTTTTCATTTTTTTCTCCTTTACTTTTTTTTAAAATTTTTAAAAACAAAATCCTTTCACTGATATATAATAGCAATATTACTTCCAAATAAATGCATTATAAAAAAAAAGTGTGTAAGTAGTTTAAAAATAAGGATATATATTTTTTTAAAGGGAAAAGGTTTTTGCCTATTTTTTAGTAACAATTAGAATAAGTGCGATTTCGCAGTTCATTATCGCAATGAGTGCGAAAACGAAAGCTCTTACTAAAGCGCTTAATGGCCCTAGTTACATACTTACTACATAGCTTCAGCGAAGTAGAAAGCCTTGTGGAAAAAACCGTCCGACAGTTAAGGAATGCTTATCCTCACTGGAGAATACTTACGAATTACAAATAATTTTAGCATAATAGCAAATTTTGCATATAATATCATAAAAAAGTAAAGAGGTAAAGAAATGTTAAAATATATAATTCTATTAACTTCGTTAATAGTAACAATGCTGGCTTATGCTAAAAGTAATGAGGAAAGTAAAATTGAGGAAAAAAGTTTCTATGATTTTTCAGCAACTTCAATAGATGGCAAAGAAATATCAATGTCAGACTACAAAGGAAAAGTTGTGATTGTAGTCAATGTAGCTAGCAAATGTGGCTTTACCCCCCAATATGAGGGTTTGCAAGCGCTATATAATAAATATGAGAAAGATGGATTGGTTATTCTAGGATTCCCAAGTAATCAGTTCGCTAATCAAGAACCTGCTAGTGATGAAGATATCAAAGAATTTTGCACTTTGAATTATGGTGTAAGCTTCCCTATGTTTAGTAAAATTGATGTTAATGGAAATGATACTCATCCGCTTTATGTATTTCTGAAGTCACAGCAATCAGGGTTCCCTGGAGATGCAATTAAATGGAACTTTACCAAGTTTATTGTTGATAAAGAAGGAAATGTTGTGAAAAGAGTTTCTTCTTCTACTAAACCAGAAAAGATGGAAGATGATATTGTAGAACTTATTAAGAAATAGCAAATAAAAAAACAAGTTTGAGATATAACAGAATAAACAAAACCTTGCTAATGCAAGGTTTTGTTTTAAGTTATGATATAATTATCAAAATGTGTTTTGTCTTAAAAATGTTTACGAGAGAATGCTCTTCCAGAATGAGTTTTGAGATATGATTCAAATGATAGCGCTTTCTCCTTGGTTTTAAAGGCAAAATAACAGTTTATTTCCCAAGGCTTGAATTTAGATGTAGATTGTACTTCACCATAATTATGCTTTTGGATTCTCTTTTTTTAGTCAGAAGTATAACCTGTATAATATTTATTTTCATGAGATATACTCTTAAGTATATAAACATAATACATAATAACCTCATTAATTTATTTATGACATATATAAGTATCATATATTGGCTTGCCAAGGCGTAGTAATGAACAAAACGATCATTTATGCTTTGACCGTCTTCGCATCTAATGATGCTACGCCGTGTCAGTCTTCTCATTCACTTTGTTCATTTCGAAGACTGGTGGAGCATAGCGGGATCGAACCGCTGACCTCTACACTGCCAGTGTAGCGCTCTCCCAGCTGAGCTAATGCCCCACAGCTGATTTCAAAAAATATAATTACTTAAAAGTTGTCAATATTTATTTATCCTATTCTGAAGATTCTTTGATACTATTTAGAACAATTCCTCGCTCAGAAGATTTAGCAAATTCAATAAATTCTCTCTGGTAATCTGTTAAGTTCTCTAATGATTCAGCTTGAGTAATTGCCTGAGAAACATTTAAGCCAGAACGATAGAATATTCTGAAAATCTCTTTAATCTCAGTAATATCTTCAGGAGAGAAACCACGGCGTTGTAAGCCAACACTATTTATTCCACCTAAATGATAATCAGTACCTTGACCACGAGTAAAAGGAGGAATATCTTTCTTAATCTGGGAAGCTCCTCCCACAAAAGCATATCTACCAACTTTTACAAACTGATTGGCAGCACACATTCCACTTACTATTGCATGATCTAAAACATGGACATGTCCTGCAAAAGTAGTTGCACTTGAGATAATTACATTATTGCCAATCTGACAATTGTGAGCAATGTGCACATAAGACATAATCAAGTTATTATCACCTACATTTGTATCTTCGTCTAAGCCATTAGAGGCGTTTATAGTAACATACTCTCTAATAGTGTTATTACTTCCGATATTAACTCTAGTTGGCTCACCTTTATACTTAAGATCTTGAGGTTTAGTGCCAATACAAGCAAAAGGATAAAATTGATTATTATCTCCAATCCTTGTGTTACCATCAATCACAACATGAGATTGTAGATGATTATTATCCCCCAGCACGACATTTTCAGAAATAACACAATATGGACCAACCACGGTATTTTTACCGATTTTAGCACCTTCTTTAATAATTGCTGTTGGATGTATCATTTTCATAATATGCCCCTATTTCTTCATTAATTTAGCGAGGAAGTCACCTTCACAAACTTTTGTATTTCCCACATAAGCATCACCATGCATTTTAGTGATTGTAGCTTTCAAGGAGATTACTTTCATTTCAAATCTAAGAATATCACCAGGTAATACTGGTTTTCTAAATTTAACATTATCAATAGAAGCAAAATAAGCAACATAGTTTTCAGGATCATTTAGCTGATTCAAGAGCATTATTCCACCTGTTTGTGCCATTGCTTCTACAATAATTACACCTGGCATAACAGGATGTTCAGGGAAGTGTCCTTGGAAAAATGGTTCATTCATAGTAACATTCTTGATACCTACAATGAGTTTTCCTGGTATAAATTCAATAATTTTATCTACAAATAAGAATGGATATCTATGGGGAAGAATCTTCTGAATTGCGTTAATATCAAAGACGATATCTTCAGTTCTCTTCTTTTGGAACATCTTCTGTAATTCATTCTTTCTCTGGATAGAACGAAGTTTTTTTACTAATTCAACATTAGTCTTGTGACCTGAACGAGCAGCTAAGATGTGTCCTTTTATTGGTAAACCAAGCAAGGCTATATCACCAATAACATCCAATACTTTATGCCTAACAAATTCATTATAATATCTTAAAGAACTTGTATTAAGAATACCTTCAGAAGTTACTTCAATATCTTTATGATAATTAAAAGTATCTTTCAAATTACTCAATTCTTCAGTAGTCATATTTGGTTCACCAATTACAACTGCATTCTCCAAAGAACCACCCTTAATAAGATTCTTCTCTTTTAGATAAAGAATTTCATTAATGAAACAGAAGGTTCTAGCTTTAGAAAATTCTTCTTCAAAGCATGACATGTTTGGTAACCAAGTATATTGGGTACCTAAATAGGGATGGTGATAATCAATTAGGAAAGTAACTTTTAGTTCATTAGAAGGGACAATAACAATATCGACATTATCTTCTGGAGCTGAGAAATTGATAGGTTTATCAAATTCAAAATATTCTCTAACAGAATCCTGTTGCTTTACCCCAACTTGTTTGATAAGTTGAATAAAAGGATAAGCAGAACCATCTGCAACTGGTGCTTCAGGTCCATCAATTTCAATAGTTATATTATCAATATCCATACCTTTTACTGCAGCAAGGACATGTTCAATAGTTCCTACAGAGGCATCTTTAATTCCTATGGTTGTTCCGCGCGAGATATCAACAACATGGTCTATATCTGCTGGAATAATTGGTTTTCCTGGCATATCAACACGGACAAACCTAATTCCATCATCACTAGCTGCGGGTTTAAAAGTTATTGTAGAAATTATCCCTGAATGTAATCCGATACCAGTATAACTGATACTTCCTGCTATTGTTTTTTTAAAATCACTCATATTATTTACTCTTTATTCTCTTTCTTCTTAGTTTTTAGATAAGCTTTAAACATATCAGGTAACTTGGTTTCTGCAGCCATAATTCTTCTTTGTAAGGCAACATCTCTGGCTGGATACCCTAATATTTTCAAGTCATCTTTAATAGTGCTATGAATACCTGATTTAGCTCCAGCCATAACTCTGTTGCCTATCTTTACATGATCAGCAACACCAACTTGTCCGGCAAGATAAACAAAATCACCAACTTCTGTACTGCCGGCAATTCCCACTTGTGAGCAGATTATTGTATTCTCACCAATTTTCACATTATGGCCTATTTGCACTAAATTATCAATTTTTGTGTTTTTATCTATTATTGTAGAACCAATTGTGCCCCTATCAATACAGGAATTGGCTCCAATCTCGACATTATTTTTAATAATAACATTTCCTATTTGAGGTACTTTTTCTTGAATATTATTATAGAGAATATAGCCAAATCCATCAGCACCAATTACTGCACCAGCGTGAAGTGTTACCCCATTCTCTAAAATCATATTATCATAGACTGTACAATTAGGAAATAAGTAGCAATTATGCCCAATAGAAGTATCTTCTTTGATTACGCAATTTGCTTCAATAGTAGTATCGTTTCCAATTTTCACATTATCTTCAATAACAACAAAATCAGCAATATGAACATTTTCACCGATTATTGCAGAAGGAGAAATGGAAGCTTTTTTAGATATAAATCTAGCTTTGCTTTGTTTATCCATCTCTATCCAAAGCTTTACTAATACCATAAAAGTAAAATATGGTTTATCTACTTTAAGTAAATTAGAATGTTTATTTAGAGAATTATCAAAGTCTGAATTTACTATTATCAAACCAGCTTGGCAATCTTTAAGTTTGTTGATATATGCTTCATTCTCATAAAAACAAACTGAATGAGAATTGGCTTCATCAAGTTCTGCAACACCCTTCAGTGCTGTATCAAACCTAGAAACTAATTCTCCTTTAGCTTGCGAAAGGATATCTTCAATTTTTAGTTCTATTGTAAAAGTTTTCATTAGTTATCTATTTTTTACCGCTATCACTAGTACTAGAATCATTAGTTGTTGACTCACCACTATTTAATCTAGCAATAACTTTTTCTGTTATATCCATGTAGTCTTTAGCATACAGAACATTACCAGCAGTTATATCTAATACCATATCATAGTTATCATCAATAGCTATAGCTTGAATAACTTCATTGACTCTATCTAAGATTGGTTCTAACAACTCAGCATTTCTTGTTGCAGCAGTACCTTCTTGACCAAAATATTGTTGCATTTTTCTATTCAATGCTTCTTCTTTAGTCTTAATCTTATTCTCTGCATCTTTCTTTCCCTGTTCATTAAGGATAAGTTTTTTATTCTCATACTGAGCAGTCATACCTTCTAACTCTTGTTGCATAGCTTCAATTTCAGCTCTCCAAGCTTGACTTTCAGAATCAAAAATTCTTTTAGCTTCTTGAACATCGTTTGCTTCAACCATGATTCTTTCAACATTGACATAAGCAAGGTTAGTAGCGTTAGCTATCCCAATTGATAGACTAAGAATAAGCACAGTTAATATTATTATTTTTTTCACATTTCCTCCATGAAAATTAAATTTTATTTATTATCTAAGACAATAATTTTATTTTTCTAATGTAGTCAATAAAATAATCTATAAATAATCTCACTAACTTAAATTCTTTTGTTAAGAGCTCCCTTAAAAGATAATTTCTAATAATAAAGCTCTTTTTCCTAATCATTCTTATCTGATTATAAACACTTACTTAAGCTTGAAATGCTAAATTATTAGTATCAAAGCTTACTTGGAATGAGTAAGTGTCAAAACTATGCAAAATAAATCCTCAAAATTAGAATTGTGAAAATAATTCTTGCCATGTATTTGATGCTGTTATAAAATTGCATTCGCTTATTTAACTTACTGATATTTAATAAATTGGAGGATTTAATGATTAATATAGAAGTTTTCAAAGATGATATTTTAGTTAAAAGTTTAGAAATTGAGACATCTGGTTCGATTAAAACAATAGTTAATGGCTTTATAGAAAACTATGATGATATACTTTCATTCAAAATAGATAATAATAGATATCAAAACGAGAGTTTTATTGTTTCAAGAAATTGCAAAATAAACTGCATTACCTACAATCATATTGAAGGGAAAAGAATTTATCAAGATTCAGCAATCTTTATCCTAACTAAAGCAATCTATAATCTCTTTGCTGATAAAGTACAATTAGTTGTAGAGCATTCTATAGATGATGGAGTCTTTTGCGAACTTTTCGGACTAGATGATTACTCTGAGCAATATATCAATCTTATTCAAGAAGAAATGGAGAAGATAGTAAAGAAAGGACTCTGGATTGATAAACTTAGATTTACTTGGGACCAAGCTAAAGAAATCTTAAAGAGACAAGGTAGAAAAGATCTGATAAAAAACCTAGACTACTATTCTGATCGTGAAATACTTCTCTATAAATGTGGTGAATATTATGATTTCTACTCTCGTCCTTTAGCAGATAATACCAAAAATGTACCAGCTTTTAAAGTTGATTATCAAGAACCAGGCCTTATTTTAAGATTCCCTCAAAGAGGTTCTTTCACTATGAGAGAAAATATTCATTTCTCTAAAAAAGTATTTTCTGCACATCAATTACATGACAAATGGTTAAACAATCTTAAAGTTCATAACATTATTGATATTAATAAGCTGATAGATGATTATCAAATAGGTAATTTTATTCTTCATGAAGAAGCTTTACATGAAAAGAAAATCGCCAATATCGCTGATGAAATTGCCCAAACAAATAAAAAGATTATTTTAATTGCCGGACCTTCATCTTCTGGAAAAACAACATTCTCCCATAGATTAGCTGTTCAGTTATTAGTATCTGGACTTAAACCTATCGTAATTGGCTTAGATGACTATTTTTTAAGTAGAGACAAAACACCTATTTTATCAAATGGAGAATTTGATTTCGAGTCAATCCATGCTTTAGATTTAGAGCTCTTAAATAAACATCTTACTGACTTGTTAGCAGGTAAAGAAGTAGAGCTACCTAAGTATAATTTTGGCAGGGGTTTATCTGAGAATAGTGGTAAGAAAGTAAGACTTAATGCTGATAATGTAATAGTAATGGAAGGTATCCATGGACTCAATCCAGAATTAACGGCTCAGATTCCTGATGATAAAAAAGTAAAAATCTATGTTACTGCTCTTAATCAACTCAATATCGATAACCATAACAGGATTCCTACTACAGATTGTCGCAAAATTAGAAGATCTGTAAGAGATTATTATTATCGTGGTTATAGTGCTAATGAAACTCTTTCCCGCTGGCAATCAGTTAGAGATGGAGAAAATAAGAATATCTTTCCTTACCAAGAAAATGCTGATTACATCTTTAATAGTGGCTTAACTTATGAGCTTGGTTGTCTGAAAAGTCATGCTTATAAAGAATTAAAGAAAATCCCTGAATGCTCATCAAATTATACCGAAGCCCAAAGATTATTAGTTCTTTTAAGCTTCATTAAGGATATACCAGAGAAACTTGTTCCTAATAATTCTATCTTAAGAGAATTTATTGGGGGAAGTGTCTTTATAGGTTAAAAAAATGCCAGCAATATTAACTTTAGATTATAATTACACACCAGTAGATCAGCCATGGTTCTCAAAGACATTCGGCACCTATGCTGATCTACTAAAGTGGTTGAGAGAAGATTCGATTATTGTTATTGAGAGTGCTAAATTAACTGATGAAAGACTAAATAAAAAACTAATCTTAACTAAACTAGCTCTACCTAGAGTGACTATCTTAGTTATCTACAAAGAGGATAAGCCAGATAATAGTAGTTTTTTTAATAATATTCTTGAGAGTGAACTTGAAGAAATAATTCATAAGGCCCTTATAAATCAACACAAGATAATTGATAATAGGGAAAATTTAAAAGAGGTGCTCGAGTTATTTTCCTAGAATAAATATTGTTTTTTCTTTAATTACTTGTAAATTATTACTATAATACATTATTTTGAGGTGGAATGCGTAGAAAAAATAACTTTCTGAAATTCATTACTAACAACAGAAAGATCGTTGATCTATTCAAGATTGTTTCTTTGATAACTGGATTAATTCTAGTTGGTTCACTAGTAATTACTTTTTTTGAGCCTAATAAAATTAATCCTAATGTTAACATCAAAACATTCTTTGATGCTGTTTGGTGGACTATAGTAACCATCACTTCTGTAGGTTATGGAGATTATTATCCTGTTACTATAACTGGTAGGATAATAGGTATTTTCATTATAATTTCTGGATTTGTTATTTTTTCTACATTTACTGCTTATATTGCCAGCAATTTTATTGATCAAAAGATTAAAGAGAGGAAAGGTTTGAACAAAGTTAAATTACGGAATCATATAGTGATTTGTGGTTGGAACAACAGTGCTAAAAGAATCCTAAAGTTCTTGGTAGAGCATATCAATGAAAGTCCTGTAACAGTTGTTCTTATTAATGAGTTGGACGAGAATACAGTCTCAACTATCAGAAACCATTATGAACAGATAGATATAAAATTCATTAGAGGTGATTTTACCAACCAAGATATACTCAATAGAGCAAATATTAAAGATGCAAATCAAATTATCATACTATTTGATGAAAGTTGTAAGGATTCAGTTCCTTCAGACGAGAGAACAATAATTGCTGCTCATAATATCAGTTTTTTAAAGGTAAAAGGCCAGATTAATCTTCAATTAAAGCACGAGAAATATCTTCCTAGTATTCAGAGAGATAAAATTCAGAATGTTGTAATTTATGAAGATATCGGTGGAGATATTTTAGCAAACTCTACTCTTCAACCAACTATACCTAACTTTATCCAGACCTTAATTAAAGGAAATGATCAGAAAGGATTTAAGGAGTATGAAATTTCTCAAGATTTTATCGGAAGAACCTTCAAAGAACTATTTGATTATCTTAAAAAAGAAAAGGGTCTTATTTTACTGGGCATAGTAACTGTTCAACCTGAATTTTCTATTGATGATATTCTCTCCGATAACTCATCAAGCATTGATATGTTCATCAAACAACAATTTCAGCAATCTAATAAGAAGATAAATTTCATTAACCAAAATGATAACATCAAAATTAAACCTAATGATGATTACATAATCGATGCTAATGATACTGCTATTGTATTATGAGGTGATTTATGAACAATAAAAACTTCTTACAAAATATCAAACTCTTTTCTGATTTATCATCTGAAGAGATAGAGATTATTGAAAAGGCTCTTAAGTTAGTAACTTATAAAGCTAAAGAAGTAATTTTTGAAGAAGACAGCTCAGGGAATGAACTTTTTTTGCTATATGAAGGTCAAGTATGTATTTCTAAAAAGACATCATTCATAGATAACCAGAGCAATATTAACAAGACATTAATCAAACTTAAAGCTGAAGATTTTCCTTTTTTTGGGGAAGTAGGCTTGTTAGGAAAACAATTAAGAACAGCTACTGTTACTGCTGTTACTGACTGCAAATTATATACTATCGACCATGATAATTTTGTTAAAATAATTAAAGAGCATCACCATATTGGAGTTGTTGTATTATGGGAAATATCACATAAATTAGCCCAGATATTAGAGAAAACAGACTCAGATATCTTAAAGTTAACTACTGCTTTAATCTATGCCTTAAGATAGTTTATCTATATTGGAATATTCTAAGCTTCTTGTCTTTACTAAGAACAAAAAGATAATCTTGATAGAAGGCTATGTCATAGAGATAATTTCCATCATTATAAGATGTTGCATGTTCAATAGTGCTATCTGACCCTATCTTATAAACTTCAAGTCCCCCTTCACCGAGGATAACAAATAATTCATTTCCTTCAACCTTAATATTCCTAATTGTATAAGGAAAGTATAAGACTTCCTTTTCTTTAATCTTTCCTGGTAGAGAAATATCTAAGATATTTAGTGTACGATTAGAGACTGCGAATAACAAATCATCATAAACTTCAACAATATCACACTTAAAGACATTATAATTCTGACCAAAAGGCATAGGATGATTAATGTTGGATAAGTTAACCGTAGCAACTCCGTGGGCATTTCCGGCATAAAGAAGAGGCCATTTCGCAGCAATTGTGTTCAAGCCCCAGTCATTATGATAATTACTTATAATATTATTAGATAGGTTTGTTCCCATATCATAAATTGTTAAGCCATTATCTTTATGAGCTAAATAAAGAAGAGTTCCATCTTGAACAACTTGATTACCATAATAAGCCCGTACTTCGATGTTTCTTCCTGTAGTTACCAAAGAATCTATATTCCTCTTAGAAGATATAATCGTATTAAGGGCAACAGCTACTTTCTTAGAAGTTAAAATTTCAATATCATTTATTTCATCATTGAAGGTATAGGCACCGTTCAATGTAAAATTATAAATATCGAACATTGAATAAACAAAGAGCTTATTATTACTCCCAACAGAAAGTATATTATTATTATGTTCAACTATCTCACCACTAACATCAATTTCTCTACCTGTATCCCAAATATATTTATTGAAACTTGCATTCAAGAGAGCAAGAGAAAAAGTTATTAGACAGAGTAAGATTATTTTTTTCATCTTATTTTAACAGTTTATTTATAATATCGATTGATTTTATACCTTCAGCATCAGCTGCAAAAGAAGGTAGCACTCTATGTCTTAGAACTAAAGGAGCTACAAACTTGATATCATCTTCGGAAGGAGTTAGTCTTCCTAGCAATGCAGCTCTAGCTTTAGCTGCTAGTACTAAATATTGAGAAGCTCTTGGACCTGCACCCCAACTAATAAGTTCTGAAATTTCTTTAACACTTACTTCAGAATTTGGTCTTGTCTTACGGACTAACTTGACTGCATATTCATAGACATGTTGACTCACAGGAATATCCAAGATTGCTTTCTGAATTGCGATAATTTCATCACCAGAAATAATTGGTTTAATCTCTTGTATTTGAGTATTGGTAGTTACTTTTACAATTTCCAATTCATCTTCATAAGTAGGGTAGTCAATTATAATATTAAACATAAATCTATCTAATTGAGCTTCAGGAAGCGGATAAGTTCCTTCTTGTTCAATAGGATTCTGGGTAGCTAACACAAGAAAAGGTCTATCTAACTTATAAGTTTTATTTCCATTAGTTATTTCATACTCTTGCATCGCCTGCAATAAAGCTGCTTGAGTTTTAGGAGGTGTTCTATTAATCTCATCAGCGAGAATAATATTAGCAAAAATAGGACCCTTTATATATTCAAAATATCTTTTACCATCACTTTTATTCTCAGAAAGAATATCAGTACCTGTAATATCAGAAGGCATTAAATCTGGTGTGAATTGAATTCTACTAAACTCCAAGTTCATTACTTTTGCTAAACTAGATATAAGCAATGTTTTAGCTAAACCTGGTACACCTTCTAGCAATATGTGACCATTAGCAAATAAGGCAATTAAAATCTTTTCAACTACATCATCCTGTCCTACAATTACTTTTTTTAATTCTTTAATTATATCAAATTTTACACTTTTTAATTTATCAATTAATTCTACATTAGAATTACTCATTTTTACTCCTATCAATTAAATCTACTATTTTCACACCAATCATACTTAATGATAATATACCTAAAACAGTTACGACAATACCTGTCAAAAGATGAGCAACAGCTATCAATGAACCTGCATCACCATAATTCATTCCCATTCCTGTAACAAAAATCAAACTCATCAAGATCTCATTACTTCCTAACTGCCCTGGAGGTTGAGGTAAAATATAAGAGAGATTCAAGAGAGTGTAGCCAAAGAATATCATGGCTATATTTATAGATGTGAATCCGAACGCCTTAAACATTAAATAGAAATATAATCCGTCAAGAACAATTCCTATTATTGTTAAAATAACTACTTCTAGAAAAATTTTATGATGATGTTTAAAGAGAGCAGTTCCCTCTACAAACATCTCTATCATAGAATATACTTTGTCTTGATATTTTTCAGGAACAAAGAAGAATACTTTTTTAAGCAGGATGATCAATTTTTTTTCGGCAATAATGGCACTTAACAGAACCAAAATACCAAGAACAAAAATTATCAAAAGAACAATAACTAACCATTGCAAGATAGGCACCATTGCTATATCTAAAATTGGAATCATTACTAATACTATAAAAATACCTATTGTATCAAAAAATTTATCAATGAATATTGAAGGTAACACAAGAGATATTGGAGTATTTGTACTTTTTTTAATCATGATAGCTTTGGCTGCTTCACCTGCCCTAATAGGGATAAGATAATTAATAAAATTACCACTCAGAGACCATAAATAAGTCTGTTTGAGAGAAAATACTCTTAATGGATTTAGTAATCTATTCCATCTAACTGATCTGATAAAGTAAGCCATAACATAGGATAGCATACTAAGAATAACAAAGTATATCTTTAAGTTCTGGATATTTTCCCAGAATTTATCAAAATCAAAAAAATAAGCCCATATTGATAAGAAAACAAGACCAAAGAGAATTCCAAATACTAGCGATTTTTGATATCTTTTCATATCACTAGGAGCCTCTTAGTCTAAAATTTCCGAAATTGCCATGAAAGTATTCACTTTTTGAACATTGAAATCTCTAGTTAAATCTTCAATATCATAAAACCAATTATGAGTTAATCTCTCTAGAAAGTTTCCCCCAAAGACAAAGTTAAACCTATAGAATAAATTAGCCAAATTTCTTCCGATATAGAGATTTAATTGAAAAATAGTCTTATAATTTTTCTTATTTTGTTTTTTACTGATGTAATTTATTAACTCTTTTAAAATGACTGGCTCAAAATCAGCCACATTATAATTCTTCCCTAGAACATTGTCATTATTGATAGCTTGCTCTAAAATATTTATTAACAAATCAATACTACAAAGATGAACATAAATTCTTTCGTTTATCTTAGGTAGAATTTTGTATTTAATTAATTTCACTAAGGTATTAAAAAAGCCACAACACTTGTTACCATATAATTGTGATGGTCTTAAAATTACAGCTTGCAAACCTTTCAGTCTATTTTGTTCAATCAAAGACTCTATCTCTGCTATCATTTTAGCTCTGTAGCCAAAAATAACTTTTTCTGTTCTGTCATGACTGGGTAGCTCAAAGGGAGAATTACCATAAATTGCCACTGATGAGCAGTAAATCAGCTTTGCTTTACTTTTAAGACAATACTCAATAATTTGCTGAGTAGCAAAAACATTGGCAATTCGCAAGGCTTTTCTGCCCCTATTAGGATTTCTATGAAAATCAGGAATATGAATTATAGTATCATATTGATTCAAAGAAAAATGCTTTTTTAATATCAAAGTATTGCTGATAGTTAATGGAATTAGAGACATCTTTCCTTTAAGCTCGGAATATTTATCTGAATCATCACCTTCAGGATAAAAAGCAAAGATATTATAACTACGACAACTAATTTTATTACACAGAGCTAATCCAATATTGCTATTGAGATTGGTAATTAATACATTCTTTTTCATTTAGTTTCTTATAAAAGAAATTACTTTCTTCCACCATGGTCTATGCCTTCTCTGTTTTCGTGTACTATCTACTTTAACATAGACAGGCTCAATATCTTCATTATTATAAACTTTTATAGGATTTTCATAGAACAAAAGATTAGCAGTTATTTCGTCGATTTTATCTGCTACTTTATAATAGGCTTTTTTTAAAATATAGTCAGAATGGCGACAATGGTCATCTGAGGCAACAAAGTGAGCATAACCTTTATATAATAATCTCCAAGAGATCTCCTTAACTTTTTTCCCATGATAACCAAGTAAACTCGAAGCATTCACTTGCACAAGCACATCTCTATCAATAAATTCTTTTACAATATGAGGATGAACATGAACATAGCTATAGCGTTCTGGATGAGCCAAAATTGGTCTAAACCTATTCATTTGGAGTTCATAAATAAAACTCTTAGAATTATCGCTGATGTCATTCAGAGAAGTTTCAAACAAAACATAATTTGAACTTCCTAGTGTTAACCTTTCTTCCTTGACCTGCTCAAGAAGTGTGTCATCACAATAAACCTCTGCCCCCAAGATAAGTTCAATATTTAACGAATTTTTACTTACCTCTTCTTTTAACAGCTCAAATTGTTTAACTACTTCTTCTTTTTTATTGGCATATTTACCCAACATATAATGGGGGGTGAGAAAAATCTTCTCAACCCCATTATCTGAAATTTTACTTAAATGTTCGATAGATTTCTCTAAAGAATCAGAACCATCATCGACATTGGGTAATATGTGAGTATGAATATCAATAATCTTCATATTTATGGTAATCTCTCTTTAATACTAGTTATTAATTCGATCAACATATCATTATTTTCGAAGTTTTTGACCATTTTATAAGAATCTGATAGTAATTTTTCAGCATTTTTCTTGGCGACTTCCACCCCCATAAGGGCAGAATAGTTAGTTCTGTGCTGAGGTCTTTCTTCCGCTTCGACTCCTAATATTTCTAAGGCTCCGATATCATCTAAAATATCATCTATTATTTCATAAGCTAAAGCTAAATTGAGAGCATAATTACCTAGAGTAATCATAACATTTTCTTCAGCACCACATATAGCACAGGCCATATCTGTTGCTGCTTGTAACAAGGCTCCGCTCTTTTTCAAATGAATATATTTCAATACATTAACTTTGACACTTTTGTTAGCTGATTCTAAATCTACAGTTTGCCCACCAATCATACCACTGGTGGAAATAGCTTTAGCTAGAATATTAATGCACTGCAAGGCGTGTTCTTTATTTTTAAGTTCGGTTAAAACTTCAAAAGCTTTTGTAATCAATGTATCTCCAACTAGAATAGCTGTTGCTGGATTATACTTGATATGATTACTTGCTTTACCGCCTCTTTTTGATGAATTTTCCAAACTTGGAAGGTCATTATGGACCAATGAGGCGATATGCACCATTTCTAGAGCAACTGCCACTGGCATAATTTTCTCTAGGGATTTGGTACTTTTTCTTCCTTTGAGCATCTCATAAACAGCAAATAGCAAGATAGGTCTCAATCGCTTACCTTCTAACAGAAGAGAATATCTAATTGCTTCATTGAGATATTTTTCATTTTTCTCATCTGTAATGAAGTAGTTAGCAAGAGCATCATTTACCATTTTTTGTCTAGTTACGAAATGTTTTTGTAGCAGCACAAATTCCTCCATTCATTATTTATATCATTTATAGATAAAACAAAATAAATGTCAAGCATTATTTTTCACTTTGTTCGTTATTATCTTCGATATTTTCTATTTCGTCGTCATCAATCTCTTTTTTAATTTTTGTAGCATCAAAAACTTTGTCATCTTTTAACAAGCTAATGAGTCTAACACCTTGGGTATTTCTACCTATGGAAGAGATTGAATCACCTGATTGTCTAATTATCATACCACCACGAGTTGTAATCATGAGATCATCATCATCTGTGAGATGTAACAGTTTAACTAAGTAGCCGTTTCTCATAGTTGTTTTAAGAGTAATAAAACCTTTAGTACCTCTATTAGTTACTTTATATTGTGATAAATCTGTTCTTTTACCATAACCGTTTTCACTTATTGATAAGACAGTATCTTCAGAGTTTTCAGCTACAACAATCATAGATACTACAAAATCATCTTCTCTAAGTTTTATACCTGTAACACCTTGGGAGTTTCTTCCAAGAGGACGAGCACTAACTTCTGAGAATCTATTACAATAGCCATTATGAGTAGCTAGGATAATATTATTAGTTCCATCAGTTAATTTTGCTTCAAGAAGTTCATCACCATCAACTAACTTAATGGCTATGATACCATTAGTACGAGGACGAGAGTAAGCATCTAAAGTAGTTTTCTTCAAGAGACCTTTTTTAGTAGCCATAACAATGTATCTGGTATCATCAAATTCTCTTACTGCTACGAATGCTTTAATATTTTCATCTTTATCAATATTAACAAGATTAACAATAGCTTTACCACGAGCTTGTCTACCTACTGAAGGAATTTGATATACTTTTAGCCAGTAACATTTTCCAAAATCAGTAAAGAAGAGAATATAAGCATGAGTAGAAGCAGTGAAGATATTCTGAATAAAATCAGTCTCTTTTAAGTTAGAGCCAGAAAGTCCTCTTCCCCCTCTTCCTTGTGATTTATAGAGATCTGTTGGCATTCTTTTGATATAGCCTTCTTTAGTAATAACAACTACAACTTCTTCTTCAGGGATTAAGTCTTCCATATCAATTGTAAGTTCACCATCTATAATTTGAGTACGACGAGGGTCAGAATATTTCTCTTTCATTTCTAAAGTTTCTTCTTTGATAATATTCATCTGTAGTTCTCTATTAGCTAAGATAGCGACTAATTTATCTCTTAAAGCACTTAATTCGTTATATTCATTTTCAATCTTATCTCTTTCTAAGCCAGTAAGTTTTTGAAGACGCATATCAAGAATAGCTTTTGCTTGAATTTCACTTAGTCCAAAATTAGCCATAAGATTTTCGCGTGCACTTTGAGTATCAGCAGAAGCTCTTATTGTTTTGATAATTGCGTCTATATTATCTAAAGCAATCCTAAGTCCTTCTAGAATATGGAGTCTAGCTTCAGCTTGAGCTAATTCAAATTGAGTTCTTCTAATAATTACTTTGTGTCGGAAGGCGATAAAGTTCTCGATAAGTGCCTTCATACTATGAACTTCAGGAATACCATCTTTTAAAGCAAGATTGATAACACCGAAAGTAGATTGTAGTTGTGAGTATGAATAGAGTTTATTTACGACAATGTTTGCATCATAATTCTTTTTAACAACAATAACAAGACGCATTCCGTCTCTACCTGATTCATCACGGATATCGCTAATACCTTCTATTCTCTTATCTTTAACTAAACTAGCTATTTTTTCAATAAGCAAGGTTTTGTTAAGCATATAAGGTATTTCGGAAATAATGATAGATTCTTGTCCTGTTTTTTTATCAGTATGAATATCTGCTTTTCCCCTAATAGTAAGCTTTCCTCTACCTGTTTCAAAATACTCTTTAATGCCTGAGCGACCAACAACAGAACCACCAGTTGGGAAGTCAGGTCCTGGAATAATCTGCATCAATTCTAGAGAAGTAATCTCAGGATTATCTACAGTTTCTACAATAGCATCACATACTTCTGCTAAGTTATGAGGAGCCATATTAGTAGCCATACCAACAGCAATACCTGAAGAACCGTTAATTAAAAGGTTTGGAAGTCTACTAGGAAAAACTTCTGGTTCTTTTCTAGTTTCGTCATAGTTACTTTTAAAGTTAACAGTATCTTTATCTAAGTCCATCATTAAGTCTATAGCAGTTTTATGTAATCTTGCTTCTGTATAACGCATAGCAGCAGGTGGATCACCATCTATAGAACCGAAGTTACCTTGTCCGTTAATTAAGGGGTATCTAAGATTCCAATCTTGAGCTAATCTAACTAAAGTTGGGTAAACAACTTGTTCACCATGAGGGTGATAGTTACCTGATGTATCACCAGCAATTTTAGCACATTTTCTAAAATGTCCACCAGGAACTAAATTTAGCTCATTCATCGCAAAGAGTATTCTTCGCTGGGAGGGTTTTAAACCATCTCTCACATCTGGTAAGGCACGAGAGACAATAACACTCATTGAATAGGCCATATATGAAGTTTTTAATTCTTCTTCTATTTGTCTAACAATTATATTTTTATCTTTAATTAATTCCATTAATAATTCTCCTTAGTTAGATATCTAAGTTTTTTACATATTTAGCATTTTCTTGAATAAATTCTCTTCTTGGTTCTACATCATCACCCATAAGAATAGAGAATAATCTATCTGCTTCCACTGCATCATCTATTTTGATTTGAACTAATAAGCGATTCTCAGGATCTAAAGTTGTTTCCCAAAGTTGATCAGGATTCATTTCACCAAGACCTTTGTATCTTTGAACATAAACACCTTTGTTACCCATCTCTTCTAAGATAGAATCTCTTTCTTTCTCTGAGTAAACATAAGTCTTTTTAGTTCCCTTTCTCAACATAAAAAGAGGAGGTTGGGCAATAAATATTTTCCCATGCTCAATAAGAGGTTGCATATAGCGATAGAAGAAGGTTAATAAGAGGGTGGCAATATGAGCACCATCAATATCAGCATCGGCCATAATTATAATCTTACCGTAACGAAGTTTGGTAATATCAAAATCATCTGCGATTCCTGCTCCAAGAGCTAGAATTACAGGTTGAATTTTATCGTTATTGAGTACTTTATCAATTCTTGCTTTTTCGGTATTAAGCATTTTTCCCCAGAGAGGAAGAATAGCTTGATATTGTCTATCTCTACCTTGTTTAGCTGATCCACCCGCAGAGTCTCCCTCCACCAAGAATATTTCAGTTTCTTCTGGTATTTTACTAGTACAATCAGCTAATTTACCTGGGAGTGAGCCAGATTCTAAAACAGATTTTCTTCTAGTTAAATCACGAGCACGACGAGCAGCTTCTCTAGCTCTTGAGGCCATAATCGATTTATTACAAATTGCTTTGGCTTCATTAGGATTTTCTTCAAAAAACTCTAGTAACTTCTCATATACTATAGAGTTAATAATACCTTCAACTTCTGAGTTTTGTAGCTTTGTTTTTGTTTGACCTTCAAATTGAGGATCACTAAGCTTAACACTAATAACACAAGTCAAACCCTCTCTAATATCATTTCCAGTAGGAACAACCTTCTCATTCTTAAGAAAATTATTTTCTTTTGAATAGACATTTACAGCTCTAGTTAAGGCTGATTTAAGTCCTGATAAATGAGTACCACCTTCGATAGTATTAATATTATTAGCATAGGAATAAATATTTTCTTGATAGCCTTCATTGTACTGAATAGAAAGCTCAAATTCCATATCTTCTTTTTCACCGAAAACATAGACAGGAGTTTTGAATATTGGTTTCTTATTTGTATTTAAATACTGGACAAACTCATTAATTCCACCTTCATATTTGAAGTCATGAGTTCTCTCTGATTCTTCATCAGTTAAAGTAATTCTTACACCCTTATTCAAGAAAGCTAACTCCCTAAGTCTTGAGCTTAGATAGTCAAAACTGAATTTAACAGTTTCAAAGATAGTAGCATCTGGTCTAAAGATTATGGTAGTACCATTCTTTTCAGTATCACCTATAATGTCTAAAGTAGTTTGGGGAACACCTTTGGAGTATTTTTGAGAATATATCTTCCCATTTTTATAGATTCTTGTTTCTAAATAATCTGAAAGTGCGTTAACACAAGAGACACCAACACCATGCAAACCACCTGAAACTTTGTAGGAATCATTGTTAAATTTTCCTCCAGCATGAAGCACTGTCATCACAACTTCTGCAGCAGGAATACCCAAATCCTTGTGGATATCTACAGGAATTCCTCGACCATTATCTTGAACTTCTACTGAGCCATCTCTATGAATTATAACACTAATTATGTCACAATAACCGGCTAAAGCCTCATCAATACTGTTATCTACAACTTCATATACTAAGTGATGAAGTCCACGCTCACTTGTTCCTCCAATATACATTGCAGGTCTTTTTCTTACAGCTTCTAAACCTTCAAGAACTTGAATATTCTTAGCTGTGTAATCTTGATTTGACATACTAAACCTCAATTAGTTGATTTTCAATAAGTTAGAACATCATTAGCACTGATTTTCATCATAAAACCAGATACTGTTAAATTTGTAATATATCTTGATAAAATTTACAAATCTTCCTTCAAATTAACTAATCCCAATTTATCAAGATTGATCATTTTTGTCAACAGATTTTTGACTTTTTTTTATCTTTTTTTTAGAGTGTCATAAAAGCTTGTTTTATCCTCTATTTATCAGGCTTTTAAGCTATTTTTTAGCCTAGTATTTTTACTAATTTTTACTAGTTTTAATATGGGTATTTATTATAAATAGTTGACAAGAATTAAAGATAGAAAAAATGCTTAAAAAAAAACTTTTATTGACAACTTTTTTGTATTAATTTTAGATATATAAAAACTAATCGAGGTATAAAATGAGTTATCAAGATGAACTTAGGGAGCAGGCTCAGAAAAGAGCTAAAAGAAATCATAGAACAAAGATGATTATGTTAATCGTATTTCTAATTGTAGTATTTTATATTATTCATTTTTTAGGCAAGCAGAGTGAACAAATTGAGACAAAGAAGATTCAGATTAAATCCAAAACTACTCAAGAACAAAGCCTACCTAGCACAAATGAAACTAAATAGCAAGCTCAAGATATTACTATATTTTATTATAATTGCTTTAAGTACTTATGCTGTATCCCTTTGTAGTGAAGAGATAGAACATAATATTGATTTTCAGCATGAAGGGGATTTATGGTTTTTACCATCCGACATGCATGATTCTTTATATGTTAAGATTGAGTTTGCCGAATCTAGTTCAGAAATGATGCAGGGCTTGATGTATCGCGAATCTATGAATAAAGATGAAGGTATGCTTTTTATTTATCAGTACAATCAAGAAATGAATTTTTGGATGAAGAATACTCACATTCCCCTAGATATGATTTTCATTGATGAGAATGGATTTGTTGTAGATATGCATGAACACGCAGTGGCATTTTCAGAAAAGAACATTTCGAGCACAGTTCTAAGTAGATTTGTCTTAGAAGTCAATGAAGGTTTTTGTGAGAAAAATTATATAATTATTGGAGATAAAATTAAATGGCTAAAACACAAAGATTAACACTTTATATTGTCAGTATATTTCTTATAATGACATTCTCAGCATGTCAAAAAAGTGAGAAGGGAAATTCTGCTAATGAAAATATTGATTCCGACACTCTCACTTACCAAGTAGATGATTCTATCGATAAGATAATTGAATCTACTGAAGTTTTTCAAGATAATGATTCTCCAATGCTAACTGTTATTATAGATGATTTTGGAAATTATAACAATTTTATGTTGGATTCTTTATTGGTTAAATTTGGTAAATTACCTAAGGAAGTTTCTTTTGCCATATTACCTAACCTCCCCTACTCCGAATTTGTAATGGAATATTTTCAATATGATGATAGAGAGCTCTTGCTTCATTCACCTTTAGAGCCTCAAAATAGTAAAATTAATGCTGGTGATGTTGTTATCAAGTGTGAAGATGATGCTATAACAATTATCAATAAATTGAATGATTTTTACGCAAAATTACCTAATGTTAAAGGATTGAATAATCACATGGGTAGCAAAGCAACAGAAGATGTTGATGTTATGACTACAATACTAGAGTGGTGTCAAGCTAACAATCTCTATTTTATTGATTCTGCAACTACTCCTAAGAGTGTAGGATTAAAACTAGCTAGAGAACTTGGAGTTCCAACAGCTAAGCGGGATATTTTTTTAGATGTTCCTAATCCTAGCCAGGAGACTGTGAATAATTACCTAGAAAAAATGAAAAAATATTATGATACTAAGCGGAATATCTTAGTTATAACTCATGCTAGTACTCTAGAAAGAAGAGATAATCTTCAGTATTTTATTGACCAAGCTAAAATTATAGGCTACAGATTGGTTCCTGTTTCTGAATATATCTCACCAGTCCCTAAGCCAATATAAGATTCTTAGTATGAATTAATCATCTTTAGCTTGATTGATTACTAGTGTCTTTCAAGCTATCACAATATTCTCTTCCCTTCCTCCTCCTTACTCATTTCCAATAATATTTGATTACTTATTGCGATGAGTGAGCAGGAGAATCAAGAGAGCAAGGAGCCAGCATCATTAATCTAATAACATTCAACATGTTAAGTGACTATTTTCTAGATATTTACAGTCTTTTTTTATCCCTCTTACTAAATTCTAAAGCCAATCCTCCGCCAGATGTTTCTTTGTAGAGAGAAGGAATATCATGACCTGTTTGTTTCATAACCCTGACAACTTCATCAAATTTCACGAAATGTGTTCCATCCGAGAATAGGGCATAAATTGAAGCAGACATTGCAGATCTAACAGCAAAGGCATTTCTTTCTATACAGGGAATCTGAACTAAGCCACAGATTGGATCGCAGGTCAAACCAAGATTATGCTCTAATCCGATTTCAGCAGCATACTCAATTTGCTTTATAGAACCCCCCATTAACTGAGTTGCTGCAGCAGCAGCCATAGAACAAGCAGTACCTATCTCTCCCTGACAACCAACTTCAGCACCTGAAATTGAAGCATTATATTTTACTAAATTACCTACTAATCCAGCAGTTGCTAGTGCCTTGATAATTTCATCTTCTCTGAGATTCATATCTTCTTGAAGAAAATAGAGTATGCCTGGTAAAACACCTGATGAACCACAGGTAGGAGCTGTAACTACTTTTCCTGCAGAGGCATTTTCTTCAGCAACTGCAAGTGCATAGGCATATAAAAAACCTGATTGTTTATACTGCTTTCCCATAATTTGAGCTTTTCTATGATATTGATATGCTTTACGAGCAACACCTAATCCTCCAGGTAAAACCCCTTCAGTAATAAGTCCCTTCTCTACAGATTGCCTCATAATATGCCAAACTTTTAAGAGATGTTCTTTTAGACTATTATCTTCATTTTCAAAAACATACTCCCAAAATGATTTTCCTGCTTTTAAGCAATAGGCAATAATATCATCCATTTGATTAAAAGGATAGAATGATTCATACTTAATAATCTCACCTTCATATTGCAAAGCACCACCCCCGATGCTATAAACAATTTCTTCCTTAAGAAGTTTTCCATCAGTATCATAAGCTTGAAACTTCAATCCATTGGGATGCTGAGGTAGAAATTCTTGAGGAAACCATAATATCTCATATTCTATTGGTTCTAATATAGCAATAATTGCTTTATCTGTGAGATGGCCTTTACCTGTTGCTGCTAAACTCCCATATAGGGTGACGATTATTTTGGCTGCTCCAATGTTTGCCTCTTTAAATCTAAGTGCGGCATTACTTGGTCCCATAGTATGACTACTCGAAGGTCCATAACCTATTTTATATAAATTTTTTAATGAATCCATTATCTTTCCTTTTCTTGGGTATATGATTTAATATTTAACTTAAGGCATGTATAAGTTTAGTGCAAAAACTGACTCTCTAGTAAATTAGTCAATGAAAATCGCTTCACTTGATTTAGCAGGAAGATTTTATATGTTGAAATAATACAAAAAAAAAGAGCTAAGAATATTCTTAGCTCTTCATATTTTATAAGTTATGATCTAATATTAAATCACAAATTAGTTCTTTTTTAAGATTCTGCTAAACACATTTGAATCATTGTGTTTTGAGTGGAAATAGTCAAGCACTATAGGACTTGCAACAAATATTGATGAATAAGTACCGATTATTGTACCGAGAATAATTGCTAAAGCAAAATCTCTAATAACGATACCTGCGAACACATAAAGTGAAACAGCAGCAATCAATGTTGTTAACGAAGTAATAATAGTTCTACTGATTGTCCGGTTAATAGCAATATTGAAAACACTGTCTAAATCCTGACCAGTCTTACGCTTTCTCATATCTTCTCTAATTCTATCAAATACCACAATAGTATCATTAATAGAATAACCCACGATTGATAAAATAGCAGCAATAATTGCAGCAGAAACATCTAATCCGAAGATACTAAATACACCAAGAACAATTATAACATCATGGAAAAGAGCGATAATAGCTGCAATACCAAAATTGAACTGGAATCTAATACCGATATAGATAACCATTAAAATTAAAGCAATGATAACTGAGTTAAATGCTTTACCTTTAAGTTCTTTACCAATAGAACCAGAAACAACTTCAATATTAGTTGCTCTTTCATCGACTTTATAATTTTTAATGTTAGTAGTAATAGCGTTTAAGATATCTGATTGACCTAAACCTTCATCACTCCCTTCAATTTGTTCAGCTTCTCTTGTTTTGATTAAGAAAAGAGCTGATTTTACATTCTTACTTGTATTTTCTTCATCACCATCAATTTTATAAGTAAGCTTTTGAATTACAGCATCAGTGATGCCATCATTTTCTAAAGCAAGTCTGATTTCATCAACACTAATAGGATCTGAATCAGGATTAATAGGGTCAATTTTGACCATAATCTGTTGTCCACCTGTAAAATCAATACTCCAATTTGGACCTTTAATAAGTAAGGCAGCAATACTTATAATAACTAATATGGTTGAAATAATATATGTTATTTTACGGTTATATATAAAGTTAAATTTTTCCATTTATTTCTCCCTTAGATACTAAGTTTCTCTTTTTTCTTACCAATGATAAAGGTATTGAACATAGATTTCACTAAAATAATTGCAGAGAACATAGAACCAATAATACCTATCATTAAGGTAACAGCAAATCCTCTAATAGCTCCACTACCGAAACTATAAAGAACAACTGCAGCGATTAAAGTTGTAATGTTTGCATCTGTAATTGTGATAACAGCTCTGTCAAAACCTGCTTCAATAGCAGAATTAACAGATTTGCCTAATTTTAATTCTTCTTTAATTCTTTCAAATATAAGTACATTAGCATCAACAGCCATACCTATAGTAAGAATAATACCAGCAATACCAGGCATTGTTAAGGCTGCACCAAACATAGTTAGCATACCTAAAATGAATAATATATTAAAAATCAAGGCAATATTTGCATAAATACCAGAAACTTTATAATATACAAGCATGAATATAAAGATAACTGCTAAGCCAATAATACCAGCTAACTTACCTTTTTCAATACTATCTTTACCTAGTGAAGGACCTACTGTGCTTTCTTGAGCAATTTTTAAAGGAGCTTTTAAAGAACCATTATTAAGAATATTAGTAAGATCTTCTGCTTCTGTTACTGAAAAACTTCCAGTAATAACAGCTCTTCCACCAGGGATTCTTCCTTGGATATTTGGAGCTGAGTAGACAACATTATCTAAAACGATAGCTAACTGTCTACCTACATTATCACCAGTTACTTTAGCAAATAAGTCAGCACCAGTTCTATCAAACTCTAAATTAATTTCAGGTGAATTTGAACTTTTAAGTTGTGATGAAGAAGCTGTATCAAATCTCCAACTTGCTTCTTTAAGAACTGAACCATCTAATTCAGCTTTTGAACTAAGAATAACAAAAGGAACTCCACGAGCTGCTTTCATTTCATCGTTAGCTTTCATTAAAGCTAATTGGTGATTACCTGATAATACTCTTTGTTGAGCAAATAATGAGTCTGTGTAAGGTCTTAAAAATTCTAAGAATTCAGGACGAACAAATCCATTGGTAGCCATAAAAGTAGAGAAAGGTTTTTTAACCTGTTCTTCTGTAGGATCAGGAATATTTGCTTTTTCACTGATAGCTTTGATTTGAGCAATTTTTTTAGCAAAATACTTATCGATTTCACCAACTGCTCTGTCACTTCTAAATCCATTAGCTACTAATTTGAATTCTAAAAGAGCTGTTTGACCAAGAAGTTTTTTTGCTCTTGCTGGGTCTTTGATACCAGGCAATTGCACAATAATCTGTTTAGTTCCTTTCTTTTGGATAACCGGTTCTGTAAGACCGAATTTATCCACACGGTTACGAATAACTTCAATATTTGAATCTAAAGCTTTCTCAATTTCTGATGTTCCAGTTAATTCAGAAGTATCTACTTCTAAAACAAAATATGAACCACCGGCTAAATCTAACCCTAAGTTTAATTTCTTATCGGCGAAATTTAGAGGTGAGCCATTATCGAACATCACATATACAAAATATGCAGTAGCAATTAAAAAAAATGCTATCAAGATTCTGTTAAATGTTGAATTTCTCATCGATAACTCCCTCATGTATTAATAAAATTTTATTTATCATTTTTTTAAAAATCAATACAATATCTTATTGTCGTGTTAATAAGTCAAGTATTTTAATTTATTTCTCATTTTTTTATTTATCTAAATTATTCCTTATAATAAATTGTTGCACAACTTTCTTATTTCTTTACAAAAAGCCTAGTAATCTTTACTAGTCTTGGTTTTTATTGGTAAAACCTATTGCTTTATTTGTTTCAGGTAGGCCTTTTATTACAATTTCACCATACTGCTTTTCATAATTTTCAATATTAGTTTTTAGTGAATTCAAGAATTGTTTAGCATGTTGAGGTGTTTTAATAATTCTACTTAGGATTTTAGCATCCTGTAAGCCTGGTAACATCCTTCCAAAATCTATAATAAATTCAGATTGGTTATGAGAAATTACTACTAAATTTGAATAGACCCCTTCCCCAACCTTTTCATCTAACTTTAAGTTAATTTGTTTCTTATTTTGCATTCCTTCTCCTCTCAAAATTTTCAATTTTCAAATTATACAAAATCTTTATAAACTGTCAATATTTTTTATTAATTACTTATCTTTTTGTCTTTTTTTACCTTCAAGAAAGACTATTTCATATATATTTTTTAAGTAACCGTAATCTAATTTATAGCTAGAAGCTAAGCTCTTTAAGCTCTCTGTTATCTCCTGCTCCCTTCCTTTGTCTTCAATCTTTAGCTTATATTGCTTAGATTCTAAAGCTAGATCCATTCTTTTACTAAGTAGTCTAACTATCTCTCTATCAATTTCATCAATCTCTTTTCTAATTCTTTCTAGACTCATATCCCCTCACTTCAGAAATTCTAAGCAAATAAAGATCTGCTAAAACTATAGCAGTAACAGCTTCTATAATTACTGGCACTCTTAAACCGAAACATACATCATGACGACCAGGAATAGAAAACTCAACTATTTTATTCTCTTTATAAGAAAAACTTTTCTGTTCTCTAGCAATGCTGGCAGTAGGTTTAACTTCTACTGAGAATTCTAAATTATTCCCATTAGTAATTCCAGCAACTATTCCACCAGAATTATTAGTTTTAGTTTTTCCAGATTCATTTATAATAATGTCATTATATTCACTTCCAAAAGATTTTGAAGGTGATTTTTCTAGACCAAATTTAAGAGATTTGACCCCAGGAATACTAAAGATAGCATGGGCTAGTAGAGATTCAACCGAATCAAAAAAAGGCTCTCCTAAAGCAAGAGGCAGATTCTTAACTATACAGTGAATTTCAGCACCTAAAGAATCTCTGTTTTTAATCGCAGTATCTAGTATTTCATCAAAATCTTTCTTATTACCTATTTTATGTAGCTTTGCCTCAATTTGAATATTATGGATTATCTCTTTAGCGATAAAACCTGCGGCTACTAAACCCACAGTTAACCTACCAGAGAAGTGTCCACCACCATTAATATCATTAAAGCCATGATATTTTTTCTTAGCAACAAAATCACTATGATTAGGTCGAGGAATATCTTGGACTTGATCATAATTTGCAGAATGAACATTAGCGTTGGCGAAAGTAATAAGAATTGGAGCACCAGTAGTAATATTATTTTGCATTCCGCTCTTAAAATCAGGGATATCTCCCTCTTTTCGAGGAGTTGTTCCCTTTAAATGTGGTTTTCTTCTTTGCAAAAAGTTAGTTAGTTCATCTTGATCAATTAATAAACCAGCAGGTACACCGTCAATAATGACACCTACTTCGCTACCGTGAGATTCTCCAAAAATTTCCACTCGGAATAATCTTCCAAAACTGTTCATATTTCTACTCCTATTAGTTTCAAATCATTAAGAAAATTTGGATATGACTTATTAATACACTGATAGTTATCAATAGTAATTTTATCTCTACTAATGACATTTAGTATCAGGGCAGACATAGCAATTCTATGATCATTAAAGGTTTTCACTAAGCCTCCGGAGACTTCCGAAGGATTGATTACTAAAGTATCATCACATAAATCATAGCTAACTTCTAGTACTTTTAGCATCTCAATAATAGAGATTAATCTATCAGATTCTTTATCTCTTAATCTATAGCAATTTCTAAACTCAGAAGAGCTTGTAGCAGTAATTGCAAGAGCAACTAAAACTGGTGCTAAATCTGGATTAGAAGTAAGATCAAAAGTAAAACCTTGAACTTCAGACTTCTTTACTTCTAGTGTCGTTGAATTAGGGAAAGAGTAATTACCACCTATTTTATCAAGTAGCTTTAAAATTATTCTATCAGGTAAAGACGGAGCATCTATGATATTTCTGATGGTAACATCACCATTTATAATCCCCAAAACAATAAAAAAGCTTAAAGAAGACCAATCAGATTCTCCTGTTATTTCCCTAAAATCATATTGTTGATTTCCAGGGATTAGTAGTTTTTCTCCATCTAACCATTTATAGCTAATCCCTGAAGACTCTAAATATTTGAGGGTAAGGTCTATATAAGGCCTACTCACTATCTTATTTATATTGAGAATTGATTCCTTAGGTAATAATGGCAAAGCAAATATCAATCCAGAGAGAAATTGGGAAGATTGATTCTCAGATATTAGTAACTCTCCTGCTTGAAGACTTCCTTGAATAATTACAGGAAGTTTTGAACTAGAAGCTGATAATCCAACTTTTTGAGCAAACTCCTCTATTCCTAACTCTCGCTTCAAAAGGGTTCCTTCTCCTCTTATTACAAATTCAGGCGAGAAAAGTGTTCCTATACTCACCATTACTCTGGCTAAAAAACCTGATTCCCCTACTTGAAGTGTTAAATGTCTCTTTTTCTCAAAATCTGATTTACTAGGGAAAAGCTCTAAATCATCATTATTCCATGAATATGAAAGTCCTTTTAATGAAGAAATTAAATCAATGCCGACCAAAACATCTTGGCAAAGAGAGATATTATGAATAGTAATTGGGCCTTCTGCTCTTGTTAAAGAAGAACAAATTATAGCTCGAAGTGAGCTACTTTTTGAGGCAGGAGCTTTAATTGTTCCTGAAAATATCTGCATCATCTTTGATAACAAGCTGTTCAATTATTTCTAATTTTACATCCCTGATAACAGGTTTACCAAGTCCCTCTAATAAGACAAAAGTGATATTCTCTCCTTCCCTCTTTTTATCACTAGCTAGAGCTTTGGAGATTTCTTCCCACTCTAAAATCTGACTATTAACAATATTTACTTTATCTAAATCTGTTAGTAATGCTTGGTAAAGGGAAGCTGGGATTAGATTTAAACTATAGGATAGTTTTAATGCTTGTATCATACCCCATAGAACAGCCTTACCATGGCCGATATTATAAAGTTTTTCAACAACATGACCTAGAGTGTGTCCAAAATTTAGAAACCTGCGTTCTTCATTATCATTTTCATCGCCATTAACAAAAGATAGCTTAATAGAAATTGATTCTTTTATAATCTCAGCAAGTTTTGTCATTGAGTAGTCTGCAAATTCAAAATCAAGGGACTTAACCTTTTGATAATAGTCTGCAGAAAAGATTAGTCCATGTTTTATGATTTCTGGTATTCCATTAGAGATTTCAGACTGGGGTAAGGTATTCAAGAGATTAAAATCAAAGTTAATATATTCTGGCTGTTTTATAGTACCAAATTGATTCTTATAATTAAGAGAGTTAACACCATTTTTACCACCCACAGAAGCATCAACCATAGCAATCAAACTCGTCGGCATTAATGCTAATCTACAACCTCGCTTATAGATAGCTGAGATAAAACCAGCAATATCACCTACTACTCCCCCACCAAAACCTATGATTATTAGTTTTCGGGAATAGTTAAGTTCTAAGAGAATTTCCAGTATTTCATTAACCTGCTGAAGAGTTTTTGAGTTTTCTCCAGGCTCAATACTATAATATTTATGCTTAGGAAAAAGATCCTTCTGATATAGACTTTCCAGGTTCTTATCTGTAATAATAAAATACTCTGATTTACTCAAAGCTAATAAGAATTCCTTACTTTCTTGATAACTAATTCTCTTTAGATAATCTTCAATCCAGCTCATAATATCCTACTTAAAGAAATCAATAATTGGCTTAAGCTCTTTCATTAAAAAAGAGAATTCCTCAAAACTAAGTTGTTGTTCAGGGTCACTAAGTGCTTCTGGAGGATTAGGATGTACTTCAATCATTAATCCATCTGCACCTGCCGCTAAAGCAGCTTTGCACATAGGAAGAATTAGATTTTTCTTACCTGTAGCATGAGTAGGATCAACTATCACAGGCAATCCTGTTAATTGCTTCATAATGGGCACAGCACTTAAATCTAAAGTATTTCTTGTATAAGTCTCGAAAGTTCTAATCCCTCTCTCACAGAGAATTATCTTCTCATTCCCCTCTTTATAGATATACTCAGCACTATGCACCCACTCTTCAATAGTTGCTTGAAAACCTCTTTTTAAAATAATAGGCTTATCAATCATTCCCACTTCTTTGAGTAAAGGAAAATTATGCATACTACGAGAACCTATTTGGATTATATCCACAAAATCTAAATTATTATTTATATGGCGAGGATCCAAAATCTCTGTAACTACTGGCCTTCCAGTTTCGAGTTTAATCTGTTTCAAGATATCTAAAGCTTCCTGCTGAAGTCCTTGAAAAGAGTAGGGAGATGTTCTTGGTTTAAAAGAACCTCCTCGAAAGATATTTGCTCCGCTCTTAATTATAGATTCAATACTCTCCCTTGCCATAGCATATCCTTCAATACTACAGGGACCAGCTATTAAGAGAAAATCTTTTCCAACTTTAATGTTCTTTATGTTATAAGTCGTTTCTTTATTTTGTAAAACTTTGTTTTTTGTCATTTTCTATTCTTTCTTTAAATAATTGCAATTGCCTTTCACTTTGATATAGCCAAAATTCTCTTCCTGAAAAATATCTCTCCTTCTCAACTTCTTGTTGAAGAGGTATCTCATCTTGAGAATAGGGTAAATCTATTACGAATCTGAATTTACTAATCCCAGTTTCCCGAGAAAAACTTTCACCTTTCATTCCAAGTGGTGAAGTATTAATCAATAAATCAAAATATATTTCAGGGGATTTTTGGTCAATAACTTCTATATTTTTTCTTTTAGACTTAAGTTGGAGTAACCTTGATTTATTTCTTCCTGTTACATAGATTTGATAATCAGAGAATATATCTAAAGCTAATTCTGCCATACTTCCTGTACCATATATTAGGATACTCTTTATTGTTAAGTTTTCTATTCTCCGTTTAATTTTAACAAAAGCATCTGCATCTGTATTATAAAAGTGATATCCAGAATCATATATCAATAAATTACTAATCTTAAAATGAGAATATCTCTTGGGTATTTCCTGTTTAAAGGGCATGGTTAGAGAGAATCCATAACACAGTTTATCAAGCTTATCGTGAAGTTGGATTAAGACAAAAAAGAAGTCTAAATCAAATACTTCAAGATGAATTGGAAGATAAGAAGCATCAATGTCGTTATCCTTAAAATAATTATTATAATAATCAAGACCTAAAGAGCCATAAACTTGTTCACCGCCTATTATTCCTCCCCATTTAAAAGGTCTTTCTGACAATAAGTGTTGATATTTTTCCACATCTTCTAAAGTAAGTTGACCGATAACAGTCTCTTCTCCTGGAACAACAACAAAGGTCCCAAGTGAGCCTAAATAGGAGTGAAGCAACCTTTGCAACTTACCATATTTCCCCATCACAAGCCAAAGAATCTTCTTCTCATATCTATCTATTATTGCCTTAATTTTACCAATATCTACTAATTTATAACAAACTTGAGCAATCTTAATAAAAAGAGGATTAAAAGAATCTCCCTTTTGTAATCGCTCAGCAATTCCAGAGAATTCCACTGCTCCAAAGCTGTGATAAGAAAGAATAACTCTTGAACTAGCTAATGGTAAAGAATTACTAGCTTCCAATAAATCTATTTCTAAATCAAAATAGATATTTGCATAATCCGTAAGAGTGTGATAAAAATCTATTTTCTCTTTAAGAGATCGCTTACTTCTGCCCCCTTCCCTATTCCATCTATCTGTTATAATAACTTTATAACTAGATAAATTCTTAAGGTGACTAATCAGAATTGGGGATAAATCAACCCTCAATTCAATCCACTCTACCCACTTAGGGATATTCGCTAGTTCTTTTTCCTTAGATATTGAGTATATTAACATAATTCTTATTCCTTTAGAGATACTTTTATTAGCTCCATAATTAAGTCAAATAATATCATTTTAATTAATGTTGTTATGTTCAATCAATTATTATTTGTAATTATAATCAAAGCTCTTATATTATAAAAAAAAATACTATGGAGAAATTATGGAATTGAAAGGCCTAAAAATTACAAGACTTATTTTTATGTTTCTTGTAATAATGATACTACCTGTATCAGTTTTTGGTATAAACATAACGAATGTTTTAGAATTATGGAATGTAAGAAGTAATCTTGGTTCTACTTATGATCTATTAAATGATCTAAACTTAGAAGCTACGAATCCTTCTATAATAGCAGATTATCAAAACAACACTGATTATGAAGTAGGTGATATTGTTAAATATACTGATGGATATGCCTATTATTGTACTACAACACATAATTCAGGTTCAGCTTTTATTAGTGGGAACTGGGTTCAAATGTGGGAAGCAGTCAAAGGTTGGAAACCTATTGGTAATAGCACCACACCTTTCTATGGTAGATTTAATGGTAATCATCATAATATCTACAATCTCTATATTGATAGAAAAGCTACCTCAGTAGCCAATACTGTTTATCCATCAGATGGAGAAGATTTTGTTGGATTGTTTGGTCTAGTTAGTAATGGAAGTAGTGCTTCTTTAGGAGCTGGGACTAATTACGATGTCTATATTAAAAACTTGGGACTTCTCAATCCAAATGTATCAGGAAGAAGAGCTACAGGTTCATTAGTTGGAAGAGTTTATCTTCCTTACACAACAACTACTCGAACTAACATTGCTTATATAGAAAACTGCTTTGCCAAAGCAGACGGAGTGGGAGGAACAGCTCTAGTAAATGGCTTTGGTTCAACAGGTGGTTTAGTAGGAGCTAATAATAGCGATAGAAAGCAGAGAATTCCAATTATAAGGTTCAGCTATGCTAATGTAACAGTATCAGCAACCCATCCTTTTAATACAGCTCAAAATCAAGATGATGTAGTAGCTGAAGATTTTTTGACCCCCTACAATATTAAATATGGGGGATTAGTAGGTTGCAATGAAAATGGCGCCACTCAAGATAGCTACGCTTATGGTAATGTAACTGGTGGAGATAGAGTTGGTGGTCTTGCAGGATGTTCAATTGGTGGAGCTATCTTCAGAAGCTATGCAACAGGAACAGTTACAAGAAATATTGGACCAGGTAACTATCAGGGTGGCGAAGGTGGTATAGTAGGTGTTTCATCAGGATATTTACCCCCCGCCTTAGGTGGAACCAATGCCTTTGGATCTGTAGAAAACTCTTACTGGGATACCGTAACTTCGGGTATTTCTACTTCGGCAGGTGGAACAGGAATGCCTACTGCTAACTTTAGCTCAGAAGCAAATTTCAATAATTGGGACTTTACTACCGTATGGGCCATAGTTGGAACTTATCCTACCTTGCAAAATAGCCCTCCTACTAGTTTTCATTTCAGAACTAATTTTTCAGGTAATTTTAGTAGTCCATCTTTGTGGGATTATTCTCAGACTTTATCAAACTGGATTTCAGCTGTTACCTATCCTGATCACACTAATGCTATTAGTATTACTATAAAATCTAATAACAATATAACTTTAAATAATGACTGGTATATATCAAATACTACTATCGAAAGTGATGGCAAAATTACAGTTCCGCAAGGTTATACCCTCTTTATTGAGGATAATGATGGTGATGATTTAATTATTCAGGGTGATTTAGATATCACAGGAAATCTAGTTATCGGTCAATCAGCTTCTATTAGAGGTGAAACTGGCTCAAAAGTTTCCTTCTTATGGAATAGTAATTTTAATTACTCCTCAGGATTTACCTCCTTATATGATGTAGTAGTTAATAACCCTAATGGTGTAACTTTTGCCCAAAGTTTAACTATCAATGGAACACTCACAGAAACTAACGGAAAATTGACCCATGGTACTTCTACTTCAATAAGCGGATTGAGCTCTGCTACTCAGAGATTCTTAGATATCTCTACTGGAGCATTTCCTATTAATAACTTCTCAGTATCAACAACTGCTTACGATAACTATCCTCTCTATGTTAAAAGAGAATGGAATATTCAAGGTTCTGTAGGCTCAAGCTTGATAAGTGATCGCCAAAGAGAAATTACTTTCTATTGGTCTGCTACCGAAGATGAAAGTTATGACTGGACTACAAACTCCAAAGAGCCAATACTTTACATAGCTTCTACTGCTATTACAGCTAATTCATATAATATTACTTCAGATCCGAGAGAAGCTACATTTACTGTTGAATTTGCTCAAGCAAGTAAAGAAGAAAAAGGAACTTACAGAATTGGTATTGGTGAAGATGAAACTTTACCAGTAACCTTATCTTCCTTTACTGCTCAAGTTTATCAAACAGACAAAGTTCAGGTTAATTGGACAAGCCAATCCGAATCTGCTCTTAGTGGTTACTCAATATTCCGAAATAATGAAAATGATTTAGAGTCAGCCCTCAATATTGCTTTTGTTGAATCTCAGAATTATTCTCAAACTCATACCTATAAATTCTTAGATGAAGATATTACTTCTTCAGGAGAATACTACTATTGGTTAATGTCTAGTGGTTATGATGGCTATAATCAAGTCTTTGGTGCTGTTAAAGTCGAAGTTAATTTAGAAGAGAATGGAGAAACTATAGAAATTCCACTTTTTCAAGGAATTACTTCAATCTACCCTAATCCTTTTAATCCTTCAACTAATATAAGCTACTATCTTAATGAGGATGAAAATGTTCTTATTGAGATCTATAATATTAAAGGACAAAGAATTAAAGAGTTTAAACTTGGTGTTCAGAGTAAAGGAAATCATTCAGTAGTTTGGAAAGCTCTTGATAGCAATAATAAGAATTTACCTTCAGGTATTTACTTGACCAAAATGAATATAGGTAATAAACAATATATCAAGAAAATAATGCTAATGAAATAGTATCTTAGATTTACCAATAAAGAAAATTATAAAGCCCTTGTTTACGAGGGCTTTTTCTTGTTTAATATATCTCTGATAACTTCTAAATTAACTCCTAAAATGACAATTATAATCCCCACAATTTGCCAGGTGGTCAATGTTTCCTTAAAAATAAAGTAAGCTAAAAGAGAAGCAATCGCAGGTTTTAAGAAGAAAATGGAAGAACCAACTACTGTTGCTACTCTCTTCAAACCAGCGAAATAGGTAAGATATGCTATTCCTGAAACAAAGATTCCAAGATAACTAATAAAAAGAATATTCTTAGATGACATTTCCATACTAATATCAAAACCTGCTATTAGTGAAATAATAGCTAACAGAAGAGAACCTCCTAAAAAAGAGATAGCATTAGTAAGAACATTACCATATTCTTTAATGTACTTTTTGGAAATTACTGTATAAAAACCAAAGGACACAGAGGCTATACAGGCAAATAATACTCCTAAAGGAGCATTTATAGCTGTTTGACTTGATGAATGATGATTAAGGATAATAATAGTTATTCCGACTAAACCTATCATTAAACCTATAATTTTATAGATTGAAAGCCTTTCTTTTAAGATTAAGAATGAGAATATAGCAACAAATACGGAATTAGAACTTATTAAGATTGCACTTATATTTGCCTCACCATAATGGACTGCTAGTTGTAAAAACAACATTGATATAGAGACATTAATAAAACCTGGGACTGAAAGTTTAAAGACTTCTCTGCCTGATAGATTCCTTTTCTCTTCTTTTTGTTGTTTTAAAGCAAAGGGTAGCATAAAAATACCACCAATCAAAAATCTATATAATGTTATGGCAAAAGGGGATATATTGGCCCCGATAAGTTTCCCTGTTACTTCTAATGTCGAAAAAAGTATTATCGTGAATAAGATTAAAAGATAGCCCATCACTACTCCATTTATTAATTTATTAAATTTCATTATTCTAAAGATACTATACTGTCAATTGATTTTAACAAATCAGCTGATATTCAGCTTTATCCTGTATATTATTTTGGGTATTATTTTCATTTTGCAAACAGTTACAATTATATTCATTTATTTCATAATTTATCTTGACATATTATTTAAAAATTCCTAACATCGTAATAATTATTTTTATAATAACTAAGCGAGGTAATAAATGAGAGATTTGAGATTGACTTTTCTGATTGTTTTGATGATGCTTTTGACGGTGGGAACACTGGGTGCTGTAGATTATACTATAGAAAACATTTTAGATTTATGGAATGTAAGAAATGATTTAGGTGGAAATTATACCGTAACCGCAGCAAGTGGCTTGAATTTAGAAGCTACTAATCCAGAAACAATTGTTGCTTGGGCGGCAAGTACTTACAATGAAGGTGAGATAATAGAATATACTGATGGATATGCCTATTACTCTAATAATGGATCTAACGACAACGAACCTACTGGCGATACTGATACAAACTGGACCCAAATGTGGGAATGTGACAAAGGCTGGCAACCAATTGGAACTGCAACTTTACCTTTCCACGGTAACTTTGATGGTGGTGGAAAGATAATATCTAACCTCTATATAAACAGAGGTGCTGATGCTTCTGCAAACAATACATTTCCTCTCAATGGTGAAGATTCTGTTGGGCTCTTTGGTTATGTAACAGATGGTGACACAGCTGATTCTGGCAATAATCTTACAGATATTTATATCAAAAATGTAGCCTTAACCAATGTAAGCATTCAGGGTAAAAGAGGGACTGGAGCTCTTATTGGAAAAATACTCATTCCTAAAAAGAAAGGTAAATTAGTAATTACCGAAAATTGTTCTGCAACTGGTACAGTTTCAGGTTTTGGTGCCACAGGTGGTTTAGTAGGAGCTAACAACAGTAATGAGAAACAAGCTGTTCCTATCATCAGATACTGCTATGCTAATGTAACAGTATCATCAACACATTCTTCAAATCAAGCACTTAATAGTGGAGACAATAATAATCCTTATAACATTAAATATGGTGGATTAGTTGGTTGTAACGAAAACGGTGTTACCCAAGACTCTTATGCACTGGGAAATGTTTCTGGTGGCGATAGAGTTGGTGGTTTAGCAGGTTGTTCTATTGGTGGAGCGATCTTTAGATCCTATGCAACTGGCTCTGTTACTCAGAATATAGGTTCTTCATCATGGGAAGGCGGTTATGGTCCTATTACAGGAAGAACTGAAGGAAGACTACCTCCTGGATTAGGTGGTACAAATGCTGCAGGTTCAGTTGAAGATTGCTACTATTTAAGTTCTGCAACATTAACAGGTACAACAAATGTAAATGCTTTTGGAACAGCTCAAACTTCTGCACAATTGAAAACAGCTACACCTTATACAAACTGGTCATCTTCTGTATGGACATTCTCTGAAGATGAATCTGCATACCCTATTTTAACGGGCTCCCCAGCCTCAATGTTCCATTTCCAATCGAACAAAAATGGCTCATTCTCAACTGCTTCTAATTGGAATACTTCATCTTCCATTAGCGGTCCTTTTAATACTGCATCAGTATTAAAACCTGATTATACTAATTCTCTCAGTATCAATATTCGTTCTGCAGATACTATCACTCTAGCAACTAGTAAAAATGCCTTCATTAGTACAACAACAGTGAATGGAAAACTTATTGTAGCTAGTGGTGCTGTGTTAAATATTGAAAATGAAGCTGGTGATGATTTAGTAGTTAATGGAGAATTAGAAGTTTCAAACACATTAAATGTTGGTCAATCAGCTACCATAGTTAGTAACACAGGCTCTACAATTACATTCAAAGGAAATTCAAGTATCAGTGCTACTACTGTAAACGGAAGCCTCGTTGTTGAGGATGGAGTAACTTTATCAGTAGTGAATAATCCAGGAGATGAGGTTACAGATGGGTTTGGAGAGATAGATGATTTAATAATAAATGGTAATTTAGAAGTTACGGGTGCATTAGATATTGAAGAAATAACAAAAGTTATTGGTAATACTAATTCTACCATTACTTTTAATGGTAGTGAAGCTCAAACTGTTAATTTAGGCTTAACTTCAGTGTATAATCTTACTATTAATAACAGTGCCGGAGTTACTCTACCTTCTACAATGATCATTTATGGCACATTATCTGTCTTATCAGACAATTATACTATTCCTAGTACTGTAGAAGTAGACGGACTAAACTCCCCAATTATTAAACATCTTTCCTGGACTGCAACTGATTATAATGTAAAAAACTATGCAACTACAACAACTTTAGAAACTTCTCTTTTCCCAGAATTTATAAACCGCTCTTGGACTATTACCGGTAATATTAACGACGCTGATATAGCCAACAGGAAAAAAGTGATTACTTTCTATTGGACTTCTGCAGAAGATAATAATTACGACTGGGTTAATACTAGTTCTGTGCCAGTTCTCTTTGATGGAGGAACTAAATTATCAACCGCAACATCTTCTAATTTAACCACAGATAATCGCACTGCTACATTTGAATATAATTTCCCTCAGAATGTAAAAGCATCTAGAGGTCAACTTACTATTGGTTTAGATGATAGCCAAACTCTACCTGTTGAATTATCTACTTTCGGAGCTTTTAACTATCAAGGAAACAGTGTAATGATTCAGTGGATTACCCAATCTGAGAGCAATTTAGATGGTTATAGAATTTATCGTAATAACGAAAACACATTGAATAGTGCTGAGATGTTAGATACTTTTATTAATGGTACAAACACCAGCCAACCACAAGCTTACTCTTTTATTGATAAGACTCTTTCTGGAAATGGAATATATTATTATTGGATTCAGATGTTAGATTATGATGGTAGTAATTCTTTCTATGGACCGGCAATTGTAGAATATGCAGATGATTTTGATCATTCTGTTGATATTCCTTTAGTTACTGGGCTTATATCTATCTACCCAAATCCTTTTAATCCAACTACAACAATTAGTTATTCTTTAGAGTTTAATTCACCTGTTGAAGTTAATATCTATAATATTAAAGGACAGTTGGTAAAGAGCTTTGATTTAGGAATGCAAGCACAAGGTTTCCATAAAGTTGTTTGGAATGGAGAATCTGATAGTGGTAATAGTCTTCCTTCTGGAATATATTTCAGCAAAATGAAAACTCAAAATAAGGTTGATATCAAGAAAATTATGCTCTTAAAATAGAACACTGTGGGGGGCGTATGGCAATACGCCCCTACAATGTATTAAGTCCCCTCGGGAGAAGAGGGGTGCCTACGCAGTAGGCGGGGTGTTGAAGGTGTACCAGATTTAACTTCCATAGCAAGTACTAAAACGAGGAGTTTAAGAGGTCATTTCTCTTTTCTTAAAAATTAGTGTAATTCGTGAAATTAGTGGATCGATTTCTTCTTCTTTATCATCATTGTGAAGCAATAGCTCAATTTTTTACTTATACTTATTAATTTCCTTGTGTCTTTGTAGTAAAAGTTCTTCTCTATCTCTATCTCTTTCTCCAACTCAATTCTCTTTTAGCAAACTTTTTCCTTGTCAAGAAATTGCCCAATATTTTAAATGAATAAAATAATATTTTCAGAGGTTATCATGAGAAAGATTATCGTTGCCGGAAATTGGAAGATGAATCATAATTATGATGAAGCTACAGGATTTGTTCAAGAATTACTTCCTCACCTTAAAAGTGTTGAAAGTAACAATGTTGAGATGATGATTGCGCCTTCCTTTTTATTTGTGGAAAAACTAAAAGCTTTAGCACAAGAGTCTCACCTCCAAATTGGTGCACAAGATGTAAGTTCTCAGGAAAAAGGAGCTTACACAGGTGAAGTTTCAGCCGAAATGTTAGCTTCTATCAAGAGTGATTTTGCAATAATCGGACATTCAGAAAGAAGAGAATATCACCAAGAGTCGAATGAGCTTATTAAAGAAAAGATGATAAAACTTTTTAACTATAACATTAGACCAATTGTCTGTATTGGTGAAACTTTAGAGCAAAGAGAGCAAGGAATAACTAAAGCAGTTATTTTATCTCAGCTTAAGGGTTGTTTTTCAGGAATAGAATTAGCTAAGCATCTTGAAGTGGTCATAGCTTATGAACCTGTTTGGGCTATTGGTACTGGTAAAACAGCAACACCAGAAATGGCAGAAGAAGTGCATGCTATGATCAGAGAGTGGTTAACTTCTGAGTATGGTAAAGATTGCTCTCAAGCAATTCATATTCTTTATGGTGGGAGTATGAAGCCTGACAATATTGAAGCTTTGGTAAATCAGCCAAACATCGATGGTGGTTTGATAGGAGGAGCTTCTTTGAAAGTAAGTTCTTACCTAGAGATGATTAAAATAGCAAGTAAATTATAGATATTGAGGAATAAAATGTTAGATTTAAAATTTATTAGAGAGAATGCAGAGCTTGTAAAAGAAGCTATAAAAAATAAAAATGAGAAAGCAGATATTGATAGAATTTTAGAATTAGATGAAGTAAAGAGAATAGCTCAATTCAAATTTGATCAGAAGAAAGCTGACCAAAACAGAGTTTCTAAAGAAATCGGACTTAAGAAGAAGAATAAAGAAGATGCTTCTGAATTATTAGACCAAATGGCTAGTGTGGCTCAAGAGATTAAAGACCTAAAGAACACTCTCACTGATGCCGAAAATGCTCTTAATGAAGCAATTCTCTGGGTACCAAATATGCCTCATGCAGATGTTCCTGTTGGTAAATCTGAAGATGATAATCAGACTATTAGAGAATGGGGCACCAAGCGTGAATTTACCTTTCAGCCTGTAGATCATGTTGAAATAGCACAGAAGAACAATCTTTTAGATTTAGAAAGAGGTGCTAAAATATCAGGTAGTGGATTTCCTATTCACACAGGAATGGGTGCAAGATTAGAAAGAGCTTTGATTAACTTCATGTTAGATTATCATTTAATTCATCATGGCTATCAAGAAATCATGGTACCATCTATGGTTAATCCTGCTTCTATGCGTGGTACAGGTCAACTTCCTAAACTTAAAGATGATATGTATTGCATTGCTGAAGATGATATGTATCTTATTCCAACAGCTGAAGTTCCTATCACTAACTTCTACTCTGGTGAAATATTAAAGAATGAAGACTTACCAAAGAAATTTGTCGGTTTTTCTAATTGTTTTAGAAGAGAAGCAGGTTCCTATGGAAAAGATACTAGAGGATTACAAAGACTTCATCAGTTCAATAAAGTAGAGATGGTAAGATTTGTTAGACCTGAAGATTCTTGGTCAGTTTTAGCAGAAATGGTTAATGACGCTGAAGATATTCTTAAAGCTCTAAACCTACCATACCGAGTGCTTAGACTCTGTACAGGTGATACTAGCTTTGCTTCTGCCATGACCTACGACTTAGAAGTCTGGGCTCCAGGAGCTAATAAATACCTTGAAGTATCTTCAGTATCAAATTTTGTAGATTTCCAAGCACGCCGTGCTTCTATTAGATTTAGAGATAATGAAGGCAAGGTTCAATTCGTTCATACTTTGAATGGCTCTGGTTTAGCAACCCCAAGAACTATTATTGCTATTTTAGAGAATTACCAAAATGAAGATGGAAGCTTTGAAATACCTGAAGTTTTAAAAGCTTATTTACCAAAAATATAAGAATATTATTTACCCTCTTAAATCCCCCTCCGCGAGGGGGACACAGGGGGTGTTTTCTTCTATAGAGTGGAAGCGTCCCTGCTTCCATTAACTGGGATTTCAAGATCTTCAATCAGCTTAGACACTATTCATCTGCTACTTATCAATTCACAGCGGACAAGCTGTCCTCAATCCGACAGAAGAGGGATTATCACGCTGTAAACTCCCCGCTTTAGTGCTGAAAGCACGCTAAAAGAGGGGTGGCTGCGAAGCAGACGGGGTGTTTTAAATCCCCCTCCGCGAGGGGGACACAGGGGGTGTTTTCTTCTATGGAATGGAAGCGTCCCTGCTTCCATTAACTGGGATTTCAAGATCTTCAATCAGCTTAGACACTATTCATCTGCTACTTATCAATTCACAGCGGACAAGCTGTCCTCAATCCGACAGAAGAGGGATTATCACACTAAATCTCCCTCCGCGAGGAGGATACAGGGGGTGTCTTCTTCTATGGAATGGAAGCGTCCCAGCTTCCATTAACTGGGATTTCATGATCTTCAATCAGCTTAGACACTATTCATCTACTACTTATCAATTCACAGCGGACAAGTTGTCCACAATCCGACAGAAGAGGGATTATCACACTAAATCCCCCTTAGCGAGGGGGAAACAGGGGGTATTTTCTTCTAAAGAATCTAATAATTCTTACTCTTTAAATATCCCACAACACAATTAGCTATTGATTTTTCAAAATCAGGTTTTTCCTCTTTAAATTTCCATTCTCTATTTTCCTGATAATAATAGCCCTTATTTTTAACAATCACATTTACCCCAAAATGCTGAGCCTGAAACTCTATTAAATGATATTCTTTCCCATCGAAAGCGACATCGATAGAAAGAGAAGGAGTATTGAATTTCTTAAAGATTTCCATACTGAAATCTAAAAGTGCTGTTTCTGCTGTGAAATTACAATCAAACTTCTTGGCTCCCGAAGCTCTAAAGTCATTATCTCTATTCCAGCGTCTAGTTACCCAAAGTTGATCAAAAAGGACTAAGACTCGATAATCATATTGCAAGTTAGGAATAAATGGTTGTAAGATAAAACTACGCTCTGGCTTGATATGCTTTTCATATTGAAGGGCATCTTTTCTCTTACAATGTTCTGGATATTCTTTGAACTTTTTAAATCTTAAATGAGCTCTTCTTATAAGGTCTAATCTTTCTCTAAATTTTATTTTTTCCCATTTTTTCAAGGTCTCTATGAGTTCATTATGAGATTTAACTAAGAAGACACCGTTGCCGTTAGAACCATCAATAGTCTTCAAAACAACTGGATAAGTAATATCATAATCAACAATATCATCACTTGAGGAGAAATAGAGGCTATTAAGTGATTTTATACATAACTTCTTCTTTAGGATTTCTTGATAGCCTTTATCTTCATGACATAAAAGCAGGGGTAGTTCAGGAATTAAATCATAGTCTTTCATGTGAAGATAATGAATGATATCGCCAATATAATGTCGAAGATTCTCTTTTTGACTAAATGTATAAAAAACAGGTATTCCTGCAAGATCAATATCATTATTAAAGACTTGGTGATAGGTAAAGATTTGTGGGTCATAGCCCATTGCTCTGATTAGTTTCTCTATTCTATCTAAATTAGCTGAGACCCAAGGCTTACGAGTTTGTCCGTAAAACTTTCCATCACGAGTTAATATTGCAATTTTTTTCAATTTATCTAAACTCCAGAAAATTATTTTTTACACTATTTATTGCGATAATGAACTGTCAATACAAAAATAGAGCCAAGTAGCTCTTTTGAATGTATTTCTTGCCTAATCTAGAGATTATCTCTTAGTGGTATTCCCTTGCTCCATCACTCTAAACTCATTTTCTTTTCGAAAACTCATTTGATTGAGTGAGAAAGAGCAAGGAAAGAGAATTGAAGAACATTATAGCGAGAGTAGAATAGTAAGCCAATAATAAGAAGCTGAAGTTAAGTCTTTCTAAAAATATTGAAAAAAAAAGTGGCTACCAATATTGGCAACCACTTTAGTAAATTTTACATAACATTCCAGAGACTATCTATTTCCGTGACCCTTTCCATTTCCAGAAGAATTACCTTTTCCAGCTCCAGGTTGAGGACCTTTTTTAGCACCTTCATTCTTTTTAGAAGCTTGATCTAAGCCTCTTCCTTTATCATTACCTACTGCTTTTCCTAAACCTTTTCCGGTTTTTGGACCTTTCCCATTAGGGCCTGTTTTGTCTCCATTTGGCATAATAGAACTCCTTTAAAAAACTTATATGACATAGTATAACTAACTTTAGTTCAAAACCAAATTTTATTATTTATATTTCAACTTTATTTTTAGATATTTTCCAATTTATAGATAATCCTAAAATCAGCTTAAAAGTTAATATAAAAGTATTTTTTCTAGTGAAGAATATAATCCAGTAGTCAAAGACTTCTAATTTGATTTATCTTGATTTCAAGCCAAATTTGACCTTTTATTTCGAACTTATGTTCATTATATCATGAATTCATCTATTTCTTTTCTATCTACTTGGCTTCTTAAATAAAAAAAACTCTCCCGAAACTTATCTAATTTCAGGAGAGTATCGTTCAAATCAATAATTCTTGCAGATTACTTTCTTTCTTTAGCAGAGTTTAAATTTGCTTGAATCTGTTCTAAACTCTTATTATCTTGAAGATTTAGTTGCCTACTTTTAAATCCATATCCCATAACATCATAAACATCATTAAGAATAACAAAAGAATTAGGATCAATACTTTTTACTAGATCAGTAAGAGGACCAACCTGTCTTCTATTACATACGCAGAGCAAGACATTAAGCTCTCTCCCACTCCAACCTGATTCAGCTTTAAACATGGTTACCCCACGATTTAATCTTTTATAAATTTCATTCTTAATTTCAATTGCTTCCGTGGAGATAATATAAACACCTTTGATGTAAGGAAGACCTTCACTGGCAATGTCTGTCATCTTAGTAGAAATGAAGAGGTTAACATAAGCCCAGATAAGAAGTCTAATATCTTGGAAAGTAAAGCAAACAGTAAGAATGATTAAGGTCTCAATTACCCAGTAAGCAGAACCTACAGAGATTCCAGTCTTTTGTTTCACTAAGGCTACTGGGATATCAGTTCCACCTGTAGAACCTCTAAACCTAAAAATTATACCTAAGCCAAGTCCTAACAATACCGATCCGGCAATAGCAGAAAGATACATTTCATCAGGACTCAACATTGCTAATACTTCTTTTCCTTTAAAGACATGAGTAAAAGGCTCTAAAGATGGAATAATCCCGATTTTGTGTAAGGTAGAGAAGCTTACAGCATCAATCATTAAAGCAGAGGTAATCATACCAAAAATTGACCTAGCACCAAAAGTCTTTCCTATCATTATAAAACTGATAATGAAAAGAGGAAGATTCATAATTAAACTAATCATACCTACAGGAAGTGCATAAAAGTGATTAAGAATTTGAGCTATACCACCAACTCCACCTGGAGACATTTGATAGGGTACCAAAAACCATGAGTATCCTATCCCGTAAAAAATACTACCAACAATAATGCCTAAGATTTGTTTAACATCTAAAGCTTCCAAAGCGTTTTTCATTTATTCCTCACATTTATTATTATCCCAAATAATGCAGTAGATCTTTTAGAATAGCACTATATTCATTTGCTAAAGCATTTTACATAATTTCTCAGAGTATATATATTATACGCTGATAAATTCTGTAAAAGCTTTATCTAAAAGAATCTGCACTCTTCTGTAAAGCTCTACTGCACCATTCGGGATTATTCTTTTATCTGCATAAATTTTTAGCCTGTCTTTATGTCAATATAAATCGTTTTGTGGTAATAAAACACAATTAAATAAACTTTTTATAATTATTTTTGGAAAATTTGACCACATTCAGAAAAAGTGGGCCCTATATATTTATGTAAGCATGAAATAATTGGAGGACAAATGAAACAATTTGATTTGATTAAATTCTGGGATAAAATGAATAATATTGATACACAACTGAAGCTTCACCGTCAAGAACATAAACATTTATTATATTTTCTAATTTCGATATCAAGTATTGGATTATTACTAATAGCTCCTAATAGTCCAATTTTCTAGTTTTTAACCCAATAAGCAAAGAGGAGAATAAGATGAAAGAACTTATCGTAAAAGATGTAATGAAGAATTTAACCAAAGGAAAAGACCAGTATAATGATGACACTATAAGCTATTTAACAGATAAGATTAACGCTATCTTAGATATTCCCTTTATCAATGAAGAAGTTGAAAGGATAATTATTGAAGCAATACTGCAAATCATTTATAGTATAATCTTTGCTAGAAAAAACACTTAAAGAATAAAACAATAACTAGCCCACTTAGAAGTATTTTCTGAGTGGGCTTTCTTATATTTAAGGAAAAAACTTGACCTTTATGATTCAGATAATATTTTGAACAAATAATTATTTTGGAGTAATAAGCTATGTTAGATTTTAAGGCTGTAATTTTTGATTTAGATGGTACTTTAGTAAATACAATTGCTGATATTGCAAACTCAATGAATAGAGTTTTAGAGTCAATGAATTTACCAAAGCATACTATATCTGAATACTATTACTTTGTTGGGGCAGGCCTAACAGAGTTATGTAGGAGAGTTTTGCCTGAAAATTTGCGTGATGAGAAGACTGTCTTACATTACAGGGAATTATTCAATCAAGATTATAATGAGAATTGGAGTAATGCAACATTGCCCTATAGTGGTATTTTAGAATTATTAACTTACTTACTAACAATAGATAAAACTATTGCAGTTCTTTCTAACAAACCTGATGAATTCTGTAAAGTAATGGTAAAACACTACTTTCCAGAGATAAACTTCTCAATCGTTAAGGGTAATATTGAGTCTATTCCTCCTAAACCTGACCCTGCAGGAGGAGATGCAATTATAAAAAGCCTTAAGATCGTCCCAAAAGAGGTCTTGTTTATTGGCGATTCTGATATTGATATGCAAACAGCACTTAATTGTGGATTCACTGGTATTGGTGCAGAATGGGGCTTTAGGACAAAAGAAGAACTTGAAAAAGCTGGAGCAAAATTTACTTTTAAGACTCCTCAAGACTTATTAACATTTTTAAAGGAGCAAGCATGCGAATAGATCAAATATTGAACAAACTATGTTTAATAAAAACTAGATCAATAGCTAATCAAGCCTGCCATAAAGGCTTAATCGAAATAAATAACCAAGCAGTGAAAGCAAGCGCAACTGTTAAAGAAAATGATTTAGTATCAATAAAACTAAATGGTTATAAAACTGTAATCAAAATAGTTCAAGTACCTAATGGGAATGTTTCAAAAAAAAGTGCTCTTGACTATTATGAGCTTTTAGAAAGAAACTTATTGGATTCTGAATAATATAAAATGAGGAAAAAATGACTACTGAAGAAAAACTTAAATATGGAGAAATGTCTAAAATCATCAAAGCAATGTCTCACCCTACAAGATTATTCATTGTTGATAAACTTAAAGAGAGAAAACACTGCGTGTGTGAGTTAACTGATATGATTGAATCAGATATTTCTACTGTTTCCAGACATTTAACAGTTCTGAGAAAAGCTGGGATAATCTATGATGAGAAAATAAAGAACAATGTCTTTTATGCCCTGCGTTGTCCTTGTATTAGCAACTTCTACTCCTGTGTTGTTACAATCATAAATATTCAGAAAGATGAAGAATAATATAATTCCTAATCTCTCATATATTAATAATCAAACGAATTTTTCCTTGACATTATTAACAGTGTTAATATTTTAATTCTATGAATAATAATAGTGATAAAGTTGATGTAAAAAAAATAATTCTTGATGCAGCTAAAGAGCTCTTCTTAGAACAGGGGATTTCTAGTGTTTCAATGCGGAAAATAGCTAATAAAATTAACTATTCTCCGACAACATTGTATATCTATTATTCCAATAAGAATGATATTTTAAAGCACTTAGCTAAAGATTATTTCAGTGAATATGCACAAGGCTATGAGGATATATTAGCTAATACTGAAAATTCAAGTATAGATAACTTGATAACTTTCATTAAGCTATATATTCACAGAGCTCTAGCTAACCCTGGTATGTACAAATTAATGACCACTCTGTTTGCAGAAACAGATAGTACACATTTGGGTATTACTAATGCAGGTAAAGGATATGAGATTCTCAAGACTTTGACTTCAAGATGCATAATTGATAAAGAACTCTCGGAAGGCGATGTAGATTTGAAAGCACAAATTCTCTGGGTCAATACTCACGGTCTCTGTTCTTTACTTACAAAACGACCAAGTTTCCACTGGAGTGAAATTGAACTATTAGTAGATAGCAGTATTAATACTGTTATTAAAGGTTTAAAATAGTTTTTTTTTACATAGCAAGTTAACACTGTTAATAAACAAATTAGGAGAAAATATGAAAAGAGTAATATTATTACTTATCGCTTTGATTGCTGTCGTATTAGTTTCAGCACAACCAGTTAGTTCACTATTTGAATCATTTGATGCTGAAGCAGTTATGCCAGATGGTTGGAGCACAATCATTGAATCAGAAAATACAGCAGCAAATGTTTGGGTACATACTTCAGACTTTGATGCTTACTCAGGAACAAACTTTATAAAAATGTATGGAGATACTGAAGCTGATCAAGACTATATTATGTTAGTAACTCCAGAGTTAACTCAACTTTCAGATAATGAACTTACTTTTATGGCGAAAAGTAGCTGGGGACAAGACACTGACTCTTTAAGAATCGGTTCAATGACAGACCCTACTGATAGAAATACCTATACTGAATTAGCTGTGTTTGCTCTTACTTTCGAATATCAACAGTTTAGTGTAAGTTTCTCACCAGAAAACAGTGATAGTTATATTGCATTCTTGCACATGCCTTTGGGAACAGTTGGTTATTCAGCATATATTGATGATATCTCTTGGGAATCATCAGCAACAATACCTAATCCTGCAACAGTAGTAGCACCTCTTAACGGAGCTGAAGATGTTATTATCACTTATGATAGTCATGGACTTCAATTCCCATTAGTATGGTCTTCAAATGGTGGAAATCCAACAAGTTATATCCTTAACTTTGGAACAAACAATCCTCCTGACAACATTATTAGTAATACTGATCTAGGAAATGTTACTGAGTATTTCATAACTGAAGCTTTAGATTATTCAACACAATATTTCTGGCAGATTATTCCTACTAACGAAACTGGTAATGCTCTTGATTGTCCTATTTGGGGATTCACTACTATGGATAATATTGTTATTGATTTCAATGAAGTTGATGAATATAGTCAAGGATTTGAGTCTGCTGAAATTGGTGGTTTACCACTTGGTTGGGAATTTGAGAATTTAAATGATGATACTTCTTGGTGGGAAGTTATTGCTAATTCTCAATGGTCAGAAAATTCTCACTCAGGAGAAAAAGCTGCTCACATGAGATTTGGCTTTTCTTCTGCTCATGATGATTGGTTATATTCTCCTGCAATGGATCTTATAGCTGGTAATACATACACTATTTCTTTCTGGTACAAAAACTCTCCTTTCGAAGATTCTGTTGAAAAAATGAATTTCTTTATTGGTGATTTACCAACAGCTACAGAAATGACTACACAGTTATGGGATAATAATAATATCGTAAATAGTACTTACGAACAAGTTACTCTTGAATATACTGCAGAAGAATCAGGATTAAAGTTCTTAGGATGGCATGCTTATAGTGATGCAATTCAAATGGTTCTTCTCTTAGATGACATCACTATTACTGAAGAAGAAGCAGTAGCAAATGAAAATGATATTGCTCAATTAGCAGACTTATCACTTTCAAACTACCCTAATCCTTTCAACCCTGAAACAACAATTAATTTTTCAATCCCTAAGAATGAAGTTGGAAGTTTAAAAATATATAACCTTAAAGGTCAATTAATTAGAGAATTTAATAATCTTACTTCCAATGATAGACAAATCTTATGGAATGGTACAAATAGCAATAATCAAGAGATTCCTTCAGGAATCTACTTAACTAAATTAGTTTCAGGCAGTAGTCAGCTTGTCAAAAAAGTAACACTCCTTAAATAGTTAAGTATTTCACATCACTAAAGGCTGGCTCCCACCAGCCTTTTTTTTTATAACTGGAATGTGGGCATCCTGCTAGCACTCCCAGTTAAGAAAACACCCCCTGTATCCTCCTCGCGGAGGGGGATTTAAGAGTGTCCGCCCTCTCTCTATGGACTGGGGGCGTCCCTGCCGCCAGAAAAGATAAGAGGCAGGCTGAGTACAGCCTGATGGAAGCAGAGACGCTTCCATTCCATAGAAAGCAAAAGAGCTCCGAATTGAATCAGAGCTCTTTGCGTTAGTAGTTGTTTTAATAATCTATTTCATTAGAATCATTTTATTAGTTTTGTGATATTTATTAGCAACAAGCTTGTATAGATAGATTCCTGAAGCAACTTTATTGTTATTGTCATCAGCACCATTCCAAACAGCATTAACTCTTACATTTGGTGTTTCAACTCTATCATTCAAAAGTCTTTTAACCAACTGACCTTTCATGTTATAAATCTCAATGGTTACAACTTGTGGTTCAGCCACAGAGAATGAAATAATGGTTGAAGGGTTAAAAGGATTTGGATAGTTTCCAAAAAGTTGGGTTCCGAATGTAATATCTTCGATATCATGATTTTGGTCATCAGAAATTTTAACACTTACTGGACCAAACATCTCAGTAGTACCATTAAAATCATTTGCTTGTAACCAGTAGTTATAAGTAGTATTCATTTCAACTTCATCATCAGTGTAAGAGTAGCTCTCGCCCATAGCAGAGTTTGTTGCTTGGATCATAGTTGCAGTTAATCTTAATGCTTCATCTTCATTATCAGATTCTGCTCTATAGATGTTATAACCTAATAGATTCGATTCAGAAGCAGTTTCCCAGTTAATCTGAGCATAATTAGCTGAAGTAATTACAGCATTGAAGGATGATAGTTCTATAGGAAGAGTAGAATCTTCACCATCGTTTAAGAAGATAATTACTTCTCCATCTTTAGCAGTAAAATCTACACCTACAAAAGTAAAGCTTCTATCAACATCTGTCTCACCAATAAATATAGGATTTGCACTATGCCAACTCCCTCTATAATAGATTTTACCATACCAATTCCCAGCTGGAGCTGTAACTTGAATATCAATATCATCAGCAAAACCTGTTAAACCTATTACTCTCTTATTACCTAAATTTTCATAATTAGGAAGTGAGGTAATTAAGGAATGATTCTCATCTACGCTGTTATCTAAATTTAGATCTACTGATGGCTGAATCATAACATCATCTATTTCAGTATCTACATTTTCAGGAAAATCTGCTAATATAGGATAATATTCTTCAGCCCAAGTAAGATATGGGTAACCATCATTTCTTCCAGAATCTATACTCCAAATCTCCTCTTGACCATTGGCAGTTTCATCTACAAAATCCCACTGTGCATTTACATAAATATTGATGTCTTGCATCTCTGTAGTTGTTTTTCCTGTTCCACCAGCACTAGAAGTTTGTCCTGAAGTTTCTGTATCCCAGAAAGAATTGCTGATTGTTGAATCATAAGCATAACCAACTAAGCCTCCGACTTTATCATTTCCAGTCACAGCTCCTGTTGCGTAAGAGTTGCTGATGGTGGAAGAATTAGTAAGATTTCCAACTAAGCCTCCGACTATAATATATCCAGTCACAACTCCTGTTGCATAAGAGTTGCTAATGGTGGAAGAATAAGAAGCATAACCAACTAAACCTCCTGACCTAATTCTTCCACTCACATCTCCTGTAGCGTAAGAGTTGCTAATGTTGGAAGAAGAATAAGCATAACCAACTAAGCCTCCAATAGCCTCATCACCTCCACTCACATCTCCTGTTGCGTAAGAATTGCTGATGGTTGATTCACGAGAAAAGCCAACTAAGCCTCCAATAGCCTCATCACCTCCACTCACATCTCCTGTTGCATAAGAGTTGCTAATGGTGGAAGAATTAGTAAGATTTCCAACTAAACCTCCAATATAATCATCACTTCCACTCACAGCTCCTGTAGCATAAGAGTTGCTGATGCTTGAAAAAGAATAAGCATAACCAACTAAGCCTCCGATAGAAGTAATTCCACTCACAGCTCCTGTAGCATAAGAGTAGCTGATGGTTGCAGAAATAGAAGCATAACCAACTAAGCCTCCAGTATAGCCATATCCACTCACATCTCCTGTAGCATAAGAATTGCTGATGGTTGCAGAAGTATAAGCAGAACCAACTAAGCCTCCGACTTTATACCTTCCACTCACAGCTCCTGTTGCGTAAGAGTTGCTGATGGTTGATTCACGAGAATAGCCAACTAATCCTCCAATATAATCAACACTTCCACTCACATCTCCTGTTGCATAAGAATTGCTGATGGTTGCAGAAGTATAAGCATAACCAACTAAGCCTCCGACTTTATCATTTCCAGTCACAGCTCCTGTTGCGTAAGAGTTGCTGATGGTTGATTCACGAGCATAGCCAACTAAGCCTCCGACATGATAATGACCACTAATGTTAGCATCTACTATACCCAGATTAGAGATTTCAGCATATTCTGTGAAACCAAACAAGCCAATATACCATGTACTTGGCCTGTTAATGTAGAGATTATTGATAGTATGTCCTTGTCCATCATAAGAACCCGTAAAGTGGTTGTCAACGTTACTAATCGGACTAAACCCAGCTCCATCATTTAACGCTAAAGTAGATGAAGCATCTATATCAGCAGTTTGAAGAAAGTGTGAGCTCCATAAAGAAGTACTTTCACTAATAGTTATTAAATCTTGTATATTTTCAACTAAATAGGGATCAGATTCGGTACCGAAACCATTAAAAGTTGTTCCTTGTGCATAAATACTCGTAATCGCCAAACTAATAAGTAAAAGAATCAAACTAATTCTTTTCATAATTACCTCCTAAATTTTGCTTAGATAGAGATTGAGTTGAGTGAATATTATATAACCTCCACTAACTTATCTCTCATTTTTGTTAATGTTCTTAATATTTATCATGTTGTTTAGTAAGTGCTATAGTAGTGTGGTAACTTTAAATAAAGCACTTTTAAAATTAATAGTATCAATTATTTGAAAAGAGAATTATAATGTCAAGGGTAATATTTGGGAATTAAATTTTAATTGTAATATATTTTCTCTATGAAATAGTTAACTAGCCTGTAAATGCTATGGATTATGGAATGGAAGCGTCCCTGCTTCCATCAGGCAGTACTCAGCCTGCTTATTAATTAATCCCTTTGGGATTTAAGATATATCATTGCCTTGCAATGATGCGGGCTGGAATCCCGCTTTCCCAGTTATTAGTGGCCGTATTGCCATACGCCCACCCAATTAATGCCTGCAAGGATGCAGGCGCTCCCAGTAAAAGAAAAACACCCTCCGTATTCTCCTCGCTGAGAGGGATTTAAGAGGGTGTCTTATAATTAGTATTTTAATATCTTTAAAATATTATTTTTCTATTGGGAATCTCACATTTAGTTGTTTCACGGCTCTCACATCATCAACTCTTCTAACAGGAGTATTAAATGGAGCGTGGTGAAGTGATTCTGGATCTGTTTCTATTTCATGAGCAATTTCGATCATAGCACTAATGAATTTATCTAAAGTTTGCTTTGATTCTGTTTCAGTAGGTTCAATCATAATCGCTTCACTAATAATTAGTGGGAAGTAGATAGTTGGAGCATGGTAGCCTTTATCTAAAAGTCTCTTAGCAATATCTAAGGTACTCACACCATATTTTTTCTTCTGAATAGTACCATCAGCAACAAATTCATGCATACAGTATTGGTCAGCATGACTAATGTTATAGTAATCTTTTAACTTAGCTTGGAGATAATTAGCATTAATAACAGCGTTTTCGCCAACACTTCTAATACCTTCTGCACCTAGCATTTTGATATAAACATAGGCTCTAACATTGATTCCGAAATTACCATAATAAGTATGAACTTTACCTATTGAAGTTTTTTCATGAGAATAATCTAAGAAATAACCATTATCATTTTTAGAAATCATAGGAACAGGTAAGAATTTAGTTAAATGTTCAACAACACCGACAGCACCTGAGCCTGGTCCGCCACCGCCATGAGGAGTTGAGAATGTTTTATGTAAATTATAATGCATCACATCAAAGCCGATTTTACCTGGTTGAACAATACCAAGGAGAGCATTAAAATTAGCTCCATCCATATACATTAAACCATCAACAGCATGAATAATTTCAGCAATTTCTTCAATCTTATTCTCAAAAAGGCCAAGTGTATTAGGGTTAGTAAGCATGAATCCGGCAGTATTTTCATCTACCATCTTTCTAAGTTCTTCAACATCTACTTTACCTTGAGAATTTGATTTAAGTTCTTTAACATCAAAACCAGCTAAAGAACAAGATGCAGGGTTAGTACCATGAGCAGAGTCTGGCATAATGATAACTTTTTTATGATGATTTCCTTTAGCTTGATGATAAGCGCTGATAATCTTTAAACCAACGAATTCACCTTGAGCACCAGCTACTGGTTGAAGAGTAACATTTGCCATGCCTGAGATTTCGGCTAAATCATTTTGGAGTTCATGCATAATTTGCAAAGCACCTTGAACAGTTTCTTCTGGTTGAAGAGGGTGTAAATTAGCAATTCCTGATTGGCGAGCAACAACTTCATTGATCTTTGGATTATACTTCATTGTACAAGAGCCAAGTGGATAGAATCCTTTTTCGATGAAATGGTTTTTACTACTTAATTCAATATAATGTCTCATTACATCAAGTTCTGAACTCTGAGGTAATTTAGCATCTTCTTTACGAACTAAGTTTGCAGGAAGAACATCTTTTAATTCAATATTAACATCATTCTTAGAAATGTTATATCCTCTTCTTCCTTGAGAACTTTTTTCAAATATTGTTGTTGACATTATATCACCTCCTTAAGAACAGCAAGGAATCTATCAAGATCTGCTTTAGTTTTCTTTTCTGTAACAGCTATCATTAACTGATTATCATAACCAAATATTTTCATATCAACACCTGCGTAGATATTATGATTTAAAGCTTTTTCAATTATTTCTTCAGCAGGAATTGGTGTTTTAACAACAAACTCTTTAAAGAAAGTTTGTTGAGGATAAGCTAACTCAAATCCTTCAATTTTAGTAATTTCTTGAGCTAAATAGTGAGCTTTAGTTATAGATTGAGTTGCCACTTCTTTGATACCTTCTCTTCCCATTAGAGCCATATATACTGTGGCTGCTAAAGTACAAAGAGATTGATTAGAACAGATATTAGATGTTGCTTTTACTCTTCTAATATGCTGTTCACGAGCTTGAAGTGTTAAACTATAGGCTTTATTTCCAGCTTCATCAAGAGTTTCCCCTACTAATCTACCTGGCATTGTTCTAGCCATAGCTAATTTTGTAGCGAAGAAACCGAAAAGTGGTCCGCCATAATTGATATTATTGCCTAGGGCTTGACCTTCACCAATAACAATATCAGCATTATATTCTGCTGGAGAATTGGTAATGGCTAAAGCTATTGGATCTGTAGAAGCAATAAAAAGACCTTTTTTAGTCTGATGAGTAAGTTTCTCTGTGGCAAACATATCTTCAATGTTACCAAAGAAATTAGGACTTTGTACTAAAACACAAGCAATATCATCATTCACTTTTGCTTCTAAATCTTTGATATCCATAACACCATTGACAGAGTTGATAAACTCTAACTCAATACCTAAGCCTTCAGTATATCTTTCAATAACATTTTTAAAGTTTGGATTTATAGTACTAGCAATTAAAGCTTTGTTCTTTCTAGTGCTTCTAATAGCCATTAATATTGCTTCTGCAGCTGCTGATGCACCATCGTACATACTCGCATTAGCAATTTCCATGCCTGTTAATTCGCAAATCATTGTTTGATATTCATAAATGAACTGCAAGGTACCTTGACTAACCTCAGCTTGATAAGGAGTATAAGCAGTGTAAAATTCTGGTCTTGAGACTATTGTATCTACTGCTGCAGGAATAAAATGATCATATACACCTGCTCCAAGATAAGAATCTGAAGCTTGAGTACACTTGTTTGTATTTGTAAGTTGAAATACTTTTCTTGAAATTTGTTGTTCTGAAAAAGCAGGTTCTAGATTTAGCTTATCTTTCATAACAAATTTCTCAGGGATGTTAGCAATTAGCTCTTTGAACGAAGAAACACCGATTTCGCGGAGCATCTCTTGTCGTTCTTGCTCAGTAGTTGAGATGTAAGGCATATTAACTCCTTAATTTTAGTTTATTATTTAATAACTACTACATTTTAAGGCACTATTCTGTCAATAAAAAGTGAAATATTTTGCTAAATAATTTTATAATTTCAGTTCAAAGAGAGATATCTCTTTACTTATCAATCATTTACTTAGTAATCTTAAGTGGAAATTTCACATAAAAAGTAGAGCCTTCATGAAGAGCTGATTTTACCCAAATTTCTCCTTCTAATGATGCAACCAAGGCATAGACTATGGTTAGTCCTAGACCAGAGCCTTGGCTCAACTTATCTTTCTTATTCTCGAGTTGAGTAAATCCTTGAAATATAATATCCTTATCTTTTTCATTAAAACCTAATCCAGTATCTTTAACAAAAAATACGATATCGTCTTCTGCGATATTATAGCCAAGGGTAATCTCGCCATAATCAGTGAATTTAGTAGCATTATCTAATAGATGGCTAAGAATTTTCTTTAATTTATCATGATCTGTTGTTATAGTTAATAATCTATCACAATCAGTGGGGAGTTGTAAAGAATAATTCAAGTTTTCAGATTTAGGAGTATCTTCAAACAATTTCACTAGAAAATCAAATATGCTAACTTCATCATGACTGATACTTACTAACTTACTATTTATCAAAGTAACATCTATCATATCATTAACTATTTTCAGTAATTTTTGCCCTGAATAATGAATTGATTTCAGATAATCATTTTGTAAATCAATATTATTTTCTTTCTTCCTTTTTAACAACAAATCTGAAAAACCTAAAATAGAGTTAAGAGGTGTCAGAAGTTCGTGAGAAACTGAGCGGAGAAAATTATCTTTAATCTTATTCATATTTCTAAGTTTATCTTTTGTTATTTCTAAATTCCGTTGAGTTTTCTCTTTTTCTGCTATTTCTTGAATTAGATACTGGGTTTGAGATTTAACCCTTGCTGCCAAAATCCGATTAAAAAAATAGAATCCGACAATAGAAAGCGATAAAATAATGATAAGTATTTTTACCCATTTAGGAAAGTAGTTTGGATTATTTTTATCTATATATTTAGAGATTGAAAGATAATAGATAGAGTTTGTATCCATCTTGTATTTAACAATATAGCTATCTAAGATTGAAATTATCTCTTCTGCAAGTGGATTATTTATTGATAGTGCATATTTTAAATGAATCGGTTGAAACCAAAAAGGAGTTGCAGTAATTCGACCTCTCTTTTTATACATATTACCAATATCTTTATTGGCAACACCACCATAAACTTCCCCCTCCACAACAGCATCTAACAAATTAATATAGGAATCAAACTCAATATATTCCACATTAATATTGAAACCATTAAGTAGCTCTACAATCCCACCAGGCTCATTATAATTCACACTCCCTGATAAAACACCCATTGTGTGATTTTGGAAATCCAAAAGAGAAGCAACATTCTCCTTTTTATGAGTAAAAATAGTTGACCATGATAAAAGGACCATTTCATTATTGAAAATCTTTTTATCTTTTCTGGAATCTAATTCAGCCACATCAAGCATCACATCAATAGCCCCTGAGTTTAGAAGTTCATTGCACTCTAACCAAGTCCCATATACCCATATTATCTCAATCTTTGCATCTTTGCCTATCTGATTTGTAACTTCTGCCCAAAAACCTTCAGCTTTGTTTGTTAACTCATCGTAGTATATTTTTGGTGGATTATCATAGTACCCAACTCTTAAGCTTGATATAGCAAATAATTGCAAAAAACTCAACAATATAAGCATAATAAATGTATGTTTCATTACTTCTACTCCTCTCTCCAAGAATAAGATAGTTGTATTTTGTGAAAAAACATATTTATTTTCATTATATATTTCAACTACTCCTTTCTCCTTTATCTGATTAATTTATTGATTCCTTTTGGGAATTATTCTTGACTAATTACTTTACATTTATAAACTTTGGAAAATATCATTCTAAGGAGAGAGGGATTGATAATGTTAATTACAGATTTATTTGAAAAAGTAGTTTTAGAATACCCTAAGCGAACTGCAATAATTGATCATAATAGTTCTTTCACTTATGAGGAAGTTAATCAAGAAGCTAATCAGCTAGCTTCATATTTAATCAAATCAGGACTAAAGCCCAAGCAAGCTGTTGGAGTTTTAGCTTATAGGGATAACAACTACATCATAGCTATTTTGGCTATTTTAAAAGCCCACTGTTATTATGTTCCTCTCGACCCAAAATATCCTGATGATCGCTTAGATTTTATTATTGAAAACACAGAGATGAAGTTTTTAATTGGTTCATCAGCTAAACTCAAAGATATACTCAACAATCATGAGAAAAAGAAAATATATATTGATGATCAGAAAGTAGTATTAGAAGCAGAAGACAATTTAATGTTAGATATAATACCTAATACCGAGAATATTTATATATTATTTACTTCTGGTTCTACTGGTAAACCTAAAGGTGTTATGGTTAATCATAGAGGAGTAATTAACTTAGTTAAACATTTCCAAAAAACCTTTAAACCACCTTATGGTAATTATAATGCCTGTCAGAATGCCAGACTTAGCTTTGATGCTTCCACATTGGAGATATGGTATAACCTACTTTCTGGAGCTACTCTCTACTTCACTCCTGAAAGTATTCTTTTACAACCACTAAAATTACGAGATTGGATTATTGAAAAAGAGATTCGTGAGATTCTCTTAGTAACTCCTATTGCTGAGATGCTCTTTGATCAAAAGTTTCCAGCAGACTGCCCTTTTAAGTATCTCCACTTAGGAGGAGATGCCCTGAAGAAACTTCCACCAAGAGAATTCAAAGCCCATATTGTTAATGTTTATGGACCAACAGAATGTGCCTGTATTACCCTTTTAGATATCTTTCCTCCAGGATATCGAGGTGAAATCACTATAGGAAAAGCAATAAGTAATACTAGGACTTATATTTTAAATGAGAACTTAGAAGAAGTGGGAAAAGGTGAGTTAGGAGAACTTTGCCTAGCTGGTGATAGTGTTGGTAATGGTTATTGGAAATTACCTGAGCAAACAGAATCTGCTTTCGTAAAAAATATGCCTATAAATAAGAGAGTAGGTGAAGAAGTAATCTACAGAACTGGAGATTTAGTTAAAGAACTTCCTGACGGGAGAGTTGATTTTAGAGGAAGAATTGACTTCCAAGTAAAAATCAGAGGTTTAAGAATAGAACTTAACGAGATTGAGAAGATCATTCATTATCATAAAAATATTGACCAAGCAGTGGTCTTGGCTCTTGGTGAAGGAAATGAAAAGTTCTTAGTAAGTTATTATACCAGTATAGATAAGAAGAGAATTGAGCAAGCAGAGATTGTTGATTTATGTCAACAAGTCTTACCTGATTATATGATTCCTAAGTACTATCTTCACCTAGACCAGATTCCCTTGACCTCTAATAATAAGGTAGATAGAAAGGCTCTAGAGTCTTATGAATTACCTAAAGAAGATAAGGCAATAATCAGACCAGAGAACAAAGTTCAAGCTGAGATATTGGCTATTTGGCAAGAATTCCTGGCTTTCAAGAATATTAGCATAGATGATAATTTCTTCTATATAGGCGGTCACTCTCTCAAGGCAGCTCAGATAGTTAATGAACTTATATCAATTGGATATTCTTTAGAGTTAACTCAATTCATGACTAACCCCACTATCAAGGAGCTTTCAGAGATAATCAAAACCAAAGAAGTGGCTGAAGGTAACATTCCCATAATTGCTCGCAATAAAGAGCATTATCTCATTACTAAAAATCAAGAAGACTTGTGGTATTTAAGCCACCTCGATGATTCTGAGAGAATTTATAATATCTTTGTTAAGTGTGAATTTATTGATAATATTGATGAGAATATTTTACTGAAGAGTTTAGACTTTCTAACCAATATTTATGAATCTTTCAAATCTACTTTTAGAGAAATAAACAAAAGAATTTATCAAGTCATTGAGCCGAATTCCCTATTTAACTGCCAAGTACTAACTGTTTCGACACAAGAAGAGTTAGATAATCTGATTTATAATATGCAACTTATTCAATTTAAGGCAGATAAAGCACCTCTATACATGATGAATATTGTAAGATTTGGAAATGAATTACAACTTTTGATGAACATTCATCACTTGATATTTGATGGTTGGTCCATGAAGGTATTCATAGATAAATTAAGTGAGATCTACCACCAATTTTCCAACGATAATGCTTCTGTGTTAGAGCTTAAACCATCAATCCAAAACATTGATTTCTCTGAATGGCAAAGAAATAACAATAATTTATTTACTGATGACCAAGACTATTGGCAAGAAGAACTTCTTCCCTATCCCCCTGACTTATTCTTGAAGAATAATAGATTTGAACAGAAATATCTCACCCCGAATGGAGATAGAGTCTGGTTCAAGATTGATAAAGAGCAAGTTACCAAAATCACTACTTTTGCCCAGCAAAACTCAGTTTCCCTATTTTCCCTTCTTCTTACTCTATACCAAATCGTTTTAGGAGAAAATTCTAAAAGAAGTGATATAACAGTAGCCTTCCCTTATGCAGGAAGAAAAAGTAAAGAAGAGGAACAATTAATAGGTTATTATACCAATATGGTGATTGTTAGAGCCCAAATGTTTAAGAAGGATTTTAAGAAATTACTTACAAGTATTCATAAACAAGTAATGGAGGCTATTTCCCATAGTAATAAGCCTTTTGGCGATGTTGTAAAAAGCTTTCATCTCCCTCTTGATAAATCTAAAACACCACTTTACCAAGCAATTTTTGTTATGCAAAACTGGCACGGATCTCCTTCAGATTCTATTATTAAATCTGAAAAAGAATTAGGTACAAGAACTTCTAAAACAGATATCACTCTTAACGCTGAAGAAATTGAAACAGGTATGGAGTTCTGGTTAGAATACAATACAGATTTCTATACTAAAGACTTTATCAAAGGAATTCAAGAGAATTTCTTAGAGCTTATAGATAAGCTTAATCCTCCAATTATTGAATCTAATTACAAGACTTGTTTTATTCTAACCGAAACTAGTCTAGGTATTAAATGCGCTGAGATGCTACTTGCTCAGAACTTTCATATTTATGCTATAATATCACCTAATGAACAGGTTATAAACTGGGCAAAGACTAAAGGTATATATTCCGATAATCTCAATAAGAATGAAATTAAAGAACTCCTTGCCAGCTATTCTTACGAATATCTTTTTAGTATCGTAAACAGTATTGTTTTAGATAAAGATATCCTTGCTACTCCAATAAAATCAGCAATCAATTATCACGATTCACTTTTACCAAAATATGCTGGACTCTACGCTACTTTTTGGGCATTAATCAATGATGAAAAGAAACATGGAATTACTTGGCACTTAGTTGATGAAGGAATAGATACAGGTAAAATACTAAGCCAAGCAGAAGTTGATATAGACCAAGAAGATACTTCATCTTCTCTTAACATGAAATGCTATGAAGCAGCTATTAAATCTTTCCCTGAAATGCTTAAACTACTTTCTGAAGACATTTCAAAACTTCAAGAACAAGATTTTGCCAAAAGAAGCTATTTCGGAGCAAGCTATCGTAGGGAAGATTCTTGCAGTATTTGCTCTAAAAGATCAATAGATGATTGTGAAAGATTATATCGAGCTTCAGATTTTGGAGATAGCGAGAATCCAGTAACTAATTTGAAAGTTAAAATTGATAAAGAATTTTATATTATCAAAAGTGCTCAATTTACTAAGAAAAATAGTGATAATCAATTCGCTTTAGCAGTAAAAGAGAATAACCTAGAGATAAGTCTTGCTGGGAGTAAAATCATTGCTAATCAGATTGTTAATCTAATGGGTGAAGCTATTGAGATTAATAATCTTAGTAAGTTCACTAACTGGCAGTCCCCAACTCAAGATGATCTAGATAAGTATTCATTGGGAGTTAAAAATGAGACCTATTGGCTTAATCAGCTAACAAACTATATTCCACTAGAGCTACCTATTCATCAAAAAAAGACAAGTGATAATAACCCTAATCTAGATATTAATAACCCAGATTTAGCCATATTCATTTGCTTCTTAGCTCGTCTATCTACTCAAAGTAAATTCTCAGTTGTAATCAAAATAAATGATTCTCATACTTTGTTAATGGAATCAGTACCTTTGAATATAAGAGTTGATTTTAATCTCACCCTCAAAGAGAACATTGCTCTTATTGAAAGACGAATTAGCAGATTAAAAAAGAAAGCAAGTCTATTAAAAAGCCTCTTTTATCGCTACCCACAATACAGTCACTACAAGACTATTTTATCAACTTTTGAAGTTATTGATGATGATGAACTATTCCAAGCTTTTAAATCAAACTTACAAGCTGAGCAACTTCTGCAAGATGTGTTGCTTATTCCTCAAAATGAATTAGCTAAAATTAATGAGTGGAACTCTCTTAGTTTTCCTCTTCCTAAGAATAAATCATATATTAATCTCTTTAAAGAATCAGTATCAAATCACCCTACTAATATTGCTGTTGAATATGCTGATAAGAAACTTACTTACAGGGAATTAGATGATCTCTCAGACAAATTAGGCAACTATATCTATAATGAATACGGAAGAGATCAATTTATTGCCATCTCCACAGAAAGATGTATTGAGATGGTTGTTATAATCTTAGCTATTATGAAGAGTGGTAATGCCTATCTTCCTATAGACCCAACTTATCCTCCCGAGAGAATTAAGCATATACTTGAAAATTCAAAATGCAAAACTATATTTTCAGATACCAAATACTTATCTATGACTAATCTGCAAACCATTCCAATTACTCAATATACTCAATATCAATCTTCTAAAGCTACGAATATTAATATTTCCCCAAATGATTTAGCTTACATTATTTATACTTCAGGCTCAACAGGGAAACCTAAAGGAGTCATGGTAAATCATGCAAATCTAATAAATCACAACCTAATCGTTAAAGAAAGATATAATATCACGACCAAAGATAGAGTATTACAGTTTGCATCTATTAGTTTTGATATATCAGTAGAAGAAATGTTCCCTTGTTGGTTAGCTGGTGCTAGTCTTGTTCTCAGAAGTAATGACATCAATAAATCAGCTTCCCAATTTTTAGAATTCATAAATACTCATAATATTACTATTTTAAATCTTCCTACTGCTTTCTGGCATCAAATTACTAAAACTCTACCTCAAGAAAAGATACCTGAAATTGTTAAGACAGTTATTATTGGTGGAGAGAAAGCATCTGTTGAAATCTATCAACACTGGCAACAGTTTGCACCTCAGACCATAACTCTTTTTAATACCTACGGACCTACTGAAGCAACTATTATTGCAACAATAGATGAAGGGATTGATGATAGTATTGGCAAAACCATGCCCAACACTTCTATACTTATTTTAGATAGATTCTTAAAGCCAACTCCACTTGGAATAGCTGCTTCGATTTATATCGGAGGAAAAGGTGTTACTCCAGGTTATTTCGATAATGAGAAGCTGACTGAAGAAAAATTCATAAGGACCAATGAATACGGAAGAATCTATTCTACTGGAGATGTAGGACTCTTTTATCCCAGCGGAAAAATTAAATTCTTAGGCCGAGATGATGATCAAATTAAGCTTCATGGCTACAGAATCGAGTTATCAGAGATAGAGAATAGTATTATTCAAAATAGCAGTTTAACAACAGTTTTTGCCGATGTTAGAGGTAAAGAGAATAGTAGAAAGATCTATCTCTATTATCAAAGTAATTCCGATATTTCCCAAGAGTTTTTCACATCCTTGGCAAAAAAGTATCTTCCAGACTATATGATTCCTGCTGAATATATTAGAATAACAGAATTACCTTTAAACCCTAATGGTAAAATTGATAAGAAGCTTTTACCTGAACCAGAAATTAAAGAAAACACTATTAATCTCCAAGCTTATAATCTATATGAATTAAAAATACTTCCTCTCTTTCGGGAAGTATTAGGGAAACAGATTTCTTTTGAAGACAATTTCTTCAAAGAAGGAGGAGACTCTTTAAAAGCTATTGAGTTAATAGTCTCTTTAGAAAAAGCTCTTGATATGAAGATTAACTCTTCCACCTTGTATCAGCATTCTACTGTCAGAGAATTATCAAGATACTTGTTAGAAGACAAACAAGCAGACTTTTCTATTATAACTCCTCTTCAGAAAGGGGATTCAAGCTATAAACCACTCTTTCTAACTCATACTACTCCTGGAGATGTTCTAGGCTATGTTAATCTTATACATGCCTTGAAAGATGAAATTCCTGTATATGGAATTCAATCAGCTGGACTTAGTGGTGATGAATGCCATACCTGCTTCCAAGATATGGTGAATAAGTATGTTGATGAAATATTAGAGATACAAACTGAAGGACCTTTCCACATCGGTGGCTGGTGTTATGGTGGAGTTCTTGCTTTTGAAATAGGAGTTGAGCTTAAAAGACGAAACTATGACAATATAAACTTATATCTAATTGAAACCTGGGGACGCCCCAACACTAAATTCAGAAAGATTACTTATCAATTAAGAAGATTATTTTATGCTGTAATTTTAGGACCTAAATTCTGGAAGAGTTATTTAAAAACCAAATTAAGCAATTTCTCAAATATCCACAAGGTACTAGAAGAAGATTTTATTGATAATATTACAGAGACCTTAGGTGGAAAATCTCAAGCTGAAATTGATAAACTTAAGCTCATCTATCGCTTCAATATCAATGCCTTAAATAATCATGTTATGTCTAATTTCCTTGGAAGTATTAACCTCTTTTTGGCTGAAGAACCACTCGAAGGATTAATTCCTGATCCTAAGTATGGCTGGACAGGAATGACTTCTAAAATCAATTTCTTCCCAGTAAAAGGTTCTCATACAACAGTATTAAAACATCCTTATGTTGAAGATATATCTCAAGTAATCTCTAAAATGTTGGTAGGTAAGAATTGAGTAGGGGCCTATGGACTGGGGACCTCCGTGTCGCCAGAAAAGGTAAGAAGCAGGGGCCTATGGACTGGGGACCTCCGTGTCGCCAGAAAAGATAAGAGCAGGCTGAAATACAGCCTGATGGAAGCAGGGACGCTTCCATTCCATAGAAGAAAACACCCCGTCTGCTTCGCAGCCACCCCTCTTTTAGCGTGCTTTCAGCACTAAAGAGGGGAGTTTAAGATTCACGGACTAAAGGTCCGTAACCCCAGTTAAGGGAATCTATATATTATTAATTGGGATTATTACTGAAAATAGGGTACCAGATTCTTTATCTGATTGAACAGTTACTTTACCATGCAGATAATTTTCAGTAATCATCTTGATACTATAAGTCCCTAAACCTCTATTGTTACCTTTGGTAGAGAATGTACGGTGGAAAAGCTGAAGTCTGATATCGCTAGGTATATATTTCATATTATGTACGGAGAATAAGACAGAAACATCATTGAGATTTTTGCAAGAAATATTAATAACATCGCCATTAGTTGATGCTTCAATAGCATTTTTTAGCATATTTATCAACACTCTTTTTAGAAGTACTGAATCAGTATTTAAAGTAATATGTTCCACTGATTTAGTAATTTTTATATCAGTTCCAATTATGTAGTGCTTGCTAGTATTAATGACTTCATCAACAATAGTCCTACTATCTGCTTTTATTGAATTAGGCTCCCACTCTCCTAGTTCGGCTTTTCTTATCTCTTGCTGAGCAGAAATTTCTTCAATCAATTGATGAGCAGTGGGGATTAGTAATTGAATCAACTCATCTTTCATTTCTGGATCATCCTCATCGCTAATTAATTCGGTATTAGATACTATCGCTGCTGCTGTATTTCGGATATCATGGAGAAAGGTCTTTTCAATGAAGAGAGATCTATTCTGAGCACTTATATCTAAAATTGAAAAGAGAGTTAAGTCTTCAGAATCTACCGTCAATGGAGAAGAAGAAACTTCCAAATCAAAAGCACTTATCTGTTCTTCTTTATTAACTAACAAACGACACTCTTGTACATCTTTAAGCCCAAAATGAGAGTTTCTGATCGATTTTAAAGCACCGCAATATTGACAAAAATCAGAATTTCCACACCCAGCATCATCTAACCAAGCATGCTGGCAAGAGAACAACTCCCCAGGCCTTAGACCTAATATTTGAAATTTATCCTCGACATGTAAATCCTTGCCAAGTTTAGCATTAAAATATACAGTTTGCCGAGTTTTATTAAGGATTAATATCCATATAGGAAGGTCATTTATTATAGCAAGAAGTTCTTTATGTTCAGATATTATATCATGAACCCTTTGAATCTCTTCCTTATCTACTCTGTCTCTGAAATCATATTCTGTCATTGTTACCTCTTTTTTAGGTTATATAATTTTTTATGGAGTAATAAAACCTATCAATTCCTTACTGCTTAAATCAGGATTTAAAATTTGAATAGTTCTCTTACTAACAGGTCCTTTAGACTTATGATTATGAATATTATAAACTGAAATACCCATGATGATATCAACTTTAGTAGTAAATAATACAAATGTAGATGATATATTACTAATCTCAGGGATATTTTCAACCCAAGTTATATTAGGATAATTGCCTTTGGCCAAATCATAAGAATTAAACTGCAATTCTTTCATTTTCATTTGTAGCCCTTTTCCTAGAACTTTAGTTAATGACTCTTTAACAGTCCAAAAGATTAAGGCCCTATACTCCTTATCAATGTTTGGAAAACTATCGATGTACTCTATCTCTTTGGGAGTGCAGAAAGATTCCAAAAAAGAGTTTAGCTTGGGGATATACTTTACAACTTCTATGTCAATACCAATTTTTTCTGTAAATGATATAGCTAATGCCAGCCAATTTTCTGAATAAGAGACATTGAAGTATAATCTTTCTTCTTCTTCATCAACTTTGCCAAATTCATTAAACTTATATTTTATATCCTGAGCATCACAATCTAAGATTCTAGAAAGAACTATTCTTCTCAGCATAAAGGATAATAGCTTATAGCTATCCTTGGGAGATGAGTATCTTTTAGCTTGTCTTCTCTCTTCAAAAGTTGAGTATTTCTCAATTTCTTCTAAGAGATAATCATATCTTTTTAAATCAAATAAATATAAGATAATATCTTGAGTACCCATTTTCTCCCTTAAACTTTTACTCTTATTTGGTTTAGCTCTGAAAGAATGCAAAGACAAGACTCACCATATCCCCCTCCGTGAGGGGGACACAGGGGGTGTTTCCTTTATAATCCCCTCCGTGAGGGGGACACAGGGGGTGTTTCCTTTATAATCCCCTTCAATGAGGGGGAAACAGGAGGTGCATCCTTTATAATCCCCCTCACGGAGGGGGATTTAAAAGCTTTTTTATACATTCTTTAAATTATTATCAAGATACCTTTCTTAAGGAATTTCTTATTTCTGAAGAAAGAATTACCAACTACCTGATGCTCCACCACCGCCGAAGCCACCGCCTCCGCCTGAGAAGCCACCACCACCGAAACCACCACCGAAGCCACTTCCGCCACGGCCACCTCTTCCGCCACCCATTAAGGAGCCAAAGAGTAATAATGGGAATAATCTTCCTCTAAACAAGATAGATATAATAATCAAAAAGATGATATAACCAATAGAGGAACCTTTCTTTTCGCTTTCTCGAGAGCGTCTAAGATCTTGTTGAGAAATAGTAGTTTTACCTGTCATTACATTATTTACAGTAATTAAACCAGCTTTAACTCCAGCAAAATAGCCTCCACTACGGAAATTAGGGATAATATCTTTTCTTATGATATATCCACTTACACCATCAGTAAGTTTATGTTCTAAACCATAACCTACTTCTATCCTAACATCTCTTTCATTAGGAGCAACAAGTAAGATTAAGCCATTATCGCTTGCTTTTGAACCTATCTTCCACTCTTCAGCCAATCTAATAGTATAATCTTCTACAGCATAACCGTCGAGTGATTTAACAGTAACAACAACAGCTTGAATTTCAGAATCTTTTTCTAAACCTACTAACAAGGCAGTAAGTTGATTCTCTTCAGAATTACTAAAGATATTTGCTTGATCAACAACTCTTCCTGTTAATTTAGGAAAAGAAAGTGCGGATAAGGAGACTACTAAACCAAGGATAGAGATAATTATTACTATTTTCTTAAACATCTTTATATCTCCCTTACTTGATTTGGAAGCTCATTAGTATCATCCTCTTTGACTGGAAAGTTTTTTGCAAGAACTTGACCAATTTCAGTAATTACCTTAACTAATTCACTACCAAAGTTATTGCCTTTTATTCCATTAATAATTCTATCTACTTGCTTTTGCCATGATTGATTAGAATAAACTTCAGCTATTCCTGTATCAGCTAAAATAAGCACTTTTTTCTCTAAATTAGAGATAAATATTAAGACTCCTGTTCTATCACGAGTTTTACTTACCCCATATTCCATAAAGCTAAGTTGAGCTTTTTCTTTAACTTTAGCTTCTTTGACTGACTTAGGAATAATTAATCTATCAATAAAAGGGATATTGGCTAGAAAATAGAAGAGAGTGATTATCACAAATGCACCTAAACCAATCACTGAAGTTGTGATTATTTTAGACTCACTCCAAAATCTACTCATAATGAGATCATCTATTTTTGAGAAATAAATTAGTGAGAGAACCATGAATAATAGTCCTACAATAACAGCAAAAGTCAGTTCATAAACAGCATAATCACTACTCTGTTTAGCAACAACTACTGCAATCTCTCCTGAAGTATTCTTCTCTGCCTTAGCCACAGCCTCAGCAATTAAATCTTTTTCTTTCTTTGATAATTTTGCCATAAGCTTAGTTACTCATATCTATTTTTGGAGCTTTACTAGCACCTTCATCAGCACTGAAATAAGCCTTAGGTGAGAAACCAAAATTGTTAGCAAAGATTACTTGAGGGAAACGCTTGATATAAGTGTTAAAGTCTTGAGCTGAAAGATTAAATCTTCTTCTCTCTGTAGAAATTCTATTTTCTGTACCAGCTAACTCATTTTGAAGTTGAAGGAATGATTCATTTGCTTTAAGATTAGGATAATTTTCTGTTAGCATCATTAATCTTTGTAAAGAACCACCTAAAGTAGCTTGTGCTTTTTGAAATCTTTCAATAGCTTGTGGGTCATTTAAGTCTTCTGAGCTAAGTTGCATTACACCACCGACCTTAGAACGAGCTTCTGTAACAGCAGATAAAGTCTCTTTCTCATGGGCTGCATAACCTTTAACTATTTCTACTAAATTAGGAATTAAATCCATTCTTCTCTGATAAACATTTTCAACTTGTGACCAACTTGCAATCACGCCCTGCTCTTTTTCAACCATACTGTTGTAAATTCCTCGAGTATAACTAAAACCTATAAACACAACTAAACCTAACACCACTAATGTAATTATTAAACCTTTTTTCATTGATTTCTCCTTTTTTTTTTTAAATCTAAAGATTATTTGATTTGTATCAACTATTTTAGTCAAGCTAAACAATTAATATTTTATTCCATGCTTTTTGCATATCATTTTGGCACTAATCCTACCTGATTCATAAATCGTTGGTAAGCCACTTCCTGGATGCGTTCCTCCACCCACTAAGAAGCAATTATCCAACTCTTCAAATTTATTATGAGGTCGGAAATAAAGCATCTGATTAATACTATGACCAAGATTAAAAGTAGCTCCTAGAAAGACATTATAATCGCTTTTCCAGTCTTCAGGAGTAATCACCTTTTCAACTTTTATATGTTCTTCTATATCAGATAAAGCTACTTTTTCTTTCAACACTTTCATCACTTTTTCTCTATATTCAGGACCAAAAGTCTGCCAATTAATACCGCTTTTAAGATTAGTTATCGGCACTAATACATAAAGAGTACTATGACCCTCTGGGGCTAAAGTTGGGTCTGTAATCGAGGCATTTTGCACATAGACTGAGAAATCCTCTCCAACTCTTCGATAAACACTTATATCATCAATATTAGCCTTATAATCATCAGCAAAATAGATACTGTGATGAGGTAAATCATATTTTTTATCTAAGCCAAGATATAACATAAAGGTAGAACAAGAATACTCCTTCCCCTTTAATTTTTGAGGAGACCACTTCTTCGACTCTTTATAAAGATTTGAGAAAGAATAAGCAAAATCTGAATTTATTATCACATCTTCTGAATAGATCTTTTCGCAATTTTCTAAAACTACCCCCAAAACCTCTCCGAAATTTGTAATTAGTTCTTTAACTGCTGTATTATAGACTATTGTTCCCCCTTCCTCAGCAAATACTTTAGCCATAGCTTCAGAGATTTTATTCAATCCACCCTTAACATGATAGATTCCATACTCATGTTCAATATAAGGAACCATGGTGAATAGAGCAGGACAGCTCCACGGGGACATTCCTAAGTACTTAGCTTGGAAAGTAAAGGCTATCTTCAAATCTTCTGATTGATAATAAGAGCCTAAGGCTTGATGCATGGTCTTATGAAGTTGAAGATAAGGAAAAGCATAGAGAATATCAGCTTCAACCATTCTTTGCGGATAAGAGTAATCTTTCTTGAGGCAAGGATAAAGCCTGCGATAACGCTCCTTTTCATACTCCATCAATCTATCATATCCTTCTGATTCTCCTGGGAAGTATTTTTCTATCTCCTCTTTCATCAAAGTTTTATCCTTATAATGAACCATTGTTTTATCTTTAAAAATTAAGGTATAGAGAGGTTCTAAGTCATAAAATTCTAAATAGTCATTGATATCCCGACCTGTTTCGCTAAATATCTCATCCAAAAAGTATTTCATCATTAGAAAAGTAGGACCTGTATCAAAGCGGTAATCACCTAATTCAATTGCTTGATTTCTTCCTCCTGGTTTGGAGTCTTTTTCATAGATAGTTACTTCAAATCCTCTCTTTTGTAATAAGATCCCAGCAGTCAAACCACCTGGTCCTGCCCCGATTATAGTAATTTTTGGACGCATCACTCCTCCATTATAATTTTTAATTTTCAGACAATATAATTAATATAGTTGATAATACAAAATTTTCTTTGCTTACTCCTGTCCACTTTTTGAAATAATTCGAAAATCACTTCTTATAATTCTCCAAAATTTCCTCAAAGTTATTGCTTTATATTTTCAAAATTATATATTTCTCATCTATAAAGTGCTTGAAGTATTTCTTCTAAAATCCTACTAACCAAATAGCTAAAAACATTAAAAAAATTAATTATTATTTTCATTTGACAAGAATGCTAATTCTATAATTTTTAATATCATAGATTAAGAAACTAAAGAAATAGAAAATATAAATAATGTTATTTAAACCATTGATTTTAATAACTTTAACATAATTGGGAGATAGGATGATTAAAGCCGTTTTGAAACGAACTGGACAACTAGTAGCTTTTGATAAAGATAAGATAAAGAAGGCAATTCTAAGGGCAGGATTAGCTACTTCAGAATTTGGAGATGATACTGCCGAACAACTCACTATGAAAGTTGTAAATTTAATTTTACAGCTCCATAATGAGAAAATAATTACTATTGAGAAAATTCAAGATATCGTAGAAGAAATTCTCCTATCTTCTACTTTTAAAAAGACAGCTAAAAGCTACATTATCTATCGTGATCAGCATGCCAAGATTAGAGAGATTGTCTCTAAATCAAATGTCGATCTTATTGACCAATATCTAAAGAAATTAGATTGGCAAGTGAATGAAAATAGTAATATGGCCTACTCTTTACAAGGACTCAATAATTACATTGCTTCAGAAGTAAGCAAAACTTATTGGTTAAACAAAATTTACCCTTCAGAGATTAAAGAAAATCATTCTGGTGGAGATATTCATGTTCATGACCTTGGTCTTCTCTCAGTCTATTGCGTTGGTTGGGATTTATACAATCTTATAAAAGTTGGTTTTACCGGAGCTGTTGGTAAAATTGAAAGCAAACCTGCTAAGCACTTTAGATCTGCCTTGGGACAAATAGTAAATTTCTTCTATACTCTTCAAGGTGAAGCTGCTGGTGCTCAAGCATTCTCAAGTTTTGATACCCTACTTGCTCCCTTCATTAAATACGATAAGCTTGACTATAAAGAAGTTAAACAGGCTATGCAAGAGTTTATCTTCAATATTAATGTACCTACCAGAGTCGGATTTCAAACACCTTTTACCAATATCACTATGGACTTAATTCCTCCTAAAATTTACCGTGACCAAAATGTTATCATTGGTGGAGAATTAATGGATGAAACCTATGCTGATTTCCCTCAAGAAATGATTATGATTAATCGTGCCTTCTTGGAAATCATGACTGAAGGTGATGCTAAAGGTAGAGTTTTCTCCTTCCCTATCCCAACTTATAATATTACTGAAGATTTCGATTGGGATAATCCCGACTTAGATCTTCTCTGGGAAGCAACAGGTAAATACGGCATTCCCTACTTCTCTAACTTCGTGAACTCTGATATGAGCCCTGAAGATGCTCGTTCTATGTGCTGTAGGCTTCGCTTGGATACTAGGAAACTAGAAGCTAGAGGTGGTGGACTCTTCGGTGCAAACCCCCTCACTGGCTCAATAGGCGTGGTTACCATCAATCTACCACGAATCGCTTACTTAGCTAAAACTAAAGATGAATTCTATTCTAGATTAAAAGAGAAAATGGATTTAGCTAAAAAGAGTTTAGAAATTAAAAGGAAAGTTCTAGAATCTTTTACCGATTCCAATCTCTACCCTTACACAAGTTTCTATCTTCAAGATATTAAGCAACGCTTTAATCAGTATTGGAAGAACCACTTCTCAACAATCGGCTTAATAGGTATGAATGAAGTCTGCCTCAACTTCTTAGGACAAGATATTACCTCCAAAGAGGGCTCAGAATTAGCTCTAGAAATTATGGATTTCATGAGAGATAAACTTATTGAATATCAAGAAGAAACAGGTAATAATTATAACTTAGAAGCTACTCCAGCTGAAGGTACTACCTATAGATTAGCCAGACTTGATAGAAAGAAATTCCCCGAAATTATCGTTGCTAATAATGACCCATATTCTGACAAACCTTTCTATACTAACTCATCTCAGTTACCTGTTAACTTCACTGATGATGTCTTTGAAGCCTTAGATTTGCAAGACCAGCTCCAAACAAAATACACAGGTGGTACTGTACTCCATATCTTTGGTGGTGAAAGAATTAACAATATTCAATCTGTTAAGAATCTAGTAAGAAAAGTATGTACTAATTATCACTTACCTTACTTCACCTTCTCACCTACTTTCTCAATTTGCCCTACTCATGGCTATATTAAAGGAGAAGAAAATCGCTGTCCTATCTGCCAAACCGAAACTGAGATTTACTCCCGAGTTGTAGGATATCTTAGACCTGTCCAACAATGGAATGAAGGTAAACAAGAAGAATTTAAAATGAGAAAAACTTTCAATGTTGGCTAGACAACCTATTTAAACAGCTTAGATTATACTATTCCCCCTTCGTTAAAGAGGGGGATTTTTTATGCAATCTGACCAAATCTCTTCTGCCGGATTGCATGCACCTTGCATGCGAAAAACCTTATAAAAATCTAATGTTATCTTAATGTCTAATGTGGAAGCAGAGACGCTTCCACTCCATAATTTCTACAGTCTGGAGAGACTGCCAATAACTGGGATTGCGGGATTCCAGCCCGCGTCCAGCACTTAGGTGCTGGACTACTTAAGATTACCCAGCATTTCATGCTAGGTGCAGGCAAAATGCCTTCCATTCCATAGAAGAAACACCCCGTCTGCTTCGCAGCCACCCCTCTTTTAGCGTGCTTTCAGCACTAAAGAGGGGAGTTTAAGAGAATTAGATCTAAATTATAAATAAGTAAAGACTTCTTCTGCAGGATTGCATGCACCTTGCATGCGAAAAACCTTTCGTGATTTAACCTTCCACCTCAATATTAATGCTCTTCTTCTGCTCCTTCTCAATCAACTAGTTCTTTTTTGATTTTTTATTGAGACATCATTAATGGAGCAGAGGAAGTGCATTAAAACATAAGGCGTATTTGATATACGCCTTATGTTTATTTTAACTTATTAGGTAATTTTAACATCCCTAGCTTAAAATATTACTTATTCATACCTAAGAGCATCTATGAGATTAAGGTTTGCCGCTTTTCTAGCTGGATACCAGCCGAAGAATATACCGATAATAGCAGAGAAGCTAAAGGATAGAAGCACTGACCAGCTTGTGATTTCCACACTCCAATTCATCATATTCCCCACTACTTTGGCGACAACGGAACCGAGAATAATCCCGATAATACCTCCCAAGCCACTAAGAAAAATAGCTTCAAAAATGAATTGTCTTAGAACATCTTTCTTTTTTGCACCTACAGCCATTCTTAAGCCAATTTCCTTGATTCTTTCTGTAACAGAGACAAGCATAATATTCATGATACCAATACCACCTACTATTAGCGAAATACCAGCAATACTGGATAAAAGCAAGGTGATAGTTGAAGAAACATTATTAGCCATATCAGCTAGATCTGTTTGAGAATTTACAATAAAACTATCTTCAGAAAGAGTCTTATTCTTGAGCAGAAGAAGTTGTAAAATTTCATTTTTAACAATAGGTATCATCTCTTTAGAAATAGCAGAGACATTAATAGCGATTTGCGGTTCTCTCCAGCCTCGAAGTCTGGCAAGTACAGTGGTATAAGGTATCAAAACAACATCATCTAAATCTCCACCAACAGCACTTTGTCCTTTTTCTGATAAGATACCTACAATTTCCATAGGAACATTTCTGATAGTAATTCTTTGTCCAACAGCTCCCCCATCAGGGAAGAGATAATCAGACACAGTTTTACCTAGAACCATTACTTTAGCTCCTGACTGGATTTGAGTTGAAGAAAAGAATTGTCCTTCAGAAACATCATAATTTCTGATGAAAAAATATTCTGAATTAACACCATAGACTGCTGTTCTCCAATTTTTAGAACCCGCTCTAAGTCTACCATAAGTTGTAACTACTGGAGAAATATAATTTACACCTTGAACTTGGTTTCTAATAGACTCGATATCAGCAAGTTTTATCGAGTTTCCTGAACCAGCTTCTTGTCTAACTGCAGTTCTTGAACTATAGTTAGAAATCACAGTAATAACATTAGTTCCCATACTAGCTATCTCAGAATCTACTAATTTCTTAGCACCTTCACCAATTGCCAACATAGTTATGACAGCACCAACACCAATTATAATACCTAACATAGTCAAGAGTGATCTAACTTTATTTTTAATTAGTGATTTCATTGCCACTGAGAGAATTTCAAAGATAAGCATTAAGCTTCCTCCTCTTCTGCTTGAGGAAGCATCTTTATAGCCTCCATTGCGCTGAGAACTTTCTCATTCTTACAATCTTTTATTATCTTCCCATCCGAGAAAGTAATAATTCTTTCTGTAAATTGAGCAATTTCAGGCTCGTGAGTAACAATTATGATAGTAATTCCCTTACGATGTAGTTCTTGAAAAACATTCATAATTTCTAAAGAAGTTCTAGAATCAAGATTTCCTGTTGGTTCATCAGCAAAGAGGATTACCGGATTATTAACAATAGCCCGAGCAATAGCAACTCTTTGTTGCTGTCCACCAGATAATTGATTTGGGTAATGATGCAATCTTTTACTCATTTGCACAGTATTTAGAGCATCATTAGCCATAGTGATTCTTTCTTTTCTCTTAAGTTCTTTTCTATAGAGAAGAGGTAATTCTACATTCTCAAGAGCAGAAGTTCTAGAAAGAAGAAAGAAGGATTGAAAAACAAAACCTATCTTTTGATTTCTAATTTCTGCTAAATCATCTTGAGGAATATCTTCAATCTTGACATCATCTAATTTATAGCTTCCTGAAGTTGGTTTATCAAGACAGCCAAGAATATTCATTAAGGTAGTTTTTCCTGAACCACTCATTCCCATGATTGATACAAATTCTCCCTTTTTAACAGACAGGTTAATACTTCTTAAAGCATGAACTTCAATATCTCCCATGATATAAGTTTTGGTCAAATCATTGACTTCGATTAAGTTGTTAGACATGTTTTTTCCTTAGAATCTTCTTGGTTGCATACCAGTAGAAAAGGCACTAGCACTATTACCTGTACTTTTAACATAATTAATACCAATAATTACTTGAGCATCTTCTTCAAGACCTGAAAGAACCTCAATAAAAGTTCCGTCAGATTCTCCAACTTGGATATTAACTTGCTGTGGCATACCATCTGCTAAAACCCAAATTTGAGCATTTCTAGCCTTAGCTTGAGTCTGACCTTCCTGAGGACGCTCTCTTCTTCTTCCTTGACCACGCTGGCTTCCTGGGGTATTAGCTTGGGAACTTGCAGGAACTGTAACTATTTTTGAATAATCTAAGCCCATTGATTCCCAAATCTCTTGAGTAGGTTTGAACTGCATTGCTCTTTCTTGGATAGCTATAACATTAGGATTTTGTGATATGATAATTTCTAAGTTAGCTGTCATTCCAGGTAAAAGTATACTTTCAGGATTCTTGATAGAAATTATGACAGGATATGTAACTACATTCTGCTCTGATGAAGGATTTAATCTCACTTGACTAATAACTCCATGAAATCTCTTTTGCGTGAAAGCATCTACTGTGAATCTTACCTCTAAACCTTCTTTGACCTTACCGATATCAGCTTCATCAATGTAAGCCTCTATCTGCATTTCTTCTAATTTATTAGCGATTATGAAGAGGGTAGGAGCATTTAGACTAGCTGCAACTGTCTGACCTTCATCAACACTTCGAGAAGTAACCACGCCATCAATTGGTGAATAGATATAAGCATTATTAAGATTCTTTTGAGCTCTTTGAACTGAGAATTCAGATTTGGCTAAGTTCTCCACTGATAAATTATATGTGTATTGAGCTTGTTTGAGTTCGAACTCTGAAATCATCTCTTGCTCAAAGAGTTCTTGTTTGTTTTCTAAATCATCTAAATTATTTTCCACAGTTAATCTATTTCTATTTCTGTCGATTTTAGCTTCTTCAAGAGACATTTCTAAAGTTTCAGTGTCTAATTTAGCTAATAATTCACCTTTTTTAACAGGATCATTGAAGTCTTTATATAGTTTTTCGATTTTACCAGAAACTTCTGTACCGATATTTACTTTAGTGATTGGATTTACTGTACCAATGGAAGTTATTGTCTGAGTGATTGTTGTTCTTTGAGCCTGATAAATTCTCCAATCTGGAGCGTTCTTCTTCTCCTTGAATTTCCAATAAGCTACTCCGCTCAAGGCAATGATGATTAATACTACAGCTATACTTGCTACTTTTTTCATAAAATCCTCTATTTTTTATTATTTATTCTGTTTTTGATGTGGGAAAAAAGCTCTATCTCTATTAAGACTACTAAGGAAATGAAATCCTGCAATGTTTTTTTCTTTTTTTTGGGAGAAGTGAGGCTTAATAACAAGCTCAGTTAAGATAAGAAAACTTTCGCAGTCACCCCTAACTGGGGTTACGGACCTTTAGTCCGTGAATCTTAAATTATGGAATGGAAGCGTCCCTGCTTCCATCAGGCTGTATTTCAGCCTGCTCTTATCTTTTCTGGCGACACGGAGGTCCCCAGTCCATAGGCCCCTGTTTCCATTAACTGGGGTTACGGACATTTAGTCCGTGAATCTTAAACTCCCCGCTTTAGTGCTGAAAGCACGCTAAAAGAGGGGTGGCTGCGAAGCAGACGGGGTGTTTTCTTCTATGGAATGGAAGCGTCCCTGCTTCCATCAGGCTGTATTTCAGCCTGCTCTTATCTTTTCTGGCGACACGGAGGTCCCCAGTCCATAGGCCCCTGCTTCCATTAACTGGGGTTACGGACCTTTAGTCCGTGAATCTTAAATTATGGAATGGAAGCGTCCCTGCTTCCATCAGGCTGTATTTCAGCCTGCTCTTATCTTTTCTGGCGACACGGAGGTCCCCAGTCCATAGGCCCCTGTTTCCATTAACTGGGGTTACGGACCTTTAGTCCGTGAATCTTAAATTATGGAATGGAAGCTTTAGTGCTCTCTCCCTGAAATCTATTCTCTTTCAGGAAGATTCAGGAAAACAAGTTTTCCTGCTGGCGACGCGGAGGTCCCCAGTCCATAGGTCCCTGCTTCCATCAGGCTGTATTTCAGCCTGCTCTTATCTTTTCTGGCGACACGGAGGTCCCCAGTCCATAGGCCCCTGCTTCTTACCTTTTCTGGCGACACGGAGGTCCCCAGTCAATAAGCCCCTGTTTCCATTAACTGGGAATGCGGGCATCTTGCCCGTGACCAGCAGTTAATGCTGGTCTTGAAAGATTTTCCTCCTCAAGGAGGGGGATTTGTTGGGGCGTATTGCCATACACCTTCCCAATTAATGCCTGCAGGATGCAGGCGTTCCCAGTTATAAGCAGTCTCTTATCTTCTTTATGTAATTTTAATTCTGACTACTAATGAGTTTCTTCTCAACGCTTTTCCATCTTTTATGTACCCAGAACCAAAGTTCAGGATATCTGGTAATATTTTCAGCAAGAGAGTTATTTAGTTTAGTCATTACTTCAAAAGCAGTGAGTTGTTCTTCTTGAGGATAGATAATTTTCTCAAATCTAAAGATGTGTTTTCCCTCTTTAGTTCTGATATGATAAGCAGGCATAATGGGTAAATTAGCTTTAAGGGCAATTTTTGAGATACCCATAAAGACAGATGCATCATGATTCATAAAATTCATAATCTCACCATTCTTTCTGGCATCTTGATCATGAAGAAAGAAAATCATTCTATCATCTTTTATTGCTTTAAGAATGCCTTTTAAAGCTCCCTTTTGATAAATAACATCTAAACCATGTTCTGCTCTAAATTTTACGAAATACTCATCAAAAAAGGGATTTCTCTGTTTTTTAGCAATAGCACTAAGTTTGATTTTTCTACTTAGAAGATAATAGCCTAAAATCTCCCAGTTCCCAAAATGACCAGTTGCAATAAGCACACTCTTACCCAGATTAATAGCTTCTTCTATATTTTCAATACCTTCGATGCTAGCATTATTGACTATTTTATCTTTATCTTCTTTAAAAATCTCCAGAATCATTAAGCCATAGTGTTGGTACATTCTTTTGGTATAAGTTAAAACTTCTTGATGAGTAAGGTTTGGTAAGGCTCTCTTCATTTGGCGAATAACTAAATCTTTTCTAATACCTAGTCTATAACCAATATTAACAGAAACAAAGTTGAGGAAATTCTTAAGACTTTTTTCACTCATAGTATCAATCAGCCATATCATAAAAGATAAAACTATTTTTTCAATACTATTCTTACGCTCTTTTTTCTTATTTTTCAAAATTAGAATCCTCTACTATCGATATAACACTATTTTTAGTATGCTTCCTAGTCTGATTTACTATTAACTCACCTAATAAGCCAATAGAGAAAAATTGAATACCTACTAAAATTAGGAGAATTGAGAGGAAGAGTGCAGGTCTATTATAGAGAGGCATCCCCATAGTATATTTCATTATGGAGAGATAGAGTCCGAGAATAGTACCAAAAAATGTAAATATTGAACCGATACCACCAAATAGATAAAGAGGAGAACGATTAAATTTAGTAATAACTTTTACAGTGAGTAAATCTAAGAAGCCTCTAAGATAGCGTTCAATACCATATTTTGATTTCCCGTATTCCCGCATCCTGTGATGCACTGGTATTTCTCCGACCTTAAAGCCCTTTGCATCGGCTAGAGCAGGGACATAACGATGCATCTCACCGTAGATATCAAGTTCTTTCACTAACTCGCTTGAGTAGGCTTTAAAGCCACAGTTGTAGTCATTAAGCTTCAATTTGAAAGTTCGGGAAGTAACCCAGTTGAATAGTTTTGAAGGAAGTCTTTTGTTAATAGGGTCTCTTCTTTTAACTTTCCAACCTGTAACCAAGTCGTAACCCTCTTCCATCTTAGTAAGAAAGTTCTTGATTTCAATAGGATTATCTTGCAAGTCAGCATCCATAGTGAAGATAACCTGGCCAGTGACTCTTTCAAATCCAACTTGAAGAGCATAAGCTTTACCAAAATTCTTTCTAAATTTAATAACTTTCACTTTCTCGTCTTTTGTAGATATATTCTTCATTACAGAATAAGTTTTATCAGTGCTTCCATCATCAATGAAGATTATCTCATAATCATGGGGTGAACAATTAGCAACAATCTCTTGATAGAGTTGTGGTAAGGATTCTTCTTCATTTAAGGCAGGAATTACAAAAGATAATTTCATTTTATCTCCTATTTTAAGAAATCAAAAAATACTTTAGTTGAGAGTTTTGCAAAGAGAGCAGGTCTTTTAACAATTAAAGCTTTAAAGATATTTAACACATTCATCTTTTCTAAAGAAATATCTCTAATATAATCAAAATATTTATCTAACTTTTCATTGGAAGCACTAGTAATTTTGTTTTTAATAATCTGCTCAATTTTCTCTTTGTTATTGTTTTGGGAGTGCCATTTTTGGTTATAATTTTGGAGCTTTTTATCGTTTATTCCCTTCTTCTCAAAAGCTTTAGCGATAGTAGAACCGCATAAGAGTCCAGCAGAAATAGCAGTATCTATGCCTCCCCCGCTAATAGCGTTGGTTTGATAAGCAGCATCTCCGACAAGCATTACTCTGTCTTTAACAAGAATAGAATTAGTCTGTGTAACAGGAACTCCTCCACAAGTAAATCTAAGTGAATTAGCTTGAGGGAAATTCTCCTTTATATAATCATCAAGATATACTTTAGCACTCTTTTCAGCTCTGGCAGGATTTACACCTAAACCCACATTTGCTGTCTTATTGCCCTTGGGGAATATCCATATGTATCCACCTGGAGCAAAGTTATTATCAAAGATAAAACTACATTCGGAATCTATTATTTTATCATCATATAATAAATATTGGGCACAAGAATCTATATCATCTAAGTTTAGTTGAGTTGATAAGCCAAACCATCTCCCCACCTTAGAATCAACGCCATCAGCACCAACTATTAACTTAGCCTTGATAGGAGAAGTATTATCTTTGATAGTAAGATAAAATAGCTCTTCTTGTTGATTATAGCTTGCTTGAAGAACATCATGCCTTAAAAGAATCTGAGCTCCAGCATCAATAGCCTTCTTAGCTAAGAATTTATCAAACAACTCACGGTTCAGAATTACTCCTGGCACAGAGGGTTTGATATTTATTGCCTCTTTATTGGGGGGAAGAATTACTATATGGTTAATCCGAGAAGCAATAAGAGATTCTGGGATTTCTCCAAATTCTTCAAGTGCTTTACTCATTATCCCTTCAGCACAACGAACGGGTACCCCTATTTCTCTATCTCTTTCTAAAACTACTGTTTTCAAACCTGCTTGAGCACATTTAAAAGCAGTACTTGTACCTGCTGGTCCACCACCAATTATTGCAACATCATAAATTAAATCACTCTGAAACATTTGCTATGGCTCCTAGTGGACAAGACTTCAAACATATTTGACAAGCAATGCATTTCTCTTGATTAACTTGCACCAGATACTCACTTATTTCTATTGCTAATTGCGGACAAATTGCCACACAACACCCACATCGATCACAAACTTGGGAATTAATCTCTACTCTCATTACTATCCCGATAATCTATTACTTTGGCTTGGCCATTATTAGTTAATTGCACGACTAATTCATATAAAATATTATCTGATAATTGCTGCTTTACACCATTATCAAAAGTTAAACGATGATGATTTCCATTAACATCATAGTTCCTGACTAATATCATAGGTTCTTGATTATCTTGACCGAAAGGTAACATGAAATCTAGCTGTTCAATTGCATCACTATCTAAGTCACTAATATTAATAATTGCATCGATATTAATTGTCTTGTTAGCATCAATCTGCGGTTTTTCTTGTTGGAAATACTCTTTATATAATTTAGTAAATAGTTCTAAATTCTCTTTATGCATGGTAAATCCACCTGCCCTAACATGACCACCAAACTGAATCAAGGCTTCTTCACAATATTTGAAAGCTTCTAAAATATTGAAGCCATCACTGCATCTGCCTTCGCAAATAATGATATCATCTCTTTCTTTCAGCATTATTACTGGTTCATAAAGAGTATTAACCAAGAAGGTAGCACAAGTACCTAATAATGGACTAGTTATACGACTTTCTTGATCGAAATAGACAACACCACTTCCATCGTAATCAGCTAAAATTTCAGCAATAATAGTATTTAAACCATAAAGATTTTGTTCATTAGCTTTTTTCTCAGATTGTATTAAAGCAAATTCATCATACTTCTCACGGTCATTAGCAATCATGAACTGCAAACCATGGTGATTCCCGCCGATATCTCTCCCATTAGCAATCATCCGATAGCTATAAGTAAGAAAATTCATCTTATCATAGTTGTTAATGATTGGATTACAGACAGATTTTAACATATCTATTGTATTTCCTGTAATTTCATCCCAGCAATCTAAAACATGACGAACAATAATCCAATTGACATCAGCCATAGGGACTCTATCAGCTAATGAGCCAACAGCAGTCCAGAAATAGTAAGAAGGTTTAACCTCTTTGCCTAACTTCTTGGCTAGCCCTCTAACTAACATTAGAGAAACTCCTACTCCAGCTACCATCTTATAGGGATAGTTGCAGTCTTGTCTTTTGGGATTTACTACAGCACTTGCTAGAGGGATATTTTCTTCAGCAAAAAGGTGATGATCAGTAATAATTACGACGATTCCTAAAGCTTTGATTTCTTCAATTTTATCTTTAGAAGAGATTCCGTTATCTACTGTAATAACCAAATCAGCCTTTTTCATTTTAAGATATTCTAAAAAACTATCTTGAATACCATGATGATCCACTAATCTATTAGGTATATAATAATAGTGATTTTGAAATCCACAGCTATCGAAGAAGTCATAAAGAAGATAAGTAGAAGTTACACCATCCGGGTCGTCATGACCGAATATAACTATTCTTTCATTGTTATAAAGAGCTTGCAATATTCTCTCAATAGCAATATCTAAATCCTTTAACAATAACTCATCTGGTAGGTCTTCTATCTTTTTTTTATAATCAGTTCTTGTCTTACCTCTGTTAGCCAAGATCTGATCAATAAAATTCTCATCACTTTCATTATATAACCAATTTAACTTCATGCAATTATCCTTGTTGATTTAAATCTTCTTTTACAGGTATTTCCCTTGGGTCTTTTCTGGTATAAACTCTTCTGAAAATATCAAAACCGGAAACTCCGATCATGAACATACTTGACCTATCTTCAATACCATGGGTATTAACATCACCTCTAATTAAATATTCAAAGGCAAAATCTAATTTATCAATTCTAGATTTTAGAGGAAGAGAAAAACCAATAGTGGCACTCTGCTCATAAATCTTTTCATTATTATAGTCAAAAGGTAATTCTCTTAATGAAAAACCTGTTCTAATTGGTATGGTTTTAAGAAAATCTTGTCTTCCTAATTTTGGTTCATAAGCAAAACCAATCCCAACCTTCCATGCGTTATGGTAGTCTTGACCCATGAAGTTATCCCATAACTCATAATTCACATCACTAGCGACTTTAAAGACTCCAGCCCATTTCTTAGCAAGACCAAAACCAATTTTGTGTGGTAAATTAAATTCAACATTACCCATCTCTTCATCAGAGTGAATAGTGAAAAATTCCTTTTCAGCTTTGATTTCTCTACCATATTCATAGTTTGCACCTAAGGACCAATTAGTTCCTTGCTTAAGAATTCCAGCACTGAAACCAACATTAGTAAAAGAGATTTTTGTTTTGTTCTTTGTATTAAAGACACCATTACCAGTATCTTGAATTAACTCTCTTTCACGGTGGCCGATATAAACATTAGGTCCTATACCAAAACTCCAACCTGCTGGTAGTCTATATCCATAATAGGCATCTAATTTATAGATATATGAACTGAAAAGATTTTGCTCTATAAGAGTAAACTCTTCACCATCAATAGTGTAAGGAACTTCAAGTTCATTATCAAAATTACCTGATTTCCAAGAATTGAATTGAAAAGCAAATTTGTGTTTATCAAATGGTGCTACAATGCTAAAAAATGGAAAATCTAAAGCATTATCAGTAAAACTTGAACCATCTTCAGCTTCATATTTTACATATCCCAGTTTCAAACCAGTATAAAAATTTACAGTGTTGGCTGTATTGATTAAAGCAGGATTTCCAAAACCGTGAGATAAGCGTAAGCCATCACCTAGTCCGACATCACCCATACCTTGACTGTAGATATCATTTCCAGAATATTGGTAAGGTAATCCACTTACTGAAAAGATAGAATTACCAGCAGCTAAAATACTAATTTGCATACATAGAATTATCATTATTGTGGTCTTGAACCAACTTTTTTTAATCATTTATCGCTCCATTTCTATTTGTCTATCTAATAAATTAAACTACTTAACATTTGTCAATAATCTTTTTGAAAAAGAAAGTTAAGTAGCTAATTCTTGGAAAGAGCTCCTATTTAGCTATACTATCGAAATATTTCTCTATTCTGACTCGTAATTTCTTTTTAAGTGATGAAACAATAGATGATTTTGACTTAGAAACTGCCTCAGCCCTATTAATACCTCCAGTTCGCCCTTTTTCATTAATAGATAAAACTGTTTGCTCATTTCTGTCTGTGATACTTAATTGAAACTCATATTTAACAAAATCTTCTTTTCTATCTAGTTCTACATCTTGATAACTTATCTTACTATTTACCATAAGCATTGCATTATTATCTACAATATTGAAGTTCATTTCGTTAATAATCTCATTTATAATGTTAGCAATTATATCGTTTTCATCATTTTCTACATTTATTGAAAAACTAATCTGAGAAGCTATCTCTCTCATTAAAGAATTAATTTTAGGGTACCTGTTTTCAATTCCGACCATTTCATATTCCATAGGAGAAATTATGGCTAATTGATCTAATAAGGTTTGATTTTGGAAAGCAAAAATACTGGCAACTCCAAGATAAGCATATTTATGGGTATTATCGTAAGCTGAATTGTACTTATCCATATAAAAATCAATCATTTCATTAGTTTGACTTATCTTTTCATCATAAATATCTGCAGTTCTACTTCTATGGATATAGGCTAGAGCATAGACTTTTCCAAGATTGTCGGTATAGCTCTCTCCTATTTCAATATTTATTAAATTTTGTTCAGCACTAATAAAGATATCCTTAGTATTTTCAGCAAAAAGTGAAACTTCATCTTCCTGGGAGCTAGATTCTAAATCTGACCAGCGTTCTGAATATTTGCTATTTGCTTTCACATCAGTTTTAAAGATTCTAGCTACACTTCCCATAGCATCTGCTTCTGCAGATCTTCTTGTAGAACCATAACCTACTGCAGACAAATACATTCCTTCAGGATATTTTACTTTAGGATTATCTATCCATTCAGGCTTTCCACCATTTCTCCTTGCTGAATTGGAAGAACAAGCAGCAAGAAACAAAACTATAAGTAATAAGTATATAATCTTCTTCATTTTCTTCTCCTATTTAAGATAATAAGATTCGATTAAATTTATCTCATTGCCTTTAACTTCATAATCATTAAAATAATCAGTATAGACAAGAACATTATATCTATCGATATAATTCACTTTAATATTGTAATTACCTGGGGCAATATCATAGTCCCCAATATAGGCAAATCCAGGAAAGATAAAGCAAGATCTTAGATCTGCTGCTTCACTGGCTTCAGTTAGAGCTGCAGCTCCTAGTTTGGTTAGGAATCCGCCTAATTCTCCAGTTCTTTTTTCCATCTCTTTTTGAGCCATAATCGAAGCAATTCCCTTAATAACAGTTCTGGTTATTGCCCTAATATATGTCATATTGGCTTTAATTTGAAAAGTTTCTTTAGCTATATTATTAATGTCTTCAATTTTAGCTAACTCTCCAATCTTCTTATCATTTACTTCAATTGTAATTTTACTTATTTCACTTTTCTTCTCTTTCATTCGAGGAATAGAAAATTTGAAGTAATTACCTGCTGAAACACCAGGGAAAATGAATTGTTGTCCGTCAGCCTCTTTTCCATCATCAACAAAGACAATAACCATATTTTCAGCAGTAGCTACACGGTAAGTTAAAGGATGCTTTTCAGGGGCTAAGCCTGTGAAACTTACAAAGTTTAATTTAGTGTTTCCTGCTTTAATATCTACAAATCCAGATAAATCAGGTTTGGAAAAATTATAAATATGGGCTTGTAACTGAAAAGCTTCATCAAGATATCTATGATCAATTCTAACATCATCAAACTGCTTATCTGCACGATATAATAACATTCCTAAAAATCTAGCTAAAGCAGAATTATTGAATTGAATACTTTTTACATTAACCTTAATTTTACTGTCATCTGAATCATTAAGTTCATCTGCATATTTTTTATATTTATCTTCTAAAAGGTTAAGTTTAATATTTACTTTCCTAACCTCAACAAAAGCAGATTCAGACTGATTTAGATTCATATAGTTCAAAGCTTTAAAAATATTAATATAGATATCTTCATAATCTTCGCCTGCATAAGCAAAAACATTATCATTAAGCAACATTGATGAAGCAGCTCTACTCAAAGATTTAGTATATAGATCTTCAATAGCATTTTCTGCATCAGTTAAGGCGATATTACTTTCTTGGTATTCTTGATTGTAGTGTAAAAGTACGCCTTTATATAAGTAATAAAGAACTCTATCCTTGTCTGAAAAACTCTTTTCTTTGGTATCTTCAATGATTTTTATCGCACCTAGGAAGTTTCTATTCTGTACATTTTCTAAAAGGCTCTCTTTATAAGCGTCACGGGTACGAATATTTGAACAGCCTATTAATGAAAATAATATGCTTATCAAAATCGCATTTCTAAATTTTATCATCAAAGCTCCTTGTGAAACATCTCGATAGTAAAAACAAAAGTAGGTAGCTTAAAAAAAACTACCTACTATAGTGTTTATAATTTAACTTTACCTTTTGTAACAGTCTTTTTGTGTTTCTTTTCTCCGATCCAAACTGTTTCGTTTGTCTCAGTGTCAACTAATTGGAGATTTACTTGATAAAAGATAACTCTTTTGCCATCAGCTGCATCTGTTATAGATTTTATAGAACCTTGAAGAACAAAATCAGCACCTAACTCTTCAGCTAATCTTTTTGCAGTTTCTTCTGAAGCATAAGATTGTTGTTCTAATCTCTCTTGTCTTACTTCATCTCTTTCATCTTTACCAGCAACAAATCTTACTTTACCTGAGTTGATAAGTTCTCTCTGAATATCTTTGATAAAAGTCTCTGTTTGAATATGTTCTGATGTTAGGTTTCTAATAGTTCCTACAGTAACAACAGGTTTTTCGGACTTTTCAGAAACAAAATTCATTAACCAATTTTGAGTAACAACATCTTTGACCATCTCTTCTGAGACTAAACGAGAATCTGTGTCATTCCATCTTCCGCTTAGGTCAATGACTTGATCAGCAGCTACACGGTTTACTTCTTTGTTAGCTGAGCACCCAACCATTAACATAATTGCCAATAAGAGAGCAATAATTATAGTTCTTTTCATATTTTCCTCCGATTTTATATTTCATTTTCGCTAATTATGATAGATTCATAATTCTCGTCAATATCTTTTTTCAATTTCTCTTTCATATATTGCTGTTTAAAAAATTCATATTGAGATTTTACAATTCTCTGATAAAGATAGATTACTAAAGGTGAGAAGAAGAAACAAGCTACCAAGAAAAGTAGAATTAATGAAGGGATTGCACTAAGTACATCTACCCTATTAATCATTAAAGGGAAATTAACTAAAATGTCAGAAGGAATTGCATATCTTGCTTTAACAAAAAATCCTAAGAAAACTTGTTTATATATCAAAGTTGACAAGGTTGTAGTTAAAAGAGTTATCAAAAATATTTTCACATAATATCTCTTCATCATGACAAATGATTTAGCAAATTTTGAGAGAGCTGTAAATTCTACATCTCCTTCATAAAAAAGAAGCATCTGTATTCTCAACAAGAAATTGATAGTTGCAGTAAAAAGGATAATCAGTAGATACAAGGGTTCTTTAACTTTATCAATTCCTGAAATGTTATAAAACATATCTGTCAGGAAATTCATATCCCAATAAGGTAGAAGATAAATTACTGAAAGGGCTATAATCCAAACAACAATATTAATAGTAGTAATGAAGATAGTAATATTGTCCTTTTCTTGGTCTGGAATCACCGCAATAGCATCTTTTCTTTTTAGAGAATTAATGAATTGCAAATCTAAAGAAACAGATCTATAAATCCAGAAAGCTGCTATGGCAATTATTATAAGATAGAGAAGAGGGATATTCTCCCATGAATAGGATAGAGTAAAAAAAAAGTTATCAAGTAAACCTCTATCGGCAACAAAGACGGATAAGTCTTGCGGCTGTAATAAAATCTGGAGCCCATTCCATCCTCCAAAAAAAACAAATTGCATCCAAAATACAATTTTCGAGAGTAAAAAATCATTATCTATCTTATTCGAACTATCTTTGGTACTATTAAGCAAGTATCAACTCCTTTATCACTTTATGCTAAGTTATAGTTGATAGAAAGTTTGTCAATTCAAAATTGATTTTTTTTTATTATTGACAGCTTAGTTCAAGTTTGCTTAAATAGAATTAATATAAAAAAGGAGATTTTATGGAAAGAACGGGATTCCAGAAAGTAGGTATCTATGTTGATGTTGCTAACATTGCCCAAAATGGTGGCTACGGAATAGCTTACGATGTATTACGAGAGTTTGCCTGTCGTAACCATGGAACAGCTGTCCGCTTAAATGCCTACCTAGCTTATGATGAAGAAAGAGCAAAGAGTGATGCTGAATATAGAAGACACTCTCTTAATTTTCATGCAAACTTAAGAGATTATGGTTATAAAGTCATTGTTAAAGCTGTTAGGTTTTTCTTTGATGAATTAGGTCATCGTTATGCTAAGGCCAACGCTGATCTAGATTTAGCAGTAGATGCATTACTTCAATCTAATCATTTAGATTATGTATTATTAGTTACTGGTGATGGAGACTTTTTACAGGTGATAAGAGCCTTGCAAAATAAAGGATGTCGTGTGGATGTCTTAGGTTTTAAAAATGTCTCATATTTAATTAAAAATGAAGCAGATATTTTTGTCTCAGGATTTTTGGTTCCTGATTTGCTCCCAGTGCAAGATGAATATGGTGTTCCTCTTAATAAAGAACCTTGGGGGACTGTTGGCTCTTATGTAAGAGGTGTGTGTTATACATATAATAAAGAAAAGAACTTCGGATTTTTCCGAGTACTAGATTCAATTAATGAAGGCTTATGGATTACTGATTCCCGTAAGGAAAATTCACCTTATAAATCAATATTCTTCCATAGTTCCAATTTACCAGAAGGGGTGGACATCGTACTTCCTAACCGCAATCAAATATTTGAATTTAAATTAGCTCCAGGAGATAAAGGTTTCCAAGCTGTAGATATTAGAGTTGGATATAAATATAGTTTTAAATAAAATATTAAAAAAAAAGTTGTTTATTAAAAGACATTAAAAAGGGCGTATTAGTTACGCCCTTTAATATTATTTATGATAACTAATTTAATCTTCAATATAAGCTATCACACGATAGAAGTATTTTTCATAATTAAGGGCATAGTAATGAGTATAAGATGTGCCACTTGTAATAGTCTGAAGTACTCCACTCAAGAAATTAGGATCTCTACTCATGTCTATTCGATACTTAACATTAGATTCAGAAATATTTACTCCATTTACATCTAAGGTAACAGGTAGCCAACTTATACGAGAATTATTCCAATTTCTTTGGATTGTTATTTGATCTGGTGGTAATGGATTTGAGTAAGCAATAGTTGGAGATGGTACAGTAAAGTAGTAAGTTTGTGATGCTGTCCCATTGTCATTGTTAGTAGTACCTTGACCACTACTAAGTACAGTATTATCATTGAGTTTTACTGTCCAAGTATTTTCTAATCCATATCCATCATTTTCATGATAAGTATAACTGTAATCCCCAGGAGCTAAATAATATGTTTTAATTCCTGTAAAACCAGAATTTAATGTTATTGTAGCACCTTTAAATGCTAGATAATTTATCCCATTGTTAGTTTTCCAACCATCGCCATAAGCATCTGACATATTAAAACTAACCTCAATATCACCATTATTAACATTGTCCGGATATACTACAGAAACACCATAGTGAGTCATCCCGTAATATGTTCCCGCCCATGTCATTGTATCTGTTGAATAGTCCCAAGTGTTTTTTATATAAATTGTTTGGTCAGAGGAGTTATAACCAAAAGCAACCATAGAATGTCCGGTAACATGAATCATCACAGGGCGGTTAGCATCAATTTCTGCCATAAATTGCTCGAAAGTAAAGCCTAATGTGTTTCCTTCATAACCGAATATCTTCTGATTATAACAAGTTGTTACCTCATATCCACGAGATTCTATAAACTGGCGAAAACCAAAAGCACCGTCCTTTTGAGGAGTTTCACTGCTTTCACCCCAGGAAACATTATAGAGAGGAATACCTGCTGAATTAGTCCAAAAAGTAGTCATTCCGTCACTATTATTCCAATAAGATTGACTTGTACCCATAAAATCACCAGTACAATCTGCATATGTATGTTGAGTCCAGCCTCCTGTAACATAGGGGTCTGGGTTAGTAGATTCAGATTCAATCCAATAATCATCAACATGTCCATAAGAAACAAGACCGTCTATACCCTGATGTGTAGCACTTAGAGGACATTCCCCTTCTCCCCAAATCGAATTATTTAATGGCATTACCCCACCATTTGCAGGACCAGTGTACATGTTAGGAAAACTATTTCTATCATAATAGGCTGCAATCATAGCAGCTGAAGTTGCTGAACAACCATAGCTCCAATCAAAAGCTGGCATATCTTCGATTATAACAACATTCCGCTGATTTTTGAGAGTTTGAATATCAACAATATCTTTTCTTACATAATCTTTAGGTGGTCTTCCTCCAGGAACTTGTATAAGTTCATTTAAAGAGCCATCTTCAGCTATAATACTATCTACTACATACTCTTCTAATGAACCAAGAGCCAACATATTAACTAAAAGTATTGAAATAATAACTAATAACAAATATCTTTTCATAAATATCTCCTATTACTTGACCTTTTTTATTTTTGTAAATCATAATTACTATTATAAAAAAAATGTGTCAATATAAATTCGTAAATGAAACTTCCTTTTTTCAACAAGAATAAAAAAAATATGCAGGGTTTTGAAATATCATCAGTCTTAAAGAGTGAATAAAGAAAATGATAACTTAACAAAAGGAGATAAAAATGTTAAAGAAATCAATGTTAGTGTTAGCCATTATGGCATTGTTAGTAGGAACTTTATTAGCTCAACCAATGAAGGTTGAAGGAAATGATGATTTAGGATATGGAAGAAACGGTATGATGAACTGGAATCATAAAATGATGGGAGATAACAATCATCATAGAGCTTCCAGAGGTATGGGAATGGGAATGAATAATCATAAAGGTAACCATAAAATGATGAATATGGAACCAGGTAGAATGATTCTTGCTATGTCAGAAGAATTAGAATTATCTGAAACTCAAATTGAAAACATTAAAGAGATACAAGTTAATTTCAAGAAGGCTTCTAACACCAAACAAGCTGAAATTGAGAATCTTCAAATCGACAAACGCGAGGCTATGCAAAATAAAGATTTTAAAACAGCTACTAAAGTAACAAAAAATCTCTTCAAAATCAAAGAAGAATTAGCTTTATCTAGAGTTTCAGCAATTGAAAACATCTATAGTAAGTTAACTGAAAGCCAAAAAGATTTACTAGAAACTAATTGTAAAATGAAATAAATATTTGAAACTACTCTCTCCAAACAAAAAGAGGAATAACTTCGGTTGTTTCTCTTTTTTTTATTAAAATGCTAATTAACGGATAGCAAAATACTTTACTTTCCTTGGATTATCTCATCAATAACCCTCAAGAGATCTATTTCCTGTTGTTGTTTTTTTTCCACACTTCCTAACAATTGCAAGGGATTAACTAAATCTCTTAACCTACTAAGTAAGTACCAATTACTTGGCAATTTTCTACTTGCAAATGAATTATATGTTTCAACAAAAAGCTCTTTATCTTTCTCATTAAAACATTCCTGATACCTAAAGAATTGACCAATATCGGCAAGGGAATGTCCTTTGGTAGAATATTCCCAATCAACAATATAAATATCGTAAGTAGGGGTAATAATCATATTGGCAGGTCTAAAATCTGAGTGAATAAAACTGTTATAACTTGAGATTTGCTCAAACAAATGTCTATTTCTCTTTATGAATTTCCTGACATTATTTTCTCTTTCAATTCCTAGAATATTAAGAGTCTTTTTATTGCTAAGAAAATAGTCATACCACATTTCAAAAGGAGGTAAATCCATTTCTATTATAGAATTAAAATTCTCAGGAGTAATAGAGTGAATCTTTGCTAAGCTTTCGGCTATTTTGCTGATTTCATTATTATTTATTTTACTTGAATTTAGGTGTTGAGAAAAATTAATACCTTCAATAAATTCATATATAAGGAAATATCTATTCTCTCTTTTTTTATAAGCTATGATTTTCGGAGAATTTATTAGTTTGGAGAGTTGCTTATTCAGTAGGAGTTCGTTTTGCATTAGAGCAGAATCATCAGTAGTAATTCTTAATAAGTATTTTCCCTGTCTTGTTAAAATTTCATAATTACTGTTTCTACAGCCTATGGTGATTAATTTTAGTTCTAATATTTCCTTTCGTTTCCATTCAGGATAGATATCGAGAAAGTCACTTTTTGTAATTTGATAATAAGGATAAGAGCGTTCCCAGTTTAAATCCATATTTCCTACCTAATAAGTTAAAAGGCTGAGTTTCCCCAGCCCTTTATTACTTTTAATTAATAATTTATAAATGAACTTTTAGTGATTTAAGCAAATCGGCTAATAGTTCTGACTTTGTATTAACATCTGATTTACGAATAAAGTCTATTCTTTGTTTGAATCTATCAGCAACAATTGATTTATACTGTTCTATATTTTCTCTTTTTGCTGGATCATATCTATCATAATATCCAGGAAGGATTTTTTCAATAGATTCTCTAGTAGGAATTTGAGCACCATTAAGCAATGGCCAATCTTCCCATTCGATTTGATCCATAAGAATTCCTGATTGAAGAGTTAAAGAAGTTGCTAAAGGTATCTTTTCTAAATCATCATCAGAAGATTTCCAGTAACCTATAGAGTTAAAGCAATAAACATCAGCTCCACCTTCAATAACATTGATAAAGGCTTTTACATCTTTCCATAATTCGTAAACACGGAAAGGATTAGCAAATGGTTCAAAGACTAATTTATGCAATTCCTCTTCAGTAACATTTTCAGCTCTATTTCTCTTTGTCATGAGAGCAGTTCCCATCGAGACAGCAAGATGCTTATTAGTAAATCTAATTACTGGAGGAAGGATAGTATCTTTCATTAACCAAGCCAAAGCTTTAGGGAAGCTACATCTATTAACCCACTCGCCTAATAAATCTCTATCAAAGAGTGCTCTTCCATTAGAATTTCTTAAATCTAAGCCAACTGGAGTTCTAACACCATCTATATCAATTATAGCATGATTCATAAGAGATAGGCAATACTTCCAATCTCGGTGATTAGGTTTTCTACTATCTGTTTTATCAAATAGACTTGGTTCCCAGACACGGCAAAGCTGTTCTTCAACATCAATTTGGAAAGCATCATCATGTAGAACAACTTTTCCAAAACCCTTAGGAAGAGTTTCACAATTATCTTCACTATTAGTGTGAGAAGATTTACCTGTTCCTGATAAGCCATAAAAAGCTATTGATCTCTTACCTAATTTATGATATTTATTATCTTCGCAGGTTGTGAAATCAATCTCTTTGATACCGCCATGACAAGCAGCCATTCCTAAGCGCATACCAGAGGTCCAAGCCAAGGTTAAGGTGCCTTTTTTTCTCTCTCCAAAGTACTTCATACCAAAATTAAAGATAACATTCTCTTTTTCATCAACTAAAGCTAATTGGGGAGCACCCACATTATGATAGTAAGGATCGTTACTTTTCCAATCATTATAAGCAATAATAATAATGTCTTGAATAGGAAGTTCTTTACTTACTTTGTACTCTTTTTCTAAACATTCATAAGGTGTGAAGTTAGTTAACCAGTTAAACATATTGGCCGCGTCAGACTCAGTAGTAACATAGGTAGCTTTTATCATTAGATCTTTATCTAACCCGATGATAGCTTCACCCTTAATTAAGGTCTGTTGTTGCATATCAAAAATAGCTTCTCGTAAATCGCCTTCTACCTTGTTTCTTTCTGGTACATCTAATCTATGATAGAACTTTCTTGCTTTCGCAGTTCTACCGATTATTTTACCATGACAATCATTAAGAATTTTTGCGTGTTTAGGTAAACCGACCTTTTCCGCATATTCTTCGTAAATCAAGAAATCTGTTTCTGATACTCCAGGTTGCTTTATTGCTAATTCGTAAGCTTCAGCAATAGTTACTTTTTTAACTTTTGAGTTATTAACCACAGTTTCAGCAAGAGCTCTAATTTTAGACATATCTTGCAAATTACTGTAATACTTCGCACTAGGTTTGCTAGCCATTGTTCCTCCCGAACTCTATTTAATTCTATTTTATTTCTTAAAGTAATATTTTATAAAATTAATCACAGGAGGCATTAAAAGCTTTTACAAAGGACTTGTCAAGCTTACAGAAAATTAAACTTAAAAATTAGCTTCTAATTAATTATTTAACAGTACATTAACAATTTTCTTATCCCAAGCTGTTTTTTTGAAAATCGTTAAAAGTTATGTTTTTTGCAAAAAAAAGAGGCCTACTTTTCTAAAAAAGTTAGACCTCGAAATAATGACTTATTATTTTATGCAGGAACTATGTTAATATATTTTCTGCCATTCTTTTTTGTAACAAATTGAACTTTACCTTCAGTAACAGCAAAGATAGTATGATCTTTACCAATACCTGTTCCATTACCAGGATGGAATTTTGTTCCTCTTTGTCTAACAATAATATTTCCTGAAATTACAAATTCATTTCCATATTTTTTGACACCGAGATATTGAGGACCACTATCTCTTCCGTTTCTACTAGATCCACCAGCTTTCTTATGAGCCATTTGTTCCTCCTATCTTTTAATCTCTTGAATTTTGATTTCGGTGAAATTTTGTCTATGGCCATTTTTCTTTTTATAACCTTGTCTTCTTTTCTTTTTGAAGACGATTATTTTCTTATCTTTTTTATGACCTATAATTTCTGCAGTCACTACTGCACCATTAACATTTGGTGTACCAAATGTAATATCATTCTCATCCCTAAGGACAAGTACTTCGTCTATGCTAACTATATCGCCAGCATTTTGATCAGCAAGGTAAGGCACTTTTACGATAGCATCTTTTTCAACCTTAAACTGATATCCTTTAAAATGAACTATTGCGTACATTTTTTCTCCTTTATTTATTATAAAATAAGTTCTTTTACTATAAATTTATTTCTTAAAATCTTGTCAAGCACTATATTGATCTGTAATATCTTCTTTATCTTTTCCTTTATATACTCGGAAATCATGACGGTGCAGTTTGTCATTACTCACAAACTCTACCTTGAATTTATAATTTGAATAAATATAGTCAGGATGATCTAAAATAAAAGCTCTTATATCAGGATGAACTTCTACTCTTATCTGATCTTCTTTAATAAAATATTCTGCTCTATTTAACCAACGACTGATATTTACTAATACAGCGTCACAAGAAAGAATTCTTCCAGTACCAAAGCAATAAGGACATGATTCTGAGTAGGAAGATATGATAGATGGACGAATTCTTTTACGAGTAATTTGAACTAATCCTAATGGTCCAAATGGGTAAGCTTTATTTCTTGCTCTATCTTTCTTTAATTCTCGTCTGAGAACATCTAAGACTTCTTCCCTACTCCTATCATCGCTCATATCTATAAAATCGATAATAATAATACCTGATAAATCACGAAGCCTGATTTGTCTTGCAACTTCTTTGGCAGCCTCTTTATTAGTTTTAGTTATCGTATCTTCATATTTAGATTTTCCTGTGAAAGAACCGGTATTTACATCAATAGCAACCAGAGCTTCAGTTTGATCAATCTGAATATTTCCTCCGCTAGGGAGATAAGATTTTGAGTTAAAAATTGATTTAATCTTCTTTTCTATTCCAAAGGCATCAAAGATTGGAGTATCTTCGTTATACCACTCAATTCGACTGATTAAATCAGGAGCAATATCTGATATTTCACTTTTAATCTCTTTTAAGAAGTCAATATCATCAATAACCACTCTACTGACATCATCTCGAAAGAGATCGCGAATAAGAGTATTTTGAATTTTATTTTCATCAAAGATACAGACAGGAGGCTTAGAGTATTTAATCTGCTTATCAATAACTCTCCAACTCTTAGTCAAAGCTTTATATTCTGCTGTAAGTTCTTCATCAGTGCAACCTTCAGCCTCTGTTCTAACGATTAGTCCATGATCTTTCTCTTTCAAATCATAGAGAAAAGTTTTTAATCTCTTTTTCTCTTTGAATGATTGAATTTTTCTTGATACTGATATTTTTGATTTATTGGGAAAGAAAACTAAGAACTTTCCAGGAATAGATATCTGTCCTGTCAAACGAGCACCTTTTTTATTAATAGGTCCTTTTTGAACTTGAACAATAATCTCCTGTCCAGAATGAAGATATTTTCCAATTTTAGATGAATCATTAGATTTATTGGTAACTTTCCCGTCACCTTCCACTTCATCTAAATAGTCTACAATTATATCACTATAATGCAAGAAAGCTGTTCTTTCTAAACCTAGATCAATAAAAGCGGCTCCCATACCAGGAAGTACATCTTTAACAATTCCTTTGTAGATATTACCTACAATATTGGAGGTGTTAGGTTTCTCAACAATAAACTCTAAAAGTTTACCATTTTCTAATACTGCTATCCTTTTTTCTAAAGGAGTAACATTTGCTACTATTTCTAAATTCATTGCAATCCTTTACACAGAATTACATCTCGACTACTTTTCAAACTCCACAGGAAGAATAGTTTGGATAGGATGCTTTTCAAAGCTATCTAAAATTAACTTTTGTTGATAAAGTTCTTTAGAGGTTCCCTTGAATATCATACTTTTAAGTTCTGTCATACCAAATCTTTCGGTTAACATATACTGAAACAAGTCTTTTCTAACTGGGAAATTCTCTCTAACATAACTTTGAACATTTGCTAAGCGTGAGGCTTCAGTGATGGCATCTTTAAGAGAGCCAAGTTCATCAATCAAACCATTTTCTTGAGCTGAAAGTGCATCCCAAATTTGACCTTGGGCTACTTTTTCAATATCATCAAGAGTAGCAAACTTACTTTCTCTACCTGTTTTAACAATCTTTTTAAAAGATTTATAGACAACATCAGCTGAGCCTTTTAGGGCTACTATTTGTTGTTCCGAAACACCGTTTAAGGTATTTAGCCAAGTACTTTTTTTACCGTATTCTAGTTTTTCGTGTTTTATGCCAATCTTATCTTGTAATTTCTTAGCATCAGGAACCATTTGAACTACTCCAATGGAGCCTGTAATTGAGTAAGGGTCAGCAAATATCTTATCACTTGCCATGCTTATCATGTAACCACCTGAGGCAGCTACATCACCCATTGAAACTACAACTGGCATTCTCTTGTTAAGTTTTTTTAAACTTTGTAAAATTTCTTCAGATTCTAAAGCACTACCACCTGGGCTATTAACTCTTAATACGCAAGCCTTGATTGACTTATCTTTTAAAATATCGTCCACTGCATCTTCTATCCAATCAGAAGAGAGTACTGAAAAGTCGCTATCTAAAGGCATAATACTGCCATTGAGATATAAAACTGCTATTTTATCATATAATTTTTTATCTATATTGGATTTGAATCCCACAAGGTATTTCTGGTATTCAATCTCATTTTCAAATCTATTTTTTTCTTCTTTCATAAAAGCTGATTCGAAAGCTTTCTTTTGAACCATACTTGTCATTATGGCTTCATCAGGTTCTAAAAACATATAATTTTCATTGTTAATAATGCTTTCCACAACAATTGAAGAAACTTTAAGTTGCTGTGATAATTGATTAACAAATTGTTCATATCTTGATTTTAGTATTCTATTTAAGTTTTCTTTAGTTTCTTCAGACATATAATCATGCGAGTATTGAGTGCCATAATCTTTATATTTTCCAGCACTAATAACATGCATTTCTATGCCTAATTTATCAAACATATTTTTATAATATGCCATATCAACGCCAAAGCCTTTGAGGAAGATACCAGCAGATGAGCTTTCTGAAATAGTAATTTCATCGGCTGTTGAGGCAAGCAACATATCTGCATTTGAAGCCATAGTTAAATATGCTATAACGATTTTACCTGAACTCTTAAAATCTTCAATTGCATTTATCACTTCATTAAGAGAAGCATAACCCAAAATAGCCATTTGAGGCTTTAGAAGGATTCCGTCGATTCGAGAATCTGTTTTAGCTTTTTTGATAGCATCTACTATATCGAAAACTGTATTTTGATTATTAAAAAATTGATTATTAGAAAAACGCGAATATTCAGTAACAGGACCTTGAATAGAAATAGTTAACAGAGAATTGTCTTTGATAGTAACTAAATCTTTAGAAGAGATTTTGGATATACCGTAAATAATTCCACCAAAAACCACCATTAATATCAGTATTGATGTTAAACATCCAAATCCGTAATAAGCACCTTTTTTCATCTATTTCTCCTAAACAAAAATTTGATTTTAATATATTTATTTTTTCCTAAATCTACTAAAATATTATTAATTACAATGTCAAGTAATAAATAAACTTTTATTGAATGATAGGCTGATACTTATTAGATATGTAATAACAAAAGCAAAAAGCCCTGCAATGCAGGGCTTTAAGATATAGTTTAAGAAAGATTAGAAACTAGTTTCTAATCTTTCGTTTAATTCTCTAAGTCTAGCTAAACGAGATTCTACAATATTGAGAACCTTTGGTTGAGTAGTAACTTTGTTTGCTTGGTTAAGATTTTCTTCAGCTTGTCTGTAAAGTTGACTAGCTTCTTCTTTAGCTTGATCTCTTTGGTTAGCTAATGATTCTGCTTTAGAACCAGTAGCTTTAGGGATTTCAGAGTTAAATTTAGCAGCTGCTTGGAATTTCTCTAAACCTAAAGTCTGTTTAATTTGAGCAGATAATAAGAATGGAGCGTAGTTGTTAGCACTAAAAATCATAGCTTTTTCTACATTAGTAGTAGCTTTAGAATAATCTTTTTCTTCAAGATATAGATTAGCTAAACGAGTGTAAACAACACCGTTAGTATTATCGATTTTCACAACAGCATTATATTCTTTGGTAGCTTTTTGTTTATAACTTGAAGCTGTCTTTGTTTTACCTTCTTTTTCAGCATCTTTAGCTGCAGAGAGGTACATATTAGCAAGATTTAAACGAGCATTAATATTATTTTTGTCTTTTTTAACAATAGCTTCATAATTCTCAATAGCTTGAGCAATTTGGCCAGTTTGTTGGTAAGCAGAAACTAAGTTAGAAACAACAATATCATCTTCTGGGAAGAGTTCTACAGCTTGTTCTAAGTAAGGAATAGCTTCTTGGTAGTCCTGCATATCATAAAGCACATTAGCATAGCGATAGATAGCATCTGCATCAGTACTATCTTTTTTAATAGCTTTAAATACAGCTTCGCCCATGCCATTGAGGTCATTAATTCTAGCATAGAGGTCAGCTAAAAGTAACCAATCATCTTTAGTATCTCTGATTTCAACAATTTTTCTAGTTGGAACAGTAGCTTCTCTATACATACCTTGTCTGAGGTAAACTTGAGCTTGTTTGTCAAGATAATCAATATTTCCAGTAGTATCGGCATCAACTAAGTAATCGAAATAACCGAGAGCATCGTCATATTTTTCTTCTTGAAGGTTAATCAATCCAAGGTAGTAATAAGGTTCATCAAGTGAAGGATCAATTTGTTTAATATTCTCGAAAGACTCTTGAGCGACATCGTATCTTCTAGTGTTGTAAGCTTGTTTAGCAATTTCGACTAAAGTTAACATTTCAGTAGTAACGAAGTCATCGATTTTACCCATAAAATCATCATTTAAGGTAGCTAATCTAGCATCTCTGTTTTTAACAACATTAGCTCTACCAGCTGACACATTACCAGTTCTCATTGAGAAAAGGTTATAGATTAATTTAAATTGAGGGTTTCTTATTTCTTCAATAGTCATTGTGATAACTAAGTCAGCACCTAACTCTTTTCCAATATCAAGGATTTCTTCTTTATCCAATTCATCAACTGCAATATCGCCATAATCATCATAGACTCTAGCAACAAGGTCAGAGTCAATTAAAATAAACTCTGCTGTTTGGTCAAAAACTAACTGAAGATCTCTAACTTCCATAATTTTTTTGATATAGCCACTTTGATTATCTAATTTTTCCAGTGGAAGAATAGCTACTTTTAGAGCTCCATCCACTTTCTCAACTTTCTCCAGATCATCAAATGAACTGACATTCATACTACAGGCAAATAGAAATGCACTCAATATTAGTACAATGAGTTTTCTCATATATCCTCCACGATAATATTCTTTTATTAAAAAAAATTTACTTTCTATTATAAGTCAATACTTTTCTTTATTTTTTTCTAAATTAGTCAATTTCGACAATGCTTCCAGAGTAGAAAGGCTGAATAATATTCTCATCTAATTCTAAGATTAAAGCCCCTTTTTTGTTTATTTTAAGGACTCTACCGCGAAATATTTGGAATTCAGTATCTAGAGAAATGAATCTACCTTTTAGGAAGTCAAATTGATTATAGTAATTTTGATATTCTTCAAATCCATGTTCAACAAAAATAGGTAATTGTTGATATAATTTGTCTAAAAATGCTTTCATTAAGAAAGAGTTGTTTATTTCGATATTGAGATAGTCTTTTAAGGAAACAGCAATATTGGAAAGTTCCAGAGGCATTTCTGAGATATTGGTATCTAGCCCAATGCCACAGATAAGATATTTTGCCCAAGAATAGTAGGAAGTTAGAATTCCGCATACTTTTCTATTTTCTAGCATGATATCATTGGGCCATTTAATTTTCAAGACATTTTTAAGTGAGGGGTAGATTTCTGTGATAGTTTGATGAATCAACACTGCCATTAGAAGGGTAATAGAGCTATCTTGAATAACATTATATAATCCGAGACTAAACCAAAGTCCTCCTTGAGGTGAGTGCCACAAGTTTTTCTTCCTCCCACTTCCAGCAGATTGTTCATCAGCGATAATGAGAAAATTACCTTTGATCATATTATCTTTGATTAAAGAAAGGGCGTAAGCAGAAGTGCTGTTCAGTTTATTCTTTTGAATTATCTCATCAAATAATGGATGTTCATCAATTATCACAATATCTCCTAAGTTATTAGCATTGCATCACCATAGCTAAAGAATCTATATTTTTCAGCTACAGCAATTTTGTAGGCGTTCATAACATTCTCATAACCAGCAAAGGCTGAGATCATCATTATTAGTGTTGATTCTGGCATGTGGAAATTAGTAATCATAGCATCAATAATCTGGAAATCTTTCCCTGGATAGATAAAGATACTTGTCCATTTATCACCAAATTCAACTCTATTATCTTTAGCAAAACTTTCTAAGGTGCGAGTAGAAGTAGTTCCAACAGCTATTACTCTTCGTCCTTCTTCTTTTGCTTTATTAATTATATTAGCACTTTCTTGGCTAATACTGCAATATTCTGAGTGCATTTTATGTTCTTCAATATTGTCTGTTTTCACTGGTCTAAAAGTACCTAAGCCTACATGAAGCAGAACTTCAGTAATTTCAACACCCTTGTTCTTGAGGGCTTCAAATAACTCATCAGTGAAGTGTAATCCCGCTGTTGGGGCTGCTACAGAACCTTTAATCTTTGCATAGATAGTTTGATAAGTAGCACTATCTGATTCCTCGGCTTCTCTTTTAATATAAGGAGGAAGTGGGATGTTTCCAGCTTCACTTAAAGCTGACCAAAAGTTACCTTCATAGTCAAACTCAATGAGTCTACTTCCTTCTGTAGAAATATCTTTAACAATTCCTGAAAATTTATCATTGACTGTTATTTTTGTTCCAACAGGACATTTTCTACCAGGTCTAACTAAGCATCTCCAAGTATCATTTACTACATGACTTAGTAAGAAAACTTCAATCTTTGCTCCAGTATCTCTATTCCCAATTAAGCGAGCAGGAATAACCTTAGTTGAATTAACAACCAGAAGATCACCTTTTTCAAAATAATCAATTATCCTGGAGAATTGACTATGGCTTACTTGCCCATTTTCTTTATTCAATGTTAAAAGTCTAGAACTACTACGCTGACTCAAAGGGTATTGAGCAATTAATTCTTCCGGTAAATCATAATGATAAGAACTTTTTTTTAATAAATCTATTTCACTCATAATAACTATAATTTTCCACCTGTTATATAAATTTCTTCTCCTGAAATTAAGCGATTATCTTCCGATAAGAGAAATTCGCAACTTGTTAAGATATCACGAGCTTCAACCAATTTTTGCAAAGGTGTTTCTTGCAATTCCTTTTCAAAGTACTTTTTTCTAAACTCTTGATAATCTTGGGTAAAGTGCGATTGATCTGCCTTAACCGGTCCAGGAGATAAAATATTAATTATGATATTATCTTTGCCGTATTCTAAGGCGACAGTACGGGCTAGATTAGCCAGAGCACCTTTAGATACAGCATAAGCAGAACCATTCTTCAAACCAGTCCTGCTAATATTCGATCCAATAATAACAATCCTTCCCCCTTTAACTTGCTGATAATAGGGCAAGACATTATAAAGAAGGTTATAAGAAGAAAAGATATTCATTTCAACTACAGAATACCACTTTTGGGGATCTGTTTCAGTTAAGGGAAGAAAATCACTACTTCTTAAAGCTGGGGTATGAATTAGCTGAGCTGGAATAAAAGTAAATCTCTGTAGAAAATCAGTAAAGACTTCTTTTACTTCTGCATGATTAGTTAAATCACACTCTTTAACTACCAGCTTATTCGGATATTTAGTTATTAGCGAACTAATTCTATCTCTATGATTATGAATTAAAGCAAGAACAAAATAATCTTTAATAAGATATTCTTCAGTAAGAAAAGACCCAATAGCACCATTAGCGCCCGTTATTATTATTGCTTTTTCTTCCATAGTTCTACCCTTAGTTTATAAGACAATTTATCTTCATTAATATTTATTTACATCTTTTTTTATTGCTTCTATTGTGTCAACAATCTTGTGAGCTAATTCAAATTTGGAGCCTTTAAACTCTTCTACTGAATGGGAAGTTATCAAATAGGCAGTACTTTGATTGCTTTGAGCCACAGAAATATTATTAGCTACAATTAAATCTAAGTTCTTCTTTTTTAGTTTTGCTTGCGCATTTTCGATAAGGTTCTCAGATTCTGCTGCAAAACCAACTAAAATTTGCCCTGATTTCTTATGTTCTCCTAGATATTTTAAGATATCTTGGGTTCTTTTTAATTGCAGATTCATCTCTTGGCTTTTTTTGATTTTCTGTTCTCTTTTAATTGCAGGTGTATAGTCTGCTACAGCAGCACAAGAAATAATCACATCAGCCCATTGATACTCTTCTTTCACCTGCATGAACATCTCCTCAGCTGATAAAGTTTGGTGAACATTTTCTAAATAATAAGGAAGGACTTGGCTAATTCTGCTATGAATAACAGTCACTTCACTATTTCTTAGATAGCTAGCCCTAGCTAAGGCAATACCCATTTTACCTGAAGAGTGGTTGGTGATGAAACGCATGGGATCTATATCTTCTTGAGAAGCTCCCATGGTAATTAAATACTTACTATTGAGAGTCTTACTATATTGAAGATAGGTAATTATTGCTGGAATAACTTCTTCATTAGGAGGATACTTGCCTCTTCCTTCATAACCACAGGCAAGCATTCCTTTTTCAGGTATCAGAAGATTAATCCCTCGAATTTTAAGAGTTTCAATATTTGCTTGAACAGCAGGATTATGATACATATTAACATTCATAGCTGGGACAATAACAATTGGTTTGTGAAAAGCTAACGCAGTCGATGTTGCTAAATCATCGCCAATCCCATTAGCCAATTTACCAATTATATTAGCAGTAGCAGGGGCTACCACCATTATATCAGCCCAATCAGCTAAAGTAATATGAGCTATTGGCTCTGCTAAATCAAACTGGTCAGTGTAAGTAGCTTCACCAGTGATAGCTCGAAAGTTAATCTCACTAATAAACTCTAAAGCACTCTTAGTTAAGATAGTTCTTACTCTTACTCCTAACTTTTTTAACCTGCTGGCTAAATCTATTGCTTTATAAGCAGCTATTCCACCTGAAACAACTAATACTATCTTTTTATCTTTTAACATTTTATCTTACCTTTTTATTTAGTATCTTAAGTAATTATTATTTGTTATTTAGATGTCAAGAAAATTGTAGCTTTTGTTTGATTTCATGAAAGGAGAATGTTCAAATTATTATATTAAGTTAAGTACACTCTCATTCTTCATAATAAAAACAAGGATAGATTATATTAACTTTTTTAATACATATTCTGAATATAATTTTCTTCTATCCCTGAAATGGGATAAGTAGATTAGCCTGGGCGTTGTATCCTGGAAGGATTAACCCCAGGTAAAGAATCCCCACCCATGAAAGTGTTTCCCTGTAAGGGATTAATACAAATCAATCCCATAAATATTTTTCATTATATTCTATATTATTCTTTTTAATAAACAGCATGAATTCTTCCTTAAAAGTCATTTTCTCGTGATGTGCTTCCTGCTTTTTAATGTAATTAATGGTTTTATTCTTTTGTGCTTCTCCAACTGAAAATGCACCATAACCAACTTGCCAATAGAAATTTGAAAATTCATCTCCTTTTGTTTTTATCCATTTCGATGTGTTCTTTTTTATAACACTCACAATATCCTTTAAGCATACATTTTTGGATAAATTTAGGAAAATGTGAATATGATCAGAGTATCCTCCAATTTCAATCGGGTATGAATCATGATTTGTAATAATTTTAGCAACATATGCATATAATTGTGTTCGGATATCATCATTTTTTAAAAATATCATTCTATTTTTTGTTGAAAATACAATATGCATATATATCATTGATAATGACTGTGACATAATAACTCCTACTTATATTTTATCATTATATTAAATATATATTTTAGTTATTTTGTCAAATTAATTTTCTATAAATCCCTTTCAGGGATAGGAATGGTGATGGGGATATATCATTCCTGGGGTTAATCCTTCCAGGATACAACGCCCAGGCTAATCTACTTATCCCTTTCAGGGATTGTCTTCTGCTAGTGATGTTGAACAGTCTCTCAATTAGTTAGCTTGAAAAGAATTTACACCCACAATTTGCTATGATATTATTTCATAAGCACCATTTTGTGAGTTGGAAACTTTCCCTCAACTTGAATTTTTATAAAATAAATACAAGAAGAAGCTGTAGCACCAACCGAGTTTTTACCTTCCCACACATAACTATGATAACCTCTATTTAACAATCATTATATGTTTGAAACATTTATTCCCATTATTGCAATTCAGATATTTCTATAGTCAGAAAGCCCATTTTATTTAGACTTTCTTGAGCAAACTGACATCTTTTATTTCCTTTGGAATCTGTAACTAAAGGCAGTGAAATATTTTCTGGAATAAAGACGAAAGTATTGCTTGATTGATAGGATTCTTTCCAAGTATTAGCTAATTTTTCGGCAATTTGCTGAGCTTGTGAAAAGAGATGATTTTTATTGGAAGAATGCGAGTAAAGCTCAGTAATATCATCCTGTTTTTGACCAAGTACTCTTAATACTGCTGAGTTTATCTCTTGGCTAGTCCAGGGAATATATTCTGTAGAGGGAATAAGAAAATAGTTAGTAAGATTACTTGTTAGATAAGTTATAAAATCTTGTTTTTTTTCTTTAGGTAATGAAAGTTGCAATTGTAAATCACTGGAAGTAAATTTCAGATTCCTTTCTAGAGAATAGTCATCAATAATTTTTTCAATTTTATTATGATTTTCCTTATCAATTTTACATGGGTAAAGATTTGTTAAATCAAGTTCTATCTTATCTGCTATCTTCAAGCTATTGCTAATCAATTGATGAGAAAAGTGAAACATGGAAGCCATTTCTACAGGACTTTTAAAATAATATTCATTACAGGCAAAGCGTTTAGCTTCTGAATGGGTAAAATCCAAATCACTCCGAATTGAGTTTAAAGCATCAATTGCTATCGAATCACTTGCTTGCAGATAATGGCAATCATTGGCAGCTACAAGAGGAATTTTGCTTTGACCAGCAAGATCTAATAATTTATTCATGGCAATAGCTTCTTTGGGTAAGCCATGGTTGTGAATCTCATAATAATAATCTTCTCCAAAGATACCCGCATACCAATTCGAAACTTGCAAGGCTTCCTCTTCCCTATCTTCTAACAAAAGAGTACATAGTTCACCAACCACACTAAAAGACAAACAGATTAGTCCATGAGAATGCTTTTGTAACTGACTCTTTGTAATTTTTGGTTTTTGAGTATCATACTCATAAGCCAAAGTTATTAATCTATTCAGATTATTAAATCCAGCGAAGTCCTTAGCTAAGAGTATCACAGAAAAAGCTCTTCCATCAGAAATATCATTTAAAACTTCAATCTCTAAACCAATTATAGCTTTAATCCCCAGCTTTTTGGCTTTTTCACTAAAATGGAAAGCTCCTGCAATGCTGTTACGATCGGTTATAGCGACTGCTGGCATCTCGTGTTTTACAGCTAAATCTAACAATTTTTCAGTATAACAAGCTCCATCTAGCCAAGAATACTCGCTATGAACATGTAAATGAACAAAACTCATAATTATTCTCCTCTATGAGAAATTTACTTTTATTTTTTTTTACCTCAATGATTATCATTAATTTGTCAATATTATTATTTAAATGCTTATGAAAAGGCATTCCATTTTTTTTTGATAAGAGGGTTGAAGCAAAGGGATCTCATCCGATACTCTATAGCCTTTACTTTATTTTCCATTTCTCTCATCTTCCCTTGCTCCTTCTCACTCAACACATAGATTATTTGAATTTTATTCGAGATGAGTGAGAGTAAGCATTGATAGATCATTAAGAAAGGAAGGAAAATACAATAACTACACAATAGCTTTATTTTGTTATACTAAACTAACATCATCTTGCGACCTTATAGAATATATATTCTATAAGGCAAAAGTTTTTGAATTAATTTCCGTAAACTGGACCAATTTAAAAAAAAGTGGGCCCTATAATATAATGAGGGGAGAAAAAAATGAGAAGTAATAAAGCAACCCAGAAAAGTAAGCAAAAATATGACTTTTCCAGGTTACTTGTTTTATCTGAGATGTAAGAATTGCTAAGTGTTAACCTATTTTCCTAAGTGCTTCTTCCGAAGCAAGAACAATTAAGTTTGCTGCAGGATAATAACTTTGATAAGGTTGAGATGAATAACTAAGATCAACAAGCTCTTCGATAGTTAAGTTATTCTGAATAGCTAAAGTTAAAATATCTATTTTATCAGTGACTGGTTCTTGACTAATGATTTGAGCACCTAAAAGCATCTTGGTATTTTTTTCAACAATTAGCTTCAAGTGAATTTGTTGAGCTCCAGGCATGATAGGGAACTTAGTTGTAACTTCACTATAACTACACACTGTTTCATAGTTAGCATCCTTGGCTAATTTCTCAGAGAGACCAGTTCCCCCCACAAAATATTTGCCTGCTTTAGTAGCAGCTCCATTATAAAAGCCTTTATATGTTCTTTTCTGTCCTAAAAGATTAAAGCCCAAAATCTTTGCCATAGGAACAGCATTAGTTGCTAACTTTCCAGAAATAGTCTTGGAAGTAATTCCGCTGTAGAATTGAGTACAATCCCCTACAGCGTAAATATCTTCAAGATTTGTCCTCATTTGTTCATCAACAATTATACCATCTTTACCTGTTTCTAAAGGAGTGTTCTCAAAAAGAGAAAGCTCTGCTTTCATTCCTGTCGCAAAAATAACCATTCCCTTGAAAGCCTCTACATTGGTAATGTTACAACTTTCAATGGTATCAAAATGAATTATTTGACCATTACTTAGCTTCACTTGCTGAACATATTTTTTCCCTGCTAGTTCTTCCACCTTGGCATTCAGATGAATATTTATTCCTTCTCGAATAACTTCTTCATAGATTAATTCGGACATTTCAGCATCTAATAGATTTGGTAGTAAAGTGCTTGCCATATCCACTAAGTCAACAGTTAATCCTCTTTTGTTAAGAGATAAAGCCAACTCAATTCCTATTGCACCAGCTCCAACAACCACAGCATGTTCTACACCATTAGCAATATTTTCCATGACTAATCGCATATTTCTCTCTGTTTTAAATCCTGTAACACCTTCTAAATTAGCCCCAGAAATTGGCGGAATGAATGGTACAGCTCCAGTAGCAATTATTAATTTATCATATTTATATGATGTTCCATCTTCAATCTCTACTTGTTTGGAGGAGAAATCTACCTTTTTGACTGTAGATCTAATTAGATCTGCTCCTGCATCTGTAACTATTGAATCTTTCTTGAATGTCTTCTCAATATTTACAATACCTTCAACAGCATAAGGCATTGCACAATAAATCATACTATAGTCTTCTGGACGAATAATCGCCATTTTCATTTTATTCCCTAATATTTTGGCGAGTGTGACCGCTGCAGGTCCTCCTCCAATGACAATTACATCATATTTTTCCATATTTTCCTCTATTCTTATAATTATAATCTGTTTATTACTCTCAACACTTATTAATAGATTAAGTGGCTTCTATTTATGCCTTTATTCCATTCTTCAATAATTTGTAAATAATTTACTTTAATTGTTTCAATACTCTCAAAAAGGGTATGATTTCTAAATATCAAACACACAAATTCTTGTTTGATTCTTTTAATATTCGGTCCAAAAACACTCGAAGCAAGAATTTTAACCCCCTCATTCTTCAACATAAGAGAGACACCTTTAGCTTTTTTAGGGTCAGCGTGAACTTCCTCTAGAATGCTTTTAGTATTATTTTCAATCGTCTTAATAAATATAGCTGAATTTTCATTAATTTCATATATATGATAATATTCTGAATCTCCAAAATGTTCATCATTATATTTATTGCCGTCATTGCTGGCAAATGCAAATTTATAGTTTTCCAATTTCTTTTCCTTTTTCTTAGTTTTTCTTTATTTAACCTAGGAAGATGAGCTGAGAACTAACTCCTCCTTGACAACTTTACCTAATTATCTATTTCCATTTCTTCTGCCACTTCCAGCTCCATGAGAAGGACCTTTGCTAGTGCCATTAAAAAATCCACGATTGGCCTGATTAGCTTGACCTATTCCTCTACCTTTTTCATTACCTACAGCTTTTCCTAAACCTCTGCCTGTTCTAGGTCCTTTTCCATCTGGTCCAGTTTTATCTCCGTTTGGCATAATAATACTCCTTTAATTATATTTATCAGTATTATAATAAACTATTGTTCATAACCAAATTTTTTTTTATTTTTTTTTAAGTATTCAAAATATGGATTTGGCTAATGATTATTGTCTTTTTACCTTTGTATCAGTTATTTGATAATACAATAATTAAAGAAAACAGTATTTTCTCCTTTTTAACTGTATCTATGAGGTCATTAATTTCTTCTAAGACTAATGAACATTTGTTCATTTAAAATTTAATTTTGTTAGTTATAGTTTAACTTTTTTACATATTTGGGATAATAATCATCTCCAAAGATACCTGCATACCAATTCGAAACTTGCAAGGTTTCTTGATTCCTATCTTCTAAGAAAAGAGTAGATAGTTCACCAACCACACTAAAAGATAGACAGATTAATCCTGTGTTGTTTTGACTAAGTTGAGTCTTTGTTATTCTGGGCATTTGAGAATTATATTCATAAGCTAAAGTTATAAGACTACTCAGGTTATGAAATTCAACTAAGTTCTTAGCTAAGAGTATCACAGAAATAGCTCTGCCATCAGAAATATCATTTAATACTTCAATCTCCAAAGCAATAATTGGCTTAATCCCCACTTCCTTGGCTTTCTCACTAAAATGAAAAGCTCCTGCAATGCTGTTATGTTCAGTTATAGCGACTGCTAGCATCTCGTGTTTTACAGCTAAATCTAACAATTATTCGGAATAACAAGCTCCATCTAGCCAAGAATACTCGCTATGAACATAAATGTACGAGAGACATATTTTTTTATTCTTTAGGATCAGTGAAATTCAGCAATGATTGTTATCACTATTTCATCAAAATCATCTTCTTGGTCGAACTATACCTATCACTAGTGATTTTATAGAGGTAAATTCCTGAAGCTACTCTTTTATTTCTATTATCTTTCCCATTCCATACAAGGGTATGCCTGCCAGCTTCAAGTCTATTATCAACAAGGTTTTTAACTTTCTGTCCTTTAATATTATAGATATCCAAACTTACTTGACTTGGCTTAGGAAGATAGAAGGAGATGTTTGTTATTGGATTAAAGGGATTAGGATAGTTTTGATTCAAATTTAATGTTCTTGCATCAACTTGGTTAGATTCATTCTCAACAGTATTTAAATCATAAAGTTGAGCATAGATTCCACCAGTAGTTACCCAGGTGCAAAGCAACTGATCATCAGGATTAAGACATACTTGTAGGTTATAAATAGTATAAGGACTATCTATAATCATTTCATTAGTAGCCTCAAAAATAACTGAACCATTACTATTAACTACATTAAAAATGGGTGAATCAAAAAAGTTAAATTGATTTGTCCAACCAACAAGAATATTATCATTATCTGTCTCTATTAAAGAATTTATTTCATAAGAATATTCTAAATTTGTAAGTAACACACCTTGGGAATTCCACATTTGTTGGCCAGAATATGATATTTTTTGAGCAAGTAAATCATTACCATAGTTATCCATAGTTTTATTCCATGTAACAAAAATACCATTACTAATCAGAATTTCTGGATTAGAAACAACCACATCTTTTCCTGCTAATGAATCGTAATTCACAAGAATTGGCTCATTCCAGAATAAATCTTGATTATTAGTTAATCCTTGGAGATAAATCTCACATCCATCTTGCCAAGTAAAAAAGAGATTATTATCAGCATCACAGGCAAACTTAGAGTTATACCCAGTAAGCATTTGATTTATCTCAAATACAGAGCCATCTTCGCCTATTTTAAAGGCCTGATAAGCTTGGTTACTATGCCTAACTATACAGTAATTATTGATAACTGTATCAAATTCATTGAAAAAATCTAATTCACCAAGAAATGATTGAACATGATTTATCTCTCCCCATTCAAAAGAATTACTAGTTTTTGTAGTATAAATATCTCTTTCCTCAAGACCATAATTTGCTGTTAAAAAACTTAAATAAAAGTCATTATTATATGACCCCATTAACATAGATAATACTTGTTCATATTCCCCATAACCATAAATTTCTTCACCGATGTTACTTCCTAAAAGAGAACCATCACTATCAATAACTCTACTTCTACCCACAATCCCCAAAAAATCAGATTTCCAAGCAACACATATTTGACCTGCTTCATTTTGGGCACTAGTAAAATCTTCAGGACTATATTCAAACTCATCTTGTCCGTATAGAGAGAAATTGGCTAAATCAACTCCATTTTCAGCCAATTCATAATTTCCTTCAGAATTTATAATTTGATATTTAATTTTCTTATTCATTCCGGGAATATTATCTATCCAGATAACTACACTTCTGTTAGAATTAGGTAATGAATAAACTTTGTAACTATCATTGAATACAGAACCTGTAAGTATATTAATTACAATTTCATTTTCAGGCAGATTTATTATTTGGAGATTATCATCAATTATTTTTTGTCTTAAATTCTTGTATCCATCCAAATTATCTTTCCAAGTAATAAATAGGTCATCTTCATAAGCTAAAAATGCTGTAGGGTAAGGTCCTTGATTCTGAGCAACCAAAAGTCCACCTTGGTCAGTTTCTAAGCTCCCATCAAGATTTAATTTAAATAAGTAAACATTGTATGCAGGTGCATTAGTAGATTCTTCGTTGGTTTTTACATTTGTAATAAAGACATCTCCTGAATCCGAAGTTTCTATTTCCACGGAATCAACCACTAAATAAGGTAGAGAATCCAAGAAAATACCTGACTCTCCCCATTGAGGATTTAGATCTTGATCCAAACAGTAGGCGATTAAGCTATATTGATCATCTTCATAAGAAGTTACAGATTGTGAAACTACAATTAAATCTCCATTATTATTAGTCTCAAATTGTATAAAATACATTGGAGCAGTATCAATAGTTAAAGGGATATAGCCCATAGTTGTCCCTAATTCTCCTGTTAATGAAATTTTCCTAACACTTAAATCAGTATCAGGATAGTCAAATTCTTCTAAGATAAGATAGTAACTATCAACATTATTATAGATTATTCTTAGTTTACTTCTATCGTTTTGAGGTGAATCTAATTCAACATTTTCACTCCACAGAATTTCCCCATTTGTATCAATCCGTCTAAGCGACATAAGAAGAGAAACTCCATCACTAGCAACAATTATAAGTCCACCATGACCATCAGAAGTAATTTGATTATTATATTCTATAAAACCTAGATCTAAGCCATTTTCAGTTTCGTTCCATTGGTTGACTCCATTACTATCTAAATTTTGAGCGATAGTGTCGTAGTCAACCCAAGTTACAATAGCTCCTCCTATTTCATTTGGGAATAGTACTATTCTATTTGGTTGAACGACTTGATAGTTATTTGATATAGTAATTCCACTTTCAGACCATAACTTATTACCTGAAGCATCAAGCTTTTGTGCCATGATACTTGTTTGAGAGCTATAAGTTAGCCAGATAATTACAACTCCACCATCATTTGTTGAGATTATTTTGGGGTAAGCTTGAATGTTGTTAGAATTATCAATTAAAAGAGCTTCATCTCCCCAGAGAGGGTTACCCTGATTATCATATTTCATTGCAAAGATATCATTGACGCCAATAGCATTTTCAGACCAGACATGAACTATTTCGTTATTTTCTGTTGTAACTGAAGCTTGCCCCCATTCCAAGTCTCCCCCTTGTCTAATGGATAAAGTTTCATCCCACATAGTTTGGCAGAAAAGAAAATTAGTTATCAATAATAAAATGGCAAATACATAAAGCTTCATAATTATCCCCTTTAAATAATTTTATTTAATAAGTATTGTAAAAGATATTTATGCAAATTATATTCCATTTATATTTATAGTTTTAGCAATAGTTAGAACTATAATTTCGATTACTAATTAAGCTTTTTTTGGTAAAAACACTGAGGATATTCTTATTTTAGGATAGTATACATTTTTTTAAAATAAAGATATATACTCTATCTATACAACCTAAACAAGCCTCTATGATAAATAGTATGTTTTTTTAATCACCATTCAGCTCTGGAAGAGTGTCTGAGTTGAGGCTTCATGAATTAGGCCTACACAAGGTGTAGATCATGCATAGCTATAGCGAAGTATGATGTACTGCATTCCCAGACTGGGAGAGTTCTTATATCTGGGGTAATGGACAAAATGTCCGCTACTCCAGATATCAAACATAATTATTGACAAATAATATTAAAGTTGAGAAAATGAAAAAAAATATAAGGTTTAGAAGGCAATGGCAAATATAAAGCAAGTAGAAAAAGAAATAAAGAAGCTAAAATCAGAAATAGAGTATCATAACAATCTTTACTATCATGACAATGATCCTGAGATTACTGACTTTGAATATGACACTTTAGTAATTAGACTAAAGGAGCTTATAGAGCAATACCCACAGTTTGCTGAGGAGGGAAAAATCTTAGCAAAAGTTGGTAATGATCTGCTTCAGGATGGTGAAACTATTACTCATCGAGAGAGAATGTATAGTCTTTCAAATGCCTATTCATTAGAGGAAGTTAACTCTTTCTTTCAGAAAATCTATTCAGCTTACCCAAAATATGACTTCCAAGTAGTTATGGAGCAAAAGATAGATGGCTTTAGTATAAATCTTTTTTATGACCATGGTAAGCTTCAATATGCTACTACAAGAGGAGATGGTTTTAAAGGGGAAGTAATAACTTCTAATGCCTTAACAATTACTGACATTCCTCAGCAAATCTCTTATCAGAAAAGTATAGAAGTTCGTGGGGAAGTATATCTTTCTTTGTCCGAGTTTTTAAGAATTAATAAAGAGCGAGAAGAAAATAAGCAAAAGCTTTTTGCTAACCCTAGAAATGCTGCTGCCGGAACGATAAAGCTTAAAGATAGTGGTGAGGTTAGAAAAAGGAAGTTGGCCTCTTTTATCTATTCCTTGGGTCTTCATGAATCAGATTTAAATTTAGATCAAGCAGAATTATTAGAATTCCTTAAGGAACAAGGATTTTCGGTCAATGAAAACTACAGTAAAGCAAGTTCTCTCTCTGAAATTAGGGATTATTGTGAAAAATGGGATAAAGAAAGAGCAGAATTAGATTATGAGATTGATGGAATAGTCTTAAAAGTCAATAATGCAAGCTTACAAGAGGAGTTGGGATTTACAGTAAAATCACCTAAATGGGCAATTGCCTATAAGTTTAAAGCAGAAGAGAAAGAGACAATCCTCTTAGATGTGCAATTTCAGGTGGGAAGAACAGGAGCAGTTACTCCTAGAGCAATTTTAGAGCCAATCTATCTAGCTGGCACAACAGTCAGCCATGCTACTTTACACAATGCAGACGAATTAGAGAGATTAGATATTCATTATTCTGATACTGTACGAGTAATAAAATCAGGTGAGATTATTCCTAAGATATTAAGTGTTAATACTGAGAAGAGAGCAAAAGATGCTCATAAAGTAATCTTCCCAGAGAACTGTCCCGTGTGCAACAGTCTTTTAGAAAAAGCAGCAGAAGAAGCTATAAGATATTGTATAAATATCTCGTGTCCAGCCAAGATTCAGAAAAGTATAGAGCACTTCACTTCCCGTGATACCATGGATATTGAAGGTTTAGGGGAAGCTGTAGTAAGTTTATTGATAGAAAAAGACTTAGTTAAGACAATTGCAGATATCTATAGATTGGATTATGAGAGAATTAAAACTTTTGAAGGTTTTGGTGAGAAGTCTGTTGATAATCTCAAGAAAGCGATTGAGAAATCTAAAGAGCAAAACTTAGATAAGCTAATTTTTGCCTTAGGGATAAGATTTGTGGGAGCCAAAATTGCTTCAGTATTAGCCCAACACTTTGGTAGGTTGGATAATCTCCAGCAAGCTGACAGTGTAGAGTTAGAAGCAGTACCTGAAATTGGCGAAAAAATAGCAGCTTCTGTTTATGATTTTTTCCATGAAGCTAAGAATATTAGCCTTATTGAAGAATTACGACTTTTAGGTTTAAATTTTGAATTTAAGCAAGCTGAAACTAAATCAAATCTTCTGGAGAATAAAAGCTTTTTGGTTACAGGTACTCTTGAGCAATATAGCAGAAAAGAAATTCAGGAGTTAATTAAAGCTAATGGTGGAAAAATTCTATCAAGTGTAAGTAAGAATTTAGATTATTTAATAATTGGAGCAAGTCCAGGTTCAAAACTTGACAAAGCACAAGAATTAAAAAGTGTGACTATATTAAATGAAGAAGAGTTTTTAGGAATGGTAAATAGATGAATGTTTTAGAGTTTTTTGCTAATTATATAAGAATCCTTAATGATAGATTAATTCAAATACCTTATGTGGCTCATTATCTAAATGAAATACTATTTGGTTTGATAATTGTTCTAATCATTGTGATGTATTCACGCTCCAAGATTCTGCAAAAGTATCTTATGAAGGAGTTGCTTTCTCCTTTTGTAATAACCTTGGTAACCATTACCTTTGTGCTTTTATTAGATGAGATAATTAACCTTCTTAATCTAATTATTGAGAAAGATCTAGATTTCCTGACTATAATCAATATATTCTCTTTAGCTCTTCCCTTCTTGTTAGCCCTTTCAATACCTATGTCTGTGCTAATGGCTACTATTTTAGCTTTCGGCAGATTAAGTGTTGATAGTGAGATAATTGCTATAAAATCAGGTGGGATAAATATCTTTAGGCTTGTAAGACCTATATATCTATTAGCGATACTTTTATCTCTGTTTATGGTCTATTTTAATAATAAAATATTACCTGATACAAACCATAAATTTAGTAATTTAAGAATGCAAGTCTCCATGCAAAAGCCTATGAAGATAATCTCCCCTGGAGAATATATAGATTTTGGTAAATATACTGTCATTGTGGAAGAAACGACTGAAGAGGAGATGAGAGGAATAATTATCTATGATAGAAGTAATACCCAATTCCCAAAAACTATAGTAGCTAATAGAGGTGTCTTGATTCCTATTGATAGTGGATCTAGCCTCAAAGCAATACTATATGATGGGGAAATGCACGAAAGAGATGCAAAAGACGCGGCAAAATACTCGATTACTTCTTTTAGTGAGTTTACTTTGAATATATTCGGTTTAGATGATAAAATTGAGATTGGAGAAAGAGAATTTCGTTCAGACAGGGAGATGAGTTCAGAGCAGTTGGTCGCTTCAATTCAGAAAGATAGAGAAAGTATTATCAGATATGCTGAACATAATGAAAGAATTGAAGAAGATATTGAGAAACTACAAGCAGAACTTAAAACAAAAGTAGATGATAGAATGATTACCCAGAAAATAAGTGCTTTCAAAAATAAAATTAGTATAAACAATCAAGAAACTATCTATTCTCTAGAAAGAATTAGATCTTTTCAAGTTGAATATCATAAAAAATACGCCTTAGCTTTTGCTTGTTTAGTCTTTACTCTCATGGGAATACCAATCGGAATTATGACCAAAAGTAGCGGAATCGGGACTTCCTTCTCTGTTAGTTCATTGATATTCTTAATCTATTATGTTTCCCTAATCGGAGGAGAGAGATTAGCTGATAAAGGGATGCTTAATCCATGGTTATCAATGTGGATTTCTAATATTATCTTCTTCTTTACAGCAGTTATTTTAACCTATACTGCTAAATTTGAAAGGTCATTTTTAGATTTCAGTAGGTTTAATCTTAAGAACATCTTTCATAGGAAGCAAAAATGAGAACTTTAGATAAATACTTAATTAAAGAATTTTTAAAAACATTTGTAGTAATGTTCTTAGCTTCCTCTATTCTCTTTATAGTTATTGATATTATTGATCAGCTTTCTAAAATGTTAAAATATGGGGCAAGTCTTAATCAAGCAGCATTCTATTATGTGCTTAGACTCCCCTATTTGCTGACTCTAACATCGCCTGTCATTATGCTTCTTACTGGACTCTTTTTAATGAATAATCTGGCAAAATACAATGAATCAATTGCTATTAGAGCTGCAGGTATTAGTATCAAAAGAATGCTATTGCCTCTAATCTTTATTGGCCTATTTGTCAGTATTGTTATCGGTTGGTTTGGAGATGTAGTGCTCCCTAAAGCAGAAGAGAGAAGGCAAATACTCTACCAAGTTGAGATAAAAAAGGGTGATTTGAAAGATAAAATGTTAAGAACTAAAATCTTCTTTAAAGAAGGAGATGATACCCATAATTTTGTGGCCTTCTTCAATGGTCACTCTGAAGAGATGAAGGTTATTGACAAGACTATTGTTGCACCTGACTTTTCTTCTATCTTGTATAGAAGTGAGGCTTCTGCAGCTACCTGGGACACTGATGAATGGAATTATAAGCAACTTTATCAGAGAGAATTTGATAATGGGACTCTCACAAACTATAAATATGACAAAGAGTACAAAGGTAAAGTAATGACAGTTACTCCCTTAGAGTTTATCAGATCAGGTAAACCTACTTTATCAATGAATTACAGTGAATTAAGTGCCTATATAGAAAGATTAAAAAAACTCAATGACAACTATTCCAAGGAGTTAGTTGATTTATATATGAAGATTTCCTTTCCTTTAGCCAATCTGATAATCCTCTTCTTCTCCTTCCCTATTGTTTCAAGCTCAACGAGAAGTAAAAATCGAGGTTATATCTTTATGATGGGACTAATGGTCTGTTTTATCTTCTTAATTACTTTAGAGATTTCTAGAAGTTTGGGTTATAGTGAAGTTCTATCTCCTCTTGTGGCTGCCTGGGCTCCTAATATAATTTTCTCTTTAGTAGGACTTTACTTCTTATACAAAGCTGAGGTGTAAATGAGAATAATTGTAAAAAAATTTGGTGGTACTTCTGTTGGTAGTATTGAACAAATCCGTAATATTGCTAGAAGATTGCATCAAGAGATGGAGAGTGATTGCCGTTATGTAATCGTTGTTTCAGCTATGGGCCATACAACTGATGAAATGACCGATATGGCTTATCAACTAAGTAAAAAGCCTTGCAAGAGAGAGTTAGATATGTTACTCACTGCTGGAGAGAGAATTTCTATGTCTCTTTTATCTATTGCCTTGCAAGAATTTGGGATTATCTCAATATCTTTTACTGGTTCTCAGTCTGGTATAATTACTGATTCTAATCATGGAAACGCTCGAATAATAGATGTTACTGCTTTTAGAATCAGGGAAGAATTAGTTAAGCATAAAGTTGTTATTGTAGCAGGTTTTCAAGGTGTAAGTAGGGAGAAAGAAGTAACTACACTTGGTAGAGGTGGTTCAGACACTTCTGCTGTGGCACTTGCTGCCTATCTTAATGCTGAGAAGTGTGAGATTTTTACTGATGTCGATGGCATTTATAGTGCTGATCCCCGCATCATAAAAGAGTTTGTCAAATTAGATGAGATTAGCTATGATACAGTTTTAGAAATGGCTTATGGTGGGGCAAAAGTTATCCACCCTAGAGCTGTAGAGTTTGCCAAAAAATACGATATACCTTTAGAAGTTAAATCTTCTTTTACCTTTAATACTGGAACTTTTATTATCAAGGAAACACTTACTATGGAAGAAAAAAAGATTACCTCTTTAGCCCAAAAAACTGGACTACACAGATTTATTGTAGAAGCAGATTCACTCCAGCTTTTACAGGCACTTAATAACGCCAATATTGATATCTATGATTTTACTATTAATGGCAATAATACTATTATTATCGAAAAAGAGTATTATGAAGATACACTAGCCTCTTTAAAATCCTACCACATTCTTGAAGAGTGTGAGGTGCAGTCAATATCAATAATCGGACATAGGATTATTAATGATATTGGCTTTTTAATGGCTTTAATCAAAGAAGTGAAATCCTTAGATACAGAAATTAAAGATATAAAGAAAAATGCAGTGGGAATCAACCTTATAGTTTCCACTAAGAATATAGATCAATTGCTAAATAAATTACATAAAAATTATATAAATTAATGGAGAAAATTATTACATGAGTAAATATATAGTAACTAGTGCCTTACCCTATGCAAATGGTAAATTGCACATTGGCCATGTAGCAGGAGCTTACCTACCTGCTGATATTTTCGTACGCTACTTAAGATTAAAAGAAGAAGATGTTATCTATATCTGTGGAACAGATGAACATGGAGCACCTATCTCTATCAAAGCTGAAAAAGAAGGTGTTTCTCCTCAAGATATAGTTAGTAGATACCATAAATCAATTAAAGATAGTTTTGATGGACTTCATATTGATTTTGATAACTTCTCAGGTACTTCTCGTAAGCCACATTATGAGCTTTCACAACAATTCTTTAGTGAATTACTTGCTAATGGATATATCAATAGCAAAATTACTCAGCAATTTTATGATGAGCAAGAATCTCGTTTTCTACCAGATAGATATGTTGAAGGTACTTGCCCTCATTGTGGAGCTGATGGTGCCAGAGGAGATCAATGCGATGCTTGTGGTAAGCTCATAGACTCTATCACTCTTATCAACCCCATTAGCAAAGTATCTGGTTCTACTCCAGTAATTAAAGATACCGAGCAGTGGTATTTAGATTTACCTAAATTCACCAATCAGCTAAAAGAGTGGTTAGATACTAAAAGCTATTGGAAAGAAAATGTTCGCAACTTTATTCTTAGCTGGCTAAATGAAGGACTAATTGAAAGAGCAATTACCCGCGATATTAATTGGGGGGTTCCTGTTCCTTTAGAAGAAGCTGCAGGAAAAGTACTTTATGTCTGGTTTGATGCTCCTATCGGCTATATTTCTTCTACTGTGGAATGGGCAGAAAAACAAGGAAAACCTGAGTTATGGAAAGATTATTGGTTAGACCAAAATACTAAACTTATTCACTTTATCGGTAAAGATAACATTCCTTTCCACACAATCATGTGGCCATCTTTTGTAATGGGACAGAATGAGAACTTTGTTCTACCTCATGATGTTCCAGCTAATGAATACTTAAATTTAGAGGGAGAAAAAATCTCGACAAGCCGTAATTGGGCAATCTGGGTTGATGAATTTCTTAAATACTTCGATGGTGAATATCTTCGCTATGTCCTTGCGGTAAATGCTCCAGAAAAACAAGATAATGATTTCTTATGGAAAGACTTCCAAAATAAAATCAATACTGAATTAAATAATGTACTTGGTAATCTAGGAAATAGAGTCTTTACTTTCGCTAAAAAACACTTTGATGGATTAGTAGAAAAACCTGCTAAATTAAGCGAAAACTCCCAAGCTACTTTGGAACAAGTTGCTCAACTTACTCAAGAGATTGATAACTGCTACCAAAACTATCAAGTTCGTAAGACTGTTAAAACTATTATGGATATTGCTAGACTGGGTAACAGATACTTTGATGAAAGAGAACCTTGGAAAGCTATCAAAGTTGATAAGGATTCTGTGCAAGAAACAATCTATACATGTTGCGAAATCTTGAGAATTATCTCAGTGGTTATGACTCCTATCCTGCCTAATTTCATGCTTCAACTTAGAAATATTATGGGATTAAAAGACAAAGCACTCTGGCAAGAGATAAACTCTTCTCCTTATCCAATAAAATTAGATAATATCAAACAAATATTCCATAAAGTCGAAGATGCTCAGATCGAAGAGCAAATAAAGCTTCTTCAAGAAAACGCTAAAGCTAATCAAGAAGAGGAAAAGCCAAAGTTTAAAGAAATAAAAGCTGAAATAGAATTTGATGATTTTATGAAGTTAGATATTAGAATTGCCAAAATCCTAACTGCTGAAAAAGTTAAGAAAACTGACAAACTACTCCAAATTACTGCTGATATCGGTGGTAAAGAGATAGAGCTTATTGCTGGTCTAGCTAAAGCTTATTCACCAGAAGAAATAGTTGGTAAAAAAGTAGTTATGCTTCTTAACCTTAAACCACGCAAGATTAAAGGCGTACTCTCTCAAGGTATGATTCTTGCAGCAGATGATGGAGAAAATCTCTCTGTGCTAACTGCTGATAAAGATGTAAAAACTGGAGCAGAGATAGGATAACTTGATTGAGAATTGAGAATTTTAAGAAAATTTTCACACGAATTAACGCGAATGTAGGGGCGTATTGCCATACGCCTTCTTGAATTTTCACGAATTAAGAAAGTGCCCTTAACACAGAGTTAAGATGAGTTGTAAGAGGAGTTTCACAGAGTTTTAAGAATGTGACCAGACTTCTTCTGTCGGAAGGTGGACAACCTGTCCGCCCTAACTGGGAATGCGGGTATCTTGCCCGCGACCAGCAATTAATGCTGGTCTTGAAAGCTTTTCCCCTCTGAGAGGGAGACACAGGGGGGTATTTCTTCTTAAAAGCGAATGAATATTCGCCCCTACAAATCCCCCTCCGTGAGGGGGACACAGGGGGTGTTTCTTTTTTAAAAGCGAATGAATATTCACCCCTACAAATCCCCCTCCGTGAGGGGGACACAGGGGGTGTTTTCTGATAGAATGTGTTAAATGTATTTATAAACAGAAAGAGGCTTATAATGACAAAGAAAATCTACTTTTCCTTAGTTTTACTCTACTTATCTTCACTATTATCAGCGTATATGACAATAGATAACGAAGTTTTTCTAAAAGTTCTAGTTAAATTGGACAATACTATCACCTTGAATACAGATGGATTATTATTCATTAATGGACACGAGTATCAGAGTAAAAAGATAAAAATTCATTCTCTTTCTAAAGGACAAGTTAAAATCTCATTAGATAAGCAGTCTTTTTCTGATGAAGCTCATAAATTTGAGATTTCTCTAACAGGGAATTATTATGTTCTAGGCTCTAAAGAACAGCAATTCTCTGGAGATATTCACTTGAGAGAACACAAGGGGAAAATCGCAGTAATGAGTTTAATGAATTTAGAATCATATACCCGATTCGTTGTTGTTAGTGAAATAGGCTCTGGTGCACCTGCAGAAGCACTTAAATCCCAAGCAGTTATTGCCAGGACTTACGCCATATATATGTCGATGAAAAATAGCAATTATCCCTGGGATTTAAGAGCTGATACATATTCACAGGTTTTTAATACTAAGAAAAAGGTTCCTCAGAATGTTATTGATGCCACCAATGCTACTGCTTATATGTTAGTTACTTACCAAGAAGAAGTCGCCTTTACACCTTTTAACAGTTATGGAGCTGGTTATCTAGCTGATGTTAAAGATGTTTGGGGAGCTAGCAATTTCCCTTATTTAAGTAATAAATCAGATGTTGATTATCTTAACAGAAAGCAAATGAGCAATTACTCTGTAGTTGAAGATTGGATAAGAAAAGATCCTGCTAAAGTTTATAAATACTATGACAAATTACCTAACTGGATAAAAGACAGCTATCAATGGAAGCGAAGAATTTCCCTTAGTCAAGTAGCGAGTAAAGGTAAGTTTTCTAAAGTATATTCTGCCAAAGTTGAGGCAAGAGATAAGTCAGGAAGAATTAGTAAAATTTCTTTTAGTACAGCTTCAGGAAAAGAAAATGTCACATCTCAGGATAGAATAAGAGCTATTTTAGGAGGTATTCCCTCTACTTTAGCAATCATTAAAGTTAGTGGAAATGAATTAATTATCGAAGGTAAGGGATACGGTCATGGAGTTGGTTTTTGTCAGTCAGGAGGATATTTAAAATCCTACGCTGGTTGGGATTATACAAGAATAATCAAACACTACTACCCTGGATGTGAGATTACAAGTAATTACTTTTTTGATGATTTAGAAGAGGATGGGTTAGAATCCTTATTTAATTAAGGAATATTTTTGTCAGGGATAAGAGCGAAAACCTCTTCTGTCATAAGGTAAGTCCATATTTACCATAATCTTTGACACTCTTTTAAGTAAAGTGGGTATTAGAAAAAAAGTAATATGGCAAGGGACTTCGGGCGAAAAAAAGTGTCGGAAGTCGCTACTCCGTGAGCAACTCCCGTCAAAATAGTTGGAGACCGGAGTTCCTCAGCCGTAGGCAAGGGACTTCGGACGAAAGTGAGGAGCAATATCTTATTAAAAATAATAAACCAAGAGCACATCATTATCTATAAGCTCTGTAGAATAAAGAGTAAGCTCTTTCTTGGCAGTAATATCAGCAACCCCAATATCTTTAAAAGAACTATTATTACCTCCGATTAAAGAGGGAGCAATAAAATAGTAGAGTTTATCGACTAATCCTTCTTTGACAAATGAAGAGACTAAGCGAGGACCTGCCTCAACCATCACAAGGGAGATATATTCTTCTTTGAGCTCTTTAAGAATATTCTTGAGAATAAAAATATTCCCAACACTTTCTGAACTTCTAATTTGAATATTATATTCTCTTAATCTATCAGCTTTTTCTTTCTTTAAATTATGTGAAGCAGTATAGATGATAGTTTTAATTCCCTGAGAAGATTGAACTAATTTAGTATCTAGTCTTATCTCTAGATCATAATCTAAGACTATTCTAAGAGGATTTTTACCAGAATAGCCTTCAAGCCGGACATTGAACATGGCATCATCTTTGTTCACAGTAGTAACTCCAGTGATAATAGCATCAGCTTCAGCTCTTAATTCATGTACTCTTCGGCGAGATTTAGGATTAGTTATCCATTTAGAATTACCAGAATCATCGGCTATTTTACCATCGATGGAGACTGCACTTTTGATAAAAACAAAGGGTCTATCTTCTTGGATATAAGTTAGAAAATACTCTAATTGATGTCTTATTTCGGTAGTCATAAGATTATATTTAACTTCAATCCCTGCAGTTTCTAACATAGTAATTCCTTTGCCTGAGACTTGAGGATTGGGGTCTTTAATACCTATAAAAACTCTCTTTACTCCAGCTTCTTTGATTGCTAAAGCACAAGGTGGAGTTTTACCATAATGAGAACAAGGCTCTAAGGTAACATAGAGGTCAGCTCCCTTGGCTAAGTTTCCTGCTTTCTTTAAAGCTTGAACCTCGGCATGATCCTGTCCCCAAGGCTGAGTAAAGCCTTCTCCAACAATTAGACCATCTTTTACGATAACACAACCAACAAAAGGATTTGGAGAAGATTTTCCGCGTGCATTCTCAGCAATTTGAATAGCTCGTTTAAGATAAGAAAGATCCATTAGACCTCCTTTCCATCCTCTTTAAGTTGTCTTTTCACGATATCATAATTCTTTTGAGCAATATCATAGTCAGGATTAAGCTTTATACACTTTTCTAAATATTCTAAGGCTTGTTTCCACTCTTGCTTTTCAATATGTAAAATTGCTAAATTATTAATAGATTTAACTTCATTAGGATTAATTTCTAAGACTCTATGATAAATTTCCCTTGCTTGATCATTCTTCTTTTCAACTTGATAAATAAAACCAATGTTATAAAGAGGTTCAGCAAATGTCGGATCTAGAATATAAGAGATTTCAAAGTGTTTTTTTGCTTCTTTGATGTTTTCACTGATTGAGTGAAATAAACCCCAGTAGTATTCAATATCTGAAGAATCTGGATAAATCATACTATAACGGTAACATAGTTCAAAAACCTCTTCCATTTCATTTTTACTAAACATTGTAGCAATATGTTTAATAGCTGTATCTTCTCCGTAAAATAATTGAGGATCACCTATAATTCTGCTTTTAAGCTTCCACTCCTCCCCTACCTGAATAACATTTAGAGTGATATCTGCTTTTTTATTTATATCAAAGTGAATCAATGCTTCTTTATTTTCTTTGTTCAAAGATGAACTCACCAAAGAGAATTGTTTGATCTTTTTGAAGAAAGTAAATTTTTTATTTCTTTTAAGGAAGAGATTCTTATTTTCTTCTGATTGAAGTTGCTCTTGATGATAGTAATGTTTAAGGAAAGTATCCCAGTCTTGATCTAGTAAAATATTCATTATATTAACAGCAAAGCTTTCAAAACTATTTATAGTTGGTAACTCTACTTTAGGTAATTTGAGCTTCTGTCTCATTTTATTTAAAGGTAGAGTATCTAAAAATCTTATCTTAGAAAAATACTCTTCTAAAGCAACTCTTCCCTCTTCTGTCAAAGATAATTCTAGCGGAGATAAATCTCCAATTTCAGGATGTATTTTCATAGTCCAGATATCAAAAAGTCTAAGCACTAAGTCGTTAGCTTCTTCTATTGAATCACTCTTAATATTAAACTCAAGACTTTGTGTTGGTGGAAGAAAATACGCACAGGCAGAAGGACAAGTCATATCAAAACGCATACTATTACAGCATTGCCAACCAATCATCTTTCCTGTTCTAGGACATTCTCTTACAGCTTTCTCTTCCTTACAAACTTTGCACCTATTCTTGCTAAATAAACTCAATCTATCTCCTCTAACATAGGGGGCATAACTCTTTTAAACTTGGATTTATTATATAAATTTTTAACAATCAATAAATCTTGAGGGCTTATCCCTTGATCTAAAATTAAATCATCAGCCAATCCAAGCTCATATTTAAGAAATAAAATCTCATCTAATTGAAGATAGGAAATACCCATCTCCTGTTCATCTGTTTGATCAGACCATAAATCAGCTGTAGGTTTTTTGTTGATAACAACTTCAGGGACTCCTAAAATTCTTGACATTTCCCAAACTTCACTTTTATAAAGATGTCCTAAAGGCTCGAAAGCACATGCTGAATCACCATATTGAGTGCAATATCCTGTCAACAATTCAGATTTATTACCAGTACCTACCACTAAAGCATGATATTTAGCAGAGAAATCATAAAGAACTATCATTCTCATTCTGGCCATGCAATTCCCTTTTCTTAAGGAATCAGCATCCTCATCATAATTAGTAAAATAAGCATCAACCATAGGAGTTATATCTACTTTATGATACTTAATACCAAAATGGTCAGCGACAATCTTTGCATCATTAAAACTAGCTTCAGAACTAGCTTTATATGGTAACATCACTCCAAGAACATTCTCTTTTCCAATAGCTTTCACAGCTAAAGCAGCAGATAGTGCTGAATCAATTCCACCTGATAAGCCTATAATTAATTTTGACTGCCCACTTTTTTTCAAAATGTCTTTAATAAAATCAACTGTTCTTATAATCTCTAGATTTAAATCTCTATTTCTCATTATTTCTCCAATAAAAAAGATGTTTTACTCTTGAATCTCAAAAATAAAACATCTTGCATTAAATTATTTATCTTACTTGAACTACTTCTTTTACTTCTGGTATCTCGTCTTTAAGAACTCTTTCAATACCGGCCTTTAAAGTTAATGTAGCCATAGGACAGCTTCCACAAGCACCCTGTAATCTAACTTCAATTACATTATCTTCACGGATATTAACTAATTCGCAATCTCCGCCATCTGCCTGTAAGGAAGGTCTTACCATATCAAGAACTTCTTGTACTCTTTTCTTATCTAACATCGTTCCTCCACTTTATTATTTATTATTTGTTTTATCTAATTATAGTCAAGACCAATTATTTGACCACATTTATTTAGTCAATATTTATTAAACCTAAACAGTGCTGAAGACTTTCACGATTAGAATTGGTAGTTATATTAAGCGTGCTTCTTGCTTATGTTAATAATTGCTAGAACCATCACAGCTGCACTAATCATTTGAATTACTGATAGTTTATTCCCATTAATAAGATAATCAAAAGCTATAGAAGAGATTGGGAAAAGAAGTTCAGCAATTGTTGAAACAATAGCTTTAACTCTCTTTAATCCATAATTATATAAGAAAATAGAGCCAGCCCCAGCAGTCAAAGAAATTAAAAAGAAGTAGAGCCAGTTTATCTTCGTAGCTATATGAACATAAGAAAACCTACCTGTTGAAAAGACGAAAATACCTACAAAGAGACTTGTGAAGAAATATCTAAAATAGGTTACTTCCTTAAAATTTAGATTTATGAGTGACTTCTTGCTAAAGACTGTCCCAGCTCCAAAGGAGAAGGCTGCCAATAAAGAATATAAAGATGCTTGAATAAGATTTGCTTGCTCTGATAACTTGGGTAGATGATTCTCGAAAGTTAAGAAATATCCGCCCAAAATGGCTATTAATGCCCAAATCCAGAATCTTTTGTCCGGCTTCTCTTTAAGAAATATCATAGCTAAAATGATAGCAAACAAAGGTTGAAGTTTCTGAAGTATAACTATTACTGAGAGATGATCAAACCTAACTAAAAATAAAGCTTTTACTATAGCTATTGTACCTAATGCTCCCCCAAAGAAAGATAAGGTCCATAAACTTAATACATCTCGAAACTTATAGTTAAAGAAGTTTTTCCAATAACTTATAAAAATTGGAGTTAAAATAATTGTTGGTATTGCATGTAAAACAAAAACAACAAATGGTACATCTAAATTAAAGAGCTTTGGAGTTAGAGCTATTCCATCTAATCCCCAAGCTATGGCGGCAATTGAAATGGCAATAACGCCTAATATTTCAGGTTTAAAAAGTTTCATGGTTTTCCTTCGAAGTTTTAAATATATTTATCTTAAAGTTTAATTTTATAGAAGTATTAGCATATATCACTTATATGGGAATTAACAACAAATTAATTATTTAATAATTATTTTAGTATTTCGTGAATAAGTTTATACATTGTAGTCCATACTTCGTTACTGTTACTATTTAAATGGCGTAAATGCTGTTCTTCTGCTAAGGCAGTAGCTTTCTTTAGACTCCTCATAGGATTATCAATTGGTCTTTTCTTTTTATATTGAGGGTCATACCTTTTCAATATTGTGATTATACTGTCGCATGTTTCCTTTTCTCCAAATTCAATTTCAGTTAGTGATTCTAAATAATGAAGGAGTATCCACACTTCAAAACAAGGAGAACTGATTATCAAGTTAATTCCACTTGAGTCAAACTTTTCCATTATTGGATCTAGATCACCCCATTCATTATCAATTACAGCCCAAAAAGAATCTATCGAGCGATATTCTAAAGTTCTCTTTTTGTCAATAATGCTTTTAAGCACATGTATAGGAGCTGAGTTACCTTTTTCATTAGCTTTCCTGGTAACTATCTCAAATGGATGAACCTTAGTAACATTAGATTTCAACTTATCAAAATACTTCTTTTCTGTTTTATGACCTTCACAAGCAATGTAAAAAAATTTACGAAAATCCTTATCTTTTTCATAACTGAACATATTTTCTACGCTAAGAATTGGCCTTTGGGGTACCATAATCACCTACCAGTTACATTAAAAATTGGTACTGCATCAAATCTACCATTAAGATAGTCATTGATGATTTTTTTGTCGTACCTTTGTTTAAACTGATAAAGACAATAAAATTCAGATGCTTTATGTTCATTTTTTCTCACATACCAGATTTCATCATCACGAAATTGTTCTAAATCCATGAGATTAGTATCATGTGTAGTTGCGATTAACTGACATGCTCTACCTTCTGTAATTTTGTAAAATAATTCAAAAAGTTTTTTGGTTAACAAAGTATGAAAACTTCGATCAATCTCATCTACAATATAAATAGCCTTGTTTTCTTTCATATCAATAAGCATTGGAACCAAATCTAAAAGCCTTCTTGTTCCATCAGACTCTTCTGACAAATCAAACTTAATCTCATCATCAGTATAACTTTTTCTACATAACATTAACTTGTTTATGTCAATCTTTCCATCTTTTAAAGAGATGGTAAAGTACTCTGAATTTGAAATTCTTACTAATGATGAAGTATTTTGCTTTAGGTTTTTCTTAATATCATCAATGAATTCTTTAAGAATCAATCCATTACTACTATCCAAGGAGATTGGGATATTCTTAAAACATTCAATATCTATACCTAATTCATTTAGAATCTGAACAAAGTCATTTAGAAATTGTTCATTCCTCATAATAGGTAAAGGATTAAATATTTTGGTAGAAGGATAGATAACTTTTATATTTTTGAACCAATTAATTACATTCTTAATATCAGAATGAAGGTTTTTAACAGGACTTTTGGATAATGTAGTAAGCAATAATTGATTATCCATAGTTGCTTTAGTAGAAAATTTCATAAATTCTTTTTCTTCTACATTTTTATTTATAACTTTGCCATAATCATAGTTCCGCGAATCAAAATTTGACTGTTCCATACCAAATATTAAATCTGATTTCTTATCTATAATTCTATAACACCATTCATCTAAAATTCTAACATTATTAACCTCAAAACCATAAGTATAATAATTACTATTAATATAAAAAGTAAACTCAAATAATGTGGAATCTTTCTTTTCTTCGTTCAGCTTAAATTTTGGAATATCTATAAATTCTTCATTTTGTGGACCCTTGATGATAAAAGAAGTAGCAGTATCAATTGCTCTAACCAAACTTGTTTTACCAGCAGCATTTGCACCATATATAATTGCAGATTTGACTATTTGTGGCTTCTTTCTACCGTTCGAAAACACATGATTAGGTAAGCTTCGTGTAGGACTTTTGAATAGTGAGAATCTTATTTGATTATCAAAACTTAGAAAATTACTACAAACAAAATTAATTAGCATTTCAACTCCTTTTTATAATCATCTTCTATGATTGAGATATTGTGTCAAGATAAAAAAAGCATTTAATGAGATTTTTTCTCATTAAATGCCTGCATCCCCTTTATTAAAAATTATTATAGCTTAAATTACACTTTTCTTAACTTTAGTTTTGTGGCAATAAATTCTTTGATTTGCTTCTTTTCCCATCCTTCAAAACCAATTAAGTAGAATATTGCAACATAAACAATTACTGATATGGTTGAACTTAACAAGATTATCCAAATATTAACTGGTTCCACAAGGATATAGAGAGAAACTGCCACAGCTATATAAGCAATTGCAGCAATCTTAGTTTTTAGTATTGATATTTTAAGGAAATTCCACAAGGAAGTCTCGCAGAATTTAACTGCGATAGGTAGATTGAAAGTTATAGCAAGTATAATGTTCGGAATCAAGGTTCCTAGGGCAACACCAATAATTTCACCGTTAACAGGTAGTGCATAGCCAAAATAGGCAGTAATTGGTCGTAAATAGTGAATCAAAAAGACACTAAGGACCAAGTTAGCTACGCATTCAATTAAGGCTATCTTGGTCAGTTTTTTCTGTTCATTAGCCATTAACAACATATAAACCGATGTTGAACGATAAAAGAGGAGAACATACATTGAAATTAATAAAATAACAGCAACTATTACTCCGGTAATATCTTCCAATTCTAACCAAATTTTAAGAAGTGGTTTAACAAAAACTAAAAGTGGTATTAAGAAAAGCGTTGAAACAAAGCCCATTAAACGAGTAGATTGGATCATGATTTCAGCCATTTTACTCTTGTTTCCTGCTGCAAAAAGGGTAGCAGAAACAGGACCTAGATTATCCAAGAATTGCTTTGAGAAAGTTCTGAATGTTTCAGCTAATCTAGAAGAAATCTGATATATTGAGACTAAAGCCACAGATCCAAAGATTGAAATTACTAACTGGTCTGTTTTGAAGATAATTAAATTTGTAAATGTTATTAGATAAGCATACATAGAGAAACCCATTACTGATTTCAGCATTTTCCTATCATAATATCTCCATCTTATTTTTAACTCAGGGATTAGTCTATGAGAAATAAATCCCATTAGAATACTAGAAATAAAATTTGTACCAATAGCAACTAATGCCATCCAAACAAGAGGTTTATCTAATTTGAAGAAGTAAACAATAAGAATCATTCCTGCAAAATTTAGAATAGAAACTATTATTTCCACTATGTTTCTAAGGTGCAAAGCCTGCATTCCTCTCAGGATTTCGGTAAAGAATCCTATGGGAAATACTATCGAAGAACCTATTCCAAAAACTAAAAGAGCTTTTTTGTAGTATTCAATATTTGCCTCATCAAAGGAGAAAATATGCTGAATATTAAAAGCTAAAATTACTGAAACAAGCATTATAATTACAGAAACAAAGGTATAATTAAAAAATACTGTGCTAACAATACGATTGAATTTATCCCAATCTTTAGTTACGATACTTTCAGAAGTATATTTCTGAATGGAAGCACCAAACCCGAAATCTAATAAAAGAGAGTAACCAAATATTGACCATAAGAGTGCCCAAAATCCGTAATCTGAGCGACTGAGTCCTAAGAAAAGAACCCTTGTTAAAAAGATCGTTATCATCATTCCTATAACTAATTTACCGTAATTAGATAGAGTATTAACGATCATTCTTTTTCTTAAATTCAAATTATTATCTGTCATTATTAATCCATATCCTCATATTGCCTTTTCATTTTTTCAAAATCATTTCTATTAACATAGAGATTAAATATCACAGTTCTACTTTCTTGGTAAGACATCTCATTCTCTTCATTATCGTAGATATAAGTTCTTCCAACCCCTCTAGTATACATTCTATCTGGGGATATTCCTAACTTAATTAAGAAATCTGCTACAGCTCTACTTCTATTAAGAGAGAGTGTTACATTATATTTATCCCCACCCCTTACATCAGCAGCACCTAAGATATCTACGAATATTTCACGATTAGCCTTGAGGAATTGAGCAAGATTTCTTAGCTTATAGGAATCTGGTTGATTTATTTCCACCATATCAAAATCAAAATAGATAGTAGGGGTAGTATAGTAGGATATTCTATCCACATAAAGAGTATCGTATTTTACTACTTCTGTAGGTGGTCTCTTGGCTGGAGGTTTAATTCTATCATCTTTGGTTTCAAAAACAAAATTTGGCTTTTCGTTCATATAAATTGTCATAGTTTTTGGAATAGGAGGAACTCTGACAAATATGTTCTGAGTAAATTGGTTTGGATAAAGTGGAACAGCCTTGATATTAATCAGTCTATCTTCAGAATAGAAGAGAGAAGTTTTAAAAGGGGTCTCTCCAACTTGGCGTCCGTTAATATAAACCATAGCTTCAGTAGGTTCTGACCGGATGAGAATCTTTTCTTCAAAAATACCTTCGGGGATGTAAATAGACTTCTTGTAAGGTGTGCAACCTACAACTAAAGTAAGGAAAATTATAAAAAAAATCAATTTAAAAGCTTTAATCATTAAGACCTCATTTTGAGTAGTAAATTTCTTTAATTATTTCGTGTCGTTGTTTATTAATAAGTTTAATATCATATTTATTTTTAACAGTTTCTAAGGCATTTTCAGACATTTTAATCAATAATGAGTAATCTGACAATAAAAGTTTTAAGTTATTTTCCCAGCACTTTAAATCTTCAGGAGAGCACTTAAATCCATTATAGCCATTTTGCACTATATCATTAGGACCATATCTATCAACAGTAACAACAGGTAAGCCATAAGCCATAGCTTCAATTGCCACTCTACCAAAACCTTCCATAGCTAAAGTAGGAAATAAGAAAAGATCATGAGATTGATAGGCCTCATCTAATGGATAAAGCTTACCCTTGAAAAAAACTCTTTCTTTTAAAGAATTTTCAGTAATTAGAGCTTTTATTTTCTTAAGATAATCCTCATCACCATCTCCATATATATCTAAGGTCCAGTTTCGTTCTACTAATTTTATCAAAATATTAATAATAAATTCTAATCCCTTCAAGGGCTCAATTCTTCCAGCGAACATTAACTTTATATTTTTTGGATTAGGATTAATATTAACATTTTCCTGCACCAAAACTCCTCTTGGGATTGTAAAAATGCTTTTGGAAGCAAATTTATCTTGGAATATAGGCTTCATCCATTCAGATAAAATTATTACGGGGTCTATTCTCATTTTTGAATCCAGGAAGTTTGGTAGTATTCTTTTCACAAATGATTTAGTTTTTGCTTTAAATCCTTCTCTATAATACTTGAGGGGCCACACATCACCGATATCAAATACATGAGGGATATTCTTCTTCTTTACTGCCCAATAAGGACCAAGTGATATGTATTGTTGGTTCCAGAAATAGACCAGATCCGGTTGGAATTTATCTAAAACTCTTTGAGTAATGGCATAATTATCCTTCTCTACATTGCTTTTATTCCAATAATCATTACTCAAATAATCAATATATTTTAGTCTCCTAAATACTCGATATTTTTTTCTACCCTCACTTTTTTCCTTAAGATAGTCTCCACATAAAACAAGAATCTCTTCTCCTTGTTCATATAAATAGTTTGTGACATCCTGACAGGAAAGTTCATAACCGCCTTTAAAATGAGGTGGAAAATAATTTGAGATAATTAGTATTTTCATACTTAGCTTCTCACTTTTCTATGATAGCCATGTAGTGTTGTGGAAACTTTATATTTTAGAGTATTATAACTATGTCTAAGATTTGCTCTTAAAATCTCTTTTGTCTTATTTTTCCTTTCAAATGAAGGTGGTATCGGTGGAGTCTTATAACCATTACTTTGGCACCATTCAATAATTTCCAAGGTTAGATCATAATGGAGAAGACCACGAGTTGTCCAGTGTCTCCATGGCTTAGGGTTTAATCCAAAATGAACAAGAAGTTTATTAGAGTCTTTATCAAATTGATATTCTCTAACATTAGGAGCAGTACTGGAATAGGCCATTAAAGAATTTAAGGCAGATTCATCAGTCATAAAATATCCAACACTATTTTTATCATAGACTTGCAACTGATTATCAACAATTACCTTCTCCATATGGCTTTTCCATAATTTGATAAAATCTAGGTTCTTCTTGCTAACAACAAAGCAATTTGTTTCACATACAGTTGCTATTTGCGGTGAAGTTAAATCTCCAACATCCTCTTTCCATGTATTTAGAACTTTCTCTGGAATTAATCCCAGTTCATCATTCTTACCATAAAAATTACGATAGACCCCTGAGTTTTCTTCAAAAGATCTAAATCTAATTTGTATTTCATCATTTTCTACATGAAGAAAATCAGTTATATCTCCAGTGACAATACAATCAGAATCCATCCATGCAATTATATCTGTTTCGGCAGCAAATATCGCATGAGGCTTCATTAAGCAGACACTTCTATCAGTCTCCCTACCACTAGTAGTAACTTGGGTATCAGGAAATTGTGTTAGTAGTTCTTTCTCTTCATCAGTAAGCATGATACCTAGAACTTTCTTATAGCTTTTGACATTAAAGTAACATAAGGAAGCTACTAAAATATAAGCACCCCAAATATAATTACTATCACAAGCAGTTACTATTGTTTTATTATATTTCATAATTACTCCCAAAAATTACTTTTTCCATGGGAAAAAATCTGCTAAATGTTTATCAGGAAAAATATCAATACCCACAACACTCTTCAAGGCGTATAGCAAGAATAATAACATAATTAGTATTGAAATTAGCATTATAATATAAGTAGTAGCCTTTGCCACTATACTTAATGATCTATCAACATCACCTTTATCAAGTGATTTGAAGCCTTCTCTTGTATCTCTACCAAAAATAAAGACAACATACCATTGTTTAAAAAACCAGAAGGAAAACCTTATATCAATAATACCGATAGAAGGAACAGGAGGGAGCATCTTTTTTAATAAAGATTTAAGTTGATTTCTCTGTTCAATATTTAAATTTTCGGTAAATTTAGCACTTCCTATCTGTTTAAGATCTTTTTGTTGCTCTTCTTGGGGTGTTCTCATCGTAATTCACCTCTTTTGACCTTGATATGGTATAATCTATCCATTGTGGCAATTAAGGCAAAAATTAGCATCAATTGATAGAAATTATTCGTTTGTTTTAGAACCCATTCTAAACCAGATTCAATATAAATAGCTAATAATCCTCCAGTCAAACCTATTGGCAAAAATTGAAGATCACTACCTTTGTACCTAAAAACATTGACTAGGTTCAAGAAATAATAATAGAAGAGAAAAACAAAGAAAGAAACTAGTGTGACCCAACCTGATTCGGCTGCAATCATTAGATATATAGTTTCTACTAGGCCATTCTTCTCTTCTTCATCCTCAGCATCATTCATTTCAATATGTGAACTATAGGGGTAGGGAGGATTAATTGCTCGTCCAAAGTTATTCAATCCAACACCCATATAGCCTAAATTTTTGTCTTTTGCCATTTTAACTGCAGCCTGGGCCAAAGCAACTCTAACTAAAGCTGATTCTTCTGGTGCGGTTCTAAATCTTTCCGTAATGGAATCCCAGGCTTTAGCTAGCACTGCCAAACTCATGATTATCAGCAATGTCGTAATAACAATCTTTTTGGGATTAATACCATTAAGAAAAGATAGTCCTAAAACTATTATTATAGCAAATCCATAGAGGGCTAATCCAGCCCTGGAAAGGGTAGATATAATCGTAACTGATGCCATTCCAAAGACCATCAGCCACACAAGAAGTTTATCCATGGATAAATCTTTTTTATTGATTAAGTAAGAAAAGGCAATAGAACCAAAAATAATCATATACATAACTAAAGAATTTTGATGTGGAAAAGGACCTGCTGTTTGAAATTTACCTTCTAGATATTTTTGTTTTATAACTTCATAAAAGACAAATATGGTAATAGCAGCAACACCTTTTAAAAAATCAAAATACTTCTTATCAGTATCTATATAGTTATAAACAGTCCAAAAATAAAAGTACATTCTGACCATTTTCCAAACTTCAAACATTGAGAATAGGACAAAATCAGCATTAAGAATTGAAAGAAGGCTCAACCCGAAATAAACAAAATACCATTGAGCCCCTTTAGGAATCCTTCCCGTTGTTCCTTTTTTATGAAGAACAATTAGAAAGATAATCATAGTACAGATATCTACCATACCAATCTCGAAACCTTTAGAGGTTAGTCTTTCAGTCTCCCTGGAAACAAAGTTGATATCTTCCATTTTTGCAGTAAAAAAAACCATGAGAAAGAAAATTGCTCTTTCTACTTTATCATGCTTCAGGGCAAAAGAGTAGCCTAGGGGTACCCCTATGAGCATAACCGCAAAGAATATGATGTATTTAAAAGCGCTTAATGCTTCGGTCATGAAACTTAATTATTAGTATCGTTAATTATATTTTGTAATAGATATCCTGTTTGAACAGCTTGTAAACTTGGTAATATCTGCTCCAAAACTAAATTCCAGCTGGCAATAGGGGTTTTAGGGACATAGATAATATCATTAGGTTTCAACTTGAAATCCATTAATCGTCCTTTATAGATAGCATCTAAATTAATTTTGAATAGTCTTGGGTGCTTTAAGTTACCTCTCACCAAATATACAGAAGAAGTCTTTGCAGATGGCTTTAATCCTTGTGAATAGGCTATTACTTGCCCAAGAGTCATATTCTCTTTAAAAGCGAAGTGACCTTGTTCTAATACTTCTCCAACAACATAAACTTCTCTATTAATCGCAGATGGTAAATAAATATAATCTCCCCCCATCAAAGGGATATTATTTAACATCTTACCTTCTTTAATCAGTGCATAAAAATTTATAGGCAAAACTTTATTATTTCTAACGATAAATGATCTTTCTAAGTCTGCTAATTCAATCGAATTATTCTGGAAATAGCCAAGAGCTAATCCTCCTGCTTTGGCAATTAAATCCAAAATTCTCATTTCTCCAGTAATTTGATATTGTTGAGGATATACGACTTTTCCTAAAATTGTTACTGTTCCACTATTAATTTCATAAGGAACAATTGTTACTTCAGGATAAGCAATATAATCTTCTAATTTTTCCTCGATTAAATCAGTAGCTTCTTTAAGATCTAATCCTTGAACCTTTACTTCTCCTATTAGAGGAAAAGTTATCGTACCATCTCTTTTAACAATCAACTCTTTAGTATTCAAGTCCTCTTCATTATAGATATAAGCATGAAATTTATCATCAGGGCCAATCAGATAAGTAGGCATTTTAACTTGCTGTAACTTATTTAATTCATCGATAGTCTGTTGATCTTCTTGATTTGCAACTGCTGATTCTTCAAGGTATTCACCTGGTACATCTATATTTTCTTCGATGTATGGCTCCCTACTACAACTAATAATAAAAACTATTAATACTAATATTATATATTTTATTCTTTTCATAATTACCTACAATGTATCCACATAATACTCTTTAGGAATATTATTTAGGATTCCAAATACTTTTTGAACTTCTTTTTCTCTTAGATAATTTACCAAATTAAACACATCAGTTTTTGGTGAATACCTAAATCTACCGACTAAGATATTAGCATCTGCAGATTTGGTTACAGCGTGGAAAAGCTGGATGTTATAACTTGATGGGAACATTTCCCATAAGATATAATCATAGTCCATAAAGAGACCATACAGCTTATGAAAATCACTTGTTTTATACATCTTCTTGAAGATCTGCTCACCAGTCCAAAAATAACATTTATTGATATTATTAGAGATTTCTTTAACATCAAAAGATTTGTCGTCATCTAGGTAAGTATTAATCTCATAATCTTCAATTTCGATCGATAAATCTTTAACACATTCAATAATCAGGACTTTAGAAGTAGAGCCCAGCATTTTACTAAATTCATTCATAATAAAGGATTTCCCTGTTTCAGGATTAACACTACCAATTGTAATTATTGGAGGTTTAGGGACTCCTTTAACAACATCAAACAGATTATCCAGCATGAATTGAAGATTAGCATAGAATTTGTTAGCATTTGCTCCCTCTTCAGCTGGAATTTGACCTAGTAAAGGGATTCCTATATATTTTTCATAATCAAGTTTTGATTTTATTCTGAAATCAAAAAGTTCTTTACCAAGGAAGAACACTACTAAAATGAAACCAATAAAAATACCTGAAGCTAAAACTATTATCTTCTTACTTATATTTATAGGATATTTGGGAAGAACTGCAGCCTCAAACAACTGAAAATCATTAGTATTAGTATCTAAAGCCATACGGGATTCAGCAATTCTGCCTTCAATAATTCTTAGTACATCTTTACTAAGCTCTAATTGTCGAACAAATTCTAAGTGCTCATCGTTAATTTTATTGAATTGGATCAGATTTGATTTTATATCATTAATTTCACTTTGGTAACCAATTAAGTTTGCTCTTGCTGCTTTAAGTTCTCCTTCATAACGAGTTTTATCAACTTCATAGGTTTGAATTAAGCCATTAGGTCCCCAACTTGTGTTATCTGGTGGTTCTGGTGTTCTAAAAGGATCAGATAATTTAGCCTCTAAAGTATCTATTTCAGCTTGTAAATTCTGCACTTTAGGATTAATAGCGGTATAGCGTGTGAGCAAGAGCTCTAGTTCTTTTTTTAGCAAGATTAACTTTTTCTCATCTGTATTGGTAAATGTCCAAGTCATCATAACTTCTTGCGGAAGTGAGGCCATTTTCTTTTCTAAATCAGCAATCTTAACTCTCATTTCATCTATCTTAACAATAGCTTCAATCTTTTTTATTTCGATAAGCTTTAATTTTTCATAGAGTTGATCCCTTTCGGCATCAATAGATATCACATCATTATTAGTTTGAAAATCTAAAATACTTTTTTCTAGTTGAGCAATTTTGGCTAAACTCTTAATTCTTTCTTGAGAATAGTAGCTATATACACTATCAGCACTAGCATTCTGCAACATAGTACTTGTTTCGATAAAGGTTTCTCCGAGAATATTAGCCATTTCAACTGCTCTTTCTGGGTCGCTATCAGTTACGCTAAAACTTAGCACATTAGAACGGTTACCACGCTGGACTTGTATCATTCTCCCAACTTCCTCAGGTTCATAGCCCTGCATATCAAGTTTTTTTATAATAGAGAGGATAATTGGCCGAGACCGAGCGGTTTCTAAGATTGTGTTTATATCAAAAGCATTATATAAGTAAGGCATGTCAGTAGGAGTCGAAATATTTTTTTGCATTCTAATGACTCTACAATTGGCTCTCCATAAAGGTTTAACTTTTACAGATACAATTATGGCCACTAATAACATGAAAGATAAAGTAATGGCAAGAATCCACTTTATTTTAGCCTTGAAGGAGATAAATAACACCCTTTTATCAATCACTAAGGGTGATTTTTCTTCTTGTTCAGCTATATCCTTTTGCTGTTCTATATCATGTATTTGGTTTTCATCTAACATTGTTTATTATTGTTCCTAATTATTTTGTTCCCACAATTTCACAAAGATTTTTAACAATTCATCTTCATTTTGACATTTATTACAATTTAGTATTTCTTGGCAATTAATTTCTTGCTTAGAGAACAAAAAATATGGTAGCGCCATGAATAACATAAACCGGGGATGCTTGAATTTTGATTTACTACTTAGATTATTATAGTTTATTCTAGTATTCTTGCAAACATTTTTAATTTTTTCAAATATACTTGATTCTTCAGAAAAAATCTTTTCAATGATGTCTTGATATCCTTTTAGATTTAATACAGGAGCAAACTCATCGTTAAAAACCCAGTTAAATAGTCCTTCATATACAAGTAAGGTTTGTTTATATTCAGCAAGATAGTCTTCTTTACTTAGGTTAACTTTATGAGGAAATTCCTTGAATTGGTAGGCAGTCTTATAGTAGTCAAATATCCCTAATTTTAGTAAATCTTCATCTTCTTTAAGTTCAGAGAAAATTTCATCTCTTTTTTTATATGAGAAGTGAAATCTTCCTTTTTTGATTAAAAAGGCATCTCCCATTGCTAGTTGTGCTTTTCTAATATTACGAAGAATAAATTCTTGTGATTCTTCTTCTTCATAGCTTTTAAAATGTTCTTTACACAGTATAAGCCCAACCCCTCTATTTAGTAGCAGACGATAGGCTTCCATAATTGGCATCTTCTCGTGAGAGTAGTCTGGAAAATAATTCTTAATTGATTGGTTTCCCCACAGGACCTTGTGTCCATTTTTCAATTCATACCACATCATCCAATGAGGGGTTTTAGAAATTGCCTTTACGGTTTGAAGAGGTCCGACATCAACATCAATTTTGAAAAGAGGAGTAAATTTTTCGTGAATGTAGTGGATCTTTTCTTGGTACTTTTTCTTTTTAAAGTAGCTAATATTTTTAAGAATAACAAAGAGATCATAATCGTTATAGAGGTATTCTTTCTTATCTTCAATAACAATCCCACCTTCACCTCTACCGTAACCACCACCTAGAAGTATCGCAGCGATGTCTTCTTCCGGAATTAGCTTAAGGATCTCTTCAGTTATCAAAGCCAACTGTTCATCAACTAATTCATCAAATTCTTTTGAACCAGTAAGTGTATATTTACCCATAATTTACCCCAATAATTCTTTTAAGTAGCCATTAATCATAATCAATACTCGATCAAACTTCTTTTCACCAGGAATAATAATATCTGCTTGTTTTTTAGTACCTTCAATAAAGATATCATGCATGGGTTTAACTGTTTCTATATATTGATTTAAGACTTCATTAATTGTGAAACCTCTTTCGTTAATATCTCTATCTATTCTTCTTGCCAGCCTGAGGTCAGCATCAGTATCGACAAATACTTTTAAAGATGCTAATTTAATCAATTCAGGAAAATAGAGAGCAAATATACCTTCAAGAATTATCACATCATAACTGTTATGAATCAATTTACCTTGAATCCTTCTGTGAGTAATGAAATCATAGTCAGGAATATAAATCTCTTCTTGATTTAAAATCTGCTTTACATCAGAAATTAATCTATTACTATCGATAGCATCAGGGTGATCGAAGTTGATTTTCTTAATCTCCTGAGGGGATAAATTGGCCAAATCATAGTAATAATTATCATGTGAAAAAGTATAGACATTTTGATTATTTAACTGACTAGTAATCTGTTTAGCAATCGTAGTTTTTCCAGAACTAGTTCCTCCGCCAATAAGAATTAAGTGCATAATTTTACCAGAATAACCTTAAAAAATTAATTTTGCAGTAGATATAAATATTACCCCAAAAACTGTTATTATTTACATAGTATAACTCGTGAATTTCTTCTTCAGAGCTAAATCCTTGATTTAAACTTTCCCAATAGCTATAAACCCCTGGTTGATAGAAGGGCAAGTTAGTAAGTAACTCTTTATGTTTTCTTGTAATTGTGAATAATTTATTACCAACTAACAGTAATTTACCACTAAGAACGAAAAAAAGATATGGGTATTTATCTAAAGAAAGTTTTTTTATAAGTTTTATGAATGGATGTTTTCTCGCGTTATCTATACTAAACATTCTTCGACTTTTTTTATCTTTAGACAAATAATAGATTTGAGTTAAGTTATATTTTTTGTGAATTAAGAATAAAAAAGGTGAAATCAAAAGAAAAGGAATAGTCTGCAAGATAATTTGAATTAAAGCTAATAAAATATGAATTGTTCTCTGAACCCTACCAACTTTCTTTTCTTTATTGATAGCTGAAATTAGATAATCATCATCCATTATAATTACTTGACCAGTCTTTCCAGAAATTAACTTATTATGATAAATTATTTTATTATCTATCTCCAGATCACTACCAACAAAAGAGTCACTATAAATAATGCTGTTAGAGATATTTGTGAGTTCTCCGATAATTATATTATCACCAATGATACTATTTTTACCAATCCCGACCATCTCACCGATTCTGACATTGTTTCCTATCATGACTGGAGCATCAATTGTGACCGATTTAGGATAGGATAAATTCATACCAAGATAAGTACGGGGTTCGGAACTATAGCCGGGTAAAACATAATGACAGCACTTGCTACTTAAAATATCCATAGATAGATTAAAGTAATCAGTGATATTTGATAGTTTATTAATAGCTAAGTATGGATTATCAATAAAGTCCTTAGTTTCTTCTATATCCTTGACAGATTTTCCCTTTTCTAAGATTTGCAGATATTTGCTTTTATTTGTTTTAAGATGATCAGTTATCTCTGCTTTGACCTCTAGAATAGCATTAATATCATATTCAAGAAAAAAATAATCCGAGATAATAAGAACATCATCATCTTTGCAGAAAGAGAAGTTTTTTAGTACTACTCTTTTGAGAGAATCTTCTGGTCTAGCTATATTATAACCAATATCTACGCCCCATTTTTTCCCATCTTTGAAGTAATCACTAATTTCATTTGTAGCGTTATTACTAACAATTCTAATCTCACTAATCTGGAGAGTAGAGCAAAAGTCAATAAAATACTCTAAATGTGGTTTATTGACAATTTTTAACAAGTAAGGATTAGTTTTATGAAAATAATCCTCACTCCATAAAAGTCCTTCAATTCTGGTGTAAATTAGACATTTCATTTAGACCTCGAAATTAATCAGCCTCGTAGCTCATTACTGCAACATCGACATTATCAAAGATTTCGAAAATTTTATAAGCTCTTGTAATTTCAAATACCATGCGTGGTTTTTCTGACATTTCAGCCACTCTAATATCACCATCTTTTTCTGAAACAACTTTCAAACAAGCAACTATCGATCCTAATCCAGTACTATCCAAGAAATCTAAGTCACTTAAATCCAGGACAAAGTTAATAGTTTGCTCAGTATATTTAGTAAATTTTTCTTTAAACTCTGGTGAATTGTAAGAATCCAACCTACCACTGACCTTCAACACTCCAACATTTTCTCTCATTTCAAAACTAATTTCCATTTTTCCCCCATTAAAGTTATATTATTATTCACCCAACCGCTAAATACAGCGACAGGCCATCTATTTTAAGTTACATTATCTATATTTAGTCAGTTTGATAGCTCATTACAGCACTATCGACATCATCAAATATGTCGAAAATCTTATGGGCTCTAGTTATTTCACAAACCATCCTTACATTCTCGCTCAAATTAGAAAGTCTTATATCTCCGTCTTTGTCTGAAACATGTTTCAGGCAATTAAATATAGGTGTAAATAAATCTTCAAAGTTATCAAAATTTCCAAGATCAAAAACAAAATTAACTGTTTGCTCAGCATACCTAATAAATTCCTCTTTAAATTCAGAGAATTCATCAAATCTAATTCTTCCGCTTAATTTAACTACACATACACTTTTTCTAATTTCAAAACTAATTTCCATTTTGTTCTCCAAGCGAATTTTTTAGTCAGCACCTTTGCCACTAATTACTGCATGGACATTCATTATTAATCTTTTTCATATTAATATTAGTCTTTCAAATAACTCTTTATTGCTTCATCAACATCATCAAATATTTCGAAACTCTTGTAAACTCTGGTTATTTCCATGACCATACGAGCTTTTTCAGAAAGATTCGCAAGTCTTAGGTCTCCACCGCAATCAGATGCATATTTCAAACAAGCAACTAGGTTTCCCAAAATATCATCCATACATACTACTTCACCAAGATCAAAGACGAAGTTAACTGTTTTCTCAGTATATTTCTCAAAGCTTTTGTTAAAGTTAACCGAATTATAAAGAGAAAAAGTTCTTTTAATCTTTATAAGACCGACATTTTCTTTGATTTCAAAAGTATGTTCCATGGATAATCAAGCCTCTTTTTTAGTAAGCGCCTTTACCACTAATTACTGCTGGGATAGTCATAAGTAAGATTTTAACATCTTTCCAAAAACTACTTGATTTAATATACTGCATATCGAGTTGAACTTGTTCATCAAAAGGAATATCACTTCTTCCTTTAACTTGCCAAAGACAGGTGATACCTGGCATTACATGCAGTCTTTTTCTGTCTAAAAGGGTATATTCAGCAACTTCACGAGGTAAAGGAGGTCTTGGACCCACCAAACTCATATCTGCTTTTAAAACATTGAAAAGTTGAGGAAGTTCATCAATACTGAATCTTCTGATGAATCTGCCTGTTCTAGTTACTCTTGGGTCTCGCTTCATTTTGAAAATGACTCCACCTTTAGATTCATTTTGTTCTAATAGTTCATCTTTTATTTTATCGGCATTCATTACCATGGATCTAAATTTAATAAAGCCAAAATGTTTGCCATCTTTTCCTACTCGAGGAGCTATGTAAAATACTGGACCTGGATCTTCAATATAGATGCAAATCGCGGTAATAATAAATACTGGAGACAACAATAAAAGCAATATTAAAGAAGCAACAATATCCAAGAATTTTTTAAATAGAATTACTGATTTAATAGTATAATCCCATAAGGCTATTTTAAATGAGATAGATGATTTACTCTTCTTTTGAGTCATCTTCATTAATCTCTCAATCCTTTGTTCTCTTATTCTTTTATCCATAATTTTACCTGTTCTTTTTATTTTTCCATTTATAAACACGATAGATAAAAAGTGGGTTTCCGATAATATATCGCTTCCACATTCTTTTTGGTTCTTTAATCAATCTAAAGAACCATTCTAAGCCAACTTCTCTCATCCATTTTGGAGCTCTGGTCATCTCTCCTGAATAAAAATCAAACAGACCACCGACTCCCATTAAAACTTGAGCTTTGAGTTTTGGCATATTTTCGCCAATCCATTTTTCTTGTAAAGGGACTCCAAAAGCGACTAAGAGAATATTAGCTTGAGAAGCATTTATTTCAGAAACAATGGAGGCACTATCTTTCTTCCAATCAAAATATCCATTTCGTGTCCCTACAATTTTTAGTTTAGGAAATTTTTCTTCAAGTTTTTTTTTCATTTTTTCTGCCACTCCTGCTTTTGAGCCAAAAAGAAAGATTGAATAACTCTTTTTTTCACTCAATTCACATAAGTAGGGAAGCATATCGGTTCCATTTACATTTTCAAGAAGCGGAGTCTTTAGTATATTGCAAGCTATGCTAATACCTATTCCATCTGGGAAAATATAATCTGCTTCTTCTAGTATAGAGAAATAATCATTATCCTTATATAATTTATTCATACAATCCGGATTAACAAAAAAGAATTTCTTTTTTTTCCCAGAATCAATTGTCTCTTCAATAATATCTATACCTTGTTTCATTGATATATTATCAAATTCCAGATCAAAAATATTCAATTTTTCTTGGTAATTATCTGCAGAGCTTCTGTACATAAGAGCTGGTATAGTTTTAATTATTATGGAAATATCTCGCTTTAAGCTTTTTGTGGCTAAATATTCTAATTCTGTAATAATTAATCCTTCATGAGCAATTTTAGTACTTTCTCTAATGAACCAGAGATTAAATATTCCAGGATAGGCATATTTAGTAATTAATGCTAAATTATCATCGAGGGGAAGATCCCCAGATAAGAAACTATTTCCGACAAAATGCACCCTACCAATGAGTATTTGAAAAATAAGAGAACTTTGTTTTAGAAGTTGACCTTGAAGATTATAAAATCTTACATCTAAAAGCTCTGAATTATGTCCTAGAATGGTCTTTGATTCATAGACTGGAATCCCTTTAAACATTTTTCTACAACAGAGTATCAAGAAAGTAGGGATTGTGAAGAATATTAGCACCAAAACAATAAACACAAGTTGGAATAGTTTTGACAAAACAAAGCGTATTCCTCTAATTAAGGAATTACTCTTTGATTTTTCAAATCTATTAACAATCATCTGTTTATAATCTTGTTCTGACATTAGAATTTTACCTTAGCTTGATTTAAAATATTTTTGATTGATTTCAAAAAACAGGATTCGCAATAATGTTCTTTTACATAATCATATCCTGCTCTACCCCATTCTTCGATAACTTGAGGATTTTTATCTATATAGTCTAAGGCTTCAACTAAGCCTTCACTATTTTTCTTTTTAACTAGATACCCGTTTTCTTTATGGTGTAGCCACTCAGAAATCCCACCTATATCAAAACCTACTACTGGGACCATACGACTAAAAGCCTCGATTCCAATTAAGCCAAAGGGTTCTTGCCAGCGAGATGGTACAATAACCAAATCAGCTTGGGAATAATATTTATCAACATCACTAGCCCAACCAACCAATTCGATTTTTTTATTAAGTCCGTAGAGTCTGATTAGCTTATCTAAATATTCATAATCATTACCACTTCCAACAATTTTTAATGTATAATCATGTTTTAAGTGCCTACAAGCTTCAATTAAAATATCTACACCTTTCCCTCTTATTAATTGCCCCATAAAAAGATAATTAGCGCTATATTTTTTGTGCTTAAAATTATTATCAATAGGACTTACTTCATGGATAGGATAAATTCTATATACAGTGTCCATATTCCACTTGTTTAAATCTAAATTACGCATCATATATTTGGATAAAACTATGGTAGCATCAGCATCTTTCACTTCATTAGTTAAGGCAATTTTCTCTTGCCCCTTAATTAAAGAGAAACCGAGGGCTTTAGATCTATCTCTTTTTAATAAAAGTGAACACATTGAACAATATATTTTATTCATAGGAAGCGGGCAATTTATTCTCTTAATAGGAAAATATTTGTGCTTTCTAAAACAATAGTAGTCATGATCGTGAATAGTAGAAACAGTATAGAAGTTCTTATTTAAAGCTGATAAAAGTTTAACATTGTTACTTTTATGAATAAATACTACTTCAATCTCTAAAGCATAAAATTCTTTGATTAGAGAATCAATATTGTTTTCATTCCCAAAATACACTTCTTCAAATATATCTCCAAAGTCTCCTACATTATCAACTTTCGATTCAAATAACCCATATAAGGTCCACTTCTCTTTCTTTAAGAATGAGCCTATTTTATGGATATATCTTTCAATACCACCAACATACCCAAATATGGAATGATAAATTAAAGCTTTCATAGAATTTATTTCTTTTCCAAACTATCATATACCCGTAGATATAGATTTGTTAAATACTGATAAGTATACTTCTTTTCTACAAGTTCTTTTCCTTTTTTTGCATACTGACCCAAGAGGGATCTTTCATTATAAGCTTTAATCATTTTCACTGCACATGTTTTAGAATCCTCTCGAGGGAATAAATAACCATTTACACCATCAATAACTAAGTTAGGATCAACAACATCACTCTGAATAACAGGAGTTTCGCTAATCCATGATTCCACAACAACTGCTCCTGAGTTCATAAATCTTACTGGGATAACATGGATATCAGAGTATTTCAACCAGCCTAAAACCTCATCCCTCTCTATCATTCCAGTGAAGATAACTTTGTCAGTTAAATCATTTTTCCTAATATATTTCTGCATTTCATCATAAAATTCTGGTTCGTAATCGAATCGTCCGACAAACACTAATTTGGCTTTTGGAATTTCCTTAGATACCTGGTTGAAAGCGCGTAAGGCAATATCTTGACCCTTCACATTACAGATTCTCCCCAAAACTAAATAAACGAAATCTGAATTACTAAGGCCATACTTCTGTCTTGGATTAGGTTTTTCCCCTCTATATTCATCTAAAAGAATTGGAACAGGAGAGTATTCAACATTTTTGTTGTATTTTTTATAAAACTCAATTTCTTTATCAGAAATAGCAAAAATATAATCAAATCTTTTCAAGAAGTATGTTTGTTTAGGACTAGGTTTATGAAATCTCAAAATGTTAGGGTTAATTGTTCCTTCTTTCTTGATGATAGAAGCATAGTCTAAATAATCAAAAGAGGCTAAAACAATAGGAGTTTTAGAAAGTTTAGCAGCGAAGAAGGCAATCATATTATTAGGATTAATAGCTGGGAAAACCTGAACCACATCATAGTTACCGAAATAAATTAAACCAAAGACATCAAAACAGACAGTTTTAGCAGCTTTATTCGGATAGACTTTCTTTCTGTTATAAAAATCTTTCAATCGATAAACAGTAATACCATCCATAACTTCTAAATATGGTTTATCAATTCTTTTAGGGCAAATCACAGTAACATCATTTGTTTCAGCTAGCATTCTTGCTTGATAATAAATATTTGTCTCAGCTCCACCCACTTCAGGATAAAACCTATTAGTAACGATACAAATTCTTTTTCCCACATTTACTTTCATTTTATCTCCTGTGCGATCACTTACTTCATATTTATATTTCTCTTGAGTATAGCTAAGCAACTGCTGTTCTACAACTCTTTCCTCATAATATTGCATACACTTATTAAATAGATTATCTCCTAGTTCAGAAAAATCCTCAGGATTATGCAAAAAATCATATAGTTTTGAGATGATACGATCAGCATCGTCTTCAATAATTATCTCATTATCAGAGAAATCAAAACCTTCAGCTCCAATAGATGAAGTAATAATAACTTTCTTTAAAGCAGCAGCTTCCAAAATTCTCGTGCGTGTCCCAGAAGCAATTCTTAGGGGTAGAAAGACCAAAGAAGCTCCATTTATATAACTATTAATATCATCAACAGGACCTACAATCTTTAAAATTTCATCTTGATACTCATATTGCCAAGCCAAAGGATTTTTTCCTACAACAAAAACTTTCATTCCTAACTCAGCTAGTAGTGAACGAATATGAGGATAGATTTCTGTAACAAAGAATTTAAAACCATCTTGATTTGCCACAGAATTCATTGTGCCGAAAATTAATATATATTTATCTTGATCTAATATTGGAATATTCTCTCTTGATACTTGCTTGAACATATTTGGTAGGACTTTAAAATATTTCTCTCTGTGTTCTAAATTTAATTTTTCAATTATTAAGTCTCTTTCGTGATTATTAGTGAAGAGAAATATAAAATTGTTTTTAAAAAATGATGATTCAAATTTCTCTAATTTCTTTTTTTCAAAGAAGAAGTACTTATTTTTAAAACTTGGGTTATCTTCCCAGTTCATAGCAGCAATCCTGGAGAAAAGCATATCAACATCGACAACAATTTGGGCATCAGAGAGGACTTTACTAGCTTCGATTGCTAATAAACCAGGTGAGATAAATCTGATGAAAATAAGATCATATCTATTACTTCTTAATATTGTAGCATACCTTGATAATTCACTTTTGGAAAATTCATAAATAGCATCAGATTTACTAAACCTTTCATGTTCTACTTCAAGGAAATAGGTATTATTCTCACAGTGGTGATCATTTACTGAATTTGTTGATTTACTATCTTGCAATAATAGAAGATCTGCCTCAAAATTCTCTTTTAAAATTCTCCATAAAAAGTTTGATCTGTTTTTATCTCCGCCGTGAATACCATAAAAGGGCACATCAATATATAAAATTTTTTTTCTCACTGTCCACCCCAATTTTTAATTTTTATGAAGCTATAAAACTTTCAATTAATTAAATTATAAGTTATATTCTCTTTTAGACACAATTTTTTTTTATTTTGCCTAAAATAATGTTTAGTTATTTTTATCACTCTCTTTTACCCATTATATGAAAAATGTTTTATACTGTCAAATTAAATTTTTCAAACTAGAAATACTTTCTTATTATTTTGTATTTCCAGCCTTAGAAGACATTAATAGTTTGGTAAAAATAAGGCTCTTGAGCGAGTCTGGAAGAAGCAATATTATGAAAAACCACTGTCCTAATAAGGCTCCTTGCTTCAAGTGTAAAATAAAATAGCCTAAGGCCTTATTCTAATGTTTTAAATGAATAAGAATACCTTAGGCTATAATTATATAATCCCTTTTAGGAAATGTAATTCTTGCAGATCTAATCAATAAAGTATCATCTATAACACCTGCCAATTCCATTGAACTTTAACATTAGCAGAATTAATTACTATTTCTCTACTTCATATCCAGCTTGGGTGATAGTTTCAATTATTACTTCAGAAGATACATCTCCAAAAACCTGAATCTTTTTTTCCTCTAGATTGAAAGCAAGCTCTTCAATACCATCGATGGTCTTTAGAGCTTTCTCAATAGTCCTTACACAATGATTACAGTTCATATTCAACACTTTAAAAACTTGCTTATTAGCCATAATTACCTCATTATTTATTAGTTATTTTAGATTTTACATATTTAGATAAGGATAGGATAAAAAATACTGTAAATATTAATGTTAAACCAGTTAACCACCAATACATCTCCTCGTGATGAACCATTTCATTTACTGTCTCAGGAGTAGGAAATTTTGTTACTGTATAAATGTAATTTACGATTAATCCACCTAAAACACCTGTAATTGTGATAACTGATAGATAGACAGAGATTATCTTTCTCCCCATGCTTTTAGCTATTAAGGTTATTGTGGCAATATTTGTTGCTGGACCAACCACCAAAAAGACAAATATAGCTCCTGGTAATAATCCCTTGGCAAAAAGAGCTAAAGCTATTGGAAGAGAACTAGTATCGCAGACATAAAGAGGTATTCCTATAAGTAAGACAAGCAGAATTTGGAAGAAGTAATTTCCCTCTACATAAGAGAAGAGACTGTTTGGTATTATCGAAATTAATCCAGCTAAAATTATACCTACTACTAACTGTGGAGCTAAATCATCTAAAAACTCAATATAAGCATAATGGAAAAATTCAGCCAACTTATTTCTTTTTGTCTTGCTATCATGGTCTTCATGTTTATGGGAACAACAAGCTGAAGTACAAGTAGCTTCAGCTTTAAGGTTACTTACTTCTTGGTCATTATAAGTAAATAAATCTGTAACAAGGCCCCCAATAATACCTGACACAAGGGCATACAAGGGTTTAAAAATTGCAAAGATTGGACCTAACATTGCATAAGTTGGAACAATATTATCTACACCTGTTTGCGGGGTTGAAATAAGAAAAGATACAGTAGCCCCTGAAGAAGCCCCACTTTTCTTTAATTGAAAAGCTGTTGGTATTACTCCACAAGAGCACAAGGGCATCGGAACTCCCAATAAGGATGCTTTGACAGAAGACCAAAGTCCCTTTTTCCCCAGATATTTGGTTATGAACTCTGTTCCGACGAAGATATGCAGTATTCCTGCAAAGCTTAATCCAATTAAAAGAAAAGGTGCTATATTTAAATAGACCTCATAGACTGCTAGACTAATATCACTTAACATTAAAACTCCACTCATTTTATTTGTTTGTCGTTAAATAATAAATGTAATTTATCAATAAACAAGAAAAAACTATTTTTCTCACCTTATTTTATGACTTATCAATATTTTAAGGCATTTTTATCTATTTATCAATTACCCAATATACTCCTTTTTTTCTAAAATTCTAAATTTAGATTGACAGATAGAATATCTTCTTAATAATAATAAAAAATAAAGTTTTCAAAGATTTTTACCCAAAAAATACTTTTGATTAGTTCTTATTCGAAAGTAATATCAATTTATTAAGATTTTATTTATCTTAGATTTCATATATTTTATGGAAAAGGAGTTAAAATGAATAGAATAACAATGTTAATTCTAATTGTAGTTTTTATGGCACTAAATGTAGCTTGTAATAAGAAAGAAATTGAAGTTAAAGAGGTTAATCCTCAGTACTCTCAAAGTGATGTAAGAAATAGAAATCTTAAAGATGCTATTGAAAATTTTAATCAAGGTTACTTCCGTGCTGCAAACAGCAGTCTTTATGAAGCTAGTAGCCAAAGACTAAGAGATGAAGATCTTATAGTTTTAAATGACCTTAAAGAAAAGATTGAAGAGAAAACAGATACTGCTTTAAAGACTCTTGATTCTTTGGCTGTAAAAGGAAAACTTTATTCTTATGATTTTGAATACAATACTATTCATAAAAATTTTGAAATTTCTACCTATAGACAAAGAGTAGAAGAATCTAAGAAAAAATATTTAGCAAGAGTTAAAACAGAAAATGATAATTATCTGAAATCGTTTTATTCTTATATCGAGGAGCTCAATGACATAACCTCACTTACATTAAATAATCAAAAGAAAGATTATATTTCTAAGACTTCTCGTTTAAAGTTAAGAGTTGTTATTGATGGTTATGAAGTTCCACAGATATTTCTTGATTTCCATCCTTCCCAAAAAGAACCAGTATTAGAAACCCTTAAGTTTAAGAGCACAAATGCTGAAGTATTCTTTGATAAGAAGAGCATGTTAATTGGTGATTATAATCTTGCAACCTCTAAGATTATTTCTTTTAATTTGCTAGATCCTAATTCTGAAGTAAATATTAAGAACTTCGAACAAATGCTTAATGATGGAACAATCACTGTATCTCTAAAATGGTTTTACGAACCTGAGAGTTTTAATATTTCAGGTAAAGCAATTAAAGAACTTCAAGAAGTGTTTAATATTTTCCAGAAGATTATTCAAGAATACAAAAACAATGAAGATAAAATATATACACCTAAACATGTGAAATAATTAAATTTAAATAATATTCTAAGGGATAAAGTGATTAGCTTGTTACTATAACAAACTATCATTTTATCCCTTTTTATTAGCTTTGAGCTCCTAAAGCACCTACTTAGCTCTTGAAGTTTAATACTCCTCCCTTGCTCCTTTACTGTCATCTCAATTTTGCTTCAAAAATTAATCAGATTGAGTGAGAAGGAGGAGGCAAAGATGAGGCTAAAAGAAAGAATAGTGGAAAATATAGAGGAAAGAAATTAGCTAAAATGAAGCCTATAATTTTACAGGATAAGGGATTGGGATTGATTATTTAATAATGGTTATGAGGGGAAATAAATGGCTGGGGTACAGGGAATCGAACCCCGACACGAAGAACCAGAAACTCCTGTCCTACCATTAGACTATACCCCAGCATATAAAAAGAAAAAATTTATAAAATAGTGATGGCTGGGCTGCCAGGATTCGAACCCGGGAATGCATGGACCAAAACCATGTGACTTACCACTTGTCGACAGCCCAACACTATTTTATAAATTTTTTATTTAGGTATGGCGGAGAAGGAGGGATTTGAACCCTCGGTAGGGGATTAGCCTACATACGCTTAGCAGGCGCACGCCTTAAGCCGCTCGGCCACCTCTCCGTTCAAGAATGGCGGAGAATGAGGGACTCGAACCCCCAAGGGCGAAGCCCGGCGGTTTTCAAGACCGCTGCCTTACCAATTAGGACTAATTCTCCGTTCGAAATATGTATTAGCAATATCTCAAAAAGCAGTTTTTATGTCAATATTTTTTTTAATTTATTTTAAATTTAATCTAATCAGAATTAGCTTTTTGATTAATTATTAAGCAGTTATAAATATAAAAAAAGTTTTTAGATAGGCCATAAATTCTAGTTTTTTAAGATAAATCCATGTTTATTTAGAGGGTAATTAATACAAATTACCCTCTAAAACCGACAAAAGGTCAATGATTAATTTTGAAAGTGAAATGAATTTTATCATCTTTATTTAGTTTCATAACAGAGTTTCTTAAGAAATTAGTAATTTTTTCTATAGGATAATCCGCTTCTACCACATAATAATGAATTTGGGCTAAATCTTCAGTGCTAAGACTCTCGATAAGATCTGAGTCTATTAGGTAGATTGTTCCTTTATCACTAATATTTGCATTGGTAATACTTGTTGAATTGATAGTGACAAAAGAGAATTTGTCTTCTTTCATAACAAAGAGTGAATCCGACAAGACAGAAAAATAATCTTTATTATCTACTTGAGCCATCAGTGTCATAGGGTATTGTTCTTCAGAAGGGTCTAGATAATAAGCTTGTGAGCTTATATAGATATCATGGAACTTTACACTAGCAGAGAAAAGGAACCAAACGGCAATAGCAATAGAGGCTATCTGGGCAATAAACTTCAAATTCTTAATGTAGGCTAAGAATCCAGAGAAAGCTAATGGAATTAAAAAGATAGAAGTTCCGACAAAAAAGCCAAAAAAGAGAAGAGCTCCAGAGATAGGCCCTGCTAGATCAACTGCTTTTGAAAGAGCGATTAAGAAAGAAGGACAGAAATTTATTCCGGTAAAGACTCCTAATAAAAAAGCGCTGGAAGTAATTTTGGTTACTGCAGGGATATGACATTTTCCTTGTTTCTTTTTAGTTCTAATTACGCTTAAAACCATGAAAGTTGAAAGAAGAATGTAGGCAATAGCAGTAAAAATATCTCTATTTATAGTTGCAATATTACTGCCAATCCAACCAGCAAGCAGTCCGAATACTATGTAGGAAAAAAATCTACCTAAGGAAATTTCTAGCACTTTCCAGATATTTTTAGAGAAAGATCTATTCTCAGATATTAAGTAAGGCAAGTAAATAGGGGTACAACTAACCAAGCAAATGGTTCCTGTTGAGAATCCTAAAGTAAAACCTTCAATAATTGTTTTTATCATCTAAATAGCATCCTTGAACCTAAAGTGAAAGTATTCTTAAAATCAAAAGTAGTAAAGCTACTAAATGATTGAGTATTATTATTCTCTAAGTAGAAGAGGAAATTGGAATTCAGCTTATACTCAATAGCAGAGATAATCGTATTATAAACATTATGACTATATCTATCTTCAAGAGATAATGAAATAGAGTTTGTTAAAGGATATTCAAGATAGGCAAAATATATTCTGCTGAGGTTTTCAAAACTGATTCTGCTTCCAGCAATGACAAATGCCTTATAATTATAAGATGGTATATTAAATCTAGCTTGAAGTCTTAGCATGTTAGCCAAACGATAGTACTCTTTATCTGTTTTATCATAACTAAAATGGGAAAAATAACTAATGTAAGAGCTCAAATAAGGGTTAAAAGAGTAATTATAACGAAGATTGTTAATAAAATTATGTCTTTGATATGATTCGTATTGTTGAGACTCTTTATTTAGATATTGAAAGTCTTCACTGATCTTTCCACCCAAAAAACTTTTAGAAGTATAGTTTACTCCAACTCCGTAGTGAGTATAATCGTGATTTCTGCCTGGATCATTAAAATTAACATTAGAGCTATAAAAAGTCTTATTCTCAAAAGTTGAGTAGAGGGATAATTCACTATTTAGATTATAAGCTAAAGCTAGGTCTTTATAAAATTCATCATAATATTCTGCTTCAGCGGAGTTTATCACATCTTGATAATCAAACTTATAATCTATCCCGCTTCTTCTTCCTCTTAAACCTGCAAGTAAAGATATATTTTGCCATTGATTTTGAGTGTAAAGATAGAGGTTATTTTTAACTAGAGGCTTAATAGGGAAATCGATTCCATTAATAATAAAGTTATCTTGGGTCTTGTCATAATCATAATAATCGACATTATAGCCTAAAATAAACTTGCTATTTTCAGCTAATTGATAAGTTGATAAAGTTCTTAACTCATTAGTGATATTAGAATTATAATCATCATAGTCTTCTTCAGTAACAAGGGAATTCATCTGAACTTGGATATTTAATCTATTTAACATAAATTCAGAAAGGAAGTTATTTTCAAATCCATAAACCTCTATATCATGAGAATTATATAAGGAAAAACGGGATTGATTCCAGAAGCTAGCACTAGAATAAACTGCTGTAAAAATAATAAATATAGATAAAAGATTCTTTTTCATTAGTAAATAGCTCCTTCAGGACAAACTGCAATACAATCGCCACAACTAGTACATTTTGACTGGTCAATTACAGCTTTACCCTCTAGATTATATTCTATTGCATCGCTGGGGCAAACAGCAATGCATTCACCGCAACTAGTACAAGAACTCTTATCTACATTATACTCTTTCTCAGTAGGCTTCTTGCAGGCTATTAAAGATAATAAAGCCAGTGAAATAAGCAAAATAATTAGTATTTTTTTCATTGTTGGCTCCCTTCTATTGCATCATAAGTACAAGAACCAACACAGATATTGCAGTTTATACATTTTTCATTATCAATTACTGCCTTGCCATTGATAACTTCAATAGCTTGAACCGGACAAGCATCTACACAATCTCCACAACCAACGCAATCATACTTAATAACAAAAGGGTTTCCAATTGCATCTGTAGCAAAAAGAAACCCTATAATTATGATTGCTATTACAAATATTAATAATAGCTTTTTATTCATGATTTTCCTATTTTATAACTGTTAAAAGTTTTGAAATTTCTTTATCATTTGTTGAGTATTTATATAAATAGTTTCCTGAAGGAACTTTATTACCTGAATTATCTGTCAAATCCCAACCAACTGCATTAGTTTTTTCATTGAATTCAAGTGTTTTGATTTTCTGACCTTTAATGTTATAAATAGTCAAATTACCGATATTACTTCTCTCTTCTGATGTTAATTTGAATACTGCTTTGCTTGCTGTAGGGTTTGGAAATACATTAACATCAAGACTTACTGGAGCAACATCATCTAATTCATTACTAACAGGAACTTGAGATATTGCATTACGAACACATCTGTCTGCACAATCACCACAGTCTTCACATAAATTAGCATCAATCTGATACTTATGTAAAGTTACATCATAATATATTGCATCTACATCACAAGAACTAACACATCTAGCACAATTATTACATCTAACTGCGTTTATTTGATATACTGCAAAAAGAGTTAAAATAATACTAAACAATATGACTACTGTTAAAATACTTTTTTTCATACTTTCTCCTACTTTTGCTCTATTGCCTTAACAGGACAACCTTTAAAACGACCACTACCATTTACGCAAATTCCGCAATCAATACATTTCTCTTGATCAATTACAGCCTTACCTTTCACCATTGATATAGCACCTTCAGGGCACTGATTGACACATAATCTACAACCGATACATTTTTTACTATCGACTACATGCTTACCACTACTTCTAACTTCGTCTAAAATCATGAACTTATCAACAACAAAACCACTTTTGCTGTTTGTTCCTGAGAAAATATATTTCTTACCAACTTCTATTTTTTCTATCTCTTTTTCCATATTTTCAGGAATAACTAAATTAAATACCACAAGAGTTGAATCTTGTACTAATTGAAGCTGATTCTCAAGAACCTGAACTATACCGCAAATATTCTCAGTTAAAAGCTCATTTTCTGCTTTAGGAAAATGTTTTCCACAATGTTTTTTGTGTTCCTCAGAAATTAACACTGTTAAAGTAATTAATAGCATTAATATAATCAAGACAGCCTTTTTAATATTATTCATTCAATTCTCCATTCTTTTTTTACTTCCAACTTGCTGGGAAATAATATTTTGTCAATAGAAAATAAGTTAGCTTAAACGAACCATCCCTATTAGATGAATATTGCAACCACTCTTCTTCTAACTTATTATATTGTTAGATATAAATTAATCATATATCCTATTATTCTACTATGCTTTAGTGAAAAAAAAACTATTTTATGCTTTTCTTTCTTAGTCTATTTGAATTAGTAACTACAGTAATTGAACTTGTTGCCATAGCAATTTCAGCTATTACTGGGTGAAGCATTCCAGTAAATGCTAATGGGATAGCAACTAAATTATAGGCAAAGGCCCAGAAAAGATTTTGTTTTATCTTTTTAAAAGTTTCTTGAGAGAGTTTAACAGCCTGAACCACACTCATTAAACTACCTTTAACAAGAGTAATATCTGCTGATTCAATAGCTATATCTGTACCTGTACCCAAAGCAATACCAACATTTGCTTGCTTTAAAGCTGGAGCATCATTTATTCCATCTCCCACCATAGCGACTAACCCATACTCACTCTGCATCTTTTTTATCTGCTCCACTTTTTGGCTTGGTAGAACTTCAGCAACAACAAAATCAATATTTACTTTGTTAGCTATTGCTTGAGCTGTTTTCTGATTATCGCCACTAATCATCGCAGTTTTAAATCCTAACTTATGCAATCTACTAATAGCTTCCTGGGAATCCTCTTTTATTGCATCTGCAACTGCAACTAATCCTATAAACTCTCCTGCTTGTGCCAAGAGAATAACAGTTTTAGCTTCACTCTCCAAACCATCTATCTTATGCTCATAAGCAGAATAATCTATAGCATTATCTTTCATAAGTTTCTTATTACCCAGTAGAATCTTCTGAGAATCTATGCTTCCACTCAGTCCTTTCCCAGCAAAGGAGAAGAAATCTGTAACTTCTCTTACCTTCAACTTTTCTTGTTCAAGATAATCTAAAATAGCGATTCCTAATGGATGATCTGATTTAGTTTCTAAAGATCCTGCCAGAGTAATCAGTTTTTGATTATCTCTATCAACTGCTATTATGTCTGTAACTTCTGGTTTTCCCTTAGTAATTGTTCCTGTTTTATCAAAAACAATTACCTTTACATCTTTCATTGTTTGAATTGCAGCCCCATTTCTGATTAAAATACCATTCTCCGCCCCCATTCCACTTCCTACCATTAGAGCAGTAGGTGTAGCTAAACCAAGAGCACAAGGACAGGCTATTACTAATACAGCCACTGTGGCGAAGATAGCTTGAGTTAAAGTATTTGCTTCTGGATTGACCCAGGCAAGATAATTTGCTGCCCAAAGAGTGATTGAGTGTAATGTTTCGGGAAATATTAACCAACTTGAAAAAGCTATGATAGCCAAAAGTATCACTATAGGAACAAAGAAAGCAGTTACCTTATCAGCAAATTCTTGGATTGGGACTTTAGAACCTTGAGCTTCTTCCACCATTCTAATAATCTGCGATAAAAAGGTCTCCTTCCCTATCTTCTCTACTTTAACTTTGATAAAGCCATTCTGATTTATTGTTGCGCCCAGTACTTTATCTTTGGGCTGCTTTTTTACTGGTAAAGACTCTCCTGTCGCCATTGATTCATCGATAGTGGTTGCTCCAGAAACAATCTCACCATCTGTAGGTATTTTTGCTCCAGGTTTTACTAGCATTATATCACCCAGCTTTAAAGCTTCAACAGGGACACTCTTCTCTTCCCCATTCTCTTCTATCAGAGCAGTCTTAGCCCCTAATTCTAAAAGTTTCTTTATTGCATGAGAAGCTCTTCCTTTAGCTTTGACTTCAATGTATCTTCCAGTAAGATGAAAGGCCATAATCATAGCTGAAACACCAGCAAAACTGGCAATTTCCATGAAAAAATGAAGAATACCTGTCAGAAAAGCTGCACCTGTTCCTAAAGTGATTAAGACATCCATATTGGCAGAGCCATGAATAATTGATTTAAAAGCAGACTTAAATGTCTTTGACCCAACAGTGAAGAGTCCTATTGAAGCAAGTACTAATATTCCTATATTATGGACTAGATGATTGGGCCACATTACATTAAAGAGCATCATAGGAAGCATCCAAAGCATAATAGGAATAGTAACTGCCCAAATCACAATCATTCTTTTCTTAGCATCATAAAGATGTTGCTCTTCATTATCTACAGCTACTTCTTCCTGAACTCCATAACCTGCATTAATCACAACATCCCTTAAAGAATCGTAATTGGTAGAGCTAGAATCAATCTCAATTGTCGCCACTTCAGAAGCTAGATTAACATTGACACCTTTTACTCCAGGAGCTTTCTTTAATGCTCTTTCTACAGCTGAAGAGCAACTCGCACAGGACATTCACTTATATTTAATTTTATGGTATTTACATTTGTCAGGGTAGATTCAGGATTTATTGACTCAAGAACTTCATAGCCAGTATTTGTTACAACTTGCTCAATTTCAGCAACAGATATTTGATCAGGATCATGAGTAACAAAAGCCTTTCCTGCAGGATAATTTACATTTACTTCAAAAACACCCTCTGTCTTCTTTAAAGCTCTTTCAATAGAGGCAGAACAACTACTACAGGACATCCCATCTATATTGATAATTAACTTATTCATTAATTCTCCCCTTATTTAGGTTAAATATTTTTTATATATAAGTTAACTGCCTATAACAAAATAACCAATCTTATTTTTGTATTATCAGCTTCTTATGAACAGATTCCCCTGCTGTCTTGATCTTGAGGATATAGAAACCACTACTCAAGTTTGTGTTGGATAAAGAGAAGTCTTTTGCAGAACTAATCTGTTTGTTAACTAATTGACCCTTTAGATTATAGAGAGAAATACTCTTTATGGTATTATCTGCTTTAATAGTAATCTTTTCATTTAGAGAATTAATCACATTTGGATAAATGCTTATCTTTTCAAGAGCTATTGCATTACTTTCATTAGAAAGAGCATCTAGCCACTCTTTAGTAGCAGAAAAGATAGCTTCTTCATAATCATAAAAAACATCTCCATAACTGAAATTAGCACCATTAGTTAAGAAGATTATGACAATATCTCGCCCGATATTATAGTAAGCGTCACTAATTAAGCCATAAGCTTCACCTGCATGACCATAAAAGAGTTCGTTATCGAACAAGTCATAGCTTCGTTGAAGCTGTAATCCCATCTCAGTAAAGAAACCACCTAATCCTGAACCGCTCCAATTAAGCTCTTCCATCTCCGAAATAGTAGTTTGGGATAGTATTTCTACTTCATCATAACTTCCTCTATTTTTAAGCATCAAGAATATCTTGGCTAAGTCTGATGTGCTAATTCTTAAGCCACCTTGAGGAGCATAAATTAATCCATTCCAACCAAGAGGAATTTCTTCTAAATCTACTTCACTGGGATATAGGCCTTGATAATTATCTGCTTGTGGACTAGGAATACCTCCCACAAAACGATAAAGTACTGCTAAGTCATCTATATCACTTAAAGCAGAGAAATTATTCCAACAAGCTTCTATTTCTAATGGAGCAAAAATATTTTCTTCACAAAAAGTTGAAAAATGTTCTTCAGCCATAATTTCAACAATAGTTGCTACAATCCCAGCCGAGAGATTCGAATAATCCCAACCTGCTTGATTCCCTGGTGCATAATAAGTGGTCCAAATTGAAGAATTATAATAATCGCCTGAAACAAGAAGTAGTTCTGAGATAGCAGGGGGACTTTGTGCGTAAGAAGCAGTTAAGAAATTACTATAAGCATTGCTATCTCTCAAGCCTGAAGTATGCGTTAAGAGATGTCTAAGAGTTATAATATTATTAGGATAATTAGGATTACGAAGATCATAACCAAGATAATTTGAGACATCACTATCTAACTCTAAAAGCCCTTCTTCAACTAATTTCATTGCAGCAATAGCAGTGATTACTTTAGAAATTGATGCTATTCTAAACTTAGTATCACTATCAATTCTCAGCTCTCTATCATAATCTTTCCAACCGTAGTTAAAATTATATAATTGTTGATTATATACTAGACAATAAGAAGCCCCAACTGCATCATATTGCCCTGAAATCTGATTAAATCTGTTCGATAATTGTAAGATATCCTGACTGGCAATTTTAACAACAATAATAAACAATAATATTAGTAATCTATACTTCATTTTCCTCTCACTTTAAGTAATAATCTATTCCCCAATTAATATATTTATATTCTATGATTATCAAAATACTGATTCGTAAGTTTTAGTCAATAAAATTGTTGAAACTTCCCTTGACAATATCACCGATAATCTATATATTAAATTTCTTAGGGAGAAAATGCAATAATGAAAAAATATCTTTTTATATTAGGATTAATTTACTATGCCAATACTTGTCTTTTATCGGCTCAACAAATTATAGATGTTGAAATGGGACTAAGTTCTTATGTAGGAGGATATTATTATAAAAATAATGCCAAAAAAGATTTCGAATATAAATCTAACCATAATTGGTATCTTAACCTAAACAAACAGATTAATGACAATATCTCTACTTCTGCTGAGATTAGGTATTATCCTGAGTTCTTTGATAAAAAACTCTATCTCTACTCAGCTAGAGTTGCTTATCTTAACGATAATAAGCTCGAGTTTGCTTGGGAATATGATAGAATTGGCCTAGGGAAAACAAATCAGATTTTTAAAAATGTATTAAATGATATTAGAAATGACCAAAATTTCATCACAGACTACAGATTCAACGGAGCAAGCCTTAAACACAGGATTATTGAGAATTTCTTTATAAAATACCGAGCTGGAGGTAATGATTTTAATACAGGATTAGGCTCAATAGAATTTTCTCTAGAACAAACTAACTTTAAGTTTCAGCAAAGTTTCCTAATGGTCTCTAGGGATAATAGATTCAATGCTAAAGCTCTTAATATAAACAATCTATTAAGCTGGGAATCTACTAACCTCTATATTCGAAATATGTTTCATAATTCCTATATTGATTATTATCGAGCAGATTCTCAAGAAAAAAGCACTGTAATCAAAGATATGATTGAAACAAAATTTTCTTTAACTAAGTTTCTTCAGCCTCAACTCAGCTTCTACTACGAAGCCGAGAATTGGGATAAATTTAGAATTTATGAATCGAATAACATTATCAATATACTTCTTAACAAATATGAGATTTCTCCAGCCTTTAAATTTGTTAATTATCAAGACTATATCCAAAAAGAATACTCTTTGCTAGTTAATTATCATATTCATACTAAATGGGATGTAGGATTATTTACCAAGTTTATTGCTACTAAAAAGGATCAGGATATAATTAGCTATGGCCTACAAACAAAATTTAATCTTCCTCTTAATTCTACTTACTTCAGTTCTTTTATTGACTAGTTGTGATGATATTAGTCAAGAGCGAAACAAACCTATTATCTGTTTCACTTTTGATGATGGTCACTTAAGCGCTTATAATAATGGCCTTCCCTTATTCCAGAGATTTGATTATGAAGCAACTACCTTCCTTAATAGCGGATTTATAGGTAAAGAAGGAAGAGTATCTTGGGAGCAAGTTCTAGACCAATACGCTAATGGCTGGGAAGTTGGTGGTCATACAATAAATCATTTTGAGTTGGCAGAATTAGATGATGATGAGGCTTATTTCCAAATTGCTCAAGATTATAATAACTTCTTCGAACATGGCATTAATTTAGTTAGTTTTGCTTTACCTGCTGGACACGCTAGCGAAAGAGATTATGAAATTATAAAAGCTCTATATAAAAATATCAGAAATAGTATTGACAAAGAGATGCATAGTCCATTAAATAGATTTGACCTTGGATATTTTGTCTATTTAACAGAATATGATTCAGAAATGGTTAAAGAAAGAATCATTAGAGGTAGTATTAATGGTGAAGTATTAATAGTGATAGGTTTTCATAGAATTAGCCAAGACCAAACTTATGCTGTTGATAACTGCACTCCCCGAGAACTTGAAGAGATTTTAAGTTGGGTATCTGAACAAGATTATCAAGTAATGAGATTTGATAAAGCTATAGAGAAGCTTTTAAAGGATAATTAAGGAGAAAATATGAAAATTGGTAAATTATTAGTTATTTTTATGATTTTATTTACATTAACTGTTTGTCAAAAGCAGAATAACAAAGAAACTACTACAGAGACAACAGATGCAAAAACTGAGACTTATCAAATTGCCTTAGTTATGAAAACTCTCACTAACCCCTTCTTTATAACTATGGAAAGAGGAGCTAGAGAAGCAGAAAAAGAACTAGGAATAAAGCTAATAGTTAAAACAGGTTCTCAGGAAACTGCTATTGCTCAGCAAATTGATATAATAAGAAAATTGATCAAAGACAAAGTTGATGCTATAGTTATCGCACCAGCTAGTTCTATTGAATTAGTGCCAATATTAGCCAAGGCCCAAGAACAAGGAATAGTAATTGTTAATATTGATAATGAACTAGATAAAGATACTTCTGCCAAATTCAATCTAAAAAATGTACCTTTCATTAGTGTAGATAATCAAGAGGGAGCCTACCTTTCAGCTAAATACATTTGTGAGAATGTCACTAAAAAAAGTAAAGCTGTTATTCTTGAGGGAATCCGCAGTGCTCAGAATGGCATTGACCGTAAAAAAGGTGCTATGAAAGCATTTAATGAAAATAAAAATATCGAAGTTGTAGCTAGTGAAACAGCAAATTGGAAGATTGATGAAGCTTATGAAGTCTTTCAAAACATTTGGAATGAACACAAGGATATTGATTTAGTCTTCTGTTCAAATGACATGATGGCTCTGGGAGTAGTTCAATTCTTACAAGAGAATAACATCCAAAATGTCAAAATTGCTGCTTTTGATAATATTGAAGAAATAAAACCCCACCTTCAATCTGGCGCAGTCTCTGTCACTATAGATCAACAGGCAGATGTGCAGGGTTATAAAGGAATAGAAACTGCTTATAAATTGCTTAATAAAGAGCCAATTGAATCTGTTACTGTGAGCGTTATACTAGTAAAAGAATAATATTTATCATGAAAAATAAACAGAGATTTAGTCATTCATTAATTCTGCGATTCGTTGCTATATTTGTTTTCTTAGGAATAATTCCCTTGTTGATTCTAATGGCTTGGGCAGTTTATGGCTCTAATAAGTCCATGATGGACCACTTAAAAGGGAATGTTTTTGAGTTGATTAGACAGAAAGCAGAATACACTTCTCTACAATTAGCTACTGTAGAAAACCTAATCAATAACATATCTAATGTGGAAGATGTTCTGATTAGTTTAAGAGAAGAGAGTGACACCCTTACAATCTACCAAAAGTTAAAAATCCAAGCCAATATTGGCTATGTCTTAGCTGGATACATTAATCTAGAAGGTATTGAATCGATTGATATCTTTTCCCACAATTTAAATAGATATCATTTTGGGAGCAGTCTAATAAAAAACAATGAAACTCCTGTGGAGGATTTCCTCAAGGTTCTAGAAGAGAACCGAAGTAGTGAATCAGAGATTCATTGGCATGGAGTTAATAAAAATTTCGATAATCCAGAAAAGTACTCACTTATTGCATCCAAAAAACTAAATTATTTTGATCGTGAGACAATGACAGAAACTTATATTGGGTTAATAGTTGTCCATTACTCTTTAGAAAGTATAGCTAAGAACTTTACTGGAGATTTTTCTCAGAAGTTCTCTAGCTTTGTAGTCGATAACAGCGGTAACATTATCTCTGCTCCTAATGAAGAATTTATTGGTTCAGATTTCAAAGCTATTAATGATATCAGCAAAGACAGATTGCACAATTTTGAAAGAATTGAATTTGCAGGAAATAAAGCTCTTTTATTAAAATATAATTTGGAAGATTATGGTCTTAAGTTCTTTACTTTTATAAGCAACAAGTACCTTTGGCATACTCAATTTGATTCATTAAAGATTTCATTGATAGGCTTGTTAACCATAGTAGTTTTTAGTTTAATTATCTTCTATATTTTTGCTAAACATGTTTTGTTCCCTATAAAAGAACTAACAGAAGCTTTTGTAGATATTACTAAAAACAGATATGATTTAAACTCTCAAATCCAAATAACAACAATAGATGAAATCGGAGAATTGCAAATGTGGTTCAATTCTTTTGTTAAAAATTTGCAAGAGAAGAATAAATACGCCTCTGAATTAAAAGAACAAAAGGAAGTTGCTGAGATAGCAAACAGTGCTAAAGATAATTTTCTCGCAAGTATATCTCATGAATTAAGAACACCTTTAAATGGAGTGATCTCTGTTTCTGAACTTCTCCATGGCACTTCTCTGTCTTCTGAACAAATTGAATATGTAGAAGTTATTCAACAATCAAGTGATATTCTCTATAGTTTAATAAATCAAATACTGGACTTCTCAAAAATCTCAGCTCATAAACTATTACTTACTTCAGATAGTTTTGATATAATTCAACTTTTTGATAAGATGGCAAATCTTTATTCTGTGCAAGCGAAAATTAAAGGTCTCAATTTTGTTTATAATAAACTATCTTATAACAAATTATATGTCTATAATGACGAAATGGCCTTACAGAAAATATTAATCAATTTGCTGGGAAATAGCTTGAAATATACACCTTCGGGAGAAATTGCTTTCTCAATCGAAGAGTTAATGAAAGATGATGCCCAAATAAAACTTAAAATATCAATTTCTGATACTGGCTTAGGAATTCCTGAAGCTAAAAAGAACTCAATTTTTGAAGCTTTCGAACAAGTAGATGGATCTCTTTCTAAGAAGATATCAGGGACTGGCCTAGGTTTATCTATAGCTCAACAACTCTCTTATCTTATGAATAGTGAGATTAAATTGATTAGTCCTAATCCGAATATTCAGAATAATTCTGATTACCCTGGTTCTGTTTTCTATCTAGAGTTAGATCTTTCCCTAAGCAAAGAGATTAAAGACTATAATGTGGACAAAGAGCCAATTACTGATAGTTTAAATCTCTCTGCAAAATGCCTAGTTGTTGAAGATAACTTAATTAATCAAAAAGTAATAACCGCTATACTGAAGAAATCAAACATAGAAGTAGATGTAGCATCAAACTGGCGTGACTCTTTGAAGTTTATTGAAAGTAATAGCTATGATTATATCTTTATGGATATCCAAATGCCTGAAGTTACAGGTTTTGAACTTACCAAGATGATTCGTAAAAAAGGAATTAAAACTCCTATAATTGCAGTCTCTGGTAATGTTATTGATGAAGTAAAAACTAAAGCAATAAAAGTAGGTATGGATGATTTTATTGTTAAACCTATTAAAAGTTCTGAGATAAGAAGAATGTTGGAGAAATATAGAACATAGAAATTGAAAATAATCAAGCAGTACAATAACTCTACAGATAAATATAGAAATTTTACATAATCTTTCAAATTACTTTTCCCCCAAAAATATAAGCCCTGCAAGCAGGGCTTATATATGTAACATTATTTATATCTAACTTTTGTTCTCAATTCATTATAGCAACCTATTTGCTAAGAATAACCTTACGAGTTTCCTTAATGTTTCCACTTTTAAAAACTACAAAGTAAATACCGCTACTATGTTCAGAAGCATCCCAAGTATATTTATGATGGCCTTCAGGCTGTGAAGAGATCTCTTTAATATGTACTTTCTGACCCTTCAAATTATAGAAACTTAGATTAACATCTGCAGTTTCTTTGAGGCTATAACGAATATTAATTTCAGGATTAAACGGATTAGGATAAAGTCTATCTAATCCAGTAATAAGAGGTATTTCAATGCTTTCTCCCTCTTGTGTAAGAATTACACTCATTGGTCCATAAAGACTAAATTCTCCACTATAATCACTTGCTTTCAACCAGTAATAGTATTGTGTTTGAGTAAGAATATCAATATCGGTATAGGTATAAACATGAGTTTGAGGTGAGTTAGTTGCTTCTATCACAGGAGAGACTATGCTAGCAGTATTAAAATCTTCACTTTCTGAACGGTAAACATGATAGCCCATTAGTCCACTTTCAGATTGGCTTACCCATTGTAATTTTGCTCCATTGCTAATAGCCGAAACTGTAAAACTACTTAGTTCCACAGGGAGAGTAATATCTCCAAGATCTGTTTCTTCATCCCATCCAACTTCGCTATTTATATTTGTAAGCAAAGTATCATCTTGAGTACGCACTTCAACTCTATACAAAGGAGTGTCAGTTAAAAGAGTATATGAGACAACAGCTTTACCATCTTTAGAGCTTACATTACTTGAAGTACCTGTAATTAACTTTCCTTTTTCAACTGCATCGTAGCCAAGTATTACATATCTTTTACCTGCAACTATGGAGTGTTCTGGAGTTCCACTCACAGTTCCTGTAATCGGGAAAGTAGTACCCAATGCTTTAACTTCGGGAAGTAGTATCTTGGAATTATATAAAATCCTTCCTGGTTCTCCTGTATCATTTCCATCATATCCAGTTTCAGTATCATCATCCACATAGCGTCCACTACCTGCAAGGCTAGTACCTTTACGAACTGGCACCCAGAAAAATGTTCCGCTAGTAGGATCACCTAATTCTGCATTTATCAAAACACCACCTTCGATGTCTGCTGGAGATATCCAAGTTTTGCTTACATGATCCCAAACTTCCATTTCTCCTTTGCTAACATCATCTTGAACTCCTACTATATCAAAGCGTAAGGAACTTCCGCTGTAGCCTTGGGTTTGAACTAGGATTACTGATTCTGAATCTTCTGAACTTAAATCCATGCGTTCCGGACGATGAATAAGAGCTTTTCCTGGAAATCTATTATTTACACAAGAAGCTACAAAATCAGAAGTTGTTATATTACTCATAGTTAAATCGACACCACCATTACCAGGGGCAACAGTAGTTCCAGTAGTTCCAGAAGTTTCATTAAGAGGCCAAGAGAAATCGGAATTATCTGAACCACTTCCTGCAAGAGGAGTATCTGCATAATCAGCTGCTATTTCAGTAGGTGTACGAGCTTCACCCACCCACATCCTGACATTTCGTATGTTCCCGTTAAAAGGTCTGTCACCATAAGCCATTTTACCAATATTAAATCTTGAAGTAGATCCAGCCTGTAAGTTTCCAGTCGTACTTCTAGCGGATTGAGTTACATCTTGGTCATTAACATAGATTTTTACAGGTCCCGCATTATATACACCTGTAACAAGATACCAAATACCTTGCTGTATGGTAACCTTTGCTGGATCAGATAGCACATAGACACGCGTACCGGTAGGTCTGATGGCAAATTCAAAACTTGAGTTTTGATAATTATGTTGTAACCAGAAAGAACCACTTGAACCATCATTAGAAGTTGTTTGTGAAACAATATTAGCCCATGCAAGGTTTGTAGATGGATCAGAAGTCCAACGAACCCATGCTTGTACAGTAAACTTGTTTGTAGCAGCACTTGTCAATCCAAACACATCTCCAATTGTTGATTTTAGATGCGGTCTTAAAGCCGTAGTTGCGTCTCTGCCATACTTAATCCTGTTATTTATTTCGCGTTGAATATTTAAGATATAATCCTTAGTCCCTTGTGAATTAACCACTTTAATATTAAAGGTAATAGCTGTAGGGTAACCATTAGCATTAGGATCAGTTGGTCCTACCCTAAGAACACTTTCACCATTTGATGATACTCTTGCATCATCTATGAAAACCTGACAATCACTTGGAGCCATAAGATTAAGTCTTATATTGGAATAAGAATCCACAATACTAGTGAGATAACTTCCATTAGCATCAGGCTCAGCACTAAAACTTGGAGTAATGTTAATAGAATTTCTAGCTGGATAGCTTAGTTCCAGCCTTCCTAAATGTGGTTCCCAGTTTGAAAGTCCACTTAAAGTGTAATTGACTGAAGTAGCAGAAATACTTGCATTATTTCTTAAAGTAGCAGTGACAGTAATAGTACCATTGCTGAGACCTATTAAGTCATCATCATCAAAATAAGCTGTACCTGTATCACTATTAACACTCCAATTTATTTCTTGAAGCGATGAAAGATTATCACCATTAATATTAGCAGCATTGGTATTTGAGCCAGTAACTAAAGCGGTAAATGTACTTCCGACTGTTCCGCTGATAGTGATGTTAGTTCCAGCAGTAGGGAGATTTTCTGCTCTGCGTCTGAAACGAAGTGTATAAGTCTTAGGGTCTGCTGAGTCATAATCAGCAACAATAGTAAGTACATTGTTTTGAGTATCAGCATTTGGATTTCCGCTAGCATCCATCCCAGCTGATGTTCCAGCAAAAGTTAGTGGTACAGTAATAATTCCATTTACAGAAGCTTGAGTGAAGGTTGTTACAATACTTGAACCAAAAAACTTTGCTTCGAGTTGATAGTTTCCGGTTGCGGGAAAAGTTAGCTTCAAAAATTCAGCAGCAGAATAAGTACTATAGTTATACTCCGTAGTTGCTGAATCATAATTGAAATTTTCCATAGTATAAGTAGTAGAATTTATACGGTTAAAAATAAAATTTACAGGATCAGAACCGTATTCTATCTGAGCTGTAATGTTTAAAGAACTTAACCCTTTCGCGTCGGACTCGTCTCGTGTAGTTGCAGATAAAATAGAAATAAATAAAACCATGAATAATATCATCAAGGTTTTAAATCTTTTATTAATAATCATACTCACCTCCATAGTGAATTTTCTTTCAAAAATGCATAGTATTATTTTCAAAGAATGAATATATAATGTCAAGTATTATTATTTTATGCTATTTTTAGAGGTTTATTTACTAGTGCTATTGAATGGAATAGAGTGAACCTTAGCCACTAGAATCAGCTAGCAAATCACTCTCATCTAAATTCTTATAAATTTTGAAACCATATTCATTATTATCTAATTTGAAGAATAAATAAAAAGAATCTTTACCTATACACTTTATCTGCTTATTATCTATGATTTTGAGAGAAATATTATCATCAAGACCAAAGCCTGAATTAACTTTATTCTTCTTCATTTTATTCAAAAGCTCGTTAAATCTTTTCTTCTCAGAGAATGAGGTTTTATAGCTAGATTATTAATTAACTCATAATTAAGTGCTAGAATAGCACCTGCTGAAACTCCAGCATAAGGGACACCTGAATTATACTTTTCTAATATGATCTGTGATATCTCAGGACTAGCATAAATCTTCTGATAGAAATGAGCATTCCCTCCTAATACCAAAAGGCCTGTAGCTTTTTCTAGCAATTCAATTGTTTGAGTAGGAGCAGACTTGTCGTTTATATTAGGAGCAATTAAATGTATTCTCTCAAGATCCAAATCTAAGTCTGTTTGTTTAATTAATTCTAACAAACTAGTGCCTTGCTCACTAATCTGCATTAAAACAAGTAAATGATAATCACCCTGACAAGCTGTTCTGAGAAAATCTTTAAAATTAGGCAAGGTATAATCATTTATCAAGCTAAAGAGATAAAGGAGTTTCATAGTTGAGGAACCTTCTTAAGTGCTATACTTTTTTTAGGTCTTTTGCTTAGCAGATATCCAGCAATAGTAATAAGAACTCCTCCAATAATTAAGGTAGGATTTACTTGCAAATTTAAGAAGAGTACTTCATTAATAGTAGTGAACAAAACAGTAAAAGTGAATAAGATACTAGCAGTATTTGCACTGATTCCTGTTAAGGCAAAATTCCAGAATAGATAGGCTAGACCAGATTGAAATAGTCCCATCTCGAAAAACCAGAATATTTCAGATTGAGAAGTAGGTAATTTGCCCTCTATAAAAAGATAGATAGGACTCATCATAATCGAGGCTAAAAGGAATATCCAAAACAGAAGCTGAATCACTTTCAAAGGCTCTTTACTTAATCCCTTCATCAAGCCAGAAGATAGATAAACATAAGCACCGAAAGTAATTCCTGTCAAAACACCTAAGATCAAACCCATAGTATATCCTTCACCCAACTCAGGGAAACTACTCTTCCCCATCACAATTGTGATTAAACCCAGCATAGCAATAACTAATGAGATGATTTGATTCCTTGTGGGACTTATTTTATCTTTGAAATAGACAATTAGTAAAACAAAGACAGGAGCTAAGTTTTCCAATATCATCACTAAGGTCCCATGCAAGTATTTCAAAGTTAAGTGATATAAAATTGAATTTAAGCAAATCCCAATAATACTTATCTTAAGAATATCTTTCCATTTAGATTTAAAGAGTGAAAAACCAAAGTCTCTTTTGTATATTAAGAAGATTAAGAAAACAAATGTGCCTATCCAAAATCTACTTACAGCAACAAAATACATATTAACATCTTGGACAGCAAGATATCTTCCTGCTGGTCCATGAATACCCCAACTAAAAAGAGCCAAGAAGGCAAATATCAAAGATTTACTTTTATTTGTCATTTATCTTTATTTAATCCAGTAAAATTAATGGTACCATCATCTCTTTCTCTGTTAAGCCGGCATGCATGGCTTTAAACTTGAAAGTACTATTAGACTGAGGGTATCTAGTTTGAATAGCTTTAGAGCCTTTAGCTATCAGTAGATAATCCCCAAGCATATCTAAGACCCGTGGATGAGCTTTTCCCTTTCCTAACAACTCTTTAGCCAGAAACTCCCTTTTACTCATAATAATGAAATCATCTTCATGTTCTTTGGCAAACTCACAAAATTGCGATTCTTTATCTTTATGAATAAAACATGATATAAAGCGAGGTTCAGGGAAAGTAGGAATAATCAAACTATCCCATAAATTTTTATCTTCATTGGCATAAATAGAATCATCTACATCAATCATCCCATGATCAGCAGTAACGATAATTAAAGATTTTGTTCCAGCCAACTGCTTATGTAAATTTTCTACTTGGTTTTGAATATGCTCAATAATTATTTTGATTTCAGGTGATTTAACACCTAATTTGTGCATTGATTTATCTGGTTCTCCAGTATAACAATAGAATAATTTCTGAGCAAGATTTTCTTTTATAGTTTTTTCAATATAAGTAAAAGCACTTTCTAAATCTGTATAAGAATATATCTCTGCAGAATCAGCAGCCATTTTATTATATTTAGATTTTGTCAAGCCTTCCGGAGAAACATAGTGTTGTTCAATTTCAGGCCTTAAATTATTAATAATTTTAAAGATAGATTCAAAATGGAATTTTTCATGTACTCCTGAATAAAATTCTGGCAATGTTTTACCAGTACTTGTGTCACTCAAGGGTAAAAAATCAATTAATTTGAAAAACTCTTTAAAATAGAGCGTCCAGCCTATTATTCCATGTTCCAAGGGTGAAACACCAGATAGATAGGAGGATATTGCTGCTGCTGTTGTGGGAGGAAATACTGAAGTTAAGGTTGAGACAGTATTTTTCCTAAAGAGTGATCTTTCAGAGAGATGAGTTTTCAGTACGAAATCCCCTAATCCATCAACTACTAAAAAGACAATATTATCAAATTTATCTAAATACTCTGCAGATAGCTCTTTTAAAGCAGGGTAATGGTGATTACACCCAAAGTAGTGTAATATCGAAGCTGTAATGTTTAATATACTTTTCTCGTAATCAGGATAAACAGTTTTCTCTACATTCATATTAATTCTCCTTGATTAAGATTTTAAAAGTGGATTAATAAGTCAATTAGAATTTTATTTTTGTTTATTCTCCAAGAAGTTTATTCTAGATGATGACTATTAACAAACTTTTCATATTCATCTAATCTATTGAACCATAGGGTATTCACAAGAGATATTTTCAAAGCTGACAACAAAAATTATTTCTTAATTATCAGTTAAATCTATTGACAGATTTCGACTACTTTTTATTAATTATCAAAGAAGAATATTATGATTGGAGGCAACTATGAAGAGAGTAGTGATGGATACTAACAAAGGTACCATAGAAATTGAATTGTGGAGTGATAAAGCTCCTGAAACAGTACAGAATTTTATTGATTATGTAGAAGAGGGATTCTATGATGGCTTAGTTTTTCATCGCGTAATTGATAACTTTATGATTCAGGGTGGAGGATTCACTCAATCAGGTGAACATCGAAATGGCAGAGAAGCAATTAAAAATGAAGCTCATAACAAAGTAAGTAATGAAGTTGGAACAATTGCTATGGCTAGAACTAATGATCCTCATTCAGCAACATCTCAATTTTTCATCAATGTAGCTAATAACACCTTCTTAGATTATCAAAATAGCTCTAATTGGGGATACTGTGTTTTTGGCAAAGTAATTGAAGGTATGGAAGTTGTTAATGCCGTAAAAAGCACTCCAACAAGAAAACACCATGTTACAGGAATGGCAGATTGGCCTAAAGAAGATATTATTATCACAAGTGCTAAAGTTAAATAATTAAGTTCATGGGTTACAGATCTGATATCTGTAACCCTTTATTACCAACTAGGGCAGTATAAATTTATAGAAGATTTATTATTATTGGAAAAGTCTACTAATATCTTTGATTTTATATATTTATCACTTTTTTAGCTATCTTTTCCCCTAATTTAGATATTTCTTCAATTTTAAGAAATTCTCCAGGTAAAAAAGAACTAATATCACAATCTATATAGATATCAGGAGTAAATACCTTTAACCTCTCATGAACTAAAAAAGATTGATTACAATTAATAGATTCCATAACTATTTCATACCATTTCTTTATTTTTTTCTTTTTTGATTCAGATTTATCAGAACTTACATTCAAATGAACAGTCTTATTAGTTATTGCAGGTAGTACATTCACTGCAATAGTAAATTCATCTTCAGCTAAATCTAAGCAAGGTAAGGGATATTCGACTCCACCATCGACTAAAAAGAGATCTCCTACCGAGACAGGATTAAAAATATAAGGTATTGCTGAAGAAGCTCGCATTGCTTTTGCACAATTACCAGAATTCATGATAACAGTATATTTAGAATTTATATCAAAAGCTACAGCTGAAAATTTTATTTTAAGTTCTTCAATGTTAACATTTTTAAGTCTCTGGTTTATCTTTTTTTCAATAAAGCTACCATCAAAAAAACCTTGGAATTTTAAATCAATATTCAAGGGATTGATAAATTCTAAATATTTAAACTCTTTACCAAAATCTAATATCTCTTGTGGAGTCATTCCTGAAGCATATAGTCCACCAACTATTGCCCCCATGCTAGTGCCAATTATCCTACTTATAGCAAAGTTCTTTTCTAGTACTTTCAATACTCCAATATGTGCGAAGCCTAAAGCAGCTCCCCCTCCCAAAATTACTGTAGCTTTTTGCATAAATTCCTCACAAACTAATCTTGCTCACTTATAATTTCATCTTCTTCAGGAGGATTAATGGCTTTGGTAGGACATCCTAAGTAGTCATCAAAATTGCCTCCAACACAAATACCACACTGAATACAATTTGTCTGATCTATTACAGCCTTTCCCCCTACTAAAGAAATAGCTTGTACAGGGCAAGCATCAACACAAGCTCCACAAGCTACACATTTGAATTCTGAAATACTATAACCTTCTTTTGAATTACTCTTGTTACCTATTAAAGAAGTCAACAATAACAAGAAAAAGACAACTATTACTGCTATTTTAATTCTTTTCATTTTTTTCTCTCTCATTACAGAAATCACAGCCGATTCCCTTGCGTGGACATTTTTCTCTACATCTTTGACATAGAATACACTCACTATCTATGACTTTAGGTTTTTCATCAACAGCTATCTGCATAGGACAGTTTCCTGAACATAACTCACAGTTTACGCACATTTCTTTATTAATTTTGAGCATAACTCTTGGTATCTTTAAGAAGTTACTTACTTTTAAAAGAATATTCATTAAAGCACCATAAGGGCAAAGATAACGACAAGCAAAGCGTTCGATAAATACTGAGCCTACTACAAAAATGAAGAGTATTATAGCACTGATGATGAAGAAATTACCTATATTTGCAAAAGCAATTACTGGACAGGCATTCATATAAATCCACTGAATTAAGAAATAAGCAAAAACAATATTCATCAGCAGAATAAAGTACTTGAGATACTTCAGACGCTTATGCCACTTATCTGAGATTACTGCCTTGATTTTTCCCTTTTTTTTAGGATTTGTTACTCTATATAAGACTTCTTGGATAGCCCCAAGGGGACAAAGCCAACCACAAAACAATCTTCCCGTAAGGGGAGTTAAAAGCAAAATTAGGAGGCCAATAGCTGAACCTATTATAAAAGGATTACTAGTAAAAAATCCCTTCAAAGTAGGAATACCAAAACAAACAAAAGAATAAGGGCATAGTCCATGCGGATTTATGTTTATAACTCCCATTCTCATTAATAAAATTGCCGTTCCTGTTGCTAGAGTTATCAGCACAAGTAGAGCAAATCTGAATATCATCAGCTTTTTCATTTTTTACTCTTATTAATTAATTCTTTTAAAAACTCAATAAACTTATCGAGATCTTCTTTTCTTGTATCAAAAGAACACATTAATCTTATTTCTCCAGTAAATTCATCCCATGTGTAGAAGAAATATTCTTCTCTTAAAGGCTCAATAATATCTTTATTCAAAAGAGCAAAAAGAGCATTTGCCTGAATCTCTTGCGTTAAAGTGATTTCCGGAATTTTAGATAATTCTTCATATAAGTATTGAGCCATATTTTTAGCGTTTTTAGCATTATCATACCAGAGATTATCACTTAAATAAGCTAACCACTGGGCTGAGCTATATCTCATTTTGGAATACAACTGCATTCCCATTTTGCGTAGATACTTCATTCCTGAAGATAACTCTGGTCGGAAAGAAACTATTGATTCAGCTAACATAGCCCCATTTTTAGTCGCGCCAAAAGAGAGAATATCAATTCCAGTATGAGTGGTTAAATCAGCAAAAGAACAGCCTAAAGCTACGACAGCATTGGCTAATCTCGCTCCATCAAGGTGAACATAAATTCCCCGACTATGAGCAAAATCAACTATTGCTTTAATTTCTTCAACTGTATAAATTGAGCCATACTCAGTAACTTGTGAGATTGAGATTATTCTTGGCTGAACATGATGCTCATCACCAACTCCAAAGATTGCCTTTTCTATAAGTTCTGGAGTTAACTTACCATTTTTAGTATCAACGATAATTAATTTACTACCTGTAAAATGCTCTGGTGCACCACATTCATCTACATTGATATGAGCTGATTTTGCACAAATAACAGCTTCATAAGGCTTCAAGAAATTCTGTAAAGAAAGAACATTTGCCCCTGTTCCTGTTAGAACAAAATAGACATCAATATCATTTCCAAAAACTTCTTTAAACTTATCTATAGCCTTTTGGGTATAAACATCATCGCCATAAGAGTGAGTATAACCAACATTTGCTTGATTTATTGCTTCCAAAATCCTCGGATGTACTCCTGAGTGATTATCACTTCCTAAACTTATCATTATTCCTTTCCTCTATATATTTTATTTAATATTTATGTTAATACCAAGACTAATATTTTAGCCACAAATGAAGACCAATAAACACCAATGTAAGAAAGATTCAACACAAAAACACTATAGCCCACTAAAACACAAAGAAGAAAAGATTCTGTATTAATATTAAAATCAGTGAAAATCCGTGTAAATGGTCTTTTCTTAATTGATTCACTCCCTGTGCTCCCCCTCATGGAAGGGGATTAGTAAGGTATCAATTCTCAATTTTTTGTCAGAATTCTCCACATAACATCCACTCCAACATCAATTGCTTCTTGCTTAGGTAAGAATTTATCAGAGTGAAGATTATTCTCCATATCTCCTGAGCCTAGCCAGAAGAGTAATCCTTTATAAAAAGTAGTAAAGTAACCAAAATCTTCCCCTGTCATAGTATAATTACACTCTTCAAAGTTATAATCAGATTCACTAATAACAGCTTTGAACTTGCTAAACAGGTCTGGGTTATTCACCACAGGATCAAAAGTACCCAGGGGAGTTACCTCAACTTCTAAATCATGAGCTAGAGCTATATTATTGGCTACTCTCTTCATAATTTCATTTATCTTATCACGATTTTGTGTAGTCAGAGTTCTGTGAGTCCCTTGAAAGAGACATCTATCAGCAATGGAGTTGCGTACCACACCAGCCTCAGCTTTTCCGATTTGAAAAACAATTGGTTCAACAGGATTAATGCTTTGAGGAAGCAATTGCTTCATCGTAGAATAGAATTGCACTCCTGCAAGTAAGGCATCTTTCCCGAATTGAGGAGTTGCTATATGACTTGAGACCCCCTTAAATTCAACATCAAACTCTTGAGGAATACCAAAAATTATCCCTGCTTTACAAGCGACACTTCCCACTGGCATCTGTCCAGCAACATGAAGAGCGTAGCATTCTGCTATTTTATAATCATCCAGAACTTTAGATTCAATAATCTTCAAGGCACCACCATGACCTTCTTCTCCTGGTTGGAAAACAAAGATGATATTCTTCTTGATTTTTGCTTCTAAAACCCTATCAATCAGGCCAATCAAGACAGTCATGTGAATATCATGACCACAGGCATGCATGTTTTTATCATGAGTAGAAGTAAAGTCACAGCCACTCTTTTCTGTTATTGGTAAAGCATCCATATCAGCTCTAAACAAGATATAATCTTCTTCCCCACCTTGATTATAAAACATTACTAAAGCATTAATATCAAGTTCTTTGATAATTAAATTCTCACAATTTTTAAATAAACTTAGTATATACTCTTTAGTTTTAAAAACATCAAAGCCTATCTCTGGGATTCTATGTAAACTTTCTCTTACTTCTGTTAAATTCATCTATATTACCTGTTAATTAAATATTTTAAAATTCTAACTGCATTTGTGGCAGCTCCGACTCGGATATTATTAGCTACATTCCAAAATGTTAAGGAGTGATTATCTACCCCTTCCCTTAATCTGCAAACAAAACTATCATCTGAATCGCCTAATTCTAAAGGAGTAATGAAATCAGCTTCTAAATACTTCACACTGGGAGCATCTAATAATAAGTGCTTTACTTCGTCAATATGATAACTTCTTTCTAATTCTATGTAGATACTTTCAGAATGTCCATAAATCACTGGTACTCTCACAGTTGTTGCCGAAATCTTGATATCTTTATCAGAGAATATTTTCTGAGTTTCAAATCTCATCTTCTCCTCCTCTTCACTATAGCCTGAAGGAAGAATAGCTCCTATCAAAGGAATAACATTATGCTCTATTTGGCGAGGATATAGAGAATTTTCATTATTTCGTAAAAGTGCATTTATTCCCTTATTTCCACTTCCTGAAACAGATTGATAAGTAGAAACTACTATTTTCTTAATTTTATTAACCCTATGAATCGCATAGAGAGGAAGTAGCATCTGAATAGTTGAACAATTTGGATTGGCAATAATTCCTTTATAATTAGCTAAGATAGAACCATTTATTTCAGGAATTACTAAAGGAACTTGAGGATCTTGTCTAAAAGCAGAAGAGTTATCAATAATTGTATTTCCTGCTCTTTCAGCTATTGGAGAAAAGTGCTTCGATACTGTGCCACCAGCAGAAAAAAGTAAATAATCAAAGGCTTGAGTCATCTTATCCTCAGTCAACTCCTGAATTTCTATCTTCTTCCCTCCAAAATCTACTAGTTTCCCAGCAGACTTATTTGAGGCAAATAAATGTAATTCATCAATTTCTATCTTTTGCTCTTGTAAGCAAGTAAGCATCATTCGGCCTACTTCTCCACTTGCTCCAACTACTCCAATCTTCATCATTTCCTCACTTTCTATATTTCATTTCTTCATCCCCCTCCGCAAGGGGGACACAGGGGGCCTTTCCTATGGAATGGAAGCGTCCCGGCTTCCATTTATTTAATATCCCCCTCCGCAAGGGGGACACAGGGAGTGCTTCCATTAACTTGGGTTACGGACCTTTAGTCCGTGAATGTCAAACTCCCCTCTTTAGTGCTATAAGCACAATAAAAGAGTGGCTAAGTATTCCCTAGACAGGGTGTTTCTCTTAATCAGTGTTAATCTGTCCATTCCTAATTAATTTGACCGATTTTTTAGCAATTATTATTTTCTCAATTAAACCCTTACAGGGTTACACTAATATTGGTTTGCCATACCCAGGGTCAATTTTTCTTCAAAAAATGAGACCCTGGGCTAATCTATTTAATCCCTTGGTGATATTTTCTTAATTCGTGAAATTAGTGACTATATTCATCTTTGTCCAGTCCTAAATAATTTTACCGCTTTATAACAATTTTCTTATTGTTTCCTGCTTCTCCGCTAAGGCTTTGAACCACTCTTGTGGGGTATAATTTTAAGGTGGTTACTCCCCTTGCTGACGAATACCATCCTATTGGGATTTAAGAAATATCATTGTTTGCCAATGATAGCTGGCAGGGATGCCCACATTCCTAGTTAAAATTCTCAATTCATAATTCTAAATTCTCAATTTAAACAATATTTATCTTCCCAAGTCCATTAACACTTTTACTCACATTGGCTGGTTTGCCCCAAATAGTAGCCTTTCCAGTTCCATTTATTGAAGCATCCAAACTCTCTTCCACATATAATTCAGCTTTCCCACTTCCGGATATTTTAATTCTGGCTTTTCTACTCTTAACTTCCTTAAAGCTTATAGACCCCATGCCACTTATTACAATATCCAAATCATCAATTTTCCCATTTCCCATGATTTTAGCTGTTCCAGATATATTAATTTTCAAACTTTCTTCTTTGATTTTTACAAGATTGACTTTGGCATTGCCTGCAAGACTAAGTTTGCTGAGTTGATTAGTTTTGATTTTCACGAAGATATGCTTGCTAGGTGAAAGAATGTTTTTAGTGTTTATATGCAGAATTCCATCTTGAACATAACTTAAGATATAGCCCAAAATATTGTCATCAGTCTCAATTGTTACTTCTTGTTCTTCAGCTTGTTGAATTTCAACTTCACAAGGCAATCCTAAAGAAATCCCTGTAAAAGGCTTCACATCTCTGATTTCTGTAAGGACCTCTCCACTTCCCCGAATTCCTTTCATCCATCTTCCTGCACCAAAAGATAATAGTATGGGAAGAATTAAGGTTACAAAAATAAGAATGATTCCTACTAATATTGCAATAGGCACAAAGATTAACCCCACTAATCCCAATACCGATACAACTATGACTAAGGCAAAGATACCTATCAATATTTTTAAGAACGGATTCTCTATTCTCTGGTTATTAAACTGAAATTTCATATTGCCACCTCAGACTTTTTTTTATTATATTATAAGCAGCAAATTGAGTCAACTAATATTTTAAGGAATTTGTGAAAAATTGCTTTAGCAAGAGATTAGATATCTTTAGCTTTACTTGAAGCCCTCTCTTTTATCTTTTTCTACATTGACTGATTAAATTTTGAAATATCAATTGTGAATCACTCTTTTTCTTTTCTTTTGCTGGAAAATTAACATCAAATAATTCAGCTTGGTGCGGATCAAAATTAAACACTTCATCTTCAATAAAGCTACCACTCACATTCGCAAGTGAATCTGGAATAAGTTCTAAAACTTGCAAGGCTGGATTATAATAACCATCTCTACTATAAATATCATAATTTTCACCAGGAACAAAGCCAAACCGCTGATAATAATTAGGATTACCATAAATAACCACAATACGATAGCCCAGTTGACAAGCTAGCTTCAAGGAGTGATTAATAAGGATACTCCCATATCCAAATTTCTGATACTTTGGGAGAATGCTGACAGGACCGAAAGTAATAACATCATAGGCACGCCCATGTTCACCAAGCACTTTAGCTTGAGTATACATAATATTCCCAATAATTTCATTATTAATTAACATAACTAAATCTAAATCTTTGATGAATGCCTTGGATTTGCGTAATATATGAACTAAATAATGCTCATCACAAGCAGGAACATTTACATTCCAAAAGGCTTCTCTGGTAAGATTCTCTACTATTCTATAATCACTGCTTTCTTCTAATTTTATGATATATTTCTCACTCATAAATTCTCCTTAAAAACTCATCTTATATTAATAAAAATCTTATAAATTCTGTCAATAAAAAAGTCATTTATAATATATCATTTGTATTAGAATTTTCAAGCTTCTATAATACTATAGGGTCAAGTTTTGGTGTCGAGGTCTATTTTTAGGAAGAATGTTAGAAAAATGTTTAAATAAAGGAAGAATTTTACGCTAATTATTACGAATTTAAGAGAAATTTACACAAATGTAGGGGCGTATTGCCATACGCCTTCTTCAAGAAAAGAATTTAGCCATGTACTTGCACATCAAGCTACGCCAACCCAGGCGAATTAAAACGAATTTATGCGAATGTAGGGCGAAACATCTTTCGCCCTCTTAAGAATAAAGACCTCTTCTGACGGACGGTTTTAATTAATTTCTTCACCTACCTCTCCCAAGCTCTCCAACTATCTGCCCCCAAAACCCTCTTAGCTTCATCTCTCAGCATCCACAAAAAATTATAAGGATTCTCAAAATTACCACTCAAGCACCCCGAAGTAAACTGATGGCAGTTATCCAAGATAAGATTATACTCTCTAGTACTTCCAATCATCTCAATTGCTCTGTTTGCAACCTCTTCAGATCCAACAGCACAGCCATCTATACATGAAACTTCAATGAACTCCGATTTGTTGCGTCCATTTAAGCGAGCAACAAATTCTTGAGGAGAAACAGCTTCTATATTACCTGTACCTGATAAGTGAACAATTGTATTATCTCCAATATAAATCCCTGAATGCTCCACCACATCCATAAGGTCGCAATATACTACGCTACCTGGAATTGGAGTTACTTTATCTTGGATACCTCTGACAATATTTTTAATTTGTTTTTGTGTTTTGAATATATCGATTATATCTACAGGATTAGGATTCTTTATAACTCCTGATTTTTCATTTTTAAGTAACTTAGTTAGTGGATTAGTATCTCTTAATACTCTATTATTACTGCCAGCATTCCCATCAATTACATCTACCAAATTAGAAAATAAATTTCTCATAATTTCCCCTTGTTTTGCTGATTATCTGAATATTTTGCTAACATAACCTTTAACTTCTCTCCCATCTTCTCTCTCAACATCTCTGGTTCCAAAAGCTCTACATTCTCTTTGAAAGAGAGTACAAAGCTTAAGGTCTCATCTATAGATTTAGTTTGAAAATCAAGCACTATATCCCCATTCTCAAGCTCTTTTATCTCCTGTCCTTGATGCCAAATTCTTTCAGAGACATATTGAGCTACGCTTTTATCGAATTTAAGTTTAACTGAAAAAGTTTCACCTTGAGAGAGTCCAAAAGCATCATCAAAGAACTCTTCAGGGTCAAACTTAACGGGATCTTGTGAAGACGACAGTATTTCCAACTCTTGAATTCTATTTAGAGCGAAGATTAGCACTTGCTTCTTACTTCTAAGGTAGCCGGCGAGATAGATATTATTGTTATGAAATTTCAAACTTAGAGGTGAAATTTCATGTTCTTTAAGGCTATTTGAATAGACACTTTTATAGCTAATTTTAATCTTTTGATAATTATAAATGGCCTTAATGATATTGATTAGCACTTCACTGTAGCTCTCCGACAGATTCATAGTATTTGCTGAATTAGGAATAATAGAGTTTGAAAGCTTCTTGATAAAATCTCTAAAATTCCCATCAGCTTGAGAGAATATTTTTCTGAAGCTATTCTTAGCTAAACCATCTAGATATCCACCCCAGGGAGAGACCATTTTGAAGATTAGGTACATGGTATAGTTTTCGAATTCGGACAGTTTTATCTCTGGAATAGTATAGTTTTGAACTATTTTATAAACTACTTGATTATCTCTACTAGGGTCTATTTCATCATAAATTGGGAATCCCACAGAAGAGAGATTAATTATATCCCGCTCAACTGTCTTTTTGGAGACCCCATAAATATCAGCTAAATCACGCTTACTTATCCCTCTAATTCTATTATTATAGATAACATGCAACATTTGCCATTGACGATAGAGTGATTCATTTCTCATCTAAATTTCCTTGCCTACTTAGATATTTCTTCTTATTTGGATGGAGAAAATCAGAAAGTTCATATTGCCTCAACTCTAATACAGTTCTTTGTAAAGCATTAACCATATTTTCGTTAAATCCTTCTAGAACAGAGCTGATAATATCGAATCTTGATGCTAGATATTTTACTGGCAACATATTAATAACCACCTTTTTTTATCATATAATATTACTATCAAAACCTATAATAATCGAAATTTGCGTCACTTTATTTTTTTGTCAATTAAAATATTTATATTGGTTAAAATATTTTTCATTGATAACACGCCCATTATTAGCCTTTAGTAAAATAATCTACTAAAGGCTATCATTGATAATTGGGTCATAATTGTGAAATTAATTTTCATAAGTTAAACTTTCTAATTTATCAACTAATTCAAGAAACACTTCTTTATTAAATTTAACTTGGTAATATTTGTTCTCTCTCGTCTTCACATCAAGTTCTTCTAACTTCCTATCAATCTCTTGAATTTTTCTCTCGAGTGGTTCTTCTAATCTCTTTCTACGCCTCTCAGGACTCTCAGAAAAGAATTTATCTAACTCAGAGGAAAGATCATAATCTAATTCATATCCACCACAATCATGATGAAGAATTTCTTCTTGGACCTCGAACCAGTTTAGATTAAGATCCCAAAACATCTGTTGATACTCCTCACCTTTGGCTTCATCATAGAATTCATAAATACCATAAAAAAAACTCTTTTTATCTAAGTTTAAACTCTCAACAAATTCTTTATTGCCTTTAAATAACTCAATTAATTTCACCCTAAATGTTTCACTAAAGGTTTTGTTTATCCTTTCTGCTTCCAAATCAGCATTCTCTTCGGAAGTAAATTTTTCAGCAGTACCAATTTTCAATCCTTCAGCTAAAAGTTCCATCTCTTTTTTTACATCTGTACAAGTCATGATTTTCTCCTTTTTTCTTTTCTTTTAAGATTCATTTTTTACTACTAAGTAATATATAACTCATGCCCTGGACAGATTAGGTCCACCCCCTAAAAAAAGTTTTCCCTACCCCTAAAAAAGCTTCTTGATGCTTCTTTGTTAACTACTCTTTCCCTTCTCTTCCTCTCTCAACACAAAGATTATTCGAAGTTTATTTGAGATGACAGTGAAGGAGCAAGGGGAAAGCATAGGGTATTTATAGGAAAATGCTGAAGAAATCGTGCTTACATAAAGATACTAATTTTGTTAGTCATGAATAACATTATTTAGCGACCTTATAGAATATATTCTATAAGGCAGAAGTTTTTTAAGAAAAAAATAAGAAACTGGACCATTTTAGGAAAAAGTGGGCCCTATATTATAGTAGAAGGTTAGAATTTAGAATTGATAAATGCCTATATCCCTGAAGGGAATTTTTTCCTCACTAATAAATGGGAATAAAGGCCAATAATAGATTTATAGACAAAGATATTGACAAATTTCCTCATCACTATAAAAAATTTAAAAAAAGTAAAAAAGAGATAATTATGAATATTTTAATGATATTAGAGACAGCCTTTCCTCCTGATTTGAGGGTTGAGAATGAGATAGATGCCTTAACTGCAGTCGGCCACAAAATAACAATTCTTGCAGGCTTTAGGAAAAAAGTTGAAAAAATTGGTTTTTATGGTAAGGCGAGAATTATCAGAATATTCATTCCAAAATTCATCTATAAAAGTTCTATTGGCTGTCTAAATTATCCCTTTTACTTTAATTTTTGGAAGAAAGAGATTAGAAGAGAATTAACTGAAAACAATTATGGAGCAGTGCATATTCATGATCTTCCCCTCAGTCAAGTGTTAATAGATTTACGCAATGAATTACCAAAAAACTTTAAAATCACTTTAGATTTGCATGAGAATTACCCTGATTTACTGAAAATTGCTAAACACACTAAAAGTTTACTCGGCAGGTTTTTCTTTGATTATCAACAGTGGTTAACTTATGAGAATAAGATGGTTAAGCAGGTTGATACAATTATTACTGTGGTGGAAGAGATGAAAGAGAGAATTGAAGCCCTGGGAGTAGATTCTGCTAAGATAGTAGTTGTCTCCAATACCTTTAATAGTTCTAAGTTCACAGCTCCAATTAGAGATAAAAAAGAGGATGAATTTATCTTATTTTATGGTGGTGGAGTTACCATTGATAGGGGATTACAGTTCGTTATACCTGCCTTACCTCATTTGGTTAAATTGATACCAAATATAAAGTTATGGATTGTGGGTGATGGATCTTATCTTACTGAATTAAAAAAGCAGGTTCAAGAATTACAAGTTGAACATTTAGTTAAATTCAAAGGACACCAGCCTTTTGTTGAGTTATTGAGATTTTTATCCCAGGCAAGTGTTGCTTTGATTCCGCATGTAAAATCACCGCAAACAGAATCAGGTTTACCTCACAAGCTATTTCAATATATGATAACTGAAATCCCGATTGTAGCTTCTAATTGTTTGCCTTTTATTAGAATTTTACAGGAGAATGAAGCAGGCTTGATCTATGAATACGACCAAGCCGAGGATTTTACAAAAGTAATTATTGAATTATATAGTGACCCTAGTTTGCAAGAGAAATTAGTAAGTCATGCCAAAAAGGTACTCATGGAAAAATACCTATGGGAATATGATGCTAAAAGATTAGTTAAGATCTATCAGGCTGATACTTCCCTTTAAGATGTAAAATTAGAGCATACAGGGCATAGTCATATTTTTTAATTTTGATATTTTCCCACATAACTTTAATAAGATTCCCAGTAGAGAACTTCCAGGATAAACGGCAATCAATACATGCTGGGTTATCGCAGAAGAAGAATTGGGGATTCCTTACCCCTTCATTAACTTCCCATTCCAGAGTCTTTTTCATATCAGACACTATAATATCAGCGTCCCCAACTTTTCCTTCATAGAGAAAAGCTCCATTTTCTTTATAATTAGGAAGTAGTTTATTAAAACCTGCGACACAACCACCTGCCCAATTAACCAAGAAGAGCTTTTTAGGATTATTTGCAGTGTGATAATGAACTCCATATTTTAACCTTTTTTGTTGAAACTTGAGTAATCCGATAGCGACATGGGTGGTACCGGCACTAACAGGTTTTCCTGTCTCATCAATTCTAACCTTCTTAGCCCCCATTTCAGCCATTCTTCTTAAGACATCATAAGCATAGCTCTCCGGAGTATGATTATCAGCAAAATCATCTGCTAGCTTTCCTATTATAGCAAATTTCTGAATGGGATGGTTACTTCTTCTAACTTGTGGGTGTTTAAGCATAGCATTAGCTACTGCTCCAGCATAAGAAGGTGTATTTTCATCTGTTAAATAAATATTTTTACGCAGAAACTTAAGTGGCTTAACTTTAACAAAACTATCAGTAACAATAGTTCCTTCTGGTCCAATCACCTCGAAAAAGGCAGAGATAACTGTTTCAGCTCCACCTTCTACCCAACCGATAGATTTGAGTGAGATTTTAAGGTTTAGAATATCGCTTGATTTAATACCTGCTTTTTTTATATCTTCAATAAGTGCTTCTTTAGTAATCTTACGCATTTTTTTCCATGATTTTCCTGTTTATTGTTTATCCTAAAAAAAGTATTTGCTAATTCAAATAATAGTAGATAGGACATGTCGATTTTTTTTACTAACCGCTAATATCTTCAAAGCAGTTTCCAAATTTTGATTCTATCATTATATCTCAACTCTCATATTTTTTCTCACAATATTATTAATAACCCTCTTTATTTGAAAGAGGATGGCTTATATAGTGGAAATAGCAATGTGGCTTAGGAATATTAACTCACATATGTTCAAGAAGTATAAGAATCCCATAGCTCATTTGCATGTCATTGTTAGATTTTGATTATTCCTATCAAGAAAAGCTCCCAATTGGGGAGCTTATATCTTAAATTTCTATTTAGCTAACACTATCTTCTTGGTTAAAGAGTTATTGTTTTGTCTGACATTATAGAGATACAAACCTGAAGGACATATACTCTCATTATTGCTTTTGCTGTTCCAAATAATCGTGTGTTCTCCAGAAGTTGAGTATTCAGATAAAAGAGTTTTTACTAATTGACCTTTGATATTATAAATTTGTATTGATGTTTTGCCATCTTCTGGAAGATTGTAATTTATTGTAGTTTCAGGGTTGAATGGATTTGGGAAAGCATTGGCTTCTATAGAAGAAGAAATTCCTGCTACTTCATAATCTTCATTGGCAACAGCATTACTTAAAGGATAAATTTGGCCTGAAGAATTATATACATGGAGTCCATTTACATTAAGGAAAATTATAGTATCAGTCCCATCAATTTGATAGATTCCTTTTTTGGGAGCATTATTCTGGTAGTTCCCAACTAAAGTTGCGAAAGAAGAGCCATAGTTGACACTTTTGACTATTTGGTAATTATCACAAGCGTATAGAACACCTGGATTTTGAGTATCAATATCTAAGCAACTAAGCCCATAACCACTGAAACCATTTAAAGCAGTCCAGTTATATCCATCATCTGTAGATTTCATTATCTTCCAACAATTATTTACTTCAGAAAAGCAATTAGCATAGATTAAGCCATTTCCAGGAAATATAAAGTCATTATTTCCATTTAAGGCAATGTGTTCATACCAATCCATACCATATGTGCTATCTACTAATGTAGTTGTGAGTCCATGATCATTCGATCTATAAAGGTTACCATTATCTTTGGCAAAGTACATTATGTTATTATCAACAGGATCAACATCTTTCAATAGCATGTTTGTTAGCGCTACATTGTTTAAATCAAGCATTTTTAACCATGTTTTACCATTGTCTCCTGTTTGATAAATAAACTGGTCATTAGCTGGTCCTAAATATTCATGTTCGTATGAAATGTAGATAAAGCCTTCACAATCTCTAATGATGTTATGAATATAATTTCTAGGTGATGTTACAAATTCTTCTGGGAAGAAAATGTTATATTCTAAAAATTCACTAATCTCAGTAGTTGTAGCTCGGTAGATAAAATCATAATAACTTGCTGGGTCATCATAATATCTTTTTAGGAGAAGAAGTAAATTACCATTTAAATCTTTTACAAAGCTTCTAGTTCCATAAGATCTGAAATCGTCATAAGAGTAGTAGTAGCCAGGTATTGAATAACAACTAGTTAACTGACTTATATAGGGAGATTGATCATCAAAAGAAATGGTTAATTTATCAAGTTTTGCATCTCTATAACCAACATTATACTCATATTCATTGTAACCTACGTATATTTCCAATAAACCACTATCATCAAGAACTGGGAATATTTTTGAATAACTCCTAATAGCAAAAAGGCAATGTGTAATTGCTAACAATACAAAAATGACTACAATCTTTTGTTTCATTCTTCCTCCTAAAAAATTATTAATCACAAACTTATACTATTATCTCTTTATAAAAAAAACTGTCAAGTTATATCTCAGTTTTTTTTTTGCACTTTATCATAATACTGTCAATCATTTTGCCACCTTTTCACTATCTTATCTTTGAAAATTGATTATTCTAATCGTGTTCATTTCCTCTTAGGAATTAAGACATTACGACGGAAGGTGAGAACTAATTCGTTATTTTGATTATAAGCTTTAGTCTCTACATAAATAATCCCTCTATCAGCCTTACTTTTTGATTCCCGAGCAGATAAAACTTCTGTTTCAGCATAGAGAGTATCGCCAATAAAGACAGGTCCATTATGCATAATATTTTCATAGTTTAAATTAGCAATTGCTTTTCCTGAGATATCGGGAACTGTCATTCCTACTACTACAGAAAAGGCCAAAGTTCCTACAACTAAGATTTTACCGTGCTGTTGGGCATTAGCATAGTCTTGATTTAGATGAACAGGATGATGATTCATAGTTAAGAGAGAGAATAGATTATTGTCTGATTCAAAGATTGTTTTAGAGAGAGCATGTCTTATTTTTTGTCCGACTTCAAAGTCTTCAAAATAGTTTCCAAATTTTGATTCTATCATTATTACCTCATAATTTTTCTTTATACCAATATAATATAAGTAGGAAAAAGATTCAAGAAAAAAGTTTTATTAGTTTTGAGATGAGTGAGATTTTTTAAGAAAACACTCCCTATGTCCCCCTCACGGAGGGGGATTTAAGAAACACCCCGTCTGCTTCGCAGCCACCCCTCTTTTAGCGTGCCTTCAGCACTAAAGCGGGGAATTTAAGATTCACGGACTAAAGAATTGAAAAGCGTGATAATCCCTCTTCTGTCGGATTGTGGACAGCTTGTCCGCTGTGAATTGATAAATAGCAGATGAATAGTCTATAAACTTTTAGTTTCCTTCAGCAATCAAGGGGGAATTGAATAGGTAAAAACTCTTGTTTTCTTCATTATAATAATAGCAATCTTAAATCCCGGAGGGATAACATATAATAGGGAGTGTTCGCAAGACACTCCTAAGGAAACGACCGGAAAATAGCCCTAGAGGGGCGACATACCCTAAATGTATGAAATCAAATTAATAATTTCTTTTATAATTGACCTTATGGTTTATAAACTTTATTCACTAGCTATCAATGAACAATATTTATTGAACCTGGCTTTATTACAAAACTAAACAATCTTGGTTTAAATGAAACCGATTGCTAGAGTATGAGTATTGAAGAAATAGTGAAACTTAGCAAAAGATTAAGATAAAAAAGCACAATAATGATTAGGGATATTATGATGATTCTGGCAGGTCAAAGGGATATATCGCCCCTGCAGGGCTATCTTTTTTCGCGACATCTAGGAGTGTCTTGCGAGCACTCCCTATTATATGGCATCCCTTAGGGATTTAAGAGGAAACACCCCCTGTGTCCCCCTCACGGAGGGGGATTTAAGAAACACCCCGTCTGCTTCGCAGCCACCCCTCTTTTAGCGTGCCTTCAGCACTAAAGCGGGGAATTTAAGATTCACGGACTAAAGAATTGAAAAGCGTGATAATCCCTCTTCTGTCGGATTGAGGACAGCTTGTCCGCTGTGAATTGATAAATAGCAGATGAATAGTCTATAAACTTTTAGTTTCCTTCAGCAATCAAGGGGGAATTGAATAGGTAAAAACTCTTGTTTTCTTCATTATAATAATAGCAATCTTAAATCCCGGAGGGATAACATATAATAGGGAGTGTTCGCAAGACACTCCTAAGGAAACGACCGGAAAATAGCCCTAGAGGGGCGACATATACTGAAAATTTAGCAAACACTTGAGAAGAATCCTTTAAATCTCTTAGGGATTTAAGAGGAATCACCCCCTGTTTCCCCCTCACGGAGGGGGATTTAAGAAAGAAGAAACAATTCGCACCTATGGAGCGATTTTTTTTTGGGGGGGGAACCTTTGTGCTACCAAGAAATAGCTCCTCTGGAGCTAGAAATTAGCACTTCAACTTCAGTACCAAAAATGGCAGTTGAAAAGCGTGATAATCCCTCTTCTGTCGGATTGTGGACAGCTTGTCCGCTGTGAATTGATAAATAGCAGATGAATAGTCTATAAACTTTTAGTTTCCTTCAGCAATCAAGGGGGAATTGAATAGGTAAAAACTCTTGTTTTCTTCATTATAATAATAGCAATCTTAAATCCCGGAGGGATAACATATAATAGGGAGTGTTCGAAAGACACTCCTAAGGAAACGACCGGAAAATAGCCCTAGAGGGGCGACATATACTGAAAATTTAGCAAACACTTGAGAAGAATCCTTTAAATCTCTTAGGGATTTAAGAGGAATCACCCCTATGTCCCCTCGCTGAGGGGGATTTAAGAAAGAAGAAACAATTCGCACCTATGGAGCGATTTTTTTTTTGGAGGGGAACCTTTGTGCTACCAAGAAATAGCTCCTCTGGAGCTAGAAATTAGCACTTCAACTTCAGTACCAAAAATGGCAGTTGAAAAGCGTGATAATCCCTCTTCTGTCGGATTGAGGACAGCTTGTCCGCTGTGAATTGGTAAATAGCAGATGAATAGTCTATAAACTTTTAGTTTCCTTCAGCAATCAAGGGGGAATTGAATAGGTAAAAACTCTTGTTTTCTTCATTATAATAATAGCAATCTTAAATCCCGGAGGGATAACATATAATAGGGAGTGTTCGCAAGACACTCCTAAAGGTAACCACCAGAAAATAGCCCTAGAAGGGCGACATACCCTAAATGTATGAAATCAAATTAATAATTTCTTTTATAATTGACCTTATGATTTATGAACTTTATTCACTAGCTATCAATGAACAATATTTATTGAACCTGGCTTTATTACAAAACTAAACTATTTTGGTTTATATGAACCAAATAGCAGAGTATGAGTATTGAAGAAATAGTGAAACTTAGCAAAAGATTAAGATAAAAAAGCACAATAATGATTAGGAATATTATGACGATTCTGGCAGGTCAAAGGGATATATCGCCCCTGCAGGGCTATCTTTTTTCGCGACATCTAGGAGTGTCTTGCGAGCACTCCCTATTATATGGCATCCCTTAGGGATTTAAGAGGAAACACCCCCTGTGTCCCCCTCACGGAGGGGGATTTAAGAAACACCCCGTCTGCTTCGCAGCCACCCCTCTTTTAGCGTGCCTTCAGCACTAAAGCGGGGAATTTAAGATTCACGGACTAAAGGTCCGTAACCCCAGTTAATACAGCCTGATGATGGAAGCAGGGACGCTTCCATTCCATAGGAATCACCCCCTGTTTCCCCCTCGCTGAGGGGGATTTAGATTAATGGAAGCAGGGACGCTTCCATTCCATAGGAATCACCCCCTATGTCCCTTCACTGAGGGGGATTTGTTTTAGCAAACAAAAAGGGAGCTTTTTCAAGCTCCCTTATCTATTTTTAAGTAGTAATGTCTATGCTAGCCAACCCTTAAAAGTGTCAGCTAAGAATTGCAATCTTCCAATAAGGAGAGATATACGAGCCATAACGGTGTAACCGAATGAAGCACCGAAACCGATCATCATATACCAGATACCAATTCTTGAGAATTTTCCATAAGCACCAGTATGGGCTTTGGAGAAGAAGAAGTAGAAAAGCACAGTGATTGTACCTAAGAAAATCAAGAATATATTGAAGCTTTCGATAGGAATCATAGCTTGTCTAACTTGCACAAGAACCATAGAGTTCATACTTTGGGTAACACCCATACCAACCATACCCATTGAAATAGCAATAGGATATCTGGATAACCAGCCATAGGATCTGCTAAATCTGAACCAGAATAGCATACCGAATATACATGGAATAATAAAGATAAACTTATGTTCTACAAAGATTCTTTGTAAAACAAATGGTTCAAACGCATTTTTGTATACAAGAGGTAGAACATAACCTGCTGAAACACCGACAATAAGATATTCCGCAAATCTGTAAGCAGGATTATCCTTATACAAAAATGAGAATATAGAGAGGGTTAGAAAAACCGCAATAATTTCACCTATTAATGTCATGTTTCCTCCTATAAGTTTTTATTTAGTTTTTTCTTCTCTAAGAAGTAACCGATGTTACCGAGAAGAATAAAAATAATGATTAAAATATGAGCTACAGATTGAGCATTCATACCAAGACGAGCCATTTTGAATTTTGATGGCACAGTATCTTTAGTAATATCTAAGTTTGCTAACATTTTTTCAGTAGGATTATCTAACTGACCTTTTGAGAAAGTAATGTTATTCATAGCAAACATATCTACTAAGTTTTCATATTCAGCAGCACCTTTCAAACCAGCAGTCATACCTGCACACTGACCTGATTGGAGGTAAGGATATTGGTCAGCAGCCATAACAGCAGTAAGACCAACACCAACATTAACACCGAATCTAGATCTAGCATAAACCATCCAAGAAAGACCTTGGTCACTTCCTGATGTTTCATAAACTAAGTTCATTTGAGTATAGTTTCTGATAGCAGTATCTCTGTACATTGGTAAGTTTTCAATTCTGTTACCGTCTGTATCTGTTTCAACAGCAGCAGCAATATCATCACCCATACCAAGTAAGATAGGTAAATAAAGAGCAGCAGGTTTATAGCCAATATTGATATAATCTTTTCCTCTCTCAATTACTCTACCTGTTTTTTGGATTTCATCAGTTACTACAGATAAAGCTTCTTCAATAATAGGAGCAGCAATTTCCATAATAGTGAAAGTAAAGAAAGGAACTTTTCTATAGATACAATGTCTCATGACAGCAACTTCCATAGGGAAAAGCTCAGGCATTGTAGATGCATCATGATAGAAATCCATGAAGATTGCTCTATCTTGTTTAAAAGCATCTACCTCATCTTCACTAATGATACCATCTTCATTTAAGTCATCAGCTCTAACATAAGGAGAGTAAGAGTCGATCAACTGATAAAGATTTTCCACTGGGGTTGTCGTATATGTAACTGAGTTAAATGGAAAAATAAGTGGCATAATAATCGCAACAGCGATAAATACAAACACATATCTTCTATCTAAGCCTTGTAAGTTTTTAATAAAATTCATAATTCCTCCTATTAATCTCCGCCACCAAGGTAGGTTCTTTCGATACCTAACAAGATTTTGAGTGATGTTGCCACACTACCAAGACCTACACCAAGTAAGATTCCTCTTTTTGAAGCAAGGTTTGGAACATCCATAATCCATTGAGAAATATCAAGAATGTTGATAGGCCATGTTTTAGAAATAGCCATTCCAAGTGGAACTTGACCAAGCATAATGATAATCGCAGCTACAAGTAAAACTGTAGCTTCAACAGATCTAGCGCGGAAAGATTTATAGGCAGCAGTTGCCATGTAGAAGGCCAATAGTGAGAACATCGTAGCACTAATAGGCATCATCATATTTCTGAAAATCCATTGTGCAGGTGTTCCTGACTGAGTACCATAGACAAAACCAACTGTAGCAGTAACTACAAGTCCGATTATAGTAACAAATGAGTATCCCCATTTAGGAGCTTTCATTCTAATTCTACTATAATGCATACTAACGAGACTATAAATACCAAGTACAACAGCAAATGGTGACATAGTTTTAGTAAATTCAATAAAAGCGGTGTAGAAATCATCTTGCATCCACTTAGCAGGAATAAAAGTCCATCCTACAAAGATAAATCCAAGAATAATTACTATCGCTAAAGGTATATTTTTTTTCATTTAAACTCCTATTTTTGTGGGAATATATCAAGTAAGAATGTTATTTTCGCAGTAGAAAGGATAGTTCCTACAATGATGAAAAATAGAATAATAAACTTGAAGTAATCTTGAGCTTTAAGTGTTCCAAGAATCATAGGTTCCTTAGACATATAAGCAGAAGCTGCGTATAACTCTTCACCAATAAGTGTATAGTCACAAGTAGTAATGAAGAAAGGAATTTGTGTAACTGAGTCAGTACCAGCAATCTGAATAGCTCCAGTAATGTTACCTGTTTCAGTCATAAGTAATGATTCAGCAAAATAAGAACCCATATAGAAGTTAGTAGCAGTCTTTTCACGAATCATGATACCATTAACACCAGCCACATAAGCAAATTGGTCAGTAGTAACAAAGAAAACTGAGTTCTTATCGAAAGTATCAGGTCTTCCTGCTTCGATATGAGCTTCTTTAACGATTTCTTGAGCAATAGGCATTAAGATATAGTCTCTAGTAGGGACTAAAATTCTAGTATCATATTCAGCTGCTTTTTTAGCAACTTTACCAAGAATAGAGAGAGCAGCTAGAGTAGCCACCACACTAATACTGGACATACCAGGAACGAAAAGGATAGGTCTACCCATTTCTGTAGCACGACCGATAGCATTATCAATTTCTTGAATACCTGCAATAGGTCTGATATAGAGATCTACGCCTTTTTTAGCTAAGTTAACATAAACACCAACTAAAATAGCAAAGATAACTGAAGCTACCAATCCAGCCCATTTCTCATGATCAAATTGATTTGAGATAGGAGTGAAGTATTGGAAAGTACCATCATCATTTTTAGGTAATTCGTAAGAAGAGAAAAGACCTTTATTATTAGTAGTAAATACTTTATATGACTTTTGTCTTAAAGAACTATCTCTATATTTTCTAACTAGTTTAATCCAGTTATTATCACTAATATTTTTATCTAATTCTGTTTGTAAGCTTACTAAATTTGCTTGGTATTCTTCAAGAATTTTCATCTCATTTTGAGCTGTTGTTGCTGCAATTTCAGCTTTAACATTTTCGATTTCAGCAGCTAAAAGTTCTTTAGATTTTGAAGCAAATTTACTTAAGTAAAGAGCTTTCTCTGCTCTAGCATCGTACCAAACTTGAATTCCGTCAGGAGTAAGAACTTTACCTGACTCAGCATCGAAAGCTACTACAGATTCATAAATATATCTCTCGTAACTAATAACATCACTATAGTTGTTCATTTTACCAACAACTTTAGCTGCTACAGTAACAAAATTAGGAGATGCTTCTTTAGCATAGACTTCATAATTAAATGAATTTAGATTAATATCTTCTTTAGTAATTGCTGATGGGATAAGAGCTTTTAAGATTTTATCAAACTTCAATGTTTGATAGAAAGTATAAGGTTCTGTCTCAGGATTGTTGGTTGTTACCAAAATCTCAGCATGAATAACATTATTATCATAATCTTCTGGAAGAGATAATTTAATTATATTATTAAGATAGAACTCATTATGAGTAAAGAATGGCTCATCTTGACCATCGATAGTTAATTTAATATCAAATGATTTTAATTTTTCTGCTTTGTAATCAAAGAAATCATAGTTAACTACTAAGAACTTTCCAAGTTTTTCAACAAAAGAAGTCTTTGTAATTTCAACTACAGGTTTTTCCCATACAACAATTTGAGTATCACCTTTATCATTAGGAACATCAAATACATTAAAAGTAGGAACTTTTGGGGTTTCTTTTATACTAGCAGTTTGAATAGTTTTTGCTTTTCCAATAGAATTATCATTGAGGAAGAAAGTTTGACCACTATTAGCCTGAATAGCCACAACGATATTTTCAATATTTTCAGGATCAATAACAAATTTTGCTTCTTCGTTTTTTAAGCAATAAAGGCCATCTTCTAATACGATAGGTGCAGAATATTTAGCATATTCATTGATTTGTCCATCTAAAGTAATAATAAATGGTTCACTACCTTGATAAGGGTTCTCTTCAGTTGCATCGAAGTAGCTTCTAGCAAGATCAAGTTCATCTGTAAAAAGATAAATAGCGGCTTGACTAGCATAGCTACCAACACTATTTTCCCAATCAAAGTTTAAAGAAACTGGAGTTAGGCCATCTGTTACTAACACACTATAAAGTTCTTTTGCAGGTGTAAGTAATGGATCACTAATAGGAGTTCCACTAACAATAACTGAAGGAGTTAAGTATTTTCTTGTTTCGTTAATAGGAACAATACTATAATAATATGTTACTCCTTCTTTAACTCTTGCTAAGATACTTACATTACCTAGTGGGTAACCTGAGAATAACTCTTCATCAAGTGTTACTTCATCGTATCTGCTGTAATAAACACCTTTGTCAATTTGAGCGATAAAAGTGAATTTTCCATTAGCTTGAGCTAAAACTTCTAAGTCACGAGGGTAACCATTATTAGTGGTACCAAAATAGTTAGTAGTTTCGTTAAGTGGTTTTACTTTACCATCTGTAACTAATCTGCCTGGGCAAGATTTGTCTACAAAAGGTTTAAAGCCACTATCTAAATAAGTTATTTCTTCGCCGGCAAATCCCACAACAGGATTTAACACAACACTTCCTGAATAGAATAATGAGTCTGGTGTAACACCACGATAAACTCTATATTCTAAAATTTTTAAATCGTTTGGTAACGGTTTCCACTTTAAGATTAAACCACTACCTAGATCGCCAGGTACATCTTCGACAACTAAATTCTCAATTTTAGCATTTTCGACTGTAATTCCTTCAGCAAAAAGACTAAAAGAGAAACTTAAAGCTATCAAGCATAGTAGCAATGACAACCATGACTTGCTTCGGTTTTTGTGCATAGATTTCTCCTTATCATTATAAATAAGCTTTATACTAATTAAATTTAACAATTCAATAAATTTTGTTAAATTTTTATTAATAGTTACGATTAAGCAAAAACTAACAATTATAACAAAATGAGTAATACTCACAATTTGTCAAACACTTTTTTTTGAATTTAATAATACCCTGGGTATAACTTACAGATAAATATTCGTTACTAATTATTTATCAATGACTAACAGTAATAATCTTTAACTTATAGACTTTCTAAAAGGTTTAGATAGAGGGATAAATCAATTGTTTTGGAAAGTTGAAGGGGATAATTTACGAGAGATTTTCATATTTCTAGTTTAGTATTTTTTTATTACTTATCTGGGAAAAAACTTCATAAGGATTAAGAAAAAAGTTCTTTTAAGACAAATCAAAACTAAAGAGCTTCTCTGATTTGTCGAGAAGAAAAAAATCATTGGACATAATAACAGTATATCAAATAATTAACTTAATAACAAACTCGGATAAAGTAGTAGGCTTTGATTAAGAGTAAAGTTCTACTGCATGATTCAGGATAAAAAAATAATAAGGATATTTATGAGTAAATCAAGTTTATATGTAGTTGCTACACATATTGGTAATTGGGATGATATTACCTTAAGAGCATTGAAGGTATTAAAAGAAGTAGATTTTGTTATATGTGAAGAGAGAAAATCAGGAAGTCGCCTCCTCAGACACTATGAAATTAAGAAAGAGATTATGCTACTTAATGAGCATAGTGATAGAGAAGAGGAGAATGAAATATTTAATGAGATTTTTTTAAATGGAAAATCTGCTGCACTTATTTCAGATGCTGGGACTCCCCTCTTTGCTGATCCAGGCAATAGAATTGTCCATCGCTGTAATGATAATGGCATTCCTGTTCATCCAGTACCAGGTCCATCTTCCTTAATGGCAATGTTAATGATTAGTGGATTAAAATTAAATAGTTTTCAGTACTGCGGTTTTTTACCTGCTAACAGAGAAGAAAGAGGTAATGCTTTAAGAAGATATCAAAAGCTAACTAATTTAGACCTAGTTTTTTTAGAAGCACCTTATCGTTTAAAACAGATCTTAAGAGATATGGAAATTGTCTTGGGTGGTCAGCGTAAAGTTATGTTAGGTTATAAACTTACCCAACCTGAAGAAAAGTTTATTGAAGGTACTATTAAGGAAATGAGATTCATGACTTCAGAACTTCCTAAAGGTGAATTCGTTCTAGTATTACCTTCAGAAAAAGAAACTTATTATCATAAAAGCTCCAAAAGAAATAGCGATTCAGACGATGAGATATGAAGCAGTTAGGTAAAGATTACTTAATTCACATAAAGCAAAAGTTTCATGAGAATGAGCTTATACTTCATGATGTTAAGCACAAGAAAGTATATCCTCTTCATATCCAGAAATTAATTACTAGTGAGTGGGAAAAAGTTACAGCAAACAAGGATATTTTCATCTTTAATGGTTCTGTAAGTTGCTTAGATAGATTCGAGCTTGTAGAAGATAAGCTACATATTTATTATTGTGAGAGTGATTATAAGTCATATTATGGAACTAATATCAAGAATAGCAAGATATTAAAAGATAATTCCGAGTTAGCTAATACTTTGGCAGTATGCACAGTAGTAGAGACTTCAGACCAGATGATTATTGTTGGGAAAAGAGGTAAACATCTTGCTGAAGGCACATCATTGTGGCATGTACCAGGAGGCACTTTAGAGTATTATCCTGAGCGAGTAAATCATCCTTTTGAAGTAATGAGAAGAGAGTTGGTGGAAGAGTTAAATCTTAAAGAAATTTCAAGTATGATTTGTTTAGGTTTTGGTGAAAATCTTAACTTCAAGAAACCTGAATTCTTGCTCTACACTACTACAAATTTAACTTCTCTTGAAATAGCAAATTCTCTTCAAGAAGCTTCTGATTTCAATGAGCATTCAGAGATAAGATTCATTCCGAGAGACTTGATAATAGATTTTATTGCTAATAATAACTTTACCGAAATTGGCAGAGCAGTCATCCAATTATATTTAGAAATGAGAGAAAAGAACTAATGTTTGATACAATTGCTAAGATTACTAACATAAAGAAAAAGCAGATTGAAGCAGTGATTTCTCTAACAGAGGAAGGCTATACAATCCCTTTTATTGCCAGATATAGAAAAGAGCAGACAGATTACTTGGATGAAATTGAGATAAAACTAATTTTAGAAGAGTATGATAAGATAAATAAATTAAAGGCCCGTAGAGAAGAGATTATTGCTACTCTTATTGAGAGAGAACAACTTACGCCCAAGCTTAAAGCGCTTTTAGAAGAGGCTGACAAGCTAAGTCTCTTAGAAGAGATCTACAAGCCTTACAAGAAGAAGCAAAAGACAAAAGCCATGGTGGCTAGAGAAAATGGATTAGAAGAAGTCGCTAATAGTATTAGGTATTTTAAGCAAAGAAGAGATAGTGATTTCAGCAAGTATCTTGGTAAGAATTATGCTAATCAAGCTGAGATTATTGCAGATGCTCTTCACATCGTCATTGAAGATATTGCTAATAATCAGTACTTAAGAAATGCCCTAAAGGATATGTTTCTCCAAAGAGCTTCCCTAATTGTTGAAAAAGCTAAGGGCGAAAATCTTGACCCAGAGCAGACTTATAAGAATTATTACGATTTTAAAAAGCCCCTTAAGTATTTAGAAGCTTTTCAAACCTTAGCAATAAATAGAGGTGAAAAAGAAAAAGTCCTTAGTAGTTCTATTGAAGTAGATATTGATATTCACTTTAAGATGGAAAGAATCTTGAGAATAAGTCAAGATTTAGGCTATTATCCAGAATTACTACAGGCTATCAAAAAGGCATATTCAGGCTCTTTAAAAGCTTCATTAAACAGAGAGATAATGAGTGAACTTACTGATAATGCTGAAAAGCGGTCTATAGAAGTTTTTGCAAGTAATTTAAGAGCCTTATTACTAAAAAGACCTTATAGAGCACATAGTGTAATGGGGCTTGATCCAGGATTTAGAACAGGTTGTAAAGTAGCTGTAATAGACCATTTTGGTAAGTTTTTAGATAGTAGCCTTATCTATCCTGTCCCTCCATTTAACAAAATAGCTGAAACAGAAAAGATAGTTCTTAATTTGATCAAAAAATATCAGATAGATGTTATTGCAATTGGCGATGGTACTGCTTCTTATGAAACTTCAACCATAATTTCTAATATTATTCAAAAGCATAATCTTCCCACAAAATTTACTGTTATTTCAGAATCCGGAGCTTCAGTCTATTCTGCTTCAGAAATAGCTCATGATGAATTCCCTGATTTAGATCTCACAATTAGAAGTGCAATTTCCATTGCTAGAAGAGTGCTTTCTTTCCTTGATGAAATGATAAAAATCCCACCTGAATCAATAGGCGTAGGAATGTATCAACACGATGTGAATGCTAAAAGATTAAAAGAATCTCTTGATTTTGAAGTCACCTCTGTTGTGCATCATGTTGGAGTAGATTTAAACAGCTCTTCCCCCTATCTTCTCAAATTTGTGTCAGGCATTACCCCTTCTGTAGCCAAAAATATAGATAATTACCGTCAAGAAACAGGTGCTTTTTCTTCTAGGAAAGAACTATTGAAAGTGAAAGGCTTTGGACCTAAAGCTTTTGAATTAGCTTCAGGCTTCTGCCGAGTAAGAAACTCTACTAATCCACTAGACAATACCATTATTCATCCTAATGATTACCCAAAAGTAAGTAAATTACTTCTTACTTTGGGAGTTAAGAAGAGAATAACAAGCATAGATTACCAAGAGCTTAGAGCTATATTTAGTACTTTACCTAAACAAAAAATCATTTGTGATGAGCTATCCAGACATGATATAGACTTTATTTATTCTGCCATCGTTGAAAGAGATATTGACCCTCGGGAATCACTTCCTACAGTACAGTTATCTGACAAAGTTCCTTCCATAGAAGATTTCACTGTAAATTCTCAATGGCAGGGAGAAGTAAAGAATGTAACAGATTTTGGACTCTTCGTTAATCTAGGCACCAAAACAGATGGATTAGTTCATGTCTCTAACTTTAATTCTAAAAAAGAAATGTTTAAAAACTACTACCCAGGAAAACTAATTCCAGTGACTGTTAAATCTGTCGATAGAGAGAGAAATCGCATTCAACTAATATTAACCAAAATTTAGGAGAGAGAAATGGACTTTAAAGAACACTATAAAATTGATGCTGAATTATTTGATTATTTTGGAGCTAACCAGCTTTCTGAAAATGAGAGAAGACGCAACTACTATATATTAAAGTACTTCCCTGCACATCAAGGGGATAAAATCTTAGAAATCGGTTCAGGTAGAGGTTGGTTCTCACTTGAAATGGCAAAAAAGGGATTTGACATCACTGCTGTTGATTTATCACAAAAGAACTTAGACCTCATTCAAGAGAAGAGCAGTCGTATTAAGACTAAATATGGAAGTGCTGAAGAGCTACCTTTTACAGAAGAGAGGTTCGATTGGATAGTAATGAATGAGGTACTTGAACATTTAGAAAACCCTAATGAAGTTATTGCCCATATTAGCAATTTCTTAACTCCTCAAGGCAAAATCTTTATCTCTGTACCTTTTAATGAGAATATTGTGCAAGAGCTTTGTATTCATTGCCATAAAATGACTCCTCGTAGTGCTCATCTTCATTCATTTACGCTGAAAAGTTTAGAAAGATTAGCTACAGAGAATAAGCTTTTTATAGTCAACAGCTTCACTTATTTAAATAAGTTCTTTACGAAAACTGGTCTTATCTCTATCATCAAATTAATGCCTAATTGCATCTTCGAAATCAAAGACCAGTTCTTGTGTGCTCTTAATAAGAAAGCAGAATATATTAGTTTGATTTTGATGAAAAAAAGATAAGATAAAATTGAGAATTGAGATCAAAGAAGATGAGGGGCTGTCCTCAATCCGACAGAAGAGGGATTATCACACTTCTCAACTGCCAGTTTTGGTACTGAAGTCTGAAATGCTAATTTCTAGCTCCTGAGTAGACTTAAAATGTAAAACATCGTGTTCTAGACCTCCTCAAACTCCCCGCTTTAGTGCTGAAAGCACGCTAAAAGAGGGGTGGCTGCAAAGCAGACGGGGTGTTTTCTTAAATCCCCCTCCGTGAGGAGGACACAGGGGGTGTCTTCTCTTATAATCCCTATTATATGTTATCCCTCAGGGATTTAATTTAAGAGGCTTCTTCTCAAGTATTTGCTAATTTTTTAAAAGTATGTCGCCCTTTCAGGGCTATTTTCTGGTGGTTTCCTCTAGGAGTGTCTTGCGAACACTCCCTATTATATGTTATCCCTCCGGGATTTAAGATTGATACAAATCCCCCTCCGTGAGGAGGACACAGGGGGTGTCTTCTCTTATAATCCCTATTATATGTTATCCCTCAGGGATTTAATTTAAGAGGCTTCTTCTCAAGTATTTGCTAATTTTTTAAAAGTATGTCGCCCTTTCAGGGCTATTTTCTGGTGGTTTCCTCTAGGAGTGTCTTGCGAACACTCCCTATTATATGTTATCCCTCCGGGATTTAAGATTGATACAAATCCCCCTCCGTGAGGGGAACACAGGGGGTGTCTTCTCTTATAATCCCTATTATATGTTCTCCCTCAGGGATTTAAGATGCTCAAGTTCATATTTAGTGGAAATTATTAAGCAATTCCTTGCACTTTATTATTGAAATGAAAAAGGACTCTTCGAAAAGAGTCCCTTCTGCACTAAACAAGGAGTTCTTTAAGGTTGTTGATATATTAAATCTTCATCTCTATATCCAGGTAAGTTAAGATACCAGTCAGGGTAAGATGCACCTGATGATTCAGCCCAACTTTGGAATTTAAGATAAGCGTGATTAATCTTTTTAGTTTCATAAGGGTATTCCCAACTATCAGCGATGTTAAGAGCCCATGGATGATTATTAATAGTTTTATAGAATCTATTTTGGTTTATATTTGTTGTATCATCATTCATACCAAACATTGCTTGATCAGCTAAGGTAGTAGGAGGATAATCTGCAAGATGAACTTCATGTTCTCTATCTGTATCAACAAAAATAAATGGATTAAAAGGAATAGCCCATTGCCAATTTTCCATCTCTTCAGGTGTATTGAATTCGATGTTTAAGGCAATCTTTATAGGTTCAATATAAGAAACATCAGCTTGAGTATTTATGAAATTAGTTCCATTGGCTGGGATAAAGTCAAATGTGTTATTGATAAACTTAACCACTGCTTTACTTCCCTCTTCCAATATAGGATTAAAAGCTGAATGAGAAATTACTTCAGAATAAGACAAGGTATCACTTCCATCGATTATAGTCATATTGGCTATATTAGTTGAGCTGAAAGGAAATTGAACTGCAAAACCATTTCTATAGCGTGCACCAACTGCCCTAAGTTCAAATTCTGTTATCAGATTAGTAACTTCTCCTTCCACATTTTTATGGAAAAAGATATTATAATCCATTACCATGTCATTAAAGTCATAATCACCTTTTTGAGGCCAGAGATCTTCAAAAACTAAAGTAGAGTTTGAATAGTTATTAGTATGGAATGCTTTATCAGGATTATCTGGAAAATCATCAAATATATCTGAAATTCCATCATTGTCTCTGTCATCAGGAGTGTCAATAGGTGGTACATCATCAATATCAATTGATTCTATAGGATTTGCTGTTGCATAGAAAACAGCATCATTATAATCATCATCACCTTCACTTTTAACTAAGTCTTCAAAAGCAAAAAGAAGTTTTTCATATTCTGCATCATATACAAGTATACTTTGTTGGTTATTATCTGGATTAAGATTTGTATTAGAGAACCAGCTACTAACAACTAAATGAGCTCCTCCGCTATACCAGCCATTATCCATAATTACCCAGCCTATTACAGTTCCAGGTTCAAATTGACCGAGATAAATTTTATCTCCTGGAACTAAACCACCCCCACTGTTGACCATTGAAACATTAGGGAATAATATTTTCACAACATCAATATCATCTCTTGATTGGGGTGGATTCCCCTCTTGATAAGTGTAATAACCAAGGGAGTTTAGATGTCCTGCACCTTCATGAACAAAAGTTACCCAAACATCAGCAGCTTCATCAATCACTAATACATTCAATTGATTACCTTCAGTAAGGTAGTCAGGATGGTATTGGGGAACAGGTCTGCTTTCAGGAAGAGTAGCATCAACTTTGGTTAAAAAAGCTGCATCAATAACATCTCTTTCCATGCCTAAAGGAACACCTTGAGCATTATAATCTAATACATATTCTAAATCTGTCTTAGGAGGAGCAATAGCCTTTTTATCATTTCTAGCTTTATCGTTTATTCCTGAGCCAAACTCATAAGTTGCGCTATTATTCAAAATTGGCAACTCTAGAGAAGACATATATCCAACAACATATACTGAAGTAAGATAGGTTGGTAAAGTGACTTTAAAAGTGGCTGAACCAGAAGCTTTTGTGGAAGCTGAATCGAATAGTCTTCCACCTTCACTTGGAGCTTTATCATAAATTTTAAATGGAATATTTGCTACTCCTTGACCTTCACCATTGAATACTTTAATTTCGATGTTAACTAATTCAGTAGTTGAGTAGTTAAAATTGTCTTGAACTTGGAGATCTTCAAAATCAACAGTGGTATTATTATTTGTGTTATTATCATCACTACAGCCAAAACTTAATGCTAGTAGTGCAACAACAGTAAAAAGCATTATTATCTTTTTCATATTCCATCCTTTATTATGTGCTTTAATAATTAAAAATTAATTACTTTTGTAATTTTTACAAATATTTTTTTGTAAAAAATAAGGGACTAACAAGTAGCCCCTTAAATTTCTTCTCTCTATAAATTAATCTTGTTCTTGGTAGATTCTTTCAGGATTTCTATATCCAGGAAGATTTTTATACCAATCTTGATAGAGTGTTCCTGAAGATTCAGCCCACTCTTTAAACATTAGGTAAGCACCTGTTACTTTATTTCTTTCATAAGGATAATCCCAGCTATCAGCAATATTTAAAGCCCATGGATGATTCTCAACTGATTTATAATATCTATTTTGACTTATAACAGAAGAGTCATCGTTAGTACCAAATAATGCTTGGTTAGCTGTTGCTGTAGGAGGGAAATCAGATAGATGAACTTCATGAGTCCTTTCTCTGTCCACATAAATAAATGGATTAAATGGTACATTCCACTGCCAGTTAGAGATATTCTCAGGTGTTGATAATTTGATATCTAAGGCAAATTTAACAGTTCCAATGAAAGGAACATTCTTTTCAGTATTGATGAAGGTATTTCCATTAGGTTGAATAAGATCAAGTGTATTATCGATATAAACAATAGTAGCATTTGAACCAGCTTCTAATAAAGGTGAGAAATTCTCATCTGAGATAACATTAGAATAAGTCAAGATGTCTGAACCATCAATAACGGTGAATGATTCTATATTGCTAGAACTAAATGGGAATTGTACAGCAAAACCGTTTCTAAAACGAGCACCGACAGCTCTTAGTTCAAACTCAGTGATTACATTCTTAATTTTATTATCTGCATTTTTATGGAAGTAAATATTATAATCCATAACTAAGTCATTGAAATCATAATCACCTTTTTGAGGCCATAAATCTTCAAAAGCTAAAGTAGACATGCTATGATTATTAGTTTGGAAAGCTCTTTCTGGATCTAGTGGGAAATCATCAAACATATTTGGAACTCCGTCACCGTCATCATCACTAGGAACACCCATAGGAGTGATTTCTGAAGTATCTATTGAGTTTGGTTCTTCAGCTTCTACAAAGAATAGAGCATCATTAAAATCATCATCACCATCATTAAACTCGATATCTTCAAAACCAACAACTAACTTGTCATATTCATCATCATAGAAAAGAACACTTTGTTGATAACCTGTATAATTTAAGTTCTTATCTGAATACCAAGTATTATTAACAATATGAGCTGCACCATTATACCAGCCATTAGACATTAAAACCCAACCAATTACAGTACCTGGTTGAAATTCACCAATGTTAATTTTGTCGCCTGGTACTAAACCACCGCCACTTCCCACCATAGATACATTAGGGAATACTACATTGATTTCAGCAATATCTGCTGGAGTTTGAGGTGGATTATTGATATCAAAAGTATAAAAACCAAAAGCGTTTCTGTTTCCAGCACCTTCATGGACAAAGGTAATCCAGATATCAGTAGTTTGATTAACGATAACTGCATTATATTGGTTTCCTACATATAGATAATGAGGTGAGTTATCTGGGACTGAAACTCTTTCAGGTAAAGAGTCGTTAACTTTAGTTAAGAATCCTGGAGCTACTGCTTCAAAATCCATATCTTGAGGTACACCATCAACATTGTAAGGTCCAAGATAGACTAGGTCTGATTTTTCAGGAGTAACAATGGTTTTATTTTCTCTTGAAGTATTAAAGGTATTAGAACCAAATTCAAATTTAGCATAACCATTAGTAATAGGAATCTCAAAAGAAGACATATAACCTACTACATAAAGAGATTTGATATAAGAAGGTATAACAACTTTAGTGCTAAATACACCATTATCGTTAGTAGTACCTGAATCTAAGATTTTTCCACCTTGTTCAGGATCTTTATCGTAGATTTTAAAAGGTATTTTTTCAACCCCATCACTTCCACCATTTGAAACCATTAATTCTACATTAACATTTTCTACGGTGGAGAAATCAAAATTATCTTCAATTTGCAAATCAGCAAATTCAGTTTCTTGATTGTTGTTATTTGAACTTTTCGTTGTATTGTTACAACCAAAAGTAAATAAAACAATAAACAAAATAGTAAGTACAGTCAAACTTTTGTATTTCATAATTCTCTCCATTCTTAGTTTTCTTCTATAAGCAAAAGATAATCAGATTGAGTATTTTGTCAAATACTATTTTCACTATAAAAGTATCTTTCATAAGATGGGACATTATTTCCTTATTATTGCTTGATAAATCAGGTATAACTTTTTATAAATAATTATAGATATGCAAAAAAAGCTGTAAATGCAATAATCGCTATTACCTAAAGAAAGTAATAGCGATTATGATAATAAACTTGTTAGAGAGAATTAATCTTCTGTTGGAAAAGTTGAAAGACTGTTAAGTCCTTTAGCTACAAAAATGAGAGCAATTCCGAGTAAAATTAAAGCAATTTGTTTGCCTGATGAAGTAGCAATATCATCCCACATTTGTGTTTTGAGGTCAGCCAACCCAGATTGGTATTCGCTTTCTAAGCCTTCACTATAAGAAGCAATTGTTGAATCGCTTAGAGATTGTAAATAAACCAAATCTTCAGCGTTTAACTCTTCAGTACCAATACCATTTTTGTAATCAATAGTTTTTTGAATCATCTCTTTACTCTGATCATACTGAACATTAAAAGATTCTTTACTAGTATTAAAACTATCCAAATCAGTTTTAACAGAAGTGAAGGTTAAGAAGACTCCTAAGAGTAAGGAAAGCAATCCTATTGAGTTTACCACACTTGCGTAATTATTTCTTTTCATTTATAACTCCTTAATTATTATTTGCGATTAAAGCGGCGCCGAGAGCCCCTGTTATTATTGGTGTTTCGTAAGTATATAAGGGATAATCTAGTATATCTTCCAAAATAGACTTCATTGATTTATTAAAGGAAACCCCACCTGTAAAGGCAATAGGTGCTTCCCAATTAAGAGAATGTATTTGATTAACTATTCTCTTAGCTATCGATTTATGAACAGCTTTAACGATAGTATTGCGGGAATACCCTTTAGCTATCATTCCTATAATTTCTGATTCAGCAAAAACCACACATGTTGAATCTATATCAATCTCTTCTTCTGCTTTGAAGGCAAGTTCAGATAGTTCATCAACAGATGTTTCTAGAATAGTAGCCACAACTTCCAAAAACCTACCAGTTCCAGCAGCACATTTATCATTCATGACAAAATCTATGACCTTATGGTTTTCATCTAAAACTATTACTTTTGAATCCTGTCCCCCGATATCAACCACAGTCCGAATTTCTGGCTTAAGATAAGAGAGTCCGCGTGCATGGCAGATAATTTCTGAACTTATCTTATCTTTGAACTCTACTAATTTCCTTCCATAGCCTGTAGAAACGACAAAATCTACCTTACTCAAATTATTTTTATTTAGTAAATCTTCATATAATTTATTAGCAGTTTTCTTAGGTGTTACTCCAGTTGCAGTATAGTTCCAATCGATGATTCTGTTATTTGAATGATCAAAAAGAAGAATTTTGCTAGTTGTAGATCCAATATCTATTCCGATAGTAAGCATTTGTTACCTATAAATTTGGGTAAAAAGATTATCTGCAGTGAAATAGGTTTCAGCAATTTCTGCAATATCATCAAAAGAAACAGATTGAAGGCGTTTCTCTCTATCTAAATAGAAATCATAATCATAGCCTAGGGAGCTCAAGATTCCTAATGAGCTTGCTTGCGATGAAACACTTTCATCATCTAAAAGCCTTTGTCCATTAATATAGTTCTTGGTAAGTTCTAACTCTTCTTTGGTAACATTATATTTAATAATATCCTGCATTATCTTTCTGATAGAAGCTATAGATTCCTCTTCTCTATTTCTATCAACTATAGCATAATTAGCAAAGAAGCCTACCTCAGATAAGGCAGTAAAATCAAAACCAACGCTATAAGCTACGCCAAGTTTTTCTCTAAGTTCGTTAAAAAGTCGCGAGTTAATCTCACCACCAATAATTTGGGAAAGGACATGAAATGCTACATTTAACCTATAATCATTAGCATTACAAGCGAAACCACCTATATGAATAGTTGACTGGTCGTTGTCATAATCAAAAAGATGTCTATGCTTTTGAGCTTTAGTGAAGAGAACTTTTTCTTGCAGATCAGAGTTATAAGAAGTAAAGTCGAAAGTCTTTTCTACAATCCTGATAATATTATCAAAATGTATATCACCAATCACGACTAAACTCATTTTTGATAAATCCAAAAACTCTTTATGCCAAGCATTGATTTTCTTGCGAGTTATCTTGGTAACATCAGAGAGTTCTCCAGTTTTACTAATCAAATTGCTATGCCTACCAAACAAATATTGGTTAAATCTCTTAACAGCTTCTTTAGTAGGGAAGTCATTTATTCTTCTGAGATTAGATCTCACAGATTGTTTAATATTGTTAAGATAGAATATGGGATATTTAGGTTCCTTAATAACTTCAGCAAGTAATTCTAAGGACTCAGATATATATTCTCCAAAGCATTTTATTTTAAAACCTGAAGTTTCTATTCCATTATGAACATTGAGATTTATTCCCCGTTCATTGCAATAATCAACAAGTTCTTCATAGCTATATTTTTTGGTTCCATATTGCATTAAGGCTAAAGTAAAGAAGTTTATTCCCCGCATGTCGACTGGCTCACAGAGTTGAGATATTCTTCTTGTTAATGAGATACCCACAGTTGGTTTACCCACTACTTTTTTCATAATTAATTTTAAGCCATTGTTACAGATATGTTCAGTATAGTTATTGTTTTCGATAGAAGAAAACTGTTCATTCTTCTTATTCTTAAACTCTTTTTCTATTTTATCTAAGAAGTGATTTTTTCTTCCTAGATGAATAATTTTCAAGTTATCAAGATTGTAATATTTGTTAGCAATATCTAATAGTAGCTGGATATCCAAGGAGGCTAATCTAATTGGATACTTGAAAATCTCTTCATAGCCAGAATCTAATTCTTCTATTCCTAGTACGCTACCAAAGTTCTCAACATATTCAAAAGCATATTTCCAGCTATGTTCTTGCTCAACCTTGATTTTTCTCAACTCTTCATAAGTTAAACCTTGAACTTTGATTCTATTATACTCTTCTAGGAAAATACGGCAAATCTCTTCTAAACAAGAATTTGATTTTGGGATTATCATAATTATAGACACCCCATCATAGCGTCCTGCAATAGATTGTACTTGAATACTTGTAACTAATTGTTCTTTTATATAAAGTCGCTTATATAGTCTAGAGTTTTTTCCAATGGCAAAACCTTTAGTAATTAAGGAAAGTCCTAAGCCTTCTTTTGTTTTCTCACTTATTTCAGGTAACACAAAGGCCAGTAATTCTTGATTTAGCTCTTCATCAACAACAGTATGAGTAGAAAAACCTTTTTTATAAATATTAGCTTTTGTTTCATTCTTAAGATCATAATTTGCCTGCCAATTGCCAAAGTACTTTTCAACAATTCCCTTGATTGACTTAAATTTAAAATCTCCACTGATAACTATAAAGCAATTATTAGCACGATAATACTGCTGATAAAACTCTCTTAAATCATTGGGCGTTGACTTTTCTAAATTATCTAAATGTCCTATTATAGGGTTGTGATAAGGACTTTCTTCAAAGTAATAGAGGGGTATCTTTTCAACAAAATCTTCTTCAGGATCATTAGCATATTGCTTTAACTCTTCTATAACGACTTTCTTTTCTGTATCAAACTCTTCGTCAGAGAAGTTAGCTCTCATAGCTAATTCTGCTAATAATTCTAAACCTTCTTCAGTGTATTTTGCTGGTAGGGTTAAGTAATGACAAGTTGAATCATACTCTGTATAAGCATTAATATTTGCCCCTAATGACGAGGCTGTTTCCATTATTTTATTATCAGGGTATTTTTGGGTTGATTTAAAGACCAAATGCTCCATCAAGTGAGAATAACCTGATTCGCTTGCTTTTTCATGCACAGAACCAACTTTAACATATAGTTGTAAGCTAATGATAGGGTTTGATTTATCTTTAGCAACGATAATCTTTAATCCATTATCAAGAGTATGGTGCTTAACATTAATTTTCATCATCTATTCTGCTCTCCTGCCTGCAACTGAGGCATAAGCACTGTGATTGTGGATAGATTCAAAATTCTCAGATTCAACACTAAATTCAATTATTCTAATATCTTTTCTTAATTCAACAACAACATCTCTGACAATATCTTCCACAAATTTAGGATTATCATAACCTCTTTCGGTAACGAATTTCTCATCTGATCTTTTTAATAAAGAATAGACTTCACAACTAGCTACACTTTCGACAATTTCTATCAATTCTTCTAACCAGACATAGTCAGAGTATTTTACTGAAACTGTTACAATAGAGCGTTGATTATGAGCTCCATACTCACTAATCTCTTTCGAGCAGGGACAAACTGTTGTTATTGGTACTTTTACCCCAATTTGCATTTCAAAATCATCACGATGAGAAGCAAGGAAGAAGCAATCATAAGACATTAAAGATTTTATTCCCGAAACTGGAGCAGTTTTTTCTACGAAATAAGGAAAACTCATATTCACAAAAGCTGAATCTGCGTCTAATCTCTTTTTTGTTTCCAAGACGAAGTTCTCTATTTCAGAGACAAAATTACGATGATGATATTCATTAAGAATCTCAATAAAGCGTGACATGTGAGTGCCTCGATGATGATGAGGTAGCTCAACAAAAATATCTAAATCAGCAACTGTATGCTGTATTTCATTAGCTCTGTCTTCGACGATTATAGGGTATTTTACACCCTTTACGCCAACTTTATCTATCGTAACTTTTCTATTATCATTTAAATTCTGTATATCAATTGTATTTTTCATTATTCACCATCAATAAATTCATTATATAAGTAGTATTCCATTCCTTTAGAATGATCTGTTTTCTCTGTTTTAATTGAAGTAGCTTCCCAAGTTTGCCCTACTTCATCATAGCTATCACTGTAGATTATTGCTTCAGTATCATTTAATGTTTTTAAGTAATTTATTGCCTTATCGTTGTCGATTAAGAACAAAGCAGTAGAAAGAGCATCTGCTTCAAAAGCTGTAGTTGAAAGAATTGTTACTGAGACATTTCTGTGGCAAGAGTATCCTGTTTTTGCATCGATTATATGATGATAACGGATATTATCGACATCAAAGAATTGTTGATAATCACCAGATGTTGCTATAGCAGTATTATTAAGGTTGGATAACTGAGCTATAACTTCTGAATTCATTCGTGGATGCTGAATTCCTAAAATTACTTTCTTAGGAATATCACCGAAATACCTAATAGAGCTTATCTGATCTACATAACCAGCTTTTGCTCCTTTTGATTGTAGAAATTCTACAGTTTTATCTACAATATAGCCTTTAGAAATAGCTCCAAAAGTAATTTTCATGCCTGCAGGAAGAATAATATATTCTTCATTGTATTCAATCCGAGAAAAATCAACTAATTTTAAGTTCTCTTCTATAGTTAAGGAATCAGGTATTAAACTGGCATTAAATTCTGGATTATCCATTTGAGCACTATCAAAATCCCACAAATCATACACAGGCTTTACAGAAATATCGAAACTACCATCCGTAAGTTGGTACATAGCTTTAGCTTTTTCTAGAAGATTAAAGACATCCTCATCCATAGGGTATTTTTTCCCTTGAGAATTATTAATTTTGTATATCACGCTTTCTTCATAGTCATCAGAAAACTTATAAATAAGTTTCTGCATATAAACGAAAGCCTCTTTTGTTACAGCTTCACCATTCTTTTTATCACTAAGTACGAATATCTCTGTCCTGAGATTCTTACCCTGTAAGGTAGGAGTATAATTTAAATACTTACTATCCACAAACTCATATTCGGCAGTAGCGAATTTATATATACCGATTAGTATCACTAAAGTTAATAATATCAAGGAGGTAATTTCTTTTCTTGTCATTTTTCTTCTTTCCTAATTTTAATATTAAACCACTTCAATATTAAAGTAATATTTGTCAATCTAAACATAGTTTTTCTACATATTATAGAAAATCGAGTAGGGTGGTGCGTTAGCACCATCCCTCTCACAGAACCGTGCGTACGGGACTCGTACACGGCTCCTGATAAACCTTGTAATTATTCATAATAATTAAATAAAACACTTGTAGGTTTCGATAGTAAGTCATATAGCCCTAATTGCTCAAACCATTCATTAGGTAAAGCTCTATGAATATGATAACAACCAGAATTCTTCCAATGTGTCATAGATATTTTCGGAAAATCACTTTTATGCCCAACTCTTCTAAGTTGTTGGTGAAAAGCTTTCCAACTTTTCCATTCCCGCATTTTCTTCATTCTTAGTCGCCGCCTTATCCATGATAATAGAGACTGAAAGACTCCTTTGCAATTTGCCACCCTAAAGTAATTCGACCAACCTCTCAATATCGGATTAAGTCTTTTAATCATTGTCTGGACATTAATTCCGCTATTCCGTGGAGTCAGTGACCGAATCTTATCTTTGAACGCTTTTACTCTTTTATCCTCTATCTTTACATATGCTTCATGTATTTCGAAGCCAAGATACTTGACTCCTTTAAATACACTCGCAATATGTGTCTTTTCTTCATTTACGATGAGATAAATTGAGTTTAGATATTCTACCGCAATTCGTTGATATTGTTCTGCTTTTTTCTTAGTCTTAGCAAAAAGTAAAATGTCATCAGCATAGCGTACTATCTCGATTCCTCGACTTTTCATTTCTTGGTCAAAACTATCAAGATATATGTTCATAAGAAGTGGAGAGATTACCCCTCCTTGTGGACTTCCTACTTCAGTTTCGCTATACTTCCCTTCTTGCATAACACCAGACTTTAAGATTTTCTCTATCAACTTTAATAATGTTCCGTCACTTATTTTCCTATTTAATGATTGCATTATGAATTTATGATTTAATGTATCAAAACATTTTGATAAATCCATATCCACTACAAAAGGAAGCTCTTCCTGAACCATTAATATATGTGCTTTAGCCACTGCCTTTTGACAACTTTTGTTGGGACGGTAGCCATAGCTTTGTGGATGAAAATCAGGTTCAAAAATTGGTTGGATGATGTTATTTATTGCCTGCTGTACGATTCTATCTTTTACAGTAGGTATTCCTAATGGCCTCATCTTACCATTTCCTTTAGGTATCTCTACCCGTTTCACAGGTGATGGGATATACTTCCCACTTTTCAATTCTAAATGAATCTGCTCTAAGTTCTCTTGTAGAGTCTCACCAAACTTAGATATAGTAATATTATCTATACCTTCTGCACCTCTATTTTTCTTTACCTTTAGGAAAGATTCATAGAGATTACCTTTTGAGTAAACTTTATCAATTAAACTGTACCACTTTTTCATTTAGTTTCTCCTTTTTCACAATAAACAATGTTTAAATTATACTTTCAAATGACAGTTAATTCAATGAAGACCTTCGAAGTTTTTAGCATAAAGCAATCTATCAAAGATTTTATAGGTTTTGACTATTATCCTTTTTTTAACTTCATCTACTCAGTCTCGTAAGGTCATGATAGAAAGAAGGTACTCACCACCGTCTATCCGAGCCTTGAATCTTTCGATTCTCTTCGTTTCCTACTTTTAAGAAAATATCTCTTTAATTATGTTTATTCTTTGGTTTATCTTCATCCCTTCACATGAGATATTTCCTTTTGAAAAATATCCCCCAATATTACTAAGAATATTGTCCCCTCTGTTTTATCCTCCAGTCTGTCACCAGCTTTCATAGGCAAAGGGTTAGTCACTACTACGGAATCATCTGCCACCTGCTTATGCTTAATACAACTCTTGCCTTTCAGCTTGTAGTCATAGTTACTCTATTAGAGACATTAACAGGCTTCCCCAGTTAAGCTATCCTGCCTGAATGTAAATCCATCTGTTGTAATCCATGTAATCGACTGACTTTTGGGCGTTCTCACTTTTCGAAGAGTTACCCACTACATGAACCAAAATCAGTTTACTTTCGCTATGTTCCACATTCTTCCTGCGTCTTACTTCAGACCCTGCCGTTGCCAGCAACGCCCTTGACCTCAGATTGACTTCCTGTCAGTTGGGTGTCAGGACTTCTTTCAGTCCATCGGCTCAGATAACATTCTGGGCAAACAAAAAAGCAGGATTGATGTCCTGCCTTACTTATGTTAATAAATCTTTTTGTTTGCCTTAGAATCGACCTTTAGGTTAGAATGCTAAGGGTCAGATGATACTACTTCAAAACCATTATTTTACTACTGACTCTATATCTACCAGCTTTTACTTGAATAAAATATATTCCGCTGGCAACTTGCTTATTATTCTCATTTCGTAAGTTCCAGTTGGTAGAGTATAGCTGGCCATCTGCATAATTAGTTTTAAGTCCTGCATGTCTTTGCATATCTTGATAACTGTTTTCTATTGAAATTCTCTTAACTTTCTGCCCTTTTAAGTTATATATTGTTAGAACAGGTTTTTCTTTAATACTCTTTGGTAAAACAAATTCAATATTACTCATGCCACTCCCCTTACTCTTGCTTCGAGAAACAGGGTTAGGATAGACTAATATTTGTGGCTTAATGATTGAGGATACTTCATTGTCTTCATTATGAACTGGCTCAGAGTTGTATTCAAATACTCCTATATCAACAGCATTTCCCCAGACTCGAGCATTACCAGCTAAGTCTGTACTAGCAAGAAAAGAAGTATCTGAAAAACCAGTATCAATACAAGGAGAATTATCTGAAAGCCTATAGTAATCTACATCAGAAACAGTCAAAGAGTCAACATATTCTCCTAAAAAATGAGGATTTGTACTAAAGAGGTTATCTCCTTGTTCTACATAATCTTCATTCCAATAAAAGGGAGATTCACAGTAAAATAAATTGTTATAAAGGTGGCTATCCATAGGAACCCATTGATTATCAACTTTAATTCTATTGCTAAGATTAAGTTCTCCATCAAACAGACATTCAGGGTTATAAAAAATTGAGTTATATATTTTTGCTCTTCCAGCTGCTCCCGCAAATTCGCGATTCCCATAATTATTAGCAATAGTAGAGTTTGATATTAAGATACTAAAGTCTTCATTAAAAATATTTTTTATTCCCACAGGTCTAATAGTCCCAGGACCGGTAAAAACATTATTATCAAAAATAAGAGCATTATGCATCTCAAAGGTACAATCGCTATAAAGCTCTTGGTTTATATAGTAGTTTAAGAGAGTTGCATCCTCGCCTTGGCAATCTGTGATAATTAGATTTCTGATATCTAAGTTGCTATTAACTGCGTATATCCCTAGTTCATAATTATCTCCATGGAACATTTTGTTGTTACGAATGATGATATTGTTCAGGGTATAAGTTCCTTCACTTAAAAGCATGGCTTGAAGATCAGAATAAGTGTGAGAGTTATTATTTTGGATGATTATGTTTTCTATCTGATAATCACCTCCTCCACTTAGGGAAAATCCAGTAGTATTGATATGTGTTGTTCTATCATACTTTAAATCATGAATGTAGACATTTTCACCTCCTCCACCCCAAAGAGGAGCATAGCTGTATCCATTACTATTCTGAAAAGTCATTCCTCCAAACTCTAAATTGTTAGTATATGCTACACCAATATTAACTAAACCATTCTCGCCTTCAATAATAGTCTGATCTATTCCTGCTCCTAAGAGCTTTGTGTTAGACTTTAAACTAAAAGGAAATCTTTGGTTATTTTGGCTCCAGGAATAAGTTCCTGGGGCTACATGAACAGTATTAGGATTAATCGGGTTTGATTTTATCATCTGCATAGCTCTAACCAGAGTCTGCAATGGTTCTTGGGGAGAAGTTCCACTGTTAGCATTAGAACCTAAGGGAGATACATAGACATCTTGATCAATCTCAGGGAAACATGCTTCTTGAACTGAGATTGTTACATTGCCAATACCTGGTTCATAAGGAGGAGATGAATTCCCTGCATCTAAGACATAATAATTATCAATCTCTTCGAGAACTGCAGAACCAAGACTTAACTCAATATGGGTACCTTGATAATCATTGTAGTTGCCAATGAAGATATCCATTGCATATATAGCAAAATTATTGAATACACGGAGATCATTACACTCAATTTGAGCACCTGAGCTAATACGAAGTCCACCTCCAGCAAGAGCTCTATTTTCAGTGATTTCAACATTTTCGAAATAAACACTTGTATTGTTGCCATATACGGATATACCTGCTCCCCCTCGAGAAACATTTTTTATAGTCTTTGTGTTTTTTACTTCGACATGGCCTGCATCAAAGATTTTCATCCCCCCTCCAACAGTATCAATCTCGTGTGTATCCACTACATTCAAATCATCATAATTATTAGAAAAAGTAAAACCATTGACTGTAACATCTTCTCCATTTTCAATGCGTAAACATACTTGCCTGTTTCCATCAACAATGGTAGAATCGATATATTCTTGCAAAGGCTCTATTGCATAGAGGCTTTGCAAGGTTAAATCCTTGCCGTTGGTATTTAATCTTTCTATGTAATGCCCTGGATGAACCAAGATTACATCATTATCGATAGCAGAGTTTATTGCGGATTGAATTGAAGTATAATCTGCAGTGCCATCTAAATTTACTTCTAACAGAGTACAATCTAACTTACTCATTAATAGTAGAACTATAATAAACAATGTTAATCTTAATTTCATAATGTATCCTTTTTTAATTGCAGAGCTTCATGTGAAGCTCTGCAATATAATGGTTATTTTATCAATTTTTTTATTTCATCAAAATCATTTTTCTTGTCAATTTCTTTTTATCTGTCAGTCGGAAGTCGCTACTTCGTGAGCAACTCCCGTCATTCGAGTTGGAGACCGGAGTTCCTCAGCCCTAGGCAAGGGACTTCGGACGAATATAGATCTTGCAAGTTTGGGTAATAAGTGTTTTTCTCTTAAATTCTTACTTTCACTTCCTCTTTGTGGCTTGTTAACTTGATCTTTCTTGTTTTGAGCTTTTACTTGTCTTTTTTCTTTAATAGCTTGACGACTAATCCCTCTATAATATTCTCTGACAAAATGAATCCAGTCTGACTTAGTACTTCTTCCTTTTTTTTCCTTTTTTTCACCCAGGGTTGCGATACTTTCAGCATCTTACCCTGGGCTAAATTATTTTATCCCTTTCAGGGATTTTTGATGAATCAATATAGTAATGAAATATTCTCATTTCCCTATATAATTCCCACCAGACTTGAACTTGAGCCTGCTTTTTGTTGGAGACCGGAGTTCCTCAGCCGTAGGCAAGGGACTTCGGGTGAAGAGTGTCGGAAGTCGCTACTCCGTGAGCAACTCCCGTCACTCTTCATATAATCTTACTTGTAACTTTCTATTATTCAAGCAATATGCTATAATGAAAGTCTCTTATTTACCACCAAACTTGAACAAGAGCCAAAATGCTCCGTAACCTTCTTGCCAAGAAAAGAGATTTAATAAAACAAAGGGACTGATTTCTCAGTCCCTCTTTTATATATTAATTTTTTAGATTAATTATCTAGGATTTTTAACAGCAGCTTGAGCAGCAGCTAATCTAGCGATAGGCACACGGAAAGGTGAGCATGAAACATAGTTCATACCAACACCGTGACAGAATTCAACTGAAGTTGGTTCTCCACCATGTTCGCCACAGATTCCTACTTTAAGGTCAGGTCTAGTAGATCTACCTTTTTCAGTACCCATTTTAACAAGTTGGCCAACACCTACTTGGTCTAACTTTTGGAATGGATCATCTTTCAAGATACCTTTTTCAAGGTAAACAGGTAAGAATTTACCAGCATCGTCACGAGAGTAACCGAAAGTCATCTGTGTTAAATCGTTAGTACCGAAAGAGAAGAATTCAGCGTGTTTAGCTATAGCATCAGCAGTTAAAGCAGCTCTAGGAATTTCAATCATAGTACCAACCATGAAATCTACTCTTGAAGCTTTTTCTGTGAATACAGTTTCAGCAGTTTCTCTAATAATAGTCTCTTGAAGTTGGAATTCTTCAACAGTACCGATAAGAGGAACCATGATTTCAGGATGTACATCAACACCTTCTTTTTTCACATTAACTGCAGCTTCGATAATTGCACGAGCTTGCATTGCAGTGATTTCAGGATATGTGTTACCTAGACGACAACCTCTATGACCGAGCATTGGGTTAAACTCAGCAAGTTCTTCAACTTTAGCTTTAACTTCTTCAACAGAAATTCCCATTTCGTCAGCCATGATTTTTTGGTTTTCTTCCTCATGAGGTACAAATTCGTGAAGAGGTGGATCTAACAATCTGATAGTAACACCAAATCCGTCCATTGCTCTAAAGATACCTTCGAAATCTTCTCTTTGGAAAGGAAGAATTTTAGCAAGAGCAATTTCTCTTCCTGCTTGATCTTCGGAGAGAATCATTTCACGAACTGCTTTGATTCTTTCACCTTCAAAGAACATGTGTTCTGTACGGCAAAGACCAATACCTTGAGCACCAAAGTTACGAGCTACAAGAGCATCATTTGGTGTATCAGCATTAGTTCTAACATACATATTAGAATATTTATCTGCAATAGTCATTAACTTGCCAAATGTACCTGATAATTCAGGGTCGATAGTTTTGATTTGGCCGTCATAAACTTCACCAGTTGAACCGTTAAGAGAAATGAAATCATTTTCTTTATAAACTTTACCATCAATAGTTAAAGTTCTTTCACGGTAGTTGATTCTTAAAGCACCAACACCAGAAACACAACATTTACCCATACCACGAGCAACCACAGCAGCGTGAGAAGTCATACCACCACGAGCAGTTAAAATACCTTCAGCTGAATCCATACCTGATAAATCTTCAGGAGATGTTTCGATTCTAACTAAGATAATTTTTTCACCAGCAGCATATCTATTTACAGCTTCATCAGAGAAGAAACAGATTTTACCTGTTGCAGCACCAGGAGAAGCTGGAAGACCTTTAGCAAGTACTTTTGCTGAAGAAACAGCATCTTTATCAAATACAGGGTGAAGAAGTTCATCTAATTTGTTAGGTTCAACTCTTAAAATAGCAGTTTTTTCATCAATAAAACCTTCTTCAACCATTTCTACAGCCATTCTTACCATAGCTGCACCTGTTCTCTTACCATTTCTGGTTTGAAGTAACCATAATTTACCATCTTGGATAGTAAATTCAAGATCTTGCATATCTTTATAGTGGTTTTCTAATTTTTCTTGAATATCATTTAATTCTTTATATACAACAGGCATTGTCTCTTCTAATGAAGGGAATTTAGCAGCTCTTTCTTCTTCAGAAACGCCAGCTAATTTAGCCCATCTGCGTGAACCTTCAAGAGTAATTTCTTGAGGAGTTCTTACACCAGCAACCACATCTTCACCTTGAGCATTGATTAAATACTCACCATTGAAGATATTTTCACCAGTACCAGCATCACGAGTAAAAGCAACACCAGTAGCTGAATTATCGCCCATGTTACCATAAACCATGGCTTGAACATTAACTGCAGTTCCCCATTCGCCAGGAATAGAGTTCATTTTTCTATAATAGATAGCTCTATCATTGTTCCAGCTTCCAAATACTGCAAATACTGCACCCCATAATTGATCCCATGGATCATTTGGGAAATCATTACCTGTATTTTCTTTAACTGCTACTTTGAATCTAGCAACTAAATCTTTTAAATCTTCAACTGTTAAATCCAAGTCACTATCAATATTTTTTTCTTCTTTAATTGCTTCAATAATCTCTTCAAATGGATCGATATCTTCTTTTGATTTTGGTTTCATATCCATAACAACATCGCCATACATCTGTACGAAACGACGGTAAGAATCCCATGCAAATCTGTCATTACCTGTTCTTTTGGCAATTCCTTCAACTGCATCATCATTTAATCCTAAGTTTAGAACTGTGTCCATCATACCTGGCATAGAAATTCTAGCACCTGAGCGAACTGAAAGTAAAAGAGGATTTTCATTAGAACCAAATTTAGTACCAAGAATATTCTCTAAATTTGCTATTGCTTTTTCAATTTCAGCTTTTAATAACTCTTTTGATTTGTCTTGTCCTACTTTATTGTATTCAGTACATACATCAGTAGTGATTGTGAATCCTGGAGGTACAGGAACACCTATCAAGTTCATCTCTGCTAAATTAGCACCTTTTCCTCCGAGAAGGTTTTTCATTGTGCTGTTACCTTCTGCTTTTCCATCGCCAAATAAATAAACGCGCTTCATGTCGGACATTATTCCTCCCAATTATTTTAGGTTTATATCATTATATATTAATACTTTATATTTGTATTTTATCACCTAAACATATCTAATAAAACTTGCAAATCTGTCAATAATTTATTTTGGGCCCTTACCAACTTGGAATTTACCTTTAAAATATTTTTCCTTTATAGATTGTGAATTTTCTAAAAAGTGATCTATGCCTTGACTTTTAATTAAAGCCAAATTATAAACTTTTAGATTATGTGGGTATTGGTTAGCTGCCTCAGCACAAGGTAGAAGCTTTTCGCAAGGGAAATCTTCGCATTCGAAGCAATAGCGTAAATCCATTTCTTCTGCACATTTGTAAGTCTCACACTTTTCTGCCATTATTGAACATTTCCCATTATTAGCATTACAACCAGAGCAAGGTAAGAACTCTTGGGGAATTCCTTTTGAAACTAAAAAATCAAATAAGTCTTGATTATCGCGACACAAATATAACTCACAAATACTACAGTCCAATCCACATTTTGCCACTAATCCTTCTCTTTGATTTGAATTCATTCTTCTCTCCCAAAAATTATGAAATTATTCTAACGAATAAGAGCAACTAATACCTTTGGTATTAATTAACTGTCTTACACCGAATTATATTTAATTATTGAATATTCTTTTTGTCAAGTTAATTCTTTTTAACAGAAAATATTCTATTGTGAAAAGCTTTTCTTGAATTTGCTACTTTTCCCTTTTCGGTACTTCTCTACAAATAAGTACATTCTTTTTTAAAAATTAGTTTTTTTTCTTGACACATAACCAAGCTTGCGTATTATTATACCATAAGTATAGTTGATGATATGTTAAGTAAAGGAGATTGCATGTATTTATCGATAATTAGACTAAAAGAGAAGTTCTTTTTTGCCATGACAGAACTTTTTATTTCAAAAAAGAAGAATAGCGAAATCTACTATGATAAAGATTTACAGAGATATCGAGAAGAAAAACATATATGGTATTAATTATTAAAAAATCTTGATAATATCATCAACTAACTTTAAAAATAAGCTGGGGGTAATAATGGAAGTCTCTGAATTAAAACTAAGTAATGTAATTGATATAGCAACTGGGCTTGGGCAATTTATTAACTATTTGCTTGCAGAAAACGCTAGTATTGAATCAATAATCGGCATAGATACTTGTGAAAACAGCATTGCTCAGGCAGTGAAAAACTTCAATGATCCAAGAGTATCTTTTGCTGTTGCTGATGCTAGCAAGCTAAATTTTGAACCTAATAGTTTCTCTGCAGTTACCATTAATAATTCTCTCCACCATTTTGAAGATATTAAAAATGTTTTAGATGAGGCGAGAAGGATTCTCTCTCCTAGAGGCTATCTCATAGTTAATGAGATGTGTAGTGATAATAACCAATCTCCTGCTCAGCTATCCCATATTATGATTCATCATTGGTTTGCTAAGTTAGATAAATATATGAATAGATTCCATGATTTAACTTTTAACACACATAAAATAAGCAAATTGATTTCTGATAATGGATTTAGAATAATTCATCAAAAGATTTATGATTCTGAGCTAGCTGACCCTAAAAATGAGAAACTAATTGAGAACTATACCAATACAATCCTAACTACCAAAAAAAGATTAGAAAATAATAATAATATCCCCAAGTCATTACTTGATGAGGCTGAGAGTATAGTAGAGCATCTTCAACTGCATGGATTTTCTCCTGCCCGAAGTGTTTTAATAATTGCTGAAAAGAACTAAGAGGTATAAATGAAGATAGAAATTAAGAAAGTAACAGAAGTCGATAATAAGAGAACTTATCAGATTTTTGGAAATTCTTATCCTGATATGAGCTCTCCTCAAGAGAGAATAAATGCTTGGTTTGATGAGATAACTAAAGAATCTACTTCTCGTAACTTGTGGGGAGCTTTTATAGATAAGCAAGAAGTTGGAGCTTTTATCACTTACGATTTTCAGCTTAACTTTCGAGGACAAGTCATTCCTGCCGGTGGCATTGGAGCTGTAGCTGTGGATTTACTACATAAAAAAGAGAAAGTCTGTAAGCAAATGATAGAGTTTTACGAAAACTATTATAGAGAAAGAGGCATTAATCTTTTGGTTCTATATCCCTTTAGGCCTGACTTTTACAAGAATATGGGCTTTGGCTTAGGATCAACTTTGCATACTTATTCTATAGATCCACATCAATTCCCTAAATATTCCAAGACAAATAACTTATTCTATGCAAGAATTGAGGATTTAGCAGAAATTACCCATTTCTATAATCAAGAGGCTAGGATAGTGCATGGGGCAATGCTTAGGGAAGAGAGAGAATTTAAAGGCTACTTGCAAAATCCCAAAATGAGATGCATTATTCATCGCCTTAATGGTATTATTGACGGATATTTATTCTTTAGTTTTACTGAAAGACTTCCTCATGATCAGGGAAGTTATGATCTCAAAATTAAGGAAATGCAATATGAGAATCATAAGGTTTGGAAACAATTTTCTACTTTTCTCAATTCTCAATCTGACCAAGTAAAAAGAGTTCAATATACTTGCTTTGATTCAGATTTTTATCACTACTTTGACAATCCAACTAATGAATCTAAGCTCCATTATCACCAAATCTATCAGAATGTTAGCCTAGAAAAGACAGGATTGATGTATAAGATTACTAACCCACTCAAATTCTTTAATTCATTAGAAGCAAATCTATTTGAAAAAAGCGATTTAGTTATCAGATTTGAACTTGAAAATGAATTATTTCCAAAAAATAAAAAATATATATTGACTTATAATTTTGCTTTAAATAAAGTTGTAAAAATAGAAGCAAATCCAGATCTTACTATTAAAATGACCTTAGCAAGATTCTCTTCCATTCTTATGGGAGCTCTTTCTTTTAGTTCTGCAGTAAAACATGGATTAGTTGAAATCGATAACGAACAACAAATTGATTGTGTTGATAAGTTATTAAGAACAAAGAATATGCCTGTTGGCTATAACGAGTTCTAAATACTTATCCTCCTCTCATATATCTAAATCACATCCGAGAAAGCCGAAGCAATTCGGCTTTTCTTTGATTCTTATCACTAAATTGAGGTAAATATAATGACTATGCAAGAAGTTTTAGACGAGTATCTAAAATATCTACAAGCCTTAGGAAAAAGTACTAATACTATTGAAGCATACAGAAGTGACCTTGACCAGTTTCTTGTTTTTGTGATAGAGAATTATGATAACACCCTCTCATTACAAGATATAGACAGACATATAATCCGTGATTTCATGGCTTATCTCTCCGAAAGTTTAGATAATGGCAATAGATCAATATCCAGAAAATTAACTGCTATTAAAGGATTTTTCAAATATTGCTTATATCACAAGTATATACTCCAAAACCCAACCCTTACCATGAAAAACCCTAAATATGAGAAAAAAATACCTCAATTCTTCTCTGAACAAGATATGGAGCTTCTACTTTCACTTCCTGACTTATCTTCCAAATATGGAGTTAGAAATCTTGCCATTCTAGAGTTATTCTATTCGTCAGGACTAAGAATTTCAGAGTTAATTATTCTCACCTTAGAGAGTATAGATTTTCAAAGAAAGATTATCAAAGTGCATGGAAAAGGAGATAAAACTCGCTTAGTCCCTGTAGGAAATAAAGCTATTGAAGCGATTCAAAACTACCTTCATCTTCGAGAATCCTTTGCTTCAAAATACAGCGATAATATTCTTTTCCTTTCTAAAACAGGGAAAGCTCTCGATAGACTAGAATTATCCACAATCCTTAGTCAGTATATAAAACTGGTTGGACAGCAGAAGGGTTATTCTCCTCATACTCTTCGACATACTTTTGCTACTCACATGCTTAGTAATGGAGCTGATTTAAGAGCTATTCAAGAGATGTTGGGCCATGCAAACCTTTCTACTACCGAGATTTACACCCATGTTACTATGAAAGATTTGACTAAGACAGTGAATGATTTGCACCCCAGAAGTAAGAAAAAGAATTGAGAATTGAGAATTGAGAATTGAGAATTTGAAGAAAGAGGAATATATCCAGGAGTTTTCGCATAAAGGCTACGCCTTCCCAGGCTAATTTCACGAATTAAGAAAATATCACCAAGGGATTAAATAGATTAGCCCAGGGTCTCATTCAAAGAAGTTTTGAAAAAACGAAGTTGAATTGACCCTGGGTAAAGAGTACCTACAAAAATTACCCTGTAAGGGTTTAATAAGGAATATAACTATTGCAAAAAATCAGTCAAATTATAGGACTGGACATTCACACGATTTATCGCGAATGTAGGGTCGTATTGCCATACGCCTTCTTGAAAAGTCCCTTAACACAGAGTAAAGATGAGTTTTAAGGAGATTCTCTCCGCTGTGAATTGGTAAATAACAGGTGAATAGTGTCTAAACTGCTCATAAATCTAAAAATACCATTGTCTAATTTGGAAGCAGAGACGCTTCCACTTCATAGAAGAAAACACCCCCTGTGTCCCCCTCACAGAGGGGGATTTAAAAACACCCCGTCTGCTTCGCAGCCACCCCTCTTTTATCGTGCCTTCAGCACTAAAGAGGGGAGTTTGACATTCACGGACTAAAGGTCCGTAACCCCAGTTCTTAAATCCCAAAGGGATGCCATATAATAGGGAGTGTTTGCAAGACACTCCTAAAGTCACGACAAAAAGAAAGCCCTGCAGGGGCGACATACACTAAAAAAGTTAAAAAATATATCCACTAATTTCACGATTTATCGCGAATGTAGGGGCGTATTGCCATACGCCTTCTTGAAAAGTCCCTTAACACAGAGTAAAGATGAGTTTTAAGGAGATTCTCTCCGCTGTGAATTGGTAAATAACAGGTGAATAGTGTCTAAACTGCTCATAAATCTAAAAATACCATTGTCTAATGTGGAAGCAGAGACGCTTCCACTTCATAGAAGAAAACACCCCCTGTGTCCCCCTCACAGAGGGGGATTTAAAAACACCCCGTCTGCTTCGCAGCCACCCCTCTTTTATCGTGCCTTCAGCACTAAAGAGGGGATTTTAAGATTCACGGACTAAAGGTCCGTAACCCCAGTTCTTAAATCCCAAAGGGATGCCATATAATAGGGAGTGTTCGCAAGACACTCCTAAAGTCACGGCAAAAAGAAAGCCCTGCAGGGGCGACATACACTAAAAAAGTTAAAAAATATATCCACTAATTTCACGATTTATCGCGAATGTAGGGGCGTATTGCCATACGCCTTCTTGAAAAGTCTTCGTCCGAAGTCCCTTGCCTACGGCTGAGGAACTCCGGTCTTCAAGGTGGCCACCATCAGTCATTAAAGATTACAGTCTTTCATTTTTTTTAACTCTTATCCCCGTGGCCATTGAAGCTCTCTTACTTCTCCCTTGTTGCCAACTCTAAAATTTACCAAATAATAATAGTGATGAATAAGAAGAAGGCAGAACAGTCCCTATAGCATGAAGCTATTTATCCTTAGAAAAAGACTTTAAATTAGTTAATCTTTTCGATTACGGACTGCACTTTCCCTTTAATTCTGTCTTGTTTTGAAGCTCTAAAATCTATTTTAATAGTAATTCCTAATCTTTCATAATCAGGAGCAAATTTCAAGAAAATCTCTCTAATCAAGTCCATCACATCATCATATTTACCTTCAAGAACTGAGCCCATGGGAGTTAGAAGATGCTCCACTTTGGTATTTTGATTAATGACATCAATAACTTTAGCCACAAAAGGAGAAAGACTTGGCCCGATATCATAGGTTACTACAACTAATTCGCAGATAATATTTGTATTCATAATTGTTTCCTTTGATAAATAGAAAAATCCTTCACAAGGATAAATCAATGTGAAGGATTTTAGGTTAAAGTTTACTTAAAAGCTTCCATACCAGAAAATTCACGGTATAGATCAAAGCTTTCTAATTGCTTTTCATCATCAGGAGTAACTTCATTTAAAACTATTTTTGTGAGTAATTCACCTAGTCCAGGTCCTAACATAAAACCTTGTCCGCACATTCCCACAGCATTAATGAAGTTAGGTATCTCTTTGGTTCTTCCGACGATTGGGAAACCGTCAGGAGTCATTGGATACTGTCCTCTCCATGTTCTTCTAAGTTTAAGATATTTTAAGCGAGGATAGATATCTAACATTCTCTTAGTCACTAAAGGTAAGAATTCAGAGGTGGAGAGATTATCTACACCAACGATTGGAGGATCTGGTGTTATACAGAAGACTACTTGTCCTTCATGATTTTGGTAGAAGTAGTAATTAGCTGAACCAGGAGCTTTACGCATATCAATTACCATTGGTTCAAAGAATCTTTGTACAGGTTCTGTGATACCAGCTTCATGATTATCAGGGAAGACAGGAAGATCAAGTCCAAGTTTCTTACCTATTTGGCGAGCATTGTTTCCTGAAGCATTAATCACTTCTGAGCAAGAGTACTTATCTTTATTGGTAATTACTGCTACGATACGATCATTCTCTACTACAAATTCATTAACTGCTTCATTAAAATGAAATTCTGCACCTAGTTCCTTAGCACGAGCATGAAAGGCGGACATTGCTAGAAGAGGTGAACAAGAACCATCTTCAGGAGAGAAAGTAGAACCTCTTAAGCCTTCCATTTTGATACCAGGAACAAGCTTATTATATTCTTCAGCTGGGATCCACATAATGTTCAAACCCATGCCTTGCAAAGATCTTACCATTGCTTGAAGAGTCTCTGAATCTTTATCATTCCAGGCAGGATAAGAATATCCATTTGATCTCCAGCCAATATCATAGTTATGAGTCTCTTTCCAAGTGGAGAAGATTTCTATACTTCTTTGACATACAGATAATTTTCCATAATCTGAATGGGTAGCTCTAACGCCACCAATAGCTTTTTTATTATTACCTTGTCCAGGACCTGATAATTCATCTAGAACAAGAACTTTTTTACCTTTTTCACTTAAAGAAACAGCAGTAGGAACTCCGATTGAACCAGCTCCAATAATTATTACATCGTAGTTATTAGTCATAATTATTCCTCCCTTTTTCCGCCGGCAAAAACACTCAATTGAGCTTCAATAAATACCGGTCTCTTAGTGTTTGGAACAACATGATCAGCAGGAACACCCATCTGTCGCATTACTTGTTTAAGTAAGACATCACAAGTTTTTGCTCCACAAGGTCCCATACCTGCACGAGTAATAGCTTTAATCTGATTCAAATCATATATTCCCTGTTTAATTAAGTCTTTCACATCTTTGACTTTTACTCTTTCGCAAAGACATACCATTCCATCATCTTCTAAGTTAGGGATAGTATCCATTTCAATTGGTAAGGTAATAGCTTCTTCTTGAATTCTAAATGATGCTACTTTTTTGGCAATATCTCTATCAACTTGAACTTTTACTAATTGAGTTCTTTGTTTAGGGAACATTTGCACACTTACTACAGGGAAATGTCCTAAAGTCTCTGCATTGATATCATTCACTTCAACAATATCGCCCTCTTTTATCATAAAATTACCTACTTCATAAGGAAGGGTAACTATTGGATTCTCTTTATCTTTTCTATAATCTACTAGAGTAATTGCTAAGCCTGGGCAGATTAGGACACATTTACCACAACCAATACATTTTTCAGTATAGCGAGGAGTTCCCATTAAACCGCCATCATCAATTTTAATGGCATTCACAGGACAAACAGTAGTGCAAGGATTACATGGAATCTCTTGCAAGCAATGAATAATTGGCATAATGCTATCTTCGCTATCATCATAATTATATGCTTTTATCTCGCCTGGATGTGTTTTTAATAATTCAGCTTTATCATACCATTCTTGAGGAACTTCATCAACTTCAGCACCCATTTCTTTACAAATTTTGAGTCCAACTATTTTTCCATTAAACATAGCAGAAGAAGCTTCAGCAATTTCAAAAGCATCACCAGCTGCCATTACTGGAAGTCCTGCTTGAACAGCTTCTTGGGTAAATTCGTCTAAAGAATCTAAACCTACTGCCATTAAGATAGTATCACAAGAAAAACTCTTTTCTGTACCAGGGATTTGTTGAAATTTTTCATCAACTTCAATAATAGTTATACCTTCTACAGTCTCGGTACCATTAGCACTTAAAATACTATGAGAAGTATAGATAGGGACACCAAGTCTTTTTAATTTATCAGCATGAACTTTGTAGCCTCCACACCTAGGTGCAGCTTCAACTAAGCCAACAACATTGATTCCTGCTTGAAGAGCATGGTAGCCTGCTATGAGGCCAACATTACCACCACCAACAATAAATAATCTATCGGTTGGTTTTACTAAATCTCTATTAACTAAAGTTTGGAAAGCTCCTGCACCATAGATACTTGCAAGTGTGTTGCCATTAAAGCGTAAGAACTTTTCTCTAGCTCCTGCAGCATTCAGAATCATTTTAGGAGTTACGACTTTGTATTCATCTTTCTTTAAAACACCTACTTTTTTATCACTGAAGACAAATAGTACTGTGCTTTCAGTCCAGATTTCAATAGAATCATAGCTTGAAACTTCTTCAGCTAGAATTTTACCTATATCGTTTCCACGAGTTCCAGCTCTAGAATCGGCTTGAGAACCAAAGAATTTATGAGTCTGTAAAACTAATTTACCACCCAAGACCTCTTTATCATCTATTAATAAAGCTTTTAAGCCTCTCTTACCCATTTCAATAGCAGCTGAAAGACCTGCAGGTCCACCGCCAATAATTAATATATCAGTAGTAAGTTCTTCAATATCAGACATTTCAACCTGATCTGAATCAGTTGGTAAATTTGGTAAACCCTCTGCACTTTCAACAATCATATTTTCTTTGACTGGTGTCATACAAGATTTTACAGGAATACCATTAGCAATTACAGTACATTTTGCGCACTGTCCATTTGCACAAAATATACCTTGAGCTGTGTTGTCAGCATGATGGTGACCGAAGACGCGGATGCCGTTTGCCATAAGAGCTGAAGATATCATCTCACCTTGACGAGCATTAAGAGGTTGTTTGTTCCAATAAAAAGTGACAAAATCGTTATTTTCCGGCATATCTAAGACCGGATGGTTTCTAATGCGTTGTTCAACCATAAAATTCTCCTAAAATTGGATTATATTATCCTAAAAAAAGTTATTAGTCATAAAGTGTCAAGTGTAAAACTTAATTATATGATTTTAGTTTGCACTATGCTTGCTCAAAATCAAAAAAAACTTGTTTTATTCTCTTAAAAAATTAATCTATTATTATATTAAAATTACAAGATTATTATTTATTGTTTTTTTAGTAGCTCTTATTGCTACTAGCATCTCTATTTTGAGAATATTTAATAATTAAATAAAGACATTTAGGAGGTACTTTGGTACGACAGATAACTAATCAGTTAGTTCTTGTTCTCACCGGACAGGCAGGACAAGGTATTCAATCAATTGAGAGTATTTTATCTACTTTACTCAAAAGAAGTGGCTATAATTATTTCTCGACTTCAGAACTTATGTCTCGGGTAAGAGGTGGAATTAATTCTACTGAGATAAGAGTATCATCGCAAGCAATAGCAGGATTTCTTGATCACATAGATATACTTATTCCTCTCCACAATGATGGTATTGAGCATCTTAAAAAAAGAAGAAGTTCTGAGACTATTGTTATCGGAGAAAAAGATAAAATAGATTATAAAGATATCATAGATATTCAATTTACTCAAATAGCAAAAGAGATAGGAAATGCTATTTATTCTAATACTGTGGCAGCTGGCTTTATATGTGGACTTCTAAAAGTAGAACTCAAGACCTGCCAAGATTACATAATTGAGTACTTTGCAGATAAAAATTCAGATATTCAAAAGAAGAATCGCGAGGCAATAACTAAAGGTCATGAATTAGGTAAGAACTTCACAGATATAGATATTAATATTGAAAAATCCCCTTCAGTTAAAGACCATCTTCTCATGAGTGGTGCTGATGCTATATCACTTGGTGCCCTTGCGGGTGGATGTAACTACACCTGTGGTTATCCAATGTCACCAGCTACCAGTGTACTCCAAAATATGGCCTCTTATGCTAAAAAATTTGATATCATTGTCGAGCAGGTTGAAGATGAAGTCGGAGTTATTAACATGGCTCTTGGTGCATGGTATGCTGGAGCTAGAGCTATGACAACTACCTCTGGAGGTGGACTTGCCCTCATGAGTGAAGGGATAAGTCTTTGCGGAATGATGGAATCACCGATGGTACTTCACTTGGCACAGAGACCAGGTCCTGCTACCGGACTTGCAACCCGTACAGAACAAGGTGATTTGAATTTAGTATTATACTCTGGTCATGGAGACTTTCCTAGAATAATTCTGGCACCTGGAACTTTACAAGAGGGATTTACCCTCACTCAAAAGGCTTTTAATCTAGCTGATAAATATCAAGTTCCTGTTTTCATATTAACTGATCAATATTATGTCAATAGCAAATATAACACAGCTCCCTTTGATAGCAAAAGCTTAAAAATCGAAAAGCATATAATTGAGACTAAAGAAGATTATAAAAGATACTCTTTTACAGAAAATGGAATTTCTCCCCGTGGAATACCTAGTTATGGTTCAGGAAGTGTCTGTTCAGGAAGTAATGAACACGATGAAGCTGGAAGGATTACTGAAGATCCGGATTTAAGAGTAAAGATGACTGATAAGCGTCTCCATAAATTAGAACTAATTAAAGCCGACATTATTCAACCAAAACTGATTGGCAAGGATAATTACCAGACCCTTATAGTAAGTTGGGGTTCTACTTTTAATATTGTAGCTGAAGCAGTTCAAGTTCTTGGAAGAGAAGATATTGCGGTTTTACATTTCTCTTGGGTATTCCCTCTTCCTGACAACACTCTAGAATATTTAGAAAAAGCAAATCAAGTTATTATAGTAGAGAATAATGCTACTTCCCATTTTGCCCAACTTATAAAACTTTCAACAGGTTTTGACATTAAAAATAAGATACTAAAATATAATGGACGCCCCTTCTCCATTGAAGAAGTAAAAGAAGAGATTGAAAAGGTGATTGATTTAGGAGGAGAAAATGAATAACAAATTTGATTTTGAAAATAAAATTGATTTTTCTTGGTGTCCTGGCTGTGGAAACTTCTCTATTCGCCAAGAATTACTAACTGCCCTTGAAGAAATGAAACTTGATAAAGATAAAGTAGTATTGGTTTCAGGAATTGGACAAGCTGCCAAAATGCCGGAATTTGTTAACACTAGCTTCTTTCATGGACTGCATGGGCGTGGATTACCAGCAGCTACGGCAATCAAAGCATGCAATCCCGAACTCACAGTTATTGCCTTCGGTGGTGATGGTGATATGTATGGTGAAGGTGGAAATCATCTGCTCCATATCACTAGAAAAAATCCTGATATCACTCTCTTTGTTAATGATAATATGATTTATGGCTTAACTAAAGGACAGGCTTCACCTACTTCAAGTATTGGAATGAAAACCCCTCTCCAAGTATTTGGGGTTTCTGAAAAACCTCTTAATCCGCTTGCTCTAGCTATCTCACTGGATGTAACATTTGTAGCTAGAGCCTTCTCAGGTCATGTGGAACAGACTAAAGAGATAATGAAACAAGCTATAGCTCATAAAGGATTTGCCTTAGTTGATATATTCCAACCTTGTGTTTCATTCAATAAAATAAATACCTTTAAATGGTTCAATGAAAATACCTATTATTTACCAGAAGATTTTGATAACTCAGATAGGGTAAAATCATTTGAGAAAGCCCTGGAAGAGGGTCCTTTCCCACTTGGTGTGATTTACAAAAGTAATCATCGCAAAACTTTTGAGGAGAATCTTCAAGTATATAAAAATAACAAATTACCCCTTTATAAAAATGAAATCGATATGAATAAAATAGAAGCGGAGATACTCTCCAAAAGATAATATCCCCCTCCGCGAGGGGGACCATGGGGGTGTTTCCTTAATCCCCCTCCGCGAGGGGGACCATGGGGGTGTTTCCTTAATCCCCCTCCGCGAGGGGGAACATGGGGGTGTTTCCTTAATATCCCCCTCCGCGAGGATAATACAAGGGCCTTTCTTAAGAGGGCGTATGGCAATACGCCCCTACTTAGTTACCTGAACGAACAAGTCTTAAACCAAAATAATGATTTTCAAAAGAACTTAGGCTTGGCCTAAAAGAGGAACGACTAGCAAGCCTACAATAAGTTTGAGAATTACCCCAACTACCACCCCTAACTACTCGCTTACTACCACTATCAGGACCGATTGGATTTAGCTGTGCTTCACTAGAATAGTCAGCATACCAATCATAACACCACTCAAAAACATTACCCGACATATCATAAATCCCTAACTTGTTTGGCAATTTAGAGCCAATTGGCTTTGTCTCATGCTCTTCATTAACTCCCCAATACACAGCAACACTATCAACATCATCTGAACCAGAATAGAGATAATCAGGCTCATTAGAAGCTCCTCTAGCAGCATATTCCCACTCGGCTTCAGTAGGTAAACGATAGCCATTAGCAGTAAAATCACAAGTCCACTCTGAAGTATCATAGCAAGGGGTTAACCCTTCTTGAATACTTCTTAAATTACAATATTCAACAGCCTTAAACCAAGTTACACTTTCTACAGGATTATTATTATCAGCATACCAATAGTAATAACTAGGATTGTTGCCCATGACCCATTTATATTCAGCTTGAGTTACTTCATACTTAGCGATATAAAAAGGATCGACTGTTACTTCATGAAGAGGTAATTCACAGAGAAAGCCATCACCTCTTGTTCTTCCCATAGTAAAGCTTCCGCCTGGGACAAAAGCCATTGAGGGATAAGGATCATCACCAATAGTAAATGTTCTAGTTTTGCTTTCACTTGCTTGATAATCTTCTTTATATGCCTTAACATATATTGAAGTTGTTTCTGAAATATGGAGTGGACCAAGATATAGCTGTGAGACTTCAATTGGTTGGAAGTAATCAAATCTATAATATATCTCTGCACCTGGTGTAGCACAGGTAATTTCTACTACTACAGAATCACAATATACTCCTGCTGGAGGATTAAATGATGGAGTTGACACTCTGTTGGAATCACTATCTGAAGGCTTAGAGGCTTTATCATCATTGCAACTAATTAACAAGAACGAAAGAAGAAGCACTAACCAAAACAAATTCTTTTTAAACATCCTATCTACCCCTTTTGTGCACTTATTAATTACTATATCATAGTTTTAAGTACTATCATCAATATTCTAGTATTGTTAAATATTGTCAATTAATATTTATATTATTAATAAACATTACATTAGAGGCTGTTCAACCATCAAGCCACCTTCTTCAATAGTTTATCCTTAACGAAGTCGATAATATTGCATATCTTTAGGTTTCTTGACATTTTATAATGATTGTATATTGGTAACAAAGCCTCTTCACTGGGAATGTGGATGACCACATCCGCTTCCAAGGGATAGCTTGGAAATTCTTAAAAATCCCTGTGGGATTAAGAGGCATTATTCGGATATTAGAGATGTAGTAATGTAATCAAGCTAGATGTCCATTTCAAAAATGTAGGATAATAAATAAAAAGTGTGCCTTAATTATACCATTAAAAAAATCAAAGCACTATTTATCAGTCATTTATTCTGAACAGTCTCTTACATTAACTACTAAATTACAGACCTAAGTCCCTAACAATTTTCCATACTTCAGAGAAGCAAAGTCTGCAATTATATTCTTCTACTAGGCCATTCTTGATCTGATTAGCTCTAGATAAACAGCTTTTCTTAGCATTAATAGAAGCTTGTTGCAAATTGTTCTTGGTAACAGAATAAATTTTCCCCTTTCCTTTTTGATAATTAGCAATATATTTGTTTAATTGAGTTTCGTGATTCTTACAATTGTCACTTGTTGTGGGGTTTGTTTCATAATGATACAATAACCATGTTTCAAAACAGATATAGGACTCAATCGGTACTACAGCTCGAGTCATCAGCTTATTTCTCTCATCAATATATTTTATCATTTGTTTTTGATTAATTATGCAATCTAAATCAAGTACGAAATACACTTTTGTATAATTATCTGTTTTATATTGACTTGCTTTATCTAGAATACTTCTCCAATTAGATTTGTTGTGGAGCTCTGGAATAATCCTAATTCCTTTGCCTGATTCTTTTGATGCAACTTCTGAGAAATAATTTTGTTCTGTTTCTCCTTCACAAACTATTACAATAACAGACTTCTCTTTTCTTATTCCTTTAGCTTCAAAAGTTGATTTATCTTTCTTATTTTGGGGAAGTGTTCTCTTTTTTTCCGCTCTTGTATTTCTTTTTCTTGCCATAAGAATTAGTCTAAAGTCTCTACTTGTTGTTTAATATTAGGAACAGCTCCATAGTTTCCTATCAAGTACTTCTTCATCACATTTTCTCTTTTTAAGTTATTAAAATCAATTAAACTGAAAAGCTCTGTTTGCCCAGTTTCTCGTTTTTCAGCAAACCAGATAACATCATAACGCATAATATCCCAAGCTAAAAATAGTGGGTTATGAGTAGTAACTATAAGTTGAGAATCTGAACTATTCTTTAAGAACATTAATAAAAGAAGTTTCTGTAAATCATAATGTAGAGAGTTTTCTATTTCGTCGAATAACATTAATTTAGATGTGCTTGTAATTACATAGAAGGGAGCTAACAAACTAAGATAACGCAGGGTCCCTGCAGATTCTTGATCTGAATTAAACTGAGCAAATATGTTAGCTTTATCTTTTTTAGCTATATGCTGAATTTTTAAATCCATACTTGGGAATAGTGTAAGTTGCAATTCTTTATTATCATCCACAAGAATTTTAGAGATATTAAAGTCTGCTTGCCTCAATAAATCTCTGAATTTTTCAGCTAATTCTGTTTTTTCTTTGATTTTGTTAATCGTATAATCTAGTGCATCAGTATTGTTATCTATAAACATAGAAACTCTAGCAAAATGCCATTTCCAAACATTCTTTGCATGTTCGAATAGAGGGTTTACCCGATTAAAAACAGACAATATTGTATTATTTTTTAAGGTATTAGCTAATATTACTTCTCTGTCAGCTTTAGACAAAGATATTGTTGAGCCAACTCTTAATACCATTCCTCTCTCATTAGTATCATCTTTTTTCCTTTCAAATACTAAGGCTGGTTGTATAGTAGGATAGTATTCTAACTTTTCGCTAAAAATTTCTTCAGAGGTAAAGTTGATTTCATATTTATAGCGAATATAATTATCTACTGTTTTCACTAAGAAATTAGCTTTTAGTGTTGAAGGTTCATTCTTGAATACTGGATCTAAAAGAAAAGGCTTGCTATCTATTTCATGGTCAATATCTCTCTTTTCAATAATTAAAGTGTTCAGGAGAGAAAAACATTTCAACATATTAGATTTACCAGAAGCATTAGCACCATAGATCATTAGCATTTTAAGTAATTTATATTTACCAATTTCTACGACAAAATCTTTCTCATAATCCTTTATTTTATCATAAGCTTCAAAGCTAAAGGTTTGTTCTTCACCAAATGAAAACAAATTTCTTACTGATAGATCTATGTACATTTTCACCTCTATTTCATATATTTGCAGTTTTATGCATAATTTAACAATTATAATATGCATGTCAAGCATTATATTTATTTAATTTAATTCTCATAGTCCCTTATAAACAAAAATGGGCAATCACAAGGATTGCCCAAACAAAGAAGTTATTATTTCTTAATCACTATAAGCTTGAATCTTGAAGAATATCATTGGAAGAACATCTCCAATTCCATAAAAGATATATTGATTTTCATAAGCAGTATCAAAGTAATTACTTCCATCTAGTTCAAATTCAGGGTTTTCTGAAAAGAAGATATCATAGACAACATCCTGCAAAGGATTTCCCGAAGTATCTTCATCTACAATATCCCAAGAAAGAATCAAATCATTACCTTGGAAAGTTAGAGTAATATTTTCTGGTTTTCTAGGTTTTGAATCATTGTTAGTAACAAAAGAAATTTCATCAGAAAAAGTCTCGTTTGAAGCTATATCAACAGCAGCAACTTTAAGGAAATATTGAACATTAGGATTCAAGTTAGGAAGAGTAAAAATGATCTGTCCTGAGCCAGCATCAGCTAATTCAGGAAAGTCTAACCAAGATACGAAATTAGCTTGATTAGTCACATTTTCATTTTCGCTATAGAATATTTTATAGCCGATAAAGTTGGCGTCTTGACTGCTTGTCCAGGCTATTTCTGCTGTTGAAATAGTAATTAATCCAGGTAAGATGTTACTTATGTCAGTAGGATAAATAGTGTCAATACTTACAGACCAATCATCAGTAATTCCTTCAGCACTATCAAAGCCACTATATGAATAACCAAAACCACTAATGTCTTTAGCTCGGAATTCGAATTTAAGCTCTTCCCCATCAGTGAGGTAATTTGCTTGTGCAGTAACTTCTAAGACAAAATCTCCATTTTCATCCATAATACCAAAATTATTTCTAAGAGATTTAGCTCTGTCATTAGCAAAAACATTCAACCACTCTTCAGCAGAATCATATTGTCCATTTCCGTTAGCATCTATACGATATTGAACAGTTGAGCTATCAACACCATAAGCATCTTTAATCTTGCAAGCAAGTTGAACTTGCCTTGTGTTAAGATAAGTTTCCGTTTGGATAGGGATAACATCATAAATCAAGGCAAAATCTGAAGCAAGTAGGCTAGTAACAATATTGGATAGTTCACTTCTGTTTCCTGCTAAATCTACAGCAAGAATAGTGAACCAATAGCGTTGAGCTAGGTCTAAATCTTCGATTATGGTTGATGTGGTAAGATTATCATTTAAATTAGCATCTGATTCAATAGAGAACATAGTATCTTCAATAGATAAATCATAGTGATTAGAGTAATATATTTCATAGTGTGAGAAATTATTATCTGAAGAAGATAACCAGTCTAAACTAACCGAAGTATCAGAAACATTACTAGTTAACAAATCTTCAACTAAAGCAGGTGCTTGAGTATCAATATTAAAAGTAAAATCATCATTAATACCCATTTCTGAATCAAGGCCACTATAGGAGTAGATATCATTCTGAGTATCAAAACATCTTAATTCTAAGCTGTAGCCTATAGCATCTTGATTGAGTACGAGTGGGATTTCAATCTCAATTTCACTATTATTTTGGTAATTGTCTATTGATAGCCATAATTCATCTTGATCATAGCTATTATTGTTATTAGCATCTATTCTATACTCTAAAGAAGAACTATCAACCATCAAATCATCTGTGATCAGAACAGAGATAATAGGAGTCAAGCTATTAAACCAAGTATCAGACTCAGTAAGGAATGTAATAGTAGGTAAGGAAGTTGGAGTTGCAGAGATAATTTCTGACCAATCTGAGACATTTCCACTCATATCAGTGCTTCTAATGGCAAAATAATAACTTTCATTTAGAGTTAGACCTGTTATTATAGTTGTAGAATTCTCTTGAAAATAAAGTTCATTATCATCACTTCCATTCCAGATAAAGAGTTGCTCAGTTAATGATTCTTCACTCATAACACTTATCTCATATTGGTTGAAGAAGTTATTTTCAATAGGAGACCATGAGAAAGTAAGCTCTTGAGGACTAACAGCAGTTAATTGAAGACCTTGAACTGTAGCTGGAGGTAAATAGTTACCCATGACGCCATTAATCTCAAAATCATCTATATTCCAATAATTTGTAGCTACAGTTGAAGATAAATATTGCCATCTAAATCTAACATTAGAATTATTTGCGACTTCAGGAAGCACTATTGAATAAGTAGCAGTAGTTGATTCTTCAAAACTTTCAACATTATAATAAGTAAAACCATTTAAAGAATATTGAAAAATCGCAGTAACTCCGCTTGGTCTTAATAAGTCATGATGAAAGGAAACTTCCACATCATAAATTCCTGATAAATCATAAGCTTTGGAGATAAATCGCTGAGTTCTTGATATTCTTGGGTTATTAACTTCCATAGACCAATCGTCTCCACTATCTTGACTTGTTAGCCAATTTCCTCCTGTGGCTGACCAGCCAGTTGCAAATGATCCACTATGGTTAAAATCTTCGCTGACATAATAACCAGCTTGTACTCTGATAACTAATGACTGGGAGACACTTAGATTGTGGTCGTCAGTTGCTGTTACAGTTACTCTCTCAACTCCTACCCAGCTAACATTAGGGGTAATTTGAAAGGAGTTATCAAGATAAGCTATATCCAGATTGTTATTCCCGGTAAAAGTATAAAGTAAATCAGAATCTACATCTGTGAAGAAGTTATCAATATCTTCTAAGCTGCTTGTAGCATTCATCAAGACATTAACTTCAGGGAATTGAGCAATAATTTCTGGAGCATCATTTACAGGGTTAACTACTATAATAAGATTGTTAATGATATTAAGATTTTCACTATCTCCATCAACTATTACACCAGGAAGATTAATAACATCTCCTTCTACTGCTGTCAATTCAAGAGTCTCAGTGCCAAACCAGTTTAAATGTGGCTGGAGGGTAAGAATATTCTCAGCAATCGAAAAATCAACATTAACAGAATTATTGATTGAATAATCTAGGATATTATCAATATCAGAGAAATAGTCATTTAGATTTAAGGAATATTCTTCAAAATCTTCAGCAATTTCTATTTCTGGAAGTGCTTGCAGTTGAATAGGTTGATCATTAACATTAACTACACTAACCTCTATCTGCTGACTAATTTCAAACCCATAAGTATCAGAGATAATTAAATTTACTGTTTCACTTCCAAACCAGTTTTCTGTAGCTGAAAAAGATATTAAATCATCTTGAAAGTTCATAAAGATATTCTCTTCTACTTCAAGATTAACGAAAAGACTATCACCTTGATTCAAATCACTATCTGCAATATAATCATTAATATTATAGGCAATAAGACTTTCATCTTCATTAAAAGAAACATCCTCAAAAGGAGTTAGAAAGTGAGGAGATTGAGGAATATTGCTTATAATAAGATTAAATTCCACTTGCGAAGACAAAGTATCTTCATTAGTTGCAGAGATAAGCATATTATATTCACCTGCTGAGTAGTAATCTGAAGTCCAATTAATCAAGGCTCTACCATCTCCATTATCAGTAAAGCTTGCTCCTTCAGGTAAATTAGCAAGATCAATAACTAGATTCTTATCTAAAGGGTCAGTAACTATTATGGGAATATTGATATTATCATTTTCCTCAAATTCAGACTCTAGAATATCAGAAATCACAGGATAAGGAGTTCCTATAAATACCCTACCAGCAACTAAATCAGCTTGAGGAGTTCCTTCATTAAGAGCACCTAAAGCAAAAGTTAGTTCAGTAGAAGTATTTTCTTCTCCTCTAGCAGTCATAAGTATATTTAAAGCATTACCCGACTGTGTTATAGGAGCTAAACCATAATGTGAAATTCTTAATTCGCCATTAACGATATGCCAAATTGGGGTGTTCCAATCTTCCGTTAAGAAACCAGAAACAACATCTTCTACATGAACGATAGTAGTATCTAAAGCTATCTTGAGATAAATTGAATAAACATCTTCATTGTTCAAACCAATTATATCTAGCGGAACTGTGAGAGTATCTGTAAGTCCCATAGCTAATTTAGGAAGACGAAGTTCTACCTGATTAGGAGTTATATAATCTTCTTTCAGAGAAGCTTCTTGCAAAGCTTGACTCACATTAATCCAACTCATAATTAATAAAATCAGAGGGATTACTAACTTGTTAGTTTTCATTATAACCCCTATTTCATTAAGACCATTTTTATTGTCTCATTATAACCATCAGTCATTTTAATTTTTGCAAAGTAAATACCACTACTTACATTTTTGGCATTCCAAGCTATAGTCTGGTGACCTTGTCCCATTTCATCATTAAGAAGAGTTGTAACTTTCTGTCCTTTTAAATTATAGATATCAATCTGAACTTTCTGTTGTTTAGCATTAAAGAAGCTAATATTAGTCGATGGATTAAATGGGTTTGGATAATTTTGATATAACTTAGAATTAATTTGAATAGCATCATTGCTATTAGGTGTTATGCTAGAATTATTTTCATCAAAAATAATAGATAAGACTTGAAGACTCTCATCATCAATTTCAGCTAGTTTTCTGAATTTAAGAGTCATAACTTGACTTTCAGAAAGTTGGTTTACAGAGTAAGAGGCAGTTCTTAATAAGCCATTCTGAGTATTTGCGAAGGTAGTTAAACTATTTGGAGCAATATAACTCTCATATTCTAAAACATTCTCATCAAAACTAAGCTTACTTGAAAGAGAGAAGAATTCATTATTATAATTAATATTAAGGAAAAGATATTCATCATCTTCCGTAAAGTTATAAGTTACACCCTGTGTGAAATCATCTTCTCTAACACTAGTCCAATTGCCACTAACATCACCAATTGCTATTCCCATAAAGGTGCGAGGAGTAAAGGCTGGAGAAAGTAAGAATTCATGTGTTGCTGGAGTAAAAGCCATTACACCAGCTGGTAATTCATCAAAAATACCAACACTATATCTTGCGATTGTGGCAGCATCATAAATATCAACATCACCATCGCCATCAACATTACCAGCAACTATTTGATTTCCATCAAGATTGATTAAACCTAAAGCATAGCGGGCAACCATGGAAGCATCTAAAGGACTTATTAATAGCTCAGGAAGTTGTCCTTCAAAATCAGCAGTTAGAGTATAATCTCCATAATAGAAATCATTAAAAGAGAATTCACCTGAAGAGTTGGTTAAATTATTTCCTTGAGAAAAACCTTCAGCTGTGATATTTACATCAGCAATAGCACCATTATTACTATAATAGTTTGTCCAACCACTTATATCATAGACATTTCTTAAAGTAAATAACCCAGAAACAATTGTTGGTTCAGGGTCACCATTATTATATTGAAAATTATTAATAGTAATAGCAGTATTTTGCAAATCAGCACCAGCATCGTTAACTAAGAATTTAAGTAGGAAAAGATCTCCACTTCCATTTAAGAAGTCAACACTAAAGCCATTAACAGCAACTTCTCCCATAATAGTTCCGTTACTATTAACTGTCCAGTCTTCTGTTAAACACTCTGTTGTTTCTGTTTCAAGATAAGTTAGAAGAGATGGAGTAAAGCCCAATGTTATTTGGAATGAGTTAAGATCAAAGTTCTCATAAGCATTTAAAGCTTGGATAGCTACTGAAATAGTATCACCTGCAGAAGCATAATAGTCATCAATTACAACTTTTAATTCTCCGACCATCACTTGACCAGGAGCAAAAGATGTCACAGGGTCATTTATTCCATCATCTATTACAGCATAAATATAATATTTACCATAAGGAGTATCTGTGAAATCCCAGTCATAACTAAAATCGCTATCTTCATTAAGATTTTCTACAATAAGAATTCCGTTTTCATCATTGACACTATTATAGTATAAGCTAATCTGAGCATCGTTATCATAGTCAGAAGCAATCCAAGAAATTAATGTTGAAGAAGGATTAATCTCTAAAGTTGTAGGAGTAACTAAAGATATTGCTGGAGAGGTATTTACTAAATTGCAACCAGCCTCTTCAATCCTACTCACCATAGCACCTTCGTAATTAGCAGTATTAGAAATATCTTGTGCTACCAAACTATCGATACCGGTAACTTGTCCCCACCAGTTGTTTTGTAGATTTGCACTTGTTCCGTTAAGATTAGCTATTGATACTATGAAATCAAAATGATATTGCAAATTGGATACCCATGCCCTTGCTCCAGGACAGTTTTCTATTTGATACATATCTAAAACTACATCTGTTCTGTTATATATCACATCATCAATGGGGCCAGTAATTGTTCTTGTACTCATATCAAAGTAGGTATAAGCGCTAGAGAAATAATAATAATACTCATCTTGTAAGTAATAAACGCCATTAGCTTTAAAACGAGTATAATTACGGTAATTTCTGTATGAACTAGAGCTTGAACTACAGTAATAATTATCACCATCTTTCTTGTAAGTTATCCTATCTAAATAAATTGGAGCACCAGAAGGATTTATTTTTAAATATAGATCTTCAGGAAAAGTAACTGCACCAGAAGTAGTTCTCCATTCATATTCATCTTCAGTATCATAACTAAAGCTATTCTCTTCAAAACCATTATGTGTTATATTAGAATAGTTAATTGAAGGTTCTGAACGATATACAGATATTCCACCATACCTATTATCTTCAATATTACAATAGGAAAACTCTGCTGGAACTCCAGCGATACTAACCCCAAATTTGTTATCAGAAATAGTACAATTAGTAAAAGTAGGAATGCCTGTTGTGCTTATGATAGATACACCTGAACCAATATTATTATTAATTTGGCAGTTATTAAAAACTGGGCTCATATTCTCTACAAAAACACCATTAGAATGATTGCTGTTAAATTTGCTATCATTAAAAGTAACTGTTTGAGTATTATCAAGCCACAAGCCATGAGATCCACTTCTAGCAATATTAACGCGAGTAGCACTAATAGTTACTGTTGCTAAAGCTTTCAGACCAAATCCACCTGAATTACCAATTGATACATCTGTTAGATTAACAGAGCCAGACTCAATAATCATACCATCTTCTGTAGTATTTTCGATTATAGTATTGATAAATCTGCTCATATTGATAGTGTTTTGAATTCTAATACCATATTCTTCGGAGTTTAAAATCTTGAGATTATTAGCTTGTAAACCAACACCATTGATATAAATTGGTCTATTGGCATTATAAATCTCTACATTAGTGAAGTTTGATTGAGATTGTGTACTTGCTGAATTAAAAGTAATTCCAGACCAGTCTTTATGTTCAGGAATGGTCTCCAAAGATTTAAAAATTACCTTATCAGTTGAAGTACCAAGACAGATCATTCTACCTGAAACAAAAATATCAATATCGCCTATTGAATCAGCATTCTGATCAATCTTAGGAATTGTAATGGTTACCCCTGAAGCGATTGTCAGAGTAACATTTTCATCAATCCATAAATCCCCTGTTATTGATATATCTTCATTCCAAGTTGTGTTAGTTGTAATATGTCCGTTTATACCATACAAGGGAATTAGTAAGTTTAACAATAAAAATGTAATAACAAATATAGTTTTATTGGTATTTAAAAACCATTTTGCAATAAAAAATCTAGAATTAGTGTTCATATTGTTTCTCCAAATGTTAAATTTTGATGTAACAATATTGGGATTTTATTTGATAAGTGTCAAGTATTTTTTATAAAAAACATATTGTAACTTGTAATATTTGAGTTTGATAAATATACTATACATAAATGGTATTGCAGACTTATAATTATTTAAGTCGGAGGAAATCACCCCCTGTCTCCCCCTCATTGAGGGGGATTCTAGGCAAAGGGCTTAATTTGTGTTAATTTAAATTATTTAGCGTTAATTTGTTTAAAGGTCTTATTGCTTAGCAAATTTATCTAATTTTCTTTCAAACAAATCTTGAATTTCCTTCATTCTAGCTTCAGTTTCAGCTTCATAGCGAAGAACTAAAACAGGAGTCGTGTTTGACGCACGGCATAATCCCCAACCATCTTTGAAAGTAACTCTCACACCATCGATTGCGATAGCTTCGAAGCCTTCAGCGATAAATTCATCCCTGATTTTATCTACTATAGCAAATTTCTTCTCTTCTGGTACATGATAATGAATTTCTGGAGTATTGAACATCTTAGGTTGGTCTTCTAGGAATCTGCTAACAGGAATATCTTTCTTAGCTGCTATTTCAGTGAAGCGACAGCAGACATATATTGCATCGTCAAAGCCTAAGTATCTATCACCTAAGAATACATGACCTGACATTTCTCCACCGACTTTAATTCCCCTGTCTTTCATTTCGTTCTTGATATTAGCATGACCTGTTTTATACATGACAGGTTTTCCACCGTGTTTAGCAATATCATCATAGAGGTTTTTAGAGCATTTAACATCTGCAAGAACTGTTTCTCCTGGGTTTTTCTCTAAGAAATCACGGGCAATAATATTAAGAATTTGGTCGCCATAAAGCATATTACCTTTTTCATCAATAACACCAATTCTATCAGCATCGCCATCTAAACCCAGTCCGATATCTGCTTTAAGTTCTAAAACTTTCGCAATGAGGTCTTTATTATTTTTGAGGACTGTTGGATCAGGATGGTGATTAGGGAAAGTTCCATCAGGTTCGCAGTAAAGCTCAGTTACATCACATCCTAAGTCTCTAAGGATATTAGGTAAGAAAGGTCCACCTGCACCATTTCCACCATCAACAACAACTTTGAGAGGTCTTTTCATATCAATATTCTCAACAATATATTTATGATAATCAGGAACAACACTTCTATCTTCTTTCAAAGTACCGCTTCCAGAGGCAAATTCACCTTTATCAATTATGTCATATATATGTTGGATATCTTCGCCATAAACACTGGCGAGTCCTAAATTTAGTTTAATTCCATTATATTCTGAAGGGTTATGGCTAGCAGTAATCATAGTACCAGCATCAACTTTGTAGTACCAAATAGAAAAATAGAGAATAGGAGTAGCAGCGAATCCTACATCGATTACATCGATACCTGTTTCACGAGCACCTTTAATAAAAGCAGCTTTATAGTCAGGAGTTGTTAATCTAGCATCACCTGCTATAACCAATGTTTTCTTGTCTAAATTTCTTAAATAAGTTCCAAATCCTTTGCCGATAAGATAGAGATTCTCAACACTAAGATCTTTATCTACAAGACCACGAATATCATATTGTCTAAAAATACTTCTATTAAGCATACTTATCTCTCCTTTGATGATTCATAATATTTCATAATTTCTTCCTTGATTAAGAAGAAAGCTTTAGCTCTATGGCTAATTTGATTTTTCTCTGTATCGCTCATTTGAGCGTAAGTCTTTTGAGTTTCTGAAACTTTGAAGATTGAATCATAACCGAATCCAGAATCACCAATTTCTTCAGTGGTTATCTGTCCAGGAACAATCCCTTCAGCAGTAGCAACTAAGCCTGTTTTATCAGCCAAAGCGACAACTGTTCTAAATTCTGCATATCTGTCTTCTTTTCCACTCATCTCTTTAAGCATTTTACTTCTATTATCTTGATAACTACACTTCTCACCGGCATAACGAGCTGAGTAAACTCCAGGCTGATTATCTAAAGCACGAACAAAGAGTCCTGTATCATCAGCAGCTGTTAAAAGTCCAGTAAATTGAGCATTTTCGCAAGCTTTTTTAACTGCATTTCCCATGATAGTGTCTTTATCTTCAATTACATCAGGAGCATCAGGGAATTCATTTAGGGAGAGAATTTCATAGCCCTTGAGAATTTCCTTTATCTCTTTGATTTTATCTCTGTTTTTTGATCCTATAAATATTTTCATTAAGATTTTTTCCATATCCATTTTCTAATTTTCTTTAGTACATTTTTATCTAAGAATTGATCAGATTTTTCTAGAAGGGTTCGAATTAAATCAATAATATTCTCTTTTCCACTCCAGTTTTCGATAATGACATTCTCTCCAACATTATTCAGTAAGTTATCTAAAGCAAAAATAACTAAGAAAAGATCGTCTGTATAGCCAATGAAAGGTATGAAATCAGGAATGATGTCTATGGGTGAAATCAGATAAGCAATAACTCCTGCTAAAAACACTTTCTTCCCTGCAGGAACTCTTTTATCTACTACTAAGCGACTTACTAAAATGAATAAATCTGGTAAGAGAAGAAGGAATTGTGCTATTTCATAACCAGCTTTTCCAGTTCTCTTTTTGGCCCATTTATCAATAGTAGTTCTCATCTTTTCATAGAATCTGAACTTTCTCTCCCCTAATAATTTAATCTCATCAAAATCTTTTTCATTAAATTCTGTTTCTACGCCTTCAATTACATCATCTATTTCTTCATCAATATCATCTAATTTTTCGTCTTGCATTTCTCCTCCTTGAAGATTAATCAGATATTCTCTAATAGATCTTTCAGTTTAGCGATTAGCTCATCATCTTCAATATCAGGGTGCCACTCAGCATAATCATCAATAATTTTAGCTCCCCTAATATGATCTTTCATCTTGGAATTAATAATCATCCCGATTAAAGTCTTAAATACTCTTTTATACTCTTCTTTTATTGCTACCATTGAGACATCTATTTCTAACATGCCTATAATTTCGGTTAAAAGAAGGGATTCATTTCCTTCAATCAGTTCTTTAAGAGCGAAATATTTTAAGAAGAATTTATAAGTTTCGAGGGCTTTAACTCTATTTTCTTCCGTAAGATAGTTTTTACCTAGCTCAAGAATATCCCGATCTGTGTAGATTTTTTTATTCTTAACTTGAAGCAAAAGGCCATAAGCATTTAACATTAATTTAGCTATCTCTGGTCTGAATATTCTAAAATCATTAATCAATCTTTTCGCTTTGTTTCGTTTAAGATATTTATCTTCGTTTCTGAATATAGCGTAGCTATTATCACTTAGTCCCCAAGCTGGAATAATCTCATTATAGGCAGGTGGGATATCTTTCTGAGTAGCAAATGGATGACTTATTAATGAAAAAGGAAACTCAACTCTTTGGGGTAAAGTTGTTACCCCTGTAGCAATTATTGAATAAGCAGCCTTTCTATAATCAGCAGGGAATTTAATATTACAGCCCAAGCCATAAAAGACACCTTCCCCAGCGAAAAGTTCTTGATCAGGAAGCTTAGAAGTATGGTTAGAACCCACATTAGCACCGTAGCCAACATTACCTCGTCCTTCCATCCATAATGTGCCTATAACCATTGACTGATGATGGAAGCCTACAAAAGGACCTAAAACTGAGGCTGTTACCTCTCCCTCACCCACAAGAGTGTTTGGTCCGATAATACTATCTTTTACTTTTCCATGTCTTTCCACTCCTGCATATTCACACAAAAGTGAGTTCTGCACCAGAGCCATGGAAGCTACTTTAACTCCCCACTGACAGAGAGTATTTTCTAAGATAACTCCATCTAGAATCTTAGTAACTTCTTCTTTTTCTGAAAGAACTGTAGAATTATCAATCTTAATAGTATTATCAATTAAAGCGTGATAACCAATATAGGAATTATAGATTTTTTTGTTATTAAAGAGTTTAGCATTAGAGGAAATAATTCCAAAAGAAGAGTTAATACTTGCCGCGTAATCCTTTACTAGTTCCAGATATTTATTATAAATTCCATCTTCTCTTTCACCAGTTATCAGTTCACCGATATAGTTAATATCTTGTTCTGCATAAAGGGGAATATCTCTTCCTCCAACTTCTGAACCAACAGATATCATTGTTCCATTACCAAAATTTGTGTTTTTCTCAGCACAAATTAAATCATTTCCCACGACAATAACATTTTCACTAATATAATATCTACTAATAAGTTTATTATCTTTTATTAGGCAATTAGAATCAATAAAGACATCATTCAAGTTGGAATTATAAATCCCATTGGAATGGAAATAATTACCAAAAAGTCTAACTTTTTCTCCAGAGTAATTACTTAAGAAGATTCTCCCAGAAAAATTGTTGTTTCTGATAAAGTCTGGAGTAAACTCTGGCTCTACGAATACATTTGACCAATCATCACAAGTATTGCCATGATTCTCTAATTTCGTTATCTCTGTTTTAGATATTGGTCTGACTATTTTAACTAATTCATTAGTTGAAAGGTTATTTTCTGCTAATTCTTCTACGATATTTGGTAAATAGAATTTATCTCTAAAATTTGCTATTAGTTTCTGTAAATCCATAATTCTTCCTGTTTTCTATCAAATTTATTCTCTAAATTAGAATTAAGTTCCAGCTTAAATATGTCAATCACTATTTGCTGAATATTTATTATAGTGATAATTAACTTAATATTTTTTCTATCTCTTCTCTCTCTTTATCATAACCTTTTTTACCCATCAAAGCATAAGTAGCAATTTTTCCTTCTTCCACTCCAGGTTGATCTAAAGGGTCAATTTCTAAGAGTGCTCCGGTAAATACAGTCATTATTTCATAAAGCATTATGAATTCACCCAAATTTTTCTCATTAATCTTAGGGAAGGTAATATTACAGTTTGGTCTATCAGATTTTGATAGAGCAATTTCGGTAGCTAATCTTTCAGTATTAAGAAGTTTTGAGAGGTTTTGACCACCTAAGTAATTTACTTCATCGCGATCAGGGTAGATAAGAGGAATATTATAATCATGCTTGAAATTATCTACGGTTAAGAAAGTAGTAACTTTATCGTTAGGTCCTTCTCTATAGAGCTGAACTTGAGAGTGTTGATCAGTGGTACCTAGGGCTTTAACAGGAGTTTGCCCCACAAATACTTCCTCATTATTGAGATTATACTTTTTGCCTAGAGATTCAGCCCATAATTGACGATACCAGTCTGCCATATCATAAAGAGAGTTTGCATAAGGCATCATTACTGAGATATTTTTCCCCTCTTTCATGTAGAGGTAATGAGTTAACCCCATCAAGTAGGCAGGATTTTGCTTAATATCAGGAGTAGCACATAAATCTCTCATAGTCCCGGCACCTGCTAATAATTCATCAATATCTATTCCTACAAAGGCAGAGCTGAGCAGTCCCACATCAGTAAGTACAGAAAATCTTCCACCCACATTATCAGGAACTTCAAAATCGTAATAGCCTTCTTTATTAATTATTTGACGAAGGAATCCTTTCTCTTTATCTGTAGTAACAACAATATGTTTTTTATAATCATTAGGAAAAGCTTCTTTCAGAATTTGCAGAATAATCAAGAATACTGACATTGTTTCAGCAGTTGTTCCTGATTTTGTCACAACATTAAAGAGTGTTCTTCTTAATTCAATCTGTGATAAAATATCATAAACAAGGCTAGGATCTACATTGTCTGCGACAAAGAGCTTTTTATTAAGACTTTTTTCAATTCTCAGGGCAGAGTAGAGAGCTTTATTTCCTAGAGCAGAACCACCAATCCCTAAAACCACTATATTATCAAAATCTTGGTCTATGCTACTGATATAATTATTAATTCTCTCTGTATTTTTTTCAGGTAAGCTGTAAAATCCTAGAATATCCTCTTCTTTTTGTTTTAATATTGATTGATGAGCTTTATTAATTAACTCTTGATAAACTGTCAAATCACTATTTAAACCAGATTTAATTAATTCATTTTTAAACAAATTGGTAAAGTTGAAACTCAAACTCATGGTGATACCTTCCTTATAATTTTTTCTATACTTTCTGAATCAGTAGTCAGATCAATATTTTGCAATTCAATAATATCTTCATCTTTTAAATCTAGTACTCTTTTCTTTACATCTAAATAAGCACTCGGAGCAATACTGAAAGTTGTTATTCCTAAGGCAATTAAGAGAGGGATATACTTGGGAGTTGAAGCCATAGCTCCACAGACTGAGATGGGGATATTATATTTACTAGCAGAATCTGCTGTCATCTTAATCAAAGTCAATACTGCTGGATGATGTGGAATATAATAATCAGATAACAGATCATTAGTTCTATCTACAGAAAGAGTATATTGAATGAGATCATTTGTTCCTATACTAAAAAAGTCCACTTCCTTAGCTAATTGTTCACTACAAATTGCTGCCGAAGGAATCTCTATCATTACCCCAATCTCAATATTCTCATCCACTTCATAACCCTTAGTTATTAAGTTACTCATCACTTTTTTAACAAATTTCTTAGCTTTCAAGTAATCTTTAACCCCAATAACCATAGGGAACATAATCTTGATTTTTCCATAAATACTAGCCCTAAGAATAGCATTTATCTGAGTTCTAAAGATGTTTGGATGGCTTAGAGAGAAGCGAAGTCCTCTATTTCCTAAGAAAGGATTTTCCTCTTTAGCGTAAGTAACAATATTGGAGAATTTATCGCCTCCTAAATCAAAGGTTCTAATCACTACCGGCTTGTTACCCATCTTTTCTGCCATATCTTTATAGATTCTAAATTGTTCCTCTTCTGTTGGCAAAGTATCTTTATCCATGAACAAGAACTCAGTTCTGAAAAGTCCAATTCCATCTGGGGATAAAGTGGCAGTGTGAGTTACTTCCTCAGGAACTTCAATATTTATTTCTAAATTTATTTTCTTATCTAATATTTTATTAGGGGTTATTTCAATAAGGGAAAGCAAATCTTCTTTATGTCTGTTAAGAATTTGCAATTTTTCCCGATATTGGTTGAGAATTTCAGGTTCAGGATTAATTATTATTTTACCTTCATTCCCATCTAAGATTATTAAATAATTATTTTCAATCTGGGAAAAGAGGTCGGGAACCCCAACGATACAGGTAAGATCAAAAGAACGAGCAATAATTGCATTATGAGAAGTTTCAGAACCTTTTTCTAAATAAAACCCTTTTACACCTTCACGAGCTAAATGAATAATCTGACTAGGTGTTGTTGTGTAAAAGAGAGGAATATCATCGCGATTGAACCTATTCTGTTTGAATCCTTTACGACCAATCAGGATATTTAGAATTCTATTATTTACATCGGTATAATCAATAGCTTTCTGAGCAAAGAAATCATTATCCAAACCTTCAAAATAATTTGCTACTTTAGTGAAATGTTGATGAATTGCATGTTCTAAACCAACCAAATTATCTTGAATTAACCTTATAACTTCTTGCTTCATTTCAGGGTCTTGTAAAATCATTTTATGTGATTCAAAAATCTCCTGATTAGCTTGATTTACCGAATACTCATCAATAAGATTATCAGTATCTTTCACAACCTCATTGATAATTTTCTCAAATCTTTCTATTTCTTTATCTATTTCTTCTTTCTGAATATCTCTTTTTTTTATCTCTAATCTTTTCTGTTTAATTATTTTAGCTTTACCAATAGCAATTCCCGGAGCTACTGATAATCCTTTCAAGACAATCATTCAGCTTCCCCAAACCTGTCATTAAATAGTTGTTCAATCTCTTTTAATAAATAAGCTTCATCAGGACCATCTATTAATAAACTTAGTTCTGATCCACATTCCGCAGCCAGCATCATTACGCCCATAATGCTTTTCCCATTAACCTTCATTCCCTCTTTTTCAATATGGAACTCTGAACGATATTTGGTCGCTGCTTTTACTAACATTGCTGATGGTCGGGCATGCAATCCCAACTTATTCTCTACTTGTATTGTTTTCTCTATCATTTTAAAATCCTTTCATCAGTTATTGTTATTCTGACTGATATTAATCTTACGCAATAATGATTTTCTCTTAATTTCTTCCTGAATTTTATTGGTATAATCCTCTGCAGCATCATAGCCATAGTTCTTTAAAATAAAGTTCATAGCAGCAACTTCCACAATAACAGAAACATTCTTTCCTGGTGAAACAGGAAGATAGATTATCGGAATATTAATTCCCAGATGCTCAACAAAGTTATTGATTAAGCCAATCCTTTCATAATCCATATTTTCGCGCCAAGGCATTAACTCGATTTGCATATCAATTTTCAGATTCTGTCTTACTCTCTGAATTCCAAACATTCTCTCTACATTGACTAAGCCAACACCCCTAATTTCCATAAAGTGTCCAAAATCTTTGGCTGGATATCCCCAAAGATTATCATCAATTACCGTTATCTTCACAGTATCATCAGAAACTAAACTGTGTCCCCGATGAACTAAATCTAAGGCACATTCACTCTTACCTATTCCGCTTTTACCAGTTAGCATAATTCCTATTCCATACACTTCTATTAAAGTGGCATGAATAGTCATTTCAGGTGCAAATAGCTTATCTAAGTATTTAGATAAAGCATGATATAGATTTATCGTGGAGAGTCTGGTAGAAAATACTGTTACACTCATCTCATTAGCCAAATATTCCACGATATAAGGTAAAGTAAGACCTTTAGTAACAATCAAGCAAGGAATCCTATAAGTAAACATACTTTTTACTCTTTCATAGATTTCGTCTTCTGTAAGTGATTGAAGATATCTAATTTCTGTTTCTCCAAACACCTGAATACGATCAGAAGAGAATCTATTTAAGAATCCTGCAAGAGCTAAGCCTGGTCTATTTATATGGGGAGAAGTTATGCTATTATTAAGCGTTTTTTCATCCGTAATAAGACTTAAGGCAAATCTATTTTTATTTAATTCAAAAAAATCTTTTAATGTAATCTCTTTCATTAGCTTAGTACCGTAGATAATGAGGGTGCACTTGGGAAGTACACCCTCTATTGGTTAAAAATTATGGTTGTAAAAGTTTAAAATGAGTTTCATCTTTTTTAACTAAAACATTGATTCTATCAGTCTCAACATTTTTGAAGATGAAATATTCATTATCTTGTGATTCAAATTGTTCTAACGCTTCATCTACTGTAAGAATATCAGGTACAACGCGTTTAGTTTTAACTAATTTGTGTTGTTCTGAAGCTTCGCCCTTTTTATAGAGAGCAGCTCTTGAGTAATATGGGTCAAAATTTTCTTTTAATCCTTTCTTGTGGTGATCAGTAACTTTATCTTTTAATTTCTTAATTTGGGCTTCCATCTTCTCGATTGTTTCATCAATAGCAATATACATGTCCATAGCCTCGCTATTACTTTGCAATGTAAATTTAGAAGCATGCAAAACGATTTCGCATTGATTCCTACTGGACTCTACCGCTAGGGTAACATGAATAGTAATAATGTGATCAAAATATCTTTTTAATTTGATCAAACTTTCTTCAACATAGTCTCTTATTGCATTAGTTAATTCGAAATGGCGAGCAGATATTGTAATATGCATAAAGCCTCCTACTTGGTTATATATTGTTGTATTCTTTCAGCATGGTAAGAGCTTCTGACCAGTGGTCCGGACTCAACAAAGATGAATCCTAACTCTTCACCATATCTTCTATATTCTTCAAAAATATCAGGATGAACATACTCTTTTACTGGAATATGCTCACGGCTTGGTTGAAGATACTGTCCGATAGTAACAACTTGAACTTGATGCTTATAGAGATCATCAAGAAGCTGTTTTACCTCTTCCACTTTCTCTCCTAACCCTACCATAAATCCACTTTTTGTTATAATTTCAGGATTTATCTCTTTTACTTTTTCTAACAACTGAAGCGACCTATGATAACTAGCCATTGGTCTGACTTCAGGGTATAATCTTTCAATTGTTTCAACATTGTGATTTAGAACTGTTGGTTTAGCTGCAATAATTGTTTCTAGTGCCTCCCAATTGCCTTCTAAATCAGATATAAGGGTTTCTGTAGTTACTGTAACAGGACATTTCTCTTTGATTTCTTCCAATACTTTGACAAATTGGGAAGCTCCTCCATCAGGTAAATCATCCCTTGTTACTGTAGTTACTACTATATGTTTTAACTTTAATTCTTTAGATAACTCTGCAATATGGACTGGTTCTAAAGGATCAGGGGGAAGCAAAGCCTTGTTTTTTTCTACTGCACAAAATCTGCAATTACGAGTGCAAACTTCACCCAAAATCATGAATGTAGCTGTTCCGCTATTAAAACATTCACCTTGATTTGGGCATCTTGCCGAATTGCATACAGTATGGAGGTTAAATTTTGACAAGTATTGCCTTACTATGTTTGCTTGTTCATTGCCTAATCTGTTAGCTTTCAACCATTCAGGTTTTCTAAGTTTATTCATCGACATTACCAACCTCTAATTTATATTTATAGTATAATCAAATTTTATGAACTGACAAAGAAATTGTGTCTTCAATTGACTCCATCACAATTTCAGATAAGGTAGGGTGAGCAAAGACTATTTTCTCAACATCATGTACTCTAGCATCTTTGCCTATTAAGATGCCACCTTCAGCAATGAGTTCAGAAGCTTGCAATCCGATAATATGCATACCAACTATTTTTTGACTCTTAGCATCAACAATAGTTTTAGCAAAGCCAAAAGTGTTTCCCATGCCCATAGCCTTACCGCTAGCAGTGTAAGGGAACTTTCCAACTAATATCTCACCATACTTTTCTTTGGCTTGCTCTTCAGTTAAACCTACTGAAGCAACTTCGGGATTAGTGAAAGTACAGCGTGGTACATTTTCATAGATTATCGGATCTATATCGTGAGGATTTTCCTCTAATTCACTCTTAATTAACTCTGCCACAAGAAGTCCTTGCTTAGAAGCTGTATGAGCAAGCAACTGTTTGCCGTTCAAATCACCAATAGCATAAAGATTTTCTACACCTGTGCGCATAAATTCATCAACAACTATTGAAGATTTATTTCTCTCTAGTTGAATATTTTCAAACTCGATTTCACAGCTAGGAGATCTACCAATGCTAACTAAGACCTGATCTGCTTCGACACTCTTTCCATCAGCTAAAGTTAATTTAACTCCATTATCAGTCTCTTCATAACTCTTAACGCCCTTATTCAAGATAAGTTTCATTTTATTTCTTTTAAAAGCCATTCCGATTCTTTTAGAGATTTCTTCATCTTCACCAGCTAGAAGTCTTGGTAAAAATTCAATAATAGTTACCTCAGTTCCTAATTGCTGGAAAATAGAAGCAAATTCGCAACCAATAACCCCTCCCCCCACTACAGCAAGGCTTTTAGGTAGTTCTTTTAATTGCAAAATATCTTTAGAGCTAAGAATTTTTTTATGGTCAAACTTCATAAAAGGCAATTCAGTTGGTTTAGAACCTGTTGCTAAAATTACAAAATCAGCTGTAACTTCTTCCTTTTCTGAAACAATGTGAAAGATACCATCTTTTTTAATAATTTTAGTTACTAGAGAATTAATCAAAGGAAGTTCCAGTTTCTTGAACATAAACTCGATTCCGCCCACTAACTTCTCTACAACTTCATCTTTTCTTTTATATATTTGACTAAAGTCAATTTCAGGATTATCTAACTTGATTCCAAAATCATGAGCTTCTTTAATTTCTGTAAATAGTTCAGCAGTTTTAACTAAAGTTTTAGTAGGAATACATCCCCAATTAAGACACACCCCTCCTAATCTCTCTTTCTCAAATACAAGAGTCTCAATATTATATTGTTTTAATCTTAACGCTGTAACATAGCCTCCGGGACCACCACCAATAATGGCTACTTTAAAGTGTTTCATTAACTTCTCCTTAATCTACTGTTTAATATATTTAGTTCATCGCGATATTTAGCAACAATTCGCCTTGATACATTTAAACCATCATCTTTTAGTAACTTAACAATATCTTGATCAGTTAATGGCTTAGATTTATCTTCAGCTTCTACATACTTCAGAATAAATGTTTTAACTTTTTGACGCGAGATAGATTCAAAGTTATTATCAATACCTGCTGTGGAAGTAAAAAACTTCTTTAGCGGATAAATACCAAAGGGAGTATCAGCATATTTATCCTTAACTACGCGGGAAATAGTAGATTCACTAACTCCAATATCTTCAGCAATAGAAGAGTAGTTAAGAGGTAAAAGAACCCCTGTCTGATTATAAAAGAAATCATATTGATGTTTAATAATAGAGTTCATTACTCTCTCTAAAGTTCTAACCCTCATATACATAGATTTTATTAAGAACTTAGCAGAGTTTATTTTATCACGGACATAATGCACTGTCTCTTTATCCACACTTGTTGAATTTATTAGCTTTCTATAGCGGGAATTAATAACTAGGTTAGGTGAATATGAGTCATTAACAATAACCTGGAATTCATCACCTATTTCCTTAACTATCAGATCTGGAGTAATATACTTATCATTGCTATCTAATAATCTTAATCCTGGCTTAGGGTCTAGTTTGGCTACTTGGTCCCTTAAAAATGTGATATATTCTAAAGAAACTTGATATTTAGCTGCTAGTTTTTGATATCTTCTATGAATCAAATCTTCAAAATCTGACTCTAAGATATTTATTAATATTTTATTCTCTTTTTGAGCATCCTCAAGTTGGGAAATTAAGCATTGAGAAATATCGCAAGCTGTTAAACCTTTTGGATCTAAGGACATAATAATTTCATGAATTTCTTCAGCTCTCAAGTATGCTATATCATAAATATCAGCTACTTCTTTAATAAATTCCTGATCTTTCAAGAATCCATATTGATCAACAGAATCAATGAGATAGGTAGCAAATTCATACTCATCTTCACTCATTGGATAGGAGTAAAGCTGTAGCAGATATTCTGCCATTTTATCTTCAGGAGCTTTGAGATATTTTTCATAGAGAGCACTATCATCATCCTCTCTATTATAGGAATAATCCTTATTATTATTAGTCATCTGATGAAATTCATTCCAGGAATCTAGAATTTCTGTAAGTTCCTGAGCTTCTTCTAAAGTCTTAGAAACCTCATCAATCTCTTCCCCCATCTCTTTTTCATCATTAACTACTTCATCTCTGATAATATCATCATCGCTGTCTGAATCATCAATATCTCGCATTTCTAAGAGAGGATTTTTCATTATCTCTTGTTTTAAATGAAGTTCAAGCTCCATCAAAGGAAGCGTAAGCATCTGCAAAGATTGCAGCATTTTTGGTTTAAGAGCTAACTCTTGTTTCTGCTTTATCGATAAAGTTTGATTTAACATTGTTTATTTCACCACGGTATTACTCTGGAACCTATCACCAAGATATAATTCTCGAGCTTTAGGATTATTAATTAACTCTTCAGATGTGCCTGTAACCATTATTTGACCTTCAAAGGTAATATAGGCTCTATCTACTATTTTTAAGGTTTCAGTTACATTATGATCTGTTATCATAATACCGATATTCTTAGATTTCAATTTTAAAATAATATCCTGAATATCATTAATAGAAATTGGATCTACACCAGCAAAGGGTTCATCCATAAAAAGAAATGAAGGATTTGTTACTAAGGAACGAGTAATCTCAAGCTTTCGGCGTTCTCCACCTGAAAGAGTGTAGGCTTTTTGCTTAGCTACTTTTGTTAGATTAAGCTCATCTAAATACTCCTCCAACATCTTTTTTCTCTCACTCTTAGGAGAATCTACAGTCTCTAAAATTGCTAAAATATTCTCTTCAACTGTTAGTTTATGAAAGATTGAAGGTGCCTGAGCTAAATAGCCAATACCAAGTTGAGCCCTTTTATACATTGGCTTGTGGGTTATATCGGTATCATTGAATAGTATTTTACCCTTATTAGGCTTTGTTAAACCTAATATCATATAGAATGTAGTGGTTTTACCAGCACCATTAGGCCCTAATATACCCACAACCTCCCCTTGAGAAATACTTAAGCTCAAATCATTGACTACTCTTCGCTTACCGTATATCTTGACTAAATTTTTTGCTTCAATATGATTTTTTATTTTATCCATATACATAAAATAAAGATATTTACGAAACTTGTCAAGGAATTTAAGCAATTTTTTTTCCAAAAACAGAATTATATTTTTTTATTTTTTCATAACTCTAATTTACTTAGGGAAATAAGGTGATTTTAAGACCACAAATAAAAGCTTTTAAGCAGAATTATTAACATTATAAGAAGCAAAAAAAAACATCCTCCTCGGTGAGGGGGACATAGGGAGTGATTTATCTGCATGCAATTAAGCTAAAAAAAAGTCCTTGGGAAGAACTAACTCCCCAAGGACTAATTTTACCTTATTTATCCTGCAATTGGATTAACAAAATTCTCATAACCTTCAACTTTCGGAAGATAACCTTTATTTACTGCATCACTAACAGTAAGAATATTATCATAACTTCCTAAGTTAGTATCATCAATAGATAAGGCATCAAGATTAACTGGTAAATCCACATCTTTTGATGCAGCCCATAAAACCTTAGTAAATAATCCATAAACATTTCCAGCAAGTTGCTTTCTAAAAGCCTTCAATTTGTACATTTTCTTAGCATAAGCTCTTAAATCCTCTTTATAAGCATCAGATATTTCTGAATAAAAAACACTTATATTAGAAGCCTTTCTTCCTAAGTTTTCATTCTGTGCTGTTATCTCTCTATCTACTGCTACCATTCTACCAACAACTACATTTCTATCTGCAAAATTTGCGTAGTTAAAATCATCTGCTGTGCCTGAGTAACTTTTAATTCCAAATCTGAATTTTACTTTCATTTTTAATTCCTCTTTTTTTTAGTTTTTTATTTTTTGCTTGCAAGCTTACATAAACCTATAGGTCCCACTTTTTCGCAAATTGGTCCAGTTTTTGAAAAAAAGTTTAAAAAAGTTAAAAATACTTTTCTTCAATCAAGTTAGAGGCATTAGCTAAACATAAATATAACAGATACTTATCAGCTGTTTAACTTTCTACAACAAAATCCCCTCCACGAAAGGACTGAGAGGGCCTTTCTTAAATCCCCCTCCGTGAGGGGGAAACAGGGAGTGTTTCCTATGGAATGGAAGCGTCCCTGCTTCCATTAACTGGGGTTACGGACCTTTAGTCCGTGAATCTTAAACTCCCCGCTTTAGTGCTGAAGGCACGCTAAAAGAGGGGTGGCATCGAAGATGACGGGGTGTTTTTCTTATGGGAGTATGGCAATACGCCCCTACAAATCCCCTTCCGTGAGGGGGACACAGGGGGTGATTGACTTCTTATTGATATAGAATTTAATCTATTGGTATCTGAATAATTGCATGGCTCTGTTTGTGATAATAGGTGGATCAATTGTATAATATTAGTGGCTCAACATAATGAGACTGGTTGGCTCTCTGGAGGATATTATGCAGCAGTTTAATCTGCTACATTTTCAACACCCCACCTGCTGCGCAGGCACCCCTCTTCTCCAGAGGGGACTTAAATACCTCGCGTTCTAGACCTCTTAAACTCCCCGCTTTAGTGCTGAAAGCACGCTAAAAGAGGGGTGGCATCGAAGATGACGGGGTGTTTTTCTTATGGGCGTATGGCAATACGCCCCTACAAATCCCCCTCCGTGAGGTGGACACAATGGGCCTTTCCTATGGAATGGAAGCGTCCCTGCTTCCATCAAGCAATAAATCCCCCATTTTAATAAAATCCTTTACAAAATTTCCCCCTTTCATTATTATGCCAAAAAGTATGAAAGGAGCACTTATGAAAGTACTAATCATTTTTAATAGAGAACCTTACGACAATACAGATGTTACTTGGAACGGACTCCGACTTGCCGAAACACTTCGTGCTAAAGGAGTAGAAGTAAGAATCTTCTTAATGAACGACTCCGTCGATATGGCCCGTGATGTCTGCAAACCTCCAGTAAATTATGATCAAGACCTCTCCCAATTATTAAAGGATCTTATCGCCAACAATGTTCCTGTAAAAGTTTGTGGAACCTGCATGGCCCGTTGTGGTATCTATAAAAATCATCCCTATTTTACCGGAGCAGAAAAATCTACCATGGGACAATTAGCTGACTGGGTCATCGACAGCGATAAAGTCATCACTTTCTAACCAACTGGAGATTAACTAGGAAAATCTATGAACTACTATAACGAAAATGCTAAACTATATTTCGACTCCACTCTGACAGTTGATATGAGTAAACTACAAAATTACTTCCTCTCCTACCTTCCAGAATCAGGTGAAATCCTCGATATTGGCTGTGGCTCAGGAAGAGACTCTATGCACTTTATGAAAAAAGGATATAAAGTCCTCCCCCTAGAACCAGCCAAAGAATTAGCGAAGCTAGCCAAGAATTATCTAAATATAGAAATATCTACTCTAACATAAAAAATAACTATTCCATTATCATTGATAATTCTTCACTACCAACAAAAAAATTCATTCTATTTTATAGTAATATTTGGCACTTCTGGATTATATTCTGGGTCTAAAAGGGCCATTTGCTCTTTCATAATTCTTCTCATATCCAAAGCTGGCTTAAGACAAAATATTTCAAATTCAGTACGATCAATCATATCTGCTGAAGTTACATGCGGAAACAGTAGCTTCAAAAAAGCTGTAGCGATTTTTACAATAGCATTTTTATCTCTTGTATCAGATTCTTTAGGTATTTCTAAAAGTTCCATAACAACGGACGAATATATCACTTCATCTCTAAGCTTATGTAGAATTTCTGTAAAGTATTCAACATTAATAGTTTGACCATTTAAATGCATTGACTCATTTATTCTAATTAACTTCCATCCTTCAATAAACCCATGAAATCTGTCCAAAAGTGCAGTTTCTTGAAACAATTTTGGTAGATCACTAAAATAAGATTTATTCATTGGTTTTTTTTCTTTAGATAGCTTAATATTACCAAGGAGAATTAATCCACAACTGGATGAATTTGTAAAGTTTGAAAATGATATTTTACCTGATTCAAGATAACCTTTCAAAGCTCCAGCCATCTCATTTTCATCGCCAAATTTTATTGTTTTTATTTCATCAAAAGCTATAAAATCCTTTGAGAATATTATACCTTGTGATTTCCTGTTCATATCATAGAACAGTTTTGCTCGCGTAATTTTCCCTCCACTATAAAGCCAACCAAACTTTGATAAATTGCTAAAAACATATGACTTACCAGTTCCTTTCGGAGCTAGCTCAATAATATTTAAATTTGACTGTACGAATATCAAAAGCCTTGAAATAAACCTGATTTTCCTTTCAATAGAATTAAATCCCATTTCGCTTGAATTATGAGGATTATATTCCATGGCTCGAATTAAAACATCTAACCATTCTTCTATTGAGAACTCTCTCCGATAATCTTTAAAAAACTCTAAATCAACCCTATATGGTTGAAAAGCAGTAAAATCAATTAATTCAATATAGCCATTATTTTGATTATCAATAGGTTTTTGGTAAGTCAAAGTAATTATACCCCATTGCTCACCTTGGTTTAGATATTGAAATTTCTTTGCTACATAATCTGGGATTCTACCTTCGTTCATCTTTATACCCACATCTGGTACTGAAAATTTATTAATATCCTTTGTTAAATCGAGCTCTATTTCAAATCTACATAACAATTTAACCTGTTCGTTATCAATTTTCAATCTTCTCTTTACATTATTATTAACTGGTACAATATGTTTATTCATGAATGCTGATAAAGAATCCACATCGATTGTTCCATTAGCTAGGGTGAATCGTTTTATCAACCAGTCTTTAATAAATGAAGGCAATACAATATTACCAAATATCTGATTATTTTCAGGTGACTTGGTTAAGCTTAAATCACCAAAAACATCAAATATCTTGATATTTAGTTTATCTAAAATAATTCCTCCTCAACAATTGCACCTATTTTATTAAATGCTTTTTTATATATTGAACCATCAATACTTATTGAAATTTCTAAGTTGCCACAAGGAAGGCCTGACAGATTTATTTTAAATACATCATTTGATTCTATCACTTCAATATTAGCCTTATTTATAGAGCAAATAGGTTTTGATATCGGTTTAGGAAGAATTTTCAAAATAACCAAATTTTCATTTCCCTCAATATTTACAATTGATATACTCCTAGATATGGTATTGCTCTTTCTTTCAAATTTTACGAATGGGACAAGTACTTCTTCCGGAGTAGCACCTCCATGAACTTCTCTACGAGGTAGATTATTTAAACTATTATGATTTAATGCAATACAATAACCATTTTTATATATGTAATCTGAATTTTCTTCAGATTGACAAGCAACTCTTGCACAACGCCCCTCATGATCAGCATCTGGGAATTTTTTTGATCCTATTCTACCATAACGATGCAAGCATTGATTACTAATACCATGATCACCAGTTAAATAAATAATAGTATCTTCGGCTAACAAGATTTTTTTTATGTTATTTTTTACTATCTCTATTTGATCTAGTAATGAATCATATGCCTTATATGATGGGATTTTATGAATATATTCATCTATTGAACCTTCTCTAATGAATTCACTTCCCTCAACTTTGTTAACGGCTGTAACAGTTGGCAAATTTGCTTTTCTAATACAAACATCAGTTATCAAAAATTCAGTATCTAAAGTGTTAACATAATTAATAATAAAAGGTAACCATTCAACCCCCAATCCATCGATTTGGAATAATCTTCCAAGTTCAGGCTTGTTTATTGAATCAAAATTGACATACCAACTATAGAATAATCCAGGATTAGAATTTAATTTTGAAAAAATGCCGTCAGTGTCTATTAATGCTGTATTTCTAGCTTTGGCTAAATTATAAGCTCTCATGTATTGGTATAAATTTTCATTATTAAACCAACATTCTAAAACAATATCATAATTAAGATAGCTAGCTATATCTGGTAGCTCAATTGATATGTTTTTTTGATACTGGTTTTCATCCATATCATTAATTAATCTTAGAAGTAACTGTTTTTCAATCTTAGTTCTATTACTTAAAAGCATAATTTCAGGTTTTATATCCCACCCCCTAAGCTTATCGAAAAATTCACAAGCAATTGTATTTATTACAACATTGTCAGTTTTAGAGATAAGTTCGATTAGGCCCCGTCTTTCTTCAAGATAGATATTATAGTAAGGATCATTGTTGCTAACTTCAATAATAAAATTATATATTACCCTGTAAAAATCTATATTTTTATATTGATTTATTGAGGACTCAATTATAGATAAGTAGCTATAAGGATAAATTTTGATATAATATCCAAATATTAACCATTTGTCAAATTCTAGCTCCGTTTTTAACATCATTGTAAAAATCTCTTTCTTTTCACATGTTAGTGTGTTGATATTCAAACGATTACATATTAGAGCATCTAATGTTAAAGCTTTAGGGTTTTCAAATTGTTCTAGAGTAGTTAATAATTCTTTCCAGAGGTATTCGTTTGTACCAATATAACAAATTGGAAAATGAAAATCATAAACTATAGCCAAAATATCTTTGATTGAATTTATACAACCAACTTCAAAGCATTCATCTGGTAAAAATTGATCCCATCGTTTATTCAATGAATTACAAACACTAATAATTGGTTCATTATTTTTTGCTTTCCAAAAAGAAAGCCACTGCTCAGTATTTCTAATTGTAAATAAACTTGAAGATATTTCACTTGAAGATTTGAATACTTTAATAGGGTTAACATTTCTTCGATAATATTTCCAAATTTTCGCTCCTTCGTTTTCTCTGTAAAAGCTATCCCAATAGTTTAAAGATAATTTGCTATGAAAGCTAACTAAAGGTATGTAAATTCTATAGTTAAGATCATTAGAAACATCTTCAAAGTTAAGTATTGTATTCATAGCACTTTTCAATTCAGAAGGTTGTAAAAAACGGAATACTTCAGAAATTGGATAGATAATACTTGTGTATGTTACACCATATACAATTTTTATGATATTATCTGTAGTAAACCAATATTTATCTGTAATTTGTATTTCACTAAGATCTATTCTTTGTACATTTAATACATTTAACAAATGTAACAAATCATCAAACGAATTCAGTAAAATTATTCTAACTGGAAATCTTCTCACATAGCTGCTAGTTAAATTGGAATCTTGGGAAATTTCCTCAAGCAATTTATCCAAATCATCAAACTGTTTCATATTAAATCTCTTCTTTAAGAATATCTAATAGAATAAATTTAATATCTGGCTGTCTCTTAATTAATGTTATAAAAACATTCTGAGTTTTCTGAGGAAACTTTCGAATCAATTCTTCAAGGTGATCAATTTGCTGTTCACCAAGTTTTTTGTTTGGATTTTCTATGTTGCCTGATACTTGGTTAGTATGATCATCTTTGGGTTTATTACTACTTTTACTTAATTTTAAGACATAATCTATTTCCCACTTTGTTAAAAGTTCTTTAGCTTTTTCAATTTCCATAAAAACTCTATCACCTTGAGAAGATCGTTCTAAATTGTCCATAATTTCGTAAATGATGTCATCAGAGTAACTGTTTCGTAGGTTTTTTACAATAAATTCTTTATAATAATTTCCAATTATTGTCTGATCTACATTATGAAATAGTTCTTTCATTGCTTCTTTTTGTTCAACAAGTTCTTCATAAATAGCTTTCATATCAGGAGGTTTAATAGGTTCCAATTGTAAATCTGATAGTAAAATCTTGCATTGTAGAATTTCAAGAATATCAAGAACATCCTCATCAATATCATCAATATTATTATAAATCCAAAGTGGATAATTATGATTTTCTTTAAACCAGTTTAATAACTGGTGTTTGGTTTGTTGTAGACTATCTGTTTCAATTAGATTAAAAATTTCGTTTATTTCATTTTTTAATTTATCCTCTTCATCACTTCCAAGTCGGAAATTCAAGGTGTCTTTATTCCTTTTATTGGAATCACAATGATACTTAAAAGCTTTTATTATGAGATCTGCTAGATTTTGTACAGAACACTTTAGGCCACTGTCATCGAGATAAATTTTTCCTACATAAGGTTGGAAGCAATAGCCTATAGCTGCAAAGAAAACCATCGAATTATAAACACCAAATGGTGGTTTAAACAAAAAACTAAGGATGTCAGCAAAATTAAGAATTTTCCCTTTGACTAAGCGTGACTGTAAGTTTTCTTTAATTATATAAAGTGGATGAGAGGGAAAAGGTCGCAGAAACTTCATGTTATCTTTTACAATTCTAGTACCATCTTCAGTTTCTAAGATATTTTTTGTTGGTGCATCTTGGCCATCAACATTATTATTCAATTCACTTAAGGAGGAGCTTGTAAGATAATGTAATAATAATTTGGAAGAAGTTCTCCTTTTCCAAATATTTGCAATACCTAGTTTATCTGGCATTAGATCAAAACTTTTAAAGAAGATTTTTTTCGAGATATCCTTGTCTAGAACTTTATCAAAAGTGTTAAAAGTAGATTTATCAATAACAAAACTATCAGACTCATCAAATAAAAACCATGTTACTTGAGCATCTGCTTTATAATTAACTATTAATTTATTAACATATTCTTCAACCTGGATTGAATAGTTTAATTCTTCTTGTATTGCTTTTGTTTTTTGAGCAACTTCTTGCTTTGCCTTTAAATCTATAAATTTGGTAATATCTTTAGAATCGAACAACTCTTTTTCAATAACACCAAAAACAATAGTTTTAATATCATTAATTCTTGAATCGTTACTAAAAGATCTTATTGTATTTATGAATTTTTCACAGTGATTTAAATTATTTGTAATAGCAAGTACTAATTTAAAAGTAAATTTAGGTTCCTTATTCAATATTTTAACTTTTTGTAAAATCTCTGTCACTGATGCGTTGGAGTCGATTAGTTGAATTTTGCAGGTCTCTTTCCTTCGAAAGATAGTACTTTCAAGTATTAAATTGTATATTGATTTCTCTTGCTCTGCAGAAATCATATCTAATGCTGTATTATATTTTTTAATTAAGATGTCTTTTTGCTGATTTATTTTTTGACTGTCTAACACTGATGATTCTACTAAATACCTCCCTTCATAATCCTTAGGTATTATTTCTTTTTCATTAATGAACTCGAAAAAATTATCAATTTCTTTTTCTAAATTAGACCCCATGAACATCAATCTTAAATTTTCTTTGGTTGGTATAATTTTTTTTAGATGGTCATTTACTGTATTTAACAAGCGATGGGCAATATTTAATAACATTAATCCTTGCAAGAGATTTACATAATTTCTCTTTTTACTTTTAACAGCATTAAGCGAATGTGTGTATTTCTGTAATATATTTTTTACTTGTTCCTGATCACTAGACTCGAAATCTTCTTGGAAGAACCTAAATATATAATCTGAAGTACATAGCATTTCCCTCTCATCAGTACTATTTTCTATGAAAAATTTAAATCCATTTTGGGAATCATATAAAAATTTGAAGATACTCCTTTCAGTAGATCCAATCTGTCTAGCAATATAATTCGCTATATAAGCAGTATAAGGATGTAGGGGGAACATATTAAAGAGCTGTTTGCTATATTCGCTACCGATTTCATTTATTACAATTCGTAAAGGATCCTCATACTTTTTAAACTTCTCTTCCCATAGTTTTTTATCGCTTATTTTAATTGCGTTTTCTAATAAATGAAAGGTTGTTAATTCCATCATTTCAAAATGAATTTTCTTAAAACGATCTTCCATTTTTCTTATGCTATTTCTTTCATCCATACTTTTTGAGATGTTTGATGTTTGGTGAGAGATCAACATAAGATACACATCTTTAGTTTGTGATAATTCAGCTAAGTTCTGAATTTGATTGATTATTGTTTCATTATGGAGGTTCATTACCGATGTAAATTCATCCCAAAATATTACAATTTTATCAGATATTTCTTTTTCTTTTAATTCTAACACTATTTCGGATAACCATTCAGTAATTGAAGGCACCGCCCAAGTAGTTCTTTCTTTTTCTAGCTCTTTTTTTAAATTTGCTATCAATGATTTATCGTAATTCCTTAATTTCTGTACAAGCTCAGGTTTAGAGACGATACCTTGTTCAATCAAACAATCCCATTCTTTCAATCGTAAATTCCAGGTATTAGATTTATCTTGTTCAATTCTCTGTGCAAAATTTTCAAATTCATCTTTAGTACTAATCTCTATATTAAGTAATTTCAATGATTTTGAGACTGCTGTCTGGATCTCCATGTTAAAAGAAAATGAATTATGAACATTTGATACTCCTTTTAGAACTATTGGGAAAATTGGCAAATTGTGACTATACTTTTCTATTGTGCTTTTTAATTCTGTACTTCTTATAGAATCATCAACATAGCCTTGAATTTCACTCCAATTTGATAATAATATTTTTTTTATTACTCCTGCAGCATGGCTTTTACCTGTTCCATAAGTACCATGTAGCCATATTGAATTTTTATCTTTACTTTGATTACTATACAAGCTACTGTAAACATCGAGTAATAGATTCTCAAACTGATCATTGGATATGTACTGTCTCCAATATTCACTGTTTTCATGTGCTAAATCATATATTGGTTTAAAATTTTTATTTAAGTAAACAAAATCACTTACTAACATTGTCTTGTACCTCCATCATAATTTTTAAAATATCTAAAGGGCAAAAATCTTTATTCAAATAGATATTATCTAAATTTGAAGCAAATTCAACTCTAAGAATACCGTTTTTGATATCTTGAAGACCTGTTAGCATTCTTTTTAATATTTCTTTATTTATTCCAAATATTTTAAAGGGAGTATGCTCTTGGTCGTCTCTATACAATTCATTGAGGCTTAAATCATAATATCCATTATTTTCTGCGAATTTATATAAACAATACATAATGGCCTCAGGAGATATTGAGTCACTCATAACTCTATCGAGAGTTATAAAAGCATTACCTTTCTTCTCTAATCTACCAAACAATTTTTCTTTTTTTAATGTTTCGGACACATCGAATATTTTAATTAGTGCTTTTAATGGATTATTCAAAGAGGATTTCTTATGGTAGTAAGTAGAATCAAGTAAATCTAATAGATCTTTTACCTTCCATTCTTTGAAATCTAAAGATGTATACCATTTAACAATTTCAGAATTATAACTTAAGTTAATGAAGATTATTTGCCATATGAGTAAAATATCTTTATCTTTTAGAGAATGGTATAAAATTGTTGGGACTTTATTCTCCATTAACTCAGCATCTTCTAACCAATTCTTAAATGCCGTTATCATTTTAACCCCTAAGCCATCACTCCATCTATCGGGAGAAATTAAATAATTATTTAACCAATTTTCTTGCAATCCAAAAGTAGAGTATTTATCAATAGATATTTTACCTTTTTTCATTAATTTCTTATCTCCTCTTTTCATCCTTGATTTTGCTATCAAACATCCAATATCTGCAATATTAAGACAGCGTTGACAGTTTATACATTTAGTTTTATCTATTCTAAATGTTTTATTCATTATAATTGCTCCTGTGGGACACTCAACAGCACACACATTACAATTGTTACAATAAGCAGTTTTATATGATATTTTTTTTAAAAATCTTATCAATATATCATTATAATCTATTTTAGTACAGGTTATTTCAATAATATTCTCATACTTAAAAATATCAAATGAGCGTAACTTACCTTCAATAGAACACTGATAACTGGTTGTTCTCTCTTTTTTTATTGAACTAATTATTGGAATTGTTTTTATCCATTCTTCAATGTTACTGTATGGATTAATTATTGAAAAGATATACTTTTCTTTATCGATAACAATATCAACTCCACATTTGAGTTCTTCTAAAGATTCCTCTCCTCCTCTAACTTTCCAGTTACCTTTAGAAATAAACTCCTTAACTAATTTAGTATCTACTATACCCCTATTTTCCAAATTTTGTTTAATTATATCAGTAAACTTGCTACAGACATCTGGATAAAGTTTGTTCAAAATATATTCTGACCAATCTGAAGCAAATGGACAAACAATGCACCCAACCCTGGTAAGTCCAGATCTATAAGCAGAGTTTATACGAATGTTTTTATAGAAAAGATAAAGATAAACTTCAATATCTTTCCAATACAGAATCGGTCTTGTATTTATTATGTTATAATGTTTTACTCCCTCAGCAATTCTACTATATTTGCTTCGATTATTACTCTCTTCTCGTCTTACACCTTCGAAAACAATGTTCTTTCCTGATTTTCCAATGTCATTTATTATTTTATTAAGATATGGCACTGATTTGCATACAGTACAGCACCATCTATGTAATCTACTTGGAGGTCCAAATGCTTGCCAGTTTTCAATGATGGGTTTAAATTGAGTTGCCTTATAAAGTTTAAAACCATCAAATATACTAGAATACATTTCTATTGTATCATCAATAGTTTTGTATGTATCAGGGATTTCCATTTCAGTATCAGAAAATATTGCGTAAAAATCACTTGGAGGAATAACTTGCAAAACGAGATCTAATATTACTTGGGAGTCTTTTCCCCCACTAAATGCAACACCGATTTTATGTGTATCCTTATACTCTTTATAAATGCTATTAATAAATTCTTTTGATTCGAATTCTAAAGTTATCAATTTTTCCCTATTAATTTCAATAAGTGATTTAACATCTATAGGTTCTATTGTTCCTGTATGAATAATTTGAAGTTTTGGTGAAGTGTATATGTCTCCTCCTGAAGCAGAAGCTATTTTCACGCCTTTATAGTAGTAGTTTCTTCCTACTGCCCATAATAATGGTGATTCTACCTTAGGGTAAGAATAAAATTTATCAAATCCAAGAAGATCCAACTCTTCAAAAAATACTGGGCGTGCATCTTTAAACTCTGTATCTTGTTTGTTTTTTGATGTAGTTAATCTTATGAGATTTTTTGGTTTATACCAAGCTAAGTCAAACATTTATATTTCCTTTAAAACAGTTAAATAATTTTTGTTTATTATAATTTTTTTAGATACGATTTTATACAATAGTTCATTTTCAGTACTAGCCTTTTCAATAAATAGATTTTTATCACTATCTTTCATACCTGTTAAACCAGTGATAAAAGGGGAGAGAAAGCGATATGGTACATATTTTATAATTTTTTTTAAATTTTCTTTGATATCAATATTGTGTCTATTGTTAATCAAAGTATCAAGAACATTACTAAAGTCTGATTTCATTTCAAGGTTGAGAGCTAAGTAAATATTTTTAATTACAAAAGGGATTTGATCATATCTACTGTAATTCATTTTATTAAAGAAAACATCATTCCAAGCAAATGCACACATTACTTCGGCCATTTCATAAAAGCTAGAACTAAGTTCATCATTTTTTGCCATATATTTTAGGGATAAGTACCAATAATACATATAACTAGTAGAATTACTATACACAATTCGATCTATCAATTGTTTGACTTGATTATAATTTGATATATCTTTTTTTAAATCTTCATTTAGAATCAAACTCTTTTCAATACCTTCCTTAACTGAATAATTTTTATCGTCTTTTACCATAGTATCAACTTTATAAGGGTGTTTATTAAAAGATTCGTCCACTTCCCACTCTCTCCGTTGCTCATCAAAAGTTAAAAATCTTTTATTATACACCTGAAGAGAATAACTATTTATCAGTTCAATATCAAAATTTAAGTTGATCCCAATTTTTTTTAATCTTATTTCAAATTTAGCATGGCTGATAGTTCCATTTTTCTTTGAAATAAAACTAAACAAATCACTATACTTTTTTTCATCGAATTCCTCAGCAAAATATTTATAATAATCATAGCTGCACTTCAATGGCTTTACAAGTTCTCTATCAATATTTTGCTTTTCAGAAAATTTCATTGCATTACTTTCCTTATTTATAACATTGTATGACTTAGGTTTATATTTATTTAAACCATTAAGATCAAATTTTTTCTTTAAAGCTAACTCACAATTGTTGTCTATGCATAAATTTGAAAAACAGTTAATATTACACTCGTGAGATAAACTCGTAATATCAGAAAAAATTGAACACTTAATACACTTATCATTACTATCCCAGAATACAAAAGATTTTGTATCAATAACTATTGACTTCGATAAAAGATAATAAAGCCGTAACATTCTTTTCATTTCAACATTTTTTATATCATTCTTGATTTTTAAATAGGTTAAACTTGAAATTGAAATCGGACCTTTAGCTGTATTTAGATTATTCTTAATAACATCAAATATAGTGATGTTATTGTTATTTTCTAGAACTTTCCTAACCTCACTGATAAATGTTTCTGTTATCTGTTGAACTCGTTGTCTGCTTATATTATATTTTTCAGCAATTTTATTAAAAGTATCATAGCTACCGTTATCATTACATAGATAATCCAAAAAAATACTCTTCTTTTTAGATTTATTCTGGGGACAGGCATCTACTAGATCATAAATATTTTTTATTTCCAGATCCACAAAATAGAAAGATTCAATTTTGCTTCTAATTTCATTAATTGTTGCTGTACCACAATTTTGTTCTAGTAAAAGTTCAGAAGATTTTTTCAACAGAAGTTGTTTTATATTAATCAAACCTAAAGCAGATATGACATTCATTGCTCTAACACTAAGGTTTAATACATTTACATATTCTTCACCTCTATAAGAGCTATGAAGATCAATATCATTTGAAAAATCATAATTTTCTGAGAATAAAGGCAACATAACCAATGTATCTTTTGTAACATGCTTATCCTTAAAAAAATCTATATTTATAGGTTCATCTAATATTTTTTCTTCAATATAGTAATTCTCATTTTTTAGAACTTCATCAACTACTTTTTTGCATTCATCAATAATTTGATTAACTGTTAATACTCCAGAATTCTTCATATCTAACAAATCTTGCGGACTCAGTAAAACTAAATCTGCAACGCTATAAATGTAGTAATCTGAACAAACATTTTTTGCTCTTTTTTTTAATAAAAGATTTTCAATACTAATTTTTGACAGAACACTATTAACGAATTCACATGTTAAGCCAAACAAGACTATAATACTTTTATCTTTATATTTATCTTCTAAAAAGTTCATGTTACTAACCCATAAAGGATTCATTTTTTTTCTTCAAGGAATACAGGCCTAAGATCTTTTGCCATATAGTTAATTCCCTCCATTGACTTAGTTTTTTTGTCTTGGGAATCAATTATAATTGGTGTATTAAGCTCACTGTTCCAAAAGATTTCTATCATCAAAAATACTCCTTTATTTCATTTTCTTAGCAACCCAGCACAAAATGTTATTTTATTAACATTCAATTTCAAACATATTAACCAAGATTTTAAGTTTTGTAAATTCATGTCAAGTTATTTTGTTATTTATGGGATAATTTTCTTCTTTACAAACTAGTCAAGCCCTTGACTCTTTTAAAGGAAAATTTAAATCTTAAATTTAAGGATAGCAATTAGGGTAAATTCAGATAAGTTGGTAAAGGATAAGTTTAATTTTTGGGGATAGGGATTTGGTCATTGCAATCGCAATAATGCGAGCCAGAGTCCCACACTCCCAGTTAGGGATTTGGTCTGTGTGCAGGCAAGATGCCTGCGTTCCCAGTTAGGGATTTGGTCATTGCAATCGCAATGATGCGGGCCAGAGTCCCACACTCCCAGTTAAAGGTGTTTCGCAGGCAAGGTGCCTGCAATCCGGCAAGAAGAGGTCTAATCTTAATTAAATTTCCTCTTAGCACTTTTAAAGACATAAGACCCTTGAATATCTTCGAATTGGCGAATCTCTTCAATCTTATTGTTATCAGTAAAGACTATTTCTAGCTTACGGGATCCTGAATCATTTTTTGAGTATTCTTTAGTTTTCTCTTTTTCATCTTCAGTGATAATTTGGTAAAGGACCTTTGTTTCAGCCAACATAGATTCAGGTTCTTTATCTTTAAAGAAGATATCAATTCTTTCAGCAGTCAGCCAATTAGTAAAATCTTCTTTTTCTTCAAAGGAGAAGTCTAATCTACAATCATTAATAAATTCTACTTGTGAGAGTTTATTTTCTACAAAGTAGAGATTAAATGTTTCAGCTCTACCAATCCCAAAATCTGTTTCAATTTTTGGATCACCAGTAAATACAGCTTTACCATCTTCAGTATAATAGATTAGGAAATTACTATAGATATCTGCTTCAGAAAGTCTAGTATGGGTATTATAAGTTGCGACAATTTTATTAAAATCTGCAAAATACTCCATCTTTTCCGCCCTAATAGTTAAGGAATCTTTCTTATTTTCAATCAGGGGATTTATCTTCATGAAGCCATAACCATCATTGCGACGATATTCCAAATAACCTGCAGTAGCCGTAATATTCTCTGTATATTCTTGAGCAAGCACACTTTTGGAAGCGATAATTTCTTCTATCTTTCGATTATAAATTAGGGTATCAGCCTGAAATTCTCTCTTGATAATGTTATTAGAATCATATTCATAAGCTACCACATTACCAGTAAATTCTACTATCTCATCGATGTTATTATAATAGGCATAATCTGATTTAATAGTCAAAGTATCTCTTTTTACCACGACATTATTGAAGAGTTTGGCTGTTTCAGTTAGTTCTACAATTGTTCCCTTATCGCAAAAGAATTCTATTTGGCCATAGAAGAAATGCACATTGCCACTCATATTGAGAATATATTTCTCTTTATTCTTATTGAGAACAACGCTATCTGAGTTAATTATTTTGTAGCTTTTATCATCTACTAGCTCTTTACTCAGGATTATTGTTACGCTTATTACGATCAGAAATATCGCTAAAAGCTTTTTCATTGGCCACTCCTTCACCCGAAACTTTTTCCATTTTTGTCATTTCTAATTTAGAATTTGTTTCTAAATTATAGCCATTAAGCACAGTAGATTGGTCCCAGAAATCTACTTCTCCAGGACAGATAATTTTATCACCTGTTCTATCCCAATAGGCTAAATCTGTTTCAATTCTTCTAATATCACCATACTTAAAGACCACATTACCAATACCTCTGATAATATTTGATTTATCATCAATAATAGTGCTATCACAGGTAACTGTAGAGATGATACCTGTACCTTCTTCAACAGTAACAATATAGACAGAGTCTGCGATTGTTCTCTGTTTTTCATAATAGCGAGTTATACTTCTAGCTTTTAGTAAGTATTCCAATTTATCACCATTATATTTCTTCATTTCTACATTTTTACTGTTCTCATCAGGGGCACTTCTATCTAAGTCAACAGCTAGATTGGGCGTTGTAGTTTCACAGCCGATAAAAGCTAGTGATATTATTAATAAAAGACTAAAGAGTAAAGTTTTCAATAGATTTTTCATATAAATCCTGAGCATCTAAAATTATATCAATTAATTCTCGGACAGCACCTTCCCCGCCTTTAGTCTTAGTTATTAAATCGACAAAAGGTTTGATAGCTTCATTTCCATCCAAAGGTGTAGCTGCGAATCCAGCTCTAGTTAAGATAGGATAATCATTCCAATCATCCCCCATATAAGCTAAATTATCCCAATCTAAGTTTAATTTTGTTAGAAGTTCTTGCATCTTCTCAGCTTTATTCTCAATATTTTGATAAAGATGCTCGATTTTGAGATCTTGACATCTACGGGCCAATACTTCTGAGCTTCTCCCAGTAATTACTGCCGGAATTAAGCCTGCTCGTTTAAGCATCATAATACCCATTCCATCTTTAGCTGAAAAATTCTTTTGCTCTAGAATTGACTTGTCAGCAGTCTGAATATAAGTTATCTTACCATCAGTTAAAACCCCATCACAATCGAAACAAACTAATTTTATCTTATTTAATTTATCTAGCATTCCAAATCCTTATACAATCTTTTAATAGTTTTTCCATTTTGCCTAATTCAAACATTGATTTTGCATCACTCAGAGCTTTTAAAGGTTGAGGATGAGTTTCAAGGAATAATCCATTTACGCATCCACTTGCTAAAGCTGATTTAGCCATCATAGGAACATTTTCAGGAGTCCCCCCAGATATTTTACCTATTGAAGGTTGTTGCAGAGAATGAGTTACATCATACACTACTGGATAGCCAGCTTCTTGCATTATAGCAAAGTTGCGAAAATCAACCACTAAATTATGATAACCAAAGGAAGTTCCTCTTTCTGTTAAAAGAATTTTCTTATTCCCTGTAGAAGCCACCTTTTCTGAAGCTATAATAACATCTTCTCCAGCCATGAATTGAGCTTTCTTGATATTTACTATTCTCCCACTCTTTCCTGATTCTACTAAGAGGTCAGTTTGACGGGATAAGAAGGCGGGAATCTGAAGGATATCAGCTACTTCTGCTACAGGTCGGACTTCACAAGTCTCGTGAATATCAGTAACGATAGGCACATCAAAATCTTGCTTAATTTGAGCCAATATCTTTAATCCCTCGTCAATCCCAACCCCTGTATAAGATTCAAGAGATGTACGATTTGCCTTTTTGAAAGAAGCTTTAAAAATAAAAGGAATTTGTAATTCGTCTGTTATCCTTTTTAATTCTTCAGCAATCTGATACATAATCGCTTCAGATTCAATCACACAAGGCCCTGCAAGAAGAAAGAAATTCTCGCTTTGCTTTAATATATTATACATCATTCATTCCTCAAATATAGTTTTTTTTAGTTTATTTTGAAGGAGAATTATCGTCAAGCAGAATTTATTTTAAGAATGGATCTTAAGAAATAAGCAGATGCCAACAGTAAGAAGAAAGACCCCGTCATCTTCAAGATTTGAAAGACCCATGGAAGCAAGGACCCTTCCATTCCCTAGCCATTTCTCGAATTCTTTATCCACATTCCTTGGTCTTCTCTTCTTCCATAACTGATATTTCAATGAAGATTCGAAATTTATCTGTATTGAGTGAGAAGGAGCATTAAGAGAATAGAGAAATAGTAGCGAAAATCCGATTATTTTGCCCCAAAAGAAGGAATTTTGATATATTTTTAATAAAAATTTAAAAAAGTGGACCAATTTCGGAAAAAGTGGGCCCTATAGTATTATAGAAGCTTTTATTGAAAACATAACTTAAAATGATTAAAAAACTTTTATCCTAATTTAGATAATATGAACAAACAGAATAAGTCATTAGGAGTATCAATGAAAAAAAAATTCTAAAAATTTTAAAAAATATATTCTCCTGAGAATATTAATTAAAGTAAAATGTATTTTATTGAATTACAATTATATAGCACTATTTTTCTAAGTAAAAAGTTACAAATATTTCAGCTTTCTGATAGACTTAAAAATTTGTTTTATTGCTATATTACAATTTTTTACTTGACAAATTTTCTATGTTTATTATAAGTGATTTCATAAGTTCATTGATATTTAAAGGAGAAACTGTATGTAAGGTTTAATAGAAAAAATTACTTTTGTAGGTACTATGTAGTTGAGCTTAGGTTAAATTTATATAAGGAAGGCTGTTTTAAGCAGTAGAGAGGAAAATTCACCAATAAGAAAAAAGAGGACAATGTATATGAAAAATTTATTTGTAAAATATGATGGTAGGAATAACAAGTATGTAGTTGAGTTAGACGGTGTAGCAAGAATTAATTTAAAGTCAAGTATAGGATCAAAATGTCTATATCTATTAGTAAAGAATGCAGGACGCTCCTATAATCCAACTGTGTTACGAGCACTTATTTCACAGAATATTGAGATTCCGCAAGATACTATAGACGAATTTGAGCTTACAAGTAGTGAAGAACAATACTATTACCTAATATTTAATACTTTTATTCCAACAATTGATATGAAGACCTTATTAAATGTTAGAAAAAGAATTAAAAAAATTGAAGAAGAATTATTGGAAGCTGATAGAAATAATGATTTAAAGGGTAAAGATGACCTGATTTCAGAAAAAGAGTTTTGTGAGTCATATTTAAGTGATGCCCTAAACCAAAATGGAACTATTAAGAACTTAAATAAACACAATAGAAATGCCACTAAGTCTATTCAACGCGGATTAGAAGAGGTAATTGAAGATATTAACTTCCAATCACAAGAAATCTATGACATATTAAAAAAGAGCATAATTAAGACTTCTAACCAGATTAAATTTGTAGGTTTGGACCAAGAACTTAAGCGACGAGTTTAAGAGGTCTTGTAGCAGGCGAGGTATTTAAGTCCCCTCTGGAGAAGAGGGATTTAAGAAACACCCCGTCATCTTCGATGCCACCCCTCTTTTAGCGTGCCTTCAGCACTAAAGCGGGGAGTTTAAGAGGTCTAGAACGCGAGGTATTTAAGTCCCCTCTGGAGAAGAGGGGTGCCTGCGCAGCAGGTGGGGTGTTGGAAAAAAAATCTTGACAATTATTATCTTAACCATTACATTATATATATTATACTTTAGGAGAAGATTATGGTTTCAGATTTTTACGATAATAATAAATTACATCAAAATGCTAGATTTCTAAGAAAAAATTCAACCCTTCCAGAAGTTCTCTTTTGGATGCAGATTAAGAATAGTAAACTTGGTTATAAATTCATTCGTCAAAAAGTAATTGGTAGATTTATAGTTGATTTCTATTGTTCTCAACTTAAATTAATAGTTGAAATTGATGGTAGAGACCATGCACGAAAAGTAGATTATGACACACAGAGAGAAAATGAAATTAGGAAGTTAGGCTATGAATTTATTAGGTTTAGTAATGAGCAAATATATAACAATATAAGTGGGTGTATTGATTATCTAAAGCGATATATCGCTAAAGATCCCAATTGTGATACTTCTAATCCTTGGTAATGATATACAATATTTTTACAAGAAGAAGAAAGGCCTCCCCCTCTCAAAGAGGGATTTAAGAAACACCCCGTCATCTTCGATGCCACCCCTCTTTTAGCGTGCCTTCAGCACTAAAGCGGGGAGTTTAAGAGGTCTAGAACGCGAGGTATTTAAGTCCCCTCTGGAGAAGAGGGATTTAAGAAACACCCCGTCATCTTCGATGCCACCCCTCTTTTAGCGTGCTTTCAGCACTAAAGAGGGGAGTTTAAGAGGTCTAGAACGCGAGGTATTTAAGTCCCCTCTGGAGAAGAGTGGTGCCTGCGCAGCAGGTGGGGTGTTGGAAAAAAAATCTTGACAATTATTATCTTAACCATTACCTTATATATATTATACTTTAGGAGAAGATTATGGTTTCAGATTTTTACGATAATAATAAATTACATCAAAATGCTAGATTTCTAAGAAAAAATTCAACCCTTCCAGAAATTCTCTTTTGGATGCAGATTAAGAATAGTAAACTTGGTTATAAATTCATTCGTCAAAAAGTAATTGGTAGATTTATAGTTGATTTCTATTGTTCTCAACTTAAATTAATAGTTGAAATTGATGGTAGAGACCATGCACGAAAAGTAGATTATGACACACAGAGAGAAAATGAAATTAGGAAGTTAGGCTATGAATTTATTAGGTTTAGTAATGAGCAAATATATAACAATATAAGTGGGTGTATTGATTATCTAAAGCGATATATGGCTAAAGATCCCAATTGTGATACTTCTAATCCGTGGTAATGATATACAATATTTTTACAAGAAGAAGAAAGGCCGCCCCCTCTCAAAGAGGGATTTAAGAAAGGCCCCGTCATCTTCGATGCCACCCCTCTTTTAGCGTGCCTTCAGCACTAAAGCGGGGAGTTTAAGAGGTCTAGAACGCGAGGTATTTAAGTCCCCTCTGGAGAAGAGGGATTTAAGAAACACCCGTCATCTTCGATGCCACCCCTCTTTTAGCGTGCTTTCAGCACTAAAGCGGGGAGTTTAAAAGGTCTAGAACGCGAGGTATTTAAGTCCCCTCTGGAGAAGAGGGGTGCCTGCGTAGCAGGTGGGGTGTTGAAAATGTAGCAGATTAAACTGCCATTTGTGTACCATTTTAAACTACCATCTACAATTGCACTAGCAATGATAATCTTTCTAACTGGGAATGCGGGACAGACTGTGTGAAAATAGATATGTCAACATGTATAAATGTTTAATTAATGTATTTATTTTCTTGACAAACAGAACATTATATTTATATTGGAAACATAAATATAGGAGAAATATTATGGACTATAAACAAGGCAAAGACAGACATCAAATTCAGTTTTTAACCTATGATTCTTTAATAGGAGAAAATCACCTTGTAAGAGTACTAGATCACTTTATAGACGGGCTCGATCTAGAGAAGTTTAATTTTACCTACACAAAACCAAAACGAGTTGGTAGAAAAGCTTATAATCCTAAATTCATGTTAAAATTGTATGTCTATGGATATCTTAGAGGAATTGTATCAAGTCGAAAATTAGAGTTAGCTACTCACGAAAATATTCCATTTATATGGCTAATGAAAGAACTAAAACCTGATTTTAAAACAATAGCTGATTTCAGAAAAAACAATGTAAAAAATATTAAATCCGTATTTATGGAATTCAATAAATACTCGGTATATATGAATTTAATTGACTTTGAATTATTAGCTATAGATGGTACTTTTATTGATGCAGTTAACCATAATTCTAAAAATATATCAATAAACAAAATAAACACAATTTTGAAGAAAATAGAAGCTAAATTTGATACATTTAATGAACAATATTCGACTAATGACAAAGAACAAGAATCAAAAAATGATAAAAATGAGCAACATTTAGAAAGTATTGAAAAATTAAAAGAAAAAGAAGAGTTTTATTTAAACTTAAAACAAGAGTTAAAGGATAAGGGTTTAACACAAATTTCATATACAGATCCAGATAGTCGAATGATGCAAAAAGATGGAAGCAAGAGAGATGTATCGTATAATTGCCAAAGCGTAACAGACTCTAAAAACAATTTATTGTTAATGGTTGATGCCTGTAGTGATAATACAGATGCGAAGCAACTTTACAGGATGTCTTCATTAACCAAAGAAGCCTATAATTTGTCAGAATTTTCAGTTGTCGCTGATAAGGGTTATGGTTTTGGTAGAGAGATAAAAAAATGTAATGAAGATGGTATTAAAACATATGTAACTATGCAAGATTCAGAGAAAATGAAAGGTACTCCATTCGCAACCTCTAAGTTTAAATATGATAAAATTAATGATTGTGTTATTTGTCCTAACAATAGAACATTAATCGCTAGTAGAAAGAGAAATGCTGATAGAGGTCATGAATATGGTAGTCGCAAAACATGCAAAGGTTGTCCAGATTTAAAAGCTTGTACTAATGACAATAAGCAACAATATAGAACATTTACATTGAATCCTTATTATGAATATGTGGAGAAACAACTTGAAATTAATAAGGTAAGTAAGAATATACTAAGTCAACGAAAATGTATTGTTGAGCATCCTTTTGGAACAATAAAAAGGGATATGAATCAGGGTAGATTTTTAACGAAAGGCTTAGAATCTGTTCGTGGTGAGTTTATGTTTACTGCACTGGCATATAATATTAAAAGAGTATTTAACATTCTCGGATTTAATAAAATGATGGACTCCATAAATGCCTTTTTTAGGAGAGGTTCGTCCAAAGCTGTCTATTTTGTCAAAAACATAGTACTTTTGCTAAGAATAGCAATAAATATTGCCTTTTCGAGTGCTAAATTAGCCTGATACTCGAAATGAACAAAAAATCCAGATTTAAGTTTATCAAAACTCCCTTAAATCAAAAAGTGATTTCACACAGTCTGGGATTCCAGCCCGCATCATTGCACTAGCAATGATATATCTTCAATCCCAAAGGGATTTAACAAGAGCAGGCTGAGTACCGCCTGATGATGGAAGCAGGGACGCTTCCATTCCATAATTTAAGATTCACGGACTAAAGGTCCGTAACCCCAGTTAATGCAAGCAGGGGCCTATGGACTGGGGGCGTCTCTGCCGCCAGAAAAGATAAGTTCCATTCCATAGCTCTTCCCCCTTCTAGAGCTAGAGAGTCTAACTTCTATCCATATAATCTTTCATAATAGTGAAGAAATCTCCTACCCATTTAGGTGGATTTTCAATAGGGTCAGTTCCCATCCAGGCAGCATAAGAATCTTCATGTTCTGGAGAGAAGCCATGCATACCAGGTAATGATTTTACTCCCATATCAGAAGGAACAATCTGCACACCTGGGTCCATAAGAAGAATCTCTTCCCCATACATATTATCTTCAAAATCAATTCCGAATTTAACTTTTTCCTCTTGGGAAAGAAGATGAGAATAAGGCACTTTCTCTGCTTTCTTAAGGATATGTTCCCGACATTTCTCATTGATAAACCAGAAATGCACCATTGTAGAATCATAGCAAGCTACATAATCTCTGCCAAAAGTGAAGCCTAAGGATTCAATCTCTTTTTTGACATCTACTTCTTGAGTGAGACTTGTCATGCCATGATCAGAAATAACAAAAAGGGAGTAATCTTCATAGTGTTCTTCAACTTCCTTAACTAATTCTTTAATCTTGGAAGCATACCAATCTAATTTAGGTTGAATCTCCTTACCATCTTTAGTAACATTATGAAGCAGTCCATCCATACTAGCAGTATAGAGAAAGGCAAAATCTACTTTTTCTTCTTTAATATCGCTGATTAGGGCATTAACATTTTCTTCTTCTGAGAGCCTCCAATTAGAGATATGATAAGGAATCTTCTTCTCTTCTAGAAGATCGGCTAGGTTTTTTGTAGGAGCTAAACCATTGGGGACAAAAAGGTCTTTTTTTTCAATATAATCAAAGTAAGGCAAGCGGTCAAAAGGCATGGAGTAGATTTCGAAATAGCCTGTATAACCATTTACTTTCTTAATTATTTTAGAGAATTGATGACGGAATCTCCACCTATCAAAAATAGATTTGGGTAAAAACTTTAAGTATTTAAAAGCTTTGAAAGGACTCTCTTCTGGATTATAATAGTAGAAACTAAGATGCTTATGTTCAGTAGGTTTCTTACCTGTTAAGATAGTGGGAATTGCTGTGCATGAGTAGCCAAACTGCATTTGAGCAGGATAGCGGTAAGGTAACAATTCTTCTAAAAAATTATACTTCTTCTGAATTTCCCAACCAAAAGCATCTATAAACATAAATATTGAGACTCTTTTCTTCATTTCTGTCTCCTTAAAAATTCTTTTAGTAATAATATATTGAGAATCCTATTCAAAGCTATTATAAAATTATTTATTTACCACAACTTTTATTTCTGAGAGAATATCTAAACAGCTTGTTAAAGATGATAAGTCTTTAATTATTTTATTGTTACTACTAATTCCGTATGGTTGTAAGATAATTTCTTTCGCATCAGGAGTCATCTCACCTCTGTATATCAAAGCTGGTTGTCCATCAACATTACCTTTTTGCTTGGGATAATTTTCATTATAATCAAAAGAATTGTTAACTTCTGCGTAAATATAAGTAAGAGAATTATCTGAAATCTCCCAGCTAATGGAAAAATCATTTTTAGGAGTAGCAGAAGTTACTTGCATATCTTCTTTACTTTTTAAACTACTCCAGTAGGGTAAAGCTTCTTTACGATTAATCTTTGAGTTTGCCTCTGTAACGAATAGAGTCTCTTGGAGATTGTTCTCATTATTGGCAGTCCAAACGGCAATTTGAGGGGTTAGTTTTACAGGAATAATCTTCATAAACCAATAAGTATGGTTCCATTCTGGACCTGCAACAAAATGCACATTCATTTGACTAGCCACTGCAATAGAAATAAAGCATAATATCATGACTAGTGATATAACTTTTTTCATATTTTCTCCTATATATTTATTTTTTCGAGTATTTCCTTAGCTCTTTCTAAGGTACTATCAATATCTTGATGAATATTCTTATCTCCAATCAAATCATAAAGACCAAAATTCTTAAGAGCTTTCAGAGGTTGAGGGTTTACTCCCGATAAAAGCAGAACTATACCATCATGAGTAGAATCTAAATAAAGATTTCGCAAGGAGTTAAGTCCTGTAGCATCTATGGCAGGAACGCTTCTCATTCTGATGATTCTTATTTTAGGAGCAGATTCTAAGGCTCTTATAGAGTCTTTAAACTTTGAAGCAGCTCCGAAAAAGAAAGGTCCACCGACTTCATAAACTTCCACACCCTCAGGAACATCTTTCATCTTGATACTATTGGGGTCATCTTCATCAGCTTTATCCTGGAATGAGTTAGTTATAAAATCAATATTACTAACTGTCGCCATTCTCTTCATAAAGAGGAACATAGCTAAGACTAAACCTACTTCAATAGCAATAGTAAGGTCAAAGAAAACTGTCAATAAAAAAGTAGTTAAAAGCACAATTATATCACTCTTAGGACTTTTAAGTAATTGTCTGAAAATATGATGCTCACTCATATTATAAGCAACCATGATAAGAATTGCAGCTAAAGTGGACATAGGAATGAGTTTAGCCCAAGGACCTAACAAGAGCATGATTAACAAAAGAGTAATGGCATGAACCATACCAGCAATAGGTGTTCTACCACCATTTTTAATATTTGTTGCTGTTCTGGCAATAGCTCCAGTAACAGGAATTCCGCCAAATAGTGGAGATACGATATTGGCTACACCTTGTCCGATTAATTCAGTATTAGACTTATGCTTCTCCCCTATCATACCATCAGCAACAACTGCTGAAAGTAAGGCTTCTATAGCTGCCAACATTGCTATCGTAAAGGCAGGGGGTAACATATTCTTGATAAGTTCAAAGGAAATATGAGGAAGTTGAGGTTTAGGTAAAGATGAAGGTATGGATCCAAAATGAGATTCTATAGTTGGAACATTTAAATCTAATAAAGAGACTAGAAGAGTTGCCACTAAAATAGCAATTATGGAACCTGGTAACTTACGGTTAATTCTAGGCCAGAAAATAATTATCAATAATGACAAAAGACCTATTAAAAGAGCTTGCCAATTGAAAGAGTGAAAATTAGAAAAATAACTCCCCCACTTTCCTATAAAATCTCCAGGTACTTTTTCAATACTTAAGCCAAAGAAATCTTTTATTTGCGTAGAAAAAATTACTACAGCTATTCCCGAAGTGAAGCCTACAACCACTGGATAAGGGATAAACTTAATCAAAGAACCAAACTTGGATAGTCCCATTATAATTAAAAAAATACCTGCCATCATGGTAGCAACCATTAAGCCATCGACTCCATATTGCTCGACAATTCCAAAGATAATAATTATAAATGCTCCAGTAGGTCCACCTATCTGGACATGACTTCCCCCTAAGAAGGAGACCAAAAATCCACCGATAACGGCTGTGATTAAACCTTTCTCAGGTGTAACTCCTGAAGCAATACCAAAAGCAATACCCAAAGGTAAAGCAACTATACCAACTAGAATACCTGCTATGATATCATTCATTAGCTGTTTCTTAGTCATTTTGGGAAGTAACTCAAATAATTTAGGAATTAACAATTCATTTCTCCCTTAAAAGTTCCATAAACTTTTTTAATAATTTTATTCATGGCGTCGGATTAAGAAATAGGGAAAGTTTGTCAAAGTAAATCTATAAAAAAGAGTTATTATATTGCTTTCATGCTAGTTAAGGCTAATAAGTTTCTATGGAATAGAAAGGTCCTTGCTTCCTAATCTTTTCTGGCGGCAGGGACGCCCCCAGTCCATAGATCCTTGCTTCCTAATCTTTTCTGGCGGCAGGGACGCTCCCAATCCATAGATCCTTGCTTCCTAATCTTTTCTGGCGGCAGGGACGCCCCCAGTCCATAGATCCTTGCTTCCTAATCTTTTCTGGCGGCAGGGACGCTCCCAATCCATAGATCCTTGCTTCCTAATCTTTTCTGGCGGCAGGGACGCCCCCAGTCCATAGATCCTTGCTTCCTAATCTTTTCTGGCAGCAGGGACGCTCCCAATCCATAGATCCTTGCTTCTTAATCTTTTCTGGCGGCAGGGACGCCCCCAGTCCATAGATTCCTGCTTCCATGAGGATCTTTAAAGCGGATAATAACTGGGAAGGTGGGTGCTGGTCATGGGCAATAACTAGGAAGCGGGCATCTCTGCCAGCACCACGCAACTGCTTGGTAGAAAATCTTTTAAGACCAGCATTAACTGCTGGTCGCGGGCAGGGATGCCCGCATTCGCAGTTAGAAACACCTGTGTCCTCTCATAGAGGGTATAACATGGTTATCTATTTCATTAATACCATTTTCCTTGTTTCTGTTTGATTTCCAGCTTTTAAATTATAAAAGTATAAGCCTGAAGCAACAGCTTTATCTTGCTCATTTAAGCCATTCCATACAAAAGAGTAAGAACCTTTTGAGAAACTGTCCTTAGCTAGTGTCTTAACTTTCTGACCTTTAACATTGTAGATAGTAAGTTCTACATCTTTAGTATCTTTCGCTAAGTTAAAACTAATTCTTGTAGTTGGGTTAAAAGGATTTGGATAATTCTGTGCTAAGCTTGAGTTAGCAATTTGAGCATCATTAGAATCATCATTAGAGACAGCGGAAAAATCAACATATTGAGCATAAATACCAAAAATAGAAGTCTTACCTGAGGATCTTCCATCTGCCCAGACAAAGAAAGCTTTGTTATCACCCATTGGGGCAATTCTAACTGAATTTTGATCCTTCAATTCTGTAGTCAAAGGAATACCAACACTTCCATTAAGAGTCTCACCATTGGATTTTAAAAGATTCATGTAAATATCTTTATTCCAATAACTTTCTTCTTGTTCCCAGGCAATGACATGATAATCATCATTAATTTTTTCAATTACAGGTCTTCTCTGATTAAAGTCACCTTCTGCGATTATCAAACCTTCTTCAGCAAATTGCTTCTCACCTGAGAAAGAAATCTTCTGTGCTTTTATATTTTCATTATATCCGATAGTAGATTCTTCCCAGGTAACATAGATAGCGTCACCTATAGCTAAATCAGGGTTTCGTGACTCACTTAAGATCCCATCATAATTATGCAAACTAGTAGGGAATTCTTCTTGCCATGTGAAAGAGCCATCATCAGTTAAACCCTGAGTATAAATAGTGTATAATTGATCTTCTCTATCATCAGCCCAAGAGTAGTAGAGTGTATTATTATAAATTGCACCTTTTCCTCCTCCATCAACGAATACCTCTTCTGGGACCAAAGAATTACCTTCGATTGAGTAGCCTTCCATTACTTGACCAGCTTCATTAACTTTAGCTACTCTTCTATCTGTTACATTAACATTCCAAACATAATAATTACCAATTAAATCATACAATTGTATATCGCTATCATACTCAAAGTTAATAGATCCTGAAAGTTGAATTCCACTTTCTCCCCATTGTTTAGCACCATTACTTATTCTTTGACCAAAGACTTGTTTGATAAATAGACTTTGGTCTGTTAATATATTATCACTCCAGCCAAGATAAAAGTCACCATTATAATAACTTACTCTAGGATTTTCTTGACCTGCTGTAAACCCAGTTGTCATTTCCATACCCTCATCACCCCAAAGTAGGCTTCCATCTACATCTATCAACTGAGCATATATTTTAGGATAGTACCCACTCTGTTCTTGCCAAAGGACCATAGTTTGTCCCTCAGGATTTGTAACAGAATTGAAATCAGATCGTTCGTGACCGGTAGGAATAGTAAGAGGGCGACCATTTTCTTCTAAATCAACACTTCCATCTGGATTAATAAATTGGAAGAAAATTTGGTAACCATTAATGGCATAACGAGAATCCCACCACACTACCACTAGATCATTTTGAACTGGACGAGGATGCACTTCAATAAGGTCGTTTTTACCTGCATCACCACTAAGACCGTAAAAAACTGTTTGGCCATTTTCGGCTAATACTGTATTATTTGAAGCATTAATAATCTGCTGATTAATTCCCTTAGAACCAGTTCTGCCATCTAACCATACTGCAAAAATATTATCCCCACTCTTTTTTATAAGAGGAAAGTTTTGTTCATTTGTAGCAGTACAAATAGCTAAACCAGCTTCTCCCCACTGAAAGATACCCTCAGAATTAAGATGCTGAGCAAAAATATCAACTTGAGGGAAATCACCATTTCTCATATCAGTCCAAACTAAGAAAGCTCCACCATTAGTATCGCTATCAATACGAAATGTTAACTCTCTTACTTCATTAGTTCTTATTTCAACACCATCTTCTGCCCATAATTTAGCACCTGTAGAGCTGATTTTTTGTGCCAAAAGTCCTACACTAATAAATGAGTTTCTAGAATCTTCCCATGCAATAATAGTATTACCCAATCCGTCAGCTTGAATTTGAGGATAACTTTGATTAAAACTCTGTGCATCATCTTCATCGCTATATACTTCTATATATTGGCCCCAATCTGCACTACCATCACTAAGTAATCTTTGAGCAAAGATATTGGTGGTATCTTCTCTTCTATCTTCCCAGACAAAGACGAAAGCACCCAATCCATCAGAGGCAACTTTAACATTTCCCTGATATCCATCATCCACAGTCAAAGGAATAGCTTGCCCCCATACTGATTGCCCGTTACTATTAAATCTATTAGCAAAAACATTGCTGATATTATCAGATAATGAATCATAAGCAATAACAAATCCACCATCACCATCTTCTGTGAGAGAGTTATTAGTTGAAGCGATGTAAATTCCATCTGTATTCCAGAGATTGTTCCCATTGCCATCTAAATTCGCACCGTAGAGGTCTCTATAATAGTCCCTTTTATCATTCCAAAGCAAGTAAGCTCCACCAACATTATTTTTTACAATATTGAGTGAAATTTGATCATCTTGATTAGTACATACAGGAACACCACCCTCTTGCCAGAGAAGTTCTCCAGCATTATTGATTTTCTGAGCAAAAACATCGCCATCTTGGTCTAGTGAGTAATCAATCCAAGCAATTACAAAATTTCCATCTGATGTTTTAACTATTACAGGTGCTTCCTGTCTGTCAGATTTATTATCAATAGTTGTAGGCTCTTGACCCCATTGGGAAACTCCAAGGGCATCAAATTTCATTGCGAATAGGTCTCTATCACCATTTTTAGTGTCTGACCATACATAAATAATTCCACCATCATCAGTAGTGGCTGAAGTACGATACCATTCAATATTGACCCCTTGTCTTATTGGCAAAGCATCTTCCCACATAGTTTGTGCGCATACAAAAGTTGTTAGTAACAATAGAAACACAATTAGTCTACTTTTCATTTGAGCCTCCGTTCAAGTTTTTGTTATTCCTTTTAAAAGTATTGAATTTATCAATGTGCAAATTACATTCCAAAGCTATATAGATTATTGTATTTTCTCAGTCTAGTGGTTGTAAATATTGAAATAAATAAGAATAAGCAAGTTAATATTTGCACTATCGACCAAATTACATATAAATAGAGAAGTAGATTTCTTTAATTGTCCTAACTTATTTCTAAGATGAAAATAGTTCTGAAACTATTGAAGTTAATTTAGTATTACTTAGAATTATTCTGTTTTTGCAAGAGCTTATATAGGGCTGATTTATTATTCTGAACTATAATTTTAAGATCGCTGTTTTGGGGAAGAAAGTGAGAGACTCCATTGGGAGACAGGGGACTAACTTCAATAGTAAAAGCGAGTGTATTAAATTTTCTATAAAGGAAATCACGAGCATAGCCATATTGACTTGTCTCACCAGTATTAACTTGGTAATTCTCCGATTTGTAGAAACAGGGTAGATTATCAGATAAAGACTCTGCTATCTTCTTCATTTTATCCCAATCTTTACTTTTTTCAGTCCCCCAGTTATAAGGGAAAAAGATAATTTCCGGATAAGTACCATTAGCAGAAGAGTGATACTGAAAAGAATAGTCAAAAGAAAATCTTTCAGCAAGATTAATAACAGCTTGAATTTCTGATTCAGAAGCTGACTCCTTACCTTTATAATATGGGCTTTGAGGATGATCTAAATCGGCTTCTTCCCAATTACTTGGATAATTTTTGTTTAGATCTACCCCGTCTGTTTTTAGGTCAAGGAAGCCGTTGTGGTTAGTATCCCTATTGTTCTTTCTTTTTAAGGGAAACTCTCCACTATTCACTATTTTGAAGGCTTCAGGATTCACAGTAGGGATAATAACAAAATAATAGTTTCTGATTAACTCTTCAAGATTAGGTTTAGAGATTAAATCTTTCAGAATAGCCATAGCTATTTCTACTCCGATTGGCTCTTCTCCATGATGTTGTCCAATTATTAGTACTTTCTTTATATCTTTAGGAAGTTTTCGTTCCCATAGCTTTTTCTTTTTGTTAGTAATTTTATCTGATTTAAAAATATGAAGAGCATAAATCGGCAGATTTTCTGCAGAGGAATGGCCAATGATTTCTATATCAGAGATTAATCTATCTTCTTGATGATAATGTAGAAGGGAATCACTCAGTGTTTTCCAAGAATGATAATCACTATCAAGGGGATATTGATTGAGGGCTAAGATAAAAGTAACCCTAAGGAGCAGTAAGAGAATAAAAATTCTAGTCTTCACTCTTATCTTTCCCACTCAGTAATAGCCGTAAACACTTCAAGATTATCATTTTGTCTAATAATCTTATGATGAAAAATATTATCTTCTACTTGATAAGTTTTTATAGATATTTCTTCAGAGAACTTAACTTCTTGAATAAAATTAGTATTTATTCTGATTAAGTCATATCTTTTATCAAAATACTCAGCAATAGAATCTAAAACCATATCTACATAAGCGGTATTGTTCATGTGTCCATTGATATCAATATCAGAAAATCTAACTTGTTTAGTAAATTTATTAACCAGATTTTCAGCTATAATGTTAATTTTTTCCAAAGGATTAGCAAATAACTCATGATTAAAACTCTGAATAAAATCTAAATTTATTTTGGTGAGAGGAATAATTCTTCTTTTCTCTAAGTTAATTACCACCCAATCAGAAGTAGCTTTAATTATAGGTTTATTATCTTTATCAGTAATGAGGAAATTTCTGTTTGCTACTATTTTATTATGTCTATTACTCCAAGTATGGACGGTAAACTCTTCTAAGGCTCGAGGAAGTCTTTCAAATTCAATTAATTGCTTAGTTAAAACCCAAGCACCTTTATTATTCTTTAAATCATCAAAACCTATTTTCATAACTTCAGAGTGTTGAGAAGCAACTTCCTGCAAATATTTATAGAGGTCTGAAATTTTAATTGTTTGGAAATAACTAGTGTTATAGGTCTCGACAAGATACTTTTGCTTATAGATTTTATCACTATTTAGAAAATCTAAATTGGTCAATTTGCTCCTCCCATTCTACTAATAACTGCTCCCAGCTTTGGGAATTTAGGTGTTTAAGTGTGGTAAAAGAAACACCTAATAATCTAACCTTCCGATTAGTATCATAAGTGTCTATCAAAATCCTTCTGCACTCTTTTAGTAACTCGTGATAATTTGAGGTATAGGTAGAAAGAGTCTTACCACGAGTTAAAGTATCAAAATTATCATATCTCAACTTAAGAGTAATTGTTTTAATCTCTATTTCTTCTTTCTTTATTTTATCGGCTAATTTTGTTATAATTCCCTCTAAGTGTTGAAAAAGAACTCTTAAATCATCAACATCAATTCTGAAAGTACTCTCTTTTCCTATAGACTTGCGAATATGATCTGTACTTACTTCTCGGTTGTCGATTCCTCTTACTAAATAATAATACTGATAACCTATTTTACCATAATTATCTATTAACCAACTCAGTTCTTTTTTTAATAAATCTGCTCCAGTATGAATGCCCTGATTTTTAAGCTGAGCTGTTGTAGATTTTCCAATACCATGGAACTTTCCGATGGGCAAGGAAGATAGCACTTTAATCGCATCCTTAGGAAGAATAACACATAGGCCATCAGGCTTGTTTAAATCAGAAGCAATTTTGGCTAAGAACTTATTATAAGATACTCCAGCAGAAGCAGTAAGATTAACTTCCTGCTTTATTCTTGCTCTAATTTCTTGAGCAATATGAGTTGCTGAGGGGATTCCCAGCTTATTTGTAGTTACATCAAGATAAGCTTCATCAAGGGACATGGGTTGAACTAAATCAGAATACTCTCTAAAGATAGCAAAAATCTTATCAGTTGCTTCTTTGTAGGCTTCAAAACGAGGACGAACAAAGATACCATTAGGGCAAAGTTTATGGGCTATTGTTGCAGGCATGGCAGAATGAACGCCATACTTTCTGGCCTCATAGGAGCAAGTAGAGACAACTCCCCTCTCGCCAACTGCACCACCAACAATTACCGGTTTGCCTCTTAATTCAGGGAAATCCCTTTGTTCTATAGCAGCAAAATAGGCATCCATATCAACATGGATGATCTTTCTAATTTGTTCTTTCTTATCCCAATCTCTTCTATCCATCTCCCCTCAGAATCTCTCTCTAAACTCTCTTAGAAATTATCAAAATCTAATATAGCTGAAGGTTTATTTCCTTCTCTACCTTTATTTTCTCTGTACTTCTTAACTAATCCTTGTAAGAACTTTCTAAGGAGCTGATCTTTACAAGGCTGATAATGATGATTATCTTTAGCTCTAAAGAGAGCACTTAACTGATTCTTAGAGAATTCCATACCTTCTAATTTCAACACAGCTAACATATCACTATCTTTATAATTAAGAGCTATCCTAAGTTTTCTCAAAATCTGATTATTATCTAATTCAATATGAGAAGGAGCTTCACCACCATCACCTTGCTTTCCTCTTCTATAGATGATTAATCCATTTAAGAAAGTTTCTAGAGTTTCACTATCGCAAAACTGAAAATGGTCATCATTATCTTTAGCACAATAAGCACAAACTTCTTCTCGAGTTAATATTTTTCCACCTGCCTTAAAAACATCAATCAGTTTAAAATCATTTAAGTCTAAAGCATATCTAATCTTTTTCAAGATAAAATTATTATCCATTTTAATTCCTTTGTTATTAATTATTACTAAATTGATACTAACTTCATTTTAGTCAAGATATTTAAATTGCTCCTATAGTGGTATATTTTAAGCTATTGAGGAGTAAATCTCAAACATAAGTTAGTAGCTCCTAACATTTATCTTGACAATATTCTATATCATACTTTTTTGGTATAAATTAATTATTAAAGAAAAAACGGAGTGAGTATGAAGAAATTCACCATAGCTTTGGCAGGAAATCCTAACTGTGGAAAAACAACAGTTTTTAATGCCCTTACTGGAGCCAAACAGACCATAGGTAACTGGCCTGGCGTTACTGTAGAGAAAAAAGTAGGAAGCTATATAGATGGAGATATTTCTGTTGATGTAGTTGATATGCCTGGTATATATTCTTTTTCAGCTTTTTCGGAAGATGAGAAAGTTTCACGAGATTATATTCTCAGTAAAGATGCCGACCTAATCGTTCAAATATTAGACGCGTCTAATCTTCAAAGAAACTTATATCTAACTGTTCAGCTTATCGAAATGAATGTTCCATTGGTTATTGTTTTAAACATGATGGATACTTTAAAAGATAAGAATATGGTTTTAGAAGTTGAGCATTTCGCTAAGCACTTAGATTGCGTAGTTGTACCTACTAATGCTAGTAAAAAAGATGGGATTGAGAAATTAAAAGAAGTGATTAGAGATCATATCGGACAAGTTAATCCTCCAAAATTTAATATTTCTTATGACAGTATCCTAGAAAAAGAACTTAACGAAATTACAAAACAAGTAGAGCAAACAGCCAAAACTTCAGGTGTTGATAGTCGCTGGCTAGCCTTAAAAATATTAGAGAGTGATCCAATTGCAGATCGCTTTGTGAAAAAAGACCTTTCCAAAAGGAGAGATGAGGCTATTAAAAAAATTGAAAAACATACTGGCGACCCTATAGATGTTGTGATAGCTGATGGCCGTTATGGTTTTATTAGGGGCTTAGTTAAAGATGTATTAGTAATTAAAACTGTTACCAGAGAGTCTGTTACAGATATTATTGATAAAGTAGTGTTGAATAAATACCTAGGAATTCCTATATTCTTATTAGTTATGATGGGTGTGTTTTATCTAACTATGAATGTTGGAGCTCCTTTTATTGACTTCTTTGATGGTCTTCTAGGCACTATTTTTGTTGATGGCTTCCGACTTGTCTTAAATGCCTTATCTTCTCCTGAGTGGTTAACTACCCTACTTGCTGATGGAATTGGTGGTGGCTTACAAACACTTTCAACTTTTATACCTCCTATCTTCTTTATCTTCTTATCTTTATCTGTTTTAGAAGATTCCGGATATATGTCTAGAGCAGCCTTCATTATGGATAAATTTATGAGAACAATAGGACTACCTGGAAAAGCTTTTATTCCTATGTTGGTAGGATTCGGCTGTACAGTACCTGCTATTATGGCTACTAGAACTTTAGAAAATAACCGTGATAGAATGTTGGCAATCTTGATGAATCCCTTTATGTCCTGTGGTGCTCGTTTACCTGTTTATACCCTACTCATTTCTGCCTTCTTTTCCAAAACTGCTGGATTAGTCATGTTCTCTATTTATTTTAGTGGAATAATCTTAGCGGTTCTATCAGGATTTTTGTTTAAATCAACTATCCTCCAAGGACAAGCTGCTACTTTCGTAATGGAGCTTCCAACTTACCATATTCCAACATTTAATGGTGTGATGTTGCATACTTGGAATAAATTAAAATCATTTATGATTAAAGCTGGAAAGGTTATTCTCCTAATTGTAATTTTAGTTTCTTTCGTTAACTCAATCGGAACTGATGGAAGTTTTGGTAATAATGACTCTTCTAATTCTGTCTTGACCTGGATAGGCAAAAAGACAACTCCTTTATTTAAACCAATGGGGATCAAAGAAGATAACTGGCCTGCAACAGTAGGATTATTTACAGGTATTTTTGCAAAAGAAGCAGTCATCGGAACTATGGATGCCCTCTATTCCCAACGAGACCCTAACTGGTCTTCAGAAGCTACTCTTGCTGATGATTTCTCACTTGGAGAAGGCATTAAAGAGGCCTTTCTTGCCATACCAATAGGTTTTGGTTGGATTGAAGCAGAAGAAGAAGAAGAGAGTTCTGCTTTAGTAGGATATGTACAAGAAGGATTTAATAATGACAAATTTGCTGCTTATGCTTATCTCTTATTTATCTTGATTTATGCTCCTTGCGTTGCTGCCATTGGGGCAATCTATCGAGAGACTAATCTCAACTGGACAATCTTTGCTGTAGCTTATCTCACCATACTAGCTTGGATTGTAGCAACTTTGTTCTATCAAATTGCTACTTTTGCAATAAACCCCTTAATTTCAACCATGTGGATTGCCATAAGTATTGCTATGTTCTTAGTTTTTTTCATCTCCCTGAAATATAAAAAGAAAACAGTCCTATAAGATAGTTTCTCCTAATAACATCCCACGAAAGACCTTCCTGATTTTCAGGAGGGTCTTTTTTGAAGGATCTAAAAAGTCAGATACACCATCTGCTTTAACCTGCTCTCAGTATAACTGAAAAAGCGGGCATCTCTGCTGGTCGTGGACAATAATAACTGGGGTTACGGACCTTTAGTCCGTGAATCTTACATTCCCCTCTTTAGTGCTGAAAGCACGCTAAAAGAGGGGTGGCTGCGAAGCAGACGGGGTGTTTTTTAAATCCCCCTCCGCGAGGGGGACACAGGGGGTGTTTTCTTCTATGGAGTGGAAGCGTCTCTGCTTCCACATTATACACTGGTATTTCTAGATTTTTAATCAGCTTAGAGACTATTCATCTGTTACTTATCAATTCACAGCGGAGAGAATATGGAGTGGAAGCGTCTCTGCTTCCACATTATACACTAGGATTTCTAGATTTTTAATCAGCTTAAAGACTATTCATCTGTTACTTATCAATTCACAGCGGAGAGAATCTCCACAATCCGACAGAAGAGGGATTATCACACTAAATCCCCCTCCGTGAGGGGGACACAGGGGGTGATTCCATATTTCTCAAACTCCCCTCTTTAGTGCTGACAGCAGCACGCTTTAGTTGTAATAACTGGGAAAAAGGGCATCTCTACCCGCACCACGAAACTGCTTGGTGGAGAATCTTTTAAGACCAGCATCTCTGCTGGTCGCTGGCAGGATATCCGCATTCCCAGTTAGAAAGCCCCACATTTCTGCAGGGCTAATATATTTCTATTGAGGTAGAACACCAGTGTCCCCCTCAAGAGGGTATTACACAGTTATCTACTTCATTAATACCATTTTCTTAGTAGATGTTTGGTTTCCAGCTTTTAATTTATAGAAGTAAACGCCGGAAGCAACAGCTTTATCTTGATCATTAACTCCATTCCAAACATAGGAATAAGAACCTTTTGAGAAATTATCTTTAGCCAAAGTTTTAACTTTTTGACCTTTAAGATTATAGATAGATAACTCAACATTATTAGCATCTTTAGCAAGTGTGAAACTAATTTTTGTAGTTGGATTGAATGGATTAGGGTAGTTTTGAGCTAGACTAGAAGCTAGAGATTGAGCATCACTATTATCTTCATTAGAAACTGATGAAAAATCCACATATTGTGCATATACACCAAGGATAACAGTTTTACCTGAAGATATACCGTCTGCCCAAACGAAGAAAGCTTTGCTATCACCCATTGGAGCGATTCTAACTGATTTTTGGTCTTTTAATTCATCAGTTAATGGAATACCTGTAGATCCGTTGAGTGTTTCACCATTATATCTTAATAAATTCATATAAAGATCAAGTTCAACACCTTCTTGCTGTTCCCAAGCAATCGCATAATAGTCATTATTAATTCTTTCTATCTTAGGGTTAATTTGAGAGATATCACCTTCAGCGATAACAATACCTTCATCAGCGAATTGGTTTTCACCAGAGTATGATATTTTTTGCACTTTGATGTTTTCATTATCAGAAGTAAGACTTTCATTCCAAGTAACATAAACAGCATCACCAACAGCGATATCAGGATTTAATGCTTCATTTAGCACATCTCCATAGTTGTGTAAACTTGTAGGAATTCCTTCTTGCCAAGTAAATGTACCATCATTGGCAAATCCTTGAGTAAATACAGTATTAAGTCCATCTTCTCTATCATCATTCCAAGTGTAGAAAAGATTATTATTGTAAGAGACTCCATTTCCACCAGCATCAACTGAAACGCCCATTGGAGCTATTGAATTACCTTCAACTGAATAACCTTCAATAACTTGACCATCTTCATCAACCTTAACTACTCTTCTATCTGTTTGGAAAACATTCCAAACATAATAATTACCTACTACATCGTACAATTGCATTTCTGTATCGAGGGTACCAGATAAAGAACCAGAAATCTGAACACCTTCGTTTCCCCACTGTCTTTGACCATTACTAATTCTTTGACCAAATACTTGTTTGATGAAGATACTATCATCAGTAAGCATATTATCTGTCCAACCAAGATAGAAATCACCATTATATATGCTTACTCTTGGATCTTCTTGACCAGCAGTAAAAGCTGTGGTTAATTCTAGACCTTCATCACCAAACAAATAACTACCATCAACATCTATTAACTGAGCATAAACTTTAGGATAAAAACCTCTTTGTTCAAGCCAAATAACAAGAGTTTGACCTTGGTCATTTGTAGCAGCTCTGAAATCTGATTGTTCAAAACCTGTAGGAATAGTTATAGGACGACCATTTTCTTCTAAATCTACAGATCCGTCAGGATTAATAAATTGGTAGAATATTTGATAACCATTACTAGCACTACGAGTATCCCACCATACTGCGATTACATCATTTTGAGCTAAACGAGGATGAACTTCAATAAGTTCGTTTTTACCAGCATCACCACTTAAACCGTAGAACACTGTTTCGCCATTTTCAGCTAAAACAAATTCTGAAGAAGCATTAATAATTTGTTGATCGATACCAATTGAACCTGTTCTAGCATCTAACCACACAACAAAGATATGGTCATCATTCATTTTAATCAAAGGATTATTTTGTTCATTACTAGCAGTACAGATAGCAAGTCCATCATCTCCCCACTGGAATGTTCCATCAGAATTAAGATGTTGAGCATAAATATCAACTTGAGGGAAATCACCATTTCTCATATCTGTCCAAACAACATAAGCTCCACCATTTGTATCGCTATCAATACGAAGTGTTAACTCTCTTACTTGGTTAGCTCTGATTTCAACACCATCTTCAGCCCATACTTTCTCGCCTGAAGAGTTTATCTTCTGAGCAAAAATACCAACATTATCAAAGGCACTTCTAGTATCTTGCCAAGCGATAATTGTATTTCCTAATCCATCAGCTTGAACTTGAGGATAACTTTGAGCAAAGCTTTGTTCGTCATCTTCATCACTATAGACTTCGATATATTCTCCCCAATCAGCTGTTCCATCATCTAGTAATCTTTGAGCAAAGATATTTGTAGTAACTTCTCTTTTATCTTCCCAGACAAAAACGAATCCACCTAAACCATCAGGAGATACTCTCACTGTTGATTGATCACCATTAGCAACAGCTACAGGTATTGGGTCACCCCAAACTGAATCACCATCACTATTAAATCTTTTAGCAAAGATATTAGCATTATTATTAATTGCTACTTGATAACCAATAAAGAATCCACCAGCGCCATCTTCTCTCATTGAATTAGAAGTTTCTGGGTAATTAGTATTAGCAATTGGCATACCATCAGTAGCCCATAAATTTGTTCCATCGCCATCTAAGTTAGCAGCATATAAATCTACAGAAGGATTTCTACTATCTCTCCAAAGAATATAAGCACCACCAACATTGTTTTCTACAATATTAAGCGAAATTTGGATATCTTGATAAGTACAAACAGGAACACCGCCCTCTTGCCAAAGAAGTTCACCAGTATTGCTTATTTTTTGAGCATAGACATCACCGTCTTGCTCAATAGAAAAATCAATCCAAGCAATTACAAAATTACCATCTGAGCTTTTAATAATAACAGGATCTTCTTGTCTGTCAATTTTGTTATCGATAATAGTTGGTTCATCACCCCATACTGAGTTTCCCGAACCATCAAATTTCATAGCAAATAGGTCTCTTCCACCATATTTGGTGTCTGACCATACATAGACAATACCACCATCATCGGCAGTTGCCGTAGCACGAGACCACTCAATATTAACACCCTGTCTTATTGGCAAAGCACTGTCCCACATAGTTTGTGCTGCCATAAGTGTCGTAAGTAACATTAGCAAAACAATAAGTCTAATTTTCATTAGATCCTCCATATAATATTTAACTCTTTTAAAATCTAATTAAAATATCATACAATGCAAGATACTTTCCAAAATATAATTAATAATTTAGGAAGAAGGGAATGTGGATTGGATAAATAGAGATTAATCCTAGATTATGGAGTAAATTTACTTTTAGTGGTTATGAATAATCCTTAGCTCTCTTAGAAAAAGTTTAGTCTTTAATAACTTAACCCTTTATTAGTTATTCCCCGAATATTAGTGTAACATCGCTAGGGTTAATTCTTTATTAGAATTGGAAGAGCCCCTGGGTCACTTTGCAGGAGAAGGAATAAGAGGTCTGGTCATATTCATATACTTTGGGTTACTTAGTGTAAAAAAGCATTTGCCTTTTCTCTTTATCTTTTCTCTTTATCTTCCTCTTCTTTGTAAATTATAATCTCAAGTTTTATTTTTTATTTTCCAGATATTTTTCTAACAGACTAACTAATCTATCTTGGTCAATAGGTTTAGTGATGTAATCATCCATACCAGCAACTAAGCAACGAGCTGTATCTTCTTTGGTTGCTCCAGCTGTAAGGGCAATAATTGGAGTATGCATTCCTTTGCTCTTTTCCTTCTCCCTAATAAGCTTAGTAGCTTGTAGGCCATCCATTAGGGGCATTTGCACATCCATTAAGATAATATCAAAGTTCTCAATTGAGAATTTATCTACTGCTTCTTTACCATTAATTACAGAAGTTATTTCAGCTTGAGGGATAAGTTTATTGATAATGTTTTGTATTAAGACTAAGTTAATATTAACATCTTCGGCTATCAAAATTTTCTGTGCTCCTTTCTGACTTAAATCACTTGATTTTACTTTTAGTTTAAGAGTCCCTTGCTTATGGTCAAGGGAGTTAAAAATATTGGAAATATATTCTCTTAATTCAATAGCCTTAATAGGCTTAAGAAGTGTATGTTTAATATTTAACCCAGGAATTAATTGACTAATCTCTTCATCTAGTGTGGAGTTAAGTAAAAGAATGATAGGCATCTGCTCATAGCTTCTGAGTCTTTCCCTTATGATTTTAATTGCTTCAAGTCCATCCATTCCTGGCATAGAATAGTCAAAAATAGCCAAATCTATGGTATTATCTTTCTCTAATGTATCTATTGCTTCTTGTCCTGAAGATACACTAACATAGTCAATATTCCAGTAAGAAATATTCCTTTCCATTATCAAGCGATTATTTTCATTATCATCAACAAGGAGAATTCTTTTGTTTAATTTCTTTTGAGAAATTAAGTTTTCTTCACTAATCTTATAATCTGTTTCAATGGTAAAATAGAAGTTACTTCCTTCACCTACAGTACTTTCAACTTCAATTTTACTACCCATTTTCTCAACAAGTAAATTAGAAATTGTTAGACCTAAGCCAGTACCACCATATCTTCTAGTAATTGAGGAATCAGCTTGAGAAAAAGCTGAGAAAAGCTTTTCTTTTTGGGATACAGAAATACCGATACCTGTATCTTTGATAGAAAAGAGAATATTTCCCTTTTTATCATCTATAGCCGAGAATTTGATGTTAAGTAATACCTCTCCTTTTGGAGTAAATTTAATAGCATTATTTAAGAGGTTAATTAGTACCTGTTTTAATCTAATAGGATCAGTTTTAATAAGAGATGGGAGGTTTGGGTCAATATTGAGTAATAAATCAATGTGTTTCTTTTCGGCATGATATTTCAAGATATCAATAGTATGGATAATTAACTCATGAATATCTGTTTCTACAAGATCTAAGTCTAGTTTTCCTGCTTCGATTTTGGAGAAATCTAAAATATCGTTAATAATTCCTAAGAGAGCCTGACCAGAAATGTTAGTATGATAGGCATATTGTTGTTGTACAGAATCAAGTTCTGTATTCATTAATAGTTCAGTAAAACCAATAACACCATTTAGAGGTGTTCTGATTTCATGGCTCATATTGGCGAGAAATTCTGATTTAGCCTTATTAGCTTGTTGAGCTTGAATAGTTTTCTCTTTAAGAGATTCTTGAACTTTATTCTTTTCGATTTCAATACTATTTCTAATATAAACATCACCAATGATATTTGAAATAATTTTTAACAGTTCAATATCTTCTTCAGATAAAATCAGCTTTTGAGAAGTGGAATCGAAGCCCAAAAAACCGAAAAATTTATTGTTCCTGCTGATGGGAATCCATAGGACAGATTTCAAATTTAGCTTAGAAAAGAATGATCTTTCCTTGGAATCAGTTGTTAAATCATCCATATCAGAAATAAATAATGTATCCTGTTCGGCCACAATTTCCTTAATCAGAGGATTTCCATTTATATTTATCTTACCAATTTGTTTTTTCTCGGATACTTCTTTAATATTACACCACTCGTAAGAGTAATCCAAATTGTCTCTATTATCTGTAAACTCTAGGATATAGGTATGACTTGCTCGAATTAATTCACCTAATTTAGCCAACATCATTCTAAATTTATCTTGATAATTACTAAGATTAACATCAATAAACTCAGCAGATATTGTGGCAACCATTCTTTGATACTTATTTTGAAATTCTACTCTTATTTCAGCAATTTTCCTTAATGTTATATCTGTATCACTTCCTTGAAAACCAACCATTTGACCTAAATCATTAACTTTAGGCAAGCCGCTGGAGAGAAACCACATCATCCTACCAGTTTTATGGACCATTCTACTTTCAATATTTGAAATCGTAGTTTTATCTTTCATTACTTTAAAACCAAGCTCTTTGTTCTCTTCTCTTGATTCTTCAGGAAACAGGTCATAAAAGTACTTTTTACCTACAATTTCTGATTTTTTATAACCTAGGACATTCTCAACATTTGAACTAACATAAGTGTATTTACCACTACTATCAATCTCCCAATTTATAGTCCTACTTTGATTTATGATTGATTCATAACGATCCACAGCTCTCTTGAGTTTCCTTTCACTTCTCTTTTTTTCTGTAATATCTCGACTTACAATCAATATAGCATAAGCTTTTCCTGCGGAATTTTTAATAACTTCTGCATTAGCTTCTGCATAGAAAAGTCTTCCATTCTTCTTAACCATTTTATACTCTGTGAAACCTGAATAAGTACCTTCTAACATTAATTTTATTTCATGTAAAGCTTTTTGGTGTAAAGAAGGGTGGATAAAACCTAATATATTTTTACCTACTACATCACTTTTTTGAGAATATCCCCACATTTTTATAGCTTCTTTAGAAGCATAAGTTATTTTACCATTTAAATCACCAATAATCAAGCCATCAGGAATTGCTTGGATGATAGCTCTTTGCTTTTCTTCACCTAATTTAATTAATGAGTTTAACTTCTTAAGCTTTTTAATCCAATATATGAAAATAAGGAATAAGAGAACAGCTATTGAGGTGATGCTGATGATTAAAGTGTAGTTTACCGGAGTCTCCATATTGATATAAACAAACTTATTAATAATGGATTCTCTCTGATCAAAAGTTATAGTACTAATACCTTTATTAAGAATCTCAACTAATGAAGGTTCAGATTTAATAACTCCCATTCTAATATGATTAGCGTATCCAGGAACTACATTATTTATCTTTAAATCGATAAATCCTTCTTTTCTAATAAGATAAGCAGTCATTAACTGAGATCTAATGGTAAAATCAGCCTCACCATTAGAAATTTTTTTAAGACAATCTAACTCAGTGTCTGCATATATTATTTTAAGTTTTTTGAAATCTCTTCTCGCCCACTCATCAACCATAGTATTAGCAATTGTTACTAGAGTTTTATTTTCTAGTTTTGCAACATCTGTTATTTGCGGAAAATCCAATTTTGTTATTGCGACATTGGGTTCAACCATTATGGGATCTGTGAAATATAGCCATTCTTCACGATACTCTGTTTTATTTAAGGCAGGAATAAGAGTAATATCACCTCTTTGCGATTTATCTATTGTCTCAGTCCAATCTCTAGTAGGAATTCTTTCAAATTTAATATTTAGTCTATCTTCTAAGAGAATTAATATCTCTGGTATTATGCCTGAATAATTACCATTGTTGTCTACAAATTCTAAAGGATACCAATCTGGATCAACCCCCATCTTGATTGGGCCTAATTTGTTCAGGTATTCTCTTTCGGCATTCGTTAGTTCGACCTCGACACTATTCAGTGTAAACACTGTTAAATTTATAATTATCACTAGTAGTGCAATGATATACTTCATCTCTTTCCCCTAATCCTTGTTTATTAATCTCTGATAGAATTTACTCAATCAATAAAATACTGTGTATGGTATAATTCTGTCCATACTTTTTTTATAAAAATTGTTAGCTAGGAATCTATTCCTTAAAAATGGCCTTAAGCTCAGGATTGTTAGGATCTAACTCTCTTGCTTTACGCCAGTTTCTGATAGCAAGATCCTGTTTTCCTTGCCGATAATAGATTGAACCTAATTTAATATAAGCTAAAGCCATATCTGGAGCAAGTTTAATTGCTTTACGACACTCTTCTGCTGCTGGTTCAAATTCACTATTATAGAAAAAGTTTGTAGCATTCATTATATGAATAAGTGCTTGGTTATTAGTTTTATAAGTTTCAATTTTAGTTTTAGCGACATTAAGCTCTTCAATCTTACGAATATAATCATCTTGAGATACACCGACTATAACTTCTAAAGTATCTATAACAAAAACTGTATCTCTAATTAACTTCTCTACATATACAGTATCAATTAATATTTGAGGTTGAGCTTTTTCCAAATTTGCTCTTACTGGTACTTCCACAATTGAAGTTTCTATCTTTGGTTCAACATGAATTTTTAAATCATCTTCCCAAGAGTTAGAGGATCCTAATTGGAAGCATAATCCTAAGAAATGGTTACCATAAGGTATCTCTAAATCAGAGAAAATAGGGTAACTAAATCCATAATCAAGAGATAGTCTAAGACTTCTACTCTCAATCATTTTTTTGGAATTAAAAGGATTTCGGTAAGATTTAACATAATTCTTTTCTATTAACTTAAAACCAAAACCCATTGTAACATCCTTATTATTTAGTCCTGTTCTAATCGTTAAGCTTTCATGCGGACGATACTCAGTTCCACCAGCATAGAAGTATTCATTCTCCTCTAAAGTCGAATTTTGAATTAGTTTTGAATCCAACATCACTGATATTTTAGGTGAGAAATGAAAATTTAAACCTACGCCAAATTCTCGATTAAGTTTTTCCTCATTAGAAGATTCTAGAGCTAAATTAGTAGCGAGTATATTTTTAGCAACAAAAGCTACCCTAGCATCGTTATTTATATTAAAAGAGGCTCCTAAGTCAAAGTCAACTCCTGATTTTGAGTTTTCATTATCTATAAAAAGTGGATCATTTTGAGTAAACTCATTATTCTCATAGCCAACATTATAGTAATTTAGTCCAGCTCCAAAATTGAATTTATTACCAAACATAGATCTTCCCCAATGGAAACCTGCCCGTAACTCTTGATAAATATTTGCTGAGAATACATCAGCTGAAAATGCTGTTGTTCCTAATGATGCTAGAGGAAAACCAAAAGCAAAGTAGTTGAAACTTAAGTCATCATTTTCTAAATCATAAAGATAGATTCTAGAGTCAGTAAGAAACTCTAAATGAGTATTAGCTAAAAGAGCTGGATTATAGACTGTTGCAGATAGATCTTCCGAGGAAGCTATACCCGTACCTCCTAAAGAGAAGTTTCTAATCCCTCCCTGTTGGAAATCAAAGCCTGATAAAGAAATAACATTCAGCAGACAAAACATTGATACTAAACCGATTATTTTTGAAATTTTCATCTTGCTACCCCTACTTCGCTACTGTGATCGTGTTTCTATGAACTTTATCGCCATACTTAACCTGACAAATATAGATTCCAGCATTGACTGCTTTTCTATCTTGATTCTTCCCATCCCAGATTGCCATTTGGAAATTTTGAATTCCTGAGCCGTCATCATAAAGATATGGATTTGGTGAAAGCTTTGCTATTTCCTTTCCTGCTCGATTGAAAATCTTGCAAGTGGCACTTTTATTGCTAGGAATAATAATTCTACTATAATCGTTTATACCATCAAAATTCAAGGAAATTATGTTTGGTATCACTTCAACTTTATCACTATTAATAGCTCTTTTAACAAAAATATTAAATTGTGCTTGGCTTTCTAATGATTCTGGCTGGTTATTATCCTCAGCCAACAAGCTAATATCTAAGTTCTGTCCTGCATAATATTGATCATCAACTTGATACTGCAGAATAACACCTAAAGAGTCAGGATTGTTATTGTATGTTACCTTTTCTAGCTGATAATTCTCTATGGCCTTACCATTAACTTGAAAGATAATTGACTCTTCATTGATACCTACACCCTTATCTAAAATGGCTATCCTAAGGTGATCATTAATTTCTATATCACTGTTAAGGGCAGGATGAAGCCAGACAAAATAAGGTGGGAAAGTATCAGGAATTATGTTAAAGCTATAAGTTTCATTGCAGGTGTTACCCACTAAGTCTGCTACTGAAACTTCAACATTTACTGTTTCCACATCGAAAAAACCAGCAGTACTATACCAAACTTCCAGCCTATCATCTCTTAAAGAATCTTGATAAGTTGTTACAAAATTGCCATTAATTTTCAAAGTTAAGCTCTCTTTATCAATACCAGATAAATCATCTTTCAAGGAAAGATAAAGTATTGAATTAGCATAACCTTCACCTCCATCAGCTGGAGAAGCTGTTTCTAAATATGGAGCTTCAGTATCACTTTCTGTAGTGAAAGAATAAGAATAGTTTGCAGCATTATTATTGCTTGAGGTATCCATAGCATAGATTTGAATTCTGACTATTTCCCCAAATCCAAAAGGTTCTAATGGCTGATAACTTAATCTAAAACCAATACCTTCTTCATTTTCAAGTGCAACTAAATCAAAATCTGATATAGTCTGGTTATTAACTTTGAAGATAATAGAGTTGGAATCAACTTCTGATTCGGCATCTAAGATAAGCATTGAAATCGAAGTATCTATTGGGATATCTGTACTTTCAGCAGAAGGATTCAAGCCTGTGAAAAATGGTGCTTCTTGATCATCATCTACAACAGTAAAAGAGTAATTAAAATTGGTTAATGTATTAGGAGAAGAAGCTAAATCACTCACACTAATAACGACTCTTACAAGTTCTCCATACTCAAAATCAGCTCCAGAATAATTAACTTGATAGAAAAAAGTCTCAGGTATTAGTGTTGTTTCTGCTTCTATAATTTCGTCATTAACTTTCATTACCAAGCTTTCAATATCTACACCAATTCCGTTATCAATAATTTCAAAATAGATATCACTATCAATTGCGACTGCACTAGCGTTTGGTTCAGGATTAAAATTTACCAATTCTGGTTCTACTAAATCAGGAGTAATTCTAAAGTAATAATTATTCTCATAAGTATTTGCCGGAAGTTCTAAATCTGAACAAGATATATTAACATTAACTAATTGATCAAAATCATAAGGATAATCTAATAAATAAAGGACATCAAAGCCATTAGTTATAGCTGCGATATTTAACTGATCTGTCACATCAATATCATCTATCAAAACTTGAAGACTTGTTCTATCTACTCCTGTCTTTTCATCATAGATTTTGAAGCTAAGATTGGTATCGACAGGGACATTTATCTCACCTTCAGCTGGATACAAATCAGAAAGATAAGGAGCTTCAACATCTAATGTAGTAGTAAAAGTGTAACTTTCAAGAGGCATTACATTTGAAGGTGTCTCTAAATCACCAACTTCTATTTGCACAGTAACCTCTCCGATAAGTCTTTCTGTTGGATTATAAATCACCCGATATCCATTATTTAAAGTGCTTATCGATATTGATTCGCTTCCTACTATTTCCATATCATTTATTAAAATTGAAAGAGTAGAGATATCAACACCACTTAATAAATCAAAAATATCTACCCTGAATTGAGTATTTGTTGCATTATCAGTACTAAATTTAGCAGGTAAATGATTAGCTGTATAAGGTGCTTGGTTATCTGGAATTACAGTAAATACTGAAGTGGTGTCAATACTATTACTATTAGTAGAAGCATCTTCAATATAAAAATGTATTTCTCTTTCACCAAAGGTAAGGAGCTGATTTTCTAAAGGGTTATATAGTACTTTCATTCTGCCATTAGGAAGAGTAGTTATCTCAGCCTGGGGTAATAAATCTACACCATCTAAAGTAAAAATTAATGAGTTTTGATTAAGAGAAGATTCAGTATCAGCTACTTCGACAAAAATAAGATTTGTTCTTGCTACCTCTTCCCCATAGGAAGGTTCTATAAATATTATGGAAGGGGAAGAATTATCCTGTCCGCAAACAAAAGAGTAATTAAAGGTTGTCATAATATTAGGATTAGGAGCTAAATCTTCACAGTCAATAGCAACAAAGACTTCTTCACCAAAAGTGAAATTAGTTGGTGGATTAATAATAATCCTAAAGTTGTTAACTTCCCCTAGATGAGAAAAGTAAGGACTTCCAGAGTAGTAATTTGTACCATTCACATTAACGACTATCGAGCTAAGGTTTACCCCTTCCCCCAAGTCATAAGCATTAAATTCAATATTAGTGTCTACAGCTACACCCTGTTCACCATTAGCAGGTTGCCACTGATTAGTAAAAGGAGGGTCTGTATCTTCTCGAGTGAAAAACCTATAATTAATGGTTGGAACATGCCAACCTTGATCATCATTAGCATCAATAGCAACATTAATAATCTGATTATAGCCAAAATAGCTTTCTGGTGAGATAGTAATTCTGTAAAAATTTCCACTTCCACTATATGATAAGTTACTACTGTTTATATCATAGTTAGAACCAGCAATATTAACATTTATAGAGCTCAAATCAATTTGCTGGTCATCTGATAAGGAAAAAGCAATAGATTGGTCAATATCTACATTAGTTGTCCCGTCTGTTGGAAGAAGATTCCACACCCAAGGGATGCCACCAAAAATAGAGTATGCTTTCCCCTTGTTGCTTCCAGCTTCGATTGAACCTAACCAGACATCTTCTTTCAAGTCATTATTAAAATCAGCTACATAGAAGGAGCTTCCTAATTTAGCATTTGGAGATTCTCCATAATAAATTTCATCAAATTCATCAACAGCTAAATCGTAATTACTTTCATATTGTGTTCTTCCATACATTACATATACAAGACCACTTTCACTTCCATTATTAGTAGAAGCTTGCGGGGATGAAATTACAATATCTGCTGGAGTATCAGCTTTTATATTGCCTATGTATAACATCTCTCCGAAGATATTATCTTCTATTAATTGATGAGTAATTGTGGAATTAGAATTTTCACTATTCAAAACAAGATTATCTGCCAGAGTATTACTTCCAAACAGAAGATAAATCATATTAGTTGTAGATTGGTTAGAAAAATCAGTAATTAATAAATCTCCAAAACCATCCCCATTAACATCACCTGAAGCTACTGCTTTACCTAATCTGGAAGAATGATAAGCACCAGTAAATTTATTACTTATATAAGTAGAATCTGTTAGATTAATTTCATCATAAGGGAAAAAAGCTCTTCCTTTGATTATATAAACAACTCCATTATTTACTAAAGCACCATCATCAACTCCAGGACTACCCAAGATGAGATCTTGATATTGATCACCATTAATATTGCTTGTATTTAAGGAACTACCTAAATTTGCATTTATAGAACTACCTGGTATAAAGGTAACATTATTTGCTTGTGAGAGATTAACCGTGGATGAATAAGTTTCTTGAGACCATATTAAATATACTTTTCCGCAATTAAGAAGTTGCTCTTGGTCTGCATGAGGAGTACCAATGATTACTTCATCTTCATTATCATTATTCAGATCAGACATTAGAAGAGATTGACCTAAAAAATCATTGGCGGATTCACCAACAAATAAATGATTAGCTGAATAAGTACTTAAATCAATAATTGCAGGTAAATTCTGGCTTCCGTAAAAAAGATATACTTTACCTACCTGGAGAGTGCTACCATCATCACTATAGGGAGCAGAAATGGCAAAATCAGCATAGTTATCTCCATTAATTGAACCAACAGTTAAGCTATAACCTAGCTTATCACCACTCTGAGCACCATAAATTGTTATATCAGCACTGTCACTATTTAGATTTAAGTAGTTACTCTGTTCAGTTTGAATATCACCCCAGAAAATATATACTTCACCAGCAGAATTTCTTCCAAGTGGGTCAGATGAGGGACTCGAGATGATTATATCATCAATACCATCACCATTGATATCACCAGCAGAAATTTCATATCCAAATTGGTCAAAAGCATTTTTACCTTGAATAGAGTAATTACCTTGCCATTGATTTAAATCAAATTGCTTTTCCCCAAAGAGATAACAAAAAAAGGAAAGTAGGGATATTACCAGTAACAAACCGTGCTTTTTAGTGTAGTACCATCTCATATTATTAGTGCTCCTATTTTTCATAAGCTGATAATATTTTATCATTCTATAAAGTCAATAAAAATATTTATAAAAAAAAACTTGCCAATTATTTTACTTTTCTCAAAATTGCTACAATAGAGGTAAATTAATGAAATCTTATTTAGTTTTATTATGGGCTCTATTCCTAAGCACTAATTTATTGTATTCTAATCCTGTGAAAAACTCACTTGGAGAACTAAAAGCAGAAAATGAATTAGCTCAGAGAATAGAGAAAAATTTAAGTAATGTAGTCGAGAAATCTATAGTCTTTGTTGACCTAGATTTAAAGTATAATCTATTTAATCCTTCATCTGGGGATTTAAAGCTTGATCAAAATTTGAGCCTTCCTGGACTTCCTGTCGGGAAAACCGTAAGTTCAGTTCCCAATATCGACTTAACAGACTATGCCCCAACAGAAATTACAAAGATAAATATTTCTGTAAGAGTACCCAATGATACAGATGATACAATCCTAAAACAGATCGAAGATATTGTTATTAAAACATCATCAATGGATCTTCTCGGGAATGATGAGTTACTAGTTACTCCTGATTTACCAGTATTAGAAAAGGGTAACTCAATATTTACCTACCAGAATTTTATTATATTAATAGCACTTTTTTTAATTTTCATAATAATTAACAATATGAAAAGCAGTACGAAAATAATCGCTAAATCATTAAGAAGAATCAAAATATCAAATTTAGAGCAATTAAAAGATAGTGATAGCAGAGATTTTAAATTTTATGGAAATTCCAAAAATGGAGATGAACAATCTTCAAAGTTTAAATCAGATAAACCTATCCAAGTTAAATTGATAAAAGAAGATGAGGCTGTAGAAGATACTAATTTAGATTTCTTGAATGAACTTTCAAACAGTATTTTCCTTTCAATCATAAAAAATGAAAATCCAAAAGAGATTGCTTATATTCTAACCCAAGTTGAACCTAAAAAAGTCGATTATTTTTTCAAATTCTATGATGGTTCAACTGATGAAGTGATAAAAAATCTTTTAAATCTTGAAAATATTCTTCAATTAGATATCAAAATTATGGTTGTAGGAATGTATCAAAAGTATCTTGAAGCTTTAGAGAAGAATCCATTAAAGATTAATAACATTAAGACTTTGGTTAGTTTTATTAATAATTCATCACTTGTTGTAGCTCAGAAATTATTTGATAAAATTAAAGAATTCAATCCTGAAATTGCTGAAGAAGTTAAGAAGAAGATATTCCTATTAGATGATATTTTAACTCTTAAGAATGTCCAGATTGAACAGATTAATAGTGAGTTTGAACATCTTGAGATGGTGCAATTCTTAAAATGTCTACCTAACAATATAAAACAAAAATTCTTCTCTCAACTATCTGAACGAGCAGTTATGATTCTTAAAGAGGATATGGAAATTATTGGTACAATTCCAGAGGATGATATAGATAGTATTATTAATCATTCATTAAGCAAAATTCGTTATATTTTAAATTATTAAGGATAAATTATGAAAATTTCTACATTTGTAGGTGGATTTCTCAGTGTTTTGATTCTCTTTATAGCCATAAATAGCAAGGGAGATTTATCTGCTTATTTAGACCCAATTGCTCTCTTAGTTACACTTGGTGGCACTATTACATCACTTATTAGCACCTATTCTGCTTCTTCACTGATAATTGCCTTGAAAGACTTTTTTCATAATACAACAGAGGACAGAGTTAGTCATGCTGATTTAGTCGAAACAATCATTTCGATTAGTAAAGATTCCCGTTCAATCACTATAAAAGAGATTATGGATCATGATGATGTGCAAAAGTTTCCCTTTTTAAAAAATGCTCTTAAACTAATCACCGATAATTTACCTATAGATGAAATACCTTACCTTTTAGAAAAAGAAAGTTATTCGATATTAACTAAACATAAAAATTCAGCTAAGATATTTAGTGTGGCAAGTAATATTGCTCCACTTTTTGGAATGATAGGTACAGTTATAGGACTAATTTCTATGTTAGGAAATATTTCTAACCCTGCAGTTATTCCTAAGGCTATGAGTCTTGCTCTAGTAACAACTCTTTATGGACTAATAACTTCAGTTGTTGTGTTTAGACCTATGTCAGGTAAATTAGCTACTAAAGCCGAATATACCTATATGAGTAGAAAGATCATCATCGAGGGTGTAATAGGTATAATGAATAAAAAGAACTCTGAATTAATTAAAGCTGGTTTAGAAAAAATTTATGTTTAATTCTTTCATTAACAGAAGAAAAAATAAAGTTAATAAGTATGATATTACTGAAAGTAATCAAAATCATAGTGGTGAAGAATTCGATAGTCCTGAGAGCGACTTTTCAGGTTTCTATGTAAGTTTAGTGCCTTACTCAGATATGATGACTCTCCTATTAATCTTTTTTGTCTTTTTCTACCTTGTTAAGGATACTGAATTAGGTTGGAAAACTGTAGCTGATGAACAGTCTAAGAAAGTTCTTTCTACTAATGAAGTAGCAATTGATTCTACTCTATATGAAGAGGTGGTAGATCTTAATGAAAAGGTAATATCTATACCTGGAGAGATTCTCTTTGAAAGTGGTGAAGCCAATTTAAAATGGAATTCTCAGGGCACTTTATTAGAAATTGCCAAGGAAATTCAGGCAGTTATCAGTGATGGTGATAAGTGGAGTATTAGAATAGAAGGACATACAGATAATATTCCAATATCTAATTCTCGATATGCTTCCAATTGGGAATTATCAACAGCAAGAGCATTGAGTATAGTTAAATTCTTTTTAAGAAATGATTATTTTAGCGCTGACCAACTTCAAATAATGGGCTATGGAGAATTCAAACCATTAGTTCCCAACGACACTGAAATGAACAGAGAAAAGAATAGAAGAGTGGAAATTAAATTAAGTAAACAGAGAAAAGAGGAGATCTAATGATTGATTATTACTCATTTTGGGATTTAAAGTCTGCTCCTTTTCAGGATAATAACGACCCTCGCTTCTATTATAAAAGTAGTGACCATTTAGAAGCTTTAGAAAGACTTCACTATGTTACTGAGTCTGGTTCAATGAATATGGGTATGCTAAGTGGAGAAGTAGGAACAGGTAAAACAATAACCAAATTAGTACTGTTAGATTCTTTAAAAAGAGCTAATCCTAAAAATATGGTAGTTAACATAAATTCTACCTCTTACAGTTATGCAGAGATAATGCAAGAAACTCTCTATCAATTAACCAATATCGATCCAGATCAATTACCTTCAAGAAGATACTCTTTAGAAATTAAATTGAGAAAGTTCTTAGAAAATAGAATAGATTCATCAAATAATAGATTATTTTTACTCTTCGATGAAGCCCAGAAAATAGCTTCTCGTGATTTGGATTACTTAAAAGATTTAACTAATATAACTTTTGGTTATGATAGTCCTGTTATTATCATTTTAATTGGGCAACCCTCCTTGATAAAGAATGTAGAAAAGCTACCTCAAGTGAATCAAAGAATAGGTATGAGATACCACTTAACCCACTTATCTAAGAATGATACTAGTAAATATATCCAACACAGACTGAAAATTGCTGGTGCAAGTAAAGAGATTTTCTCACAAGAAGCCCGAGAACTAATTCATTCTAAAACTAAAGGTATCCCTAGGGAAATAAATCGAGTTTGTAAAATTTCAATGGACATCGCTTCTATGGAGAAGATTGAGCTCATTGATGAAGAATTGATTGAAATAGTATTTCAAGATTTAGAGAATAACGGACAATAAATACATGGCTGATAAAAAAATATCTATTGCTGAATTAAGAAAAATGAGAGCTGCTTCCAACAATTCAGATGCTCCTAAAAGATCTGAAGAGGAGAAAGCAGTCGAGACTGAAAAGAAATCTGTTTTCGTTAATAGAAGTGAAAAGAAGGAATTAGAAAATATTAATTCTAAGCCTATTTTGGCTAGCAAAGATATCCAAGAAGAGGACCACTTAAGTAAAGATAGTTTGCCAAATGATAATTTACAGACTAAAGAGAATGAAGATTACAGCCAGATAGAAGTTGGATCTTATGGGAGCTCTTATGACAAGAAAGAGGATGTCCAAAATCCTAGTCCTGAAAATAAGCTTAATCAAGAGAATAACCCTCCTGAGCCTTCCTATGGATATTCCAACTATGCTCAACAAAAGCAGAAAAACATTTTTGAAGATGAAATAAATATCCTTGATTATTTAGAAATTGCCTATCGTTATAAATTCATGATTATCTTAATAACTATAGCGCTAATTTTAGCTGCTTATCTCTATTCAATAAATCAAACTCCTATTTATAAAACATCAACTAAGTTATTAATCAACAATGAGATAATGGAACTTAAGGTAATCAATCAGAAACCGGTACTTAAAGAGCAAATGAAACTTAGTACATGGATTCAAATTATTAAATCTTCTGATGTTGCTTCTTTAGTTTCCAAGTATTTAGATGGTGCTGTTTCACCTGGTGTTGTAAAGGGTGCTATCGACTGTTCTACTGAGCGGGATGAAGAGAGGATTATCAATCTTACTGCCACTCATACTAACCCTAATCTAGCAGCTAGAATAGCAAACAACTATTATCATGCCTTAAATGATTATGATATGTCTATTAGAAATGACAGTTATGCTCAAACTATAAGATATCTTGAAGAACAATTAAACAAAAATAACAATGATTTAGATTCCCTGAATGCAGCGATAGAAAAAGTATATCGTAATCACAACTATAAGAATTTCTCCGGAGATATAGAAGAAAATTTCAAGCGTTTAAGCAGTTTCAAAGATATTTTATCAAACACTGAAGTTGAATTAGAAGCTGAAAATGCCAATATCCGGGCACTTAAATCTAGACTAAAAGAAGAGGATTCTGAATACACTACTGAGACTACTTATAGTGAGCCACTAAAGATGAGATTGCTCAACCTTGAAGTAGATTTAGCCAGAGCCTTAACTTCTTACGGTGATAACCACCCTAAAGTAATTGGAATTAAGCAAAATATCGCTAATATAACAAACCTTATTGAAGAGGGTGCTGAACAAAACATCCAATTAAAGAGTGTAGGAAATAATCCACTAAAGCAACAAATTTTATCTGATTTGATTAAATCTGAAACTAAGGTGATATCACTATCTCAAAGGAAGTTAGCTTTAGCAAAAATCATCAAAAGTATGGAGTTAGACCCTGAAATAGCTTCTCTCCTAAGTGATTTACATAGACAAAAAGATGCTCTGAATTCTATTATTATTAATCTCCAATCTCAACTTAGTGAAATGAGATTAAGCTCTAGCATTGATGCTTATAGAATAGTTCAATTAGAACAAGCTGTAGTTCCTTCAAAACCTTCAAATAATAAGATGAAACTTAATCTTTTGATAGGTACAATCTTAGGACTTGGCTTAGGTTTCGGTCTAGCCATGCTTCTCAATATGTTTGATAATAAGATCAGAAATGTTAAAGAGTTAGTAAAAAGCTATCCTAATATCCCAATTGTAGGAACAGTACCTAAATTGAATTTCAGTCCTATGGAACTTGATATTCTTACCCAGAAAGATGCTAAAGAGAATAACCATCTTAAGGAAAATGTTTTAGCTATCTTTAATGAGATTGCCCTTAACTTTAAATATCTTATAATGAATAAAGAGCATAATCTAATCGGAATTATCAGCTCGATAAAGGGAGAAGGTAAGTCTACTATTTCTAACTACTTAGCAATAGCTTTAGCGAGAAATAATACTAAAGTTTTACTTGTAGATGCTGATTTCTATAATCCACGAGTTTCTCGATATTATGACTTTAATAGACTTCCCGGTTTCTCAGAAGTAGTTACTGAGCAGGTTAATCTTGAGGATGCTATTATCGAAACTCGTTTCGAAAATCTCTTTGTACTTCCTTCTGGGAAATTACCTCCAAGTGTTAACAAGTTGTATCATAGCGACAAGTTTCCTGATTATCTTAAAGAGATTAAAAAATTTGCTGATATTGTTATCATAGATACTCCAGCTTATATGTATTTCCCAGAAACATCTATTCTTATTAATCATCTAGATTACTCTTTGCTTACCCTAAAGATGAATGTTACAACTCACAAAAGCATCAACAGAGTGTTTAAAAAGTTGAGTATCATTAACACTGCTTGTTCTGGTTTTATTGCTAATGGTGTCATTAATGACATTTTTGATTCTGCTTATTATGATTATTATTCCTATAGTTATGAATATTATTATTACACTTTAGAAGATGGATCTAAGAAGAAAAAGAAAAGAGCTAAATTAAGAAATAACTATGAAGAATATGACGAAAGTTCACTTGATTCGAAAAAGTCAAACGGACTTGCTACCGACAATAACAAAGTCAGTATCATCAAGAAAAATAAATTTGAAAAAGTTATTGATTCTATTAAAGGTTTCTTAGGACTTTCAGACTACATCGATATTGAAGATGATGACTATGATGAGAGCTAATAAATACTCTAGAGAGACTGTATCACCCAGTAAAATTGCCTCTTACATAATATCTTTGATTATGTTAATTATTATTATCATCCTCATACTCTTATCTTTAAGAGGATGTTCTCGTGAGAATGATACCATTTATGCCGGTGTCGGCGGTAGTGTCATCGACCCAGGTGTATATCCTATTTCCCTCAAAACTACTCTCTATGAGTTAATTATGAAGGCTAAGGGTGTTAAGAAGAATGCCGACCTCACTAACCTAGACCTTGATATGGAAATTACTCCCTGGGAGGTTTACTGTATCCCCTCTAAAAAAGCCGTAAAAGATGCTCCTCTTCCACAAGAGCCTGTTATCCAAGTTGATATACCAGAGATGCCTAAACTCAAAGATATTCCTCAAATTAATATAATTTACGCAGGACTTCCTCGTACTTATATTCTTATTACTATTTACCCAGAACAAGATTTGCTTTTAGCAGGACACATTCCATGGTTCACTGCTATACCTGACCCTATTTCAGGAACAAAAACTCTTTACGAAACCTATCTCTATGGTGGAACAAGTGGTTTAGTTAGTGCTATTCAAACAATTACTAATAAGAAGATAGATTTCTACTTCTGCCAAGATAGACCAGCTTGGATTAAATTCATTGATCATTTAGGTGGAATAAAAGTAGATATACCTGAGAGCTTTGCTAAGCAATATCATGTAAATTCCGGAACTCATATAATTGATGGTTATACCTCCTGGCTCTACATCACTTTCATTTCTAAAGATATGCGTAAAATAGATATAAATACCGGTTCTCATAATAGAATCCAACGCCAGAAAGCTTTTATGTTAGAATTATTTAAGAAATTCACAAGTCAAGACTTCTTCACTTCTACAAATGTGGGCCGACAAATTCTTAGTGAAGCTGAAAGTAATATAACAGTTCAAAAAGCTATTCCGATCGCTATGAAAGTTAAAAATATGAAGAATAGAAAAATTGAGTATTTTACTTTCCCAGGCATTTATAAAACTATTAACGGCAAAGTTTATTGGGAAACTAAACTACAAGAATACCAACAAAAACTCTTAGAATTTAGAGAGTATAAATAGAGTTTTTCACCAAGAAGGAATATCTAATTGACTAGATTTTAGCTATTAGATATATTGGCTTTATTAACATTATTATGGAGATACTTACCTATTATGAAAGCTTTAAAAATAAATTTGTTGCTTTTGATTCTGCTGTTCAGCACTAATATTTTTGCCCAAATCGATGATTATGAAGGAATTCCAATCATTACTAAGGAAGACATTTCGAGAGGATTAATATCTTCAGATTTAGAGCCTTTAGATACACTTGCTGTTATTGCCACAGAACAATATGTGATGAAGAAGGGTGATATTATCTCGATTGTAGTTATGGAACACCCTGAATTCACTAAAAGCTCAATAAGAGTTCTCCCTGATGGCGGTATTGAATATCCCCTATTAGGGAATATTAAAGCTGAAGGAATGACTGTTTCTACCCTGAGAAAACTGATCGAAAAGAGACTACTCCCCTATGTCACTATTCCTGTCGTTACAATTTATGTAGAGAAAATCTATGGGCATAAAATTAGTATAATAGGCTTCGTTACTAGTCCAGGAGAATATCAAATTTACGAACCTCTTAAACTTACTGATGCCCTGGCTTTAGCTCGGGGTATTAAGAATATTCGCGATGTTAAAGAGCTTCGCTTGATTAGAAAGAATGGAGAAATATTCGATGTGGAGATTAGAGATCTATGGTTCTCTAACACCATTGAAGCATCAGATGACCAACTTATGATTTTTGAGGGTGATACATTGGTAGTTCCTCCTCCTCGTGAGTTTCCTTGGCATATCTATACAGCAATCTTAGCTACCATCTCTTTAGCAATAAATGTTTATTCTGTGACTTCTAAATAAGCACTTAGTATGAGAAAGTTATTAATAGCTCTTATTATTAGCTATTGTTCTTTTCTATTTAGCAGTTCAGAGCTTTTTTATATTCCAAGATGGGAATACATTGATGTAGATGGAACAAGAATCATCTATGATAAAACTTACCAGAAAAGAGCTAGGTTGGTTGCTTCCTTTTTACAGTATATCATTGAAAATCAACCAGAGATGCGACCTCTCTTAAAGAGTGAGCAAATTGTAATTGATGCTAATTTTATCTCTGATAACTTAAATTTTGATTTCTATAATTTTGTTGAAAATAGCTTTAGAAAGCAACATAGAACAAAACTAGACTATGACCCTATTACTCTTAATAACCTGCAACAATTAACAGATATTCCTATATCTTTAAATTTTAATGACTTCAAAAAAGATATCTTACAATATACCTATAACCTCACGAGCGGAAGAACTTTGCAGGGAACTAAGAAAATTCTCTACCCTGATTGGTTTCAAGACCCTACTGAAACAAATCAAAAGTCTGATTTATTAGTTGCCTTTGAAAGAAGAATCCAGCTAGATTCTTATGATAATTATCGAGATTTTGCCCTCAATAATAAGAACTTCTCAGTAAACCAACTTCTAAATAGCTCTTATCTAAGAAAACAGCCCAAAAAGTTATATCTAGGTATTTTAGCCCAAGACTATTTTATGTTAGAGTTTGGCTTAAAAAAATGGGAGAAAATAGTTAAGGATGTAGAATATTTTGATAATATTTTCTTCCCTTATTCCAGTGCCTTTAAAAAACATACAGGTTTAACTTTAAGTCAATTTTACAAAAACACCCATAAGTTCTATCGTAGAAAGTTCAACTCTGATATCTCATCACTCCCCCCTGATGTAAGCAAAGCTTTTTTCAAAGAAGATATTATTACTAAGAATAAGTCCTTTTCTCATCCTCACTTTCTGCATAATGATGACTTAGTTGCTATCTATTCCAGTTATGAAGAGGCTCCTGCGATAGTTAGAATTAATCAAGCTAAAGAGATTAGCAAAATTACTGACCTTGGTTTTTCTTCTTCTGAAAAAATATCTGTAAATGAACCTTATGTGCTTTGGAGTCAAAACTTTGCTTATCCAAATTTCTATAATTTTAGTAATTCACGCATAGCAGTATATAACCTCAAGAATAGTCAGACCTCCTATATCGGAAGTAATAGTTTCTATCTTGAACCTGCTCTCTCACCTAAACAAGACATAATAAGTGTTGTCTCCTTTAACCCAGATTTTGAGCAGAATATCCTTTTCTTAGAATTTCCTTCAGGTAAAGTAATCAAAAGCCTCTCAAATTCAAATTGTTATAGTTATCAAGATCTTACTTGGCTTAATAACAATCAATTACTCTATATTGTTGAGAATTTCTTAGGGCAAACAGCTATCTATAAATATAATCTCACTACCAATAGCGAAGAGAAATTAACCCCTTACTCTCTCGATCCTATCAAAGATCTAACAGTAGCCGATAATAAAATTTTCTTCTCCTATCCGGTAAATAATGTTTATAATATCTGTTCCTTAGCATTAAAAGATACTCTGCCTTATCAGACCTTCTATGCTGAAGTGAGTGCCAGCCAAGCTTCAATTAAAGATGGAAGAATGGTTTTCTCTTCTAATAGATATTGGGGTGATCAATTGCGAACTCTTACATTAGATCAAGATTTTTGGACTCCTATTCTCTGGAACGATTATAAAGATCTAACAAGAGAATGTTCAACAATTCTTAAACTAGATAACTATACAAATCTTCCAAGTAATAATCTTAGTCCCTTCTACAATTTGATTAATTTCAAAAGAATACGCTTCAGTTACGACCAGAGAGAAGCCTTTATCTACACAATCTCTCAAAATCCCATGAGAACTTTCACTTTCCATGCTAAGACCCTATTCGACTTCTCAAATCAAGGAATTAAAACTACTGTTTCTAATGTTATATCAAAACATTATCCTAATATTTTATCAGAAATATCTCACTCTAATTCCAATTTTTCTGCAGATAAATTTGAAGAGGTTACTTACGGATCTAGTGTTAAACTTCCCTACTATTTTGGAGCAGGATCTTACTCTGGTTATGTTAACTTAAATGCTGGTATTTACCATTTAGACAGATATAAATCTAGAAAAGTACTTAATTTTACAAAACAAGCTGACTTCTATATTAATTACCTGAAAAGTGAACTAAGTTTTAATCTATCAAAAATTAAAGCTAAAAATCAATTTTACTCTCCTTTTGGGCAAAATTACCTCTTCAGCTATAAGAAGTCTATTGATAATAAATTTTCTCAGCAGTATTATCTAATGGCAGACTACTCTTTTTCAGGGCTGAGGAAAAGTGACTCTATTCTCTGGGAAAACTCTTTTCTCGCTGAGAAAAACAGTAACAAATATCTATTCCCTAACTTAATAAGTAGTGTCTATGGCTATACAAAATACCCTCCATCAGACAGAATCTACAAATCAACTCTCAAATATTTCTTGCCTCTTTTTTATCCTGAAAAAGGAATTGATAATGTAATTTTCTTAAAAAGAATCTACACATCTCTCTTTGCAAGTAGTGCTAAATCGATAATTAATCGCAATAATCATCTTGCTGTCAGGGAACATAATGCCTTGGGGAATGAGTTAATTTTTGATTATAACCTCATGGATAGTATTGAATTTAAGGTAGGTTTGCGCTACTCTTATGCCTTTAATAAGAGTTTTAAACATCAATTTGATATCTTTATTCCTTTTAGTAAGTTCTAATCTTAATCGACACTATCTTTGTCTAATGCTCGAGTTGCCTTCACTTTATCTTGCCTTTCACTTATCCGCCCTTACTTCTTCTCACTCATCATAAATACTATTCGAAAGTTCTTTGAGCTCAGTTAGAAAGAGCAAGGGATGACCATCTAGGGATAATCCCGAATGGTGTAGTAGAGCTTTGCAGAAGAGTGCAGATTCTTTTAGATAAAGGTTTTACAGAATTTATCAGCCTATAATATATATACTCTGAGAAATTATGTAAAATGCTTTAGCAAATGAATATAGTGCTATTCTAAAAGATTTACTGCATTATTTGGGATAATAGAGAAAGCATAAAAAAACCCTTGCAAGCAAGGGTTTAAGTATTTATATTCTAGCTTAAAGATTTATTAAGCCATATCATTTTTCTTGTTATCAAATCTTTTTCTATCTAAGTGATTTAAGATTTTCTTTCTCATTCTAATTGAATCAGGTGTAACTTCTAAAAGTTCATCATCTCCAATATATTCAAGAGCTTGTTCTAAACTAAACATCCTTGGTGGGATAAGTTTTAAAGCATCATCACTACCAGAAGCACGCACATTAGTTAGTTTTTTTCCTTTTATGACATTGATTACTAAATCCATATCTTTAGCATGCTGTCCGACAACCATACCAGCATAAACAGGTGTATTTGGATTAATAAAAAGAACACCGCGTGGTTGGAAATTGTTTAAAGAATAGCCTAAAGCAACCCCAGATTCCATAGCAATTAAAGAACCATGATTAGAGTGATTGATTTCTCCTTTATGTGGCTCATATTCTAAGAAAGAATGATTAATGATACCTGTTCCACGAGTTAAAGTCATAAACTCATTTCTAAAGCCAATCAAACCACGAGCAGGAACTGAAAATTCACAACGAGCATAACCATCAACAGCAGAATTCATATTAATCAATTCTCCTCTTCTCTTACCCATCATTTCAATTACAGTACCAACAAATTCTTCTCCAACATCAACAATTGCTAATTCAATAGGTTCATGGATTTTTCCATCTATCTCTTTAAAAATAACTTTTGGTTTAGATACTTGTAATTCATAACCTTCTCTTCTCATATTTTCAATAAGAATAGAAAGTTGAAGTTCTCCTCTACCTTTAACAATAAAAGTATCTGCTGAAGCTGTTCTTTCAACTACTAAAGAAACATTAGTTTGAAGCTCTTTTTGTAGTCTTTCCCAGATCTTTTTGGAAGTAACCCACTTTCCTGATTTACCAACAAATGGAGAATCATTAACCATGAATTCCATACCAATAGTTGGTTCGTCAATATCAATAGAAGGTAAAGCTTCCAGATTATCCTTATCTGAGATTGTCTCACCCACATCTATATAATCTGATCCAGCAACACATACTATATCTCCAGCAAAAGCAGAGAATACAGATTTCTTTTTAAGCCCATCGAATGTAAATAATTTACTTACTTTAAATGAAATTACTTTTTCATCTCTCTTAATTAATGCAACTTCTTGACCAACTGAAATCTCACCATTATGGATTTTACCTGTACCAAGCTTGCCAAGATACTTGTCATATTCAATAGCAGAAGTAAGCATTTGAAGAGGTTTGTTCTTATCTCCCTTGGTATCATCAACATACTCTAAGATAGTATCAAGGAGTGGGAAAATATTATCTGATTCATCTTCAAGATTTATTTTGGCATAACCATCACGAGCAGAAGCATAAACAACTGGAAAATCTAATTGTTCATCTGATGCATTAAGTTCCATAAATAACTCGAATATGGAATCAAGTACATCATGTGGTTTAGAATTTGGTCTATCTATTTTATTAATAACAACAATTGGTTTTAAACCTAATTCTAAAGACTTTTTTAATACATATTTGGTTTGAGGCATTGTTCCTTCATAAGCATCTACTAGCAAAAGCACGGAATCAACCATCTTCATAATTCTCTGAACTTCTCCACCGAAATCAGCATGACCCGGTGTATCTACAATATTAATCTTATAATCTTTATAGTAAAGAGAAGCATTTTTTGAAAATATTGTGATACCTCTCTCCTTTTCTATATCGTTAGAATCCATCACCCTTTCTTCAATTCTCTCATTTGCCCGAAATGTTCCTGCTTGCTGAAGTGCAGCATCCACTAATGTAGTTTTTCCGTGGTCAACATGAGCAATTATGGCGATATTCTTAATTTTCTGCATTCTTTTTCCTTTTTTAATAATATATTTACAAGGGACTCCTATTTTTAAGTGGCAATTTAGTCAAGATAAAGCGAAATTATTTTTGAATTGATAAAAAAAGGGAGAACTTTTGATAGTCCTCCTTAAAATGTAAATCACTTCTATGGGTTAAAACTAATAATGAAGCAGAACTTTGATAATATATAATATATACTATTTACAGATAAATCTGCAAATTAGTTAGCTATAATAATCTGCTCCATCATCTAAGTTTATTGCATCTAATGGGTTAATAGAATCTCAATTGCGATATATCAATGTTCTCTTCTATACCATTATCATAACTAACAAGAAAGTTAAATTCTTCACCTGAAAGAACTTCACAGGAAAAGAAAGTTCCTTCTTTTTGCCAATTAGCTTGAGCCCTAAGATTTTCTAAGGCATAATTATAATCACAAATATCTTCTTGCTTAACCTCATCAATAAAATCATCATAAAATGACACTAGGAAACTATCATCTTTGACCTCAATTACTTTAGCAAAGTAGAGATATCCATCAGCACTGTATCTAACAAAATAATACTGATCCATAGCAATATTATCCACAAGTGGAAAACTTACTTCAGGGACTTGATTGTGATTTGAAAAATTAGATTCTTCGGTTGGAAACTCCTTAGATCTTAATCCTAACTTTTTCTTGATCCAATCTATAACCTTTTCTTTTCTTTCAATTTGGAAGTTTCTGACATAATTGACTATGACTAAAATTGGTAATAGATACATTGCTAAGGTAATAATCAAAATACCAAGTACTAAAATAATAACAATTCTCATGCCTATTTCTATCATAGCATTATCTTCTCTCTGCACTCTTCCATCACTCCAACGAGTAACTGTTTCTGTTGTGGGTGCAGATAAAATAGACTCTATCTTTGCAAAAAACATCATTATGCCAGTCTCTTCTGTATTTCTAAAAAAGTTGATAGACCTCTCTCTTTTTAAGATAAGATAGACTGGAGGACGCGAAACATAAAAATAGGAAATAAACAACAAGATCCAAACGATTGAATTTATTAAATTCTCTACTGCACTCCATCGTCTCTCAGAATTTCTTTGTTGCAAATATTTTTTAGCATTGCTACTTTTTAAATCAGCTAATTCATCAGCATAATGTTTATAATATTTCTCTCTCTTAATTTCTGGACCTAAATACTTTTTCCCTCCTGGATTGTCCTTTGAATAGTAATATAACTGACTTTCATTATTTTTTAGTGCTTCTTGGTACAACTCTTGGGCTTTTTCATTTGGATAATATCCTTTGATGCTAGGGAAGAATCCATCAAGCCAATTCCAAATCATAAAAAATACAGCAATTCCACATAAAAATGGAATCCATTTACTACCAACAAATTTTCTCTTCGTAGCATTTTGGACAGTAAATCTAATCTCTTCGGTTAAGTCAATCAACTTAGAATCATCAATATTAAGTTCATCAATCTTTTTGATGTTTTCTTGTGCTTTTCTAACCTGCTTTAAGCTTGTAGGATGTTTTACGATTTTTCCAGTTTTTTGGTCGGTATAAGTATAATCCCACATTTCAATGATTTCATTATAAAGTTCATATCCTCTAAGATTTTTTTCCTTCTTGTATTCTTCCATGATATTCTCCTATTTATTTATAGTCAGACTACTAAATAATCAAAATCTCGATTTAATTATATATAAAAAATAATTTTAACTTTAGCTCACTTTTTTAGAAGAATTCCAGATGTTCTATGAGTTTTTGTTCTTAAAATATTTGGAATATTGAAAAACAAAATAATATTGAGATTGTTTAAATGTCAAGTGTTTAATTTTTCACTTTTTCAATTTCATTTTTTCAATTTATATACTTGTATTACCCCCTAAATGCTATTATAGTTGATTCAGCAGGAATTATACAAAGAAATCAGCGAAAAAGACTAAATTCTTCACTAAATATCTAATGTAATACTTTGTCAAATAGTCAATATTGAGTTTAAATATTTCATTAATGCATCAATTTCATCATCAAGGAAGAAAATCTTTTTTTATGCACAAACCTCTTGACAATAGTTATTATTAAGTAATTTAATGCATGGATGACTTGTTAAAAATTAAAAAATAAGGTGTAATGTATTAATAGGATTAATATGAGAAAATTAAAAAAAAGTACAAGTTATGGTGGTAACAAACAGCTACTCACCCATAAATATGGGCGTGTCAGCTACAGGTACTACCACCAAAATAGTGATAGGAGATATTATGGCTAGTTTAGATTATCTCGAAATACTAAAAAAATCGATGCTTTCCATAGCAGAAATTCCTACAACACTTATTGAGGAATTGTATGGGATCTGCATAAAGAGAAGCTACAAAAAAGGTCAATTCTTCCTCAGAGCTGGTGATTATTCTGAATATGTTGGATTTAATATTAAAGGAATCTTTCGTTTGTATTATATTGATCCAAATGGAAATGATTGGACTAAAGGATTTTCCACCAAAGGAAAATTTGTTATCTCTTACAGTTCTATAGTCCAGAAAAGACCTTCGTATTTTTTTATTGAAGCTATTACAGACTCAGAAATTTTGCTGTTTCGATACCTTGATTGGAAGAGAATGATCGATAGTAATATTGAGTGGTATCCTTTTATTTTCAATCTGATTCAATCTATTTATATAATGAAAGAGATGAGGGAAAAAACCTTTCTGATGGATGATGCAAGAGAAAGATATCTTAACTTTTTAAAGGAATATCCAAATTTGATAGATAAAGTAAAACTCTATTACATCGCATCATTTCTAGGAATTAGCCCTGAAACACTTAGCAGAATCAGAAAAAATATAAAAAATTGATATAGGTCAATGACATCAATAGCTGAAATAATTAATTTGATCATAAAAGTTATTGGAGGATTTGATGAAACTATCAAACAACACTATTCTGATTACTGGTGGAAGTTCGGGAATTGGACTTGAAATGAGTAAGCAATTTCTTTCGAGAGATAATAAAGTTATTATCTGTGGACGGTCAAAAGAAAAACTATTAGAAGCAAAAAGAATTCTTCCAAGATTGAAAATTTTCCAATGTGATATTTCCGATAAAGACCAGTGTAAAAAATTAACAAATTGGATAAAAGAAGAGCATCCTGATTTAAATCTTCTTATTAATAATGCTGCAATTGTCAATAAGATTGACTTTATCAATAATGAAACTGCAATGGAATTTGCTGAAAATGAATACCAGACGAACCTGATTGCTCCTATTCTACTTATCAAATTACTTTACAAGACCTTAAATGCAAACGAATCTTCGGCTATTATCAACATAACTACAGGTCTAATTTATGCACCTAGATCTATTTATCCTTTCTACAATTCATCTAAATCTGGGCTACATTCATTCACGCAAACCCTTAGAATTCGTTTGAAGGATGAAAAAACGAAAGTTTACGAAGTAATGTTTCCTGCTGTTGACACACCATGGCATCAGGGAAATCCCCCGAAAATTGCAATCGGTGTTGAAAAGGCAGTTGCCGAGATGGTAACAGGTTTAGAAAAAGATAAGCCTGAAATAAGGGTGGCAGGGGCAAAAATGCTTCACTTAATATCAAGAATAGCTCCTGGTTTTGCAGTAAAAAAAGTAAATGAAATCAAATGAAACAAGAATCTAAACATATATTTTCTGCAAATAAAGCAGCTCACCTCGACAATAGCTTTAGAAGACTCTTTCAAAATCCATATAAAATTCTAACTGACTATGTAACTGAAGGAATGACAGTTTTGGACTATGGATGTGGTAACGGTTTTTTTACGATACCATTATCACATATGGTAGGTGTAAAAGGAAAGGTTTATGCAGTTGATATACAGAAAGAAATGCTGGAGAAATTAAGCGTAAAACTATCAAAAACTGACATTAAGGATGTATTTCCAGTACATAAAGGAACTGACAAACTAAATTTTCTTGAGAAAATTGATTTGGCGATTGCCATTTATGTTGTTCATGAACTTCCTAATCAAAAAGAGTTTTTCCTTGAAATCAATAGTATATTAAATCCTCATGCAAAATTAATTGTAATTGAACCAAACATTACAGTTCAACAGAAACACTTTACTAAAACAATTGAATACGCAGTTCAATCAGTATTTGTAGAATCAAGTAGATCAAATATCTTAATGAGCAAATCGATAGTCTTCCAGAAAAAATGAGAAATTAAAGAATATGGATATGTTAAAAACAGCTTTACCAATATTTCTAACGGTTCTCTATGCTATCGGACTTTTGTTTGCGGGTATACTTAGCAAAAAATTCAATGTTACCTTTAGCACAAATGGATATGTTGACATGCAATTGAAATATCAATTGCTCTTACTGTCAATTACAGCAATTTCATTACTTACAACATTTTTACTTAACAAACAGAATTTCATCACTTTCTTCTCATGGGGAGACTTAACGGCAACAGGCGAACAATTAAAAATTCTTGGTATAAAGAAAGGTGATTCATGGTTAAAAACAGGTGTTTCACTGGGTATAGTAATCACCGCTGTAACGGCTATTTTTATGTATTTTCAACTTAAGCAAGCTAGTATAAACTACTCAGCTTTGCAGACTGGTATTTTATGGATAATACTTTTTTCGATTACAAACTCATTTGGTGAAGAAATGATTTTCAGACTTGGAATTGTTTCTCCACTAAAAGGATTAATTGCACCTATGACGATTTTCTTAATTTCAGCTCTTCTTTTTGGGATACCTCATTTTGCAGGTATGCCAAATGGACTCATAGGGGCTACACTTGCTGGAATATTAGGTCTTGTATTAGCAAAATCAATGTATGAAACCAATGGATTTTTTTGGGCATGGTTGATACACTTTTTACAAGACCTTGTAATCATTGGCTCACTCTACCTCATGAATAAGGTTACTTATGGATGAAGACAAAGAAAAAATGGATAAATATCAATGGTAAGAAATACAATTTTACCCGTTTTGCTAGCTACCATTTGCCCTTCTGTTAAGTATCCTGAAAGTATTTGGGGCTTATTCATCATCACGAAAATGACCAAGAATAAAATGTCTAAATTATACTATAAATCTGTCCAATATCAGGCATACCCCCAAAAAACTTTGATATAATATAATGAACTTTCAGTTTTATAGTAAGTTAGATATAAAAATTGTCTAAAAAGATTGATTTATAGGTATTACGAATAAACTTAAACTTTTCTATTAAAATTACGAGAAAGCTTGCAAACAAGGCTAATATTAAGACACTTTTAGAAATAGTATAACTAATTGATAGATAATAAAATAAGAAAAATAATCCTTGCAAAAAAAGTGCTCCTAAATACAATTAGATTATCTACCAAATAATTTCTAAAGGAGCACTTTAACAATGGATTTAAAAAAACAGAATATAATAAAATTACAAGGTAAATTTTCAAAAAGAGTAAAAAAATATTCAGAAGGCTTAACTATTCCTGAGCATAAAGCCTTGAAAGATATAACGAAAGGAGTCATTTCAAGTAGCTCGGTTATTGTTCGACAAATAGCAACAAGTTTACATGAAAAAATTAGTTTAGATAAAGTATGTGAGAGATTATATAGAAACCTAAAGAATGAGAAAATTGGAAAAGTGGTAAGTGAAAATTTGTTAAAATACAACAGTGCAAAAGCTACCAATGACACATATTTTATAGTTGATGAATCAGATATATTGAAGCCAGAATCAAATAAGTTAGAAGGACTATCAAGAGTTAGAGATGGTTCTACCGGACAAAGAGCGAAAGGTTATCATTTACTTAATATTGCATCACTAACAGATAATGGTAAGAACTATTCAATACTCCCAATATGCAGTCAATTATATAGTAATATTATAGAAGAAGATACTTCTAAGAATATACTTGAAGATAGAATTATAGATATTACTATTCACAGTAATAATAAAGGTGTTTTTGTGTTTGATAGAGGTTATGATAGCCGTAAGTTAATAACTTTACTTTCAAATAATGAAAATAACTATATAATTAGAAGTACAGGTAAGAGATCTTTTATTGAGGATAATACCGAAGTTAGCTTTTCATCAGTAGTAAGACAAATTAAACTTAAACATGAGTTTAAAACATCTGATAATAAAACTTTTAATTGCGGAACAAAGAGAGTGAAAATAAGAATTAATCCACATAAACGTAAGCATCCAGATATAGTTGAAGCAAACTTAGTTGTTGTAAGGCATGGTAAAAAAGGAGGCTTGTTTTATTTTCTATGTAACTTTAATGATAGCACAATGACAGACTATGAAATAATATTAAAAGCTGTTAAAGGATACAGAAAAAGATGGAAAATCGAAGAGTTCCATAGACATATCAAGCAGGAGTTTAATTGGGAAAAAGTTCAGCTGATGAGTTATGTAGGATTGAAAAATATTAATGTTATATTAATGGTGGCAGTAGATATAGTTTATTCTACAATAAAATATCTGGAAGAACTTTTATATCAATTCCCTGAGTTCGGTAGCACTAATTATAAGAATCATACCTATGTCTATTACAAACTGAGTAGAATCATAAAGCACATATTTAATAACACTAAATTGAATAAAATTATACCGCACAAGGGGGAATATCATGACAAGCTACAACTACGGATCAATTTCTTATAAAAATAATGGGGGTATGCCAGAATCTGTCCAATATCACTTGACAAATTCCGCTTTGTCTTATTCTTACGAATCAGATGATTGGGCTAAATGTTTTGAATTAGCTTGTAAAGATGCGGTGCATGCTTGTAAATTATGCTCATTTCAGAAAGAACTTTCAAGTAGATTAAAAGAGAAACTTCTTCATTATGTTTTAGATTACTTTATAAATTTTAATTAATGGATAGTTATATGACAAAGATAGACAAAAAGTTTGAGGCAGTTGTTCATGCAATTAATCCTGATTATAAACTCATCAACACCATAGATTTAATCGGTGGTGTTTCTGCGACGACAAGAGTACTTGAAGTTTTACAATCAAAGGGAAAGAACAAAAAATTGCTTGTTCGCCAACATGGGAAAAAAGATCTAAAAAATAACCCTAACATCGCAAAAGATGAATTCAATCTTTTGAAAAAATTGTATGAAATAGGATTGCCTGTTCAAGAACCTTATTTTTTAGATACTTCAAAGAAGATTTTTCCTCATCCCTATATCGTTATTGAGTATATTGTTGGAAATACAGATTTTAAACCAAAAGTGCTTACCACATATTTATCTAAGTTAGCACCCCATCTTGCCAAGATACACAAAGTAGAGATTTCACAACATAATTTATCATTTTTACCAAAACAAGAAGATCGTTTTACAAAAATCATAAATAAACAATCAGCAAAACTGGACAAATCACTCTCAGAAGAAGATATTATCGATGTTTTGAAATCTATTTGGCCTTTAAAACACAATAATGAAACAGTTTTGCTTCACGGAGATTTTTGGCCAGGTAATACCTTATGGGAAGACGGTCAGCTTGTCGGTATCATTGATTGGGAAGATGCAGCACTTGGCGATCCACTTTCTGATCTTGCAAATTGCAGGCTAGAAATTCTTTGGGCTTTTGGCATGAAGGCGTTGGAAGATTTTACCAAATATTACAAATCAAAGAATAAAATTGATTTTTCAAATCTACCTTATTGGGATCTTTGTGCTGCATTAAAACCATGTGGCAAGCTCTCTGGATGGGGTCTTGAGAAAAAAACCGAACAAGCAATGATTGATAAACACAAACTTTTTGTCTCTAACGCAATAAAGAAAATTATTAAGCGTGAAATTTATTAAAAGTCCTTTCAAGTATGAGAAAGTTTTTTTTCAATACATAATTTGTTTAACTCATTAATGTTTTTCTCGAGCTGCAGTAGAACTTTAGAGAAAAATGCAAAGTCTTTTAGCAAAATCCCCTTCTTTGAGAAAGAAACAGGGGTGTATCCAAAAAAAATCATAATCTCTCTATATATATTCGGCAGAATTTGGGAAGATTCTTAAGCTTAAAAATCTAATGAATAAGATTTATAAAAGTCACTGCTGGTCCAGAAAAAAAAAGAAGAATGATTAAATTTGCGAAAAGTACTTTTGCTAATAAATCTTATTATAGTAGAAGACGATCTGCAGAGCTCCTGATTGATAATAGCAAGACTATATTTCAAATGTGTAAGTGCAGGTATTCTTGGTAAATAGAAACAGCTTACAAAAGGATTTACTTCAAATTCGGTTAAATGGTGGAATAGGAAAATTGAAAATGTAATACTGGGTGTATAGGGTTAAAATCTGAAAAATTTATTCTTCAATTAATAGCAGCTTTATTATTAAAAAAAAGCAATAAGTAACAGAGCTCACTTCGAAAAACTTTATTCATAATAATGAAATCAAAAAGATTTATCAAAAAGGACCTAAAAGTGTGTAATATTATAGACTTCTTTGAGGATAAGTTCTTAGGGAGACTAGCTTGATACTTGAAGAGTTTCCCTGCTTTTCACTAAGAAGTGTGAAAATATGGCTTAGTTGTAAAGGTTATTTGAACAGTCTCTGAAGAATTATTATCTGTATTTTCTTTTTCAGGCATACCCCCAAAAAACTTTGATATAATATAGTGAACTTTCAGTTTTATAGTAAGTTAGATATAAAAATTGTCTAAAAAGATTGATTTATAGGTATTACGAATAAACTTAAACTTTTCTATTAAAATTACGAGAAAGCTTGCAAATAAGGCTAATATTAAGACACTTTTAGAAATAGTATAACTAATTGATAGATAATAAAATAAGAAAAATAATCCTTGCAAAAAAAGTGCTCCTAAATACAATTAGATTATCTACCAAATAATTTCTAAAGGAGCACTTTAACAATGGATTTAAAAAAACAGAATATAATAAAATTACAAGGTAAATTTTCAAAAAGAGTAAAAAAATATTCAGAAGGCTTAACTATTCCTGAGCATAAAGCCTTGAAAGATATAACGAAAGTAGTCATTTCAAGTAGCTCGGTTATTGTTCGACAAATAGCAACAAGTTTACATGAAGAAATTAGTTTAGATAAAGTATGTGAGAGATTATATAGAAACCTAAAGAATGAGAAAATTGGAAAAGTGGTAAGTGAAAATTTGTTAAAATACAACAGTGCAAAAGCTACCAATGACACATATTTTATAGTTGATGAATCAGATATATTGAAGCCAGAATCAAATAAGTTAGAAGGACTATCAAGAGTTAGAGATGGTTCTACCGGACAAAGAGCGAAAGGTTATCATTTACTTAATATTGCATCACTAACAGATAATGGTAAGAACTATTCAATACTCCCAATATGCAGTCAATTATATAGTAATATTATAGAAGAAGATACTTCTAAGAATATACTTGAAGATAGAATTATAGATATTACTATTCACAGTAATAATAAAGGTATTTTTGTGTTTGATAGAGGTTATGATAGCCGTAAGTTAATAACTTTACTTTCAAATAATGAAAATAACTATATAATTAGAAGTACAGGTAAGAGATCTTTTATTGAGGATAATACCGAAGTTAGCTTTTCATCAGTAGTAAGACAAATTAAACTTAAACATGAGTTTAAAACATCTGATAATAAAACTTTTAATTGCGGAACAAAGAGAGTGAAAATAAGAATTAATCCACATAAACGTAAGCATCCAGATATAGTTGAAGCAAACTTAGTTGTTGTAAGGCATGGTAAAAAAGGAGGCTTGTTTTATTTTCTATGTAACTTTAATGATAGCACAATGACAGACTATGAAATAATATTAAAAGCTGTTAAAGGATACAGAAAAAGATGGAAAATCGAAGAGTTCCATAGACATATCAAGCAGGAGTTTAATTGGGAAAAAGTTCAGCTGATGAGTTATGTAGGATTGAAAAATATTAATGTTATATTAATGGTGGCAGTAGATATAGTTTATTCTACAATAAAATATCTGGAAGAACTTTTATATCAATTCCCTGAGTTCGGTAGCACTAATTATAAGAATCATACCTATGTCTATTACAAACTGAGTAGAATCATAAAGCACATATTTAATAACACTAAATTGAATAAAATTATACCGCACAAGGGGGAATATCATGACAAGCTACAACTACGGATCAATTTCTTATAAAAATAATGGGGGTATGCCAGTTTTTAAAATAAAACTATTGACAAGATTTTTAGAAAAGTGATATTAGGTGTATAGAATTTTATAGGGATGGGTATATATGAGAAAATTAATTATTTTGATTTTGTTATTTACATTAGCAAGAACAACTGTTTTAGCTTATTATTTTGCCAATGGTTTAGGTACAATAGATGATCCTTATCAAATAGACGATTTAGCTGATTTAATTATTCTCAGTTCAGATTCCTCATTATGGAATAAGTGTTTTGAACAGACTGCTGATATTGATGCTTCATCTACTTTAAACTTAAATAATAATGCAGGATTTAGTCCGATAGGCATTAACATTAGCAACTCATTCACGGGTTCTTATAATGGCAATGAATTCACAATCTCAAATTTATATATTTATAGGCCTTACACAGATTATATTGGATTATTTGGTAGAACAGAAGGTGCTAATATTTCAAACATAGCTTTAGTAGAAGCTAACATAACTGGACAAATGAGAGTTGGAGCTTTAGCTGGCCATATTAATAATTCTACAATAATCAACAATTGTTACGCAATAGGAATTATTCATGGTCGTGGAATTGATTATGCGGGAGGGTTAATAGGTAGCTCTGTTGACTCAGCAATAATTAACAGCCATGCAAGTGGGTCTGTGCTTGGAAACAATCATGTTGGTGGCTTGGTAGGATATTCTTCAGGTCCTATCAACAACTGTTATTCATCTGGAAACGCGACTGGCTCTGTTAAAGTAGGGGGATTGATAGGTATCTCTTATCAATCAACCATTAACAACTGTTATGCCACAGGTAATGCTCATGGAAGTTCTTCAGTGGGAGGTTTAGCAGGTAATCTTTATGGGGCTTCCAGTAGTAACTGTTATTCTACTGGCTTCATCCAGGGAAATTCAAATTATATTGGTGGATTAGTAGGTGAAGGTTTTTCAGGAAGTGTTTCAAACTCTTTCTGGAATGTCCAAAGCTCTGGTCAAACTACAAGTCAGGGTGGAACAGGAAAAACTAGTCTTGAAATGAAAAATATTGCTACTTATCTAAATGCTGGATGGGATTTAAGCTCTATTTGGTTGGTAAATTCACATATTAATTCAGGTTATCCCTTTCTGATAAATAATATTTACTCAAAGCTTTCAATTCCTAATCATGCCAGTAATGTCTCAGTAACACCTACCATCAGCTTAAAGATTATTGAAGAATTTGGAGATTTTGAACTCTATTGTGATGATAACCCTAATCCTGAAATTACTTTAATCCCCTTTAGTACTTTAAATAATCCTATTTCCTATACTTTTACAGAGCCATTAGATTATTATACAGATTACTATTGGTCAGTCCTTCTCTATGATGCAGATTACCAAATAACTACTCTTAACTTTACCTTTAAGACTCGTCCTCCTTTTCCTGGTTTAGGCACAGAAACGACTCCCTATCAAATAGCGACTATTGAAGACCTAAAGTTCTTAAGTAATCACGAAATGCTATGGGATAAACATTTTATTCAGATTGCTGATATTGATGCTTCATCTTCCTATGAAGAATCATGCTTCAATCCTTTAGGAAACTCCACTAACAATTTCACAGGTTCTTATAATGGTAATGGATATTTAATCTCAAACTTATATATTAACAGACCTATCACAGATTGTGTAGGTATCTTTGGTTATATCGATGGAGCGACTATTTCAAATGTAAGTTTAATCAATAGTGAGGTTATTGGGCTTGACCATGTAGGGAGTTTAGTAGGTTACGCTGTTAATTCCTCATCCATCAGTAACTGTTATGCTTCCGGAGAAATTACTTCTTCAGGAAACTACGCAGGTGGCTTAGTAGGCTATGCCAATTCTTCCACTATTTCTAATACTTATACAAGAAGTTTAATTAACGGAACAGGTCTTCATTTTGGTGGCTTAGTAGGCTATACCCAAAACACGCAGGTGCAAGACTCTTTTTGGGATATTGAGACAACAGGACTATCAGTAAGTTCAGGTGGAACAGGAAAGATAAGTCAAGCTATGACAAATCTCTACACTTATATGAATTCAGATTGGGACTTTGTTATGGAAGATGAAAACGGTACACAAAATATTTGGAATATCCATCCCACAATTAATAATGGCTATCCTTTTCTAATTCCTCAGAAGCAGATTATTACTCCATTACTACCTAAAACTGCTCTCTACACTTACCCTAATAATGAAGGAACTAATCTCGCAACTTCAGATAATCTTGTCTGGCAAAATGATTTTTTGGACTTAACTTTAGGCTACAAATTGAATCTTGGAACTGATTATCCACCTTCAAATGCAATTAATAATCAAGATTTAGGACTATCGAGCACATATAATTATAGCCATTTAGAAGCAAACACAACTTTCTTCTGGCAAGTGATACCATATAATTCCAATGGTGATGCCATTGATTGCCCTATCTGGTCTTTCACAACTGGAACTGCAAAAGTATTAAGTATAGGACAGGGAGCAAACTCTTACCAAAAGTTTCCAATATATTATACTAAAGCAAAGAGTTACACTCAATCTATATATCTCCAATCAGAAATAAATATGAATGGTCGAAACATCGAGAATTTAGCTTTTTATCTTACTGATGATTTTATTAGCTCAGGGGCTAATCAATGGATAGTTTATCTTGGGCATACTGAAATGACTGAATTTAGTAATAATAACGACTGGTTGCTTGCTAATCAAGGTTTAACTGAAGTTGCAACTATTACTTTCGATGATATGCTTGATACTGGGTGGCTTAATATTGAGTTAACTACTCCTTTTGTTTATAATAATATTGACAACCTAATTGTCGGTGTGATTGAGTATAGTTCAGAAATAACTGAAAACCCTTCTTACTTCTACACTGTAGAGACTAATGTTAATCGCTCGCTTACTTATGGACATGATTCAGCCACTCTTAATCCTGATACTTCCTATAACGGAATAGCTTCTAATTCCATCCCAAAAATGAATTTCACTTTTAGCGAAACTGAATTTACGGGTCTTGTGAAAAACTTCCAGAATCAGCCAATATCTAATGCTGTTATTGATATCTTAGGTCATGGTTCTTTTCCAGTCAACCAGCTGGGTGAATTTAGCATTTATAACTTAGTTCCAGGAAATTACCAGTTATCTATCTCAGCTCCTTGGTATGAGACTCAAGTTTTGCCTTTTAAAATATTAGATAGCGAAGAAAATTATCTAGAGATTATTCTTTTTGAAGAGTTATTAGCTGCTAATAATGTTACAGCTATCCTTGCTGAAGATTTTTCTAATGTTTGTATAACTTGGAGCGAACCAGCTTGGACTATAGATAGTATTTCAAGCAAGCAAAAAAAGCAAAAATTACATCAACAAGCCAAGAGAACTCGCCTACCATCAGTTAGCTATAATCTATATCGTTACAAATCATCAGAAGCTGAAAATCAAGAAAATTGGGTTCAAGTAGCTTTACAGCTTACGACATTAACTTATTGTGATTCTTTATTCCCTACTTTAGACCATGATAGTTATTATTGGGCAGTGAAAACAGTATATTCTAACAATAGAATGGCTGAAGCAGCAGTATCTAATGAAATACTTAAACAAGCATGTTTGGAGAGTAATATAGGTGAACAGCTTGATTTTAGCATAATTTATCTATCTAATGAAAATGATTATCGCCAAATTATACTAACTAATAGTGGTAATGGAAATTTAACAATTGATGAGATAAGTTGCAATGAACCTGCTTTTAATCTTATTTATGATGACCTGAATCTCTGCATAGAGCCAAACGCTACTTTCTCTCTTGCAGTTGAATTTATTCCTGATAATCTTGGAATATATTCAGGAGAGTTAATAATTAACAATGATTCAAGTAATGAACCTAATTATACTGTTTCTTTAAACGGAACATACCAAAGCTTATTACCAGCTCCTCCTGCAAATATTCAGGTAACAATTGAAGCTGCTAATGCAAATATTACTTGGGATGCTGTAACACAGGATATTAATCATAATCCCATTACTCCAAGTCGTTATGTTATTTATGCTAATGACCAATACCCTAATGGTGATGATGATTACTTCTTAGTCGCTACTACACAAAACTTATCCTTTATTCATAATATCGAGATCAGTGATAGTGACTTCATGTTCTACAAAATAAAAGCTCTCATTGATATTGATAATGATACTTTGAGTATAATTGAAGAAATAGCTAAGCAAAAAAGAAAGGTTAGTAAGAAAAATATTGAAAGAAAATACTTGTTTCCTCTAAGAAATTAAATTAGCCGAGAGTATGAGCTAATATTTAAAAATATAGACAACTATATTTTTGGCATATAAATATTGCTTGACACTAATTTCGACTACAATTTACTTAGGAAAATAATGATAAGGATTGTTATGAATATTATAAAATATTATAGATTGTTTAAAAGCTTAATTTTTAGATTCAATCTTGGGAAATGTCTTCCTTCTGCAAAATTAGAACTCATGGCAAATATGTCCAAATTATCTGTTTGGATAAATAATAACAAAAAGATACCATTTTCAGATTTCCCCACCAATAAATTTGATTATTCCAAGAGGTACAAACTATACGAATATCTTATTTCGTCTCAGATACTAAGTAAAGAATTAGATTATTTAGAATTTGGTGTATCAAAAGGGGTCTCTTTTAAATGGTGGATGGAAAAGCTTACAGACACTTCAAATAGATTCTATGGCTTCGATACTTTTACTGGCCTACCTGAAGACTGGGGCTTTTTCAAAAAAGGTGATATGCACAATGATGATGATATTCCAATCATTGATGATACAAGACATAAGTTTTATAAAGGACTTTTTCAAGATACAATCTATGACTTTCTAAAAGAATATAAACCTAATAAAAGAAGAATAATCCATATGGATGCTGACATCTATAGTGCTACAATCTTTGTTTTAAATGTAATCACGCCATATCTTAAGAAAGATGATATTATTCTTTTTGATGAATTCAATGTTCCTATGCATGAGTTTAAAGCTTTTTCGGAATGGGTGCAAACTAATTACATCAAATACGAAGTTCTTGGTTCAGTTAATAATTTCTATCAAGTGGCAATGCTTTTAAAATAAATATATGTTCTTATGAATAAACCACAATGATTTAACAAACAAGCCTATATTATTTGAATAAAGTAATATAAAAAATTTACATTTTACAAAATAAAAATAAGGAAGATTTATGCCCAACTATGAAGAGATATCGAGTAGGGTGGTGCGTTAGCACCATCCCTCTCACAGAACCGTGCGTACGGACCTCGTACACGGCTCCTGATAAACCTTGTAATTATTCATAATAATTAAATAAAACACCTGTAGGTTTTGATAATAAATCATATAGTCCTAATTGTTTAAACCATTCATTAGGCAAAGCTCTATGGATATGTTAACAACCTGAATTCTTCCAATGTGTCATAGATATTTTTGGAAAATCTCTTTTATGACCAACTCTTCTAAGTTGCTGGTGAAAGGCTTTCCAACTTTTCCACTCTCGCATTTTCTTCATCCGTAGTCGCCTCCTTATCCAAGATATTAAAGACTGAAAGACTACTTTGCAATTTGCTACCCTAATGTAATTCGTCCACCCCCTTAGTATCGGATTAAGTCTTTTAATCATCATTTCAACATTTAATCCGCTATTCCGTGGAGTCAGTGACCGAATTTTATCTTTGAACGCTTTTACCCTTTTATCTTCTATTTTAACATACTTCTCATGTATCTCAAATCCAAGATATTTTACTCCATTTAATACACTCGCAATATGTGTCTTTTCTTCATTCACGATGAGATAAATAGAGTTTAGGTATTCAAACGCTGTTCGTTGATATTGTTCTGCTTTCTTCTTAGTCTTGGCAAAAAAAAAGTAATATATCATCAGCATAGCGTACTATCTCAATTCCTCGACTCTTCATTTCTTGGTCAAAGCTATCAAGATATATGTTCATAAGGAGTGGAGAGATTACCCCTCCTTGTGGACTTCCTATCTCTGTTTCACTATACCTTCCTTCTTGCATAACTCCAGATTTTAAGGTTTGCTCTATCAACTTTAATAATGTTCCGTCACTTATTTTCCTGTTTAATGTTTGCATTATGAATTTATGATTTAATGTATCAAAACATTTTGATAAATCCATATCCACTACATAAGGAAGTTCATCACGTACCATTAATACTTGTGCTTTAGCTACTGCCATTTGACAACTTTTGTTTGGTCGGTAGCCACAACTTTGCGGATGAAAATCAGGTTCAAAAATCGGTTGGATGATGTTATTTATTACCTGCTGTACGATTCTATCCTTAACAGTAGGTATCCCTAATGGTCTCATCTTACCATTTGCTTTAGGTATCTCTACCCGTTTTACAGGTGATGGAATATAATTCCCACTTTTCAATTCTAAATGAATATTCTCTAAGTTCTCTTGAAGGTCTTCCCAAAATTTTGATATAGTAATATTATCTATACCAGCTGCACCTCTGTTTTTCTTTACTTTTAGAAAAGATTCATAGAGATTACCTTTTGAGTAAACTTTATCAATTAAACTATACCATTTCTTCATTTAGTTTCTCCTTTTCACAATAAACAAAATTAAGTTTATACTTTCAAATGACAGTTTATTCAATGAAGACCTTTGATGTTTTTAGCTCTAAGCAATCTTTATCAAAGATTTTACAGGTTTTGACTATTAGCCTATATTAACTTCATCTACTCAGTCTCGTAAGGTCGTGATAGAAAGAAGGTACTCACCACCGTCTATCCGAGCCTTGAATCTTACGATTCTCTTCGTTTCCTACTTTTAAGAAAATACTCCTTCAACATGTTCATTCTTTGGTTTATCTTCATCCCTTCGCATGAAAAATGACATTTTGAGTCATTTTCCTCAATATTACTATGAATATTGTCCCTTTTGTTTTATCCTCCAGTCTGTCACCAGCTTTCATTGGCAAAAGGTTTATCACTACTATGGAATCATCTGCCACATGCTAAAGCTTGATACAACTCTTGCCTTTCAGCTTGAAGTCATAGTTACTCTTTATGAGACTGTAACAGGCTTCCCCAGTTAAGCTATCCTGCCTGAATGCAAATCCATCCGTTATAATCCATGTAGTCGACTGACATTCGGGTGTCCTCATTTTTCGAAGAGTTACCACTACATAAACCAAAATCAGTTCACTTTCGCTATGTTCCACATTCTTCCTGCGTCTTACTTTAGACCCTGCCGTTACCAGCAACGCCCTTGGCCTCAGATTGACTTCCTGTCAGTTGGGTGTCAGGACTTCTTTCAGTCCATCGGCTCAGATAACATTCTGGGCAAACTAAAATCAAATCCGAAAAGTTTGTGAAACTATCACCGAGGAAAATTACTTTAACATTGATAATAATTGCCCTTATAATCCTATTCTTTACCGGTTTATACACTGTTAATCCTGAAGAAATGGGAGTTATTCAGCGATTTGGAAAATATGTAAAAACCACTGAACCTGGTCTTCATTTCAAAATTCCCTTTGGAGTTGATAATCTCACCAAGGTAAGAGTAAAGCATGTTTTTAAGGAAGAATTTGGCTTTAGAACAGTTTCTCCCGGAGTTTATCTTTAAAAAAAAGATTATGAACTTCGGAAGTTTTTTTTGAATCTCTCCAAAGTATAGTGGGACATGTGATAAATGATTAAAAATTAAAGCCTTCTTTTATTATTTTTGGGAAATCAATATCTATCAATCCCGAAAGGATGTAAATTAATAGGCAGGGTTGGTTAGAAACTGTATATATGAACCCAAGATTTATCTTTGCCCAAAAGTGAAGCCCTAAATAATTACTTAATATAATTTACGCAATTTTCTTTTCTTTGAGGAGCTTTTCCATCCGGGATTTTCTTATAACCTAAAGAAACAGCATAATAAGGTTTAAAATCTTTAGGAATTTTTAGATCTTCTTTCAGGGTATCTCCATTTTCCCCACCAAAAGCAAAGGCAACTAATCCAATCCAGCAAGATCCAATATTTAAGCTTTCTGCTGCTAATAACATATTTTGGGTAGCTGCTGCGCAATTTGTTTCAGCTAGCATACCCTTCTGATCTCCGGAGACTAAGACTACTGTTGGGGCATTATAGAAAATATTGAAGTTAGGGTTATTAGCCATTTTCTGGAAAGTTTCATCTGGGTGTCATTTGAGAACATTTTTTGATTCTTGACTCAACTTAACAATTAGATCTCTATTTTGAATTACTGTAAAATGCCATGATTGACAATTATGAGCACTCGGCGCATAGAGTCCTGCTTCGATAATCTGTTTAACTTCAGAATCCCTTAGTTGTCTTTCGTCATAAATTCTAGTTGATCTTCTATTTAATATAGTTTCATGTACTTTTGTACTCATGTTTTCTCCATTTAGATTTTTATCAAAAAAAATAAGCACTCTTCGATAAATAACCACTTTTAATTTTATTTCTTAATGATTCTTTGCTACTTCCTACCTGCTCCTCTACTGTCATCACAGATGAAATTCAATTAATCTTTGTGTTCAATGAGAAGGAGCAAGGAAAGTACAAAGAAAAAGAAGAGGAAAAAAAGTTGCGAATAATTTACAGGCATACCCCAAAAAAAATTTGATATAATATAGTGAACTTTCAGTTTTATAGTAAGTTAGATATAAAAATTGTCTAAAAAGATTGATTTATAGGTATTACGAATAAACTTAAACTTTTCTATTAAAATTACGAGAAAGCTTGCAAACAAGGCTAATATTAAGACACTTTTAGAAATAGTATAACTAATTGATAGATAATAAAATAAGAAAAATAATCCTTGCAAAAAAAGTGCTCCTAAATACAATTAGATTATCTACTAAATAATTTCTAAAGGAGCACTTTAACAATGGATTTAAAAAAACAGAATATAATAAAATTACAAGGTAAATTTTCAAAAAGAGTAAAAAAATATTCAGAAGGCTTAACTATTCCTGAGCATAAAGCCTTGAAAGATATAACGAAAGGAGTCATTTCAAGTAGCTCGGTTATTGTTCGACAAATAGCAACAAGTTTACATGAAAAAATTAGTTTAGATAAAGTATGTGAGAGATTATATAGAAACCTAAAGAATGAGAAAATTGGAAAAGTGGTAAGTGAAAATTTGTTAAAATACAACAGTGCAAAAGCTACCAATGACACATATTTTATAGTTGATGAATCAGATATATTGAAGCCAGAATCAAATAAGTTAGAAGGACTATCAAGAGTTAGAGATGGTTCTACTGGACAAAGAGCGAAAGGTTATCATTTACTTAATATTGCATCACTAACAGATAAGGGTAAGAACTATTCAATACTCCCAATATGCAGTCAATTATATAGTAATATTATAGAAGAAGATACTTCTAAGAATATACTTGAAGATAGAATTATAGATATTACTATTCACAGTAATAATAAAGGTATTTTTGTGTTTGATAGAGGTTATGATAGCCGTAAGTTAATAACTTTACTATCAAATAATGAAAACAACTATATAATTAGAAGTACAGGTAAGAGATCTATTATTGATGGTAATACCGAAGTTAGCTTTTCATCAGTAATAAGGCGAATAAAACTAAAACATGAGCTTAAAACATCTGATAATAAAACTTTTAATTGCGGAACAAAGAGAGTGAAAATAAGAATTAATCCATATAAACTTAAGCATCCAGATATAGTTGAAGCAAACTTAGTTGTTGTAAGGCATGGTAAAAAAGGAGGCTTGTTTTATTTTCTATGTAACTTTAATGATAGCACAATGACAGATTATGAAATAATATTAAAAGCTGTTAAAGGATACAGAAAAAGATGGAAAATCGAAGAGTTCCATAGACATATCAAGCAGGAGTTTAATTGGGAAAAAGTTCAGCTGATGTCTGATGTAGGATTGAAAAATATTAATGTTATATTAATAGTGGCAGTAGATATAGTTTATTCTACAATAAAATATCTGGAAGAACTTTTATATCAATTCCCTGAGTTCGGTAGCACTAATTATAAGAATCATACCTATGTCTATTACAAACTGAGTAGAATCATAAAGCACATATTTAATAACACTAAATTGAATAAAATTATACCGCACAAGGGGGAATATCATGACAAGCTACAACTACGGATCAATTTCTTATAAAAATAATGGGGGTATGCCAAGTATTTTCTTTTTTTATTGACAAAATTGAGGCATCCTACAAAAAGAAAAGAAAAATTGAGTTTCAAATGGAGAATCTTATGAAAAATATTCTAGTTCTTGGAGCTGCAGGTCAGATTGGTTCTGAATTAGTACCTTATCTAAGAAATTTGTATGGTGCTAATAATGTTGTAGCTACTGATGTTCATAGTAATTGTAGTCCTGCAATAACGGAAGGTGGTCCTTTCATAACTTGCAATGCTTTAGATGGTGCAAAACTAAATGAGATTGTAACTAATTATAAAATTGATACTATCTATAATTTAGTAGCTATGTTATCAGCTAAGGCTGAAGCTGACCCTAAATTCGGTTGGGATTTAAATATGGGTGTTCTCTTCAACTGCTTAGAGATAGCAAGAGAGAAGAATGTTGCTGTCTTTACCCCAAGTTCTATTGGAGCATTCGGTCCTGAAACTCCAATGGATATGACTCCTCAAGATACTATTATGCGACCTAAGACTATCTATGGTGTATCAAAAGTAGCTGGAGAATTATTAGCTGATTATTATGTTAAAAGATTCGGCATTGATGCTCGTGGCGTACGCTACCCTGGTATCATCTCTTATGTTACTTTACCAGGTGGTGGAACAACTGATTATGCTGTAGAAATCTACTATGAAGCAATCAAGACTAAAAGTTTCTCTTCTAATCTTAAAGCTGGTACATTCTTAGATATGATGTATATGCCTGATGCTTTAAAAGCTGCTGTGGAAGTAATGGAAGCTGATCCTGCTAAACTAATTCATAGAAACTGTTTCAATGTTGCTTCTATGTCTTTTGACCCAGAAATCATAGCTAATGAAATTAAAAAACATATTCCTGAATTCACTCTCACTTATGATGTAAATCCTATGAAACAAGCTATTGCTGAAAGCTGGCCTAATAGTATGGATGATTCAGCTGCTAGAGCAGAATGGGGCTGGAATCCAACTTATAACCTAGAGACAATGACTGTTGATATGTTAGAAAAATTAAAAGAAAAACTTAAATAATTAACAAATTATGAAATATAAAACAAAGGGACTGAAAATTCAGTCCCTTTTTTAATATTCTTAATTAATTATGCTTTTACATTGCAAACAATGTTTCTAAATCTAGCTGGAGCAACACCATGTGAAAGGTGCATAGCTTGACCAGGTTCTCCCTTACCGCAGTAAGAAGTTCCGTGGAATTTCCATTCTGATTCGGAACAGATAGCATCACAAGCACCCCAGAATTCAGGAGTGATACCGAAATAGGTAGGTTCTTTTACGATACCAACTATCTGGCCATCAACGATTTTATAACCGATTTCAGTAGTGAATTGGAAGTTATTTCTATTATCATCAATAGACCATGTCTTGGTGAAATCAATATAATATCCTCTTTCAGTACTCTTTATTAAATCATCTAAACTTCCAGCTTTACCAGGAGCAAGACAGAAGTTAGTCATTCTAACTAATGGAAAGTCATCTGCAAAAGATGCCATCATATTAGAAGATGATTCTAAACCAAGCTGAGGAGCTATTTCACGAGAAGTTTGTTGATCCAAGAGAATACCATCTTTGATGATATCTACTCTTCTTCCAGGAACTCCTTCATCATCTACTAAATGGTAACCAATACCGCGTGGGTCTGTGGAATCACTATAGATATTAACTTCTTTAGAACCATATTTAAAGTTACCTAGCATTGAAGGCTTAATAAAAGTTTTTCCTGCATAGGATATTTCCATACCGAGAATTCTATCAGCTTCAGTAGCATGTCCAACACTTTCATGAAGTTGGAGAGCAAGATGACCTCCACCGATAATAATATCAGCTTTCTCTTCTTCAATAGTTGGAGCGTCTAAAAGATCAATAACTTCTTTAACTATTCTATCAACATTCTCTTCTAATTTAGCATTCCTGACAACTTCAAATCCACCTCTCTGAGTGCTCATGTGACCAGGCCATGTTCTTTCTTGCATTCCCTTGCTATTTACTGCTACAACAGACATTGAAGGCATTGTATCATAAACAAGAGTATCAACGAAAGTAGCTTCTGTATTGGCATATACTTTATACTGTCTATAGAAGTCAACATGAACTGAGGAGTGAATAATTTGAGGATTTACATTAAGCTTATTAGCAATGTTCTGGAAATACTCAATCTTCTGATCATCGTCCATGGTAAAAGGATCTTCTTCTGGAACAAAGTAGTAAGAGCCAGTAGTTGGATTAATAGACTTAAATGCTACAGGTGTATGTCTGAATCTAGCACTATGTTTAGCATTACTTACTGCCAAATTTATAAGGCTATCAATCTTAGTAATATCTATCACATCAGTACCAGCAAATCCCCAGCAACCATCTATTAGAACTCTAATTCCTAGAGCTTCTGCATCAGTAGTTTTGGAAATATGCTTGAGATTTTTCTTTTCAAAGTATATTGTCTGTTTATCAGAGGAAGTAAATCTTACATCACCAAACTGGATATTGCGTTTCTTTAACTTGCTCATTATATCATAAATTAGTTTTTTCATTGAGCTCTCCTATATAGTTTTGGTAGATGAGGTAATGTGGAACTTGGCAACTTTAACATGAGGCATCTTAACAGAAGAGATGTTAAAAGCACCATAATTTGAAGAGAATGGAATCACAAAACTATCCTTTTCAATCTCAGTTATGTTTTCTAAGACTGAGCTAATTTTCTCTGTAAATCTAAGATTATTAACAACTTTAGTAATCTTACCATCTTCTATCAAAAATGTTCCGTCTCTAGTCAAACCTGTAAGAGAAGTCTCTTTGACATTAATGAAATTCATATAGTGTAAGCTGGAGATATAGATACCTTTCTTTACAGTAGAAATCATTTCATCCAAGGATTTTTCCCCAGTCTCCATTACTAAACAGGAGCCACTATTTCCGTTGATTGGTAATTTTGTTTTGTGGCCATAAAAAGTATTGACTAAATAGTTTTTGAAAACACCATTCTCGATTAGCACTAACTTATCAATTTTATGTCCTTCTCCATTATAGTCAAAATTCACTAAATCAGCATCATGTGGGTCGTCAAACACAGTGATGTTTTTAGGAAAGACTTGAGTATTCTCTTTACCTTCAAAGAAACTGGATTTCCTATCTAAAGCCCCTGCAGAAAATGAGCTTCCAAGATAACTTAGATACTCACCAATACAGCGAGGAGCAAGAATAACTTCATAATGATCAGGATCTAAATCGACAACTTCCGCTTTACCGGCAATGAGTTTTCGTTCAAAACTCTCTAGTGCTCTATCAAAGTTTAAGTTTGCTAGCTGTTCCCCACCTAGTGATTCTAAGACAGTAACCATATTTTTATCAGCTACGCCTTTGATTTCTAACATAATAGGTGAATTATAACCTACTTTATCAACTCCATTACTATTGAGAGTAGTTGAAGTTTCATAATTACAAATAAAAGTACCAAAAATTTTAAATCCGTGCTTGATAGCTACTGTAGAAAATTTCTGTAAAATATCAATCTTATTATCTAAAGATAATTTAATGATATTATCTTCTTTAACTATTTCTTCTGTTTTAGTTAAATCACTTTCAATATCCACAAAATCTTCATCACTAGGAAGTTTATCGATTAAAATGAAAGACTCATCTAACTTGTGATTTAGCTTCTTTTCATCAGGATCAGAAATCGAGAAAGATAATGATTTCTTTCCTTGATAAATTGTTACCCAAAGCTGTTCACTACTTTTACTAATGTTATAGTTAACTTGACTTTGGTAAAAACGGAGAAAGTCCGTTTGCCAACTACTATGATTAAAGATGAACTTATAATCTTTATGTGTTGCAATAACTTCCTCTAGGAATTTTCTTAATTGTTCTTGCATTACTAACTCCTATTAATAGTAATTAAGCGTTGTAGCTTGGAAATCCCTTTTTATAAGTTTCCCAAACCCTCTTTGATCTTGAATACCTTCTTTAAAGTCATATATTTTCTCTCCCCTTAAATAGGTTTGAGTTATTTTACAATTTATTTTTACATCTTTGAAAGATGAGTAACTATCAATTGATTCTTCTTGTAACTGGGGATCAATAACAATGAAGTCTGCATCTTTTTCTTTATCAAATCCACCTTTTCTGTGATCTACACCTAAAATCTTAGCAGGATTACCACAGAGCATTCTCTCCAAATTACCCAATGTCATTCTCTTTGATAAATAATACTCCGAGAAGAGATAAGGTATCATATATTGCAGATCAAGATAGTTAACTATATCGGAAAAATTCTCATCAGTATAATTTAAATCCTGATTTATAAAGCCACTATTTGTCGATATTGATGGTACTTTGCCTGTTTGAATCAAACTATCGATAGAGAGATTCGAGCTATTTTCTTGGATACCTGGAAGATACATACTCTCTTTATTTTCAAGAAAATAATGAGGATTAATATCATAAGTACAGTGATACTTTTTAGTAGAATTCATCACGAAATCTACTATTTCCGGAGAAACGATATTAAAAAGATGTACTTGGGTCTCTTGTGATCTTCTAAAAAGTTTCTTTACTGCTTCAAACTGATATTTGCTAATATCATGGGGGTCAGCACCTTTATTCTTACAAAAATTAGGAAAATCTAAAGGGAAAACACCAAAAAGAATTTGAGAATTAGAAAAATCAGTAAATAACTCTAAAATCTCTTCATAATCTAGAGGAGAGATAGTATCATTATTACTATATAAGTAAAACTCAATTCCCACAACTCCATTTTTGGATAACTCTGAAATCTCTTCATTATAATAGGGATAGTCATCACTATTAATTAATCCCCATATACCATAATCTATAAGAGAATTATTTTCATATAATTTAGCAATTGAAGAAAAGTCATAACCTTCTGAAAGAGGAGTATCGGTATTACAATTGCTATCTGCCATGTAGGTTATACCTCCCTTAGCAGCAGCTTTAGAAGCATTATAAAAGTAGTTTTGCCAGTTAGGATGATCAGACCTAAAGTGAGTATGCACATCTACGCCCCCAGGCAAAACTATTTTGCCATCTAAATCAATAACAGTTGTGTTTTCAGGAGGGGTAATTGAATCTTCACGCACATCAACAATTTTTTCATCGAATAAAATATCAACTTTTCTCTCTTTGGTAATCCCAGCAGAGATAGTTGCATTCTTAAATAGTATCATTCTCGTTCCTTATTAAGTAAAATAACATTTAACAGTGGAAAGTTATATTAAATCTTATAAACATAATATTGTATTTAACTTATTCTGTCAATTAATTTCTTGCAATTTGTGCTTTTAGGATTAAAAAGTGACTGATTTATTTTGTTTTATAAAGCAGAGAATATTAGTAAATAGAGGAAGCCTAACAAAGCAAATATTAAGAAAATACCAAAATTAACCATTACAATAGTTGTTTCAGTATATAAGGACATTGTAATAGAGAAGCCGAGTTGGGACATCCTTCACGCTTCCAATAAGCCTGGTAATTATCTATCTTTTTCACTTGATAAAAATAAATAGGCCTTTAACAAGAGCCTAAGGTCTTCTTATACAATTCCTTGATATTGTTCTGCTTTCTTTTTACTTTTCCAATAAAAAGAAGCTCTTTCCGAAGAAAGAGCTTCTTTAATTATAATTTATCTATTGTTCAAATACTTTCAAGTTTTCTTCTAGCAGACTACCTTTAAGCAAATCTTTAATAGCTTGAAGATAATTATCTCGTGAGATACCAGGGATTAGGTTATGTTTAGAGATATAACCTAAGACTACAACATTTTGCATTTTAGAATTTTGTAAATCATCCTTAAATACTCGGTGATAGTTAATTTCTCTTCTCTTACACTCAGCTTCAATGGTTTTAGTATTAGTTTCTTCTGCTTGTCTCATTCTCACATCTAAAGGTTGCCAGACTGCATCATAAAATACTAAATCTCCTGCGTTTCTAAGATGAGAATTCATTCCTCGCAAGGCTTCATGTCTTTCTAAAGCAATAACGATATCTGCTTTGCCTTCAGGGATTAGGGGAGAAAAAGCTTTAGAACCTAATCTAATTTGCGAGGTAACTGTTCCACCTCGTTGAGCTAAGCCATGTGTATCGACGCCTTTAGCTTGAAGCTCTGCGTAATAGGCTGCTCTGATAATTGCTTCAGAGAGTAAGCCTATACCTTGTCCACCTACACCTATTATGAATATGTTAAAATTTGTAGACATTACTTTTCCTCCTTTGCTTTAGATTCAATTGCCTGGGTTGGGCAAGTTTGCTTACAAGAACCATCTCCAATACATAGGTCTTCTTGGACCCAAACTGAACCATCTGGATTAATTTGATAAGAAGGACAGGCAAAGCTAGAGATACAATCATAAGTTTTATTACACTTAGCAGTTACGAACACTTTAGGTGGAGTTCCTAGCTTCTTTTTAGCTAATTCACGAGTAAATTTTAACATACAAGGATGCTTAGCTATCACAACATTGAAACCATCTTCAGCTAAAGCATCTTTTACAGCTTGAGTTAGTTTAGCTTGCTGATAAGTATCAACAACTTGTACATTAGCTACTCCCATTCCTTTCAGCATATCTAGAATAGGAATTTTCTCAGAAACTTCATTGAAGTTCTTTCCTACAGCAGGGTGATCTTGATGTCCTGTCATCGCAGTAGTTCCATTTTCCATAATAATTAAAGTATGATTGTGGTTATTAAAAATGGCATTGATAATACCTGGTAATCCTGCATGGAAAAAGGTTGAATCACCTAAGAAAGAGACAACTTTTCTCTTAGTGTTAAAAATAGAAAGTCCAGCTGCTGTACCATTAGAGTGTCCCATACTCAACAGAGCTTCTCCAATCTTGTAAGGAGGCATAAATCCCAAGGTGTGGCAACCAATATCGCCAACAGTAATAGTATCATCATCTATTGCCTTACGAATAGCATAGAAAGCTGATCTATGCCCACAACCAGGACACATCTGAGCTGGTCGAGGATTTAACTTAGGTTTTTGGGTATCTTGAACTTCAGCAGGAGCAAAGAAATCACTCCACTGTTTTCTTAAGACTTCTTTTACTTTATCAGGAGTATATTCATTCTCCCAATCAAGTAAATCACTTTTACCTGTTATTTTCACAGCAATCTGATTTTCATAGGCAATCATCTTAACATCTCTTTCTACTATATCATCTAATTCTTCAAGTATCTTAACTTCTTTATGAGACTTCAAAAAATCAATAATCATCTGTTTAGGAAGAGGATAGACAATACCTAATTTAAGAATATCAGGCTGAACCTTCATCTCTTGCATTACATCTAACAGTGAGTAATAAGGTAAGCCCATTGTGATAATTCCCACTTCTTTATTAGCATTATCTTTAATGAAATTAAGATTGGATTTATCTGAATACTCAGCAAACTCACTTAGTTTTTTGAGTGCTTTTCTTTTGAGTGGAAAAACAGCTGAAGTGATAGGGATATAAGGTCCGTTATTAGCATCAAATTTAGGATTAGGATCTAATTCTGTTCTATTCCAAGCATCAAATTCAATCAGTTCTTTATAGTGACAAACATGCGTTGTTAAGCGTAGAAACACAGGCATTTTCTTCTCTTGGGAGATTTTGGCTGCCTCTTTAAACATTTGATAAGCTTCTGTTGGGGTAGAAGGTTCAAAAACTGGGATATAGGACATTTTAGCAAAATGTCTGTTATCCTGTTCATTCTGGGAAGAGTTAGCTCCCGGATCATCTCCAAGTATAATCACCATCCCTCCAATTAGTTCCATTAAGCCTAATTGGACAAGAGAATCAGCTGCGACATTTAGTCCCACACTCTTGAAGAATACACAAGAGAGATGGCCGTTTATAGAAGCACCGAAGGCAACTTCAGTGGCGACTTTTTCATTTACAGAGAATTCAAAGTAAAATGGTCTCTCTTCACGAGGAATTTGAGCTATCGCGGTAGCAATTTCTGGAGTAGGTGAACCTGGGTAAGATGTTACAACTTTAACATTAGCTTCTACCATAGCTCGAACCAATGCCCAGTTTCCCATCATAATTTCATGAGTCTTTTCCTTAGAAAGTAATATTTCTGGTAATTTCTTCATCAAAACTCCTTATATAAGTTATTTGATTTTATCATTATACTTTAAAAGTAATGAATTTTGCTGAAATACCAAAAATAAATATTTGTAAAATTCTGTCCGCCCTAACTAGGAATGTGGGGTTATTGCCCGTTCATTGCTGTAAAAGAAATGATATTCCCAAATCTATTTCAGAGATGGGAATTTAGGGGGTGTTTTCTTTTTATGCAATGGAAGCGTCCCTGCTTCCATTAACTGGGGTTACGGACCAATAGTCCGTGAATCTTAAATTATGTTTCCTAAAATCCACATCAGTGATGGAGACATAGGGTCTATGGAATGGAAGCGTCCCTGCTTCCATTAACTGGGGTTACGGACCTTTAGTCCGTGAATCTTAAATTATGGAATGGAAGCGTCCCTGCTTCCATCAGGCTGTATTTCAGCCTGCTCTTATCTTTTCTGGCGGCAGAGACGCCCCCAGTCCATAGGCCCCTGCTTCCATTAACTGGGGTTACGGACCTATAGTCCGTGAATCTTAAATTATGTTTCCTAAAATCCCCTTCAGTGAGGGGGACACAGGAGGTATTTCCATATCTGGTCCTCCACAATCTATTACAACAATGACTATATTTATGTTTTTCTTAGTCTTTGGAAATTTTTAAAATTTATAATAAATACAAATATAGCAATATTTTGCACTTTACCATATTAGTAAATGCTCATTAAGTGTAATTCAGTATAAGTATTATGCAATTCACAAACTAATTCAAAATATTATGTTGACATATTAGCAAATATGAGTACATTAATAATATCAATTAGGAAGAGAGGAAGGATAATGAAAAAGATTATTTTATTTGTAATTGTACTAGTTTTGACTGGAACTTTATTCTCAGTAGGTCTATTGATTGACTCTTCAATACAGAGCCAATATGTCCTAATCAAATTAGATGAAGTAATTTATGATGTCAATATCGAAAATCAAGTAGCAATGGTAAGGGTTCAAGAGACTTTCGTTAATCAACTAGAAAGAGAAATAACTCCACGCTATTATTTCCCCATGCAAGAGGGAGCATCACCCACTATGATTCGTTGGTTTCAAAACAATCAGTGGTATCAGGCAAATATCAGTGCTAATCCTCAAAATCCTCCAGGAGGACCTACCTATACACCATATAATATTGAAACATATTTAGGTGAGCAAGTACCAACTATATTTGATCTTCCTTTAACAGCCAATTACCAGGATTCTATAATAGTCGAATTTACTTTCGTTCAATTATTACCTTATGCATTTGGAGATGTAAATCTCTTCTTAAAGAACAACTATTCTAGCATTCAAAGTAGTATAATTACCCATCAAGAATTAGATATTGAACTTGTTTCTGATAGAGAAATAGTATCCTATTCTATTGATGGCATAGGAAGTCAATATTCCGAAGTAGGCACTAATGAAGTTCAAACTCTTTATGAAGTCTATGAAACAACCAATAGTATTGATTATAATCTAGTATTTTCCTTAAATCAAGAAGAGCTGGGTTTGTGGTCAATGAGTACTTATTTGGATTCTGTAGCTGATAATCAGGACCACGGATTCTTTACTATGATTGTAGAACCTGATCCTTCGGAAGAGACTGAAGTAATTGATAAAGTTTTTTCCTTAATCATTGATACTTCTGGAAGTATGGGTGGGGAAAAAATTATTCAAGCTAGGAATGCTGCTAATTATATCATTAATAACCTTAATGAAGGGGACAGATTTAATATTATTTCATTCTCTACCTATGCTTTTTCTTTATGGGAATCGCATTTGCTTAATAATGAGGCTAATCGCCAACAAGCAATTAATTATATAAATTCATTAGATGCTGTTGGTGCAACCAATATATCAGAAGCTTTCGATATAACAATTCCTCAATTTAACGGATATCTGGAAGATACTGCTAACATAGTTATTTTCATGACTGATGGAGAACAGACTGAAGGTATTACCAACACTAACCAATTGATAAATCACATCGGTGGATTATTTTCTTCTTGCGATGCTCCAGTTTATCTCTTTAATTTTGGCATTGGGATGTCAACAAATGAAGTTCTATTATCTACAACTGCTAATTCAAATAACGGATTTGCCACTTATCTAGGTAATGATGAATTATATGGTGTGATAACAGACTTTTATAATATGATAAGATATCCTGTAATGTTGAGTCCACAAATATCTGTTTCACCAGACAATGTTTTAGTAGATTTCCATCCAATAATGTTACCAAACCTCTATAAAGGTAAACAGATGATTATCAGTGGTCGATACAATGAGCCATGTGATATCGAAATTAACTTTTCAGGATTAGCCTATGGTAATGAAGTTAATTATCAATATGAAGTTACTCTTGCAGATTCAAGTAATACGCGCTATGCCTTTTTACCAAAAATTTGGGCCAAGCAAAAGATAGAAGATTTACTCAGAGACTATTATACTTATGCAGAAAACTCTCCTGAAGCAGAAGCTATAATGGATGAAATTGTAGAATTAAGTCAGCTTTGGGGAGTTCTAACTCCATTCACTAGCTTTACTGGAGATGGTGTGGATAACTATGATGAAGAGCTTGAACAAAATGAAGTCGAAAGTTCTTCTATGATTACTCTTCTAGGAAACTATCCTAATCCATTCAACCCTGAGACTCAAATTAGATTCGAAATTAAAGAAGATATCAATGATTTTATGCTTGTCAAAATCTATAATTTGAAAGGTCAATTAATAAAAATCATAAAAATTAAAGTAGATTCTAAGGGTCAATATTCTGTTGTTTGGGATGGAAGAAATGACGAGAATAAAGCTGTATCATCAGGTGTCTATTTCTACAAAATTGAATATGCCAACCATTCTGCTAGTGGCAAGATGATTTTGATGAAATAAACTGGGAGCGCCAGCATCCTTGCTGGCATTCTTAACTGGGAGCGCTTGCATCCCTGCTGGCATTCTTAACTGGGAGAGCTTGCATCCTTGCTGGCATTCCCCAAAATACAATTATACTAGCCCTGCATAATGTAGGGCTTTTTCAATCCCCTTTCTTTATTACAAGCAATTTTAATATAGTAGCTTTCAGAAGCTAAGGTAGTCTTATAATAACAGAATTTTCATTATTTAGCTAGCAACTGATTAACTAATATTTGTAATTAATCACTTTTTGATTATAATTAATTTATAAGAGGAGTTATAATGAAAAATATTAAACCTAGAATAGTTCTAAGCAAATGTATTAATTTTGAAGCATGTCGGTATAATGGACTTATGATGAATTCAGCTGTTATAGAAAAAATGAAAGATTTTGTAGAATTTATTACTGTTTGCCCTGAAGTAGAAATAGGCTTACCTATTCCCCGAGAATCTATTAGATTAATGCGACAAGGTGATGAAGTTAGATTAGTAAAATCTATGAGTGGTGAAGATTTTACTGATAAGATGCTATCTTTTTCTAAAGAATTTGTAGGAAAATTGGAAGACATCGATGGCTTTATTCTTAAAAGTCGCTCGCCCTCATGTGGATTTAAAGATGTAAAACTCTATTCAGGTATTGGGAAAATACCAGCAATAAGCACTAAAAGCGTTGGCTTATTTGCTCAAGAAGTTCTTGATAAGTACAGCCATCTTGCGATTGAGGATGAAGGCAGACTTACTAATCTGCAATTAAGAGAACATTTCCTTACTAAAATCTATACTACTGCTGAATTTAGGAGTCTCCCCCATACCATGAAAAATTTAGTTGATTTTCATGCTTCCAACAAATACCTTTTTATGGCATATAACCAAGCTAAACTTAAGGAAGCAGGAAAAATAGTAGCTAATCATAATAAAGCTCCTGTGGATGAGGTCTTTGCTAAGTATCAAGAAAAACTCTATCAAATTTTCCAAAAAGCAGCAAATATCTCAACTAATATTAATGTTTTAATGCATATCTTCGGCTACTTCTCTCAGGATCTTAATAGTGATGAGAAAGCTCACTTCTTAGAACAACTAGATCTCTTTAGGCAAAAGAAAATCCCTTTGATAGTTGTTACAACTATCTTAAATTCTTGGATTATGAGATTTAAAGAACCTTATCTCTCCCAACAACGCTATTTTAATCCCTTCCCTAAAGAACTAATGTCTATTAGTGATTCAGGAAAATAGTTTCAAATCTAGAAAGACTTTCACACTCTAATTAAGAGAATATCCCTAAGTGACTAAATAGATTCGTCTAGGGTCTCATTTTTCAAAGAAAAATTGACCCTGGAGATGACATAACCGTATTAGGGTAACTCTGTCTTGTTAAAGCGAACAGTCGGGGTGTTTTTCTTTGAGGGCCTATGTCAATAGGCCCCTACAAATTTAATTTATCACAGGAATTTCAAGATCTTTAATTAGCTTAGACACAATTCATCTGCTAGCTACCAATTCACAATCGAGATAATCTTCCCAATCCGACAGAAGAGGGTTTATTACACTCTTGAATTTACTTTAACCCCCTAGAATTAGAAGAATATAAGTTCTTCATTCGTTTGCTAAAGCTTTTGCACTCTTCTGTAAAGCTCTACTGCACCATTCGGATTAAAGAGTTCAATTCTCCTGATAAATAGAAAATGTCAAGAAGACCTGAGAACTTCAATATTGTTTAATCTTTAATAATAAACTACTAGGGAGGGTGGTTGAAAGTAGAGCAGTCTCGCTGTCTAAGTTGTATATAGTAGGAATTTTAACACTTACAATCAATTAAAATTTTGAGAACAACTTACTTTTTTTATAATAATCATTGACACATATTTCAATCTTTTGTGTTTTTGATTCGACTAACAATAATATTCGAAAAGGAGTAAAATAATGGGATTAATACCAATACCTAATAATGAGCCTATTCTTTCTTATGCCCCAGGCAGTCCAGAGAGAAAGGCGTTACAAGCTGAATTGGAAAGAATGTCAAATGAAACAATCGAAATACCTTTAATTATAGGTGGAAAAGAAGTTAAAACAGGTAAAATGGCTAAAGCCGTTGAGCCACATAATCATAAAAATGTTCTTGCAAACTTCCATCAAGCTACTGAAAAAGAAGTTAACATGGCAATCAATGCAGCTCTTGCTGCACGCAAACAATGGGCAGCCACTCCATATCAAGTTAGAGCTGGAATCTTCTTAAAAGCAGCAGAATTAATCTCTGGTAAATATAGAGCTAAAGTAAATGCAGCTACTATGTTAAACCAATCAAAAAATGCTTTCCAATCCGAAATTGATTCAGTTTGTGAATTAATAGATTTCTTACGCTTCAATGCAAAATTCATGGAAGATATCTATGAAGCACAGAGACTTGAATCACCAGTAGGAATGTGGAATCAATTAGAATATCGTGGTTTAGAAGGATTTGTTTTTGCAATCACACCATTTAACTTCACTTCTATTGGTGGAAATTTACCAACTGCTCCAGCAATGATGGGTTGTGTTTCAGTTTGGAAACCTGCATCAACTTCCGTATTCTCTAATTATATCATAATGAAGATATTGGAAGAGGCAGGATTACCAGCTGGTGTTATCAACTTCATCCCTGGTCGCGGTGCTGATGTTGGTGATTCAGTTATCCAACATCCAGAACTTAGTGGTGTTCACTTCACAGGTTCAACTGGTGTATTCCAAAATATATGGAAAACTATTGGTAACAATATTGTAAATTATAAAACTTACCCAAGAATCGTTGGTGAAACTGGTGGAAAAGACTTCATCGTAGCCCACAAATCAGCCGATATTGATGCTTTAATTACTGCTTCAGTTAGAGGTGCTTTTGAATTTCAAGGTCAAAAATGTTCAGCACTTTCAAGAATTTACATTCCTGAATCACTATATCCACAATGGATTGAAGGTTGCAAAAGAGATTTAGCGACTATGAAAATGGGTGGTGTAAAAGACTTCACAAACTTCATTAATGCAGTTATAGATGAAAGAAGCTTTGACAAAATTACTCAAGAATATATTGAGTTTGCTAAAAAAGCTGATGATGCTGAAGTTGTTGCTGGTGGTGAATATGATAAAACTGAAGGTTACTTCATCAAACCTACTATTATCAAAACTACCAACCCTCAATTCAAATCAATGGTGGAAGAAATATTCGGACCTGTCTTAACAGTTTTCGTTTATGAAGATGATAAATATGAAGAGACTTTAGAGTTATGTGATCAGACATCTATGTATGCACTAACTGGAGCTCTTTGGGCTCAAGATAGATATGCGATTGACTTAGGCACAAAAGCTTTAGTTCATTCAGCAGGTAATTTCTATATTAACGACAAACCAACTGGTGCTGTTGTAGGTCAACAACCATTTGGTGGTTCTCGTGCTTCAGGTACTAACGATAAAGCTGGTTCTCTCTGGAATCTTATTCGTTGGACTGCTGTTAGAACTATCAAAGAGACTTTTAACCCACCAACAGATTACAGATATCCTTTCTTAGGATAATCCCTGTTAACTTAAATTTAAGAGACTGAGCAATCAGTCTCTTTTTTTCTTAGAATTATTTATTGACATTATTTTGTTTCTTATCTATTATTGTTTTTAATTAATAAACTTCACTGGAGCATTATGAAATTTCTTTACCAAGTATTTGCTATAGCTTTGATTATCTTAGCAATAAGTTGCAATAAACCTAACAATGAAAACACTCTTGAGCAGATAAATCTTAATTATGATTCCCTCTTAGTTGAATCGATTGTTCCTGTTACCTCTGATTTCAAGGTAGCAAAACTGATTGATTGGGAAATTGATGCCAGCGCATCCCAAGATAAAAAGGATATGCTCTATTTTAATAATGTTAATCACTATGGAATGATAACTGTCAAAGCTTATAGTGACGGGAATTTCCCAACTTACCTTGAAGAAACGCTAAAGACTTTTGAAGGTCTTACTATGGTTTCAGAGAGTATTTTTACTTATTCCAATAAAACATATCATCAGTATTTTCTAAAATCAGAAGGATTCATTGTGTTAAAAGCTATTATAGAAATTGATGATACTAACTATTTAGATACAAATTTTTTAATTGTTGAGAGTAAATATCCGGAAATATCACACATGATAGAGACTTATTTAGCCTCTATTGCAATTTTAAACTAAGGAGAAGAGATGAAAAAAATATTTATGACTACTATGATTGTTATTATGTTATTAAGTTTAGTTGCTTGTTCTACCCATATCCATAAAGTTGGAAATGGTGCTCAAGGCAATAATGTCCAAACTGCTCGCCAATGGTATGTTTTATGGGGATTAGTTCCTATTAATGAAGTTAATACCAACCAAATGGCTGCTGGTGCAACAAATTATGAAATTAAGACAGAACAAACTTTCATCGATGGTTTGATTACTGCTTTCACTTCAACTGTTACAGTATCTTGTAGAAGCGTAGAAGTAACAAAATAATTTCTATAAAAACAATTCCGTGATATTTAAAGGCTGATTATTTGATCAGCCTTTTTTCATATCCATAGATTATCTATTTATAAAAAAATTGCCCCATTCCAGTAATAAATACAATTAAACCTAAAATAGAATGTTCAATAGTAACTAGCATCAAAGAGCGTCTTTGCTGATAGTTACGAGTAAATACTAACCCAGAAAGTAAAGTAAGAAGAATTGCTGGAATATTGTTATAGATAATATGAAGAAAACTAAAAGCAATCATATTAGATATTAGTAATTGCTTAGTAGTGAAGATGTTTTTATATCTTTCAAAGTAAAAGGTCCGATATATTATCTCTTGAGGTAAGGCAGAAACTAAGGGGTAAAATATTGATATGATGATCATTAGTTGGGGTCTTTCTCTAATTAAGATAAAGGCTTTCTCATCTAAAAAAATAATTATGTATCCCAGAAATACTGTAAAAGAGCCTAAATAGATTATTCCCATTCTGCGCCAGTACTTAAAATCTAATTTCGGTATTTTATACCAATTTCTATCCAAATATCCCAATCTTATTGATAAAAATAAGACTCCTACTAATACTATCAGCAATAATATTAATCGTGGCAAGGGGATTATGTTGAATTTCATCAACAAAGGAAGAGCGATAAAGAGAATAATTAATTCTAGAATTTTCCATACCTTAGACATATTTGACCTCAATGATTTATTATTTAATATAACGATAATCATTTTTTTTGATTTGACAAAGATTTGAGGTTAATTTAGTTGTGAGAAAATAATAAATATGAGGTAATCTAATGAGGGATTATTCTGAGATTATAAAAACATTGCAGGCTAATATCAATGTTAAACATCAAGTTTTAGTTGGCTTCGATGGCTTTGTAGATGAGATTTGCCAAGTTGTCGAAGAGAGATTAACTGCGACTAAATATAGACCAGTAAAAACTATAACCGACTATTCCAATAAAGTTGGTAAATATGCTGGACTAAGCATGAATATTGAAATAGTTCCGACTATGATCAAGCTGGGAGGCAATGCACCTATAATGGCTAATTGCCTTTCAGAACTAGGTAATACTATAGACTTCATTGGGGCAATTGGTGAAAATGAAATTCATCCCCTTTTCCGAGACTTTTCCGAAAGATGTCGGAACTGCTTCTCTATTTCTGATCCTGGACACACAGATGCTTTAGAATTCACTGATGGCAAGATTATGCTGGGAAAGATTGAACCAATGGACAAGGTTAATTGGGATAATATAATCTCTTATATTGGAGAAGATGAACTAGAAAAATTAGTTAAGGAAAGTGAGTTGTTAGCTTTCAACAATTGGACCCTTATCTTCGGAATGAATAGTATTATAGAAGGATTTACTGAAATATTAACTAAAACAAAGCATAAACCATTTATTTATTTTGATCTAAGTGATCCGACAAAAAGAGATAGACAAGATATCAGAGAAGCAATTTATTATATAAGCAATATGCAAAAAGTAGGTAAGGTAATTTTAGGACTCAATAAGAATGAATCTGATTTAATCTCCCAGATTCTTAAGAAAAAAGAGTCTGATTTAGCAGATAGAGCTTTAATGATTAAAGATTCACTAGGAATCTATGCTTGCGTAATTCATGATATCAAAGGAGCAAGTTGTGGTTATGAAGATAAATCTGCTTGGTTGGATGGTCCTTTTACCCCAAAACCAAAACTATCAACCGGAGCAGGAGATAATTTCAATGCTGGTTATTGTTATGGACTTCTCAGTGGATTATCACCTAAAGAAGCACTTCTAACCGGAGTATCTACTTCAGGTTTCTATGTTAGAGAAAAACATTCCCCGTCTTCACAGGAATTACTGAATTTTATCAGCACATTCATCAATAATGAGATTAAGGAGTAAATCATGAAGAAATTAGAACGCTATCAACGAATTGCTTCCCAGCTTGAAGATTTGTTTAAAAAGACAGATAATTTATCAGCTAGAATGGCAACGACCTGTGCTATCTTGCATCATAAATTTAATTACTATTTCTGGACAGGATTCTATTCGTTAATCAATGAAAAGTTAATTGTGCAAACTTATCAAGGACCTGTAGCATGTTTAGTTTTACAGAAAGATACAGGTGTTTGTTGGGCTGCTCTAAACGAGAAAAAAAGTATAATAGTCCCTGATGTTGAGAAATTCCCAGGACACATAGCCTGCGATTCCCGCTCTAAATCAGAGATCGTTCTACCTCTTTTCAAAGGAAATGAAGTGATTGCAGTTTTAGATATCGATAGTAAAGAGTTAAACTCTTTTGATGAAGAAGATAAAGAGGGATTAGAGCTGATCTTGAAATTAATCATGGAAGTATAGAAAGATAAAATAAAGGAAATAATATGAAATTATACATTGTGACTTTCTTCTTATTCTTGTTTCTTGCCTTAAATGGAACAAGCATTAAAGAAGTCTATGATAATGCCTCTTCCAATGGACTTTACGATAAAGAATTAATCCTCAATACTGGAGAAATCTACACGGGATCTTTGCTAATTGGAGGACTTTACAACCATATTCCTGGCACATTTACCGATACTTTAGGGGCTAATGTGAATATCATTGGAAATGGAGCTGTTATTGATTTGCAGGGTGGATTCATCACTATTCAATACACTGACAAGAGATTAGATATTTCTGATTGTGTTATTATTAATGGGGGTGTCAAATTCCGAGGTTCTACTGAAGGAACTAATCTTATCCCTCAAGGCTCTGTTTCTTTCGTAACTTTCTATCAAGCTGAAGATTATGCAGTAAGAATACATTCTGCAGGAGAAGGGATTAGTATTAATAATAATATTTTTGTCGATACTTATGGAAGTGGAGATGATTTTGTAAATTATACTAGCGAGACTTTAGAATGGCTTCCTACAGGACATAATCTAATCACAAGCATTTTTGTTGAGACATACGGGTATCCTAACATCAGTGATAACTGGTCATATTTTAGTGATTGGCGATTAAATGATGATCTTATAAATCATTATGGTCTCTTCTGCGACTATGGCTGAGTTGAACCTCAGGCTTGGCTGGATGCCAACTCTTACAATAATCTTGCAATGACAGATCCCCAACTAACAGATGCAGAGAATGGTGATTTTTCTCTTGCTCCTGATAGCCCGGCAATAGGTTACGGATGTCAAACATTTGGCCCTCTAGTAAAATATCCCCCAGCTAGTAATATTACCAGAGATTTAACTCCTGATAACCGAACTACTTTGTCGGGAACAATCTCAGAATCTATACTATTAACAGCTTTAGATATCCAAGTTACTGATAATGTGTTAGTAGAGGATGGTATTACTTTAGCCTTTACACCTGGAGCAAATATTACTTTTAACGAATTCTATCATATTGAAGTTCAAGGTACTATTCTTGCCCAGGGAACCGCTAATGAAAGAATTACTTTCACTGCTGCAGACCCCTATCTTTTCACTTATGATGATGATTTAGCAGGAGCTTGGAATGGCTTTAAATATTTCAATACTAAAGACACAAATGAAAGCTCTCTATTTACTTTTGCTATTTTCGAATACACTAAAGCAATAGACTCTGAATATCCTGGATTTACAGATGCAGGAGCTGTTTTTCAAGTTTATGCTTTTGATAAACTAAGAATTGAAAACTCTATTTTCAGAAATAATTATGCCAATTATGGTTCTATATTAGCTCTTAATAAAGACTCTAACATAACTTTCATTAACAATCAAGTTACTGATAATAAAGTTGCTATGGGTGGAAGTCTTGCCTTAATTAGCTACTCTAATCCTAGAATAGTGAATAATACTATTATTAATAATGAAGTTTTAAATCAAGATGATTTTCACTCTACAGGCGTTATAGAATCATATATTTCTAAACCAATAATCTATAATAATATTATCTACCAAAACAGTGATAACTTCTTTGAAGAACACCAACTCTTCTCTGCTAAAACTTATCATACTCGTTTTAATGGACTAGACTTCCCATTTGGGACAAATAATATATTAATATCAAACCTTAATTTTAGCTTTAATGACCTTAATATTTATCTACCTACTGACAATACTCAGATAATCGATTCTGCAAGTCAGGAACTTCCCTTTAGTTTAGAACTTCCTCAATATGATATCCTCGGAAATTTACGAATTTATAATAACCAACTTGATATGGGAGCTGTAGAATTACAGTCTGTAAGCAATGATGATGTTAGCCAACTACAAACTGTTAATCTGTCTTTGTACCCCAATCCTTTTAATCCTGAGATTACCATAGAAATGCCTAAAGATATGCCTGAAAAAGCTACTCTTACAATCTATAATCTAAAAGGACAAATAGTAAAGACTTTTCATGAACTTGATAATTATAAGCTTGTTTGGTCTGGTCTTGATAACCAAGGGAAAAAAGTCACTTCTGGTATCTATCTCTTTAAGTATGAAACGAAGAGCTTTTCTGAAATCAAGAAGGCTTTACTCATAAAATAGGCATTAAACACTAATTTACATAAAACAAAAAAGAGGCTGAATTTCTTCAGCCTCGTATGTAGATTTGATTATAATTATTCAGAAATTGCACTTACAGGACATGTAGAGATACATGCACCGCAGTCAATACAAGTTGCTTCATCAACAACTGCTTTGTCATCAACCATTGAAAGTGCTTGAACAGGACATACATCAACACAAGCACCGCATCCAATACAAGTAGATTTATCAATTTTAACTGCCATAATAGGCCTCCTAACATTTTTTATATTTTATTTTTATTTATTTAGTATCTCTGTCAAGAAATAATTGAATTAAATATTTAAGGGAAGACTAACTTTTTCACCTGATTTTGCAGATTTGTATAAAGCTTGAATTATTTCTAAGGATTTTCTGCCACATCTTCCATCAGTAGAAGGTTCACATTTACCTAAAAGAACATCGATCACATTGCGATAATAAGGAATATGACCAAAGCCATAGACACTAGTTGTTGAATAACTTGCATCTTCTATTAATTTATCATCATCATCATAATCCTCAAAATCCCATTTTTCAATCTTATTGATAGCAACACCACCAATTTTTACAGTACCTTTTTCACCAAGAATTGTGATTGAGCCTTCAAAGTTTTTAGGATAAGTAAGCATTGTTACATTCATAGTACCAATAACACCATTTCTGAATTTAATAATAACAGAACCAGTGTCTTCTGCTTCAATATTTCTTTCCATAGTAGCTGTTTCAGCCATCACTGAATCGACATTTCCAATTAACCAATACATAGCATCTACATAATGACTGGCTTGATTCATAAAAGCACCACCATCAAATTCCCAAGTACCTCGCCATTTAGCTAAATCATAATAGCTTTGTGGTCTAGTCCAGAAAACATTAGATTGAATCATATAGATTCTACCAAAACGACCTTTATCAATAGCTTTTTTAAGAAGTTGCATTGTAGCATTAAGTCTATTTTGTTTCACCACAAAAAGATGAACTTTATATTTATCGCAAGCCTTGATAAGTAAATCAGCATCTTTGATATTAATGGCCATTGGTTTTTCAGAGATAACATGCAAGTTTCTTTTAGCAACCTCAATACCGATTTGAGGATGAATACCACTAGGAGTACAAATCGCCACAGCATCAAGTTCTTCTTTTTCTAACATCTCTATATAGTCTGTATAATAGCTTTCTAAATTGTATTTTTCACAAGCTTCTTTAGCTCTTTCTTCAATAATATCACAGCAAGTAACAAATTGAGCTTCTTCAATTTGTTTAATTGATTCAAAATGGTTTTTAGAAATTCTTCCACAACCAATAAGACCTAATCTAATATTTTTCATTGATACTCCTGTACTAAAATTACTTAGTTTAAAATAATAAAGTTAATTTCCAAATATTTGTCAATAGAATTTTTAATAAAAATGATTATCTTTTTAAATATTTGGTTTTATTCTTAATTTTCTTGACAAAACTTAGCAAAATTTATCTCTTAATTCAATAAATATCTAAAGGAATTTTAAATGAATATAATATTTTGGGGCGCTTTAACACTTCTTTTCTACCATATAGTATGTTATCCTATTCTAGTAAAGATTCTCTCCCTCTTTGGTAAAAAGATAGAATTAAATAAACTTAATGATTTTCCTAAAATAACAGTTCTGTGTCCTGCTTATAATGAAGAATCTGTATTGGCTGCTAAATTAGACTCTTTTATAGGATTAGATTATCCTAAAGATAAGATAGATTTGATAGTTATTTCTGATGATTCAGAGGATAGGACAAATGATATAGCTTTAGAATATGCCTCCAAGTATAACAATATTTCTTTGAGAGTACAAAAGCCTCGCAAAGGCAAACCAAGTGGACACAATATGATTGAGCCTGACTTAAACTGTGACTTCGTTCTTTCCACAGATGCTAACTCAATTTTTGCTCCTGATGCAGTAAAGCACTTAGTTAAAACCATACAAAGTGACCAACAGATAGGTTTAGTAACAGGACAATTAAAATATACAAGTAATAGTGGTCATAGTTCAGGTGAAGGCGCTTATTGGAAATATGAAAATTTCATTAAAATGTGTGAATCAAAGCTCAACTCCATTATTGTAGCAAATGGATCTATCTTTCTTATTAAAAGGGAACTTTTTACCCAAATTCATCCTGCCTCAACAGATGATTTTGAAAGAACTCTGATTACTTTAGAAAATCATAAAATTGCCAAATTCGAGCCACTAGCTATTGTGGAAGAAGAGGTATCTCAAGAGAGTAAAGAAGAGTTTAGAAGGAAAATAAGAATCATTTCAAGAGAATGGGATGCTGTTAAAAGACACAAAGTGTTATTCAATCCAGTAAAATATCCTTATGCTTCTTTCGCTTTAGTGTCTCACAAAATTTTAAGATGGTTATTCTTTTCCTTTGTTATTTTAATGCTAGTTTCAAATGTATTCTTGGCGCTTTCAATGAATAAATTCTATCTTATAATTTTAGCATTACAGATACTTTTCTACCTTATCGGAGCTTTAGATTTTGTAGTTAAGAATGGTAATCCGCTCAAGAAAGCAACTAAATTACCAGGTTACTTTATGATTATGATTGTTTCTAGTATGCTTGCTTTTTTCAGATTCTTAAAAGGCAACCAAAAAGCAACTTGGTCAACAATAAGAACAAGTTAATCTCAAGGTAAATAAGGACTTATCTTTTCATAAACCTCTTCAGGATAGAGCTTTGTTAAACATTCAGGTGCTTCTGTTAGCTTGAGCCATTCAGAAACTGGAGGTGCTTTAATCAAAGACCTGATAATATGTGTTTTAAGAGAGATTGGAGCTGTTATTTTCTCATTAGCAGGACCGAAGATAATGAAAAGTTCAGCATCAAAACAACTGGCTACATGACCTAAACCTGAATCACTATTTAGGAAGTAATCACATTTACTCAATAAGGCAGCAGTTTGATACATAGAGCAATCACTGGCTAGCACAATACCTGTTTGATCAGAGATTTCTTTTCCTAACTCGATTTCATCAGGACCAATAAAAAGAATTAGATTTAAATTATTATTTTTCTGTAAAAGTTTTATTAGCCCTATATAGTGTTCAACAGGCCATCTTCTATAGAAAGATTTTTTATTACAGCCGGGATGAATACCGAAAAGTTTTTTACCAACTAAGTTGTTATCCAGAATAAAATTATCCGCGAAAGCGAAATCTTCTTTATCAAGACAGAAGAGAGTTTTCCGCTGGATATCAGGAGGTAAGAATTTAGATAAAAGCTTAAGATTACTATCCAAACGATGAATGTTAGGATCAAACTTATGCTGTTCCTTAAAAACAAGTTTTAACTTCTTTTCTCTAAACTCCCCAATAGGATATTTTATGTTTAGTAAGGCTAAAAATAGTTGAGATTTACGGGGTGAGATACCAGTAGTGGCAAGTCCATAATCATATTTTTCTTTGCGAATTTGGGGCACTAGCTTTAGAAAATCTTTTAGATCATTCTTACAGTGATAAATTTTATTAATTAAATTACACTTATTTATAGGGAATTTTGCTGCTTTTTCGGTAATTAGAAAGTCTATCTGACAATCCGGATACTTTTCTTTCAAGGCCTTCAAAGCAGGAGTTAGAATTATTAAGTCACCTAATCCCCAAGTATGAATAAATAATATCTTCATAACTAATTCCCTTTATTTTCGATTGATAATTTTATTTTATTAGCCATCAACTCTACACCTCTTTCAAAATTATATTTCTCTAAGACATTGTATCTTGATTCAGTAAAAAGAACTTGCTGAGGGAAAGTTAAGACTTTTTCAAATAATTCAGCAATTTCATCTTCTTTATTTCCCCAACAGATATAACCGCTTTGAGTAGCTTGGAAAAAGTCTGCCATTTCGCCAACTCTGTTAGAAAAACTGAGTATAGGTTTGCTTAAGTAGGCATATTCAAAAATCTTGATAGATAGTGCTTCTGGATGCAGGTCAGGATAATAAAAATGTAAAAAGACATCAGCTTTATTTAACTGTTTGAGAAGCTCGCTTCTCTCCACTCTCCCATGAAAAATAATATGGTCATCTATATCATAAGAATCAATAAATCTTTTTGTATCTTCATCTACATCACCGAAAATATGTAGTTCTGGATTTATTGAAGTCTTCCTTAGAAACTTCACAAAGCCATTAAGTAATTTTGTAGGATTATAAATATCTGAGTTGATGCTAATTGTACCTACATAATAGAATAAAATTTTATCTTCTCCGAAAGGAATTGGAGAGATATTTAATTCCTGGTAATCACTTTTCACAAAGCCATTTGGCACAGTAAAGCAATTTTTCTGCTTAGGATATATTCTAAGAAAATTATTAGTCATTGTATCAGTAACAGAAAAAATATTACTAGCATTATTAACACATCTCTTTTCCCAAAATTTGTTCAAAAGCTTTCTAAATAATGTTTCTGGTTTAAGCTCTCTTTTCGGAGCTGATTGATCAATCTGGGCAACTTTTATCCACTCATCCCTAAAATCTAAAGAGTATGATACCCCTGTAATTTTCTTAAGAAAATAACCTGTTAATGCTGGAGAATAAGGTCCTAAGCAGAAAGAAACATGTTTAATGTTATGCTTTCTAATAAGCTTTATTGCAGTTGGAATAATCTTAATTGACCATAGTAAATAACTATCCGGTGAGAGAATTAAATCTTTTAAAGACATCAAAATAGTATTCTTTATTTTAGTTAGCTTAGAAGTTTTCTTATACAAATTCACACTATTCTTTTTTGCATAATTAATGGGATTATTAACTCTATGGATTTCTATTCTTGGGTCCAGCTCCTGTAAAGTCTCTTCATGCCAGTGATGTTTTCCATCATAAGCTGTTAAAACAAGAGGCAAGATACCATTATCTGGTAAAAATCTGGCTACCCTACTTACCCTAAAAGTATAGGTCATTTGGTAAGGTGAGAAATAATAAACTATATAAAGTATTTTTTTCATATTAAAACTTGTCTCCTTACAGCTGTATAAGATGGATAGATTAAATATTGAATCAAAATATTATTAATTTGAAGCATGTCGCTATTTTCCATAATCTAGAAGAACTTCTTTATATAATTCGAATAATTCTTTATTCTTGTTTGCATATCTTAATTTAACAGATTCAGCAGCTTTTAGCCCCATTGTATTTATCAATTCAGGATTCTCAAAAAATTTCTCGATTTGTTGAGCAATTTGTTCAGGTGCTTTAAAATCTACAAAGAAGCCATTCTCACCTTGTTGAACAATTTCTAAAGGCCCATAAGTAGGAGTAGATATTGCAGGGCAACCACAAGCCATAGCCTCAACTAAAGATAATCCAAATGAATCTTTTAGAGAAGGGAAAATAACAACATCCGAAGCGTTATACCAATTTGTTAGTTCTTTTTGGGGAAGAGAAGGAATCAAGGAAACTTGATTCTCAATATGTAAGTTAGTAATCGCATTAATGATATTATCTCTTTCTCCCCCATCTCCAATTAATACTAACTTAATATTCTTGCCTCTAAACAAAGACATTGCTTTGATAACATCTATATGTCTTTTCTGAGGAATTAAATTGGCAACATAGATTAAAACTAAGCTAAAAGAATCTAGTTTTAGTCTTTTTTTAAGTTCTTCTTTAGGTATGATTCTAAACAAATCACTGTTGTAACTATTTTGTATAGTGATTGGATTAATCTCAGGAACAACTTTCTTCATTAATGCAGAAAAAGCAAGAGAGACTCCGATCACCCTATTTGCATTTAATAATGCGTCACGAAATCTTGCTATGATAGGAGGTGAAAATTGTTTAACATTTGTTTGTTCTAATGAATCTGGAAGGCACCTATTAGTATCCATTCCATGACTAGTAATAAGATAAGGAATATTCCATTTCAGGGCTAAAATTTTTGCCACCATACCAGAAGGAAAACCATTTTGAGCATGAATTAGATCAAAGTCTTTTTTTTTGAATTTCCTCATCAATATTCTAGCAACGATTATTGGTTCATACTCAGTTAAATATTCTTTTGGAAGCCCCCAGTGCAAAGTTAGTGACATCTCACTTTTTGAAAGTGTTTTTTGCTGGGTCGTACTGAAGATATTCTTTAACTTACCTTTTTTATATTTAAAAAATTTCCAATAACTCAAATGTATATTAATATGAACTTCAATATTTCCAATAGTCTTTAAATCTATTATTTGGTTTTGAATAAATGAAGTATCATAACTATTCAGAAATAGAACTTTCATAATTACCTCTCCTAAAATAATATACTAGATAGCAGTTACTTAACAGTGAATTTATAATAAACACTAAAGTAGTAGCATAGGCAGCCCCAATAATCCCATACTTAATGATAAAGATATAATCCAACAAAATATTTAATACTCCACTGATACTAGTTATAACGACATTAACTTTAATTTTATGCAATGCGGCAATAAAGTTACCTGCAGGAATTCTAAAGGTACCAGCAAAAAAGAATCCGATTAAGAGAATTCTTAAAGCTGGCATAGAATCTGCATATTTAGCTGAAAACAGTAAATTGACAACAAATGGAGCAAAAACATATAGTATAGTAGTTATCAAGAAGTTTATTATAGCAAGTTTTTTTACAACTAAAAGATATTTGCTACGGACATATTCTTTGCTATTGGCATTCTTTCTAATGTAGGGATAAATGAACAAAATTACCGATTGAGGAATGAATATTAAGTTGGAAGGCAGAAGAGTAGCTGCCTTATATTGAGCGACCAGTATACTACTAGCAAGGATTTGACCAACCAAAAAAGTATCAATCAAATAAAGTAATCTTGAAATTAAGTTGTTACCTAAAGAGATCATTGAAAACTTAATATAATCTATTTTAACTTTTGAATCCAAAATAGGTAGATTGCGAATAGTCTCTTTATCCAAATGCCTGCAGAAAAGATAATCAAAAAGATAACTGCTCATTTGTGATATTATTAGGCCTGGTAAGGAGAAGAAGTAACCTAATAAAAGCAAAGAAGTTGAACGATAGAAAGCAAAGAATAAAACTGAATAAGAGAACTCTCTATTTCTAAAAGTTGCTCTAAAGTAATTTTTATAGTTCTCTGCTAAGCCAAAGAAAAACATTGATATTGCTAATATCGCTACAACTTTATTTGTATTGGGGATTTTAAATTTATAGAAAAAAAGAAATATCAAACTAAACACTAATAATACTATGTTTCCGTAGATACTTAATTTATTTCCGAATAAAAATAGTTTCCTAGCTTTATTTTCCTTTTGATCTTTACTACAAAATTGTAATATACCTACGCTAGAGCCAGCACCTTGAAGCAGTGTTAAAAGAGTAAATATGTTAAAAGCATAAGACCAAAATCCATACACTTCTACATCTAAAATCCTAACTAACAATATTGAAGAAAGCATAAAAATAAATTTAGAGACAGTATTCGCTCCAAAAATATGCAGAAAGCCTTTCTCCATTAGTTTCTTAATAAAAACCAGGGATCTGTTATATAACGAATTAAGATTAAGCATTAGTACTCTTTACCCTGTTCATATATACGAAAGCACTTAAATAACCAATAAAAACCCAGACTTGGAAGATTGAAAACAGGCTTGAAGGAATGAAGCCTACCATTAGAAAAATAGGTATTTGGAACATATTCATCTCAGCTAATATTTTCGCCTCTCCCCTTTCTCTATGGTAAATTGAGACTGTTTTTTTAAATAGACTAAATAAAAATAAAAAGAATGGTATAACTATCACAATTCCATAATTTGCTAGTAACTCAAAAAGATAACTATGCGTATTCTCGATCCAGCCTATTTTAGCAAACTCACCTTTTTTTGCATGATAATCGTAGTTGCCTGCTCCAACACCTACAAAATTTGATTCTTGGAAATAATCAATTGCGTTTTTTATCATATTTATTCTGATTTTTGTTGAGCCTATTGTGTAATTATCTACTTCCTGTCCTATTGATTCATATTGGAATTTTAGATAAGCTTTTGCGAGTTCAAGTTCTTTGCTTTTGTGAATTGAGATATACCCATAAATCATTAACATTGCAATAATTATTAATCCAATAACTTTTAAAGATCTTTTTTTTATTAATAAATACATTAGAAAGGGTATTGAGATAATCATACTAATCCTAGCTCCTGCTAAAGCAGCAATCACAACAAAAAAAAACACTATTGATATATACATTAATTGCTGATAGAACTTTTTGGAAGTAATAAAGAAATATCCTGCAATAGGTAACATCATCGAAGTAATAACAGTTTGATTATTCTCATTATAATAGAAACCGGTAGGAATAGGTATTTGAATACCTGAATATCTTGATATAGAAAGATGGTTCCCCGTGCTTAGTTCCCACAAAGAAGTTAAAATGTATATAAATCCAATCCCTAAAATCGCTTTCAAGAACAATTTATGATTAGTAAATACTTTCACTAAAAAGAAAAAAGTGATGTAATAGATAAGGAAATGCAGTATTATATAGCGAATTTGCAGATAATAATACTGAAGGTCATCAACCCAGAATACAGTCAACAGTGGATAAGTCAAATATAGCAAGAAAAATAAAGCTGCCGATTTTGAGTATGCTACAAAAGAAACATCAACCTGATTGGCAACTGAGAACAGAAATATTACTACAATACTGACAGCAATCATCAAAAAGTATGAGTACCCATACAAGGGCATAAAAATACTCATATTAAGGATAATGAAGGCTAGTTTGTAGTAAAATTTAAGATTTGATTCTTTTTCTATCATTTTTACCAAAGAATATTCTTATCGCTTGCTGAAACTTATCTTTATTAACCGAAGAAGTATTATCAATAATTATAGCTATGGTGCTGGAAATTATAAAAGATACTATAAATGTAATTAAGCAAATAAAAGCTCTTTTAGGTTTTATCCTTAAACCTTGTAAATCAGCAGTGTTAATTATTTCAATAGTTGGTAAATCCTTAATCTCTTCAATTTTGGCCATTTCATATTGCGGATAAAGATATTCATAGATACTTCTATTAATTTTTATTTTCATTTCCAAAATTTCAGAAGTTACTAAATAATCTGGAATTTCATCAATAGGTACAAAGTATTTATAAAAAGTCTTATCACTTTCTAGTTTTGAAATAGTATTTTTTAACTCATCTCTCTTTATTAATAATTCCTTGTAGTTAGGATTATCCTCACCATAAGTATTTTTAACTACCGATATCATAGCATCATTTGTCATATCTTCAGTAATAACTTCGGAATAAACTTTTAACATTTGACTTGTTTGAGTTTCAGAAGATATAAATTTTGATTCTTTTTGAAAAGAGTTCAATTGCGAAACTAAGTCATTAAACTCATTATCAATTTCTTCCACTCTTTTTTCTAAAAACTCTCTCTGGAGTTTTCCTTTAGTGGTTCTAGTATTTAAATTATATTCTTGTAGGGATTCAATAAAGAATTCTACGATCTCTTTAGAGAGTTCTCGTGATTCAGTTTGAGCATAGACTGTAATAGCTTCAGTTTCTTTATCATAAAAAGAACTATAAACTGTTGTATTAAAGGCCTTTAATGCCATCTCCATGGCCATAAGAGTGTCTTTCTCAGTTATTTCAAAATAGTCATACATATTGAATTTTCGAACAGCTTGTTTTTTTAAATCTCTGCTATCTAAATACATGATATTATTGAGAGCTTCAGAAGAACTTACATTCCCCAGCATACCTAAGCCTAAATCTCCCAACATGGAAGCACCAATTCCTTTCGCGCTCATTTGATCTGAAACTGATATAAAAGTACTGCCAGAGCCCCAAATTTCAGGAGTTATTAAAGAATACACTACAGCAGCAAGACTGAAAATAGAAGTAAAAATTATAATGAACCATTTCTTCCTAGCTATAGAAATTAGTATATCAAATAGAGTCAGTTCCATATTATTATGTTTATCTTGCATCTTTTTAAATCCCCATTTTTTTGATTATTAAATCACTCATCTTCTTACTCACATTATCGCCAAATATTCCATATTCAGGGAAAGTTGGATTAAAATTCTTAATTAAATCTGTTAATTCTTTATTAATCTCAGTAATCAGTAAGTTCACACCTTCCGATACTGTCTCCACCCACTCGGTTTCACTTCTGAGGGTAATGCAAGGTCTTTTTAGAATACATGCTTCTTTTTGAATTCCACCCGAATCAGTAATAATTTTAACAGCATTCTGTTGAAGAATCAGAAAATCTAGATATCCTTGAGGGTCGATAAGTCTTATATTAGAAAGGCTTTGGGAAAGGTTAGTTTCCAGAATCTTTCTAGTTCTAGGATGAATTGGAAACAATACTTCTTTATCCAAACTATTCAGTAAAGTAAGAATTTTACTTAGTTTGGTAGGATCATCGACATTATAAGGCCTGTGCAAAGTAAGTAAGTAATAGCTTTTTGATTCAAGTTGAAGAGATTCCATTACGGTAGACTTTTCTTTAGCAATAGTGATGTTTTGACTAATAGAATCTGTCATAATATCACCAGTAAGATAAGTGATGTCTTTTAAGCCTTCATCAGTTAGATTCTTTACAGCAGTAGGAGTAGGAGCTAATAGATAGTTGGAAATCCTATCCGCTAAAATCCTATTTACTTCTTCTGGCATAGAACGATTAAAACTTCTTAATCCAGCTTCTACATGAAAAATAGGAATTTCTAATTTAGCTGCAGCCAAAGCGCCAGCAAGAGTAGAATTAGTATCCCCATAAATAATCAAAGCACAATCTTTTACTTCTAAAAGAATTTCTTCTATACCTTTCATCATCTCTGCAGTTTGATAAGCATGAGAACCTTGATTTATATTTAAATTATAATTAGGTTTTGGAATTGCAAGATCTTCAAAGAAAATCTTAGACATCTTTTCATCATAATGTTGACCTGTATGTATAATTAACTGTTCAGCTTTAAATTGAATTTCTTTATATAAAGGAGCTAATTTAACGAATTGTGGGCGTGCTCCAACAATGTGTATAATCTTCATCTGTTATTTCCTTACTATTTTTTTCCAATCTCTTAAATTTAGTAGAAATCGTCAAGTGATTTTATATTGCTGATTTATTATATTGAAATAACCAATTATTAATCTTGACAAAAAGACCTCCCACATATAAAAATGTAAAATATATGGTATAATTAATGTTAATAGAGGAATATTTAGTTATGAGAAAGTATAAAAATTTCGTATTAATAGTATTTGTTTTAACAATATTATGTATTGGTTGTGACGATAAATCAGCAAATACTAAGAATATTAAGGAAACAAAAACTATTAATGTCCAATTTGAAGAACTATATGCAAATAATATTGAACCAGATAGTTTAATAGTTTCTCTAGAATTGCAAAATAACACAATTAGTAACACTTATCGAGAATTAGAAAGTAACATGAACATTGAACTGGTATTTTGGATGGAATTAGAGGGGGAAATGATTATAAAAGCGGCTCTATATTGGGGTGATTCTAAAAAAGCTACTTACTCTAAATACAGGGTTAATGAAGATTTAAATATTGGCCTGCTCAAAGCAAAATACTACCATCAAAATGTTACACTTAAATTAGATACAAATCCTTTAGAAAGTGTTGAGGTCTCAGATTTTTACAATTATGATGCCCTAGATCATTTTTTTAAAGAATATCAAATTGAGAATGTTGATTTAAAAGCAGATCAATACCTAAATACTCCTATGAAATTCATGATGAATCATAGTATTCTAACTGATTTATTAAATGAAGATTTGATCCCTGTGGTTCACTATTCTTTTGGAGATTATTTCAATCCTATCACTACTTGCAACAATGCTTTTGGTTGCTATAATGACTACCTAAGAACAAACACTGAAGAGTCTTTAGATTGGTTTTATATAAATGCAGATTGGTTAATCAATTACAAAGATAATGATGGATTATTTAGATATCAATTTGATTGGGTCCATGAAAATGCTAACCTGCCGATTGGCTGGACTTCTGCCATGGCACAAGGTCAAACATTAGCTGTTATGTGTATGGCATACCATAACTCAGGAGATAATAAATACTTACAAGCAGCAGAAGTTATTTTTACGACTATGCATAAAAACTTTGGAAGCTCATGGAATCTTTTTATTGATGACGAGGATTATCTTTGGTATGAAGAATATCCTAATAGTGATTTTTGCCATGTTTTGAATGGTAAATTGTTTGGAATGTGGGGATTATGGGATTATTATTGCATAACTAGAAATAATGATGCTTTAAAGCTATTACAGGGTGGTATTGCTTCTGTTATAGACAATTATCAGATATGGGATGTCGATGGTCAGGATGGTTCGAGTTATTGTACTCATTCAGATACAATATCTGATTATCATTGGATTCACAAAAGGCAACTTGCTGAATATAGAGATATGTTTGATATTAATGAGTTCGATATTATTTTAAAGACTTTTACTAATGAAAGAAACAACTGATTTATAAACTAGTATTATCTATTACTAGAAGAGAATATTAAGGGCTACAGAATTTATTTCCTAGTCCTTTTTTTATTTTTTTAAAACCTTAACTCGTAGTTTAAACAAAATACTTGACTTGATACTCCTCTTCAATTTTTATTAACAAAATCTTTGCAGGAGCTATTTATTAAAAAATTCATAACAGTAATTTTATTAGTTTTATTCTCTAGTATTGCCTTTGGTCAGATGCAACTAGCTCGACTCCATTATTCTGGAGGAGGAGATTGGTATAACGACCCTGAGGTACTTCCTAATTTAGCTTATTTTGCTAATAAAGAGCTTAATCTAAAGCTTTCTGCTAATGAGAAAATAATTAAGTTAACTGATGCAGACTTACCTGATTTTCCTTTTATTTATATGACAGGGCATGGTAATGTTAAGCTTTCTGTGCGGGAAATAGATAATTTAAATAAGTATCTATTAAGCGGAGGATTTTTATACTGTGATGATGATTATGGAATAGATAAATCTTTTAGAAGTGAAATGAAGAAAGTTTTTCCTAATCGGGAATTAATAGAATTACCTAAAGAACATGACTTATTTAACTGCTATTTTGACTTCTCACAAGGAACCCCCAAAATTCATGAACATGATAAAAAACGCCCCCAAACATTTGCTATTTTTGATGATTTTGGCAGAATGATGGTTCTCTACACCTACGAATCAAATATTTCTGATGGTTGGGCAGACTACAACACCCATAAAGATTCAGACCAAACCCGTGAAAAAGCTCTTAAGTTTGGTACTAACATTTTATATTATCTCTTAACTAAATAACATGAAAATATATATAATTTCAGATACTCATATAAAATTTGTTGAGAAAGAAGAAGATAGATCTCGCCGAGAAAGAGTCTCTTCATTTTTGCAAAATCTCCCTCAAGATACAGACTTGCTAATTCTAAATGGAGATATATTTGATTTATGGTTCGATTGGAATAGTGTAATTATCGCTGGATACTATGATTTTATTCATGAGCTTAAAGCTGTAATTAGTCGTGGTATCAGAATTGTTATGCTAGCTGGCAATCATGATTTTTGGTTCAATGGTTTCTTAGAAAGATTAGGTATAGAAATATATTCAGACTACTTTATTACTATGGATAAGCAGACACAAATTTATGTTACTCATGGAGATAAATATACCTCAAATGATTTCCGCTACTTCATCTTTAGAAATTTGCTAAGGAATCCTGTAACTAAATTTATTTTTAATTTAGTTCATCCAGAATTATCTCTGAATATTGGAAAGATGCTCTCACGCTCAAGTCGCGATAGACAAGATTCTCCCCTAATAATCAAGAAGAAGAACCAAGGATTAGTGAAATTTGCTGAAAAAAAGATTGGAGATGGTTATCAGATAGTTTCGATGGGCCATGCTCATAACCCTCAGAAATTAAAAATCAATGATGGTTTTTATCTAAATAGTGGAGATTGGATTATCCATAATAGCTATATTGAAATAATCGATGGAAATGCAGAATTAAAATTTTACAATAAATAAAAAAAACGGAGGAATAAATGAGAATTTTAAAAGTAATACTAATTAGTGTAATCTTATTAAGCTTAAGTTTATCACTTAGTGCCAAAAATGTCCAAGCTGTTATCAAAACTAATCAAGGAGATATTGAGGTTGAACTTACTAAAGATCTAACCCCTAAAACTGTAGATAATTTCATTAAACTAGCTAATAAAGGATTCTATGAAGGAATTTATTTCCACAGAGTAATCCCTGATTTTATGATTCAAGGTGGTGATCCTAACACTCTTAATGATGATAGAGGTGATGATGGAACGGGTGGACCTGGCTATAAATTCAAGGATGAAACATATTCTACTGATGGTGGTAAGAAACTCACCGGAAAGATAACTTCTGAAGAAGATGTTATTCGCCTTTATCAAGAAGTTTTAGTCCCTTATATGCAAAAGAACAGAGACAAGGCTGATAAAGATATTGCTAGTATTATGGATAAAGTAGCTTCTGCCCAATCAGGAGCACCAATCATGGAACATAATTATGAATATTACTATGATAAAACTAATTCCCAACCATTAATGACAAAAGGGAAATTAATTGCAAGTGTAGATTATGCTACTCTTTGTATGGCTAATTCAGGGGCAAACACTAACGGTTCTCAATTCTTCATCGTTACTAAAGAAGGTGGAGCTTCTTGGCTTAATGGCAAGCATACTGTTTTTGGTAAAGTAACAAAAGGTATGGATATAGTTCATAAAATTGAAAAGTTGCCAAGAGATAATAGAGATAATCCTCTTCCTGATAATCAAGCTATTATTGAGAAAGTGATAATCAAGTAATGAAAGTTCTTTACACTTTTGTAGATAGCAATGGTGCTAAGAGTCATGTTGTTATTAGTAAAATTCGTAAAGTAGCCCTAACTTTAGGGAGCATTGTTTTGCAGTATGATAATGGTGATACTGACACTTATGATGTTGAAAATGGAACTGAAGTTCTTCATGAAATTTTAAATTCTCTAGAAGAATACTATAAATAGATTACTTATCTTGAGCAGGAGATTGATTCTTTTATTAATCTCCTGTCTTCATTTTACTTATGAATAAAAAAATAGAAAACCAAATAAGAAATATTCTTGAAGCAAGTAATCAAAAATGGCAGTTAATAGATCCTTCTGAAACCGTAGTTTTTGCAATTTCTGGTGGAAAGGATTCCCTCTCTCTTTTAGCAATTTTACGGGAATATTTCACAGATTTTAAAGCAGTTCATATTGCTATTTCTTCACATTCAGACTTATCTTTTATTCCTTTTGTAGAAAAATTTACCCAGCTTGCAGTCATAGAAAAAGAGATTATGCTGGAAGCTAAAGCTTCAACTAAAAATCCATGTTTTATTTGTAGTAGAAGAAGAAACCAAGCTATTTTCGAGTATGCTCACAGTTTGGGAATTCGAAAAGTTCTCTTTGCTCATAATAGAGAAGATGTCATGGAAACACTTCTGATGAATATGCTTTATTCTAGAAAAATATCTACGATGCTACCTAAACAAACTCTTTTCCAAGGTAAAATAGAAGTAGTAAGACCCTTTTATGAAGTCCCTGAGATATTACTCTCTAATTATGCTAAAGAAATCCCTGTAATAGCGAAATCGTGTGATTTTGATGGTAAGACTAAAAGAGAGTATATCAAGAAACTCATTAACCAAATATCTCAAGACCATCCCGATATAAATATCAATAATAATCTATATAATTCTATCCTTAACATAGATTTAGAGCATTTACCAAAATAACATTTTAAGCACTAATCAATAAGTCATTATATGCATATCCAATAATCTCTCCCTTCTCTTTCTCACTAAACACTATTAAATATCAAATAATATTTGTCTTGAGTGAGAAAGAGCAGAGGACGATAAGCTAGCCTTGAGCATAGAATGGATACGGGGCTTCTTAACTGGGAATGTGGGCATCCCGGCCCGTTATCATTGTGCAAACAATGATATTAACTGGGAATGTGGGCATCCCTGCCCGCTATCATTGTGCTAACAATGATATTGTCATAAATCCCAAAGGGATTAAAGATTAACAGGCTGAAATACAGCCTGTCGGATTCACGGACTAAAGGTCCGTAACCCCAGTTATTAAATCCCAAAAGAATGCTATTCGTCAGCAAGAGGTGTAAGCCCCTTGAAATTATACCACACAAGAGTGGTTCAAAGCCTTAGCGGAGAACTAGGAAACAATAAGAAAATTGCTGAAAAATCGGTCAAATTATTTAGGACTGGTAGGCGACATGTATTAGATAAGCAATTTTGGAAGCATATAAATCCTATTTAACCCCTTCAGGTTTAGGTTTTTATGGGGAATCTTTAACCAGGTCTAAATATTATTTCCTAAATCCTAATTCATTTAAAGAAGAATTATTTTTTCGCCAGTTCTTCTTTATTTTTACAAAGAGTTCAATTGTTACTGCTTTCCCAATAAAGTTTCTTAATTCCCGTTGAGCATCAAGTCTAACTTTCTTAATAGAAGCTCCCCCCTTGCCAATAACAATAGGTTTCTGCGAGCTTCTTTCTATCCAAATAGTAGCAGCAATAGTAACTCTTTCCTCATCTTCTTGATAGCTTTCGATTAATGCTGCAGTAGAATAAGGTATTTCATCACCATAATTTAAGAATATTTTTTCTCTAATAATTTCTTGAGCAAAGAAACGCATAGGTAAATCGGAGAGATTCTCAGGGTCATAGAGAGGAGGTGAATAAGGAAGCATATCGGCAAAGATATCTAATAATTCTCCTGTTTTTTCTCCCTTGAGTGCTGAAATACCTTCTGCACGATCAAAGATTGTTCTAAGCATTCCTAGTTTTTCATCAATGACTTCTTGAGTTACTAAATCAATCTTGTTAAGGAGAGCTATTTTAGGTGTTCTGAATGATTTTAATTCAGCCAATAACTCTTTATCATAATCAGTAGGAAAGTGATTAGCATCAGTGATAAAGACAATCAAATCAGAATCTTTAAGAGAGTTCTTGATGATATCTAACATTCTGTTGTGCAATTCATATCTAGGCTTTAAAAAACCTGGAGTGTCGACAAAGATAATCTGTTTTTTCTCATCTGAGTAAAAACCTTTTAGACTCTGTCTTGTAGTTTGTGGTTTAGAAGATATAATTGAGAGTTTAATCCCAATTAGATGATTCATTAATGTTGATTTACCAACATTTGGTTTTCCTATAATGGCTACGAAACCACATTTATATTTGTCTAGATCTATCATGATACCTCATTTTGTTTGGTCTGGAAATAATTTGACCGATTTTTTGCAATAATCTTCTTCTTTTTCTTTGTCCGCTATCACGGCCAAGCTCTTTCTAGGGGGATTATCTTCAAGTGTCTTGCGACCACTCTCTCTTAGATGCTATCCCTCTAGCTCTTTGTTTCTTCAAATTCTCTATTCAGGATTTATCCAGCCTATCCCCTATACATCATTTGGATAAGTAGGATCTTTTGTTTAGGTGTAGCAGGAAGATATCTTGCTCTCCTAATATCTTCTTTTAGTTGAAGATCATAAAAGTAGGTATGGTCGTCGACTATATTAAACTGAATAATTGCCTCAAACTTAACATTCTCAAGGGTTAGTTTGCCGACAACAGATACGATTTGAGTAATCCCATCATCTGCTTGTCTATAAGACCAGTTCTGTTTTTTCATATCATATCCCAGAACATTATTTACAGCTAAACCAATTGTTTTATTGCTATAATCAATATCTGTGAAATTACTATGATCCCAAAAAGAGTTGGGAAGAATTAAAAGAAATGATTTTCTTACTTGATCAATTTTCATTTCGCTAACATTTACAGAATCTTGGACTACAACGCTTAAATTGCGATTATTCACTTGAAATGGAAGATCCACTAGTTTATTAACCACTAAGATGATGACAGTAGCAAAGAAGAAACATAGAATAGCAAAAATAATAATGCTATTCTTAGGAATTAATGCTTCTTTCTGTTTAGATTTAGACTTTCTCTTAGATTCTTTCTCCAAGACATCAGACATGTCAATCTTGCTCATACTTTACTCCAATAAGAGTTCCTGCAGTAGCATCAGTTATTTTAACTTTTACGAATTTCCCGATTAAGTCTGCACTACCAGGGAATACACATATTTTGAAATCATCAGTTTTACCCGAAACTTCTTCAGCTGATTTTTTGGAAAGATTCTCTACTAATACTTCAACGACATTACCTATTTGCTTTTGGTATTTCTCTAAAGTAATTTTGCGTTGCATTTCGATAAGTCTCTGCAATCTATCTAGTCTAATTGCCTCTGGAACTTGGTCTGTAAATTCAGCAGCTTTGGTTCCACGACGAGGAGAATATTTATACATAAAAGCATAATCAAACTCTATCTTGGCCATGAGATTATAAGTATCCATAAATTGCTCTTCACTCTCACCTGAGAAGCCAGCAATAACATCAGTAGTAATCGCTATATCAGGCATCACTTCCCGCAATTTCAGGATTCTATTATAGAAATGCTCCGAAGTATAACCACGATTCATTCTTTTAAGAATCTCAGTGTTACCACTTTGCATAGCAAAATGAATATTTTTACACACTTTATCAGATTCTTTCATGGCGTAGATTAATTCATCTGAAAGATCTTTAGGGTGAGAAGTAACGAATCTAATTCTTTTTATAGAATCTATCTTATTTATCTCTCTGATTAAATCAGGGAATTTTATCCCTTCAAAATCATAAGAATTAACATTTTGTCCTAAGAGAGTGATATCTGGAAAACCCTTATCACCAGCTTCTTTTACCTCAGTGAGAATATCAGAAATTGGTCTAGACCTTTCTCTACCTCTAGTGTAAGGAACAATACAATAAGAACAGAAGTTATTGCATCCTCGCATGATAGTAACAAAAGCATTAAGTTTTCCTTGGCGAGTTGGGTAGATATCATTATATATTTCTTCTTTATTAAAATCAGCAGCTATTCTTTCTGAATCAGAAGCAAGAAGATGAGGAATTTCACTGTATTGGTCAACACCAACAACAAAATCAATTCCATCTTGAATTTCCATAAGCTCTTCTTGAAGTCTCTGGGCCATACAGCCAATAACACCTATTCTAAGTCCTGGATTACTTCGCTTACGAGATTTTTCATTAGCTATCCTGCCCAAAACTCTCTCTTCAGCATGTTGTCTTACTGAACAGGTATTGAAGATTATGATATCAGCTTCATCTAAAGTTGTGGCCTCTTGATAGCCATTATTTATCAAAATTGTGGTTACTAATTCACTGTCTGCTATATTCATTTGACAGCCATAAGTCTCTATGTAAAATCTCATTTTATCCTCTATACATTAATTATCGGAGTAGGTCTATGTTGATTAGCAATAAATAAATTTACTTCTGCTTTAATTTCTTTTAGGTAGGAACTCATCTCTTTAAAAGCTAACTCGGGAGTATTATTTGCTTCTGATAAGTGAGCTAAGATAAGATTGCTTAAGCCTGGATGCATCATCTGACTTACCACTGCTACAGCTTGCTTATTGGAAAGATGTCCTCTAATACTTTTTACTCGTTGTTTTAATTCCCAAGAGTAGGAACCATTCAAGAGAATAACTTCATCATGATTACTCTCCAAAACTAAGGTAGTTACTTCTTTAATTTTGTTAAGCAGTAATTTAGAAGCAAAGCCTAAATCTGTTGCTATAGCTAACTTCTGTTTAGTGTTATCCAGCTGTTCAAAAAGAAAATTGCTACTATCTATAGCATCGTGAGAGGAGCTAAAAGAGCTTACTTTTATATCTCCAATGACAAAATCATCTCCTACGCAAAAATAGATTGGAGCTTGGTTTAACTTACCTAATTTGCTATAACATCTAGAATAGGTTGCTTCGGTGAAGTAGATAGGAATATTAAGTTTTCTACTGATAATTCCTGCCCCATTTACATGGTCGCTATGTTCATGAGAGATAACAACTCCGTTAAGTTTACTTGGATCAACGCCAATCTCTTCCATAGCACTAAATATTTTCTTTGCTGAAAGTCCTGCATCTAAAAGAAGATAAGTGTCATCAGTGAAAATTAAGTTTGCATTTCCTTTACTCCCACTTAATAATACAGAAGTCCTTAACATCGATTACCCTTTATAATAGAACTTTTGGTTTAACTTATCAAATTCAGACCATTTAGAATTATCAGAACTTGCTTCAATAATTTGCTTTACACCTGTTACCTGAGCATCCATATTATCTGCAAGGTGCAGTAAATGTGCTTCTAAAGTTTGAGGTAATCTCACAGAACCCTTTTCATATTCTCCATGATGAGCTAAGACCATGTGTCTCAATTTCATCAAAAGTTCTTTGGGGAATAAATCTATCTTACTTGCATTTTCAGTAATCATTCTATCAACCATAACAAAATGTCCGATTAATCTTCCTTCATCAGAGAAATCAATTCCTATTGCAGAATCATACTCATAAATTTTACCTAAATCATGTAAAATAGCACCTGTAATAACTAAATCTCTGTCAACAGGATATAAGTCACAGGCAAAAGCACAAATTTTGGTAACAGCTAAGGTGTGTTCTAAAAGTCCTCCAGCATAATTATGATGCCAACTTTTAGCAGCAGGGGAACTTATAAAAAGATTGAGGATTTTTTTGTTTCCAAATATCTCATTTAGAAGTTTTGAGAGATACTCATTTTGGATAGAATCAACAAATTCAAAGAATCTATCAGTTAATTCGGTGATATCTTTTTTGGTTGAAGGTATCAATTCAGCCATATCATATTCTTTATCTTCTAAATTGAAAATATCATTGATAGTAATTTGGATATTTTTATTATATTTAATCACCATACCTTGGACTTTAATAACATCACCAACTTCGAACATTTCAGATTTAACTGAAGCATTTTTCCAGATGTTGGCTACAACAAAGCCGCTATTATCGGCTAACTTCAATCTAAGAAAGAAGTCTCTATTTCCCTGTCTAAGGTCTTTTTCAACAACGAGAAAATAGCTATCTATTTCTTGATTTATACAGTTAGCAAGTTCACTAATATTTATTCTATTCATTTTAATTACTCCTTAATTATCAGAAATTTAACAAGAGGTCCTTGTTTATTGGCAGAAGATGAAGCACGAAGAAAATAGACCCCGCTGGCAATATTTTTATGCAACTTAATAGAGTTATTTTGATTAAGGAATTTCCCTATCTTTTGTCCTCTTAGATTGTATAAAGTATAATATTCAGCACTATTTTTCTGGGAAGTAGCAATATTTAACACTGCTCCTGTTTTAACCGGATTTGGGTAAACAGAAAAAGCTGGAATACTTGCCACATCTTCATTCTCTTGATTCGAAACTAATATATTGTTTTCTAAAGAATATCTACTAAAGCTAATTATCTCATTTGTATCTTCCCGATAAATAATTACATTAGCAAACTTATCTCCATTAGTAGTTGTATAAAGGCTATCGACATTATCGATATCATAAGTAAATTCAAAATTAGCATTGCCGTCTTCACTTAAGCGATCAAAATCGTAACTTACATCACTTATTTCTCCCACAATAAACTCATCACTTTCTTCAGAGTAGTGTCTGGATTTTTGGCTAATAAAGACATCAATTGCCAGATTATTGGTGAAAGTATCAAAGACAAAGCGATCACCATAATTAAATTCTTTGAAGTATGTTAGCAGGCTCCCATCTTCTTCTAAACCTTCATTAACAGTATTAAAAACTTTAGGTATATAATAAATATTATTTTCCAGATTCTCTTCTATAGCTGAATAATTATAGCTATTAAAGTAGTTAGTTCCATTTATGATTGTTAGAGGAAGCAGGTTCACGCCAAAATTTTGATAGTAATCATAAGAGTAATCTGAATAGAAGAGCTGATCTGAACCATCAATACCACAGTTGAAAATCAACCAATTAGGTTGAGCAAGTTCTCGTTGAGTTGCCAGCAGACCTTCTGTTACTTGATGATTTCCGGAAATAAAATTCATTATTATTGCAGAATCTGATTCATCTTGAAAATTGCATACTCTAGTAGTATTACTGCTAAGCACTACATTAGCTGTATCTCTTCGAAGATAAGAAACAATTTTGTACTGAGAATCTAAAATTGGTAGCTGTAGATATTGAGTTTCACCTGAATTTAAATTAAAATCAGCTTGTGGACTTAAATCTAAAGTGAGATGAAGCGAAGTTGGAGGATATGCTTCAGGATTAGGATGTTCAATAGCTATTTCTAAGTCAGCTGAAGCAATAAATTCTGTAGAATAATTCCTAATCTTACAATCATAAGTCCATAAATCATCATGACTATATTCAATTGCAACCTCTTCAATTACAAGCCTATCTGTATCATTTTCAATATTTAAAAATCCATCTATTGACATTAGAAATTCTTGGGAGATATTGAGATCATCTAAATTATTAAAAAAGACCTCATTGCCATCATTAACTTTATAATAGCTATTTTCGCCACTACCTGAAGCAGAAGCCATAAAGTTATTACTGAAATTAGTTGCATTATCCACTAGAACCCATAAACCTTCACCTGTATAAGAGCTTGTTAAAGGAAATTCATGCCAGCCTGATTCAGTAATTGTATGATTAAGAACACTAAGTTCAGTAACATTCTCTCCAAAAAGTGGATCATATTGAGATTCTTCGTTATAACTAAGACCTCTAATGTTTACCTGAGCATCAGGTACTGTCGGAAAATAGATATTTACAGCTGAAATGGTAATAGAACTTGCATTAACAATAAAATCACTGGCTACAAATTTCACAGCCCAAGTTTCTGAACCATACCAGTGAGAAATAGCAGTTTCATTCTCATAATATGAAAGAGAGTAATCTCTGTCATTGACTATGTTCTGATCTGTTTCAATTCTCTCAATAGAGAATAGATTTATCATATTAAACAAACTAACGATAAACAGTAAGCTAAAAAGTCTTGTTAATTTCATTAATCATCCTTCTGGAAATTAATACATCAGTGGCAATTGCTTCCTTAAGCTCTTCTATACTGGAATATTTCATTTCTTCTCTAATCTTCTTAAGAAAACTAGTTTCAACTACTTGTCCATATATCTCTTGATTAAAATCCAAGATATAACTTTCAATTTTTAGGTCAAGAGAATTACTCACTGTTGGATTGTTGCCTACATTTGTAAGACTGTAGTAAAGGCCATCTTGAGTATGGGTTTGAGATAGATAAACACCTGCTGGAGGAGTTAATTGAGAGGAAGTTAAAGCTTTGATATTAATTGTAGGGAATCCTAGAGTACGCCCTAATCTTTTCCCTTCCACTACTCTTCCCCAAAAGGAGAATCTTCTACCTAAATACTCACCAGCCTTGAAGAGAGAACCAGCTTTTATTAGTTCCCGAATTAAAGAAGAACTGACTATTTTATTTTCCAGAGCAAGGGGTTGAACTTGATAGGTTTTATAATGAAACTCTGTTTCATGCTTTTGAACAAAGTCATAATCTCCTTCCCTATTTCTACCAAATTTGGTATCATAACCAAGAACAATAGCTTTGGGATGAAACCTTTCTACCAACTCTTCTTTCAAGAATGTATAGGGCAAGATATTTGCAAATTCTTTGGTAAAGTTTAAAAGTTCTATATAGTTAAATCCGCATTTCTTTAAAAGATCTATTTTCTGACTAGTCGTTGTTAATAGATAGGGTTCGACTTCTTCATCTAATGTATGTTTAGGGTGACTTTGATAAGTTACTATTAGAGGTTCGCAAGCATATTCTTTTGCCACTTGATGCAATTTTTCTAATAATTTACAGTGCCCTAAGTGAACACCATCAAAATTTCCTACAGTTAAGACAAATTCTTTCATTACTTAAATACCTTTGTAGGCTGAAGTATTGAATTATTTACTTTTCCTAGACCTTTAGTTAGCTCTCCATATTTAACAATTACTAATTCGCTATCAGGTTGAGAGTCTAGAACAATCGAACGCCCGAACCAAAAATCACTATCTTGTTTTTCAGTAAGTTGGATAACTTCACATTCCAAGAAATTCTCTATTGGTAATAGATAATCTTCCCAGTTCTCAGAAGTTATTATATCTAAATCTACAGCATCTTCAACTTTCATATCAGAGACTGATAAGCGATTTAGTTTAATGGTCGTAGCGATAGTATTATACATTTGGGCAATTTGTTCAGTAAGACTTCTAATATAAGTTCCCTTACTGACTTGACATTGATAAATTAAATTCGGAAATGAATAGTCTATTACTTGAAAATCAGTGACCTTAATAGGACGAGCTTCCATAATAATATCTTGCTCTTTTCTTGCTAATTTATAAGCTCTCTGTCCATTAATTTTAATAGCAGAATAAATGGGTGGAAGTTGTTCTGTTAGGTTTTCTACTTGCCTCTTTAATTCTTCCGCTTCAATAGCCAAAGGACCTATTTCTTCTTCTTCGATAATTTTACCTGTAGAATCACCAGTATCGGTTTTGATACCAAACTGCATAGTTACCAAATAGCTTTTATCATAGTTAGTTAAGTATTGAGCTATTTTAGTCGCCTTTCCTACAAGAATCTGCATTAGTCCTTCAGCGAAAGGGTCTAAGGTTCCTGCATGTCCAAGTTGTTTGATATTAAGAATTCTTCTTAACTTTCTAATGATATCAAATGAAGTTATTCCTACAGGTTTATTGACTAATAGAATCCCTAGTTTATCCATAAATCTTTGAATCAATTTCCCGCAATACTTGAGCAGTAATTTGCTCAATATCACCTACTGCAGTAAATCCTGAAGCCTTGGTATGCCCACCGCCACCGAAGATTTTAGCTATTTGTTGCACATCATGAGTTTCAGAGCGAATACTAAATTTGTATTCATCTTGACTTTTATGCCAATAATATAGCACTACTTCTACATCCTTCGCACCTTTAACCCACTGAGTCATTTTGGAGGTAGCAGAATCATCAAGATTATTACTATCCAAGAACTCTCTTGTAGTTAGAAATAGAAGTGTTTTATTGTCATGATATAGTTGAATAGTGGAAAGTGACTGACCAATCATTTTAAATTCTAAGGGAGCTTTTTCATAGAGAAATTTCAAAGTTACTTCAGCAGGAATCACTCCATAAGCGAGTAATTCAGCACAGACTAAGAATACTTCTTTATCTACATTAGTATTTAGGAAATTATTGGTATCATTAACTATAGTAGTATAAATTGCACTTGCAAAATATTTTTGAGTTTCTTGATCACAATTCACAAGCTCTTTTTTGAGGGCCTGATATATTATTATCCCTACAGAAGTAATTTCAGGAGCGATATAATAATCTGCTTCAGGAATTACAGTAGTGATAATATGGTGATCAATAACTAAAACTCTTTTTGCTTTAGGCACTAATATACTTGCTTGACCTATTCTATCATAACCATGACAATCTATAATCATCAAATTATCATATTTCATCTCTTCAATGAGATTTAGAGTATTATTTTCAACATCAAGGAAGTTAAGTTTATCTAAACTCTCTCCTTGAAGAATAATATCAAGGTTTATTCCCATGGAAGCAAATAGCTTTTTAATACCTAAACAGGCAGCTAAACCATCTCCGTCAGGGTTATTATGAGTGATGATCCCAAAAGTTTCATTATTAAACTTTGTGGAATCAATCATCTCACCTAATTTCTCTTGCAGAGATGCTAAACTATTAATCCTCTTCTGATTCATTTTCCTCTCGGGTAATTTTATTAAATATTGATTCAATTCTGTTTAAATTATCTTGAGATTTATCGTAGTAGAATCTAAGTTCAGGTATTATTCTCATAATTTTAGCGTCTGCTATATTCTTTTTGAATTGTCCTGAAGCTTTTGTTAAACAAACAATTAATTCATCTTGTGATAAATCAGAGGTATTGTCATAGAAATATATCTTTGCTTGGCGTAAATCTGCAGAGACCTCAACATCTGAGAAGTATACACTTCTCAGACGCTCGTCTCTAAGATTATATATTACAACAGTATTGAACATTTTGCGTAGTTCTTTCTGTAATCTTAATATTTTTATGGATGCCATATTACAACTTCTGTTTCTCTTCAACTTCGATATAAGATTCGATTACATCGCCTTCTTTAAGATCATTGTAGTTTTCAAATCCAATACCACATTCTGTACCAGCTCTAACAACTTTTGCGTCATTTGAGAAATGCTTAAGGGAAGATAACTTTCCTTCGTAAAGCATCACATCATTTCTGTAAATACGCGCTTTACCTGAATTCTCAATATAACCTGATTCAACAGCACAACCTGCGATATTTCCAACTTTCTTAATCTTGAAGACTTCTTTAACTCTAGCTGAACCAGTAGCTTTCTCAACAAGTTTTGGAGCTAGCATTCCTTCCATAGCTGATCTTAATTCTTCAATAGCATCATAGATAATATGATATAGTTTAATTTCTACACCATCAATCTCTGCTTGTTTTTGAGCTTTACCATTTGTTCTAACATGGAAACCAATGATAATTGCATTTGATGCAGAAGCTAAACTTACATCAGCTTCATTAATACCACCAACAGATTTTCTAATAATTTGAACTTTCACTTTTTCTGTTGATAACTTTTCAAAAGAATCACATAAAGCTTCTACAGAACCATCTGTATCTGCTTTAACAATCAAATCTAGAGTAAGAATTTCATTTTCTTTAATTCTATCAAAGATATTATGAAGACTTGCTTTATTTTGGAAGTTTTCTCTCTCTCTTCTAATAATAGTTCTTTCAGAAGAGATAGATTTAGCTATTTTGTCTGATTCTACAGCATTGAGAATATCACCAGCTTTTGGTACATCATTTAAACCATAAAGTCTGGCAACATCAGATGCGCCAATACTTTTGAGTTCTTTACCACGCTCATCTTCTAATTTTCTCACTTTTCCATAAGTTGAACCACAAATTATGCTATCACCTTTTTTAAGTGAACCTTGACGAAGTAATACAGTTATAATAGTACCCATACTAGCATCTTTTTCAGATTCAATTACGATACCTTCACCAGGAACATCACATTTAGCTTTGTACTCTTCCATATCGGAAGTAAGAAGCATTAAATCTAATAAATCATCAATACCTTCACCTGTACGAGCTGAACATTTTGTCCAAAGCACATCACCACCATAACCTTCTAAATAAACACCTTTCTCTAGAAGTTGAGAGATAGTTTTATCGATATTTACACCTGGTAAATCTACTTTATTTATGGCTATAATTAATGTTACTCCAGAAGCCTTAGCATGGTCAATAGCTTCAATAGTTTGAGGCATTACACCATCAGTAGCAGCAACCACAATTACAGCGATATCTGTTACATTAGCACCACGAGCTCTCATAGCTGAGAAAGCTTCATGACCTGGAGTATCTAAGAAAGTAATCTTTTTATCATTATAAGTAATTTGATAAGCACCGATATGTTGAGTAATACCACCTGATTCACCTGCTACAACATTCTCATGTCTAATATAATCGAGTATTGAAGTTTTACCATGGTCAACATGTCCCATAATAGTAACAATAGGAGGTCTATCTGTTTCTTCAGCATCTTCAAATTCTTCTGTATCTTGATAGATAAGTTCTTCACCAACTTCATCTTCGAATTCATACTCAATTTCAAATTCAGCACACATTAATTCTAATGAGTCGCGATCTAATCTTTGATTAATCGTAACCATCTGACCTAAAGCAAAGAACTTAGTGATAATTTCAGTGGGAGCTACACCTAAAATATTAGCTAATTCGCTTACTGAAGTAAATTCACTAATTTTTACTACACTATCATCAGGTAATTTATTCTGTTGAGCTTCCTTGTGGTATTTCTTAACCTTCTTGGTCTTTTTCAAAGTCATTTTAATGTTCTTTGAAATTTGAGATTCATCTAATTCCACAGGAATATCAGTATATTTATCTCTTTTCTTAGCTGATTTAATTTTATTTTGTAAATGTCTGCTAGTATCACCAAAATCTTTAGAAGATTTTTTATTCTTACCAAACTTCTTGGATATCTCAGCTTTTTTTGCTAAGTCAGCTGTAGCAGATGCACTTGAGTCAATAACAGTAGATTTGATACTATGAGCATCTCTTTTCTTAGGATCAAAACTTCTACCACCATCTTTACCTGCAAAACCAGGTTTTCTATCAAATGGAGGACGAGCTCCATCTTTATTAAATGGCTTTCTGTTATCAGAACTTCCACGATAACCACCTTGAGAGCTTCTTGGAGCACCAGTACCTCTGTTGTCTCCACCACGATTATCTCCGCCTCTATAATTATCGTTTCTATAGCCACCTGGTCTTCTTTCTCTATTATCACTTTGACTTTTTTGTTGAGTTACTTTTCTCTCTTCAACATTATCAGCATGATAATAACTATCAGTAGTTGCAGGTTGACTCTTTTTCTTGAGCTGTGCTAAAATACTTTCAGTACTAGCAATAGGAAGAACTGTCTTTTTAGGTTCTTGCTTGGGCTCTTCTTTTGCTTTTCTTGGAGAAGTGTTATCTTTTCTAGGCTCAGAAGTTCTCACAGGATGTTCTTTAACAGAATCCTGTCCCTTTTTCTCCTCAGAAGTTACTCTTTCAGGCTTTTTAGAATAATCACTTTCTCTTCTTTCTTTAGCAACAACAGGAGCTACTTTTTTCTCTGTTCTAATAGCTTCCTCTTTTTTCTCATTTATTTCTTTCGTTTTCTTTTGTTCTCTTGCTTTATCTTCTAGAGCTTTTTGCTGTCTTTGGGCATCTTCTTTATCATGCTTTTTATTAGCTGAAATCTGATCATTGAACATAGCTCTTATTTTCATAGTCACATCATCATCGAGCAAACTCATGTGACTCTTAACGACTATACCCAGATCGGCTAAAGTCTTTCTTAAGGCAGAAGAAGAAATTTTTAACTCTTTTGCAAGTTCATGTACTTTTGTATTAGACAATATTCCTCCATCAGTGAGTTATTAATTTCAAAATTCCATTCGAAAAGTCTGTATCGGTTATCACAATCACACTCACCGGTTCATGACCTAAACTATCGCCAATACTCTTCATAGTCTTTAATTGAATTACTGTACTTTTCGAATCATTAAATTTAACAATTTTTTTCAAATTATTTTCCGATATGTCTTTACTAATTATTATCACTTTTATCTTTTTATTCAAAGTCTTGAGCATACTGATTCCAAACTTCAATTTACCTGCTCTCCTGGCAAACTGAAGAAGTTTTATTAGTTTCTCTTCTGTTTTTTCCGCAACCTCTTTAATCTCTTTTTTTTCCATATAGATATGTTTTCTATACATTGGTTATTATCACAAACATAATATCCTCTTCCTGCTAGCCTTCTCTTGTAATCATAGACTACTTCATTATCAATAACTTGAAATCTTAGTAGATTTTCTTGATAACTTTTTCTTCCACAAACTACACAGCTTCGGATTGGCTTGTGACTTTCACAACACAACTTTAGAAAGCCTCCGCAGACTCTTTTAATTTCTCTGCAGTTTTTCTTCCGATGTTTCCTAAGTTACATAATTCTTCGACAGTTGCTAAGTAGATGTCCTGAACAGAAGTGTAACCATGTGTTTTAAGAATCTGAGCTGTGTTAGGTGTTACACCATCCAACTCTGTAACATGGTTGGTTATTCTTCTCTCTTCAGCTAACTTTGAATTAAACTCTTCTTTTGTAAATATATCAATATTATAGTTAGTTAACTTAGCAGCTAATCTAACATTTTTACCTTTTTTACCAATTGCTAAATTCTTATTTTTCTCTTTAACAATTACTCGAGCAAATTTTCCTCTTTCAGAGATAATAACTCTTTCAACTAAATCTTTTCCCACAGCATTAGCAATATATTCATCATCATTAGGATTAGAGACAACGATATCAATTTGTTCGCCGTGTAACTCTTTTCTAATTGAATCAATTCTTAAACCTTTAGTGCCTAAGCAAGATCCAGCTGGGTCTATATGATCTTTTTCTGTATAGACTTCAACTTTAGTTCTGATTCCTGGTTCTCTAACAATCTTTTTAATAATGATATCACCATTGAATATTTCTGGAATCTCGTTTTCAAATAGTTTTTTAACAAATTCAGGATTTGTTCTTGATAGAATGATAGTAACACCTGATTCTTTTCTGCGAATATTAGTAACATAAGCTTTGATAATATCGCCTTGTTTATAATATTCTTCTTCAATTTGCTCTTCAGGTGGAAGTAAGGCTGTAGTATAGCCAATATCTACTCTGATACCACCAAAACCTTCTGCTTTAACTTTTCCAGTAACAATAGTGTTTTTCTGATTCTCAAAGTGAAGCGATGTCTTATTTGCATCTTCACTCTTGATTCTTTCTTGAATTGCTTTTTTAGCATTCTTAATGATTTTGGGTCCGAACTCATGAAAATGCATTTTAACATCTACGGTATCATCAATTTCTATTCCTTTACCATATTGTTTTTTAGCTTCATTTAAGCTTATTTCGCCCAACTCAGAATCAAATAGGACTACTTTTTTCTTGAAAGTAGCATATATATCATTTGTGGTAAAGTCAAGATGAATCTTCAACTCATTTTCTGGTAAAAGCTTTTTTGATATCGTAGAGTATAAACTCTCTTTAATAATCTCTGTTAGCATCTCTTTATCCAATTGTTTAAAGTTGGCTAACTGATTCAATACTGCTAATATATTGGAACTCATCTTATCTCTCCTTCTCATCTGAAAAGTCAAATTCTGTTCTTGCTTTTTTAATTGAAGTAAAAGGTATTACAACCTCTTCTTCAGCCTCTATAATAACTTTAATGGCTTGAGGTGTTACTTCAGCCAAGATTCCTTGAACTACAAGGCGTTGGTCTTCAGCTTGATATTTTATCTTCACCCTTTCATTGATAGCACTAGCATAGTGCTTTTTGAATCTTAATTCTCTTTCTAAACCTGGTGAAGATACTTCTAAGGTATATTTATCCTTATAGACATTTAATAATTCTAATTCAGAACCCATTAAACGATTGACAGTTATGCAATCTTCAACAGATACTCCACCAATTTTTGTAATATATATTAATGCGACTAAACCATGATTTGTCTGTTTCTCTTCAACATCATACAGAGCTACTCCTGCTTCAATGGCAGCTCGCTTAGCAACATCTTCTAGAACTTTTTCTCTTTCACTTATCATTTATATACACCCTTAAAAATAAATTAAAAACCACTGTTAGTAATCCTTCACAGTGGTTAGACTTTTTGTAAAATTATCTACGACAATATTTTATATTATTTAAACTTCTATTTTATTCATACTTATACATATTTATTTAGCTCTTATATGTTGTCAAGATGTTCTTTATTTTTTTTCTTTTAATATTTCTCTTATTCGTCATGCAAAAACCTGACTATTCCAATTAATTTATCTTCATTTCTATTCATATCCACCTTACTAACAGTATTATTTTTCTCAAAGAATAGCTTATCTGAGAACTTATAACTAATATTGGTGGTCAAATCCACCACTCCACTATTCATGATTAGATAGCGATCACTAGCGCTAAAACTAAACATTGGAGATCTATCAACTTCTTCAAGAGGAGTAACTTCCCCTGTTTGGATATTTACTAAATATCCCCCCTCCCAATAATAAGCCAAGAATTCTTTTGAGTGGGAATATTTTTCATAATTTAAATTTTGGCAAAGAATTTCTTCTAAATTATTTCTAATATCATATCTAGCCAATCTGTTAGAAGAATTAAAGTCCCCATAATTAACCCCAGCATTACGAATATATGAAATCATTCTGTTAGCAATTTCTGCAGATGCTGATACTCCTGTAAAACTAAAGGATTCTATAGGCTCAACATAGCTTCGTAACAATGTTGTTTCATGTGTTAGAATTGTATATTTATATATTTTAGAAGTGTTCTCAATATTAGCGTAGCTATTAACAGTGTAGAGGATACTCAATTCATTATAAGAAAAACTTGGGTCGCTTTCATATATTTCTGGAGTATTTGTTATATTTTTTAGTCCGCTACCATCAACATTGCAAAGATAAATATCTCTATTAAATGCTAATAACATTTTTGTTTTTTCTTGATTAAAATACTCTACATTACCTAAAGTATCAAGGATTGTTCTCCTATCAGAACCGTCTAAAGATACTAAATCTATTCTATCAAAAAGATCAAGGAGAATCACATCATCCTCTTCTCCAGAAAGATCTGTAACAAGATAAGGTCTAGCACCACTAAAAGAGTTATTATGAGTAGATATTAATAATTCAACACCAGAGCCATCAATATCAAAAGTTGCAATAAAGGGTTCACTCCATTCCCCCTCCTTATGCGTAGAAAAATCAAACTTAAAGCATCCAACTAATATTAAAACTAAACATATAATGATTACGAATTTGATTCTATTTATCTTTTTCATTTCTTTCTATTCCCTTCTAGTTCTAATGATTTACTATTGTTACTTACATTATAAATACAATCTTAATACAATTTCTCTAACTACCCAACTTACATTGTCTTTTCCTAACTAACTAAATAAATTATCTGTAAATATTTTGTCAATTTATTTTATAAGATATTTATTTGAAAAAAAGATTTACTTTGACATTTCGTCAGCAAGTAATAAAGTAAGTGCAATAATAATTATTTAAGGAAAAAACAATGGCAACAGATAAAGATATTGTTGATTTCATAGTTGAACAGATTGAGGATGCTGGCGAGATTAGATATATTAAAATGTTTGGAGAATATGGCATCTACTCTGATGAAAAGATTTTTGCTTTAGTTTGCGATAATAAATTATACATAAAACCTACAAAAGCTGGAAGAGAATTCATCGGAAAAGTAACTGAGGCTCCTCCTTATACTGGTGCAAAGAACTATTTCTTAATTGAAGATCAAATAGAAGATAGTGAGTGGTTAAGCGAATTAGTAAGGTTAACTGCTTCTGAACTACCTCTACCAAAAGCCAAGAAAAAGAAGAAAGGGAAAGCTTAACTACTTTTCTTTTACTTTCTTATTTAATGTATGGCAATATCTTACACCATATTCTTTCCTTGGTCTTAGCTTCGATACTCCTTGCTCCTTCTCACTAATCACATTCCTTTATTGAATTTTAATTGTGATTAGTGTTAAGTAGGATTGGAAGAGCAGACAAGGACGATGAGAAGAGTAAAGAATTGAGAATTATGTTCGCTTAATTATAAGATTTATAGATATTTCATTTGACAGTTCTTACAAATTGCTAAATCTTTGTCTAAGATGTGAAAATGATATTCTAATGTTAGGAGTTAAAAATGAAATTAAGAAAATTAGGGCTAATATTTCTTATTATAATAGGGCTTATGCCTTCAATGTTGTTCTCTCAACCAATTGTGCAAGTAACCAAAAGTAATTCCATAATTTTAAATAAACTTGAAGCTTTGCAAGTAAATCTCTGTTTCGAGATGGATGATTATCTAGTGGTCTCTCCAGCAGAGACTTCTCTTCTTGATGAAGCTAATATTGACTATAGGTTATTAACTTCCGATAATGAAATTAATCCCCTCTATCTAATCTCAGGAAAGGCTGGTGTTAAGCTACAAACTCAACCATATTTAGCTGAAATCTTAATTGATGATGTCCTTAGAGTTGAGAAAGCCAACACCGCTAAGAAAAGTTACCTTCCCCAGCATGGAGTAAAATTTGTTCCGGTAAAAATAAGCTCCAGACTTTATCAAAATAAAGCTTCAGAATATAAGAACTTATCAAATGTTAACCAAGAAATTAACCGTAATTTTGACGAAGTATTAGAATCCGTTGAAGCCGATAGTGTTGCTTGGTTTATACAGAAGTTAGAAGACTTTGAAACCCGTTACGCTCTTGTTGATAATCGGAGAGAGATTTCTGAGTGGATAGCTTCTCAGTTTACTCGTTTTGGTTATGAAAATGTCGCTATTGATTCATTTTATGTAAGTAGATATAGTACTTGGCAGTATAATGTTGTCTGTATTGAAGAAGGCTATGTTAATCCTGATCAATTCGTAGTTGTTGGTGGCCATCATGATTCTATTATTACCCCTAACACCTCTGCTGCTCTTACCTATGCTCCTGGAGCTGATGATAACGCTAGTGGAGTTGCGGCAGTTTTAGAAACTGCTCGTATCTTAAAACTCCATAATGTCCAAAATAGAAATTCAATCAGATTTGTTACTTTTGCTATGGAGGAATTTGGACTTTACGGCGGTTATCATGATGCTGAGTATCTGACAGAGAATAATATTTCTGTAGTAGCAATGTTGAACAGTGATATGATTTCTAGTCATTACATTACAGAATTATATACTTTCACGATTCGGGCCTATCCTGGTGCTGAATCTTTAACAAACTTAGCTCATACTAAAGGCTGGGAACTTGATATGAATACTTTGGTTTTGGATACATCACTATCAGGTTCGGACAGTTGGGCTTATCATGTGAATGGGATACCTGCTATTTTCTTCTCAGAGAATGACTTTAGTCCTTATTACCACTCTGATCAAGATATTAGTGAGAATACAAACCCATATTACGCTGCCCAATTCATAAAACTGATTGCTTCAGTTACGCTGTCCACTAGTAATCTAATTGTAATTGCAGAGAATTTCACTGTTCAAGATGCCGGCGATGGCTCGACTATCATTGCTTCATGGGATGAAGTTGAGGAAGACGGAATTACCTATCTTTTAGATGTTGAAAATCTGACTACAAACGATGTTATCTCTTATAATACAGAAGAAACAAGCTATACAATTACCGATTTAACTAGTGGCACTCCTTATAAAGTAACACTTTATTCAACCTTAGACGAGCTTTCTAGTTTTGGAGAAGTAAGATTTATTACTCCTCAAAATATACCTGCTCAAGTAGAAAATTTTATTTATACACCAGAGCTTAATCAAATTAACTTTTCTTGGTCTTCTAACTTAGAATTAGACCTATCAACTTATAAACTATATCGTAAAAATACTGAAGATACTGAATTCTCGCTAATTGCGACAATTCCTGCTAATGAAAATAACTATTCTGATCTGACTACTGAAAGTGGAGTTTGGTACAATTATATGATTACAGCAATTGATGAAGATGGTAATGAGAGCCAAGCAACAGATATTATCACAGTTCGTCACCTTAGCTTTGACTCCGGAATAGGAGTTTATGATTTCACTACCTTCTCTGACAATAACCTTCTCTATCCTGCTCAAGAGCTAGTTGAGGACTTTTATGCAGACATCTTTAGTAATTATGACTATGATCTTATCACTTGTGATTCTCAAGAAGAACTAAAAATTGAAGACTTAGGAATCTATTCTGCTATTGTTATCTTCAAGAATTCTTTTACTTCTATATCAAATACTCATCTAAAAAATACTCTAGAGGAATATTTAGCTTATGGTGGAAATGTCTTGATATCGACTTCTGACCCTATCAGATTTTTAGATTTAAATAGTAATACTTACCCAAAAACCTTTGTTCAAGGTGATTTTGTCTATGATCGATTTGGAATAAGCCAAGTAGATTTTAATAGTACTGCTCGTTTGGCTAGAGCCCAATCATTAGCTTGGGATATCCCAGATTTAATGGTAGATGCAGATAAAATTTTCCCTACTTTTAATGGAAGAATTTATAATGTTGAAGCATTTTCAACTCCTTCATTAACTAGTATTGAAAATATCTTTAGCTATCAATCAGACTCTGATAACTCTTCCCAGAATATATTTGATGATTATATCGTTGCTATGAGCAAGAGTTATGAGAATTCCAAAACTGTTATTACTTCCATACCTTTATATTTTATGGAAGCTATTCAAGCAAAAGAATTTACTAATTCTGTTTTCGCTTACTTTGACGAATCTGTGGAAAATGAAAGCAACGAAACGATGCCTGGACCACCAACATTGAGATTATCTAACTATCCTAACCCATTTAATCCATCTACTACTATAAGATTTAATCTACCAATGAAAAGCAATATTGGCCTTAAAATATACAATCTAAAAGGTCAATTAGTAAAAAGCATTTATAAATCAAACTTAACATCTGGCAACCATACAATAACTTGGAATGGAGATAATGATAAAGGAAATAAATTAAGCTCAGGCATTTACCTCTATAAATTAAAGACAGATTCAGGTTTATCCCAAACCAGAAGAATGCTTCTGATTAAATAAAATTGCTTATCAAAAAGATAATAACTAGAAATCATCCAAATTATTTGCCTGGACACTAATCAGAAACTTGATATTATGTCTCATAAATAAAATTAGAGTAGGGATATGCAAGAAAATTTAACCTTTGATAAATCTATAAAAAGAGTTGTTAGCAGAATAATTAGAACAATAAGAAAATATAAACTGATAGATGAGAAGGAAACAGTGGCTGTTGCCCTTTCAGGTGGTAAAGATAGTGCTACGCTACTCTTTCTGCTTTGGTACATAAGCCAATACTCTTATTTAAACTTTAAGCTGATTGGCTTACATGTTCAGACAGGGGAATATGATTGCTCACCTATTAAAGAATTATGCACTATGATGGACATCGAGTTTGTTGTCTTGCATATTGATATGGTACAAGTAATTAACTATCCCCATATCTGTTATTCCTGTTCTAGAATTAAAAGACAAGCAATGTGGGAAGAGATTAATCGTAGAGGAATTCAAAAAATAGCTTATGGACATCATGCTGATGATGCTGTTGATACCTTTTTTATGAATCTCATAATTCATCAGAATATTGAGTCTTTCCCACCAATTCTAAATTATAAAAAACTTGATTTAGCTGTTATTAGACCCTTAATATTCATTAGAGAAAGCTGGATTCTAAGCCAATTTATGAAAAAGAAATTAACAAAGATAACTTATCAATGTCCTTATGAAGAGACTAATATCAGACAAGATTTTCGGGAAAAAGTAGAAAAGATTCAAGAGATTTTTCCTGAATATAGAGTAGAAGAAAATGTTATGAGAGCTTTAGAGAAATATTATGATCTTTTGCTTGCTGACCAAATTGATAGTTCAATGAAAGTTTTCAAATAGAGGTATTATGAAATTATTAGTTCATGTTTGCTGTGCACCCTGCTTTATAGCCCCTTATACTCATCTTAAAGATGAACATGACATTACCGCCTTTTGGTTTAATCACAATATTCATCCCTATACAGAATATCAAAAAAGATTAGATACACTAAGAGAATTCGTTACCAAAAACAATATTACCTATATTGAAAAAGATGAATATGATTTAGATAGATTCATCCAAAATGCAGTATTTAAAGAAAACAAACGATGCATTTCTTGTTATTATGAAAGACTAAAATATACTGCCATTATAGCCAAAAAAGGTAAATTTGATGCCTTTACTTCTACCCTACTCTACTCCAAACATCAAAACCATAATCTTATGATCGAGATCGCAGAATCCCTAGCCAAAGAATATGGAGTGAAATTCTTCTATCAAGACTTCAGAGAATACTGGAAAGAAGGTATTGAGCTTTCAAAAGAAGAAGGGATGTATAGACAGCAATATTGTGGTTGTATCTACTCTGAAAGAGATCGATACTATAAGAAGAATTAAGAGTTGAGAATTAAGAATTGAGAATTTGAAGAAAGATGAATATATCCACTAATTTCACGAATTAAGAAAAAATCACTAAGGGATTAAATAGATTAGCCCAGGGTCTCATTTTTTGAAGAAAAATTGACCCTGGTAAAAAACAGCTACAAAAATTACCTGTCTTGTGAAGGCCAAGCATTAGTGTAGACTCAAGGGGTTTAAGAGAAAACAATAATTGCAATAAAAACATCAAATTATTTTAGAATATTCAGAAAGTTATTGACAAGTTAACACTGTTAATTAAATCTTCCATTATAATAATTTTCTAGGAGAAATAAAGATGAAAAAAGTAATTTTAATAGTATTTTTAATGCTAGTATCAGTGATGTTAATAGCAAAACCGACCCAATTAAAGAATTTCGAAGATTTAATGGATGCTTTAAAAGCAGGCAGAGAAGTTAGAGTTGTAGCAGAATATGGCAAATGCAAATTAATATCAAATAATGAAGAAAAAACAGCTCCTAATGCTATTGGTGGTATGGGTGTTGATGTTTGGGAATATTTTGCTCCAATGTCAGTTGGAAATCCTACAGCTTTTGTAGTATTTTCTCAAACTAAATTAATCAATTATGGTGGATATATCTATAATTATGCTAAGTTTAGAGTTGGTGATGATAACAAAGTTAAAATTACTGCTCAATATGCTAATGCTACTGATTTTGATATCGAAATGAATGAAAATTTCTTTTCAGAGATCAATGATGGCAAAAATGAAGCTGCTGTGTATTTCTACGCTGAATAAAATTTCTTATTATGAGTGGGCAAACTAGCCCACTCTTTTTTTTCTTCAATTATTTATTTGACAAATCTTCCACCTCAATTTTATTAGTAAATAAAAACCTTTAATCTTGCCCTGCGAGGCAGAAAGGAGAACAAAATGAATAAAGTTAAAAAATTTAGATTTAACCTACCTCTTGGCCAAAAACAACTACAAGACCACTGTTCCCCTTTTTTACTATTAAACTACAGGAGTACCTATGCAAAACGAGTTTAATTTTGTGAACCGTAACATGTTCGACTTAGATGATTATAGTGCTGAAGAAATTCTCCAGATCTTAGAAAGTGCTAAAGCAATGAAGGAGATTAATTCTCGCTCATACAAAAAAATTCCAACTCTTCGCGGAAAAACTGTCTGTACACTTTTCTTTGAAAATTCAACCAGAACACTGATATCTTTTGAATTAGCTGCTCACAGACTAAGTGCTGATGTAGTAAGCTTTTCAGCAAATACCTCTTCCCTATCCAAAGGTGAAAGTTTACAGGATACTGTTTTAACTTTAGATGCCATGGGAATTGATGCTTATATCATTAGACACAGCTACCCTGGTTCACCACAGATGGTACATAAATATACAGGAAAACCTGTCCTTAATGGCGGTGATGGTCGCCATGCACATCCCACACAAGCACTACTTGATATCTATTCGATTTGGGAAAAAAGAGGAAGCCTTCAAGGAATGAAAGTAACTATTGTTGGTGATATAGCCCATAGTAGAGTAGTTAGATCTAACCTTATTGGCATGAAGAAGTTAGGAGCAGAAGTAACAGTTTGTGCACCAAGAACTTTAATGCCAGGTAAGATGGAAGAAATTTATGGTTGTAAAGTTGAATATGATTTAAAAACTGCTCTTACTGATGCTGATGCAGTAATGGGGTTAAGAATGCAGTTAGAGAGACAAAAAGATGGTCTCTTCCCTAGTTTAGAAGAATACACTAAATATTACTCACTTTCAAAAAATACACTTAAATGGGCTAAACCAGATGCTTTAGTTATGCATCCAGGACCAATGAACAGAGGTATTGAGATATTACCAGAAATCGCAGATTCTAAGCAATCTGTAATTCTTGACCAAGTTACTAACGGCGTTGCTGTTAGAATGGCTTTATTGTTCTTAATCTTAGGTGGACAGGCATAGGAGGATATGATGAAAATACTAATCACTAATGGAAAAGCTTTTATAAATGACCAGTTTGTACAAAAAGATATATTAATAGAAGATAAAAAAATTCTTAAAGTAGCTGATGTAATTGAAGATGCAGCTGATAGAATAATAGATGCTGAAGGGAAAGTAGTTCTCCCTGGATTCATAGATTTACATGCTCATTTAAGAGACCCAGGACAAATTCATAAAGAAGATATTGTTACTGGTACTGCAGCTGCTGCCAAAGGTGGATTCACAACAATCTGTGCTATGCCAAATACTTCTCCAGTTGTAGATAATATCGCAACAGTAGAATATATTCAAAGAAAAGCAACAGATTTAGGTAAGTGTAAAGTAAAAGTTATTGGAGCTATGACAAAAGGTTCTGAAGGCGTAGAGATTTCTGAATATGCTATTATGAAAGAGGGTGGAATTGTAGCAGTCTCTGATGATGGTGGTTGTGTGCAAAATGCTAAATTAACCCAAAACTGTATGAAATACGCCTATAACTTTGATTTACCAGTAATAGTCCATGCTGAAGATTATAAATTAGCAGGAAGCGGATTAGTTAATGCTGGAAAAATATCAAGTCAGCTCGGACTAGGTGGAATCCCTGGTTTAGCAGAAGAAATCATTATTTCTCGCGATATTATGTTAGCAGAGAGCATTGGGGTAAGACTTCATATTGCTCATATTTCAACTGCTAAAGGTATTGAATTAGTTAGAAAAGCCAAATCAGATGGTATAGCTATTACCACTGAAGTTACTCCTCATCACCTTACAATGAATGAAGATGCTGTCTATGGTTTTGATACTAATACTAAAGTTAAACCACCTCTTCGTCATGAGAAAGACAGACAAGCTTGCATTGCAGCACTTATAGATGGTACAATTGATTATATTGCCACTGACCATGCTCCTCACTCTGATTATGAAAAAGAAAGAGAATATAACATTGCTCCTTTTGGAATCAACGGTTTTGAAACAGCTTTTGCTTCTTTGAATACTATCTTGATTAAGAATAATAAAATAGATTTAAATACTATTGTTAAAGCTATGAGTGAAAAACCAGCCCAATTCTTAGGTTTAAATACTGGAAAAATAACAGAAGGTTATCTTGCAGATTTAAATATTATTGATTTAGATGCTGATATTGAATTTACCCGCGAAACAATGCTATCCAAATCAATTAATACTCCTTATATTAATCAAACCCTAAAAGGAAAAGTTGAATATACTATCTGCGAAGGTAGAATTACTTGGGAAGCAGAGTAAGAAAAGTTAAAAATTAAGAATTTAAGAAAGACCTTTCACACGAATGTAGGGGCGAAAGATTTTTCGCCCCTACATAAGACATAATAAAGAACTCTTGAAAGCGCACCGTTGGAAATACCGGCACCCCTTGGCTGAAGGGGAATTGTAAGAGAATTAACAAGGATTAAAGATGAAATGTAGATTATTAGAAAATAAAAAGATAAACAATGATTACTATTTACTAAAATTTAGCAGAGAGGGAATAAATTCAGAATTCCAACCAGGGCAGTTTGTTACTGTAAAGCTCCCCGAAATTCTTCCAGGACAAAGGCTTGGAATACCAATTAGTCTTTATCAAGCAGATGAAACTTCTTTCACTCTCTTTATTAAGATATTGGGAGAAGGAACAAGAATACTTTCTCATGTAGAAAAAGAGATGGAACTTGACATCTTAGGTCCTTTAGGCACAGGATTTACCCTGGTAAAAAATAAAACAGTTCTTTTAATTTCTGGCGGTGTAGGTTATCCCCCTCTTTGGTATTTAAAAGAAAAACTTGAAGATTGTCAGATAACTTGGATACATGGTGGTAAGAGTAAATCTGATATATTCCCTTGCGATCATGCTTACACAGAGGATGGCTCCTGTGGAGAGAAAGGCTTTGTTACTTCTGATCTAAAAGATATTCTTAAAAACCAAAAATTTGATATTGCTTATAGTTGTGGACCAAATCCCATGCTAAAAGCTATTGCACAAATTTTAAAAGAATATAATGTCCCATTAGAAGTATCTTTAGAAGAGTATATGGCTTGTGGAATTGGTGTCTGTTATGGATGTGCTGTGCAAGTTATTTCTGATGATAAAGAAGCTCTCTATAAAAGAGTTTGTAAAGATGGTCCTGTATTTAATGCTAACGAAATAGTATGGGAGACTTAATATGAATTTAACTACAAAATTAAATAAATTAGAGTTTAAAAACCCGATTACTACAGCATCAGGTACTTTTGGCTATGAAATGGCTGATTACCTTGATTTTAATAAATTAGGTGCTATAGTAACCAAAACTATTACTAAAGATAGAAAAGCAGGAAACCCCTCTCCCCGACTCTATGAAACTGAATGGGGTCTACTTAATTCTATCGGACTGCAAAATCCTGGAGTAGAAGCCTTCATTAAAGAGTCTATTCCTATTTATGAAAAATATCAGACACCATTAATCGTAAGTTTCTCAGCTTCTACTAGTGAAGAGTTTATGGAAGTTCTCACTCGCTTAGAAACTGTTAATTCTATTGCTGGCTACGAAGTAAATGTTTCGTGTCCTAATGTAGAAAATGAAGGAATCGCTTTCGGAGTAGATGCTAAAGTTGTAAATGAACTTACCTCAAAGTTAAGAAAACTTACAGATAAAGAGTTAATTATCAAGCTTACTCCAAATGTTACTAATATTGTTGAGATAGCCAAGGCAGCCAAAGAAGGTGGTGCAGATTCTTTAGCTCTTATCAATACTCTGTTGGGAATGGCAATTGACCCGATGACTGGTAAGTCTAGAATTAACAAGAGAATATGTGGTTATAGTGGCTCAGCAATTAAGCCAGTTGCTCTTGCTAATGTTTACAGAGTTGCTCAAGCTGTTGATATTCCTATTTTGGCTATGGGCGGAGCTGAAAACTATCTTGATGTCTTAGAATTCCTTTATGCTGGTGCTTCTCTTGTAGCAATAGGTACTGCTAACTTCTATAATCCTAACATCACTGAAGAGATAATTGCTGATTTGCAAAATCACTTTGATAAATATAATTTATCAGTTGATAAGATTAGAGGAAAAGTCCTTTAATTTAGAATAAAAGAGAAGAAAATAAATCTAATCACCCTAAATTAGTCTTGTTATAAAAAACAATTAAACGATTTTATGATTAGAAAAACCTGCTAACATAACTATGGAATACAAATTGCATAAAATATAGGTAAATAAAATATTATATTTTGGAGGCTCGACTTGAGACGAATTTTTTTTATATGTATATTGACAGCATTAGTAATAATGGGTTGTGCGAAAGCAAGTGACCCTACTGAAGCATCTGAAAGTGTTTTAAGTGAAGTGATAAGAATACCCTTAAATGGTGATGCCATTGGTATTGACTATTCTGATAGTTATATAGCAGTAGCAGAATACGATGCTCAAATGTCAATTATTGACAGAAATACATTTGAGCGTACTTGGTATACTGAAATTGTTGGACTTGAAGGTTCTGTTTATGAATTAGGAAGAAATAGAAGAATTAACTTAGTTGAAGAATTAGATTTCTTGTTGGTTACTGAAGAGAAAGAAGCTGATAGTTACAAAATTCTTGATATTACTAGAATTGACACTTTACAAATTCTTGGTTCTGTTACAGGTGGAACATTTAGTATTAGACAAATTGAATTATTCCCTTATGATGATCCAGATGCTAATGAATATCAAAACTATACTGCTAGAGGTTTCTTTGTAAATGGGAATAAAGTCACTGAAGTCGCTTGGGATGATTTTAGTAAAACTATGTCTGCTTTAGGTGATGATTTTGTTTGGAACTACCCTGTTAGTATCTATGGAGCTGAGCAAACAGAGAACTATATGTTTGCAGCTGCGAGTCAAAGAGGTGTGTTCATTTCTGATAGATTCAACTATAATATTTTAACTGAATTTGACACTCCTGGTGAAGCTCTAAGAATTGAAGTTAGAGGAAATTACGCTTATGTTGCCTGCAGACAAGCTGGTTTGTATGTTTATGATATTTCAGATATCTATAATCCTGTTGAAGTATATAATTATGATACAACTGGTTATGCTCAGAATCTAGATGTTAATGATGGTTACGCTGTTGTCGCTTCAGGTGGTGGTAATTTGTATGTTTTTGATATTACTGATCCAACTAATATTAGATTTGTGGAAAGAGAGACCTCAACAGGTTATACAAATAATGTAAGAATTGATAATAACAATAGAGTCTATGTAGCAACTCGTGACGAAGGAATTGTTATTTTTGACATAAACAGATAGTAGATAGTCTTAATAAAAAACATTTTTAAGGATATGATTTAATGAAAAAATTTGTTTTAGGCTTAATGGTACTTATGGTATCATTAAGTCTTTTTTCAGTGCCTGAATTTGCAAGTGCACTCAATGATGGCTTTAGGGTAGTTAGAGAAAATGAAAAAGAAGTAGTAGTAGAATTTACTCTACCTGAATACAAGGTAGAAGAATTAACAATCGAAAAGAACACTTATAATGTGATTTCTACCAACACACAAGCATATACAACTGAAATTGGTATGCCATATTTACCGATTTTTGGTACAGGTATTGCAGTTCCTCACAGGGGAAAAGTAAGCTGTGAAGTTCTTGATTCTGAATATTCAGATATAGCAATGAACAATATTTTCCCTTCCCAAAAAGAGGGTTTTGTTTATGAGAATATAACTTTAGAAGAAGTAAGTTATGAGAATTTTTTCCCAGAAAGAGAACTTCTAGCAGGGGAAAATTTTATCCTTAGAGATTTTAGAGTAAAACCTTTATCAATAAGACCATTTCAATATAATAAAAAAGATAAAACTCTAAGAGTATATAGCAAGATAACTTTAAGAGTTTCTACTGATTTCACTCAAGCAGGAGAAAACGAACTTCGTTCTTCTTCTGAAATATCTCAAGCCTTTAATAGTCTATATCAAGCAACAATCTTAAATTATCATTCAGAGAATGAATTAACTCCTAATCCAAACATTTTATTTATTTATAGAGAGAATAGTGACCCTATTTTCCATTTAAAATTTGAACAATATACCAAGTATAAAAGACAAAAGGGTTTCAATGTTCGAGAAGTTTCTACTGGAGATATAGGTTCAACTACTAGCTCTGGAATTAAAAGTTATATCCAAAACTTGTATGATGGTGATGAATTCAGACCTGATTTTGTAGTCCTAGTAGGTGATGTTAGTGGAACCTTTGGTATTCCAACCTACAATGAATATTATGCAGACAATGCAGAAGGTGATTATCCTTATACTCATCTTGCAGGTAATGATATAGTTGGTGATGTCTTTATAGGTAGAATGTCTATAAATAGTGCTACTGACTTAAGTAGATTTTATGGAAAAATGAGATCTTACGAAAGAATTTCAAATCCTATTGAAGAGCCTTATCTAGATAATATGCTCTTAGTTGGTGATACAGATCCATCAGGAGAATCTACAGTTAATCATTGCAAATTTGTTAAACAAGTTAGTAGCAGAATTAATCCTAACTATAACTATACAGAAATTTATGGATCTAACCCTAATGCCTCTGATATGAATACAGCTATTAATAATGGTGTAGATCTTTTTGTTTATCGTGGCTATATAGGCATGAGCGGATGGAGTCCAAGCTCTCTTCAAAATAATATTCATAAGCTTAACCATGGAGTAATAATTACTTGTGCTACTGGCAACTTTGCTTCAACTGGAACAACTGAATCTTATGTTAACCTAGGTAGTGAAGTTTCTCCTCAGGGCGGTATAACTGCAATAGGTATGGCAACTGCAAGCACTCATACCTCTTTTAATAATAGCCTTTCTGGAGGCATCTTTCATGGTATCTACAATATAGGCCAAAGAACCATGGGAGAAGCTCTTTTAACTGGAAAAGTTACAACTTATATTGTTTACAGTGCTTCTGATTTACCAGATGTTAAAAAATTCACTCATTGGTGTAATTTAATTGGTGATCCTACTGTTGATGTCTATACAGGTGAGCCTGATAGCTTTACTATTGAAACATCTGATTATTTTGCAGATAGTGATAATCTTACCATTATTGTCAAAAATCAGGACAATAATCCTGTTAATTTCGCGAGCGTTACTTTAACTAATCAGAGTGGTGAGATAAGCAAAACTGTCACTAATAGTGAGGGTATAGCCAATCTAAGTTTAACAAATGGTGATGTTGAATATGATATCACCGTAAATAAACCAAATTATTTTCCTCATCAAGAGACCTTACCTATCTCTGGTGATGAAGATTTCCGAGTAACTTCTCTTATCGTTGATGACGACAATGAGGGTGAATCTATAGGAAATAATAATCAAAATATTGAAGCAGGTGAAACAATAGAGTTAAACTTCATGATTAATAGTTTAATTGATTATGAGATAAATGATATGCAAGCAACACTTTCAGTTAATAATTTCCAAGTAGATATTCTTGAAGGAAATAGCGAAATATCTTTACTCACTGCAAGTGGATCTTCACTTTTTGACAATAACTTTGTGCTTCATATTAATAATAATATTCTCAATGATACTGATATAGCATTTATTCTAGACCTCTCTTATGGGGATAATGAATCAAAACGCTTAATTCAAACAGCTAAAGTTCATAATGGTCAGTTATTACTTACAAATACTAATATTGTTATGCTCGGAAATAGCTTAGAAGCTAATCAAACAGCAACTATCTCAGCTACTGTAGAAAACACTTCTGAACTAACTATCGAAAACGCTTATGCTCAATTAGTTATTAATAACGGACATTTCAATATTCTCACAGAAGATATTCTTATTTCAGATTTGGCTAGTAATCAAAGTCAAACTCTTGATTTTCAAATTAACTCGGACATAGATATGTTCCCAGGTATGACAGCTGACTGCATTCTTAAATTCGATAATGAAGTTAACTTCTATCAAGAATTGAAATTTAATGCTAAATTTGGTAATTCAGATAATAGTTCCCCCTTAGGACCAGATATGTTTGGTTATGTTATCTATGATTCCAATGACCTTGATTATCCAGACTGTCCAGTTTATGACTGGATAGAAATTGCACCTAATAATGGTGGTTCAGGAATTCTTCTAGATATAGATGATCAAGAAGCTACAGGTGAAGGTGATGGAGTGGGTTCAAACTCTACTGAGACAATAAATCTACCTTTCCAATTCATATTTTATGGAGAAAGCTATAATCAAGTTACAGTATGTTCTAATGGCTTTATCTCCTTTGGAGAGAATAGCAATGGTGAATTTAGAAATTGGAGATTACCTGGTGCTTTAGGACCAAATGGTATGATTGCTGCTTTCTGGGATGATATGCACATGGGAAGCAATTCAGGTATCTACTATTATTATGATAATATAGAAGATTTCTTTGTTATCCAATGGGAACAGATGATTAATGGAGCAGAAGGACATCCTGATGAAGAGACTTTTCAGATAATTCTCTATAATCCACAAAGATATCCATCATCCCTTAATCAAGGAACTGCAAAAATTCAGTACAAAGTTTTTAATAATGTAGATAACGGAAATCCAGGAAATTACACTCCTTGGCATGGTAACTACTCAACAATTGGAATTGAATCACCTTCGGGGACTGATGGTTTAGAATACACTTATAATCAGCTTTATCCTGCTGGAGCTCATCCTCTTGAAGATGGTATGGCTCTTTTCATAACAACCAAGCCAATACTCTTAGTTGAACCTACTATAAATGTTTCACGAATTATAATTAATGATAGTAATAATAATGGTATCTACGAAGTCGAAGAAGAAGTTGAAGTTGGTATATCTTTAGTTAATTCTGCCTTAACTCCTTTAACTAATGTTAGTGCAACTATTGTTTCTACAGATTTCCGAGTAAGTATTCTCAATGACCATATTACTTTTGATGATCTTATTATGGGAAATGAAGTCTCTGGAAGAAATTCCTTTAAAATCAAGTTAACAGAAGAGTTGGAAAATAATGAAATTATTACCCTAAATATGGAAATTGAAGGTGAAGACGGATATCACTTCTACAAGGATATTAACATAAAGATAAACAAAGCTTCTCTGAATGCTGGTAATTTTGTTATTAATGATTATGCGCTTACAGGTAACAATAATTATATCCCAGAAGCAGGTGAAAGTATCTACTTAGCATGGGAAATTGAGAATTCTTCTCCAGTTGATGGTTTCTTTGATAATGTTTCAATTTCAACTTCCAATCCAAATTTAACATTTATCACAGATTCATTTAATGATATTAGAATAAAAGCTAATTCTATTCAACAGATAGTTTTCCAAGCTGAAATCTCTGCTACTGCTCCTGAGTATGAATCAATTGAAATACTGTTGACTGCTGAAAGAGATGGTGAAGTTATTTTAGAAGATAATGCTGCTGTAAATCTAAATAGCTCAGAGACAATGATAGATTTCGAAGCAGAAGATATTCCTTTAACATATAACACTCCTTGGCAAGTAGGTGTTAGTAATGCTGTAAGTTCTCATAGTGGTTCAAAACTTTTAGCAACTTCACTGAATAGTAATTATCCTCATAATGCAGATTCTATCGTATGGACAGAATATATTAATGCAACTCCAGCAACAGTTTTATCTTTCTGGCATAGATATAATATAGAGAATAATTATGATGGAGGTCAAATTGTTATTAACACTGAAGGAAGTAGCAACAACACAGTTTTAATTCCAGAAGGTAATTATAGTAATCAAAATGTATCTGCACTTGATGGTCCTGGCTATAGTGCTGATTTAAACCAATGGACTCAAGTTACTGTTAATATCCCACAATCTTATCAAGGGCAATCAATTAGATTTGGTTTTAGATTTGCATCTGATATATCAGTAAGTGGCTCTGGTTGGTTTATCGATGACATATCGATAGGTGGTTCTATTCAAGAGAGCTTTGTATTCACTGGCCAAGTTACTTTAGTTGGTGCTACTGATGATGTAGCCTCAGTTGATATTTCTATCTCAGACTACATGCTTAACCCTAAAAGTAATGGTGAATATATTTCCATATTACCATTAGCTAATTATGATGTTTTATATTCTCTTAATAGTTTCAGAAATGATGATTTAAGAATATCTGGAGTTAGTTCCAATACTATGTTAACTAATGATGTATCCCTCAACTATCTCAATAGTCCAGAGAACTTAAGTTACACTCTCCAAGATTCAATCCTAACCTTAACTTGGGATTATGAAGAAGACCTTGATGATGAATTAACTCAATTCATGGTAGAGAAAAGGTTTAATACTGGAGAATGGGAAGTAGTTGCACAGGTAACAGATATTGGATATTCTATTATTTTAAATAACATGGGATTCTACTTTTACCGTGTAAGAGCTAATTACCAAGAAGATTATAGTAATTTTTCAAATATCATTGACCTTGATTACCTTGTAAGTACTGACAATGAAAATAATAATGTTACTCTTGTTACAGCTCTTCACAGGAACTATCCAAACCCATTCAATCCTGAAACAAATATTGCTTATTCTTTAGCAAAAGCTTCCCCAGTGAGACTTAAGATATTTAATCTTAAAGGACAACTAGTGAAAACTTTGGTAAATGAATATCAATCTGCAGGAAATCATAAAACTGTCTGGAATGGTAAAAATAACCTGAATAAAGCTGTTGCTTCAGGAATGTACTTCATCAGAATAGAAACTGATAATTATCAAAAAACTCAAAAAGCAGTTTTAATGAAATAGAAAACTGGAAGAACCCACTGGAGCGCTTTCATCTTGAAGGCATCTTAACCGGGAACGCTTGCATCCTTGCAGGCATATCCATAAATAAAAATATATAAGCCTCGCTAAATGCGGGGCTTTTTTCAAGTCAAAAGTTCTAAAATAATATTCCTTTGTGCATTTCAGATAGTTTATTTGTTAAGTAAATTACTATAATATAGCACATCATCCTTTATATTTTAACTCTCGGAATAGCATTTGCATATTGTATATATATAACAATATTAAAGAATGGTGGTGATTTATGCGAGGATTTTTGTTAGGTTTATTGATACTTATGTTTTCTGTTGGTCTGTATTCACTTGAGGAAACAAGAGGTGTCATCAATGAAGGTTTTAAGGTAATTAGTGAAAATGAGACAGAAGTAATTATAGAATTTGCTTTACCCGACTATCAGATTGAAAAGTTAAAAACAGATAAGGCAACTTATAACATTATTACTACTAACACTCAAACCTACACTACAGAGGTGGGAATGCCCTACTTACCCATCTTCGGTACAGGTATTGCTGTTCCAAGAGTGGGAAAAGTAAGCTGGGAAATAATTGATTCTGACTACACTGAATTTTCAACAGGAAATATCTTTCCTTCTCAGAAAGAAGGTTTTGTCTATGATAATATTACCCTAGAAGAGAATGAATATAATGGTTTTTTCCCTGCAAATACAACCACTAGCGGAGATAACTTCATTCTAAGAGATTACCGTGTTAAACCACTACAAATTAAACCATTTCAGTATGATAAATCAAATAAAAAATTAAGAATCTTTAATAAAATAACCCTCAAGATTTCTACCGATAAACATGAAGAAGGATATAATGAATTATATTCTACTTCCGAGCAATCTTCAGCTTTTGATAAAGTCTATCAAGCAACAATCCTAAACTATCACAGAAATGATAATTTTACTCCTAATACTAATATCCTCTTTATTCATAGAGATAATGGTGACCCTATTTTTCAATTGAAATTAGACCAATATATCAAGTATAAACAACAGAAAGGATTTAATGTTCTAAGTGTTTCCACTAGTGATATTGGTTCAACTACTGCCTCAGGAATTAAAAATTATATTCAAAATCTCTATAATGGAGATACTTTTAAACTAGATTATGTTGTTCTCGTGGGGGATGTTACTGGTTCATTTGGCATTCCTACTTTTAATGAATATTATGCTGAAAATGCTGAAGGAGATTACCCTTACACCCACCTTGCAGGTAATGATTTGGTCGGAGATATATTTATCGGGAGAATGTCTATAAACAACTCTTCAGATTTAAGTCGCTATGTGGGAAAGATTAAATCCTATGAGAGAATTAGTAATCCCGTAAATGACCCTTATTTAGATAATATGCTCTTAGTTGCAGATACTGATCCATCTGGAGAATCTACTGTAAATCATTGCAAGTTTGTTAAGCAAATTAGCCAGAGAGTAAATCCTGATAATAACTATTACGAGCTTTATGCCAATGAGCCTAATGCCAATGAAATGAATTCAGCAATTAATGACGGTGTGGGATTTTTTATTTATCGTGGGATTTATGGAATGAGTGGCTGGAATGCAGGAAATGGACAATCAAACAACCATAAGTTAAATCATGCTTGTATGATAACTTGTGGAACAGGTGATTTTGCTGCTAATGCTACAACAGAAGACTTCGTTAATCAGGGATCTGAAACTTCTCCTAAAGGTGGAATCACTGCAATTGGTATGGCAACAACCTCAACACATACTTCATACAACAATAGTCTTTCTGGTGGAATCTTCCATGGGATATATAACATTGGACAAAGAACTATGGGGCAGGCACTTCTAACTGGTAAAATCACTAATTACATAATTTATAGTGAGTCAGCAATGAGTGATGTTAAAAAGTTTACTCACTGGTGTAATTTAATCGGAGACCCTACTGTTGATGTCTATGTCGGTGAAGCTAATAAATTTATAGTAGAAAGGTCTGACTTTTTGCCAGACACTGAAGAATTAACTGTATTGGTTGAAGATTCTAATTACTATCCTGTCGGGAATGCTTCTGTTACCTTGTCAATGCAGGATGGATCTATATATAAAGCTATAACAAATGATAATGGTTTAGCTATTATTCAAATAGAAAGCGGAAATATACAAAGCACTTTAACAGTCAACAAGGATGATTTTTTCCCTTACCAAAATAGCATCACTAGCGAGAATAATGGTGATATGAGAATTACTGACCTCTTTATAGATGATGATACAGGTGGTTCTTCTTCCGGAAATAGTAATCAGAACATTGAAGCTGGTGAAACTATTGAATTAAATTTCGTTATTAACAACCTAAGAGATTATGAGCTGAATAACATTCAAGCTACTTTATCTATTAATGATTTAGATATTGAGATTTTAGAAGCTAACCGTGAAATATCGTCTCTAGCTGCTAACAGTTCTTCAATGTTCAATGAGAATTTCCTAATCCACATTAATAACAACATTTTAAACAACACTAATATTGCCTTCATATTAGATATTAACTATGGAAATGATTTAAATACGCATTTAATATCCTCAGCAAGAGTAGAAAATGGTGAGCTAATAATTACCGACACTGAATTAAGTTTTGTCGGAGAGTATTTACAGGCGAATACAGATAACCACATCTATGTTAGTGTAAAAAACCTGTCACAAATTCAAGTAGAAAATACTACTGCTAATCTTTTCATCAATAATGGCCATTTCACTATTAACACTCAGGATATTCTTATTGAGGAACTACTCTGGAATCAGACAGAAGATCTCCATTTCGTGATCAGCTCTGAGATAGATATGTATCCAGGAGCCACTTTTACTAGTATCTTAAAATTTGATAATGGAGAGAACTTCTATCAAGAACTAGATTTTGATATTCAATTTGGCACACCATCAGTAAATTCACCTCTAGGACCAGACAAATTTGGTTATGTTATTTATGATATTAATGATGATAATGCTCCTGGGCAAATTGCTTATCAATGGATCGAAATAGCTCCAAATAACGGAGGATTAGGATCACTTCTAGATATTTATGACCCTGAATCTTTCGGAGAAGGAGATGGGGTTGGTTCTAACTCAACTGAAACAATAGACCTTCCTTTCCAATTCTCTTTCTACGGAGAGAGTTTTAGCCAGATAACGGTTTGCTCAAACGGTTTTATCTCTTTTGGAGAGAATAGTAACGGGGAGTTTAGAAACTGGAGATTACCTGGTGCTTTAGGACCAAATGGTATGATTGCAGCATTTTGGGATGATATGCACATGGATTCTAATTCTGGTATTTATTCCTATTATGATAATGATGAAGATTATTTAGTAATTCAGTGGGAGCAAATGATTAATGGTGCTCCAGGACATCCTGATGAAGAAACTTTCCAGATTATCCTCTATGATCCTCAAAGATACCCTTCTTCACTCAATCAAGGTAATGCTAAAATTCAATATAAAGTATTTAACAATGTAGATACTGGCAATGAAGGTGGCTTTACACCTTGGCATGGTAATTATGCATCAATAGGAATAGAATCTCCTTCTGGAATGGATGGTTTAGAGTATACTTTTAATAATAATTACTCGCCTCAAGCCAGTATTCTTGAAAGTAATAGAGCTCTTTATATTACCACAAAACCAACTATTCCTCTAGAAGCAAATATTAGTATTGCAGAAATAAGAACTTTTGACGAGAATAATAATGGTATCTTCGAAGTAGGTGAAGGTATTAAATTGGCTGTTTCTTTAAGTAACTCTGCTATCAATCCCCTCACCAACCCTCACGCAAGAATTACTTCTACAAATCCTAGCATTCAGATTATTAATGATAATTCTATTTACGATGATATTATTTATCACGAGTTTTCTTATGGAAGAAACTATTTTAAATTTAAACTTTTAGAAGAAGTTGAACCAGGAGCTTATATAAACTTTGATTTGAATATTTACGGAGATGATGATTATCATGTCATTAAGAAAATTAATATCGAAGTTATTAAGCCTTCTTGTAGTTTAAAGAGTTCCTTTATAAATGACTTCTCAACAACAGGTAATAACAACTATATTATGGAGCCTGGAGAGAGAATACAACTAGCTTGGGAAATTGAGAATACTTCCTCCGTTGATGATTTCTTTGATACTGTGTCTATAGAGACCACAAGTCCATACTTAACTTTGATTACCGACACAATGACTGATATAAAAGTTAAAGCAAACTCAACTTGGCAAGGAGTTTTTATTGCTGATGTTTCACCAACTGCACCTGTAAATGAATTCTTACCTCTTACTGTAAAAGCCACTAAGAATGGAGAAATTGATTTGCAAAGGACAAGTTCTATTGGCTTAAATTCGCAAAGCACTACCATAGATTTTGAAACTGAGAATACTTTGCTAAACTATACCGAGCCTTGGGAAATTGGTACAAGTACATATTGTTCAGCGCATAATGGTACAAATATCTTAGCAACAACCTTAAATGCTGCATACCCAAGTAATGTAAGTTCAACAGTTTGGACAGAGTATTCTACTGCTGCAAATGATCTAATTCTGAAATTTTGGCATAGATATGATACTGAACAAATTTATGATGGTGGTCATGTGATTATGAATATCGAAGGTACAAGTAATACAATATTGTTAGTGCCTGAAAACAACTATCCTGTTGCAAATGTTTTTGCTTTAGGCGCTCCTGGTTATAGTGGATTATTGAATGATTGGACTCCTGTTACATTTTCAGTACCGGAAGCATATTTTGGCCGTTCAGTTAGATTCGGCTTTAGGTTTGCTTCAGACTCAATGGTAAACAACCACGGTTGGTTCATTGATGATATTTCAATCGGTGGCACAATTCAAGAGAATTTCATTTTTTCGGGTAGTGTAGAGCTTATAGATAGCGAAGACACTGCTTCTGCTGTTGATATAACTTTAGCTAATTATGCGCTAAATCCCAATATAGATGGCGATTACTTAGCGCTGTTACCTATGAGTGATTACGAAGTATCTTATAATCTTTTAGGCCATAGAGCAGATAATTACCAATTAACAAACCCTAACTCTAATTCTCTTATTTCTTATGATGTCTCTTTAAATTATCTTAAGCAACCTGAGAATTTAAGTTACTCTCTGCAAGACTCTACTCTAGTTTTAAACTGGGATTATCAAGAAGATAGTGATGACCAACTAACTAATTTTATTTTAGAGAGAAAGTTCAATACTGGAGACTGGGAAGAAATGGCTCAATTCACAGATTATCAATACTCTTGCCTACTGAATAAAATCGGTTTTTATTCTTATAGACTAAAAGCTCTATATCAAAGCGACTACAGTAATTCTTCTAATATTATCGGCTTTGATTATCTCTCAGGTACAGACAATGAAGATAATGATGTTGCTTTATTAACAAGCTTACAAGCTAACTATCCAAATCCTTTTAATCCTGAAACAAATATTGCTTATACTTTAGCAAAGGCTTCTCCTGTCAGACTTAATATCTTTAATATTAAAGGGCAACTTGTGAAGACTTTAGTTAATGAATATCAAAACTTTGGAAGTCATAAAACTGTATGGAATGGTAAAAATAATCAAAATAAATCAGTTGCTTCTGGAATATATCTAATCAGAATTGAAACTGATGACTATCAAAAAGTTCAAAAAGCTATCTTAATGAAATAAACAAAATTAGAATTTTAAGGTTCAGATTTAATGAAATATTCTGTCTGAACCTTTTTTATTCATAACTTATATTTTTTTTGTTGACATAAAAAATAGTTATCTGATTATGTAAAATATAACCTAAAAAAGGCTTGTCATCATGAAAGAAATTAGAGAGTACTTAACTGAATTAGAGAAAATTAATAACGATATTATTAGCCTAAAATTCTATCAGGCTAAAACATATCAAACACTTATCGATAGAATTATGCTTAATTGCAGGACAGAAATTCATCCTGATGTATTGATTCACCTTAACAAAACTAAGAGAATTAATAAAATTGGTTATTGGGTTCATGATATCAAAAAGAAACTCTTCATGGGAACTAGAGAATTACTCCAATTTATGGGTAAAGATACTAAGAGAGAATCTTTTAGCGAAGAAGAGTTTTTTTCCATGATCCACAAAGATGATGTGCAAAGAATATTTGCTAGTTATTCTCAAGATGTCTTAGCTCATGAGGATAGATCATCTGCCTACAGAATTATTACTCCACAAAGTGATTTAAAGTATGTTCTTTCCCATTTCTCTACAAAATATGATGATCAAGACAAGCCTATTCAAGTTACTGGAGTGATTTTTGAGATTCCTCAAACTGAAGCTGAGGCTATTCAACCATCCTTGGTAGAAAAAAACGAAGTAATATCTGCAAATATGGGAGTTGGATTTTGGGAATACGATCCCCAATCTGATTCTGAATATTGGTCATCAAGTCTCTATGATATTATTGAAACAACACCAAAAGATTGCCCACCCAACATCTCTTCCTTAAGGCAATTAATCATGAAAGAATCTCTAGCTAAGTCTTTAGATGCGATTACTCAAGGAAATAATAAAAATTCTGACTATGAAATTACTATAAAAATAAAAACACTTGCTGGTAATGAAAAAATACTCTTTTCCCAAGTACACCATTTAGTTGATCAAAGTGGTAAATTAGTTAAAAGATATGGGTTAATCTATGATCTTACCAAAATAAAACAATTACTTCTATAATATAATTTAACATCATAAATATCTTCTAAATGAAATAAATATTGTTCGACATCTCTAATTTGTTATAATATCCTTAGAATTAATATTTTGAGAGGTATTATGAGAAAATATTTATTGCCTTTAATTTGTCTTTTTACTTTAGCTCTTTCAGCAAATCAATATATATTTAATTATACAGATAACAATACTTTAGAAACAGCCTTTTACGGACAGACAGGCCAAGCTAATATTCAATACAAGCTTTTATATTATTTGCTCCCCTTAGATGAAGAAGTGATTTCAATAAATATAACTAATCAGAAATACCAATCTCAATCCAAGAATATTCCTATATTCCCTGGCTATGCTTCTAACACTGATGGACAGATTGGTGAAGCTAAGCAAGCACCTTCTCCCCTATTCCCAAGCCAGCCAAATATCACATATCAAAGTTACTATAAACAAGGAATCCAAATTTTAATAGCTAAAATACCTCATCAAGTATATCATAGCTCTGAGAAGAGATTAGATATCTTACAAGAGGCTCAGATAGAAATTACTACTAAATTAAGAGTTACAGCTTTTGAGAAATCCAGATTCTTAACTAATTTAAGGGATTTTCATAAACTTACAGAGAAGCTTATAGTCGAAGAGAGAGTTAGAGAATCCTACTATACTTACTACGCAAATCCGGATTATTCTCCACGAAATAGCTTAGGAATAGAGCCTGCAGAAATGCTTATTATCTCACCATCAGGCTTACTTACTGACTGGCAAATTTATGCAGATTATAAAACAGGCTTAGGTGTCTCTACTCAAGTTGTCGATATCAGCAATATAACTTCTAACTTTAGTGGCAGAGACAACGCTGAGAAACTCCGTAATTTCCTTATAGAAGTCTATACAGAGTGGTCTAGTAACGAAACACCTCTCAGTTTTGTTTTACTAGGAGGTGATTTAAATTTAGTCCCAGCGAGATTACTCAGAATTAGAGCTGCTTATAATAGTTCATGGAATAGCAATAATGTCTATTCTGACCTCTATTTTGCTGCTTTAGATGGTGATTGGGATAATGACAGTGATAACCTCTTTGGAGAAGGAGATTTTGCTCAAGATATTCAAGCTACAGGAACAAGTGGTGAGGAAGCAGATTTGTTTGCAGAATTAGCAGTTGGAAGAATTCCTGTTGAGACAACTGATGAATTAGAAAATTGGTTTAATAAACAGCAAGACTATGCTTCAGCCCAAGTTTCAGAGCAATTCTACGAAAAGGTCCTACTATTAGGAGAATATCTTGGTTCTTCTATTTATGGAGCACCATCAATGAATGAACTAGCTAATAGTCTGGCAGACTATTCTATACAGACCCTCTATTCTCAAAATAGTACCTTCACTGAAGCTAACCTAACTTCTGCTATCAATAATGGTGTATCACAAGTTCATCACCTAGGACACGGCTCAACTACGGCTGTATTCTCCATTAGTAACAGCGATATAACGAATAATTTTGTTAACCAGGATTATCCATTAATCTACACCCAAGGTTGCCATACTGCTAATTTATCTACTAATGATTCTATCGGAGAGAGTTTTATTCTTAACCAAAGAGGAGCATTTGCTTATATTGGTAACACTTCTTATGGATTTTATAGCAGTTTTGAAAATCAAGGTCCTTCCCAGCTTTTTCATCGAGAATTTGTTGATGCCTACAGCAATGAAGAGATTAGTGAAATTGGGTTTGCTTTTACTGATGGTAAAGAAGACTTAGTAGGAATCACTGATCAGACTGGTACTAGACGCTATGTTTACTTTGATAATATCCTCTTTGCAGATCCATCCACAGAGCTTATAAAGGGCTTGGAAAGTGTTGAAATTGAACAAGTATCTGATAACTCCATTAAATTAACTTTCTCTGCAAGTATGACTAGTGAAGTTTTAGATACTAATAATTACACCATTTATCAAAGAGATGCAGTAACTACAACTTATCCTCTTGCTTCAGTTTCTCAACAAGGTGATGATTATTTCCTTAACTTCTCATCAAATTTACCTGCAGGTATTCCGCTAAGAATTACTATAGAGAATATTCCCAACCTACTTGATCCTACTGTAAAATTAATAAAACCACTTTACACAATTAAGGAGTCAAGTGTTATAAGTCCCACTGTGTGGCGGGCTGAGGAGAGTCCTATTTATGTTTATAAACATCAGATAATCAACAGTACCCTCACCATTGAGCCTGGTACAGAAATTAGAGTCAATAGCGACAAAAGTTTTTACCTCTATTGGGGTGGTAAGATTCAAGTTGATGGAGATTCTCTTAATTATGTAACCTTCACATCTTACTCTGACGATTCACTTGAAGATGATAAATGGACTGATTTTACCTTCATGATGGAGCCATCTCCTGATTCCTATTTTAATTATGCTATGATTAAGAATAGCCAAAGTGGCATCTGGCTAGATAGTCTTAGCACAATAAACCTAGATCATGTAAGGTTTAAAGATAATGAAAATTATGGTATTTACGCTAAGCATTCTACTGTAAATGCAAACTACTTAGAGTTTTCAGGAATGACTAATAGCCAAACTGCAGCTTTTAGGATAATCGGAGGAAACCAAAATCTCAAGCATATTACTTCTACTGAGAATGCTGGCTATGAACTATTAGTAACAGATTCAGCTCAGATGATTTTAAGCAATAGTATTATCTGGGGAGAATCAAATTTTGATAGTGAATACCTAACTATCAACTATTCTATACTTCCTGATGAAATGTCTGGAATCTCAAATTTGTCTTCTAATCCTCAATTTGTATCAACTACTAATTTAAAGCTACAGAGCATTTCTCCTGCCATTAATTCAGGTAACTCATCCCTACTAGATCCTGATAACACTATCACTGATAGAGGTTTTTGGTATTATTATCACCCTAATAATTTTGAGGCCACGATTGTCCTCAATTCCTCTCCTAAAATCATTCAATTTAAGAATTTATCTTTAGGCGAATATGATTCAGTGGAATGGGATTTTGATAATGATGGTCAATGGGATTCAAGTGATTTATCACCTCAAAGAATTTACTTAGAAGAAGGTAATTTCGATGTTAAGATGAGATTAATCAAGGATAATTTCCAAGAAGAGGTAATTATTTCAGAGTTAATAAATCAGACTTTTCTGCCTCTTCAAGTTAATTTCCCAATCAATATCGCCATTGAATCTAATCAAATTGAATTGAGCTGGGATTCGGTTACTAATAGCGACCTTTATCGTGTCACTGGAGGAAGAGAGCTAAACTCTGACTTTTCTTCTCTAGCTATTCAAGAGGAAACTAACTACCAAGTTGAGCTCCCAGAAGATAATGTTAAATTCTTCCAGATTATCCCTCTAGAACAAGTAATAGATATTGCTGATTAGATTTCAAGTTGACAGCATACTTTCTTATGATTTTCTGACCAAAGAAAGAAAAATAAGGAAGTAAAATGAATTATATAATTACCGGAAAAACATTTAACAGTAGTTTTATTGAAGATTTAGCCAAAAGAGAAGATATCACTGCCATGAGTGGTGAAGAGTTATCAGCGAGTAATATTACATTTTGTTCAACCGATAAAGTCTATGTACCTTCTGAAACTTCACTAAGCATAGTTATGGAAAGAATGGAAGATGCTAACTATATTAATGGTATCAATAAACTCAAGAATAAATATTTCTGTAGAGAAGTTCTATCTAATCTCTATCCTGATTTCTATTTTGCCAAAGCCTCCCTCTCTGAAATTCCTAACTTAGATTTACAAGGTAAAAAAGTAGTTATTAAGCCTTTAAAAGGTTTTTTTGGTACCGGTGTAAGAATTGCTGAACCAAACTGTGATTTAACTGCTCTAGCTGCTGATATGAAGCAAGAAGTTCAAGCTAATGCCAAATTCTTCCCAGAATCTATTCTTACCCAAAATGAATTTATCATTGAAGAGTTTATTACTGGTGATGAGTATGCAGTTGATATGTTTTTTGATGAAGCAGGTAAGCCTGAGATTATGAATATCTATTTCCATCCAGAACCAGCTATCTCTGAATATTTCCATCTTATGTATTATACTAACAAGGAGATTTTTGACAACTATTTAGTAACATTCACTAATTTCTTTAATGAACTAAATAAGATTATAAATTTAAAGAGCTTTCCAATACATGCTGAGTTTAAACTTCAGGATGGAGTAATGCTTCCTATTGAACTTAATCCTATGCGCTACGGTGGATTTGGGCTATCAGATTTAACCTTCAACAGTTTCCAACATCAACCTATTAGTGCTTACTTTGATGACAGCCCTGCTAACTGGGATGCTATTTGGGAAATTAGAAAAGAAAAAAATTATGCCTGGATTTTAGGTTATAATGGTAAAGATGTTGATATTAATAAAATGCCCCCAAACCATGATAAGTTTAAAAGCCACCTTAATGCTAATAGTAATATCATTGATTATGTTAAGTTAGATCACAAGGCTAACCCTGTTTTTGCCTTAGCTTATATCTATAATAAAGATTTAAATAAACTTAAAGAACTACTCACTACTGAGTTTAATAGCTTTTTTGGGTAGCTAGTGTTATGAAGTGCAAGCACCCCGTCTGGGAAATACCCCGCCACCCCTCCGCGGGGGTAATTGAAAAGGGGAACCTTCTTACATTTCAACATTTGAGGCGGAGAGAATCTCCACCGTCCGACAGAAGAGGCTTACCAACATACATTATCTAGATTTTCTTATCAATCTTCATCAGTTTTTCGGTACCTAAGTTATTTTCTTCGGCTCAAGTTCAAGTCTGGTGGAAAGATGAATTTATAACGAAACAGTTTAGTTAATAATAATGGTTAAAATATCCCTGAAAGGGATTAATAGATTAGCCTGGGGTAAGATCCTATAGGGATCGTCACCCCAGGTACAATATCCAAAAATACGAACATAACCCTGTAAGGGTTTAATAGAAGAGTAACTGATTTATATAATAAAACCTTTGTATATATATTATTATTAAACCCTTACAGGGTTACACTTTTTATGTACATCATAAGCCAGGGTTGCAATCCTTTGAGTCTTCGCAAAGCTACGCCCTCACAAGTCAGGATTAAGTCTTATTTAGCATAAAAACTTCTATCTCTTGTATACTATAAACCCTAACTTACTGTAAAGCAATAATAAGGTGCAACGAAATGCTTAATAATTTCCACCAGACTCGAACAAGAGCCTTTTCTTCTTACTGAAATTAGGATAATTAGTGGATAATAAAAGATTAAAGCCCCACTTAAGTGGGGCTTTAATCTTCGTATTTAGAGAATTGCCTGCAAAAATGCAAGCACTCCCAGTATTCTATTTCATCAAAATCATTTTCTTAGTAGAAGAATACTTTCCACTTCTCATTTTGTAGAGATATAATCCTGAAGCAACTTCTTTATTACTATCATCTCTACCATTCCAAACTACACTATGTCTACCAGCACTGAAAATATCATTAACAAGAGTTTTTACCTTCTGACCTTTGATATTATAAATATCTAAGTTCACTTGACCTGAGTTTGGTACTTGGAAAGAGATATTTGTTTCAGGGTTAAATGGATTAGGGTAGTTTTGCATTAAGCTCATAGTCATTGGAGCTATATCATTGTTTTCATTAGCTACTGAAGTGAAATCGAGTAATTGTGCATAAAATCCAGAAATATTTTCATTATATTGAGACCAAACACTTAACACTCTCTGGTCTGGTAATTTGACGAAATCCAGTATGTATATTTCTGGTAATTCACCTGCTAATTCTGATCCATCAGCAACATATATTATGTCGCCATCAGAATTCATCAGATTATATTCATAATTAACACCAAAGTCAGAGTCATCCCGCAAGCCAACAATAATATAACCATCACCTACATCCTTAATGAAGTTATCGTACCATCCACCATATTCTATCTCATTATTTAGTAAAATACCTTCCTCGTCCCATAATTTTTCACCTGAGTAAGAAAGTTTTTGAACTTTCATTTCAGTCACAGTAAAATTAGTTTCACTCCAAACAATATTAATCTCATCAGTAATCAGAATTTCAGTGTTCGTGATATAGATTTCATTTTGTGTAGTAGAATTATCAATAACAATAATTGAGTCATCCCAATATTGGTTTCCACTATTGGTTATTCCTTGAAGAAAGATTTGATGATCTGTATTCCAGATATAGAACAGATTATTATTATCATCAGCAACAAATTTTTGGTCATTTCCAATAAGGACTAAATTCTCTTCAAGGAAATCACCTTGATCAGTAATTTTAATTGCTTTAAATGTTTGATTGTTTGTTTTGATTATGCAATAATTATTTACTGTATTTTCAATTCGGTATTGAGAATAAGTTGAACCTTGGGAAGTATCTATAGTATAGGGTTCTCCCCACTGTAGATCATTATTACATTTAATTCCGTTGATATATTTTTCATTTGCGGAAGTATCTTCAATCAACCAGCTAACATAAAATGCATTATTATTGGTGCTTACGGATAACTGTCTTAGTGATTCCAGCGAAGAATTAATCTCTTCTCCATATTCATTGCCTAAAAGGCTACCATCACTATCAATAATACGGCTCATAATCACACCATAACTGTCTGCATTCCAAACTATACAAATTTGACCTGAATCATTTTGAACTACGGATATATATCTGATATCATAATCTTCTTCTGTAAGGTTCGAATTAGTAAATTCAGCTATATCAAGACCACCTTCTGTTAACTCATAACTTCCATCTGAGTTAATAATTTGATATTTTATTTTATAGTTCATATTGAAAGTATAATCTAACCAAATAATCACACTTCTTTCAGAATCAGGTAAGTGAAAGGCATAATAATAATATGAAAGTCCTCCAGTTATACTATGTATTATAATTTCATTCTCTTCACTAATTGCACTTTGGAGATTATCATCAAAAACTTTTTGCACTAAATTCCTGAAACCATCACGAAATTCAAATGATATAATGATTAATTCATTGTTATAAGCTAAATAGGAGTCAAACTCATAGCTATTAAATTGATTAATCAGTAATCCACTATCGTCAGTTTGAATATCACCATTTGAATCTATTTTAATCAATTTAAAATCGTAATCAATATAATCTGAATCCATTTCACTATCTATCATCATAGTAAAATATAACTCGTCTGAATTTGTTGCAATAATATCTATATTATCTTTAGAAAAATTACTAATACTATCTAAATATATTCCTGAATTATTCCATACTTGGTAAAGATTTTGATTTAAATTTATAGCATTCCATGAGTATTCAAAATTGGAGGAAATCAAGGATTTAGAAATTATGAATAAATTTCCATTATCATTTGTAGCGTAATTTATGATGTAGAATGGGTAAGGACTTTCCATTAATGGAACATTAGCTATATATGGGTCTATTTCACCAGTTAAAGATATTTTTCTTACATCCAAAGTTGCAATAGAATCTTCAAAGTCATCTAAAATTAAATAATAGCTATCAATATTATTATATACTATTCTTAATTTTCTTCGATCATTTTGTGGGAAGTCTAAGGTGATGTTTTGATTCCATAAAAGTACACCTGTAGTGTCAAATCTCGTAACAGAAACAAAATTGGGATCTACTTCAATATCAACAATGATTAGACTACCATGACCATCTGAGATAATTTGATTGCTGTAGCTTATATTACCTAAGTCTAAAGCATCGTCTGTTCCACCCCATTGATTTATGCCATTACTATCTAAGCTTTTAGCCATAGTTGTATCATTGAGCCATGTTATCACTGCTCCTCCATTTTCATTTGGAAAAAGCAGAATCCTATCTTCCGAACCAACATCAAACTGGTCTGAAACAAAAACTCCGTTTTCTGACCATAATAGATTACCAGATTCATCAATCTTTTGAGCCATAATGCTCTGTGGATTTTCATGCTCTATCCAAGTTACTATGAAGCAATCATCATTAGTAGCTATAATTCTAGAATCAGTTTGATTGTAGTTAGACTCAGCTAGCAACATGGGTTCTTCAGACCAAAGTGGATTTCCTTGATTATCAAACTTCATGATGCGGATTTGGCGACTACCATCTTGGATTTCAGACCAAACATGAACTATTGCATTATCATCTGTAGCAAGTGAAGACCATTTGTTCCATTCTAAATTTTCGTTATCTCTGATAAGTAAAGGTTCATCCCATACTACTTGACACAACAAAACATTAGCTACTAACAGTAAAACTACTGAAAAAACAAGTTTCATAACTATCCTCCAACCTGGAAATTTGTAAAACTTTAGAAAAATTTTGTATTTTGGTCTTATCTAAATACCAAGTACCTAGCATAAGCGTCGATACATTTTTTTCATGAATTCAACAGGGAGTCTCATAGAAGAGTTCCCTAGTCTAAGTCATCCCTTTTCAGGGTTTCAAGGGGCCTATGGTAATAAGCCCCTTGGTTATTATCTATTTCATTAAAATCATTTTCTTAGTAGAAGAATACTTTCCACTTCTCATTTTGTAGAGATATAATCCTGAAGCAACTTCTTTATTACTATCATCTCTACCATTCCAAACTACACTATGTCTACCAGCACTGAAAATATCATTAACAAGAGTTTTTACCTTCTGACCTTTGATATTATAAATATCTAAGTTCACTTGACCTGAGTTTGGTACTTGGAAAGATATATTTGTTTCAGGGTTAAATGGATTTGGATAGTTTTGGAGTAAATTCTCAGTCATTGCTACTGTTTCATTAGATTCAATATCTACAGAAAGGAAATCATTCATTCTAGCGTAGAGTCCACCTTCATATAAGGAAGTGAATAAAAGGTTATAACCTTGTAAGTTGGTAATTTTAACAGTAGTGTTACTTAGAAAAATACCATCATAGTGTGTACTATAACCATTAAAACTTACCCCACCATTACTATTAATAATATTTAGTTTATCACGCCAATAACCATTAATAGGTTCTTTCCAACCTGCAATAAAATATCCATCATTCATCTCCTCAAGTATAGATACATTAAAGTACTCTTCCCTTGTTGAAAGTAAAATTCCTGCTTCCTGCCACAATTTGTTACCTGAAAAATCAAGTTTTTGAGCTTTTAATTCAATATCAGAATTTTCTGTAGATTGACTCCATAGTATATTAATTCCATCATTAACAAGAATCTCAGGATATTTAGCTTCAACATTAACTTCTGAATCAGAATGGAAACTGATTTGAACAGGAGAATTCCAATACAGTTGATCAGAATCAGTAATTCCTTGAGCATAAATTTCGCCCCCAACATACCAAGTAAAGAAAAGGTTATTATCTGCATCACAATCAAACTTATATTCGTAGCCCATAAAGACTTGGTTAAGTTCAGAGACGCTTCCATCGTCGGCTATCTTATAAACATAATGTAGTTGATTGCTTTTTTTAACAACACAGTAGTTATTTATAACCTTATTTAATTCAAAAATTGAGCCTGTAGATTCATCAATAAGTTGTGGAGTCCCCCAGGCAAAATTATTGTCTGTTCTTGTAGCGTAAGCAGCCTTATCATTTCCATAATAATTTGAAGACATATAGCTTAGATAGAAATCATTATTATATGAACTCATTGATAAATCATATACTTTTTCATAACTTGTAGAAGAATAAATTTCTTCACCAAAGTCACTACCTAAAAGTGAACCATCAGTATCAATGACTCTACTTCTGGCAAATAATCCATTTTCTTCAGATATCCAAGCAACACAAATTTGGCCTAAATCGTTTTGAGCTGTGGTAATTTTGTAAGGGATATATTCATAATCACTAGTTTCATTTAGTGTAAAATCAGCAATATCACTACCATTTTCAGCAAGTTCTATATCACCGTCAGAATTGACTATTTGATACATAATCTTGTTGTTCATCATGTTCTTCTTATCAAGCCAAATTGTTACTGTCTTTTCAGATTCAGGTAAGAAGTAAGTGATATAATCAGTATCATAGACATACCCTGTAAGACGATGACTAATAATCTCACTATCTTCCGGTAGAAGGCTCTGGAGCTGGTCATTAAGCACAATTTGTCTAAGATTTGTATAACCTTCAGTTAACTCTTTCCAAGTTATGAATAGATTATCATTATCGCCACCATAGCCTAAAAATAAAGAACTAGAAATATCCCCAATCTGAGTTAGCACTAATCCACCTTCATTAGTCTCAATAGTCCCTTCTGCATTTATCTTAAATAAGTTAATATTATATTCAGGAGCTAAAGGTCCTGCCCCATTGACAGTCAAATTAGTTATGTATAATTCTCCTGAATCACTAGCATCAATTTCTAAGGAATTAAAAATAAGAACCTCAAGTGAGTCTAAGAGAACTCCTGATTCAGCCCAGATATGATTCAAATTTGCATCTAATTTGAAAGCACGCATAGTAATATAACTATCAAGATAATAGTATATTGATTGACTTACTAGAAACAAATCCCCATTAACATTAGTTTTGTAATCAAGAAAGTACATTTGAGTAGTACCATTCATTAAAGGAATGTAGTTAACACTTGTAGATAATTCTCCTGTTAATGATAATTTTCTTACCGCTATTTGAGTAATTTGATTTTCTAATTCTTCTAACATAACATAATAGCTATCAATATTATTGTAAATTATTCTTAGTTTTCTTTTATCATTCACCTGAAGATCTAAATCAATCTCTACATTCCAGGAAACTTCACCAGTAGAATCTAATCTTTTCGCATTCATAATATAAGAATCTTCTTCTGTATCGACAATAATAAGACCACCATGCCCATCTGAAGATACTTGATTATTATAAGATGTATAACCGACATTTATGCCATCATGACCCCATTGAGGTATACCATTGCTATTTAGACTTTGAGCCATGGTATCATAGTCAATCCAAGATATTATAGCACCACCATTTTCATTAGGGAATAGTACTAATCTATGAGGAAAGTCCTCGTTGTATTCAGCAGGAATGATAACTCCAGCATCTGCCCAAAGTTTATTACCAGAAAAATCTAACTTTTGTGCTTTGATAATAGTTTGGTTATAATAATGTTCTAACCAAGCAACAACATAACCGCCATCATTCGTTCTTGTGATTTTTGCATTCCATTGATTGTTGTAAGATTCTGCAAGAAGAAAAGGTTCATCGTCCCAAAGAGAAGTGCCATCACCATAGAATTTCTGGACTAAGATTCTTCCAACTCCAAAGTTCTTTTCTGACCAAACATGAACGATATCATTACCACCCGATGTTACTGAAGATTGATTCCACTCTAAATCGCCACTCTGCCTAATTGGTAAAGTGGAATACCAGGAAATTTGACCACACAAAATATTTGCCATTAACAACAAAACTACAGTTACATAAAGTTTCATAATTATCCTCCTACTAGGAATTTTTTAAACTCTTTGATTAGTTTTATTAATTGCATATATTGTTCCATTTCTATTAATATTAATTAGATAGTCAAGTATTTTTACTTGCATAAATTAGCAAACATCAAAGATATTGTTTCTTATAATTGTAATTTTTATAAAGATTTATTTTCATAAAAAAATTAAAACCAACTATTGCCACAATCAAAGATATTTAGTTTATTTATATCATTATTCTTATCCTTTCTTTTCTTACCTTATCCGCGTCTAATCCTCTTCGACTACTCCCTTAATGACTTCTCGAAAAAATATCAAACAATGCTTGAGTAGAGTGAGAGGGAGTAAGGGAAGTCCAAGAAGAATCTAAGCTATAATCCCCCTCAGCGAGGGGGACACAAGAAGTGTTATCCTTAGTTGAAAGGATTAGGATAAGCGTAAATTCTAGCTTCTAAAGGTGGAAAACCACCACCATCATTGTCTTTATCCCAGTTTAAAGATTTTGAAGCAGTATCAGTAACATCTAAATATTTCTTAGCAAGGTCATCTTCCTCAAGAGTCATTTCATCCCAATTTAACTCAATATCATTTCTACCACTAGTAATGTTGAAAGAAGCAGTTTTTATCACTCCTTCATTATTTGAAATTTTTACAATAGTAGGGGAAGTAAATGTTAAGTTTCCGACAATACATGCGTGTTCATCTAAACACTCAAATTCATCATTAAAGTATAAGAATGGAAAAGAGATTTGGCTTGTCTCGGTGATTTCGCCTAATTCATTTGTTGAATAATCAGCCAAAGCTATATTCATTCTAGAATATTGATAAAGATAACAAGATACTGAATCTTCAAGTCCATTCTCATCATGAAATGTATATACTGCTTGATAAATACCATCTTTAGTACCAACTTCAGGATAATAAACAAGAGCATGATTTCCTGCTGGCAATTCTTGATCTAACAAAGTCTCTATTTTATTACCAAAATAATCTTTAATTTCTACTATTACACTATCAGCTCTAAGAACAGAGTAGTGTAGCGATACTTCAGGTCTACCAGAAGTTAATTTACTAGCAAGTCCTTCATTCTTTGGATAAATAGTCGTATTATAACCAGATAAAGCTTCATTCTGTGAATTTACAAGTTTCAGATTCAGTGAAAATCTCGAAGATGAAGAAGGTCCACTTGTTTTTAAGCAAGAAGCTATCGCTAAGGTTAATATTAAGGTAATGAATAAAGTAACTTTTTTTTGCATTTTTTCTCCTAAGGATTGAACATTTAATTATTTTTTTTATTAATATATTTTTACTAATATTGTCAAGACAAAGTTTATGATAAATTTATTTGATATTTTAAGATTATTACTTATATTATTAATAAGAACATTTTACTTAGTTTAGAAGGAGTAAAAAATGGAAGAAAAAGCAGTAGGTTGTGCAAGACCTATAACAAAAACCGAACAAAAACCTCAAGCAAAAAATGAGCTTATCAACACAAAGGAGAAAATTATGGAAATAGTAAGAGTAGGGCACAAAGCCCCAGATTTTGAAGCACCTGCCTATTATAAAGGCGGTTTCACATCAGTTAAATTATCAGATTTCAAAGGAAAATGGCTAGTATTATGTTTCTATCCTGGTGATTTCACCTTCGTCTGAGCAACCGAAGTTTCAGCGGTCGCTGCAAATTATGAAAAACTACAAGACTTAGGTGCAGAAGTAATTTCGATGAGTGTGGATAGCCAATTTGTTCATAAAGTTTGGAATGATCAAGAATTAAGTAAAATGGCAGAAAGAGATGTTCCTTTTCACATGGCTTCAGATGGTGCTGGTCATGTTGGCTCAATGTACGGGGTTTATGACGAAGCAGCCGGAGTTGAATTTAGAGGAAGATTTATTATTGACCCAGATGGGATTGTTCAAGCTATGGAAGTTTTGACACCTCCAGTGGGAAGGAAATTAGAAGAGACTATTAGACAAATCCAAGCATATCAGCATGTAAGAAAAACTAAAGGTGCTGAAGTATGCCCTGCAGGTTGGGAGCCAGGAAAGAAAGTACTCAAACCAGGTCCAGCCTTAGTCGGAAATGTATGGAAAGAATGGAGTCCTTTAAAAGATCATTAAAAATAAATCTTGTTAAGGGTAGCCTTAAAAAAGCTACCCTTTTTTATTATCTTAACTTGCTTGCAATATAATTAATTCCATTTTTTGCTAAGTTCTTCTTTAAGTTCTTCATATTTATTTAAAAGAAAATTAAACTTTTCTTCTAACTCAGAAATATTCTTAACTTGTAAGGCTTCTTCTATTAACTTAAGGTCCTTTTGGGGATAATCACGATAGATATAACGGAGATTAAAATCTACTTTATGAGGTCTATGAATAATATTTAAAAGAATACCAATATGCCGAACAATAAAGCCATAATAAAGCGGAAAAGCTTCTGTAAATAAACCTCTCCTAATTCCCTTTTTGATTTCCAAGATAGTTATAAAGTCTGTGGATGTTGCTATTTTATAGAACTTTTTGATTCTTTGCTCAAGATCAGACTCTTTAGATTCAACAGGTTTCACAAACTTCTCTTTCTCAAACCAAATCTTTGCATAACCATGTCTGCTATTCTCTAAAAATTTATCTTCTAAGCTCTTCTTCATTACAGAGATGTCGAAATAAAAAAGATCAGGTACATTTTCAGCTTGATAAAAAGTTTGTGAGAATCCATGCCAGGTTGGTTCAGGTACACGAAATTTTCTTATTGTCTGATAATGCTCATTAATAAATTCATCCATTTCGTGAAAAGTAGCTTCAACGAAATCATCATTTACCACAATAACTAAGTCTAAATCAGAGTATTCATCGGCAAACCCAGTTGCCACAGAACCACCTTCCCAAACAGCTAAAACTTCTGGCTTTAGATATAAGAACTCTTTCAAATCACTGTAAATAGTCTCTCTTTTTTTCATGGCTACTCCTTTATTTTTGTTAGTATATAGTTTAATAGTATCTTATTTATATTTCATAAAAGTGTCAATAATTATATTCAGAGTATAATACTTTTTTCTTACATTCTATATAATTACTGTTTCTGATTCAATAACTACTGATATGAAAAAATTCCTAAAAATTTGTGATAATACTTGCTTCTTGAAGTCAGATGATACAATAGAAGAGACAGGGAAATTAGAAAATTAAAAAAAATCTTGCCAATAATGTAATAGCTGATATTTAAGATTCTTATAGGAGAACAATATGGAAAATAGATTTCAAAGAATTAAAAAAATTAGAACAAGATTTTCGAAAGTAGTAGCAATTTTAGTTATAATTGCTTTTATTTTTGGTAAACAGATATTTGAGTTAAGTAGTTTAACAGAGAGTATAGTCAACATAGTAGCCCTCTTACTTGTAACAGTAGGGACATTGGGTAGAGTATGGTGTGCCTTTTATATTTCTGGATTTAAAAATAAGAAAGTTGTAACTGATGGACCTTATTCCACCAGCAGAAACCCCCTCTACTTATATAGTTTAATAGGTGCAATAGGTATTGGTTTAGTTTCTCACTCATTAGCAGTCTTATCCTTTATAATTATTGCTTTTGCTATCTATTATCCCTTTGTGATTGTTGGTGAAGAGAGGAAATTAGCTTCTATTCTAGGTAAAGACTATCAAGATTATAGCAAGAGAGTACCTCGTTTTTTCCCTAAAATGAAATTATTTACTCAGCCTGCTGAATATACTGTTAAACCAAAAGTGTTTTATAAAGATTTAAGAGATTGTACTATGTTTATCGTAACATATTGTGTAATAATACTAATTAATGCTTTGAAAGTAAATGAGATAATACCAACTTATTTTAATATCTTTTAGCATTTAAATCCTGCAAGAATGATGATTTCAGAGGCAGTGTTCCAAGACACTGCTTCAGATTGGTAGTAAAGTAAACTAGCCTTAGTTTTGGATATCTTTTAACAAGAAGAAATCTCTAATAGACTTATTCAAAATCAAAGATTTGCCAAATTGCATAGTTTCCTAAAATTACAGAATGAGCATACTATATACTTATCTGTTTTGGGAAATTTAGCTTTCAACAGAGGTATATTATCCTTAACATTTGTACAATAAGAGTACATTTCATTGCTTTCATCGGAAACAACTTGATAAAAGTTATTTAATTCTTCCCTCGAGAAAGCTTCTCCTATTTCTTGATAATTGGGGAGTAGAAAAGTTAGGATGGGATTTATCTTTTCCTCTTGTAACTGAAAAGTATCTCTAGCCCATAAGGTATAGGCTAACATTTGTTTCCTATGTTTTTCAGCTGAGTAATTCCCTGATTTCCAATCTAGAATATAATATTCATCCTTGCAAGGGAAGAAGAAATCAACTTTGCAATAAGCTTTTAGATCATTAAACCTTGTTTCACCATAACCACCAGGCTCAATAATCCATTCTTTTTTAGAATCAATGGCATTATTTATGAGCCAGGCAAACCTATTACTATTAAACAGATTAATTATAGTTTGTTTTATATCAATAAAGAGCTCTTCCAAATCAATTTTTTCTTGTTCTTGATAATAAATCTCAGCAAAGACCTTTCTATTACAAAAGCTTTTTATCATATTGTAGATGTGAGTAAAGAGTTTTACCTTATCAATGGGAGCTGATGTTTTGGTATATCTGATGAGAATATCTCTGATTATGTCATGAATAATATTCCCTTTTTCCAGAGGAATGGAGGTTAATTTCTTCAGATAATTTATTTCATCAAGAGGAACTTCGCTATCATATTTTCCATAATAATTATAGAAATATGCTCTTTTGCAACTTTGAAAAGTCTCATATCTGCTTACAGACCATCCTAAAATTGGCGTAAAACTATAATTAGGAAGAATTTTCATCTAAGTGGATGAGAATTTACTTTTTAGAAATAGCATTCATAAGAAGTTCTAAGAAAGAGTAGTACCACTTACGATTTACTTCTTCACTATTATCCTCTTCAATAACAGATTTCCTGCGATAAACAGCTGCAGAAGCTACCGCTCTTAAAGCATAAATTATTTGTGAATAGAGATAATTTGGGTCTAAATCTTCTTTAATTGTGTTATCAGCAATACCTTCTTTGATAGAATCAACAACTATCATATATCCATCTACATTGATTTTTTGGAACTTCTCCATTAAAGCTGGATCTATCTTTTCAGGATTAATTGGACGATAATCTAAGTATTGTTGATGATAGAGAATTTCAGGATTGTTTTTGTAAAATTCATAATAAGCCTTACCAAACATCTCTATTTTAGCAAGTCCAGTCTTAGCTTTTCCCATCTCATTTTTAAGGAATTCATAGCGTTGCTGTAAGCCGACACAATAAACTTCCATATATAAATCTTCTTTGCTTTTTATGTATGAATAGAGAGTAGCTTTTGTATAGTCGGCTTTTTTAGCGACTTCATTTAAGGTAACATTCTCATAACCTATTTTATAAAACAGTTTTTGGGCTACCTCAATAATGAATTCTCTTCTTAATTGATACTCTAATTCTTTTCGTTTATTTCTAAATTCACTCATATATTTACCTTATTAATCTTTATTTTTTCTTTGTACCAATATAATTAACTCTTGTATTTTGTCAAAGAAATAATACCATTGGTAGAATTTATTTTTTTAGAATTATGCAATTGAGACTTAAAATTGAACTATCTAGTTGGTATAATATGTAAATAAGAATTCTATTCTATAATCCCAGAGAGAATCTTAGTGAATCTCCTTAAAGAAATCCCTTGAGAAATCAAGAGTAGAGATTCACCTTGAGTTACTACTTTCTTCAGGTTTTTATAATTGCTTCTTACAATGAAAAGAAGGGGAGCAAATGCTCCCCCGATATATCTATCTTATCTGCCACAAAGTAACCGAGGCTACTTTTAACAGCATATGATGTCTGTTTTTATAAATAAGATAAGGAATTTCTACCGAATTACCAATTTTATTAAATCTTTTTTCTAAGATTCTCTCGATAGTGGTTTCAGATTCTACGACCTCACCATCTTCGCCCCTATATCCACCTAGCCACTTCTCTTGCGAAGATAATTCTTCAGACCAATCAGCAGTATGAGCGATTAAAAGAATTCCATCTTTATTCAAGCGGGTATGGATAATTTCCAAGAATTTCCTTGGATCGTAAGCTTTATGAAGCATAACCTCAGAGATAATCAAATCATAGCTATTAAATTTTTCTAGGAGATTAGAAGCATCACCTTGATAGAAGGCTATCTTCTCAGTAGTATCTTTTAAGTTAAAGTTACTTAAGTACTTTTCATTATAGATAACATTATCTCCTTCATCTACAGTAATATAGTGGTTATGGCCTTTTACTTGCATTTCAACAGCAAGTTTAAAAACTCGGGCCGAGAAATCAATACCTTCGACAAAGTCAAAATCTTTAGCTAATTCAAAGACTGTTCTACCTGCTCCGCAACCAATAACCATGGCTTTCTTATGATTCTTAATCAAGGGTAAAACCTTCTCAAGTAATTGAGTAGATAAATTCTTAATCCCAAATCTTTCCTCGCCCCAACTTCTTTCACATTCTTCCACTACAGAAGAATCTTCTTCATAAATGGTATTAAACACTTTTACAGGTTCTTTACTCTGAATATAACGAAATCCTGCATGTTGATAAAAGTGCCTTCTAAAAGCATAACGAGATTGAGGATTGGCTAGATTACCAGTAGAAATCCAAGAACCACCCTTAATTAAGTTATGCTGTCCATCATAAGTAGGAGTTGTGAAATCATCATAAAGAGGATGAACTTTAAATCCCTTGAATGGGTATATAGGAACTTCAGTCCATTGCCATACATTGCCAATAATATCATATAAGGAGTCAAACCTGAATTTATTAACTGGACATGAGGATGCCCAGTGGTTTAGATTAATATTTCCTGCTATTACTTCAGTTTCTTGAAAAGAAGGTACTTGGCAAATCTTGAACATCTGATACCATTCATCTTCTGAAGGTAAACGATACTCTTTCCCTTCTTCTTTAGATTTCCAATTACAGAAAGCTTTAGCCTCTAAATAATTAACTTCCACAGGCCAGCTCCATGGCATCTCTATGATTTCTGTCAAGTTGCGTTGATACCATTTACCATCTTTCTTAAGCCAGAATCGTGGATATTCAGCTTTAAGGTAACTTACCCAGCCCCATCCTTCCTCTGTCCAAAACTCTTGTTTAGAATAACCATCTGCTTCAACAAAACTTAAGAATTCTTGATTAGATACCAAGAATTTACTTACTTTCATATTTTGCACTTCTGCTTGATGAACTCCGTACTCGTTATCCCAGCCATAATAAGAGTTTTCGTAATCTTTACCAATTGTTATGCAACCACCAAGAACATTGATTATTTCATTTTTGGGAGCAGGAGGAAACTCTTGGCAAGAAGGAAAATTTGAATTTGAAGTAACTTCAGTAATGGGAAGCTGTCTAATCAATACTGATGATGTTTCAATATGAATTCTCATGTGTTCGATACCCATAATTATAGGCCACCAGGGAGAATGCCAATCTATTGGAAGTTCTAAAGGTAAAGTTTCAATTAACTTTAAAACTAACTCTTTTACTTGATGCCTAAATTTAGTAATTTCGCTTACTGTTGGCCAATCATAATGGGCCTCATTAAGATCATCCCAAGACATTTCATCAACACCTATAGCACACATAGATTCGATAAGTGGATTAATGCGTTCTTTGATTAGTCCTGCTAAAATAAGCTTATTTATATAAAAAGCTGAGGTATGACCATAATAGAAGATTATAGGATGACGGAGTGGATCTGCTCTAAGGTAAAAAGATTCATCTCGACTTAAAGTTTTATATAACTCTTCTTCTACTTCATAGGTATTAACAAAATAGCTTTTAATTTCTTCTCTAATAGAGCCATCACCAACCACTCTTAGATTTAGTGTTTTTAAATTTTTCATATTTTTTACCTTCTAATTAATAATAACCTTCGGACGAGTAACTCCAGCTCTAATTTGAGTAGTAGGATTAAGTAAACAATTCCGTCCGATATTCTCTTTCACTACTTTTATGAGATCTGGGTCCAAATTAAATGTTCCAAATCCATTCATCACTATGATAGGATAGGGAATGTCTTCATTACCGGTTAAAGCAACTCCAATCTCTTTACCCAAAAACTTAATTACATCACTCATTTCTATTCCTGCAATTATTAATCCAGAAATCTTTTGTTTTTCTAAATAATTTAAATCGTCTAAAGTAACATTGTTATCAAAAACTACAATCTTACCCTCAATTAAAGAGTTATCATAGATATCTTTTAGATAAATCAAATCACCATAATTTCCTTTTCCAAAACCAATTACACCTTGATATTCAGTAGCTTCATATTCAACATTTATACTCTCACCCTCATTTACATTCAAAACTTGGCAATTTAACTGAGCTTGATAATTTACAGGTTTTTTAATGTATTGAATAGTAACTTCACCTCTTTCATAGTCAATATTAGTAACATAACCGGTATTAGGAGCTCTGACAATTCTATTGATGCTATCTTTAGCTAAATGAACCATATTCACTAGGTTTTGGTCTTCAAAAACAAATTCACCAAGTTGGACTATTAATTTACTCCTCAAGGAATTTGGTTTCTTGTTAATTAATTTAGCAACTGCTACTTTCATTGGTCTTTCATGATAATCTTGAAGTTCTCTTACAATTATAGTACCTGTTTCATAATTAATCATCTTTATAATTCCCCTAATAGGTGAATGAGCAATATCGATTAACTTTTGGTCATATTTTATAACATCCCCTACACCAACTAGCATCTCACTTCTGATATCAATCTTACCAAAATTTGAACCTAACAGTTTCGCTAGACTTATAATATAAATCTTAGGAAACAAGTGATTATTGACTCCATAAATAGAATGAGGTTCAAGAGTATCGCCAGCATTAACAAGAATATCTCCTTGATAGGGAAGTTTAACTTCTTTAGTGAATTTTCCAGTGCTTTTACTGTAATGTTTTGAAACTCCCATAATCTTCTTAGATTCTAGATCATCAAAGAGAGAATTAGAATCAAAGTTATATAAATTTAGAGCTTCAATTAATTTGGTATTATCAATCTTTCTATTAGGATAAGTAGTAATTATCAAAGCTTTATCAGTTTCAAAGCTAGTTGTCTCTTCCACATCTTTAATCAGGGCATATTTGGTTAATTTAATTGTCACTTTAGTTAATTCTTTAATCTCAATATATTTAATCTCATTAATCATCAAATTATATATATCATTTCCTACTTCAACTGTCATTACAAGCCTATCTTCCTTTTTAGTATCAATATAAGGATTAATTACTGTGCCAAGATTTTCGAAACACTCACTAATTAATAGAGAATAAGCTTGTTCTTTATTATGTTCACTCAAAGCTCCTAGATGGGGTGAAATGAAATGCTTGTCACGCCAAATCTGAGTTATACCTTCTACATAAAAACCTTGCATAACAATATAAAGGGCTTGAAGAGCTTTCTTTACATGGGAAATTACTCCACCAGCTCCGATAACTATATTAATATCAGAATGATGAAATTTTCCTGCCTCAGCAACTTTTTCTTGATACATTTGGTCATAGAAAGGATCTCTAAATCTTGATTTCACACTCTCTAAAAAGCCAACCTTAGAAGTATTTAGATGCATCTCATAATGCTGTTCTAAAGATAATCTCAAAGCTAAGATAGCTACAGCTTGTTCGACTGCTATTTCAGCATCATTATCAGGCACAAAACCTGGATTTAACATCTTGTTTCCTATATAATTTCTCACATATTTTTCATTAAGACTTGAAGGAAGTAATTCTGATAAAGCTGAAAATCCTGCATTTGCTATTACATTTGAGATACTATAACTCATTCCATAATTTGCACTTACTGTCCTGTACAATCTATCATTAATTACTGAAAATATATCAGTGGTAGCTCCACCAATATCAACTGTAAGAATTGAAGAAGAATTTTTAGATTTTAACAGATTCATAACTTTAAGTACAGATAATGGTGTAGGTAAAATATCTCCATCAGTAATTTGCTTTAATTGAGCATAACCAGGTGCATCTTCCATAACACTATGTAAAAAGAGCTCGTGAATTTTCTTGCTAACTGGCTCTAAAACTTCCACTTCCATAGTTGGTCTAATATTAGGTAAAAGTGATAAATCATAATGATTAGTAAAAAGAGTTTTCATAAAATCTTGAGCTTCAATGTTTCCTGCGTAAACCAGAGGAATTTTCTTGTCAGTAATAAACTTAGGAGAAGGCACACCAAGTGAAAGTATCTCTGCTAATCTAACAACTCCAGTAAAAGCCCCACCATCGGTTCCTCCAGAAAAAAGGATGATATCAGGATGTGAATTATTTATTAATTGAAGTTGTTCATAGGTAGTTCTTAAATCATTAATCGCCAGAGTATTTAGGAGAACACCACCGGCACCAAAAGCAGCTCTTTCAGCACTCTTAGCAGAATCAAACAGAGTTAATCCCACAACCAAAATCTGAAGTCCACCACCTGCTGAAGAGGTTGTTAAGTAAGATACATCAGGAAGAAATTTCAGCTTATTTTCTTGTGATTCAGCTGTTAAAAAACTCTCTTTAGTTATTTTCTCTAACTCCTTTATAGATTGATAAACCCCAATTTTAACATCTTCATAGGGAGTTTCAACAGTAGTAATAGCATTTGATAAACCTTTCAAAACATATTCCTCATCTTCCCTACAAAGATAAATTGCTTTAGTAGTAGTACTTCCAATATCAGTAATTACTAATCTATTCTTTAGCATTAAGCCTCCAATTTTAAATTCAACTATTTATATAACATATTAAATTGTAAATTATATTATCGTCAATCTTTTTTTTATTTCCTCCTAAATTGCTTCATTTAAATAAGTTAAATTAAAAAAATATTGACACCTAATAAGAGAAGACTATAATTTGAATTGACTGAAATTAGGAGACTATCAATGAGCAAATTTCTAAATGAACATTTATTAACAAATGCCCCTTGTGGATATGCATTACAAAAATTAGTTAAAGATAATGATGGAAATGCTTATGATTCCTTATTTATAGAGACAAATCAGCAATTTCTTGATTTAACTGATTGCAAAAAAGATAATATTCAAAACTTAAAGAGCTCTGATTTTTTCCCATCTATATTTGATGACTACGAATATTGGCAGCAAATCTTTGTTAATATCGCTCTCAATAAAGCCCAAAGTATAACAAATAAAATTATCAGAATTAATAAGAAACCATACGCTATGAATGTTTATTCTCCCCAAATTGAGTATTTTGTGATTGTTTTCCAAGAATTACGCCCCAAAGATAATCAAGAAATTGAACTTTCAAACTTCTTTGATATTAATTTAGATCTACTCTGTATCGCTGACATAGAGGGAAATTTTCTTAAAGTAAATAAATCATGGGAATCAACACTAGGTTATACTACGGAATATCTTCTTACCCACAAATTCTTTGAGTTTATCCATCCTGATGACCTAGAAATAACTTATGATGCTATAGAACAATTATCCCAAGATCACGAATTAGTCCAGTTTGTAAATAGGTACCGCACTAAAAATGGAGATTACCGATATATAGAATGGCGTTCTAACCCAATTGGGGATCATATTTACTCAGCAGCCCGTGATGTTACGGTGAGAATAGAATTAGAAAAAAAACAACAAACTGATCTAGAAAAATACAATAGATTGTTTAATAATAATTTCACTCTTATTGCTCTAAGTTCTTATGAAGATAAGAAGTTTGTTGATTTAAATTCAGCGTTTTTAAAGATATTCATGATGAAGAAAGAGAACTTTATTGGCCAATATAATGCCTTCTTAGATAGAGAAATAATTTTTAATAATGATAAAGGTTCTGTTGCAGAGTTGATAGAGAAATATGGTATAATTAGAGATATTGATATCAAAATGAGTTACCATTTAGCTGAACCATTTTACGGTTTATTATCTGGAGAAATTTTTGAAACTGGAGGTGAAAAATATTATTTGACCTTCATGATTGATATTAGTGAGCAGAAAAAATCCCAAAAGAAACTACAATATTACAATCAATTACAGAGTATTCTCAGAGATTTTTCTACTAATTTAATTAATATTGCTTCAGTTGATATTGAAAAATCTATAAATGAGATATTAGGTGATATTGGTAAATTCTTTGAGGGAGATAGAGCCTATATTTTTGATTATGATTTAGAAAATAAAGAGTTGACTAATACTTTTGAATGGTGCGGTGATGGTATTACTTCAGAAATTGAGAATATGCAAAAAATACCTTTTTCAGTAGTGAATACATTGATAGATATTCACCTTAGCAAAGAATCTCTGATGGTTGAAGATGTTGCAAGTCTTAATGATCAAGATTTAAAGAAAATTCTTGAACTTCAAGGAGTTCTAAGTGTTATAACTACTCCAATTTTTAGAGATGATAAATGCATAGGTTTTATAGGAATAGATTTTGTTAAAAAGCATAGAACTTTTTCTAAAATGGACAAGGAATTATTAGATTTCTTTGTTCAGATATATGTAAATATTATTTCAAGGATAGAAAGTGAAAAGAATCTTAAAAAAACGAATGAACTTCTAGTTCATAAGAGTAAGATTGCAGAAGAATATGCCCAAAAAGCCTTCTATGCAAGTAAGGCTAAGTCTCAATTTCTTGCCAACATGAGCCATGAAATCAGAACACCCTTGAATGGAGTTATTGGCTTTAGCGAATTATTAATGACAACCAAACTTAATCAAATCCAGAAGGAATATGCCGAAAATACTAAAGCATCTGCTCAATCTCTACTAGATATCGTAAATGATATTTTAGATTTTTCAAAAATAGAAGCTGGTAAATTAGAATTAGATATTCTTAAAACAGATATTGTTGAAATGATTGAACAAACTGAGAATATTATCAAATATAACATTGCTAAAAAATCTTTAGAATTTTTAGTAGAAATATCACCCAAGGTCCCTCGATTTGTTACTATAGATGCTATTCGTCTTAAACAAGTGATAGTTAATCTCTTATCAAATGCTGTGAAATTTACAAATGAAGGTTATGTAAAATTAAAGGTTAGTTTTGAGAAGTTATCAAGCTTTGAAGGTATGCTCTACTTTGAAGTTAGTGATACTGGTATTGGTATTTCTGAAAAGCAAAAAGATAAACTATTTCATGCTTTTTCACAAGCAGATACTTCAACTACTCGAAAATTCGGAGGAACAGGATTAGGATTAATAATTTCTAATAATTTAGTCAAAATGATGGGTGGAAAAATAGAATTTAATAGTACAGTAGACCAAGGATCGCAATTTTACTTCTCTTTTAAAGTAGAGTTTGAAGATAGTCCAAAATTTAAATATGATCAAATTTCAGATATTAAATCAGTTCTATGTGTTGATGATAATCTGCAAAATTTACATATTTTGGAAGATATTCTTTCCAACTGGGGCATAGATACCACTTGTGTGGATAATGGGACTGAAGCTATAAAGCTTTTGCGAAATAGAAACACTTATGATGTAATAATCATTGATTATCTTATGCCAAATATGAATGGTTTAGAGGCTGTTAGAATTATTAGAGATGATTTAAAATTGACCCAAGATAAACAACCGATAATCCTTTTGTATAGCTCAGAAGATGACAAAACTATCCATACAATTTCTGATGAGTTAGACCTTAGTTTCAGAATGTCAAAACCTGTTAAACAAACAGAATTATACAAGTATTTGATAAAAGCTGTAGATAGATTCTATTTTCGTAAAAAGCAACTTGAAGAGAAGCAACAAGAACAAATGGATATTATAAATTTAACAGTTGCCCCTAAGATTCTTATCGCTGAAGATAATGACCTAAATATGAAGTTAATAACAATTATTATCAATAGACTAATTCCAAATGCTTTGGTATTTCAAGCAGAAAATGGTAGAATTGCCTATAATCTATTTCTTGATAATGATTTCGATTTAATATTTATGGATTTAACAATGCCTGAGATGGATGGCTTAACTTCTACTGAACTTATCAGAGAAAAAGATCCTGAACATAAAACCCCAATTATTGCTCTTACTGCTAATGTTGTTACTGAAGATAAAGAGAAATGTATTGCAGTAGGGATGGATGATTTTTTAACTAAGCCAATAATAAAAAAAGAACTAATAATGATATTCAAAAAATACTTAGAGAAGGAAGCTTATGGACAATCCTAATACAGATATACTTGCTACAGATATTAAGCAATTATCTTTACTTAAAAAAGAATGTAGTTATCTGTTTGAAAATAACTTAGAGATAATAATGATTCTTGATCCTGAGAATGGTAAGATTATTGATGCCAATAAGAGTGCTATAGAATTCTACAAATATTCTAAAGAAAAGCTTTTAAGTATGACTATTTTTGAAATTAACATCCTTCCCACAGAAGAGATTGTTAAGAGATTTAATCAGGTTAAGGACAATAAAAGAAGCTCATTTATTTTTAATCATAAATTAGCAGATGGAAGTATTAAAATTGTCAGAACCCAAAGTAGTAAAATTGAATTAGGTGGCAGAACCTATATTTTTTCTGTAATACATGATGCAACTGATATTATAGAGCTTGAGAATGAGCACTCACTTATTAATAAGCAACTTAAAGATTCTTTGATATTCAGTCAAAACCTTATTAAAAATGCTTCTGAAGGAATTATTGTTTATGATAGAGATTTACGCTACACTATCTGGAATGACTTTATGGTTAAAGCTACTGGGGTTAAGCCTAGCGAAGTATTAGGAAAAAAAACTACAGAAATATTTAAAAAAGGTACATACTCTGAAGTTACAGATGGTTTAAAAAAAGCCCTTAAGGGAGAAGTTGTAACTCTAAACTCTATTGAATTCATTAATCCGATCACAAAAGAAAGTGGTTTTACCCGTGAAGTTTATTCACCAAACTACGATAGTGAAGGTAATATTATTGGGGTTGTTTGCATTGTAAGCGACATTACCAATATAATTATATATCAAAGATCACTAGCAAATAAGAACAAAGAACTAAAAGAACTTAACTCTGTTTTATCTGAGAAACTCATAGAATTAGAAGCAGCTAAAGAAAAAGCAGAAGAGAGCGATAGATTAAAATCTTCTTTCCTAGCCCATGTAAGTCACGAAATTAGGACACCATTAAACTCTATAGTCGGTTTTTCAACTCTACTAAAAGATGTTAGAGACACTAATTTAGTTACTAAGTACTCTAACATCATCCAAACAAACAATCTCTTCCTGCTCAATATTATTAGCGATATTCTTACTTACTCCTTAATTGAGACTAATAATATCTCTTTTAATCCTAAGAGTTTTGACATTATCACTTTTCTCAACAATATTTTCAAAAATTTCACCCAAATCACCAAAGATGATATAAATTTTGAGCTTAATACTAAAGAAATAAATACTCTAAGTGTCTATAATGATGATAATCACCTAAATCAAATTATCTCTAATTTACTTACAAATGCTTTTAAATTCACTAACTCTGGAACTATTGAATTTGGTATTGAATCCCTTGATTCAGATAAAGTTATTCTATATGTCAAAGATACTGGTATTGGAATTGCTGAAGATAACAAACAAATCATCTTTTCTCGTTTCTACAAACTTGATAGTCATAAAGCAGGTTCAGGATTAGGACTGTCAATTTGCAAAGCTTTAAGTGAAAGAATAAATGCGAAATTATACCTGAAATCTAAAATAAATAAAGGTTCAGTATTTTATATTGAATTACCCCTAAGATATATCGAACAAGGAGATATAAAATGATAAATAAAAAATTAATTTTGGTTGCTGAAGATCAACCTGATAATTTTACTTTGGTTCAAGCTTACATTTCAAAATTCTATAACATTATTCATGCCGAAAATGGCGCCGAAGCGATTGAAGAAATTAAACGCAATGCTAGTAAAATTGATGCCATTCTAATGGATATCAAGATGCCTTTAATTGATGGGATTGAGGCTACAAACGAAATTAGAAAACTAGATTTTAAAAAGCCTATAATCGCCCTTACCGCCTATGCTTACCCTGAAGAAAAGATCATTGCACTTAATGCAGGTTGTGATTATTATCTAACTAAACCAATATCTCAAGATACTCTTCTTGAGACATTAGAGATGATCTTGGCTACAGAGTAAAATTATTTATATTCTTTATGAATAGTTGTTAATGATATAATGTATTATTAATTAATTATAATTCATATTGTAAGTGAAAAATACAAAGATTTTTCCTAAGAGCAAAAGAATTTAACAGAATGATATTATGTTATTTAGGTTAGATTAACAGCCTAGTTGCTGTTAATCTAACCTTTGTAGTTTTTCTACTCTCCAAGTGCTTTCCCCTTACTACCTCTCACTCATAACGAAAAAGTCTCATATAATGATACAGATAAGTAAGAAAGAGCAATTGTGGAGCAGTGGGCGATTGCTTAAATCCCTTCCGAGAGGTGGAAACAGGGGTGTTTCCTTCTATGGAATGGAAGCGTCCCTGCTTCCATTAACTGGGGTTACGGACCTTTAGTCCGTGAATCTTAAATTCCCCGCTTTAGTGCTGAAAGCACGCTAAAAGAGGGGTGGCGGCAAAGCAGACGGGTGTTTCTTTTATAGAGTGGAAGCGTCCCTGCTTCCACATTAGATAATAATAAGATAACATTAGATTTGTAGATGGAAGTTTAAACTAGTCAGTATATGTCGCCCCTCTAGGGCTATTTTCTGGTGGTTACCTTTAGGAGTGTCTTGCGAACACTCCCTATTATATGTTATCCCTCCGGGATTTAAGATTGCTATTACTATTATAATGAAGAAAACGAGAGTCTTAACCTATTAAATTCCCCGCTTTAGTGCTGAAAGCACGCTAAAAGAGGGGTGGCTGCAAAGCAGACGGGGTGTTTTCTTTTATGGAGTGGAAGCGTCCCTGCTTCCACATTAGACAATAATAAGATAACATTAGATTTGTAGATGGAAGTTTAAACTGGTCAGTATATGTCGCCCCTCTAGGGCTATTTTCTGGTGGTTACCTTTAGGAGTGTCTTGCGAACACTCCCTATTATATGTTATCCCTCCGGGATTTAAGATTGCTATTACTATTATAATGAAGAAAACGAGAGTCTTAACCTATTAAATTCCCCGCTTTAGTGCTGAAAGCACGCTAAAAGAGGGGTGGCTGCAAAGCAGACGGGTGTTTCTTCTATGGAGTGGAAGCGTCTCTGCTTCCACATTAGACAATAATAAGATAACATTAGATTTGTAGATGGAAGTTTAAACTGGTCAGTATATGTCGCCCCTCTAGGGCTATTTTCTGGTGGTTACCTTTAGGAGTGTCTTGCGAACACTCCCTATTATATGTTATCCCTCCGGGATTTAAGATTGCTATTACTATTATAATGAAGAAAACAAGAGTCTTAACCTATTCAATTCCCCGCTTTAGTGCTGAAAGCACGCTAAAAGAGGGGTGGCTGCAAAGCAGAAGGGGTGTTTTCTTTTATGGAGTGGAAGCGTCTCTGCTTCCACATTAGACAATAATAAGATAACATTAGATTTGTAGATGGAAGTTTAAACTGGTCAGTATATGTCGCCCCTCTAGGGCTATTTTCTGGTGGTTACCTTTAGGAGTGTCTTGCGAACACTCCCTATTATATGTTATCCCTCCGGGATTTAAGATTGCTATTACTATTATAATGAAGAAAACGAGAGTCTTAACCTATTCAATTCCCCGCTTTAGTGCTGAAAGCAAACTAAAAGTTAATAGACTATTCATCTGCTATTTATCAATTCACAGCGGACAACAAGGGTGTCCTCAATCCGACAGAAGAGGGATTATCACACTTTTCAACTGCTAGTTTTGGTACAAATAATTGCAAAAAATCGGTCACATTATTTAAGACTTTAGCCTATATGCTTTTCTCGCGATTGAACTTGAGCAAGAGCCTTATTTTATAGCTTTATAGGACAATAGTCCTTGGTAAGTCAAAAATATTGAATATCTTTCTTATATTTTGAACAACAACTATTTTCAATTTTTTATTGACACAATAACTGCTTCTTACAAACTTACACAAATTGTTAAAATTTAATAAAAATAATATTTAATAAATAAGGAGATAGTGATGAAAAGAACATTTCAACCTCATAACAGGAAAAGAAGAAACAAGCATGGTTTCCGTCTTAGAATGAGTACAGCGAATGGTAGAAGGGTGCTTAGTGCAAGAAGAGCTAAAGGCAGAAAAAGACTTACAGTTTAATTATATTAAAAATCGGAAACAATATTTAGAATTTTATAGAATTCAGAAGAAGATTCACTCTAATTATTTTTTAGTTCTGTGTCGTAAAGACACAGAATCTTCTTTATTTTCTGTTGGAATAACAGTTACTAAGAAAATTGGAAATGCAGTTACCCGTAATAGAATTAAACGCCGAGTTAAGGCATATTTAAGACAAGTTATGAACACAAATATCAGTGGGATGATGATCAATATTATAGCGATTAAAGATTCATCAGAAATATCATGGAGTGAATTCGTAAATGAATTTGATTATCTTATTAAGAAAATTGAACAGATTAATAACTAAAATTACTCATTTAGTGAATTTACTATTCATTTTTATTATACGATTGTATAAAAACTACATATCCCCACTATTCCCAGCTACCTGTAGGTTTACTCCTACTTGTAGTACATATGCGACTCAAGCATTTAGAAAATACTCTTTTTTCTATGCTCTATACTTGTCTACGAAAAGAGTTCTAAAATGCCATCCATACCACCCCGGTGGATATGATCCGTTAAAATAACTTAGGAGGACATTTGAATAGGAAGACCCTATTAGCGATTGTATTAATGTTTCTAACATATTGGCTGTTTAACACTTATTTCTTTCCTAAACAGCAAGTTACAAGAACACAAGAAAGCACAAGCGAAGCAGTAAAACAGGCAAAAGAGATTTTATCCAAGCCAGTAATTAACTTAACCAATGATGGGATATTAATCTTTAGTGATTATCAAGATGGAGAGATTAGATTCAACTTTGATGGTAGTGAGCCAACTACAAACAATCAATTATATCAAGGAATTATTCCGGTAACAGATCCGGATCAAGTAACAAAAATTAGAGCAAAAGTTTTTTATAATAATCAAGAATCTAATACAGCCTTTTACACCAAGAATTTAAAGAAAGATGATATTCAACAAAGTAGCGATTTAGAGCCTGTTGTTCTAGAAAATGATAAACTTAGATTAATCCTATCTCCCAAAGATGGAGTTATCACTGAGATTTTTGTTAAAGATTTCGCAATGGGAAAAGATAATATAGTTCAGTTAGTTCCTGAAAAGGCTAATATTGGTTCTATAGAAATCGAAGGTGAAGATCTTAGTAATTTAATTTACTTCAAAGATGTTAGCCAAACAAGCGTAAAATTCTATTTAAAAGATGTTAATGAGCAGATGATTTTTGCTAAAGAATACAAATTAAATGACAATTATCAAGTTGATTTTAATCTTTACTTTACATCATCAAATTATAAGCAAGATTATATAATCAAAGTTCCTGGAATTGCAGATACTGAGAACCTTAGTTATAAATTATCACATCCAGAAAAATACTTTAAAAACAAAGTCCAAGATTACAAGTTAATCGCCTTGGATACCAATGAAATCTTTAAGCAAACTTTAGCGAAATTAGAATCTAACAAGTATGAAAGTGCAACTGACAATGTAAAATGGGTTGCCACAAGATCTAAATACTTCGTAATATCTTTATTTGCTGACAAGATTATTGCAGACAAGAAATTTACTGGAACAATGGAAAATATGAGTCCTGCTTTTAATTTAATCGTAGAAGATTCTGACTTTGAATATGAGTTTGAACCTTTTTATTTCTATTTTGGTCCTGTAGACAAGGATTATATTGAGACTTTTGATTCAACCCTAATTTTTGATAGAGTTATCGAAAGAAGTTGGACTTGGCTTCACTGGTTATCAAAGCTTTTTGAAATTGTGATGAAAAATCTAGCTAAAGTAATTCCAAATTATGGTATAGTAATCATAATTTTTGCCTTTTTAATTAAGCTTTTACTCTATCCATTAACTCACAAGAGTTTTGAGAACAGTATGAAAATGCAGAGGGTACAGCCTTACTTAAGTGAAATCCAGAAAAAGTATAAGAGTGATCCTTTGAAGATGAATCAAGAAATGAGTAAGGTTAAGAAAGAGCATGGAGTAAGTACTCTTGGTGGATGTTTACCAATGCTAATTCAAATGCCAATATTCTTCGCTTTATACCCAACTCTTAGGTATTCTATCGCTTTAAGAGGAGCAACTTTCTTTGGCTGGTTACAGGATTTATCAGCACCAGACCCATATTATATACTGCCAATAATAATGGGAATATTTATGTTTATTCAACAAAAAATGATGACAAATACTCAAATGAATAGCAACTCACCGGAGATAGATGAAAAACAACAAGCTATGATGCAGAGTCAAAAGATGATGGCTTATATTCTTCCAGTGATGATGTTTTTCTTCTTCCGAAATCTTCCGTCCGGATTAGTATTATACTGGACAGTATTTAACATTTTGTCTATCGTTCAACAACACTACATTAACAAAAAATTTAGAGGACAGTAGTATGGAAGCAATAATTTTGACTGGGAGTTCAGTCGAAAAAATATTAGAAGAGTTTAGTCGTGGGCGAAAAATCAAGCTTGACGACATACAGTACGAAGTTATAGAAGAGGGAAAATCTGGTTTTTTAGGATTTTTTGGTTCTAAGAAAGCCCAGATTAAGATTACCTCTTTTGGTATCAAACAAGAAGTAATGACCTTTTTAGAAAAACTTTTAGATAAAATGGAAATAGAATTTGTAGATATTGAGGAGTCCGAAACCAAAGATTCTTTAAATTATCACATTGTTGGTTCATCTGATCCAGGATTCTTAATAGGGAAAGAGGCTCGTTTCCTTAACAATATGCAGTATCTTATTAATAGAATTTTTGAAGATAAAACTTCTACTAAAAGAATCTATCTTGATGTTGATAATTATAAAGAGCGTCAAGCTGAACAGGTCATCAGAAAATATGAGCCTATCTTAGACAAGGTAGTATCCAATCAAAAACCATATACATTAGAACCGCTAGATCCTAATATTCGTCGTGTAATTCACAAATTTATTGAGAGTCGTCCAGAAATTAGCACTCTTACTATCGGTGAAGGAAAGATGAAAAGAATCGTTGTTTTCCCAAAAGATTATGATCAAACAAAGATTCGTAAAAGGTCTTATACCCCACCTTCAAGAAGGACTAATAATAATCAAGACAATAGCGATAGAAAAGCTAATCCTCGTCCACATAGCAAAACTGCCTCTACTGCAAATAGCCCTAAGACAGGATTTAAACCGCGTAAAAAGCCTTATCGCAAACCAAAGAAACAATCGGACAGTGATACTGAATAGCTGATATATGCTAAAAATAAAAATTATAGATGCCGGGCATTTTTATTCTGATGCTGGTGCTTCTTTAGGAAATCTTCCTCGGTCAATCTGGGGAAGATTTCTTACAGTTGATGAAAAACACAGAATGCGTCTAAATCTTAATCTATTATTGATTGAGCTTGGTGAAAGAGTAATACTTGTTGATACAGGAATTGGGAATAAAATGACAGAGAAAGAGAGGAAAATCTTCTCTCCTAGCTTTCGTTCTTTTGACACCGCCTTAGCAGATTATGGACTTAGGACTGACTCGATAACTGATGTTATAATGACCCATCTTCATCATGATCATGCAGGTGGAATCGTAAGTTATGATCAAGAAGGTGAAGAGTATTTAACCTTTAGTAAGGCAACTTTTCATATTCAGCAATCAGAATGGCAGATAGCTAAGTACCCTGATGATTTGAATAGGGCGGCTTATGACTTCGAGCGTAATTTAAAACTCTTGGAGGAAAAAGGCAAACTCAATATCATAGATGGTGATTATAGTCTGTGTGATGGTGTCTCTCTCAAACTTGTGGGCGGACATTCTGAAGGGATGCAAATTATTATTATTAATAGTAAAGAAGAGAAATACATCTATGCTGGGGATATAATTCCTTCGGCTACATATTTAAAAATCCCTATAACCTCTGCTTATGATGTTTGTCGTAGAGATACAGTTACAGCCAAGAAATGGATATTAGAGAAGCTTGAAAACGAGGGTTATAAATTGATTTATGATCATTCAACAGAGGAGCTATTTTATGCTAAAAAGTAGGATTTCCTTATTAATAATTCTAGTGGTAGGAGCTGGATTATTATTGAGCAGTTGTATAAACAAAGATAATAAAAATCCAAAAGGAATTGTAGTAACTTCTCCTGAAGTGGCTGAAATAATTGCTGATTTAGGTGGATTAGACTTAATCATTGCTCGTACTGAATATTGTGATTACCCTCCTGAGATGCAAGAGATTGAATCAATTGGAGATTTCAGTTCTATTAATATAGAAAGAGTAATTGCTCTTAAGCCCCGCTTGATTTTTACTGCAGCCTTTGAACAAGAAGAGTTTTATGATAAATTACAAGCTTTTGGCATTGAAGTTGTAAAAATTCATTCAAATTCTTTAGCTTCTTATTATGAAAATGTCCAGTTAATAGCTGATAAATTAAAGCTTACAGATAAGGCTTCTGAATTAATAACAAGCTTTAAGCATGATGAAAAGAGCCTTACCCTACCTAGTAATCATCCTAAAGTCTATTTTGAAATATCTCCTAATTTAGGAACAGTTACTAACAGCTCTTTCATTGGAGATATAATTATAAAAGCTGGTGGTATCAATATCTTTGGTGAAATTAATAAAGACTTTTTAATAGCCAAGAATGAAGATATAGTTGAAGCAAATCCTGATGTTATAATTGCCTTATCATATATGAGTAAAGAAGAAATTTCTTTAAGAAGGGGTTGGCAAGATATCAATGCTGTAAAGCAAGGACGAATTTATACTGTTGATGATATAGATATTGACACTATAATGAGAACAGTTCCTCGTTCAACTGAAGCACTAAAAAAATTTAACCAATGGTTCTTAGATTATGACAAAACACAAGATAATTAATACCTACTTAGGCTTAGGTTTTCTTTTACTAGCTGTCTCATTTCTCTATTTATATTATAAAGTTCCTTCTACAGAAATCTTAGTAGCTATCAGATTACCTCGCTTTATTCTTACCCTCCTTACAGGGGTAGTATTGGCTTCAGTGGGTAATATATATCAGATGCTTTTAAATAATCCCTTAGCAGAGCCCTATATACTAGGCACAAGCTCTGGTTCTGCACTTTTTTCCATCACTGCCTACATCATGGGATTCACCTATTTAATGCCTCTTTTTGGTTTCGCAGGTGCTGTCCTAGCTATGACTTTAGTTTGGTTCATCGCCAAGACTGGCTCTGGGATTAATACAGTGAAATTAATCCTTTCAGGTATTATCGTCTCAATGATCTGTTCTGCAATAATCTCACTCTACATCTACCTCTTCCCTAATCAAATTACTATCATTATGGGAACATTAATGGGCAGTCTTAATCATGTTTTCACTAACTTGGAATATTACATATTTCTGGCTTTAGTTGCAATATCTATCCTTCTTCTTACCTATCTTTACTTCCTTTCAAATAGTCTTAATATTATCTCAACAGGAGAATTAACAGCACATTCACTGGGAGTTGATACTGCCAAAATCAGAAAGCAGATCTTTGTTATTACATCTATTCTTATTGCAATTGTTACTTCTTATGCAGGGATCATTGGTTTTGTGGGTTTAATTATTCCCCATATTGTAAGAATGATTTGTGGTGATAATCTAAGAAACAACTATTTTATTACTATGATCATCGGAGGAATTTTTCTCATCCTCTGTGATTTCGTGGCTTATCATATTAGCCCCTTTGGAGAATTACCAGTAGGAATAATAACTACAATCATTGGTAGTTTCTTCTTCATTTCAATATTGAGAAAAAGGAATTAAAATGGAATATATTAGAAAGCTTACCAAAGAAGACAAGGACAAAATACTTGCAGTATGTGCAACTATCTGGGATGGAGATGACTATATTCCTCATGTCTTAGATAAATGGATTACTGATCCTAATGGTTACTTTGTCGGACTTTTTGAGGAAGATAAACTTCTTGGCTTTGGTAGACTTGCCTCGCATGGTGATGGTAACTTTTGGTTGGAAGGTCTTAGAAAAGATCACTCCTTAAAAGTTAAAGGTGTAGGAAAGAAAATAGCTGATTATCTTATAAAAATTGCCATTGATCACGAGTTTAAATCCTTGAAATTCTCAACCTATATTGATAATGTTGAATCTATATCATTAAATGAAAAGATTGGTTTTGCTAAGATTAAGCAATGGTCATTTTTAGAAGTTCAACAAGATACTTATAAAGATATTTCGTTTTCAGATAGTGATAGCCTTTCCCAAGATATTACACTTCAACAGTTTATTGATTTTATCAAGACATCAAGTTTCCTTACTGAAATGGATAATTGTCTCTGTGAAGGGTGGAAAGTATATGATATTTCTGATGAATATCTTAAAAAGTTATACGAAAAAGCTAGAACTTTTGCTATTATAGAAAATGACGCAATTCAAGCCATGATTTGCTCAATTACTGATAACGATGATAATGTTTTTGTTTCCTTCTTTGATTTTAAAACAAAAATACAGTGCCAAGCACTTATCCATAAAGTATTTCAACACGCTACTCAATTAAACTCCAGAGCTGTAAGTTCGATAGTTCCTAATCATAATAGAGTAGATTGTCTAGAAAGCTTCGGCTTTGAATCTTGGGAACAGAAAGACGACTTTCTCTTATTTGAATATAAAGGTAAAAAATGAATATAAACAGAAGCTCAGGAGTCTTACTCCATCCTACAGCTCTTCCTAATCCCTTTGGAATAGGAGATTTTGGTCTTGAAGCATATAAATTTATTGATTTCTTAGCTAAGCTAAAACAAGAATACTGGCAGATACTTCCCTTAACTATACCTGAAAAAGGTAACTCTCCTTATTCCCCTCTTAGTTCTTTTGCAGGAAATCCCCTCCTAATCTCCTTAGAAAAGTTAGTAGAAGATAATTTCTTGCAAGCTTCTGATTTAGAGAGTCTTTCTTCTTTTAAAAATAAAATAGACTATTCCCAAGTAAAAGAAGAAAAAGAGTTTCTTTTAAAGAAGGCCTTTACCAATTTCTCTGCAGATAATCAAGATTATGCTAATTTCTGTAAACATCATTGGTTAGAAGATTATTCTCTTTTTATCACTCTCTATGAAAAGAATGAGAAAAAAGCTTGGAGTGAATGGTCAGAAGAGGAAAAGAATCCAACTTTATCAGATAAAAATAAGTTAATAGCTAAATTTAATGATCAAGTTAACTACCATAAATTTGTCCAATTTATCTTCCATAAGCAGTGGTTACAGTTAAAAAATTATGCTAATCAACAAAATATTCAAATAGTGGGAGATATTCCTATTTATGTTTCCTACAACTCAGCTGATGTCTGGGCTAATAAGCAACTTTTTCAATTAGATGAAGATGCTAAAGCTCAATTTATTTCTGGTTGCCCGCCTGATGATTTTAATCACAATGGACAAATATGGGAAAATCCCCTCTACGACTGGGAAGAAAACAAGAAAGAAGATTATAAATGGTGGAAAGAGAGAATCGGCTATAACCTCGAAGTTTCTGATATTGTCAGACTAGACCACTTCATTGGCTTTACCCGTTATTGGAGTATTCCTAGCGACTTGTTTGATGCTAAGCTAGGAGAATGGAAACAAGGGCCTGGAGAAGAGCTCTTCATCTCCTTAGAAAAAGCTATTCCTAATCTTAATATTTTAGCTGAAGACTTAGGTTCACTTACAAAGGAAGTTACTCAACTAAAAGATAATTTCAACTTCCCTGGTATGCTGGTGCTTCATTACTCCCTTGACGACCATAAGTTTAATACCAAAAATGATCCTTACAAAACTTTTATCTATACAGGCACTCATGATAACAACACTACTAAAGGTTGGTGGAATGATTATGCCCACAAGCATAATCTTATTAAAGAGAATCTCTATAAATACCTGGCAGAAGTAAGAGAAACATCTGACTTTAGCATCAATCAAGATACTATTGCTTTTGATTTAATTGAAGTAGCTTACTCCTCTAATTGTCTTGTTGCCATGGTTCCACTCCAGGATTTTCTTAATCTCGGAGACGACTATAGAATGAATAGACCTGGCTTTGCTGAAGGTAACTGGGATCTTAGGATTCCTCATAATTATGCAGAACTTATTAATCAAGAATTGGTGACTGAATTGATGAGAAAATATAATAGAATAGCTAATTAAAACGGGTATACCAGAGACTTATTTATAAATTTGATTAAACCCTTTGAGTCTTCGCATAAAGCTATGCCTTCACAAGACAGGGTTATTTCCATAGTTTTGGATATTGTACCTGGGGTGACGATCCCTATAGGATCTTACCCCAGGCTAATCTATTAATCCCTTTTAGGGATATTTTTATCATTACATTATTAACTAAACTGTTTGTTATACATTCATCTTTCCAGCAGACTTGAACTTGAGCCTAAAAAAGTAGAGGCATATCATCATACGCCTCTACAATTATCTAAATTATATTCTTTTCTAATAGATGCTATTTCATAAACAATACTTTTCTAACATCTCTACTTTCTTCATTTTCTAAAACCATATAGTAGATGCCTGAGCTGACTTTTCTACCACTACTATCTTTTCCATTCCAATTTATTTTAGCCTTCTTGTTAGCTTTTGCAAAAGATTTAACCTCTCTGACTAATTGACCTTTCAGGTTATATATCTTAATTACTTGATCAGCAGATTTTGATCTAAAGCCAATATTTAAAGAATCATGGAAAGGATTTGGGTAAACAGAAGTAAAGCCGTTAGCATATTCTACTTCATTATTATCATTTGCAACAACCATGAAATCTAAGGAATAAGTTGGAGTAAAAGCCTCTAACCCTGCTTGATCCTCAGCAAAAATACGGTAATTAATAACATTATTTTGATTGGTGGAATAATCGAAATCCCATAAGAGATGATAACTATCATTTCCAATGTTATCAAACTCTAAAGTTTCTTCCAAGCCATTTACTTCTGTCCATAAATTAACGCTAGATATATCATTGTTAGGGTCAGTTACAGTACATACCACATTAATTGGTAATGATAAAGAATCAAATTCCGGTAGTGGAGTAAATTCAATAACAGGAGGTAACATTGCACCTGTTTGAGCAGTATAAATAAACTCAAAAGGATCAGCAGCACCGATGTAAGGATAATTTTCAGAATTTCCTGCTTCATCTGCAGAATGTAAGTAATATTGAATTACTTGATTAGTTGTAAAAGGACCAATCTCAGCACTCCAAGTATTACCATCAACATAGTCTAAATTAGTATATTGCCATTCAGTATCATCAATATCTTTATAATATACAAGAGTTGAGTCTGAATAAATTGTTTCTCCACTGAGAGCAGCAATGGAAGCTTCAATAGTAATTAACTCATCATCTACAGAACCAAATTTTGGATAATGTTGAATAGTTAACATATTTTGGTCAAAGATTTCATGAGTTCTACAATGAAGGGCATCTGTTGATTCCCAAGGGTTGCTGGTATTGTTGAATACTCCAAAAATTCTGTAGCCTGGCATAGCGTTTTCGTAAGTTTCCAGAGCGTCATCATCCCATGAGCTTCCAGTTTGAGGAACAAATACTCTATCATTCAAAATTAGAGAATTAGAATATGGTTGATCATTAGGAGTATAAACTCTAATAACTTGATAAGGATATCCCCAAGAACAATTTGTTGTAGCAAAAGTATTGGCAACTGCTTCTAGCTCATCATATTGAGAATGAGAAGTAGGAACTTCTCTGATAAGTACTTTATCAACATCAAGGAATTTTCCCCAGCAATCAACATGGTCAATATAAGTTTCATTAGGGTCTTGAATAACCATATAGTCAGTAATCCCCATATATTGTTCCATAGTTGTGTTAACTAAAGTCTGATTATTTCCATTTTCAGTATAGGCAATATGCGAAGATGCAGCAATACCATAGCCATCAGTCATAAAGTTTCCACCTGTCTGCTCAATATTCATTGCATAATAGTTATAGTCATATTCTTGAGCAAATACTTGTGGGAAAAGATTATCATTAGGTCTAGGACGGTTATATTCAAAATTTAAAACGCTTACCTCTTGATTACCATCAATAATGAACCAAGAAGAGTAATCTCTTGTCCAATAGGAATCTGTGTTAGCAATAATAAAAGTAAGATTATCGTTATTAACTCCAGCAGAATTAAAACTATTCTGAGCTTGAGTTTGTTCCCAACTACTACTTACACTACAAATTACCTCTATTTCTTGAGATAATAAAGCTACAAAACTTGTTGGAATTCCTAAAGGATACCTAATTACAACAGCAGTAGCTGGTTCGAATTCAGCTAAAGCTCTCACAGGAGCTGCTGGTGGATTAGTTGGAGTAATTCTTTGATCTAGATCAAAGGTTAATTTGTCTTCATCTGTCCAAACAAACTCATCAATAAATAATTTTTCTGCGAATGTTTGTGTACTGATTAGCGTTATTAAAAGAAATAATAGACACTTAGTTAATTTTGTCATGTTTTTGTTCCCCTATATAAATAAATCATCTAATTGACATAAGATTAAGGGATTAAGTAATAAAGCCCTACGATTCTGTCTTGATACTACTCATATAAAATAGGTAAAGTGTCAAGAATATTTTTTTTAGGGGGGGGAAAGAATGTCCTCAGTCTGACAATAGAGCTTTTCTTCTATTCTTTAGAGGGGCGAAAAATGTTTCGCCCCTACATTAGTGAAATTAGTGAAAGTTTTTTTTCTGAATTCTTAATAATTATTTGTTCTTTATCTTTGACCAAGCATCTTTAAGAGTAACAGTTCTGTTAAATACAGGTTTCTCTGGAGTAGAGTATTTAGAATCTAAAAAGAAGTAACCGATTCTTTCGAATTGATAATTTACTCCAACTTTTGCTTTAGCTAATTCAGGTTCAACAAAACAGTTAGTTTTTATCTCTAAAGATTCAGGGTTTAAATAATCCAAGAATGTCTTATCTCCGTCTTTTTTGTTAGGATTTTCTTCCATGAAGAGGGAGTTATATTCTCTTACTTGAACTTGAGTTGCATGTTTTATAGAAAGCCAATGCATTGTTGCTTTAACTTTTCTGCCATCAGGAGCATTTCCGCCTTTAGTTTCAGGATCAAAAGTACAGTGCAATTCAATAATATTGCCGGCATCATCCTTAATAACATCAGTACAAGTGATGAAATATGCGTAGCGAAGTCTCACTTCCCTTCCTTGTGATAATCTAAAGAATTTTTTAGGTGCATCTTCCATAAAGTCATCTTGTTCAATATATAATTCTCTTGAGAAAGGAACTAATCTTGTACCATCTTCTGGTTTCTCAGGATTATTTACAGCTTCTAACCACTCTTCTTTATCTTCAGGATAATTAGTAATTACAACTTTTAAAGGATTAATTATTCCCATCATACGGAGAGCATTTTTATTAAGATCTTGTCTAACATGATACTCTAACAGAGCCATTTCTACAGTTGATTCTCTTTTAGCTAATCCAACCCCTTCACAAAAGTTACGAATAGATTGAGGAGTATATCCTCTTCTTCTCATTCCGCAGATAGTAGGCATGCGTGGGTCATCCCAGCCATCAACTATCTTCTCATCAACTAGCTCTTTAAGTTTCCTTTTACTAGTTACAGTGTGAGTAATGTTCAATCTGGCAAACTCAATTTGTTGTGGATGATAAATTTCTAAGGCATCTAAGAACCAATCATAAAGTGCTCTATTATTCTGAAACTCCAAAGTACAGAGTGAGTGGGTAATACCTTCAAGTGAATCTTCCAAGCAATGAGCAAAATCATACATAGGATAGATGTGCCATTTATTGCCTGTTTGGTGATGATGAGCATGCCTGATACGATAAATAAGAGGATCTCTCATCTTCATATTAGGGTGAGACATATCTATTTTAGCTCTCAAGGTATAAGCACCTTCAGCAAATTCACCCTCTTTCATTCTTTCTAAGAGATCTAAACTCTCTTCAATAGTTCTTTCTCTATCTGGAGAAGCTTTTCCTGCTTCTGTAACACTACCACGATATTCTCTAATTTGGTCTAAGGATAAAGAACACACGAAAGCTAAGCCTTTCTTGATTAGTTGTTGAGCATATTCATAGAATTTATCAAAATATTGAGAAGCGTAATAGAGCCGATCATCCCAATCATAGCCTAACCATTTAATATCTGCTTGAATTGAGTCAACATACTCCACATCTTCTGTTGTAGGATTTGTGTCATCAAAACGGAGATTGGTAAGTCCATTATAATCTTTAGCAATGCCAAAATCTACAACAATAGCCTTGGCATGACCAATATGAAGATAACCATTAGGCTCAGGGGGAAATCTAGTGTGTACTCTTCCATCATACTTGCCACTTTCGTTATCTTTATCAATAATTTGTCTGATAAAATCTTTTGATTCACTCTTAGTTGTTAGTTCAACCTCTTCATTTTTACTAATCATAGCTATTTACATCCTTTATCAAATTTACTGAACTAATTTAAATGATTATAAAAAAAGTCAAGGCAAATTTTACTTGAAAGGATTTGTATCAGTTTAAATACGGAAGTCCCTGCTGGTAGCTAGCAATAATCCCAGTAGGGGCGAAACATCTTTCGCCCTCCCAAACTAAAAGCCCCACATTTCTGCAGGGCTATATATTTGTTTTTATAGGAATGCCTTCAGGGATGAAGGCATTCCCAGTGTTTTATTTCATAAGAATCATTTTCTTAGTTGAAGAATATTTACCATTTCTCATTTTGTAGAAATAAACACCTGAAGCAACGCTTCTATTATTGTCATCTTTACCATTCCATACAACAGTATGGTTTCCTTGAGTTTGATTTGCATTAACCAAACTTTTCACTTTTTGACCTTTAATATTAAAGATATCAAGAGTAACAAGACTAGCTTCTCTTAAGTTGTAAGAGAGAGTAGTTTCAGGGTTGAATGGGTTTGGATAGTTTCCAAGTAATTCAGTAGTTACAACATTAACATTATTGTTGTTACCTGTGCCATTAGGAGCAGTAACTTTGAAGTTATCTAGCATAAACATAAAGGCATCATTTGAAACACATTGGATAGCGACTCTAATAGTCTGACCTGCATAAGCATCTAGGTTATAGCTATAATCAGTCCATGCTGTTGGAGCACTAACGAAAGTAGCACCTGAGATAACAGTAAAGTCATTAGGATTAGTTGAACCATTAGAAACTAAGACATTGAATCTTTCTAAGCCATACTGATCAGTAATAGACTTGGCAGTGAAAGAAACACTAGCAGTTTCATCAATTGCAAAGGCAGGAGTAATCATCCAATCATTATTAGTAGGAGTAGTAGAAGCGAAAGCAGTAACATATTTATCACCTTCATAAGCACCATAAGCCTCTTCAGTGAGAGCTGGAGTTGTCATTGAAGGATTGAATACGATATATGCTTGAGGAGCTTCAGCATTTTCCCAAGTAGTATTAGTAATTGAATAAGTACCTGATAAATCTCCATCTATTACAGTCCAAGGTCCGAATTCTAAAGAGAAATCTGCATAAGTTTCGAAACCATCTTCAATAATAACGGCATTAGGTTCACCGATTGTTACAGTTGCAGTATTTGAAGGAGCTGATTCAACTTCACCATACATTGCTGTAACGAAATAGGTATATACACCATCAGCAGTTACAGGGTCTAAGTATCCGATAGCATCTACATCAGCAATCATAACATCATTACGATAAACTTTCCAGCTATCAGGGTTTCTTAATTCAACAACTCTTGATTCACCGTCAACAGTGATAGTTTCTTCTAGTTCGTTAGTATAAGACTTGCTCATTAGAGAAGCAACAACTGTTTCCCAATTTAGCATTACTCCACCCTCAACTACTTCAGCAGTTAAGTTTTCAGGAGGATTAACTCCGTCAAAGATAAGGTCTGTAGCAAATCTAGAAGTAATATAATCACCATCTGCACGAGCATTTGGAATTGCTATAATATTACCTGTTTCGATAGGAATATCTGATCCAATATAATCAACATCATAGAAGCTAGTTCTAAAGTTGAAGTTATCAGTACCATCAGTGATAACATAAGTAGTACCATTAGCAAAGGCACCTGCATCATTAAACATAACATTATTAAGTTTAACAACTCTTGATTCATATGAATCAAAGTCAGTCATTAATTCAGAAATTGTTACTTCTACTGGAGTTACTATGTTGCCAGTTGATGAGGCTGCAGGACCTGCTTGAGTAGGAACAAACTGAGTCATGTTACCATAAACACTTATAGTACCCTGTAAGCCTGTAACAGCATCACCGACTACATAAGCAGTAGCAATAACATTGTTCATATCATCAATTAAGATACCAGCAGTATCATCTTGGATATATTTTTGATATCTGAAGTCTTGAGTGAAAGTAACAATTACTTCAGCATTTAAGTTATAGATAGTACCATCAGTAGCTCCAGCTCTTAAATCAGCAACACTTGCAACATCTACTATTGAAATAATAGTATAGTTTGCAGTAGCTATGTAAGAAGGATCCATACCATCAGCATAAGCTCTAGCTTTAACTGTAGTAGTAACTGCGATATCTATTGCAGCTGTATATTCTGTGGAAGCCATTGTAGGTTCTGTACCATCTAAAGTATAATAGATAGTTGCACCTTCAGTTTCAGAAGTCATAGTAACACTAATTGGGTCATTATAAGTTCCTGAAGCAGGGTTGAATACAGGAGTAGCAGTATTATTACCTGCAGTTCCACCTGTAAATTCATGTGCACCAATATAGCTTAATTCATCAATATCATACACAATCCATTCAGAATCATCAGCATTGGTGCCAGCAGAAGCAGCCCAATCTGTATTACCAACAACAACTGTTGGTTTTCTGATTAAAGTATGATTTAAGGTTGCCCCTTCTACTCCAGCAACATCCCAAGCAGTTCCAGGATCAGTTTGATAAACACCTATAGCATCAATCAATACTTCATTTAAGAAGAGCCCAATTGCGTCATTACCATTAAAGTAGGTAACAGCACTTGTTGCATCGGAGGCATTCAATATAGCAGCTACTGAACCAGAATTCGCGATTACAAAAACATCACCATCAGCTAAAGTACCTTCTAAATTAATTTCGTTATTCCAATCACCACCATTTGATGCAGATTTAACTACATAAGGTGTTAAGTCAACAGGCATACCTGTACCATTGAAAATTTCGATAGCTTTATTACTTGAAGAACCTTCTATATATTCAGAGATGAATAAATCTTCTGCATCACCTGTAGTCTCACCAATATGAGCCATGACAGTGTTAGATGGAAGAGATTCGTCAGTTCCGTAGATTGCAGTAACATAATAAGTATAATCTCCATCAGCTAAATCTTCATCAGTGTAAGTTAAAACAGCTGGAGTTGTTTGAGCTAAGAAGGCATCATCTTTATATACTTTATAAGCAGTTAAGTTTGTTGCATCAGTTGGAGCTTCCCAGGTAAGGGTAACAGCATTTTCATTAACTACAGAAGTTAAATTGTTTGGAGCAGGATTAATAACAGGTCCAAAAGTGAAGTCTGCTAAAGTACGAGCAGTGATAAATTCACCTTCAAATCTGGAATTAGGAATAGCATTTATAGTACCAACGCCTTCAGGAATAGCAGTTCCGATGTAATCTACATCATAGAAAGTGCTTCTGAAGTTATAAGTGTTTGTACCATCAGTAATTTCATATACTGCTCCATTTGCAAAATCACCTGTTGCAGTGAAATGAACATTTTCTAAGGCTACTACTCTTGATTCGTGAGTATCAAAAATAGAAACTAATTCAGGAATAGTAACTATAACTGGAGCTACAACATTACCAGTAGAAGAAATAGAAGTAATGTTCTGTACAGGAGTAAATTGAAGCATTCCATTATACTCACTCAAAGTACCTTTAAGCCCTGATACACCATCTCCAACGGTGATTGCAGTAGTAATTATACCGAATTCATCATCGATTAAAATACCTGCAGTAGTATCTTGAACATATCTTTGATTACGATATGTTTGAACAAAGGTAGCAACTGCTTCAGATGTTAAGTTATATATTGTTCCATCCATTAAACCTGCTCTTAACTGAGCAACAGTTGAAACATCGATAGTATTAATAACTGTATAGTTAGCTGTAGCGATAAATGAAGGTTCAATTCCATTTGCATACGCTTTAGCTTTAATTGTTGTAGAAGAAGTAAGATTTATTGCACCAGTGTACATAGTTGAACTTTCATTCGGTTCAGTACCATCCATAGTGTAATAAATAGAAGCACCAGCTGTTTCTGTAGAGATAGTAACACTTACTGATTCTTCATAAGAACCTGGAGCAGGATCGAAAGTAGGCATTGCTACCATTTCACCAATACCACCAGCAAAATCATGTGCTCCTAAATAACTAAACTCATCGATGTCATAAACCATCCATTGCGAGCTAGCCGGATCAGTTCCAGCAGAAGTAGCCCAATCAAGAGAACCTTCAATCACATCAGCTTTTCTGACTAAAGTATGATTTAGAGTAGCACCTGTTACACCAGCAACATCCCAAGAAGTTCCTGGATCTACTTGATAAACACCGATGACATCAATTAAGACACCATTTAAGAATAAACCAAGAGCATCATCTCCATTATACCATGTAACATTACTTATTACATCGGCAATATCTAAGATAGCAGGAACTGCAGCATCATTAGCAATAATAAAGACATCGCCATGAGCTAAAGTACCTTGTAGGTCAACTTCATTACCCCATTCATTACCATTAGAACCTAATTTCACCATATAAGGAGTTAAATCAACAGCTTCTCCGGTTCCGTTAAAGATTTCTATAGCTTTATTATTAGATGAACCTTCAATGTATTCAGAGAAGAATAAATCTTCAGCTAAATCAGTTGGAGGAGTATCACCATCAACTGTACCAGAATAAACTACTTGATTTTTACCAACAGCAATAACATTATTATCCCAACCAGCAATATCCATAATTCTTACAGGATTGAATTGTGTTTCAGGAAGATCAATTTCAGTCCAAGTAGCACCATTATCTGTAGATTGCATCATAGCCCAAGTAGTTCCCAGGTTAGAAGCATCTGCACTATAACCACCAACAACTAAAGTACCGTTAGCAGTTTCATGAATAGTGAATAAATCATCACCTGCTGATTCAGATGCTAGCATCCAGTCACCAGCTGTTAAACCGCCGTTAGTAGTGTAATAAATATCTCCTGCTGTATTAACAGCAAGGCCATGATCAGCGTCTTGGAAATAGATATCATTAATATTTGTGCTTCCAATTGTGATTGATGAGAATGATATACCATCATTTGTTCTGTAAATTACACCATTCTTAGCACCTAAAACAATATTATTTTCATCGAATGCGTGAGCACAATAAATGTTATCATTTGCAGTAATTCCTGATAAAGTAATTGGAGTCCATTCTTCTCCGCTATTAGTTGTTTTAGCAGCAACAGAAGCGTAACCGAATACCCAACCAACATTTTCATTTAGGAATTCGAAAGCATACATTGTTTTAGTTGATGAAACTCCAGGTACTTGATAACCTGTCCAAGAATCTCCACCATCAACAGTTCTATAAACAACACCAGAAGTTTTACCAGTTACGATACCTTCATTATTATTGAAGAAGTGAGATGTTTGAAGAACATTAATATCTATATCATTATATGGTTCAACAAATATTTTTGTGTAATCCATACCAGCATTAGTAGTTTTAAAGATAGTACCTTTATCACCGATAAGATACCAGTTATCTTCATCGATTAAAGAGATATTATAGTTATCAACAGAAGAAACTGTTTTTTCGACCCAAGTAGCTCCATCGGTAGATTTAGCAACAGTGCCATACCAACCAGCAAGCATAGGATTATTATTAGCATCATAAATTATATCTTGAGAATAGTAATTCCAGTCATTTTCTACAACTTGAACATTAACCCAAGAGTCAGTAGTTTTAACAACCACACCATTCCAACCAACAGCATAACCTTCAGCACCGTTCATAGTAATGCCTGTTAATCTTGATCCACTTAAATTAATATGATGAGTCCAGTTAAGGCCATTATCATTACTATAACTTATTGAACCGTCATCGCCAGCGACAACAACTAAGCTACCATATTGTTCAACTACAAAATTAGTTAACTCATTAGGAGTACCAATAGGTAAAACTTCCCAGTTTTGACCAAAGTTACTTGTTTTATATAATTTTGCTAAATCAGGAGAACCATTGTTACAGGCAACAAAACCTGTACCACTACTGTTCATTGACATTTTATATAAAGTGTCAGTGCCAGGAGTATCTTGAAGAACCCATGTTTGACCATGATCTTCAGAATAACCTATTTTTCCATTAGCACCTGAAACCCAAATTTTTCCATCTGGATGATAAACTATACCTTCAGCATCATCAGTACCGAAAAGAGCAGCGATTCCTGGAGCTTGAGTCCAGCTAGCACCACCGTCTTCAGAAAGAATAACCATTCCATCTTCTGAAGCTATTGCAACATGATCTGCATCAGCGAATGATACATCGTTTGCGTCATTATATACACCAGAAGAGGCATTAAAGGTCGGAGTCATGACGAAACTAAAAGTTTCACCGTTATCTGTGGAATATCCTACACCACCACTTCCTCCACCAATTACAACATTGTTTCCAGCACGATCGATAGAGTATAAATTCACAGGGAATTGAGCTTGTCTATCTAACTGCCATGAGAACAAGGAGATTACAATAGTTAATATTGAAATCACACTAATTAATCGTTTCATAATTCCTCCAAATCGATTATTGTCTATATAGAGTAATATACTTTATTATCAATATTTTGGCAAGTATTTTTATATTAAGTTTTGTTTATTTCTAAGCAAATTGTCTTTGAAATTTATCTAATAAAAAGAAAGGGGAGTAATCTCCCCTAAACATCAGTAATTTATCCTTTGATAACAGTTCCAGTTGTTCCGGCAAAAGCATCAACTATTCTTTCGATTGAACTGATAATAACTTTCTTTCCGCCATTTCTGATAAAAGAAATTGCAGCAAGAATCTTAGGTCCCATTGATCCTTTAGGGAATTGACCTTCATCATAATATTTTTGAGCATCTTCTACAGTTAATTCATCTAACTCTTTTTGGTCAGGTTTGCCGAAATTAATTGCAACTTTATCTACACCAGTTAAAATCACTAAGAATTCAGCACCGATTTTTTCTGCTAATAAAGCAGAAGCAAAGTCTTTATCAATAACAGCATCGATACCATCTAAAGTACCATCTTTTTCTCTGATGACAGGAATTCCCCCACCACCACAAGCGATAACGATTTGATTATCTTCAACTAGCTGTTTGATAGTATCTGCAGGGATAATATCGATTGGTTTTGGAGAAGCAACCACTTGACGCCAGCCACGGCCTGCATCTTCAGTAATATGCCAGCCAAATTCTGCTTCCAAAGTTTTAGCTTCTTCTTCAGTATAGAAAGGACCAACAGGTTTAGTAGGATTCTGCATACTTGGGTCATCTTCAGAAACAACAACTTGAGAATTGATAGTAACAACTCTGTTGCTTATTCCTTCTTTGATGAGCTTATTCTGCAAACTCTGTTCAATCATATAACCCATTGTTCCTTCTGTTGCAGCGACTAACACTCCGAGAGGAAGTGGAGCTACACCTTTTTGGATTCCTGCATTATGCTGAATAAGCATATTTCCTACTTGAGGTCCATTACCATGAGAGATTGCTAATTGGTAACCTTGTCTTATCAATTCTACAACTCCACCTAAACTATCACGAGTATTCTTAAACTGTTCAGTAATAGTACCTTTCTGTCCAGCTTGAATTATTGCGTTTCCGCCTAAAGCTAATACTGCTTTCTTTGCCATTTATTCCTCCACATAATATTTATTTAAAGAAAAAACAAGGAGACTCACTTGGGTAAGTCTCCTTCGTTCACTTTTTATTTTCTAAATCTTTTTGTCAATATTTAGAATCCATTTTCTTTCAAAATATCACTAAGAGTTGGCTTTCCAATTTCTTGAAGTTCATAAGTAACTCTTACAGAAGGTTTTTTGATATTAACGATTCTTCTTAAATCTATTGGAGTACCAATCACTACAGCATCACATTCAACGCTATTAATTGTCTCTTCCAGATCTTTAATTTGTTGTTCACCATAACCCATAGCAGGAAGAAGTATTCCTATATCAGGATATTTTGCGAAAGTATCTGCAATTTCACCAACAGCCCATGGTCGAGGATCTACAGTATCAGCTACACCACATTTTTCAGCAGCAACCATACCTGCACCATAGGTCATTTCACCATGAGTAAGAGTAGGACCATCTTCTACTACGAGGACATTTTTGCCTGCGATTATAGATGGATCTTCTACAAATACAGGAGAAGCTGCTTCGATAATAATAGCTTTAGGATTTACGCTACGGCAGTTTTCTCTAACTTCAAAAATATTCTCAGCATCAGCAGAATCAATCTTGTTAATGATAATAACATCAGCTAATCTAACATTAGTTTCGCCAGGATAATAAGTGATTTCATGACCAGGTCTATGTGGGTCAACAACAACGATTTTGAGTTCTTTATCTGAAGTATAGAAAGGTGTATCATTATTGCCACCATCCCAGAGGATGATATCAGCTTCTTTTTCAGCTTCTCTTACAATTGCTTCGTAATCAACACCTGAATAGATGATACTACCCATAGCAATGTGTGGTTCATACTCTTCCATTTCTTCAATTGTACATTCGTGCTTAACTAAATCATCTAAAGTTTCATAGCGTTGCACTTTTTGCTTAACGAGGTCTCCATAAGGCATAGGGTGTCTAATAGAAACAACTTTAAGACCTTTTTCTTTAAAATACCTTACAACGGCTCTTGTTGTTTGTGATTTACCACAACCAGTACGAGCAGCACATATAGTAACTAATGGCTTGGTGGTTTTGATAGCGGTATTTTTCTGTCCCATCATCATGAAATCTGCTCCAGCAGCATTCACTAAGGCTGCACTATGCATAACTCTTTCATGTGGAAGGTCGCTATAAGCTAAAACTACTAAGTCAATATTGTGTTCTTTGATTAAGCTAGGAAGCTTTGACTCTGGTAGAATGGGAATACCTTCTGGATACAGTGAACCAGCTAATTCAGCAGGATATTTTTTATCGTCAATACCTGGAATTTGAGTAGCTGTAATAGCTACTACTTCATACTGATTATTATCTCTGAAAAAAGTATTAAAGTTGTGGAAATCTCTTCCCGCAGCACCCATAATAATTACCTTTTGTCTCATATTTTACACTCCTTTGACTAAATTTTGATTAAGTAAATTATACAATGGAGATTTTAGTTGTCAAGAAAAAGCTATAAAATGATTGGAAATATGGATTTTTTTTTATGAATAAAGGTTAAATAGCGTATTATAAGGGTTTTCAGTTAATTAGTAAAATCTAATTTCAAGCTTTTTATGAGTTTTCTTGAGAAGGGAAAGTTATTTTTTTTAAGTTCTTAGAGGAAATCATAAGATTCTATGGGGATTTACTAGATATGAAGAGTTAATTTGGGTGATTTCTCATATCCTTGAGAAGCCGATTTGTGGAAAAAAATCTACATATAAGAAACAGGAAGACCAAAGTGATCTTCCTGTAATCTATTGCAACACTAGAGTTAAATCTACTTTTCAGTATCTTCTTCAACTACCTCAGCAGTCTTAGGGTCTTCTTCTTTAACTTCAGTGTTTTCTACTGCAGTTTCTTCAGCTACTACTGCTTCAGGAGTTTCAGGAGTTTCTACAACTTCTTCTACTACTTCTTCAACAATAGCTGCTATAGGAGTTTCTACAGTCTCTTCTTTGGGAGTTTCATCAGCTACTTCAGCAGCTTTTTTAGCTTCTTTTTTAGCTTCAGCTTTAGCTTTTTTAGCTTCTTTCTTCTTCATAATCTCTTCATGTTGAGCTTTATGAAAATCAACATAAGTATTTAAACTTTCTTGATCTCTTGAGAAGAAGAATGCTTTCACAGAAAGAATAAGTCTTCTGTTATCCATATCAAGTTCAATAACTTTTAATGGAATTTCTTCTCCTGCAGTGAAGTATTCATCAGGAGTTTCTAATTTTGGAATAGCAAGATGAGAAACTGGTACAAAACCTTCAACTGTATCACCATCAGACTCGATATCAACTAAAATTCCTTTAGGGATAAGTTTTGATATCTTTCCAATTAATTCTGTGTTAAGAGGAAGTTTTTCGTTAAGTGATTGCCATGGATCTACATGAAGTTGTTTGATTCCAAGAGCAACTCTGTGAAGAGTTTTATCGATTGAAAGTACAACAGCTTCAATTTCTTGGTTCTTTTTGTAGATATCTTTTGGATGATATATTCTCTTTGTCCAAGAAATATCAGATACATGAACTAAGCCATCAATACCGTCTTCAACTTCAACAAATACACCAAAGTCAGTTAAACTCTTAATTTTTCTCTTAAGAATAGTACCTTCAGGGTATTTCATATCAATAGCAACCCAAGGGTTTGGTTCCATTTGTTTCAAACCTAAAGCAATTCTTTTTCTCTCTTTATCAACAGAAAGAACTATAGCTTCAACTGATTCATCTAACTTGAGAATCTGGTTTGGATGAGTTATCTTTTTAGTCCAAGACATCTCTGTAATGTGGATTAAACCTTCAACACCTGGTTCTAATTCTACAAAAGCACCATAAGGAGTTAAGTTAACAACTTTACCTTTAGCTTTTGTTCCCTCCTCATACTTGGCTTCGATATTTTCCCAAGGTTGAGGAACTAATTGTTTAAGACCCAATGATACTTTCTCACCTTCTGCTTCGTAAGCTGTAACTTTTACTTTAAGCTTATCGCCAATGTTTAAAATGTCTGATGGGTGATTTATTTTTCCCCATGACATATCGGTGATGTGGAGTAATCCATCGATTCCACCTAAATCAATAAAGGCACCGTAGTTGGTAATGTTTTTAACTTCACCTTCGAGTTCTGCACCAACTTCGAGAACTTCACGCAATTTCTTTCTCTTTTCGGAAACTTCTTCCTCTAAGACATCTTTGCGAGAAACAATAATGTTCTTTCTATCACCATCTAATTTGATGATTTTAACATTAGCTGTTTTACCTATGAATTGATCTAAATTTGGAATAGGTTTTAGAGCTATCTGAGATCCTGGTAAAAAGGCTTCTAACCCGAATACTTCAACAATCATTCCGCCTTTTACACGGCGTCTGAAAATTCCTTCAATAACCTCTTCTTTTTCAAAAGAAGCTTGAAGTTTTTGAATATTCTCTTGGAAATCTGCCTGTTTCTTGGAAAGTTTAACTTTTCCTTCTCCATCTTCAACCTTAACAATGTAGACTTTGATATCAGTACCTACATCAGGGGTTCCTGAATAAGTGAATTCACCTATTGGGATAGAACCTTCTGATTTGTATCCGATATCTACTAAGACTTCGCGATCATTAACACTAACAACAGAACCGGTAACTATTTGACCAGATTCGTAATTAGAGAATGAATCATCATACATCTTGAGCATGTCTTCATCACTAATTCCATTCACTTTCGACATTTCGTGCTTCTCTTCAGCACCTTTTTCTACTGCAGTATCTGCAGGGACCTGAGTTTTGACTTCATTTTCAGTTGAACTCATCGGGTTTCCTCCTTAAACACAGGAATTTCGTTAATAGAGTTAACTATTACCCCACTCCCGTTTATATTAATAATTTCATTATAAACTTCTATAATTAAATCATCCGGAGTTGATGCTCCGGCACTGATTCCAATTTTATTTTTATTAGTGAACCACTCATTTAACAACTCTTCTTTAGTCTCAATATGATGAGTTACAGTAAACTCTTGAGAGATTTTAGCTAACATTTTTGTGTTAGAGCTCATCTTCCCTCCGATCACAATCATCAAATCACTTTCCTTAGCTAAATGCCGAGTCGAATCTTGTCTTATAGTCGTAGCACTACAAATAGTATTAACTATGTGCAACTCAAAAGTTGTGTCAAGTAATTTTTTTACTAATTTTTTAAAAACCTCAAAAGTTTGAGTAGTTTGTGAGATCAAAGCTACCTTTTTTGCCTTTAAATCAAGGATTTCTTCAGGTCCTTCGACTACTAAATATTTTCCTTTTAAATATGAGGTTAGAGCTAAAACTTCTGGATGTTCTCTATTTCCTAAGACTACAACAAAGTAACCTTCTTGGGATAATTTTTCTCCAGTAGATTGTAATTTTTCTACATAAGGGCAGGTAGCATCAATAACTTCAATCCCTCTTTGGGTTAATAATTCTTTAGTTTCTTGGGCTATGCCATGAGATCTGATAATGGCAGGAGTATCAACAATTTCATCGATATCAGTAATAGAAAAAACGCCAATATCTTCAAGTCTACCGACTACCTGAGGATTATGAATAATAGGCCCAATAGTAACTAATCTTTCTTTTCTTTTATTGGCTTCATCTTGAGCCATCTTAATAGCTCTTTTAACTCCAAAGCAAAAACCTGAATTTTTAGCTAATCTAATTTCCATTTTTTCTTTCTTTTAATCCATTTATTTTATCTAATATATCTTTAGAAAGAGCTCTATAATTCTCTTTGTTTAACTCCAAATTCTCGTAATAAGTTTTATCCAATGGCTTTCCTATATACATTTTCAACCTTTTAATTCTAAATAAACACTGAAAGAGATGATTGCTATTTTCTAAATAAATAGGGAGGATTTTAGATTGAGTATTCATAGCTAAAAGTCCAATACCTGGTTTAGCAGTAAATGACTTTCTGGAGCCCTCAGGAAAAATTACAATTGTCTCTTCTCTATTAAGTATTTCATTGATATTAGTTAAAGCTCTTTTATCTACTACCCCTCTCTTTACTGGAGTTGCATTGAATTTAGTAATTATCCAAGCTAGGGGTTTGAATTTAAACAACTCTTCTTTGGCTAAAAAATGAATAGCAATAGGCATCACACTACCTAACAGAGGAGGGTCAAAATTCGACATGTGATTAGAGGCAATAATGCATCTTTCTTTAAATACTTCAGTATAATCACTTTCAGCAACTACTTTTAAGCCAAAGATATACTTAAACATCCATTTTGAAGCTTTGGATATTACTCTATAATATGTTTTCACTTTCCAACCTTAATTAGTTCAAGTATTTTTTCTACCTGTTGCTGAATTGATAATTTTGTTGAGTCTATAACAATAGCATCATCTGCCTGTTTTAAAGGAGCGATAGCCCTATGTGAATCATTATAATCTCTCTGAGCTAATTCTTCCTTAACCTCTGCAAAACTTTTCTGAGAACCTTTTGCTTTCTCTTCTAAGTATCTTCTCTGTGCTCTTTCATCAAGATCTGCAACCATAAAGAATTTATATTCAGCCTGGGGAAAGACAACAGTCCCAATGTCTCTTCCATCCATTACTATTCCTTTTGCTTGACCTAGTTTTCTTTGAAGAGAAGTCATTCCTTGACGCACTACACCTATTGCCGAAATGTCAGAAGCTAACTTACCAATCTGTGGTTCTCTTATAGCTTGAGAGACATCTTCCCCGTTAAGTAAAACTATATTGTTAGGAAGGGAATATTTTATCTCAACTTTGATATTTTTCATCATGTTTGTTAAAGAATCAATATCATCCAGAGAGATATTCTCTCTAAATGCTTGTAAACCACAAGCTCGATACATAGCCCCAGTATCTAAATAGACATATTCTAAGCTCTTAGCTAACTCTTTAGCTGTAGTGCTTTTACCTGATGATGCTGGACCATCAATTGCAATTATAAATTTATCATTTTTTATATTTTTTTCCATATTAACCGAATTTCTAATAATTTCAAAAATAGTCAAATGTTTTTTTATTAATCTATTAAACCCAAATAATCCCGAATGGTGCAGTAGATGATTTTTCTGTTCAATATTAGAGCAACTCTTCCAATACATCTCTTCTTGAGAAACATTTCCATTAAGATGAAGAAAAGCCACGCATTAACGAGGCTTTTATAATTTTAACTTTTATCTTTTCATTTTTAATTCTTGCGAAGCAAGACACTATTTCATTAACACCATTTTGTTAGTTTCTCTATAATTTCCACTTGTCAAACGGCAATAATAAACACCGCTGACAACTTCTTTACCTCTATTATTTAAGCCATTCCAGACAATACTGTAAAGACCTGGGAGATTATGACTTGCTGATTTATTCCAAACTCTTCTACCAAGAATATCAAATATTTCAATTTTCACATCTCCTGCTTCTTTAAGAGTATAGGAAATTGTTGTTGAAGGGTTGAAGGGGTTAGGATAGGCACTATAAAGTCTATTTTTAATAGGAATTTCGATAGTAGGTGTATCATTATTTTCATTAATAAGAACAGTTATAGGGCCATGAAAATAGTTGCTTCCATCAAGCTCTGAGACTTTAAGCCAATAATAATATATTCCATTATGACTAAAATTCTTATCTACGATTCTATAGGTTTGAGTTAAAGCTGTATTGGTAGCATCAATCATAGAGCCAACTTGTAAAGCAGAAGCAATGTCATTATCTTCAGCCCTAAAAATGCTAAAACAACTCAAATTAGATTCACTATGGGTCATCCAATCCAGACTAACAGTGTTTTCTCCTATATATCTTCCAGTAAAAGAAGCCAAGGTTATAGGGAGAGTAATATCCTCTTGAGAGATGATAATTGGTACATCACCTTTACTTGCAAAAGGTAGATTAGAGAATACAACATCAGTAGGACCAGTAGCAGGATAAGGGTTTCCCTCATGCCAAGTTAATCCTCCATTCTCTGGATCATTATAATAGGCTATGACATACCAAGTACCTGCAGGGACAGCTACTTTTAAGTCACTAGTAGTTGAAGCATTAAAAACCATAACAATATCATTTTCAGTAGTATTTGCCGGTGAAGGAACTCCTAAAGTCTCAATAGTAGCTTCGTTAGCTGTAATTTGCACATCCTCCTGTCCACTATAAGTAAATCCTGTAACAGGATCTTCTAAAGTAAATGTTCCTACAAAAGAGATATTTCTATTGCTATTTAAATTACTTAAGATATTGCTATCTGAGCCACTAGCCAAGTTCCATATATAGTTATCCTTTTCGGCTGTGATTGTGCCATTGAAACCACTTAAAATGCTAATTGTTCCAGGATCAATACCATAATCTTTTGTGTCTGTAGATATGTTCACACCGCTTATATTACCAGTATTTATATTTACTGAATAATAAGGAACATTATCTGACCAGGATGCATTTACTAAAGTAGCATTATAGCTGTTATTTGCACTATTTGTTGCTATTGTTCCAGAAGCTGTATTAAAGAGAAATTCAGCTAAAAGATTATCCGAAGTTACTGAGTTGTAGAGATTATCTGTTATTTGAGTTTGGGATCGGGCTACATTCCAGATTCTAACTTGATCAATATTACCAACCATATTACGCAAATCCCCTGTTTGACCAACAACCCCAATAAAGAGGTTATTTGAAGTGGTAGGGATAGTTGAATTGACATTTTTAGAAGCTTTTTCAACACCATTTACATATAGTTTAACGACTCCACCATCGTAAGTCGCAGCTACATGTTGCCAAGTATTCAAGGTTAAGGCATCATTTGCAGTGCAATCAATCCAGATATTAGCCCCCCCACTCATATTAAATTCTAATGTTCTTAAATTTGACCCATAGCGAAAAGACCAACCATAGGTATTTGAGTCAGTCCAATCTACTTTTGCAGCTATAGTATTTTCCCACCTATTAGATTTGAAATTCTCAGGATAAATCCAGGCCTCAATGGTGAGGTTGTTAGTTAGATCATAGTAACTTGAATTTCCACAATCAACATATTGTCCTTCTTGACTGAATTGCACGGAATGTTCACTTGCCATAAGGCTTACACTAAAGAAGACCATACAAGTTAAAAAAATAAGAAAAGTTTTTAGAGACATAATAAAATACTCCTTTTTTATAATATAAATATTTTTTGTTTTATAACTTTCGAACCTACTTGCTCTCATTATGATTCTGTATTTCTAAAAAAACTTAAAACACAATCATACTAATTTATAAAGTGCAAAATAGAAGCCAATAATAAGTTATTTACTCGAAGTATTTAAAGGATTTGTTCTCAAATAGATAAGCTGTATAAGGAAATTTGGGATTTATAGGAGTTTTCAGAAATCAAATGAAAATGAAAACTCCAAGATGAAAACTTAAATGAAAATTGTTGGGGTTAAACCCTCATTTTTCTTATTTGCTATTATTTCTTAGTTGATTTCCTTGCTTGATGAATACTAGTATAACCTTCTAAACCATATTTATCAATCCGTCTTGTCATTGTGCTATTGCTCATATCCAAAAATCTCGCAGCATCTCTACGAATGCCTTTAAATCGAATTAAGGCTTTAATAATCTTCTCTTTTTCACTTGACTCTTCCTGCTTTTCAGCTTTTTTACTTCTTTTCTCTAAGTTACATACTTTATCCAGAAGCCTTGCATCCCAAGAACTATTTTCCCCTAAGATAAATAACTTTTCAATAATATTTTTTAATTCTCTAATATTGCCAGGGAAACTATATTCTTGTAAGCGTTGAATAAATGTTGAATCTATCATGGGAGTTATCCACTTGTTATCGTTGCAGAAGATATTTACAAAGTGTTCAACTAAAATTGGAATATCTTCCTTCCTGTCTCTAAGAGGAGGGAGAACAATTTCAATAGTATTGATGCGGTACAAGAGATCTAATCTAAATAAATCATTAGCAACCATATCATTTATGGATCTATTAGTAGAAGATATTATCCGGGTATCAAAATTTACTTCACTGTTACTTCCCACAGGGATTACTTTTTTGCTTTCGAGGACTCTTAAGAGCTTTGCCTGAAACTCAACTGGTATTTCAGTTATTTCATCAATAAATAAAGTCCCTTTATGTGCTTTTAAAAAGATTCCCTTTTCGTTTGTTATTGCTCCTGTATAGGAACCCTTCTTGTGTCCGAACAGCTCACTTTCCATCAAACTTGATGAAATAGCAGCTGCATTAATAGGGACAAAAGGATAATCTTTTCTCAGGCTATGTTTATGGATTAGGTTAGCCACAACTTCCTTTCCAGTACCAGATTCACCACGAATCAAGACATTAACATTGGCTTGCTTAGCAACTAACATAGCATCATGTAGTACTTTACGAGCACCATCACTAATCCCAACAAAATCTTTATATAGTGAGGTAGTAGTTTGTGCTTGTAGTTTATTACCACTGTTAAAATCAAAATTCTGAACTTCACTTCTGTTATATTCATCTTTAAGCTGAGTAATTTCTTTGCGTAATTCGCTATGTATTTTTTGCATCAAGTTGAAGCTCTTAGGATAGTCTTTTTTACTTAGATAGAGCTTAGCCAGAATTTCTTTAGCAACAAGAATATGATCTTGAAGCTTATATTTCTTACTGCTTTTTAGACTCCGAAGCAATAAAGCTTCTGCCTTATCGAACTGCTTTACATTAATCAGCATCTTAGCTAAGTTAAGATAGATTTCTTGCTCAGCTATCTTATCACCTATATCTATTGCGCAGGTAGTAGCTTTATCAAGGAAGGTTATTGCCTGGTCAAAATCCCCATTTAAAGCATGAGCTATGGCATAATTATTATATAAATCCAGATAAAATTCAGGTGGATCAAATTTTTTTTCCAAAGATAGGGCATAACAATCATCTAAGTAACTTAGGGCTTTTTGAGGGAATTTGCTTTTTAGCTTTAGAACAGCTAAACTGAATATTACTTGAATTTGCTGTATCCCCAATCCTAAAGCTATACTTAGTTCGCGTGCCTCTATAAGGAACTTTTCAACTTCATCATAGCGTTTCAACTCCAGCAAGGCATTTGCTAAAGAGGTCTTAATAATTAAACTAAAATGATGATTATTTTCTCTTTCACTAATTTCCATTCCCTTGAAGAGGTAATTCAGGGCATTTTTATACTTCTTAGCTGCCAGACTTGTATTAGCCAAACTTAGTAATGATTGAAGCTTTATGTCAGATTCTTCATCTTTTCCTAGCATAGATTGAACTTGTAGATGGAAATTTTCTGCTAAATCGAATTTGTTCTGCATGAAATAGTAATCACCAAGATAAGCAAAACAAGCTACCAAAAGCAAAGATTCTTGTGCTTCTCTTGCCCACTCTTCAGCTGTCTTCAAAAACATCAATGCTTTATGCAAATCTTTACGATAACAGAGACTTAACAAGAGATTACCATGGACTAAGAAAAAGAAGTTCTTATCCTCTATAGCTAGATTCAGAATCTCTGTGAGTATTGGCTCTGCAAAATCATATCGACCTATCTTGCTGTAGGCATAAGCATCAACAAATAAAAAGTGAATCTTCTTTAGTCCTGCATACTCCTTTCTGTAATCTTGAGATCTTTGCAAATATTCAACTGGATTATTATGGCAAACATTTCTTAGACTCCTGAAGCTTTCTTCTACTATCTTGGTCTTATTCATTCTTCTTTTTCCTCTACATGTTTCTTAATTCCTTAAAAAACTAAATAGGAGAGTTTGTGTCAATCACTTTTTACACTTTCAGGATTGTTCTTTCACTTCAATCCTCCTTTCATCTAAATTGATCATTTCCTTTTAGAATTATATAAGACTGAAGTTCAACTGATAGAGTGAGATTAAATTCTCCTGCTACTAATGATAACCTAAAAACATTAGTAGAGCCCTATATATATGACAGTGAGGAGTTTGGATAAGTATATCAACTGATCTTCCCCCCTTTCTTAACTTGACTCTTGATGCTCCTTCTCACTCAATTCAAATATTTTTTGAGTTTTATTCAAGATGTCAGTAAAAGAGCAAGGGATGAGCAGAGGAAGATTAAGAGAAGTGGACTTGATAATGTAGAAAAATCATAAGAATCAATATATGCAAATTATTTCAATACTTTACAGTCTTGATGGCTGATTTAAAATAATTTAGAATTATTCATTTAATCTCTTATATCATAGTATTTTAAGAATTTTATCGTAAAAGAAACAAATTGCTTGCCAAAATATGAGAAAAATATATTTTGAAAAAAAATACAAAAGATAGATAGGGATAAATGTTTAAAGAAAAATTGAACAAAGATTTTATTGTCAAATTTACTAACTTCGTTATAGATAATAAGCTGATTGAAAAACGCAGTAAGATATTGGTTGGATTTTCGGGAGGACCGGACTCCACAGCCCTTCTATTAGCTCTATTAATGATTAAAGACAGTCTAGATTTATCCCTATTAGTAGCTCATGTTAACTATAATTTAAGGGGTGAAGATTCCCAAGCTGATGAAGATTTTGTCAGGGAATTTTGTTTTTCCCATAATCTTTATTTAGTAATAAACCGGGTTAATCTTGAATCAGATGCTAATATAGAGGCTACAGCCAGAGATATTAGAATGAACTACTTCTATTCCTTATTGAAAGATTACAAGTTGGATTCTATAGCTTTAGGACATAACCAGAGTGACAATGCTGAGACAGTAATGATGAATCTAGTTCGCGGAGCTGGGATAACGGGATTAAGAGGTATCTTACCTAAATCTAATAAGATTATCCACCCACTATTAAGTTTTACTAGAGACGAGATCTGTGCCTTTGTTAGCGAAGAAAATATAGTTTGGCGAGAAGATAAGAGTAATAAAAATACAGATTTTACCAGGAACAAGATTAGAAATCAACTTTTCCCCTGGATAGCAGAGAATTTAAATCCTACTATCATTGACAAATTAGTATCTCTATCATCTTTAATGGTTGAGACAGATGATTTTTTAGAAGATCATATTGAAAGAACACTAAAACGCTTTATTATAAGACAAAGTGATGATAAAATAATTCTTTCCTTGAAGACTCTCCTTCATACTAAAAAACTTCTTCGTTATTATATCTTTAAAAATTGTTTATCCCAGTTGACTGCTACAGACAATGATATCTATCAAAATAATATTATGGAGATTGAGAATATCTTAACTTCTGATGGTTCAAAAATGCTTAATTTTCCCAATAAACTATTTATCTTAAAAGAGTATGATCATTTGATTTTCACAACCAAAAATCCTGTTCTGAATAAGAATAAACTTCCTGATGCCAAAATTCTAGAAGCAATTAGACCTCGCTTAAGTTTTGGGGAATTCAGAATTAAGATGAAAAAGATTAAAAAACTACCTTCTGAAAAAGCACTATCAAATAATAAAAACTTAGTCTTTCTTGATTATGATGAGATAGATTTTCCGATAACTATCAGAAATAGAGATAATGGAGATAAATTTATCCCCCTAGGTTTATCGGGATTTAAGAAGTTAAAAGATTTTTTTATTGACGAAAAAGTGTCAAAATTCGATAGAGATAAGATACCTCTTTTCACTGATGCGAATAAAATTATTTGGATCGGGGGAATGAGGATAGATAATAGAGTTGCTATTACTCAGAAAACTACTAATATTTTAAAAATAGAAATAGAAAAAGTAAGTAATAAAAAAATGCGTTCAGCAGAACGAAAAGCAAAGGATAAATAATTATGATACAAGATATATCTGCAATAATGTTTGATGAAAGACAGATTCATGCCAGAATTAAAGAACTAGGTGAACAAATATCTAAAGATTACTGTGGGAAATACCCTGTGCTAATCTGCATACTTAAAGGTGCTTCAACTTTTATGGCAGACCTGATAAGAGCCATTACCATTCCAGTAGAAATAGATTTTATGGCAATCTCTAGTTACGGTGATAGTAGAAAGTCTTCAGGTGTTGTCCAGATCAAGAAAGATGTTGATGTTAACTTGCAAGATAGGGATGTAATAATCGTAGAAGATATTGTTGATACAGGGCTTTCCTTACAGTATATTAAAGATTATATAGGTAAACATCAACCTAGCAGTGTTGCCACATGTGTATTATTAGATAAACCAAGTGGCCATAAAATTGAAGTTCCTGTGGAATATATAGGTTTCACAGTAGCGAATGAATTTGTTGTTGGTTATGGTTTAGATTATGCCCAAAAGTATCGTAATCTCCCCTTTATCGGCATTCTTAAGGAGGAAGTATATTCATGAACAATGAAGAACAAAATGACCAAAAAGATATAAAAAATCAAAATGACCCCAAAAAGGATAAGTTACCAAACCCTCTAAAAAATCCTAGTAGCAATAAATATTCACTTATTATTGTTATTGTTTTAGCAACTATTCTTATCTATGCTCTATTACAAGATAACAAACAGCAAAAAGAGGTAGATAATAAAGAGTTTTGGGATGCCCTAAATAGCAATACTATTACTGAAGTTGTTATTGAAGGTGATGTACTTAATTACAAAGTAGATAATCAATCCTATTTTACTCGTTGGTCTCAATATGATTTTGATTTTAAACAAGAACTAATAGAAAAAACAAATGGATCTGTGAAAGAGAAAGTTCCTTCAAGATGGGAATCTATTCTTGTTTCATGGTTACCATTTTTATTAATGATTCTCTTCTTCTGGTTCTTTATGTTTAGAAATGTGAATAAAGGACAGAATTCCGCCTTCTCTTTTGGAAAGAGTAAAGCAAAAAGATTTGATGGCACAAAAACAAAAGTTAAATTTGACGATGTAGCTGGTGTTGATGAAGCTAAAGAAGAATTAACAGAAATAGTTGAATACCTAAAAAACCCTAAGAAGTTTGAAATGCTAGGTGGAAGAATACCTAAAGGTGTTCTTTTAGTAGGCCGTCCAGGTACAGGTAAAACACTTTTAGCTAAAGCTGTAGCCGGAGAAGCTAATGTTCCTTTCTTTAGTGTAAGTGGTTCTGATTTCGTAGAAATGTTTGTAGGTGTTGGTGCCTCAAGAGTTCGTGATTTATTCGCCCAAGCTAAGAAAAACTCCCCAGCAATTGCCTTTATAGATGAGTTAGATGCTGTGGGAAGACATAGAGGATCTGGTGTTGGTGGTGGACACGATGAGCGTGAACAGACCTTAAACCAACTTCTTGTTGAAATGGATGGTTTTGAAATGAATGATTCTGTAATTATTATTGCAGCAACCAACCGTCCTGATGTTCTTGACCCTGCTTTACTTAGACCTGGCAGATTTGATAGACAAGTTATTGTAGATTTACCAGATATCAATGGTAGAACTAAAATTCTCCAAGTACACTCTCGTAAAGTACCTCTTTCACCAGAAGTTAACCTAAAAATTATTGCTCGAGCAACTCCTGGCTTTAGTGGAGCGGAATTAGCCAACTTAGTTAATGAAGCTGCCTTAATCGCAGCTCGTGGCACCAAGAAATTCATTGAAATGGATGACTTTGAAGAAGCTAAAGATAAATTAACCCTAGGGAAGCAAAAAAAGAGCAAAATAGTCTCAGCTGAAGAAAGAAACATAACCTCTTATCATGAAATTGGACATGTAGTGTGTGCTCTTTTCGAGAAACATGGTTCTCCAGCTCATAAAGTTTCAATTATTCCTAGAGGGATGACAGGTGGAGCAACTCACTTCCTGGGTGAAGAGAGATCAAACTACTCTAAGAGTTTCTTAAACTCCATGCTAGTTCATCTTCTTGGTGGCCGTGCAGCTGAAGAAATAGTATTTAACGAAGTAACAACAGGAGCTTCTAACGATATAGATAGAGCTACTGATATTGTGAAACAAATGGTATGTAACTGGGGAATGAGTGAAAGAATCGGTCCGCTTGCTGTAATGAAAAAAGAACAAGAAGTGTTCTTAGGAAAGCAAATGGGACAAAAAGAACTCCACAGTGAAGAAGTTGCCAAGATTGTAGATTCTGAAATTCATTCTTTCATAGATGTAGCTTATAAGAGAGCTAAAGATATTGTTTCTACTCATAGAGACTTGGTAGATGCCTTAGCTGTAGAACTCTTAGATAAAGAGACTCTGGGAGCAGAAGAGATTTTTGTTATCGTTCAGAAATTTGTAAGTGGCGAAGAGCTAGCTTTTGTCCAAGAGAAAAATACAAAAGCCAAGCAATTGAGCTTTGATTTACTTCATGAAGATGATACAGAACTTTCTTCCAAGGAAAGTGATGAAGCTTTAAAAGAAGAGAAAAACAATAAAATTAGTTGATAAATATATATTATAAGAATGGGTAATTTTCAAGAGTTACCCATTTCTTCTTATTTTAGAACATTGAAGAGGTAAAATGGAACAATTTCACGGAACCACTATTTTGGGTATATTAAAAGATGGAAATTTAGTAATTGGTGGTGATGGACAAGTAACTTTGGGTCATACTGTAATAAAAGATACAGCAAGGAAAATTAGACATCTTTATAATGGTGAAGTTATTGCCGGATTTGCAGGAGCAACTGCAGATGCCTTTACCCTATTCGAGCGTTTCGATGCTAAGTTAAAAGAGTCAAAAGGTAATCTTCGCAAGGCTGCTGTAGAGTTAGCTAAGGATTGGCGTTCAGATAGAATTTTAAGAAAACTAGAAGCAATGATTATAGCTGGGTCAAAAGATGCAATTTTGATAATTACTGGTGTTGGTGATGTTTTAGAACCTAATAACAACATCTGTGCTATTGGTTCAGGTGGCAACTATGCCTTAGCTTCTGCCCGAGCATTAGCAGAAAATAGCACTTTATCAACTCGAGAAGTAGTAGAGACCTCACTTCATATAGCTGCTGATATTTGTATTTATACAAACCATAATCTTGTTATCGAAGAATTAAAATAGGAATATTAATTATGATAGATCATACCGAATTAACCCCTAAAAGAATTGTTGAAGAGTTAGATAAATATATTATAGGGCAAGATGAAGCAAAGAAATCAGTTGCTATTGCCTTAAGAAATAGATGGAGAAGACAGAGAGTAGAACCTGAGCTTCAAAATGAAATAGTTCCTAATAATATTATTATGATAGGTCCTACAGGAGTTGGTAAAACTGAAATTGCTAGACGCTTATCCAAGTTAGCCAATGCTCCTTTCATCAAAGTAGAAGCTTCTAAATTTACCGAAGTAGGATATGTAGGCAGAGATGTAGAATCAATGGTTAGAGAGTTAATGGCCTTAGCGATTAACCAGGTTAATGCCCAGATGTTAGAAGATGTTCAAATTGATGCTGAGAAGAAAGCTCGCGAGATTGTTCTTAACAAACTCATCTCCCCTATTGGCTCTAAAGATATTGATGAAACTGAAGATAATTATCAAGAGAGACTTGATAGATATAATCGCTCCCGAGCTAAAATGGAATCTATGCTAGATGAAGGGAAATTAGACGAACGCAAGATAGATATTGAAGTTAATGATATGCCTAAAAGACCTCAAGTTGAAGTATTCTCTAATAGTGGCATGGAGATGATTGATTCAGACTTGCAAGAAATGCTGAGCAATTTGATGAGTAAAGGTAGTAAACGAAAGAAGAGATCTTTCTTTGTTAAAGAAGCACTTAGCTACTTCCAAGAGATTGAAGCCCAGAAATTAGTAAAAAAAGAAAGTGTTGTAGAAATAGCTAAAGATTTAGTAGAAAATCAAGGCATAATCTTTATTGATGAGATAGACAAAATTGCTTCTACTGATAAGAAATCAAGTGCTGATGTTTCTCGTTCAGGGGTTCAAAGAGATCTCTTACCTATTGTGGAAGGTTCTAATGTCCCAACCAAACATGGAATTATTAAGACAGACCATATTCTCTTTATCGCTGCTGGTGCTTTCCATGTAGCTAAACCATCAGATTTGATTCCTGAACTTCAAGGAAGATTCCCAATTAGAGTTGAACTAAATAGCTTAACTGCTTCTGATTTTGAGAAGATATTAACCTTCCCAGAGAATTCTCTAACTAAACAATATATAGCTCTTTTCCAAACTGAAAAAGTCAAACTTTCCTTTACCAAAAAGGCTATAAAATCCATAGCTTATTACGCCTATAAAGCTAATGAGAAAATGGAAGATATAGGTGCAAGAAGACTTCATACTATCCTCAATAAACTTATGGAAACTTATCTTTTTGAAATGCCTACTAAGAAATATAAAACTGTTAAAATTGATGAAGATTTTGTCACATCTATCATTAGTGATGTTGTAGATAATGAAGATCTTTCTCGCTATATTCTTTAATCAATTATGCAAATAAATTTTAAAGTGAGTTAATAATGCTTAAAAGAAGCTTCTTACTAATGTTAATTCTAGGATTTTCGATTTCCCTCTTCTCCTATGATACAGGGAAATCCCCTTCTAAAGCTGCATTTTACTCCTTTATTGTGCCCGGTGGAGGCCAATACTACAATGAATCCCCGTGGAAATCTGTCTTATGGGGAGGTTCAGAAGTCGGCTTTATAGCACTTACCACCTATCACCATAGTAAATTTAAGGACTACAAAGACAAGAGAGCCAAGGCGACTACTACAGAAGAGTGGAATAAATGGGATAGAAAAGCTGGCGACCAACTCCATAAACGCAATAATGGTTTCTGGTGGCTTGGTTCAACCATAATTCTCTCTATGATGGATGCTTTCGTTGATGCTGCTCTATTTGATTACGATGAAGAAGAGAAAAAACTCAATCTCCAGTTTACCTATAACTACTTGGGCCTACAATTTAAATTCTAAGCTCGCCTTTAATTATCCCCATTACCTATACTATTTTAAAGAACTTTTAAATACTAAATATAACTTATTTTATTAAATTATTGACAAATCCCATAATCTATAAAAAAATGATAATAAGTAAAAATATATCTGCGGAGGAATGATGAGAGTTAAAAGCCAAATTATGGACAGTGCTGCTATCAACAGAACTTTAAGAAGAATTGCCCATGAAATTATTGAACAAAATCGTGGTTTAGAGAATGTCTATTTAGTAGGAATTAGAAGTCGTGGTGTGCCAATGGCTAAAATGTTATCTTCAATCTTATCTGAGATTGAAAATAAAGAGGTTCCTGTAGGAGTATTAGATATTACTCTTTATAGAGATGATTTATCAACAATCTCTCACCAACCAGTCATTAAAGGTTCTAAGATCGATTTTGACCTACACAACACTAATGTTATTCTTGTCGATGATGTTCTTTATACAGGAAGAACAGTTAGAGCAGCTATCGATGCTATCTTAGATTTTGGCAGACCTCAACATATTCAATTAGCCGTATTAGTTGATAGAGGACACCGTGAATTACCTGTTAAAGCTGATTATGTAGGCAAAAATGTTCCAACTTCTTCTGAAGAAATTATTAAAGTCTCTTTCCAAGAAATTGATGGTGAAGATACTGTAAAAATCGTAGAAAAGGAAGACTAAATTCAATGTCATTTTGGGAAAAATATAAAAATATAATTAAGAGTAATAACTCTTATGTCTGTGTTGGTTTAGATAGTGAATTATGTAAATTACCTACTCATCTTTTAGAGAGTGAAGACCCAATATTCGAATTTAATAAAGCAATAATTGATGCAACCAAGGATTTAGTTGCTTGCTATAAACCTAATTTCGCCTTTTACCTTTCACAAGGACTAAAATCACTTGCTTCACTAGAAAAAACCATAGCCTACATACCAGACCATATTCCTGTTATCCTAGATGTTAAAACAGGCGATATAGGTAATACTATGTCTAATTATGCTAAGGCTTTTTTTACTGACTGGAAAGTAGATGCAATCACTTGCAATCCTTTAATGGGAAATGATGTTATGAAAGCCCTTATGCCTTTTGAGGATAACTTCTCTTTCCTATTAGCTCTTACTTCTAATCCTTCAGCTACTGATTATCTGAAGCCAAATACTTTATATAAAAGAATCTCAACAGATATATCTAACTTACCAAATACTCAGTTTGGTGCTGTTGTTGGAGCAACAAATTCTCAAGAACTTAATGAACTAAGAAAATTAATGCCTGAAAGCCTCTTTTTAGTACCTGGAATAGGTGCTCAAGGTGGTTCTCTTAAGGATGTAGTGACAAATACACTATATTCACAAGAAGATGCTCGTTTCCTAATTAATTCTTCAAGAGGGATTATATTTGCAGATTCTTCCTTAAACTTTGCTCAAGTAGCTCGTGAAAAAACAGAATTATTAAAGAATGAAATAAATAATATTATCTTAGAAATGAACTAATTTAAGGATAAAGTAAGTTATGAATAATAGACCAAACTGGCAGAAGTATTTTATTGATATGGCATATTTAGTATCATCTCGCTCAACTTGTTTAAGACGAAAAGTTGGTGCTGTAATTGTTAAAAATAATCAAGTATTATCTACTGGTTATAATGGAGCTCCTAAAAGTGTTCCTCACTGTTCAATTACAGGTTGTTTACGAGAACAGATGAATGTTCCATCAGGTGAAAGACATGAACTCTGTAGGGGTGTTCATGCAGAACAAAATGCTATAATTCAAGCTGCAGTAAATGGCACATCCATCCAAAATGGTGAGCTTTATTGCACTACTCAACCATGTATTATTTGCGCCAAAATGATTATTAACTCTGAAATAAAAAGAGTTTTTGTCGCTGAAAGCTATAATGATACAATGTCTTTAGAAATGCTTACCCAAGCAAATGTTGAACTAATTAAAGTTAACAGAGAAACAGGGCAACTAACAAAATTAAATTGAGGTTTTCTATGAAAAGAGCTATCCTATTATTACTAACATTATCTATATCTATAATTTCGGCTAGAACACTAACCTTGGATGAAGCTGTTAATACTGCTTTAAATAATTCCAACGAAAGTAAGCAAAACGAAATTAACTTGAAGAAAGTTAATTCCAGCTATAAATCTACTCTGTGGGATATAGCTCCAGATGGCTCAATAAGTTATAACTGGTCTCATTCTAATAGTAATATATCAAAAAGTGCAGGACTATCTATTAGTAAGAGTATTCAATCTACTCTACCTGATTACTTTAACTGGAAATCAGCCAAGCATAATATTAATATCACTAATATTAATTCTGACAAAACAAGAAAGTCTATTGCTTGGAATGTTTTAAATTCTTATGTTGATCTTCTCTTGAATCAAAAGAAATTAGAAGTATATTCTAAGAATTACCAAGTTCAATTAGATATTTTGCAAGAGACTAAGCTTCTTAAAGACCAAGGTAGAAAAACAACTTATGAGTATAATCAAGTTGAGATTAACGCATTAAATAGTCAATTAACCCTTATTGATGCCCAAAAAAATATCAGTAAAAAGATGAGAAGTCTTCTTTTATTACTCAATATTGAAGCTGATACTCTCTCACTTGAGGATATAGAATTAGATATTAAACCAGAATATGAGTTTAACATTGAACAAGAAAAATCTTTATCTATCATCATTAGTGAGCTAAACATTGAGCACAAGAAGCTTTTATTACAAGAAGATAGATTGAGATTTCTTCCTAACCTAACAGCATCTTGGTCATATTACTCTAACTCTGTAAATAATGAACCTTTTAAATTTGATAATTATAATAAAGGCAATACTTGGAGTCTATCTTTAAGTTACCCTCTCTTGAACTTCTTTAAACAGAAAGAAGTACATTTTAGGAATAAAGAAGAATTAATATCTTCCCAGATAAGTTTGGATCAACAAATAGAAGAGTTTAAAACAGATTATCAAAACTTGGTTTCAGATTTAGAGAATCTCTTTGTTAGAAAAAATATTAATGATAGAATTTTAGAACAATCTCAACAGAATTTCGAAATAGCTAAAACAAATTTCAATATCGGAATTATAAAATCAATTGAATTGGAACAATCTAAAACTGATTTAAGAGAAGCTGAATTGAACAACTTAGATATAGATTATCAAATATATCTACAAGAACAAGCAATAAATCATCTTTTATCAAAAAAGATTGCTAACAAATGGTAGGGCATAATGAAGAAAGTATTTAAAGTTATTATTATATTAGTAGTTATTCTTTCAGTAGGTTATTTTGGATTTAAGTATTTAACTAAAAAGAATATTAAGGAAAAAGAGAAAACACTATTTGAGCTTAAAACAGCCAAAGTAGAATTAGGCGAAATTGCTACTCAAATTGATATTACAGGTGAAATTGAACCTGAGACAATTGTGGAAATAAAATCTAAAGTTTCAGGTAAAATCATTAAGTTTTCCAAGAACATTAATGATTTTGTTAAAACTGGAGATTTGATTGCTACAATAGAAATAGACTATCAACAAGCTAATACAATTACTAATACCAGATCTAATTTAGATTTGGCTGATATTAGATATAAATGGGCAAAAAGAGACCTTGATGATATTAAAACTCAATATGAAGCAGGTTTTGAAACTAAATATAATTATGATACTGCTGAAAAGAATTTAGAGCAAGCAGAATTGAATTATAATATTGCCTTAGAACAGTATAAACAAGTTGAAGAAATTGATACTAAAGGAGAAGAATCAAAAATCTATGCTTCTGTTAGCGGTACTGTTATTACTCGTACCGTAGAAGAAGGAGAAATGATCTCTTCTATAGGTCTAGGTAATTCAGATGGTACAGCAATTATGCAAATCGCAGACCTTTCTCAAATGATAGTTAAATCTAATATTAATGAAATAGATATTAACAAATATAAAGAGGGACAGACTGCTACTATAACAGTACCGGCCAACCCTGAACATACATATAATGGGATTATTACCCAAGTAGCTGTAATGGCTCAAAGCGTGAACAATGTTAAAGTTTTCCCTATTGAGATTGAACTTATCGATGTTGATGAATTTGTGAAACCTGGTATGACTGCCGAAATCACTATTAAAGGCCAATCTAAAAGTGATATTCCTATCATACCTATTACTGCTCTTTTCAGTAACGAAAAAGGTGAGGATGTAGTATATACAGTTGAAAATAATACAATTAAAGAGACCAAAGTAATCGTTACAGGAATCAACAATCTAACCCATGTTGAAGTTTTGAGCGGTATTGAGGTTGGAGAGGAAGTCTCTTTAGTACCACCTTCCTTACTAATGAATGGAGAGATGAATTAATATGGATGATAAGAAGAAAAGAATAATATATCTTATTTTAGTATTCATTCTAGCCCTTGCTTTTATTACCCTCTATTTGCTTGATAATAATATGACAAAAAGCGAGGGAAAAGATGCTTTTTCTGTTGTGTATGAGACAATAGAACCTGCTCTTAACAATGAAGTTAATGACGATACTAATACTACTAATCCAGAAAAGAGTGAAACAACTCTTAATTATGAGAAAGTTCAGATTATCAATTGGGATATAAGTAGTATTGATTCACTTCAGATTTTTAGCCAAAGAAAAGATTTTACTCTCATTAATCATGATGAGGACAGATGGTCAATAAGATCTGTTAGATTAGATGAGAAAATACCTAAGGCTAATCGTGCGAAATGGAGAATCTTAAATATCTTCACCCACCTAATAACTAACAATTATTTAACAAAAGATTATTCCGAATTGGCAAAATACTTTGAATACCCGATCTGTACAGTCCTATCTAACTTTAAAGATGGAACTCAGCAGAAATTAGTTTTTATCAGAATAGCTGAAGTGAATGACTCCAGCCAGGAAGTCGAAATGAAAACATGGATTAGAGTAAATGATGAAACTGTTGTTTATTCAGTTACTTACAACACTCTAGAAAGATTTCTCGTCCAAGAGAAAGAGTTTCTTAAAATTTATTAATATTATTGGAGGATATAGAAAATGGATTATTTCCTAACTGAAGATCAATTAGAAATGAAAGAAATTGCAAGAAGAATTGCCCAAGAAAAGATAAAACCTTTATCAGAAGAGTACGATGAAAAGGGTATTTTCCCTTGGGATATCGTAGAAATTATGGCTCAGAGTGACCTATTTGCGGTTCTTGTTCCAGAAGAGTATGATGGAATCAGTGGTAAAGTGTTAGACCTATCAATTGTTACTGAAGAGCTTTCAAAAGTTGATACAGGTATTGCTTTAGCATTTGGTGCTACAGGTTTAGGATTATATCCTATTTTATTATCAGGTTCAGAAGAACAAAAGCAAAAATGGTTACCACAAATTGCTGCTGGTAAGAGATTAGCTGCTTTTGCCTTAACCGAAGCTAATGCTGGTTCTGATGCAGGAGCTATAGAAACAACAGCGACAGCAGACGGTGATCATTATATCCTTAATGGAACAAAACAGTGGATAACAAATGGTGGAGATGCAGAGATTTACACTGTGTTTGCAATGACTAATAAAGCAAAAGGTGCACGCGGTTGCTCATGTTTTGTAGTAGAAAAGGGAACACCAGGTTTTGAGTTTGGTAAAAAAGAGAATAAGATGGGTATCCGTTCTTCTTCCACTCGCGAATTAATCTTTGATAATTGTAGAGTTCCTAAAGAGAATATGATTGGTAAAGAAGGAACTGGTTTTATCACTGCGATGAAAACTTTTGATAAGTCTCGTCCTATGGTAGGCTCCCAAGCAGTTGGTGTGGCAGCAGGCGCATTAGATATTGCAGCTAAATACTCTAAAGAAAGATACCAATTTGGCAAACCAATCTCTGCCTTCCAAGGTGTTCAATTTATGTTAGCTGACATGGCTACTCAAGTTGAAGCAGCTCGTGCTTTAGTTTATCAAACAGCTAGAATGATTGATGCAGGTTCTAAGAAATTTAGTAAAGAGTCTGCTATGTGTAAATATTTTGCTTCAGATGTTGCCATGAAAGTTACAACTGATGCAGTCCAGATTCTTGGTGGATATGGCTATATGAAAGAATATCCTGTAGAAAAGATGATGCGTGATGCTAAGATTCTTCAAATTTATGAAGGAACAAATCAGATTCAAAGAACAATTGTCGCATCAAATTTATTAAAAGAGTATTAGTTTTTTTGTATCGGGATAGGATGACCTATTCCGATACCCTTTTTTGGTTGTAGAGGCAAGTAATTTCTTAATATTAGCATAGATTATGTAAAAATGCTATATTTCTAAGAAATTTCTTGACTTTATTTCCTTAAAATTAACATAGTTTTTAAATATTATGAGAAAAATAAATAAAATAAACATAAGATGGAGCTTTTAGATGAAGAAAAAGACAATAATCATCGAATCAGTTATACTGGTTACATCAATTATTCTTTTGGTGCTTTTCTTAGGGTTGCCCCAGATGTTGGATCTTAATAAAAGAGCTAACCAACAAAAAAACATTTCTCAACTTACTGAGTTGAGTCTATCAACAAATAAATTTTTAGATAAGTACATGTTTAGCATGACTGCTGATCTATCCCGAATCAAAGAAAAAATGGAATATACACAGAGACTTAATGTCCCAGGAGACAGTAAATTCCAATATTTGGTATATGGTGGAGTTAAAGATGTTGATTTAAGATATGTTGTGTCATACGACCTATTTGATTTAATGAATCAGTATAATAAAGTAACTGATACTAACAAACAACAATTTATCAATTCAGTTAATGCTTATGTGATTTCAGCAAAACAAAGAATGTTAAATAGTCCAGAAAAAGAAAAATATAGTGATTATATTGGTTACTTAGATTTACTTATTTCCAAGCTAGATGATAATAACTATTTCAGAAGAGCTCAATACACAAAAACTATTGTTAATCCTGCTTTTGATGCCAACAAAGTTTCTCTTTTTGGTTCAATTGCCCAGAATTTCGTAGGTTCTGAGTTATTTAAAGATAGAAGACAGCAAGGTGCAATAATCCTTTATCTCTGCTATATTAATCAAGTTTCAGCTGAAAATGCTAGTCCTGAGCTCTTTGACAATTTCTATAGAGATTTTACTAATATTTTCAACTACACAAGCTATTATACAAGTTCTGCAGGTAATCCTTTAGAAGACGGTATGAAGAGTGGAGAAGTTAAAGAAATGTTTAATAAAGAATTTAGAACTTTCTTCTTAGATTCTATTTATTATACAGACAAATTAAATAAAGGTATAATTGCTATTGGTACAAACGCTACTGTAGATCCTACTAATAGAGTATCAGACGAATATCTAAATGAACTAGTTAATACTTCTTACCAAAAAGAAGTTAATAAGGTTATTGATGACTTATTAGCTCAATATCCTGGAGATTATGATGGATTTGCTACTGCTTTAAGAAATAAAATTAACTCATATAAAATGGCTGACATAGATAGACAGATTATTGATATTTATGAATCAGTTTTTAATTACATGCAATATCAAGATTTCCTCTATAAATCAATCGATAAACAGAAAGATAATTTTGTTGCAAGTGATTTTAATAATAAGTTCAACGATTTCTATCATAGTTATATTTTAAAGTATGATAAGACTGTCGTTCTTGCTGATTTAGCAAAGGCTATTGATAAAGAAAGAAACGATAATGAAAGAAACTTATTAAGCAGATTTAAGAACAATAATCTTCTAAAAGATTTCCGTACAGAGATGAAGACACAAGCTCCATTCTTAACTGCTTTCTACCGCTCAAAAGACTACTCTGATATTTTAAAAAATACTAAAAAGCAATTCATTGAAGAAAAGACTAAAGCTTTTGCAAATCAAGCAAAGACTTCTAAGTTAACTATTGAGAATTTAAAGAATAGCGTTTCTAATGATAAAATTATTGAAGATGCTCAATACAAGGAAGAGTTGAAAAACAAAATTGCTCAATGGGAAAATGAATTCACCTACATCCAATATGTTGCAACTATTGATAACCCTAATTCTTCTAAAGCAGGTATTCCTGAAGCAATTCTAGCTGATTCACTTAATGTTAGAAAGAACAATAAAGCTGTGATTGATAGATTAGTTGCTAGATTTAATGATGCTAAAGAGAATTACATAAAGAACGATTATAACAAATATAAATCTCTTTTCTCTTATGTTGATTATTGTGCCTCTCAGATAATTTCTACAATTAAAGTAGAAAGAGATGCTGAATTTAATGAATATAAAGATGCTGTATTGAAGATTACATCTGATTTTATTACTGAAAAAGATTTCCCTGAATTCGAAAACGAATTAGTTTCTGATATCAGAAATCAGTTAAATGACCTTCATAAGAAGCATACTTTAGAAGTTGCTACTCTTTCTCCTGAATGGGTTGAAAAATTAGCTGCTCTTAATGCAAAGCTTACTGATCATGCAGAGTATCAAAAATTTGCTAAAGCAAATAGAATAGCTAATAATAGAATTCTATCTAAACAAGATATTGAAGCTTTCCAAGATGTTTCTATTAATCCAAACGGTTTAGTTTATTACTATAACTTCTATCTCTACTATACTAAAGACAAAATTGATAAGACTAGATTCTATAGTCAGTTCAGCAAAAGACAATTAGAGATTGCCAAAAAACGCTATGTTAATGATAAATTAGCTGCTACAGATACTGATTGGAATGACTTAGAAAAGCAGATTAAAATATTAGTAGATAGTAACGATCAAAATAAACGCGAAGAATTTACTTCTACTGTAGCATTAACTCTTAAGAATTATAGAGATTTTATCAATAATACTTATAAATATGAAAATGCCTTTAACTTCAATGGAATCTTATCTGATTTATCTAGATCTGAAAACAACATTAAATTCTACCGTGGACCTATTGAATTTCCTTTCTATGACAAGGATGAATTCTATCTAATTTACGGAAGATTTATTGAAGAAGGTAATAAGAAAATTGGTATTTCACTTGTTACTTATACTGATATTCACAACTTCCCTAAAGCTAATGCTGTTGTTGTAAGAAACCTCGGCACTACTGATGAAGATGTGGCAGCAATCAAATCAAATCTTGAGAATAAACTGAATAAGTTAATTGCTCAATACCAAGAAGAGATTGTTAAATTAAGTCAGGAAAGAGAAGAATTCAGAAATATTAATGTGGTTCATAATAATGACCCAGATTATAAGATTACTACTCAAACTGTTCAAGCTAAAAAGATAATCAGAGAAAGATTTACTCTTGCTCTTGAACAAATGATTGAAGATTTTGTTAGAGAAAATTATTAATCTAATAATTAACTTTTAAATATATGATGAGATACTTAATTTTTAGTATCTCATCTTTTTTTAGATATCACTAGGGAGAAAAAATAATGGAATACAAAGATTTCTTAGAAACACTATATCAAAGATATTCTGGAAACATCAAATTAGGTCTGCAAAGAATGTTTGAAATCCTAGCAGACATGGATAATCCCCACACAAAACTTAAGGGATTACATATAGCTGGTACCAATGGTAAAGGTTCTACCTGTGCCATGTTAGAAGCTCTTAGCTTAGCAAATAATCTTACTACTGGACTTAATACATCTCCCCATTTAGTAAATTACACAGAGAGATTTAGAATAAATGGTAATAATCTTGATTATGAGACTATTTATAAAGAATATCAAAAATGGGAAAGTACTTTTAACAGAACTGATGCTTCCTTCTTTGAAATCACTACTGCAATTGCCTTTAAGTTATTCTTAGATAATAAAGTAGATACTGCTATTTTTGAAGTTGGACTTGGTGGCAGATTAGATGGTACTAATCCTTTCCAATCTACAGTTACAGCTATTACTTCAATCTCTATTGATCACAGGAAAACTTTAGGTGAAACTATCGAACTAATCGCTGCTGAAAAAGCTGGGATTATTAAAGAAAATGTTCCTCTTGTTATCAGCAAGTTAAAAGCAAGCGCTTTAGAAGTAATTCTTAAAGTTGCTGACGAGAAATTTGCTCCTACTTATATTTATGATAAAGATTACTTTGTTTCCAATGTGAGAATAACAGACAAAGGAACTCTTTTTGATTACTCTCTCCCCGAACTTAGTATTAACTTTAAAGACATTTCAGTAAATTTATTGGGCGAACATCAATCCTTAAATGCTGGTGTTGCTCTAACTTCTTTCCTCTTATATTTACAAATTAGAGGAATTCCTTTTAATGAAGAGTTAATCAGAGAAGGACTTTCAAAAGTTGTTTGGTCTGGAAGAATGCAAATCATTAACTTTGAACCTCTTACTATTCTTGATGGAGCTCATAATGATGCAGGAATGGAATTTTTAATTGATAACATCAATTCAATCTTCCCTAATCGTAAGAAAAGATTTGTCCTTGGTATTCTGCAAGATAAACCTTTCAAAGAGATGATAGGAATGGCCGCTAAGATAGCCTCTAAACTCTATCTCTGCCAAAGTAACTCCCAGCGTGCTGCTGATGTTGATTTACTTGCTGAAGTAGCTGAATCTTTACACTTGGACTATGTAAAAATCCCTGATGTCTTTGAAGCTTATCAGAAAGCAATCTCTGAAGCAGACAAAGATGATATAATTATTATCGGTGGTTCTCTTTATACAATTTCAGAAGTGCTAGCTAAGCTATAGTCTTTCTAGCGCTATTCTTTTAACCTAGATAGTGGAGTATAACCTTAATGAAGGTCTATACTCCACTATTTGGCTTTAATCTTCTTTAGTTATCCCTTGCTCCTTCTTACTCCTCTCGAGTACTTTTCAAATAATATTTGATATGAGTAAGAAAGAGAAGAAAGAGACCAAGCTTCGAGCATAAATTATCCCAAGTAATACAGTTAAATTTACCAAATAATTATACCCTATCACGATTCCTACTCATGAATCTAGGATACTATTTTAATAGGCTAATTTTCCTAACAAACTCACCTTGAGAAGACTTTACTTTAACTAAATAAATTCCGGAAGTTAAGTTCTTAGGTAAAATAATTCTTTGTGTTTTACTGTTTGTTTTAAGTTTATGAACTAACTGTCCTTTCAAATTATAGATAATCACTTCAGAATTACCCCTCTGATTAACTAGTTCAAAAGAACCATGTCTAACAGGATTAGGGAATATTTGTGGTTCAAGTAGAGCTTGCTCTGAGTTATTGTTGCTTGTTTCAGAAGAAGAAATAATGATTCTATCTATTATCAGCATCAAAGTTTGAACTCCACAAGACTCTAACCAAAAGTTGCTAATAAAATCTTGGGAATTACTTGTTTGCTGAACAAAGCTCAGATGGGTCATCTCTTCCCCTATTTCGTAATAATTACCATCATTAAAATAAACAAGATTATCGTCATCATTATTATAGATTAGGCCACACTTAACTCTCTCCATCCCCCAGGATGTAGCATAACTTTTGAGGTATATATCTATTTCGACTTGAGAAGTTTGAAAAGATGGTGATATTAACAAATCAGAAGTAGGAGGCTGACTACTTGCAAAACTAACTAAGCATTTTTCACCATTGATATCAAGCTCTAAAGGTGGTACCACATCAGCAGGTTCAAAAATTATAAATCCAGAGGCATCTCCTTCATTGGGATAGTTACAGCCTGGAAGAGAATAAGTAGCATTTTGATCTTGGTCTATATTCTGCCAATTACCAATATTAGTTTGAAAGGAGCTATAGTTCTCAAAGCCCTCATCAATAATTACAGACTGGTCTCCTGGAATTACCACTGAGCAAAGATTACTTTCCACAAAACTATCATCAATGTATAAAAACTTAATTTTATAATCATAGCTATCATTTACAGAGACCTGGGTATCGATAAAAGAGTTTCCAAATTGCCTAGATATTATCTCATCATTGCGTATTATAGAATAGGGATACTGGTTTCCATATAAAGAATTCCAGGTTAATTCTACAGAATGAGCATTAACTTCTTGATTAATCAACTCTAGGCTATCTTCAACATCCTCTGTGGTAAAGCCAAATAATTCGCTTTCATATTCACTATTATCATAAGTATAAGTTATTTCCCACTCATAATAGGAATTGGGAGCAAAAGCTAGTAAGGGATATATTTCATAGTTATTTCCAGAGAGATGTTGAAAGTTATCCTCAATATCCAAATTAAAATAATTTGTTGGAGAATAAACAATAATTTCGGTATTATCCAAGTCCATAACACTAATCACCAATGGACTTGAACAATCAATATCTTCAGCATTATTTAAGGGTGCAACTACTTGAGGATAATATTCCGAAATGGTAAACTCAAAGATAGAATTTGGCAGTTTATTTCTGATAAAGATAGGATCAACCAAGTTATCTAAATCAATAGGATTATCCAAATCAATAAAGCACATTGAAGTATTTTGAGAAGTGTCAAAAGAAATGAAATCGTCTCCATTCATCCCATGATTCGAGTTATTTTCCAAGAAAAAAAGAATAAGATTGCCTGTTCCTGAATAAAAATATGGCTGATCCAGAGTTACAGTAAACCAACCATCTCCGCTACTGTTGACTGCTTGAAAATTATCAGCTGTAAAATCACCTTCAAAGCATATTTCCAATTCATTCAAATCGATATAACTTTCTTCATCTTGATATGAGTCTAGCGAGCTCTCCCCCAGCATTAGAATAGCATTACCAATATAGCTTTCTGGATTGGGGGTGTTTATATAATATTGAAATGATATTTCTGTGATAGTTCCACTGTAAGGAAAATAATCACTATCATAAATCATCTGTGAGCCACTATGATCATAGAAAGGATCACAAGGTAAATGTTGCCAAATTTCTGTTCCATTTCCTACAAGGATTTGAAAACAGTAAATTTGAATAAAGTTAAACCATACCAAAAACAATAACAAAATCTGCTTTTTCATAATTCCTCCTAAAAACTAATTGTCTCTTTTATTAATTTATTGTCAATACTTTTATTAATAATTATCTTAATAATTCCAACCTTCTCTTTAATTTATAAAATTACTAATCTCTAATTTGTTCATTGTCTTATAGTTATATTTTTCTAACTAAATTAGTAGCTTTCATATTTTAACTAATATTAATTAAAATTTCTTTATTAAGATTGAGTGAATTTAGTTAAAAATATCATTTTTTAGTGAAACTTTTATTGACATAAAAATGGGTAAATAATTCTATGGCTATATTAATAAAAATAAACAAAATAAGAAAATAAGGAGTGAGACATGGCTCAGTTCAAGAAAGAAACAATGGACGGAAATACAGCGGCTGCTCATGTAGCATATGCTTTTAGTGAAGTTGCTGCCATCTATCCAATTACTCCATCTTCAAACATGGGTGAATCAACAGACGCCTGGTCTGCAAATGGTAGAAAAAATATTTTTGGAACAACAGTAGATGTAGCTGAACTTCAATCAGAAGGTGGAGCTGCTGGGGCAGTGCATGGAGCTTTATCAGCAGGTGCACTTACCACAACATTCACAGCTTCTCAAGGTCTATTGCTTATGTTACCAAACATGCATAAAATTGCTGGTGAAATGTTACCAACTAACTTCTGGGTATCAGCTCGTTCATTAGCAGCTCAATCATTATCAATTTTTGGTGATCATTCAGATGTTATGTCAGCTAGAAATACTGGTTTTGCCTTAATGTGTTGTAACTCTGTTCAAGAAGTTATGGATATTGGTGTTGCCTCACATCTAGCTACTTTAAAAACAACAGTTCCTTTCTTAACATTCTTCGATGGATTCAGAACTTCTCACGAAATTCAAAAAATCGAAGTAATTGATTATGATACAATCGCTTCTTTAGTTGAAACTAAATATATTGAAAACTTCAGAGCCAACGGTCTTAATCCTGAAGCTCCTAGATTAAAAACAGGTGCTCAAAATCCTGATGTTTACTTCCAAGGAAGAGAAACAACTAACAAACAATATGCAGATACTCCTGCTGTTGTAGAAGAATATTTAAACAAAGTATCAGAGCTTACAGGTAGAAATTATAATTTATTTGACTATGTTGGAGCTCCTGACGCAGATTCAATCATTATTGCAATGGGTTCAGGTTGTGAAACTATTGAAGAAGCTGTAGAATTTTTAAACAAGAATGGTAAAAAATATGGTCTTCTTAAAGTAAGATTATACAGACCATTCTCAGTTGATCATTTTGTTAAAGCAATTCCTGAAAGTGTTACTAAAATTGCAGTTTTAGATAGAACAAAAGAACCAGGTGCTATCGGCGAACCATTATATTTAGATGTTGTTACAGCACTTAAGAATAAGAACTTATTCATTATTGGTGGTCGTTATGGCTTATCATCAAAAGAATTTACTCCTGGTATGGTTAAATCTGTATTCAATCATCTTGATGCAAAAGGTTTCCATGGCTTCACAGTAGGTATCAATGATGATGTTACCAACTTATCACTTCCAATGGATGAAGTAATCAATGCTATCCCTGCTGATACAATTTCATGTAAATTCTGGGGTTTAGGTTCTGATGGTACTGTTGGTGCTAACAAAAACTCTATCAAAATCATTGGTGACAACACAGACTTATGGGCTCAAGGTTACTTCCAATATGATTCAAAGAAATCAGGTGGTATCACTCGTAGTCATTTAAGATTTGGTGAATCAAGAATTAGAGCTCAATATATTGTTAATAGCCCTGACTTCGTAGCATGTCATAACCCTGCATTTATCGGTCGTTATGATATTTTAGAAGGTATCAAAGAAAATGGTACTTTCTTATTAAATTCTCATTTCTCAAATGATGAAGTTTTTGCTAATCTTACTAAAGATATGCAAGAAACAATTATTAAGAAAAACATTAGCTTCTATAATATCAATGCTTTAGAAATTGCTAACCAAGTTGGTCTAGGTGGAAGAATTAATACTGTTATGCAAGCTGCCTTCTTTATTATTTCTAAAGTTCTTCCTAAAGATAAAGCTATTGAATTAATTAAAAAAGCTATTACAAAATCTTACATGAAAAAAGGTGAAGATATTGTTAAAATGAATATCCTTGCTGTTGATAAAGTTGAAGAAGCCTTAGTTAAAATCGATGTTCCAGCTTCAATGATTGATGCTCATATCATCGAAAAGAAATTAGTTCCTGATAATGCAGATGCATTCACAAGAAATATCATTGAGCCAATTATGCGTGAGAAAGGTGATGATATCCCTGTTTCTGCAATGCCTCACGATGGTTATATACCTACTGGAACTGCTTCTTTAGAAAAAAGAGGTGTAGCTCCATTTGTTCCACATTGGGATGCAGAAAAATGTATTCAGTGTAACCAATGTTCAATGGTATGTCCTCACGCTGCTATCCGTGCTAAATTAATTCCTGTTGATGAATTAACTAATGCTCCAGAAAGCTTTGTTACTTTAGATGAAATGATGGAAAGCCGTAAAGGTGAAGTAAAACATAAATACAAAATCCAAGTATATATCGATGACTGTCAAGGCTGTAAAGCATGTGTTCTTGAATGTCCTAAAAATGCTTTATCTATGAGTCCTATCGATGAAGAAAGAGCAAAAGGTGAGCAAGCAAATTACGAATACTTTGAGTCATTACCTACAGATATTCTTGGTGATTACAAAGAAGATTCAGTAAAAGGTTCTCAGTTCAAACAACCTCTTCTTGAGTTCTCAGGAGCTTGTGCTGGTTGTGGAGAAACACCTTATGTGAAGCTTATCACTCAATTAGTTGGCGACAGAATGCTGATTGCTAATGCTACAGGTTGTTCTTCAATCTGGGGTGGAACATTCCCAACAGTTCCTTATTGCAAAAATAAGAATGGTAATGGTCCTGCTTGGGCAAACTCTCTCTTTGAAGATAATGCAGAATATGCTTTTGGTTTCAGATTAGCTGTTAATGCTAACAGAAAGCAATTAAAATATAATGTAGAAAAATTACTTCCTGTATTAAACTGTGAAGGATGCAAAGAAAAATTCAATTATGCTTTGGAAAACTGGACTTCAGTTGATCAAGCAGCTAAAGAAAATATCCTTGCTATCAAAAAAATACTTCCTACTTTATTAGAAAAAGCAACTCCTGAAACAAAACCTATGATTTCTAAAATCATTGAGCTTCAATCTTATTTCTTAGAGAAGTCAGTTTGGGGATTTGGTGGTGACGGTTGGGCTTATGATATCGGATTTGGTGGTTTAGACCATGTATTAGCTCAAAATAAGAATGTTAATATTCTTGTTATGGATACAGAAGTTTATTCCAATACTGGTGGTCAAGCTTCAAAAGCTACTCCTTTAGGTTCAGTTGCTAAATTCGCAGAATCAGGAAAAACTACTAATAAAAAAGATCTTGGCAAGATGATGATGTCTTATGGCTACATTTATGTTGCTCAAATCTCTATGGGTGCTAACAAAAATCAAGCTATTAAAGCTATCAAAGAAGCTGAAGCTTATGATGGACCATCTATCATTTTAGCTTATGCTCCATGTATTAATCATGGTATTGATATGTCAGAAGCCCAAAAAATCGAAAAAGCAGCAGTTGATTGTGGTTACTGGTTAACTTACAGATATAATCCTGCTCTCAGAGCTGAAGGAAAAAATCCTTTCCAATTAGATTCAAAGAAACCTACTGGTGATCCTATTGAATTTATCGAAGCTGAAAAAAGATACTCATCACTAAAAACTACCTTCCCTGGTAAAGTTGATGAATATCGTGCAGAACTTAAAAAATGGGTAGAAGAGAGATATTTAAGCTACGCAAAAATGGCTGATTAATCTCTAAAAACTAACTATAAATTAAACAGGAATTTGAATTCAAATTCCTGTTTTTTTATAATTAACTAATTTAGAAAATCTATATATTTTTGTTCTTGTATTCAGTAGCTTCCTGAATAATCAAAGCGATATTGGAGATACTTAATAATTCAGGCATCTCACTATCTATCAAACCTAGGGTATTCTTTCCCTCATCACTATCAAGCTTATCAATCTGTAGATTAACTGCAATAACAAAAGGCTGATAAATATTCTTTAGCAACCTAATCTCTTTTAGAGTATTTAGGTTATTTATACTCATGAAGGTAAAATCAAAGAAAATTACATCATAAGTAGTTTTATTAATGATCTCTTTTAAATCTTCTTCAGGAGTACAAATATCTATCTTCTGATTAAGATTCTCAAGCACTTTATAAAGAACAAAATGGCTAATATTGCTATAATTAACTATTAGCACCTTAAGAGGATAAATATTATCTATATTATTTTGCCTATAAGTCCACACATCATTTGGTAGAATAAACTTATGAATATTGTTCTCTGTTTCTGAATCTAGAGTCTCTGTACTTTCATCAGCCTTAGTAAACTTCTTTATTTTGAATTCATATTTTAAACTGCTAGATGAAGCATTATTGTATTCTATTTTCCCGTCTAATAAACTAACTAATTTAGACATGATCAGATAATTAAATCTAAATTCACTAAGATATTCTAAGTTGAGAATATTCTGCTTTTTCTCTCCTTCTACTTTAACATACTTTCTATTCTTAGGTAATGATTCTTGCTTGTGAAGAATAAACTTTAAATAGTTTTCTTCATCTGATATGATATCTATAAGCAGTGGTTTGGACGGAGATTCTTTAGCTAATTTTATTATAAGAATTTCCATTAGTTTTTTTAATTTATCAAGAGCTAAATACTGGATACTTTCTAAACTTTCATCCACCGAGAAATATATATCTGTAATATTTGAGCCTTCAATGAGAGTCTTTGCTGTGTAAGTAATAAACTCTGATAAATTACATTTCACTAAATTTAAGTCCTTGGATTCTATCTCTAATTGGAAATTAGTCATTTCACTAACTATATATAGCAATTGACGGGATAAATCTTGAAGCATCTTTAGATAATCATCAATATCTGATTTATCTGCACTATTCTTTACTAAATCGATAATCCCATGTATTGAGTTAATTGGTGTATTTAAATCTTGCCCAAAGTTTTTATAGAAGTTATTCTTAGCATCATTAAAGGCTTTCTGTTCTTCAAGAAGATGTTTAATTTTATTTTGAATTATATTTCTAGCTGTAATATCTGTGAGAGAAGAGATAACTTCTCTTGTTTCAGGGACGACAACAACATTTAGTAGTACATCTAAGACAAATCCTTTCTTATTAACTAACTTAATTTCATAATTATCTGATATGGGAAGTTTATTTTGATACCTCAGTTCTCTATTGTTAAGCATCTTATTAATCTCAGATTCTTCTACGAAATTTTGCCAAGTCATTTTATTAACAATTTCCTCTTTAGTATATCCACTTAGCTCTTCAAATTTATTATTTACCATAGTCACTAAGTTATTTTCGGTTACTGTGATCATTGCAATACCGCTATTATCATAAACCGAACGATATTTCTTTTCTTCACTCTCTAACCTTTTAAAGAGATAGTACTTTTCTGTAACATTAGTCCCTGTAAGGATAAAGTATTTTATCCCTTTCGTAGTTATATTTGTAAAAACACAATCAACAATAAGTTTCTTACCATTGTTACTTATAAGTCTGAGTTGGATACTAAGATTGTCTTTACTTACATCATTATTCTCAATGCACCTTTTAATTGTTTCAATATCACTTTCTAATTCAATATTTTGCCAAAGTTCTTGTCCTGTTATCGTATTAGCGTCAAATTCTAAAGTTGAAATAGCACAACGATTAGCTCTATTTATAACACCAGCTTTATCAAAAACAATAACCAAGGATTCTTCATAATCCTGAACTGCAGTGATAAAATTCCTTTCGTCTTCTAATTCATTAGTTCTATCCTTAACTATTATCTCCAAGTTTTCTTTAAGATTTGTCAATGATTCATTACTTTCTAAAAGATCATTTTTAAGTCTATTTTTCTTTATTAAGGTGATTATTAACCAGAATATAATAGCAGATAAGATTAAGACAATTAAGGAGAACCTAACAATTAGCTTCTTATTCCGGCTTAAATATGATTCTTGATAATTAATAAGCTTGGAATGGTCAGGTAAGTCACTGAGTTTAATACCCCATTTCTGTAACACCTTGTAATCAAAATAGTAGGTATTAGGGCTAATATCAATAATGTCTAACTTATCAGCCTTTGCACCTTGGAGAATTTTAATTGCTAAGTCTGCAGCATTTTCTCCCTGTAATGTCCCACTTGTTAAGAAACCACCAACTGCACCATAGCCCAGACTAAAATCTATAGACACATAAACAGGTACATTTGCAGATTCTGTAACTAACATAATACTCTCATCATACTCTAGAAATCGCCCTTCATTATCTTTGAAAAACAGACTATATAGAACAACAGTATTAGGACTTAGATTTCGTAATTTTTCTTTTAAATCGGCGACAGAAATATCATCAACTATTTCGATATCAATATCTTCTTTAAAGTCTCTGATGTCTGCCATAATATTAATCTTGTTAAGTTCTCCTGTGGGAGTCATTTCATTAATAACAATGATTTTTTCTACATTCTTATGGATTTTCTTAATGAGTTCAAAATTTTCTAAAGAAACAATTTTTTCTCTAACTCCAGTTACATTCTTCATGTCGCCTAATTGCGAAGGTTCAAAATAATTTAATCCGCAAAAGACAATTGGGGTATCTTCAAATACAGTATCCCTTAGTTCTTTAACCATTTCAAAAGCGTTATTATCTGCAACAATAACAACATCAAAAGTGCTATCTTCATACTTGTATTTAAGCATCATTTTGAGATTTTCTTTAAATTGAGGAGAAGTAAATCTTTTAGTATCAAGGAATTCAGTTCTAATACGAATATTACTATCATATTGTTTGAGAGTAGATTTTATCCCATTATTAACATTATCAGTCCACAAAAATCCACTATGATAAGATTGAATAATAAGTACTTGTGGGATTTTGTAATTTATATCATTGGCATTTAGAATTACTAATACCACGATAAAGATAATAGTAGTTAATATTCTCTTCATAATAACCCCTTAATTTAAAGATAATATATATAATAATCCTAAATGGTGAGATTCCAAATTTTTATAAAACTTTGTTTAAGAATGTCAGCCATAAAGGTAAAAACTTCTACAAGAATAATAGTAAATCATAGAATTTAATATTTGATAATTAGAAGTATCAAGCTAAAATTGAAATAAATTTAAATTTTTCTTGACTAAAAAGAATGCTAATCAGTTGTTGAGTAATAAATCATAATAATTGAGGAGCTACGATGGCAAAGAATTTCCGTGGAAAAAATATTGATAAAAAAAGAGGAACCTGTCCTTCATGCAATAGAACAGGAGTTAAGCTTCTTCATGAAGTAAAAAAAGACAATAAAACTATAATGGTTTGTAAGGTTTGTAAAAAAGTTGACCCTGCAAAAATAGAGGCATAAGTTTTTGAGGCTATTAAGCCTCTTTTTTTTTGCCTTAAAGTATGGGTGAAAACAGTCGAGCTATACCAATTTTTAGTTTTGTAAAGAAACTAATTTGATCAATATCTGTTTTAGTGATTAATCTTGAGTATTCAATATCTTCAAAAAATTCTTTTTCCAGCTCTTGGGTAGTAGCGTTATCGTAGATAATACCATTAATTTCAAAATTCTGTACAAAAGATCTAATATCCATATTAGCAGTACCTATTGAGCAGACTTCCCCATCGATGAGCATAACTTTAGCATGAATAAATCCTCTTTGGTATTCATATATTTTTACACCTGCCTCCATTAACTCTTGATAGTAGGATCTTGTTCCCCAGAAAACAACTAAATGATCGGCTTTACCAGGGACAATGATTCTAACATCTATTCCACTTAAGGCAGCAGTTACCAAAGCCATTGTTAAACTTTCATTAAGAATTAAATATGGTGAAGTGATATAGATTTTTTCTTGAGCATTAGTAATAGCAGAGAAATAAGCCTGCATTATACTTTCCCAGTTAGAATCAGGTCCGGAAGTAACAATTTGCATAGGAAGTTTACTTTCGACATTTACTTCAGGATAGTGTACTTGTTGGAACAAATACTCTTTAGAGATAAAATACAAATCAGTCAAGAATACAGTTTGAAGAGCATACACAGAACCACCTTCTATTCTCATGTGAGTATCTCGCCAATAACCAAAATAAGAATCTCGACTAGCATATTTATCGCCAATATTTAATCCACCTAGATAGCCAATTTTTCCATCAACAACTACTATTTTTCTATGATTACGATAATTAAACCTGCTATTAAAAAAAGGCAATCTTACTTTATTGAAGTAGTGGCATTCAATCCCTGCTTTAGTGAGCCTTTGGGCTAATGAGAATCTAAATTTCCAAGATCCCACATCATCTACGATAATTCGAATCTTGACTCCTTCTTTAGCTTTATTGATTAATATCTGACTTAGTTCTTTACCAAGATGATCATTGGCAAAAGCAAAATACTCTAAATGAATATGATGCTCTGCCCTACTGATATCCTTGAACATGGCATCAAAGAGTTTAATACCATCAGGAAAAATCTTAATTTCATTATATTCACTTAGAAAGGCTTTGCTATTATTGTGCAAGAGGTGGGATATCTTATAACTTAGGGGTGATTTGAACAACTCCTTATTTTTGTAGCTATGGTTCAGGAATTTATACATTGATTTGAATTCTATTCTATCAACTAATTCTTTATCAGAAAACATTTTCCGCTTACGAAAATTCCTACCTAATATTAAATAGAAGAAGATGCCTAAGATAGGAATAAACAAGAGTACTAAGAGCCAAGCAAATGTATGAGCGCTACTCTTTCTTTCTATAATAATAACCACAGTTATTGTGATTACAGAGATAGCAGAGAATATTGCCCAGATAGATGATATAGTTAACAACTGGGGTTTCTCAAAAAAGAAAAGTATAACTATTAGAAGGATTATTGCTATTAAGGAAGAATAGACAAATATTTTTTTCCTGATATACTTTGGGTGCCTGATAGTTTTCATAGATTATTTAGAGATATTTAAGATAGTCTCTTCCTTCAACTCCTGCATAAAGTTCAATATATTTTTTAACAGGACTTTTCAATATTTTTGGGAAAAGGACTTCTTCTATTTGGAAAAATCCCACAGAAGCTGTCATAGTTACTCTTATTTCGATTGGTTTAGTTTCCCCTTTATCGAATCGAACTTTTTTGATAGCATTAGCAGATGTTCTATGAATATCTCCAGGTTTAGGAGTCGAGGCTAAGAGAGTAGGTATTCTCGCTCTTCCATGTTCCATGTCTGCCCCATCTGCAATTAAGACTAATCCAGCCTCTAAAGAGTGAATAGTCTGAGTACCCATGTGACCAAATATTCCTTCTACAGCGATAGATTGAACTGCCATTTTTGTTTTTATCTGTTCAGGACTATAGATTTGATCTAAGAATTTTCTAATATAGGGCATTGCTAATTCAACGCTCATCAACTCATGATTCTCTCTAGCTATCGACATTCCAAAATCATGAAATAGTGAGGCCAGAATAACTCCGATAAGAGAGTCTTCCTTGTGTCCAGTCCCTTCTTTTTCTAAATTGAATTTAATTCCACTATCTGAGAGAAGCTTGAACATTACCACAGCATTTAAGGTAGCTTTTCGCATGTGTACAGGACCATGGTCATTATATCCTAATCGTTTGATAGAAACATTATTACAATAATCTTGAAGAGCTTGAATCTCCTCATTCTCAAAAATACTGTTTGTTATCTGCAAAGCCTTTCCATCTAACAAATTTCGTATTTTTTCTTCGAAATGAACTTGTTTTATTGATTTATTCATTATAACTCCTTTGCTTTAATATAATCAATTTATATTAAAAGAATAAATATTTTTACAAGTTTCGATTTTTAGAAGAAATAAGTCAACAAGAATCTTTCTATTTTATTATGCAGACCTTCTTTGTTTTTGATATTTTCTCATCATTATAACGCACAAAATAAACACCTGAGCTAACCATTTTGCCATTGTTATTAGTTAAATCCCAAGTAATTGAGCTAGTATCGCTTTTCATATTACTATTATTATAGTCTTTTACCTTCTGTCCTCTTAGATTATAAATAGAGATTGAGAAATCACTTTTTCTCTCACTATTAATTCTTATTTCGGCTTGCTTAGAGATTGGGTTTGGGCTAATTTGAAATATTGAAAGAGCTTCAACATCATAATCACTATTATTAGTAATGGTCATAATAGTCAAATTAGCGTTATGAGTACCACTTTGATCAGTATTTGCAATAGTTAGATAGTTTTCGCTTAGTCTATAGACATCTCCCCCAAAGGATAAATCGATTGGATAATTATCATTATTATTATCATCTTTAATTCTTACTTGGACAGGCTCATTGAGGGTATTAGTAAAGGCGATATTCCAGGAGTAGGAATCACCTTCATTAGGTTCTATAAGTTTGGTATGCATTTTTGGATAGTAATTACTTAGAGGTTCTTCAGAGACTATATAAGCTTCTTTCAATCCATAAGTTGGTCTGACAGGTGCTTTGATTAAATCATAATTAAAATCTATTACAGGAACCATTCCTGCTTGAAGTCCTACAGTTAGCTCGTCTTTGGCACCCGAAGCAGTTTTAAATTCTAAAGTAAAGAACAATTCAGGTTCTGTGAGATTGAAATCTTCACTATTATTAATAGGATCGAATAAAATGCTCATTAAATCGTTTGTTGTTTGATAAATTAAGGCACTCTCAAAAGCTTTAATAGTATTGATAGAAGTATAACCACCCTCTCTTACACCGACAACTACTGGCAGAATATAGTTACTCTCAACAACATTCTTAAAACTTTTAATTACTCCATTTCTTTCAAAAAGAATGTCTTTTATCTGATAATCTATTGGATGAGGATTATTTACTAAATTCCAACCTCTACTCATTTGATATGGTGAAGCTTGGAAAACAGGGCTACCATTGAAATTTAATTGATAATCATTTGTGATATTCATAAAATAACCACTATTTCCGTTGAGATTAGCTGAATCAAAATAACCATCTTCACTTAGTTGGAATACTTCGATATTTCCAGCTAATAAATCTATATCAAAAGATTCAGTAAAAGGATAAGAGAAAAGCTGATTGGAATCTTCAGCCATTAAACTTACAGAAGTAATTTCAGCAACTAGCACAACTTGGCTATTAGATTTATAGTCAATTGATTCTCCATCAGTAGAATTTACTCTTACAAAATAATTTATCATTCGATAATCTTCAGTAACATTATTAGTAAAAGAGTAACTTGTTTGTTGAGGAGGTAAATTTTCGGCAACAAGAATAGAATCTTGATCATTCTTAAAATATATGTCAAAGCTCTCTACTAATTCAGGATAATCAGTTTGCCAAGCTAAGTCTATGGTATCTCCTTCATAAAAAATAGGAGTAGTTAATTCGGAAAAGACTATATTTGCCTGAAGGTTTCCCCAAATTAACTTTGCATTATAAGTAGCGTTTTCAGGGAAGCTTAGGTTTGCCTCTTGATTATTTAAGGAATAGAGTTGATCATTATAGGAAAGATAAAATCTTTCAGAACTTCTATCTGTATCCACCAAAGAAAATGATAAATTTGTAGGTGGATTGTCGATGATTAAGTCTAAATAACGAACTTCTTCAGTAGGGTCAAATTCAGATATGATATTACGAGTAAATTCTTGGTTATTATAACCAAGAGCTAAATATGTATTTGGAGCAGTATTAAGTTCATCGTAAGTAGTTTCATAACCATTAGTTGCATAATAGCTTTTTCCAAAAGTTACGCTATTATCCCAGTAGTTTCCTGTTGCTGTGAGATTAATATAATTGGCTAAAGAAGCATTCATAATCTGGGATATTTGAGAACTAACAGCTTGATTATTCATAACATTAACTCTATAGGAGTAAGTATGACCTATTTCTGTATTTTGGTCAATAAAACTATAGGCTTCAGTAGTTGAAGTATTTACTACTAAGTCACTATTAGTAGTGTAACTAGAGTATAGTTCTAATTCTGAATCATCTTGACTTCTATATATCTCAAAACCAGTACAATTTTGTTGTTGAAACATAGTCCATTGAAGTTCTATATTATTAGTATTAGCAAAGATATTAAATTCTGAAGTTGTAATAGGTAAGGTAGTATAAACTATTTCTTCAGATAAAGGAGAGACATTGCCATTATAATCTACTGTTCTCATAGCGATATAATAGGTTTGGTTTAATTGAAGATTAGGAATAGCAGAATAATTTACTACTGGGAATGCTAATTTATCTATTGATCCTCTATCTAAGGTTGAATATTGCCCTTGAGAAATTGGGTTTAAAGAGTAGACTATTTCATAGGAATAAAAATCATAACAAGGAGCAGGATCCCAAGCAATTACATTACCTGAGCTTCCATAATATCGTCTCAGATTCGTTGGTGCTTCAGGCACTTCATTATCATCAAAGTCCACCCAACTACTAATAGAGCTATCTAGAGCATCCATAAATGGTTGGTAGTATTGAGATAATTTATTATATTTCTGAGTTAAATTCCAAGAGTCAGAATAGCTATTATAACCATAAAAGTTTTTAAAAGATTCTTCAGTTTGGGAATAGCAGTTTGGTAATTCATCTAATTCTACATGGAAGAAAGGACTAAAGACATCCCATTCACTGAAATTACTGTTACTATAATAATCATGATATGAGTTTGGATAACCAGGTAAATCAACATTATTACTTATTATTAATGTATCATTATAAACAGTATCAAAGTACATATTATGCACACTATAATAGTCTCTAACAATTACTTCTTCATTATTTCCAATACTTCCTTCTGGAATTACTATATAGTCTGTGTTTTGAATCACATCTTGTCTTAGGGGAGAAAAATCTCTAATAGGTAAACCTGCAGGTCTTCTATATTGACCAGGAGAGATCTGACAACTTTCTCTATCAGGATGAGAATCCCAATCATAAGAATGAAACTGGACAGAAAGTTCTCTTCTATCGAAATCATCTCTGATTTTATCGCAAGCTTTTTTATAAAAATAATTAAAGGGATGAGTAAAATTTCTAGTAGGATCACTTAAAGATTTATTATTACTGTAATTCCCATACTCATTCCACATAACTTCTCTACCTGAACCATTTATCATCAAATATTGGGCATTACTATCCAAGAAGCTATTTACAGCAAAATAGGGTGTAAGAAAATCATCATTAGGGTGGGGAGCTGAAACTAGTAAGGGCTCAGGATTGGTAGAACGATAGATAAATATACCCCAACCTAGATCAAAAGAACCAACCTCATCATCGTAAGAAGGGACAGTTCCATTATTATCGATGTAAGTTGTATTTAAGTTCTCTCTTAACATGTAGTAAATATTTGTTTCATCTGTAAACTTAACTACTGAGTAAGGAAGGTTATTCTGAACAAAGACATTATGAGCCAGATTATATTGTCCAGCAAAGAAATAATCAACAGCTTCTTCCCAAGCTTCTGTCTGTTCATCAGAAGGTAAGGTGAATTGGCCAAAGCCATCTGTCTGTCTATCATAAGGAGCATACATATTATAGCCTTCTGAAGCTATACCTTCCACAATATGTGATTCCCACTTGCTATAAGCACAATTTGGCTCAGCAGAGAAAAAGAAATTTTGTAAATTTGCACTCTCTTCAACAATAGAGTTTAATTGGATAAAATATAGAAAAACAAGAAATATAAGAACTACTTTCTTCATCATTACTCCCTTAAAATGTACTTTCTCTTATCTTATGCAATTTTGACTCCTTTTTTCCTACTAATATTATATCCTAATTACCTTTTAGTCAGAGATTAACATATAGGGTAAATATATAATTTATTTCTCGCGACAAATAGAAAAAAGCTAAGAAAACCTAAAATTAGCTAATATAATCATTTATTCTTAATAGTTAAGCAAGAGGGAAGTAGGGCGGGATGTTTGAACAGTCTAGTGGAGAAGAAAAACACTTTTCGATAAGTATATCTTGACACTAAGTTTATTTTGACTATATTATCACAAAAATCATAGGAGAAAAGTATGCCTAAAGCAAAAGAGAATAAAGAGACTAAACAGGCAAGATTAGAGCAAGTCCCTAATGCAGATAAAGCCCTAGATAAAGTTAACGAAGAGCTACTCTTCCACTCAAGAGACCATGCAGAATTTCATAATGCTTATACAATAGATTCAGTAACTAAAGGAATTAAATTCTTAAAAGTTGTTTATGGAGATAAGCTGCAACTTACAGAAGCAGACATTAATATCAAAATGATAGACAGACTTAGAACTATTGGTAAGGATATCTACTTCTTTATCTCTTCACTTACTTCAGGTACTACACCTGAAATTTATATTAAGAGAAAATATGAATTTATCAGAAATCTAGCTAGTGATAAAGTGATTGGTAAAAACAATAAAGATATGTTTTACTTGGCTTGGAATGGCTTACTTACAAATGATAGCTTCAAGAGATTACTTAGGCAGAAGTTTGGTTTGGAGAAATTCTGGGAAGATTTATGTCCCCAAAATATTCCTTCGCGAGGAACTGAATTAACTAGATATAGAACTAAATTTGTCTTAGCTATGGATATGGCAAGTAATGAAGATGGAAGTCGTCGTGTTGAAGGAAGACAATTAGATGATGGCTCTGGTTTATTAATGAAAGAAAGAATCATCTGGCTACCTAATGGCAAGGCTATTCCTCTCTTCCCTAATGCTTATGTTCAACTCAACCAGACTCAAGTCATCTTAATTAGACATGGAAAATCCATCCATGAATCAGGTGGAAGTAATCCTGAATTTGTGGGCTCAGGCTACTGGGATTCTTGGCATAATAATAGAAGAGTATCCTATTCTGTAGGAAATTCACTTAAAGAAGAAGGGGTTGCTACAGCTAAGAGCTTAGGATTGGATTTTAAAGTTGCTGTTGATACTCTACAAAATGAAGGCTATCGTTTCTGGGCTTATTCTAAAGAGAATCCGATTAGTGTTTTTGGCAGTGAGTCAGAAAACACCGAGCAAACTTCCCGTTATTTTCTCTCTGGGGCAGAATATACCAATATTAACTTCAAAGCAATTTATGGTTTAAATTCTCAGAAATATGGAGCTTTAACCCACAGATTTAAAAATGATATTTTCAAGGAAATAGTTGCTATATATGGTGATGAATGGGAAGGAAGTGATTCTGATAAACTTAAAAAAGCTAAAAGTATGCTTAAAAATAGATTCTATCACTATCCTGAAGGCGAAACTTTGATAGAAGCTGACTGGAGAATAGGTTATAGCTTTATCCAACTTCTAAAAGCTAATCAAGGAAAGCGAATCCTTCTCTGTGATCATTCAGGTGCAATTAGAGTTTTTGAAGCTATTATCAGAACCTTAGATTTTGCTGATTATAGTTCACTTAAAGAAGGGCAAGACTCAATTATGGCTCTTATCTACCAACCTGGAATGAATATTAGATATGATTATTTACAAAGAAAAGATTTTAAATTGAGATAGTATCTTTTAACCAGAATGGTGCAGTAGATCTTTACAGAAGAGTGCAGATTCTTTTAGATAAAGCTTTTACAGAATTTATCAGCGAATAATATATATACTCTGAGAAATTATGTAAAATGCTTTAGCAAATGAATATAGTGCTATTCTAAAAGATCTACTGCATTATTGGGTTTAAAGTTATAGTTATAAAAAAACACCCTATATCATCTTACAAGAAAAGATATAGGGTGTTTAAATTTTATTATTAATTACTAATTCTTTAGTTCTTTAATTAGAGATTCTAGATCTACTCTTAAGTCATTATCTTTATTAAATTTATTTTCTATCATTCGTTTAGCATGCAATACAGTAGTATGGTCTTTACGATTGAAGTAGAGAGCAATTTCTTTTAAAGAAATCTGCGGGATTAACAAACAGATGAGATACATAGCAACTTGTCTTGGGAAAGAGATATTTTTAACTCTAGTTTTATCCATTATTTGCTTGCGAGTAATGCTATAGAATTTGCACACTTTTTCTATTATCGTATCCATATTAATATCTTTAGGTTTATCAGTTATCATATCACCTAAAATATCAAGTACCATACTTTTATTGATATCATAAGGATTAACTCTGTTATAGGAAGCATAAGCTAATATTCTAATTAAAGAACCCTCGAGTGCCCGAACTGAACTCTTTATTCCTTGAGCAATATATTCGATGATATCATCTTGTAGTTCAATATTTTGGTTATCTGCTTTTTTCTTTAAAATCGCTACTCTTGTCTCAAAATCAGGATTTTTCAAATCAGCTAGTAATCCAGATTCAAAGCGGGTAACAAGTCTATTTTCCAAATCAGGAATATCTTTGGGTGGTCTGTCACTTGTAAGAATAATCTGTTTTTTAGAAGAAAGAAGAGCATTAAAAGTATGGAAGAATTCCTCTTGAGTCCCCTCTTTTTTTGCTAAGAAGTGAATATCATCAACTAAGAGAACATCGACATGACGAAATTTCTGACGGAAAGTAGTCATGCTATTTCCTCTAATAGATTCAATCATTTGATTGGTAAATTCTTCAGAACTTATATAGTAGATAGTTTTGTTTTTATCAATATCTAGCAGGTAGTGTCCCACGGCTTGCATAAGATGAGTTTTTCCCATCCCTGATTCACCATAAATAAATAAGGGATTATAAGTTGAACCAGGTGCTTCAGCTACTGCCATAGCTGCAGAATAAGCAAAGTTATTATTTTTTCCTACCACAAATTGCTCAAAAGTGTAATATTCATTTAGAGGTGGTAAATCATAATTATCCCCTAAACCACTCTTCTTAGTCTTTTGAGTTGGCCTTTTCTTCAAAGAAGATTCATCATTAAAGAATTTTATTTCAAATTTTCTTTGATAAAGATTAAAAGCCAATTCAGAAATCATGTTCGCATAATTTTTATTTAGAAAATCAGATGCTACTTTTGTTGGGGTCATGACAAAAAGAGTTTCGTCTTCAAACTTGACCAGTTTTGTTTCACTAAACCAAGTAATAAAACTTTGTTCAGCTACATGTTCTTCTAATTCATCTAATATATTTTGCCAAATGTCTTGATCCATAGCTACCTTTTTTGTTTAAAAATAATTATTTATATTTACTTATCCACTTGATGTGGATAAGTATTTTTTAAGCACAAATCCCCTTTATAATAGTGTTTAATCGGTTTTTAGTAAAATTGCTTAGATCTTATCCACAATTTATCCACATTCAGGATATTTTTTAAAAACTTTCCAACTCCAATTAATCATTCTCACAAGGTAAGGTTTAAATTATTCTAAGGATTTATCTTGTCAAGTAACTAAATTTTTACTTATAATAGCCTAAATTTTATAACTTAAGAATATATAATAATTTAAAAAGATGCTAATCGTAAATAAAGCTAGGAAAGCTTATTATATAATTGTTTGCTATATAGATAGTTAAGAATTTGTGTTTTATTTTTAAATTCTTCTTAAAAATTAGCAAATACTTAAAATATTTTTTCTGTGAAAATAGTATTTTTCTCTAGATTTTTTACTATCATTCCCTTCTCCTCCACCACTCCTTATCTGAATACTCAAATATTTTTCGAATTTTACTTGAAATGACAGTTACAGAGCATTAAGAGAGAGGCATAAGACCAAGAAGAACTTGAGCAATTAGCTAAACTAAGTACCAATAAATGTGGAAAAAATTCAACACTTTTATTGAAATTAAGAATCCTTAACCCCGGCGTCTTCCTTAGGAAGGACCCCAAGCTAGGAAGTTAAAAAGAGCTTTAATGAAGAAAAAAGGCTTCTTAAATTCCCCGCTTTAGTGCTGAAGGCACGCTAAAAGAGGGCTGGCGGGGAAGCAGCTCTTAACTGGGAAAGTGAGCATCCTGCTCGCACCACGCAGTAGCATGGTAGATTAATTTATTTCTGGTATTTCTAGATTTTTAAGCAATTTTACGGAGTAGCGACTTCTGACAGACAAATTTCTTTCGTCCGAAGTCCCTTGCCTAGGGCTGAGGAAACCGGTCTTCAGGATGTCCACATTCCGACAGAAGAGGGATTATAACGCTGTAAACTCCCCGCTTTAATATAAAAGAGAGGTGGCTGTGCAAGATACGGTTTATATATAAAGCAGGAAAATATAGACACCTTATAGAGGGGGAAAAAATCATTAATTCTAATTCTTATTCTAAACTCTTGTCCTGACGATATTAGCAGATTTAAGGAAAATAATCTTGCCAAGAATAGGAGGTAAAATATAGTAACCATGAAGAAATTTTAGGAGTACTTTTTATGAAAAATATATTTTTAACACTAGTGATAATGGTCTGTCTGGTCAACATATTTGCTCATCCAAAATTAGATATAGATTCTCATAGATCATTGATTCAACCAACCAGGATAGATTCTTTACATGGATTTGATGTAATTAGTTATTATATTGATATAGCAATAGATGATCAAGAACAATATATTTCAGGTTCAGTAGAAACAGTGTTAGTTGCTGAAGAGAACTTAGAAGTTATAGAGTATAATCTTGTGGGATTAACAGTCAATAGCATCCTAGTTGATGGAGAAAATGCTACTTTCACTCACAATGCAGGCATAATATCTATACCTGTAGATGTTGAAAATAATCAACAGATCACTACAAAAATATTCTATTCAGGGAATCCTCAGCTTACTACTGATGATTATAATATAGGCATGGTCTTTAGAAGTAATATGGTATTTACTATATCTGACCCCAATGCTGCCAGAAACTGGTTCCCGAGTTATGACCACCCTTGGGATAAGGCTTTAGTAAGTTTTAATGTTACTTGTCGTAGTGATTGGGTAGCAGCTTGTAATGGAATTCAAGGAGCTACTATTGATAATGGTAATGGGACAAAAAGTTACGAATGGATTGGAGAGAATCCCATGGCAACATACTTAGCAGTAATTCATATTGCTCCATATCAAGTTATTGAACAAACTTTTACTAAAGAAAATGGCCAAGTTATTCCTATTCAACATTTTGTTCAAAGTCCTTATTATGAAGATTGCTTAGTAGATTTTGAAAGAGTTCCGGAAATGATGCAGGCTTATACTGATGCTTATGGAGAATACCCCTTTGAGAAGTATGGTCAAGCATTGGTTAATATGCAGACTTATGGAGCGATGGAACACCAAACTATGACAACTTTAGGAGTCTCTTATATTGATGGTTCCCCAGACGATCCAGAATATACAGTAGCTCATGAGTTATCTCATCATTGGTTTGGAGATTGCCTTACTCCTTTTACATGGAAAGATGTTTGGCTATCAGAAGGATTTGCTACTTATTCAGAAGGGATATGGGCTAATCACCTACTTGGTTATGATGCAATGATAGAATATGTGAATATAAATATTCAAAATTATTACAAAAACTGGCAAAATTCTGCAGGACCACAAACTATATATGATCCTGATTATCTCTCTTACTTTACTCCCCCTTCTTATGAAAAAGCAGCTTCAGTACTTCACATGCTAAGATTAGAATTAGGAGATGATACTTTCTGGACAATGATTCAGTCTTGGTTTGCAGATAACCAAAATGGAAATGTCATAACAGAAGAGTTTCAAAACCACTGTGAAATCGTTTCAGGTTTAGATTTAGATCAATTCTTCCAGCAGTGGATATATTCCCCAGGTCTTCCATCTTATGAATATGCAGTATTAAGAAACCCCAATACAAATCAAATTAAATTTTATAATAATGTTACTTCTGACACAGGAGTAGATTTTTACTTAACAATACCTTTCTTTCTTGGTGCTAGTTCTGATTCTTTAAGAACTCAGTTTAGTCCTGGCTTTAGTTTTACAGAAGCAATTGATGTTGAAGATATCAACGAGCCTATCATTCTCGATCCTGACTCTTGGAATTTAGTAGAGGCAAAAAATGAGATTTCACTTACAATGAATAGTGTTTTTGCAGGAAACTCTCAAGCGATATTAAATTGGACAGCCTTTCCTAATGAAGCTGATTTCTCAGGTTATAATGTTTATATGAAGGAAGTAAGCCAAGCTGATTGGAGCTTAGTCAATGAAGAGCCAATTGAGTCAAATATCTATTTTGTCAATGGTTTAGAAAATGGGGTGGAATATCACTTTTATGTCGTTATTAGGGATTCTGAAGGATTCGAAACATACCCTAGTGACAGTCTTGACATGACAGTAACACCTCAAAGCATTACTCCTAGTCAATCTATCTTAATCGTCGATGATAGTGCTGATGGAGTGGGAGCACTATTGAGTCCAAGCGATGAAGAAATCGATAACTTTTATAATAACATTTTTACTGGAATAGAAATAGGAAATATTGATTTAAACGAAGAAGAACTAAGCTATGAAGTTATGTCTGATTATGATGTTTTAGTTTGGCATAATGATACAGTAGCCTCAAGCTCCTTTGCAGATTATGAGTCAATTTTAGGTAATTATCTTCTTTCAGGAGGTAAGTTAATTGTCTCAGGCTGGAAAACGATTTTTGATATATCACCTAGTTTTGCAGAAACATTCTTAGGTATAAGCTCTTTTGAGTTAGTTAATTCACCTTACTTGAATACTGCTGTAGCTACGAATTTGATGTATTCTAATTTAGACTCCAATAGCGAATTGATGCCTGCTATCTGGAATGGGCAACTTTCAATGATAACAACTTTCCCAAATTCACAACATAGTTTTTATACTACTGCAGACCTTTCTACAAGCGTAGCTGTGCAAAGTACTACAGAGTCTAACTGGGAAACTTACTTTTTTGGCTTCCCCCTCTACTATTTTCAAGCTCAACAGGTTAAATATGCAATCATGACAATTTTGAGCAACACAAATCCTCCTGTGGAAAATGATAACCAAATCGAAATTGCTCATTCCGACTTAATTTTCTTCCCTAATCCTGCTAGTTCTACTCTAAAAATTAGATCTAATACAAAAGAAAATGAGACCATGCAAATTTCCATGTATAACTTAAGAGGTCAGAAAGTGCTAGACTATAACAATATAGAGATGAAAAGTGGCAAGCTCGAATTAAAGCTAGCGGAAAAAAAACTAGCAAATGGCGTATATTTTATTAAAATTTCTAGTAATAAAAGAGATGAATTAAGAAAACTTCTAATCATGAAGTAACTTAATTCTGCATGAATTCAATTTTAGCTAAAAAGGGGATTATCTATGCAAGATGAAAAGAAGATTCCGAGGACACTACCTGTATTGGTAAATCCTAATTTGGTATTATTTCCCTTTATGATAATGCCATTAATTGTTGCTGAGCCTGAGAAAATAGCAGTTGTGGATTACGCTTTGACCCACGACAAATCACTAGGTTTATTCCTGCAGAAGGAAGACCAAGAGAGTGAAGCCGTTGAGGTTTATGAATATGGAACAGCAGCGTCAATTATAAAGATGGTAAGAAATAAAGATGGCTCACTATCCATCTTACTACAAGGAAACTCTAGAATTAGAATTGAGAAGATTATTCAACATGAACCAATTCTTATGGTTGAAGTTGAATCTTTAGGTGAAAGAAAAGATGACACCCCTAAGATTCAAGCTTTAAGAAAGATAGCTTTGGAGTTATTAGAGACTGTCGCAGTTGAGAGTAATCTTCCAGGTAAAGAGTTTCTTCCTTCAATTAAACAGATACCGCAAACTAGCCGAGTTGCTGATTTAATAGCAGAAAACACAGATATTAAAACATTGGAGAAACAAGATATTCTTTCAACTCTCGATTTAGTCTTTAGACTAGAAAAGTTGAATAAATATCTCGCAGATTTAATAAAACAACTCCAATTAGAGAATAGAATTAGGAGTAATATCGAGCTAGAGATGTCTGAAGATCAGAGAAAATACTATCTTCGTGAACAGCTACTAGCGATTAGAAAAGAGCTAGGTGAGAGTGATGAAGTAGAGCAAGAAATTGAGAGCTGGGAAAAGAAAATCGCCAAAGCAAATCTACCAGACTATGTTCTGGAAGCTGCTGAAGATGAACTTTCGAAAATGACCAGTATGCAACCTGCTTCAAGTGAATACAGTGTAATTCGCAACTACTTAGATTGGATTGTGAATATTCCTTGGTCTAAAAAAACTAAAGATAACTATAACTTAGAGAAAATAGATAAAATCCTAACAAAGGATCATTACGGCTTAGATAAGGCTAAAGAGAGAATTATCGAATTTATAGCTGTGAAAAAGCTTAGACAAGAAGTCAAAGGACCTATTCTTTGTTTTGTCGGACCTCCTGGAGTAGGTAAAACTTCCATTGGTAAATCAGTTGCCAAAGCCTTAAATAGAAACTTTATCAGAATGTCCCTAGGTGGTGTTCATGATGAAGCTGAGATTAGAGGCCATAGAAGAACTTATATCGGGGCAATGCCAGGCAAGATTCTTACTGAGATTAAAAGAGCAGGTTCTTCAAACCCTATCTTTATGCTTGATGAAATCGATAAATTAGGCCGTGATTTTAGAGGCGATCCAGCCTCTGCCCTATTAGAAGTTCTCGATCCTGAACAAAACTTCTCTTTTGTGGATCACTATATTAATCTTCCTTACGACTTAAGCGATGTGATGTTTATCACTACTGCTAACTCTCTAAACACTATACCACAACCTCTTTTGGATAGGATGGAGATTATAGAGTTTTCAAGTTATGTGGAAGAAGAAAAAATCGAAATTGCCAAAAGATATTTGATTCCAAGAGAAATAGAAAATAACGGAATCAAAAAGCAAAATGTCAGTATGGCAAAATCAGCTCTGCAAGAAATTATCAGATATTATGTCAAAGAAGCAGGAGTTCGTTCTCTTCAGAGAACTATCGGAACAGTTATGCGAAAAATCGCCCGTAAAGTTGCAGAAGGTGATGATGCTTTAGTAAAAGTAACTGATAAAAATGTTAAAGAGTATCTTGGATTTAGAAAATTCTCTGCTGAATTAAAGAATAGAAAACCAGAAGTAGGAATTACAACAGGCTTAGCTTGGACAAGCTTTGGTGGCGAGATTCTCTTCTGTGAAGCCATTAAGATGCCTGGGAAGGGAGTTATTAAACTTACAGGACAACTAGGCAAAGTGATGCAGGAGTCTGCTCAGATTGCTTTAAGTTACCTGCAGGCTAACCATAAAAAGTATAATATAGCTTCAGAGATATTTACAGATAACTCTATTCATATTCATTTCCCAGCAGGTGCTATTCCTAAAGATGGCCCTTCAGCAGGTGTAACTTTAACAACAACAATCGCTTCCTTGTTAATGAATAAAAAAGTCAAGCATGATATTGCTATGACAGGTGAAATAACCCTCTTGGGAAAAGTGCTAGCTATCGGGGGATTAAGAGAAAAGATATTAGCAGCTAAAAGAGCAGGTATTCACCATGTGATTGTTCCTTTTGATAATCAAGACAGCATTGAAGAATTGCCTGATTATATCAAAGATGGGATGCAGATTGAATTTGCTAAGAATGTCGATGACATTCTGCAAAAGGTACTTATTGATTAAATATCTTGAGTGGAGGCTCCCTGCCTCCACCCTCATAAATTAAGCTCTTCAGGGAAACAGAATTTTCCGACTGGACACAAAAGTGTTCTCAGTCCATAAATCTAAGGATAAAATAGAAACAAAGGAAATAATGAAAGAAAAGAAAATAAGAGATGTTAATATTCTCATAGATGTCGAAGCAGAATTTGTAAATAAAGCAGAATATGTATTTAGAACATATTTCTTTATTCTACAACTTAATCCCATATTCTTTTATGGAGAAACTAGAAAGCAAATTGATATTTACTACGGAAGTAAGCTAAATACTAGTTACCCCTTAACGATTAAGTATAATCAAGGGACAAATGACTTCTTTCAATCTAGTAGATTCTATCCTCAGTTTAAGGTAAGATTTAATAACTATAAAAATGAAAAGATTCCTTTTTTCTTTTCTGACCCAGGAAGTATTTACTCTATTGGTGAAAAAACTGCTAGAATTAATAAAGATATCATTGCTTCAGGATTTTATTTTCTCTCTTGCTGGAAAGAATATGTAAACAAAAAAAATACTGACCCAGATATAAGATTTAAATATACAAAATCTATGCAGTATAAATGGGACTTTGCTGAAGTACCTGTTGTTGATGCCTACTGTGATATCTTAGATAACATTTTAGAATTAACTTTACCTAGTTATGAACGAGGTTCAAGATGGCAAAATGATAATAGTTTCTGTATGACCCTATCCCATGACATAGACTATTGGGATGTCTGGAGTAAAGATCAGTTTTCCAAAATAATGAAATATAATAAGGATAGAATTAAACAAGACCCTATCCGTTCTCTTTATAAAATCATTGGCCATTACTTTACTAAAAAAAGTTTTAATCCAGTGAAGAATATCCAAAAATTGATAAGAAAAGAAAATAACCTTAAAGTCAGAAGTACTAACTTTATTCTTGTCCAAGATAACTCAGATGATAATAGAAGAAATTACTTCTCCAATGAAGAATATAAGACAGGACTAAAATCTGTTTTCACATCTTACGATGTTGGCTTGCATGGTTCTCCAGACTCTGCTTACTATATCAAAGAGACCAAAAAAGAATTAGAGAGATTACACAAACTATTCCCACAACCTCTGGGATATCGTTCCCATAAACTCTCTTTTCAATATCAAGGTTCTTTTGACATCCTAGAAAAGATGAATTTAAAATTTGATTCTTCCTTAGGATATTGGGAACATATCGGATTTAGAGCCGGAATATCCTTCCCTTTCTATCCTTACGATATTGAGAATGATAGACCTTTTACTATTCTAGAGATTCCTTTGATTGTTATGGATACAACTTTGATTTCTCAGGCAGGAATGGGTATTAATCCTTTTGTAGCCTCATACAGATTATCAAAATTAATCCAACGAGCGAAAAAGTTTCAATCCCACATCTCTGTTTTGTGGCATAATAATACCTTTGACACTATAGATTTCCCTTGGTGGAGCTGGCTCTACTGGTCTTTGATTAGAAGAGCTAAAAAGAACAATGCTTGGGTTTGTTCCTTAGATGATTTGTATGAATACTGGATTCATAAAACAGATAGACTAAAGTCATCTGATAATTAGTATTTAGTTTTAAAATTAATATATAAAAGATAGGAGTTTAAATGATCTTAACCGATAATGCAAAAGTAGTACTAGAAAAAAGGTACTACCAAAAGAATGACAAAGGAGAAACAATTGAGAATTGGGAAAAATTAGTCAGTAGAGTTGCTACTAATATCTCTCAAGGCGATGAAGATAAATATCAACGCTACTATAAACTTTTAGATTCAGGTAATTTCTTGCCTAATTCACCTACTCTGATGAATGCTGGAAATGACCTTCAACAACTTTCTGCTTGCTTTGTTCTTCCTTTAGAAGATAGTATGGAAGGCATATTTACTACAATTAAAGATGCAGCGATGATTCATAAAAGTGGTGGTGGAACTGGATTTTCCTTTAGTAAATTGCGCGAGACAAATGCTCGTGTACGCTCTACTAATGGAGTCTCTTCAGGTCCTATTAGTTTTCTCAAGGTCTTCAATAGTGCAACTGATGCTGTAAAACAAGGTGGAACTAGAAGAGGAGCCAATATGGCTATCTTGAGTGTTCAGCACCCCCAGATTATTGATTTCATTACTTGCAAAGAAGATACAACAGAATTAAATAATTTCAATATTTCTGTAGGTGTTACTGAAGATTTTATGAAAGCAGTCAAAAATGATGATGACTTCCCACTAATTTCCCCCCATGATCACCAAGTAAAAGAAACTGTAAAAGCCCGTGACATCTTTTCTCTCATAGTAGAAAAAGCTCATAAAAATGGGGAACCAGGAATAATCTTCTTAGACAGAATTAATAAACATAACCCAACTCCTCATATAGGAGAAATAGAATCAACAAATCCATGTGGAGAGCAACCTCTGCTCCCTAATGAAGCCTGTAATCTTGGCTCAATAAATTTAGACAACTTCTACTCACCTGAAGGAATTCAATGGGATTATCTTAAAGAAACAATTTTTGAATCTGTGGAATTCTTAGATGATGTTATCAATGTATCAAACTTCCCTCTACCTGATATCGATAAAATGGTAAAAGCAAATCGTAAGATTGGACTCGGTATCATGGGTTGGGCAGATTTATTATACCAAATGGGAATACCATACAACAGTCAAGAGGCTGTTGATTTAGCAAGAGAAATAATGGAGTTTGTTGACTATTACAGTAAAGTAAAATCAATGGAGATTGCTCAAGTTAAGGGTTCGTTCCCTAACTTTAAGGGTAGTATCTATGATAGTAATTCTTTAATTCGTAAAGACAATAAATTACAGTGGGATAATTTAAAAAGTTCTATAAAGAGTAATGGCTTACGCAATGCAACTCTAACAACTATTGCTCCTACTGGTACGATTTCAATGATAGCTGATACTTCCAGCGGTATTGAACCTCAATTCTCTTTAGTCTATGTTAAATATGTTATGGATGGTGAAAAACTTATCTATGTGAATAAGCATCTAAAAAGTAGATTAGAAAAGGCTGGAATTTATAGTGAAGAGTTGATGGAAAAGATTTCCCAAGCTGGTGGATTAACTCATATTGATGAGATTCCGGAAGAGATTAAAGAAGTCTTTGTTACTTCTCATGATATCTCACCTGAATGGCATATTAGAATGCAGGCAGCTTTCCAAGAATATACAGATAATGCCGTATCTAAAACAATAAACTTTAAAAATGATGCTAGTCCAGATGATATTAAAATGGCTTATGAATTAGCTTATGAAACTGCTTGTAAAGGTGTAACTGTTTATCGTGATGGCTCAAGGCAATTCCAGGTTCTTAATGTTGGCAAGAAGATTAATGAAGAGAAAGAGACTCCTAATGTAAAACGCTCTCCTAGAATTAGACCTGAAATTACTAGCGGTATTACTCAAAAAATCGAAACAGGTTGCGGTCACATGTATGTTACCATCAATTCTGATAATCAAGGTGCTTGTGAAATGTTTATCCAAATGGGTAAAGTCGGTGGATGTGCATCTGCTCAATTAGAAGCGCAAGCTCGTCTTATCTCCATGGCCCTTAGAGCTGATATAGATATCGAGTCTATTATTAGACAACTCAAAGGTATTCGCTGTCCTTCTCCGATGTGGAATAAAGGGAAATTAGTTACTTCTTGTTCAGATGCAGTTGCTACAGCTCTACAGAAGTTTGCAGAACTAACCAAAGTAAATGGAGTTGCTAAGATTAATTTTCATACTGAAGGTGAAATGATAGTAGAAAATAAAGAACAAGCTCAATCAAATACTTCCATTAAGACTTGCCCAGAATGTGGTTCGACAGTATATCACGAAGAAGGATGCCTTAAGTGTCAAGCTTGTGGTTGGTCAAAGTGTTAACTTCAAAAAACATATAACAACTATATTTATTATCAAATACAAAACCCTCTCATTGCTGAGAGGGTTTTTATAATATTATCCTTTAATTATTTATTCGTCTAAAGGATTAATTTCTAAAATATCATTTGATGATTTAACAGCAGGAATAAACCAACCATTAAGTATCTGTTTAACATCTTGTTCAAAACTATCATTTTTAAGTCCATCTTCAATACTAATAGCTTTCACTTCTACACGATTGTTATTATTAAAAAGGTGTACTTGAATGTTACTTTCAATTTGGTAATCTTTAGCGATTCTGGCAATTCTACCTTTAATGATATTTTGTTCTGAATCAGTAAAGAAAGGTTCAGTAGATTCTTCTTCCATTTCACTATCTTTAGCAAGATCTTCATTCATAACTTCTTCTTCAGTAGTTGGTTCAACAAGAGTCATAACTTCCTCTTCAACTTCAACAACTTCTGCTACTTCATCTGTAGCTTCTGTTGTAACTTCAGGAGTCTCTTCAAGAACTTCTACTTCTTCAACTATAACAGCCTCAGTCTCTTTTTCAACTTCTGGCATAACCATTTTCTCTTCATGAATAGGAGCTTGTTCAGCTTCTGTCATTTCAGTTGATTTCATCATTGCTTGATCAGGTCTAGCTACTACAAATTCAACTCTTCTATTAAGCTGTCTGTTCTCTTCACTATCATTGGCTACTTTAGGATTTTCTTGACCTTCACCACGATAATTAAGAATTTCACTATCTATACCTTTATTGATTAGATATTGATATACTGATTTTGCTCTTCTTTCTGAAAGATCTTGATTATATTTAGCACTACCGATATCATCTGTATAACCGATGATACATACATTAATTCCAGGATTTGTCATTATAGTAGCAACTAATTTATCTAAACTAGGGAAAGATTCTTCTTTTAAAGTAGCTTTATCAAAATCAAAATAGATGTTTTCAATTACATAATTCTTCTCTTCTAAAAGTTCAATTTGAATATCATAATTAAGTTCTTTGATGCCATCTTCAAAAAGAATTGAATTTGAGTATACTTGATAATTTGGTTTAGCAATCTCAAAATAAACTGAATCTACTTTTGGTAAATAAAGATTGTAATAACCATTTGCATTTGATTGAATTACATTAACAATCTTCTGATCCTTATAAGTATAAGACCAGTTAATATCTGCTGAAACAAGAGCACCTTTATTATCAGTTACTTCACCTGAAATTCTAATACCATCAAGGTATTCTTCATTTAGAACAACAACTTTATAAATATCTTCTGCTCCAACACCATTTGCTCTATCTGAAGAGATAAAAGCTTCATTAGAATTATTAACTCTATAATAGTGTCTTTCATTATAGATAGTATTAATTTCAGGACCTAAGTTGATTGGAGTTTCCCATTCAGTCCAAGCATTACCACTTTTCTTAGCTTTGAAAATATCAAAACCACCAAATGAAGAGTGACCATTAGAAGCGAAGAAAAGAGATTGTCCATCCCAGCTTATAAATGGAGTTTGCTCATCATTAATTGTATTAATAACACTACCTAAGTTAATTGGTTCTTGCCATCCATTGATATTTTCTGACACCCAGATATCATATCCACCCATTGAACCAGGTCTATTAGAAGTAAAGAACATAACTCTGTCTTCAAAAACATAAGCTTGTAATTCGCTATAATCTGAAGATACTGTATTTAATCTTTCAGGACTAGTAAAAGCTTCGCGAACTCTTTGTGTGCGGTAGATACCACTCTTGGCATCTCCGTTATATTTACCAAACAAATAAGCATATTCGTTATCTTGTGAGAATGAATTTAATGATTCATTTCCATTAGTTAAAAGTGTTGTCGCAGGTTGAAGTTTACCCCATGTTCCACCTATTTTCTTACTAAAAAATATGTTCTCTTTGAGAGATTGGCATTTTCTAGCAGATGTGAAAAATAGATAATTTCCATCAGGTGTAACTATTGGAGCAAAATCGCTAAATTCTGAATTTAAATATCCCGGAAAGTAACCAAATTGATATAAATGAATACCTTTAGACATTCTAATTACAGAATCTTCTATCAGCTTTAGTAAGTTATCATAATAATCATAATCTATTCCTGAAGCATTTTGAACATAATATTCCAAATTTTTATAAGCTTCAGGCATATCTCCTTTTGCCATTTGAACTTTAAACATAACTAAATAATTATCATAGTTATTAGGACTCTGTGCAATAGCTTTTTCCATTAGCTCTTCAGCTTGAGGACAATATCCCCTCTCTAAGAAAGTTTGTGCTTGCTCAATATAAGGTACTCCTAATTGAGCGAAAAGAAAAGAAAAACTTAAAAGAGCCAAAGCAATAAAAAGTTTAGTTTTCATGAAATCTCCTTTTTCAATGTTATTTTCAATTTTCAAAACTTCTCTTAAACCCTACAGAATAGAGTTTAAAAGAAGTTTTGAGAGGGGAAACCCCTCTCAAAACAATCTATGTTTAGAATCTAAATGTTAAACCATATCTATGATTATTTTCGTTGATTCCTTCAGAATCTTCGGTTACATAAGCATAGTTCATTTCAATCATTTTAAATCTAATTCCGAAACCGGCTGTGAATTGACCATCATTAGCACCAATTCTTACACCAGCTTGTACTTTAGAGAACATATCTTCCCAAGTAGCATCTTGAGTATTTCTCATTGTTCCAAGACCAGCACCTAGATCTGTATCATTTCCAACATTTGCCCAGTATTCTGCACCCATGTGTACTGTAATATCATCAGAACTTTCTTCTTGTCTTAAATCTCCAGAAACAGTTAATCCTCTCATTGGGAAAACTGCTACACCAAGATTATATTGCATTGGAATATTTACATCATCGAATTTACTATATAAATCTCTGATATTAGCACCAAATGAAATATATTCATTCATTTCATACATAGCACCCAAGTCTATTCCAAAACCATTTGCAGATTCATCATCCATGTTATCAAATAACATCTTAATGCTTGAACCCCAAAGGAATTTTCCTGTGCGAGTTGCTAAACTTAAGTTGATATTATTATCTTGGACATCATAAATACCAGTTGAGTTTCCTTGACCATCATAAGAATCTATATCAGTAACTCCAGCATTTATCCAAGAGATAGCCATGTAGCCATATTTGAATCTCATTCCCATACCAGCATAGCTTGTAGTTCTATCTAAACCTAAGCCATCGGTATAATCTATTCCTACTTGATAATCTGCAATCTTTGCTAATCCAGCAGGATTCCAGTAAGCAGCTGTGATATCATTCATATATGCAGTACCTGTACCACCCATTGCCATACCTTTTGCACCATAACCCATACGGAGATAAGGTTTATTGTGGTTATTATCAGCAATAAGAGCGGAAACAAGACCTAGCATCACTGCTACAATTATCATTATCTTTACACTTTTAGTCATTTATTCCTCCAAATTATTAGAGGAAGGGGGTGTACCCCCTCCCAATTTTATTGAATTGCTATCTTAACAACCTTATTAAGTTCCTTAGCACCATCAACTATGTTGATTCTTGCGAAGTAAGCACCACGAGCTAATCTCTTACCATCGTTAGTTCTTCCGTCGAATTGAATCATATTGTTAGTGTTTCCACCAATTGAGTTATGGTTCATTTCACGAACAAGTTTACCAGCGAAATCGAAGATTTCAATAGTAACTTGTGCTTCTTTAGTAGTAGGAATTACGAAAGTACCAGCATCGCCTCTTGTAAGAGGTGAAGGATACATATAAGGTTTTGCAGTGAACTCTAAATCCATAGCAGAGTAATCAATTTCAACCATGAAGTTCATCATCTTAGTTGTTCTGTTTCCAGCTTTATCATAGATGGTAGCTTCAATATGATATTGACCAAGGCCACTAACAGGAACACGGCAAGCATAACTATTAGAAACATCAGTTTTTACAGTATCAAGGACAGTAGCGTTAGCATTGTCATAGGCTTTTACTTCTAATCTATCTAAGCCAGAAGTTGCCATTGATTTAACTGTAGGCATAATATCTGATAATTCCATCATAACATCAACAAACATATTCTCAGTTTGAGTGTATGTTGTATTTGCTTCAGGAGATACAAATTCAACAGTAGGACTGTAAGAGTCTATTGGATAACTATGGTTAGCTACAGCATCACCACCAGCTACATTAGAAGCCATTACAATAACTTTAATTGCGTTTGCATCAGTAGGTATTACGCCACCGTGAACATTAACAACGAATTCATTATTAACAGCTTGGACTGTAAATGGTTCATAGATAACTTCATTACTTGGAATAGCAATTACGCTAGCCATGATTGAAGAGTTATCTAAAGTATAGCCATTACCATCAACTGTGAATGTGATGTTGTTATTGTTTTGAGTATTAACCCAACCATTAGAATCATCAAGATCTGAGATAGTAATGATTGGAGCAGGAGCAGTGATATCGAAGTTTCTAGTAACAGTAGTTACATTGCCAGCCATATCTTTGGCTTGTGCTTCGATTACGAAAGTTCCAGCCATATCTGGAGTAACAACAAGATTGAATGATTCAGGAGTTTCAGTATCCATAGCTTCTGCTAAGAAATCACTGTTAAGTGAAGTAACTTTGATAGAAGTCATAGTTAATCCTGACATATTGTCTGTTGCTACGATATTAACATTAACACTATTTCCAATCATTGTTGTATAGTCAGCCATTGGATTAACAACAGTTAATTCAGGTCTGCTATTATCGATTGGATAAGTTTGACTTGATACAGTTTGGACAGCCCAATCATTTACTGCAACAACTTCAACTTTAATTGCGTTTTGACCAGGAGTAACAATACCACCGTGGAAGTTAATAGTTCCAGTACCATTCTCAAGAGTTACTGAGAAAGGTCCTTGGATAACATCGTTGTTTGGTAATTGGATGATATTAGCAACAACAGATTGAAGCTCAGTATCAGTGTGTCCTGATTCAACAGTTAAGTCGAATTCATAGTTATTAGCAGTAGTGATCCACCATGAGCCATTAGCTAGAGGGCTAAAGTCAACAACAGGTGCAGGACCACCAACAACTTCGAAGTTAACAGTTGCAGATGCAGTATTACCAACAAAGTCACTAACAGAAGCAACTGCAGTATGAGCACCAGGTACTAAATCTGAAGCAGCATAAGCAAATGAACCGTTACTAATTTCACCAGTAATTACATCACCATCAAGAGTAACAACAAGTGTTGAAATATCAATACCTGAAGCACCTGAGAAGTGTTGTACTAAGTCGTCATCTATGAAGTGACCTTGAGGGTCAGTAAATGAGAAGGCAACTTGAGCATCAGAACCATAATTAACTACAAGGTTTGCAGGAGCAGTAGCAGTAACGATAGGATCCATATAATCTAAACCGAATGTTTGTTCAGCAACATTATTTACATCGATATCATCAATTGCATTAACTGCGATTTTTAAACCAAGTGAGTTTGGAAGTTGTAATTGAGCAAATCCGAATGTATATTCATTAGCATTTGCTGTTGGTACAGGGTTAGAAGTTTGAATAAGAATACCGGCAGGGTTAAGATCAGTAACTGCAAGAATACTAACATCAATATCTTCAAGAGCAATAGTTCTACCATCAGCAGGAACTACAGTCATAAGAACTTGATTAGACATTGCAGGGTTAATCCACCATCCGTTTTCGAATCCATCGTTATGAATAGTAATTTGTGGTCTGTTAACAACTACATTAGCAGTAACATTAGCAGCCATTACATTAACTTGGTTGAGGTTATTTTCAGCAGTCCATTGAACATTGAGTGAAGCGATTTCTCTGCTTCTCATTGGTTGTGGAACTAAAGTAACTAACTCTTCAACACTCATTTCATAACTGAAAATATTACCTGTAACAGTCATTTCATTCATTGGAACAGTAACAACAGCATTTACTGCTGGGTCGTTGTTAGTGATAACTAAGTTATAATCAACAAGACCTGTTTCAGCATCTTCCATAGTAGCTGTTAAAGTTCTATTTGTAGCTGATAATTGAACTGTTGAATCAAATGCGATAGTAGGTAATGTGCTATCAACATTGAATGTTAATGTTTGATTTGCTTGGAAACCATTCATTTCAACATTAACCATAAGTTCATTAAGGCCAGCGTTCATATTAACTAAATCGAAACTTACCACACCATTATTAAGAACTATGTTATTAACATTATTAACACCATTATTAAGAGTGATAGAAATATTAGCTAAACCGAAACCTGCAGGTAATTGATAACCCATTTCTGTTTCTTCATGATATACATTGAAGTTCATTGCTACATTAGGAAGAGTCCATAATGCACCAGCATTCATATATACATCATTATTAACAGGAGCAAATTCTGTAACAAACATTTCGAATCCAACATATTGACCAACAGTAACAACTGTATTAACAGGAGCAGTGAAAGTCATAGTTGCATTAGTTTCATTATAATCAACATCGATTTCAACGAAGTCTGCAAGAAGAGCATCCCAAGCAAGAGCAACTACATTACCTTCAACTGCCATAGTACCTGTAAGAGGTAATGTATAAACAGCGTTTCCAGCAATATTAGAATTAACAAGAACTTGGTCTGTAAGTTGTGCATAGTGGTCAGCTAAAGGCATTTGGTTATCTAACATAACAAACCAGTAAGGGTTGTTGTAGTTAACAGTAACGCCATTAGAAGCAGCCATAGCATCTAATTCAACGAATTTTAACCAAGCAGCATTATTAGCTACACCTGATAACCAGTATCCAGGTAATTCGTTATTAGCATTAACAACTAAGTTGAATTCATAGTTTTCATTAATAGTTTCATAACCAGCATAACCAAGCTCGTTAAATCTAACTACATTTGGCATAGAGTCTGTATCAACTATCATTAAGTTATTTTCATGAATTTCGATATTTCCATTAGCAGGAACTAAGTCAAATTCACCAGCATTATAAGTAACATCTAAAGGATAAACAAGAGAAGTTTCTTCATCATTGTTCATCATTACAAGAACTTTAATACCAGAAGCATTTGAAATAGCTTCAGCATTGAAATCAAATTCATAGTAAGGATCATTGTTTGTAGTATTGATTGCGAAATCAATCCAATCAACATTGTTTGTTGTATATTGTGCTACAACAGAAGTAACATTATTACCCCAGTGGTTAACCATAGCATACATTTTGTCAGAACTGATTGCTTCATTATTAAATTCGAAACCAGTAATAACTGCATAAGGGTCATTTTCATTAGGAGTAACAACTACTACATTTTGTAGAACATTATTTACGAATCCATCATTATCAGTAACGATAGCTTCGATAGTATAAGTACCAACGCTAGCAAGAAGAGCTGTGTTCCATACATAAGTATATGGAGCAGCATTTACAAGAGCATGTGATAGACCATTTATTTTGAATTCAACTGAAGCAACATCTAAAGGAGCAATATTATTTGTTCCGTCAGTGTAGTTAACATCAGCATTAATGCTTACTAAGTTTCCTAAAACAAATTCTGAATCATTATCAATATTTGTGAAGAATACTTCAGGAGCAGTAGCATCAAAATAAACATTATTAGCAAGAGCAACTTCTGTTTCATTGAATGGAACAGCAAGGTCTCTTACCATTGCTTTGAAGTTATAGAAACCTTTAACTAAACCAAGATTTGCAAAAGTAACTTCAGCAGTGTTGTTAGTAACAACAGCAGCAGTAGTTCCAAGAGAAACCCAAGTATTGTTTAAAATGTCAGCATAAAGAAGTTCGATATTAGTATCAAGAACTTCATCAGCAGCAACATCGAAAGTTAAAGTAATTTCATCATTTAAATTGAAGATAGAATCATCAGCAATACCAGCAACTGCAGGAGTTACAGGAGTAACAGCTCTATCAATAATTACATCTGCTTGAACTTGAACATCTACAAATCTTACAACAGGTCCGAAACCGAAGGTATAAACACCATCAACATCAGTTGCTGCAGGAGTGAATGTATAAGTAGCAAGACCATTAACAACAGGGATAAGAACAGGAGCTGACCAATCAGTGGCTGCAGGAGCCTTCATCCAAGTGTTAAGTTCATCTACATCAGCACCAACACTAAGTTCAATTACAACTGGACCGTTGAAGTGAACATTGTTGAAAGCAGCTAATGTATTAACATTATTAATAGCAATAGGAGTCACATTGTCTCTTACTTGGTAAGAAACCATTGTTTCTGAACTATTGTTATATTCATCAGTAATTTCAGCTTTGAATTCGTAACTTGAATTCATTAACCAATTGTTTGGAATCATCCATTGGTTATTAGCATCAAGTACGATTGGAGTCCATACATTATTAGCAGCATCAGATAACCAGTAGTAGTTAATAGCTAAATTTGCAACAGCAGTTACATTATCCATTGCATTTGCATTGAATGTGTAAGCAAGACCGCGCTCGATATAACCATTATCATTTTCTACAAGTTCTAAAGCACCTGTAGGAGCATCAGTATCAACACTGAAAGCAAATGCTTCAGTATAGTTATGACCAACAAAGTCAGCTGTAGTAACTTCGATTTGATAAGTTCCGGTAGTTAAAGCGGAGATATCTAATGTATAGTTAACAACAGTAGGATTCATTTGGTTATTAGTATTATAAGTAACTGCATTAACTTCAGTACCGTCGAGAGTAATAACAACACTACTTAAATCAAGTACTGCGTTATCAACTGTTACAGCGATATCAAGAGCATTAGCAATAGCTACAGTAGCATCAGCAGCAACAGGGTTACCAGCTTGAGTTACTGTAAGAGCAGTTACCATAGGAGCGTCACTATCTACGATATCTACAACATAAGGAGTTCCACCATTAGCGATAAAGCTAACTTGGTCTGCAACATTGCCGAAGATATTTTCAACTTGAATAGCTAATTGAACTTTTTCTGCAAAGAGATAATCCATGCCAATAGTCCAATTATAATCATCAGCTGTGAAGCCACTTAATTGATTCCAAGGAGAAGCTACATTATCATTTTCATCTAAGAAACGATACATATAGTTAACTTGGTTTAAGTATTCTGGATGAGTAGATACAACATTTCCAAGAGAAAGGATGTATTCAGTACCTCTGTTAACTTCAGTAGTTACAGCACCATCAATTGTACTTACTACAATCTCAGGAACGATTGTAGAGTTCCAGATATGTAAGTTAGTTTCATTAATAACTTGTCCGAAGTTATATTCTGAAACTGTTCTTACTGTATAATCACCATCCATGTTAGCAATGTTCCAGTTAACATCCATATATTGAGCGTAACCTGTGATTGTACCAGTACCTGCGAAGTTAGCAATTGGATTCCAGGCAGCATTTGCAGCAAATTGCATCCAGTTTGTTCCATTCCAGTACTCGAATCTAACATTGTTTGGTACTATTACATTATTACCTTCAGGTAAGAATGCAAACATATTAATATTATTACCACCGATAACATCAGTGATTTCTTCATTATTAGTTACGCTAGTTTGGTGATAAGTTTCTGCACCATTTCTGAAGTCTGAAACAACCATAATTCTAGCACCAACTTCAGCACTTCTTAGAGTGAAGTTACCAGCATTGAAGATAGCAGAAACATAATCATTATGATCAGTTAGAGCAACATCAACATTAACCATGATATTATCTTGGCCATTAATAACTTCATTCATCATTGCTTGTGAAGGAGTCCAATCAAATACTAGCATAGCACCATCATCGCTAACTTTTACATCAACAACATCAACAATAGCATTGTGAGTAAATGTAGCTTCAAGAGCTTTAACACCAAGTCCGTCACCATTTGCATCAACTAATTGAGCTAAGTAGTCATTATATGCTACTGTGAATTGGTGAGTTTCAGTGTAGATACCAGACATATTAAGAGCATTATTAACTGCTGTGATTACAGGAGCGTTAGTGTCAATATGAAGGTCATCACCGAGAATTGGAGTTAAGTTGCTAGGATTATTAACGAAGTCTTGAACCATTACTTCAAGATAGTAGTTACCATCAGGAACACCAGCAAGAAGAACTGAGAAATCAGTAGGTCTTACATCGTAGGCTGCATAAACATCATTAACTAATCCGTAAGTATTAGCAGGATTATTTACATCAACTAACCATGCTTGAACAGTATGAACATCATTAGCATTAACATAAGTTAAGCTAAATTCAACATTTTCATCAAGCACTTTATATGTATCTAACATTACTGTATTAAGAGCAACAAAGTCAAATACAGGAGCAGTGTTGTCGATGATTAAGTTCATTTCAACAGCTGCAGCTTGGTCGTCAGTAGCTACTAAGTTATCAAATGGAACTGCTCTAAAGAGGTAAGAACCATCAACAATAGTAGTTGTATCGAATTGATAAGCAAAACCATCAGCATTAATCATTTCTGAAGTAATAGCAAAGTTTGCTTTTTCTAGAGGTCCAATAATACCGTCATTATTTGCATCAACGAAATAATTAACAGTATAAGTATCTCTTGTTAAAGTAACTGTTTTTGACCAATTATCATTAGCACCATCTAATTCTACCATTGTAGTATTAAGTGCACTATCAATAATTTCAACATGAACACCAGGAACAACAGCATAAGGAATAGCAGCATTATCAATACTAAAGAGATAATCTACATCAGCCATTGAATCATCAGTTCCAATAGCAATCCAATTCATACCATCATTATATTGGAATTCAACAGAAGCTACATTAGCAGGAGTAGCTACGGTAGCTGTTAATAATTCTAAACCTGAGATAACATCATTAGCATTGTGATTAACAATAGTTGTTGTGATATCAGTTTGGTAAAGAACATTTACAGTTAAGTTAATAGCATTATTAAGTTCAGCATTAGTTAAAACACCATCTAATGGAGTAACATCAGCTTCAATGTTGCCACGAGTATCTTCAGCGATAACTGCAAATTCTACAACAGCACCATTATTAACATTGATATCAAATTGATACATATCATTAGCATCAACTTCATGATCAAAAGCTATACGATTCCAACCAGCACCATCGATATTTCTATAGAGACTTACTGGAGGGTAAATATCATCATTAGTATTTGCATACCAAGGTTGAGTTTGATTAGCCCAAGTATCTGTATTTTCTGAAGATAAACCAAGAATTTGTGTTCTATCGATTTGGATAGTTAAATTCTCAGTACCAGCTAATACAAATATAGGGTTGCCATCGAATGCATGAATTTGATTCATAGCTTCGCCACCATTATCAGCATCAGTCATATAAGCAACATTTGCGATAGTAGTTTGAGGAGCTTGGTTATCAACGAATACATCGATAGGAGTAATTTCAGAAACATTACCGTTCATATCAGTAACAGTAACATTATAAGTAATCACACCTTCACCAGCGATATTATTAAGGCCAGTCCAAGGAATAGATACTGTATTTGTTAAAGCATTGATTGTGATGTTTGCGTTATCAGCAACATTAACTGCGTTATAATCTACAACGAAGTCGTTAATGTTAAGACCATCAAAGTCAACGAAATCAAATACTAATCTATCAGTGTTAGCATTATAATAAGTATATGAAGTGTGAGTTACAGAAGCATTATTCACAGTAAGTTCAGGTTTCATATAATCAACTCTGAAGTTAGCATCAAAACTAACAATACCTACTTGAGGAATAACTTCAATATTTGTATAACTATCGATCAATACAGCATAGAACTCGTAAGTATAGTCTGTACCATCATAGTTACCATTATTTGTATAGAGGCTAGGATCTACAGTAATCCAACTGTTCCATACATTAGCAGTTGCATCATAACAGTTAGCAGGTAATACTACATTGTTGTTTCCGTATTGAGGATTAACAGCAGCATCATTATTAACTGGTAAAGTTGCAAGAACATTTCCGGTAGCAGTTTCTATTCTATTTACGAAGAATTGAACTTCTGCGATACCTTCTAATCCGTTTGGATATGTTGTATAGATTCTAACATCATTCATTGTTAAGTCATTGTTTGGTGAATAAACTGTTCCGTTAGCAATAAGATTATCGCTATTGAAATTAGTATAATCAACTAATGATAAGTTATAGAATTTATCATAAGAAGGATTAACTATTTCAAGAACTGTTGAGAAGTCAGCTTCAGCAGAAACATTACCAACAAAGTCAAATGCTTTAGCAGTAATAATAACTCGGCCGATATCAGTAGCATCATAAATCCAGTTAACAGGATTTACCATGTCATAAACTAATACATCGCCATTAACAGTTAATTCAACGAAATCAACATCAGTCCAAGTACCAACTAAGGCAGTTAGGTTAATGTTATTATTAGCTGGAGTGATATAATCATAAACTACTTGAGTAGGGTTCATGCCAGCAGCTAAGACATCAGATACTTCAGGAGCTGTAACATCAGCAACTGAGTAAGTGAATTGAGTATCAGAAACTGATCTCATTTGGCTACTAGTAGTTAATACTCTAACAATATAGTTTCTGATATTTTCATCAGCATCTAAGTTATCACCATCAATATTACCATCATAGCTTGCATTATATTGATATGAAGTATATTGAGGACTGCTTAAGTTCCATGTGAATCCATAAGGATAAACAGGATCATTAGCTTGAAGAACTAAGTTACCAAGATCATCAGTATAATCACCATCATTATTAGCATCATAATAAACTTGGAATTCAACAGTATTAACAACACCATCAGGGTCATTTACTAAGAATTCAAGTTCAATATCATTACCACTATTTAGAGTAAAAGCAGGATCAGTTGTAGCTGAAACACCAGCAGGTGCATGAGCATATCTGAATGTTTGGCTATCGGTATAATTATTACCTAAACCGTCAGTAGCATTAACAATGATTTGATAATCACCTTCAGCTAAATCGAATCCGGAATAACCATTATCAAAATCAAATTCAGCAACTGTACCATTGAATGAAATATTAACATTGTTGATAGCAGCTGTATTAGGAGTAACACCAATTGCAACTAAATCAAAATTAGCAGTGATGTTACCAACACCATTAGTACCGAACATTGCAGGATCTTCTAATTCAACTTTTAATGAAGTGAAGTCTTGGTCATAAACAATAACATCGCCCCATGAATAAGTTGTCATTCCTGCAACTGATTCAAAAGCAATTCCGTCAGCAACAACTACTGGAGCAGTTGCATCAAGTAAGATGTTAATATTTTCAGATTTTTCGAAACCAAATATGTTTGTATAGGTTACTGTGAAATCTGTATTACCAAGAGTTGCTGCATCAGCTGTGAAATCAGTAGCATCAATTGTAAGACTTGCAACAGTACCATTGAAGGCTGTTGGATTTAAGTCATTTACAAGTTGAGGACTGCTAATTACGAAATCAGCTAAAGCAGGTGCATAGGCAGGATTATAAGATTCACCGAAATTAGTGAAATCAAATGTGAATTCAAAATCACCCATTGTAGGATTTTGAGTTCCAGGATTATTAAGAACGATATCAAAGTCATTACCATCAACTTCTACATCAAGAGTTTCATGATGTTCGAAAACATTAGTAATAATGTTATCAAATGGATCTCTGAAAGAAGTAATGTTTAAGGTAACTGTTTGACCTTCTGTGAATTGAGTAGGATCAGAAATAGTAACAGGGAATGTTACTAACCATTTTGAGTTGTTTAAGACTGTTGGAGCAACAGTATAAGCACCAAATGTTAAACCAGCCACAGGATCGATAGTTACATTATCGATATATTCTTGGAATTGAGTATTTATATATACATTAACTACAGGGTTAACAACTTGAAGGTCGCTAACAGCTAAGTAGTTAACAGCATTGTTAGTAATTAATTCTACATGTTCAATTAGAGGAACAATAGGACCTGAGCCAGCATAAGAGATAGTCTTAGTTGAGGCAGCAGTCATTTGTCCAGTAATATTAGTAGCAGTAACACTTACAAGTTGTGAAGTTTGGTTATAGTTACCAATTACAGGGATACCAGTAATTTCAGCAACCCATTGTGTTCCATCCCAAGAAATATTAGCTTGTGGAACAATATAAGGATTAGCAAGATCGAGGATATTGCTAAAGTTGCTTAAAGTTACGAAAGGTTTCATCACTGTACCTGCTAATGGAGCATCACTATTAAAGATAACTCTAACAGTTGCTTCATCACCAGGAGTAACATAATACATACCGTTTTGACCTAATGTTTCACTCCATACATAGATTTCATCTAAGCTGGTAGTAGTACCATCAATGAGGTTATAAACATTAGCAACGGTTTGCTGACTTACTTGACCAGTTGAATAAGTAATTCTATATTCAAGAGGTAACCAACCTAAGTTAGTGTTAGCAACGATATCTGAGTTAAGATAATATACATCATTACCTGCATCAGCTAAAGCAACCCAACCTTGGTTAGCAGCATTATAATTATCAGCTAAGATTTCTACACTTGTTACAGTAGCATTATCACTAGCTAAAGGTTCAACTTCTAAGATTAAACCAATACTATTACCATTACTAATATAAGGTGAAGTTGCAGAATTCATTCTGTCCATTCCATCATATTGGAAGGCAGTGATTCCATCAACATCAGCCTGACTAGCTATAAATTCAACAGTAGCTGAAGGACCTTGTGCAAGATATCTATTTGAAGGTGAGTTATAGTTTTCACCAGCATAGTTCTTGTGATTTACCAAGTCTTCAAGTTCATTGAATTGAATAGTAACTACATCTGTATTAGCTACAGCAGTGTTATCTACAGGAGTGAATTTCCAGATAAGAGCTATATCATTAGCATTAACTGCTTGACTACCAACTAACATTGCTGTCCAGTTAGTAGAGATAGTAGGTAAAGCAACACCAGCTTCTTCAACAGAAACACCATTCATATCTTCAACTATTCTCTTAACAAAAAGAGATCCATTGAATTGATAAGAATTGAGATCTTGAGGGTTATTTAAAGTAAGATCAAAGTTAAAGCTATTAACTTGATTACCTAAATTATTAATACCAGGAATTGCATTAGCAGTAGCATAATCATTGATATTGCTATCAGCTTTAACAATTGTATATTCTGCATAAGTAGGAACTTCTAAATCAATTTTGATACTTTTTATGATTGGAATTGGGTTAGCATTGAAGAAGTCGTTATATCTAACTTCAACTTGAATGTTTTCACCATCATCATAAGTGTTCCAACATGCTTGAACATCTGGAGTTTGAACCCAAGTTACATTATGTGTATAGATTGTTACACCAGGAATTGGAGTTACTGAAGTTGTTACAACAGTTCCTGCTACCCAGTTAACATCAGGGAAGTTGTTAGTGATATTATCAAATTCAGCAATTGGATTAATATCAGCTAAAACAGAATTAACATTCATAGTTAATTTCACATCATGTTCAGGAGCAAACCAACCTTCAGGGTCAGTACCACTATAACGAGCTGGAGCAATACCATTGAATGTATATTCAGGGATATTTATAGCTACAACACTTTGATTATATGGATCAGCCACAAAATCAAAGTCTGATCTAGCTTCAACTACGAAAGGAATAACTTCATAACCAGCAATTTGGTTTGTGAAGTTAGCATAATCAAAATCAGCATTATCCCATGAATAAGTATAAGTATGTTTTTCAAAACCAGTTACAGGTTCTGATTCAAATACATCATTCTCAAGGTTTGCTGAAGTAGCTGTAAAACCTTTATAGGTAAGAACAACATTAGAAGCTGATAATTGACCTTCATGAGCAATCACATCTGCTTCGAATCTAACATTTTGGTTAGGATCAATTGAGAAGTAGTTAGTTGTTTGAAGACCATTAACGAAAACTCTAAAGTCACTAATCACAACTTGATTATTATCAATAAATGGAACATCAATATTAGTACTTGAAGCTGAAGATTCAGTTTCATAATATTCATAAGGATGTGTTATTGTAATATCTTGAACTGTTAAAGTAGCGTATTCAGGATTACCAACACCAAAATCATCTATAATAACAGTATTAAGACCATCGACTAAACCAGAAGTTACTGTTTCGATAGTTCCGTTATTTAAAGTAATTACAGCTTGAGTAATTCTGTTTGAATCTGTTAAGTCAAATGTTACTTTAACTTTGTTATGATTCTCTACGATATCAATATGATTACCTTGATCTGCATGTTGATTAGGATTTGCTACATTATATATATTCACATTAGAAACTGTAGGAATATCTTGGATTGCTACAGCAACTGCTGGTTCATTATATATAGCAGTGAAATCATAACCGGTACCAACTTCTAAACTGAAGTTAAGCTCAACATAACCATATGGTGGGTTAGCATTAGAGATGAATTCATTATAATCAAAATCATCTTGTGTCCATCTATAAGTGTAAGTGTTCTTAACATAACCATTTACTTCTTCACTTTCAAAAACTGTACTCATAAGAGTAGGAGCTCCCGCAGTAGCTGTTGGTGTGTAGTTAAGATCAACATTGTTAGCAGTATTTATATGGTTTGTATAAGCCACAAAAGTTGCTTCAACATAGAAGTCATCGTCCATTTCAGCAGAGAATTCATTATCTACATTCTCAACACCATTAACGAAGAATTTGATATCATTAATCACAACTTGATCTTCATCAACGAAAGGTATAGTAACATTAGGATCACTGTTTGCTTCTGAAGAATCATCTAATCCATTATATGGATGAGAAATTTCTACATTAGCAGCAACAACTTCATATTGATCATAGTTACTTGCATCAAAAGAATTGATTTTGAATATATTTTGACCATCTTGATAGCTGGCAACATTAAATACTTGACCATCGTTAAGAGTAATAGTAACAGCATCAATTCTTTCACTATCAGTTAAGCTAAAGAAAACCCAAACTTGGTCACCAGTTTTTATGATACTAGGATGTCTTGGGAACATATTAATAGCTTCAACATTACTTACTGTAGGTATTGAAGTAATATCAACTGTATGAGAATGAGTCTCTTCATTATCTAACATATCTTGTGCTACAAAATCAAATGTTAATGTGTTTGTATCATAGTTGTTAGGAATAGCAATTTGCCATTGATATAAGCCTGCGCCTAAATCAGTTGCAACAGTGTTATCAGGAATTAAAGTATCATCAGAACATGAAATAGTTACCTGATCAGCCTGTACACCTGCAATAGCATCTTCAATAAGATAAACTAAAGTTAAAGTTGCATTTTCATCAACTGTACTTGCAATATTACTATCAGTAAATGTAGGAACTACATTATCATAGGTTACACCATTATAAGTGAAATCATATTCATGAACTGCCACATCACCAGTAGTAAATCCAAGTGATAAGTTTACTGGAATTTCAATAACATCACCGTTATTAATTCCGTTAGCTATACCAGTATAAGAACCAGTATAAGTAATTTCCCAATTTCCATTTCCTAAGTCATTAACTTGAGGAGCTGAAATTGTAGTTCCAGTGAAGTTTGAGAAATCTACATCAAATAGATAATTCTCAACACCTCTGCTTAGATTTTCAAAAGGAGTAATTCCAGGATAACCGTGAATACTAATATTGAATTGGAAATCACCTGCTGTTGCAGCTTTATCTAAGACCATGTCTGTATCATTATTAATATAATAGAACTCACTTGAAGCAGAAACAACTTCTGGAGCTTCTCTTAACACGATAAAGTGAACAAAAGCTTCTGAAGAGTCAGTATGCCAAGCATCGGCATCAAATGGGTATGGAGGATTGTTATATCTTCCAGGGTTTCCACCAAAATCATTTGGAGTTCTAAGAACTAATGTATAGTTAACATTTTCTAAAATACCATCAGCAAAATTAAGAATTTCAGCAGTGATATTAAAGTTCTTATAACCAAAATTACCTGAAGTTGGGCAGGTATATTTATCAGTAGGGTTAGTTGGAGTTGCTGTAATATTTACTACAGCACCAGGAACTAATTCTAAAGTATCTTCATCATATACTACTGCTGACCAAGTATTACCAGCACCATTATCTACAACTAAGTATTCACTAGTTTCAATATCAAAATTAAAACTATTAATACCATTAGCTAAGAAGAAGGTGTTTCCAGCTGGATTAGGAATATAATTATCAGCATCTGTACCAAGAATTACAGGATTTTCGTTATCTACACGAGTTGTAGCATAAGAATAAGCTGTTTCAGGAGCAATATATCCTGTGTCAGAATATCCTTCTGGAACAACTTTAAGCTCTACATTAAGAAGCTTACTTGCTAAAGCACCAACAATATTATTATTAGTGTTTGTAAGATTAGCAAAGTTCATTGTTTCACTGAAATTACCAATACCAGCAATCTCTGTTCCAGTCATACTTCTTACTTTAGTAGCATCATCAGGATCATAAACTCTTAAAGTCCAAGTATAATCTACTGATGAATTTCCGATGTTAAATGAAATTTCATTAAATGGTTTATCAACATCATTATGTGCCATTCCAGCTTCATTAGCAGGATTAGAAATAGCATCATAAGCCCATGATGGATTACCAGGACTAATGCAATGAGGAACTACATTAACAATATCATTAATAATTTCTGGCCATACAGGTTCTTCAGGTCTATCAATTTTGAAAGACTTATCACCCGCAGCTACATTACTAATATTGAATGTTCCATTTTCGATATTTCTAGTAACAACTTCAATTTTGATATCAGAAGTAGCATTACCATAAGTATAAGTACCAGTATTATTTTCACTAAATGCTGAAACAGGAACAGATAAAGTTACACTGTTATTAGCATCAAAGTTTGATAATTCAGTATTAAAAGCAATAGGTAAATCAGAATTGTTTCTTGTGAATATAACTTTTTCTGCATTAATAAGATTGTTTACTTCAACAACAATATCAATGCTATTAGCACCTGTATTATAGTACTGAACACTATTATCAGCTGTAAAGTATGAATTCACATAGAAAATTGGTGTTGTACCATCGATATCAGCTAAACCAGAAGCTCCACCATCGTGACGAGATGTTACATCATAAGCTACGATACTTGATGGAGTTGTTGGATCTGGAGGAATCACTGGTGGTACATAACCATTATATTGATTAACCAATTCAACTGCTTTTGTTGAAGTTCTGATATTACCTGCATTATCTTGGATGTAAGCAGTTACAGTGTAATCGCCTTCTACCCAGCTAATATCTGCAGGAGACCAGCTAAAGCTACCATCGCTGTTTATTGCAGCGTAAGCTTCAGTAGCAACAAAGTTAATATCAGTTTTAACTTCTGAATTTTCACCTAATGTTGATGAAGTAGGATAGAAGTATTTTTTGAAATTAGTATCTGTATCAGAAGTAACTTCAACCCAATATTTAACCCGTTCTTTTCTTTCTGGTTCTAAATCGTTCAAGAAATCTCTTTTTACTGAGAAAGTGAAATATACTTCATCAGTAGAAGTTATTGAATCTTCAGGACCGAAGGAGTTTTGTTCACCATCGACATTACCTGCTTCATTAATAGCTCTATTAATAGTATATCTTTGATTATCGCTTGATGAATCAAAGATTCTTAAAGCTGAAGCAGTACCATTAAGATTTTCATATAATGGAGCTGTATTGTCTAAAACGAAATCTAAGACATTTAATTCTGTTTCACCATCAGCAATATCAGGATTAACTGTTGGAGGTAGTGGAGTTAAGCTAATACTATTACCAGCTTCATCCATCATTCCAACTAGAGTTAGACCGTAAACAGCTTCTTCTAAAAGAGTACCGTTTACTTTTCCATCCCAGATGAAAGTTACTTCATCGCCATTGATACTTACATTAGTATCATCATAAGCGAATTCAATATAACCAACATTAGTATCAGTGTTTTCATTCTGAACTAATATTTCAAATGCTGTTGCATTTCCATTTTGTCCAAAATCAGGAATATCGATTTTTGCTGAAATAGTGTTTGGGAGAGTATCCCAGTCACCAAACATATCGTTACCTGGAGAGAATCTAAATTGGTTATTATCATATAAATCAGAGATATTACCAACTGTTGGAGGCATTCTATCTGCAGGATATGGATCCCCTGCAACATCACCACTAATAGTATTTGATGGGTGAGGAATACTTACATTGCCCCATTGGTCAGTCATTGTCATTGGTATAGTAACAGATGCGATATATCCTGCTGGACCTCCAAGTCTATTTAACTCAAGCTCTGTTAATACATAAGTTGCTGTAAAGATGTCACCATTTCTAGTTGCAACTAAATCAGCAGGACCACCAATACTGGTAAGATCTAGGGTTAAGCCTATTACATCTTCAGTAGGGACATTCCAACCTCTATTGAAAACAAACTTCATCTCATCGCCGATACCAAAAACAGCTTTTCCTGCTGGTATTGATTCGATTCTAGTTGAATTTCCATTAGTTATGAATGGAATTTGGTTATCGATTTTTAATAAGTAAGAATTTGTTGTGTTAAGTGGAACTGCTGCTCCATCAACATAAACAAAAACTTGATAAACATCACCTAATAAAGGTTCATTAACATTACCAGCAGTTACAACATAATCACCTGCATAAGTGTATTGTGCTCTTCTGGCTAAAGTTAAGCCGAAAGACTCTGTTTCGCCCATAATGTTATCACTCTTAATTTTTACAGAGTCAACAACTGTAGCATCGGACTCTAAGCTCACATCAAAATGAACTGTGTACCCTACAATTGCGACTTCTTGTTCTTCGCCATCCGGATCGTAAATAACATGACTAGCAGTTACTGTTGTGGCAGCAAAAGCTAAACTTGTCAGCATTACGAACAATAAGATTAAAATCGGATGTTTGTTCAACATAATTTGAAACCTCCAAATTACAATTTATTTTCTAATATTTGTAAGAATCTACTGGATTCGCCAGTGATACTTGTTTCAAAACTCTTAAATTCTTGTACTTCTCTCTCATTTTTTCCATCCCAAAACATTGGTTCACCTCGGTTTTTAACAATCATTAAATTCCCACTTAAACTGCTAAACATAAGCATTTTCTCCTATATAAATTTATTAATTATTTCACTCAAAAATATGCATTTATACTATAAGCACAATTATATGAATACGATTTGATATAAAGCAGACCAAATTGTCAAGTTTTTTATTTTTTTTTACTTTTTATTTAATTTATCCTATTTTAAACCTATTATTAAGACTATTTTATCGATTATTGAGCTTTTTTTCACAATTTCATATTTTGCAACGAAATAATTTTTATTAGTACTTTTCTATTATTATCTATAGCTCTGTATATCATATATTTAACAATATTTATTTTTTATCAAATATTTATATTTCTCTTATTTTTTGCCTACTATTCACTTTTTTGACTCACAATAAAAATGAAATAATTTTTTCAATAATTACTAGCTGTCTACTTTCATTACATCTGTTTACAGTAGCACAATGGTTGAGGAAATAATGGCCAATTTACCAACTATTCCCTGAATTTCCCCTTTACCTGGTAAATCAGGAAGTTGTTGAAGCTATATTTTTGTTGATTAAGCGAAATAGACAAATCATTATACAAGTTTAATGCTTTAATTAAAGTTGCTATATACCCAAACTCTTCACTGCCCTATATATAAAAAATATTCTGTAGAGACCTTGCATGGTAGAGTAGAGACCTTGCATGTTAAGTAGAGACCTTGCATGTTAAGTAGAGACCTTGCATGTTAAGTAGAGACCTTGCATGTTAAGTAGAGACCTTGCATGTTAAGTAGAGACCTTGCATGTTAAGTAGAGACCTTGCATGTTAAGTAGAGACCTTGCATGTTAAGTAGAGACCTTGCATGTTAAGTAGAGACCTTGCATGTTAAGTAGAGACCTTGCATGCAAGGTCTCTACTTAACATGGTAAAGCAAAGTATTTTAAGGGTTTTATTATCTCATTACCAGAGTTTTTAAAGTTATTATAGCTTAACATGGCTTGGTCGCCCTCTCTTCCTTCTCTCTCAAGTCGAATATTATTTGATTATTATTCAAATTGAGTGAGAAGGAGGAGAGGGAAAGTAGTTGAAGACCATTGATTAAGAAGAAAAAGTAGCTACAATATAAATATCATTATCCATTGATTAGCAGAATCTTAACACTATTTTCATATAATTTTAATATAATTTTAATAATTTTTTAACTTTTTACTTGACTAAATTGTAACGAATCTTTACAAATGCTAATACAAAGTTTACACTAAGATAATTCACTTATAAATTAATGAATGAGGTTGTCATGGAAATTGGTACTAACCAAGCTATGGAGAAGTATATAGTCGAGAAAATATCAAGGCTATCCGAGCTGATAAATAAATTAGAAGAGAAAGGATCGTCCTTAATTGAAGTTACTGGTAATTCAGGAACTGGGAAATCCCTTTTATTTAAGAATCTTATCCGGAGATTAGAGAGTAAAGATAATTATTATCATATTTTAACTCCCCACATCTTTGGTCAGAATCATTTTAAAAATTTCGTGCAATTAATGACAGGAATTAGCGATAAAGATTTCAAAATGATTCATGATTTAAGTAAGGAATATAAGACAGGTCAGAAATATGATTTCTTTTATTTCTTCAGTGAACAGTTGAAGCTCAGGGATTATGCTAGACCATGTATAATATTAATTGATGATTGTGATTTACTAGATAATTATACTAAAGATTTCATCCAGTACATTATCAACTACTGGCATGATATACCCTTAAAAGTTGTTGCTTTTACACCAAAGAGCAATTTTACTTTTTCCGAGAAATTCACTCTAGATTTTCTCTCTCAAGAGGATATTGTTAAGATACTTACAGTTAGTTTCCCAAATATGAAGAGTGATTTCCAAAATGAAGCTGAGATTATAAAAAACATTTCTAAGGGGAATTTATACATAGTAAACTATATTGTTTCGAGTCTATCAAAGAGTAAGGGAGTTTTAGATTTAACCAAGTTCATAGATAAGAATTTAGATAGCTTTAAAATTCATAGTCAAATTATTGAGTCTTTAACAGAGATCCAGAAGGATATACTATTCTATATATATTTACTTGATAATCATGCTGAGACAAGGATTTTGCAAAAGATCTTTCCAGATAAATTAGACAAGAACTTAGAGATATTAGAAAAATCTTTTTTAATCATTAATCACAAAGGTAATTATTACATTCATAAAGTTACTTCATATAAGGCTTATTTTGATACCTTACCAATCAAAAATTATCAAGCTAAAATTGAGCAATGTGTAGAAATTTTGCAACAGTTTAATTTAGAGCCTTATAATCTTGTAAACTACTATATTTTATTGAATAACCACAATTCTGATCTTTTTGAAAAAGCTCTAGAAGAGTTAACTTCTTTATATGATTACGAGAGTAAAATTGCTTTGTTAAAATTCCTTTTCTCGAAATACAAGAAAATTGAGAAAAAACTGGAGATAATTAAGCAGTTAGGTCTAGCTCACATAGATTTAAATGAGAATGAAAAAGCTGTAGATTATTTCAGAGAATATCTTCATATCTGTAGCAAACATAGTTTACCAGAGCCTGAGATTATTTTCTATCTTGCAACAGCCCTTTATAATTCCAATTCATCAAACTTTGCTTTGGAAATAATTAAACAGTATTCCCCTGAGAATATTGATCTTGTTTGGAAGGTAAAAATCCTTCTACTTAAAGCTGAGATTTTAATCGAAAGTGAAGATTTTGTTGATGCTAATGAAATAATTGATGAAGTAATTAACAGTGCCTTCCAGATTGAAGACAAAAAGGTTCAATCAAATATCATAGCAGATACAAAGAAACTCTCAGGAAAATTATATTATTTTAAGAACGATTATGATAAAGCTGCTGATTTATTTATTGATGCAGAATCATACTATAAAAAATCAGAAAATTTCATTGGTTTAGCAGCTATATATAATAATGTTGGTGTACTATACCAGTTTAAAGGCGAATATGATAACTCTGAAGAGATGTATAAAAAGAGTTTAGAGTTAGAAAAGAATAGATATAATCTGAAAGGGATATCAGTTTGTTATAATAACCTTGGTGGATTAATGGATGATAAAGGAAATCGTAGTGAATCTATCTATTATCTTAAAGAAGCTTTGAAGATTCAGACTCTACTCAATGAACCTTATCAAATTACCAATATCTACAATAATATGGGTGTAACCTATATGGATGAGAAGAATTATAAACATTCTGAAGATGCTTTTAGGAAATCACTAGAGATAGCGATTAACTTTAATTTCTTCAGGGTATTAATTCCTACTTATAACAACTTGGGAACTCTCTTTAATGCTAAGGGAGATTGGGATAAGGCTATTGAATATTATCAGAAGGCCATCGATAAGTGTTTAGAATATGATGATTTTGATGGTTTAATTATCTCTTACAGTAACCTAGGAGAGATTTATGAGAAGCGGGGTGAATTTAATATTGCTTACGATCTCTACTTTAAAGGATTAGAACTTCTTCCTAAAGTTACTGACGAGAATATTAAAGCTGACCTTTATGGGAATATTGGTTCAGTGCTTACAAGCTTGCACAAGTTCAAAGAAGCATATTCTTATTTAGTTGAGAGTTTAGATTTCTTCAAATCTGTAGATGCTAAACATAAAATAGTAGAAGGTTATCAAAAGCAAGCAATGTATTTTGTGATGACTCATAATTTCGAGAGTGCAGCCTACTATCTAAACCAAGCCTTAGCAATTGCTGAAGAGTTAAACCTTACTAATGAATTAGGTAAATCCTATTATCTTAAAGCAATCTTAGAAAGAGATGATTATGAATCTGCTAAGAAATATATTTTGAAATCAATTGAATTATTCTTATCAAATTCCAAACAGTATGAATTAGCTCAAGCAAATTATTTACTTGCTACTATTTTAGCTGATGAACAAGACTGGGAACAAGCTCTAGAAATATTAAATAACAACCGAAAATCTATTAAGAAATTTGGTGCTATAAAGCTTTTAGAAAAGAATGATATTTTAATAACCAATATCACTAAAGAACATAAGGCAGAGTTAGAAGGAAGTAGAAATCAGGTTGAGCTTACCAATAAATTCTATGAGATTACTAAAGATTTAGGTACAATTACTAACTTTGATACACTGCTCGAAGAATCATCTAACAAATTAGTTGAATTCTCTGAAGCGGACAGTGCGATAGTTTGCCTCTATAATAATCAGGCTATTAAAGATAGTTGGCAGTATCTGAAGCTTATCAATATTGAAAAAAATGATAAGTACTTTGAGGTCATCATGGATATTGCGAAACAATCTTATAGTTCAGCTAAGAAAATAGATCACAAGCAACCAAATTTTGCTCCGATTTATAATCATATTGTGGCCTTCCCACTTTCCTTAAGAAACAAATCTCAAGGTGTGATTATTTTAATGACCAAACATGGAACTCATTACTTCCCTGAAAAATCTACTAATATGATTTCAGCACTCTGCAACCAGATTATAGTATTGATAGAAAACATAAGAACCTCTGACCTGGAAAGGACTCATGCTCAAATAAGAGGTGAATTGATTGAATCTAATCCTTTCAATATTATTGGTAAGAGTAAAAAAATGATGGAGATCTTTGATCTTATAAATAGAATTAAAGATACTCCAACAACTGTCTTAGTTGAAGGACCAAGTGGTACAGGTAAAGAGTTGATAGCTAGAGCTATTCATTATAGCAGTATCAGAAGAAATAAGCAGTTTATTGCCCAATATTGTGGAGCTTTACCAGAGACTCTTCTTGAATCAGAACTTTTTGGCCATGTTAAAGGCTCTTTTACAGGTGCAGCTTATGATAAAAAGGGACTTTTTGAATTAGCTGACGGCGGTACCTTCTTCTTAGATGAAATTGCTGATATTTCACTTTCTACTCAAGCTAAACTTCTTAGATTCTTACAAGAAGGAGAAGTTAAAAGAGTTGGTTCTACCAAAACAGAGAAGGTAAATGTTAGAGTAGTTTGTGCTACTAATGTTTCCCTCATAGATAAAGTTAAAAAGGGTGAATTTAGATTGGACCTCTATTACCGCTTGAATGTTATTAGAATTCAAGTACCAGCCTTGAGCGAAAGAAGAGATGATGTTCCTCTACTAGCAGTTCACTTCTTAGATAAATATAATAAGCATATAAATAAAGTAGTAAGTGGTATTTCCGATGAAGCCATGACTATTCTGAAAAACTATGAATGGCCAGGAAATGTAAGACAGTTAGAAAATGAGATTGAAAGAGCTGTTACCTTAGCAGATAGTAATGCCTTTATTAAGGCAGATGATGTTTCTCCAGAATTAATTCATTTTACTGCTAATAAGACAACTATCAATCTTCTTTCTAAGCCACAATCATTGAAAGATGCTGTCGAGGAGTTAGAGATTCAGATGATTAACCAAGCTTTAGAAGAATCCGATTGGAATCAAACTCAAGCTGCAAAAACACTCGGTTTAAGTAGACAAGGATTAATTAAGAAAATTAAGCGATACAATCTAGACCGAGAATAAGGATTGGTAAGTGATTAACGAAATTCTGCAAGAATTCAGTTTTGTTGCAGTAGAAATAAAAACTACAGGAATAAAACCTGAAACAAATAATATTGTTGAAATTGGTGCTACTCTTTTCCAAAAAGGTCAAGAGATAGCCCAATTTCACTCATTTGTACAGCCTACTTTTGAGATATCTCCTGTTGCTCTTTCTGCACTAGATATCTCTCTTAATACCCTAAACCATTATGGGCAACCTTTAAAAAATGTTCTGAAAGAGCTTGATGAATTTGTGAAGGACAATACTTTACTCTTCTTCAATGATATCAATCAATCTTCCTTTTTGACTTATCATACCCTTAACCAGAATCTTACTCCATTTATAGATTATCACTATGATCTCTATGAACTAATGAAAATCTACTTCCCCTTTGCTACTCATTTTGATCTACATGAATTAATAAGAAGCTTAGCAAGCAAACAGGAAGTAGCTAGTGGCTGTAAAGAGAATTCTAAATTGATAGGTAATTTATTTTATGAAATAATTAATTACATTGTGGATAAAATCCCCTATCCTAAAAATAGAGTTCTTTACCAGCTTGCAGCTATTGCTGGATTAGATAATGATCTTACAGCAATCTTAACCAAAATTACAGAATACCAACAAAAGACAGCTTTAGTCAAAAAACAAGATGAGCTTACTCTCAATCCTCAAAGAAATTTCATAGATTCTCAAGTTTCAAAATCTGAATACCCTACTATCGAAAAGGTCTTAGGTCAATCTGGTCTATTTTCTGAAAAATTCCCAAATTATGAGGAAAGAGAAGGTCAGATAATGATGGCTAAAGCGGTTGAGAAAGCCTTTACTGATGATCAACTGCTTTTGGTAGAAGCTGGAACTGGTGTGGGAAAATCATTTGCTTATTTAATCCCAGCAATAGAATACTCTACCCGTAATAAATGCAAGGTAGTTATCTCAACTAATACTAAAAATTTGCAGGAACAGCTTTTCTTTAAAGATATTCCAACTTTAGCAGAGATTCTACCTGTAAATTTTAAAGCTCTGATAGTGAAAGGTAGAGAGAATTATATCTGCTTAAATCGCTGGTTAGAAACAAGTCTTAATACTCAATCACTTACCCGCTACGAAGCTCAAGGTCTACTTTATTTAGTGGTGTGGCAACATCTAACTCAAACAGGGGATATTTCTGAAAATAACTCCTTCGATAAGACAAAATTCCCCGCCTCATGGAGACTAGTAGTTTCAGAAAGATATTTCTGTGGAGGAATGAATAGATGCCCCAATAGTGGGAAATGCCATGTAATGTTTATCAAAAAGAAATTAGAAGAAGCAGGTATTGTTGTTGTGAATCATTCTCTACTTCTCTCTGATTTAATGAATGAGAAAAAAACTTTAGGTGAATATAGTCGTGTTATTATCGATGAGGCTCATAATCTTCCTACAGTAGCAGGTAAGCATCTAGGCTTTAGTCTTACTTATTTTGATATTAACCAACTCCTTAACCATATCGTTTTTATTAAACAAAAAAAGAATATTGGCCTCTTACCCAACTTCCTAAATATTATTGAAAATACTCTTCGCGATACTGAATCTGCTAAATCATCTTTCCTTTCTCAAGGAAACTCTATAATAGAATTCATTGCAGAAAATAAAAAACTATTCTCAGATACTTTTGATAAACTATCTCATATAACTGAAGACAGGGGATCTTACGGAAAGTTCAGACTTAAAGACAGCAAAGTAATTCCTGATTTTGAGTCTGATTTTACCCAGTTGAGAAATACTTGGAATCAGCTTTGTCAGAAGTTCTTTAATCTGACTGAATTATTGAGGATAACATCTAAAGACATCATTCACGATTATGATAGATACCTCTCTGATTTTGATGGAATTTATCAACAACTAAGCGATATCCAAGAATCACTTACCAAATTAGCAAATCCAGAATGGTCAGACTATGTTATTTGGTTAGAACAAATCTCTTCTAAAACAAGTGATTTCCCTTTAGTTATTATTAACTATGCCCCAATTGAGGTCAATGAAAAGCTACATGGCTTCCTATATAACGCTGTTGATACCCTAATTATGACTTCAGCTACTCTTGCCATTAGAGGAGTATTTAAGTTCTTCATGAATCAATCTGGACTAGCTCTTCTAAAAGACAAAGCAATTGAGCAAATAATAGTCCCTTCCCCTTTTGATTATGATAAGCAATCAAAACTCTTTCTAACAAGTTTCTTGCCTTTCCCTAAAGATAGTTTTTATGTAGATCAATCTCTGAAAATTCTCAATACCTTGATTTCTAACACTAAACAAGGTAGCATGGTTCTTTTTACATCCTATAAAGACCTAAATTATGCTTTCAGAGAATTACAAGAACCTCTCTACGAACAAGGAATTAAACTTCTTGCTCAAGGTATTTCAGGTAGTAGAAACTCCATTCTCAATGAATTCAAAAGAAATAAGAATTCTGTTCTATTAGGAACTTCATCCTTCTGGGAAGGAGTAGATGTCCAGGGAGATTCCCTATCTCAACTAATAGTCTTTAAACTTCCCTTCCAAGTTCCTTCTGAACCTTTAGTAGAAGCCTATATCGAGAAATTAGAAGCACAAAATAAAAACTCCTTTATGCACTTTATGCTCCCAAACGCTTTACTTAAAGTCAGACAGGGTTTCGGAAGATTAATCAGAAGTAAACAAGATAAAGGTGTTGTGATAATCTTAGATAAAAGAGTCATTACTACAAAATATGGTAATTATTTTCAACAAATTCTACCTTGCAAACTACAGGTTGTTAGTTCAGACTTAGAATTAGTAGATTTAACTAATAAATTCTTTAACACTTTAGAGGATAAAAGTAATGTACACTTCCCTGATTTCTAAATACCCTCCTGAGTTCCTAAGTGAAAATGAAGCCCTTAGTGCACATACTTCTTTTAAAATAGGGGGACCTGCAGATATATTCTTAACCCCCAATACCCTAGAACTTCTACAAGAGATGATTTCGGTCATTCAGTCCAATAATTTTAGATATATGATACTTGGTGGAGGCAATAATCTTCTCTTCTCAGATCAAGGATTTAGAGGTGTCATAGTATCTACTGGAAAATTAGATAAAATTATCATAGATGATAATAAGCTCAGAGTCCTATGTGGTACTTCCTTACGAGATTTGACTAACTACTGCTTGGATAATTCTCTTTCAGGACTAGAATTTGCCTGCGGAATCCCTGGAAGTGTCGGAGGAGCAGTCTTTATGAATGCTGGAGCTTATGGTGGAGAGATGAAAGATGTAATTTCTTCAGTAGATTATCTCAACCACGAAAATGAAGTAAAAAATCATGGCCATTCTGGTCATAATTTCTCTTATCGCTCAAGCATTTATCAACAAAGACATTATCTAGTCCTTCAAGCAGAATTTCAACTTACTCCCAAAAATCAAGAAGAGATAAAAGCTGAAATGGAAGATTTACAAGCTAGAAGAGAATCCAAACAACCTTTAGAATACCCAAGTGCTGGCTCTGTTTTTCGCCGACCAGAAGGGCACTTTGTAGGTAAACTTATCGATGATTGCGGATTGAGAGGTTTCTCTATTGGTGGAGCGCAAATCTCGGAAAAACACTCTGGATTTATTATCAATAAAGGCGGAGCAACATCTCAGAATGTTCAAGATTTGATTCAGCTTATTCAAGAGACTGTTAAATGTAAGTTTGGGGTTGAACTACATACTGAGGTGAGAATAATAGGGAATTGAGAATTGAGAATTTGAAGATGAGGATTTCTTAACTGGCAATGTGGGCATCCTTGCCTGCTATAATTGTGCAAACAATGATAAGTTCTTAAATCCCAACAGGATGCCATATAATAGGGAGTGTTCGCAAGACACTCTTAAAGTCATGACAAAAAGATAGCCTTGCAGGGGCGACATACACTAAAGAATTACAAAAAAAGAAGCTATCCACTAATTTCACGAATTGCACGAAGAAAATAGAGAAGACAAATAGAAGATGCTTCTTAACTGGGAATGTGGGCTTCCAGCCCGTATCATTGCGAGGCAATGATATATCTTAAATCCCAATGGGATTAAATAATAAGCAGGCTGAATACATACTCTTGGATTCACGGACTAAAGGTCCGAACCCCAGTTATTAAATCCCGAAGGGATTAAATAGATTAGCCCAGGGTCTCATTTTTTGAAGAAAAATTGACCCTGGGTATGGCACACCAATATTTGTGTAACCCTGTAAGGGTTTAATAGGAAAAATAAAAATTGTTAATGATCGGTCAAATTATTTAGGACTAGACTTCTTAAACTCACCTCTTTAGTGATTAACTGGGGTTACGGACATTTAGTCCGTGATTCTTAAATTCCCTTCTTTAGTGATTAACTGGGGTTACGGACCTTTAGTCCGTGAATCTTAAACTCCCCTCTTTAGTGCTGAAGGCACAGTAAAAGAGGGATGGCTGCGAAGCAGCTCTTAACTGGGAAAGTGAGCATCCTGCTCGCACCACGCAATAGCGTGGTAGATTACTTTATTTCTGGGATTTCTAGATTTTTAAGCAATTTTACTGAATAGAGACTTCAACAGACAAATTTCTTCGTCCGAAGTCCCTTGCCTACGGTAGAGGAAACCGGTCTTCAGGTTGTCCACTATCAGACAGAAGAGGCAATCATTATTTCTTAAAATCAGTGTTAATTTGTGTAATCTGTGGACACACTCTTCTTTGTGGTTTTGTGTTAAGTTCTTCTATTTAACAATAAATTTCGAAGTTGCCAAACGCTTGTTGTTAATTTTGATAATAGCGATATAAAATCCTGATGCTAAAGATTCTAAATTAATAGCATCACTAGAGTTTTTGATATTTGAAGGGTTGAGTTTTCTCTCATGAACTTTCTGTCCTTTAAGATTATAGACAGAAACCATCGCGTTTTCTATATTCTTGGGTAAAGTACCCACAAGTTTTAAATTAAGTTTGATTTCTTTACTAGAAACTGGGTTAGGATAGATAATTAAATTAGTGCTTGCTTGAGGCGATACATCATTATCCTCATTACTTACAGTAGTATCAGAAAGGTTAGGATTCCCCGAATAAATTGATACATAACCTGGAGTAGAAAATCCACCCCAATCATCTGGAGCTGATATAGCAATATCATCATAGCCATCATTATTATAGTCTCCAACATTTACATTTAATCCAAAATACCCCGTAAAAGCTGGATATACTGGGCAAAAAAGCTGTAAATCATAGATCCCGTTAGGATTTTCTCCACCTAACCATATAGCTGCTGTCCCATCCCATAAGCCATAAGACGAATTACCTCCAACAAAATCACTATAGCCATCTCCATTGAAATCTCCATGTTTTATGTTCTTTCCCATTCCTGCTCCCGGTAAAATAAAAGCTGAATACATAGGATTACATTGAATGGGATATAAGGAGGAACTTTCAATAGTATCTCCCATTATTGATAATCCAAGATAGTTATTGGCACTGTTGTCTGATCTAGGATATAGAAAATCTGGAATTCCATCTGCATTTATATCTCCAACTGTTATCGATCCATTAAAATGAACATAATCTTGATAATGACAGATAATATCATAATTGTTTAGGGAAAGTGAAGTATCGCCATAATAGAGTTTAGTTATAAAATCATCGTCAGTACTTTTATTATCGGATGATAAACAGTATCCAACAGAAAAATCAGCATACCCATCACCATCAATATCTCCCATAGGCTCAATATTAAAACTTCTGGGATTAACATCATATTCCACAATAATTATCTCAAATGTCCCACCTAACATCACTCCTAAACCCCTGGTAGATGATTCTCGCGAAAGTATAAATCCCATATCATCACAACCATCACCATTTACATCCCCTAAACAAGAAGTAAAGGAATCATGACTGTAATAGTATCCTGCTCCGACTAAAAAACCGTATTCATGATCATACTCAGTGAAATCAAGCTCTGCATCAGGTCCGCCGTAAAAGAAGCGGTAGTAAAAATAATCTGGTACTGGATAATCAAACCTAAGTTCTGAACATATAGCAAGATCATCATAGCCATCTCCATTTACATCTCCACATGCAAAAACTCCCCAAGCTCCATTAGATCCTGTCATAGTCATTATATAGTCAGGATCATTGTTGCTTCCAAAATTATTTCCACCCCAGAAAACATGAATCTCAGTGGGCGTTTCTCCTCCATGCCTTGCCAAAACAAACAGATCATCAATCCCGTCTGCATTAAAGTCTAAGGTTGCCATCCATTTACCATATTCACTATTTCCCCACGGTCCTTCAAAAGTATTCATTATATCCATATAATTTTGGGCAAAGAGAGAAAGAGTGAAGATAAGCATTACTGTAATAAGGCAATATTTTAACAATTTCATTCTTCCTCCTATGAAGTTAATAAATTAGCATATCATTGTATAATCCAAAAATATGGTTTATGAGTTTAGATGTCAATATTAATTTCCAATTATTTGAAAAATTATATTAATGCTTATTGTAAAGAGGTTTTATTCTAATAGTGTTAAAATAGATATGTCATTATTGGGAATTAAGAGGCTACTCTATTGGTGGAGCTCAAATTGAATATTATTCTTAAAATGAGCCACCAGTCTCATTAAGTTGAGCCATTAGAATCATGAAATAGAGCCATCTAATCTCATAAAATTGAGCCATCTTGTTAAATTAGTTTTTATTGTTATCATAACGTTATGTGTCAAAAGGCATAAATAACGATATGGAGGTCAGAAAAATGACCAATTACAAAGAAATCTTGCGTTTATCTGCGCAAGGTATTAGTCAACGCGATATAGCTGTCAGTTTATCGCATTCTCGAAATACGATAGCTAAAGTACTTCAAGCAGCAGAACAACATGATGTAAAATGGCCTATTCCAGAAGAACTCAGCAATTTAGAGATCAAAAAAAGGTTATTCCCAGTAGAAGACCTTAGGGAAGAAAGACGCACGCCTGATTTTGATTATATTCACAAAGAACTCAGCAAAAGTGGTGTAACATTATTGTTATTATGGTATGAGTATTGCGAGACATGTAGTCTTAATAAAACCATACCTTTTCATTATACTCATTTTTGCAGACTCTACAAACAATATGCTCATAAAACTAGAGCAACAATGAGAATACATCATAAACCAGCTGAGAAACTTGAAGTTGATTGGTCAGGTCAACCTGCTTATCTTACGAACAATATTGATAGAACCCCTATAAAGGTATATATTTTTGTGGCAGTACTTCCTTATAGTGGTTATACATATGTTGAGGCTTTCTTAAATATGAAGATGCAAAATTGGATACAAGCTCATATAAACTGCTATGAATATATGGGTGGTGTAGCGAGGATTTTAGTTCCGGATAATCTTAAAACAGGCGTAACGCAAGTATCCCGAACTGAAAGTGTAATCAATAAGACCTACAATGACTTGGCTAATCATTATGGAACAGTAGTAATTCCAGCTAGAGTAAGACACCCTAAAGATAAAGCCAGTGCAGAAGGAGCAGTAGGAAAAATATCAACATGGATAATAGCAGCATTAAGAAATAGGCAATTCTTTACTCTTAATGAGCTTAATAAGGCAATTAAGGAAAAACTTAAAGATTTCAATACTAAACCCTTTCAGATTAAAGATGGGAGTCGTGAAAGCATATTCTTACTTGAAGAGCAAAAACTATTACTTCCATTGCCTGCCGATGCCTATGAGATTTCTACATGGTTAACAGCTACTGTATCTTATAACTATCATATTCAAGTAGATAAAAGATATTATTCAGTACCGTATGAATATATACATCAAAAAGTAGATGTTCGCATTACTAAGAGAATAATAGAGATATATAATCAAGGTGAGCGAATAGCACTTCACCAACGTCTTAATATGGAAGACAATCGTTATCAAACTAACTTTAATCATATGCCGGAAAACCACCAAGAATACCACAAATGGGATGCAAATCGATTTATTAAATGGGGGCAAAGTATTGGACCCAGCACAGAAAAAACAATAATTTCAATATTTTCATCATGCAGTGTTGAACAACAAGGTTACCGAACTTGTATGGCAATATTAAACATAGAAAAGAAAACAGGAAAGGGGAAACTTGAAAATGCTTGCCAGCGAGCTCTTACTTATACCCCGAATCCAAGTTTAAAGATACTAAAAACTATTATCAAGTCTGATGAAATGCGGATTGAAAATAATCAAGATAAAGATAAGAGATCTGAGTCAGAATATGCTATAAAGCGTGAATCAGGTTATTACGGAGGAAATGAAAATGAATAATAATACAATCACAAAACTTAGAGAAATGAGTTTAAATGGAATGGCAGATGCTATTAGAGAACAGATAAACAACAGCAATTATGAAAAGTATAGTTTTAAAGAACGTTTAGGAATGATCGTTGATAGCGAATGGGATAAACGAAGAACTAATAAGATGATAAGATTACTCCATGATGCAAATTTCAAATTCATTAATGCAAATATAGCAGATGTAGATTATCATGAAGACCGAAATTTAGACAGAAGTCAGTTAATAGATTTATCGTCATGTTCTTATATACAGAGAAATGAGAATATAATCATAATGGGTGCTTCAGGAAGTGGTAAAACATGGTTATCATGTGCATTAGGGAATCATGCTTGTAGAAAATACTATAGTGTGCGCTATATTAGACTTCCAGAACTATTAGATGATTTTGCAGTTGCCCGTAGCGAAAACAGTCATCAACGGATCATAAAGAAATATGCAACAGTAAATCTATTAATTATTGATGAATGGTTACTTACCAATATTAGTGAAGATGAATCAAAGTATCTTTTTGAGCTTGTAGAGAAAAGATATATGAAGGGATCTACGATTATGTGTTCTCAGTTTAGAATAGGAGGATGGCATGACAAGATCGGTCAAACAACTCTTGCAGATGCCATCCTAGATAGACTAGTGCACAATGCACACAGAATAATCATTGAAGGAAAAATGTCAATGAGAGAAAGACAAGGTCTAAAGCAAAATATCTCCAAATAATATATAATCCCCCAATAAATCGGGCTGCTGCTCAGTTCGGACTATGTCCTCTCTTCGCAGCAGCCCGATTAAAATACACTTTCGTCAACTTCTTATTGATATAGAATTTAATCTATTGGTATCTGAATAATTGCATGGCTCTGTTTGTGATAATAGGTGGATCAATTGTATAATATTAGTGGCTCAACATAATGAGACTGGTTGGCTCTCTGGAGGATATTATGCATCAAATCTCAGAAAAACACTCTGGTTTTATTATCAATACTGGAAATGCTACTGCTCAGAATGTTTAAGACTTGATTAAGCATATTCAACAAACGGTAATAAGCAAATTCGTGGTAACCCTTCATACTGAAGTGAGAATTATTGAGAATTTTACACTAATTTCCCCATTTAAAACGAATTACTTTGGGTTGAATCGTGGATTTGTATAATTGTTTAATCGTATGTTAGAAGCCCTCTTAATCGGTGTCAATCTATGTAATCTGTGGACAAAAAGAGGGCGTATGCAATACGCCCCTACAAAATTCGAGAAAAAGGAAATGCCTTCAAGGATGAAGGCGCTCCCAGTGTAAATTATTAATTCTACTCATATTTCTTCAATCTTGCTGTAATCTTGTTAACATGTCCTACTTCTTGAAGTCTTAAATCTTCAAACACTTTTATGGCATAATCATCAAGAGCAGTAAAAGTCTTAAACATTTCATAAGCTTTTGCTGTATTCTTTTCGCGACTAAGAGCTATATTAAGAACATCTACTGCCGAGAAAGAGCTCTCTATTTTATCAGTATTGACCAACATTTCAAGTAGGGTTTTATCAACATTGATAGTTTTCTCTAACTCAGCTTGACTTAGTCTCCCCTCTTCGAGTAATCCTCTTAATCTATTGTAGTGTCCTGTTTCTTCAGTTGCTAATTGACTAAGGACTTCTTTTACTTCTGGTTCATTTACTATTTCAGTTGCTTTTTTATAGAAGGAAAAGCTTTCTAATTCTATCTTTTCAGCATATTCAATTATTTCTTTAAGATTTAATTCTCTCATGTTTCCTCCAGAATTATTTTATGTTTTTTATTATATATTAAGTAACACCCCCTGTGTCCCCCTCATGGAGAGGGATTTAAGAGATATAGTATCACCCCCTATGTCCCCCTCATGGATGGGGATTTAAGAGATATTGTTTCACCCCCTATGTCCCCCTCATGGAAGGGGATTTAAGAGATATTGTATCACCCCCTGTGTCCCCCTCACGGAAGGGGATTTAAGAGATATTGTTTCACCCCCTATGTCCCCCTCATGGATGGGGATTTAAGAGATATTGTTTCTCACCCTATGTCCCCCTCATGGATGGGGATTTAAGAGATATTGTTTCACCCCCTGTGTCCCCCTCATGGAGAGGGATTTAAGAGATATTGTATCACCCCCTGTGTCCCCCTCATGGAAGGGGATTTAAGAGATGTTGTTACACCCCCTGTGTCCCCCTCATGGATGGGGATTTAAGAGATATTGTATCACCCCCTGTGTCCCCCTCACGGAGGGGGATTTAGGAGATATTGTTTCACCCCCTGTGTCCCCCTCATGGAGGGGGATTTAAGAGGATAAATTATTCACTATTTTTTCTTATTTAAATATCTGTCGATCGCTTTAGCAGCAACATGTCCGTTAGCAACACCATTAATAACATCAGGTCCTTTAATGATATCACCACCGACGAAAAGCCATTCTAAAGAAGACTGGAAGCCTTCATTAACATCTATTCTGCCACGAGGACTAAATTTAATCTTACTTTTTAATTCATCTGAGATATATGATAAATCCATACCTTGACCGATTGATTCTACAACCATATCAGCCTTGAAGAACTTCTTCTCATTTGCATCAAATTTAGGATTAAACATACCAGCTTGATCAAAAACAGATAGACATTTAATAACATGCAAACCTGCAATTTTTCCATCTTTTATTTCAATTTCTTGAGGTCCCCAACCTGGTTCAATAATAGCTTTTTCTTCTCGAGATTCAACTATCTCTTCCCTATCGGCAGGCATTATATCTTCAGTTTCTAAACTGGTAGTTGTTATATCAACCTTACCATATTTTTGATTCTGTAATCTGGCTAAAGTTCTAGTAATATCCATTGCCACATTACCACCTCCAATAACTACTATCTTCTTACCAACAGGAATATCTTCACCAAGAGTGAATTTCCTTAATAGATCAGTAGCGAAATATACTTCAGGATTGTCAGAACCTGGTATCCGAGTACTTCTACCTAAATGAAGTCCAGTAGCAGTATAAACAGCAGAATATTCTTCATGAAGTTTATCTAAAGTAATATCTTGCCCAACTCTGGTATTAAACTGAATTTCAACACCAAGAGACTTAATATAATCAATATCTTTGTTAATTGAATCATAAGGTAATCTATACTCAGGAATACCGTAGCGAGTCATACCACCACTATCAGGTAAAGCTTCAAATATCTTAATTTTATAACCCAAAATCGCCAAGTAATAGGCTGCAGATAAGCCGGCAGGACCAGCACCAATTATAGCTATTTTATGATTTAATTTAGGATCAGCAAGATGTTCAGTACCTAAGACTTCTTTATATCTCTCAGCAGGAATTTGGTCTGCGATATAGCGTTTTAACCAACGAATAGCAATTGATTCCCCATTGTTGTGTAGAGCACAAGCTGTTTCACATTTATGAGTACAGATTCTACCACAAATTTCAGGAAGAGGATTTGTTTCATAGAGGATTCTAAAAGCTTCTTCGATATTATCTTCTCTGATAGCTGCTATGTAAGCAGGAATATCCATGTGTGCAGGGCAAGTAGCAGTACATAATCCACATTCTAAACATCTATCTGCTTCTAACATAGCCTGTTCTTTATTGTAGCCTTTTACAATTTCAATGAAAGATTTATCTCTCTCTTCAGGAGCTAACTCTTCCATTTCTACTCTATCAAATTCTATCAAACCGATTTCTTCTGAACGCTTATATCCCTTCTCATCATCTTGCCATTTGGTCTTATCTGCTCCAGGAGTAAATCTAAACACTTCAGGATCATCATCTATCCAAATGTATTCATTAGACATTGTTAAGGCACTAGTTGGACAGATATCTACACACAAGGCACACCAACAACAACGACCATAATCTATGCGTGGACGCAATCCACTGTTGCCATCTTTGACTTCTTGACCTTCGACTGGAACTAAATCTATAGCTGCATTTTGGCAGATTTCTTCACAAGAACCACAACCAATGCACTTTGAGAAATCATTTTGGTGAAAACCACGATAGTTATCAGCACCCGGTCTTTCAGTGAGAGGATCTTTAACTGTCCAAGGTTTCTCTGCTACTCTTTTCCATATTGTTAAGGGTTGAATCATATCTTTTAATTTCATAGTTACCTCTCTATTTCCGGTGGACATGTGTGAAGTGAAACCATCAAAGCTGCTAAATCAGAAATTGTAATATTAACAGCTAATTTCTCTAAAACAGATATGGCATGAGTATAACTTGCTCCACGAGCAAAGACTCGTCTAGGATATTTAGTTCCATCTGAGACCATATAATATCCATGCTCACCCCTAGTTGATTCTGCTTTAATATATGTTTGACCTGCTGGTATTTTCCAATGTAAAACATTAGGAAGTTTAGCTTGGATTTCTCCAGTTTCAGGTATCTTCTTTAATATCTGCTCAACTAAAGACAAACTTTGCAATAACTCTTGAAAACGAAGTTCAGCTCTATCATAAGCATCACCAATATTAGAAGTTAGCATTTTGAAGCTTAATTCAGGATATTTAAGATAAGGACTGTTAATTCTAATATCATCAGCTACTCCACTAGCTCTAGCTGTTGGTCCTACTATACCATACTCACTCACCATCTCTGGAGGAATAATACCTAAACCTTTCAGACGAGACTTAACAATAGTGTTATTGAAAAATACTCTTTCAATATCATCTAATAATTTATAGGTTCTATCAACTGTCTTACTCACTCTATCTTTGAATCCAACTGGTAAATCCTTACGAACTCCTCCAGGTATCATGTACATATGATAGACTCTTCCCCCAGTCATCTCTTCAAATAGATCTAACCAGTAATCCCTCATCGCTACAGTCCACTGACCAATAGCACCCATTCCGAGAGAACCAGCTTGTCCACCTAGCCACATTAAAAAACTTGCAACTCTTGACATTTCTAAGTTAAGAGTCCTTAGCCATTCTGCCTTTTCTGGAATTACTATACCAGCTAAATCTTCCATAGCAGCAGAGACACAATATTCGTTTGTATCTGGTTCTGGCACACAAATACGACATACAATAGGGAAGCATTGTATATATCTTCTTCTCTCCATGAGCTTTTCAAAACCTCTGTGAAGATAACCAACATGAGTTTTTGCATCTACAATCTCATCACCATTTACGATAATTTCTACAGACATATTACCTGTTACACCAGGGTGCTGAGGTCCTTGCCAAATCTTGGTAAATTTATGAGAAGTTAGGTCTATTACGGGATTCCCATTTTCCATTTCTGGGTACTTAGACCTATCAGCTACAAAATCTTTATATTTGCTTTCAGATAATTTATTCATCATCCCTCCTTATTTTTGGAGATTCTGGATAATTAGGATATTTAGCGTCCTTCATCTTTTCCTTAGGGTCAGAAGTTTCTCTACCAGGACGCTGATAATAAGTTTTTTGGGAGTAAGCTAAGGTATCAAAATCCCTTTTCATTGGAGGCATTTCATCCCAACTCTCTAAAATGAAAGCTTCGTTAACTCTCGGAGAATCAGGAAAGTCAATACCAAACATCTCATGAAGTTCTCTCTGATACTGCCACGCATGTGCCCATAACTGATGTATGGAGAACATCGTGTGCTCTTCCCTATCAATAAAGACATTAATACCTAAATTGACCTTTAACTCATAATTATATATCATATAAGTCAGCATGAATTTATTATCTTCCAGGTAATCTACTGCTTGTAGAAAAGCGAGATGTTTAAACTCAAGAGTATGTTTTAAGTAGCCAAGAGCCATTACTAATTGCTCTTTATCTAAGGTAATAAAGAATAAATCAGGGTGCTTTTCTACAACTTTTAGGACATTAACCATATTTTTTAATTTATTTATAATTTCTTTCATTTCATCTCCTACCAGTTATAGTCCGGCATATTCCAATCTTTAATAATCCTCTTCTGATTGGCTTTATACCAGTCAAAGTTATCAGCATATTTATTCATACCATCACATTCACCAGCCTGAATCTTCTCTTTGAGTCTGTTAAAACCTGCAATTAAGGCTTCAGGACGAGGCATACAACCAGTAACATAGGTATCGACTGGAATATAGTGGTCAATTCTATTGATAGTATTATAGCTATCATAATACATTCCACCGTTTATAGTACAAGATCCCAGAGCAATAACATATTTAGGTCCTTGCATCTGTTCATAAGAGCGAACGATTCTCTTAATAGTTTTTAGAGAAGCGTAGCCACCTATGATAAAGACATTTGCTTGTCGTGGAGTTGGTCTGCCAGCAATACCATATCTGAAAGCATCAAAGCGAGCAGTCATCAAGGGCCTGAGTTCGATAGCTCCACAACCAGTACCAAAAGCTAAAATCCAGAGGGATCTAGCTCTTGCCCAATTTAGAAACTGTTCTAAGTACTTATTTAGAGGTTCTATCCTTGAGGGTCTATCATCAGCGAAGAGGTCTCTCTCAATTTCTGGTAAACCTTCATTAGCCAATTTCATCTGTTTTTCTATTTCTTTAAGATCTTTATTGTTCATTTTGACTCCTTAAAAATAGGCAATAATTATTACTGAAAGAATACCGATTAAAGTTGGCACTCTTAGGAAAAAGCGGAAAGACTGTTCTGGTCTGAATCTAGGGAATGCTGCTCCAATGAATACGGAGAAGAGGTAGATACAGAAAGTCTTTAGCATCATAATCGGTAAATTAGTAGCTCCTCCGAAAAAGAGGTTCATAAAAAGCACTAATTTAGCAGAGGCGAAAAGAGCTCTATTAGTCTGAAGAATTCCTAAAAAACTGCCATTCATTTCTATTGGAGGTCCGATAGGTATTTCTTGAGGAGCTAGCACTAAAGAAAATGGAGAGTGCATATTCATTCCTAAAAGAGATATCATAGCAGCAATCACAGCTAAAGGATTAGTGAATAGAGTCCAATTTAACATGCCACCTTGTTGAGCAGCAACAATGCTAGTTATATTCAAAGTATTGTATTGAATAGCGATGGAAATCACTGCTAAGGAGAAAGGAAGTTCAAATGTGGACATCTGAGATAATCCACGAGCAATACCCAGAGGAGAATATGGATGACCACCTTCCCCTGCTCCGAGCGCCATTCCTAACTGACCAAAGAAGATAAAATACATAACTAACAATAAATCTCCAGCCATGGAGTAGTTACTAAATACTACAGAACCATAAATCACAGGGATAAAAAGATAAGTACCCATTCCACCTGCTAAGCGGAAAACTGGTCCTAAGAAGAACATTATACCATGAGAAGTAGCAACTTTTCTACCATGAGTTTGAATGATATCTAATATCGGTTGCCATACAGGAGGTCCTATTCTTCTATGAACACGGGCATATATCTTATGCACTGTACCAACTAAAAGAAGTCCGTAAAGAGTTGCTACTAAAATAGAAATAGCAGCATATACCATTTTAATAAAAATATCCATAATTTACACTCCTAAGAAAAAGAATACTACTACAAAGAAAAGGATAATATGTAGCAGATAGGTTTGTCCATTTCCTGAATAAATACGACGGAATAGATCTCCCATTGTATGAGCCCACTCAGCAGAAGCATTCCAGAAATCCAATATTCTTGGTTTTCCCCAGCCCCCGAGAGCTTTTCTATAATGAGCATACATATTATGAGCAACATGAGTTGTTTGCGGAGATTCTGGTCTCTCTGCAGCATACACAATATTAAACTGTTTAACTTTAGTTACTCTTCCAACAAAGAGCATCAAGAAAAATAGTGGAACTATAAATACACCCATGGTAATAAGCATAATCAAATTACCATTCCAGTTTCCAAAGCTTCCACTAACATTGTATCCATTAATAACTATATTTGAATCGAAGTATTGTCCTGCCATCGCACTTAATGGTCTAATAAGTAAATTAGGGAAGGTAGATAATACCATTATGGCTCCGATAAAGATATATTGAGGAATAATAAACCACATTGGTGCTTCTTTCACATCTTTATGTTCATATTTCGCTTGGCCTAAGAAGATAGTATGAATCAATCTATATAGATAGAGGAAACTAACTGCAGAAGCAAAGAATAATACAGCAGCTTGAAGATACCAACCTCTTTCGAGGAAAGAAGAGTACATCAACCATTTTGAGCCGTATCCGGATAATGGTGGAACACCCGAGACTGCAATTATAGAAATCAAGACACTAATAAAGGATAGTGGCATTTTCTTGATTAAACCACCCATTTCATACATATTTCTGGTATGAGTTCTATAATAAACACCTGCTACCGCTATAAAGAGAGCAGATTTAAACATCATGTGATTAAGGGATAAGTAAAAAGCAGAAACCCAACCTAAATGACTTAACATTGAGATTGCCGCTATGATATACCCTACCTGACTCATACTTGAGTAAGCTAAAAGACGCTTAGCATCTTCTTGGAAGGAAGCTAAGAAAGCTCCTACTAAAGCAGTGAAGACACCTAGCCAGCCTATCCAATAATAGACATCTATCTGAGGAGCATTGCTTACGACGGAGATAGCAACTAAAAAGAAGCCATAGATACCTGCTTTCAAAAGAATAGCAGAGATAAAAGATGATACATCGGCTTCGGCTTCAGCATGTGCTTCTGGTAACCAAATATGAACCCCTAAGACACCTGATTTAATCATGAATCCTAAAGATAAGAGAATAATTGCTACCAAAGGTAAATTAATAATGCTCATCTGAGTTATTAAAGCAGAAGAGGAGATTAATTCCGGAGCGAAATTAAATCCTAACATTAGCAAATAAGCTCCTGCCATAGAGAATATCATATACATCAAGGAAGCTTTCTGTGCACTCTTGCCTCTTAAGATTAATAAAAAAGAAGCAATAGTCATTAATTCCCAGCTGAAAAAGAACTCTAAATAACTTGAGGCTACTAGTAGATTACCAAAAGAGAAAATCATCATAAGTAAAAGACCATAAAAGCCTATACTTTCTTCTTTTCTATTTAAAGTACTGATAATATTTATACCACTTCCAACAATAAAGATAACTCCAAAAAGTAACTGAATTGGATTTTCCAATCCTACTATCTTGTAGAGATAATATCCGTAAGCTCCAGTAGCGATTAAACTAATAAATCCTCTTAACTTTACTGGGAAGAAGGTCATGCTAAGCATAAACAAGAGACCTAATATTGGTAGATTACTTGTTAATTCAAAGTTATAGAAAGACCTCATTACAACTAAGCCAGTGACAAAAGATAAGATGGTGATTATTTTCACTACTAATAATTTATTATTGAGTAATCCTCTAACAGCTATTCTATTATCAGTCTCTGTTTTAACAGTATAAGTGAACCATCTAAACAGATAAATTATTTCAAATAATGAACCAAGTAGGATTAAGGTTATTACTAAGTAGTTTTGACTATTTACCAAGACTTTGATAAACTCCCACTTTGCCCAGAAACCAGTAAATGGAGGTAAGCCAGACAGAGCAAAAATCAGCAAGCCAAAGATAACTAGTAATATTTTATTATTTCTTAAAGCATTCCAATTTCTAATTTCCTTCTTATTAACGATTCCACTCAACCAAAAGAGTCCTGTTTTAGCTAATAAGTGATTAAAGAAGAATCCACCAATAATTAAGAATCTTAGTTCAGATGCTATACCTTGAGTAAAGATGATACTAGCAAGTAGCAATCCCATCTGCCCTATTGAAGAGTAACCTAGAAGTCTTTGCACATTCTCTTGTTTTAATCCCATCAAGTTAGAAGCTATGAAAGTTATTACGCCAATTATACCAAAAGCATAGAGGAAGCTATTAGGCATTAAAGGCATAATTTTATAAAACATAAAGGCTATTCCCGCAGAATTGATTACAGAGATAACTGCAGCAATTCCAGGATTAGTACTTTCATAGACATCTAAGGCCCAACCATTAGCTGGGAAAGACTTCATTTCTATAAGAAGAGCAATTGCTATCATATAAATAGCTATTAATCTATAATCAGTAAAGTTGTAAGTTATAAAATCTAAGTTCAGACTTCCACTAAAGAAATAGACAAATACAACCCCCAATAAGAAAAATATCGAGGCAATTCCGCTGGCTAGCATATATTTAAAACCTGAGACAAGCGAATTCTCTCTTCTTCCTAAAGTAATTAAAGCAATAGTTGAGATTGAGGTTATTTCCATGAATACGAAAGAGTTGAAAAGGTCACGAGTTAAGATTAAACCATTTACTCCCACCATAATCATAAGATAGAGAATCATGGAGGATATTGATTTATCTTCTAAATCCTCACCTAGATAAATGGCAGTAAAGAAAGCGATTAGATTAACTCCCAGTAAGACAATTAACTCCTCATAACCTACTTGAAAGTTTATTGAAAGAGGTGCTAAAAAACCTGCTGTATCAACGACTAATTTATCCATACCGGAATAAGCAAATTTGTAAAACCAGCTTCCTACGACAACAAGATTAGCCCCTAGTACTCCTAGAAAAGTAACAAAGGATAGTTTTCTACTTGCTTTATCTATTAAGGGTAAACTAAAGCCTGCAAGTAAGGAAAGTATTATTAAATAGAGTGGATTTACCATTTTAACTCCTTATAATCATCTATGGAGAATGAACCTTTTTTCTTGTAGATTTCAGCAGCAAATACTAACATTAAAGCAGTAGTAGCAAGTCCGATCACAATTGCAGTTAACACTAAAGCTGAAGGAATTGGATCTATAACTTCTCTGACTGAATTAGCAATGCTTACTGCAGAATCTATAATTGGAGCTGTTCTTCCTTTTAGATATCCCAAGGAGATAATAATTATATGCACTCCTGTATCGGCTATCGAAAAGCCTAAAATGATTTTTATAATATTCTTTTGGGTAAGCATGGCAAAAAGTCCTATTACCAATAAGACAAAACCTATGATTAATGTTTCTATCATCTTTCACTCCCCATGGTATTTATAATATTTGTTAATTCTGAGCCAACTTTCAACCCTATAAAAGAGTAGATTAAGGGTATTGCCCCAGCACTAAATAATTCTCCGTATTTTCCTAAAGGAAGTAAAGAAGGATTTAAGAAGCCAATAGTTAGAATCAAGCCAACTAAGCCAATAACTACATAAGCTATTCCAGATATAGATTCAACCAGGCTGAGAATGATATGACTAATTTTAAAGTCTAAATCTGAAAGAATTAGAAGTAGGAAGCCAGAAGCAATAACTACACCACCTTGGAATCCACCACCTGGTGAAAGATGCCCATGAGTGAAGATATATACTCCTAATACCATGATAAGACTTACTAAAAATGATGAAGTTGTTTTAATGTTCTCTGAGACACTTCTCTTTGCTGATTTTTGTTTTTTATTTTGTAACAAAAAGCCAACGCCAAGTGTAGCAAGAAAAAGTACTGTAACCTCACCGATAGTATCTAATCCCCTGTAAGTTACAACTACCGAAGTAACAACATTAGGTGAATTTAAATCCTGAACAGATCCTTCTACATAACTTCTTGCTAAAGGAGAAAGCTCTTCTCTAGCTTCAAAGTTAACTATAAAAGGTAGAAATATTACTACAAGTCCAATTACTGAAAGTAGAATAAGTACTTTATTTATCATCTTTCTTCTCCTTTCGCATTCTATTTAAGGCGTATAAGAAGACCACTGTAGTAAGGGCAGAGCCAATTGACGCCTCAGTCATAGCTACATCAGGTGAACCCAAAATTAAATAGAGAACACTAGCTAAAAGACTGATTACACCAGCACTAATAATTGCCGACACTAAATTCTTCTGCATAATAGTGAAGATTGCTGCACTGATCATAATTACACCTAAGCCTATAACAATCAGAGAGTTCATAACTTCCCTCCTTCTAGCTTATCATCATCATCTTTAAGTTCATCTTTTAATGATATTTTGGTTAGTTTAATACCTGAGAAGTGAGCTGCTCTGGCAATAACATTTGAAGAAACAGGGTTAGTTGCTATTACAAAAAGAATTATAATAATAACTTTCCCACACCAAGCTGAACCAAAATTGGCAAGTCCTATTCCAATTGTAAAAAGAATAGTGCCTAAAGTTGTGGCTTTGGTCCCTGCTTGCATTCTATTATAGACATCAGGCATTCTAACAACACCAAGAGCTCCAAGAAATAAAAAAAGTGCTCCAAGTAAAGTGATTATTGCTGAAAATAATTCCATTATAACCCCCTTTCCAAATAACGAGCTAAAGCTACTACACCGATAAAACTTACTAGACCATAAACAATTGCTACATCAAGATATATTATTCTCTGAGCAAAATGGGCTATTAAGACAATAAGTGATATTGAAATAATGGTCATTGCATCTAAAGCAACAATTCTATCAGCCACTGTAGGGCCTTTAAATAACCTGAAAAGGGTCATAAGAAGGCTGAGAATAATTAAGCTGCTTGCAATTTGATAGATAATATTAACCAAAAATCACCTCCAAATACTTTTCAAATTTTGCTACAATCGCTTCTGTAGCACTGTTGATATCAGTACTGGTTACATCAATCCAATGAATATAAAAATACTCATCACGCATCTCTACGGTTAGAGTTCCCGGAGTTAAAGTTATGGAATTAGCTAAAAAAGCTCTTCCCAATGGTGTCTTTAACTTAGTTTTGACTTTTACGATACCAGGATTAATTGGCAGATTTGGCGAGACAACCCTTTTAGCTACATCTAAATTAGATTTTAGTAACTCCCAACTAAAAAGAAAGAAGTAACCTATGCTATAAATAAATGCTTTAAAGCTAAATTGTATGTCGCCAAGAATAGTTAACCTCTTCAAGAATATTAGTGAGATAATAACTGCGGTAATTCCGCCAAAAATAACTTCTTGATTGGTAATTCCTGACAATAAAATCCAAGTAATGAACAATAATACTGTCGCAATAACAAATGTCTTAGTGCTCTTCATTGCTTATCCTCACTCTTGTTTTATTGAATCTATAATTAATTCAAAAAGGTAATGAAAACTATTTTCACCTTTTGTTCCTAATTCTGATATAAAGCTGACATCTTCTCCCCATAAAGCATTTGCTAGAGGAATTACTTTAACTTCTGATTTTATCGAACCATCTTTTATACCGTCTTCAAGATAGCCCCTGATAGCTTGATTAATCTCATCATTAAAGTTACTATTCTTACCTTTCTCCTCGTCAATTGAGACACATTGACTCTTATGATATTTAAATGTTTCAAATATTTTCTTAAAATCATCTCTTTTAGAAAATTCGTTCAAGAAACTCTCTTTAAAAGTAATCAATTTCTTTAAACCTGTTAATTTTTTTTTGGATATTTGTTGAGCTAATTGTGAAATACTTCCAAAATAGTTGTTAATAATACAAAAACACACCTCATTTTTACTCTTAAAATAAGAATAAATAGAACCTTTACTATAGCCAACTTTATGGGCTATCTCCAGCATTGTGGTGTTCTCAAAACCTTTAGTAAAGAAAATCTCCTCTGCCGCAGTGACTATTAGATTCTTTTTAAACTCATACTCTTGCTGTTTCCTGAATGTACTCAAATTTTCCTTCCTTATCAGATTTTTTTATTCAGTATCATCAAACAGAATTCATTTTATTGACCCTTAGTCAATTTGTCAATATTTGTTTTATTTTTTTTATTCAAGTACGATAAAATAGGCCTTGTTCAGGGAATGAAAGTAATAATCTTCCATAATACTATAGGCCCCAGTTTTTCTCAAAATGGTCAATTACTCAAGTTTTTATTATTTTTTTAGCTTTTACATCCAAGAGGAAGCAGAGTGTTAACAAACTCAACATCTCTGAGTTTTGGTCTCTTTTTAAAAAAAGAGATAGCTAATAGATTTATTCAAAGTAGAGACCTTGCATGGTAGAGACCTTGCATAGTAGAGACCTTGCATAGTAGAGACCTTGCATAGTAGAGACCTTGCATAGTAGAGACCTTGCATGCAAGGTCTCTACTATGCAGATATAATTAAAACGAAGCCTCAAAGGCGAAAATATCCTAAACTTCTAAATTGCTTTTCATAGATTATTTTATCAAAAATCGCATACATTATTATTTTCCTACCACTAGTCTTGAATATGAGCTAAATATTTGTCTTGTGCTAAATCCTCATACCAACAATAAGTTCAGATTTTAATTGTATCTTGACATCTATTTTAATATATATTTTAATGTACAAAATTTTATATATAAAAAGATTAACTCATGTTTTAGGAGAGAAAATGATTAATGAAATTACTGTTTCTGGTTACAAATCAATTAAAAGATCTACTATTAAATTAAGCAGATTGAACATTCTCATTGGTGAAAATGGGGCTGGTAAAAATAACTTCTTATCATTATTTAGGCTAATTAATCAGATTATAGATGAAAACTTACAAAAATGGATTAAGCTCAATGGTGGAGCGGAAAATATTTTGTATTATGGGAGAAAGGTTACTAAAGACATCGCTATAGATATAACATTCGACCGAGATAAATATTTTGTCCATCTATCTCACTCCAGAGATACTTTAATAATTAATAAAGAGATTTTGAGTTATACCTACTCAGATGGTAATCTTTATAATTTACCATCTACCATTGATGGTTATGAAAGCACTATCAGAAAAGAAGCTCTCCTAAGCCCAAATAAAATAGCAGATAAGATGTTGAAAAATATGCGTGAATGGAAGATTTACCATTTTCATGATACAAGTATTAATTCTCCAATTAAAACATTTAATAAGATTAATGACTTAGAATATTTTACAGCTGATGGTTCGAATTTGACATCTTTTCTCTATTTCTTAAAAAATCATCATCCTAAGAATTATCTCCTAATTGAAAAAAGCATCCAACTTGTAGCTCCTTATTTTGATAAATTCAAACTTGAACCTGATATAAGCAATAACGAAATTATTTATCTCAAGTGGTTTAGTAAGGGTTTTGATCACCAAATGAGTATTGATGATTTTTCGGATGGTACTCTTAGATTTATCTGCTATGCTACACTTTTACAACAACCAAAGGAGTTTATTCCTCAAACAATTATTATTGATGAACCAGAGTTAGGATTACACCCAAAAGCATTAGGGCTATTAGCGTCGATGATCAAAACCGTGACAAAAGAAAAGCAAGTAATTATATCTACACAATCAGTAGAATTTATTAATTATTTCGAGCTCGAAGATCTAATTATCGTGGATAGAAATAAAGAAGATAGTAAGTTTAAAAGACTTGATCATAAAGATTTAGTACAGTGGTTGGACGATTACTCTTTAGGTGAGTTATGGAATAAGAATCTACTTGGAGGAAGATAGCCATGATTAGAATTGCAATCCATGTAGAGGGATTTACTGAAGAGGAATTTGTTAAAAACATTATCTCAGATTATCTTTTAAAATTTGATGTTTCAGTTACTCCTATCATAGTTTCAACCAGTAAGGATAGGGCAGGAAGAAAGCACAAAGGAGGGATCACAAACAAGCTGTATCATAGTAGAATTAAAAAAGAACTTCTTAGTTTGCTAGATAATTTTGATTATGTCACTACCATGTATGATTTCTACGGTATTCCTCATGACTTCCCAGGTTACGATAGATCCGACAGCAAAAGTGAAGTCCAGATATCCAACATCTGTAAAGCTCTCAAAGAAGATATTAACAATAATCGTTTTATCCCTTTTTTAATTAAACACGAATTTGAAACCCTCCTATATGTTCACCCACAGGCTGCAGATATTATCGACTCACAGTTTGCTGAAGGAATGGAAAAGATTCTATCTACTTTTCATAATCTCCCAGAAGACATTAACAATAACCCAGCCACTTCTCCTTCCCATAGAATAATTAACCTATATCCTAATTATGACAAAGTCTTTCATGGAAATATTATTGCTTTAGAAATAGGAGTCATGAAAATGTTAGATATGTGTCCTCATTTTGCTGAATGGATTAATCAACTCACATCCTTAGGAAAGCCCATCTAGTTGAACAACTGACATGATAAAATAACAAGCATTTATCATCATTACTTCGGGATTCAGGAAGATGATTCTCCCTAATGTAATGCTAAAACATGAGGTCATAGTAGAATTTCTTTAAAGTCTCCTAAAATATATTAATTGACATTAACCCTCAATAAATAATCTTGTCTCTTAAATAGGTAGAATGATTTGTCTTTTTTTGCAACTGCCAACATCTTAATTGATGTGAATAAAAGTGCTAATTAAGTTTAAAATTAGTTATGCAATATCAAACCTTATCCTACCTGTAAAAACAAACGAAGGAGACGCAAATGTTAAGAACTGCGGAATTTGTTAGTCCAGGACATCCGGACAAATTATGTGACAGAATTGCTGATAGCATTCTGGATGTTTGTTTATCACAGGATGAAAATACTCGTGCAGCCATTGAAGTAATGGGTGGGCACAAATTAATAAGTGTAACAGGAGAAATTACTACTAATGCATTTGTTAATGTTCAAGAAACTGTTAGAAAAATTGTAGGTGAAAATTGCGGTGTACAAGTTAACATCGTAAGACAATCACCAGAAATTGCTAATGGTGTTGATAATGGTGGAGCTGGTGATCAAGGAATTATGATCGGTTACGCTTGTAATGAGAATAAAGAGATGATTCCTCATGAAGCATATCTTGCTCGTTCATTAAATAGATATTTATACAATAAACATCCTTATGATGGCAAGACTCAAGTTACCCTTAAAGATAACGAAGTTGTTGCTTTGGTGGCTAGTTTTCAGCTTACCAAGACTTCTGAGTTAACACAGGATATAAAAGATTGGGCTAAAGAGATGAATTTAGATATCTCTTCAATCAAACTTCATGTTAATCCTGCTGGTGAGTGGAATTGTGGTGGTTTTGATGCTGATACTGGAGTAACCGGTAGAAAATTAGCTGTTGATAACTACGGACCACGCATTCCTATTGGTGGCGGTGCTTTCTCAGGAAAAGATTCTACTAAAGTTGATAGATCAGGTGCTTATATGGCTCGTAGAATCGCTGTTGATTATCTTAGGAAAAATAATGCTAAAGAAGTATTTGTGGAATTAGCCTACGCTATAGGTGTAGCTGAGCCTGTTCAAGCGACAGTTACCATAGATGGAGTTGAAGAAGAAGTTAAAGGCTACGATTTAACCCCTAAAGGTATTATCACAGCTTTAAAACTCACTAAACCTATTTTTGAAGTAACAGCTCAGTGGGGTCATTTCGGTAATGGCTTCAATTGGGACAAATAGTTCTTTAAACACTAAATACAGTATATATTTAAAGGCAGTTAATTCTGCCTTTTTTTTTACCAAGCTTGTGGAGTATAATTTAACCCGAATGGTGCAGTAGAGCTTTACAGAAGAGTGCAGATTCTTTTAGATAAAGCTTTTACAGAATTTATCAGCCTATAATATATATACTCTGAGAAATTATGTAAAATGCTTTTGCAAATGAATATAGTGCTATTCTAAAAGATCTACTGCATTATTGGGTTTAAACTAGATATAGTTCTTGAACCTAAAGGAGTCTTCCCATAAGCTATTCCTCCTCATCCTGAAGCTACTACAATCCACAAGCACCAGTATGTAATTCAGCACTATTTATTTGACATTTTGCTACACATATTGACTATTAATTTATGAATTGACCTGTCCTCAAGTGCTTTCACACTAATCAAGGCTAATTGGAAGGAATTTCTAAGAGACTAATACAGAATTTTTCCGTAGTTATTTTCCTTACAAACATAGAAGATAATTGATAATAGGGAGTTTTTCACAAGACCCTTTTAGATGAATTCCTGAAAGTGGTTTATAGCTTTAGTGGAGAAGAAGTAAGAATAATCACAAGAAAATTGGTCATATTATTTAGGGCAAGAAAAAATAAAAAAAATAATGTAGAGGTAAAAATGAAAAAACACTTAATTGTTATTCTAACACTATTATTGGCCGTAGGCTTATTTTCCCAAACTATCACAGCACCACAAGGTAGTGGTACAGAGACAGACCCTTATCTGATAAGTAGTTACGAGAATTTGAATTGGTTAACTTCCAGAGATTCTTTGATTGAAGTAACTTATTTAGACAGAATGAATGCTTATTACACACAAACAACTGAAATTATCTTTCCAGAAGCCATTACTGACTGGGATGAGAATCAAGGCTTCATGCCAATTGGTTGGGGATCCTTATCTGAGAGTTTTCCTTTCTCTGGAGATTATAACGGACAAGGTCATACTATAACTAATCTTTATATTAATCGTCCAACCATGGATAGTGTAGCTCTTTTTGGACTTCTCATCACTGGAACAATTGAAGATTTAGGTCTTATCGATGTTAATGTTACTGGTTCATGGGGTATTGCTGGATTAGTAGGAGAAATGGATACAAATTCAATAGTCAATAATTGTTTTGTTACTGGTGAAATTATAGGAGAAGCTATTGTTGGCGGTATTACATCTTATAATTTTGAATCTGAAATTAATAATTCTTATTTTATCGGTAATCTTGAATCTCTAGAGGCAATTGGTGGAATTGCAGGTTATAATGACAATGCCACTATTACAAACTCTTATGCTATAGCATCTTTTGAAAATGTTGATTATGCAGGACTTCTTGTGGGATTAAATGATAGTTCTTCTATCCACAACTCATTCTGGAATTCTGAACTTACTCCTGATCTTCCAGGAATTGCAGATGATACAAATGGTGATATAGTCAACTCATTAGGAAAAACAACAGAAGAGATGAAAACTGAATCCACATTTACAGTTGCTGGCTGGGACTTTACAGACATTTGGCAAATTAATGATCAAATCAATGATTCATATCCTTCTTTTACTTGGCAAAATGAATCTGAAACCCCTAATACAACTTTACCTCCAATGAACTTAACAGCAGATGTTGATGGTTCAAGTGTAGAGTTAAACTGGGAAGCACCACTTGATTTAACAAATGGCCTATGGTTAACTAAAGGTTCTGAAGATAATAATGATGGTATTGGTACTGGTGCAGCTGCTACAATGCACATTGCTCACATGTACACCGAAGCTGAGTTAGCTATCTATCAAGGTATGTATATTAATTCAATTAAAATGTTCCCAAGAGAAGCTTCTGCTACTTATACTCTCAAAGTATGGGGTGGAAGTAATGGTAACACAGAATTATATAGTCAAGCTATTACAGATTTCACTAATGAAGCATGGAACGAATTTACATTAGACTCAGCAGTTGCTATTCCTTCTGCAGGTCCAGTATATATTGGTTACTATGTGAATACTCCTACAGGTTACCCTGCAGGTAGTGATGCTGGTCCAGCTGTTGCAGGTGGAGATATGGTTAAGTTAAATGACCAAGCAAGCTGGGATGTGCTTTCTTCAATAACTACAATCAATATTAACTGGAATATCCAAGCTTTTGTTTCACCTGAAGGTGCTGACAGAGCTTCTTATACTCCAATTGCTATGGTTAACAGATCTGCAAAAGCTAATAACAGCAATGCTCAATTAGTTGCAGGAAACTTAAACCCAATCCTTTCAAGTAGATTCAATGTAGAAAGAGATGTAACTGCTTACAAAATCTACCGCGATAACGAAGAAATTGCTGAAGTTGCAGCTTCTGTTCTTACTTATACTGATGCTGATTTAGCTGATGGAACTTATGTTTATCATGTAACAGCTATGTATGGTGATGCAGAATCATTTAACTCTAACAGTGTTACCGTTAATGTTATTAACATTAATCCTGGTGATATTATTATTGCTGATAGTTTTGAAGACTATGCAGACTTCTCATTACAGTTCGGAGACTGGACTCTTGTAGATGGTGATTTATCAGCAACTTATGGATTTGACGGAACTACATTCCCTAATGCTGAATCAATGATGTCTTACATAGTATTTAATCCTGCTATGACTACTCCAGCTCTTAGTGATGAAAGTTATAATGCTCCTGACGGAAGCAAATATCTTGCTAGTTTTGCTGCTGTAACTCCTACAAATAATGACTGGTTAATTTCACAACCTTTCACTCTTGGTGCACAAGGTGAAGTTAACTTCAAAGCTAAATCTATCACTAGCCAATATGGTTTAGAAAGATTTAATGTTCTTGTATCTACAGGTTCATCTAACCCTAACGACTTCGAATCAATCTCAGGTGCTACTTATACTGAAGCTCCTACTACTTGGACTAGCTACATGTATGGTTTAAATGATTATGCAAACCAAACAATCAGAGTTGCTATCCAATGTGTTTCAGATGATGCATTCGTATTCATGCTTGATGATTTCAAAGTTGTTTCAGCAGGTGGAACTGATAATGATGATACTACTGTTCCTCTATTTACTAATGCTTTAAAAGGTAACTACCCTAACCCATTCAACCCTGAAACTAGAATTAGTTACTCAGTTGAAAAAGCTGGTAAAGTTACTTTAGAAGTCTATAATATCCTTGGACAGAAAGTAAAAACTCTTGTTAATGATACAAAAGAAGCAGGTTCTCACAGTGTAGTATGGAATGGACAAGATAGTGCTGGTAACTCAGTTGCTTCAGGCCTTTATTTCTACCGTATGAAAAGTGGAACTTACTCAAAAACAAGCAAAATGATTTTAATGAAGTAGATAATCCTTGTAATCCCCCTCTATGAGGGGGACACATGAGGTCTTACCTTCAATAAAATAATAAATATAATAGCCCTGCAGAAATGTGGGGCTTTTCGTTCTAACTGGGAAAGCGGGATTCTTTCTAACTGGGAATGCGGGATTCTTTCTAACTGGGAATGCGGGATTCTTTCTAACTGGGAATGCGGGATTCCAGCCCGCGACCAGCAGATAATGCTGGTCTAAAAAGCTAACCCACCTCGCAAGTGCGTAGCATCGAAGCTAAGGAAGTGTTCTTAAACTACTCTTCCCTTCCTCCTTCTCAATCAACTCAAGTATTTTTTGTTGTTTTGTGGGAATGAGTAGGAAGGAGCAAGGGAAGTCAATTAAGATAGCAAGGGATTATCTAACAACAGATGTTGAATCGCTGTTAGCTTCTAAGTTTGCATAGTATTTTTGTTTGCCCATAGCAATTCTATTCTGCAAATCTTGAACTTGCTTAAGGAATCTACTTTTTCTTTCACCTTCTAATTTATTAGCAGCGACCATTTTTAAATTTGTTCTAGGATTAACCCATCTTCCATTTAACATAACACCAAAGTGAAGATGTGGTCCTGTTGACCTACCTGTGGAGCCTACTGTGCCGATAACTTGTCCTTTAGCAACATATCTACCCTTACGAGTGTTTATTTTATGTAAATGGGCATATTGTGTAACCATTCCATTCTCGTGTCTAATTCTAACTTCATTACCATAACCATCTCCAGTATTAGCAGCTTTAATAATAGTCCCTGAAGTAACAGCAAAAACAGGCGTACCTGTAGAACCACGCAAATCCATTCCTTGGTGAAGAATTCTTCTTCCTAAAATAGGGTGAATTCTGTAACCATAAGGAGAAGTAATGTGCATTAGGTTCAGTGGAGTTCTAATATTTCCTTGAACAAGTCCCTTACCTGTTTCAGTGTACATACCATTAAAAGCTGAGGCATCATTATCATCCACAAAACGATAGGCACTTTTACTTCCTGTTCTTTTACCAGAATAACTCACGAAGAGGACTTTTCCTTGCGGTTCGATTTCCCCGTTTACGCGTTTTTCTTGAACATAAATCTCGAAAGTATCGCCAACTCGGGCATCCTTACTAAGTGCTAACTGGGATTCAATAGCATCGTTAGCTTGCTGTCTTACAAAGCTAGTTAAACCAAGAGAGGCCATAGCTCTATCTAAAGAGTTGTTTTCCCTTGTCACTTCACCGATATAATAGTTTTCCACAAGATCGAAGGGGTAAGTTGTAAGTTTATATTCTAACTCTCTCTCACCTAAAATATAAAATTCATGTAGAGAGATCTTGTCTTCTTTATAGGCAAATTTGTTAAATCTTTTTACTTTAAGAGAATCTAGATAATAATCGACGAAAAGAGTATCACCCACATCAATACTGGTAGCATCAATGTATTCACCTAATTTCCAAGCATAATAACCTATATGCTTGGCTTCCATTCCTAAGTCTGTGAGAACTTGATAAACTGAACCACCTTTCAAGATTGGTTTTTTAACTTCTACAGTATAACTTACAGAATCAGATTCACTCTTTCTAATATCATATTTTGCATTGAAAAGATCTACTTTTGCTTCTTTAATTTCACGAGTATCTAAGGTAGCTCGGAATAAAAAACTGCTTTCTGTTTGGGTGGCTTTTTCACCAATTTTTGAACCAATGATATCCAGAATATCGTCTGTATTGATAAAATTACGAGAAGTTATTTCTGCAAATAAATCTGCATTTTTTGCTACTGTGAATTTATCAACTAATTCATTACTCTTTCTTTCAATCTTAACTCTTTTACCATCAATAACTTGATATTCAGGTTCACTTTTACATTTACAAGCTGAAACAAACAAAATTAAATATATTATTATCAAATAGATTAGTGTTTTCTTCATAAATTCTCCTAATGAGACAAATATTATAATAATGTTTTTTGGCAAATACTTTTTTAAATATATTATAATTATATCGGTTTAACTTCTTAAAAGATAAAAAAATAAGAAAAATTGATTAATTTAGTATTCTTAAATCTTGACAGTTAACTTTGATATTTTATTTTTATAATATATTCGAATGAGGAGATATCTTTGTGAATCAAAAGAATGTTATAAAAGCAATAATGCGAGCTCGTTATAAAAAAAAAATAGAGTCATTTTCTTCTAAAATAGATATTGATATAAATAAAAAGAATTATATCATAAAAACTGCTTCTAATCAAGATGAATTAGAACAGGTTCTCACGCTTAGGCATCAAGTTTTTTTAGAAGAACTATTGCATAAAAAGAGGCTTATTGAAGTGGATTTTGATAAATTTGATCTTCTTTGTGACCACTTGATGATTATAAATAAGAGTGATGATTCATTGATTGGTACTTACAGATTAAACTGTTCCAAATTTAGCAACAATTTCTATTCAGCTACTGAATTTAATATCGATGCAATCATTGAATTACCAGGCGATAAAGTAGAATTAGGTAGAGCTTGCGTTCATCCCGACTTTCGAAACGGTATGACAATTGCTCTTTTATGGAAAGGACTTTCTGAATATATGGCTGTCTCTGAAAGTAGATTCTTCTTTGGTTGTTCTAGCGTAAAATCAATGGACTATCTCTTTATTCTCAATATTTATAATGCCCTAGTTAAGTCAGGAAGCTTAGTTCACTTGCCGGGTGTAAAACCAATCGGAAAATTCAAATCTAAAAGCTTAAAAAAATTAATAAAAAAACAGACTATTGATCAAGAGTTTGACGATTCTACAATGCTAGATAAACTTCCTCCTCTGCTTAAAAGTTATATTAAAGCTGGGGCGAAAGTTATTGGTGAACCTGCTCTAGATAAAGATTTTCAATGTTTCGATTTCCTAACTCTTCTTGATTTCCAAAATGCTGACCAAAAATATAAGGATAAATACTCAAAATAATGCTGTTAAAAATAATAATCTCAATATGGTATTTTCTCGGCTTCTTTTTGAAAGGTGGCTTTATCATGCTTTTTACAAAAAACAGGGTTAAACGCCATCAACTCAATGCTGAAAACACTTCTAAAGCTTGCTGTAAAATGGTTAAACTTCTTGGTCTTAAAGTTAATCTGACAAATCCTGAAAAATGGGAGATACTGAATCAAGAGAACTTCTTAATAATTTCTAATCATGTTTCTTACTTAGATATACCAATTCTAACCAGCATTAGGCCCTTTCTTTTTATTACCTCTCATGAAATGAAAAATACCCCTTTCTTAGGACAACTCACTCAATTAGGAGGAAGTCTCTATACAGATAGGAAAAAATTCACTGGGATTATGGGAGAGATTAAGAATTTTGCCACTTTTTTGAAAGATGGTTTTAATGTGGTCCTCTTTCCAGAAGCTACTTCAACCGACGGAAAACAACTTAGAAATTTTAAAAAATCACTTCTGCAAGTAGCAATAGAAGCTGAAAAACCAATTTTACCAATCTGTATAAAATACCTTACTTGCGACGGCCAACCTATCAGTGATGAGAATAGAGATAATCTATATTGGTATGGAGATATGGGATTCCTACCCCACTTTATGCGATTAATCAAAACAAAAGATACCCAAATTGAAATTACGCTTTTAGATAAAATTGAAGTTACTGCCGAAAGTGATAGAAAATCCTTAAATGATAATGCTTTTAAACAAATTAGTGAAAAATATTATTCATATAAATATTTATAAGAGGGTAATATATAAACAATATTAGCGCATTTTAAGAATTTAATCTTTTGGTTTTAATACTCTTACTCAGTAAAGATTCTCTTGAGTCCTTACTCTGAATTATCCAATCCTAAATAATTTGATCTATTTTAGGAAATTATCTTTTCTTATTCTTTGTCAGCTAAAGCGTCCAAGCCTTTTCGGGGGTGGGCTCTTTGGAGTGTCTTGAGAACACTCTCTATTAGAGGCCATCCTGCTGGGATTTAAGACAAAATTCTCCCTATCTCTTACTTTCTCTCTTCCTTCTCAATTATGCATTAATTAGTCTTGATAAATCTCAAACAGAGTTTTAGCCACATCAGCAGAATCTAAATATTTCCCATGTACAGGATCAATCTTATTTGCTTTTGAGATAAACATTTCAGCTCTAGGACCTTTAGCAAAGAAGGGAACTAAAGAGTTGGTATGCTCAGAAGTTAAGAAGTAAAATTCAGGCATCTTACCTTTACCATTGTTAATAACATCAGCAACAACCTTATTCTTCATATTAGCTTGGCCTGAAATATGTCCTGTTTCATGATCAGCAGTGATAATGAGTAAGGTTTCTTTCCAAGAGCTGTTTTCTTCCACCCATTTAACTACGGATTCAACCGCCTTATTAAATTCTATCTGTTCTTCAATAGTTCTACCATTCCAATTTGCATGTGAAGCTTTATCAATTGCTCCACCTTCAATCAATAACCAGAAACCATTAGCATTATCTAGAACATTAATGGCTGCGTCTGTCATCTCTGATAAGGTGGGAATCTCTTCCCGGAGAGGAACTTGGAATGGAGGGAGATCTTTATCTCCTTTTCTATCATATTGGGCATTTGCTCGATTTTGGAATATTCCGAGCAATCTCTTGGGAGCATTATCTTTTGTTATATTTTGAAAGTCTTGGCGTTCTCTAATTAATTCCCAAGCATCAGGTCTGTTATCGCCATCAATATCCTTTACGACTTTGTCAGTGTTGCCATCATTATCAATATCAAAGTCTGTTTTCTCTTGGAGGATTTGCTGCCAAAATTCTTTTTGCCCAACATAGTAATACTTCTTATGATCAGGCATTGTATCAAGGTCATTTAGTCCTGCTCCCATCATAACAGAAAGTTCAGAATCCAAAATCATTGATCTAAATATCCCAGGATAATCTTTTCTAAAAGGACTATGAATAGTAAATCCTGATGGAGTTCCATGACAAGCCACAACAGTTGTAACAGTACCTAGTTTCTTACCTTTCTTTTTAATAAACTCTGAAAAGTGGAGTAAGTCATTCTTATCTGCATCTACTCCTAAATATCCATTTTTAGTTTTATAACCTGTAGAAAGTGCAGTGGCTGAAGCAGCGGAATCGGTCCATTTAGAATCAATGTAAAGGCTATCATTCCAAGCTAAATCAGAATCATAACTTTCTGCATCAAGTGAATAAGTGCTCATAAATTGATTTACAGGGAATGATTGATAGACTTGTCTTCCTGTCTCTCCATATTGAAAATAATCAGTGGCAAGAAAATGATTATAACCTGCACCATCGGAAATCATGATAATCACATTTTTAGGTTCTTTGGCACTACATCCCACTAATATTACAAGTATTATTACAAAAAGTACTAGTCTATATTTTTTTAACATTTTAATCATTTCCTCTAGTTTTATATTCTTGGAAACAAATTTAACTGAATATAAGAATTAGTCAATAATCTTAATCTAGACTTTATATGAATTTTATTCTAATCAGATTTTACTCTTTACCAGCTATAGGATTAAGTACTTCTATAGTATCTACTAACCAATCAATTGTTAATAAGTCTTCTTCAGGAAAGTTCTCATCTGCTTTAACTCTCAAATTACCCTTGTTATCATATATTTCACCAGTAAAGATATACAATTCTTTAGTAATTATCTGCTCTTTTAAGTCATCGATTATCTCTCCCTCTTTTTGAGTGAGATTTTTAGAATATTCAGTTAAGCCAAATAGTCCTGAATCAATATCTTTCCAGATTATCTGCGGTGTCCATTCACCATTATAGAATTTTGTGACAGCTTCTTTATAAAAAGCACCCCAATGCCAAACAACACAAACTAAATTTTTGCGAGGAGCAAAATCTTTCATGTCGTTATTATAACCAATTGAAAAAACATCTCTATTATCAGCTACTCTTTGTGATTCACTTGAATCAGTATTATGAGCAATTACATCACAGCCCATATCTATCATCTTATTAGCGATCAAATTCTCTTTACTTGGGGCATACCAACTATGAGTCCACTCTAAAAACACTTTTGCTTCAGGATTAGTTTTCTTCACTCCTAAGGCAAAGGCATTTGAGATTCTAATACATTCAGCATTTGCATGTGCAACGATAAAACCAATTTGATTGCTTTCTGTTTTTACACCTGCGGCAAGACCTGCTAAATACCATGCTTGATGAATCTTGCCAAAATATGAGCCATAGTTATCACCTTTCATAAAAGTACTACAACTTTCAAATACTACATGAGGATATTTTTTTGCCATCATCATAGTAGCTTCTTTATGGTCATAAGAAGTAGTAAAAATTAATTGTGCCCCTTCTTTAACTAACTCTTCAATTGCTATTAAAGTTGACTCTGTGTCTGTTGCATTCTCTCTATAATAAATATTCTCAATAAAAGGTAACTCTTCAATCTCCAGTTTACCTTGGTTATGAGCATAATTCCAACCTCCATCCCCTACAGGTCCCACATAAACAAAGCCAACATTTAAGTTTTTCTGTTCATTTTCTAGATTATCTTTCTTTGCACAGCTTAAATTTAGTAAACCAATTATTACTAGCAATAATATTGCAATCAGATTCTTCTTCATAATTCCCTCACTTATGACAACTTATTAATTCGATACAAATCATATCTTTAGAATACAAATTATAAATTTTTATCTTTAGTTGTCAAGCTTTCTATTTAGTTTTTGTCTGTTATGAAATTACTAGAAATTAAGAATCCTAAAAAAAAAGAGAAAATTTTTATAATAACTATTTGCATAAATAGACAAATACCTTATATTCTCATAAAACAAAAAAATAAGAGGTAATTATGGAACATTTAACATTAGAAACATTTAAAGAAAAAGTATTTAATTATGAGGATAATAAAGAATGGAAATTTGAAGGTAACAGACCAGCAGTGATAGACTTTTATGCTGATTGGTGTGGACCTTGTAAAATGGTTGCTCCTATCTTAGAAGAACTATCAAAAGAGTATGAAGGCAAAGTTGATATATATAAAATCAATACAGAAGAACAACAAGAACTTTCTGCTATGTTTGGAATCAGAAGTATTCCTTCAATCTTGTTTATTCCTACCGAAGGACAACCTTCAATGGCTGCTGGTGCTTTACCAAAGAAATCATTCCAAGAAACTATTGATAAATTACTTATAAATAAAGCCTAATAAATTTTTTAATTAGATTTCTCCTAATTGAAATTCATCCCACAAAGGAAGGACTAGCTAATCCTTCCTTTTTTTATTAGATAATATTTTTCATAAAATTTATATTTGACTTAGAATTTAAAATCTTGGGAGAAATCCCAACCCCTTTCCTCTAATACCTTTACTACTTGATCATAGTTATCATCAAAATCACTTAATTGATGAGTGTCTGAGCCAATAGAGATAAGCTTTCCACCTTCACTAGCATACAAATCAAGTACTTCAAAATGAGGAATAAATTGCTTTGTTGCTTTTCTAAGTCCAGAATAATTTATTTCTAAAGCTATCTTTCTTTCAATCATTACTTGAAATATATCTCGGAAGATAGGTAATCCAGCTTTGATATTATGGACCAAATAGCGTGTAAAGATACCAAGATGAGCTAAAATATCCATATCACATTTTTCTACTAACTCAAGATTTACTTTATAATAATCCATTATCTCTCTTTCTGAGAGAGCTTGTTTGAAAGGAAGAGAAATATCTCTGTCAGGGAGTAAGGTATGCACTGAGCCTAATATCAAATCAGGCCTTAAATCTCCAAAATAGTCCTTTACTTGCGATATTGTTTGATAGTATTCACCTATTTCAACCCCTCTAATTATGTCTATTTCAGAGGCATATTTGGCTTTTAACTGAGAAAAATAGTTGTAATACTCAGGAAATGAAACTTCTTGATGAAAGCTCCACTGAGGAAAGAGAAACTCTAAATGGTCAGTAAAAGCAATTTGAGAATATTTTAGTTCTATTGCTTTCTTGATAATTTTATCAGGATTCAGCTTGCTATCTTTACTAAAATTTGAATGTATATGATAATCTTTTTTCATAGTTTCCTTTAATTTGATTCTTTTTAAAATAAAAAAACAGCGAAGTTACCGGGTGGTAACCCCGCTGTCGGAGGGCATTCTATGTAGGGTCTGTAGGTTCAATTTAATTTAGAATCAGAATTTATTCTCTTCATCATCTAAGTCTAAGTACATTATTAATATCAAAATTATTTTGGCAAGAAAAAAATTATTTTTTTGCAAGTTTTTTTCATTTCTTCCACTTTTCCTTCCAGAAAGGAAGTATTAGATCAATATTTATGACAGCTAGTATTTTCAAATTTCCTTTTTTAGCAAATTCTTAGCTTGGAGAAATAGAGAATAAGGCATATTCTAGATAAATCAAGCCTATACCTAAAACTAGCAAAAAGATATCTCTTCCTACTTAATTTTCAGAACCTTAAGTGTAGATATTTTTCCACAACTTTTCACTTTTACGAAATAGACACCTGAGGCAATATTCTCCGTATTGAAGCCAATTTTCTTAGTTTCATTAGAAGATAAGTGAGTATATTCAGAAGCTACTTTTTGTCCTTTCAAATTATATAGAATAACTTCAACTACTTGCTCTTTTTTGCTTTCAAGATTAATCGATAAATTATCTTGGAAGGGATTAATTCCCCTAGTTATGAGTAAATAATCTAAAGCTTCAATATCTTGACTTTCATTCTCAGTTACCAGATAATTAATTTCAACTAAACTATTAGGAAGAGTCCCATAAACTTGCCCACTTTGAACAGTTAGTTCTTGAGCTAGATTAATAGTCTGAGCAGTTTCTCCTTGATAATAGACAAAAGATAAAGTTTCTTGAGAAGTAGGCATTTGCGTAACAATAACAGCTACACTTCTCTCAATATTCCCATCAATAAAAAGTTTTAAAGAGCTGGCACCTAGACACTCATCATTAGCAAAGACTCCAAGGAAATCTTCATCATGATTAACATCTATTTCATTAGAAGTAAATTCAGCATAAATAACAGCTGTATTATTAGGATAGGTTGAGATATTCCAAGGAGAGTCTTCTACTCTTGGAGCATTATTCCTTCTTGATTCATTATAGACGAGTGAACAATCTTCACTAACTTGTACCCAATAGCCTTTACTAGGAGTCATAACTGCCATAGTATTAAAGATATCAGGCATAGCAGGATTATAGATAGAGGTAACATCTTTCACTTGAAGCAATTTATCACTGATATTACTCAAGGCATCACTAGGAGCGATATCTACTTGTGGTAAGTAACCAATTAGATTCCAACCACTATTTAAATCAATAGTAACTGAGCTATCATAGGCATTTCCTGTAAGTTCAAGATTAGTATTTTCACTAACATTTACCCAATATCCCTCTTCAGGAATAATATTTTCCAAGGTATTAAAATAATAAGGAAGAGTTGGTGAATAAGTAGCAGTCATATTTTTAATTTCCATAATATCAGCTAGAACTGGAGAGAATAATGTGCTAGGACTATTATCTGCATAATCGAAATTATAACTAATTAAGTTCCATCCTGTATTAAGGGCGATATTTTGAGTTAACTCTTCTTCTCCAAAAACAGCATTAACTGTAGTATAACTATCAGCTTCAACTGTAACACCAGTGAATATTAGCGGGTCATAGCCTGTAGCACTAATCTGAATATCCCAAGTTCCAGGATTAATCGGACGGTAATAATCTCCAAAATCTGAATTTGTTCTAACTTTTGTTACATCAGTATCATGATTAAGTATTTCGATTGTTGCATTTAAAGGATTCCCTTGATAATCAGTAACTATTCCTCTAATTCCGTATTGAACTTCTTCTATTAGGGCAATAAGAGCATCACGGTTATAGGTCCAGTGAGCATTCAAATCACCAACATTTACCATTTTAGTATTAGATTGTTCAATAGTTATTTCTTTAATTCCTAAGTAGTAGACTACATAATCTTGACGAGAACCATTTGCCTCATACCAATCATAACCATTAGTAATCCCATCATCATAACCATCCATATAGGTAGAAGGAGCATCTTCATGAACTGCATCAGCATAAACTCTACTTATCTGTTGAAACCAAGTATCGTCAGGATGCAGGCCAGGTATTGTGTCCCAAGGATAATTAACTAATTCTGCACCACCATGGGTATTAGCAGACATCACAAGACCTTTACCAGTCATGAAAGCAATTTGGTCTAAATTCTCTTGAGAAACTGATGTCGAAGAACCTGTTCCTGGATAACCATCAATAAAATCTATGAAGTTACGATTAGGGTCAAGATTATTAGCAAGATATCTTCTTGCTCCACTAACATTATCATTACCACCATAATAAGTTCCATCTGGGTTTGATAAAGGATTTATCCATATTTCAGTATTATCAAGAAGATTTGTTATTTGAGTATCTGTGCCATAATTAGTGAGAAGCTCATCTATTAATCTAAGCAGGAGAATATAAGTAACTAGTTCATCACCATGCATTTGACCTGAATAATAAAAACCAGGTTTTACTGCTTCTTGAGTAACATTGTTGGTAATTTTAACTACAGGAATCTCTCTATTATTTTGGGAATAGCCTATATTTTGAATTGAACATATTTCAGGATAGTTAGTGGCAAAACTATTCATGAGATCTAAATAAACTTCATAAGTAGGATATCTGTCCCAATTACCCATCTGGGTAATATCAGTTGCCATAGTAAGCACAGCTCTTTGGTCACGAGGTAAAGTTAATTCTTCATAAGCAATACCTTTATTCTCTAAGGCTTCTATTTCATCTGGTAAGGCATACGCATAGAGAGTAGAACCTTCTCTTTTATCAATGGAAACTAAATTTGTTATTATGGATATATCTTCTCGAGAAGTAATCTCAATTGATATATATTTTTCAGGAACATCACTGAATAAAGCCGTAGCAAGTATCAAAAATATTAAAATAATCACTTTTTTAAGCATAGGTTCTCCCCTTATGTGTAGTTGCAAGTATATTTGTAATTAGAGAATATTATGTCAATAGAAAAAACGAGGCAATATTAGAAAAAAAGAATATAAAGCCCCGCATTAAGCAGGGCTTCTATTTTATATCTCTATTTATTTGTTCTGTTAGGAAAAATTACAATTTCAACATCCCCATATTGGAGATAACATCATTCTCTGTTTCTTCTTCTTCATTCTCTTTTTTGGTAGAGGTATTAACTAACTCCCCTTTATTAAGAGTTGTTTTAAGTTCAACTAAGCCATAAAGAGATTCTGGAGCTAAGATTTGACCATAGTTTTCTAGGATATCAATCTTTTCGTAGAAAAGGTCCGGGTCAATCTTTTCATCAAAGCTCAGTACCCCTTTATTGATGATAAAATATGGTTCTTTAGAGTATTGAAGTTCTAATTGAGTAATCTTTTTCTCACCGTTATTTATTAAGAGTTTCCCTTTATAAGAAGTAATTTGGATATCTGAGTCAATTACTTTAATCAAAGCATCCACAAGATTTTTATGAGCAAGGATTCTTTTACATTTAAGAATCTTTCCCATACCTGTCTCTAAATCAGCTTCAGTAACATCTTCTTTGAATACTATACTTCCCTGAGAGAATATATTTTCTTTATTCATTCTTTTAACTTGGAGAGAATCTAACTGGGACATACCTTGGAGAATTTTACAATTATCAGGAATGAGTCTTAGACTACCTTGTACTTCAGCAAGCTCTTCAAATATCGTCTGATATTTCTCTCTAATTGATGCTAGACCCATCAAGGATATCTGTTTAATTTTCTTTTGGAAGAGATCAGTATCTATATCATCAAGCATAGTTACACTTCCCATTATTTCTAAGACAACTCCATCTTTCAAAGAATTTAAATAGTTATTAGTAATGTCTTTACTGCCCTTAACAGACACTCTATCCTTGGAGAATTCTCTAATAACTCCTACATTCTTGACTACTTTACTCTTGATATAGCCTATCAATTCTTTGGGAGCGTTAATTACCCCAATATTGTAGATACCGGCAATTTTCTCTTGAATTAATTCAGGAGTAACATCTTCATCAATGCTTAGAACACTGACAACAACGCTTTTCAATGGAGTTTCAAGGGTCTCCAACATAATTTTATTTATTTCTAAATTACCAACTTCTAATTTATAATCTTCAGCTATTTCTTCAACCATTCCTGTATTGGATATAGCAATATTGGAGATTAAATTTTTCACTCTTTGGGAATATATTACGATTCCTGTATTACTAATTTGGGATATATTTTTTAAAGTCTCTTCGTCAGCAAATCTTAAATCAACAGCACCAATATTTCTTATTTTTTTCATTTTTAACTCCTTTATCTCCAGATGTGGTTTTCTTCTCTGATTTTTTGTAGTTCTTCAATATCGTCTTCTGAAAATTCTTCTTCATCTTCACTCGTTTTGAATGGGATTAAATGCATGATAATCCATTCTCCTAAAGATAATAATCTTGTTTCCATGTGTAGTCACCTACCTTCACTCTTAATCTATCCAAGGCCTTTTTAAGTTTCCACCTAACAGTAGAAGGTGATATTTCTAAATCTTGGGCGATCTCTTGTGAATTCATCCCTAACCAATATTTGCTATAGACTATATCGCGTTCTTCTTCGGGCAATTCAGCAAGAAGTTTTTCCACTTGGGTAGTTAAAACAAGGTTATCTTCATAACTAGTAACTACTCCAAGTGAGATATTTTCGATTCTTTCTTTTCTTTTCTTATCAATAAGAATATTTTTAATTACAGTAAAAAGCCAGCTTCTGATTTGATTAGGAGTAAGCCTGGCAAGAAGAAGGGAATTATTGATTATCTTTAAATAGCAATCTTGCACCATATCATCGGCAAGGTCTTTGTCACGAGCTATTGACAAAGCATAATCTGCTATCAGCTCAGAATATTCAACAATTATCTCTTCTATTTTTTCCATTTTTATCTCCTCTTCATAAACTAAGACGAATAACTACTAAGAAGTGTTGGTATTTTTTTATCTTTTTTTGATTTGTCTAGTTTTAAATAATTAAAGTCTTTATTATTGCATGAAGTTATAAAAAAAGCTTGCCATTATTATCTAGTATTATTCAATGTAGGAAATGAATTAAATCAGAGGAATAATATGTTAGATAAATGGAGTTTTGAAGCACTTGATTTAAGAGAAATATTAGACAGAGTTGAAACATTCTCAGAATTAGGCCGAAAATATAGAAACAATCTTAAATGTTGGCTTCCCGGCCAAGAGGATGATTTAGTTAACTACTTCCAGCTTATTACTGAAGTAATTGATAAAATTTCCGGTAATCAAGTTCTTCAGGATAAGCTTAAAGGTGAACTTTATCATCTTAAAGACATCAGTTTCAGCCTTAATCGCTTAGGCAAAGATATTCAGATTCATGAGCTTTTCGAGATTAAACAATTCTGCTACTTCTATGAAAGATTAAGACTTCACTTAGCGAAAAGTAACTTCAAATTAGTTGAATTATTCCCTCATTTAAGAAGAGTTTTTACTATTTTAGACCCTGAAGAACAGGAAGTGCCAACTTTTAAAATTAGCAGTTCTTATTCTTTAGAACTAGCCCATGTTCGGGAAGAAATTGCTTCGCTATCCAGGAAAAAGAAGATAAACCAACAGTTGTTTAGACAGAAGGTTATGGAAGAACTTAATTTAAGCAAGATTGAAGAAAAGTTCATTGTTTCCAATATGAATCATGATTTGAAATTGAAAGTCGATGAATCATCCTATTTTGGTATTCAGGAAGAGAATTTCGCTAACACTATCTATTATCTCAAGTATCCAGATGATATGAAAGACTTTGAATACAAGCTTAATAAGCTGTTCATCAAACAAGAAGATTTAAGTAATGAAGTTATTTTCAAACTCTCCCAACAATTAGTTAAGTATCAAGAAATTCTCATAAATGCCCATAAAATTATTGCTAAATTCGATGATGTTTTAGGTAAATCTATTTTTGCTTTAAAATATGATTGCACTATCCCTCATCTTACTAATGAATATTGCGTAGAGATCGTGCAAGCAGTTAACATACCAGTTTATGATGCCTTAAAAAGAGTTTCCATCAAGTATCAAAAGATAGATTTAATGCTTGATAATAAGATGAATATCCTAGTCGGAGCTAATATGGCGGGAAAATCTACTGCTTTAAATACCCTAGGACAGTTTAGTTATTTAGTTCAACACGGATTCCCTGTCCCTGCTCACAAATGCAAAATACCTCTCTTCGATTATATTCTAGTAACTGGCGACGAAGCTAATCAAAAAAGTATTGATTTAAGTAGTTTTGGTAAGGAGATGGTTAGAATAAATTCTTATTATAACAGGAAAGGGAAAGGACTCTTCATCTTAGATGAATTTGCTAGAGGTACTAATCCTAAAGAAGGAAATGCTCTCTCCAGAGCACTTTTCGAAAGCCTTAAATCTAAGAATAACTTTACTTTCTGTGCTACTCATTTTAATTCACCTTTGGAAATTCAAGCCGTAGCTCACTATAATATTCCAGGCATTACCCAAGAAGATTTTCAAGATATTCGCAACCAAAATCAAATTAATCCTGATAATAGACTTAAAGCCCTCCACAAAAAGATGAAGTATAATTTGGTGAGAGTTTCCGGTCAAAAAGAGACTCCACAAGCCGGTTTGATGATTGCTGAACTGCTAGGAACTGATGAAGAGATTATCAAAAAAGCAAGAGAATATCTGAAGTAGAATTGAGAATTGAGAATTGAGAATGGAGACTTGAGAATGGAGAATGGAGAATGGAGATTAAAAGATTAGGTGCTTCTTAACTGGGAATGTGGGCTTCCAGCCCGCATCATTGCGAAGCAATGATATATCTTAAATCCCGAAGGGATTAAATAGATTAGCCCAGGGTCTCATTTTTTGAAGAAAAATTGACCCTGGGTATGGCAAACCAATATTTGTGTAACCCTGTAAGGGTTTAATAGAGAAAATAATAATTGCTAAAAAATCGGTCAAATTATTTAGGACTGGACAATTTTCACACGAATTAACGCCTAGGGGCTTCGTTCATTATGCCATCCCAGATTAAGACGAATTTTCACGAATGTAGGGGCGTATTGCCATACGCCTTCTTGAAAAGTCCCTTAACACAGAGTAAAAATGAGTTTTAAGAAAAGTTCTCAGAGTTTTTAAGAAAAGTTTTGAGAATGTGATAAAACCTCTTCTGTCGGACGGTGGACATTTTGTCCGCCTCATTGTGGAACAATGATAATCCCAGCGGGATGACCTATAATAGGGAGTGTTTGCAATAGCAGTAAAGCCTTTTCAAGTGCCTTCTTTAGGCTATATAGTTAGTCTTCCCTTGCTCTTTCTCAATCAAGCCAATCATTTTTCAAGTTTTATTTGAAACAACAGTTGGGGAGGATTGGAGGACTAAAGGATATGAAGGGAAAACTGCGAGTGTGGGTCTGAAACCGCATCATTGCTAAGCAATGATATATCTTAAATCCCGAAGGGATTAAATAGATTAGCCCAGGGTCTCATTTTTTGAAGAAAAATTGACCCTGGGTATGGCAAACCAATATTTGTGTAACCCTGTCTTGTGAGGGCTAAGCATTAGCGTAGACTCAAAGGGTTTAATAGAGAAAATAATAATTGATAATAAATCGGTCAAATTATTTAGGACTGGACAATTTTCACACGAATTAACGCGAATGTAGGGGCTTCGTTCATTATGCAATCCCAGATTAAGACGAATTTCTCGAATTAAGAAAAGAAGCTTTCAATTCTAAATTCTGATTTTATCTTATTTCCCAATACAAAAGTTATCAAAAATTGAATTTAACAGATCATCATCGGTAATTTTTCCAATCACCTCTTCTAAGTGAGCAGAAGCTTCTTTAAGATCAAAGGCCGTAAATTCATAACCGATAAAGTTATCAATTGAAATAATAGCTTGTTCTATCGAAACAATACTCTTTTCTACAGCAGAAATCTGACGAGAGTTAGTTAATAAACCTGATTCTAATTCTTGGTCAGATAAAACAATCTGAGACAAAATTGCCTCTTTTAGAGGAGCTATTCCTTGAGCAGATGAAGCATAGCAAGAGATATAATCAGGGTAGAGAGAAATTTGCTCAGGAGTAAGGAGATCTGATTTGTTAAGAACTTTAATAATTTTATCAGAATTAAGTCCTTTAACAAAATTATCATAATCTTCTTTAGTAGCATTACCATCGGTTATATAGAGAATTAGATCACTTTGTTCGATAATTTCACGAGAACGATTTATTCCCATCTGTTCGATAGTATCTGTTGTTTCTCTAATTCCAGCAGTATCATAAATTCTGATTAGATAGCCACCTAAAGCAATAACTTCCTCAAGATAATCTCTGGTGGTTCCTGGGATAGGGGTAACGATAGCTCTCTCAGTCTCCAAAAGCATATTAAAAATGCTTGATTTGCCTACATTAGGTTTTCCAATAAGACTAACCTTTAAACCTTCCCTAATGAGTCTTCCTTGCTTACCTGAAGATACTAAAGTATTTAACTTACTAGTTAAACTAAGTAAGTTCACTTTTAATTCAGCTAAATCAATATCTGGGACATCGTCATCGAGGAAATCTATCTCAAGTTCTAATTGAATTCTATAGTGGGAAAGTTCATCTAAGAGAGTAGAAATTCGCTTAAACAGAGAACCATCTAATTGATTAATAGCCAGAGTCTGAGCTTTCTGAGTCTTGGCTTGAATCATATCATTAACAGCTTCAGCTTGGGTTAGGTCAAGTTTGTTGTTGAGATAGGCCCGTAAGGTAAATTCTCCAGGTTTAGCTAATCTAATCTTCTTTTGCAAGGCTGAAAGAATAGAGTTTGCCACAAACATAGAACCATGACAAGAGATTTCCACAGAGTTCTCGCCTGTAAAGCTATTTGGGGCAAGGAAAACAGAGCATAAGACCTCATCAAGAAGTCTGCCATCTTCAACAATCTTGCCATAAACAAGAGAGTGGGATTTAGCTTTTAAGAGCTTTTCTTGTGGTTGGAATATTTTAGCAACCTGCTCAACTGCGTCTTCCCCACTAACTCTGATAATATGCAAAGCTCCGCTACCTACTGGGGTTGCCAGAGCTGTAATAGTATCTGAATAGTACATCTTAATTAAGGTATTTTGATCTTCTGTTTTTCAGGATCAGGATTTTGGCGATAGAGAATCCCGACATTACCGATTAAGTCGATAGCTATAGCATTAACTTCTTCTGCGATTTGAGGGAAGAGCTCTTTCTTCTCTTCTTTAAAGTCTGAAAACTTAATTTTAATCAATTCTTTTAGTTCTAGTTCTTCATCTATTGTTTTAATAACTTGTTCAGAAACACCTTTGCCACCAATCATCACAGCAGGGTTAAGTGAGTGAACAAGTTTCTTTAAATATGCTTTTTGTTTTCCAGTAAGATTCATTTTAATTCCTTTAAGATTTTTTCTTTTATAGCTTCAGGAGTGAAGCCTATTTCTTGGTAAAGTAAATTTACATTACCGTGTGTTACAAAACTATCAGGGTAGCCAATATTTAAGGTTCTTGTTTTGTCAAGATAGTTACTAATTAATTGCCCAATCCCGTTCACAGTGCTACTATGTTCAATAGTAACGACTAAATCAAATTTATTTTTCAGGGAATCAAGATAGTCATAATCAAGTGGTTTTATAGTTCTCACATTTATCAATTCTGCTGAAATATTATCCTCTTCTTGAAGTTTCTGTCTAACTTGATAAGCTAAGTCTAAAGCATGCCCAACAGAGAGAATTGCTATTTTTTTACCAGATTCAATCAAATTAAATCTTCCTAATTCAAAAGGAGTATGGTTATTGTGATCAGAATTAATTGATCCTCGGGGATAACGAATTATGATAGGTCCAGCTTGATATTGAGAAGCAAAAGTAAGCATCTCATGAAATTCTAATTCATAAGCTGGAGTCAAAATTACTAAATTAGGTATAGGCAAGAGAAAAGATATATCAAAAGCCCCATGATGTGTTGCCCCATCTTCTCCAACTAAACCAGCCCTATCTAAGCAGATAACAATGGGTAGTTTTTGTAAGGCTATGTCATGAATAATTTGGTCGTAAGCTCTTTGGATAAAAGTAGAATATATTGCGACAAAAGGTTTTATACCCTTAGTTGCTAGTCCTCCAGCAAAAGTAATTGCATGTTGTTCAGCAATTCCTACATCAAAGAATCTACTTGGAAATTTCTTTTCAAATTGGGTTAAGCCAGTTCCATCGCTCATAGCCGCAGTAATTGCCACTATCTTCTTGTTCTCTTGAGCCAAGGAGACTAACTTCTCCCCAAAACTAGAAGACCAATTTTGGAGTTTTCTCTTCTCCGTTTCACCAGAAGTAGCGTTGTAAGGACCTAAACCATGAAACTTACTAGAGTTGTTTTCAGCAATGGAAAAACCTTTCCCTTTAGTTGTTACAACATGAAGCAGAATAGGTCCTACCATATTGTACTTAACCTTATTTAGAACTCTAATCAAGCGGGGAATATTATGACCATCTACAGGTCCAACATATTTAAAACCAAGATCTTCAAAAATAATGTTAGGAACCAAGATGTTTATCATACTCTCTTCCATCTTCTGGGCTCCTCTAATAAATCTACTTCTGATAGAACGAGGCAGGGTTGAAGAGAAATCCCAGACCTGCTTCTTTAAAGCATTGTAAGAGCGACTTACCAACATATTAGTTAGATACTTTTGCAGAGCTCCTACATTTTTAGATATGGACATATTGTTATCATTAAGAATTACCAACATTTTATCTTTTGAGAGATGGCCTGTATGGTTTAGAGCCTCAAAAGACATTCCGCCCGTTAAAGCACCATCTCCAATTATAGCAATACTATAACCAGATTCCTGATTAAGCTGTTTGGCACAAGCTATACCGAGAGCGGCAGATATGGAAGTCGAACTATGACCAACTCCAAAAGCATCACACTTACTCTCGAAAATATTGTTAAAGCCACTTATTCCTTGATATTGCCTTAAGGTATCAAAATCTTCATTGCGTCCTGTTAGGATTTTATAGGCATAGGATTGATGTCCCACATCCCAGACAATTGCATCTTCAGGAGGAGAAAAAACCTTTAGTAGAGCAATTACTAAATCTGTTGCACCCAGACTAGGAGCCACATGTCCTCCATTCCGAGATGTCACTTCTATTATTCTCTCTCTTACTTCCTGAGCAAGCTTCTCTAATTCTTCAATATTCAGTTTCTTTATTTTTTCTATTTTATCTATATCTTTTAGCAAGGTTTTCTCCTTAGTGGATATTCCAACATCTAAAATTAAATTATCCCTAATATTCGTCAAGTGATATCTCTGCTTGACAAGAATACTTATTCTTAGAAAAATATTTTAAAGCTAAACTGATTAATATGAAGGACTTTTATGGAAAACTTAAGAATAGGAATTATCGGTAATATCGGAGTTGGAAAATCAACATTAGTAACTAAAGCAAAATCAGAACCTTTCAAGAATAGACTTCTTTCTCTCTTTCCAGGAGAGACTCAAGGAGCTGATATACATACCTTTGACGAGACTTTTAATCCAGTAGTTTTAGATGAGTTCTACAAAGACCCAGTAAAAAATGCTTTTATGGCTCAAATTGAGTTTTTTAATGGCAGATTAGAGAGACAGAAAAGAATCGATAACTCACGCGGAATCATCCTAGAAGATAGAACTTTAGCTGAAGACTACCATATCTTTGGCAAAGCTCAGAGAATTCTCGGGAATATGACTGAAGCAGAATTCCAAGCTTATCAAAGAACTTATCACCTAATGACAGAGAACTTTAAAGAACCAGATATTTTAATCTATCTAAAAGCAGATGTAGATACTTTAATTAAACGCATCGCCAAACGCGGAAGAGAAAGTGAAAAACTTATCCCAGAAGAGTATTTAAAACAGCTAAATTACCTCTATGAAGAATATATTGAAAATTATGTTAAATGCCCTGTTTTAATAATCGAAACAAATAATCTGCCTGAAAAAGAATTTGTTGAAACAGCAGTAGAACTTATTGCCAAAAGAATTAGTGAACTATCTTTAAGAATTACTACACCAGGCATTAGAAAATGGGTAAAACTTCCAGAAACAGAAGCTACCTTAAAAGCTATCGAGATAGAAAAGAAGCTTGAAAGATATTTATCTGAAAACCCTACCCTGATAACTATTGCTGGTAATGTTGGACTTGGTAAATCTACCATCACTGCCATTATGGAGAGAAGTCTAAATCTAACTGGACTCTATGAAAAACCAGAAGAAAACCCTCTCTTAGAAAAGTTTCTCTCCGATAAAAAGAAATACTGCTTTGATTTGCAACTTCACTTCCTTAAAATGAGAGCTGAACAAAGATTGCAAGGAAAAAAGGGAGATAGAAGCTATGTTAAAGACCGTTCACTTCCTGAAGACTTGCTCGTATTCTGTCACCAATTCCACCATGATGGACTTCTTACAGATTTAGAATTAGAAAGACTTACAACTGAATTCCATAAAACCAATAACCAACTCCCTAGTGCTGACCTTATTATACATCTAGTGGGAAGACCTAAACTCGCCTGGCAAAGGATTCAACAAAGAGGCAGAGAAATGGAAATTGAAGGTGGCTGGAGTGAAGCTGAAATTACTAATCTAAATCGTTGGTATCAAGATTATGGCATCAATGTTGTTAAATACGGATTCCATAAGGGTAAAGTTATAGAAATAGATGTTAGTATGATAGATTTGCTTAATAGAGTCCATGTTGGCTATATCTTTGAAAGAATATATGAAGAATTGAGAATGGAGAATTGAGAATTGAGAATGGAGAATTGAGAATTGAGAATGGAGAATGGAGAATTGAGAATGGAGAATGGAGAATTGAGAATGGAGAATTGAGAATGGAGAATGGAGAATGGAGACATTTACGAATGTAGGGGCCTATTGCCATACGCCTTCTTGAATTTCCACGAATTAAGAAAAGGCACTTAACATAGAGTTTCACAGAGGTTAAGAGGATTTCCACAGAGTTTTTTTGAGAAAAGTTCTATGAATGTGACCAGATCTCTTAAATCCCCCTCAGCGAGGGGGACACAGGGGGTGTTTCAATCTTTCTTAAATCCCCCTACGCGAGGGGGACACAGGGGGTGTTTCAATCTTTCTTAAATCCCCCTCCGCGAGGGGGGGACACAGGGGGTGTTTCAATCTTTCTTAAATCCCCCTCCGCGAGGGGGACACAGGGGGTGTTTCAATCTTTCTTAAATCACTCAAGGAAAATATCACCCATCCTAAAATAAAAAAAGCCTCTTAAATCCCAAGGGATTCAAGAGGCTCTCCTAACAATTAATTTCTATAAATTTACTGGTAAATAACTTTCTTTATACCATCAAGCAAGATAAAGCAATACAGTAATATTTTGATTTAGGTGATTCTGATCTAGACATCACAACAACAGGTTTAGTAGTACCTTGGATTAAACCAGCAAGTTCTGCCCCACCCCACAACATTTGTCCTTTATAGAAAGAATTACATGCTTCTAAAGAAGGGAAAAGAAGAACATCTGCATCGCCGTTGATAGGGGTAGGAACTCCTTTAATCTTCACACTCTCTTCATCACATGCTAAGAAGATATCTAAAGGACCATCGACAATACAGTTTTTGATCTGTCCGCGTTGAGCCATCATGCAGAGTTGAGTATAATCATTATGAGATTCAAAGTGAGGACTTACTTTTTCTGCAGCTGAAATAAGAGCAACTTTAGGTGTCTCGATACCAAATCTGTGTGCCATAGCAACAGAGTATTTTAGCATAGCAGTCTTCTGTTTAAGGTCAGGGAAAGGTAAGACTGCTGTATCAGTTACAAAGAGTAATTTATGGTATTTTGGGATTTCTAAAGCACAGACATAAGTCATGGTAGCTTTAGGAGGTAATAATCCTCTTTCTTTATTAATTACTCCTCTTAAGAATTTATCAGTACCGCAAAGTCCTTTCATTAGGACATCAGCTTCATCATTTCTTACCATCTCCACAGCTTTAGCAATAGAAGCTACTTCATCTTTAATATCAACAATTTGGAAGATGTCTGGGTTTATATCAGCTTCTTTAGCAACTTCAATAATTTTGTCAGCATCGCCAATCATAATCGCTTCGATAAAACCATCGTTGATTGCTTGAGTGATTGCTCCGATAGTGTTAGAGTCTTGAGCATAAGCTACAGCAATTCTAAACTTCTTCTTTAGCTCTTTAACTTGTTCAACCATTTGGTCTAAAGTAGTTATCATATTATCTACCTATCTATGCTAAGAGAGCTGCAAGAGCTATTGAGTATAATTTTGTCTGTTCTGTATCTCCACGAGATGAAAGAATAGCAGGACAGCTTGCACCACAAACCATAGCAGCTAATTCTGCTTTGACTAATTTAGTAACAGTTTTGTAGAAAACATTACCAGATTCTATATTAGGGAAAACGATTCCATCAGCATCACCAGCTACAGAAGATTGGAATTTCTTGATAGCAACAGCTTCTTTATCAATTGATAAGTCTAGAGAAAGAGGACCATCAACAAAGGCTCCTTTAATCTGACCTCTTTCAGCCATTTTAGTTATTATGGCAGCATCAGCATTAGCTACTATCTTATCAGTTGCTGACTCTGATGAAGCAAGAATTGAGATTTTAGGAGTTTCGATATCTAAAGCTTTACATGTTTTAATAATATTATTGGTAATAGCAACTTTTTGCTTTAAATCAGGAAGAGGAATAATAGCTACATCAGAAACCACTAAGAGTTTTTCATAACTAGGTATTTCCATAACTGTGATATGAGAAAGCATTGACCCTTTAGGAACAAGACCAGTTTCTTTGTTTAATAGAGCTCTCATATAAGTATCAGTACCTATAAGTCCTTTCATTATGAGATCACCCTTGCCTTCACGAATATAAATACAAGCTTTTTGAGCAGCTTTAGAATCTACTTTTTCATCAATGATTTCAAATTTATTGATATCAATATTCTCTTCTTCACAGGTTGCTTTTATTAAATCTATATTTCCTATAAGAGTTGCATCTACAATACCTAAATCTATTGCTTTGCTAATAGCTCCAATTGAATGACCATCAACCGTATAGGCTCCGACTAATCTCTTTTTCTTTTTACTTCTTAAAGAATCAAACATTTGATCAAGTTTGGTAATTGACATTGATTTCCTCCACATTTTTTCGCATTTTAAATAAATTTTTCATTATTTGTTTATATGTCAAGAAGAAAGTAAAATTGACCTAGCCTAATACCAGTCTATATTCGATATAATAGCAAAAGAGACAGGAATATCCTGTCTCTTCTTTATATTTTACTCTGATTAATTTCTTCTTAGAACATTAAGATCAAAAATACCAAAACCACGGCAAAAAAGACAAAATTCATGATCATACTCATAATTAAAAGAGTTCTGAGAGCATCAATTTTATATTTATTCTCTTTTACTCTTTTATCTAATTTAAGCTGAAGATTTTCTACAACTATTAATTTGTCTTCAATAACATCATGTTTTTTGATATTTCTATTGTGTTGATAATCTCTAACCCAATTTTGAAAACCATCAAAAAGTAACTTTGAAAGAATTGATGGAATGAATGAATTATTCATAGTATCTTGTGTATTACCGTTGTCTTTGTTTTTCATTATTAACCTCTTTTAGAATCTATATCCTACTTGGAAATGATGAGTAGCATCTAAATCTGAATGATAAGTGAATCCGTAATCAATAAGCATACCTTTTACTTCGAAACCAGCACCTGCAGAATAAACAGCTGGGTTATTATGAACACCAGCACGAAGCTTCATTGCTTCAAAAAGAGTGTATTCAATACCTGCAGCTACTGAAGTATCACCTTTCAACTCTTTAGTTAATTCTAAGGTAGTAATTACTCCATAGTAAGGTTGATAAGCTAAACCAGTTACCATTTTTCTAGGTAATTCAAATTGGTTATCATTTCCTACATTAGGATTATTAATGTTATGAACTGCAAAAGATATCTTAGTTCTTTGGTGCATAGTAGCAATAGCTCCAACATTCAAACCAAAAGCACTGTCACTACCATAGTCACCTGCAAATTCAATATCATACATATTCAAAGAATAGCCAAAAGCTATTGAACTGTGTAAATCTTGCATTAATTTAAAAGCATGAGTCAAAGTGAATGTTGATTCAGTACTTAAACTTGTATCTTCAAAATCAACACCAAGTTGCTTGCCTGCAATACCAATGGTTCCATAAATAGGAGAAAATCTATAAGATGCAGAAGCTGTATATACTCTTGCATATTTATTTCCATATAAATCAACCATACCAAGATTGAATTGGTTATCAGCTTGATCTAAGCCAGCAGGATTATAGAAAGCTGCATCAGAATCATCTGAGAGAGTGAAGAAAGCATCACCCATACCGCGAGCTCTCGCTGATGATGGATAGCTTTCAAAAAGAGCATTCAAATTTAAAGCAACAAGACTAATTAAGATAGTTATAAATATTATTTTTTTCATTGATACTCCTTATTTAAGCTGTCCGGCAACAACGATTGGTTGATCAGTGATATATTTATCACCAGTTTCTCTTACTACAACTTCCACTTGGCAGATATAGGTTCCGATATCAACTAATTCGCGATTTTTGTCTCTTCCATCCCAACGATATTCACCAAGTCCACTATGAACTTTATTTACCGGAGTATATACTAAGCGACCTTTCAAATCATAGATACGAACGATGGTCTTTGTGCTATAACCTGGTTTAAAACCATATTTTATGGTTAATCTTTCGTTGTAATAAGGATTGAATATATTTTTATCATTATTGGTATTTCTAATTGATAGATATGCTTTTTTACTGTCATAACCATTATTATAAGAAACATTAAGAGCTGATAAATCAGAAATCATCCAATTATTTTGAGCATCATCCATAAACTTGAAATTGCTGAAATTAACTGTAGCAACACCATACTCTTTAATATCAAAAATTAAGGTAATTAAAGTTGGAGTTTCGTAACTAGCAAAATTCTCTAAAGAGGCATAACTAATAGTATAAACATCATCAACCATAGATTCTGTAACCTGTGAAGTACTAGTAGCATCTCCAATTCCTAATTCATAGCTATAATAATCAAGAAACTCATCATTATAGGTGAAGTTAAATTCAAAACCATTAAGTCCCCAATAATCTTTAATATTAGTTGAGTTAATATGAACAAAGAGCTTATCACCTATTTTTTCTTTTTCAGAACTAACTGCCAAAGTAGCAGGAGTACTAGGAACAAGATCAGTAGCATCTTTAGGATTTAGGATAAAATTATTACCATCATAGACTAAGATACCAGAAATACTTCCAAACTCATCGCCATTAGCAGGGTTTGCATCAAAGAAGCCATTACCAATTCTGATTTCATTATTGTTAGAATCACTTGCTAACCAATAATTACCTTCTGTATTTCCAGTATAGGCTAAATTGTTAATCTTAACAAAACTACTTTCATATTGTTCTGCGATTGCAGGATCTTGTAATTGAGTTATTGTTACAGTGTTAGCTGTAAGATCAAAAGGACCTTGATTAATCACTGTAATAGTAGCATTAGTTAATTCTGTCATACCATTTACTTCATTAACAGTACCTGTAATACTCACCATTGTTTTTAGATTAGTTATAGTCGTTACATTATTAAGATAAATTCCATTCCAAATTCCTGGGTTTAGGTCAAAGGCAAACATATTATTATCTGAGCCGTTGAAACCTTTTGCTCCAAGAGTAACAGGACTAATAGTTACTTCTTGTCCATTGTAAGTTGAAGGATATGTATTATCAGCACCAGGGTCACTTGTTTGTTGGATATCCATTATAGTTTGTCCAAAAGCGATCTGGAATAAAACTATTAAGAAAAATATTATAATTACTTTTTTTGGCATTATGCCTCCTCAAGGGATTTTTTTCGTTTATTATCAAAAATTATTGCATCTATAGCAAAAATAATCATACCAATTACTATCATAGAATCAGCGACATTAAAAGTTGGCCATCTATCAAAAGAGTAGAACCAATTCCACTCTGAAGGAATCCTAGGATAAAGACTATCTAAGAAATCGGTAACTTTCCCAAAGACAACTCTGTCAATAAGATTACCGATTGCACCACCAAGAATTAAGCTGTAATAAAGCTTTTGAATTTTCGGTTGTTTAACTATTAAATAGACGAATACGCCGATTAGTAACAAAGTTAAGCTAATAAATATCCAGCGAGAATTCTCTCCAAGAGAAAGACTAAAAGCCGCCCCATGGTTTTCAACATGAGTTAATCTAAAATAATCACCTATTACTTCTATTGATTGATATAAAGGCATTTTTAATCTAACTATGTATTTAGATAGCTGGTCAACAACTATGATACAAAATGAGATTAGAAAATATTTCCAGCTTTGCTTCATTGTTTTTTATTCTTATTCTTCTTTTTATTTTTCTCATCTTCAGCAGAACGGCATTCAATACAAAAGGCTGCATTAGGAACGATTTCCAAGCGTTTTGGTTGAATTCTTTTTCCACAAATTTCGCATATTCCGTAAGTTCCGTCATATATTCTTTTAAGGGCAACATTAAGTTTCTTTATATATTGATGTTCTTTTTCCATCATTAAAACCTGGTTTTCCCGATAATAGGTATCTGAACCATGATCAGCTTGATGAATAGCATAGGCAGAAGCATCACCTGAACTCTCTCTCACACTATCTTTTTGATTATCATTAAGCTTGTTAATATAGTCAAGACTTTTCTGTCTTTCCTTTAACAATTTTTCTTCATATTCTTTTAACTCTTCTTTACTTAACATTTTATCTGACATAAGAATTCTCCGCGTTTTTCTTAGAAACAATAATTAATTATATCTTAAAATTCTGTCAATGAATTAAATATCTTTGACAAATTCAGAAATAAGTCTCTCTAAATTAGCTTTAGCAATATCTGCATTTTCTCTAATCTCTTCTTGGCTATGTTTAGCTTTATGGATGAGATTAGAGTAATTAGTCACAATTGAGAAAGCTAAAACTTTTAATCCACAATGAATTGCTGCGATAACTTCAGGAACAGTGGACATACCAACCACATCAGCTCCAATATTAGCAAAGAATTTACATTCTGATTTTGTTTCAAAACTAGGACCGCTGACTGCGATATAGACTCCATCTGAAACCTTTATTTTGTTATCTAGTGATATCATTTTAAGCTTGTTACGATACTCTTCGCAATAGGTATCATGCATAGAGACAAACCTTTCCCCTATAGTGTCATCATTTGGTCCTATAAGAGGGTTTGTTCCCATGAAATTTATATGATCTTTAAGCATAATAATACTTCCAGGTTTAAACTCTTCGCGTAAGCTACCTGCAGCATTAGTAACGATTAGAGTGTGAGCTCCAAGAGATTTGAGCACTCTGGTAGGAAAGACAACTTGTTCTAAAGAGTAGCCTTCATAATAGTGAAATCTTCCCTGTAAAACAATGACTTTCTTTCCCTTTAGAGTTCCTGCAATTAAATTACCTTTATGACTTGGAGCAGTTGATTTTACAAATCCAGGAATCTCATGGTAAGGAATCACAATTTTATCAGAAACGAATTCTGCAAAGTTACTTAATCCTGTTCCTAAGATAATCCCTATTTCATAACCTAAACCAATTTTATCAGAAATATATTCTTTAGCCTTTTGAATCTGATTGTTCACTTTTCCCCTCCTCTTGTGGACTATTATCTGATTTTATTTTTTTCATTTCTGCTTGAACGCTTGTTTCATTTAATCTAGCAATTGCTGGGTCTTTTTCTATTCTTTCTAAGTAAGCTTTAAATTGGGATGCAGTTTGGAGCAGAAACATTCGTTTCTCTTCTTTAAGTTTAAGATATTGATAATCAAGTTGATTAAGAAAGTGACGAGCTTCGTTTATAGTTTTTTTAGCTTTAATTTCTGCTTCTCTGATAATGTTCTCGGCTTCTTTTCGAGCATTACTTATCATTTCTGCTTTAGCATTTTCAGCAAAAAGAAGAGTTTTTTGAATAAGTTCTTCTCTTCTTTTCAACTCATCAACTCCTTTCACAGCTTCTGTAGCTTTATGTGAGATAAACTCTTTCTCTTTGGTTTCTTTCTCTTTTGATTCGTTTTGAATCATTCTCTCTTGATAGATTTCATTAGCAACGAACTCAAGAAACTCTCTTACTTCTCGCTTACTGTATCCAAAAGTTTTAGTTGAAAACTCTTTATCTCTAATTTGGGGAATAGATATAGACATTTTAATTCCTTATCATTTAATGCATTAAGTTATTATAGACTAATTTTTCGATTAATTGAAGAATAATTAAGCCAATCATGGGTGAGAAATCCAATCCATAAGCAGGAGGAAAGAATTTCCTAAAGATATTCAAGTAGGGATCTGTTAATGAATCTACAAAGCTGAGCTTAGTTAGAAAGTAAGAGAATTTATTGCCCCTAGAGAAGTAGATCATAAAGCTTTTAAATACAGCAATAATTACCATAAATTCATAGATAACTAAAGCCCAGTATATTACTTTTCCCATTAATCTAAAATCTCGTGACAGTTACGGCAACGAGCCTCATAAATCTCTTTAGAACCGACCAATATAGTGTCTGTATCTTTAACTAATCTTTGTGTTCTAGTAGCTGGATTACCGCATTTTACGCAAATTGCTGAATTTTTAGTTATATATTCAGCGACTGCTAGCAATTTTGGCATAGGACCAAAAGGCTGAGCTTTATAATCTTGGTCTAAGCCTGCGACTATAACTCTTTTACCATCATTAGCTAATTTATTACAGATTTCAATAACATCGTCTGAAAAGAACTGTACTTCGTCTATGGCAACTACTTGAGTATCTTCTTCAACTAGTTCTAAAACTTCATTAATATCTTCGATCTTGGTGGAAGGAGCTTTCATCATTGAATGAGAAACAATATAATCATCTTCATACCTATTATCAATTTTAGGTTTAAATATCTGAACTTTCTGTTTGGCATATTCAGACCTTCTGATTCTTCTAATCAGTTCTTCAGTCTTACCGCTAAACATGCTACCAGTTATAACTTCTATCCATCCAGTTTTACTATGAATTACATTCATAATTGCATCCCCTTTCTTCAAATTATGGGCTATCTATTCTATTTTACTACAATACTAACTAATTTCTTCTTAACAACAATTATTTTCTTGATTTCTTTATCTTCAATGAATCTTGCTACATTTTCTAATGCCAAAGCCATTTCTTTAATCTCTTCATCTGTAGTTGAGAGTGAAACTTCTAATTTCCCACGAAGCTTTCCATTAACCTGAACTACATAAGTAACCTCATCTTTAACAAGATAAAGAGGATTATAAGGGGGTAGACCACTTTCGTGAATCATCCCTTTTTGATCTATCATACTCCAAACTTCTTCACTAACATGAGGAGCAAATGGATAGATAAGTCTGAACATAACAGCATTAGCTTCTGCAAAGATAATCTTATCATTAGCAGTCATATTCTCAGTGTCTTTCACACTGGCAACATTATTAAGATGTTCCATAATAGCAGCAATAGCAGTATTAAATTGCAATTTTTCTTCTATATCTTCGTGCCATTTCTTAATCATAGTGTGAGTAGAGAATCTAAGCTCTTTCATTTCTTTAGATATTTCTATATCTGGAGAATATGTTTTATAATTATCTTTAATTAAATCTCTATACTTATCAGCTTGTCTATAGACTCGGTTGAGGAATCTAAAAGCACCTACAACTCCGTCATCACTCCAATCCACATCTTTTTCAGGTGGTGAAGCAAAAAGCATAAAAACTCTAATTGCATCTGAACCGTATCTATCAATATATGGCTGTGGATCAACTCCGTTGCCTTTAGATTTTGACATCTTGGTTCCTAAGTTGCAGACCATACCTTGAGTAAGAAGTCTTGCAAATGGTTCATCACCTTTTACTAATCCGATATCTCTCATAAATTTATGGAAGAATCTAGCATAAATAAGGTGCATACAAGCATGTTCGATACCACCAATATATTGGTCAACTGGCAACCACTTCTCAGCTACTTCAGGAGAGAAAGGCATATTGGTATTTTTAGGATCTGTATAACGGGCATAATACCATGAACTATCCACAAAAGTATCCATTGTATCGGTCTCTCTACGAGCAGCTCCTCCACATTTAGGGCAAGAAGTATTTACCCATTCTGATACAGAAAGAAGAGGGTTTTGGGTAGTTTTACCTACCTGAACATTTTCTGGAAGTCTTACTGGTAAATCTTCATCAGGAACCAAGACAACACCGCATTTTTCACAATGAACTACAGGAATTGGATTTCCCCAATATCTTTGACGAGAGACACCCCAATCACGCAAGCGATAAGTAGTAGTCATTTTACCCATCTTATTTTCATCGATCCAAGCAGAGATTTCCTCTTTAGCACTTAGGCTTTCTTTATCATTAAATTTATCTGAATTAACCAATATTCCAGCTTCTACAAAAGCTTCAGTCATTTCTTCAAGTACAAGACTTTTGTCTTCATTTTGAATAACTATTTTAAGAGGTATATCATACTTCTTAGCAAATTCAAAATCTCTTTGATCATGAGCAGGAACAGCCATAACTGCACCAGTTCCATAATCCATAAGTACATAGTTGGTTACCCAGATTTGAACTCTATCACCATTTACAGGATTAAGACAGTACTTACCAGTAAAGAAGCCCTCTTTAGTTTGTTCAGTAGAACCTCTCTCTTTTTTATCTTCATTAATTACTTTTTCACAAAAGTCATTTAATTCTGTATTATCAGGATTTTCTTTCAATAAATTTCTAATATATTCGTGTTCTGGAGGAAGAGCCATAAAAGTAACACCAAAGATAGTATCAGGTCGTGTAGTAAAGACTTTTATAGTCTCTTTAGTTGTCTCTTCTATAAAGTCAATTTCAGTACCATGACTTCTGCCTATCCAGTTTTTCTGCATAGTAATAACTCTTTCTGGCCAATCTATCATTTTAGAGAAATCTAATAGTTCTTCAGCATAATCAGTGATTTTGAAGTACCACTGTTCCATCTCTTTTTGTCTTACCAGTGAGCCGTCACGCCAGCATTTTCCATCTTCAACTTGTTCATTTGCTAGTACTGTTTGGCACTCATCGCACCAATTCACAAAGGAAGTCTTTTTATAGACCAATCCTTTTTCATAAAGTCTTTTAAAAAGCCATTGTCCCCAACGATAATATTCTGGGGTTGAGGTCGCGACAGTTCTTTCCCAATCAAAGCCAAATCCCATAGCAGTCAATTGACCTTGCATAATAGCCATATTGCTTTCTGTGGCTAAGCGTGGGTGAGTATTATGTTGTATAGCAAAATTCTCTGCAGGCATACCAAAAGAATCATAACCCATTGGTTGGAGGACATTATAACCCTGCATCATTTTATAGCGTGATATTGCATCACCAATTGAATAATTAGAGACATGACCCATGTGTAACACTCCCGAAGGATAAGGGAACATAGATAAGACAAAATAATTCTCTTTGCCTTCTACTTGGTTCTCTGCGTTAAACACTCTTTCTTTTTTCCATACATCTTGCCATTTCTTCTCAAATACTTCAAATGGGTATTCCATATCATCCTCTCGTTAAAATTATTTTCAATTTACTATAATTTCTAACAAGCTGATATCAGTCAATCTTATTTTTATTTTTATCCTGAGAAAGTTTTCTTTGGAGCTAATTATTAGCTAAAAAAATAGCTTCTATTTAAAAATAATCTAGATATATTATTAAAATTTGTAACTCTTCTATCATACGAACTTGAACAAAACCGCATTATTTAGCCTAAATTTACTCCTAAAGATAAAGCCCCGTCATAATAACAGGGCTTTTTAAACATTTGTCCTTATGCCACTCAGGCTAAAAGTTATTTTAGCATAATAGCTTTTTTAGTACTTATAAACTCATCAGTCACCATTCTGTAGAGATAAATTCCTGATGATACAACTTGGTTATTATCATCTAAACCATTCCAAACTACATTATGAATTCCTTGTGAATATTTGTCAGAAACTAAAGTTCTAACCTTCTGTCCTTTAACATTATAAATAATGATAGAGACATCACTACTTTTATTCAATGAGAAATTGATATTAGTAGTTGGGTTGAATGGATTTGGGTTATTTTGAGAAAGAGAATTCACAAAAAGAACTTGCACATCATTGGCAACAGCGACATTCACATTCCAACTAACAACAACTGATACATCTGAGTCTGTAGTAATTGCATAGCATTTAACTGAATATTCACCAACATTAGGAAATACATAATTAAGTGTATCAGTAACTTGGTTTTCTAGCTCTTCATTATTTATTTTCCATTTATAAGATAAAGCAGAATCAATATCAATAACTGAAATACTAAAGGTGATGTGATTTGTATTAGAATCAAAATTAGTATTTTCAGGGATTTTTGCTACTAAATAAGGTCTATCATCTACAGGAGTAACCGTTAGTAAGAAAGATACTTCGGCAGAATAATCATTAATTCCATCGTTAGCAGAGATAGTGACAGTTTCAAATCCATTCCAATCCTGAACGGAAGTGATAGTTAAATAACCTGCTTCATCAACCTCAAAGAATAAGTTCTCGGTATCAGAGAAAGTAAACTCTATATCATCGTTATTGGGGTCTCTAAAGATATTAAATAAGTTGATAGTGTTATCAGAACTATCTTCTTCAAAAATAATATCATTAGGTTGTGTTATTACAAGTGGTGGTAATTGCCCAATTTTTGTTGTAATGAATAAAGCTAGCTCATTTTCTAAAGGTCTTGCTGCTTGAGGATATTGATTATTATAGGTATATTCTAAACCGACCCTAGCAGTATGATCCTCAATACCAACAGTAGTATATTGTCCATGTTGATAGTCTACACCGAAGTCAACATTATTGACTACCTTATACTGAATTTTAATTGGACCATCTCCAGTGGAAGAGTTGTGGAATTCAGGGTCATAGAGAATAACTTGAAAGGTTTCTTCTGCTGAATCATAATGAAAAATCCTCCAATCATCCCAAGTGATAACAAAGCAGTTTTCTGTCTCATCATAAGAAATAAAGACTTGGCTAGAAGCAATCGCATAGAGATTATCCCAGAAAGGAGTTATCATAGGTGAGGGACCTAGAGGACCTGGTAATCTCCAATTTCTAAAGGTTGTTTGTTCAGTTTGCCCCATAGCAACCCAGCCATTACTACAAAGGGAGATTTGGTCATAATCTCTACCATAGAATTTAAAGGTAAAAGGTAAAGCAAGAGTCACCACTTGTTGAGAGTCATTGCCATTGTCTTGAAGAAGTGATGCTATAGCTTGGCCATCGCCTCCAAGCTCTGGATCTAGCTCTATCCAATCATATACAGGACAATCCTCATATTCAGTATCATAAGAATCAAAGATATAATATCCGTAGGCATCAGGCCCCAAAGGATCTGTAATAGATGCCTGACCAATCTGAAGATTAAAGTAGCATTCTGTTTCAAAACCTGAATCATTTATATTCACTAGCATTGGCACTAATTCACCAGGTATAAAGTCACTAGAAGCAATAACACTAAAAGTCATCGTTGTATTTGCTCCACTGGGCATGTTGCCAATGTGCACAAGAGGAGAGTTTACTGTAAGTCTACTATCCAAAGAAGTTAGAGTTGCATTAGCCGATATTAAATCTGCAGAACCCAAATTAACAAGCTGGACATTTAACTGAGATACTTCTCTTTGATAGAAATCTGTATTGCTTAAAGTATAGTCTAATACTTCAATGATAGGGCTTTGAGTAGGGATTAAAATTTGTCTTTCCCAACTATAAGAATCATTTGATAAAATAATCTTCAGAGCTATATCATTTTCAAAAGCTCTATTAGCAACTAAAAACTCAAAGCAGTCACTATTTTCTGTACTTTGGGATGACATGATATCACCATAGACCACTTGATTTGTCGTAACAGCAAGGCCATTTGTGTTAGCTATAATTCTTCCACTAATATCCGTAACATCAGCACTTCCAGCATTAGTTACTTCAATTTTAAGAGAATATGTCATTCCTGGAGAAGCATATTCTACCTCACTAGCTCCATGAAATAGAGTGATCGCGGTAGCATTCAAGCTTGGTCCTTCTAAACCAAAGTTAATATCAAATTGTTGAGGCTGATATCCTTCCTTAGATAGGGTCAAAAGCCCTTGTCCTTGTACATTTTCTGGAATATCAAAGAATACTTCACCATGGAAGTCAGTATAAGCAGTAAAATAATCATCAGCAATTTTAAGAGTAGCCCAGACATCATCTAAGGCTAAGTTATTTTCATGAGTTTTTACCTTGTATTGGTTACTTCCTAATGCAACATTCTCAAGACAATCTGTTTGAAAGAATTTTGGACTTGCTTTATAGACTCTTAAAGCTGAATCTCCCATCAGATTACATACAGTAGAATGTAATAGATACATATTAAAATTAGATGACCCATAAGCTTGCCAGAGATAGTGTTTACCTCTGTTAACAGCAGCTCCCATTGTCCAACCACCTTCAGAAAAGAGATAGCCCATTATTCCACCATCTAGACAATTTGTAAAAGTAGTATGAGTAACTCCACTGGCTAAACCAACAGCACAAACAGCACCAGTCGGCTCGGTTACTGAGCCTGCCTTAACAATTTCTTCTGTTCTTGAGGAACCATCATAGAAACTACCTGTATTTGCAGTAAGAATTAAAGCAATTGTTAATTTATCAATATTGCTTAGACTAGAGATTTGAGAGTTATTCCAACCATCCATACCTTCTAAACCACGATAATTCCAAAATCCAACACCTAAATTTAGTGCATCAGTAATTAGAGAAGGGGTTATCCAATAACCATAATGTTCGATAAAAGAAGAATCTTCATTATAATCATTCATTATTTCTTTGATATATAAATTAGTTATCACTGTTGATTCTCCTGATCGTTCTGTTTTTCCTACCAACAAAGCTTTAGTATAATAAGATGGGTCAAGAGTAACAGTAGCTTTTTCATATTGTATAGTTTTGGAAACAATGACATCAAGTTCATTACTTGTATTAATAGAAATTCTACCTATAAAGATATCTTCTAACTCATCGTTCCCATCAAGCAAAGCGTAATAATGGTCTCCTCCTGCAATATCCTCAGGATGTTCAGAATCAAAGTTGTAAGGCAAGAAGCTAGTAGGAATGATAAACATCCCAGAAGTATCTCCAATAAAGGTAACATAAGCTGGGGGATTTTCCCAGTTAAGATAGGCATTATGAATATAGCTTTTAATGTCTTGATCATCGTATCCAGTCACATTCGTACTAGCACTATAGACCGTCCACCCTTGTTCTCTTCTCCAATTAAATAAGTCTTCCAAAGCTGAAGAACTTTCTAGACCTGAAGCATAGATATAGAGAATAGTTGGATTTTGATAATCATCTCTGCTCTTTACTTCTTTATAATTTAAAACTGTAGAGGCGAAGAAGTTTTCAAAAGATCTATCAGTTTTCATAAATGATCTAGTAATTTCATTTACTGATGGTTGGTCTTCAATAGTAATTAGAATTTCAGCTTTTGTGATAACTTCTAAGGTATTACTAGCATCATTGTATCTAAAAGGATTAACGACAAAGCTAACCAATCTCTTATTTCTTAAGATAGCTGGCTCTCCGATTTGAACCCTGTTAATTGGATAATATATATCTTTAGTGTAAACAGAGTTGTCAAAAGTTATTGCTTTTAGTTCACTTCCCCTAAATGGTTTAATCTTAATATCTTTGATAAGTTCAGATTCGACTACCCTAAGTTCAATAGTAGGTTTTCCTGTGTTAGGAATTTCAATTGTTGATGAATAAAAAGGAAGTTCTGGAGCTCCAACTTCAATAGTAACAGTAGGAACTTGGCTACTAACATAATCATATTCTGTATTTCCAATCATCTCTTGCTTAATTTGATAATCAGGGTTGTTAAAGAGAATGTTCAAGTTGGAACGGCTTTCATTCTCAACACGAAATTGTCCAAAAGCCAAGGCAGGTATCAATATCAATATCAAGCCTAGCAATAAACCAAAACAGTTATTTTTCTGACTCATACATTACCTCTCTTAGTGGTGTTGGTAAATATTTTCAGTTCAAATATCAGTTCAAGACACTCTTTGTTGTCAGCTAAACTGGGCATCCACGATAATTGTATTTTATGTAATTTCTATTCCACAAAATGCATTTTTTACTATGATTACTATTTTTTGAATGCTGGCTATTATTTACACACTTGCAATGATAATTTAGAAGGATCGAAGAAGACTCAGCAAATTTACAGTTTATATCTTTCTATTAGTCAATTTAGGGTGAAAGATGTATCTGCTATTTAAAATAAAGAACAAGATAACATCTAATTTTAATAAGGTATTTCGTAGGTAAGGGTGCATGCAATCCGGCAGAATAGTTCTTAATCGTCTTTTAGAATGTGAAAAATATTTCCCTACATTAGTGAGATTTCTGAAATTAGTGGATAGATTTTTTTAACTTTTTTTAGTGTATGTCGCCCCTGCAGGGCTATCTTTTTGTAGTTACTTTAGGAGTGTCTTGCGAACACTCCCTATTATATGGCATCCCGCTGGGATTATCATTGTTTTACAATGAGGCGGACAAAATGTCCACCGTCCGACAGAAGAGGTCTTATCACATTCTCTAAACTTGTCTAAAACTCTGTGAAAACTTCTTAAAACTCATCTTTACTCTGTGTTAAGGGACTTTTCAAAAAGCGTATGGCAATACGCCCCTACATTAGTGAGATTCGTGAAATTAGTGGATAGATTTTTTTAACTTTTTTTAGTGTATGTCGCCCCTGCAGGGCTATCTTTTTGTAGTTACTTTAGGAGTGTCTTGCGAACACTCCCTATTATATGGCATCCCGCTGGGATTTAAGAACTGGGGTTAGGGACCTTTAGTCCGAGAATCCATCAGGCTGTATTTCAGCCTGCTTTGATTTAATCCCCTTGGGATTGAAGATATATCATTTGCTACGCAATGATGCGGGCAAAATGTCCACAGTCCGACAGAAGAGGTCTTATCACATTCTCTAAACTTGTCTAAAACTCTGTGAAAACTTCTTAAAACTCATCTTTACTCTGTGTTAAGGGACTTTTCAAAAAGCGTATGGCAATACGCCCCTACATTAGTGAGATTCGTGAAATTAGTGGATAGATTTTTTTAACTTTTTTTAGTGTATGTCGCCCCTGCAGGGCTATCTTTTTGTAGTTACTTTAGGAGTGTCTTGCGAACACTCCCTATTATATGGCATCCCGCTGGGATTTAAGAACTGGGGTTAGGGACCTTTAGTCCGTGAATCCATCAGGCTGTATTTCTGCCTGCTTTGATTTAATCCCCTTGGGATTGAAGATATATCATTGCCACGCAATGATGCGGGCTGGAAGCCCACATTCCCAGTTAAGATGCCTTCTCAATTCTCAATTCTCAATTCTCAATTCTCAATTCTCAATTCTCAATTCTCAATTCTCAATTCTCAATTCCCTACCCTTTCTTCCATCAAATTCATCTGCTTATTTAGAAGCTCAGGATCATAATCTTCTGGAGCAAAAATAATCATTAAGACACTCCTAGTATTCTCTGTCACAGCAGTTCTAACTGAGTCTGTCAAGGGTGAGCCAAAAGCTCCAGTTTCATCACAGATAACAAACTTATCCTGGAAATTCATTTCTCTTCCATTATGAGCTAAGTATTCATCATCTTGACTTCCTATTTTAACACTAACTTTTCCTTGAATTTTATCATAATCATAGACACAAATTGGGAGCAAAAATTCTAAAGAGCACCAATTCCCGATATCCACGATATTATTAATTTGATAAAGGTCTTTGCCATTAACTGCTCTTCTTAAAAGAGCTTCTGAGGAAGGTCTTCGTCTTGTAGGGTCAATCCCAATTGCGCGAAAGAAAGAGCGAGCTAATTGAATGTTTGTTATTTCACCTATGGGAGTATTCTTATATTTTTCTTGATACTCCCGAGCTAATTTCATCATTGAGTGATAAGCAAAAGAGTTATTACTGACTTTTACATCAGTAACAACTCTAGCTATAATTTTTATAGGTAAATTATTTGTTAAAATTTGCATATTTAACTAAGATATTGGAATAAGATAAAGCCATAATGAGCTACAACTCCAGCTAAGAGTCCACCTATTGTGTGTGATAAGAGAGCTTTAGAAGTTAACCTACGATAACCTAAAGTATCTAACATAGCAGTGTGAGTACTAAGATAACCACTCCAGCACATTCCCATGGCAGTGAATACAGCAATTTCATTTCCTTGAGCGATACCAGTTTCAATAAATTTTGGAACTAGAGAAAGTGCTCCACCTACAGAACCGAGGGCTGTGATAGGGAAAGCAATAGCTTCAGCTTGGTGAAAACCAAAAAGGAATTGGAAAAACCAGCCAACTTTATTAGCTAAATATGGTATGACAGGAACACCTTCATAAGCAGCACCAGAGTATATACCAGATGGGTCTTTAGCACTCAAAGTGAGAATCATCACTGCTGTAGAAATGATTAACACACCTGGAATCACAGCTAAGCCTAAATCAACTCCTGCTTTACCACCATCTAAAGTAGCATTTAAAAATCTCATAGAGAAATTACCTTTTGATTTAAAAGAAACATTCTCTTCTAAATCTGCTGGAACATCACGAGGGATATTATGAAATTCATTTTTAATCATCATCTGCATCAAACGGGTTGAAATTATAGAACCAATAATCGCTCCTACAAAACCAATCATAGCAGCAGCAAAAAAGCCTTTTCCAATCATGAAACTAATCACGATTAACCCCATTCCGAAGGATGTTCCAAAGTTAGTTAAGGAGATTAACTCATGCTTCTTAAAATAGGCATTGAAGTTTTTATCCTTTGCTAAAGAAATTATTGCTGGGTTATCAGAAAAGAAGGTCATAAGAGCACCTAAAGAAGCAACTCCTGGTAGATTAAAGATTGGACGCATCAAGGGAGCCAATACCCCTTCTAACAATCTAACTACACCAAATTCAATCATCAACTGTCCTAAAGCAGACGATAATACAGTAATCGCCATAATATAAAATACTGTGTTAAGTAGAAGATCATGAGCTGTATTCATAATAGACCCAAGTAGGTTATTCGCCCCCATCTTGGCTCCAAGAAAGGTGAATATACTTAGAAATATTACTAAGAAAATGACACCTTCTACTTTTCTCTGGTTAAGATATTTCACTTAGCCTCCATTAGGATATTTTTCTCTCAAAAAATAAATCGCTATTTTTGTGTCAATTAATTTATTCTAATCGCCTCTTTGAAAGACAAAAAGAGTCAATAATAAGGAGCAAATTACCAAGTAATAAAGTACTTTAAAAGTCTATAATACTGCCTTATTTCCGACTTTTCTTAGCTTGCTTTATTTCTGGTTGGATTTATCTTAAAGTGGTTAAAAATGATAAATATCTGTCGAATTGTTTTGCTAAAATATAGCCCCGCATGTAGCGGGGCTGATATCTGTATTAAGGAAATGCCAATAAGCCTTCCCAGTTAAGAAGCCTTCAGGATGAAGGTGCTCCCAGTTTTTCTATTTCTGCAATATCATTTTCTTAACTGCTTGATATGAGTCTGTTTTTAGCTTGTAGAAGTAGCTTCCTGAAGCAACTTTTTTGCCTGAATTATCTCTACCATTCCAAACATATTGGTGTTGACCTGTCTCGAAGAACTTGGTAATAATAACTTGTCCTTTCAAATTAAAGATAGAAAATTCTCCTCTTTCACCTTCTTTCACAAAGAATTCAAAAGTAGTTTCAGGATTGAAAGGATTAGGATAATTTTCTTTTAATTCACTTGTAGGGATTACTGGTTCAATATCTTCTGACTGACCACTAATTTTAACTGAAACTGGTCCGTATATTTCCACAAAACCATCTATTTCAGTAGATTGTAACCAATAGTAATAATTTGTATTCATTTCAACTTCTTCATCAGTATAAGAGTATTGAGAACCTGTAGCACTATTAGTTGCTTGAATATAAGTAGGATTAATTCTGATAGCAGTATTCATGTTTTCAAGCTCATTTCTATAGATATTATAGCCAATTAAATTACTCTCTGAGGCTGTAGTCCATTGAATGTTAGCAAAATTATTACTTGTTGTTATTGCTGAGAATGATGACAAGGTTACTGGTAAAGTAGCATCTGTAGCAGTAACAGAGAAATTATCAAAGTTCTGAATACGGGCCCAAGATTCGCCAAAATATGGATATATGGTTGTTCCCTCAGTAAATGCGTTATTTACAATAACGGTAGAATTAGTTCTAACAGCTGGCTCACTTATAACACCGTTTGCATCAGAGTAATATATTGCATACTCACCATTAATTCTATTACCTGAAAGAGGAGTAATAGTCAATATAATCTTTAGCCATTGAATATTTAAATCCAAAGGGTCGCCGAACCCATCTTCATAGCTTCTTGTAGCGAACCAATAATCATCGTTAATAAAGGAATCTCCTGAACCATGATAACACATTCCATAGGCTGGATTACCTATAATCTCACATGCAGGTTGAGCGGTATTTGAGCCAGCTGTAGAAAAACCAATAGTTCCATATCCTGAATCGTAAGTATTATTAAAATAAGCACTTACAGAGATAGGTTCATCTAAAACTACTTCAAAGCCAGTTTGGTAAGTACATATTCTAGCTTGAGTCCAGTTCAAAGCTGGTATATAAACCGATCCTGTGTTTTCAAGTCCAGAATTGCTTAAATTACTAACATCACTTGCTCCGGCAATATCAAAGTAAGTGTCCAAATCAGTTGGATTATTAAAATCCACTAATTGTGTTCCAGCTGTTAAACTAACTATGAGTAATAACATAAATAGAGCAATAACAACATTTTTCATCTTCTTTTCCCCCTTTTTTTCTTGCAAAGCAAGTCTTATTTCTGCAATATCATTTTCTTAACTGCTTGATATGAATCTGTTTTTAGCTTGTAGAAGTAGCTTCCTGAGGCAACTTTTCTTCCTGAATTATCAATACCATTCCAAACATATTGGTGTTGACCTGTCTCGAAGAACTTGGTAATAATAACTTGTCCTTTCAAATTAAAGATAGAAAATTCTCCTCTTTCACCTTCTTTCACAAAGAATTCAAAAGTAGTTTCAGGATTGAAAGGATTAGGATAATTTTCTTTTAATTCACTTGTAGGGATAACTGGTTCAATATCTTCTGACTGACCACTAATTCTAATTGATACTGGTCCGTATATTTCCACAAAACCATCTATTTCAGTAGATTGTAACCAATAGTAATAATTTGTATTCATTTCAACTTCTTCATCAGTATAAGAGTATTGAGAACCTGTAGCACTATTAGTTGCTTGAATGTAAGTAGGATTAATTCTGATAGCAGTATTCATGTTTTCAAGCTCATTTCTATAGATATTATAGCCAATTAAATTACTCTCTGAGGCTGTAGTCCATTGAATATTAGCAAAGTTATTACTTGTTGTAATTGCAGTAAAAGAAGAGAGGGTAACAGGAAGTGTAACATTTTCAGGATAAGTAAATGAGAAATTATCAATGTTAGGCACTCTATGCCATGCTTCTCCGAAATAAGGGTAAATAGTAGAATTATAATATATAAAATCTGAGTTAATAAAGTTTGTAGTACCTGTTTTAGTAGGAATAGCACCTATAGTACCGTCAGTAGCTGCCTGGAATAATTGATAAGTTGCATCAACTTCACCAGTTGCAAGATCTCTTGGGATAATTGTTAAAACAACTTTATACCATGATAAAGGAATATCTGGGCTATAGGAGTTGTACACTTTTTCCTCATATAGATCATCATCAGTACTAAAAATCCAAGCAGCAGAGCTATAGAAAGAAAAACCAATTGCTGGGCTTTCTTGGATTCTGCATCGTTGTGCAATCTCTGAATTAGAACTTAAACTTGAAAAACCAAGACCACCCCAGCCACCGTTCATATCACTTCTAATAAAAGCACTCATGACTATGGGTTCATTAACTTCAGTGATTTGATAACCATTTTTGTAAGTAACTAATCTATTAACCTCATTATCAAAATCATCAATGAAACCAATTGAAGCAGAATTATTGATACCACCAGAACTTTGCCATTCTACATCAGTGTAACCACCTAAATCAAAATCATCCATATCACCTGGATTAGTGAAGTCAACATCTACTTGACCTGCACTTAAACCTAGAACTACTAAAATCATAAATAATCCAATAATAACATTTTTCATTTTTTCTTCTCCTTTAATTTTCCATTTATTATTTTTTCTCGTTCTTCAGTTAAGGATTCATATACCTGTGTATAGTTTCCCTCATTGAAAGGACGAATTACATTGTAAAAACTCTCTTCATTGTATTGAACAGTAAAGCCAAGTACATCGTTTCCGTCTTGATCAATAGTTTGCACTATTTGACTGACTAAAGGACTTTTATTATAATAAGCATTTTTTTTTGTTCTCATGATTTATCTAAAAGCCATATTTGTTCCTAAAAAAGCCATAAAGGCACATGTTCATATCTAATTGATTATCAAATATATAGGAGAATTTGCTAAAAAGGGAAAATAGTAATAATTTCAAATATCGCATTTCTGAGTCGAAAATGAAATTTCAAATGAAATTAAATCCGAATGGTGCAGTAGAGCTTTACAGAAGAGTGCAGATTCTTTTAGATAAAGGTTTTATAGAATTTATCAGCCTATAATATATATACTCTGAGAAGTTATGTAAAATGCTTTTGCAAATGAATATAGTGCTATTCTAAAAGATCTATTGCATTATTTGCGTTAAAAAGCCCCTCTTTGATGAAGGGCTTTTATATTAAATATAATTTGTTATATAGCTTAGATACCTTTTAGGGTATATTTTTGGAGTTTGTATTTATTAATTCTTCTACATAAAGTTGCTTCAGACATATTAAGAATTAAAGCAGCTTCTTTCTGTTTACCTTTAGCTTTAAGTAGAGCTTTTACAATCATATCCTCTTCATTATATTCCTCTTGCATTAACTTTTCCTTGCTTGCGAATCTAAAAGGATTAATCTCACAAAGAATTTGAGCATCCCAATCACTTTTCTTACTAAGAATATACATTCTCTCCACAATATTCTTTAATTCTCTAACATTGCCAGGGAAGTCATAATCATAAAGAATTTCTAACATTGATCTATCGATGAAAGGCATTTTTTTATTAAGTTCATTAGCATAATATTTAAGATAATGATTCATAATTGGCTCAATATCCTCTTTTCTTTCTCTAAGAGGAGGAATAACAATTTCAATAGTATTTAATCTATGAAATAAATCCAAACGGAATTGATTATCAGTTAATTTCCCTCGGAGGTCTTGACTAGTTGCCGAAATGATTCTGCTGTCAAAAGGTATTTCTTTGCTACTACCTACTGATGTTACTTTACGGGATTCAAGAACACGCAACATTTTACTTTGGACTGGAAAAGGCATATCAGCGATTTCATCTAAAAATAAGCTTCCCTTATCTGCTTGCAAAAAGAAGCCTTTTGTAGGATTATCCGCACCTGTAAATGCTCCTTTTGTGTGTCCAAATAATTCGCTCTCGACCAGTGAAGCAGTTAAAGCTCCAACATTGACAGGAACAAAGGCTTGATTTCTTCTCATGCTATTTTTATGAATGATTTGGGCCACAATCTCTTTACCTGTCCCTGACTCTCCTAAAATTAAGACACTAGTATTTTGATATTGTGCTGCTAACAAAGCAGAATTTAGAACATTATGATAAGCGGCACTGCAACCAATGAAACCCTGAGATTTATTTTCTTTTCTTTTTCCATAATCTGTTGAGTTATACTCCACATCTAAAGTAGTCTCAACTTTAATTTTTCCTAGTTCTTTCTCAATTTCTTTATTCTGAATCTCACCAATATATTCATCTGTTATATCACTAAGTTTCTGTTCTGCTTCAAAACTTTTCTTATAGTCTTTCATTAAATAATAAATATTAACCATGATTCTATACACCCAGATCAATTGTGATAAATCTTTAGCTTTTTTGTAGTATTTAATACCTTTTTTAACAATACTAAGTGCTTCATCATAATTCCCTATTTCTATCAACAAACTTGTTTTATTTACCTCTAACTGAATTTGGTCACGCTCGTCTTTCAAATCTATAGCAATTTGAATTGCCATATCCGCATAATTGAGCGATTTATCATGAAGCTTTAACTTCCAATAACATAAAGCATAATTATTGAAGAGGTCTAAAAGTAGGGTAGGAGGTTTATTTTCAACATTCTCCAAGATACTCATACACTGATCGTAATACTCTATGGCTTCTTTAAATTTACCTTCTTCAATCTTTAGATTACCCAGATTTGAGGTAAAAAGAAAGGCCTTATGCCTTTCTCCCATCTTCTGAGAAAGAGCTAAACCTTGCTTAAGAATCTTCTCTGCCCCAGCATAATCATTAATTCTCCCCATAGCAGAACCAAGATTATTTAAAATCATAAGTTGATATAAATCAAGTTCTTGTTTTTGAGCTTGTTCTAAGGCTTGCAAGTAGTACTTTATAGCTATATCCCATTTTGACATAGCAACATAAAGTGCTGCTATGGAGCCATAGGCACTCGCAGTTGTATAAGAAGGTTCAACTCTTTTCATCAAATCGAGCATCCTTACTTCTTGCTTTCGAGCTAATTCAAATTCAGATTGATATCTAAAAAAATACATATAATCTTGATGAGCATTAATCATCAACTCATAATCACCTGATTCAATTGCATAGTCTATTGCCATATTTAATAATGGTCTGATTTGGTCTTCTGAATCACTACTATAATAGGTTATCGCTTGTAGCAAATGACATTTTACTAAAATATAAAAATCAGCTTCAAGGATTGATTCTCTTATACACTCAAGAGCTATCTCTCTTGCTTCTTGATAATAATGCATAATGCACAAGGCTTTTCCTTTGAAATACTTTATCCGCCTCCAGTCACGAGGAGAGAAATCTTCTGAAGTATAGTTTTCAATTTGTTGCATAAGTTCTGGTGGTATATACTCAGCAAGCACATCCCAATGTTTCATCATGTCTGAAGTTAGTTCTAACTGCATATTTCCGTCCTATAGGATAACCTTATATTTTTTCAAGGGAAAGCAAGTACTTTACCTCTTTAGTTAAATTACAAATATATCTCTTTTCTTTTCAATGTCAAGATTTTTGTGAAATTGTTCCAAATACTCTTCCCTTACTCTTCCTTTGCTCCTCAACTCTTATTTCGATTAAATTCTAAATAATTATTAAGATGATTGAGAAAGAGCATGAGACGAGCAAAGAAAGACAAGAAAGAAAATGGTTTACAAGGGCTATTTTAGAATAATGTTCTTCTCTTGATTTTACAAATAAAAAGCCCTCTTAACCATTTTGATTAAGGGGGCAGGGACTAAAAATAGAAGTTAATTCTACACAATCATAAGCTTATATGATACTATTTCATTAACACCATTTTCTTCATTTCTGTATTATTCGGACTACTTAACTTGTAAAAATATAGTCCTGAGGAGACATTGTTACCATTAAGATCTTGGCCTTTCCAAACATAAGAGTGATCACCTGCAGGGACATTTCCTTTTACAAGTGTATTCACTAATTGTCCTTTAACATTATAAACATTAAGTTCAACCTTACCAGCAATTGGCATATTGAATGAAATAGTTGTTTCAGGGTTGAAAGGATTTGGATAATTTTGTTTTAGTAGAGAACTAGGCATAACAACTTCATTATCAACACTTGGTGTAGCATTAGCAAAATCAATATCGATAGCTGCATACATCATAGTTCCACCAGTAGCCTGTCCAATACCTTGTTCAGAAGAACCATAAGTATTATCATCTAAATACATAAAGTGTAATCTTCCACGAGGACCTGTTCCTGTAGGAGATTGAATATAATCGATTTTATCAGTAGGATAAAGAAAAGTTGGTATCTGTCCTTCTAATTCAGGAATTTCGACACTATTAAGAGAGAAGGGGTCTGACCAGGAGTTACCATTATCAGCAGACACACTAATCAAAGTTTCAATATTTTGTCCGTATGGTTCTAAATCAGGATTTGCTTCTTGGTTGTTATTATAGTCTCTTGATTTCTTAGTATCATGCCAGATCATAGCCATCATTCCAAATTCATTAGCATCAGTAATTCTGATATGATTTAAATGGAAGAGAGCAGATTGGTCTGTTCCAGCATTTTCATCCCAGTAAGGGAAAGGCCACATTGTAGATAATAAAGGCATTCCCCAATATTCTGTATCATCAGAAGTAACGCCATCATCTTCACCATCCCAAGTTCCATCATCTGCAATTTCATCATAGAAACCATCACCATCTGCATCCCACCATAACCATGGTAGTTCACTACTAACAGTTTCGGTGTTTCCTGTAACATCAAATACTCTTTGTGCTGATTGTGGATAAACTTCATTAACTTTGAAAGTATTATCACGAGGATCGAAAATGACTGTTTTTATAGTATGTAAGGCAGGATAATAAGAGCCTTCAGAAGTTTTTTGAGTATAAAGAGCAGGCATGTGAATTCTGCCATAACTATCTACAGCAAGATTGTAGTGACTTGATTGACCAATTCCGATGAACATATCTTCATCAGAAAAATCATTTTCATTTGTATCAAAATACTCTTCTGTTAACTCAGTACCTTCATGAAAACCTGTTGGGTTTATATAGTTAGGATTATAGGAGTCAAAAGTATCCCAAATTGAGTATCTTTCCCACTCTCCAGCACCATAATTATCGCAGACAAAAACATCAAGAGAGGCTTCTTCAATCGTTTCAGCACCAGTAGCACTACTTTCTGCAGCAAAATGATAACCCATATAGTATAACTTGTCTTCTAATACTTTAAAACTCATGAATGGTCTTCTCCATTCTCCGAGAGATACATTCCATTCGTCAAGAACTGGGATTGTTGTAGATTCCCAATTAGTAGCCATATATGATTGTTGTTCAATCTCATCTTCTGTGAAATCACTATAAATAATATAGATGTTTTCAGAAGCTGCACCACCCTCTGAATGTCCGTTACGACCACACACATAAACTCTTTGATATCCATCTAATGGAGATGGACCGATTTGTACTGAAGGCCAATTGAACTCATTACTACTATATTCCTGTCCATTTACTACAATGGTAGTTGGAGAATCAATAACAGTGAATAAATCAGAATTTTGATCTATTGCGATTCCGCCAATAACAGCATCATAGCCTAAGCCTACTTCCCATTGAGTATCAGAAGTATCCCAGTTACCATGATAGGCGAAGATTGGTCTTCCACCGTCAGTTAAGGCTAGTCCTGCATAACCTTCATTAACATCATTAGCATTAAAGGTAGAATTAGCTAATACTGATCCTGTGGCATCAATAAAAGCTTTATATACTCTACGAGTACTATTTGCAGTAGCTTTTCCATGATATACTATCCAGTTTCCATTAATACCGCTGATGGCTGAGTTATCTACTCTCATCATCGGAATTGCTCCATAAGTTCCAGGGAAGTAATCATAATAGTTTTCCATGATTGATACAGGATTAATGGCAAATTCGAAAGGTGTTTCAAAACGATTTTGAGATTGATAAGTTCTCAAGCTAAATTCATCAAGTTTGATACTTTTCAAGGGTGTATTAGCAGTTGCAGATAAAAAAGCTACACTTACTAATAATAAAGTAATAATCATAAATTTTCTTTTCATAGTTCCTCCACTATAAATTTTTTATAATACAACAACACAGTTATTTAATTATACTATGAATATAGTATAAAAACCATAACATCTTTTTTTATATCTAAGCTATAATTTAAGCTTATTGAGTTAAATAAGTTTGTCAAGCGATAAATTTCTTATTTAAGCGGTATTACATTATATAATCAGTGAGTAGCTATATGTATTTACTGAAATGCAATTTCTTTTAAGATAATATTTCTATTAAAGTTAAGTTGCTTTACATTAAATTCATTATGGAGATTGTGCTATTTTGGTGGTTAGAGATAGGATAGAGAAAACAGCCAGTCTGTTTGGCAGTCACTGCTTTTTTACCGTGTCTTCATCACTAATAGGGGAGTATTGCTGGTCGCGGGCAATAACTGGGAATGCGGGTCAGACTGTGTGAAAGTTAAGAAGGCTTTCCAAGTTTCTTCTCCACTGTCATACCTAATTTCAGAAATCTTGTTTAAAGTCTTTTAGTGACTATACTTTATTAACCCAAGCTTTGAATAAACTAACCTTTCGTCTGCTTACTATAACATCCATAGCAAGTTCAATAGATAGTTCTAGTCTCAAGCGATGGGATTCAAACTTCTTAATATTCTTTATGGCATAATCAGCGATGATTTGACTTCTTGAGATTCTAAAATAGTGTTGAGGATCAAGAATTTCCTCTAAATGTTCCAAGGATTGATCAATGATATATTTATAATTGTTTTTAGTGATAATATAGGTTAGGTTTGATTCGGCATAGAATAGAACAATTTCGGAAGCAAGAATAGGGATTAAATTTACCCCTTTTTTTATTAAAAATCTTAATTCTTTATCAGAGTTTTCACTATTATGATTAGCTTCTGATTGAATAATAGGATTATTTATGTTATTAATAATTAGTGATTTAAATTTATTGATACTATCTTCTATATCAGATTTTTTAAAAGGCTTGAGAATATAACCGATACTATTTAATTTAAAAGCATGGATAGCGTATTGGTTATAAGCTGTTAAGAAGATTATGGGAGCTTGAGGTGTGAAATCTGAGTATATTTGGAAGCAATTACCATCTCCTAATTCAATATCACTGAGAATTAAATCAGGTTCTCGATTATTCTTAAACCACTCTTTCCCTTGTTTTACTGACCTTATAATTTCTAGCACATGGTAATCTTCACTAATCTCTTCCACTATTTTTTTTATTCTATTGGCAGTTAAGTACTCATCTTCAATAATTAAAAAATTCATTTAGACCTCAGAAATTAAGGGAACTTTAGCAATAAATTTACTATTAGATTCTATAATTATAATATTGATTTGCTTAAGGAGGTATAATCTTTGATTTAAGTTTTTCAAACCTAACTTAGAAGTTGGTTGATTATGTTTCTTCAGCTGTAGATTATTTTCCACAATCACAAAATCATCTTTTGTATAAATGTCTATCTCTAAAGGTTTTTCATCAGTAGCAATATTGTGTTTTATCGCATTTTCAATCAACATCTGAATACTCAGAGGAGGAACAAACTTAGAGAAATCATCCTTGGAAATAGAGAAATTAGTAACAATCGTATCGTTAAACCTCTTTTTAAGCAAGAAAATAAAGGCATTACAGAAATTGAGTTCTTCTTCTACAGTAACAAAATTGTTTTCTTGAGTATCAAGCAGGTAACGATATACTTTTGAGAATTCTTGAATATAATCAATAGCACACTCTTTATCGACTTCAATAAGGGCAATAAGTGTTCCTAGGCTATTAAAGAGGAAATGAGGGTCTAATTGTTTTTTTAAGCTACTAAGTTGTGATTCTAAATTAAATTCAGTTAGTTCTAAATTCTTTATCTTTTGAATTTGTAGTTCATTGATAGCCATGTTATATTGTCTATAAGTATAAACTGCAAAAGAGAAGATCCAAGCAAAGAGTCCCAAACCCATTGGGCCAAACATTGTTATTGTACTACTTTTTGATAAGAAGAGGGGAGAAATTAGAAAGATTGTATTTAGAGTAGCTGAAATGGAGAAGAGATTCTTGGTATTCAAGAGATCTAATTTAGTTTTTTTAAGCTGAATAATGATAAGTACATTGAAAACAGCTAATAGTGATAGAATAAAAAATCTATCGAAAAAGATAAATTGAGGAAAAATATATGTTAAGATAAGACTAACTAAGATTAATAATGAAATAAATGCTAAGCACTTTCTTTTAAGAAAAGAGGCAATAAGCAGTCCGAAAAAAAACCAAATCAAATGGTAAAAAGTAATTATATAGATCATTCTAGTATAAGTAAAGTCAGAGAAAAGTAGAGATAATGGAGATAACATCCAATAAAAGATACCTGCTGTTGCCATTAATAGAGAAAAGAATAGTATAGTTTGATTAAATTTTTTCAAAGTTATGATAAAGATTATAAAGGTAATAAAACTAACAAAAAGCAGAAAGTTACCTACAAAAAAGGTTAAGTAATCAGTATTTCTTTTAATCACTTCTTCATTAATAATATACTCTTTAATATTCTCTTCATCGCCAACTAGAATAGGGAAAAACTTAAAAAGTGGTATTTTCTGATCTATATCAATAGAAAAGTAGATATTATTATATTGGAATTGAGAATTATCACTTTTATTACCTAAAGAGATAATCTGTTTATTTATATGAGAATCTATATTGTAGTTACCTATAGTAGATTGAGTCTCTTTGGTCGGATAAATTTGATCAGGATAATAGAGACGAAGATTATTCTTCATAGAGTGGAAATAGATTGAATTGAAAGGAATAATCATACCAGAAATATCAATTTTAAACCATACTCTAGTTTCATCTTCAATAATATTGTGCCTATAAGCGTCTAAACTTTTCCATGCAGTTGGCGGAATTGATAGAAAGTTTGGTTCTAAATCATTAAATTTAGGAATATTACCTATGAAGTACTTTATATCTTCATGTCCGAAAATCTTAAGTTTATCTTCAAAAAAGTTAGAGACAGATGCTAGATTAGATAAAGAAAAAATTATAAGCAGAATTAACTTGATGTTCTTCATATTTCCTCAATAATATTTAGGGATTTAGTTCAAAAAAGACTTATTCAAATTATGCTGTTTTCCCCTATCTGGTCAAGTATTATTTATTCTATTCTTTGAGCTAAATAGATAATATTATCAGAAGTGGAGGTAAGCTCATTCAAAGCGAAATCACCATAAGCAGATATTAACTTAAATCCGCAATATTCTAGAAGTAGCTCAAGATAATCACTTCTAATTCCTTTTAAGGAGAGGGTATGATGCAAAACTTCTCTTTCACCTTCTCTATTCTCCATAACATAGCTGTCATTCCAAGTAGTAATTTGACTAATTCTATCAACTTGATGAGAAGTGTACATAGATATTTCTTTACCAAGATCTTTGTTATGTCTTTTATAAAGAAGCGTTTTCGCCTGCTCTATTGGTAAATCACAAGTATAAGGACAAACATCAAAAGCAATATAGCCCTTAGGATTAAGATAATTACTAATATGTTTAAGAGCCTTAATCTGATCTTGCAGAGTAAGAAGATATTGAAAAGTTGAATAACTATAGAAAATAAAATTATACTTGTCTGGGAAGTCGTAGTTCAGCATATCACCTAAGAAAATCTTATCTTTAGGAAAATGAGGATGCTTTTCTTGCATCATCTTGATTAGCACTGATGAGCTGTCTAAACCAGAAATATCTATACCACTATCAAAAAGCTGAGAAGTAATTCTTCCTGAACCACAACCTAATTCTAGAACTTTACCACCTAGCTTTTGACTTAGCTTAAGCCAGGCTTTATAATCATTAGTTTGATGGGAGTTTATAGCATAAAGTTCCCAGTCAAAGAGAAAGGCATATTCATTCCAATTTAGCTTCATTGTTTGCTCCTAGCTTATTTAATTTCTTAGTCCACTTTATGGAAGGACACACTGAAAGAATCACCCCCTGTGTCCCCCTCATGGAAGGGGATTTAAGAGAAAAGGAATCACCCCCTGTATCCCCCTCATGGAAGGGGATTTAAGAGAAAAGGAATCACCCCCTGTGTCCCCCTCATGGAAGGGGATTAAAGAAAAGAGGAATCACCCCCTGTGTCCCCCTCGCTGAAGGGGATTTAAGAGAAAAGGAATCACCCCCTGTGTCCCCCTCGCTGAAGGGGATTTAAGAGAAAAGGAATCACCCCCTGTGTCCCCCTCATGGAAGGGGATTAAAGAAAAGAGGAATCACCCCCTGTGTCCCCCTCATTGAAGGGGATTTAAGAGAAAAGGTCGCTCTGCAAATTCTCAATTCTGACTTAATCTTACATTTCTTCTAAAGTCTCAATTCCCAATAAATTTAGAACAATACTAATAGTATTTCTAAAAGAAGCTACTAAGGCAATGCGTTGACCTGAAAATTCACTCTTGAGAACAGGGCATTCATGGAAGAAGTGATTAAAAAGCTGACACAAGTCATAGGCATAGTTAGCCATGCAAGATGGTAAAAGTTTATCAATAGCATCTTGGTGAATCTGAGGGAATTGAGCTATTTTCTTGATTAATCTCATTTCACTTTGATTAGCATCCCAAGGTTCAGTAATTAGCTCTTCTTGGGCTTTCCTTAAGATAGATGAAGCTCTAGCATAACTATAAAGTAGGTATGGGCCAGTATCTCCTTCAAAACGAATAGCTTCTTTAGGATTAAATACCATATTCTTGCCTGTTTCTGTCTTTAAAAGCTGATATTTAATGGCTGCAAGTGAAATAATTAAAGATCTTCTTTCTACTTCTGCTTTATCCATAGCCTCATAACGCTTAATAATCTCTTCTCCTGCTAATTGAGCAGTATTTAGGATAAGTTCATCAGCATCAACAACAGTCCCTTCTCGGGACTTCATTTTACCTTCAGGGAGCTCTACCATTCCATAAGATAGATGTTGAATTCCATCTGCATAAGAAGCGCCACACATTTGCAGAATCTTCTTAAGAACAGTAAAGTGATACTCTTGTTCATTACCAACCACATAAATAGATTTATCATAACTAAAATCTAAATTCTTAAGATAAGCTAAGTAAATATCCTGAACAATATAAACAGAAGTTCCGTTAGACCTGAGAAGAACTTTCTCACCTAAGCCATACTCTTCCAAGTCAGCAATCACTGCACCGTCTTCTCTTTTCTGAAAAATATTTCTTTCTAATCCATCAAGAATAATCTCTTTGCCATTGCGGAAAATCTTACTTTCATAATACTCTTTATCAAAGTTGGTTCCGAATAGTTTAAAAGTCTCAGCAAAACCATTAAAGGCCCAGCTGTTCATTTTCGTCCAAAGATCGACAATTTCCTCATCCCCTGCTTCCCACTTTTCTAACATCTGCAAAGCTTGATTATCGTAAGTTGGGTCTAGCTTTGCTTGTTGGGCAAACTTCACATAATAATCCCCTACAAAGTGATCAGATTTAATATTACTTGTTTCAGGACTTTCATTCTGACCAAAATCACGATAAGAGAGCATTGACTTACAGATATGCACTCCCCTATCATTGTAGATACAAGTTTTATTAACATCCTGTCCACCATACTTAAGAATACGGGAGATACTCTCGCCTATTGCCATATTTCTTAAATGCCCTAAATGAAGCGGCTTATTAGTATTAGGTGAGCAATATTCAACGATAGTACTAATCTTATTAGAACCTTTGCCATAGTCCTTATTGAGAGAATTTAGCAACACTTGAGTAATAATCCATCTTCTCTCTAAAAAGAAGTTTAAATAACCAGAAACAGCTTCTACTTTTGAGAATTCCTCTTTGCCTTGAAATCTTGATACTAAATCTTCAGCTATGAGTTTAGGACTCTTTCTAAGTTTCTTAGCGAGAGAAAAACAAGGAAGAGCGAAATCTCCCAGCTCATCATTAGGAGGAGTTTCTAGAGATTTCTTTAGTTCTACTAGTTCAAAATACTCTGATAATTCTGTATATAATATTTGGATAATTTTATTTTTCATTGAGACCTCTTTAATAAATCTAAATGTCAATTTTTACAAAGCTCAAATTTTAGCAATAATTTTCTTAAATAAAAAAAACCGTAGTCAATATTCCAAAGACTACGGTTAATATTTAATCTTTATTATTACTTGTCAGTCATCAATTTATCTAGTTCGAAATTGAAATCATCTACAATGTTCTTCTGAACAATATAAAGTGGTGATTTCTGACTTCCTAACTGAACTAAAACGCTGGTATTGTTATATGGGATAACAGTTAAGAACTTTTCACCATCATCAGAAGTGTTGATTTTTATCGACAATTCAGGTGTATTCATAAGTTCTTCATAGTTTTCATACTCTTTATCAAGAAAGTCTGTAGCTCTTAAAGATTTGAATCTAGTAAGCAACTTTTTCATCACAGGATTTTCATCTTCAACTTGATGAACAAAATCATTTTCTTTAAACATCCAAAGAGAATCTGCATAAGTGAACTTATAATTTCTTTCTTTCATAGCTACTTCAAAATCAAGAATATTATCAGTATCAAGTTTTAGAATAACATTCTCTCTCCAACTTTTAACATCTGGTTTAACTGACCAAGATAGATTTTCTGAAAGTTGGTAAATCTCACTAGCTTGTGGATGGCGTGCATAAGAGAAGTTATAATTATCAGATTTTCCAATCAGAGTTTTTCTAAGTTCATTTCCCTGAGCATCAAGAATTGTTACTAGAGTTCCTAAAGTGTCAGTAACATTATAGGTTTCTTGCATTTTGTCTGATACTGAGATAGGTAATGATGAAGTTTTAGCAGTAGTTAACTTCTTAATTAAATCATCAATCTTGCTTTCCTTAATAGGAGATTCAACTGGATCAGTCATTTCCCATTTATCACTATTCTTTACTAAAGTTATAGAGCCACTAGAATCAGCAAATACAATAGTATTGAAATTATCACTATTCTCACCAAAGTAGAAAAAGGCTTTTTCTTTAGGTTCATTTCTAGTAATCATTAAATAGACAGCAACAGTAAGCAATAATATAATTAAGGTAGTAATATTCTTCTTATTCATAAATTCTCTCCAACATCTTCTTTTTATTATTATAGAGTCTAAAAGAGAATAGACCATAAATAATGAGCAATAGGGAAGGAAGCAAGATATTCATCCATTTAATAAGTTTTTTCTTTTGATTAGAAATATCTGTTTTAAGTGGTTTATACTCTGTTCCCCGAGAACGAAGCTGAATCAAAGAAGCATCGCCCACGATTGTATCTAAGGTATTTAGAACAAATTCCATATTAGTTTTATTAGCTGCCCCAGCATCATCAAGTAGAATATCGCTATCAGCAAGATAGATAATTTGGGTCGGTGCTGACTCATTAACATTATCAGGGAAATTAGGGTCATTTGCAAATCCACTCTGGAAAGTTCCTGAATAAATACCTGCAAGAGTAGCAGGTTCTTCCTTAAGCATCTGAGTTAAATCTTGATTCATATAGCTATTTACACCAATATCAAAACGAGGAGCATTTACCCTTTTTGTATTCTCTGAAGTGTACATCAAAGGAGTAAAAGTGATTCCTTCTGGAACATTGTTACTGTCTAATTCAGAAGCAAATACTAAGCTCATCACTTCAATGTTACCAACTAAATCAGCGTCACTATTAAATTTACTTATAATAGGGATAAAAGGATACTTCACAGGAGTTTGCATAGTGAACATTCCTTGTCTTCTGCTAAGATTAACCTGTCCACAGTTAGCATCACCAACTAAGTTGGATTTAATATTCACACCATAAGAGCTTAATAGATCAAACAAGTTAGAAGAAATTGCTTCAGCTTGTTGGGTTTGAATACTTGCCCTTACTCTATCTTGGAAAAAGGCAACAGAACCGCCTTTCATAATGAATTGGTCAAGATTATAAAGCTGATCAACAGTAAGTGAATCCTTTATACCTGTAACAATTAAGCCATCAACATCATCAGCTAGAGGAGTAAATAGGTCAGTGTTTTCTACTGCATAACTCTCAGAAACAATTGAGTTAAAGGTAGCATAATTATCTTTCTGCCTACCAAATATATCTTGGGTTACTTCTTCAGGCTTAAATACAGCAATCTTCTTCTGCTTTTCAGAGATTAATTTCTTTATTGCTAAGGTAATATCATACTCTAAACCTTGAGTCTTTTGCACTAAAGGTATTGTCTCAGATTTACCTTGATAAAGAAAAGCTAAGCCCATATAGACTTCCCTAATTTCCATTTTATCATTTTCATTAATCTGCATTTGAACAGGATTAATCATATTCTTCTGAGCTTCTTTTTTAAGTTCCTCTTCAGTTCCTGGATCTAAGAATTCAAACTTGAGTTGGCCTTTAGAATAGGCTGCATACTCAGCTAAAAGGTCCTTGGTGTAACGACGAGCATCGGCATATTCTGGAGGGAGATTTTCTGAGAAATAAGCCTTGACCACCAATCTGTCATTAAGATTTTCAATAGTCTCTTTAGAAGTATCTGAGAGAGAATACATTTTATTCTTAGAAAGGTCAAAACGATGAAATAGAGAAACAGAAATTAAATTAATAATAACTATGATTACCGTAACAATTACAATATTTATCCATAATGATTTTTTCATTTTATTCCTCCCCTATCTCTTTTTTAAATCTAAAGTTGTGCCAGCTAAATAAAGGAATACAAAAGTTAATGAACCAAAATAAATCACATTCCGAGTATCAATAACACCTTTGGCAATATTAGAAAAATGATAGTTTATACTTAAATATTGAAATATTCCTGATATAGAAGGAGGAATAAAGAACAAAGCATAATCTAATATAAAAAAGAAAAAGATAATCACAAAGCTTATTATAAAAGCAATAATTTGATTCTTGGTAAGACAAGAAGCAAATAATCCAATTGCTGAATATGCTGAGGCTAAAAGAATTAAACCTAGATAACCTGTGAACATAGCTCCTACATCCACATTAGTACCAATCAACATTATAGTAATTGGATGAATTAAGGATAACAATAAGCCAGTAACGATTAAGCCCAAGCCAGCTATAAATTTACCTACTACGATTTGAGAAGACTTCACCGGTAAAGTAGATAATAGCTCAATAGTTCCGCTATTATTCTCCTTAGATACTAAACCCATAGTTATTGCAGGGATAAAGATTAAGAAGATTATCGGAATAATACTAAAGAGAGTTCTTAGATCTGATTGATTTAGTAAAAACAAAGGATTAGCAAAGAACCAACCGGTGATAAGAAGAAAACCAACTAAGACCATGTAAGCTGCTGGGCTTTTAAAGAATGATGTGAACTCTTTAAGAGCAATAGTTTTGATATAATGCATTATCTATTACCTCCTTCTAAAGTTAGTGATCTAAATACTTCTTCTAAACTAATATAATCTCTGTGGAATTCTAAAAGAGTCCAATCTTGTTGTTTTATATAGTTATAGATATCTTTTCTCACATCATTTGTTGGTGTATATTCAAAAACTGCTTCATTAAAATTATCTAAAATAGGTTTAAAGCTAACTAATTTAGCACTTGGAATTATTCCATTAATTTGGGTTAATTCTTCTTTAGTAGCATCTACTTGAAGAATCAAACGAGCTCGATTAGAATAATCTTCTGTAAGTTCTGCTTGAGAACCATCAGCTACAATCTTACCCCGATTAATAATCACAATTCTATCACAGAGTGCTTGAACTTCTTGTAAGATATGACTTGAGAGAATAACAGTCTTCTCTTTTCCTAAATCTTTAATTAGCTCTCTAATTTCCACAATTTGATTAGGGTCAAGTCCTGAAGTAGGTTCATCAAGAATTAATATTTTAGGATTATGAATAATTGCTTGAGCCAAGCCAACTCTCTGCTTATATCCTTTTGAAAGAGTATGAATAGGTTTTGCCACAACCTCTTTAAGTCCACATTTAGCAATAGTTTTCTTAAAGGCAGAATCAAATTCCTTACCTTTAATACCTCTCATGTTTGCCACATACTTAAGATAATCAAAAACAGTCATCTCAAGATATAGTGGATTTGTTTCAGGTAGATAACCAATCATAGCTCTAATCTCTTCAGAGTTTTCAGCAACATTAAAGTTTTCTACAGAAATATTACCTGATGAAGGGTTTAGATAGCAGGTAATCATCTTTAAAGTTGTAGATTTCCCAGCTCCATTCGGACCTAAGAAACCAAGAATTTCGCCTTCGTTTATTTCGAAGTTAATGGAATCCACTGCGCGCACTGTTCCATAATCTTTAACAAGATTTTCCAGCCGAATCATTGTTTCCTCTCCTTTATTGTTTTTTTGTAATGTTATATCAATATTAACGAATATGATTACACTTCGTTACATAAAATTTTTCTGTCAAATACTTTTCTTCTTGCTTTTCATTGTAAGAACTACTGGTATCATACCAAAAGCTAAGTAACCACCAATTCTAAATGTAGTTACTAAATCTAATTTATCTCCTAAAAAACCTACTGCAAAAGAAGCTATTGATCCTATAGCAAAGTTAATAGTCATATAAACACCATTAACAAAAGATTGTCTATTAGTGTCTTTATCATGAACATAGGCCAAGATGATTGGATGTGAGAAAAACATAAAAAAGCCTAAGAGAGAAAGAAGTACAAGAGCTAAAGTCCCACTAGTATAGGTATATAACACCATTAGAATAGGAGATAGAACTGCCATAATCAAAAGAGCATTTTTTCTTCCAATATAATCAGATACAGTTCCAGCAGTAAAAGTACCAACAGCTCCAGCAAACTGCATAATAGAGAGAGCCATAGTTGAGACAAAAATAGTAGAACCAGTAGACTTCATATAGGTTGGTAAGAAGGTTACTAAAGCTTGTTTCATTACTCCTTGAAAGAAGAATATCCCAGCAACAGTAACAAAGATTGGTAGCATATATCTCATAACTTCTTTATGCGAATCATTATTTAAATAAGTTGATTTTACTGCATGGGACTCTTTTTCTACTTTATTAATTTTGAGCAGAATTAAGAATGAGAGGCAGAGACCAATAGGGATTAATCGCCACACACCTTCTAAGGTCCAGTAGGAAATAGCTGCGGTAATAACTAAAGGACCAATAGAACGGGCTAATTCTCCCCCTAACATATAGAAAGACATACCAAGCCCTTTTTTTTCTCCAGCTACTTTCTTCACAAGAACAGGAGACGGAACATGAATTAAAGTAGAGCCAAAACCAGCTATCAACAATAAGATAAAAAGAGTAAGATAGTTATTAGCCACCCCCATAAGTGTCATTGAAGTAACGGCTATTGCTGGGGCAGCAGCTACAAAGTACTTAAGTTTATATCTATCGGTCAATGACCCAATAAGAGGGTTAAGTAAATTTGGAAGTCTTAGAGCTATTGGTAAAGTACCTGCTAACATCAGAGAGAAACCAATTTTATCTTGTAAAAGTGGAAGCAATACTGGGAAAAAACCAGTAAAACTATCGTGAAGCATATGAGCAATCGATATTGTTAAGATGTTACCTAATTGAAAGTTACTTTGTTTCTTTTTCATCATTCCTCATTTCATCTAAGACAGCAAAAGCTCTTCTCATGTGGGGAATAACAATAGATCCACCGACCAGTAAGCCTATGCTAAGAGCTTCTTCTATTTCTGCATCAGAATAACCTAAATCGAAACAGTTCTTAAGGTGATAGTTGACACAATCATCACAGCGTAAAACTAAAGATGCAACAAGACCTAACAACTCTTTTGTATTTTTTGGTAAAACACCTTCACGATACATTTGATTGTCTAAAGAAAGAAATCTCTTAGTGTTAAGGGAAGTATAATTAGACATTATATCATTAAGTCTTTCCCTTTCTGCAGAGAATTTATTGATAGTAGTTTCTTTCATAAATACCTCGTATAATTTTATTTTAAACCAAGATATTTAATCAGGAAAATTTGTCTTGTTTTTTTTACGGATTGCAGAGACGAACTATTTTATTATAGAGTTCATTTTTGTTAATTGGCTTAGCAACAAACTCATTACAGCCTGCAGCAATATACTTATCTCTCTCTTCTGACATGGCATAAGCTGTTAAAGCTATAACCGGAAGTTCTTTAAATTTGTCACTTTGTCTGACATTATGAAGAGTTTCCATACCATCCATAACTGGCATTTGCATATCTAATAGGAATATATCATAATCTTTTATTTCTAACATATCTAAGGCTATTTTCCCATTATCAGCAATATCACAGGTGTTATTTACTTTCTTTAAAATTGATTTAATCAGCTTTTGATTAATAGCATTATCTTCAGCAACTAAAATTTTTATATTCCCTAAATCAGTAATAGTGCTGGTGTCTAGATCCATTTTATCTTTCAAGGGAGCTGAACCTTTCCCTTCAGGAAGTGGGATAGTTACTTCAAAGGTAGAACCACGATTAAGTTTTGATTCAACTATTATTTCACCTTCCATTACATCAACGATTCTTTTAACAATAGAAAGTCCTAAACCTGTGCCATAAGTTACTTTTTTCTCATCCGACCTAATCTGTTCAAAAGCATTAAAGATAGAATCTATTTTTTGTTTTCTAATCCCAATTCCAGTATCTTTTACTAAGAAAGTTGCCTTACCATCACGATATTTTAACTCTAGAGTAATCTCTCCTCTCTCAGTATAATTGACAGCATTAGAGAGTAAATTTATCAGAATCTGCTTAAGCTGAATCTCATCACCTACTACCCTATCTGGAATAATTAAGGATTTAACTACATTGAATTCCAATGCTTTGTTGCTAGCACTAATAGAGATTATTCTATGAACCTCATCAACAACATTTTTTAAAGAAAATTCTACTTTAGCAAGTTTTATATTTCCTGATTCAATCTTAGAAAGTTCAAGAATATTATTAATAATATCCAAAAGATGATTTCCTGATTGGACAATAGTTCTAAGTTTTTCTCTCTTATCAAGATCTCTTTCAATATCATATATTAACTGAGAAAAACCATTAATTGCGTTTAGAGGTGTTCTAATTTCATGACTCATGTGTGATAGGAAAGTAGATTTTGCTCTATTAGCTTCTTCAGCATCCTCTTTCGCCTTTTTCAAGTCTTCTTCAAAAGATTTCATATCTGAAACATCTATTAAATATTCTAGATAACCTACATAATTTTGATTAGCATCAAAAAGTAAGCGTGTATGGTCTTTAACCCAAATTTCTGAGCCATCCTTCTTAATTATTTTATAAGGAGAATGAGAGTAAAATTCTTGCTTTTTTTCATAAAACACATCAGCTTCCATCATTAGTTTAGGAAGCATGTCCTCACTAATTAAGGAATTAATATCAATATTCATCTTGATAAATTCATCTTTAGTATAACCGGTAAAGTGTTTTACATTTTCAGATATCCATTCAATTTTTTTATTCTCTTCACGATTAATGCACTTCATAACCATAACTGGTCCGTTTTCAAAGAGGTTTCTCTCAACTATCAAATTACCAAGATGTTCTTCTTTTTCTGTAATATCACTAAAACCAACTAAAATCAGATTGCTATCAATCTTGGAGAAGTGTAAATTAAAGATATCATAGTTATCTTTGATGTTGAATTCTATCTTTTCTATATGAAGACTAGTCTCATTATTCTTTAGAAATTCCTGTTTTTTCTCTAAAATTGTTTTCACAAGTTCAGGATTGTTTGAGAAAGAATAAAGTAAAGAGCTGAAAGAATAATCAGAGATACTTTCTTTTTTAAATTGTAGATAGACATATTGATTAAAGTAGATAATATTATCATTTTCTAGGATTAAGATAGGAAAAGGGATTTTATCTATTGTATTGTGAAAGCCAATATTATTATCGGCAATGTTCTTTTGCGCGAGATAGTTCTCTGTAAAATCACTAAATATGGTGCTTAACAACCTATGATTAAAAGGTTCGTTTGAGACAATGGTAGTTATACGAAAATGGAAAAACCTATTATTCAAATTTCCATGCACAAAATAATCACCTCTTTGGCCAGTCTTTTTACTCAGTTCAGATTGCTCAACAATCTTCTTTATATCATCATCATTAATTGTAAGTTCTTTTGCTATATCAGAAATAGATAAGTTATCATTATCTTTCATGAAAGAATCTAAGCTTGGAGATAAAGAATTATTTTTTAGAATTGTAACATCATTTTCATCTTTAGTAATAATAATAGCAGGGACTAGTCCGATTATATCTCTAATTATTGAAGTTAAAATACCTTTATTAATCGAAGAGTACATAAAACTGTTTTTTAAAATTGTTTTTCTATCAAATCCCAGTTTTTCATAACCACTTAAATCTACCAGCAGATGTACTTGCTCTTCATTAAGAATATAAGAGCCCTTAAGCTCATCTTTATTAGTGATATTTAATAATTCTGAGTATTCTTTAATGGTATTTATGTCCAATTCTAATTTATCACATAACTCTTTACAAGTAAATTCTTTTTTCATAGATTAGTCCATTTGGTAAGATTTTTACTCATATCAAGGTTTATAGTTTACTTGTCAAGAAAACATTTGTAGAATCTTTAAATTTTACTATTTATGCTAAAAGCAATCTATAAATAATGAACAAATGTGAATCATCAATAATACTTATTTAATGAACTATTTTAAGGTCATCTTTAATAACTTAATAAGCCAAAATTAGGATTGCTTCAATGTCTTCTCTTTTAAATTTACTTACACTACCAATAGCAGGGAACTCCATAATTTTATCTGCGATCCTACTTAGGTCACTCTTATGAATGCAAAGGTCTCTTAGGGATACTGGACTACCCCAATCGCGAATTTTATTCCTCATTGAGATTAAGGCTGAGATAGTATTATCTTCTCCCCAGATTTCAAACCAATCATTAAACTTTTCAGGATATTTGAATACCATATATTCAATCCAAGCTGGGAAAATAACTCCCAAGCCTGCTCCATGAGCTATTTTAGGAAAGAGAGCTGATAGAGCATGTTCAATAATATGACAAGCCCAGTCTCCACCATTCATAGCAATGCCACTAATACCATTTAAAGCAAGTGTTGCAGACCAAGCGAGATTAGCTCTAGCTGTATAATCCTTAGGATCATCTTGCAGTCTATTAACCATAGCAATAATAGTCTTTACTAATGCTTTATCGATTTCTCTTGTAGCAATTGCTTGCGAATCCACAAAATAGTATTCAAAGATATGAGCTATTGCATCTAGCCCGCCATTAACAGTTTGATTCCAAGGAAGAGAAAACTGAATAGTAGGGTCGATAATTGAAAGCTTAGGAAATAGTAATGGTGAGCCTCCACCCCATTTTTGTTGTGTCTTGGTATTAGTAATTACAAAACCACTATTCATTTCTGAACCAGTAGCAGATATTGTCAGAACAGTATAAATTGGAAGAGCTTTTTCAGCCTGGACTTTTTTTTGCATAAAAAGCCATAAATCTTCTAAGTAAAAGCCAACAGCGACCCCCTTAGCGCTATCAATTACACTTCCACCACCCACAGCTAAGATGGAATCAACATTATTATCTCTAGCCAGCTTGATTGCTTCATTTACTTTTTCTAAAGTTGGATTTGCTTGAATTCCCCACATTTCGATACATTCAATATCGTATTTCTTAAGAGAATCTACAATTTGTTCATATAGTCCATTAGCCTTAATGGAGCCTTTCCCTGCTAATAGTAGAACTTTTTTATGGTCATTATCCTTTAGTTCTTTACCAATTTCACTAACTTTATTCTTCCCAAATATTATTTTCGTTGGGTTATAAAAATTGAAATTATTCATCTCTCCACCCTATTCTTTTTTATGTTCATAATATAATTAGAATAAGCTTGATTAGCAAATTGAAACTATTTTTTTCTTTTAAATTGCTAGGATTTATCGGAACTTAGCCACTTTTAGCTTATTAAAAAAAATATTAATTAGCTATATATTTTAAAAATTTGGAAAAAATTATTTTTTTGATTGACTTATCTAAAATAAACTAATATTTTAGTTTTTTAGATTATTATGTGAATAAAGTATCTTTAATAATTGATTTAATAGTAATTATTGAAGATTAATTTTAAAAAGTGAATATAGTATAGAGTTATTAAATAACATAAAGCATTATACACTTACATTATAGATTAATAGAGCATTTATTAAGTGAACAGGTTGTAAGGAGTTACTTTGGATACTAAAGCAAAGATATTAGTTGTAGATGATGAAAAGATAATAAGAAAGTTGCTTGGTGCTACCTTAACCAAAAATGGCTATGAAATTGATTTCGCCTCTAATGGTTATGAAGCAATAAGTAAAATAAAGAGTGATAAGTTTGATTTGATTCTGCTAGATGTAACAATGCCTGGCTTAGATGGCTTTGAAACATGTCGAAGACTTATCAATATAGATCCTGAGCTTCCTGTAATCCAAGTTACTTCAAGTACTGATAATGAATCCTTAACAAAAGGTTTTGAAGCAGGAGCCTTAGATTATATCAGAAAGCCTTGGCAAACCATGGAATTACTAGCTCGAGTTAAGAATATTCTTAGAATAAAAGCTGCAGAAAGAGAAAAGCAAATATATTTTAAGACCCTTCAAGATGATATGATAACTGCTTCTGTGATTATGAAGATGATACTTCCTGAATGGATTTTCCTTGATAATAATATGTTATTTGTCTCTGACTATATTCCTTCTAATCATGTAGGAGGAGATGTATTTAATTCTGTCAAACTCAATGATAATCAATATATTGTCTATCTAGGAGATATATCTGGACATGGAGTGCAGGCAGCCCTCTTCATGTCAGCTGTGAGAACAACCATAAATTTACTCATTGATGAACTTAAAGATGATTTTGATATCACAACTTTGATGACTAAGCTCAACACTACTCTATCCAAAGATTTATTCAAATCAACCGACTCTTATTTCACTCTCATATTTGGTATGGTTGATTTAAAAGAAAATACTTTTGAGTATATAAATTGTGGACATCCTCCTTTCATTGAATACAATGTAAAAACTAATGAAGTAATTATTCATGATGAGAAGGGAACTATCCCTATTGGCTGGAAGGTTAATTATACTTTTGATCAGACAGAAGTTGGTAAAATTGACTTAACAATGGATAAGATTATCTTCCTCTATACAGATGGTTTAAATGAGAGTATTGATAATGATGGAAATGAGTTTGGTATTAATGGATTAACTAATATCTTAAAGAACAAGATTGAAGATATCAATACTGTAACCCTACCCTTTAAAATTAAACAATATCTGCAAGATAAAAAATATAAACTTAGTAGTGATGATTTTACCCTTTTTGCTTTCCAAATGCAAGGTATGACCGATTTAGTAACTGTACAAGAAGATCCAGATAAAATCAAGAAAATGGTATTTTGGATTAAAGCGGTCATGAAAGATGTGGGCTATGTGTCTCAACACTGTGAAAAACTAATACTAGCTTGGACTAAAAATGCAACTCTTTCTGCAAAGGTTGAAATAATTATTGATGAACTTCTAAATAATATTATAGAACATGGCTATAAATATGAAGAGACTGCTAGAATAGTCTTTGAATTTAAATTAGCTGGTTCCAAACTATATATCACAATGTGGGATAAAGGTATTGAATGGATACCAGAGACAGTGAAATATAATCAAGATAATCCTTATCTCTTTGAAAAAGACCTCTTTGATGTTTCAGGAAGAGGACTCTACATGGTTTTATCTTGGTCTCAAGAATTTTATCGCAACAGATATTCTGAAGAGCTAAATGAAACAATTGTTGTTTTAGATGTAAACAGATAGGAGTTTATCATGCCAAAAGTTTCTATAATTATGAGAGTTTATAATGAGATGCCTTATATAAAATATGCCTTGAGAATGCTTAAACAACAGAGTTTTCAAGATTATGAATTGATAGTTGTCGATTCAGGATCTACGGATGGAAGCTATCAAGTTGCTCAAGACGCTAATCCTGATATTATTTACCAAATTACTCCTGGTACTTATGTTCCTGGAAGAGTTTTAAATGAAGCTATCAATAAAGCGTCAGGTGATTTTATTGTCTTTAACAACTCCGATTGTATTCCTCAAAATAACTTTTGGTTAGAAAACCTAATAAAGCCCCTTCAACAAGACCCAGATACTATTGCTGTATTTGCTAATCAAGTTCCTCGTCCTGAGGCAACACCTTTGGTTAGAAAAGATTATGAACGCGCTTTTGGAGATGGTTCAATCTCTTCTAAATGGAAGCATTTCTTCTCTTTAGCCTCTTCGGCAGTAAGAAAAGATATTATTATTCAATACCCATTTAACCCAAGCATTCAGTATTCTGAAGATATAGAGTGGTCCTGGAGAATGAAACAAATGGGTAGAAAAATCACCTATGTAGCTGATGCAATAGTAGAACATTCTCATAATTATACTTGGAAAGGTTTAGTCAAACGCTATACAGGTGAAGGAAAAGCTGAAAAAGAGATTTATAAAGAACAAAGGGATTGTTTTATGAAATCAGTACTTTTTTCAGCAGGACTTGAATTCATAAGAGATTTCATTTATTTAATCAAACATCGCCAAGTGCAATGGATACCATATTCTTGCTGTGTGAGATTTTTACAACGATATTGTGTTTGGAAAGCTAGAGCGTAATTATTATGACAAAATACAAAATACTAGTTTCAGTACTGGCCTATGACAACGGGAAATCAGGAATTGCAGACTACATTAATAATGTGGTGAAATATCTTTCAATTGACCATAGCTTAGATATCTTAATTTATGAGAAGGATAGCTACATATTCCCCCATAAAAAAGAGAATATTAATTTTCTATTGGTATCTGATAAATTTTCTAAAGCTGCTGTTAGTATGTCTTACCATCTCTTTGTCTTACCTTTTACATTACCTTTAGATGACTATGATTTTGTCTTCTTACCAGCAGGAAATAGAAGATTATTTTCCTACTATCCTAAAAAGACCATAGTTACCTTCCATGATCTTTCTCAATTTCATATCGAGAATAAATATGATTCTCTCAGAATGCATTACATCAAGAAAGTAATACCTTTCTTTTTGAAAAAAGCTCAAATCGTTATGGCAATTAGTGAGAGTACCAAAAGTGATTTAGTAAAATACTATGGTATGCCTAAAGAGAATATTGAAGTTAATTATAATGGCTATGATCCTTCTAAATTAGCAGTTAATCTTTCCCAAGAGCAATTAGTGAATAAATTTAACATTATTGATGATTATATCTTATATATATCAAGGATTGAACATCCAGGTAAGAATCATCTTAATCTAATCAAAGCTTATGAATTGCTACCTGAATACCTTAAGAAGAAGTATCAATTGGTTTTTGCAGGAAGCGAATGGAATGGAGTAGAAGAAGTCACAAATTATGCTCAGAAATCTCCTGATAAAGATAGAATTATCTTCTTAGGTTTTGTTCCAGATCAAGATTTAGGTGCTCTTTATAAGTTTTCATCCCTCTATGCCTTCCCTTCTTTCTATGAGGGATTTGGTATCCCTTTGTTAGAAGCTATGTATAGTGAAACCCCTGTAATATGTTCGAATGTATCGTCACTTCCTGAAATCGGTGGAGATGCTGTAATTACTTTCGACCCAAATTCTCCAGAAAATATCTCAGGTGTCATCAAATATGTTCTAGAAAACCCTGAAGTCTCTAAGAAAATGGTGTTGAGTGGAAAAGAGCAAGTTAAGAAGTTCAGTTGGGAAAAACATTGCCAAAAGATTATTGATTTAATTGAAGAGTGAAAGACAAGGAGAAAGCAAAATACTTTTCACCAGAATTAACGAGAATGTAGGGGCGAAACATTTTTCTTCCTACTAAAAGACGAAAGATCTCTTCTGTCCGCCATTCTCTTAAATCCCCTTTCAGTTCCTCAGAGCGATTTGAAATCTAGAGATTTTAGGCCTTTCTTAAATATTTAATCCTTAAACCTCTCTGCAAAGTCCGTAATTTTATCATTGTCAATATCTTTATAACTATTCTTAACTTTTCTAACATATTTTAAGATTAGCCTAACGATCCAAGAGAACTTCTTAAGTTTTATCTCAGAGCCAATTACCGAGACGATTTCAGCATTGGTATAGAGATCATTAGGAATTGCATCTTTTATCTGCCTTTCCAAAACATCCTGCTTAGGTTCTCCAGCCATGATAAATATTCCAAACTTTCTTTGGAGAATTTCAGGACGGTGCAAAAAGATGAAATTCTTTATTTTTCTATCGATTTGACCAAAATAGATTGATGAACCAATCAAAATATTATCATATTTAGAGATATCTTCAACTTTTTCTTCATGCACATTCACAATTTTTACATTACCGACTATTCTCTTTCTGATTAGTTCAGCAACCTCTTTTACACTTCCATTCTTGGTAGCGTAGATTATTAATGTGTTCATTCCAAATCTCCTCTTTTGATTACTTGTTGGAATAACTCTTGTAATTCTCTATCTTCAATAACTCTGTCAGCTGATTCCAAGAATTCATCCATTCTTTCATTATCATGGCCTTTATAAATAGCCGCTTGCATTCCCATTTCGAATTTATCTATCTGTTTCAAAAATTTAGCTTCAGCTGATTCAGCTTTTTCAAACTCTTTCCACAAGTTAATAAACTCATCTCCCTCAGGATAACTACTAAATACTTTCTCCACACTTTGGAGCTCAAGTTCATATTTCTCAGCTAAAGAGACCCCATCAACTGGAGTAATATCTCCAGCATAAATCTCCCCTATCTCATGTACTAAAGCCATCTTTATTAATTTTTCTTCATTCAGATTTAAATTTAATCTCTTAGCTAATATCCAAGCAGTCATTGCGGTTCCAAAAGTGTGATCAGCAACTGATTCACCCTCATTTTCAGGAATATCACGCTTTAACCAACCCTGCCGAAAGAGATTCTTAAGCTTGAATATCTGATACAATACTTCTAAATTATCATCTGCAAAGAAACTATTATCCTGTTGTTTATATTTCTTCTTCATCATTAATTTCCTTAATTAAAACTATTTTCCATCTTAAATATATTAATTTTATCTGTCAATAGTGATTTTTAATTGCTTTATCAGTCTTAATAATTCTCCCTGTTTTATTGCATATTTGTTTATTTACCAAAACAGCTTATACTTTCCTTAAAATTAATTACATTGAGGAGTAAAAATGAAAACTGACTTAGAGATAGCAAGTGAAATTGAATTAGAACATATTGATAGTGTTGCAGCTAAATTAGGCCTTAAACCTGCAGATTTAGAACATTATGGTGATTATAAAGCAAAGATTAAGCTACCTGTTGTAGCCGATATAAGAAAGCGAGAAAGAGGGAAATTGATATTAGTCTCGGCTATAACTCCAACTCCAGCTGGAGAGGGTAAAACAACTGTATCTATTGGACTTTCCATGGCCTTGAATAAGATAGGTAAGAAAGCCAGTGTTGCCATCCGAGAGCCCTCTTTAGGCCCTGTATTCGGAATTAAAGGTGGAGCAGCCGGTGGAGGTTATTCCCAAGTTTTACCAATGGAAGATATTAATCTCCATTTTACTGGGGACTTCCACGCAATTACAACTGCTAATAATACCCTTTCAGCCCTAATTGATAATCATATTTATCAAGGTAACGCCTTAGATATTGACCCTCGTAGAGTTACCTGGAAGAGAGTTTTAGATGTAAATGATAGAATGCTACGGAATGTTGTAATTGGCTTAGGTGGTAAAACCCAAGGAATCCCTATGGAAGAAGGCTTTGACATAACTCCTGCTTCTGAGATTATGGCTATTCTATGTCTTTCCAATGACTTAACAGAATTAAAAAGAAAGATTGGCGAGATAACTATTGGCTTCAACTACAGTGGAGAACCTGTCTTAGTGAAACATTTAGGTTACGAAGGAGCCATAACAACCCTCTTGAAAGATGCTATCAAACCTAATATTGTTCAAACTATTGAACACACTCCTGCTTTTATTCATGGCGGACCTTTTGCTAATATTGCCCAAGGTGCAAATAGTATTATCGCTACTAAAACAGCTTTAGGACTTAGCGATTTTGTCGTTACTGAAGCTGGATTCGGATTTGATCTCGGAGCAGAAAAGTTTTTTGATATCGTTTGCCCTTACGGAGGTTTCTGTACAAGTGCAGCAGTAGTCGTAGCAACTATTAGAGCTATCAAATTCCATGGTGGAGTCAAGCTCAAAGATCTCTCAGAAGCAAATCCTGAAGCAGTAAGAAAGGGTATCGTTAACTTAGAAAAACATCTAGAAAACACTAAAAAGTTTGGAATGAAATCCATCGTAGCAATTAATAAATTCGCTACTGACACCCAAGAAGAAATTGATATTGTTACCAATTTTGTAGAAAACTTAGGTTTTGAAGTTTCTCTTGTAGAATTCTTTACCAAAGGTGGAGATGGTGGTATTGATTTAGCAAAAAAAGTTGTAGCTATGATTGAATCCGATACTTGTAAGCTACATAGTCTCTATGACAGAAAAGAAGCTGTAAAAGATAAAATCTTTAAGATAGCTCATGAAATCTATGGAGCTGAAGCTGTTGATTACTCACTTGAGGCTAAGAAGACCCTTAAATTAATCGATAAGTATGGCTATAATGAGTTACCTATTTGTATAGCCAAAACTCAAAAATCTCTCTCTGATAACCCTTCCCTTCTCGGCAGACCAAAAGATTTCTTAGTTACTGTCCGTGAAATTATTATTTCTTCAGGGGCAGGATTTATAGTTCCGATTACAGGTGATATTATGAGAATGCCAGGACTTCCTAAAACTCCTTCAGCGGAGAAAATGGATATTGATCAAGATGGAACAATTACTGGATTATTCTAAATAATCAATGCTTCTTCTCTTTACTCTTCATGCTCCTTCTCACTCATCTTAAATAAGTCTCAAATAATGATAAAGACGAGAGAGAAGGAGTAAGGGAAGAGCAATTTAAGAACAAACCGTCATCTTCGATGCCACGCACTTGCGTGGTGGTGGGTTAGCTTTTTAGACCAGCATTATCTGCTGGTCGCGGGCTGGAATCCCGCTTTCCCAGTTAGAAAGAATCCCGCTTTCCCAGTTAGAACGAAAAGCCCCACATTTCTGCAGGGCTATTATATTTATTATTTTATTGAAGGTAAGACCTCATGTGTCCCCCTCATAGAGGGGGATTACAAGGATTATCTACTTCATTAAAATCATTTTGCTTGTTTTTGAGTAAGTTCCACTTTTCATACGATAGAAATAAAGGCCTGAAGCAACTGAGTTACCAGCACTATCTTGTCCATTCCATACTACACTGTGAGAACCTGCTTCTTTTGTATCATTAACAAGAGTTTTTACTTTCTGTCCAAGGATATTATAGACTTCTAAAGTAACTTTACCAGCTTTTTCAACTGAGTAACTAATTCTAGTTTCAGGGTTGAATGGGTTAGGGTAGTTACCTTTTAAAGCATTAATAAATAGAGGAACAGTAGTATCATCATTATCAGTTCCACCTGCTGAAACAACTTTGAAATCATCAAGCATGAATACGAATGCATCATCTGAAACACATTGGATAGCAACTCTGATTGTTTGGTTTGCATAATTATTTAAACCATACATGTAGCTAGTCCAAGTAGTAGGAGCTTCAGTATAAGTAGCACCTGAGATTGATTCGAAGTCGTTAGGGTTAGATGAACCAGTAGATACTAGAACATTAAATCTTTCTAAACCATATTGGCTAGTGATAGATTTAGCTTTGAAGTTAACTTCACCTTGTGCACCAAGAGTGAAAGGTTGTGAAATTAACCAGTCATTATTTGTAGGAGTTACAGCAGCAAAACTAGCAAGATATTTGCTTCCATCAGGAGCATTATAACTTTCATCACTAAGAGCTGGAGTAGTCATAGCAGGATTAAATACTATGTAAGACATCATTGATTCAGCATTAGGGAATGTAGTTCCGTCAAATCCATAAGTTGCTGATAAATCACCATCTACAAGAGTCCAGTCTCCGAACTGTAATGAGAAGTCTGCATAGTCTTCAAAACTATCAGCAATAATAATATCACCAGGATTAATGTTAATAACATTAACGGTAACACTGTTAGAGTTAAATGATTCTGCATCACCATACATAGCTGTTACATGATAAACATAAGTTCCATCAGCTAAATCAGCATCAGTATAAGTAAGAACAGAAGCTGCAACTTCAGCAATTTCTTCGTTATCGCGGTAGATTTTGTAAGCAGTTACATCTCTTTCTACATTGAATCTACTTGAAAGGATTGGGTTTAAGTTTCCTGCAACTAATTGAGCATTGCTGTTATTAGCTTTTGCAGATCTGTTAACCATAGCAATTGGAGTATAAGAAGCTCTATCAGCACCTTCAGGTGAAACAAAAGCTTGGATATTCCAGTTAATATTGATTGTAGTTATTGAAGAAAGCACATCCCAGCTTGCTTGGTCATTTAACTTAACCATATCTCCACCTGCAACAGCTGGACCAGCATCACTACCTGCAGGGTAACCTGTAGGAGTATTCACATAGTAACCAATATATACTGGACCTGCAGAAGGAATAGCAACTGCTGAGTCTAATGTAAATTCGTTCCATGCTTCATTAGTGAAATCTGTAATAGCTTGACTATATAATTCTGTGTTACCATTACTTCCACCCCATACTTTGAGAGTATAAGTAGCAGAAGCTTCTCTTGGGAACATTTTAATTGAACTAATATACATACCTTGATAGATAGCTAACTCAGCTTCGGTGTACATGTGAGCAATGTGCATTGTAGCAGCTGCACCAGTACCAATACCATCATTATTATCTTCAGAACCTTTAGTTAACCATAGGCCATTTGTTAAATCAAGTGGTGCTTCCCAGTTTAACTCTACACTTGAACCATCAACATCTGCTGTTAAGTTCATTGGAGGTAAAGTTGTAGCAGGGTCAACAATAGAAACTTCAACAGTATTAGAAGGATCAGATTCACCTTCTGTATAAACTGCAGTCACATAGTATTCGTAGTTTGCGAAATCTAATTCAGTTTCAGTATAGGTTAATACATCTGAAGTAACAGTAGAGATTTCAGTACCATCACGGTAAATTTTATATGCTGTTAATTCACGAGTTCTACGAGTAGAAACATAGTTAGGATCTTTAGCAAATCTATTGTTTCTAATTCTAGGAGAAGCAAGAGTTTTGTCTGCTTTTGAGAATGATTTTAACTCAGAAGCATCAAATGCTATTGCTCTGCCATTATTACTAAATACGATATTATCGATGAATGTTGACCACCATAAACCTTGTCCATCACCATCAACAAAGTTCCAAGCTACATTAATTGTTTCTGAAACATAAGCTGAAAGATCAACAGAAACTGGAGTAGCATAATTATTTTCACCTGCAGGAAGGTCAGTCGCATTCCAAACAGCAGTCCAGTTTGAGCCACCATCAGTTGAAACTTTTACGAAATAATTATCACCATACTCTGAACCATAAGATCCATAATAATCAAAAGTTAAGTTGTTAACATTAGAAATTTCAGAAGTAACTAACCACTCATCTTGAGCTGAATAATCCCATTGAACACCTGCTTGATATGTTCCTTCAGTAGGTACAACATCACCAGTATCATAAGCTACAGTTTCAAATTGTTCCCAAGTTGCAGTAGTATTTGTAGCTTCAGTAGTCCAACCTGTTGGAGGGAATGATTCTTCAAATCCTTCTGTAATTTCGTCAGGAAGTACTGTGCCAGGAGCTAACCAGTTAAGAGTAACATCTTGACCAGAAACTGAAGCTGTTAAGTTAACAGGAGCTTCAACTTCAACAGGAGTAGTTGCAACAGTAGCAGTAACTACATTTGATAATGCAGAAGTACCTTCAGTATATACAACTTTAACTGCATATTCATAAACCCCATCAGCAAGATCAGCATCTGTATAAGTTAATTCTTGAGTAGTGGCTAAGTCAGCACCATCTTTAATGATTTGATACTCAACAAAAGTATTATCACCAACAACTGGAGCAGACCAAGTAAGAACTACGACACTTTCTGTAACAGTAGCAGCTAAATCAGTAACTACTGGTAAAGGAGCTACAGTACTGTCCATAACAAAAACCACATTTGGATAACATGCTTTAAGTGCTCCAGTAGGAGGGTCAGTTGGATCAGGATCTATTGTGTCATTATTATAAGAAATAGAAACATTGCCTTCTGTAGCAGTGTTAAAGAATTCGTCAGTACTTGAGTGATAACCAGCAGTATTCTCTTCAACTGCGATTAAGAGATTATCTGTATTATTATAGTTGAAAGGAGTATCTAAAGTAATAGAAACCCAACCATCAACAGCTGTTACAGATAATGTACCGTCATAAACTAAAGTTAAAGCATCAGCAGCTACCCAACTTGAAGTAGTTTCAAAACTAGATAAAGTTGTATGAGCCATATATACTTTAATATCATCAGGACCCCAAGCAGAATTTCCATTATAATGCCATGCGATAGATTGAATATCACCTGCATTATTAACATCAGCTTGAGTATAGATGGATTGTGAGTAAGTATAACCAAAGTATGGTTCTATTGGCATTCCCTTATTTATTTCACTACCTGTACCAATTTGAATAGTACCTTCAGGCATAATAGTAGTAAATGAAGCAATATCACTATATACTTCATAGCCAGCAGCATTAAAAGAGACAACAAGCCAATAATAAGTAGTCCACTCTTCTAAGTCAGCTACGAAAGAAGTAACATCTTGATTATCAACAACTAAAGCTTCAGCAGCTAAATTGTTGATTTCAGTCATATCATCTGATAAATATAAACTTACAGATGTTGTGTTTTCGCCATATTCCCAGGTCAATTCTGCATCTAAGGCTACAGCAGTAGCACCATTTTCTGGAGTTAAAAGAGTAGCAGCAGTTGGTTCATTAGCTGGAATTTCTTCAATTAACAAATTATCAATATAGATAGTTTGATAAGTACTAACATTTGCATGTTTTAAAGCAAGATATCTAACAGTTCTAGGTAATTCTAATTCAACAGTATGTACTTCATAAGTTGAAGTTAAGTCAATAGTCTGAATTTCAGTAAAGCTTGATGCATCAGCAACATTTGCTAGGTAACCTACTAAAAGTTGAGAACCTGTACTTGAGCATTTTGCATAAAATTTCATTCTATTGTTAGCATTTTCAATTTGTGGTAAGACAGCAATATAAGTACCTGTATCATCACTACTGTTTGCAATTCTTAAAGAGTTTTCACCTTCATAAGCATTAGTTGCACTTGTGTAAGTATCAACATAAGAATAATCTGAAGTACCTTCGTGGAAAGACATCCAACCAAGTGGTAATGCAGGAGCTGTTACATTTTCAAAACCCTGGGCATAAGGAGTTTCAGCAATGCCATAACTTGTTGAAAATGAGTAAACATTTGTGGCTGCAATAATCTCTGAAGTTGAATTAGAAGCTACAACTTTCCAGAAATATGTACTAGCATTTTCAAGTGTAGGTGAGTAAGAAGTAACTAAATCTCCATCAACTACTAAAGCTGTTTCAACATTATTGAGAACATCTGCTTGATTTTCTGAGAAATAGACATTGATAGTTTCAGTATTTTCACCAATAGTCCATACTAAATCAACATCTAATTCATTGTTAAGGGAATTATTTGCTGGTGAAACCACAACTGGATAAGCAGGAGCACCCTCTGAAACAAAACCTATTCTTAAGTTAGGATATTGTTGAGTAGTAGCACCTGCAACAGCAGGGAATGAGTTATCTTGTCTTTTATAAGAAGCAATGTTATAATCAACATCTGTTCTTCTAAAAGTAGGGTAATTAGATACATAATCAGCATCCCAATTTTCCCAAACAATCTCAAGATTAGAAGTTCCATTATATTGGAAATTAGTTTGGAAAACAATACCTTGCCATCCGCTTTCATTCCAAGTAACATTGGCATCATAAACTAAAGTAAAGTCATTATTTGTTGGATCTGGATAAGCAACACCAGCAGTATCAACTTCTGTGTGTCTTAAATATACTTTTTGATCTAACATTTCATAATTACTTGGTGAATTAAAAACATCAAAACTTAATGAATTAATTTCGATAGCATTTCCGATTTGTTCAGCAGGTATCACTAATGATGACCAACTATAATCCCATAAACCTGAGAAAGGAACACTTGATATTGAATCAGTAGAACCATTATCTCCGATTTCTACATATTGTGCAAAAGCTGATGTAATGGTTAAAATCATCAGCACAAGCATAAGCGTAGCTTTTTTCATACTTTATCTCCTTTAATAATTTTTGTGGCTACTATAGCCAAGATTAGCATGTAGGTCAATCTTCATAAGTGGAGATAATGTGTCAATGATTACCTAAAACAACAGTTTTAAATACTTAGGGTTTAACTTTATATATTATTATTATACTATCAGTTAGCACCCTTCTTTGTTTAGCTTTTTAAGTAGTACAAAATAGGGAATTTAGCTTTTCATAGTTGATTAACTTAAATAGTAAATTGTGAATTTAGGAGAATTACAGGTTTTTACAGGAAAGAAGAAAGCCCCGTTTTCACGGGGCTGTTATATTTGTATCTTGGGAAATGCCTGCAAGGATGCAAGCCTTCCCAGTTGAGATGCCTTCAAGATGAAGGCAATCCCAGTGGGTTCTATAGTTTTTTTATTTCATAAGAATCATTTTCTTAGTTGAAGTATATTTTCCAGATTTCATTCTGTAGAAGAATACACCAGAAGCAACACTCTTACCATTATCGTCAGTACCATTCCAAACAACAGTGTGAGGACCAGCTACCATGTTTTCATTAAGAAGAGCTTTCACTTTTTGACCTCTGATATTGAAGATATCAATAGAAACAGGACCGTTTTCTTTAGTTGAGAAAGCAATTCTAGTTTCAGGGTTGAATGGATTAGGATAGTTTCCGATAAGTTGAGATACCGCAGCGATATCATTATTAGGGATATCAGTTCCACCAGGAGCTTCAATTTGAACTTGATCTACCATGAAGATAAATGCATCATTTGATACACATTGGATAGCAACTCTGATAGTTTGGTTTGCATAAGCATTTAAACTATAAGAGAACTGAGTCCATGCTGTTGGAGCTGTTGTAAAAGTAGCACCTGAGATTGATGTAAAGTCGTTAGGATTTGTAGATCCATTAGAAACTAATACAGTAAATCTTTCAAGACCATACTGATCAGTGATAGATTTAGCCCAGAAATTAAATGATCCAGTTTCTCCAAGAGTAAACTCTTGAGTCATCATCCAATCATTATTAGCAGGAGTAGTAGAAGCAAAGGCAGCCATGTATTTATTTCCTTCATAAGCACCATAAGCTACATCAGTTAGCGGAGGAGTAGTAGTTGTAGGATTGAATACGATATAGGCTTGAGGAGCTTCTGCATTTTCCCAAGTAGTGTTAGTAATTGAGTATGTACCTGATAAATCGCCATCAACTAAATTCCAAGGACCAGCTTCAAGTGCGAAGTCAGTATATGTTTCAAAACCATCTTCGATGAGATAATCACCAGGGATAGTTACATTTACTGTAGCTTCAACAGTGTTTGAAGCTTCTGATTCTTGATCTCCGTACATTGCTGTAACGAAGTATTCATAACTTCCATTTTCTAAATCAGCGTCTGCATAAGTAAGTACAGTTGCGCCAACAGTAACGATTTCTTCACCATCTCTATATACTTTATAACCTGTGAGTTCTCTATCAACTCTAACTACAGGAGTATTTACAGTTTTGCTAATAGCAACTAATTCATTTGCTTTAAGTGATCTTGTAGCAACTGAAGTTTCGAACATGATATTATCAATGTAAGTAGCATACCAAAGACCTTGTCCGTCTCCATCAACGAAGTTCCAAGCAATATGGATTGGAGTAGATGCATAAGTAGAAAGGTCTATTGAAATAGGTGTATCATAATTGTTATCACCTGCAGGTAAATCAGAAGCATTCCAAACAGGAGTCCAGTTGCTTCCACCATCAGTAGATACTTTTACATAATAATTATCACCATATTCAGAACCATATTGACCGTAGAAGTCAAAAGTAATTCCAGTGATACCAGTCATTTCACCAGTGATTAACCATTCATCTTGTGCACCGTAATCCCACATTACACCAGCTTGATAGTCACCATCAGTTGGAACGATATCACCAGTTGAGAATGTAACAGTTTCATATTGAGCCCATGATTCAGTTGTATTATTTACAACAGTTGACCAACCAGCAGGAGGGAAAGCATTTTCAAAGCTTTCATTCATTACTTCAGGAGCTTCACCAGGAGCAAACCAGTTAAGAGTAACTACATCTTCCATAACAGAAGCTGTTAAGTTCTCAGGAGCTAATATTTCTTCTTCTTCCTCAATAACTATAGTTACTACAGGAGTAGGGTCTGAGTCAGCTTCATCATAGTTAGCAACAGCTTTATATTGATATGTACCATAATCAAGAGCTTCATCTAAATAAGATAAAACATCTGTACCGACTTCTACTAATATTTCGTTATCACGATATAGAGTATAACCTGTAAGATCTCTTGTGATTTCATTATCACTTGCTGAGCCAAACATTGATTCTTCACGAGAAAGAGTTCTCATTCTTGCATCTGGAGCATTCCAGTTAATCTGAACATCAAACTCATTCACAATTACTGCAGTGAAGTTAGTTGGAGGGTTATAAACAGGAGGAGTAGTATCAACAACAACTATATTAGATGGTTCTGACATTTCAGTACCATACAAAGCTGTTACTTTATATTCCCAAACACCGTTAGGTACATTTGTATTAACCCATGTTGTATCATTTGCATCAGCTATTGATTGAATAATACTATTATTACGATAGATATTATAAGCAGTGATTTCAAGTGGATCTCTATAAATAGCTCTTCCACCTTCAACAAATGCTTGAATAAGGAAATTATAATTATTATTCAAATTTGAGATTAAATTCCAGCCACCGTTAAAGAAAATTAAATCGCCTTTACCAACAACTGCTGGACCTGCATCACGACCAAGAGGGTAACCATTTGGAGTGGTTGTTTCAACACCAATCCATAACTCTTCTGAAGCTGCTAAAGTAACAGCATCATCTAATTCTACGATATTCCAAGCAAATGTTTCAATATCTGTAATTAACTGAGAAACGACTTCTGTACCAGGAACAAATGTAGTACCATCATAAGAACCACCAGTCCATACTTTTAAAGTATAAGTAGCAGCAGCATTACGAGGATAGAATTTCATTTGAGTTAAACTTGCTCCGCCGTAATTAGCTAAATCAGCAGCATCGTATCTTACAACACCTGTATAAGTAAAGGCTCCACCAGTACCAAAACCATCCTCATATATTCCACTACCATGATATAACCATTCTCCACCTTCATCAGGGAGAATAGGCATGTTCCAAGCTAAATGAACCTCATTTTCATTTTGAATTTCTGCAGTTAAGTTAGTTGGAGAAGGATATACAACCGGAGTTTCACCTTCTTCTATAACAAGAACTATGTTTGGATAATAAGCTTTTAGAGTTCCAGTTGGAGGAGCTGTAGGATCTGGATCAGTTGAATCACTATGATAAGTAATAGAAACATTACCCTCAGCTATTGTGTTAAAGAATTCATCTCCACTAGAGTGATAACCTTGTGTATTCTCTTCAACAGCAATTAAAAGATTGTCTGTATTATTATAGTTGAAAGGAGTATCTAAAGTGATAGGCACCCAACCATCAACTGCAGGAACTGATAAAGTTCCATCATAAACTAAAGTTAAAGCATCAGCAGCTACCCAACTCTCGGTAGTTTCATAACTAGTTAAAGTTGTATGAGCCATATAAATTTTTATATCATCTGGACCCCAGGCAGAATTTCCATTATAATGCCAAGCGATAGTTTGAATATCACCAGCCATATTAACATCAGCTTGAGGATAGATTGTTTGTGTATAAGTGTAACCATAATATGGTTCGATTGGCATACCTTGATTTATTTCAAGGCCATTACCGATTTGAATTGTTCCTTCTGGAGTTACTGTAGTGAATGAGTATATAGCACTTAATACTTCATAACCAGTAGAGTTTAAGGAAGCTACTCTCCAGTAATAAGTAGTCCATTCAGCTAAATCAGCGGTATATGAAGTAACATCTTGATTATCGATAACCATTGCATCAGCAACTAAATCAGTTACATCTGCCATATCATCTGAAAGATATAAATTTACTGCAACTGTGTTCATTCCATATTCCCAAGTTAACTCAGCATCCATTGCGACACCAGTAGCGCCATTTTCAGGAGTTAAAAGAGTTGCAGGAGTTGGTTCATTTGCAGGAATTTCTTCAACTAGAACATTATCTAAGTAAATTGTTTGATAAGTTCCAACATTTGCATGTTTGAAAGCAAGATATCTTACAGTTCTTGGAAGTTCTAATTCAACTGTATGTTCTAGATAATCTGAAGTTAAATCAATAGTTTGAATTTCAGTAAAAGTAGCTGCATCAGTAACATCAGCAAGATAACCTACTACTATTTGAGCACCTGCACTTGAACATTTAGCCCAGAATTTCATTCTATTGCTCATATTTTCTATTTGTGGCAATACAGCTATGTAAGTACCTTCTGTATCACTACTATTAGCCATTCTAAATGAATTAGCACCTTCGTATGCTTGACCAGAATAAGTCTCAACATAAGAATAAGTAGTAGTACTTTCACGATAAGTCATCCAACCTAATGGTAAAGCTGGAGGAGTAACTTCTTCAAAACCTTCAGCATAAGGTACTTCTGCAAGACCATAAGTTGTTGAAAATGAAACAACATTAGTTTGAGCGATAATTTCTGAAGTTGAATTAGAGGCTACGACTTTCCAGTAATAAACACTTGCATTTTCTAAAGAAGGTGAGTATGAAGTAACTAATTCACCATTAACAACTAAAGCTGTTTCTACATTATTAACTACATCATCTTCATTTTCTGAAAAATAGACATGAATAAACTCTGTATTTTCACCATAAGTCCAAACTAACTCAGTATCTAATTCGTTGTTTAGAGTATTATTTTCTGGTGAAACGATAACAGGATATGCTGGAGCACCTTCAGCTGCAAAACCTAAACGAGTGTTAGGAAAATATGTTTGAAGAGTTCCATCGACAATAGGAAAGCTATTATCAGTATATTTGTAAGCAGCAGTATTGAGGCCAGTATCAGTTTTTAAGAAATTTGGATAGCCACCTACATAAGTACCATCATTATTTTCCCAAACGATTTGAAGGTTTGAAGTACCATCAAAAGAAAATTCTGTGTCTAAAATTACACCTTGCCAGCCACCTTCATTCCAAGTAATTGAGCCATCAAATACTAAGGTGAAGCCATTATTGGTTGGATCTGGATAAGCTACTGTTACTTCAGTATCAGTAGTAAGTTTCATATACACTTGTTGATTTTCCATGAAGTAATTCGCAGGTGTGTTACCTACATTAAATTGAATTTCGTTAATTTCGATTGCATTCCCGATTTGGGCGGAAGTTAAAATATAATTTGACCAACTATAATCATATAATCCATAAGCTGGAACATAATTAGTAGTGGTGGTTCCGTCTCCGATTTCTACAAAAACTGCAAAAATGGAGGTAATAGCGACTAAAAAAGCTAATAAGGTTAGCATTTTCTTGTTCATAATATATTCTCCTTTGACTTAGTATATGTTTAATTCCATACTCAATTCCATTTTACACAAAGCTCTTTTTTTCTGTCAATAGGAAAAAAATAAATTTTAGCATTTTTTTTGAAGATCGATAATATAGCCATGAAGGCTCAGCAGAAAAGCAAAGTATTTGAATATTTTTATATCGATTGTTTTTCTTATTTTAAACTTATTTCTATTTAGTAAACATAGTTTAGTAAACAGATAGTACTATCATCTACTTTGTTTACACAATACATTATTAGTTAAATTTATTTTTCTTGATAGATATTTGTTTTAACAAACTGAAACTTCATTAGTAAAATTATCTGATAGAATCCCAGACTTTAAATTTACAGGGAATGTGTTTAAATATTTATTGCAACTATTAATGATTAATCATACTTGATTTATTCCCTTTAAATAAAGAATTGGGGTCAGTTATGATTATTTTTGAGAGAGAAAAAGAAGTTGGAAATTTCTTATAAATAAAAAACGGGATTTACATGTTTAAAATACCACCACACTACTTTAAACTGTAAATCCCACACTAAGCACATTTGAGAGAATTTAGCATCCGGGGAGAATGCTAAAGATTTTCGAGTGACTAACTCTGAAAACTAATATAATACTATGCAATTAGCGTTCCAAACTTTATTTCGTGATTAAAATATTTTTATAATAATAAAGAGCAGATATTAAACCTGCTCTTTATTTAAGTTATTTGTTAGTTATACAGCTATTTTTTTAAAAGTTCAGGGTAGAGTGGGAAGTTAACAGTGAAATCTTTAACTTCATTTTTAATTTTTGCCAGAGCTTCATCATCATTGAAATTATCATATACTCTTTTGATAAAATCAGCAATAACTTTCATATCATCTTCTTTCATTCCACGAGTAGTTACAGCAGGGGTACCAATTCTAATACCAGAGGCAACGAATGGAGAACGGGTATCAAAAGGAACTGTATTTTTGTTTGCAGTGATACCAGCTTTATCTAGTGCTCCTTCCATAGCTTTTCCTGAAGGGTTTCCTGAATCAGCTGTACCTAGGTTAATAAGAAGAAGGTGATTATCAGTGCCACCAGAAACTAATTCAAAGCCATTATTTACTAATTCTACAGCTAATCTAGCAGCATTTTTAACTACTTGCTCTTGATAAGCTTTAAATTCAGGAGATAGGGCTTCTTTGAAAGCAACAGCTTTAGCAGCAATTACATGTTCTAATGGTCCACCTTGGATACCAGGGAAGACACTTGCATCAACAGCTGCAGCATATTCTTCTTTGCAGAGAATAAGTCCAGCACGAGGGCCTCTAAGAGTTTTGTGAGTAGTAGTAGTTACGATATCAGCGTAAGGAACAGGATTATCATGCACACCTGCAGCTACTAAACCAGCGATATGAGCCATATCAACCATAAATTTAGCACCAACTTCATCACAGATATCTCTAAATTTTTGGAAATCTATCTTTCTTGGATAGGCAGAAGCACCAGTAACGATTAAAGCAGGTTTATGCTCTAAGGCTAAAGCTCTAATTTGGTCATAATCGAACATTTCTGTTTTTTGATCTACTGTATAATGAATAACATTATAGAGTTGGCCTGAGAAAGATAGCGGATGACCGTGGGTTAGGTGACCACCATGTGATAATTCTAGAGTAAGAATAGTATCTCCAGGTTTAATAATAGCAAAATAAGCACCCATATTAGCTTGAGAACCTGAATGAGGTTGCACATTAGCATGGTCTGCACCAAATAATTCTTTAGCTCTTTCGATAGCTAATTTTTCAACAACATCCACATTTTCACAACCGCCATAATAGCGACCATAAAGTTTGTAACTTCTTTTACCTGTCTTTTTAGATACTCTATAAGGATATCCTTCTGCGTATTTGTTGGTAAGGACAGAACCTTGAGCTTCAAGAACTGCTAAAGAAGTAAAGTTCTCAGAAGCGATTAATTCTAAGTTTTCGGTTTGACGAATTAATTCATCGTTCATTGCTACAAATAATTCAGGGTCATAAGATTTAATGTGTTTCATTATAAATTCCTCTCATATACATTTATTTTATTTATTCTATTTTGATGTCTTCCACCTTCAAATTCGGTGTTTAACCAAGTATCCACAATACTTTTTGCTTCTTCAGGAGCTAAGAATCTTCCTCCCAGAGCTAAGATATTAGCATTATTATGTTCTTTTGATAATTTAGCATATTCGACATTATGACAGAGGGCAGCTCTAATTCCTGGGACTTTATTGGCTGCGATACTTATTCCAATTCCACTACCACAAATAATAATAGCATAATCAGCTAATCCATTTGCAACTGCTTGACCTGCTTTAATTCCATAATCAGGATAATCAACAGAGTCATTATTATAGGTACCTAAGTCTTCAATATCATATCTTTTTGACAGATAATCTTTTATAATCTCTTTTAGTTCAAATCCGCCGTGATCTGCAGCTAAGATTAGTTTCATTTTTCTTCCTTCTTTTCATCTTTTTTCTCTAAGCCTCTTATTAAGTAGTAAGTTACGAAATAATAGATTATGCTCGAAATAAATGTCACTATAATTGTGTCAACAGTTCTTTGCTGATTATCTAAAAAAGGTATAAATTTATTAATCAAAAACAAAATTACAGAGAATATAATTGTTGATATCAGGCTAATTTTTACTCTTTTTGACATATTTCCCTCATTTTTTTATTAATTTTTTAGCTATCTCTTTTACTTTTCTTATTATTAATTCTTCATCAGCCACAAGGCCTCTATTCATAACAATCTTTCCATTACAAACGACAGTATCAAGGCAGGAACTATCAGCGCTATAAACTAAATTAGAGATTAAGTTATAGTTAGGAGTTAAGAAGGGATTATTATTTTTGAGCAAGATAAAGTCTGCTAATTTACCTTCTTTTATTAAGCCTGCATCAATCTGTAGGGCTTCAAAACCGGTTAAAGTTGCATCTTTAAATACTTCTGTGGCTGGATATAGTTTCGGATCCATTTCTATATATTTAGGTAATAGGGCTGCAAACTTCATTTCTTCTAAGGAAGAAAGGTTATTGTTAGAAGAACAGCCATCAGTACCAATAGATATTTTTACGCCATACTCTTTTAAGAGTTTAAGGGGAAAGAATCCTGAAGCAAGTTTGAGGTTGGATACAGGATTATGCAGAACTGTAGCGCCTGAATCAGCGATTAGTTTTACATCGTTTTCAGTAAGCCAAACACAGTGAGCAAGTAGAGAGTTTGGCTTTAGAAGTCCTAGTGAGTTAAGATATTCTATAGGAGTCAAGCCATATTTAGCTTGGCAGTCGCTCACTTCTTTTTGAGTTTCGGCAATATGAATATGAAGAAGTCTATTATTTTCTTCTGCATATTTAGCAATCCAGATTAAGGATTCTTTTGATACAGTATAAATGGCATGAGGTCCTAAAGCGAATTTAACTCTCTCGCTATCTTGGTTATCAGCAAAGAACTTTTCAGCATTAGCAATCTGTCTATGTGCTTCCTCTAAGTTATTCTGATCAATAAAGACTTGTGAGATTACAGCCCTTATGCCTGCATCTTCAGTAGCTTTGGCAGTTGCCATGCTATGCCAGTACATATCATTAAAACAGGTAGTACCGCATTTAATCATCTCTAAGCAGGCTAATCTAACTCCCCAATAAACATCTTCTTCTGTTAGTTTAGCTTCAAGAGGCCAGATATAATTACTAAGCCAGTCAAAGAGCTCTAAGTCATCTGCATAAGCCCGTAAGAGGGTCATACCTGCATGAGTATGACTATTCACAAAAGAAGGTAAGATATACATTCCTTGGGCCTCAAACACTTGCTCATCATTAACAGGAATATTAGGAGCTATAGTCTCTATTCTATTATTATTTATTAAAATGTCGGTAATATTATTGTTCAGATTAACATTCTTGAATAATTTCTTCATAATCTTTTTCCCTTATATTAATGAATAAAATCAATTAAAAACTCTTTATATTGCGGGAACTTACTTATTAAAAGCTCACAATCAACTTCCTGATAATCATCATATATAAAAGCTGGAGATAATGTAGCACCAATTAAGGAGTATTCTCCTCCCTTAACCATTCTAGCACAGAAAATTGTTCCTGCTTTAATAATAACTTGCGGTTTTTGATCTAGGAGAATATCACTGCCCATAATAACTAGTTCCTGAGTATTGTTAGAATTGATAAGGAGTAGTTCAATTGGATTGCCACTGTAAAAATGCCAAATTTCATCTTGTTTTAAATAGTGAGGAAAAGACAAAGATTCTTCTCCAAAAAGATAAAAAATGGCTGAAGAGCTTTCTCTTTCTGCTTCAATATTAGGAAAATAAGCTTTCACTTCAGAAGTATAGCTTCTTTTAAAGAAACCACCTTCAAGGGGGTGTGATATTAAGTTTAATTTATTTATAATTTCTTGGTATTTTGACATTGCACTTCCACTCTTTTATTCATGATAATATTTTATCTTAGGGTTAACTTGTCAAAGATTATTTTTCCCTCCAACGAAAAAAAGGGCAAATGCCCTTAAATTTATTTTGATATTTCACTAAAGTATAAGTTGTATTTTGAATATTTAGAAGCTAATTCGTCATTTATGAAAGAATCTTCCCCAGCCAAAACCCTTCTTTCTAGTCCCATGACCACCATGGTGATGACCTCTACCCTGTCCGTGTCTGCCACATGGTTCTCTTAATTCTACTATTAGTTCTGTTGCTTCCTCTTTTCTTAAGGAAACTTTCGAGCCATTTAGACATACTTCTATTGGGTCTCCTAGTGGAGCTTTCTTAGTTACCCGAAGAGTTTCTCCTCTAATTAAACCTAAACTGAATAATTTTTGTCTATACTCTTTATCTATGTTAGCATATCCAACTATTTCGACCCTATTCCCCATTGGAATATCTTTTAGTGATAATTGCTTTTCACTATTCATACTCACCTCTTAATAAGTTAGTTATTACTAACATAATTCAAGTCGATATTCTGTCAAACTCTTTTTTAAATATTTTACACTTTTCTGATAATTTAGTTTGTTAACATTGATATAGTAAGTAATTTATCAGCATGAAATAAACTAAGAAGCTATAATTTGCTGATAAAAAAAGCAAGGAATAATAATGTTATTGACTTAGAATACTAGGTCAAATTTATTGTCTGAAAATATCAATAAAGTAGGAATAATGAAAGAAAATAGAAATTTAACTGAAGGGAATATCTTTAAGACCATACTGTTATTGTCATTACCAATAATGGCTCAATCATTTATTCAAATGGCCTATAACATGACAGATATGTTATGGATAGGCAGAGTAGGTTCAGGGGCAGTAGCTTCTGTAGGAACAGCTGGTTTCTTAATCTGGTTTAGCTTTGCCTTTATAATTATAGCTAAAATTGGTGCTGAAGTTGGTGTAGCTCAATCAATTGGCAAGAAAGATAATCTTTTGGCTCGAGATTTTGCTCGTAATGCTCTTCAATTATCTATACTATTTGGCTTAGTTTATACTTTAGCTATGCTACTATTTTCTAAACATCTCATTGGTTTTTTCCGTTTAGGTGATGAAGAAGTTATCAGACAGTCTATTAGTTATCTCAAAATAGTATCATGGGGAATTATATTCACTTTCATAAATCCTATTCTCTCTGGTATCTATAACGGAATGGGAAACAGTAAAACCCCCTTCTATATTAATGCTGTTGGACTAGTAATTAACATAGTATTAGACCCCATATTAATCTTTGTTTTTAATTTCGGTGTTGATGGTGCAGCTTATGCTACAGTGGTATCTCAAGCTGTAGTTACCCTAATTTTTATAGGACTTTTTAGAAGTAAACATGCTCCTTTTGCTGAGTTTCACTTTTTCAAAAAGCCTATCCCTCATGTTATCAAACAAATTTTTGCTTTCGGAACCCCCATTGGTGTTCAGTCTGGATTATTCACTCTATTCGCAACCTTAATAGCTAGAATCATTTCTCAATGGGGACCAGTACCAATTGCGGTTCAGAAAGTTGGCAGTCAGATTGAAGCTATTTCTTGGATGACTGCTGGTGGATTCTCCACAGCTTTAAGTTCATTTGTAGGACAGAATTTTGGTGCTAAACAATGGGAACGCATCTCCAAAGGATATTTTACCACGATTGCACTTGCAGGTTCAATAGGTATTATTGCTTCTCTTGTGTTAATTTTCTTTGCCGAACCAATCTTTGTCGTCTTTATTCCTAATGACCCTGAAGCTCTTAGATTAGGAGCTGATTATCTAAGAATCTTAGGACTTTCTCAGTTCTTTATGACAATAGAAATTACTTCTCAAGGTGCTTTTAATGGTTTAGGTAAGACTTTACCTCCTTCCCTTATAAGTATTATTTTTACTGGAGCAAGGTTACCTTTGGCCATGGTATTATCAGCCTCTACCCTACTTGGTTTAAATGGAGTATGGTGGTCAATATCTATTAGTAGCATCTTCAAAGGCCTTATCTTGTCAGGCTTGTTCATTGCACTGCTAATTAAACATCCTGAAGTAAAAGGACCTAAAAATATTACTCAATTAATCTTCAGATTTGACAGACGGGCTTGGCAAGATAAGCGTGGCTTAGCAGGAAAATAGTTTTTCTTTAGGCAAATAGTACAAGACTTATTGCCATAACAACCATACCAGCTATTAAGCCATAGATTGATAAGTGATGTTTTCCATACTTTTCACTAGTAGGAAGTAATTCATCAAAGGAAATAAATACCATAATTCCTGCTACAGAAGCGAATATTAAACCGAAAACTAAATCACTTAAGAAAGGCATAAGAACTAAGAAAGCTAGTATTGCTCCTACAGGTTCTGATAAACCAGATAACAAGGAATACCAAAAGGCTTTTTTCCTACTTCCAGTAGCATAATAGATTGGTACTGAAACAGCAATTCCTTCAGGAATGTTATGAATTGCAATAGCTATTGTTATACCGATTCCTAGATGGGGATCTTTTAGTGCTGCTGTAAAAGTAGCGATTCCTTCAGGGAAGTTATGGATAGCGATAGCTAAAGCTGACATTATTCCCATACGCATCAAACCTTTATCTCGATTTGCAGGTGTCATTGATTCTACTGATTTTACTTCATGGGGATTTTCATATTCTGGAACTAATTTATCAATTAAAGCGATTATTCCCATGCCAGCAAAAAATGCTATCACTGTGTATAAATAGGCTAAATTATTTTGGGTGAAATAGTTTCCTAAGGCAGATTTTGCTTTAGGAAAAATCTCAATCATCGAAACATAGATCATCACTCCAGCAGAAAAGCCTAAGGAAATAGAAAGAAAAGAAGTGTTTGTTTTTTTAGCAAAAAGAGCGATTAAAGAACCGATACCTGTAGCAAGTCCAGCAAAAAGTGTCAAACTGAGAGCAAATAAGACTGTTTGAGTTGTGATATTTTCCAAAATTAATCTCCACTATTTATTTTTTAACCAAATTATGCGTCTATTTAACAATAAATCCCCAACAACATTAGTTATGGTTTAATAATAAAAAGAAATAGTTAAATTGGCAAGTTTTTTTCTTTTTCCTTTACACAATTGCTAGTCCTAAATTTTGGTAAAGAAAAAAATTTGAGGAATAAATGGAAAAATTTAGATTATATAGCTTTGCCATCTTATCGATGCTATTCTGGAGTTCAACTTTTGTTTGGTTCAAAATAGCTTACGAGAACTTTCAACCCTTTACTATCATCTTCTTAAGATTACTCTTGGCAGGAATCCTCTTAGAGCTTTATGCTAGACTCTTTAAAAGACATGAAACCATAAAAAGAGAGGACTTTAAGATATTTCTTCTTTTATCATTCTGTGAACCATTTTGTTATTTTCTAGGTGAAAGCTTTGGTTTGATGTTCATATCGGCGACCTTAGGCTCTTTGATTATATCGACAATACCTCTCTTCACACCTATTTTTACCTATATATTCTTGAAAGAGAAGTTGGGAATTTGGGGAATCATCGGTTTGTTAATTTCTTTCGCTGGCTTATTGTTTATTATCTTTGAAAATGCTGATCTGTCAGGTTCACTCCTCGGAGTAGCCTTAGAGTTCTTTGCGGTTTTTTCTGGTATAGCTTATGGTATAGTGGTTAAAAAATTAACTCATAAATACAAAAGTATCACCATAGTCAAAGTTCAAAGTCAAATAGGAGCTCTCTTATTCTTACCTTTCTTTTTAATATTTGATTGGAGCAAGTTCCTAGCAATAGACCACTCTTTTTCAATCTACGCAGTAATCATCAAACTTTCTTTGTTTGGCTCTGTAGCTGCCTTTATTCTCTTCACAGAGGTAGTTAAAGGCATGGGACCTAACATCGCTAATATGTTCACTAATCTTATACCCGTATTCACCGCTGTATTTGCCTTCTTTATCTTAGGTGAAATGATAACCCCAATAAAACTAATTGGTATTTTGACCGTTATTATTGGATTGTTTATTTCTCAGTTTAAAGGAAAATACTGGAAATTAAGATTCCGACCTGATCGAGGCTAGTTATGATATTTTTAGTATTAAGTATCATTGCCTCAGTTGCTATTGGTAATCTTCTTCATCTTTATAAAGAAAAAGATTCTAAGTTGAAAATACTCCAAGTTTTCCTTGGGAATTATTTGGTTGCCAGTTTAGTTTCTTTCTTGATGATAGATGATTTTGAGTTAAATTTTAATGTTCTTGATTTGAGTCTGGGAGTAATTTTCGGGACCCTCTTCTTAGTTAACTTTATACTTTATCAGACAAATATTGTTAAGAATGGGATGTCAATGAGTATTTCAGTTATGAGAATCTCAGTAGTAGTTCCAATATTGGTATCTTTAATATTCTTTCAGGAGACTCTTCCCTGGCTCAATTATTTAGGCGTTTTCATCGTTATAACAGCATTTTTGCTAATGGGAAAAAGCTCTAGTATTAGAAGTAAAGCCTGGTTGTTTATTCTTTTTTTCGTAACCGGCTTTACCGAAATTGGTTTAAAATTGTTTCATGAAATAGCTGAAACATCTCATAATCAAATGCTTTTTTATCTCTTTACTTCAGCTTTCTTAGTGAATCTAGTTATTTTACTTAAAAGAAAAGAGAAACTTCAATTAAAATATCTCACAGCAGGACTCGTCTTAGGTATTCCCAATCAGCTAACTTCCTACTTCTTCCTCTTGGGATTAAATAGTGTAGAAGCTGCCTATGCCTATCCTTTAGTATCATCAAATGTCGTTCTTCTCGGCTTCCTTACAGATAAATTATTATGGAAAACTAAATTCTCTCTCTATCAATATATTATTTTTGGCTTAATCTTTACTGGAGTAATTTTACTGAATATCAGATAGGCAGTCCTTGCTTTTCCAATGCTCCTCCCCTCCTTCTTCTCACTAAATCTAAATAAACTTCGAATATCATATCAGATGAGTGAGAAGGAGGACTGGAGGAAAAGATAAGATCCATTACACATCTGTTGGGATTTCTTAACTGAGAGCCTGCTTTGTCAGATTTGCTCCAGAGGAGCAGTTTCTTGGTAGTCTTGAATTAGTAAAAAAACCTCGCTCAGTAGGTGCGAAGATATACAAATTTTCATCATTAAAGCTTTAAATAAATAGGTATTTTTATCATAATCTTCATTGCCATAACATCAAAAGCAATTCGCACCTACGGAGCGATTTCTTTTGGGATAAAATCTTTATTCTACCAAGAAATAGTTCCTCTGCAGCTAGAAATTCTCACTTAAGACTTCAGCACTAAAACGGGGAGTTGAAGAGGCAAAGACTCTTGTTCGCTTCTTTACGAGAGTAATTAATAATAGCCCCGCAATACGAGGCTTATATCTTAAGATTTAGGGAATTACCTGCAAGGATGCAGGCGTTCCCAGTTAAGAGGCCTGCAAGGATGCAAGCTTTCCCAGTTAAAAGGCCTGCAAGGATGCAAGCGTTCCCAGTTAAAAGGCCTGCAAGGATGCGAGCCTTCCCAGTTAGAATGCCTGCAAGGATGCAAGCCTTCCCAGTTAGATTGCCTGCAAGGATGCAAGCACCCTCCGTTTTCTATTTCATTAAAAGCATTTTCTTGATTTCACTTCTTCCAGCATTATCTATTTTGTAATAATATAGGCCTGAAGAGACTTCATTACCAGCATTATTATCACCATTCCAAACTACATTATGCATTCCAACATTTTGGTTGGTATTTACCAGAGTTTTAACTAACTGACCTTTAACATTATAAACATTAAGTTTAACGCTACCTGTTTTAAGAACATTATAGTTAATTCTAGTGGTTGGGTTGAAAGGATTAGGGTAGTTTTGATTTAACATAGCAATACTTGGAGCTACTTCATTATCTGTATTTTCTGTGGGGTAATCACTAAAGGTTATATCAATAGCCATATATTTCATGCTTCCCCCAGAAGCTTGACCAATATTGTAAGTCGATGAACCATAAGTTTCATCATCTAAATACATAATGTGAAGACGGCCAATAGGGTCATTTTGCAAATTGTATCCTATAAAATCCATTTTATCTCCAAGATATGGAAATTCAGGAATTTGACCATCCATTTCAGGAGTATCAATCCCGTTTAGAAAGATTGGTTCAGACCAATTAAATCCAAAATCACCTGAAACTGAGATAACTAACTCAGTCATATTTTGATAAGGTAAATATTCAGGATATGATTCAGGATAAGTATTTGCTAAACGCGCTTTATCAGAATCTTGCCAAATCATGGCCATCAGGCCATGCTCGTTTGCATCAGTTATCTGGGCAGTATGCATATGGAACATCATAGCATTATCAGCAGCTGCTGAATCCCAGTACATGTAAGGCCAGATTGTTGTTAAAACAGGCATTCCCCAGTATTCAGTATCTGCAGATGTAACACCATCATCTACGCCATCATAAGTACCATCATCAAGAACTTCCTCATATTCGCCATCACCATCTTGATCCCACCAGAGCCAGAGGTCATTCATAGGATATAAATCTTGGCTATCATACTGGGTAATATCGATTAGGCTGTTTGGATTTAATGGTTCTGAACCATTTTCTTGTTGAGGATAAACTTCAGCAAGATACCATTCCATTCTATTTGTATCGAAAGTAATGTTTTTAACAGTGTGTAAGCCTGGATAATAAGAACCTTCGTTAGTACTTAAAGTATAAAAAGCTGGAAAATGAATTCTTCCTTGTCCATCAATACCACTACTAAAGTGACTAGATTGCCCAATTTTATTACTTAGCATATCATCAGTAACATCATCAAAATAATATTGAGCAGGAACTAAAGGTTCCCCAGTTGCAGGATCGATGTAAGGTGGGTTGATAGCATCAAAATCTCCAAAAGTAGAATATTGTTGCCATTGTCCCTCGCCATAATTATCGCAAACGAAGGCAGTAATAGTGCCTTCGTTAAGAGGAATACCTGCATCTCCAGCCTCGGAATAAGCTATATGATATCCTATATAGTATAATTTATCTTCTTTAACTATAAATGACAAGTAAGGTCTTCTAAACTCACCTTCTGAAAGATTCCACTCATTTAAGATTGGTATTGAAGTTGAAGACCAAGCTGTAGCATCAAACATTTGATTTTCAATATTACTTTCTGTAAAATCTTTATAATAAATCACAACATTTTCGGATATTCCAGCCCCGTTTTGAGTCGCATTTTTAGCTAATACATAAACTCTTTGGGAGCCTTCAAGAGGAGAATCTCCAATCTGTACAGAAGGCCAAATAAATTCGTTTGTAGAAACAATTGTACCATCAACATCAATATCTACTGGATTATCTATCAGGTTTAAGGGATCAGAGTGCATGCCAATGGCCACTCCACCGATAACTGCATCATAACCAAAGACAACCTCTAGATTAGTAGCTTCATCATCAATATCAGCATGATATGCCAATAGAGGTCTTCCCCCTTCTGTTAAATCCATACTTGGAAATCCTTCCCAAACATCAGTAGCCGCAAAAGCAAGATTAGATTGTACAGCTCCAGTATTATCAATATATGTTTTATAGACTTTACGATTAGAACTTGCTGTAGTCTTAGCATGGAAAATCATCCAATGACCATCTAAGTTTGGAGTTTGAACTCTTTGTATAGGTTTACCACCATAAGAACCAGGGAAATAATCGTAAAAATTATCTACTATCGACACAGGTTCGATTGCAAAAGTGTATGTAGGCTGAAACCTATTTTGTTTTAAAGGTTTTCTTCCAATATCTCTAAGGGATAATGGTCTTCTAAAATCCGTTTGACTAGCAAAAGCATTTGAAATAAAAAAGACTACTAAAGCCACAAGAACATAAAATCGTTTCATATACAGTCCTCCTACCTTTTCTTGGTTTGTTAACAAATCTACTGTTTATTTAGTTAATTATAAAATAGTCTTCTTTTTCGAGTAAACAAATATTTTTTGCATTTATTTAAGTATTGTAACTTTCAAAATATATTCTCAATAGGATTTTTATGTAAAATCGAGTAGGGTGGTGCGTTAGCACCATCCCTCTCACAGAACCGTGCGTACGGGACTCGTACACGGCTCCTGATAAACCTTGTAATTATTCATAATAATTAAATAAAACACTTGTAGGTTTCGATAGTAAGTCATATAGCCCTAATTGCTCAAACCATTCATTAGGTAAAGCTCTATGAATATGATAACAACCAGAATTCTTCCAATGTGTCATAGATATTTTCGGAAAATCACTTTTATGCCCAACTCTTCTAAGTTGTTGGTGAAAAGCTTTCCAACTTTTCCATTCCCGCATTTTCTTCATTCTTAGTCGCCGCCTTATCCATGATAATAGAGACTGAAAGACTCCTTTGCAATTTGCCACCCTAAAGTAATTCGACCAACCTCTCAATATCGGATTAAGTCTTTTAATCATTGTCTGGACATTAATTCCGCTATTCCGTGGAGTCAGTGACCGAATCTTATCTTTGAACGCTTTTACTCTTTTATCCTCTATCTTTACATATGATTCATGTATTTCGAAGCCAAGATACTTGACTCCTTTAAATACACTCGCAATATGTGTCTTTTCTTCATTTACGATGAGATAAATTGAGTTTAGATATTCTACCGCAATTCGTTGATATTGTTCTGCTTTTTTCTTAGTCTTAGCAAAAAGTAAAATGTCATCAGCATAGCGTACTATCTCGATTCCTCGACTTTTCATTTCTTGGTCAAAACTATCAAGATATATGTTCATAAGAAGTGGAGAGATTACCCCTCCTTGTGGACTTCCTACTTCAGTTTCGCTATACTTCCCTTCTTGCATAACACCAGACTTTAAGATTTTCTCTATCAACTTTAATAATGTTCCGTCACTTATTTTCCTATTTAATGATTGCATTATGAATTTATGATTTAATGTATCAAAACATTTTGATAAATCCATATCCACTACAAAAGGAAGCTCTTCCTGAACCATTAATATATGTGCTTTAGCCACTGCCTTTTGACAACTTTTGTTGGGACGGTAGCCATAGCTTTGTGGATGAAAATCAGGTTCAAAAATTGGTTGGATGATGTTATTTATTGCCTGCTGTACGATTCTATCTTTTACAGTAGGTATTCCTAATGGCCTCATCTTACCATTTCCTTTAGGTATCTCTACCCGTTTCACAGGTGATGGGATATACTTCCCACTTTTCAATTCTAAATGAATCTGCTCTAAGTTCTCTTGTAGAGTCTCACCAAACTTAGATATAGTAATATTATCTATACCTTCTGCACCTCTATTTTTCTTTACCTTTAGGAAAGATTCATAGAGATTACCTTTTGAGTAAACTTTATCAATTAAACTGTACCACTTTTTCATTTAGTTTCTCCTTTTTCACAATAAACAATGTTTAAATTATACTTTCAAATGACAGTTAATTCAATGAAGACCTTCGAAGTTTTTAGCATAAAGCAATCTATCAAAGATTTTATAGGTTTTGACTATTATCCTTTTTTTAACTTCATCTACTCAGTCTCGTAAGGTCATGATAGAAAGAAGGTACTCACCACCGTCTATCCGAGCCTTGAATCTTTCGATTCTCTTCGTTTCCTACTTTTAAGAAAATATCTCTTTAATTATGTTTATTCTTTGGTTTATCTTCATCCCTTCACATGAGATATTTCCTTTTGAAAAATATCCCCCAATATTACTAAGAATATTGTCCCCTCTGTTTTATCCTCCAGTCTGTCACCAGCTTTCATAGGCAAAGGGTTAGTCACTACTACGGAATCATCTGCCACCTGCTTATGCTTAATACAACTCTTGCCTTTCAGCTTGTAGTCATAGTTACTCTATTAGAGACATTAACAGGCTTCCCCAGTTAAGCTATCCTGCCTGAATGTAAATCCATCTGTTGTAATCCATGTAATCGACTGACTTTTGGGCGTTCTCACTTTTCGAAGAGTTACCCACTACATGAACCAAAATCAGTTTACTTTCGCTATGTTCCACATTCTTCCTGCGTCTTACTTCAGACCCTGCCGTTGCCAGCAACGCCCTTGACCTCAGATTGACTTCCTGTCAGTTGGGTGTCAGGACTTCTTTCAGTCCATCGGCTCAGATAACATTCTGGGCAAACAAAAAGCCCCACTTGCGTAGGGCTTTTTTGTCTATATTAGTTTATGAATTACTTCATTAAAACCATTTTCTTCATTTCACTTCTTCCTGCATTTTCCATTTTGTAGAAATAAACGCCTGAAGAAACTTTGTTACCAGCATTGTCATTACCATTCCAAACAACATTATGCATTCCAACATTTTGGTTTGAATTAACAAGAGTTTTAACTAATTGACCTTTAACATTATAAACATTAAGTTTAACATTACCAGTCTTAGCTACATTATAGTTAATTTTAGTAGTTGGGTTGAATGGGTTAGGGTAGTTTTGATTTAACATAGCGATACTTGGAGCTGCTTCATTATTTTCATTATCAGTTACAGCATCAGTAAATGTTACATCAATAGCCATGTATTTCATTGAACCACCGGTAGCTTGACCGATAGCTTGAACTGATGAACCATAAGTATCATCATCTAAATACATGATATGAACACGACCAATAAGATTACCATTTCCATCTTCACCTATGTAGTCAATTTCTGTACCAACATAAGGGAATTCAGGAATTTCATCTTGCATTTCAGGAGTTTCAACACCATTAAGGAAGAATGGTTCTGACCAATGGTTACCATTATCAGCAGAAACTGAAATAGCAATTTCAGCCATATTTTGGAAAGGAACATATTCAGGATATGATTCAGGATATGTGTTACCTAAACGAGCTTTATCTGCATCTTGCCATACCATAGCCATCATTCCATGATCATTAGCATTTGTCATGCGTGCAGTATGTAAATGGAACATCATAGCATTATCAGCAGCAGCTGAATCCCAGTACATGTAAGGCCAGATTGTTGCTAAAACTGGCATTCCCCAGTATTCTGTATCAGCAGCAGTAACACCATCATCTTCACCATCATAAGTACCATCATCAAGAACTTCGTCATATTCGCCATCACCATCTTGATCCCACCAGATCCAAAGATCATTCATAGGATAAAGATTTTGTGATTCATACTGAGTAATATCAATTGGGTCGTTTGGAATAAATGGTTCTGAACCATTTTCTTGTTGAGGATAAACTTCAGCAAGAGACCATTCCATTGTATTTGTATCGAAAGCAAGATCTTTAACAGTGTGTAAACCAGGATAATAAGAACCTTCGTTAGTACTTAAAGTGTAGAAACCTGGGAAGTGAATTCTTCCTTCAGCATCCATACCAGTACTAAAGTGTCCTGATTGACCCATACTAATACTTAAATTTTCATCAGTTACATCATCGAAGTAATATTGTGCAGGTGATAAAGGTTCGCCAGTTGCAGGATCGATGTAAGGAGGGTTGATAGCATCAAAATCACCAAAAGTAGAATATTGTTGCCATTCACCTTCACCATAGTTATCAGCCATGAATACAGTTAAAGTACCTTCATCAAGAGGAACACCAGCTTCTCCTGATTCAGAATAAGCTATATGATAACCTATGTAGTAAATTTTATCGTTATTAGCGATAAATGACATATAAGGTCTTCTCCATTCTCCAGTAGAAGAATTCCATTCGTTCATTGCAGGAATAGAAGTTGAATTCCAACCTGTTCCATCAAACATTTGATTTTCGATGTCAGCTTCAGTGAAATCTTTGTAGTATATAACTACATTTTCAGAAATAGCTGTACCGTTATCAGTAGCATTTTTTCCCATTACATAAACACGCTGTGAACCAGCGATTGGAGAAGCAGCAACTTGAACTGAAGGCCAGATAAATTCGTTAGTAGAAACAATAGTTCCATTAACATCAATATCAATAGGGTTATCAATGATAGTGTAAAGGTCAGAGTTCATACCAAGAGCTACTCCACCGATAACAGCATCATAACCGAAACCAACTTCAAGAGCAGTTGCTTCGTTATCAAGGTCAACATGATAAGCAAAAAGTGGTCTTCCACCTTCAGTTAAATCAAGACCAGGATATCCTTCCCATACATCAGAAGCACCAAAAGTACCATTTGACAAGATACTACCAGTATTGTCGATAAATGTTTTATAAACTCTACGGTTAGAACTTGCAGTTGGTTTTGTATGGAAAACCATCCAATGACCATCTAAGGTTGGAGTTTGAACTCTTTGAAGAGGTTTTCCAGTGTATGAACCTGGGAAATAGTCATAATAGTTATCAACTATTGATACAGGTTCGATTGCAAAAGTGTATGAAGGCATAAACCTACTATTTTGCGTTACAGGTTTGGTACTATTATCTCTAAGAGATAATGGTTTTCTAGGGTCGTTTTGACTAGCAAATACATTAGCAATAAGAACGGCTATAATAGCCACAACAAGAAACAAGCGTTTCATGTACATTCCTCCCATCTTTTTATTGTTAAGTTTCTATGTAATAATAAAATAACTATATTTTATCATTTCACAAATTCTTTTTTTTTGCCTAAGAAATCACAACTCAGGCTATTTTTATAAAATTAACTTTATAAGTCCGAGTGAAAACACTCGGACTTAAATTTATTTTAGAAATTCATTTTAACTGAGAAACGGTGAACACCATTAATAAAGTCTTCAGTCAAGTCACCCATATCAGTATAAGCATAATCAAGATTGAATATGGCAAATCTGGTAGGCACATTGAATCCAGCTCCGAAACTATAAGTAGCAGCATCATAACCGATTTGGTAACCGGATCTTAAGGCAAAGTTTCTATAAGTATATTCTGAACCAATGTTCCAAGTTTCTCTTCTATCTACGACATTATCTAACTGTGCTGAAAGAATCCAAGCGATATCTTCGTTTCGCACGATATCAGTTGCTATACCGAGAGAGAAACTCATTGGTATTTTAAAACCAAGTTCTTCTCCATCTTCGTCAATAACACCATCACCGTCGTTATCTAACAAATCGAAAGGGTCTTCATCTGTTAAATCATCATTATCATTATCAATTTCATAAATTACATCAGGACCGAAATTTCTTAGGGTCATACCGATAGTTAAGTTATTCCACTGAGTGTTATAAAGAGAACCAATATCAAAGGAATAGCTATTAATACTGAAATCATAAAGATTCTCTCTGAGATATTTACCTGTAATACCAAAAGAGAACTTATCAGTAAAAGCATTAGAATAGGTTAAACCTAAAGAAATATCACTATTAGTGAAAGTTCTACCTGTTGGTCCAAAAGCATCTTCAGTAACTTCATCCATATCATCCATATGTAATACAGAAGCACTCACACCTAAAGCTTGAATACCATCAGTGAAAGATACAGCAGCATATTCATGCATGATACCTGCAACCCATTCAGTATGAGAAAAGAATGCTTGTTGATCTAACTTTTCAGCAAGACCTGCAGGATTCCAGTAAACAGAAGATATATCATCAGAAACGGCTACATAAGCTTCGCCCATTCCTGTTGCTCTAGCGTCAATACCTAATTTTAAGAATTGCAAAGCTGCAGTACCCTTTTTTCCAAATATATTAGCACACAAGAGAATAGGAACAAGAACAATTACGGTTATTATTATAATTTTTTTCATAGTTCAGTCCCCTTTATTTAATTAAGACAAATTTGCCAACATTAACATCACCAGTCTTGAGGTTTTTAACTGAGAACAGATAAACACCAGGAGCAATGATTTGGTTATTTTCTGAAAGAAGATCCCAAGAGTGAATACTTTCTGAAGTAACACCCAAACGAGCAGCTTTACTTACAGTGATAATATCTTCTTCATAAGCACCTTCATGTCTGAATTGATCTACTAAGTCACCTGCAAGAGTGAATATTTTAACTTGAGATCTAGTTGGTAAGTTAACAAACCAAATTCTCTTACTCTTATCACCCTTATCATCATTCTCTCTTCTACCGTCGAAAGAAGATCCACCTATATATGGATTAGGAACAACATAGACATTAGATCCATCATTATCACTTCTGTTAGGAGCAGGGAAGAATACTTTCATATTAGCGTCAGCATCTCTACCTGTTTCCAAGAAATCTAATGATTTATCAGGCATACCTCTATCAAAAGCTGTAACAGCTACATAAGTTTCTACACCTTTGCGAGGAACACTAGCACTTGAAGTAAAGTATCTTCTTGATAATCTTTCTTTTCTGAGTATTTCTCGTTTCTCGATATCATCGATTGCAGCTTGACCACCAAAACTATAAAGAGGGATAAGCTTTTCATCATAAAGAGCTCTAAATACATCTTCTCTTACATCGTCTCTTTTGAAAAGTTGCATAGCGATTTCAGATTTAACTTCGTCGTTCAAAATAACACCATCAACTACAGTTATGCCAAATTCATCAAGAGCAATTTGGTTAGCAGCAGCTTGTAATTCAGCACTATAATCAACATCCCATTTATAAATAGGTAAGCCGTAAATTGTCTCACCTTCTACTACATTTCTTAAGAGATAATAATCATTAAACATATAATAATTAGTATCATCAGCAGTAGCAGTTCGTGGATTAGGAAGGCCATTATCAATAGCTGTATATCCGCCATAATCAGCAAAAACATCATCACCTTCGCTATTAACAACACCTAAATTAACATTATAATCTTCAATATCTTGAGCAGTCTCGATTTTGCCCCACATATCAACTAATGACCAATCTTCTTGAGAACCTGAACCAGATCTAATCCATGTTCTGAAGCCCTGGAAGTCATGTCTTAAACGATATGCAGTAACAGGAGATACAGTACGAGTTTCCTGATTAGAAACTGTATCGGCTGGAGCAGGTACTTCTAATTCATTTGCATAGATGTCACTCCACTCATCCCAATTTAAGTAATAACTGTCGAGGTTAGAATTAGCATCTTGCCATCCTACCACAGTTCCACTAACATTATCTTTATCATAGGAATATATAGATCTATTATCCCAGTAATAATTGATATAATTACCATCTTCTGAAATTTCAGCAAATAAATTAGGGATTTCAGGTGGTTCTGGTGGAGTGTAATGTAGAACAGTATCTGGTAAAACAACATTAGTTAATGATTGAGCTGTACCATAAATAGTCTTTGCCCAAATTGAAGTAGCTTTTAAATCTTCTAAGTTGTCTCCAGGGAAAACTGCAATAACGATTTTCATTGTTTTACGAGGAGCAAGATTCCATCTTTTGAAATAATTTCCCTCGGCATCAAGTTCATTATATTCAGGAGTACCAGGTTGAGCACCACTAAAAGCAAAGAGATATCTTGTATCCATTGGTAATTCTTGAATAAAGTGATCACCTGAAGGATCTCCATCTGGTTTTCTTAAAGCCATGAATTTGCTATCATCTGGATTTTGATATATGACCTCTGAACCAACTAGTTTTGCTTTACCACCGATTAACAACCAATATTTTTCATTATTGGTTTTACCTGTTAATGTTCCAGATCTAATATCCTCATCATCAGGACCGTCACCAACTTCCCAGAACCAACATGAGTAGTTTAAGGAGTCAGGGTTAGGGATTGGAGAACATACACGAGATCCAACTAAACCTGTTGTTAGTCCACCATCACCATCATCGTCACGAGTATAAGCGAACTCATAATCATCACCTTTTTGATAGCCAGAAAGGTCATCACTTGCTTTTTCTGAATCCCAACTTTGAGGTCCAACATCGGAATCCATGTAGATACCCATAGCACAATCATAAAGAGTATCTGCAGCATTCATATTTGTTATGTTAAATTCTAAATAAACTAAGTTTTTAATATATTCATAAGACCATTGATAACTCATCTGTCTTACGCGAATATTTAAAGGATAGTGGTCAGTTCTTGATCTATCACGACCCCAATCTCTTTGACCTTCATAGCCAAAAGGAGAGTAATCATAATAATAAGAAATGAAATCTTGTTCAGAAACAGGAGTACCATCCTCATCAACTCTACCATCACCATCATCATCATAAGGAGTAGCAAAATTGAAATATTCATCTTCATCATTAGCACTTAAATCCATGAACCCTAAAGGGAACCAGATATCAGATTTTTCTTCAATAGCAGTTGTATTTTCAAAATCCTGATCGTGAAGGTAAATACCTCCTAATCCTTGGAATGCTTCTGGAAGTTCGTGGAAATCTCTCATTGGGAAAGTATATCCAGGTCCATCTTCATCTATTTTGCCATCACCATCATCATCATCCGCACGGCGTTGATTTCTTGTTGATGAAGTCATAATTTTATCAGAAGAATTGAACATACCAAAGAAATCTGAAACATTAGGATTAGCATTTTCTAAAGGATTATATGCAGGTAAGAATTCATTCAGACCTAAATCACCATCGAATCCAACAGAAACTAAGGTATCTAAAACAACACCAGGTCCATCGTAATCTTCAGGTAGCTCAGATTCAGCAATAACATCCATACCTTGGATATATTGATTATTATAACGCCAGTAGAGCTTTTCACCTGTAGCGTTTCTTCTAATTTTTTTTGCACCGAACCATAAAGATCCAAGATACAGATAGTCAATACCACTACCCCCAGGATATTCTAAGGAAGGATATTGAGGTGTTATATCGTTACCAGATCCAAAGAAACCATAATTACTCACGCGGAGCCATATGTTTCCCACATCATGATATTTTGTTAAGTCAAATTGCTTGGTTGGCGTAGGGTCAACCGCAGCAGCGTTTAACATTGAAACACTGCAAATAATTATAGCTAATACTGGAATCAGCTTACGGAAAATCAATTTCATTTATAATCCTCCAGTTTATTAATCTTCTAATTTCAAGTTAAGAGGAATTTTCACCCAACAAGCTACTGGTCTACCACCAGATTTTGCAGGTTCAAAAGTCCATTGCCATACAGCTTTCATAGCTGCATCGTCTAATCCACCAGGGATACTTTGCACAGATTTAATCACTCTTACATTTCCCACAGTTCCGTCAACTTTAACCCAAGCCTCAAGTATTACTGTTCCTTCAACATTGTTTTGTTTAGCAATATCAGGAAATTCTACTTTAGTTTGTCTGATTGGAGTTGGCATTTCTTGGTGAACCACATAAGGTTGATTAACACTAGCATCATCTATGTTAGAAAAAGATAAATTTAGGTCTATTAATTCATCAGTAGCACTAATAGTAGTTCTAACTTCTGCATTTTCCATAGACTCAATATCAATTTCATCGAAATTCATATCAATTTCAATATTTTCTTCAATGATATTTTGTTCTTCTTCAACTACTTCTTCTTCAACGATTTCTTCTTCTTCAACGACTTCTTCGAATTCGAAGTGTTCTGAGACTTGAGCACTATCGTTAATTTCTTCTTCTGATCCTGACTTTTCGAATCGAGGCATAACTAGTAAAATGAACATAACTAAAACCACAGACATAGCCATACCCTTAACAAGGTAACCGTTTGCCTCAGTCTTCCAATCTGTATAATTACTTGCCATACATTAGCCCCTTTTCCTAGCTTCAAAGACGATAGATTCGACTTTGTTGTTTTGTAGATCAGTGATTAAAGTATTGATAGTATCGAAATCAATATCAGCATCAATTCTAAGACTAACAATCCAGTTCCTGTCAGGATCTTGATCCATTCTACTTCTGATTTGCTTGCCTAAACTTTTGCTAATTTCTTCATTACTTTTTTTATCGACCAACTCATTTACATAGATATCATCTAAATAATAATCAAAATTTGGAGATGCGCCATCATTTCCAACATAAACAGTTAAAATATTGCTTTGCATCTGCCTTTCTATTTCACGAGCATTTGGATATTTAGTCTGAACAGGTATATAGATAATCTGAGTAGTAACAACGAAGAAGAGCAATAATAGGAAAGCAATATCTGAAGATGAAGAAGTATTTGCTTCAGCTTGAACTTTTTTTCTCACCATTTTCATCAGTCTCTCCTATTTATTTAAATAGTGGCGTTCGAATTTAACTTTCTTAGCCATATTATTGATTCTTAATTCGTCAAACATAGAAATAAATCCACGATATTCGACATTTCTGTCTATTTTCAGTTTGATAACACTATCAGGATTCTTTTCTACTTTATCTTTGATCATCTGCTTACCAAGTTCATGTACTCTGAATTTTACACCATCTTGCTTAACATCATTTTCGTCGTAAACAAAATATTCACATAATACATTCTTAGTTCCGGCTTCGTTCCATACTTCAATTTCAATTAGGTTTTGCCTGTCTAAGATAACATCTTGTTCTTGTTGCTGTTCTTGACTTCCTGAAGAAATTTGATAAGGAATACCTTGTTTATTATCAAATTTTCCTACAGCCATAAAGAATACGATAAGCAAGAATGCAATATCAGACATTGAAGCTGTTGGTATTTCAGCACTTTTTTTCTTTTTAGCAGGAAATTTCATGATTCCCCACCCTACTTTTCAGTCAAAGTATCAATTACCTTTTCAGTTGCTTTCTGCATATCAACAACAATACTATCAACCATAGTCATAAAGATATTGTTGGCAAATTGAATAGGGATAGCAATAATTAAACCGGCAGCAGAGGTAATAAGAGCGATTTTGATACCACCAGCAACAACACCAGCATCAACAACTTCAGTATTTTGAATATCATCGAAAGCTGTAATCATACCAAGAAGAGTTCCTAAGAAACCCATCATAGGAGCCAAAGTAATTGTAGTTGATAATTCGTTAAATCCTCTATCTAAGAAAGACATTTCAACAACAGCTGCATTTTCCATAGCTTTTTCCATAGCTTCAATACCGGAATCATTTTTCAATAAACCAGCTCTAATAATATTAGCTACAGAACCTTTTTGAGTGTTCACATATTCTAAAGCAGCTTTGAAGTTTCCATCTTTGATTTTAGGAACAATTTCTTCTAAGAATTTTTCGACATTTATTCTTCCTCTAACTAATACTAAAAGTTTCCAGATACCAATTCCTAAACCCCAGATAAATAGGGCTAAGAGAGGCCACATTGCCCATCCACCATCAACAAACTGCTTAACTAAACTTTTACCAAAAAGTGTACTTGCTATTGTTTCTATAGCGCTACCACTCTCTTGAGCAGCTTCCTGAGCAAAAAGAGCTGTAGTAAATACGAAACTTCCTAACAATATTATTAGTAAGAGTATTGAAATTTTCTTATTCATCCTTTATTTCCTCCAATTATTATATTTAATTTTTATTTTAGAAATTATAAGATATACCAAATGAATAGCTTCTATCTTGAGAAACTCTTCCTGGGTCGTTATATCTTTGTTGGTTCATAAAATTAACTTCAGGAATAGATACATCATTAACTGTAAAATCTTCACCTGAGTCAAATGGGTCACCAGTTTTAGCATAAACATCATTTATGTTTCTATATTTAAATAAATTATCTATATCGAAGAATAGATTAACATAAGAATTTTGGCTAATATTTAATTTCTTAGAAATTTTTAAGCTGGCATTTTGTCTTGCATCTTTTCTTTCACTGTTAGGATCTAAAGCGTTGTTAGTTACAGCATCTACAGGAGTATAAGGTTCGCCTGAAGAGTAAGAGTAAGTAAAGCTTGTAGAGAAATCATCTAATGGTAAAATATAGTTTGTGAAAGGAATGAAGAATTCTTCACCTCTTTCAATTCTAAACATTAAATTAAGACTTAGATTATTTCTGATATCCCAATCAAGAGGGAATTCACGAAGGTTTGTGTTTTCATCTTGAATAACAGTAGAAGAGTTGTTTCCTTCAGCCCAAGCAAATGAATAAGAGATATTTGCAGACCAGAAATTAGATAATGATTTATCTAAAGCAATATCGATACCTCTACCTGAAGCATAGTCTTCAGAGATAAATTCATACCAGAACACTTGAGGTTCATCAGGATCTACAACTTTCATAGTACTAACATAGTTGTAGTAGTTTTTATAATATAAAGAGAGGTCAATTGCCCAATCTTCATTGATTAAATGTTGAAGACCAACTTCATAAGTAATAGTAATTTGTGGTTCAAGTTCAGCATTTCCTACAGTAACAGCATTATCAGAGGTTAAAGCATCTTGAGGAGTTTTTGAAGTGAAAATATATCTCATAGCAGGTAACTGGTTTTGATAGTTATAAGCAAATCTAAGAACATCTTTCTCAGAAATAGGGTGAGATACACCAACACGAGGAGAAAGCATCAACTGAGTTTTATCTTTTCCTTCGAATTCAAAAGTTCTATATGATCCATCATCTTGTAATACTTGATAATCTTCACCAATGTACCAGAAGTCAAATCTTAAACCAGCATTAACAATCATACCTTCCCATTCCATTTTATCTTGGAGATAGAAAGCACCTTGTAAAGGCTCAGCTTTATAACCATCTCTAGTACCTGAAGAGGCTTTTGATGCAGTGTAATAGGATTCAGGTGAATATACTACAAAATAAGGACTATCAGCTGTTCCGTTACCAAATATGGAAACTACATCAGCATTATTATCAATAATGTTTTGAATTTCATCAGCAGAGATTTCAGGTTCAATTGAATCAGGATCAAATATTGAGTTTAAGTAAGCAGCTCTTCTATCATTATAGATAGTAGTAAAACTTTGGAGCTGGTTTTTTTCAATAGTATAACGGGTTAATTCAAAACCTGTTTTAGCAGTATTAATTCTATCTATAGCCCATTCTACATCTCCTCTGAGATTGACTGAGCTTGTTTTGTCATCAACAAAATTAGTATAAATAGATCCAGGAGCATTGAAGCCTGGAATGCCAGGGTTTTCTGAATAGGCATTTGTTTCATAAACCCATTCTGTAGCTGGTCTAAATGTACTATAATAATCATAAACACCGTCAGTATCACTATCGATGGATACATAAGCAGGGTGGTCATATAAGAAGATACCTTCAGTGTTAAGAACACCAGAGATATAATTAGTCATTAAATCAGGATCACTATATAATTCACTAGAAGTAACTCTTTGATTTAAGAAACTTTCTCTATCAATACCTTTAGGGCCTTCATAAGAGTCTTTTTGGAAATAAGATGCTTTTAATTTCAAGTTAGCTGTTTGGCTAAGATTTTGGTCGTAAGTGAAAACATACTGTCTTTGTTCTGTTTCAGATTCGGCATAATGTTGAAGAGCGTACTTCCAACCCCAGTCAAAAGGTTTATAGTAAGAACGATCACCACGAACAGCAAAAGTAACATTTGCATCGTTATTGATTTGGTATTTTGTTTTGAAGTTTAGATTGTAGTCATTATAGTTTCTACTATTTAAATCAAAACCAGCAACCTCATCTCTATTGCCATAAGCATCATAGATAGGGTATTCATTAACTAACGGAAGTCCGTTAAAAGTGAAATCACTATAAGGGTCTGATTCATAGTATTTTTTATATCTTCCATCAGTCCAAGTACCTGTACCATTAACAAAGAAGGTAAATCTAGAATTAAGGTTATTATTCGCTCCAAGATAACCTAGAACAGGTCCACCGAAGTTAAATCTTACTAAGTCTTGATTTCTTCCATCATCAACTAAATGGTCAGTATTCCACTCAACTTTACCTCTATATTCAGGATAACCGGCACGAGTAACAATATTAACCATACCTGATTGAGCATTACCAAATTCAGCAGTTAAGGCACCAGTATAAACTTTCATATCGGCGATAGCATCAGTATCAACTTGGAGAGCAGAACCACCATCAACAGGGTCTGAAACAGACATTCCGTCAACAGTGAAGTTAACTTCATTAGATCTACTACCTCTCACACGAATCTCACCACCAACATTAGTAACACCAGGCTGAAGAGCCATAATGTCATCAACATTGGAGACAGATAAATCGCTAAGATTACCCATATCGATAGTTCTTTCAGTACCGACTCTATCGGTATCGATTTTCTTTCTTTTAGCGGTAAATGTAATAGCCTCTAAGGTATTATCACCAGGTTCTAAACGAACTGGATCTCTATTAGTGGTTTGGTTAACGCTAATTTCAATTCCTTGAATTAACTGTCTTCTGTAACCAGTAGCAGATACCAAAAGGTCATAGCTTCCGGGTGAAATATTAATTATAATATACTCACCATACTCGTCAGTACTAGTACCAAATTGGGTATTATTACCATCTAACTGTAATACAACATTAGCTTGCGGTAATGGTTCTCCATTATTATCTCTAACTTGTCCCTTTAATACACCAGAAGTCTGGGCATATAATTGGACACTAAAAAGCACTAAAATGACAGTAATCAATGTAGCTGTCTTTCGCATTTAGTTATCCTCCCTTTTAATATCACAATAAATTATTAAAAAAATCTTTCTTTATCATTTATTTTATCATACATTAGAATAATCCACGCTATTTTAACAAAAAGATTATACAATAAGATTGATGTCAATTAATTTTTAAGAACAAGTCTAAAAATCACTAATTGCAACACTTTTGCACTTTATTTCATAATTAAGCATAAATTATAGCCTTCCATTAATTTATATTAAATTTATCTAAATTTAACATCTTATAATTGCACTTCATATATCATTTTATTCTATAACTTTACTATTTTCTTAAATTCCATTTATCTGTCGAGTATTTTTTTTTAATTAATTCTTCTACTCTATTTTTTTCGAAGTCTTCCAACTCTTTAATTTCGACAAAATCATCATTTTTCCATGCTTTTATAAAACCTTGCACAAATTTACCTGTTGCAGTTTCAAAAGAAATTTTTCTCTGCAAGACTTGATTAATTGAGATTGTCTTATTATCCATCATAGTAGCAAGTCTATCTCTCATCTTATCAGATAGTCCAGGCATTAGGTAGGCTATTTCTCTCTGATTTTCATCCAGAATAATCGAGCCATGCTGGAGCAATACTCCATTTTTTCTTACTTGAGCACTTCCCACGATTTTTTTCCCTTGGATAGCCAATTCATATTTTGAAGAAGAGTTAAAGCAAGGGTTTACGGGTTCTCTTTGGGAGAAAGAAGAGAGTTCTTTTTGTTCGAATTCAACATCGATATCAAGAAGTCTGAGTCCTTCAGCAAGAGCAAGGCTGATATCGCCATAGCTCTTAAGCACATTACCAGCAAGGTGTTCATCATTAGGTGCGATAACAGCATAAGTTACTTCATTTTTATGTAGAACTAACCTTCCTCCAGTAGGTCTTCTAACAAAACCATATCCAGTTTCAGTTAATTTCTCGAAATCCACTTCACTTTCAGCATTTTGGTGATAACCTAGAGAAAGAGTTGGGGGATCCCAGTCATAAAATCTAATTAAAGGTGTTGATTTGCCTTCCTGAATTAATTCAAAGATAGCATCATCGATGGCCATGTTTTCAGCTGGACTGAGTTTTCCTTGAGTTAGAATTCTCCACTTCATTAATAGTTCATCCTAACTTTAAGTTCCGGAATCTTCTCATCAATATAGCCTATTTGCATAGCATTAGTTTTGGATTTAATTTCTAAAGCTATTTCTGAAGAAGTAACAACAATCATTCCGATCCCCATATTGAAAGCGCGATAAGCTTCATCATGGGCGACATTACCATTTTCTACTAATGTCTGGAAGATAGCTGGTGTATCCCAACTTTGGCAATCAATTACTGCAGTTAAATCATCAGGAATTACTCTTGATAAGTTACCAGGTATTCCTCCTCCGGTAATATGAGCCATACCATGAATAAGCTCTGGTCTTGCCCACTCTTTAAGAATAGGAAGATAAGATTTATGAATCTTCAACATTGCTTCTGCAACAGTAACATTTAAATTTGGAATTAAAGAATCAACTTGTAGATTCATCTTATCGAAAAGAATCTTTCGAGCTAAAGAGTAACCATTAGTATGTAGTCCAGTGGATGGGAAACCAAGAATAACATCACCTTGAGTTATCATTTGTCCTGTAATAATGTTTTTCTTTTCAACCATACCAACAATAGTTCCGGCAAGATCAAAATCATCAACAGCATAGATTCCTGGCATTTCTGCCATTTCACCGCCAATTAGAGCCATTTCATTTTCTTTACATGCTTTAGCAAATCCCCAGATAATTTCTTCCATTACATCTGGATTGAGTTTGCCAACTCCCACATAATCTAAGAAATATTGAGGAATAGCTCCTTGAACAAAGATATCATTCACACAATGATTTACTAAATCTTGTCCTACAGTATTATAGATTCCTGCCATATTAGCAATAACTAACTTGGTACCTACTCCATCAGCACTAGACACTAGTACAGGTTCTTTCCAGGAAGTAAGATCAACTTGATAAAGTCCCCCAAAACCGCCTATATGAGAAAGTACATTTTTATTAAAAGTCTCTTTAACTAAAGGCTTGATTCTATTAACTGAATCTTCTCCAGCTTTAATATCAACACCAGCACTTTTATAATCCATTATTTCCTCTTCTTTATCTTAATTTATTTAATAATTTAAATTTTAATCCATTGTTTAAGTTCTTCGGCCATTAATTCTATTTCTTCTTCTGTGAGAAGTTGTAAGTTTTCAACGCTAAAGGACTGAATATTATTAGCCGCAGTAATAGTACCATAAATTGTAGCTTGTTTAATAGCTTCGAAATCATATTTTTTAACTTTAGCGAGGTAACCAGTAAATCCACCAGCGAAGCTATCTCCCGCACCTGTTGGGTCAACTACTTTACGAACTGGATAAACAGGTACGAAGAAAAGGTCTTCCCTGCTAGCGACAATCGCCCCATATTCGCCTCTTTTAACGACTACGAACCTTACCCCAAGATCTAGAACAAACTCTATTGCTTGAAAGACATTACTTTTTTCTGCATACATCTTGATTTCATCTTCATTAATAAAGATTAAATCAACCCTTTTAATCACTTCAGTGAGTTCAGATTTTGTCATATCAATCCAGAGATTCATAGTATCCATAGCGATTAAGCTAGAACATTCAATTTGATCTAAAACTTCAAGTTGTAAAGCAGGATGAATATTCCCTAGAAGAGTTACGCTATTATTTTTACAATCTTGGGTAAGCACAGGTTTGAATTCAGCAAAGACATTCAACTGTGTATCTAAGGTTGTTGCTTGATTAAGGTTGTGATACTCACCTTTCCACCGAAAAGTTTTACCTGGGACTTTTACTAAACCCTCAATATTAATATTTTTCTTATTTAATAAATCGATATGGGCTTGGGGGAAATCTTCTCCCACCACTCCAACGATAGAAACATCTGTAAAATATTTTCCTGCAATTGAAGCATAGATAGCTGATCCTCCCAGCACATCCTCTACTTCTCCTGAAGGAGTTTTTATAGTATCTAAAGCTATTGAGCCAATTACTACTAAACTCATCAATTACTCCTGCACTTGTTCAGTTTGATCACCTTGAAAAATGTTCCAGAATACATCAAATTTACTTGTATTAGTTTTATAGAGAAGAATTATGATAAAAAGTAAAAGAACAATCATATAGAATAGTCTTGACCAGCCTTTTGATGCTTTTTCTCTCCTACTTTCTCTTGCTTCTAAAATCTTATCTTTTAATTGGTCCATCTTTCAAACTTCCTCTAATTTATTTATCTATCAAAGAGAATCAGGTTACCTGAGTAACCCGATTCCTTTTTTATATTTTTATAACAATGATTTTAATCCTTGAGCAAATCTCTTAACACCTTCACGCAGATTGTCTAGGCTATTAGCGTAAGAGAATCTTACTAACTTATCGTTTCCAAAAGCACTTCCAGGAACAATAGCAATCTTTGCTTCATCCAATAAGAAGGAACAAAGATCTACATCATTAGTAATCCCTTTCGTGTTATTCTTAAGGTAGTATTCAATATTGACCATGATGTAGAATGCACCTTGAGGTGAAGTTGTTGAAACATGCTCAACTTTATTCAACTCTGAGTACATAAAGTCTTTTCTCTTTTCAAACTCTTTTCTCATATTTTCAATAGAGCCATCATCTTGAAGTAAGGCAGCTAAAGTAGCTTTTTGAGTAATTGAGTTTGTATTGGAAGTAATATGTCCTTGCAGACTACTAGCAGCATCTATTATATATTTAGGACCAGCACTGTAGCCTAGTCTCCAGCCAGTCATAGCATAAGCTTTAGAAACACCATTAATAATAACAGTAATATCTTTAAATTCAGGTTTCAAGGCTGCGATTGCATAGTGTTTTGCTCCATCATAAACTAACTTTTCATAGATTTCATCAGCAATGATGAGAATATTATGTTTAACACATATATCCCCAATCTGAATTAATTCATCTTGAGAATAGATAGCTCCAGTAGGATTATTAGGATTATTCAACATCAAAGCTTTTACATTAGGATTTTCATTAATTAGTCTCTCTAATTCCAAAGGATTAATTTTATAGTTATCTGCTTCTGTTGTTTCTAGAAGAAGAGTTTTTCCACCTGCGATATCAACTTGGTCAGGATAACTTACCCAGTATGGGGAAGGAATAATAACTTGATCTCCAGCATCACAGATAGCCATTAACAAGAAAACAATAGAAGCTTTTGCACCAGGAGAAACTAAGATTTGACCTGGTTCATAATCTAAACCGTTATCATCTTTAAACTTCTTGCAAATTGCTTCTCTGAGAGGTAATACTCCTGGGGTTGGGGTATAACGAGTAAAATTATCGTTAATAGCCTTGATTCCCTCATCTTTTATATAGCTTGGAGTATTGAAATCAGGTTCCCCCACTCCAAAATTAATCACATCAATCCCTTTAGCAATGTAAGCTTTTGCTTTGGACATAACTGCTAAAGTTGGAGATGGTTTTATTGCTCTTGCTTTGTTTGATAACTTTATCATAATTAACTCCTACTTAGACATTAATAAAACTAAGGCAGTTGTATTTACTATATCTTCAGCTGAACAGCCTCTAGATAAATCACATATTGGAGCTGCAAGTCCTTGAATAACAGGACCTATTGCTTCTGCTTTGGCAAATCTTTGCACAAGCTTATAACCAATATTACCTGCTTGTAAATCAGGGAATATTAAAACATTTGCCTGACCAGCTACATTGCTATCAGGAGATTTTTTAGCTCCAATTGCAGGAATAATAGCAGCATCAGCTTGAAGCTCACCATCAAATTCAAAATTAACATTTCTACTTTTAATAATCTCTACTGCAGAAGTAACTTTATCAACTAATTCATGTTTAGCAGAACCTTTGGTTGAGAAAGAGAGAAGTGCCACTTTTGCTTGGTCACCAATTAATGAAGCTCTAGTTTCTGCTGTTGAGATTGCGATATCTGCTAATTGTTCAGCAGTTGGGTTAGGAACTACAGCACAATCACCAAACAAGAATACTCTATCTTCACCTAGGAAATCAGGAGTTACCATAATAAAACTTGAGGAAACAGTAGCTAATCCTGGTTTTACACCTACAACTTGAAGGGCAGCTTTTAAAACATCACCTGTGGTATTGACTGCTCCTGCAACCATTCCATTCACTTTACCAAACTTAACTAATAAAGCACCAAAAAAGAGAGGTTGTCTTACTACTTTAGCAGCATCTTCACGGCTAATACCTTTCTTTTTTCTCTTTTCATAAAAGAAGTCAGTGTATTCATCAATATTAGGGCAATCTTCCGGATTCCAGATAGTAGCTCCTGAGATATCAATATCTTTTGATTGAGCCCTTGCTCTTACTTCTTCTTCTTTACCAATTAAAACAACTTTTGCCATCTTCTCTTGAAGAATAGTTTCAGTAGCAAGCAAAGTTCTTTCATCCATTGCTTCAGGTAATACAATAGTACCGTTAACCTTTTGGGCTTTTAATTTGAATTGGTTAATTATATCCATTTCAAACTCCTATTTATTTTATTTTTATATTTAATACTACATTTAAGTCAAGTGAGTCACGCTCATTTCCAGATAATAATGCCTGCAGGGATGCAGTCGCTACGGTGACAACCACCCCCTGTGTCCCCCTCGCTGAGAGGGATTAAAGAAACACCCCCTGTGGTCCCCCTCGCGGAGAGGGATTAAAGAAGAATTCCCTGTGTTCCACTCGTGGAGAGGGATTAAAGAAACATTCCCTGTATCCCCCTCGCTGAGGGGGATTTAAGTGGAAGTATTCGTCTTATTTCTTTATTTCCACCACAATTTTATCTAAGTCCGCAATTTTTATAAATATATTTTTAATATAGAAAAGTAAATTCAGACGGTTTTGTTTAGTTTCAGCTTCCTCAACATTCACCATAACATTATCAAAGAAGTTATCAATAAGTGAACGGGCTGAGACTAAAATTTGCATTGTCTCTTCATAATTTTGCTTGATAAGAAGCTCTATTACTTTAGCTTCATTTTCTTTAAAATAATCGTAAAGAGCTTTTTCATTGGCATCAATTAAGAGAGAGCTATCCACATCTGTAAAATTATCTTCTTTAGTAAGAATGTTAGATACTCTTTTATAGCCAAGAACTAATCCTTCAAAATCAGCACTACCCTTAAATTTTTGGATTGCTAAAGCTCTTTTTTTAATTTCAGCAATATCAGTAAATTCATAATCAATTACACTATCAATAACATCATAAGCAATCTTTTCTTCTTCTAGTAACCACTTGATTCTTTGTTGGAAGAAGTTATGAATGATTTCTCTATTATGATTTTCTTCTTTAAGTTTATCTTTAAGCTGGACTAATGCTATATCTATTAATTCAAAGATATCAAGTTTCCAGCCTCTATCATCTAATATTTTCACTATCCCGTTAGCTGCTCTTCTCAAAGCAAAGGGATCATTTGAACCTGTAGGAATTAAATCAACTCCGATAATACCACAAACTGTATCTAATTTATCTACTATTGCTGCTATTGCTCCGGTTTCACTTGTTGGCAAGCCATCATTCTGTCCGCGGGGCATATAATGTTCATAGATTCCTAAAGCTACTGCTTCAGCTTCTCCAGAGAGAAGGGCATACTTCATTCCTATATAACCTTGTAGTTTGGTGAATTCTTTCTCACCTAACATTAAGGAAACTAAATCAGCCTTAGCTAATAATATAGTTCTGAGAATATCTTTGCTATTTGATAACTGTAATTTATCAATAATAAATTTCCCAATATTAAGGCTTCTCTCTACTTTTTCATAAGTTGAGCCTAAATCTGCTTGGAAGGTTACTTCTTTAAGTTTCTCAACAAAACTGTCAAATTTATGTTTAGTATCTTCTTTGAAGAAGAATTCTGCATCTTCTAGTCTTGCCTTAATTACCTTTTCATTGCCCTTTCTAATAATATCTGAGAATTGAGGATTACCATTAGAAATAAAGACAAATTCATTGCTAAGACTACCATCACTGTTAACAACTGAGAAGTACTTTTGATTTTGACTAATAGTTGAGGTGATGATCTTATCTGGTAAACTTAAATATTTCTCTTCAAAATAACCAATTACAGCTGTTGGATACTCTACTAAATCCACTACTAATTCTAGTAAGCGATTATCTTCTATAATTTTTTTATCACTATCTTTATATAGATCTTCTAATTGTTCTTTAATAATCTCGACTCTTCTCTCTCTATTGGCAATAACTGAAATTGCTTCTAGAGTCTTTAAATATTCTTTAGGTTCTTTTACTTCTCCACTAATATCTACATCAAGATATCGATTACCAACAACTTTATTATTTGCTTTTAAATTGTTGTAGGTAAAAGGTAAAATCTCTGAATCTAACATTAAAATTATATTTCTGATGGGTCTGGCAAAAGTAATTTTATTACTGCCCCATTTCATAGATTTTGGCGAAGGAAGATTAGTTAATAAATCAGCTAGGAATCCCGTGATAATCTCACCAACTGCCTTTCCTTTTAACTCTTTCTTACAAGCTATATAATCACCTTTGGGAGTTTTTTTTACATAAGACTCCTCTTGACTACAACCAGCTCCTCTCAGAAAACCTTGTCCTGCTTTCGTTAAAGAACCATCTTCATTCAAAGCAATACGAGTAGCAGGTCCCATCTTTTCTACTATTTCATCTTGCTGTTCAATTTCTAAATCATTTATCAAAATAGCAAAACGCTTAGGACTTGTATAACTTTCTAATTTGCTAAAGTTCAACTTTGCTTGTTTTAATTCACTTTCAAATCTATTTATAATATTCTTTTCTATGTTAGCAATATATCCTGCTGGTATCTCTTCGACACTTAATTCAAATAAGAAATCTTTGGTTAGCATTAATTTTCTCCGAATTTTTTATAACTTATCTATATTTAATTAAAATTGATATTTTAAAGTAACTTGATTAACAAATCCTAAATCACCATAAGAGTTAAGAGCATAATCTATCATTAAATTATTTCTAACAAATCCTACTCCTGTGGAAAATCCTGAGAATATCTCATTATTTCCCCCATTCTTATAATCTCCAGCGCTTGTTTTATAACCTGCTCTCAATAAAAACTGTTCATGTACTTGAAATTCAGTTCCAATTAAACCTACTAAATCAGAACCTTTAGGAAGTGATAAATCTAAAGAGACTAGCATTGAAGGTGTAAAATCAGCTTCATTATCTCTTCCTTTCAAATCAGTACGATAAGAGATTCCTCCAGCATAAACAATAGGCATTCCTTCATTATTTTCAGAATCTGTAAAATAACTTACTTGAGTACCTAAATTACGAATACTAGCCCCAACTCTTATCTTTTCATTAACTGGTCGGTGTAAAATACCTATATCAAAAGCTAGTGCAGAAGCGCTTTTATCATCAATAGTCTCTTGAATAAATTTTCCTGTGACACCAATGTTTAACTCCTCATTAAAGTAATAAGAGTAAGTTCCACCCATTATAAAATCTGAGTTATCAAATGTCCCTGCTTCTAAGTAACCACCGTTATCGCCACTAATAGTTCTTTGAATCTCATCACTTGCTAAAAACTGACCAAACAAGGCAACATTTGAATTTTGTCCTCTCTTATATTGATAAACTACTGAGCCACCATTATAGCCATCAAAATAGTTCATATAAGTAGAAGAGACTTCTCGGTTCACATCATATCCCCCGAGATTAGCAGGATTAAAGAAAATCACATCAATATCATCATCTAAAGAAGAAAAAGCTCCAGCCATAGCATTTGCTCTTGCTGAATAGATAATTTTTAAACTACTAAATCCACTAGTTCCAGCATCATCACTTATTGCTACAAGAGGTAGGCTAAGTATTATCAGCCCCAAAATCAGAATTAAATTTTTATTCATTTATCACTTCTCTTATCTGTTCTAAAAGTTCTTGTTCACTCTTGGCATCTAATAGCAGTTTGCGATTAGATTCATCTCTCACAAAAGTTGTTACTTTAGATAACAAAGCCATATATTCTTTATCTTTCCCTAGTGGCACGGCAAACATAAAAAGTATCTTAACCAGTTCTCCATCTAAAGCATCATATTCCACTCCTTCAGGTATTATAGCCAACAAAAGTTTAGTCTCTTTTACACAGCTACATTTCCCATGAGGAATGGCTACACTACGCCCAATTCCTGTAGAAAAGCTCTCTTCCCTCTCCCAAATTGCTTGAAAGAATTCCGAAGCAGAATCTACTTGTCCTGCCTTTGCAAGCTTCTCACACAAGTGTTCTAGAAGCTCTCGCTTTTCCCTACTCTTTATATTTAAAAATATTAATTTTTCTTCTATATACATGATACTATTCCTTAATAACATTTTTTCTAATAATAATGCAATCGTCAATAAAATTCTTTTTTCTTTAGTTTTAATAGCTGTTTAATAAGAAATATTGCTTCTTTAACCTAGTAGATGATGTCCAAGACTTTGATGAAGTTTGCAGATTCTTATTTCCCCCTTCATTACTAGCAATATTTGTTAGAGGGCAAGAAAAGAAGCAGGTGGGGTGTTTATAATATTCTTTTCAAATTCTTCAAGAATATATATTTTAGAAGATTAGGGAAATTACTTTAGCAAGAGAATTTGTCCAATCCTAAATAATTTAACCGCTTTTTTAGTAATTATTATTTTCTCTATTAAAGCCTTTGAGTCTAAGCTAAGGCTTAGCCTTCACAAGACAGGGTAATTATTGTTACTACTCTTTACCTAGGGTCAATTCAACTTCTTTTTTTCAAAACTTCTTTGAATGAGACACTGGACTGATCTATTTAATCCCCTAGTGATATTTTCTATATTCACCTGGCTAGTCCTAGCTTATGCTAAGACACCTGAAGATTTGATTTGTGTGAAAGTTTAGTGCTATTGGCAAAGCTCTACTGCCTAAAATCTCCTTTCATGAGGAGTGTATTTATTAAATAAAGGGATTTCCTTGAAGATGATTTGAGATTCCCAAGATGTAATATTTCTTTAAAAGGAGAATTATATATGCCCCTGTAAATCCAGTATAAGTAGAATAGAAAGCTTTTAATTTATCTAAAATGTGGTTAAATTATTTAGGAATGATCTTCTAAGTAATCCTTCATAACCCATCTTTAGCTCTTTTAATTTAATCCATCTCCTCAAATATGATATCGAATTTAGCATCTTTCTCTTTTTTCAAGATATCATTATAGATTGGTAGTTTTATTTTCTCGATAACTTTCTCCATAGCATCAGCTTTCATATAAACTAGGATTAAGATTAGTGAATCATCGCCCCAGCGACCGATTTCATCTTGATTACGAGTATAAAACATTACTAGTTTAGAGATATCAGAGAGAATCCTGTCTATTAAGTCTTGAGGAACTTGGCGATCAGCAAGAAGTTTTATTTTGAGTGTAGTCATTTCAGACCCATTTTGAGAATGGAATTTTTTTTGCTTTTCGATAGCTTCCATTATTTTTTCTTTAGGGATAACCCCAAAAAAGTTATCAATTTCCTTATACTCTTCTACTAAGTGAGATAGATTATCCACTTTTTCTTTTAATTTAACAACCTCTTGATTAACTTTTTTAAGCATAATCTCTTCTCTAACCTTTTGTTGGCTCTCAAATTTTGCTTCTAGTTCTAAGAGTGCTTTATCCTGTTTTTCCTGGATCATTAAATCTATATAATTATTAGATTTAACCAAGGTTGCATAAGCTTTATCATAGTGATTCTGTTTTTCATAAATAGTAGATAAAGATTGAAGGATTTTATATTTAAGTGAATTAACGGAATCTTCAGTAGCAATATCTTCCAAAGCTCTTATGAAGAGAGTTTCAGCTTGGTCATACCTCTGGTTCAATTCCTGGCTTCCACCATAGAGATAATTAAATTTTGCTTTAAAAACATTAAAGTCAGTATCTTGAAGGAGTTCAATACTTCTTTCACAAACTTCTGTTAATTTTCCACATTCTTTTAATTTATTATATGTCAAGGCAAGTTCATACATTATTCTAATTCTATTATAACTTTTTTTATTAGTTTCCTGTTCAAGGTAGTTAAGAGCATCATTGTAAAAAGGAATAGCCTGAGAATACTTGCCATTCTTTCTGTATAGTTTACCTATGAGGGCATGAGCTTGAGACTTTATCTCTAAATCATTAGTTCTTAAAGCAATCTCTACCGCTTTATTAAAATACTTTAAAGCTCTCTCAAAATTACCAATATCAACAAACATCTTTCCTATATTAAGATTAGTATGGCATAGCTTATGATTAAGTTCATTTTTTTCTTGGAGTTCTAAAGCTCTAAAATAAGCGCTCATACTCAAAGCATAACTTTTGCATTTTCTGTAACCTGTTCCCAAAGAATTGTTAATATCACTTTGAAGCTCTTCAATTTCCTTGATATCATGACCTTTAACTTTCTCCAGAAAATCTAAGGATAATTTTAAAAAAGAGATGGCATTATTATAATCACCAATTTTAGTATAGGTTTCCCCTACATTGCGAGTGGCAATTACTAAATCATACTCCCTATTATTCTGTTTGAAAATTCCACAAGAGAGTCTAAACATATTTAACGCACTCTTATAATCTAGTTTATTCCAAAAATGGACTCCTAATTCAATTAAAAGTGCTCCCTCTTCCTGGGGTAACTGCAAATCACTAGCTAATTTAATCGCTCTATTTAGATATTTCTCTACTTGTGAATCTTTCTCTTCTTGAATCAAATAATTGATATAGAGTTTTAGGTCATTAAAGGTTTCAACATTCTGCTCACCAGTATTAATTCTTGCTTCAATTTCTTTAATATTCATCATTTTACCATGGCTTTAAGTTGATTAATTAATTTGCTTATTCCATTATATACTTTGCTTAACGATGCTTCGTTCATAAAAGCAGGTGTGGAAATTATGAGACTATTTTCATCTATAACTATTTCATCAGAGTCAATTAAAACTACTTCAGCTTGAGAGAATTTTATTAACTTCTTAGATTCAGGATTCAATCCTGTAGTAATTTTTATTTTCTTATCTTTAAACAATATAGCTAATATGGAAGGATATATACAAATCGCACCTATAGGTTTTTGGGCTTTATAGAAGGCTAAAATCACTTTAGCTATGTCAGCTTTCACTTCCCATTCCCCATTCTCAGCAGGGAAATTTGTGTTATTCTTCAAGGCTCCATAGCCTCCTGGTAAAACTAAAGCTGAGTAATTTCCAATATCAAATTCCTCTAAAGGTCTTACAATACCTTGAGTTATTCGGGAAGATTCTTCTAAAATGTTTCTTTTAGGAGATATTTCTTCCCCAGTTAGGTAATTAAGTGTATCGTATTGCTCCCTATTTGGAGCAAAAATATCATATTCTATTCCCTGTTGAGACAAAGATAAAAAACTAAACACAGCTTCATTAATCTCTGTTCCATCGCGATGACCGCAACCAGATAACAATACACAGTACTTTTTCATAATCTTCTCTCCATTTTCTTAGCTATAAACAATATTATAGATTGCGGTTAGAACTGTCAACAAAGAATTTTTTTTAGTATAAAATTAAGCTCAAACAAAGGTCTAGTAATTATTCTCTTCTTAACTCTTTATGCACTTTCATTCCTCCCTTATTGACAACTTGTAAAAAAAACGAATAATATTTGTGCTGAGTGAAATGGAGCAATTAAGGTGTATTAAATAAGCGGGGGAAATAGAAGCCATAAAAGTGCTAAGGTGCCAAATAATTTGACTGATATTTAGCACTTATCTCTAGTCAGCTACACTAACAAGCATTTCTTAGAGGGAAAGCCTAAAAGATTCTTGAGAACACTCCCAATTGAATGCCCTCATTCTAAGATTTAGTTCACCCCTCATCTGATTTCCCTTAAAAGTTTTTATCATAATTCTTAATCGACTTGTATTATTATCGCACACTTTTAAGTAATTGTATGATTTTAGAACACTTCATTTTATATTACCATTTTCTGCTATTTCCTTTTTAGTCAGTATGTTAGTAGTAGTTAATTATAAATGGTCTCAGTATTGCTTATATAAAGGTAAATTTTAAAACAGAGGATTAAGCAATGAGTAAAATTCTAATATTAGGAAGAGAGAGTAGATTGAGAGAAGAGATAGAAAATTATCTATTAAGCAATGGATATAGTACTACTTCTACGACACCTAGTAATCTAGATTTTTCAAATGAGTATATTAAGCACTACTCACATTGCATAATAATACATGAATTCCCTGTTTTTCGTAACTTTGAAACCTTGGAGAGAATAATGAAACTAACTTGTAGCAAGGTGATAATTATCACTTCAGATTACTCTTTGAAATTTAAGCAAGAGATTACTAAGTGTGGAAATGCCCAAGTAATCTATAGACCTTTTTTACCACAGCAATTAATTGCTAATTTAACACCAGACAAACACTAAGATTGGGAGGAAAAATGCGAAAATCATGTTTGTTAATCGTTTTTTTGTTACTTATAAACTTAGTAAGTGCTATTCAGTCCGCACCTGAAACATTTACTTATGGTTATCAGTCAAGCTGGGAAAATTATGAAAACCAGATTTCTCTAAACTGGGAATATAATGCTCCAGACAATTATGAAATTGAAGAATATGAATTGAATCGGAATGATTGGTCTTCCCCTCAAATAGTAGAGGATATGGGGTGGGGATACTATCAAGACAGTGATATAACTATCGGAGATGTATATACTTATTCTTTAAGAGTTTTTCTCACTTCGACCATCGATGCAAGTAGAGATTCTACAGATTATGCTTATCTTACAGCAGATACTGATGAAATATCTGATTTGTTAGACCCACCAACTAATCTGTCCTTAGCTTCTGCTTTTGACTGGGAAAATAACAAAATTCCAGTAATTTACTGGGACTATACTCCTCCAGAAGGTTACTCTGTTGAGTCTTTCTATCTTCAAAGAAATGATGAAGAAATGCCTCAAATGGTACATCTTTATGAATCACCTTGGTATTATGAAGATTATAATACAGAAGAGGGTCAAAGCTATTCTTATACTATCAAAGCTATGATTGCTAACCATAACATTATGTATAATCTAATGACTGAAGTATCAGTTACTTTTGAAATTGATACAAGTGATTTACCTTTAGCCAATATTACTTATAATGGTTGGGCTCCTGGTGAATATAATAGTATTACTCCTCTTGAGTTGAGCACTGCTGAAACTGGGGTTGATATATATTACACACTTGATGGAAGTGAACCTACTACAGGCAGTAATCTCTATGCAAGTCCAATTACTATTCCTTGGGGAGGAGAAGTTACTTTGAAAGCCAGAGGATTCAAAACAGGTGAAAGTCCTTCAAGTATTCTCAGTTTAACCTATACCCTATCAGGATATGTAACATCTTTAAACCCAATAGATGAGTCTATCAATGTTAATTCTGATTACCCAATATTTTCTTGGGATTATATGGAATCAGTATCAGGTTATTATTTAACAATTGGAACAAGTACTGGAGGGAATGATGTCTTAGATAATTTCTTTTTTGATGATAACAGCGATGGTTTCAGTTATTCTTCATCAAATAGGTTTATTCCTGCTCTAAATTTAGAAAGAGGAACAGAATATTTCTGGACATTGACAACTGTGCAAGCAGGGACTGGAATTACAATAGATAATCCTGAATTCACTTTTACGAGTTCAGGAAGTAATGCCATAAATACATTCCCATATCAGGAAGGTTTTGAAACTACAACAAGTGGTTTATTGCCAGCTGGTTGGGCTGATATTAATCTTGGTTATACTTATCACTGGAGTGTAAGCAATTGGAATGCTCATTCGGGAAACAATAGTATGCAGATTTATCTTAGTGGGCAAGATGATTGGTTATTTTCACCTCCAATAGAGATGAGTCAAGGAAAACAATATGAGATAAATTTCCAGGCAAAGAGTAATCAATTTACAAGTCATTCTTGGTATCTTGTTTCTAACACTGGATTACCAAGTGAAGATAATATTTCTATTGTTGCAGCATTCCCTGATTTTACTGCTAATACTAGCTATAGAAATATCTCAGCAGTTTATGATTCTTATGAAGATCAAACCTTATTTTTAGCTTTTAAACCAATTTCAGCTTTTTATACTTATCTCTTTGTGGATGATTTAACAATCTCGCAAGATTATTTAGCTATCGAAAGTCCTGAAATTGCATATGATGAGAATATTTGGCAAGATAATCCATTTACTTTGACCTTATCTCATCCGCGAGATAACACTCAAATCTTCTATTACATTGCAGATCAAGGGAATCAACCTTATGATTATACAAATAACTTTGAAGAAGATAAACTTCTTTATTCAGAAGCTGTTAATGTAGCTATAGGAGGAAGCTTAAAGGTATATACTCAAGCCTTAAATGCTGAATGGGACCCATCACCTATTGAAGAATATGATTTATTAGTAAAACCTATTCTCGAAGCCCCTAGCTTCTTGACACCAGGAGGTACTTACAATGAAGCTTTATCAATTGAATTATTCTCTGAAATAGAAGATGTAGAAATATACTACACTATTGACGGTTCAGATCCAATTATGAGTGCTAGTAAAGTCCTCTATACAGAAGGAAATCCTATTGAAATAGCCTTAAATCAAACTATCTCAATTAAGGCCTACAGCGAAAAAGAAAACTTTATGCCTTCTGTAGTTGTCTCTGAAACATACTCTACTTTACCTAAATTAGATTTAGTAACTTTCTCACCTGAAGCAGGAAACTACACAAGTGAGCAAAATATCAGTCTTAGCAATGTTGAAGGAGCAAGTATCTACTTCACCTTAGATGGTTCTGAGCCAAATGAAGAATCTTCATTATACTCTGAAGCTATCTTGTTACTTGAGCATACTGTAACTACCATCAAAGCAATTGCTTATAAAGAGGGATATGAAGAGAGTGATGTTCTTGAAGCGACTTATACTATTACAGGACAGGTTGCCACTCCTTCTCCAAGTCTTGAGTCTGGCATCTACTCTTCTCCTATCGAAATTACTCTTGCTACTTCAACAGAAGATAGTGAGATTAGATATACCTTGGATAACACTATTCCAACTGAAGCCAGTAGTCTTTATGATGGTACTCCTATTTTAGTTGATAACTTCTCTTCTTTAACTATAAAAGCTATTGCTATCAAAGAGAACTGGGCTAATTCCGAAGTTATGCAAGCTAATTTTGAAGTAACAGGTCAGTTATCACAAGTTGTTTTTAGTCATGATTCAGGAGATTATGAAGGAACTCTTAATTTAACTTTATCTGTGCCAGATTATCCTACTGCATCTATTTATTATACTACTAACAATACAGCTCCTACAAGTGAAAGTAATCTTTATGAAGGTCAGATAGTCTTAAATTCTCCTTCTGAAGTTACTATCCAAGCAATAGCAGTATTAGAGAATTATCTAGATTCTAATCCAGTTCTTAGAGATTATCAAGTAAGACACAAAGTAGCAAGTCCCACCTTTAATTATCTTTCTGGTATCTATACTGAAGCAATAGAAGTAATAATTTCCTCTTCTACAAGTAGTGCCATTGTTTATTACACTTTGGATGGTTCTGACCCATTAACAGGTCAAATATATTCAGCTCCAATTACCTTAGAGGAAGACAGTGAATATAGTTTTAGAGCTATCGCAATCAAAAGTGGATGGTATAATTCGGAAGAAGCTTTAGTTGATTACCAAATTACAGGAAAAGTTTCAAATCCTGAAATTGATTTAGCTTCAGGTATTTATTATGAAGCAATAACAGTAACTATTTCTAATGAAATGGCTGAAGCAAGCATGTATTATACCTTAGATGGTTCGCTTCCAAGTGTTGAATCAGAAATCTATATTGAACCACTAACTTTCAATCCTGGAGATGAAGTAACCTTAAGTGTTATTGCTTTCAGAGAAGATTGGGAGGGTTCTGATCTTCTTGTAAGAGAATATACTCTTCCAGATGAGACCTATATTGGTTCTGTAATGATGACATCAACTTCGCTTACAACAGAAGAAAATCCAGAGTTTACTTACTCAATTTTAACTAATCAAACAGCTGGAACAGTTACAACAATCATTTCTATCTTAGATGAAGCTGAGAATGAAGTTGCTTCTGATTCTAATATCGATATGATTTTCAGTGGAATTACTAATAGTTTTACTCGTGAAGTTACATCACCAGTAAGAGGTTTTGAAGAAGGTAATTATTACTATCGTATTGATTTAGTTAATGCTGAAGGTGACACTTTAGATACTTTTGCACCAACTTCAACCTTTATTGTAGGAACTCCTGCTTATACTATTACAGGCGATGAAAATCATGACTTTGGTTTAGTTGCAGCAGGTTCAGAAAACTCATTTTCCTTTACTATAAACAGTACAGGAAGTCTTGCTTTAGAGCTTGAGATTACAGAGCCTGATTCTCCTTTTAGTGTAGGCTTTATTCCAACTGTTATAGGAAGTGGGCTTTCCAGTGAAATCACTGTTTCTTTCAATCCTGAATCCTATGGTAATTATAGTGATGAATTACTTCTTTCCACTAATGCTGGAGAAATAGTATGTAGCTTTACAGGTCAAGCTGTTATGGGACAGTATCGTGATAACATTTCAAGCCTTTCAGCCACTGTTGATTATGGTGTAACAACTGAAAGAACATTTAAAATCTATAATGATTCTCCTGTCGCTGACCTTAATGTAGAATTACTTGAAGATGAGTCTTGGATATCTTTAAATGGTGAGACAGCACTTATAGAAGCTGGGGACTCTTTACTTGTTACAGTAACTTTGGGACAAATTGATTTAGCAGGGGGAGAATATTCAGCTAATCTAACTATAAATACAGATGACCTAAATAATGACCAAGTTATAATCCCAATTTCTTTAACAATTAATGGAGCATCCATAGCAGTATCAGATAATCCAATTGAAGTAATAACAGGTGTTGGCGTAGATGTAGATTATAAATTCGCTATCGAGAATGAAGGTTCTGAACCTTTAAACTATAATCTTATAGATGGAGCAGATTGGTTAGTTGCAGATGATGCCAATGGTATTATTGCTGGTAATTCAGCAGAACCAAATGAACTTCATTTCGATGGAGATATTGCAGTCGGTACTTATACAACTGAAATTACTATTCAGTCAAATGATGCAAATACTCCAGAATTAACTATTCCTGTTACTTTCATAGTCCAAGATGCTATATTTGGTTATTTACCTGCCAATGGACAGCTTGATTTTGGCAATGTTGCCGTTGGAAGCAGTAAGACTATGGAAATTACTTTGAAGAATACAGGTAATATCCCTCTTACAGTTAACTCATTAATATCAGCTGATCCTGCCTTCACTCTTAATCCTCAAGTGGAAGACCTTGAATTAGCAGGGGGCGAGGAGGAAGTTATTGAAGTTATCTTTACTCCTCTTGCTACTATTTTCTATAACAATATTGATTTAGAAATAACTTATGATGATGTTAATCTGGTTAATTTTGTCATGTTTGGAAGAGGAGAAGACCCAAATCCTGCATTCACTATTAATTGGGAAGACAACTTACATGATTTCGGTAATGTCGAGCTTGCTTCAACAGAAACAACTACCATGAAGCTTTTCAATACTGGTAATGTTGAGCTACACTTTGCTGATTTTGATTATGAAGATGCTGATATTACTTCTCTTGATGATGAAGACTTCACCCTTGATGTTGGCAAAGATTATACATTGGAAGTTTCTTTCACTCCTGATGCTATTGGAGAATATTCTCTTGATATAACTCTCAACACAGTGGAATTGGCTACTCAAACAGCTACTGTAAGAGCCTTTGTTTTCAGTAATTCTAATACATCAACTCTTACTTACCCTGAAGCTGACCCTTATTTGGCAAGCCTTGGAGTTAATCCAAGCACAGCTTTAGCAGGCACAAACTTCGAGTTCAGAGTCCTTTATACAGATATAGATAATCAAGCTCCTGCAGATGGTTATCCTCTTTTCTGGTTAGACCTTAATCATGATGGGGATGTTTTAGATGAGAATGAGCTTGTATTAGAGATGAATGAAGTTGACCCTCTTGATGTAAGTTATAGTAATGGAAAGTTGTATAACTGTTTTATGGAGGTTCCTTATGGCTATAATCCTCATTATAGATTTAGTGCTTACGATGCTGGATTTAAGGCTTCGGAAGGACAAGCAACTTTATGGAAAGCCGGTCCTCTTGTAGTTGATGAAGGCTTAGATTTAGGACTCTATGCCAGTCATATTGAGTTTGATAATTATCATCCAGATTTAGGTGAAGAAGTTCAAGTTACTGCTCATATTCAGAATTGGGGTGACATGTCTGCTGAAGCTGTTCCTGTTACCTTCTTGCTTGATGAAGTAGTCTTTGATATTCAAGTAATAGACTTCATTGCAGGTAATTCTTCAGTAACTCTTGAAACTTCTGTTATTCCTTTAGAAGAAGGATTTATTCCTGTAAAAGTTCATGTAAATCGCAACAATGCCAACGAAGCCTTAGTAGAAGATAATAATCTCAATAACTTTGCATCTCGTCCACTTGTTGTAGGTGATGTTGTCGTACCTGGTTCCATTGATGTAACAGCTACAGCTTCACCCGGAGTATTGTATGAGAATTCAGGACAGAACTTCACTCTTTATGGTTCTGCCAACTATGTAGATGTGCTTGACCCTAATCTTGATGTTTCAGGTTCTTTTGTTAGAATCACAATCAGAGAGACAGGACAAGTCTATACAACTCACACTAATTCTTGGGGAAATTATTCTTATACTATGAGAGCTCCAAACGCAGTCGGACTCTATAATATTGATGTTTATGTCACAGATTATACTTTGGAAGGAACAGAAAGTACAACCATTCAGATTATTCCTCGTCCTGAAAGATACGACTTAAGAGTTCAAGTTTCTACTCTTCATTCCCAGTTCCCACGACTTAATCCTCCCACCAATGACACCTTCGATATCTTTCTTTCCGTCTCAAATATTGGTAGTGTCGATATAAACAATGATATCACTGTTAATCTTAATGAAGGTTTAGCAGGTATGGGAGGAGCTAACTTAGCAAATTGGCTTATTGTAGGTGGTTTAGCAGTTGGAGAAAGTCAATCTTATGAATTTGAGCATCCTGGAGTAGCAGTCGAAGGTTGGTATTACTTCCATGGCCAAGCGACTCATGCTGATATTGCCTTAGAAGATTATACTAATAACAATGTAGATAATCATAATAAATTCATCTATCCTGCTCTTCCTGATTTATCTCCTATCAATATCTATTTTACAGGACTTCCTGCCAATCGAAATCATGCTGTTGTAGGAAGACCTTTCACAGGAAACACTAGTATTAGGAATCTTCTGGTAACAGAATCAGAAGCCACTACTGCCACTGTTGAGTATAAAGGAAATGCCACTGCTAATGTTTGGGTTCCTTTTAGTGTGATTGATGTTCCTGCTTTATCTGCCTTTGAATATGCCTATCTTGATTTTGATGCTGATATTCTTATTCCTGTAGGACAAGCAGGTTTCTATGAATTTAGAGTTACTGTTGACCCTCCTCTTCCTGGAATTGTCCTTGAAGATGATGAAAGTAATAATGTAAGAACGAGTACTATTGAAGTTAAGAATCCTGATTGGGACTTCTCAGTAAGATATCGTTCTCTTGAGATTTCTAATTATAATCCTAACTTCGGTGTGGGACAGGTAAACTTCACTGCTGATATTGAAAATACTGGAACTGATAGTGCTGAAGACCTTGAAGTTAAGTTTGAATATGCTCCTTATGAGAATGGTGTCGTAACTGGTGCTTGGCAACAAATTGGTAATATTATAGTTATTCCTGCCATTGGCTCCAATGATATAGTCTCTGATGTAACTAGTGATGCTTGGCTTGTGCCAGATTCTGATGGTTATCTTTTGAGAGTGACCGTTGACCCTAATGATAATTTTGCTGAATATAATGAGCATAATAATGAGCGAGAAAGATGGTTAGGCTATGACTTCTATCCTTGGGCTCATAGTGATTATTATTCCACAACTGTTGGTTCTTCTGCATCTGTCGGTAGATATGTTTCTTCTCGTGCTAGCTGGCAAGCAGATGATCTTCGGGTTGTATTCTATGATTGGTTCCCTCATGAACCATTTGCTGTCGGAGCTGTTCCTGTTCAAATCGATGCTGATCAAATCATTAACATTCCTGGCAATGAAGGTACTACTTTAGCAAGAGCCACACAAGTCTGGAATGAAATAGGAACTCACAAGATTACTTGTCATGTTGATATTACTCAAGGGGAAAATATGGCAGGAAAGCTTAATCCAAATCCTGGTCATGCAAACCACTTCCTAGGAGATTATGACAATGAAATCTATGAATCTAATAATGTCGATTCCTTCGTAATGGTTGTCTATGAACAGCTTCCTGACTTAGTAGCTTGGAGTGAATATATCAACCCTGAAATCCTTAATCCTGATGAAAATGAAGCTATTAGCATTCAATCTTCCTTTGAAAATCATGGCTCTGGGGATATAGAAGATGACTTTGAAGTGAAGTTCTATATTGATTCAGTTCAGTTAGGAGACCCAATTCCTGTTAATGGCTTAGAAGCTGGACATAATGATGCAGTTCAAGCTACTGCCAACTTCTCTTCCCCTCTATCGGGTGCTCATGTTATCAGAGTTGAATTAGATTCCAATAACGATATTGCTGAAACTAATGAAGATAATAATCTGGCTTCTCGTGTTTTGATTGTAGGCCCTGCTCCCAATATGGTTTTCTGGGCTGACTTCCGCAATGAGAGAAACGATACTTCTTTAGAATTATCAGACTCTTCTCCTTCCATGGGGCAAACTATTACTATCACGGCTAACCTTAAAAACGAAGGTAGAGAAATTGGTGAAGGTTGGTTAGACTTCTATCATGTGATAGCTTCAGATTCAACCTTAATAGCTTCCCGTCAATTCTCTGTGGAAAGTGAGGCAACTGACCAAGTCTCAATCTCATGGACTGCTACTTCCGAATTTGGCTCTATCGTGGCTGTCATTAGAGATGTTACCCCTATGGAATATAATGAATTTGATAATAGTGCAGAAATTGAATTTGGTCAATCTTTGCAATTTGTTGAAAGCTTCTCCAACACTGAAATCCAAGAAGATGCAGGTTCTCAACTTATCGGAAACCTTGCTTCCATTGTTGAAAATAGAGATGATACACAAGTTATCTTCTTTGCTACGGCAAATGTAGAAGCTACTGAAATCACTATCGACCAAGACTATCAGCTTTGGGTCAATCCTCCTGAAAATTATTATGGAACTATAATCCTGAATGTCGAAGCTTTAAATATCTATGATGATAGCATTGAAGCTAATTTCTCCATCATCGTGAATAATGTTAATGACTTACCAGAAATAACTCTGCCTGATTCATTCACTATTAATAATGGAGAGACTAGTACTCAAGACTTCTTACCTTATCTATCTGATGTTGACGATGCTGAAGTAAGTCTCACTATCGCTGTGGAAGAGAATGATAATGTAGCAGTCGCAATTAGAGGAGTGGAAGTTGATTTCACCCCTAGCGAGTCTTTCGAAGGCCAAACCACTATCTATTTTACTGTTACTGACGGACACTCTGATGCTGTGATTTCGGATTCTGTCTCTCTAGTAGTCAATGATAACAATGATTCTCTTGAAGAAGCAGATGAGTTAAATCTTACTGAAACTGAATTTGAGAGAATTCTGGCAAATTCTGATACAGACTTCTATACTTTCACAGCTAATTCCGAGCTAAAATACTTCGAACTTACTGTCCAAAAAGAGGAAGAAGTCCAAGTGAATGTCTATTACAGTGCCTTTGAAGATGGCTCTGGCGTTAATTTGAATAGTCCTGATTACCAAGCTTCTAATAATGAAAAATTAGAAATCGAAGTTGCAGATTCTGGTTATTGGTTTATCAGAGTAAGAAACAATAATGTCGCAAAAAACAGAAATGATGCAGAATATACTATTGTTCTCAAGACTTTAGTAAGGCCTAAAAACATCACTACAAGCAGAGATGGAGATAACTGTATCATTACTTGGGATGAAGTTTCCGCTGCCAAAAGCTATAAAATCTATCGTGTAGAAAGACTTGATGAAGAGTGGGGTCAGCCATACGCAATCGTGAATACCAACTCTTTTGTTGATGAAAATACTGACTATAATCAAATCACCAATGCTAGTCATAAAGCTGTTTACTTCTACAAAATCGTGGCTTCTACAGAAGAGGCTATCCCTGCTAGAAAAACTAAAATTAATAGAAAAACTCAAATTGGAAATAATAACCCTAATTTGAAATAAAACCCTTTCACCCACCACTACACTAAAAAGGGACTATTATATGGTCCCTTTTTTTCTTCTTTGATTTTAAATTGACAAAAATATAGGCGAATAGTAATAATGAAAATGAAATGGAAAATACTTAAATCAATAAGGAAAGTTAATGAAAATCATTATTAAAACTCTGTTAATATATCTTATCTTTGTTTGGTCATTTTCTCTGCTTTGGGGAGATGAATTAGCAGATATTTTAGAGAAAGATAATGAATATTTACTCAAGAATTTTTCTTCAATAAACCAGACATATTTGAAAAAAGGTTATCATCCTGAACTTATAGAGATGAATAGAAGAGTAATCAAGATTGCTAGAGAAAAAGGCGATTCTCTCAATATAGGTAGAGCCTTTTATAATATAGGAAGTCAATACCAAGCCAAGAATGATTATGATTCCAGTCTTAATTACCTGTGGCAAGCTGTTGCTATTTTTAAAGATTTAGATAATTATCTCAATTTGGTAATATCTTATAATTCCCTCTTTCAAATTTATGATAAATTAAATGACCTAGAAAATGCTAAAGATGCAATTTTCAATGCTCAAAAGTTGTTAGCAAAGATTGTTAGTAAGCATGAATCTATTCGTACATACGATAATTTAAGCAACTACTATAAAGATATACGGGAATATGATAAATCTGTTGAACTGCAAAATATGGCTTTGCAGATTGCCCAAAAAAATGATTTTAAAACAGATATTGCCGCTAGTTATTTAGAATTAGGAAGTATTTATTTAGATAAAGAAGATTATGACAAATCATGGTATAATTATAATTTAACCTTGCAATACTTACCATTTATTGAAGATCAAATGTTTGCAGCCTATCTCTACAATAATATCTCTGCTCTTTTTAATAAGCAAAAAAAATATAATTTAGCTTATGAATATGCTATTAAATCTATTGAAATAAAAGAGAGCTTAGGCAAAGATGGAGCTTTAGCAAAATCCTATCAAAACCTTGGAGCAATTTACTTCTTCGCTGAACAGTATAATCTAGCTATTGATAGCTTCAAAAAAAGCATAGTTTTAGCAGATAGTTTGCAAGATATCCAAACTTTAGTAAGCTGTTATTTAAATTTGGCAGTTACCTATAATAAGATTGATTTATACGATCTTGCTATTCCTGCTTATGACACACTGCTAACTCTATGTGAAACTTATGGTTTTGAAAATACTAAATATTCTGCTTATGGGAATCTAGCAATTGTATATCAGAATATTGGTGATTTTGATAAGAGTATCGAATATTCTCTCAAAAGTCTAGAAAATACCAATAGAAATGAAAGATATATTGCCAGAAATTACATCAACATTGCCACTTCTTACACTAATATTTCTGATTGGGAAAAAGCTATAGAGTATGCTGGAGAGGCAAATAAAATATCATATAAACTAGATGAGAATAGATATATTCTGAAAACAAATAATATCCTATCTTTAAGTTATGCAAATATTAATAGATATCAACAGGCTTATGATTCTCTCTTGGTATATGCTGAGTTATTAGACAAAATTTCTCAAGAAGACAAACAAAATTCCTTAGAAGAACTTAGAATAAAATATGAAACTGAAAAAAAAGATAATATTATTAAAGATTTAGAATTAGATAGCGAACTAGCCAAACTCAAACTAAAACAATTAAATTATCAAAGGTTATTAGCTCTTATTGCCTTAATTATAATAGTATTTATCAGTCTTCAACGCTTCTTCATCCAGCGAAAGATTATCAGAATAAAAGAAGAACTCAACCAAGATTTAGAAGAAAGAGTAAAAGAAGAGACTAACAAGCGAATGGAACACCAAAGAGCAATTGTTGAACAGAGTAGATTAGTATCTCTTGGTGAATTAGCTGCAGGTATTGCTCACGAACTAAATCAACCTCTCCAATGTATTAGCTTCGCTCTAGAAAACATGAAACTTAGTTTCCAAAAAAGAGGCTTTAGTGAAGAGTACTTCTTGGAGAGAATGGGACTGATTCTGCACGATATTTCCAGAATGAGTTCTGTTATTGACCATATCAGAATCTTTTCCCGCAAGCAAAATCAAAATGAATATACACAATTTGACCTGAACTCAACAATTAAAAATGCTCTAAAACTAATTACTGAGCAATATGCAAATCATAATATTGAGATTAGTGTTGAAACAATTAATGAAGAAACATGGATTTATGGTAATACTTACCAGATTGAGCAAGTAATTCTTAATCTTTTAACTAATGCTAAAGATGCCTTAGAGAAAAAAACAAGAGATAAAGTAATTAAACTAACCCTCTCCCAAGATTCGCAAAACTATATCTTGATTATTGGGAATAATGGTGAACCTATTCCAAATGATATTAAGGAAAAGTTATTTTTACCTTTCTTCACAACCAAACCCCCAGGAAAAGGTACTGGTTTAGGACTTTCTATTGTTTATGGAATAATTTCTGAACATAATGGAACCATATCATTATTAGAATCCGAGAATACTGCTTTTAAAATTACTTTGCCTAAAATAACCGAGGAAATAAATGACTAAAATAGAACAAACTGCCCTGATTGTTGATGATGAAAAAAGGATTACTTTTGAACTACAAGAGTTTTTTGAGATAAATGATTATAAAACCTTTAGAGCCCATTCAGTAGCAGAAGAAAGAGAGATTTTAGCAAGCAATAATATTGATATAATTATTCAAGATATTAGGCTTACTGATGGTTCTGGTTTAGATATTCTGACTGAGATTAAAAAGCTCTTCCCTAATATAGATGTGATAATGATTTCCGGTCATGGGGATATGGATACGGTTATTGAAGCGATGAGATTAGGTGCAACTGATTATCTTAAAAAGCCTTTCACACATAATGATTTACTAATCGCCTTAGAAAGAATAAGTAAATCAAAAGAAAATAAGTTAAAAGTTGCCACTCTTACAGAGCAAAAGGCCTATATATTAGATAATATTGCCCAAAAACACTCCAAAGATATTATCAGTATCAGTGAAAATACCAAAAAAGTGATTGATGATGCCTGTAGAATTAGTAAATTCGATACTGTTAATGTTTTATTACAAGGAGAGACAGGAACTGGAAAAGAAGTCTTAGCGCATTTTATTCATAATATAAGTGATAGAAAAGATAATCTAATTGTCAGTGTAAATTGTTCTGCTATCCCAGAAACTATGTTTGAATCGGAATTCTTCGGCTTTGAAAAAGGTGCTTTTACAGGAGCTGAAAAGAGTAAAAAAGGCTTCTTTGAACTGGCAAACAATGGAACCCTCTTTTTGGATGAAATTGGAGACTTATCATTTACTGTTCAAAGCAAACTTCTGCGAGCAATTGAATCTCAAGAATTTTACCCTCTTGGATCTCAACAAGCAAAACAAGTTAGCGTTAGAATAATCTCAGCAACTAACAGAGATTTAGAAAGTATGATTCAGAAGAGAGAATTTAGAGGTGATCTTTTCCACAGGCTTAACGGCTTTTCTCTTCATCTTCCCCTTTTAAAAGAAAGAAAAGAGGATATTCCTGCTTTGATTGATAGCTTTGTCATTAGGTTTAGCCGGGAAAATAAAAAAACAATACCTAAAATAGCACCTGAAGTTTATGTCCAAATAGCAAAACTTGACTTTGAAGGTAATATTAGAGAACTAAAAAATATGGTTGAGAAAGCTATGATTTTCTGTGATAATAATATCTTAACTTTAGAACATTTTGGTATATTATCCAATAATAACAATGTTTCTGGACTATCTTCTAAAACAAATCTTAACCTTGATGATAACGAAAAGAGTTTGATTATTGAAGCTCTGGAAAGAAGTAATAATAACCAGAGTCAGGCTGCTAAATTATTAGGCATTTCTCGTCATGCCTTGATTAGAAGATTAGAAAAGTTTGGGCTGTAAGAATTTCTTTTTCAAACTGTCCAGCCCTAAGTAATTTGACTGATTTTTTTGCAATTATTATTTATTCTCTTAAACCCTTACAGGGTTACACGAATATTGGTTTGCCATACCCAGGGTCAATTTTTCTTCCAAAAATGAGACCCTGGGCTAATCTATTTTATCCCTTGGTGATATCTTCTTAAATCATAAAATTAGTGGATATATTCATCTTTCTTCAAATTCTGTCTGTATTCTTAATTGTATCTTATTCCCACTCAATAGTTGCTGGTGGTTTTGAGCTGATATCATACACAACTCTATTTACACCACGAACTTCATTAATAATTCTATTAGATACTCTTTTCAAGAATTCATAAGGAAGCTCAGTCCAGTCAGCAGTCATACCATCAGAACTATTAACAGCTCTTAAGGCACAAACATTCTCATAGGTTCTTTCATCACCCATTACGCCAACAGATTGAATTGGTAATAGCACGGCAAATGCTTGCCAAGTAGTGTTATATAATCCTTTATCGCGTAATTCAGTGATAAATATATTATCTATATTTTGGAGAAGTGTAACTTTTTCAGGAGTAATATCGCTAATAATTCTAACAGCTAAACCAGGTCCTGGGAAGGGATGTCTATCAACTAGAGTTTCACCTAAACCTAGTTCTCTTCCTACATTTCTTACTTCATCCTTGAATAATTCTCTTAGAGGTTCTACCAGCTCCATATTCATCTTTTCAGGTAAGCCACCCACATTATGATGTGATTTAATTGTAGCAGAAGGACCTTTAAAAGAGACGCTTTCGATTACATCAGGATAGAGAGTACCTTGGGCTAAAAACTTAGCTTTAGGGAACTTCTTAGCTTCTTGGTCAAAAATATCGATAAAAGTATTTCCGATAATCTTTCTCTTTTTTTCTGGGTCAACCACACCAGCTAGCTTTGATAAGAAGATATCAGCAGCTCTTACGGTATTTAGTTTTACTCCAAAACCATCTTGGAATATTTTTTCAACCTCTTCAACTTCATTCTTTCTTAATAGTCCATTATCAACAAAAATTGGAATAAGATTATCGCCAATTGCCTTATAAAGAAGAGCGCAGGCAACTGAAGAATCAACACCTCCAGAGAGACCCAAGATTACTTGATTATCTCCCACCTGCTTTCTAATCTGATCAATACTATTTTCAATGAATGATAATGATGTCCAATCTTTTTTGAAGCCAACTAAATCAACAAAGTTATTCAGCATCTTAGCACCGTTTTGGGTATGAACAACTTCAGGATGGAATTGTAGACAATAGAGAGGCTTTTCTTTATGTTTAATTGCCCCATATTCGCAATTATCAGAATAGGCTAAGCACTCAAACTCTGCATTGATATTATGTACCTTATCTCCATGACTCATCCACACAATCTCTTCATCTGCAAGACCTTGGAAAATATTATCATGGTTAGTTATTTTAAGTTTAGCATAACCAAACTCTCTTTCAGGAGATTGATCAACCTTATATCCTGATAAGTAAGCAATTAATTGCATTCCGTAACAAACAGCAAAGATTGGTAAATCTAAGTCTAATATTCTTTTATCAGGAATAGGGGCATCTTCAGCATAAACACTATAAGGACTTCCTGAGAGTATTAGTGCTTTAGGATTCTTATCCAATACTTCTTGATAACTAATATTGAAAGGAACTATCTCACAATAGACTTTCATCTTTCTTATTTGCTTGGCTATTAGCTGGGTATATTGAGACCCAAAATCTAAGATTAACAGCAGTTCATGGTTCATCTATATTCTCCTAATCATTATATTCTTGAGGCTAAACCGATAAAAGGATTTTCTAACTTCTCTCTATCTATAGAAGTAAATCCTCCATGTCCGGGAATTACGATTGTGTCATCAGGAAGTATAAATAACTTCTCTTTAATAGAACTCTCTAAAGATGCAAAACTTCCACCAGGGAAGTCAGTTCTACCCACACTCAACTGAAAAAGAGTATCTCCACTAATGAGAATACCTTCTCCGTAAAGTGAGATTCCACCTGGGGTATGTCCTGGAGTGTGAATAACTGTAAAGGAACTATTACCTATTTTAATCACATCTCCTTCATTAAGAAGAATGTCAGCTTGGGGAGAAACAATATCATCTCCCATAAAGGCACTTAAATTCTTCTTGCTATCTAACAACATGGCTTGATCATTACTGTGAATCATTATCGGACACTCGAATTTCCTTTTAAAATAAGCATTACCCCCAATATGATCTGCATGGCCATGAGTATTAATTAAATATTTGACTTTCAAGCCCAGTTTATTAATTTCATTGTATAATTCCGAAGAAGTTTTACCTGGGTCAATCAACATAGCTTCTTTACTATCTTCATCCCAAACGAGTATGGTATTAGTTCCAAACTCAGGTAGGATATTAAAAATTTTATATTTCATCTTCTATTCCTATTATCTATTGATTAGTAATTTATCTAACTCTTCTCTTGGTAATGGAGAAACTTCTATTTTATTAGTTAACTTGAACTTTTCTCCGTACTCTACTTCTGCAGTTGGACTTTCTAATTTATTTATATAGCTAAGTATAACTCTTCCAGCTAATTTAATCTGATCTATAGTTACATCTTCTCCTAACAATACGCCTAAAGGTCCAGCAATATCTACAGCTTTGATAACTAGCTCATCCTCCAATCTTGGAGTTATATAGTCACTTTCATACTTTGTTCTGGTGACTATTAGCAATAAGTTTTCAGAGATTCTGACTCTTCTTCCCTGCTGGAGAAACTTTAAATAGCGAGGACTAAGCTGATCGTACTCTAATAAATCTGCTACTTTTTGCGATACCTGTCTGTCTGTCAGTAAGCACCCACCTCCAGGCATCTCAAAATCTTTTAACTTATACTCTTCTGCCATAGCTAACTGACGGTGTCGTCCTCGACCTTGAAAATCTAACATTTCTTCTTTATTTACCCAACCTTCTGTAATTGGCTTAGTATCAGGAATAAATTTTTGACATAATGGACGAACTAACAGTTCTTTAACACCACTGAGTTTTGCCACAGCATTCATTGCATCTTGTCGCTGAGACATTGGTCTCTGACCTAAAACTTCACCACTTATGATAAAGTCTGCATTAAATTTTTCTAGCATTTCAGCTGCTTTTCGAAACATCATCCCATGACAATCTATACAAGGGTTCATGTGTTTGCCAAAGCCATAGCGTGGATTTTTGATAACTTCTATCAAATCCTTAGTAATATCTACAATTTCTATCTTCAAACCTGCAACCTTAGCTCCATGACGAGCCTTTGTTGCCGGATAAAATGGACTTTCAAAAAATATAGGAACTACTTCATATCCTAATTTCTGCATATATAGTACAGCTAACATACTATCTAAACCACCTGAGAATAGAGCTATTGCTTTTCGTTCTCTCTTCATTAAGTCTCCTACATTATTATTCATCTATCTTTCGTGGATAAGTTATTCTTTATGATTTGACTCCCCACTCTTTATCTGACAACTTTTCTACCCTCAAATTTTGTCAAGAAGATAAAATATTTTGCATTCTATAGATATATTATTCTGAAATTAACTTGACAGATTACTTAAACCTATAAATATTAGACTATGGGTTTATTAAAAATGCCAATGTGTGAATTTATATTATTACATATAGTATTTCCCATAAAATAATTTAAAACTTTAAAGGAAAGAAGTTATGCAAAAAGAGATGTCAGAGAGAAAGCAACGAGAATTTGATTTAAGAAGAACCTTCATTATTGATACTGCTGAAAAACTATTTTATGAATTCGGTTATGAATCAGTAACCCTAAATCAATTAGCTGAAGCAGTTCATTATACCAAAGCTACTCTCTACACCTACCTTTGTTGCAAAGATGAAATCTACCTAGAAGTCTATTGTCGTGGCTTTGAGAAAAGAACTGAATACCTATACCAAAACATGAAACACTGCGATACTGGCTTTGAAGAAATTAAGAATTTTGGCCAAGCCTATTTTAACTTCTATCAAGAGAATCCTGAAATCCTCTTCCACCAACAATATTTAGATTTTAGACCTTTAGAATATGACAAATTACCTCAACACCTCGTTGATAGATTTATGGGATTAAATGAAAAAAGTTCAAAACTTATTATCGATGCACTGCAAAAAGGTATCGACGATGGATCAATCAAATCAGACCTCAAAATAGATTATTTCCTCGGGCAATTGGTGCTTACTCTTAGAGCTTGTGCCTCAGCAGTTGTAAGTCATAAAAGAACTGTTCTCAATCAGCCATTCTCTGATGAAACAAACACTAAATGGTATAATAGTTATTTAGAACTATTGCTTAATGCTATTAGGGGAAGATAAGAATTAAGAATTAAGAATTAAAAATTGAGAATTTAAAGAAAGATGAATATATCCACTAATTTCACGAATTAAGAAAATATCACCAAGGGATAAAATAGATTAGCCCAGGGTCTCATTTTTGGAAGAAAAATTGACCCTGGGTATGGCAAACCAATATTCGTGTAACCCTGTAAGGGTTTTATAGAGAAAATAATAGTTGCTAAAAAATCGGTCAAATTATTTAGGACTGAATATTGAAGAAAGATTTTCACGAGAATTAAGAAAACCCTTAACACAGGGTTTCACAAGAGTTTTAAGACAAGTCTCACGAAGTTTTAAGAATGTGTAATGGCCTCTTAAACTCCCCCCTTTAGTGCTGAAAGCACGATAAAAGAGGGGTGGCATCTTTAGATGACGGGGTGTTTATCTTAGATGTATGGCAATACTCCTCAACAAATCCCAGCGGGATGAAATCTAATAGGGAGTGTTCGCAAGGCACTCTAAGAGTATCCGCCCGAAAGTGATGGGCCGAATTAGCAGACAAGGAATATCAGCTATGAAAAAAAATATTATTTTAACAAAAAGCTTTAGTTTTGCGGTAAGAATTATTAAAATGTGTCAATATCTGCAACAAGAAAAGCATGAATATATATTATCAAAATAAATTTTAAGAAGTGGAACTTCAATAGGGGCATCTATCAGAGAATCTCAGCATGCAGAAAGCAATAAAGATTTTGTTCATAAACTAAGCATAGCTTTGAAAGAAGCAAATGAGACTGATTACTGGCTGTTATTACTGAAAGAAGGGAATTATTTAACTAAGGAACAATATCAAAGTATATATCCAGAAATTAATGAAATTATTAGCTTATTAGTATCAATTGTTAAATCTACAAAGAAAAACCACGATTTAGAAGAAGATTTTGCAGACTATGAAGAGAATTGAGAATAAAGAGAAAATCACTATTTAATGTTCAGTCCTAACTAATGACCGATTTTTACAACAATTTTCTTATTGTTTCCTGGTTCTCCGCTAACGCTTTGAACCACTCTTGTGGGGTATAATTTCAAGGGGTTACACCTCTTCTGACGAATACCATCCAGTTGGGAGTTAAGAAATATCAGTGTTTGCACAATGATAGCGGGCAGGGATACCCACATTCCCAGTTAAGAAGTCCTCATCTTATTCTCAATTCTCAATTCTCAATTATGCATTTCTTCTTACATTATCTTCATCAATTCAACTTCGAATTTTAATGTTGCATTAGGTGGTATAACATTACCAGCACCTCTTGCACCATAACCTAATTCTGAAGGAATAATAAGAGTTCTAACTTCACCTACTTTCATACCAAGTACGCCTTCTTCCCAACCTTTGATTACTCTATTAGCACCAAGTTGGAAAGAAAATGGTTGATCTCTATCCTTTGATGAATCAAACTTTGTTCCATCCATTAACCAACCAGTGTAATGTACTAGAACTTTATCGCCTTTTTTAGCTTCTAAACCTGAACCTTCAGCATCAACAGTATACTTTAAACCGTTTTCCATAATTATAAATCCTTCTTCAGTATTTTTTTGATCATTACCTTTCGCACTACAAGCAAATATTGCAGTAAGTAGAACGACTAACAACAGATAGTTAAGAAATTTCATTTTCTCCTTCCTTTCCCTTTTTTTACCAAATTTATCACTCCTTACTTTTCTGTAAACATAATTCTTGACTAAATTAAGCTAATATTAATTAATAATCTCTTATGAGAAAATATTTAGATACTCCCAAAATAGATTATATCTTAACACATCTTAAGTTTAGATGTGACTTTCCTAATGAGCTTAACCAACGCTTGGTTTTCCTCAAACAGGAAGATATTAGTGCTCTTCCAGAGAATTGCCTTATCTTCCCTTTATCTAATCAAGAGAAAGAGCTGGACTATCAAATTGACAATATTCCCATCTTCTACCCCACTTCACCTAGAATTAATGAACATACATATCGAAAAAATACTTCTATAATATTCTCTCATGATATTTTCCAGCAGATATTCTGTCTTCAAACACTCTACTATGAACAAGACCTTAAGGAAAAAGATAAGCTAGGTAGAATCAAACCTGAAGCTACGCTTAACTTCCAACTAGGATTTCTAAATAGGCCCTTAGTTGATTATCTCTTTGCCATAATAGTTGATGTTTTAGAAGACTACTGTCAGATGAATAATATCCCCTTCAAAAGAATTAATTTACTTCCACAACATACATTTTTATTGAGTCATGATGTTGACCGTATAGAAACTTATTCCTTATATAATACCATTAATTCTGTTAAGCAAGTCTTATTGCAAGCAAACAAGAAGAACTTCACTAGTGCCAAGAAACATATAATAGAATATTTTCGCTTTCAAAATAGAGATAATTCTCTTTGGGATTTCCCTCTCCTGAGAAAGATAGAACAAGAGTTCAATCTGAAATCAACTTATTACTTTTTGAATAAAGGTAAGTTGCATCAAGATGCTTATTACTCTCTTACTTCACCTCAGATATTAGCTTTAATAAACACTATTCAAGCTGATCAAAATGAAATAGGCTTACACTTAACTATTGCAGGCAATCAAGATGAATCAATAGTCGCTCAAAACTTAGAGAAGCTTAATAAACTTATTAAAGAGAAAATAGTGGGAACTCGTTCTCACTGGTTACGCTTTGAAGCAAGGACTACACCTGATATCCTAGAAAAATTGGGCATTATATATGATTCTTCAATAGGACACTATTCTCATGAAGGATTTAGGTCAGGAACCTGCTTACCATATAAATTATTTAGTTTCAGTCAGAATAGAATACTTAATATCTGGGAATTACCTTTGATTTATATGGACTGCATGATTTTAGACTATCAAGATATTTCAGAAAGAGAGGCATTAAACAAGTTAAGTGCATTACTTCAAGAAGTAATTAAATTTAAAGGTATTTATTCTGTCTTGTGGCATAATGGCAATTTTGCTAATCCACACCCTTATAATCGTTATAAATTTTACCGAAATATTATTAAAATGGTCCTTAGAACTGACCCTTCAAACTTAACAGCTAAAAGCCTATTAGAATCACTTGAGGAGAGTAAATAATATGTGCGGAATCAGCGGTATCTTTACTTTAGATAAGACCAATATTAATCTTGAAACTCTTCTCACTATGAATAATAAAATAAGACATCGTGGACCTGATGATGAAGGTTACTTTATCAGAGCTGTAACTTCTTCTGCTCCACAACTATATTCCGGTGATGATTCAACACTTCAGATTAAAAAGCAATATCCTCATGTTAAAGAAAGTTCTCCAAGTAATTTAGCTCTTGGTTTTAGGAGATTATCAATAATAGATCTTAGTGAACAAGGTCATCAACCAATGCAAGATGAATCAAAGCGTTTCACAATTGTGTTTAATGGTGAGATTTTTAATTACTTAGAGCTGAGAGAGCAATTAAAAGCTTTGGGATATATTTTTAAAAGCGATAGTGATACAGAAGTAGTTCTTAATATGTATATTGAGTATAAAGAGAAGTCTTTCAATATGTTTAACGGAATGTGGGCACTAGCAATCTGGGATAATAAAAAAGAAGAATTAACTCTTTGTCGAGACCGATGGGGCATCAAACCTCTGTGTTATTATCATGATAAGAAGATATTACTTTTTGGTTCAGAAGAGAAACAAATAATCTCAACGAGTATAAATATTTCCCCTAATTATGATATGATTTATAGGTATTTAAAGCTTGGTTCCATGGTCAGATATAAAGATGAAACTTTTTACCAAGAGATTAAAGTCCTCACACCTGGATCTTATCTGAAAGCTACTCAAGGTACTTTTAGTATATACTCCTACTATGAGATGGATATAAATAAATTTGAGAAGTATGATAAATCTTTAGAGGAAGCTACTAAAGAGTATCAAAAGCTATTTTCTCAGGCAGTTAAGCTTAGAATGAGATCTGATGTAGAGGTAGGTTCTTGTCTAAGTGGAGGATTAGATTCTTCTGCTATTGTAGGCATTGCTTCCCAATCTACTAAGCAAAACTTTAAAACTTTCTCAGCATATTATGCTCAGTCAAAAGAATATGACGAACGAAAGTGGATTGATATAGTTAATAACACTTATGGATGCCAGGGACATTTCTTAAGTCCTAGCGATAAAGAAGTAGCTAAGGAATTTGAAAGAATTACCTATCTTCATGATGCTCCGGTAATTGGCTCTAGTCCTGTTTCTCAATATTTCGTTATGAAAAAAGCACGAGAGAATGGTATAAGTGTTGTTTTAGATGGGCAAGGTAGTGATGAGATTACAGCCGGATACAATCATGCTTTCTATCGTTATTATGCTGATTTAATAAGACAAAGAGAGTTTACTCGTTTATCAGCAGAACTCCCCGAGTATCTTCGTTATCAACAAAAGGGTAATTCTCTTACTAAGTTAAGTAAGATACTCTTCACTTTCATTTGCAAAGAATCAACTCTCTATAATTATGAGATAAGAAATCTGCATCCTGATGTAATGTTTAGTAGATATCGCAAGGGTATTATCTCTGCGGTAGAAGATTTACCTTGCTCAAAACTCTCTAATTTCCAATATAATTTATTAAGAAATATCTTTCTACCTTCCCTGCTACATTTTGAAGATAGAAATTCCATGGCTTTTTCAGTTGAGAGTAGAGTTCCTTTCTTAGATATTAACTTAGTGGAGTTTGCCTTTTCCCTTCCTTCGCATTATAAAATTCAAGGTGCTCAAGGAAAATATATTCACAGACAAAGTCTAAAGAATATTGTTCCTGAGGCTATCTATAATAGAAAAGATAAAATTAACTTTTCAGCACCAGGTGAAGTAAGCTGGTTAAGAAAGGCAATGAAAGAGAGTCTTAAGGCTACTTTCAATTCCCCATTCTTTACTAAAAGTAAGCTATTTGATACTATAAAATTAGGTGAGATGGTTCATAACTATCTGCTGGGTGAAAATAAACATGCGACCATGATTTGGAAACTTTATGCTCTCGGAATATGGTATAATCTGAATTTTGCAGGAAGTAATGAATAATAATAAAATTAAGAATACAGCTAAAAACACCATGATTTACAGTATCAGTAATGTCTTGGTAAAGATGTCGGGATTAATTCTACTTCCCCTTTATACTTCTCATATTTCTTTAGCTCAATATGGACTTCTGGGTTTCTATGAAATTACTTTTGAAGTATTACACTTAATTAGTGGATTAGGTATTGATAATGCCCTTGCTCGTTGGTATTGGGATAAAGATTCTCAGTATGAACAGAAAGTAGTAGTCTTTAATGCTGGTTTAGTCTCATTAGTTACGACTTTATTTATAATGACCTTAGGATTTCTTACTCTAAATGGATTTTCAGAAACCCTTCTTTGGGAGAAACAATCAACTTCTTTAATCTTCTGGTTTATTATTAGTAGTTTGTCTAGAGTATTAATTAGACAGCCTCTGTTACTTATGCGAATTCAAGAATTATCTCTTCGGCAGACAATAATCAATATCATAAGAATAATAATTGTTGTGGGCATTAGTTTTATCACTATAGCTCATCTAAAACTGGGTTTAACAGGTATTTTTATTGCTGAAACTGTGGCAAACGCAATGGTTCTTCCTTATTTATATAGATACTTTCTAAAAAACACTAAGTTCCAGTATAATTATTATCTTATCAAAGAGATGCTTAACTTCTCATTACCTTTAATATTATCCTCAGTATTAGCCCTAGTCTTGACCCTTTCTGATAGATACATAATCCAGTTTTTCGGTAACTTTGAGGATACAGGTATCTATACTTTGGCTTATAAAATCTCAAATATAATCAGAATCTTTGTTATCCACTCTTTTTCTCAGGCCTATATCCCTATCTTTTATAAATATATGCATGATGAAGATAGTAGAAATTTCTATATTAAATCCGTGAGTTACTATACTTTCGTAGCGTCAATTCTTGCTCTCGGATTAACTATTTTTGGACAGGAAGCTATCCAGATTATTGCCCAATCTTCAGAATATTATGCTGCATATAAACTTCTTCCCTACTTAGTTATCGGAGTTATCTTTGCAGGACTTAGACAAATCTTAGTACTTCCAATAAATAAACATAAGAAGACTAAAATAATCTCTGTTATAACAATAAGTGCAGGTGTATTTAATCTTCTCTTAAATATCGCTTTGGTACCAATTATGGGAGCTAGAGGGGCAGCCTTAGCTACAGGACTAGCCAATCTAGGCGTCGTATTTGCCTACTACTATTTTGTTAATAAATTGGATGGTATTCGCTATGAAGACAAGAAGATTATTAATGCAATATCACTAACAATAATTCTCTCTGCTATGGCTCTTCTTATAGCAGATATCAATATCTATTATCGTATCCCTATGAAAGTGGGATTATTCTTAAGTTTCCCTCTTATCATGTATCTTACAAAGTTTTATGATAAAGAAGAGATGCACCAAATTCGCCATGCTATCGGAGAGTTAAAAGAAAAATACCTAAGGAAAAAGTAATGAATGATCTAGATATATTTTCCGTCCAAGAAATTAATAATCACATTAAGAATATTTTAGAGAACAATATTCCTATTCTCTATGTAGAAGGGGAAATTACTAACTTTACTCGTCACTCCTCTGGTCATATCTATTTCTCGATCAAAGATGACTTCTCAACTCTCAGATGTGTTTTTTTTAGACAAAACAATTATAACTTAGATTTCTTTCCTAAAAACGGTGATAAGGTTATCCTCTTAGGAAATATAACTCTTTATGTCAAGGGAGGCTCTTATCAATTTAATGTTCAAAAGATATTTAGTTCAGGAAAGGGAATTCTCCAAATCAAGTTTGAACAGCTTAAAGCAAAATTAGATGCTGAAGGTTTATTTTCCTCAGTTCATAAAAAGCCAATTCCTGCCTTCCCTCAAAAAGTAGGAGTTATAACCTCAGCAACTGGTGCTGCTCTCCAAGATATTAAGAATGTTATCTTCCGACGCTACCCAGTAGAATTAATTCTCTATCCTGCTAGCGTTCAAGGTGACCAAGCAGTTCCTGAATTGATTCAAGCTGTAACTTATTTCACTACTAATCAGATTGTTGATGTACTCATTATAGCTCGGGGGGGTGGTTCTCAAGAAGATCTCTTCTGCTTTAATGACGAAGGATTAGTAAGAGCTATTCACAAGTGCCCTATTCCTGTTATTAGTGGAGTAGGCCACGAAATAGATTTCTCTTTAACTGATTTTGTTTCTGACCTTAGAGCTCCCACTCCTTCTGCTGCAGCTGAACTTGCTGTACCTGATAGAAGTCAGCTTCAAGACTCTCTAAACAGAATAAAAACTGAGCTTAAACTCCAGACTCAAAGTTTATTGCATCAGGAGAGAAATAGAATAAATCGTCTTAATCAAAAGTTTAACGACCTGCAAGTTGAATCTACTCTCAATCAGAATCGCTTAGAGCTTTTCGATTTAGAAAAACGCTTTTCTGCCCTAGGTAACATTACCGACTTTCTTCACCAAAAACTAAATACCCTAAGCGACAGACTTAACTATAAGTTTCTATCTAAAGCATCCTTAACAATTTCTCAAGAGAAAAATAAACTACTTAGCTACAATGCAATTATTGATAATTATCTGATTAATACTCTTAACATGGAAAAACATAAAATTGACCTTCTGAATAGTAGAGTAGAAGCACATTCTCCTATGGGGATTTTAAAACAGGGATTTGCCTATATAACTAAAGATGATAAATTAGTTAGTAAAGCTAAAAATCTCAACCAAGCAGACACAATTAAAATTAGATTCTATGATGGAAGTGTAGAAGCAGAAGTTACTAAAAAAGACTAAATTTTAGAATTTATAATTCACAGAAAGCCAAACTTCATCTTGATTAATTATAGGACTTAATCCTAATTTAAGTTCCTTCTCACTATCAAAATACTTATCAAAAAGATAGTAGGATATCTTAGTACTTAGCATCCCGAAGCCAGCTCCAGCAGCTACATCTGTTACCCAATGACGCTCATTGAGCATCCTAAAAATACCTGTACCCAAAGCTACTGCATATCCACTTACTCCATATAGTAAAGATTGCTCTTTATATTCTTGGTAGAGAAACTCTGCTCCCATAAAGGCTGTAGCAGTATGTCCAGAAGGGAAAGAGTTGTTTGAAGAAGCATCAGGTCTCATTACATCAACTGTCGCTTTTAAAGTAAGAACTGTTACCCCCATGATAGCATAGGCTGTCCCAAGAATAATAGTTCGATCTTTGAAATTATGTTCGCCTTGAATCCCTAGTGAGTTTAATAAATAGACTGATATAAAGGGTGAATATTGAGAGAAGTCATCAATTGTCATTTTATCATCAATATGTTCCCCAATTTCCTCTTTAACCTCATGATTATAGAATTTTAAAAAATCGCTTTCCAAACCTAAGAGGCCATAAGTAATTAAAGAGATTGGCAAAATTAATTCATAAGATTTTGTGCGCGATTGTGAAAGAGAATCCGAAACTGAAGTTGTTGAAATATTTGCATAACTATAAAAGAATAGCATCAATGAAATTAGAGTAAATAGTGTTCTCATATTTATATCTTTTCCTATATTTTTTTCTCTGTTAGTGAATCTACTTAATTATCACCTCAACTATTAATTACTAGCTCTCTTTTTTGTCAATTCCTCTTGTATTTTTTTAAATAAATTATTATCGTGGCTTCTTTTTTGCTAACATAGTCCTCCTGCTTGTCTCTTGAAAAGATATCATTTTATGGTAACTATCTTGATTCTTGAAATAGTCGTCTTAAAAAAACTTGACACAATAAATAAGAATTCCATTATATTGGAAAATAAATATTTTTGTTTTAAGGAAGCATTCAACATGAGAAAAATTATCTTTCTAGTCGTATTATTTTCTACCTTTATCGGTCTTGAAGCAGAGTCTATCTCTGCAGTCTGGGTCTTGCCTTGGAATTTAGTTAGAGAAGGTGCGATAGATACAGTTTTAGTAGATTTGCAAGCAAATGGACAAAACACTTTATTGGCAGAAGTTCGTTATAGAGCTGATGCTATCTATATTCCTAATAAGCAAGATTCCAGCTACATCAATACTGAAACTAGGTCTCATGTGATGAAAGGTTCTTCTTTTGATGCTTTAGAATATTTATTGCAAGAAGCAAAAAAATATGATATTAAAGTTCATGCTTGGATTACTGTTTTAGTGGTTACTCCCCACGATTTAACCAAGCTTCCTTTAGATCATTTTTACTATAAACATGGAGATTGGATAACTACAGATTTATCAGGAATAAGAATGCCCCTTACAAGTGCTGAAGGATATTTTGTTGATCCAGGTATTGAGGAAGTTAGAAAATATACCCTCAACTTTATCAGCGATTTATTATTGAACTATCCCCAGCTAGCAGGACTTCATTTAGATTATATTCGTTACCCTGGTGAAGATTATGGTTATCATCCTCAAGCAATGGAAGTTTTTGAACAAAGTCTGAGACCTAACACTTATGGAAACAGAATGGTCTGGAAAGAAGAAATCTTAACTGCCTTTGTTAAAGATATCTACCAGAGAGTAAAAGAATTAAATCCAAAACTAGAATTAAGTGCAGCTGTTGTTGCCGACAAAGTTAAAGCCAGAGCAAAATACTCCCAAAACTGGCAAGATTGGTTAGATCAAGGGATTATTGATAGAGTCTATTTAATGGCTTATACTAAAGATGATAAGCTACTTGAAAGGCAGTTACAAGACCCAGAACTTCTTAAGTTTAAAGACAAAGTAGTAGTGGGCCTAAGGGCCTGGAGTGATGGCAATAAAAAGTATGAAGCTTCAGAAATAGTTTCCAAAATAAATATTAGTAGAATTAGCAAATTTAATGATATAGCTCTCTTTAGTTATGGTGGAATTATGGAAAATAACTATTGGAGAAGATTAAAAGAACTTTTCGTAAAAGCAAAGAATGATAAAGAAAAAGTAACAAATTAAAGTGAGAGATAATGAGAGATAAACTATTTTTAATTGATGGAACAGCCTTAATTTACCGTGCCTATTTTGCTTTTATCAGAAATCCTTTGATTAATAGTAAAGGCATGAACACAAGTGCTATTTATGGAGTATTAAACTCCTTTTTGAAGATTATTGATGAGCATGAGCCCCAATTCGTAATGGTCAGTTTTGATAGAAAAGAGAAGACTTTTAGACATGAAATGGATGAGACTTACAAAGCTAACCGTCCTCCAATGCCTGATGATTTAGTAGAGCAAATCCAACCAGTCAAGCACTTCTTTCAAATGATTAATATCCCAGAAATCTCACTTGCAGGTTACGAGGCCGATGATATTATTGGAACTTTTGCTGAACACTTCAAAGATCAAGTTGATGTTTATATCGTAAGCGGAGATAAGGATTTTGCTCAAATTGTCCAACCGAATGTTTATCTCTTAGACCCATTTAAGAATTTACTCTTAGATGAAGCTAAGGTTAAAGAAAAATATGGCATAGATGCTTCTCAGTTTATAGACTACTTAGCAATTGTTGGTGATACAGCTGATAATATCCCTGGAATTAAAGGCTTAGGTCCTAAAGCTGCCGAAAAGCTTCTTACTGAGTTTAAAGATTTAGACGATATTTATCAGAATTTAGACAGTCAAAAAGGGGCTACTCTCAAAAAGTTAACAGAACATAAAGAAAATGCTTATCACTCTTTCCTTTTAGCTAAAATAAATACTGAAGTGCCAGTTGAGATTCCTCAGTTGGATAAATTCATCTGCTGTCTAAACAACTCTTCTGATTTAAATGATTATTTTGATGAATATGAATTAAACACTTTAAAGTCAAAGCTCCATAAAGTTATTCCAAGTCTTCAAGTTAAATCTCCAAAAATTGAGATTGAGACTACTTCAGCAGAATCAAATAGTAATCAATATGAACAAGCTTTACTCTTTGGTGATGATACTCAAGAAAATGAGTCTTTAACTCCCCAAATTAAAGATCTTAAAGAAGAGAAATTTAAGGCCATTCAGATAACATCTATAGAGGAGATGGAGAAAATTCTCTCTGCCAACGAGACTCCTTACTTAGCAATAGATACAGAGACGACCTCACTTGATACCCAGGAAGCTGAATTAGTGGGAATATCTTTCTGCTACAATGACCAAAATTCCTACTATGTAGCCTTAAATCACTTTGCTTCTGATAATCTTCATCAAACTGATGTTCTTCAAACACTTGCCAAACATATAAATGATAAACTTATCATCGGCCATAATCTAAAGTATGACTTAAAAGTCTTAGATTATCAAGGTCTAAAAATTACAAATCCTCTTTTTGATACGATGATTGCAGGATTCCTTTTAGATCCAACCAACGATGGAAACAGTCTTGATAAATGTATGTTAAGAGAGTATGATTACACAATGCAAGCTATCGAAGAGCTAATCGGCAAGGGTAAGGCTCAAAAGAGCTTTGCTTTAGTTTCAATTCAAGATGCTACATTCTATGCTGCTGAAGATGCTTGGGCGACCTTCAAACTTTACCAAATCTATCAAGATAAATTAAAACATCAGGGAGTATATAAATTATTCTCAGAGATTGAGATTCCCCTTATCTACTCTATCAAAAAAATGGAAATGAATGGAGCTTACATCGATTCTGATTTCCTTAAAAAGCTCTCTTTGGAAGTTAATGAGAGAATTAATAATCTAGTTTCAGATATCTATAATATTGCTGGCTATCAATTTAATTTGAACTCCACCCAGCAGTTGGCCAAACTACTTTTTGAAGAGATGAATATACCTCCTGTGAAAAAGACAAAAACAGGTTATTCAACAGATGTTACAGTATTAGAAACACTTGCTGAAGAATATGAAATAGTTAAATTAATGCTAGAATATAGGCAATTAGCTAAGCTTGAATCAACCTACATCTCTGCTCTACCAAAATTAGTAAATGAGAAAAGTGGAAGAATTCACTCTAGCTTTAACCAAATTGGTGCTTCTACTGGAAGACTATCTTCGACCAATCCTAATCTCCAAAATATCCCTATCAGGACAGATTTAGGCAGTAAAATAAGAGAAGCTTTTGTTCCTCAAGATAAAGATTCACTCATCTTAGCTGCTGATTATTCTCAGATTGAGTTAAGATTATTAGCTATTTTCTCAGGTGATTCAGTCTTGATAAATACTTTTAATGAAGGTGGAGATATTCACAGATCTACTGCTGGCTTGATTTATAACAAGCCAAGTGAAGAGATAACAAGCGAAGAGAGAAGATCTGCTAAAACTATTAACTTCGGAATTATTTATGGTATGGGAGCTCAAAAACTAAGTAAAGAATTAAACATCACTCAAAAAGAAGCTAAAGAGTTTATTGAACACTATTTTGAAACATTCCCTACTATTAAGAAATTTATGAATGATATGGTACTTAAAGCTAAATCATTGGGTTATTGCGAAACTATCAGTGGAAGGAGACTCTTTCTACCAGCAATCAATAGTAACAACAAAAGAGCAATTAGTGAAGCAGAAAGAGTAGCTGTTAATATGCCAATTCAAGGTTCGGCTGCTGACATTATCAAAATTGCTATGAATAGTTTACATGCTAAAATTAAAGATAATCCTGATATCAAAATGATTATCCAGGTCCATGATGAACTTGTCTTTGAAGTAAAAAAGACTGCTTTAGAAGAGATGAAGGCCTTAATCAAAACAGAAATGGAAGGTGCTTTGAGCCAAGAATATAGCAATATTGTTAAACTTCTTGTTGATATCGGACTTGGTGAAAACTGGCTACAAGCACACTAGATTATTGATAAAAGGGATGTTAGCTAAAACTAAACTATCTCTTCTCTCCTTAATCTTTTATTCATATCAAGTGCTCTTCCTTTGCTCTTTCTCAATCATCTCTATAATTGTTTGATTTTTATTCTAGATGAACGAGAAAGAGGATTAAGTGAGCAATTAAAGACTAAAGATATTAAGATCGAGAAGAAGTAAATTAGGAGGATTCTAGAATAAAATTTGCTAATTAAGAGTTGTTCTTTATCACCTTAAAAGAAATAAAAGAGATAACATTATTGAATAGTTCTCTCTTTAATATATAATAATTCTCGATTTATCAAAAAAAAACTTTACTAAATAGAAGGGTATTTACATTTATACTCTATAGAAATTTTAAATAAAAATTGTGGAGGAACTATGCCTCAAATGATGAGGAAGTTATTGCTAATAATTATGTTATTAGCAGTTAGTTCAATAATTGCTGCTCAGACATTATTAATAAGAAACATAAGAGTCGAAGGAAATGTTAACATAGATGATTCATTAATTTTAACAGTTTCTAAAATGAAAATTGGTGATTTTGTAGATTATGCCAAAGTTTCTGAAACCATAAAAAGTCTCTATGCCTTAGAGGTTTTTAATAATATTTATATTGAAAAAGAAAATATTTCTACAGGTGTAGAAGTAATTATTAATGTTGAAGAGTACCCTATTGTAGAAGAAGTATCTTATAAAGGAAACAAAAAATATAGTACTTCTGCCTTAAAGGAGTTCGTACTCTTACGCAAAGGTAGCTACTATTCGGAATTCTTAAAGAATAAAGTAACTAGGCAAATTACTCAAAAATATACTGAAAAAGCTTATAACAATGTTAAAGTTGAATATAAAGTTAAAGATTTAGGTGATAATAGAGTTAATGTAACAATCGAAATTGATGATGGAAATAAAATTAGAGTTAATAAAATTAGTTTCCACGGAAATCAAGAGATTACTAGTAAAAAATTAGCTAAGAAAATGAAAACAAAGACTACTAATCTTTTCCGTTCAGGTAAGTTTGAAAAAGCCCAATTCGAAGCCGATCTTCAAGCTATTGAAGCTTACTATCAAGAGTTAGGTTATATCAATGCTAAGATTAATAATCACGAAATTAAAACAGTTGAAGATAAATTCATTCAAATCGATATATATCTGACAGAGGGTGATCAATTTAAATATGGAGATGTTATTGTTACAGGTAACAAGTTCTTCACTGAAGATGAAGTTATGAAGGTTTTAGAATTTGACGAAGATGAACCATTTAATATGGAAGATTTTAATCTGCGTCAGAATCAAATTAGAGAAATGTATTCAGAAGAAGGCTTTATCTATAGTTCTATAGAACCTCAATTAATTAAAATTGACGATAGAGTTGATATCCAAATAAATATCGACGAACAAGTTAGAGCCAAAATTAGAAAGATTCATATTGGTGGTAATAGAGGCACTAAAGAGAAAATTATTCGTAGGCAACTTGCTATCCATCCTGGGGACTTCTTTAAAAGATCTCAGATTCTTAGTACCCAGCAAAATATCTATAACTTAGGTTTCTTTGAACCAAATATCGGAATTGAACCTAAACCAATAAATAAAAATGGTGATGTCGATATCTACTTCGATGTTGAAGATAAGACCTCTGGAACTGCCAATGGTGGTGTTGGTTATAATAGTGTCGATGGTTTTGTGGGACAGTTAAGCTTATCTCATAATAATATCATGGGAAATAATTGGCAGTCAAGTATCTCTTATGAATTTGGTGGAACAACTCAAAATGTACAGTTTTCTTTCACTAACCCTTATACCTTTGATACCAATACCCTCACAGGATTTAGTCTCTATAATACTGAAAGAGAATGGGAAGATTACTATTACGAAATTTTCACTCGAGGTGGAAGTGTAAGAGTTGGAAGACCTATGAAAATAGTCAATAAAACCCAAGCAATCTTAGCCTACTCCTTCTATTCAAAAAAATATAATATTACTGACCAAGATCAGGTAATTGCTAATAATAATCAGAGTTTAATTGAATTAGATACTTTGGGCTGGAGAAATACAAGTTCCTTAGGACTAACGATTTCTCGTGACTCAAGAGACAATGTTTTCTTCCCAACTAAAGGCTCACAAATAACAATCTATAACGAACTTGCAGGGGGATTCTTAGGTGGTAATTTTGATTACTATAAATTTATCTCTCAAGTTTCTTTCTATACTGAGACCTATTTCAAATTTGTCCTAAGAAATAAGTGGAGATTTGGCTATGTAACATCTTTTGGCCAATCAGCTACTGTACCTCCTGATGAGAGATTCTACCTTGGTGGAACAGGTCCTGACGGTATTCGTGGTTACGGAGATAGATCTATCGGACCTGATGATGGTGGAACAAGAGAGATACTCTATTCTACAGAATTAGCTTATCCTATCGGTGGAGACCAACTTATACTATTAACATTCTTAGATGCAGGAAATAGCTATAACTCACTAAATGATTTTAATTTCTTAGATTTCAAAAAAGGTGCTGGTTTAGGATTAAGAATCAGAACCCCAATGGGCCTAATCGGATTCGACTATGCCTATAACTTTGAAGAAAGAAACTGGCAACCTCACTTCCAATTCGGAACAACTTTCTAGAGGATAAAATGAACTATAAACACTTATTCGGACCTGTCATTTCAAGGAGATTAGGTATCTCCCTCGGAGTGGATGTTGTCCCTTATAAATATTGCTCGATGAATTGCATTTATTGCGAAGTGGGTGGAACTACTCACTTAATCAATGAAGCAGAAAACTTAGTTGATTTAACTGCTGTGATTTCCGAACTAGATGATTACATAGCAAAAAATCCTAAGCTTGATTACATTACTTTCTCTGGAGCAGGAGAACCTCTCCTCTACTCTAGAATTGGTGAGCTAATTAACTATATCAAAGGAAAATATCCGCAATATAAACTAGCTTTAATCACCAACAGTACCCATATTAATCGCTCAGATATCAAAACAGAGTTATTAAAATTAGATATGATAATGCCATCACTTGATGCTGTAGATCAAGATATTTTTGAAGCTATTAATCGCCCTCATGAAAAGATTTTAGTTAAAGATATAATTACAAATCTCATTGACTTTAATCAGCATTTCCCAGGCGAAATGTGGTTAGAAATATTCTTTGTTCCAGAGCTTAATGATTTCCCAGAAGAGTTAACTAGGATGAGAGATGTTATTAAGCAAATTAACCCGGAAAGAGTTCAATTAAATGCCTTGGATAGACCTGGCACGGAACCATGGGTTATTCAAGAAGACAAAGAAAAATTAGACTCTATCAAAGCCTTCTTTGAATCAGGCTTACCAGATAAAATCTTGGTTGAGGTTATCAAAAAAGTTAATAAACAGCTTTATGATGAAAATCCAAGTAGCTTGGAAGTTGAAGAAAAGATCCTTTCCACTATCAGAAGAAGGCCCTGCACTGCTCAAGATATGAGCCAAATGCTAAATATTCATATCAATGCTATAAACAAGGTATTGCATAAATTAATTGAAGAAAAAAGAATTGAAGGTGTCCATCAAGATAGAGGCATCTTCTATAAATTTATTGGATAGTTGTGAGAATAAGCGCTATTATTACAGCAGGTGGGTCTGGAAAAAGACTCCCTGGAAAAGTAAAAAAACAGTTTTTAAAACTGGGAGATAAGCCTATATTATTCCATACTATAGAAAGATTCTTGACAAAAAACATAGTCAATGAATTAATTATTTCCTTACCAAAAGATGATTTTGATGAAGTTGGTGAAAGTATTAGGAATAACTTTCCTGAAGCAAAAATCATATTCGTTAAAGGTGGCAAAGAAAGACAGGATTCCGTATATAACGCCCTGCTTGCTTGTTCTCCTGATTGTGATATTGTTTTGATTCACGACGGAGTTAGACCCTTTTTCGGTGAAGATGTAATTGAGAAAATGTTAGAAAAAGTTGAAGTTGGAAGAGGTGTAATTCCTGTAAGCCAAGTAAAATTCACAGTTAAAGAATGTGAAGATCAACTGGTCAAGCGAACTCTTCCTCGAGTTAATCTTTATAATGTTCATACACCACAATGTTTTGTTTATCAAGACATTCTTAAATTGAACAAAGATGCCATAAATGAGAGAAAACTCTATACTGATGATGCTTCCCTCTTCGAAGAAAAAGGACTAAAAGTAGCTACAGTAGCAGAAAGTGATTTTAATATTAAGATAACAACAGAAGAAGATCTATTATTAGCAGAATTCCTGTTGTCACATCTTAAAGCATAAAAATTTGTATACGGAGAATTAATGAAGAGATTTATTGAGAAAGTCAAGCAGACTAAATTAAATATTCCAATCCCGGTGTTTGGTGTTGGTTGCGGTGTTTTGGGACTAAGTTTAAATAAAGTATCTGTCGATTTAGGGAAATATGCATCTACTCTCCTTAGAGCCTTAGAGTATAGAGGATATGATTCTACAGGAGCTGTTTTCCAGAATAATAATCAGATTACCCTACTCAAAGATGTTGGAGCTCCTAGTACCTTAGTAAAAACCTTGGGTATTGAAAAACAAGCTGGAAAAGTTTTTTGTGGACAAGTTCGTTGGGCGACCTTCGGTCAGGTTGATAAAAAAAATGCTCAACCACACTGGGTAAAATGTAAAAGAGAAATTTATGGTGCTCATAATGGTAATATCACAAATACTAGAGATTTAAGAGAATTTTTACTTGCAGAAGGACATAATGTCGTCTCAGATAACGACGGTGAAATGTTAGTTCACACAGTAGAGCACTATTTTGATATTGAATTAAGTAAACATCAAGAAGCAGATCAAAACAATCATGAAATTAGAAAAGAAGCAATGCGTAAAGCAATCGTTAAAGCTGGAAAAAGAGCTGTCGGTTCTTATGCTGCTGTTATCTGCGACCCAGTTACTGAAGTTTCTTGGGCTATTAAAGCAGGCTCAAGTCTCTATTTCGGTATGGGCGAAATTGATGGACATAAATTTGGTTTAGCCTCTTCAGATTTAACTGCAGTACTCCGCTTTACCAAGCTTCTAGTAAATCTTAGAGAAGGTGAATTTGTTGAATACACTTCTGAAGGATACCAACTTTTTGCCCAAAAAAATGTCTGCTACAAAAAAGCAGGACTTAAAGATGAATGCTATGAACCAGGTGATAAAATAGAAAAACCTCTTGTAAGATCTAAGCTAAGAGCTGAAGATACAGAACTACTCCCTCAATATGAATATTTTATGGAACAAGAAATTCATTCTCAACCTGAATCTACTGGTAAGTTAATAAAAATCTACCAAGGAGGCTCAAATACAGGACGCAGAATGATAGAATTCCTTAAAAGGGAAGATATCTTTACTAGTATAGAAAAACTTTCCTATGATATCGCTAAAGTAGAAGAATTTGATAAAAAGAAAAAGTACTTTGATAAATACTTGAATGATAATAAATCAGATGAGTATTATGAAAAAGTAAAAAATGGCTATCAATCAATTTATGATGTTTTAGTTAAAGAAGATTTTGAAAATAAATATCTCTTCTCAGAAGAAAAAAATCTCCTAATAGAACTTATGAATGGTGGTTTCTCTAAGAAGAAACTCCTTATTATTAAAGCTCTAGATAGTTATTACGAAGATATAGAAAACAACCTTTACCTCAAAAGTGTAAGTGATTTTATTGAACTTATAGAAAACACTAAGAAAAATAAGGGTGTTACTTACTCTATAGCTTGTGGAACTTCTTATAATGCTACAAAAGTTGCAGCTCTCTTCTTTAACGAAATTGCTGGTGTGGAAATTATTCCTATTTTACCTGGTGATTTCAGAGGTGAATATTCCAATTCTTTGAAAGATCATGACCTCATTATTGGTGTTTCTCAAAGTGGTGAAACAAAAGATTTAATCGACATCTTCAATGATATTGATGCTTCAGGATTAAAGATTAGCAAAGTAGTTGTAGTTAATAATATGAATTCTACTTTAGGACAAGAAAAGAGTGATGTTGCTATACCAATTCATTGCGGTCCTGAAATAGCTGTTCCTGCTACTAAAAGTTTTATGAATCAGTTAACCGTCTTCTATTACTTAGCTATTAGAACTGCTGAAAGAATGCTTGAATTAGAAAGAACCAGTCTAGATAAAGCTGAAGTATGGGAAAGAGAACATAAAATAGCTTATCGTAAAAAGACACTTAAAGATATTCCTCTTCTTCTTAAAGAAACAATATCTACCACTAAAGAAGCAATTACTTATGTTGCCAATAAAACCTACATGGAACCTTCCATGCACTTACTAGCAACTAAAATCTCTGGTGTAGCTTTTGAAGGTGCTCTTAAAATTAGAGAAACTGTTCTTAATCATACTGAAGGTAGAGAAGCTTCTGAATTTAAACACGGTCCTAATACCATCTTAGGAAAAAATACTATATTCGGACTTAAAAATGTAAAAAAACTCTTAAAGAAAATTAATGTTCTTCATGATTTGATTGCAGCTAATGCCTCAAAATATAAACTTATTCCAGATGACACTATTGCCCTTAATAAAGCAATTAACAGCTATATCTTCGATAGAACATTCCCATTCAATCTCTCTACTAATGCTACTGAACTATTCAAAAAATTAGTATCTGAAATCGACTTCTTTGATGAATTATATCGTAACTATCCTTTAGTTTATATTACCGGTCCTGATGAAAGAGATATAAATTTAACTATCTCCCAAATCAATACTCATAAAATTAGAGGAGCTGATACTTTCATTATTGCTGAAGAGAATGATAAATTGATGGATAATGCAAGACTAAATCCTTTTGGAGATAATAAGTACTACGGTTGGGGTTATATTCAACTTCCTAAAACTGGTGATACTCTTATGACTTGTTTCTCATCATCTATTGCCTTGCAACTCTTAGCACTCAATATGAGTATTAAGAAAATGGAATACCTCGACAGATTAGGCATGATTGAACACGGAGTGCATCCTGATGTTCCTAAAAATGTATCAAAATCTATCACAGTTGACTAATAGCTAAAAATAAATCTTGACATATAGTTCACTTTATAAACTATAGGTCTAATATTAAAAAATAAATTAAAGGAGATGCAGAATGATTAATTTAATTATTACAGTTATTGTAAAAAACAGAAATAATTAATCTGCACTGATACCTTAAAATATAACTAAATTTTGGGATCAGTGGAGCTTAAAAACTATGCTGATCCTATTATTGCGTCAAAATTTACCCGGAATGTTGTCCAATATTGGATTAGCAATCCGGGTTTCTTTTTGTCCGGGATTAAATTCAGAGAATAATAAGGAGAATATATGACTGAAGATAAAATATTAGATAATGATCTTGATCTAGATTTTGATGTTGAAACTGATGAAGAAATTATTCTTGATCCCAATCAAGCAATATTAGTCGGAGTATGTTTACCAAGAGAGAATTTTGAAGAGAAAGAGAAATCTCTTATCGAATTAGACCTTTTGGCAAAAACAGCTGGACTTAAAACAGTTTATAAAAGAATTCAAAAAAGAGCAAAAATAGATGGAGCTTCCTTTGTGGGTAAAGGATTCTTAGCTGAGATAAAAGAATTAGCTCAGGAATATGGAGCGGGTTTAGTTATTTTTGATAACGAACTCTCCCCTACCCAAGGAAAAAATGTCAGCCAAATGCTGAAATTAGAAGTTAGTGATAGAACAGAGATAATTCTCAATATCTTCCATCATCACGCTAAGACCTATGAAGCAAGTCTTCAAGTCGAACTGGCAGAGCTTAAATACCAATTACCAAGATTAAAAAAACTTTGGTCTCACTTTGAAGGTAGTAAAGTAGCTGCAGCTAGCGGTGGTCAAGGTGGTGGTTCTGCCTCCCGTGGTATAGGAGAGACTCAATTAGAAATTGATAAGAGAATTATCAGACATCAGATAAACACTGTAGAAAAAAAGCTAGAGGCTATTATGATACAGAAAGATACTCAAAGTAAACAAAGAGCTAATCTTAAGAGGGTTTGCTTGGTGGGTTATACCAACGCTGGTAAATCAACTCTCTTTAACCAACTCACAGACTCTGATGTCTTAGTTGAAGATAAACTCTTTGCTACCTTAGGCTCGACTGTTAGAACACTAAAATTAGATAGAGGAAAAGAGATTGTTCTATCCGATACTGTCGGATTTATCTCCCAGCTTCCTCATCATTTAGTAGCCTCCTTTAGAGCTACCCTAAAAGAAGTAACTGAAGCAAACTTACTTCTTCATACTGTCGATGTTTCAGATTCACGCTTTGAATTCTACATCACTGAGGTCGAGAAAGTACTAGCTTCAATTGAAGCAAATGACATCAAGACTCTCTTAGTCTTCAACAAAACTGATAAATTAGAATCATCTAAGTTAGCTTTGCTGAAAAATAGATTTCCTACTGCAATCTTTATTTCTGCCCTAAATAGTAATAATATTGAAGAACTTACTACTAGAATAGAGAATGAACTGCATAACTATGCAACTTACCAGATATTTATTCCTTTTTCAGAACAAAAAAGTGCTGCTGACTTGGAAAAATTAGGACAAATAGTTAATAAAAGTTATGAAGAGCAAGGTACAGAATTCGTGGCAATTCTTAATGAAGAAGATGTTAGATTCTTTAAGAAGTTCTTAAGATACTCTGTTGAAGACTTTTATCCTAACATATAATCAGTGTTGAATTATAGATTAACACTAATGCCTGAAATTTTAATGTCGTAAATCAATCTACAATTTCTGCTACCTTCATTCTTATGTGTTTAGAGTGAAGGTAGTTTGATTTTTTCTTATATAAATTTCCTATCTTTCCCTTGACGATTTTTTGACTCTGTTAATTGTGAGTTATCAATCATGAGAGGATAATAATGGAAAAGATTAAAATAGATTTATCTAACTTAAGTAATATATTCCCCAACGAGTTCACCGATGCTCAAAAAGCAAAAGCTCAAACTCTATTTTTAAAAAAGTTATCAGAAGAAGCCCACAGATTTTATGGTGGAAAGATGCAAACTGTTCCCAAAGCTGGTGTCTATGGTTTTAACTGGTTTAATGTTTGGTACACTCCTGGCGTATCACAAGTTTCTACTACATTAAGAGATAATCCTTCAGAAGCCTATAATCTCAGTAATAAAGGAAATTTAGTGGCTGTTGTATCGGATTCTACCCGTGTTTTAGGTGATGGTGATTGCGGTATTTATGGTGGTTTAGGTGTAATGGAAGGTAAGGCTTTTTTAATGAAATACTTGGGTGGTATTGATGCTGTAGCCCTTTGTATAAATAACCGGGATCAGAATGGCCAGCCAAATCCAGATAAAATAATTGATTTTGTAAAAATGATAGAGCCATCCTTTGGAGCTGTTAATTTAGAAGATATCTCACAACCTAATTGCTACAAAGTCTTGGATGAATTACGAAATGATTGTGATATTCCTGTCTGGCACGATGATGCCCAAGGGACAGCATCTGTTACTCTTGCAGGATTGATAAATGCCTTAAAATTAGCAAATAAAAAGATTGAGAGTGTTAAAACTGTTCTTCTTGGAGCTGGTGCAGCCAATTCAACCATAGCTAAGATTCTTATGGCTGCAGGAATGTCCGGTGAGAATATTATTATTTTTGATGCTGATGGCAGTCTTTCAACTGACAGAATTGATTTTAAAACTAATCCATTATCTTATAGACAGTGGGAACTTTGTCAAAAAACAAATCCTAACAACATAAAAGACATAGAAGTAGCTATGAAAGGTGCAGATGTTTTAATCGCTGTTTCTAAACCAGGACCAGATACTGTTAAAGCAGAGTGGATTAAACTAATGAACAGCAAAGCAATTGTCTTCACTTGTGCTAACCCTATTCCTGAAATTTATCCTTATGAAGCTAAAGAAGCTGGAGCATTTATTGTCGCTACCGGAAGAGGTGATTTCCCTAACCAAGTAAATAATTCTTTAGGTTTCCCTGGTATTTTAAAAGGTGCATTAACTGTTCAAGCAACTAAAATTACCGATAATATGGCTATTGCAGCAGCTTATTCTTTAGCTAATTATGCAGAAAAAAGAGGGATAAATCCAGATAATATTATACCAACCATGGATGAAGCAGAAGTATTCCCCCAAGAAGCAGCTGATGTAGCAATGCAAGCAATCAAAGATGGTGTTGCTAGCAGAATCCTAACTCATGAGGAAGTCTTCAACATTGCTCAAAGAGATATTAAGCAAGCTCGTGAAACCATGCAATTGCTGATGGATAAAGATATGATTAAGCAGCCTCCAATTGAGATGTTGGAAAAGGTTCTGAACTGGACAATAAACCAAGTTAAATAAATATTATGTACAAAGGCTTTTCAAAACTGTCTGTTATTGTTCTTATTACAGCTATTATTATGGCTATATATAGTTTTATTATTTTTAAATATGATTATGCTAAACTCTTCCATGAAGCTTATGAAACAAGTGATTCTCTCTTTATTGTAGAGAATAGTAAAGAGGATTTTAAAGATTCCTTAAACACTATTACTAAGAAAAGTGAAGCTAAAACTGTAAAGAAGAAGTATGTCAAAAAAATTAAGCCTGTAGCTTTTTCAGAAATTATAGGTGGTGATGATTTTAGCCATATAAAGCCCTTTTTTGCTAAACTCGACCTGTTCTCTAAGAATAAAGTAAAAAGACTAAGAATAGCCTATTTTGGAGATTCTATAACTGAATCTGATCTTGGCACTAATAGATTAAGAAAAGTATGGCAAGATAGCCTAGGCGGTGAAGGAGTTGGCTTTATTCCTGCTGTTTCTAATTTAAGCAAGTTTAGAGCATCGATAAAACACACTTATAGTAAGAACTGGACTGAGTATTCCATTAGTAGACCAAGCAATAGGAAAATGCCTCTAGGACTTTATGGTAGTGTAGCAGTTCCTTCTTTACCCATCAGAGATAGCTTAGCCTATGATAGCACTACTGTAAGTTGGCATAGCTATAGTATGATGGAAGGTAATTGGCTCAGCAAACCGACCTTGATAATTTTAAATAAAAAAGCTCCCCTTTCAATTGAGTATTTAGTCAATCGCGATACTCTTACCAAGCATATTGAAACAAGTGATAAAATGCAATTTATTACTTTAAGTGATTCCATAATTAAATACTTATCTATATCTTACTATCCTCAAGATACCTGCTTCGTTTATGGCGTCGATTTTTCTCATGATAAGGGTATTTATATTGATAATTACTCACTTAGAGGAAATAAAGGAAATAATTTCTTACATTTACAAGAAGATATTATTAGTCAGTTATATGATTATTTCAAATATGATCTTACTATTCTTCACTATGGAGCCAATGTAACAGATCCTATTATGACTGATTATAGCTGGTATAGAATCTCAATGAAGAAGAATATTTCTTATTTAAAGACAATTGATAATAATCAACCTATGATTCTTTTTAGTGTTGGTGATAGAGGAGCATTAGCAGATACACTTTGGGTTTCTTCTCCCGATTTACCCTATTTAATTAAAGAGCAAAAGCGAATTGCTAAGGATTCTCAGATTGGATTTTTCAACCTTTTTACCGCTTTGGGTGGAGAAAATTGTAATGTAAAATTACATGATGAAGGAATTCTTACCCCTGACCATACTCATTTTACCCGAAAAGGAGCAAGATTTTTTGGAGACTTGCTTTATCGTAAATTCACAGATGAGTATAAGAAATATTTGGAGAACAAGTAGTGTTAAGTAAATTATTAGACTTCTTTCAATATAACCCTGCTGAGCCAATACAGTTCAACTCGCCTATTTTTCTCGTTTTCATTACACTTGTATTCTTAGGTTATCCTTTAGTAGTAAAAAAAATTAAGTTAAGAACAACTTATTTACTTGCTTTTTCATTATTTTTCTTTTATAAAACTTCTGGTATCTTTTGGTTACTCCTTCTCGGTACAGCCTTAGTTAATTATATAATCGGGAATCTTATTTATAAACACCGCCAGGAAGCAAAAAGCTATTTAATTCTAAGCATTATCTGGAACTTAGGCACTCTCTCCTATTTTAAATATACTAATTATCTAATAGAGAGTTTTAACTTTGTGAGTGGAAGTGAAATACTTCCTCTAAATATTATTTTCCCAGCTGGTATTTCCTTCTTCACTTTTCAAACAATGAGCTACACTATTGATATCTATAGAAAAAAACTTAAACCAATTAAAAGTTTCTTTGACTTTGCTTTTTTTGTTAGTTTTTTCCCTCAGTTAGTTGCTGGTCCCATTGTTAGAGCTGCAGACTTTCTCCCTCAAATTAACAAGAAGAAAGTTATTATAAATGAAGAAATCTCGGAAGCTTTAATGCTGATTATCAATGGACTTTTCAAAAAGATGATTATTGCAGATTTCTTAGCAGTTAATTATATTCATAGTGTGTTTGCTGACCCTACAAGTTTTTCTGGTTTAGCAAACTTAATTGCTGTTTATGCCTATGCGATTAAGATTTATTGCGACTTCTCAGCCTACTCAGATATGGCTATAGGTTTAGCTAAACTTCTAGGCTTTAATCTTTTGGAGAACTTTAATCTTCCTTATAAGGCTACTTCAGTTAAAGATTTTTGGAGCAGATGGCATATTTCTTTATCTACTTGGTTAAGAGATTACCTATATATCCCTCTAGGCGGAAATAGAAAAGGAAATGTCTATTTTAATCTTATGATTACAATGTTGTTAGGCGGATTATGGCATGTGCGACCTAACGCTTTTTGGACTTATATAACTTGGGGTGCATTGCATGGTATTGCTTTAATTATACACCGAGTTTGGAGCAAAACTAATTTAGCAATATTTATTAATAACAATCGCTTGATCTCTTTAATATATAAACCTTTTGCTTGGTTACTTACCTTTAACTTTATTTGCTTAACTTGGGTATTTTTCCGTGCTGATTCAATAGCTAATGCTTGGTTGATGCTAAGTGCTATATTTGATAATCTTAGTTTTAATCAGCTTTTTCCTTGGTTCTCAGACTATCAGATAGTTGGAATAGTTTTGCTAAGCTCCTACCTATTCCATTTTATTCCCACTAATTGGGATTATAAACTAGTAAAGCCTCTTAGTAAATTAGGTGTTGTTGGGAATGCTTTATTGCTCTCTCTTGCTTTGATCTTCTTTAGTGAATTTAAAAGAATAGAACCTTTCATAAATCAGAAAATTATGAATGATACAATGCAAGAAAGATCTGAAGAACCTCAATATAAAGTACAACAGTTTGAGTATTATAAGTTTTAGTACTTTCTAACAAGTCCTTTTAAACTCTCTTCTTTAGTGCAAATTTAATAACCCTCCAAACTTTAAAAAAGAGGAAAGCACGCTAAAAAGCGATCCTCTATGGACTGTAGGCGTCCCTGCCTGCAGATGGAAACTCTGCTTCTCTTCTGTCGGATAGTGGACAAGCTGAAGACCGGAGTTCCTAAGCCGTAGGCAAGGGATTTCGGACGAAAGAAAGCTGTCGGAAGTCGCTACTCCGTGAGCAACTCCCGTCATAAATAGCTGAAGACTGGATTTCCTCAGCCGTAGGCAAGGGACTTCGGGCGAAATAAATAGTTGAAGACCGGAGTTCCTCAGCCCTAGGCAAGGGACTTCGGGCGAAATAAATAGCTGAAGACCGGAGTTCCTCGGCCGTAGGCAAGGGACTTCGGGCGAAATAAATAGCTGAAGACCGGAGTTCCTCGGCCGTAGGCAAGGGACTTCGGACGAAACTTTTCATTTTTCATTTTTCACTATTTTTTTAGTAAAATAAACAGGGGCAAAGATGGCAAACCTGAAGTAGTTCATCTAAAGAAGTGAATTTAAGAATGTGATAATCCCTCTTCTGTCGGATTGAGGAGATTTTCTCCGCTGTGAATTGCTAAGTAACAGATGAATAGTGTCTAAACTGATTAAAAATCTAGAAATCTCTCCTAGTATCTAATGTGGAAGCAGAGACGCTTCCACTCCATAGAAAAGTTGAAAAGTGAGAAAATCCCTCTTCTGTCGGATTGTGGAGATTTTCTCCGCTGTGAATTGCTAAGTAGCAGATGAATAGTGTCTAAACTGATTAAAAATCTAGAAATCTCTCCCAGTATCTAATGTGGAAGCAGAGACGCTTCCACTCCATAGAAGAGCTTTAGAGTGTGATAATCCCTCTTCTGTCGGATTGAGAACACTTTTGTCCGTTGTGAATTAGTAAATAACAGATGAATAGTGTCTAAACTGATTAATAATCTAAAAATCTCTCCCAGTATCTAATGTGGAAGCAGAGACGCTTCCACTCTATAGTAGAAAACACCCCCTGTGTCCCCCTCACGGAGGGGGATTTATAAACACCTCGTCTGCTTCGCAGCCACCCCTCTTTTATCGTGCTTTCAGCACTAAAGAGGGGAATTTAAGATTCACGGACTAAAGGTCCGTAACCCCAGTTAATCACTAAAGAAGTGAATTTAAGAGTGTGATAATCCCTCTTCTGTCGGATTGAGGAGATTTTCTCCGCTGTGAATTGCTAAGTAGCAGATGAATAGTGTCTAAGCTGATTAAAAATCTAGAAATCTCTCCCGTTATCTAATGTGGAAGCAGAGACGCTTCCACTCCATAAATAAAGTAGTAGTTATTCGCTCCCTAAGTGCTAATGTTTTGATTTTATAGCAATTAAGATTTTGGAAAGATAATATCGATTTGCTTTTAAGTTTAAGATGATAACTGGTATATTTTCGCACCTACGAAGCAAAGGGATTTGTTTTATACAATTCAAGACTGCTTTGTCGGAAGTCGCTACTCCGTGTGCAACTCTCGTGATAAATAGCTGAAGACCGGAGTTCCTCGGCCGTAGGCAAGGGACTTCGGACGAAACAATTTAATCTGCTATTGATAACACATTGCGAAACTTGGAAAATTATTATTATCTTCAGTCTTACGACTGAAGATGGCGGAGAGAATCTCCACCGTCCGACTGAAGAGGCAACCTTCCCGTTGAAGAGGGCAAAGATAATATCCATCTCCCTTCGCTAAAGCTATGGAAGGCAAGTCGTCCGACAAAAGAAGGTTTCAATTCCTCTTAATTCGTAGGATTCGTCTTAATTCGCGTTAATTCGTGTGAAAGTCTTCTTCTCAATTCTCCATTCTCAATTCTCAATTAAAAAAAACAGGGGTCAAAGATGGCGGCTATCTACTTTCCCACACCGTTGCCAGTGCAGTATCATCGACGTGAGTGAGCTTGACTTCTGTGTTCGGAATGGGAACAGGTATATCCTCACTGCTATTACCACCATCTTTGACCCCTGTCAAAAATGTTTATTAAAATTTTTTAAGTATTTATGTGTGCTTGAACTATTAATAATTTTTCACTTTTAATTATTAACTTTTCATTTCTCTTACTGTTGTTAAACAGTAAGAGACTATAGAGTGTATATAAAAAATATTAAGTAAGACGATCGAGTTATTAGTATCACTCGGCTGAACATGTTGCCATGCGTACACCTGTGACCTATCAACATTGTAGTCTCCAATGACTCTAAGGGGAGATCTAATCTTGAGGTTGGCTTCCCGCTTAGATGCTTTCAGCGGTTATCCATTCCGAACTTAGCTACTCGGCAATGCAGCTGGCGCCACAACCGATACACCAGAGGTTCGTCCACACCGGTCCTCTCGTACTAAATGAAGATCCTCTCAAATCTCCTGCGCCCACGAAGGATAGGGACCGAACTGTCTCACGACGTTCTGAACCCAGCTCGCGTAACTCTTTAATCGGCGAACAGCCGAACCCTTGGGACCTTCTTCAGCCCCAGGATGAGTTGAGCCGACATCGAGGTGCCAAACACCGCCGTCGATATGAACTCTTGGGCGGTATCAGCCTGTTATCCCCGGAGTACCTTTTATCCTTTGAGCAACGGCCCTTCCATTCAGAACCGCCGGATCACTAAGACCTAGTTTCCTACCTGCTCGACCCGTCAGTCTCGCAGTCAAGCTCCCTTATACCTTTATGCTCTGCAGATGATTACCAACCATCTTGAGGGAACCTTGGTAAGCCTCCGTTACTTTTTCGGAGGCGACCGCCCCAGTCAAACTGCCCACCTGGCAATGTCCAATATGTTTTCATATCGTTAGTAAATCAATTTAATAAGGGTGGTATTTCAACAACGGCTCTGCACAATCTAGCGACCATGCTTCATAGCCTCCCACCTATCCTACACATACTAAACCAAGTTACAATGCCAAGATACAGTAAAGGTTCACGGGGTCTTTCCGTCCTTTCGCGGGTAAGCGGTATCTTCACCGCTATTACAATTTCACCGAGTTCCTGGTTGAGACAGTGCCCAAATCGTTACACCATTCGTGCAGGTCGGAACTTACCCGACAAGGAATTTCGCTACCTTAGGACCGTTATAGTTACGGCCGCCGTTTACTGGGGCTTCATTTCAAAGCTTTGCCTTGCGGCTAACCTCTCCATTTAACCTTCCAGCACCGGGCAGGTGTCAGTCTATATACTTCGAATTACTTCTTCGCATAGACCTGTGTTTTTGATAAACAGTCGCTTGGGCCTCTTCACTGCGGCTACTTCATGCTCTGTATTGTTCATACTCACACTAGCGTAGCACCCCTTCTCCCGAAGTTACGGGGTCATTTTGCCTAGTTCCTTAACCAGAATTCTCTCGAACGCCTGAGGATACTCTCCTCGTCCACCTGTGTCGGTTTGCAGTACGGTTTGATATACTTCATCGTTTAGAAGCTATTTCTTGGCAACCTTATAAACACACTTTATCAGCTAAGCTGTCGTCCTGTACCTCGGATTCATAAACTACGGA
>OY759729.1:1285000-2095000 GCA_963662585.1 Cloacimonadales bacterium (SeqCode)
CCAAAATGGGTAGGAAGTTTTGCTTTGGAGATTAATTCTACAAGCTCTTCATTGGCTTTTCTATATTTAATCAAGTCGGCAATAGTAATAATTTTCAAAGCATGTTTTTGAGAATAACCTTCGAGGTCTCCCAATCTAGCCATAGAGCCATCTTCATTAATGATTTCACAGATAACGCCCATTGGTAGAAGTTTGGCTAATTTAGCTAAGTCAACAGCAGCTTCTGTATGTCCTGCTCTAACCAAGACTCCTCCAGCTTCAGCTATCAGTGGGAAAATATGTCCTGGTCTAACAAAATCATCAGAAGTTGAGTTTGGATCAACTAAAGCTAGAATAGTGTTTGCTCTATCTTGAGCTGAAATTCCAGTGGTTGTATTTCTGGCTCCATCAACAGAGACTGTGAATTTAGTACCTTGTTTTTCGGTAATATTATCAGTCATAAGGGGAATATCTAATCTAGCTAATGCTTCTTTAGTCATTGGCGTACAGACTAACCCTTTGGCATGAGTAATCATAAAATTTATCATTTGAGGGGTTATCTTTTCTGCAGCACAGATTAAATCCCCTTCATTTTCTCGATCTTCATCATCAACAACGATGATCAATTTACCTTGTTTAATATCTTCAATAGCTTCTTCTATTGTTGCGAACTTATAAGACATATTTACTCCTTAATCATCTATGGAAAAATTTGCTTCTAACCAGGCTATAGTTTTTCTAAAATAGTCAGGTAGATCAGATTTTACTGAGATAAGTTTATTTGTGATTGGATGAATAAACTCTAATTGATGGGCATGTAAAGCTTGGTTTATTAGAACATTATCATATAAATTAGTTAATCTTTTCTTAAAATTTGAAGGTATTCTTGTAGCAACTTCATTAAGACTGCTGTAGAGTCTATCTCCGAGAACAGGGTTATTTAAATTAGCGAAGTGAACTCTTATTTGGTGAGTTCTTCCTGTTTCGAGAACAATATCAGCAATAGAGAAATAATGATAGTACTTTTGAATCTGGTAATGGGTTATAGCATTTTTTCCAGAATCATTCACGACAATTTTGAGGGGATTACTTTTGCTTCTTTGTAAAAAGGATTGAATAGTACTAGCTTCTTCTTTAGGATGTCCAACTAAGATGGCTTTATAAGTTTTCTTAATTTGTTTGCTTCTGAACATTTCTGACAACTTAGCATGAACCAAGTTATTTTTAGCAATGATGAGAAGACCGGAAGTACCTTTATCAATTCTATGCACGATTCCAACTCTTGAGGCTCCCCTATCATTGGAAAGTTGCTCTCCAAAATGATAGATTAAGCCATTAACTAAAGTTCCTGTTAAGTTTCCGTGTCCTGGATGTACTACTAATCCTTCTGGTTTATTGATTATGGCAATATCATCATCTTCATACACTATATTAAGTGGAATGTTTTCAGGTAAAGCTTCGAAGCTAGAATCCTCTTGCAATTCAATATCTATAAGATCATTATTTAAAAGCGGATAACTCTTCTTTACAATCATTCCATTAACTTTAATATGATTTCCAATAATTAATTTCTCTATAAGTGATCGAGAATATAACTCATCGCAATTTAGACTTGCTAAATATTTATCGATGCGCATACTCTCTTGTCCTTTGTATGTTAAACTTAATATAATATTACTCACTAATCAACCTTATCTGTATTTTCATTTTCATTTTTTATATCCTCATCTTCAATTTTCTCTGTGAGGTCAGTTATGATAAAAACAGCTCCCAGAAAATCACCACTTTTATTTTTATATAAAGAAGATTTTATGGTAAATTCTAGATTCATCTCAGAAATAAACATCGTACAAGGCTCTTTTCTTTCAGCTTTTGTTAATACCTCTCGTACATACTTCTTAATAGTTTTTTCAAAAGAATCTGGATATATTGTATCTAAAAAGTCTTTATCCTCATCTAATTCTAAGTGAAGGAACTTTGTTTTCATTACCTCATTAACATAGAGAATCTCCCCAGATTTATCAATAATCAAAGCTCCATCACTGATGAGAGATAATAGGGACTTTAATTTTCCATAATGAGCTGAGATTTTTATCTCTTTTAATTTATCAAACTGAATAATATTTGTTATCATTCTTTTAATTGATTCAACTAAAGGAACATACTCTTTTTCAACTGTTTCAGAGAGGTTTTCTAGATCAAAGCCATAATTCCCTTTTCTAAATTCATCAAACACATGTTTAAATTGCTTGATAGATCTTTTCATTTTTATCGGTTGATAAATCATAATTGCTACATAGAAAATAATAAAGAAAATCAAAAAACTAAAGAGAATATTCTTTGAATCATTAACTATCTGAGTAATTGAATGGTCACTACTAAATTGGTATAGTAAAATCACTACTTGAATTATGTAGGTAATTAGAATTATTAATAATGAAACATTTATACTTTCATAAAAAGAGCGTTTCTTCATTATTCTATCCTTTCTTTTTTATATCGTTAATCAATTTATCAATATTATGTCTTAAGCCTAAAATTATGATTCTATCACCTTCATTAAGGACATCGTTTGCTCCAGGTAAGGAATTTATCTTCTCTTCGATAACCTTCTCCCCTTCTTCGGTAATTTTAAGAACCTTGGTTTTAATAGTAACAATATTTAAACCATACTTATTTAAGAGATCTAAATCTTGTAATTTTTTACCAATAAAGTCATTAGGAATAATTAATTCAGCTAAGAAGTGCCCTGATGACAATTCAACAATCTGGTTAATCTCTTCCAAAATAAGCTGTTTCGCCAGACTTTGTCCGACAATCTCTTCCGGGAAGTAAATATCATCTATACCTAAAGAGACTAAAATTCTTCGGTGAAGATTATCTTCCACCTTGGCATAAATTCTGCCTATTCCTATTTTCTTAAGTAAGGCACAGGTCATAATATTAGCTTGAATATTATTTCCTATTGCGACAATAACAGCATCAGCATCTTCAATTCCTGATTGTTTTAAGGCTATTTCGTCAGTAGCATCAAAACATAGTGTTGAAGTTAATTTTTCTTTTATCTCTTCTAGTACAGTATCTGTTTTGTCAACACCAATAACTTCTGCTTCATGAGCAATCAAAGTTGCAGCAACTGCTGTGCCAAATTTTCCCATTCCTATAATAACAAATCTTGCCATTTTTTTATCCTATTGAAATATTTTCTTCTAAATAATTCACTCTTTTCTTTACTACTCTTTGCGCTAAAGCATAGAGTATTGTTAATGGTCCTATTCTTCCTAAATACATTAATAAAATAATAATGATTTTACCTGCGAAATTTAGACTATTTGTAAATCCCATTGAAAGTCCAACTGTTCCAAAAGCAGAAAATGCTTCAAAGATAATTTCTTGAAAACTACCATCACTCACAATAAAGAGAGCGAAAAGTAGGAGCATTAAAAAACCTATTGAAATACCAATCAAACTAATAGCTTCTTTTATTCCATGCACTGAAATCTTTCTCTTATAAGCAGACACATTACTTTTCCCGGTAATAATAGAAATTATCGATAAAATCATAATAGCAAAAGTGGTTGTTTTTATACCACCTCCAGTAGATCCAGGAGAAGCACCAATAAACATTAATAACACAGAAAGTAATATCGAGCTATAAGAAAGATTAGCCTGAGATATAGTATTAAATCCTGCAGTTCTGCATGTTACCGACTGAAAATAAGATGTCATAAGACGATTGCCAAAACTCATTCCCTTCATGGTATTGTTGTATTCTGAAATAAAGAAGCCAAATATACCAAAGGTAATTAACATAATAGTAGCAGCAAGAACTATCTTGGAGTGCAAACTAAGCTTTTTTATGCCACCTTTCTTGAAGATGTTTCGTTTCAAGTCCATTATAACAACAAAACCTAATCCACCAAAAATTATTAAAGTAGTAATAACAATATTTATGTTTAAGTTATAAGTAAATGATTCTAAATTATCTGCGAAAAGGGCAAATCCCCCATTACAAAAGGCAGAAACAGAATGAAATACTGAATAATAAATAGCTCTAAAAGTATTAGGGTAAATATTTCTAAAAGTTAGAAACAAAAATACTGAACCTATTGTTTCAAAGAGAAAAGTAATACCAACAACATATTTCAAAAGTTGAAATAAGTTTAATCTATTTGATTCACCCATAACATTTTGCATCACAGATTCCATTTTTGCTGTTAGTTTCTGTCCGAAAATAAGAGCAAAAGCAGTTGAGATAGTCATAATACCTAAGCCACCTATCTGAATTAAGATCAGAATCACAATTTGACCAAAGAGGGAAAAGTAACTTCCCGTGTCTTCAACAATTAATCCAGTAACGCAGGTTGCTGAAGTTGAAGTAAAGAAGGCATCTATAAAATTCATTGTTTGGTTTGATGATGTAGCAATTGGTAACATTAGTACTAAAGCTCCAACAAAAATTACCATTAAAAAACTTATCATCAAGGAGATAGCTGGATTGTTGATTATTGCTTTCCAGAGTCTCCCTTCAAAGGCATATAGAAGAAACTTTTTTAATAATATTATTAATTGCTTAAGCGAAATATATAAGAGGAAATACTCTGGATTTTTGAAGAGTAGATAAATTCCTACAGAAATAACTAAAAAAGGTAACAAGCGAGGTAAGGTTATATTCTTTAAACCATTATGAGCTATGTTAACTACATTATAAAGGGAATAAATAATTATGTTTATCATTGAATAGAAGATCATTCTATTATGCGATATAATACCATCAGGTAAATAGGGCGTGATAAATAGTACTACCAAATTCATTATTGCTAATACATTGATAGTACTATTTAAGAACGATAAAAACTTATTAGTTTCTTGCTTTTCCATAATTCTTAACTATTGCTAAGATCTTTTCATTCACAACTTCTATATCATCATTAGCATCGACTTTATAGAGTAAATCATGATTTTGGAAATATTTAATTAATGATTTGGTCTCCCTATGAAACCTTCTCAATCTCTGATCAATCGCTTCAGGAGTATCATCATCTCTAGAAGCAACAATACCCCCACATACATCGCAAACTCCATCCACTTTTGGTGGTGTAGCTAACAAGTTGTAGTTTTGCTGGCATTTCTTGCATCTTACTCGAGCAGTGATTCTCTTTTTAGCTTCAGTGTCATCTAAATCTAAATAGATAACAAAATCAATATGATAGTGCTTAACTAAATAATCAGCTTGATCTTTATTGCGTGGAAAACCATCAAAGATTAAGCCCTTAATACCTAATCCCACATAATTATCGATCATGTGATAAACATACTCATCAGGAACTAAATTCCCTTTATCAATATAAACTTTAGCAATGTTACCGATTTCTGTACCGGATTTTATCTCTTGACGAAACAATTCGCCAAGATTGATATGCTTCATTGCTAACTTCTCTGAAAGCATAGAGGCTTGAGTGCCTTTACCGCTTCCCTGAATACCGAATAAAACAATATTCATAATAATTTATACCTCATTTTCTTTTTTTTATCTAATAATATTTATCCACTGTACATTATATTTTAAATATGTATTTAAAGTCAAGATATATCTAATAATAGCAGCTCTAATCTTTATTAAAAATTAACACTTTAGAGTTAAAAGATTGAGATTAACCTAGAATAACATTTAATCCAAATAATGCACTAGAAATTGGCAAATATTGCTATACTCTTCTGGGGTTAAGAAAAACAATGAAACTACTAAATTGATTTTAATCTTTTTAACTTATTTGTTTGCATATATTAAGGATTAACACTTTCTTATCTGGTCATGGTAGTTAATCTTCTTGACGGATAGTTCTTAATTCTACTTGTTTTCTATAATAACTTCAGCAATAGCATATTCTTTAAGATGACTTAGGGTAACATGAAATTTTAGCTTATCCTTTCCCAATACTGTCTCTTTAGTTTTATTTATGAGCTTCAGAAAGGGAGCACCATTATCATGGTTAAGAATCTCAATTTCATTCCAAGTAATACCATCAGCCCAACCAGTTCCATAGGCTTTCATGAATGCCTCTTTAGCAGCAAACCGAGCAGCATAGGATTGGTATTTATTTGCCTTAGCTTCACAGAGTATAATTTCATTGGCTGAAAATATTTTCTCTTTGAAACCATTATCTTTATCAATTGCTCTTTTGATTCTAGAGATTTCTATAATGTCATTTCCGATACCGTAAATCATTCATTTGTCCTAAAATCTTAAATTGTATAATTTATTAATTAAAAATCTTATCATAAAATAAAAAAAGGGAGCTTAGCTCCCATTTTTTATTTACTAACTCTTCTTTTTTCTTTAATTCTTGCTGATTTACCTTTAGCACTTCTAAGATAAAACAATTTAGCTCTTCTAACATGTCCGTAACGAACAACTTCTAATTTTGCAATTAGAGGAGTATTTACAGGGAAAATTCTTTCTACACCAACACCGTTACTAACTTTTCTTACAGTGAAAGTTTTTGAGATTCCTGCGCCTCTGATTTGAAGAACGATACCTTGAAAGACTTGAACTCTTTCTTTGCTTCCTTCTTTAATTTTATAGTGAACTTGTACTGTATCACCCACTCTAAATTCCGGTAAATCTGTTCTAATTTGTTCTTTGGTTATAACTTGAATAATATCCATTATTCCTCCCTTTATTCTTCGGAAGTAAGTCTATCCAGAATAATTGCTACTGCACTTCTGACTGATAAATGGTTATAGTCATTAGGACCTGAAATAGGTTCTAAGACAAAGTCAGAAGATTTAATTACTCCCTCATGCAGTCCATTTCCTGTTCCAAAGAGAAGCAGGACGGGTCTATCTGCAGGAATAGCCGAAGAGATTTTAGCAAAAGAAATACTTTCATCTAATCTCTTAGCAGTAGTAGTTATTACTATCGGAGCAACTTGTTCCTGGTTTACTATTGCTTTAATAGCGTCTTCAATCGAGTATGAATGCTCTAGTATTGTCAAAGCATCAACTCTATCTTTATTATAAACTTTGGCTATATCAGACTCCCAGAAGCCCATAATTTTATTAACAAGCTCTTTCATAGATTCTAGGGGATGAATGACATAGTACTTTTTTATTCCAAAAGTTAAGCAACTTCTTGCGATATCATGTAAATCCAAATTAGTAATTGAAGTTTTAACAACTTCGTTAAATTTATTATATATTGGATAGTGAACTAATCCTAAATAGAGGTTATTCTTCATCTAATAAGTCCGGTCTTCTTTCTTTAGTAAGTTGGTAAGCTTGTTGTTCTTGCCACCTTTGAATCTCTTTATGGTTACCTTGCAGGAGGACCTCAGGGACTTTAAGACCGCGATATTCGGCAGGTCGAGTATATTGAGGTATTCCTAATAATCCATCTTCAAAAGAGTCATTTAGGGCTGATGTAATATCACTGATGACTCCATCTTGGAGTCTAGCCAGGGCATCGACAAAAAGCATAGCGGGTAATTCACCGCCTGAGAGAACAAAATCACCAATAGAAATTTCATCAGTAACTAGTTGATCTCTTACTCTTTGATCTAACTCTTTATAGTGTCCGCAGATAATAGCAATTCTTGGTTTTTCAAGATATTCTTTGATAATATTTTGATTAAGAACTCTTCCTTGAGGGGTAAAGTAGATAACTGGAATGTTTTTCCAGTGAAGAAAATCATAGGCTTCGAAAACTGGTTCAGGTTTCATAATCATTCCGGAGTCTCCTCCATAGGGATAATCATCAACTTGTCTATTCTTATTGAATGCAAAGTCTCTTAAATTAACCAAATTAATAGTAAGAGCATCTTTCTCTTGAGCTTTAGCGATAATGCTAGTAGAGAAGACATTCTCAAACATATTAGGAAAGAGAGAGAGGATATCTATAATCATAGTTCTCTCAGGCTCTTAGTATTTTGGAAATAGACTTTCTTTTCCGAGGGATTTACTTCTTTAATATAATAATCGACTTCCGGGATAAGTAGTTCTTTATCATTTTCATCAAAAATAACAACAATTCTATGACCAGGGGTGTAGATAAAATCTACAACACGCCCAAGATATAGTTCATCTTCATAAGCCTGAAAATCAGTAATATCTAAGTCTGCATCACCCTGATTAAGGGAATAATGTTGATTTTTGGGAATAGCTAGTTTAGCAGACTTTCTAATTTCATACTCTTCTTCCACACCATCATCATTAAAGGATATCCAGTATTTAGAATTTTGAATCGAAAGTTTCTTAACTTCCACATAAAACACTCTATGTTCTGTAAAGATCAAGTAAAGTTTGGTAACTTTATCAAAAATAGCAGGTTGAAAATTATCATTGGGAATAAACTGAAATTCTATTTTATCGTTTATGAGGTTTCCCAACCTGCCTATAACTAAAAGTTCTTTTTCTATCATCTATTCGATAATTTCAAGTTCTGCTCTTTTTCCTTGTTTAGTACTCACAGCATTTAGAATTGTACGAATCGCTCCAGCAGTTTTACCCTTCTTACCGATAACTTTACCGATATCTTCTTTAGAAACTCTAAGTTCAAAAAGAGTAATTTTATCTCCATTTATTTCAGTGATTTTTACTTCACTTGGATCATCTACAAGAGCTTTAACAACAAATTCTATTAAATCTTTCATTAGATTCTCCTACTCTTAGCTCTGTTTGCTAGTAGCAATTTGCTTTTTCTTTGCATTATGCCAAATTTCTAACACGCCAGCTTTTCTAAGAATAGAGCGAACTGTATCTGTAGGTTGTGCACCTACTTCAAGCCATTTAATAGCTTTTTCTGTATCAACTTTTATATCAGCCACTTCAGGCACTGGATTGTAGTAACCTACACTCTCAATATACTTTCCATCTCTTTTCACGCGAGAATCAACTGCAACGATTCGGTAGAAAGGGTTATTTCTAGCACCCATTCTAGTCAATCTTAGCTTTACCATATTAACTCCTTATTCTATATAAATCATTTTATATTATATTTTAACGATAACATCTTTTTTTTATTTATAGTACCCGTCAAGATATTTTTTTCTTATTATTTTTCAGCATGCAGATGCGAGACTAGTCTAAAATAATTTCACTAGTTCTCCTTTGCAGTGCTTATGCAGATATCAAGGGATTTTCTATAAGTTCCTTGGGGGATTTCCTCTTATATTTCCGCCCTTACTGGGCTTTGAGAGGTTTTCTCATATTAAGCTTGATCTTAATACTTGGAATCCCTGAATATATTTCTTCATAATTAAAATCGAGTAGGGTGGTGCGTTAGCACCATCCCTCTCACAGAACCGTGCGTACGGGACTCGTACACGGCTCCTGATAAACCTTGTAATTATTCATAATAATTAAATAAAACACTTGTAGGTTTCGATAGTAAGTCATATAGCCCTAATTGCTCAAACCATTCATTAGGTAAAGCTCTATGAATATGATAACAACCAGAATTCTTCCAATGTGTCATAGATATTTTCGGAAAATCACTTTTATGCCCAACTCTTCTAAGTTGTTGGTGAAAAGCTTTCCAACTTTTCCATTCCCGCATTTTCTTCATTCTTAGTCGCCGCCTTATCCATGATAATAGAGACTGAAAGACTCCTTTGCAATTTGCCACCCTAAAGTAATTCGACCAACCTCTCAATATCGGATTAAGTCTTTTAATCATTGTCTGGACATTAATTCCGCTATTCCGTGGAGTCAGTGACCGAATCTTATCTTTGAACGCTTTTACTCTTTTATCCTCTATCTTTACATATGATTCATGTATTTCGAAGCCAAGATACTTGACTCCTTTAAATACACTCGCAATATGTGTCTTTTCTTCATTTACGATGAGATAAATTGAGTTTAGATATTCTACCGCAATTCGTTGATATTGTTCTGCTTTTTTCTTAGTCTTAGCAAAAAGTAAAATGTCATCAGCATAGCGTACTATCTCGATTCCTCGACTTTTCATTTCTTGGTCAAAACTATCAAGATATATGTTCATAAGAAGTGGAGAGATTACCCCTCCTTGTGGACTTCCTACTTCAGTTTCGCTATACTTCCCTTCTTGCATAACACCAGACTTTAAGATTTTCTCTATCAACTTTAATAATGTTCCGTCACTTATTTTCCTATTTAATGATTGCATTATGAATTTATGATTTAATGTATCAAAACATTTTGATAAATCCATATCCACTACAAAAGGAAGCTCTTCCTGAACCATTAATATATGTGCTTTAGCCACTGCCTTTTGACAACTTTTGTTGGGACGGTAGCCATAGCTTTGTGGATGAAAATCAGGTTCAAAAATTGGTTGGATGATGTTATTTATTGCCTGCTGTACGATTCTATCTTTTACAGTAGGTATTCCTAATGGCCTCATCTTACCATTTCCTTTAGGTATCTCTACCCGTTTCACAGGTGATGGGATATACTTCCCACTTTTCAATTCTAAATGAATCTGCTCTAAGTTCTCTTGTAGAGTCTCACCAAACTTAGATATAGTAATATTATCTATACCTTCTGCACCTCTATTTTTCTTTACCTTTAGGAAAGATTCATAGAGATTACCTTTTGAGTAAACTTTATCAATTAAACTGTACCACTTTTTCATTTAGTTTCTCCTTTTTCACAATAAACAATGTTTAAATTATACTTTCAAATGACAGTTAATTCAATGAAGACCTTCGAAGTTTTTAGCATAAAGCAATCTATCAAAGATTTTATAGGTTTTGACTATTATCCTTTTTTTAACTTCATCTACTCAGTCTCGTAAGGTCATGATAGAAAGAAGGTACTCACCACCGTCTATCCGAGCCTTGAATCTTTCGATTCTCTTCGTTTCCTACTTTTAAGAAAATATCTCTTTAATTATGTTTATTCTTTGGTTTATCTTCATCCCTTCACATGAGATATTTCCTTTTGAAAAATATCCCCCAATATTACTAAGAATATTGTCCCCTCTGTTTTATCCTCCAGTCTGTCACCAGCTTTCATAGGCAAAGGGTTAGTCACTACTACGGAATCATCTGCCACCTGCTTATGCTTAATACAACTCTTGCCTTTCAGCTTGTAGTCATAGTTACTCTATTAGAGACATTAACAGGCTTCCCCAGTTAAGCTATCCTGCCTGAATGTAAATCCATCTGTTGTAATCCATGTAATCGACTGACTTTTGGGCGTTCTCACTTTTCGAAGAGTTACCCACTACATGAACCAAAATCAGTTTACTTTCGCTATGTTCCACATTCTTCCTGCGTCTTACTTCAGACCCTGCCGTTGCCAGCAACGCCCTTGACCTCAGATTGACTTCCTGTCAGTTGGGTGTCAGGACTTCTTTCAGTCCATCGGCTCAGATAACATTCTGGGCAAACAAAAAGGCCTAAGAAAAACTCAGGCCATTATTTCTATTTCTGTTTTAAAATAATTTAATTATTCTTTAGTCTCTTCATCTTCCTCACAGTTACAGTCATCACCGCAGTTGCAATCTTTATCTGTTTCGTCACAGTTGCAATCATCACCGCAGTCACAATCTTCCTTCTTAGGAGAGTCAGACACTTTAATAGCAAAGACTTCAATATTTAACTTAACTTTACTTAGAACAGGATAGAAATCTTCAATATATTCAGTAACTGTAGTTTGAATATCTTCATTACTGTCAATAACATCTTGTTTAAATCCCACACTAATAGTAATAGATGAAAGAACCATATTAATATTAATCTTTGGTTTTTCTCCATAGACATTATTTAGAAATTCTGGCAAGGATTTGCTTAATTTGGAAATAGCGGATATTTTCTGATACATTTTGAATCCTGCATATCCTATTCCAGATATAGCTCCTAACCACAGTACTTTCTTAATAAATTTACTCATTTCTCCTCCTTTCAAGTTTAGTTGGTGAAAATATCATCTATTTATAGATAGATTTAATTTTTCCCCATGATTTTTTTGTATTACTTACAGGTGTACCTGCTTGAACATCATCTAAAGTTCTTGGGTTGATACTGAAAGCATCAAAACCATAGTTAACATTACCAATAATTGCAGAATAAGTAGTGCCAACTGCAGGTTCTGGATGTACATAGAATAAATCATCTACAAAACATGCACCAGTGTTATCATTAACAGCCCATTGACCGTAGTTATCAGCTTCTTGAGTAACAGTAACATTCATAACTTTAACTAAGCAACCTTCATAAGATTCAGCAGTCATTCCACCAGAAATTTGGTTTGTAGTTACGATAGTAGGATTTGGAACTGGGTTACCTGAGCTAAGAACAGTAACACTACAGTAAGTTAATTCTGTATAGCCATAATATTCATCAACAGTAGCAGTAACTTCTACTAAGTCACCAAGTTGAACATTAACACTCCAATCGAAAACATAGATACCTTTCCATGCTCCACCTTCAGGTTGAGAGATAAAGAATTTTCCAATTTCTCCAGTAGTGTTTGCACGATTAGCTGTAACAATACCTTGAACAGTTACTTCTTGTCCATCAAAAGTAGATGGATAAGTTCCATCACTACCAGCATCAGTAGTATACTGAATGTCATAAATAGTAGTAGCACTCATAGCTACAGTAGCAATTAACAATAATACAAGTAAAAAGTTTTTCATAATAAACTCCCTTTTTTATTTACATATTTTTTTATACACGCAATTATAAGTCACAATTATCATAGTGACAAAATAGTGTCAATACTTTTTTAACTTTTTTAAGAAATATTAATTAATCTTTCACTAGAGTTATTAAATTTTTTCTTTATAAATTACCTAATAATTTCATAAAAGCCATTTATTTTGTCTGGACTGCATTAATACCTATACTCAAACGGCATAAAAAGCTTCTTAGTCGCATATTTTTTCCCTAATTTACTGTAGAGCTTCTATATAAGGGTGTGGACTTAATTTAGAATTATTAGTCACGACCTTATATCATAACCTACAAGTAATCATTATATACCAAAAGAGCAAAGTCCTATTAAACTATATAAATAGGACTTTGCGACTAGGTCAATTTCTTTTATATCTACTACTTATCACTCACTTCAAAGTTAAAATGCCCATTAGTTGTAAAAGAACCACCTTCCCAACTAGTTAATAAATTACTTCCTTGATAAATACTACCGGCCATTGAGCCCCTTCCATCGGTATCAATACAGTGGAGATAATACAATCCTGCTTCTAGATCAACTCTATATTGAAACATCTCGCCAGGTCCATCAAATGTCTGAAAGTCTGCGAATATTGTTTCATGGCTACCTTCTTTCCTTATATTCCAAGAAACATATTCAGTATTCCAAGCAGTGAGATAAAGATAAATTGCATCTTGAGATAATTCAGTAACTTCAATTTCACATTCATTAGAGTAGTCGGAATAGTCGGTAGTTTCAACAAAATCATTATAAGTTCTAAGTCTATATTTTAAGATATCACCATATTGGAAAGCTAAAGTATCACTATCGACAAATTCAACCACATCTATTTCTGCTACATTTGCAATTTCTATAAAGTCACCTTGATTAATTTTTCTTTCAACAATAAAACCAGTTTCACAGCCAGAATAATCCAACCAATGTAGTTTTATTGACTTATCAGAATTAACATTACCGTGCACAAATCCTGGTTCATACAAATTCAAATTATATTGCCAAATTGTATAATTCACTGATGTTGAAGAGATTATGCCATCTTCATAAGGACTTTCACTTGTGATTCTAAAAGAATATTCTCTACTCAAACATAAATCGGTAATTATGGCTTGGTTTGTATTTTCCTCAAACAATTGAGAGGAAACAAATTCACCTTCGGTTGATGGATGGACTCTAAAGTACTCTTCTGTATCGCTATTATCATCCCAAGTTATCTTAACAGCAGATTGGCTAAGCGCATGAACTTGAAGATTTGTAGGTGGACTCCAGCGAGCTGTTTTAATGGAAATAGTGTCTTGAACACAGATTTCATTATCAGTCACAACATTGAGTTGGTAGAAATATTCATGATTTTCAGATAAAAGGGAATCAGTAAAAGATATTTCAGAAATATCTTGTAAAAGAACTAGCTCCTCTCCATCTCTAGTTAATTGATATAAGCTAAAATTTCTCTCATCAGTTTCAGACCAAGTTAAAGTAACCTTAGAAGATCGGATATTACCATTAGCATATCCCACGGAGAAATCCCCTTCATCTTGTAATAGCTCTCTATTAAATTTTGACCCAATTGCTTCAGCTAAATCATCATTATCATCATTTGTAGGTGATTCACAACTAATTGCAAATAATATCAATACACAGATAACTGGATAAATAAACTTTTTCATTTTTACTCCATTTCTTTTTTATATTTTTTTATTATGATTTTGTAATGTTACTTTTTAAGTACATTTCACTTATTCATATCCACTCATTACACTATTAATTTTAATATTTGTAAATATATACTGTATAATATTGAAGAGTTATAATTTTAGTCAATACTTTTTTACATTTTTTTTAAATATTTTACTACTTTGAAGTAATAGTATTTTCCATAACAATTCTAGAAGATAATTTTCATAGACATTTAATCATATATCAGCAAATTGGAATTATGAAAAACATAACACTTTTAGGAATAAATTCCAGATTTACTCATTCTAATTTGGCCTTATATTATATCCGTGAATCTATTAAGGATTTAGGATTTAATCTTGTCCATCTAGAGGAGAGTATTAATCAGAATAAATTAAATATATTGGCTCAGGTAATGAAAACAGTTCCGGATGTATTGGCAATTTCCACTTATATTTGGAATAGAGAGATTGTTGATTTTTTAGTAACTTCTTTAAAGAGAATATCTCCCAAGATAAAGATTGTATTGGGTGGACCTGAAGCAGGCTACAATAGTTCCTTTTGGTTAAGCAGGCCTTTTCCTCCTGATTATGTCATCATTGGAGCTGGAGAAGCTGGCTGGAGATATTTAGCAGAGAATAACTTTAGGTTAGATAAGAAACTGATAAATATTCCTAATCAACCTTTTATGTCCATAGAATTACCTTATCGCCAGCAAGATTTTAGTTCACTTGAGCATAAGTATGTCTATTATGAAGCTTCGAGAGGATGCCCTTTCAAATGCTCTTTTTGTTTATCTTCGAGAACTGATCAGAAGTTAGAGTATAAGACTATTGACCAGATTAAGCAAGAGCTTGGCAAAATACTAATTCATGAACCTAAGATAATAAAATTTGTTGATAGAAGCTTTAATGTAGATAGAAGTATTTCCCAAGAAACTTGGAAATTTATTAATTCTTTAGAAACATCAACTAAGTTCCATTTTGAAGTTCATCCCAATCTCTTCACTGAGTCAGATTTTGAAATCTTAAACGAAACTCCTCCTGAAAGAATCCAATTTGAAATCGGTGTTCAATCTACCAATCAGCAAACTATTTCTGAGATTAACAGGAATCATCATTTTATTCAGTACAAGAATAAATTGAAGCAACTACTAACTATCAAGAATATTCATACTCATCTTGATTTGATTATCGGCTTACCTTATGAAGACAGAGATTCTTTCCTTAATTCTCTAAATGATTTACTCTTATTAGAACCAGATGTAATTCAATTAGGATTCCTTAAAATTCTCCCAGGTACCAAAATGCATCAGAAGAAAGAGGAATATGGAATAATTTATGATTCTCAACCTCCTTATCAAATTCTTCAGACCAAGTGGATTTCCTTCCAAGATATTGCTTATTTCTTAGAATTTGAAGATTCGTTTAATCTAATTCATAATACTACTCGTTTAAGAAACACTTTGGGTTTTATTAATTCTTATTATTCACGACCTGTTGATTTATTTCTACACTTTGCTACTTACTTACAAGACAAAGAAGCATTATCAAACACTAATTGGATTAATCTTTTCTCTACTTTTAGAAGCTTTTTAATCAAGTCTCATCCAAATTTAGATAGAGACTTATTAGATGATTATTTAAGTTGGGATTGGCTTTTACATTCACGAAAGAACAATCTCCCTTCTTTCTTAGATAGAGAAGCAAATCATAGTTTCAAAAGAGAGGTCTTTGCTGATTTAAAAGGTGATAATTTTGCTTATTGGGAAGATTTATTAGGTGAAGATATCAAAAGCCTCAATAATTGTGCCTTTTTTATTCCTAAAAGTAAGATATTTTCTCACGCTATTTTGAATGACAAGAAAAGGGTCTTGGTATTTAAAGAAAGCATCTTCTTCAACTAAGAGGTTGCTTCTCAACTGTTCATCCTATGATCCTCCCCTGCTCCTTCTAACTCATCACAATGTTTCTTTGAGCATTATTTAAGGTGTGTGAGAAGTAGGAGTTGAAGACAATAGGAAGACCACTTAATAACTAGGGGAAGAGGCCAATCGGTTTGAATATTACCCTTTCAATCGTCTAAGAAAAATTCAGAAGAGATTATCTACATAGTAAATCCTTCTTCCTTCATAATAAATAATGAATGTTAGGTCAAAAATTTCTTGTTATTTAGCCTTCTTTCGATTAGATTGTTTAAAAAATTAATCTTAATCGGAGAAGCAGATAATGTTCATAGTCCCAGTCCACGATCCTGTACTTATTTTTTCCATAGTAATGACTACAGTTTTAATAGCCCCGCTCTTAGCAGAAAGGTTTAAATTACCAGGAATTATAGGATTAATCATCTTTGGTGTAATTTTAGGTCCACATGTAAGTAATATTTTAGAAAGAGATGAGACTATAAACTTACTAGGTAAGATTGGACTTTTATACATTATGTTCCAGGCGGGTTTAGAGATAAACTTGGAAGAGATAAAGAAGAATAAACATCTTAGTATTAACTTTGGTTTATTAACCTTTTTGATTCCTTTAATTCTCGGAACTGCAAGTGCTTATTATATTTTGAATATGTCATTCAATGCTTCCTTACTATTAGCCAGTATGTTTTCTTCCCATACACTATTGACATTTCCTATAGTAAGTAGAATGGGCTTAGCTAAGAAGAAATCTGTTACTGCCACAATTGGTGGAACTATCATAACAGATACCTTGGCTTTCTTAGTATTAGCAGCAATTGCAGCAATTCATACTGGTGAAGTATCGGCAATATTCTGGATAAAATTACTTTTATTCTCGGTTATTTATGCTGGAATAGTGATAATCTTCTTACCTAAAATTACTACTTGGTTTTTCCGAAGATTTTTCTCAGAATCAGGAGTAGAAGATTATGTATTTGTTATTACAGCCCTCTTTATTTCTGCTTATTTCTCTTATCTAATTGGTTTAGAACCTATTATTGGAGCCTTCCTAGCTGGTTTAACTTTAAATCCACTTATCCCTGAAAAAGGTCTTCTAATGAATAGAATCCAATTCGTGGGAAACTCTCTCTTTATTCCATTTTTCCTAATTTCAGTGGGAATGCTAATCGATCCTGTTGTCTTATTTACCAATAAGTCGGCGATTTTAGTTTCTCTTGTGATGATTGTCATTGTCCTAACTTCCAAAGATATAGCAGCTAGAATATTCTCTAAAATAGCTAAATTTTCAGCCAATGATAGAGGATTAATCTATGGTATGAGTGTTAATCAAGCAGCTGCAACCTTAGCAGCAGTACTAGTTGGCTTTAATATAGGTATTTTTACAGAAGCTGTACTATCAGGAACAATTATGATGATTGTTGCTACAAGTTTCGTTGGTTCTATAGTGACTCAGAAATATGCCCGTAAAATTGCTCTGAGTGAGGATAGTGAGAGTAAGGATATTCCTAGTAAAATGAGTTTGAACAGAATTCTAATACCTCTCTTGAAAGAGAAAGATGTGGCATCACTAATGGATTTCTCTTTTCTTCTCCATAATAAAGGCAGTCATGAGCCTCTCTATCCCCTTCATGTTTCTTTGGAAGGAAGCAATTTAGAACAAAAGATAGTAGAAGGTGAATCTATTTTAGCAAAGGCTAATGTCAGAACTAATGCTATTCAAAAGAATTCAATCCCCTTAAACAAAATCGATAATAATATTTCTGCTTCGATTCTCAAAACCATTCATGAACAGAGGATTAATAAAGTTATTTTGGGCTGGAGTGAGAATGGTCCATTTATGAGTTCTTTTTATGAAACAACTACTGAGCAGTTAACAAAATACTGTTTAGAAATGATCTTAATTGCTAACCTAGTAAAACCCCTAAATATAACTAAGCGAATTTTATTGATTATTCCTCCCTACCTCTATAGACAGTCAGGTTTTACAGATACAATAAACTCTCTCAAAGTACTAAAGAATGCTATTTCTGCAGAATGGTTTATTATCTCAGAAGATGAGACTTTTTCGGAAATTAAACATCACTTTATAAAGCAGAAAGGTGAAATTGGATTTAAAGCTGTTGAAAGTTGGAAGAGTGTTATACAAGCTATTAAATCTATTTTAGAACCAACTGATATGATTATTCAAATACTTGCTAGGAAAGGATCTATTGCTTGGAGAATGAGCTTTGATCAGCTTGCTAACCAGATTTATAAGCAATTCCCAGCAAATAATTTAGTAGCTACTTATCCTTACCTCCATACTACTGACCATGTTGATTTTGCTGAAAGTGAAGAAGAGCAAAAGACAACTATTAAAAATCGCTTTATCAATGACTTAATACCTGAGGATAATATTTATTTCGACTATAAAGAGAGTAATCCTCACTTAGTATTTGAATCTATCTTTAAAGATAATTCCCAGTTATTGGATGAACAAATACTTAAACAGATTACTGGTGTCCTCCATGATTACCCACTAGAATTAACTAAAGAGATTGTCCTAATTCATACTAGAACAAACCTAATCAATGATTATCAAATTTATATTGCTGTTAATCAAAATGGATTTGATATTCCACAGATAGATAATGTCCATAAAATAATGATTATACTTCTATCTCCTGTGGATAAAACTACTCAAAGTCATCTTAATATCCTTTCTAAGATATCTAGAACTGTTACTCAAGATAAATTCATTACTTCCATACTAAATGCCAAAAATTTTGATGAATTTAATGAAATGTGTGGGGAATAAGTGAGAATTGAGATAAATAGACCTTTCACGCGAATTAACGCTAAGTCAGCTAGTGCTGTCACCCCTCTCAAGAGGGGAATAAAGAAGGGAGTATGATAATCCCTCTTCTGTCGGATTGTGGACAGCCTGAAGACCGGAGTTCCTCAGCCGTAGGCAAGGGACTTCGGACGAAGAAATTTGTCTGTCGGATAGTGGACACCCTGAAGACCGGAGCTCCTCAGCCGTAGGCAAGGGACTTCGGACGAAGAAATTTGTCTGTCGGAAGTCGCTATTCCGTAAAATTGCTCAAAAATTTAGGAATCCGAGAAATAAAGTAATCTACCACGCTACTGCGTGGTGCGAGCAAGATGCTCACTTTCCCAGTTAATAATCTAGAAATACTAGTGTTTAATGTGGAAGCAGAAACGCTTCCACTACATAGAAGTGTCGCTCCTCTGGAGCTTAGGTAATTGTTTGGCATCTGTTATCTACAAAGATTTCGCTGCCTCTGCAGCTAGTGAGGCCAAAGCTTTAGCGACACCTCAAGGTAGCCACAAAGGGTCTTTCGATCTTTCTTAAATCACTGTGGGAAAATATCCCCAAGTGTGAAATAGATTAAACACAGATAGTGTAATAGAACTTTAGTGAAGAGTGCAGATTATTCTAGCAAAATAGCTTACATAATTTTGACGCATATAATATATATATTCGGAGAAATTATGGAAGTTACTTTTGCAGAACAATATAGGGCTAATCACAAAGGTCTAGTGCATTATTTGGGTTAAAACAATGATTGTAAAAAAACAGGTCAAATTATTTAGGGATGGACAAAAAAAATCCCCCTCTGCAGGGGGACAAAAAGTAATTATTAAACTAAAAAATTAGTTCAATTCTTTATAATAAATTAGAATTATACAACTTTTTTAACTTTATTAGCTTTTAAGCAAGCTACGCAAATTTTAATAGTTTTAACTTCACCACTAATTTCTGCTCTAATTTTCTGAAGATTTGGATAAAATCTTCTTTTAGTTGCATTTAAAGCATGACTACGAAGGTTACCAACAATTGAACCTTTTCCGCATACATCGCATACTCGTGACATAATTCACCTTCCTCAATTTTTTCTATTTATGACAAAAGAATGATATACATATATTTTGGCAAGTATTTTGTGCATTTTTTTTCAAATAGATAATTCTGTCCAGAAAAAAATTAAAATCGTCTTCTTTCTCCGAGCAAAATAATGTCTTTAAGATTCTTTTTAAAGTGAGCATTCATCCACTTTTTCTCAAATTCTTTATTCTGGACAATTTGAGCAATAGCTGATAATGATTTTAAATGAAGATTTCTTTCAGACATAGAACCAGCTAAGACAAAAATTGCTTTCACTTCAGTTTGTTCAGCTGAGAATTCAATTCCCTGCTGTGCTCTAATTAAGATAATTTCAAAGCTATCTTCTTTTTCAATAATCAAATGAGGAATAGCGACAAAAGGAGTTAAAGCAGTAGATGCTTGTTGTTCCCTGTCATGTAATTTCCTTAAGATATCTGCTTCAGAGATAGTCGTTCTTGCTTCTAAATTCTCTGCGATTATAGTAAAAAGTTGATCCATAGATATTTTATCTTCAATATCAATGACTATAGATTTTTCAATTAATTGATCAAATTTATCTTTAGTAATATCATCTCTTTCATAAAGAATACTCTTTAATTCACCTTCTAAATTATAAGAAGTTAACTTTTTATTCATGACTCTTTCAATTAGATGAAGCAATGCATATTCATTATGATCTTTCTTTCTTCCATAGAAATAATAGACAAAGAATCCGAAAATAATCAAGCCAAAACTTATCAAAATTGGATAAAGTCCCATATCAAAAATTAACATTATAAAAGCGAATATCGCTAAAATCTGAGTCCAAGGATATAATGGAGCTTTAAATGAAGGACGGTAGTTCTGAATTTTACTTTCTCTCAAGATAATGACAGAAAGATTAGAAAGAATATAATTCATAATTACCACTGTTGAGGCTGCTTTAATAAGTATATCTAAGGGTAACATGATGGCAAAAACAATAAAAGTACCTGTAATGAGTAAAGATGCTATAGGAGTTCCTAACTTAGGAGAAATGACACCTAAAAGTTTAGGCATAAGATTATCTCTACTCATAGCCATTGGATAACGAGAAGCAGACATAATTCCAGCATTTGCGGTAGTAATAAAAGCTAACATTGAGGCAATAAGAATCATATAAAAACCAAAATTACCTAAAAACAATTTAGCAGTTGTTGCAATTGGGGTCAAGTTATTGGGATCTTTTAAGATAGAAGAATTCTCAATACCTACTGTGACTATTAACATTCCAGTATATAAAATAATAGTTACTACCAAAGAAGAAATGAGTCCTAAGGGAATATTTCGCTTGGGATTTGATATTTCTTCAGACATGGAAGCAACTTTGATTAAGCCACCATAAGAGACAAATACAAAGCCTGCGGTAATAAGAACACCTTTTCCGCCATTGAAAGTAAATGGTTCGAAATGTTGAACTTGAATAGAGCTTATTCCACCAATAATATATATTAGCATTATTGAAATTAAACCTATTACTAAGGCAACTTGAAATTTACCAGCCTCTTTTACTCCTGTAACATTTAGTGCCACAAAGAAAGCAGTTATCAACACACCAATCAATGACCAAGTAGTTGGATTAAAATCTATAAATAGTTTTGCTACCGAAATTATTCCTATAATACCAAAAGCACTCTTCAAAGATAATGCAAACCAGCTTAGAAGACCTGAAATAGTACCAACAGGTGCACCCAAGCTTCTATTGATAAAGAAATAGTCTCCTCCAGCCTTAGGCATTGCCGTGGCTAGTTCTGAGACGCTTAAAACACCAGCAAAAGCCAATAAACCTGCAATAAAATATGAAACAAACTCAGAAGGTCCTGTCATTGCAAAAGCTAATCCTGGCAAGATAAAAATACCCGAACTAATCATAGCACCCGTTGCGATGCTAAAAATTTCTGGGAGCTTAAGAGCTCTTTTCAGGGGCACTGGACCTCCTATCTATAATTTCTACTTTTCTATAATCATCAATAATTTCGAAATATATTTCTATTCTCTCTTCTGTTATTAACTCTTCAGCAATTTGTGGCCATTCCACAAATACAATACCCTCATCTGTAAAGTCTGTTATACCTAATTCTAATATCTCTTCTGGACTTCCGAGTCTATATAAATCTAGATGAAAGACAGTAAATTCATTAGCATCATATTCATTAAGAAGCACATAGGAAGGACTGCTGACATAATCCATAACGCCAAGTTCACGACAGAATTCTGTAACAAAAAAAGTTTTACCTGCACCAAGTTCACCATAGAGAAAATAAATATCTCCTTTCTTAGCCTTTTGAGCAAGAGAGATGGCAAACTTTTTGCTTTCTTCTTCATTTCTTAAAATAAAATCTTGTTTCATTAATTCCCTTTGTTAATAAATATAGTGGTAGAAATACTTCCACCACTATATTTTCGTTACTAATTTATTTTTTAGCTCTTCCAATCGATAAAGGCAGAATCATCTCTTGCATTGAGATGCCTCCATGTTGGAAAGTACCGTTAAATTTCTTTTGGTAAGTGTGATAAGAGTTTGGATAAACAAAATAGTAGTCTTCTTTAGCAAAGATATAATTCTCCACAATATTCTTCACAGGTAAGCCTACAGCTTTAGGGTCTTTAACAAAATAGGCATGCTTAGTGTTAGTAGTAAGATTCTTTCCATCTTTATATCTTACGGTTTGAGAAGTATCTTTATCTCCAACTACTTGAGTTGCTCTATTAACTCTGATAGAGCCGTGATCAGTTGTGATAACGATATTGGCACCTTGCTTAGCAATCAACTTAAGTGCTTCATAAAGTGGAGAATGAATAAACCAATGTTTGGTAAAGTTTCTTAGAGCTTTTTCATCAGGAATTGTTTCTAAAAGAATCTGATCTTTTGAACGGTGATGAGTAAGAAGATCCAAGAAGTTATACACTAAAACAACTAATTTATCATTTTGCCAGCTATCAATCTTTCTGATTACGAAGTTACCCTCTTCAATATTGAAAATCTTCACATACTTAGATGGAACATCAAGATTAACACCAATATCAGTTAGATGCTCATCCATCAATTGATGTTCATTTCTATTGCGACTATTATCCATATCAGATGAGTTGTCCCAATATTCAGGGAATCTTTTAGCAATATCAATTGGTAAAAGGCCACTAAAAATAGCGTTTCTGGAATAAGGAGTAGCTGTCGGAAGAATAGAGAAATAAAGTTTTAAATCTATATTAAATAGTTCTTTTAAATAAGGTTCAATAGCCAAATATTGGTCTAATCTTAGACAATCTAAAATTATAAAATAGGTTGGCTTATCTTCCTGTAAAAGAGGTTCAACATAAGAAGAAATAAGATCAAAGGAAAGGTCTGGTCGTTCATCAGAATTAATCCAGCCTTCATAGTTTTTTTCTACAAAATTAGTAAACTCACTATTGCAACTTTTCGTTTGAAGAAAATGCATCTGTTCTAAGCCTGTATCTTCAACCTCTGAAATTCTTAAATCCCATTGGCATAATTCTCTATAGATTTCGTACCAGTCTTTATAAGTAGGGTTAAAATTAATCACATCATTAATTCTATTAACAAATTTGGTATATTGCTGTCCCAATTGACTTTGAATAATATTAGTAGAATCAAATATTTTTTTGATAGACATGATAATCTGGTTAGGGTTAATAGGCTTGATTAAATAGTCAGCAATTTGATTAGCAATTGCTAAATCCATGATTCCTTCAGCTTCACTTTTGGTTACCATAATGACTTTTAAATCGGAAGAAATTTTCTTAATCCTCTCCAATGTTTCTAATCCATCTAAACCCGGCATCATTTCGTCTAGTAAGACAAGATCAAAATTATCATCTTCCACCTTTTGAATGCCATCCATACCATTAGAAGCAGTATCTACACTATACCCTTTTTTTTCTAAGAACATCACAAGCGGTTTAAGTAATTCAACTTCATCATCAATCCATAGTATTTTAAATTCTTTGTTCATATAATCCTCTGATTTTGTTATAGTAAATACGCTTGAAACTGCAATTTCTTATAGATTATCTCCTTCTACTTGTTCCTCAAACTTTCTCTGTTTCTCCCTAATAGTGTCATTTACCTTTTCTAAATCACTATCTTGGAAAAAGAGAGCCAATTTGTAATTCAATTCTTTTCCAGAGCAATTAAAATAACCTTTCATATTATCCAAAAACTGTTCTACAAAAACATCTTTTAAGGTTTTAGAATCTTCTCTTTTTTTATCATTAATCTCTTTAATCTTCTCTTTTAAATCTTGATGAGTTAACTCTTCAGCTTGCTTAACCCATTCTTCCTGAACTTCATAAGTACTATCTTTAATGAGAGGTTTAATAAGGCTAAGTCTGTCCATACCAATTTCTTTAACTGTTTCAGAATCCATATTCATATCTTTAATATAGATATCATAAACAGCAATCAATTTAGCAGCTAAGGTATTAGACATATTATACTCTGATTCTATAAATTCCTTAAAATTCTTATAGCCCTTAATCTTGAAAGTACGCATTCTTTTCATTTCTGATAATAATTCACCAAGGGCGACAAAGTCCTCTTCTAATCTATTTTTAATAGTTCCAATAGCTTTAAATCTTTCTTCAGGAGTTAAACGATCTTCTTGATTTGCATTAAATATTTCTGACATATTATATCCTTTTGTTATTTTTCTTCAATAGGGAAGTAAGTATGTTCTACTTTTGGGAAAGAACTATCTTTTACTTCTTGGGTGAATTGCATCAAAGCTTGTGGAATAAGGGTATCTAAATCAGCATAAGTTTTAACAAACTTAGCAATATAATCAGAGTTCCCTAAGATATCATGATAGACTAAAACCTGTCCATCAGTAAATCTACCAGCTCCAATCCCAATAGTTGGGATTTTAATAGTTTCACTAATTTCCTTAGCTAAGCCTTCAGGAACACCTTCTAAGACTAGCATAAAAGCACCTGCTTCAGTAACCTTAATTGCCTCAGCTAGAATCTCTTGATACTTTTCTTGAGTCTTTCCCTGCACCTTATATCCCCCAAACTTATTAACAGATTGAGGGGTAAGTCCAAGATGAGCCACTACAGGTATCTCACAGTCAACTATCGCTTTAATTGCTTCAATTCTGGAATCAGAGCCACCTTCTAATTTGACAGCATTTGCCATTCCTTGAGTAATTAAACGAGCTGCATTTCTTTTGGTCTCTTTTAAATCAAGATGATAAGACATAAATGGCATATCAGCTACAATAAAGGTATTAGGAGCACCCCTACGAACTGCTTTTGTATGATGAAGAATATCATCTAAAGTAACTTGCAGGGTATTTTCATAACCCAACACAACCATGCCCAAACTATCCCCTACTAAGATAATATCTGCCTTACTTCTTTCTACCAATCTTCCTGAAGGATAGTCATAAGCAGTTATCATCACGATATTATCCCTATTTTGTTTCATCTTTTTGAATGAATTTATATTTAACATTATTTTTTATTATTCTCCACTATTTCCTTCACTATCAGCTTCACCTTCAGTTGCTTCTGCATCGCTCTCTTCACGAGTAGTATCTCTTTCATATTGTAGATCAGATTTAAACTGTCCTTTATTAAAGAAAATATCATAGATAGTATCTCCGACTTCAGACCAAGCGATGAACCTTCCTGCCAGATAACCATCTAAGAAGTTTGCCTGCATAGCATGAGTACCATCTTCATACCAAGCATAACTGGGTCCTGATAAAAGCCCATTTTTTATAGTTTTGTATTCACTAATTTGTCCATTTTTAAAGGAAGAGTAGGCCCTTCCAGTGTAAAGTTCACCCTTATAATAATATAAGCTATCTAGCAGATCTAACTTCGCTAAGTCAAAGGTATTTTCAGGAAGTTTAAAATCATCAATTGAATCAAGGTCATAAGCATTTACATCGGCTAGAGTAACCACTTTAGTTTTTTTATCAGTTTCTTTGCCTGAAGCAGGATAATCACTTTTTGTTGGATTGTCTGGTGGATCAAGAATTAAGATCATAGTTTCCGTCAATCTTGAGTACTCTTGTAATTCAGTTAAACTAAGATCGCCATCATCTAATGATTTAGTCATAGAATCTAACTCTGTAAGTAGGTCTGCAAAAGATGAATAATCAGTTAATCCAAAAACTTTGAAGCTAGCAGCCACGGATGAGAAGCTGACTTCATCATTGTTTATAATACCTTGAATATCATATATATCTCTTGAAATCTTGGCAACTTCTTGAGCTTTTCTAATGTTATCTACACTATTTTGATCTAATCCTCTATCGCCTAAGTTTGAACAAGCTATAAGCAATAATTGAGAGATTATAATAAGAAATATAATTCTTTTTAGCATTGACTCCTCCTAATTGAGTTTCAATTTATTATTTTTAATAAAAGCCATACTAAAACAAAATAAGCTTTTTTAGTATTATTGACAATAAATATATTTTATTAATCCATCAAAGTATCTAATTTTGGCACCATTTCCATCATAAATTCATGATATCTATCTTCAAAAATTGCTTTTCTAGCTATTCCTACTAACTCTAAATAGAAGTGAAGACTATGAATAGTGGCCAATCTTAAACCTAATACTTCACCTGCATTAAAAAGATGCCTAATGTAAGCTCTGGAGAAGTTTCTACAGGCATAACAAGTACATTCTTCATCTATAGGGCGGGGATCAGCTTTATATCTTCCTGCTTTAATAATCAACTTTCCATTACGGGTAAAGATAGTTCCTTTCCGAGCATTGCGAGTAGGCATCACGCAGTCAAACATATCAACACCATTAGCAATATTAATTAAAATATCGCTTGGTGTACCGACTCCCATTAAATAACGGGGTTTATTCTCTGGAAGAATTGGATTGAGAAATTCTGTAACTTCAAACATATCCTTCTTATCTTCACCTACTGCTAAACCACCAATTGAATAACCAGGGAAATCCATCGCCATCAGAGCTTTGGCTGACTCTTCTCTAAGATCTTTGTGGACACCACCCTGAACAATACCAAAGAGTGCTTGTTTATCCGTAAACTTGTGATAATCCTGTCCTCTTTTAGCCCATTCTAGCGTTGTTTCTAATGATTTAGCTACATAATCTTTTGTAGCAGGATAAGGAGGACATTCATCAAATGACATTATTATATCTGCTCCGATAGCATTCTGAATTTCTATTGCTCGCTCTGGAGTAAACATGTGATAAGAACCGTCTAAGTGAGACTGAAATCTTACGCCATCTTTAGTTATCTTTCTTAAACCTGCTAAACTCATTACTTGAAATCCACCACTATCTGTAAGTATTGGTCTATCCCAACCTATAAATTTATGTAAGCCACCAAACTTCTTTATTAATTCATGACCAGGTCTCATATAGAGATGATAAGTGTTTCCGAGGATTATCTGAGCTTGAGTATCCTCTACTAATTCTTTAGGCGACATTGTCTTCACTGACCCGATTGTACCAACCGGCATAAAGATTGGAGTTTTGATAACCCCGTGAGGTGTTGTGAATTGACCTGCTCTAGCACCAGCACTTTTTGCTTCTAGCGTATATTTAAAAATAATATTCTCCTTGTTAATTACTATTGTATCGAGATATTAAACCTTGGAAATCAGAATAGAAGGCATAAATCATTAATGATAAGAGTAAGAATATACCCATTTGTTGCAGAACTAACTGAGTTTTCATAGTTAGTTTCTTACCTCTTATCCCTTCAAGGAAAGCAAACATGATATGTCCCCCATCTAAAACAGGAATAGGTAATAGATTCATTACCATTAAGACAATATTCAAGTAGGCAACAAACTGAAGTCCTCGAGAAATACCTTGTTTAACATAATCTCTTCCGGCAGAAAAAATCATTACCGGACCACCAATACTGTTCTTGAGTGATTTAGGCTTCTTAATCATTTGATAGAGACTCACATAATGCAGGGCAACTACAGAGCTAGTTGTTTTGAAACCAGTAATTATAGCTTGAGTAAAATTCAATCTTTCCTCATAATTAATAGGGAAATATTGGGTAATTCCAATTAGCTTTCTATCATCATTAGGTAATTCCATTTTAGAAAGTTCTTTATTAAGGACCTCACCATCTCTATCTATTACAAGCATTATGGATTCATCATTCTTACCAATCTCCTGATTCATCTCATACCAGTCTTTGACCTCTACCCCATCTACCGATGTAATTTTATCGCCAGACTTAAGGCCAGAGTTGTAAGCAGGGCTTTTAGGCATTACTTCACCCACTATAGGGAGAATTAAAGGTCTGATTTGAGAATAATCTGCCCAATCTGCTAATTTAACATCAGGAATAGATATCTCTTGAATCTTGCCATTTCTTTCAATTGTTAGGGTATTTCCTTCCCCATCTTTTAATTTAGATATAGCAGAATACCAGCCTTGGACGCTTTCTTGATTAACCTGAAGTACTTTATCTCCTTCCTTTAGATAAGTATTAAGATAACTATTTACTTGATCAACTACTGGATAGTGGTCTGATACTTTTTGAGCAAACATAAAAGAGAGCATAAAAATTAGCAGAGCAAAAATTAGGTTTGTGAAAGGACCTGCAAAAGCTATGATTGCTCGTTTCCACCAAGGAGAATTTAAAAAACTATCAGGGTCATCATCGCCAACTTCAGGATTATCACCCTTCATTTTGACATAACCACCAAGTGGAATCCAAGAAAGGGAATATTCAACCCCACCCTTGATAAACTTAAAAATTGGCTTACCAAAGCCTATTGAGAATTTCTCAACTGTTATTCCGCACAATCGAGCAGCTATAAAATGACCACCTTCATGGACAGCAACAAGTAAACCTAAGACAATTAAGGCAATTAATATTGGAAACAAATTCTTCTCCTATCTATTTTCATCTATTTCGGGTTGTTAATTTAGCCCTTTTTTTCGCGGGTTAAAAATTATCAGTTCCAAGCACCAAAACTAAAACTATCTCTTTTTTTGTCAAACTGAAAACATCTTTATATTTATTAATACTAAAATTAGTTAATAAAATAACTATTGACAGCTATATATTTATCTAACATGTTTGTAAAAGTTATAAACTTAAGGAGCACAAATGAAACGAAATCTAATTATTTTGTTAATGGTAGTAGGTTTTCTCACTATCCTTAATGGGGAAAGTATCACTTTAAATAGCAATGATAATAATATTTCTTTAATATCCTCTGATAACAATAACACTGTTTTAGAGTTAAATATTGGAAGTTTTTCCCAGACCCCACTTAAAATAGATGGTGAAGAATATTATCAGATAAGTATAAAAAACGAGGCTGAGACCTATGAAAAAGGTGCTCCTGAATTACCAACTCTTACAAGAAGTATAATCATAGATAACTATTCTCAGCCAGAAATTAGGATTATTGATTCTGAATATAGAGAGTTTAAGATTAATGTTGCTCCTTCTAAAGGTGTAATTTCCAGAAATATTGACCCAGCAAGCATTCCTTATGAATTTGGGCAAAAGTATCAGAAAGATGAATTTTACCCAAGTCAAATCAGTTTACTTGGCTCACCTTATATAATGAGAAACTATCGTGGTGTAGCTGTTACTTTTAATCCTTTCCAGTATAATCCACAAACAGAAGTACTTAGAGTTTATACCATGCTTAAAGTGGAAGTTAGTAATAGTAGTAAATCAGAACAAAATGTCTTAACACGCTCAGGCAAAAGCGTTTCTTCTTTCGACTTTCTTTATCAAAATCATTTTTTAAACTATGAAACGAATCGTTATGCGCCCTTAGATGAATTTGGTTCTATCTTAGTTATTGCTCCTCAGAACTATATTTCTACCATGCAAATCTATGCTAATTGGAAAATACAAAAAGGTATTCCTACAGAGATAGTTGATGTTGCCACTATCGGCAATAATTCTACTTCTATTAAGAATTATATTCAGACCTATTATAATAATCACCCTGAATTAGCTTTTGTTCAAATAGCTGGTGATGCCGCTCAGGTTGCCTCACTCACATCTGGTGGTGGTGGTGCTGACCCAATGTATGCTTTAGTCTCAGGTTCAGATAACTACCCAGATATATTTATAGGTAGATTTTCTGCAGAGAATACTGAGCAACTCCTTACCCAAGTTGAAAGAACTTTGAACTATGAAAGAGATTTAAACACCTCTGCAACTTATTTAAACAAGGCTCTGGGAATTGCTTCAGCTGAAGGTACTAGTGGACAGGGTGATAATGGTGAATCAGATATTCAACACATGAATATTATCAGGACTAATCTGCTTAGTTACAACTACACTACTGTTGATCAAATATATGACCCTGGAGCAAGTGCTTCTGCTGTGGCAACATCTCTAAATAGTGGAAAAGGGCATGTTAATTACATCGGACATGGTTCTAATACTTCTTGGTCAACAACAGGATTTTCCAATACTTATGTAAATAATTTAACTAATGTAGGAAAGCTTCCTTTTATTGTTTCAGTTGCTTGTGTTAATGGTAATTTTGTATCTACAACCTGTTTTGCTGAAGCTTGGCTCAGGGCTACCTATAATGATGAGCCAACTGGTGCAATGGCAATCTATGCTTCTTCAATTAATCAATCTTGGGCTTCACCTATGAGAGGACAAGATGAAATAAGCCAACTTCTTACTAGTGAAGCCTTATCTACAATTGGTGGTCTGTACTATAGTGGTTCTTGTGATATGATGGATGCCTACGGAACGGACGGAATAAATATGTTTAAAACTTGGCACATCTTTGGTGATGCATCTCTACAAGTTAGAACAGATATTCCTCAAGAAATGACTATTAATCACTCTGGAATGCTTCCTGCCGGGAACACTACTTATAGCGTAAGTACAGGTATTGCAGATGCTTTAGTCTCCCTTACCTATAATAACCAAATTTTAGGAAGTGGATACGCTAATAGTTCCGGGAATATAACTCTCACTTTAAGTAACCTTCCTACCACTCCAACTGATTTAACTCTCACTGTTACAGCTTTGAATAAAGTTACGGTCATTGAGCCCGTAACTATGGCAGCTACTGATGGTCCATATCTTACTTTGGCAGATTATTCAGTTAATGATGCCAATAACAATGGTTTATTAGAATATGGTGAAACAGCTTCTTTAAATTTAGTTATAGAGAATATTGGTAATTCTGCTTCAAGTTCAGGATTTATTACTTTTAGTGAATCTGACACTTATTTAACATTAACTTCAAGCTCAGCTTTAGTGAGTACTATAAATGCTGAAGGCTCTCTCAATATTAACAATGTGATTAACTTCTCTCTTGCGAACAATATACCTAATAATCATACTATTACCCTTTCTTATATTATTTCTGCAGGGGGAGAGGAATATCCTGGTACTATAAGTTTAACAGGAAAGTCTTATGATATGGAAATTACTGAAATATCTATTGATGATTCAAGTTCTGGAAATGGCAATAATACCATAGATGCTGGTGAAACTTTTAACATCCTAGTAACTGTTGAGAATAATGGTGAGGTAAACTCACCCGCAAGTACTATAAATATAGCTAATGCAAGCTATATTACTTATAATAGTTCTAGCCTTACAATACCTGCAATATCCGCAGGAAATAGCCAAGAGATAAGCTTTACTGCTACTGCTTCCAGCTCTATCCCAGCAGGGGAATTAGTTACTTTTACAGCTAACTCTGCTTATCTTAATGGAGATCTTGAATTTAGCCAAGGGTTCTTAGCAGCTTTACTTCAGATTGGGCAAGGGACAGTGACTAATGCTAGTCTTCCTATTGAGCCTTATTATGGTTATACTTATAGTCAATCCATATACACTGCTTCTGAACTTAATCTAGGGGTTTCTCAGATTAATAAAATAGCTTATCAATATAATGGTAACAGCTCTTGGACTGATGCTATCGTTATTTACATGGGAAATACTACTAAAACTAGTTTTACTTCTACCTCTGACTGGGTCTCTTCTACTAACCTAACTCAAGTCTATAGTGGTTCTTTCACAGCTCCAGCAACTGCTGGCTGGATTGAAATAGAATTAGATACTCCTTTTCTTTATGATGGAACAAGTAATTTGGTTACTGGCTTTGATGAGAATACCTCAGGATGGCATAATAGTAGTGACGAATTCTACTGTTATGCAGCAGGTTCAAATAGAAGTATCTATTATTATGATGATTCCACAAATCCTAATCCTGTTTATCCTGTTTTAGGAACAGTATCAAGTAATAATCCGAATATGAGAATCTTTGCTTCAGCTTACTCTACTGCACCAACACTATCTCTAAATACAAACAATATTGATTTTGGTGCAGTTGCTTTAGGTAATCCAGTTTTCGAGACTCTAATTATCACCAATCAAGGTGGAGAAACTCTAACTGGAACAATAAGAGCAAATAATAGTTTTTCAATCCAAAGTTCTGATAATTTAAGATCAAAAAAACAAATTATTGAAAATATTGAATCCACAACATCTTTGAGAAATATTGACTTCTCTATCAACTCTCTACAATCTAAAAGCTACATTATAAGCCATTCAACAGCTGGTTTAGGAGTATTCAATGGTTCTCTTGCTATTACTTCTAATGATTCTAACAACCAAGATATTGAAATTCCTATTCGTCTGGAAGTAATTAATCCCGCTTCTATCAGTGTTAATCCTCAAAACATTGAATTAACCTTGCAAGCTCAGCAAACAGCAAACAGAGATTTAACTATAAATAATACAGGTGATCTTGCTTTAACATGCTCGCTAACACTTCAAGCTAATGAAAACAGAGATGTAACTGAAATATTCTCTGCTAACTTTGATGATAATGATTTAGCAGACTGGAGCATTGATTATCTTTATTCTGCTGACCATACTTGGCATATTGCTGATAACTATAGTAGCTCAAGTATAGATGGAAGCTCTTTCTTATTTATAAATAGCGATGCTGCTGGTCAAAATACTGAATTAAATGACACAATCGAAACGCCATCATTTAATATCAGTGCTTATGAAGAAGTTACTATAGAATTTGATCATTATTTTAATAGATATAGTGAAGAAATTGCTGATGTTGACTTCTGGACTGGTTCTGAATGGATTAATATTGGTCAATGGATAGGGGAAAGTATTGGATACTGGTCTGCACCAAGTCATTTCACCTATACTTTAACCAATGAAGGATATAGTGATGTGAAACTCAGATTCCACTACTATGATGCCAATTGGGTCTGGTATTGGGCTATTGATAATTTACTTGTTTCTGGAGAAGGTACTCCTGCCCCACAATGGGTAAGTCTGGATTCTGAATTTAATAACTTCACAATTTCACCTAATTCTAATGAGCCTGTTACTCTTAATTTTAACACTTTTGAATTAGAAGTTGGTCAATATACTGCAACCTTAAATATTCAATCAAACTCTGCTACTAATAGCAGTATTGACATCCCAATTACACTAACTATTAGTGAATTAGAGAATGAACCAACTTGGGAACCTGTTATCTATCCTAACAACAGTGTTACTATTTACGCTGAAGTTACCCATTTGAGTAATGAAATAGCTGAAGATGATATTGTTTCTGCTTGGGTTGGAGATGAATGCCGTGGAATTGGTTCAATAGTTCTTTTTGATAGAAGTCAAGCTTTCACGACTATTATAGTGCAGTCTAATGGAACAACTGAAAATGTTTACTTCAAACTTTATGACAGAAGCCAAGATATAGTTATTGAAGAATCTAATTCTACTACTATTGCTAGTGGTCAAGTTGTTGGTTCTGAAGAAACTCCATTTCCTATTAATATAGGAATCATTGAGCTTATTGTTCCTAATAACTTAGATGTAGAAATTTCTAACAGTATAGCAACCATAAACTGGCTTGCTGTACCTAATGCTGATTTCTATAAAGTATTCTACTCTTCAGATTTAGAGAACTGGACAGAATTAAGTCAGGTAAGTGGTACATCTTATGAACATACCCAACCGCGTAGTGAGGTTCACCTCTATAAAGTTAAAGCATTTAGGAATGAAAGAAGAAGAAATTAATCAAACAGATAGAATAAAAACCCTGCTGTAAACAGCAGGGTTTTCTATATTCTATATTATGCCTATTAAGGCAATAAACTATAATCTACCTAAGACATCTTTTTCAACTGTAAGAGCTAACTGATTAGTATTTTCCCATAATTCTTTAGCTTTAGCTGATATTTCTTTCTTGAAGTCTTCATCATTAATTCCTGCCATATTAATCATCACATTAAGGTAGGCAGCTTTTGCTCCTGCGTTAGCAGTAATAGCTGCAACACCAGCATCAGAAAGCGCATTTGTGTTTCCGATAACTGCAACTTTTTCAGCTAATTGCACAGCATCCCAGCAGATTTCTAAAGTCTTGAGAGGAATTAGAATAGCATCTTTAGTTGCTTCTTCCATTGCCTGATCTCTCAGTTCTTTCTCTTCATCACTCTTTTTAGGAAGTTTCATAGCATCCATCATAATATAGAAAGCTTGAGTATCCTCATCTATAGCAGAAAGAGATCTCTCTTTAATAGCTTGACCTTCTTCCCCAAATTTTCTTGCTTCAGCTTGAACTTTATCATAACCTTTCTTATCAACAGTGAGGTTAGAGACCATAGCAGAGAGAGCACCTGACATTGCTACACAAACAGCAGCAACTGATCCACCACCTGGTGCAGGAGAATCGGAGGCTAACTCATCGTTGAATTGAGTAATAGTCATATTGACTAAGTCATTAGGATTTGCGATAGCATATTCAATAACTTTTTTATCTAAATCAAAATCAGCTAAGTCATCTAATCCCATAGATTTTACAGCTGTTTCCATAATTTTTCTTTCTGAAATACCTGCAGTTTCACCCATTTTCTTAAGATAGTATTTACCTGCACTTATAAGAGCTTCTTTAGGGGTAAGTCCTACTAACTCGGAACCAGTAACAAAAATACCTTTTGCTAAAGCTAATTCTCTTACTTTATCTAACACTTCATGCACAGGAGTGATTTTATAATTAGTTAAATTGATAGAAATCTGAGCTCTATCATATTCATCAATAAACCAACCTACAGCTTTGCATTCTTTAAAGATACCTGCTTGCATAACTTTGTTACCATCTGCATCTTTGATTAATTTGCCTTTTGCATCACGAGCTGGACGGCCTTTTTCTCTAATATCAAGAGCGATATCATGAGCTTTGGCTTTATCGCGAGTATTTAAATTTATATTATAAGCAATTAAGAATTCTCTTACACCAATAGCAGTTGCACCTGATTTTGCATTAAATACTTGAGGACCAAAGTCTGGTTTCCAAGCTGGATCCTGCATTTTTTTAGGAAGGGCTTCATATTCACCTTTTCTGATATTGGCAAGATTTTTCCATTCAGGTTTAGAAGCAGAATATTCATAAAGATAAATAGGAATACCTAATTCTTCCCCAACTCTTTTTCCTAATTTTTTAGAGTATTCAATACACTCTTCCATTGAAACATCAGAAATAGGAATAAGAGGGCAAACATCAGTAGCACCCATTCTTGAGTGAGTTCCATGATGTTTACTCATATCAATAAGTTCGCCTGCTTTTTTAATTGCTTGAAAAGCAGCTTCTATCACTGCATCAGGAGTTCCAACGAAAGTAAATACTGTTCGATTAGTTTCTGCTCCTGGATCTACATCTAAGAGAGTAACATTATTAACAGAACATATTGAAGCAGAAATTGCATCTAATATCTTCTTATCACAACCTTCACTAAAATTAGGAACGCATTCGATAAGTTTCATAAATTCCTCCGAATTATTTTGATTTTATAGTTATTTTTTTAATTTCTTTAATTTAATTTTTTCTATTTTTCTTTCTGTTGCTTGAATAATCTGAATCCTAAATCCTTCGATATTAATATATTGACCTAGTTTAGGAATTCTCTCAATAGTATCAATTATTAGTCCTGCTAGAGTTTTGTAGTTTCCTTCAGGTAAATCAAGATCATATTCATCGTTAAGATCATCGACTTCACAATCAGCATTAATGATATAAGTATCTTCACTTATTTTAACGACATCTGAAGAATCATCTTCGTGGTCATATTCATCTTCTATATCACCCACAATCTCTTCCATAATATCTTCAAAAGTAACTATTCCCGAAGTTCCTCCATAAGAGTCCACTACAATAGTCATACTCTTTTTCTGCTTTTGCATCTCTTGCATTAAGAAATTTAAGCTAATATTCTCAGGAGAAAAATAGGGGTCTCTGATTAAGTCTTTTGCCACGGCATCTGGCTTTAAATCTCTCTTTAAGATATCATAGATAATTAGGATTCCAGTAATGTTATCAATTGTTTCAGAATAGACTGGATAGCGGGTAAAACCTTCTTCTCTTACGACTTCGATGATCTCGGCAATAGGAGTACTCTCTTCAAAACCAATAATATCTCTTCTAGGTACCATAATATCTTCGGCAGTAAGAGTATTAAATTCTAACATTTCTTCCAGCATCTCTTTTTGAGGATGAGTAATATTTTTATCCTCTTTAGTATTGGAGAGAAAGAGCGCTAAGTCGTCTTTTGTTAAATAAGAAAGGGAGTGAGGTCCGCTAATATTGAATCTTTTATAGAGCCAATCATTTAGCCAAGTAACTACTGCCACAAATGGTTTGAGGAGAAAGTAAGCTACCTTTAGAAAAGAGAAAGTTCTTGGTACTAATAAGTTTGAATAATCTCTGAAAACTATCTTAGGTACTATCTCTCCAATCAGAAAGACTAATCCACCAATAAGCAATGAGACATATTCTTGTTTAAAGAAATTACTATTATGAGCAATAACTGTCGCTACTGCTGCTAAAAGTATGTTAACTATATTATTACCTATCAGAATAGTTCCAAAGAACTTATCAGGTTTAGAAACAAAATTCAAGAGTTCCCTCTTCCCTTTATGAGTTTTGGCATCTTTTTCTAAGCGAAGCATATCCAAAGAGACTATTCCTGTCTCTAAGCCTGAGAATAAAAATGAGAGCAGAAACAATACAATAAGTACTACAATATTCAGTAACATTTTCCTACTTCTTAATTATTATTGTTAGCTATTAATTTGTTCATTTTTGTAAGCAATTTTAAGTGCTTCAATGAACTCGTTAATATCTCCTGCCATTATTTGATCGAACTTATATGATGTCAAATTAATTCTGTGATCTGTCACTCTAGATTGAGGAAAATTATAGGTTCTAATCTTGGCACTTCTATCACCGGTACCAACTTGAGACTTTCTAGTTGCAGAAATTTCAGCTTCTTGCTTAGCAATTTCCATATCAAGTAATCTTGATCTAAGTACTTTCATTGCTTTATCTTTATTTTTAATCTGAGATTTCTCATCTTGACAGGTAATGACTAAGCCTGTAGGTAAATGAGTAATTCTCACAGCTGAATCTGTAGTGTTAACACTCTGACCACCATTTCCTGATGATCTATAAACATCTATTTTCAAATCATTTTGATTAACTTCTACATCCACATCATCAGCTTCTGGGAGAACTGCCACTGAGATTGCTGAAGTGTGAATTCTGCCACTTGCTTCTGTCTCTGGAACTCTCTGAACACGGTGAACACCAGACTCAAATCTCATTGTCCCAAAAACATTCTCACCTCTCAACATAAAGGTTACTTCTTTATAACCACCTTTATCAGTCATGTTAGAAGTTAATACTTCCTGCTTCCAACCCTGATTTCCAGCAAAATAACTATACATTCTAAAGAGGTCTGCTGCAAAAAGAGCAGCTTCATCTCCACCTGTTCCTGCTCGGATTTCAACGATAACATCCTTGTCATCATTAGGGTCTCTAGGAGCTAGCATCTCTTTAAGAGTCTCTGATAATTCTTCTAATTTTTCTTCCGACTCCTCAATATCCATCTTGGCTAACTCTTGCATCTCTTTATCTTTTTCGTGAGCTAATAGTCCTTTGGAATCTTTAATATTCTGTTCGACTTCTAAATACTCTCTATTAACTGCTAAAATCTCTTCTAGTTCTTTAAATCTCTTAGAAATTTTTCCATAGATTCTTCTATCTGACATGATTTTTTGGTCATATACTTGTTCTCTTAATTGGCTATGTTCTTCTATGAGAGCTTCCAATTTATCTTGCGGTATCATTCAATACTCCTAAATTATTTATCTAAGATTGTTAAATTTTCGTAATCTGTTACATCTATATCTAAGGCTGATTTCATAGCCACAACTGCACATTCAATCATTTCATCACTAGGTGCTTGGGTAGTTATCCTCTGCAAAGCTAATCCAGGGAAAGTAAATAATTTAACCAAAGGGTTGTTAATATTTTTTCCTGAGAATTTTAATACTTCATAAGATATACCTGACACTAAAGGAATTAGTGGAAAATGTATAAGTAATCTCTGCCACCACATTATTTTCTCAATCCAGTACATTTGAACTAATGTATCAACTATGGAAAACAGCAAAATAGCAATTAACATTACTAAGAAGATAAAGCTTGTTCCACAGCGAGGATGAAGAGTAGTGAACTTTTGGACACTTGCAGAATCTAAATCAGACTGCTTCTCCCAGGCATGAACACTCTTATGTTCTGCCCCATGGTATTGAAACACCCGTTTTACATCTTTTAATTTACTAATAGCCCACACATATCCGATAAAAAATGTTATTCTAATCGAACCTGCTAAAAGATTAAATAGAGCATTATTATCCATTTTCTGACTTAAGAAATAAGGTACTACCCCAAAGAGAAGAATTGCAAATCCAAAGGCAAAAACATAAGAAAAAAACTCTTCACTCTTCTTTCTGAAATCAGACTTGGCTGCTTCTTTCTCATCAACAAAATCTAATTCATATCTTGAAGCAGAAAAAGTTAAAGTCTTTACTCCGATTATCATCATCTCTATCAAAGATGCGAATCCACGAATTAAGGGGATCCCTAATATTTTAACTCTTTTAGTTATACTATCAAATTTCTCTTTCTTTAATTCTAAAGAACCATCTTTCCTTCTTACACAGGTTGCTATATGCTCAGGACCTCGCATCATTACGCCTTCTATGACAGCTTGACCACCAATGGCAATCTCTTTCACTTTACCCATTTTTCAATCCTTTTGCTATTATAAAAAAAACACCACAGGCGTAACGCTACTGTGGTGCAAAATTGTAAAAAATCTACTTTTTGTCTTTGCTATATTTTTGTTTGAACTTCTCTACACGACCTGCGGTATCAAGAAGTTTTTCTTTTCCGGTATAGAATGGATGGCATTCATTACAGATTGATACATTGATATCACCTGTTGTAGATTTAGTTTCAAAAATGTTTCCACACATACATGTAACTTTAACTTTTTTATAGTTAGGATGGATTCCTTCTTTCATCATTTACTCCTATTTATTATCATTAATTATTATTCTATTGCTTCTTACAATTTCGTAGTTAACATAAAATTCTTTCCCCATGAATATGTCAATATTTTTTATTAAGTTTTTATGGATTTACTTATTTTCCCTTAAGTTTCCGCACTCAAAATTTCTTAAATCCTAGACTTGTTACGAGTTTAAGTGGAGTATGTTCTTTTTCTTTAATCTCATTTCACTTAGCCCTTCACAACAATTATTCACTAAGTTAGCTACTACAAATTACCCAGTTGGGTATATTGAAAGAAAACATAGATTTAAAGTTCCAAAGTCAGTAGATGCAGGATGTTTCAATCTAACTAATTCTTTTTATTTTAACAATCGTTATAGTAATAATTATAACAGCTAAAAAAGCTCCTATACTAGTTCCCAGTTTATTTTCAGGACTTCCTTTTAGTAGAACTATTGTTAAAACTATGAGTGAACTAACTGAAGTTAATACAATTTCTTTGATAGATGCTTTATTATTAATATATAATCTATAGTTGATTAGTGAAACTACTATAAAGGCAATCGGGATAATTAATATTCTGTACCACATAACTTAATCTTCTATCAGTGCATATCCTGCAACAGCCATTTCTACGGCAAATTGTACTTTCCAGTGACAAGAGCCAGTAACCCCTCCTACAACGACACCAATTACAGCCCCAACAGGTCCTGCAATTGCGGTTCCTGTAAGACCTCCAATAATTGCACCTCTCAAATCATTCATCCACGAAATTCGTAAATTATTATAATCATACGGATTAACAACTCCAATGTAGATATCGTCTATTAAAACATCCCATTTAGACGAATTTATCTTCCAATATAACATAGATGAGTGAGCAAGATCAAGATTATTGAAATAAATCTGAATAATCTCTCTTTAGAGAATTATATATCTCATCTAAACACTGCTTATACTGTTCGCCAGCCGACAGTTTCGAACTGCTAGTTGGTGTTATCTGAATTTTAGAAATTGCAGATTGGTTATCACATGACATGCATATAGTTAAAGCGACTGTAACAACAATTAACATAATAATCATCTTTTTTATAAGATTTCCTTTATTTCATATTCCGAAATACTAGAGATAATGTCTAGTAATATTTTATTCATATGAGCTCCAAAACACAATTTTATTTTTTCTTGTCAAAAACTAATTTGCTTTTTTTTATAAACATGATTTAGTGTGCTGGGAAATATTTTCGGGAACTAAAGAAATTAACATTATTGTCTTCGTTAAGACCAAGAACTTGAGTATTAGAGATGGAGTGACAAAGAGATGGAATGACAAAGATAAGGGTATTTTCACACCAATAAACGCGAACTAAAAGAAGAGAAGAGTAAAGACTTCTTCTGTCGGACGGTGGAGATTCTCTCCGCCTCATTGCAAGGCAATGACAATCTTAATTCTTCTCTTCTGTCGGACGGTGAACATCTTGTCCGTCTTATATTGTTGACTAACTTATAAATAGATTAGAAACTGAGTATATCTTCTTATATACCTTTTCAAGAGGGGAACTTAGTTGGGTGTTTCTTCTAAGATGGCGAATAATGATTAGCCCCTATAATTCGCAATAGAATAGAAGGCTATGAAGGAAGAATTAAGATTCACGGACTAAAGGTCCGTAACCCCAGAAAAGAAGATTCACGGACTAAAGGTCCGTAACCCCAGAAAAGAAGATTCACGGACTAAAAGTCCGTAAACCCAGATAAGAAGATTCATAGACCCTCTTTTTTTCTAAAGAAAATTATAACTTATCCTTATACTCTAACTTATCAGGTGTAATATTCTTAAGCTTTGTTTCATGAATTAGGTGTTTAATTACTCCTCCAAGCCTATATTAAATGAACTTCAGGTATGGGCCTACTGCATCATCTGTATTAAACAAAAAAAATATTGCCTAATTATGACATTTAAATTAATTTGATTTAAAATATAATTTTACACTCAAAAGAGGAAAAAGCAATGTATAAATTAGATGACAAACATTTAGAAATGGCAAAGGAAATAGTCCTATCAGCACGCAAGAAAAAGAATTGCAAAGTGTGTTATGATAGGGGATATATTGGCGTAAATCAGCAAAATATGGTAGTAATTTGCCATAAATGTGTTGATGCAGATAAGGCGACAGAAGAGTGGAAAAAATATGTTCAAGCAAATGAAGATTTGATGGAACATTATGAAGAGTTCTTCGAGGAAGAAGCAGATAATCAAGAAGAAGAAGCTTCAGTAGAAGAGAAGTAATTATTAAAAAATAGTTTTATTTAGATAAAAGGAAAACAGATGTATAAAAGTATAGATTTAAAAGAGTCACCTGCTCTTCTTGAAGAGAGAGTCAGGAATTATTGGCAGGAAAAAAATACCCATAAGAAAAGTATAGATAATAGAGAAGGGGCAGAGCAATTTGTTTTCTTCGAAGGACCTCCTACAGCTAATGGAAAACCAGGAATCCACCATGTAATGGCCAGAACCTTGAAAGATTCAGTATGTCGTTACAAGACAATGCAAGGGTTTCAGGTAAAGCGTAAAGCTGGTTGGGATACTCATGGTTTACCAGTAGAAATTGAAGTTGAAAAAAGTCTTGGTTTAGATGGAAAACCTGAAATAGAAAAATATGGTATCGAAGCATTTAATAAAAAATGTAAAGAATCTGTCTTTACTTACGAAGGTTTATGGCGTAAAATGACAGAACAAATGGGGTATTGGGTCGATTTAGACAATCCTTATATCACACTTGATAATAATTATATCGAGACAGTTTGGTGGATTCTTAATGACTTCTTTAAAAGAGATTTACTCTATAAGGGACACAAGATTGTTCCTTATTGCCCAAAATGTGGCACTCCCCTCTCTTCCCACGAGGTTGCTCAAGGTTATAAAGATGTAAATGATCCTTCTGTCTTTGTTAAATTCAAAGCTAAAGAAATGGAAAACACCTACTTCTTAGCTTGGACAACAACTCCTTGGACACTTCTCTCAAATGTAGCTTTGGTAGTAAATCCTAAAGAAACTTATGTTAAAATCAAATTAACAGAAACTCAAGAAAACTTAATTTTAGCTAAAGCCAGACTTTCAGTAGTCGCAGAAGATTATGAGATAGTAGAAGAGTATCTTGGTCAAGATTTAGAGCATAAGAGATATGAAAGACTCTATGATTTCTTAGGTGTAGAAGAAGATGGTTGGTTTATCGGAATCGCTGATTATGTGACTATGGATGATGGTACCGGTGTAGTTCATACAGCTCCTGCTTTTGGTGCTGATGACTATAATATTGGAATGAAATATAAATTACCATTCATTAATTTAGTGGATGGAGAAGGTAAATTTATTGAGGCAGTAGAGCCTTGGCAAGGTATCTTTGTAAAAGATGCTGATAAGGGCATCATCAAAGATATGAAAGAGAGAGAAGTTCTTTATAGAAGAGAACAGATCAACCACAGTTACCCTCACTGCTGGCGTTGTTCATCTCCTCTTATCTATTACGGTAGAGAGTCTTGGTTTATCAGAACTTCTCAATTTAGAGAAGAGTTAATGAAAAATAACGACACTGTGAATTGGTATCCTGGCTTTGTTGGTGAGAAGAGATTTGGAGAGTGGCTTAAGAATAATATCGACTGGGCTCTATCCCGCGATAGATTCTGGGGAACTCCTCTAAATGTCTGGGTGTGCGATGATTGTGGAAAATTAGATTCTGTAGGTTCTATCGAAGAACTTAGAGAAAGAGGATATTATAAAGATGGCTCAAAAGTAGCTGAAGATATAGAATTACACAGACCTTATGTTGATGATATTCATCTAAAATGTTCTTGTGGTCATGATATGCTCAGAACTCCAGAAGTTATAGATTGCTGGTTTGATTCAGGCGCTATGCCTTTTGCTCAATGGCACTATCCTTTTGAAAATAAAGATAAATTTGATGGTGAATTATTCCCAGCAGACTTTATCTCTGAAGGTATAGATCAGACTCGTGGCTGGTTCTACTCTCTGCTCGCTATTTCCACTATTCTTAAAGGAAAAGCTCCTTACAAGAATGTTCTAGTGAATGATTTGATTCTTGACGCTAATGGTATCAAAATGAGTAAATCAAAAGGAAACACAGCTGACCCATTCGAATTAATGAAGCAATATGGTGCTGATGTGATTCGTTGGTACTTGCTTTATGTAAGTCCACCTTGGGTTCCTACCAAATTCAATGAAAAAGGTGTTGCTGAGATTCTAGGTAAGTTCATGGGAACTCTTAAGAATGTCTATTCCTTCTATACTACTTATGCCAACATTGATAAATTCAATGCAAGCGACTATGATTTCGATCAGAAAAAAACTGCAGAAATTGATAGATGGATTATCTCTAGAACAAACACCTTAATCAAAGATGTTACTGCTTTTAATGATAGTTATGACTTTACTAAGAGTGTAAGAGCTATTCAAGAATTTGTGCTTGATGAAGTTTCAAACTGGTTTGTTAGAAGATCAAGAAGAAGGTTCTGGTCTTTTGAACTCAATGATGATAAAAAAGATGCTTACGCCACTCTCAACTTTGTCTTAGAGACTATTGCTAAGCTGATAGCTCCTTTCGCTCCTTACATGGCTGAGGATATCTATACTAACTTAACAGGTAAAGAATCTGTTCATTTAGAGAAATACCCTCTTTGTAATGAAGCTGTTATCGATGAGAAATTAGAAGCTGAAATGCAGACTATTATTACTCTCGTGGGCTTAGGTCGTTCAGCTCGTAATACCTGTCAAATTAAAGTTAGACAGACATTGCAGACAATCTTTGTTCCTGCTTCCACTCAAGATGTAGTTGAAAGAATGACAGACCTGCTTGTTGAAGAAATAAATATTAAAGAGATAAAATATATCTCCCGTGATGATGATTTTGTTCATTATGATATGAAACCAAACTTCAAAGTTATGGGTCCTAAATTCGGTAAAAGTATGAAGCTAATTGCTCAAGCTCTTCCTAAAGAAGATGCTTCTGAAATCATCTCTGCTTTCAACAAAGGTGAGAGTTATAACTTAGTAATCAATGGTGAAACTTTCCCTATCACTGAAGAGGATGTGGCAATCTCTATTCAACAGAGAGAAGGCTATACTTTTGAATCTCACAAAGATATGTGGGTAGCTTTAGATACAAGCCTCACTCCTGAGTTAATCAAAGAAGGTTATGCTCGTGAAATCAATAATAAGATTCAATTTACTCGAAAAGAAAATAACTTTGATATCATGGATCGCATAGATGTATTCTATTATGCTGATGAAGAACTTGCTGAAGTATTTACTACTTTTGCAGACTTCATTGCTTCTGATACTCTTACCGATAACTTCCTAAGAGAAGATAGTAATTCTCAAATGGAAGAGTATGATATTAATGGTAAAAGTCTCTTTATGAGATTAGTACAAAAATAAAAGATAGTAATATAAATTAAAGGGACTGAATAATCAGTCCCTTTTGTTTATTATCAGAAAAGATGTTTTTTGTTAAACTTATCTTCTTACTTCTTGACTTCGCTAGTTACTAAAGTAGCTATTAAATCATTAACTTTTTTTATACCACTTTCGTAATTACATTTAGTAAATACAGCTAGGGCTTCATTAAGTTTTGTTTTAGCCTCTGCAATTCTTTTTAATTCCAAATCACAGGTAGCCCAATTAAATAAAGCAATTCCTTCACTATGCTTGCTACCTAAGCTATTTAGTATTTTGAATTCATCAGCAAAGTTTTGCGCTGCATCAGAGTATTTTTTCTGTTCTTTATTCAATATTCCAAGTAATCCATAAGAGTTAGCAACACCCTCTAAGTCATCAATACTATTTTGATGAGAAATATTCTCCTTAATTAAGTCGTAAGCTAAAAGATATTTTCCGCTTTTTATGTAGATTTGAGCAATAATATTATTAACAAAACTCTGAGTTCTTAAATTATTCATTAAGACACCAATATCCCGACACTCTAAAGCATAGTTGAGAGCCTTTTCATTTTCATTTTTAGAGATATGGATTAGTGCTAAATTATAAAGAATACGAGATACCTGATTAGTATTCAAACTAAGTCGAGCTATTTCTAAAGCTTCAAGAAGAAGTGATAAGGATTCGGAGACATTCTTCTCATTATACTCTAACATAGCTAAATCAGACATAATCCTACATTTGGTAATTCTGTTACCGGTCTCTTCTGAGTATTTTAATGCTTTAAGATAATAACTTTTTGCTTGATATTTATCTCCCAGATGATAGGTCATAACACCAATATTGTGAGCTCCACTTGCCATAAGATCAGAAGTATTCAAACTTTCAATTAGGTTTAAATTCAACTTAAAATAGTGAAGAGCATCATAATATTTTGATTTCTCCATAAAATAAACACCTAACAAATTCGCTATTCTACTAATATAGAGGTCATTATCAGAATCTAGATACTTATCTAATAACTCTATGGATATCTTTTCAAACTCTTCTCCTCGGTTAAGATATCTGAGTGAATCTAAGTAATAGATAGTCAAATGAATTTTGTATTCCGAACCTTCATAAAGCTCAATAATTTCTTGAGTGAAAGCTACTAATTCCTTATACTTCTCTTGCACAAAAAGTGCTTTCGCTTTTAGATAATTTAGTTTAAACCAGTGAACAGTATTAGGTTTAATAATTGCCTCTAATTCTTCAATACCCTGATTGGATATATCTAACCTACTCTCCTCTAGATTGACCTCAACTATTTTCAATTTTGTATCAATCATTATTTCCTCATCATTTATGTTATTTGCTTTTATATATTCAAGAAGTTGCAGACAGTATTTTAGTGCTGCACCATATTTATGATATTTAATAGAATCATCAATTGCTAATCTCAAATAGTGAATTGATTTTTCTAATAGCTCTCCATTTATGGAGTTGTAAATCAATTCTTCAAAGTGGTTATGAATATTATCTTGATAAATTTTTTCCATTGATATTACAGCTTTCTTATGAATATTTACACTTTGACTTACTAATAGCAACTTATAAATGCAATCACGATATATAGTATTTCTAAAAACATAATTAAATTCTAGAGCAGGATACCAGAGGTTTTCAATCTCGCCCTCGGCAAGAAATCGAGAAATATCATTCCCACCCATCATCTCTTGCAAAATTCTCTTATCAAACTTGTTTCCTAGAACAGTAGCAACCTTTACTACTTTTTTCAAGATATCGTCTAACTTATCTATCCTCTCAATAATCATTGCTTCTATAGTATCAGGAATTGAGAATGTATCTTCTAAAAGATATTTATCTTCATTAAGTAATTTTCCCCGCTTGATATAACTTACAATTTGCTCTATATAAAAAGGATTACCTTTAGATTGTTCTATTATTCTAGTTAGAAGTTTATCTGTGATTTTAATGTTATCTTCTAAGTCATCATAAAGAAATGATTTAACCATCTTTATTGAATCATTTTGATTCAGATTAGATAATTCAAAGCACTTATTTTCTTGTGAAATCCCTAAATCATCAAATAAATTAATTTGTTGGTTTCGACTTAAGATAATTATCGTTATAGGATAATCCTTGATGAGTGGATAGAAATAGCGCAGGAAGTTATAACTTTCAGGATCGATAGAATCGAAATTATCTATAATCATGACTGTCGGAAGATTTAAAGAAAGAAGTCTAAAAATGTTTGTCACTGCATATAGAGTATTTTCATACCTATTTTTAATTATTTCGCTATCTACATTATCTGCGAGAAATTCCTTAATCCCCAATAAATTCTCAAACAAACTTATGCCACTATTCAACTCATGAATCAAAGTCTTATTACTTACATTCTGAGCTAAGGAATCAATTATTTTGACAATTTTATTTCTATTAACTTGATAATCATCAGAATCAATTATCTTAAAATAGTATTTAAAAAAGGATAATAAAGGATTGTAATTTTGCCTTAGAACCGAATCACATTCCATATAAACCCAGGAGTAATTCGTTTTTCCTAACAGATTCACTAACTCTGCAACAATTCTTGTTTTACCTATTCCTTCATCTCCGTATATATTTAGGATTTTTGAGACTACTTTAGATGTAGAGTCATTTATTTTATTACTTATGGAGACAAGTTGCTCTTCCCTACCTACAAATTTGTTATTGAAAGAGAGAAACTCACTTATATATTTTGGTGCGGTTAGTACATAAGTTGGGACTTTTGCCTGGAATCCTTTATAATTCCTATAACCTTTCATTATAATTTTAAAGTTCTTACGAGCTTTATTATAAATATATTTATCTACCAATATTTCATTATTGCTTGCCTGTATAGCCATCTGAGCAGAAAGATTAACAGACATCCCCAATACTGTGTATTCTCCCCGAGTATTGCTACCCACAAAACCTGCATAAGCTTCTCCATAACTAATGCCTATTCTAGAGACATTGGCATGATAATTTCTTACTTCCAGGGCAAAATTACAAGCTCTAATTGAGGCGTTATGAAAAGCCTTAGGAGCGCCAAAAATTACTAAAATAACCATTCCTTTATCAGAGTAATCTACTTTATTGAAGTAACCTCCATAGCGCAGAGATAAATCCATAACCCTTATTATAAATCTATCCTTATCTTCTGAATCTTCAAAAGCAATAAAGCAACTAACTACTTTTCTAAACTCACCTATTTTATCATGATTTCTTAAAATTGGAGGTAAAAACAAATCATAATTTTTATAAATAACATCCTTATACTCAATGCTCTTCTGATCTGTTTCATGCCCCTTATTACTTACAGGAAAAGAGTAGTTTACTTCCCCTCTACTAGCTTTCATTATAGCTTGAATAGCTGAATCAACACCACAACCTGAGAAAAGATAGGTTGAATAATAATCAGACTTAAAAATATCAAGACAGACCTCTCCAAAGCCAACCCCGACTTTGATAGAGATAAGAAAAGAAAGTTCAAAATTGTTCTCAGAATTATAGTCATCTACTGAAGTGATTATTTGAGAAGTTAGTTTGGGAAAATCAATATGAGCAATTTCATTATCCGGGAAAATTGCTATAAAAGAATCACCTGCGAATGATGAAATAAATCCGTGATGTTCTTCAATAATTGTGATTAGAGGTTCAAAGAGTTTTCTAATTATCTTAGCAAGTTCTTCTGCCCCTGCAGAGCCCCTATCCATTAAGAGTTGGGTTAATTCAGTAAATCCTGAAATATCAATAATCAAGATATGGGCGAATAACTCTTTTCTATACTTACCCTTTATAAATTCATTTAATACAAAATCTGGAACAAAACTTTTATATTTCATCTATCTCCCAAGTATTTAGTCTTTCATTAATCTTGTGTAAAATACAACCCTCGGCTGAGGGTTGTTTATTACACATATATGCTTTATTATGGAGAGAAGATTATTTAGTCAATATAATTTTTCTTGTAATATGAATATTCTTTTGTTCCAATCTAACAAAATAGATACCTGAAGCAACTCTAGAGCCTCTATTGTTATCTCCATTCCAGATAACACTATGACTTCCTATAGCTCTCTTTTCATTAAGTAAAGATTTAACAACTTGTCCTTTTAAGTTATATATTTTAACATTAACAATACCTTCTTCTGCAACATTGAAAAGAATATTAGTTGTAGGATTGAAAGGATTAGGATAGTTACTCAAGCAAACTTCAGAATTTACTGCAGGAGTATAATCTTTATTTCCAACAAATTCAAATACCCCAAGATCTGGTATTGTACCATCACTATCTGGTGTTTCTACAGGATCACCTGCATCAATACAAGGAGATGAAGGATTTAATTGATACTCAGCAAATTTATCTATAAAATCGCTCTTATCGGCATCATCATCAATATTACCTACAAAGTCTGGAACTTCGTTTATGTTAGCAATACCAGGATATATCTCGCCATCAGGTAATGAAATATTGTTATAACGAGCATCAATATAATCGTAATTTTGGACAATGTTATTACCAGGATTTTCTTTCCAAATAATGTTATTAACCAATTCTGATGGTGTATAACGGGAAGATAAACCTTTATCGTAATTAACTATAGTATTATGCTTCATAATATTGTTATCAATATTAGTAACATCAACACCTTTAGAGTTATTCTTGTGATAAGTGATGAATACTAGATTTCTGTTAATTGTACTTACAGAATTTGTACCACTAACTGCTATCGCAGGATCACATGATTTTACAACATTATTATTAATGATAGCATCAATTTTACCTGTAAAATCAATACCTTTATAATTACCTCTTCTTGCTTCTGTTTGATAGATTTCAGTATGTTCAACTTTTGCTTCAACTGAGGTATTATAGTTATTTTTCAAGTAGATTGATTTATCAAAATCTGTGATGTGCCCATTATCTACAAAGAGATTAACTGCTCCTTTAAAGTAGAGAGCTTTTGAATTTGCTCTTTCATTATTATTATCATTACTTATAACTGCGTTTAAAATATTTGCATTAACAGGTGTTGATCCTGAAACGAAATATATAGCATTATCGTAATTTTGGATATTTATAGTATCAATATTTATAGAGTTATCACCTTTTGATTTAATTCCATAATTATTTCTAGCAGATACATTGTTAGGTAATAAGATATCAGTTAAAGTTTGTTCACCTTCAGATTTGAATTCAAATCCTATATCATAGTTTTCAACTTCAATGTTATTAGCAGTAAGGCTAATTTTACCATCTATGGTGATACCATTAGTATTACCTCTTACATTGTTTTTCCAGCTATCTGGTGAGTAATAAATTCTTATTACATCCATAGTTGGAGTTGTTGGTTCGTGTCCGTCGTCCTCATCACCATCACCATCTGCATCTGCTTTGATTGTTATACCTTCATCATAGTTTTCAATTTCAACATCTGTAAAGGCAGGATTAATTTTACCATCTACAACAATAGCTTTTGTAGTAACACTTCTATTACTTTTCCAGCTATCTGGTGAGTAATAAATTCTTATAACATCCATAGTAGGGGTAGTTGGTTCGTGCCCGTCGTCCTCATCGCCATCACCATCTGCATCAACTTTGATTGTGATACCTTCATCATAGTTTTCTATTTCAACATCTGTAAAGGCAGGATTAATTTTACCATCTACAACAATAGCTTTTGTAGTAACACTTCTATTACTTTTCCAGCTATCTGGTGAGTAATAAATTCTTATAACATCCATAGTAGGGGTAGTTGGTTCGTGTCCGTCGTCCTCATCACCATCACCATCTGCATCAACTTTGATTGTGATACCTTCATCATAGTTTTCTATTTCAACATCTGTAAAGGCAGGATTTACTTCACCTTCAACATAGATTCCTTTAGTAGTAACTGTTCGGTCACTTTTCCAGCTATCTGGTGAGTAATAAATTCTTATAACATCCATTGTAGGAGTAGTTGGTTCGTGTCCGTCGTCCTCATCACCATCACCATCTGTATCAGCTTTAATAGTGATACCTTCATCATAGTTTTCTATTTCAATATTAGTAAATACAGGATTTACTTCACCTTCAACATAGATTCCTTTAGTAGTAACTGTTCGGTCATCTTTCCAGCTATCTGGTGAGTAATAAATTCTTATAACATCCATAGTTGGTGTAGTTGGTTCGTGTCCGTCGTCCTCATCCCCGTCACCATCTGTATCAGCTTTAATAGTGATACCTTCATCATAGTTTTCTATTTCAATATTAGTAAGAGTTGGCTCAACCTTAGTATCCATATAGATACCTTTTGTAGTAACAGTTCTATTATTCTTCCAACTATCTGGTGAATAATATATTCTTATAACATCCATAGTAGGGGTAGTAGGTTCATGTCCGTCATCTTCATCACCATCACCACCTGTATCAGCTTTAATGGTAACACCAGTCATATATCCATAGATATCTACATGATTAATTTCAGATTGATTTCCATCACCAATATAGAGTCCTTCTTCAAAATCATTTGTTCCATAACCAATAATATTAGTATAATCAACATAATTTGTTTTGTAAAGGGATAATCCTTTACCAGCACCGATGATATTTGTAAAAGTGAAATTACTACCTTCAGAGTGGACTTCAATTCCTTGCCAAATTGTTGTTTCAGAGAGACCTTGAATATAGACAAGATTATCTTCAACACCATTAACACTTAAAATTCCGTAAGCAGTAATACTTGCATCTTCAATAACTAATACTGTGACTCCAGGATCAATTGTTAATGTTTCTCCTTGAGGAATTTCAATATCAGTAGTGATAATGTAAGGACTGCCCTCTTCATTCCAATTACCATAATTAGAATTTTCTTCAATTAAAGTTTCGGAGAAGAGCCCTAAAGTTAAAAGTAAAAGACTAAATAATAATAAAAACTTTTTCATAATATCCTCATTTATAGGTTTATTTTTTTAATTTTTCGATTTCATAGTTTATTATAATGCAAGATAGCTTCCATAAGTTTTTCTAATAACATATATTTTTTAAATTAATATATTCTAGAAACTTACAGTATTTTTTTATGAAATTAACAGTCTAAATTTTCTTCTCAAAACATAATAATGAGGCAATTTTGAGAAGTTTCACACATTTGTCACAGTTCGACAATATTCAACTCAGACATCTTACGATAGAGTGTCTTTCTATTTATTTTTAGTTCTTTAGCAGTTTCACTTTTGTTATGGTTACACTTATCTAAAGTTTCTAAAATCAATCTTTTTTCAGTTTCTTTTAGGACCTCGTACAATCCGGCATCATCACTTAAAAGAGTATTTTTTCTTTGGTAATAATTCTTTATGGAAAGATGTTCGGGGAGAATAGTTGTTCCTGGACAGTATAAAACAGCAGTAAATATGATATGATTAAATTCTCTAATATTTCCTTTCCAATAATAAGAATTAAGCACTTCCACAGCTACTGGTGAGATAGCTGATACATTTTTATTGAGTTCTTTATTTGCCTTATTAATAAAATACAAGGAAAGTTTTTCAAAATCTTCATTTCTATCATTTAGTTCAGGAATTTCTAGTAGTACTTCATTCAATCGATAGTAAAGGTCTTCTCTAAATAAGCCTTTTTTAATTAAGGGTTCAACCTGTTCATTAGTAGTAGCTATGATTCTAAAATCAGCATGAACCTCTTTATTACTACCTATTGGATAGAATTTCTTCTCTTGGATAGCTCTGAGCAATTTAGCTTGACTACTAAGGGGAAGATTTGTTATTTCATCTAAAAGAATAGTTCCTTGATCAGCTAATTCGAATTTGCCTTTATGTCCATTTGCTCCAGTAAAAGCACCTTTAGCACTACCAAAGAGTTCATTTTCAATCAAGTTTTCTGGGATAGCACCACAATCTACAGCAACAAAGGGCTTATCAGCTCTTTTACTATGCTGGAAGAGCATTTTAGAAAAAACTTCTTTTCCTGTACCACTTTTCCCAGTAATAAAGACATTAAGATTGGTAGGAGCAAGCACTTTTATCCTTCTTACTAATTCATTAATAATAGTACTTTCTCCTATGTAGATATCATCTGCATCATCTGTGAGTAAATAGTTGTTCTTACTACCGATTAATTTATCTATCAGTTGTAAAAGCTTATTTTTTTTGACTGGCTTTAATAAAAAGTCAGCTATTCCATATCTCATCACTTTAATAACATCAGTTATCCTAGAAGTTCCTGATATAACAACAATCTCTGTATTAAGCGAAATCTCCCTACACACAGGTATTAAATCAATCCCTGAGTCTTGTCCCATATATATATCTAACAACATGACATCGATCTCTTCACTCTCGAGAAAAGATCTCGCCTCATAGTTGTTAGAAGCACAAAATATAGAGAAATTACTATTGGAGAGAAAGTCCGTGAAGAGTTTTAGAATAACTACTTCATCATCTACTATTAATATATTTGCTCTACTATTCTCTTTAATGTTTTTATTCATATTCATATTTTCCGATTATAAGTTTTTATTGTCAAGATAATATTTTACCCAATGTAATTTTAGTAAATATTTTACTCATTAAATAATTACGATTTAGCAAGTTATTAAATCATTTTAATTAAGTTTTTTGCTACTTTAATTGCTTCAGGAATCTTTGCAAGATCTTTACCACCTGCCATTGCTGAGTCTGCTCTTCCTCCACCTTTTCCACCCAGAATAGCAGCTAATTGCCCAACAATTTTACCAGCATGATAGCTCTTGGTTAAATTAGGAGTAACTACTGTAAGCAGAGATACTTTATCTTCAAATCTAGCAATTAGCACACCAATACCAGATTTCAGTTTATCTTTTAATTGATCCCCAAGAGTTCTTAAATCATTAGGGTTATCTACTTTAACTTCGCTAACAACAAGTGTTATATCATCAATTATTTCAGCTTTTGCAATTAGATCGTTGATTATAGACGAACCCTCTTTTGCTTTTAATTCTTCAATTTCTCTTTTTAATTCTCGACTCTCATCTAAGAGCTTTTCTATTTTTTCTTCTATATTTTTATCATTTGCATTAACAAGTGCTTTTATAGTGTCTAGTTTTCCTTCTTGATTGCGTAGATATTCCATAACTTTATCACCTGTTATGGCTTCAATTCTTCTAATACCTGCAGCAGAAGAAGATTCAGTCAGTATTTTGAAAGAAGCAATTTCACCTGTTGATTTAACATGAGTTCCCCCACAAAGTTCCATGGAGAAATCTGCAACTGAAACAACTCTCACTTCATCACCATATTTTTCTCCAAAGAGAGCCATTGCTCCTGATTCTTTTGCTTCTTCAATCGACTTAACTTCAACTGAGACTTTGTTATTGCTTCTAATTTGAGCATTAACAATATCTTCTACTTGAGTTATCTCTTGAGGGGTTAAACCATTAAAATGAGTAAAATCAAATCTTAAGCCTTTGTTATCAACTAAAGAACCTTTTTGTTGCACATGAGAGCCCAAAACGCTTCTAAGAGCTGAATGAAGTAGATGAGTTGCAGTATGGTTAGAGGCAATATCTCTGCGAAGGCTTTGAGTAACACTTGCTTGAACTTTCCCTCCAATTATCATCCCAGAAATAAGTTTTCCGATATGAATCCAAGCTCCTGAGACTTTCTTAACATCGAATACTTTTACCAAGAAGTCCTTGTTCTTAATTTCGCCTTTATCACCAGTTTGTCCGCCTGATTCAGCATAGAATGGAGTTTTATCCAGCACTATTTTAACTATCTTCTTTTCATCAATAGCGTAGCGTAAGATGGTGCTTTCAGAGGTTAATGATTCATAGCCGATAAAATCAGTTTGTTGATTTTTTTCCACAAACACCCATTCAGTGTCATCAACATCCATAGAAAATTTAGAGTTTTGTCTAGCTCTTTCTTTCTGTTCTTCCATTGCCAGATTAAAGCCTTGCATATCAACAAATAGTCCTCTCTCCTCAGCTAAAATAGTTGTTAAATCTACTGGAAAGCCAAAAGTATCATATAAGGTAAAAGCTTCTTTACCTGGAATTATCTTATTTTCTAAGTTATTAGCAATGTCTTCAAATCTCTCTAACCCCTTATCTAAAGTCTGATTAAATCTCTCTTCTTCAGCCTTGATAATCATTATTATATAGTCTCTCTTATCGTTAAGTTCACTAAAATGATCACCCATAACATCGATAACAGAATCAACTAATTTATATAAGAAAGGTTCTTTAAGACCAATTTTTCTACCATATCGGGCAGCTCTTCTGAGAATTCTTCTGAGAACATAACCTCTTCCCTCATTAGAAGGCATTCCACCATCTCCCAAGGCAAAAGTTAAACATCTGATATGATCTGCTATAACCCTATGTGGAATTGAGGTTTCAGGATCGTAAGCAACCTTAGAAATCCTACTAATCTCATTAATAATTGGCATAAAGAGATCAGTATGATAATTTGAATCTTTGCCTTGAAGAATCTGACAAATTCTCTCGAAACCTGAACCAGTATCAACATGAGTCTTCTTTAGAGGTGTTAAACTACCATCAAGCTCACGATAATATTGCATAAAGACGAGATTCCAAATTTCCATATAGCGATGGCAATCACCATTTACATCGCACTTATGTTCACCTTCAACACCACAGAAATCTGTGCCACGATCATAATGAATTTCTGAACATGGTCCGCAAGGTCCTGTTTCACCCATCTCCCAAAAGTTGTCTTTATCGCCATGATAAGAAATATGAGAAGGGTCAATATCTGTTAACTCTTTCCAGAGGTCATAAGCTTCTTGGTCAGAATCATGAACAGAAGCATAAAGTCTTGATTTATCTAATTTCCAAACATCGGTTATTAGTTCCCAGGCCCAAGTAATAGCCTCTTTTTTGTAATAATCACCAAAAGACCAATTTCCTAACATTTCAAAGAAAGTATGATGATATCCATCTTTTCCCACTTCATCCAAGTCGTTATGTTTTCCACCTGCTCTAATACACTTTTGAGAATTAACAGCCCGCAAATATTTTGCTTCTACTTTATCTAAAAATATATCTTTAAATTGATTCATCCCTGCATTAATAAATAGAAGGGTTGGATCATCTTGAGGAATCACCGGTGATGATGGAACAAAGGTATGACCCTTGGACTTAAAAAAATCTATAAATTGAGCTCTGATTTCGCTACTCTTTTTCATAATTTAGTCTCCGTAAAGTTATTAATATTAATCTATTGTAACAAGGAAGAAAAAGCCCTAATTGTGTCAAGGAAAAAGGAGATTTACATCTCGATTATGCTTCTTAACTTCCATCAAATTCAATCATAATCTAGAGGAATTACCAAAACTAACATTCTGACATATCCAAGTTTGTTAAATCAAAAAAACTTTTCATGTTACTTTATAGACTAGTTATTTTTCTAATTAAAACCATAGAGAATTGTGATTCAGTAAATTGTTAAAATGCTTCCGTAGTAGTTATAAATCCATTGCATATGGAGAATGATACTAATCTAGAAAATAAAATAAAATAAAAAAAATAAAATAGAAGAGATAGTATTTATATTAAGATCATGTATATAATTCAAAAAATAATATCCTAACACTATTATTATTATTATGTTAGAGAAACATAGAAGTGCATTATTTAATCAATGTTTCCATTTATAATACTCAGCAGAAACTAGGAACAAGACGCACACTTACGTTTTTTTGAGCTGGTATTAACTCCCCGCAACTCTTGTTTTCTATCATAATGCAGTAAGATTTCTTAACATTACTAATGATTAGTTATTAGAAAATATATTCTCAATGACTTTAGGTAACTTAGGGATAATTCTTACTTCTATCCTTCTGTCATTTTGGCTATAATAGCTTTCACTATCTTTATTTGAGTCTTTTTTAGGTTTTTCCGATCCGTATGAAGCTTGAACAATATCTACATTCTTTTTTAACTGATCATCTAAATTAAGTTTTATCTGTTTAACGAAAGATCTTGCCCTATTTAAACCCAATTTGTAATTATCATAACCAAATTCATCTCCAGACCTATCGGTATGCCCTTCAACAATTATACAATACTTTTTATATCTATCATTATTTATAAGAAAATCATTCAATGCTTTGGAGAACTTTACCGCAAATGCTATCCCTTCATCATTCAACTCAGATTTAGATATACTGAATAAAATAGATTCATTAATAATAATCTTATTCTCCATTTTTACATATTCAATGTTAGGTATATTTTCCAATAAATAACTAATATCATTAAACTCTTTTAACTCTTCGTCTTCAAATTGTTTTATTGTAAAAAAAAATATATAAAATAGAACTAAGAAAATAAAAAACAATGAAAGAAAAATATCAACAAAAGAAGCCCAATAATTGATATCATTTTCAGATTCGTACATCATAATCTCTTTCCGAATAAATGGCCCATAATACCCTTATTTTTGGTTGTATCAGGACTACTTACCTTATCTTCTGATGTATGTTTATTGGATACGACATCTCTAATATTCTCTTCTAATTTCACTAATTGGTTAGAAATCTTTTTGTTAAGATTTTCATAATTTTCTATTAGATGGTTATCATCCCTAGATAATTTTAATAATTTCGTTATTTCGTCAGTATTAACTATATTAACAGATACATTTTCTTGACTTTTTATAAAACCAAAAAGATCATAAATATTTTTCTCAAATTTCTCTAGGTTCTGAGTTAATTCACTACTGAACTGAATGCTATGGTTACTGTAATCTTCCATAATTTTGGTAGTAATTCTTGTAATATCATCAAATGCTATTTTTGCATCAATAGTTCGAATACTTACATCAGATATTTCGTTAAAATATTTCCCTAAATTTCCAACAAGTTTATCAATATTTTCAACATAATTGGGGATATCCACCATGTTTTCTAAAGATTTTGCTGATTTCACAAATGACTCAAGAGTATTATCTAATTTTAACATAGAATTTAGTGTTTGATCTGTCCTAGAATGAAATAAATTAGAAGACTGTAAAATATTCTCTATTTCTGGTAAAAGGGAATCTATGGCTGTCAAGTTGTTATTGCTTACAATATTATTTTTCAGAGCTAAAGAAGAATTTTCATCCATCCCTTGGTTTAACTTATTAAGATCACCAAAAATGGTTGTAAATTCTTGTTTTTGATTGATTAATATATCTTCATACTTCCTTAAATGCTTATCATTAATTTCAGTAAATGATTTAGTAAAATTTATAATTGTATTATTGATCAATGACATTATACTTTCAATTCTATCAATACTCATTGCAGTTGTTTCATATTTACTTTCAATAAACGCTTTATTTTCTTCTCGATAATCTAACAAAAAATTTCCTAAAGCTACTTCTAAATTTTCGACAGAAGAGATTAATCTATTATCGAATTTAGATATGTAAGTTTTGGGCAAAAACATGGTTGAAAAGATTGTTTCAACATCATGGATTCTACGAACAATTTCAGATTTTACTAAGGACCAAATTATACGAATAATTATTGTTGTAAATAGAGCAATAAGCGAAGTTATAAATCCAAACTTAGCTGAATCAATTAATGATAACATGATTTTCTGAGTTTCATAATCACTACCAAATGAAGAGATTCCAATTATTATTCCCAAAAATGTTCCCAATAAACCAACAATTGGTAAAATATTGGTTATTAGATTTATTTTCCTATCTGTTTTATTCAAATCATAATATATGAAATTTTTAAATATCTCAATTTTAATCTCACTTTTATTTTTGATAGAATTATACACATATAATAAATGTGGCTCTTGTCTAATAAAATCTAAATTTAACTTCATAAAGTCAGTAATACTGGAATTACTAAATAACTCATTATTACTTTCGATGTCTTCTATTCTTTCCAATTGATGATATATAGATAGTAGCAAAACTGTTAACCCAACGATAACAATTAGAGCTGACACGATCATTGCTCCAATAAACATATTTAACCTCTTTATTCTAAAATAATTTTACCTTTCTGCTGAATTATGAATGTCCCTTGAGAACTCTTAGTGTATGTAGGGTTTGAAACAATTTTAAAGTCTTTCTTTTGCACTGTTTCATTATTAATAACTGGATATTCAAAGGCATCACTATACCTTGAAAAAAAACTGTTATAATTATTGATATTAATTTTCATTTGAATTGTTAGTACATATTCATTGTCTTCAAGTTCTTCTAAAAACATATTTGAGTCAGCAGAATCAGTTTCTAATTCCTTAGAAAATGTTTTAAAAGTTACCCATATCTTTTCTTTTACAATCTCCGGTATATCATCTTTAGTAACTTCTGGTTTCTTATTACTTTCGGTAGCAGAATATTGAACTAGATTATTGTTAGAAAGTTCTTTAGATGAATGATTACTTACACCATCTTTTTTTTTTTGGTTTTCTCCTTGGTTTGTCTCTCTGTTATTAATTCTATTATTAATGATTAATTCTTTAGGTCTTTGAGGAACTTCTTTCTCTTTCTCCTCTTCTACATTTGTTTTTATATCATTAGTTTTTAGTTTTACTCTTTCTTCTAGTAAAGAGATGTCCCTTTTTAGTGTATTTAATTTATAATTTAAGTCATCTTTTTTTGTTTCAAGATGTTCAAATAATGAACGATAATCTCTACGATAATCTCTAAATGATAAATTATATTTTATGTCTATAGTATAAATTATAACATCTATCAATACTAATAAAGAAGCAATAATGAATACAAAGATATAAGCATAATATTTCTTGAAGCTTATTAAATTCAACTGGTTTAAGGGTTTAAAAAACATAAGAAGAATAGTTACAATAAAAATCACTGTTATTATATAAAAGGTAATTCTCAATGTTATTATTCTATTAGAATATTTACTTTTCATTAGACTACTCCATTAGTAAATGATTTAGTTTTTTGATTAAATCCTGCATTCCGATAATAAAGATAGAACTAGACAAAGTTTGATATTTTTGATAATTATCAGTCATTGAAGTTCTAATTTTTCCCTCAATTTTCCCCCAATCATCAAATAAATCAAATAATAATTGATCCATATTCTTTAATTTTTCATCTTTGCTAAATATGTCTTTATACAGCTTACTTTCCTTGACAACATTAAAGAAATAAACATTAAATTTATATAAGTTTGTCTCTTCTTTGATTAAATTTAACTCAGATAATTTATTATCTTTTTCATTAAATATCTCATCAAATTCTGATATTTCTACAGAACATTCCTTAACGTTTCCATTAACATAAAGATTTTCATTAATCACAGGTGTATAAACTGAGTTCATGTCAGAGAATTTTTTATCCATATTGCACAATCCATATACAACTTCAGATTTATTTGAACTTGAAACTATGAAGTCAATATCCTTATCAACTTTTTCATCTGAATGTCTTAGACTGAAATTAATGATAGTTTTGTAAATTTCCAATTCATCCTCTAGAATTTTATTCTCTACTGGACTTGTCCAAGTAATTGATCTTATTCCATTTCCTGCTAAACAGACATCAATTTTGGTGTAATCATTAACATAATTTTTCATTTGTGAGCCAATTTCAAAAAATAGAGCACTATAAAAATATAACAATATTAAGCGAGGTCTATTAAATTTATCTTGAGTTGTCATTTTTTTCATAGACTGAGTACTGATCTTTGAAACCATGATATTATAAATTGTTTTGAAATCTCCAGAATATGAATTCAATTCATTCTCGTTAACTTTATTGTCATATAGATATCTTTCTTTAATTATATCATATAAAGGAGAAATTATTTTCATATTGCTATCTTTATAACCAATAACATTGTTACCTGCCCATAAATGACTAAATAGCATCAAAATTCCACCATTTTTCCAAATTGAAATATCTGATGATCCCCCTCCAACATCTATTACAATTGAGAGATTTGATGAGTTTTTTTCAATTTTACCAATATGATTAAAGTACATTAAGCTTGCTTTACTTTCATCATAAGATTCAATATTCGGGTTGTTTAATATGTTACTCCACATGATATTATAATTTCTAATCTGTTCACTAGAGAAGGCTTTCGGATAAGCCCATCTAAATAAAGTACTTTCGAGATTAACACGTTTTTTAATAAGCTCTGCATAAACTAAAAAGAATATAGTTTTGAGAAATGCTTCAGACCTTACTTGATTTTCATTATTAATATGCCATTTTAAGTTATAATATTCTTCTAGATTTATTCTCAAAATATTTAAATTTTTCACATAGGAAATTACAGAGTCACGTATTGGTATCGGATGTTCATTTCTTTTATCTATATAAATCCTAGTATTAAATGGCATATTTACAGAATAATCTTTACTATTATCATTTAAAAAAACGTTAGGTAAAAACCAATTAGTTATATTTTTCCAAAAATCTGTAATTATTGGATTTGCTTTTATTTCTTTATCTGTTGGAGATATAGATGATATAAATTCATGTTTGTTAATATTTATCTCATCAAATAAAGAATTATACTTCAACAATTCACAATTAGTATCATTTTGATGATCATCAATCAATATTGCTACATTAGTGTGGGAAGTCCCAAAATCAAAACCAACAATTGCATTGTTTTTACAATTCTCAACATCAGTTAAATTGCTTAAATTCAGTATCAAATAATTATAATTTTTGGATGTCTTTTCAATAAGCTTAATATATACTGGAAGTTTTTTTAAAGCCGCTACTTCAATTTGAGTTACATCTTGCTCCCCTGTTTTTCGAGAAGGATCATAAATTATAGGTGTAAATTTTGAATCATAAAATTCAACATTTAAATCAAATTTATCATTCAAACTCTTAGATACTAGCAAATAATATGGAAGTCGCCATTGTTTAGAATTTATTTTAGGCCATATAAGTACATTGGGTACAGGAGTTTCTTCATTAACAAATTTCAACAATATATTTTCTTCATTACTATTAACACCTTGATGATAATATTTATTAATATTGATAATTCCATTCTTAGTAGGTATATCTAAACTAACTTTAATACCTTTACTACCTGCATCTGAGATAGACAGATATTTTTCAACATCAGCATAGTCAAAGTAGGTGAAATACAAATCAGTCAGTGGTATTGTATATTTTGATAGAGAGCTTTCTTCCCCTAGAACAAAATTATTTTTATTGAAATCTACATTGTTTTGAATAATAAACGGAGTAAAAAAATCGTGGAAAGGACTTATCCAAGGATATTTTACTTGTTCACCTGGAAGAACAAATCTATTCTTATTTTTTAATTCCGATAGTTTATAATTTTTATACCATTTATAACTATCATAAATAACACTATTTACCATATTATGGTCAGGATTTATTATCAATGGTAGTATCCTTTGGTCACTTTTACTAGGATTAATTATTAAACCAGAGCTTAAAATACCACCTTTATAGATTCTTAATTTATCAAGCATTCCTTCTTCATTATTGAAAAGAGGGTCATTTTCATCTGGCAATTTAGAAAAACTAATATTACAATTTTCACAAATACCTTTGTCTTCCAGAAGAGCATTATAAAGTACCTTATAATCTGGGTTACTCTTTAGTTCAGGCAACAGATAATACATAATATATATTTGAAACCGCTCAGGTCTGTCTTTTAATAAAACAGGTTTTCTAAAGTACCTCTTTAAGTATCGATTCTCTGTTATTTCCTGTGAAATGAAAAATAAGGAATTGGGACATGTGCCTCCTAAAACAATCTCTCGATTACTTAGTGTTTTAATTGTTAAAATATTGATTTTCTTTATTTCTGGGCCAAAAGGAAACAGCTCAAAAATCTCTCTAATAATACTATCTTTATTATTTTCAAAAGTTACTTCATGTCTAATGATTTCAAATTCAAATCTATCACGGAAAAATAACATTTCTAATAAATCAAGTAAATAGGACATATAAACTATATGTAATGGGTTTTTATGATCTTCAATAATATTTATAAAATGAATCATTCTTTCCCAGGGAGATGGAACAGAATATCCTTGGCTGGAACTTTCACTACTATTTTGTTCAATCATGTTATAAAAATTCTCAAAATCTTTGCTAAAGTCAATCCATTTACCAGGTGCTGGATTAGACATCTGGTTCTTATTCTTAGGTAGTAAGTGCCTTGGCATCTTGTCTCCTTACAAAATATTGTTTAAGTTTTTTATGATTTTATCAATAAAGTCACCCGTAAGATCAATATCATCAAATAATATTTTATCAAAGTATGAAGAATCTTTCTTTCTGTATTTATCTTTGTTATTAAATAATAATGTAGATAAATTTAGCTCTGAATCAATGATCTTCAAAGCAGGCGCATTATTACTCATTTGCCAAATCCAGATTTTGAACAATTCCATAAATTCAATTAGTTTTTTAAACTCGTTAGAATTTTCTATAAATGTAGGATAAGTAATATCTAATTTTCTTAACCAACCAATTCTATTTATTATTTTCTTGTTTTTGCTAATTAGTAATCCATTCAAATCAATCAAGTAATTGTATATTAATCCCATTTTTTCAAATGGCTCATTCTTCTTTTTATGGGGTAGGTCTTCAGACATTAGCGAATAGTCATCAATATTTTCAGTGGGATTACTCGCACCAATTCTCATAAATGATGAATATTTTTTGTTTTCCCAAAAATTAATAGCTGAATATCCTGCAAGTAATTCTATAAAATGAGAATCATTGATCTGAGTTTTATTACCAATAGAATAATTATCAATTATTTTTGTATTTGCAAAATCTTCTCCGATGATATAAACACTGTCAAAATTCTCATACTTCTCTTTATAGTACTGACAGGAAGAAATAGTATTACCAATGAAGTTAGCAGAATCTGGCAATATTTCATCTTTATCATTAGTATGTAAGTTTTTGTTAAGATGAAAATATGGAAGAATCAGAGATCCGCCAACAGAAGTTTTCGGCGATTGATTCTTTATCATTCGCGATATAACAGGAAAACCTGAAGCTCCTGTACCTCCAAATACTGAACTAAACAGAAACACTTTATCATCTTCATTTTTTTTAAGTTTCTGGATTATTAAATCCCATGGAAATAATTTACTATTATTTATAAAGTTTGACATTAACAACGAACCTATCGATGGCCTAGCCCTATAACCAAAAGTTAGATCTAAATTAAGTTCCTTTTTTGAATATAAAAGGTCTAATAATGCTTGTTCATCTTCGTTTAAACCGTTATAATTTACTATTTTTTTTAGATTATTGTTTTCATTATTAATATTAACATGAGGATTTATCCTTTTAATTAAAGATATTGAAGTAAAAAATAATGAACCTTTGCTTGGTTCCTTTAAATGTTGACGGATTTCCTGATAATGTTTAGCAAGATCTTCAGCCCTATTTGCATTACCATTCCCAGCATCTGGATCAATAATATATATATCTACTTCACTTGGACCTAATCCCATAGCACAGAGAAATATAAAAGATTCAAGACATCTTGTTCCTGTCCCACCAACTGCAAAAATATGATAAGTCACTAAAAGCTCCTTTTATCGAAGATTCTTGTTATATATATCTTTTCTTTAAAAACACCTATTTCATTTAAAATCGTTATAATAATAATATAAACTAAAGCATTAACAATAAAGTGATTAATCACAAACATAAATATCATTGATGTTATATCTATTGTATCAAGAATAGCTAACTTTTTTATTGAAAGATAGATAGTATATATAGTATTCACACAAATATCAATCACAAAAAACAACCAAAAATAATATCTACCTTTTATCCTACTATAAGGAATAAAATAGTAACCAATAATTAAAAAAATTATAGTTCCCAAACCAACTAACATTGCCCGATCCATAGTAGTCATCCATGTATTGAGATTATCGGTTCCTAGTTTTGTAAGTTCTCCATATAATAAAAAATATACTATTTTATAAAGCATTCTATTTCCTTTTATTAATTTTTAAGTAATACTCACTATTGCATAATTGCCCACTAACTAGCATTTTTTCATTAATTGCTTCAATTAATGAACTGATTTTATATGTCTTTTCTTTATTTTCTAAAATACTATCATCTTCAGTGTTATTCAGATAAACCCATTTATATTTATCAATACTATCCCGAAAAGTTAATCTACATAAATACTCTCCAATCGAAGAATCCCCAAAAGGTAACAAAAAAGTTATCTTTTTTCCCTGATTACCAGAAATCACATTCTGAGAATTAAGATTAATCGACCCACTATATTTGGAATTTACTGAAACTAATGAATCTGTTATGTTTATTATTTTATAATCAATAACATTTCCTATATCATAAGTAAAGTTTTTCAAAGTTATTCGTAAAGAATCAGCATTTTCATTCAAATTATACTCAGTCAATGGGATATTTTCAAATTGTTTATTCATATAAAAGGTAGGTGGAAAATTATAGCCATCAATATTATCAGAATATTTTAGATTGTTTGTCATTTTCTCACTAAATCTAATTGAAAAATCGAAAATATTTTTTACTTTCTTATTAATGAGATATTCGCTATTACTTCTACCTATGAATAACCCATAAATAGGTCTTTTTATTTGTAATACTTTAGGAAGATATTGCTTCTTTGCTTCTGAATAATAGTTTCCTAAAAAATCAATTTTTTTCATATAAATATTTAAGAAACCTTTTTTTGCAACCAGATCCGAAAGTTTAGCTGGAAATAATTGAGAATCGATTTCTGAGTATTCAGTTGATAGGATAAGATCTGTTAAAATTAAGTAGACAGAGTTAAAGTCATCTTTTTCAATAAAATCTATAACTTTTAAAAAATTGGTATATTGGTCATCATATTTCAAATGTTTCTCATTGTTTTTATCAGGCTTGATGTAATAAATTGATTCCGCAATATCACCTTCAATTTCTTTAATACTAGATCCAAAAGTATATAATTTAATATCTTCATTGCTAAAATTGCTACATATTGAAGAAATTAATCCTACCATACTACTATTACCAGTTGTATATCCTTTCATTGTTGCACTTACATCAATGAAAATCTTCATACTCTTTAATGAGTCAGAAGTTGAAGGTTGATAAACTCCGAAATATTCATTTAACACTGATAAATTTTCTTTTTTATCTTCAAATAAATTACTATCGTTAATTCCAGTATACTTATTACAACTAATGAGCAATGCCAATAAACATAACATAAAAATGAATGATTTCACAGTCATTATAATCTCCATTTTACTTAGTATACAAATTAATAAAGGCATATCTTTTTTTGTCAAGAGTTTATTTATTAGTAATAAAAATTTGGCATCATAATTGAATCATAACAATATAACTATCTATATTAACAATGAAGATTTATTAACTAAGCTAACATTTAACACAAATCGAGTAGGGTGGTGCGTTAGCACCATCCCTCTCACAGAACCGTGCGTACGGGACTCGTACACGGCTCCTGATAAACCTTGTAATTATTCATAATAATTAAATAAAACACTTGTAGGTTTCGATAGTAAGTCATATAGCCCTAATTGCTCAAACCATTCATTAGGTAAAGCTCTATGAATATGATAACAACCAGAATTCCTCCAATGTGTCATAGATATTTTCGGAAAATCACTTTTATGCCCAACTCTTCTAAGTTGTTGGTGAAAAGCTTTCCAACTTTTCCATTCCCGCATTTTCTTCATTCTTAGTCGCCGCCTTATCCATGATAATAGAGACTGAAAGACTCCTTTGCAATTTGCCACCCTAAAGTAATTCGACCAACCTCTCAATATCGGATTAAGTCTTTTAATCATTGTCTGGACATTAATTCCGCTATTCCGTGGAGTCAGTGACCGAATCTTATCTTTGAACGCTTTTACTCTTTTATCCTCTATCTTTACATATGATTCATGTATTTCGAAGCCAAGATACTTGACTCCTTTAAATACACTCGCAATATGTGTCTTTTCTTCATTTACGATGAGATAAATTGAGTTTAGATATTCTACCGCAATTCGTTGATATTGTTCTGCTTTTTTCTTAGTCTTAGCAAAAAGTAAAATGTCATCAGCATAGCGTACTATCTCGATTCCTCGACTTTTCATTTCTTGGTCAAAACTATCAAGATATATGTTCATAAGAAGTGGAGAGATTACCCCTCCTTGTGGACTTCCTACTTCAGTTTCGCTATACTTCCCTTCTTGCATAACACCAGACTTTAAGATTTTCTCTATCAACTTTAATAATGTTCCGTCACTTATTTTCCTATTTAATGATTGCATTATGAATTTATGATTTAATGTATCAAAACATTTTGATAAATCCATATCCACTACAAAAGGAAGCTCTTCCTGAACCATTAATATATGTGCTTTAGCCACTGCCTTTTGACAACTTTTGTTGGGACGGTAGCCATAGCTTTGTGGATGAAAATCAGGTTCAAAAATTGGTTGGATGATGTTATTTATTGCCTGCTGTACGATTCTATCTTTTACAGTAGGTATTCCTAATGGCCTCATCTTACCATTTCCTTTAGGTATCTCTACCCGTTTCACAGGTGATGGGATATACTTCCCACTTTTCAATTCTAAATGAATCTGCTCTAAGTTCTCTTGTAGAGTCTCACCAAACTTAGATATAGTAATATTATCTATACCTTCTGCACCTCTATTTTTCTTTACCTTTAGGAAAGATTCATAGAGATTACCTTTTGAGTAAACTTTATCAATTAAACTGTACCACTTTTTCATTTAGTTTCTCCTTTTTCACAATAAACAATGTTTAAATTATACTTTCAAATGACAGTTAATTCAATGAAGACCTTCGAAGTTTTTAGCATAAAGCAATCTATCAAAGATTTTATAGGTTTTGACTATTATCCTTTTTTTAACTTCATCTACTCAGTCTCGTAAGGTCATGATAGAAAGAAGGTACTCACCACCGTCTATCCGAGCCTTGAATCTTTCGATTCTCTTCGTTTCCTACTTTTAAGAAAATATCTCTTTAATTATGTTTATTCTTTGGTTTATCTTCATCCCTTCACATGAGATATTTCCTTTTGAAAAATATCCCCCAATATTACTAAGAATATTGTCCCCTCTGTTTTATCCTCCAGTCTGTCACCAGCTTTCATAGGCAAAGGGTTAGTCACTACTACGGAATCATCTGCCACCTGCTTATGCTTAATACAACTCTTGCCTTTCAGCTTGTAGTCATAGTTACTCTATTAGAGACATTAACAGGCTTCCCCAGTTAAGCTATCCTGCCTGAATGTAAATCCATCTGTTGTAATCCATGTAATCGACTGACTTTTGGGCGTTCTCACTTTTCGAAGAGTTACCCACTACATGAACCAAAATCAGTTTACTTTCGCTATGTTCCACATTCTTCCTGCGTCTTACTTCAGACCCTGCCGTTGCCAGCAACGCCCTTGACCTCAGATTGACTTCCTGTCAGTTGGGTGTCAGGACTTCTTTCAGTCCATCGGCTCAGATAACATTCTGGGCAAACAACAAAGGCACGATTTCTCGTGCCTTTATCATTCTATCTAATTTTTAATAAATATTACTTTCCGTAGATTTTAGCTTCTTCTAAACCTTTAAGAACTCTAATTCCACCTTGACATAAAGCTTCCATCTCTTTTTCACCAGGGAAAAGCTCGATTGGAGCAATGAATTTAACTCTATCAGAAATAGTTTCTACAATCATATCATTATATACTAAGCCACCGGACATAAAGATAAGATCAACTTTTCCCTTAAGAACAGTAGCACAAGAACCAACTTCTTTAGCTACTTGATAGCACATTGCATCCTGAATTAATTTAGCTTTTTTATCGCCATTTTTAATCATTTCTGCAACATCTCTACCATCATCGGTACCTAAATAAGCAAGATATCCAGCTTTTTTAGATAAGTAGCCTAGTAATTCTTTCTTTGTATATTCACCAGAATAACACATTTCAATAAGATCACCTATTGGTAAAGCACCTGCTCTCTGAGGAGAGAAAGGTCCCATTCCGAGAAGAGCATTATTAACATCCACAACTCTACCATCTTTGATAGCAGCAACAGAAACACCACCACCCATGTGAATACCAATCATATTGCATTCAGAAAGAGGCTTGCCTAATTTTTCAGCTAATAAACGAGCTATATATCTAATATTTAAAGCGTGAAAAAGTGATTGTCTTTTAATTTCAGGAATACCAGAAACTCGAGCAATTTCATCAAATTCATCAACCACAACAGGGTCAACGATATAAGCAGGAATACCATAATCGTTAGCTATTGATTCAGAGATAAAAGCTCCTAGATTAGAAGCGTGAATTCTTCCCCATAAAGCAGGGTCACTAAGATCTTTCTTCATCTCTTCATTAACAGTATAAGTTCCACCAGCTATAGCCTTCATTAGACCACCTCGGCCTACTACAGCAACTAAGCTTTTTGGATCTACGCTGTTCTCTGCCATTGCTTCTAAAACTAACTTCTTTCTGTAATCATACTGCTCAATTATGCCACCAAAATTGTCTAATACTTCAGCATCATGTCTTAATGTTTTAGTAAAAACTTCTTTGTGATCATCATAAACTGCGATTTTTGTTGATGTTGAACCAGGATTAATTGCTAATACGCGATTTTCCATAATTCCTCCATTATTTAATTTTATCTTTTCCCAAAAAAATAGATACAGGGAAATATGGTCAAGAAGTAATTGAATAAAATTTTTATCTTGATGTAAGAGAATTGAGAATTTAGAATTGAGAATTGAGAATTCACACGAATTATCGCTTATTAAAACAAATTTCACCAATCTTGGGGCTTATTGCTTTACACCCTTCTGGGAAACCACCCCGTCAGAGAAATACACTGCCACACTTCCAAAGAGGGGAATTAAAAACCCATAAAACCGCCAGGGATAAGCTACACCAACCCAGGCGACTGAAGAAAATCTCCCGAAGCGATTTAGACAGTACAACACAATCACCTAGTGTACATGTACCAGCCTTCAAGCTTTATCTTTCTTTGGTCATCAACTCCTCCTTCACACTCATCTTAAATAATATTCGGATTCTAATTAGGAGGAGTGAGAAGGAGCACCCAAAGAGCTTAAAGAGATGACCTTTGATAGATTCAAGAAGATAGTATCCTAACAAAATTTAAGGGCAAAAGAGGTTTTTCCCTACTTTAAGGTCTTTTCTTCATTCGTGTAATTCGTGTATAGATTTTTCTTTATTAACTCTGTTATCTCTAGCTCCTGCCTTCTATTCTTCTCCAAAAGCAAAAAAATGCTAGCATTAAGCAGTTTATTACTTATATTAATAAAAAAAAATCGAATAGGAAGCCACATGAGGATAGAAGAAGATTTAATTGGTGATTATGAGATAGAAAAAGATAGATTGTATGGAATAAATACTGCGAGGGCATTGGATAATTTCAGGATATCGAATTTAAGAATGCCAGCAATATTTATTAAAGCATTAGCTCAGGTAAAGTTAGCTTCAGCAAGAACTAATTTCCAGCTAGCTTATCTTGATGATGAGAAATATGAAGCTATGTTCTCCGCTTTGGATGAAATTATTTCAGGTAAGCATGATGGTGAGTTTGTTACCGATGCTCTACAAGGTGGTGCGGGTACTTCCACAAATATGAATATGAATGAAGTTGTTGCTAATTTGGCTAACAAATATTTAGGTCATGAAATTGGCAGTTATCAGGAAGTAAAGCCTCTTGCCGATGTAAATATGCATCAATCAACTAATGATGTATATCCTAGTGCAGTAAGAATTGCCATTCTCTATCTTCTTAAAGATTTAGAGAAAGATCTAGCAGATTTACAAGAAGCCTTTCAAGCAAAAGAACAAGAATTTCATGATATTGTCAAGATTGGTAGAACTCAACTTCAAGAGGCTGTCCCAATGACTTTAGGTATGGAATTCTCAGCTTATGCAGAGGCTATTTCCCGGGATAGATGGAGAATCTTTAAATGTCGTGAAAGAATAAAAGTTTTAAATCTAGGTGGAACAGCTATTGGAACTGGTGTTGGTGCTCCTCAAAAGTATATTTTCAAAGTAGTGGAGAATCTGAAAGAAATTACTGGATTAGTGATTGCTCGCTCTGAGAACTTAGTGGAAACAACCCAAAATCTTGATCCTTTCGTAGAGATTTCTGGGATGATCAAGACTGTAGCTGTAAATCTTTTTAAGATTAGTAATGATTTAAGGCTTCTTTCAAGTGATATGGGCGAGATTAATCTTCCTGCCTTGCAAAGTGGTTCTACAATAATGCCGACAAAGATAAATCCCGTAATGCCTGAAGCTGTTTCCCAGGTTGCCTTAAAGGTTATTGCCAATGACTCAATTGTGACCAATGCTGCAGCTCTTGGAAACTTAGAGTTGAATCAATTCATGCCTCTCATAGCTTATAGTATGCTGGAATCTTTAGAGATTTTACATAGTGTAATACCACTTTTCCAAGACAAGTGTATTAAGGGAATAACAGCTAATCCTCAAGTGTGCAAAGATAAGCTTTTTAGAAGTAGAACTATCGCAACTATTTTCGTGCCAATCCTAGGATATTCAAAAGTTGAAGAGTTAATCAAAGAATCTCTTGCCAAAAAAGTTAATATAAAAGATTTGATTATTGCAGAGAAGCTTCTTAATGAAGCAGAAATAGATGAATTATTGAGTCCTAATAGAATGTATAAATTAGGATTTTAGGAGAAATAATGAAAACTTATAATTGGGATAATTTATCCAAAAATGATATGATAGAATTAATATCCACTAATGATAAGCTTTTACTTCAAAAGATGTATGACGAAGCTTACAAAGTGAAATTAAGATATGTAGGAAATACTGTTTATTTCCGTGGTTTAGTAGAGTTTAGTAATATCTGTACCAAAGATTGCCTTTACTGTGGAATTAGAAAAGGTAATGATAGAGTTGATAGATACTGTCTTTCCAAAGAAGATATTTTACAGTCTGCAAAATGGGCTCATGACCATAACTATGCCTCCTTTGTTTTGCAATCTGGTGAAAGAACAGATGAAGAATTTGTTTCTTTTGTAGAAGAGGTATTATACGAAATTAAAGATAAATATGGATTAGGTGTAACTCTTTCTCTAGGGGAAGAGAGTCGAGAGACTTACCGTAGATGGAGAAAAGCAGGGGCAAGTAGATATCTACTTAGAATTGAAAGCTCTAATCCTGAAATTTACAAACTAATTCATCCAGAAGAGTGTGATTTCCAGGCCAGACTTCAAGCAATAGAAGATTTGAGAGCTGAAGATTATCAGGTTGGAACTGGAGTTATGATAGGCCTACCAACTCAGACTGCTGAAGATTTAGTCAATGATATTCTCTTTTTCAAAGAACATGACATTGATATGATAGGTATGGGACCTTATATTGTACATCATGATACCCCAATGGCTGCCATGATGAAAGATTATGATCCTGCTCATCAATTGGAATTAGGACTTAAAATGATAGCTTTAACTAGACTTTATCTCAAGGATGTTAATATTGCTTCTACAACAGCTTTACAAACTTTAGATTCCCTTGGTAGAGAACGAGGTATCTTGGCTGGAGCTAATATTTGTATGCCAGTTGTTTATGAATCTGTCAATAGAAAGAACTATCTGCTTTATGATAATAAACCTGCTCTTACAGAAACCAGTGAAGAAAATATGAAAGCTTTTGAGAAATCTATTCATCGCATTGGGGAAAATATCGGTTACGGGGTAATGGGTAATTCTCCTCACTATAAAAAGAGAAAGGAAGCGAATAATGGCTAAAGTTCCACGCGGTGAAAGGTTAGTTCTTACTCTAATAGGTAAAAGAAATGCTGGTAAATCGTCCCTGATTAACGCCATGACTGGTCAAGAAATCTCCATTGTTTCAGATACTCCAGGAACCACAACAGATCCAGTTGCAAAAGCTTATGAATTGCTTCCTCTTGGTGCTGTTACTATCTATGATACAGCAGGTATCGATGATGTGGGAGATTTAGGTGAGCAAAGAGTCAAGAAAACCCGTAAGATTCTCTTCAGAACAGATGTGGCAATTGTTGTTACTGATAGCACAGAAGTTGATAATGATTTACAGAAGATTATTGTTGATCTCCAAGTAATGAAAGTTCCTTTTATTGTTGCCTTTAACAAGAATGACCTTAACCCTCTTCCTAAAACAACCAGAGAATTTTGTAAAAGTAATAATATTCCCTTTACTTCTGTTTCCGGAACTAGCGGAGATGGGGTGAAAATGCTGAAGGAGAAACTTGTTACTTTAGTACCGTCTTCTCTCACTCATGAAAATAACTTAGTTTCAGATTTACTTCGTCCTGGCCAACTTGTAGTCTTGGTTGTTCCTATAGATTTGGCAGCTCCTAAAGGGAGATTAATTCTTCCTCAAGTGCAAGTACTTAGAGAAGTTTTAGACTCTGATGCGGTAGGTATTATCGTTAAGGAGAGAGAATTAGAGAAAGCTTTGGCAGGATTAAGTAGAAAACCTGACCTAGTAATAACCGATTCTCAAGTAGTTCTAAAAGTAGTGGGAGATATTCCTCCTGATGTAAGATTCACTACTTTTTCCACTCTTTTTGCTCGTTATAAAGGTGATTTTGAAACACTTATCAATGGTGCCAAGGCTATCGACAAACTCAAAGATGGTTCTAAGATTCTTATTGCCGAAGCATGTTCTCATCATACTCAAGCTGATGATATTGGGACTGTAAAAATTCCCCGTTGGATGAGACAGTTTACCGGCAAAGAACTTATCTTTGAAAAGAGTGCTGGAAATGACTTTCCTGAGAATTTGGAAGAATATGACTTAGTCCTTCATTGTGGTTCATGTATGCTTAATCAGATTGAGATGAAACGCAGGATTATGGAGTGCGAACGCAGAGGTGTGCCAATCTCTAACTATGGAATAACAATCTCTAAGCTTCACGGAGTCTTAGATAGAGTCATCGAACCTTTCTTTATGAGAAGCAAATAATTCCTAGGTTAAGCAAATAATTGAAGGGCTAATGGGGAATATTGCGTTTTGGATTCTAATTCTACAGATATCTTTATTATCTGCTGTTCAGGATAATCAATCTAAGTTAAATATAAATAACATTACAAAAGATTACTTAGAAAATACTCAAGAAGATCATGGCTCAAGTAATAAGAAAATATCTTTCTTTAATAATAACAAAGTTGATAGTTACTTTGCTGTCACCTTTGGTTTAAATAAATCTTTTCTTTATTCATCAACGAATGATAAAGAGCTTATTCTTGAAATTATAGCACCATAAGGAGATAATTATGGATACTAAAATGTTTCTAACACTGCTTCTCGTCTTGCTGACTGCAAGTTGCTTAGCTAGTGAAAATTTAGACTATCATGACTTAGGAAAGATACACACTATTACTCAATACAAAAATAATAAACTTCATGGCCAACAAAAACTTTATTATGTAAATGGTGATATAAAAGTAATCTCAAATTATAAGAATGGCAAAAAACATGGTGAGCATATGGAGTATCTCAGCAATGAGTACTTATACAGAAAAGGTCATTTCAAGAATGGTAAAAAGCATGGCGAGTTTCTTGAATATTTCGAAAACTATAAAAGTATGTATTCTTCAAGCACTATTCTTCATGTTGGTCTGAAATCTAAACGCTATTATAAAGATGATAAATTGCAAGGACCGCAAATAGATTACTCTGGAAATGATATAGCATACTCTAAAAGAGATCATGTTGATGGTATCGAGGATCGGGAAAGTATAGTGTACTATCAGAATGGAAATATAAGGTCAAAAATCCAATATAAAGATGGAAAGAAAAATGGCCAGACTATAGAATATAATGAAGATGGCAACATAGACTATATAGCCCATTTTAAAGATAATATTCTAGATGGGGAGTATACAAAATATTCCTCAAGCGGAAATAAAATCTATACTTCTAACTATAAAGATGGTAATTTAGAAGGAAAGACTATCATCTACTTAGAAAATGGAGAAATAGACACTCGCAAAAATATTGAACTTATTGAATACCATAAGAATGGGAATATCGCTTCGAAAGTAAATTATGTAGATGGAATAGAAAATGGTGAATTCAGTGAATACGATAAAGATGGTAATATTAAAACAAAAGGTTACCTAAAGAATCGAGCAAGACATGGAGAGTTTACAACATACAATAGAGAAGGAAAAATACTCTCCATAATAAGTTTCCTTAACGGGGTGGGAAACGGTCTCTGTACCTACTACTATCCTGATGGATCAGTAGCGAGTAAAGCTAATTATATAGGCTGTAAAAAGGATGGAGAGTATCTTGAATATGCTTATAATGGTAAGCTAACAGTTAAAGCGAATTATAAGAATGGAGAGAGACATGGCTTAAGCCAAGAGTATCATGATAATGGAGAAAAAAAGTATATATTTAATTATAAAGATGGGAAAAGGCATGGAGAATGTATAATATATAGCGAAAATGGTACTCTTATCAGTAAAACAAATTTCGTTGAAGATAAAATAGTTGGCAAATACAGATCATACCATGACAATGGTAATAGAAATATGGAAGGACAATATATTGATGGTAAAGCGCATGGATTGTTTATAAATTACAGTTATTTTAGGGATAACAAAGTCTCTGAAACTAATTATATCGAGGGCAAAAAGCAAGGTATTCAGACAGAATACGATTATAATAATGGTAACAAAACAACTGAAGTTAATTATAAAAATGATAAAAAAGATGGTTGGATTATTGAGTTTGGAGAAAAGGGAAATATCAAGGAGAAAATTAATTATAAAGACGATCTTAAAAATGGAGAGAACATTCTCTATTATGACTCTGGGGAGATCAAGTCAGTAAGCAATTATATCGATGATGAAAAGTGTGGTAAATATATAAAGTACTATAAAAATGGGAATAAGATGCTTGAATATAATTATCAAAATGGAGCTTTAGAAGGTAAAATAATTTGCTATTTAGAAAATGGAGAAATAGACACAAGAAAAAAGATTGAATTTATTGAGTATTATGAAAATGGTCAAGTGATGCGAATTACCCATTTGGTCAATGGTAAAAGAGAAGGTGAATGTATTACTTTCTATGATAACGAAAAGAGAATTAGCATGAATTTTAGAAACTTTGAACCAGTTTTTGAATCATCTCCTTTTTCATATTGATATTGCAGGAGCACTTCCACTTAGCCTTGATTATTATTTTGATAAAAAAAAGCTCCCACAAGGGAGCCTAACTCTTAAGAAATTCAATACTTGATTTAGTAATTTATATTATAAATCACTAAATTGGGAAAACACATTATCATATTTCTAAATCACACATGAATATAATATTCTATATTAAAAATTAGTCAAACTCTTTCAAGCTGAAAAGCTCTCCTATATATCCTAAATGCAATAGAATAGAATGAATTACTCTAGTGCAGTAATAATTGCTTTAAAGCAAGACTTTACTTATTGATTTCTTTCGGAAAAGAATCTCTAATCCTCAGGAACCCTATTTTTTCTTTGTCTATTAACTCTTAGTTTTCTTTCACTCCAGCCAGGTCTCATTTCTTCATTGCCTTCAGGAGGTCGCATTTCATTCATACCATCAGAATGTCTCATTCTTTTTTCCATCATTTGAATATGGTTATCAAAAAACTCTTTAGCTTGTTCAGGAGTTAGAGTTTTCCTCATTTCAATCATTTCCTTATAGAAATTCAAGCTAATCTCCTGAATAGTCTTATTGATTTGATCGTTTAACTTAGCTAAAGAATCGTAGTTAGGTTCGGCTTTAATTAGTTCTTCCATAAACTGGATTCTTAAATCTCTATTTTTTTCATTTAAATTTCTGATATTTTTCCTATACTTAAGATGGATATCAGGTCTATGTTCTTTTAATCCTTGGAAACTTTCTCTAGTTTCTGGTAAAGCTTCTTCTCTCTCAAATCTCTCATGAATAACAAAATGATAAATACAAGATCCTACAACAGCAATATTAAAAGCTAAGGATATGAAGAGCAAAGCAAAGAGTAATTTTCTGTTCATTTCGTCCTCTTAATTATCGTAATAGTAGTTTATTACATCTTCAATTTCTAAAGTTGAGTATAAATCTGTGCTATATGTATTTTGGTTAGCTAAATTATCATCTTGAGTCGTGAAAACAGAAGTAGTAAAGAATATTCCTAAAGCGAAACTCATTAAACTACCCACTAGGGCAGGAGCGTATCTAATAAAGAATGGTCTTGGCTTAGTCTGATATTTAACAGAATTAAGAACTCTTCTAGTTATGTCCTCAGGAACAAGGTTATTTTCGACTTTCTGAAGTAATTTTTCTACTTCTTCAAATCTATTAAATAAAGAAGCAAATTCTTGATCCTTAGCCAATCTCTCTTCTACTTCTTTTCTCTCTTGAGGATTTGCTTCTCCGTCAAGGTAGCGATTAATCAATCTTTCAACTTTCATACTTCCTCCTAAGTTAAGAAGTAATTTATAAAATGATTCCCAGATCATCTTTAACTCTTTTTTCTATTATCTTTCTAAGTTTTTTTTTGGCTCTTACTAACTGACTTTCAATTGCTTTGATAGAATATCCAGTCTCTTCTGAAATCTCTTTATAGCTCTTCTTTTGATAGATTTTTAGTTCAATTAAAAGAGACATCTTAGCTGGTAATTCAGCCATAGCATATTTAATTATGTCTTTGTATATATCTTCTTTTTCTTCACTACCTAAATCAGCTATATTACTGAAATCAAGATTGGGGAAGCTGATCTCTCTTTTTCTTTTCTTTAAATAATCCAAAGAATTATTATGACAAGCCCGATAGAGATAGGGAGACACTTTATCAGTATCAACTCCTTCCATTTTGTCATAAAAAGCTATGAAAACACTTTGTAAAACATCTTCAGCATCTTCCCTTTGTCCTACAAATTTCAGAATATAGTTATATAATTTTGGAGTGAAGTCTTTTACTACTCTTTCGAAATTATCTCTTTTCATCCACTCTCCTATCTCTTAAGACTATTTCAACAATGTTTTCCTGCAAAAAAAATAAATTTACTTTCATTTAAAGTTATCTAAGCACTCTGATTAAATAAATATAGGGCGTACTTTATACGCCCTATTCTTAAAACTCTATGAATAGCCTCTTAAATTAAGAGTAAATTTGTAATAATGACCTCTTAATTAGTGTGTTAGAATTCAACACAGATTTCTAGATCCTTAATCTATTCGTCTTCCTTTTCCAATTCAGGTTTAACTATTTTTTCATAACAACTAGGGCAGATACTATGACTAAACTGAGTATCTGAGTGGTCACTGATATATAGTTCTAAATCCTGCCAGACCTTATTATCTACTCTGACTTTTTTGCAATAGGAACAGATGGAAATCATTTTCTCTAAGTTTCTAATTCTATCTAAGCTTTCTTCTAATTGCTGTCTTTGGTATTCCATTTTCAGAGCAGATTTTACTCTAAGCATTAACTCAATATGATTAAAAGGCTTGCTAATATAGTCCATAGCTCCCAAATTAAAACTCTTCTTTAAGGGTTTCATTTCATCAGCAAGGGGAAGAGCTGTAATTACGATAACAGGAATATGTTTCCAAGCATTTCTTTGCTTAAGAATCTCTAAAATATCATAACCACTTAACTCAGGCATCATAATGTCTAACAAAAGGATATCAGGTTTATTCTTTTCCATACCGGCAAGTAATTCATTACCATTATTGAGTAGGGTCAAATTATAGAATCCGTTTTGGTTCAAAATAGCCTTTATTAATCTAAGGTTAATCGGGTCATCATCAACGACATAGATCAACATATTTTCTAACTGTTTATCCATAAAATCCTCTAACTTTTTTGAATGTTACTATGTTCAAACATCTCTTCTAAGGTTTGGTACTTATCAAAGAGGGATTTAGCTTCTTGAAGCTGGTTATCCATTTGGATTCTAACCTTATATCCTTCCTGACTGCCAAATTTTTTCTCTATTATTTCTCCTGTCAATGTAAGTTTTATATAATCTTCAGATTGTTTAAGATCTTCAGGAGAAGGATTAGTTAAATCAATTGGATTTGTAAATGTTGTTTTAGCTTTTGAATCATCTTCAGACTCTTCTGCTTTAGCATCTTTTTCAGTTTTTATCACATACTTTATAAAGTCGTTAAATACTTTGTCATTTACTTGGAAATCTAAATCAACATCATCGGAGTTCTTTAACATATATTTAACTGCATAGTCGAAGAAAAGATTTTTTCTGCGTAATTCTAATTCAAATCTTGATAAAGTGTCTGCTTCAACAACAATATCTGGAGTCACACCACCACCACCATAAACAGTTCTTCCTGAAGCTGTTTTATAGATATGTTCATGATTGAATTTATCGATATCTTCTTTTTCTTCTTCAGTAACTTTCTTACCTGTTAATAACTTATCATTGATGATTTTATGAATACATCTTCCTGAATTGATATAGTAGTGAGAAGTTGTAATTTTAATTCCGCTACCATCTCTTAATGGGAATAGTTGTTGGACTGAACCTTTACCAAAAGAAGTTTTACCCATAACTAATCCTCTGTCATAATCTTGCAATGAACCAGCGAATATCTCGGAAGCACTTGCAGAAGCTTCATTAATTAAGACAACGATAGGATAGTTTGGACGCATAATATCTTTAGTAGTGAAGTAGTCTTCATTAGCATATTCAATTCTGCCTTTAGTATAAACTACTCTTTTACCTTTTCCCACAAATTCATTAACTGTATTGATAGCTTCTGAGAGAAGTCCACCAGGATTAAATCTTAAATCAATAATTAAGCCTTTAATACCTTCAGCTTCTAAAGCATCTAAAGATTCACTTAGTTCTGTCGATGTGTTAGCATTGAACTGAGACATTCTTACATAACCAACACCATTATCAAGTTTGAAACTATAAGGAATACTATTAATTTTGATTATATCACGCTCGATAGTAAAATCTAAAGGTTGTTTAACACCAGGTCGAATTACAGTAATCACAACTTTTGAACCAACTTCTCCACGCATCTTCTTAATTGAATTTTCTGTACTAATGCCTGTGATGTCTTCACCATCTACTTTCCAAATCATATCTCCAGCCATAATACCCATGCGGTAAGCAGGAGTTCCTTGAATAGGACTCACAACAGTTATATAATCACCTTTTTTATCAATTTGAATACCTAAACCACCAAATTCACCTTTTGTACTACTAGTGAAATTCTTAAATTCATCAGGTGAAAAATAACTAGTATGAGGATCTAATCCTTTTAACATTCCATTGATAGCATCTTCCATTAATTTTCCATAATCAACTTCATCAACATAGATGGCATCTAATCTTTGAATAATCGTTACTATTTTTTCAATTAATTCTGTCATGGTAGGAGCTTTATCAGGTTCACTTGCTTCTCTTTTTTGAGAAAGTTGTTGAGCAATAAGATCTGTTTCTTCCATTGCAATAACATCATCTATAAATTCATCGCTATTTTCACTAATAGCTTGATTGTAAGCAATAAGACTTGATATTACCCAGAGAATACCGAAGATTAATATAATTATCTTATTAGAATTATTCAGTTTCATTTTTACCATCCAATTTTTGTTTTATTTCATACTTGATTTTTTCTGTAATTATTTCAGGACTTTGAGTACCATCAATGACAATATATCTATTATTATATTTTTTTGCAAGATTTAAAAATTCATTTCTAACTTTTTGATGAAATTCTTTTGATTCTTGCTCCATTCTATCTTTTCCTCGATGACATATTCTTTGTTCACTCTCTTCAACAGTAATATCTAAAAGGAATGTAATATCTGGTGAAGTAGAATAAGTTGCAAAATCTATTAACAAGTCTATAAACTCAGTATCTAAAGAACGGGCAGCACCTTGATAAGCAAGGGTGGAATCGTAATATCTATCACATATCACATGTTTCCCTTGATTTAAGGCTGGTATGATTTTTGTACCAGTATGTTGACTTCTACTTGCCATATAAAGGAGAAGTTCAGTTTCAGGGTTCATTTCATAGTTTGCATTATCTAAGAGGATTTCTCTTATCTTTTCAGATATAAACGAGCCACCTGGTTCTCTGGTTACTAAAAAAGAAAAATTATTTTCTTCAAAGTAATCAGCAAGTGCTTTTGTCTGGGTACTTTTACCACAACCTTCTATTCCTTCAAAGGTTATAAACAAGCCTTTTTTCATATATTTTGTCCTATTTCTTTCTTTTAATTATAGAGTCTCTGTCCAATCCTAAATAATTTGAACAATTGTCTAGGTATTATCTCCACCCTTTTCTCTATCTCATTCTCCATTTTAAATGATCAATTAGATTATTGTATCTTTCTTAAATTTAATATCATCTCTTTCAGGATAATCAATTACGAAGTGAGCTCCACGACTTTCTTTACGCATCAGAGCTGAAACAACAATAGTTTGAGCAATAATAGCTATATTTCTAGTTTCGATTACTTCTTTTCTAACAGAGTTATGTTGGTAGAAATTATTTATCTCTTTATAGATATTTTCTAATCTGGATAGAGCATATTTTAAAAGCCTTCTAGATCTTATAATACCTACATATCCTTGCATAATGGTACCAATAATTTCTCGATTATTAGCAATAATTACCCATTCATTCTCATTAAATTCTCCTAAATCATGCCATTCACTAAATTCAGGGAAATTTACATCATCCTTGATATCACGGCAGTTGGCAGCTCTATAAGCAATAACTAAACTTTCTAAGAGAGAATTTGATGCTAACCTGTTTGCACCGTGAAGTCCTGTACAAGCAACTTCTCCAGCAGCGTAGAGTCCTTTAATATCTGTTTGTCCATCAATAGAAGTTAATATTCCACCACAGAAATAGTGAGCAGCAGGAGCAATTGGAATTGCTTCTTTAGTAAAGTCTATTCCATATTTTAGGCATTTTTTGTTAATATAAGGGAAATGACTTTTGAGTTTTTCTGAATCTATTCCAGTGGCATCAAGAAGTAAATATTTATCTCCTGATAGTTTTAATTCTCTTTCTATAGCACGGGAAACAATATCTCTAGGAGCTAAGCAACCCATGGGATGGTATTTCTTCATAAAGGTTTCGCCATTAGGAAGTTTTAGGACTGCTCCTTCTCCGCGTAAGGCTTCACTTACTAAGAAGGTTTTACCAGAAGGAGAATAAAAAGCGGTAGGATGAAATTGAATAAATTCCATATTTGCTAATCTTGCACCAGCTAATTTAGCCATGGCCATTCCGTCTCCAGTTGTTACAGAGGGGTTTGTATTATGTTTATATACTTGACCTGCGCCACCTGTTGCAAGCATGGTCTTTTTTGCTCTAAAAATCTCTATTTTATTAGTTTTGGTGTCCATTACATAAGCACCCCAGCAGGTTATTTCAGCAATGAATTCATCTAATTGAGGTATATGATGTTGGGTAATTAAATCAACAGCTAAGTGGTGCTCATAGAGGTCAATACTGTCATTTTGAATACAGTTTTCGATTAGGGCTTCCATGATTAAATGTCCGGTAGAGTCTTTAGCATAAGCAACTCTTGGACGCGAATGACCACCTTCCCGAGTAAGTGATAAATTTTCTAAACTACTTGAGTGGTAAATATCTTTAGAAGTGAATTTAGTTCCTATATCTATCAAATATTGGATTAATTTAGGACCATCCTCAACAATTGTTCTAATAATTTTCTTTTTACCTAGCTCTGCTCCAGCCTGGAAAGTATCATTAATGTGATCGTCAAAAGAATCTTGTTCATTTAAGACAGCTGCAATTCCACCTTGAGCATAGTCAGTATTGCAATCTCTAAGTTGTTTCTTAGTTATTACCGCGACTCTACCATATTTTGATGCTTCTAAAGCAAACACTAATCCGGCAATGCCACTACCAATAACTAAATAATCATAATCTTTCATTTATGCCTTCTTATATTTAACTATGGATAAAATAATCTATAGCTACTTTTTTTACATCTTCAAAATTGATGTTAATAACTTATCCATCATTGTTTCGTGATCTACTAGGTCTAATTTCATCACGATACCATCTTCCTCAGGATTCTGATAATATTTTTTTCTAAGTCCTATTCTTTCAAAGTTGAACTTTTCGTAAAGCTTTATAGCAGGAAGATTAGAAATTCGTACCTCTAAATAGATGGTAAAGCATTCTAATTCAATAGATTTTTCTATTAGACTATGCATAAGATAAGAGGCAAATCCCAGCTTTTGGTATTTCTTTCTTACCCCAATATTCATAATTGAATACTCATCATAAATAGCCCAGCCTAGAAAGAAACCTACAATTTCTCCACAATATTCAAGCAGATAATTGTGCTTGCAATTAATATTTTCACCTTTAATTTGTTTAAAAAATGCTCCGACTTGCTCCAGTTCTTCATAGAATATATCTGGAGACCACGGATCTGAAAATAACTCTTGCTCTATCTCTACTATAGTAGCTATATCAGCCTTAGTTATCTCTCTTAAACATAGATCCTCTTCTCTTATATCCATAGTTAATTTCCCAATTATCAATTTTAAATCAAATAATATAATTTTTCTATTCTGTCAATGGGAATAATTTTTTTGCAGTTAAAAGAATATTGGAAATGAAGAGGGGGTGATGATGAATATAACTAACTCATAACTTAATAATTCTCTCCTTATTCTTCTCACTCATTTCAATCAAACTATGATTAATTTTCAAAATGAGTGAGAAAGAGTAAGGGAGGACTAATGATAGACTATTAAAAATCCTGTAATATTATCTTAAAATAACAAACTTTCCACTAACACTTCTATGATTATTAATGATTTTATAGAAGTAAATACCATTAGCAAATTTGTGGTTATTATTTGCTTGTCCATTCCATCTAAATTCTTGATTGTTAGAAGTGAAGCGTTCAACTAATTGTCCTTTTAGATTATAAATCATCACCTGGTTTTCCCCTCTTGTATTACCTTCAATTGAGAAGTTAAGTCCTTTAGAAGTAGGATTTGGATAGGCATTAACAGTGAAAGGAGCAAGTGGAGTATTATTATCGGAATTAGCAACAATTTGAGTGCTGAATATTACATCAGAAGGGGCAAGAGCAACTTCAAAGCTTTGACCATTTTCTAAGTTATTATCAGTAATCCAAAGAGTTCCGTTGGATCCCCAAGAAGCATTGACGAAGGCTAACTGATTACCATTACTTGCAATAGTTGAACCACCAGGAGTAAGAGGATTAGTGCTATCATGAACTACGGTCTCAGTTTCTGTATCAATAACATAAATACCAGCATTCATTGCGTCAGTAATATAACCACGATTATTTACGAAAGCAGCTTTCCCTATATTTCCACCCACATTAAGAGTATTTGTAATTGTATCTGTTTCAGGGTCGATAACATTAATTTCTCCCATAACATCACTCCAGTTTCCTGTACACATGACGAAGAGTTTGCCATTATAATGATGAATATATTGAGGATTGAGAGAAGTATCAATAGTTGTAAGAACTTCAAGATTATCTTCAGAAAGAACAGTTACTTTACTGCCCTCGTAATTATTAACATAGCCACCTGTGCAAGTAACGAAGATTTTGTCTTGATAGAATTCAATACCTTCAGGTGCTTCGCCGACTAGGGTTTGAGCAACAATCTCTTCTGTTGTTAAATCAATTTTGTAAAGTTTGTTAGTAAAAAATCCTGTAACAAAGAGATATTCGCCCTTAACTTTAGCATACCAAGGATTTGCAGAATCTTCTACATAAATATTACTAATAGTGTTTCCTGTATTGAGGTCAATCTTTTGGATTGAATTATCTCCTGAATTAACAACGAAAGCATAATTATCTACAATATCAATTAAATTAGGTGTAGTACCTAACTCTACAAAAGTGTTATTTACTAATCCTGTCTCTGTGTCAATTTTGGATAGGGTTCCACTTACTGAGTTAACTACGAAAACTGCTTCTCCAAACAAAGCAATTGTTGCGACCATAAAAATTAAGAATAAAAGCTTCTTCATCTTATTTTCTCCTATATTATTATATTTTATATTTTATTGCGTAACCTAGACTCCAATTAAAAGGAGCTTGGGGATTATATATCACTATATCATAGTAGTTATTAAGCAGATTGTTTAAAGATAAGTTGAAGTTGTGTTCAAATTTACCCAAAGAGAATGACCTCGAGATACTTGCATTGAGTAATTCATAGTCAGCAAGAGGTTTTCTAAGATTATCTTGTGTCGTCCACTGCTCTCCAGTATGGGTATATTCTAGCTTTACTTTATTATTGTAAAAAGTATAGTCGGCCCCCATGTTAAAGATATATTCAGGGATATAAACTAATTCTTTACCGTAATAGCTTGAGGGAGATCCATCCTCTTTACGAGTCTTATTTTTGGTTTCAGAAAGCACCGTTTTTGAGAAGAGGGTAAGTTTAGGTAAAATCTCCCAATTGGCTTCAAATTCATAATTAGCTATATTACTGCTTCCAATGTTGACTGGTTTCCAGATTCCACCCTGCATTTGTACTTCAATCCACTGTATTAAATTATCAATTTCATTATAAGAATGGTTAAGCTTGAAAGAGAAGTTAGAATACTCTAATTTTACTCCGACTTGGTAACCTTTAGATTCTTCAGGGAAAAGATCAGGATTGCCAACAGCATGAGAATCGCCCTTCCAGTAGAGACTGTAAAAAGAGGGAACTGTAAATCCTGTGCCATAACTAAACAAGAAGGTAGGTTTGATAAGATAATCATAACTCACATCCCCACTCAAACGATAGGTATAAAAATTGTTAAATCTGTTGTGTTTATCATAGCGCAATGAGGCAATAATATTATAGTTCATGAGTTCGAAGTTGTTTTTATACTGACTCACGATATTTGAGGCATAAGAATATTGGTAAGTCTTGGCTATATCACTACTTACTAGAAGCTTATTATTAAAAGAATAAGATTCTTCTAAGCTACTGTTTATGAGACTGATTTGAAGTTTATCATAAGCCAGAATATTACTTAATTTAAGGCCTAACCTTCTATTATTAGAGCTGTTTTTAGCTCGATTCATTGTTATTGTGGGGCTTAAATTAGAATATTCTGACTCTTTATCAATTAGATATAGCTCTAGAGAATTATTAACTTTAGCAAACTTCTTTTTAATTTTAAGATCATTGTAAAAATCATATCCTTCAATCTTTGCTCCATTATAGAGATTTAGGAAATTTGTAGGACCTGGCAATTGATTCTCGTAATGAGTTAAGTTACCACTATAATAGATGTCAAACCATTTCAGTTTTGAGGATAGATTAAGCATAGCGTTGTTACTTTGCTTAGAATTATTATCTCTAACTTGAGTTTTCCAATCATTCCCTTTTTTAATTTTATATTTAAAATCATTATCTGAGTATTGATTAGAGAAAACAGCATAAAAGCTGGTATTGCCAAGATTAAAACCAGTCGAGAGAGTAACTTTTCTGAAATTATAACTACCGTAATTAGCACTCAGAGAAAAATCTCTATTACTACTACTACTCTTCTTAGTCTTAATGTTTATAACACCAGCGATTCCACCTCCACCGGCTAAAGAACTGACATTATTCTTATAAATCTCTACTTCATCCACCAACTCAACAGGGATTGAGGCTAAATCAAAATCTTCTCCATTGTTATTCAAAGGAACTCCATCTAACATAACTAGAGTATGCCTGCTACTGTGTCCTAAGATAGACGCTGTCTGCCTTTCTCCTGGTAGTTTAGTCCCTTGTATTTTTATACTATTATCATTGGTTAAGACTTCAGCTAGATTAGTATTTTCACTTGCTTTATCTTTTAGAGAAATAGTTATTTTCTCCTCAGAACTGGGGAGCTGGTTATTACTCCTTTTGGCTGTGAAAGTTATAGCACTCAATTCCATACTTAATGGCTTCATAGTAAAATACTTGGTTGAAGTGAAATCCCTACGATTAACTTTTATTATCTCATGAAAAGCATAATAGATAATTAAAGAATCTGCTTGAGATTCAGAGTTGAGTAAAAAATAACCATTCTCCTGAGAAAAAACAGAATTCTCTCCATGAATTATTAATACTTCTTCTAGGGGATTATCTTTTTCATCAAGGACAAATCCACGGAAGGTCTCTGCTATTAATAAGACTGGAATTAGAATAATTAGGAAGGAAAGTATTTTCTTCATGGATAGATTATATTTGGTTTCAGAGTTAAGGGATTAGTTACTACACCTAGCTCAATATCAAAAAGCCGAGCTAGGTTCTTAGTTGTTATTACTTCTTCTGGATTTCCATCTGCGATTAATTCACCACCCTTTAAAGCAATCATTCTCTGAGAATAGTTAGCTGATAAATTAATATTATGAGAGACCATTATGATAGATTTACCTTTTTCAGTATGCAGGGATTTCATAATGTTTAGTATCTCTACTTGATGATTTATATCTAAATGGGAAAATGTTTCATCTAAGAGAATATAGTCTGAATCCTGAGCAATAGCTCTGGCTATTAGAGTTCTTTGTTTTTCTCCACCACTTAATTGATTAATGTATTTGTGGCGAAGCTGCTGTAAATCTAAATCTTGGATTATCTTCTCTACAATTTCTCTATCTTTGGTGGAGTAGTTTTGCCAAAGGGAAATAAAAGGAAACCTACCCATGAGAATTATTTCTTCTACAGTGAAGTTATACTGAATAAAATTCTCTTGAGGGATGTAGGTAACAATCTTGGCTAACTCTTGTTGTGACCATTTATCCACTCTCTTTCCTGAAATGGTGATTTCTCCACTTTCAGCCTTCATAAAACCGTTGATGAGCTTTAAAAGTGTAGATTTACCTGCTCCATTAGGCCCTAAAATAGACACAAATTCTGCTGGTGAGAAGTCTAAACTGAGATTTTTAAAGATCTCTTTATCTGAGTATCCTGCTTTAAGATTCTTAATGTGTATCATTCTTCCTCTGATATTTTTACTTGTGTAACTCAAATAGTTTAGTTGTAGTTTTTCTTTATTCTTTTATTGAAGAATCTCCGTTATATTTGATCGTACTTCGCAATCATTACGGACTCATTGGCAGGTTTCCTGACTTGTAGCGAGTAATATTTATAAGTGCCTTCCCGGGTAATTATCCAGTGACTCTTAATACTCATAATTGCTACTTACAGTGGCGAAGACCGTTCCCGATTCTAACGGGATTCCCTTTTACTCTTGCACCAGTGAGTTACACATTTTACTACTAAGTTATTTTTTAGAGCTTTACTGTCAATAGAATTTGAAAAAAAAATTGTTAAATAGAACAATATAGTTATTATTTATCTAACAAAGTAAGAGGTATTAATTATGCAAAATGAATTCAATCAAGAGTTAAAGAGACTAATTGATGATATGAATAGCAGTTTAAGATCTGTGATTTTGGATAAACAGTTTGAGATTGCACCTTATACTAAAAGTGCAAATTCAGAAAAACGGCGTGAAGCAAGTTTGAAAGATATAGGCTATAATCTATCTTACCTAGCTCAGGCAATTGAATTAAATTCACCTGCACCATTTATCTCTTACTCCAAATGGTTGAAAGGCCTAATGCTAGATTTAGGATTTTCAATAACTTCTATTGTTGAAAATTTCGAAGCAATGAAGATTGTTCTTTTAGAAACTTTCCCAGTAGACTATCATCATATTATTGGAGAATATATAGATAAGGGACTTGAGGAGTTAATGAGAGAATATGTACCTGAATCAAGTTATATTGACCCTTCAAATCCTTATGGTAAATATGCTCTGGACTTTCTTTCTTTTGCATTAGCAGGCAAGAGACATGAAGCATCTAAATTGATTCTCTCCTTAGTGAAAAAGAGAATACCTATTAAGACTATATATTTAGATATTTTGCAAAAAGTTCAATATGAGGTCGGGCACTTGTGGCATACAAACAAAGTAAGTATAGCCCAAGAACATTATATTACCAGTTTAATTCAATTAGTTATTTCCCAATTATACCCTTATATTCTTAATCAAAACCCTAGCAATAAGACTTTAGTTGCAGCCTGTGTTAGTGGAGAATTACATGAAATAGGCATAAGAATGTTGGCTGATATCTTTGAAATTGAGGGCTGGAATACTTGGTATTTAGGCTCTAATTTACCAGACAAAGAAATTGTTAATATGATTAAAGAAAAAAAACCAGATGTTATCGCCCTATCTGTTACCATAATGTTCCATTTAGATAAGCTAACAAAACTAATCAAGCAAATTAGAGATGCAGGTATCATGACACCTATTATGGTAGGTGGCTATCCTTTTAATCATGACGAGAATTTGTGGAAAAAAGTTGGTGCTGATGGTTGGGCAATGGACCCTGAACATGCTCTCGAATATGCAGATCATTTAAAAACTTTAGTAGGATAAAACAACTATAATGAGAAAAGCAATATTTGCCCTAAAATGTACAACTTTAGGTGTTATAGATAAGATTATTTTTAACAATTCCAATAAGATAGATATTCATCCAGGACAGAAATTTGTTGAACTTTTCGATGAAGCAACTTATGAGAAAGCCCAAGCTTTCTTTCTACAGTCTAAAAAAACCGATGAATGCAGTTATTCTGAATATGAACTATTCGTTCCTACTAAGGAAGAATTTTGTTTGTTATATTTTAAAAGCCTGGCCGTTGATGACTACTACCTTATCATTGCTGAAGAAGAAGAGAATGATTATTATCAACTATTTGGTAGTTTGACAAGTATTAATAATGAGTTAATTCTCACCCAAAAAGCACTGAATAAAAAGAATAAAGAGCTTTTAGAAGTTAATGAATTAAAGAACCGTTTAGTAGGTGTGGCAGCTCATGACTTGAGAAATCCCATCTCTGTAATTTATAGCTATAGTCAGTTACTGCTTGAAGATTGTAGAGATAAAGTAGAAGAAGATAATTATGAATTTATCGATAATATTAATTCTACAGCAAAATTCATGTTAAGTCTTGTAGAAGAATTATTGGATTTGACTTATTTAGAATCTGGTAAGGTAAGTCTAAAAACTGAGAATGTTGATTTCTGTGATCTTTTCGATGAAAATATAAAATATGCAATTACTTTAAGTGCAAAAAAGAATATTAAGATTGAGGCAAAAAAGCCAGAGTATGAAATATCGGTAAAAATAGATAGAAATAAGATTCAGCAGGTAATTAGCAATTTTATCAGCAATGCAATTAAATATTCTGATCAGAACTCAAAAATAGTCATTGCCTGTGAAATAGTTAATAATAATGTAATATTTTCATGTAAAGATGAAGGTTACGGCATTGATGATAAAGAATTTGACCTAATCTTCGAACCTTTCAAAAAAGCTAATTCAAGTCAGTATATACAAGAGCAGTCAACAGGTTTAGGCCTAACAATATCCAAGCAAATCATTAAAGCCCATAATGGGAGTATCTGGTTAGAGAGTCAAGTTAATAAAGGCTCTACTTTCTATTTTTCTTTGCCCTTGTTAATGATTCCCTAGGCTATTTAAAAACATTTTACAATGAAATTACTTAAGAAGTGTATAATCAAAATTTACTTTCGGAGAACAAGAAAAATATTGACACAGAATTAGTTTAACTTATTATTATATTAAAAGAAACATATTGGTGGAATAGATATGGATAAAGATTTATATCATGAATTAAAAGTATTATTAGATCTAAATAATTTTAAATTACGATCACTTATCTTAAAAAAACATTTTGAAATGTCTCCGGAGCTAACAATAAAGTACTCCGAAAAGCAAAAAAATTATTATTTAAGAGATATTGGGTTTAACTTATCTTATTTAGCCCAAGCAATTAATCTACAGTCACCTAATTTATTTAGTTCTTATTCTAAATGGTTGAAGAATTTAATGCAAAACTTGGGTGTTTCTCTTCCCACCTTAATTGCCAACTTTCAAGCAATGTCAGAAGTATTGAAAAATGAGTTTCCCTCCTGTTATCATGAAATAATTTCATCTTATATTGAAGAAGGGACTCAGATGTTAACTCAAGAGATTATGGAAAAATCCACTTTGATAGATCCAACTAACCATTATAGTAAGTATGCTGAAGAATTTCTCCTTTATGTGCTAAATGGTAGGAAGTCAAATGCTTCAGAGCTTATACTATCTTTAGTTAAGAATGGTGTATCTATCAAGAAAATATATATCGATATATTACAACAAGTTCAATATGAAATTGGTCATCTATGGCAAACAAATAAAATTAGTATTGCCCAAGAACATTATGCCACTAGTGTAACACAATTAGTAATTTCCCAAATGTACCCTTATCTTTTTACTGGGAAACATAAGAATAAAGTTCTTTTAACTTCTTGTGTTAGTGGAGAATTACATGAAATAGGATTAAGAATGCTTACAGATATTTTTGAGATCGAGGGCTGGGATACTTGGTATTTGGGGGCAAATCTACCTGATGAATCAATTATTGAAATGGTTAAAGAAAAGAAACCAGATATTATCGCCTTATCTGTTACTGTAATGTTCTATTTAGAAAAGCTTAAGAGTTTGATTGAAGAAATCAGAAAAGCAGGAATTACTACTCCAATAATGGTAGGAGGATATCCATTTATCAATGATAAGCATTTATGGAAAAAGATTGGAGCAGATGGCTGGGCAATAGATCCCGAAAGAGCACTTAATGTTGCAGATAAATTAATCAAAACTGCAGGAAGTGAATAATATGAGAAAAATCTTACTAGCCTTAAATTGTGATCTCACAGGAGTAATAACAGAAGTAGTTATTAATAAAATATCAAATTATCAAATCAAGATAGGGACTACTTTTGTGGAATTGTTTGATAAAGCAAATTACGAAAAAGCTCAGATATTTTTTCTTCAATCAGTCAAGTTAGAGGATAGTTTATATGATGAACAAGAATTATTACTACCAACAAGAAATGATACTTTTTTATTATATTTTAAAGGACTCTTAATTGGTGAGCAGAATTTAATTATTGCTGAAAGTGAAGAGAAAGATTATTTAAATCTTTTTGGAACATTAACCAGCATAAATAATGAGTTAAACAATGTTCTAAGAAGTTTGTATAAAACTACTCTTGATAGTCAATCCAGTAGCTTGAAAAGCGATAAAATGCTCTCAGATTTTTCCAAATTAAACAATGAATTAATTGAAACTCAAAATATTCTAAAAGTTAAGAATCTTGAGTTATCTAAAATCAATGATTTAAAGAACAAGTTAGTTGGTGTAGCAGCACATGATTTGAGAAATCCCATTTCTTTAGTCTATAGCTATAGCCAGTTGCTTCTAGAAGATTACCTTGATAAAGAAAATGAAGAAGCCCAAGAGTTTATAGGAATAATTAATTCAACATCAAAATTCATGTTATCTTTAGTTGAAGATCTGCTTGATTTATCCTATTTAGAATCAGGTGAAGTTATTTTAAAACTAGAAGTTTGTGATTTTAAAGCCATTTTCTGTGAGAATATAAATTTTGCTAGTACTTTAGGAGCTAAAAAAGGAATTAGAATTGTCTCAGAAAATCCTATAGCAAGTATTTATGTGAACATCGACAAAAACAAGATTCAACAAGTAATAAATAATTTTGTTAGTAATGCAATAAAATATTCACACCCTAATTCTACTATTTATATTTCTTGTTATCTAAAAAATGATGAGTTAATTTTCTGCTGTAGAGATGAAGGTTTTGGTATAAGCTCAAATGAGTTTGAAATAGTATTCGAACCTTTCAAAAAAGCAAAGTCGAGTCAATACATCAAAGAACAATCAACAGGTTTAGGTTTAGCAATTTCCAAACAAATCATTAAAGCCCATAATGGTAAAATTTGGTTAGAGAGTCAAGTTGATAAAGGCTCTACTTTCTATTTTTCACTACCATTACATAAAGAATAACTTATTTTTGAATTTTTGCAGAATGAAATCAAGCCCTACTCTTGCAGGGCTTGATTTATATTTATTAGTAACTTATCTCTAAATACTTCATTTTTTTGCACTTTATTAAGGTAAAAGTTTATTCTCCTCCCATACCAAAACTAAAGGTGAGAATTGTCTGTTCATTAGTGAAGTTATAGGCTACTCCGAATCCCAAAGCAGGAATAGCTACTTTATCAAAATATATTTTTAGTTCACTTCCAATCCCGTGATATTTCTCATTAAGTCCGTCATTATGATAATATCCTCCTTCATAGTAGTAGGAAAGAGTAGGATTTAGTTTATGTTGACTAATTAAAGTGTGTTCTACAATAAAAGCTCCATTGATCCAATCATCAGCCCAAATTTTCATATTAGGAAGAGATTTTGTCCCATGATAGGTGCTTAAGACATCTTCAGCATTATCAGGTCTATCGAATAAGCCAATAGTGTTTTTGACTTTAAAATTAATCTTGGAATCGTAAGTTTGGGAATAAGATAATTTGGTGTAAGAACGGAAGAAATCATCATAATTATCATCTAAAGAAAAAACTCGAGAAGTTAGAGATTCGGCTTGAAATCCATCTCTAAAGAGAAAGTTCTGGCTAGTATTATCATACTTTACTAATAAACCAGGGTAGAGTAAATTTGCGTCTTTTTCCAAATTACCCTCTTCATTATCCATTTTGATTTTTTGCCACTCCATATCAGGCCCAATAGTAAGTTTCTTATCAAGGAATTTCTTCCCAATGCTTGCCCCAAAATTTATTGTTTTCTGCTTACTCTCATAATAGGCAGGGTTTTCAAAAATATCGCTCATTTCAATTTCATTAGTACGATAATTAATTATTAATTTACCTGAATATTCATTATTGAGCATTTCGTCTTGAGTTAGAAGGATGAAAGTTGTAATATCATTTTTACCAAAAGCTCCAACTCCAAGCAAGGTTGCCCCGTATCCCCAGAAATTACTATCTAAGGCAGCTCCACCATACATTTTATCTCCATCAACCGAATTAAAGAAAGGAACAGCAAAGAGGGAGAATTTTTCTGCTACAGTAATTATCATAACTGCTTCATTTTCAGTTGGGAAAAATTCAACTACCTTATCTAAGGCAAAAATCTTTTTATCATCAATTCTTTTATAGATATTTTGCACATCATATTCTGATATGAAATTATCATTACTTATTCCTATCCATTTGATGAATGTTTTTTCTGTAGTTCTTCTAAGTCCATTTACTGTTATTTCAGTTACTTTCCTATCTCCATATTGTTCAATAAATTGTTTTTGTTCAAGAGCAAAATTACTTATTGCAATTAAGGATAGCAGTAACATTAAAATTATCTTTTTTGACATTTAAACCTCTTTTATTAATAATTTCGTCATATTTTTTTGTTATTCATTACCGTCAAGATTTTGTTAAACCTACAATATAAAATAATAAAGCATTAGTATCAGTTTCCAAATTATTATTGATATATTTTTTAATTGACATATTATACATCGATTTTAAATTTATAAAAAACATATTTTAACCTGAATGCTGCAGTAGAGCTTTACAGAAGAGTGCAGATTCTTTTAGATAAAGGTTTTACAGAATTTATCAGCCTATAATATATATACTCTGAGAAATTATGTAAAATGCTTTAGCAAATGAATATAGTGCTATTCTAAAAGATCTACTGCATTATTTGGGTTTAAAGGGATATTATGAAAAAAGTGCTGATTATTGATGATAACAGAGATATTCATACTGTTTTAGAAGGCTTATTAAGTTCTAATAAGAACTTAAGTTTTTTTCATGCTTATAACGGTATGGAAGGATATCATAAATTACAGCAAATAGAACCTGACTTAGCAATTCTAGACAACCAGATGCCAGTAATGTCGGGCTTTGAACTATTAGAAAAATTGCAAAGGGAGAATAAGAAATTCCCTATTATAATGCTAACTGCCTTTGGTCAGATTTCTGATGCTGTTCAGGCAATTAAATTAGGAGCAATTGATTATCTTACTAAGCCTTTTAATGATGAACAATTTAATCTCATTATTAATAAAGCCCTTAAAATCGGTAGTCTTAAAATTAAATCAAAACAGGTTAATAACTATAATTCAGTCCAGCAAGCTAATCACACTAAATATAATATTATCGGTGAAAGTAGAGTCTTTAAAGAACTACTTAAGAATGCTCAACTAGTGGCTCCTACAGATATTACAGTTATTGTTAATGGAAGTAATGGTACAGGGAAAGAGGAGATAGCTAAGTATATTCACTATAATAGTGAGAGGAGTAATAGACCATTTATAGCAATAGATTGTGGAGCAATTCCTGAGAATCTGTTTGAAAGAGAGATGTTTGGCGCTGTTAAAGGTGCTTATACAGGAGCAGACTCAGATTCTACGGGTTTCTTTGAAGCTGCTAATGGTGGAACAATCTTTATGGATGAAATTGGTAATCTGCCAACTTCGGCTCAATCTTCTTTGCTAAGAGTATTACAGAATAAAGTTTTTCGCCGAGTAGGTGGATTAGAAGAGCTTACTGCTGATGTTAGATTAATTTCAGCGACCAATGCTAAGCTCCTTGATGAAGTAAGTAAAGGACATTTTAGGGAAGATCTCTTTCACAGAATTAACGGTTTTGATTTAACTATTCCTGATTTAAAAGATAGAAAAGAAGATATCCCCCTTTTGGTAAATTATTTTATTACTAAATTCAATGCAGAATTAAAACGCAATGTTCAGCAAATTTCCCCTGAAGCTAGTGAGATATTAAAGAATCATGCTTGGACTGGTAATATCAGAGAGCTTATTAATACTATTCAAAAAGCTGTATTACTTTGCTCTAATTCAACCCTTAAACCAAAACATCTTAATATTACTCCTTCAGAAGAAATAAAAGATTTTAAAAAAGAGAGCGATTTTATCAATGATATCATCAATAAACCTATCTCCATTGCAAAGAAGATAGAAATCTTTGAGAAAGAGGTAATTAAAAGAGCGGTTGAAGAAAATAATGGTAATAAAACTTCTACGGCGAATTGGCTGAAGATTAGCCGAAAAACCCTTTATGAGAAGTTAAAGAAGTTTGGTCTTTTTGGAGAATGATTCTTTATTATCCAAATAAGTCAGTAGCTTTCAACCAAGTCTCACAGTTAAATATAAACTAAATAATTAAATGAATTGACTTATTCTTTATAAAATATTTAATGACACTATACAATATTATTTGATTCTAAGCAAAAAGAATAATTACCAAAAGGTGAGCAATTTTAATATTCCCCCGAGAAGAAATTTCTAGGGTATATATTTGTTAGAATAATTTTGTAATAATTTTTAGTGTTTATGATTTTCTTAATCTCCAAATTAATAAAAATGACAGGTATTCAATAATATCTAAACACTTATCAATCAAAAAAGAAGGTAAAATATTTATGAATGATACATTCACAGGAATATTAATCAAGAGAAAACCAGTTTCTAAAATAGTTACTCCTGATGATATAAATAATAGAAATCCTATAACTATTTCTAGTAAGTTAGTGAATAAGTTAAGACTAGAACATGGTTTAAGAATGACAGTTACTTACAAAACTGTAAAAGGAACTAAAGTAGTTGATGAAATCTTAGAGATTTGTGGGAAAAAACCTGAAGTATATTATGAAAGAAGAGAACTCAGCAGTTACACTGTTATAAATCCTGAAGATAAATTCTCTTTTCACAAAAGTAGTTTCAACTCTCTCAGATTAATAGATAAATTTTCTCCAATTGCTAGAGGATCTCGTGCTTTAATAGTCTCTCCCCCTCGTTCAGGTAAAACAACTCTCCTTAAAGAACTAGCTCAAGATTTCAACAGAAACTACCCTAATGTTCTTCCTATTGTTGTCTTGGTTGATGAAAGACCAGAGGAAATTACTGATTTTAGAAGAGAAACAAATGCTATAGTTCTTGCAAGTAGCAATGACCAAAATCTCGGAGCTCATGTATTCATTACTTCCTTGGCTATGAGTATTGCTAAAAATGAGTTAGAATGTGGTAATGAAGTCGTATTCTTAGTTGATAGCTTGACTCGTATTGGTAGAGTTTATAACCTTAATCATAAAGGTAATGGAAAAGTTATGAGCGGTGGAATTACTGCTGGTGCTTTAGAAATTCCTCGTAAATTCTTTGGCTTAGCTCGTAATATCGAAAACGGGGGTTCTCTCTCAATTATTGCAACTATCTTAGTTGATACAGGTTCTCGTATGGATCAGCTTATCTTTGAAGAGTTTAAAGGAACAGGTAACTGCGAGATTATTCTTGATCGTGAGATAGCAGACAATAGAATCTTCCCTGCAATTGATATCCTTCATAGCGGTACCAGAAGAGATGAACTCTTCTATGATGCTGAAGAGTATGAAAGAATTAATCAATATAGAAGAACACTTCTTCAAAAAGATAAAGTAGCTGCTATTAAAGATGCAATTAATACTGTTGAAAAAGAGATGTTATAATTTACTTAAGGACTAAGTAAAATTATAAATTAAATATATACTGTTAACTCCCCTTTCAAATCTTTTTTGAGCTGAAAGGGGAGTTAATTTATTGCTTTTTTTTTCGAAAAAAAGGCACTCTTTCAAGTAAAGTGGATCTTAGAAGAAAAAGTAATATGGCAAGGGACTTCGGGCGAAAGAAAGTTGCCCAACAATTACCTAAGCTACAGAGGCAGTGACACAGGATAGTGAACACCTTCTTCGCTTCACTGCGATAGCAATGAGAAAGCTTGACTCTGTGATAAGAGTCATCTTCCTAGTGAAATTCGTGTAATTCATGCTTAGCTTTTTCTCATCCAATCTTAATTTTCTCTATTGTTCCATTATTTAATTTAAGGGCTATTTTACCACTTATTCTATTCCAGTAACCTAATTCTTTTTGGCAGTTAGGGCATAGTATTTTATCTAATAGTTCTATGTTCTCGATATCAATGTTGGAGTCTATTATATTATCACGAAAACATTTGATAAGAGTTCCACTCCCGGATTTCCTATATTTGAATAAGGTGAATCCACATTTGCAAATAACATCTACTGTTTTTGTTTTCATAATTTAGCTCCTAAATTGTTTGGCTGATTTTTTGGAATTCTTTTATTGTTTCCTGTTTCTCCGCTAACGCTTTGAACCATTCTTGTTGGGTATAATTTCAAGGGGCTTACACCTCTTGCTGACTAATACCATCCCATTGGGATTTAAATTATGGAGTGGAAGCACCCCTAACTGGGAACGCAGGCATCTTGCCTGCACCCAGCATGAAATGCTGGGTAATCTTAAGTAGTCCAGCACCAAAGTGCTGGACGCGGGCTGGAATCCCGCATTCCCAGTTAAGAAGTCCTCATCACATTCTAAATTCTTAATTCTTAATTCTCAATTCTCAATTTCTTAATATCTTATCATCTTTTCTCTATCAAAGAACTTCTTAAAGTAATATTCTCTTACCAATTTATTCTCAGCTTTTTCTAAGTGGGGGTCATCCTCGATAATTTTAAATGCCACTTCTCTGGCGACTAAAAGAATCTTCTGATCATTAATAATAGAGGCAAACTTAAACTTAGGCATTCCTGATTGTTCTTTACCGAAGAAGTCTCCCGGACCTCGTAATTCCAGATCTTTTTCCGCAATGAGAAAACCATCATTAGTAGAAGTCATGGTTTGTAAGCGTTCTCTTCCTTCAGCACTAATCGGAGGGTAGCTTATAAGGTAGCAAAAAGCTTCATCTGAGCCTCTTCCTACTCTACCTCTCAGTTGATGTATCTGACTTAGCCCAAATCTCTCAGCATGCTCAATCATCATCACAGAGGCATTAGGAACATCAACCCCTACTTCGATTACAGTGGTTGAGACTAGAATGTCATATTCATAATTTTTATAGGCTAGCATAATTTCATCTTTTTCAGCACTTTTCATTCTTCCATGTAGGAGAGCTATGCGATATTTAGGGAAAACTACCTCTTGCAAGCGTTGAAAAACAGTTTCAGCATCTTGTAGATCGATCTTCTCAGATTCCTCAACTAAAGGACAAACCACATAAGCCTGGCGTCCTTTCTGCAGTTCTTTTTCAATCTCTTGATAGACATGTTTCTTCTTAGCTTCCCCGTGCCAGATAGTCTTTACAGGCTTGCGGGTAGGGGGAAGTTCATCAATTTGGGAAACATCTAAATCTCCATAAACAGTAAGAGCTAGGGAACGAGGAATTGGAGTGGCAGAGAGATATAACATGTCTGGAAAATTCATTTTTTGGGAAAGCTTAGCTCGCTGTTCTACTCCGAATCGATGTTGTTCATCTACTACTAAAAATCCTGCTTTATGAAACTCCACATCATCTTGAATAAGAGCGTGGGTGCCAATAATAATTTGAAATTTCCCCTCTTTAATTCCCTCTTTTATTTTTGCTTTTCCTTTATAGACTCCACCTTTTAGCAAGGCTATTTTAAGCTCAGGCTGATTGCTAAGATAATTACTTATTGTTTGAAAATGTTGCTCTGCCAGTATTTCAGTAGGAACCATCATTATGGCTTGATAATTATTTTCTACTGCTAGAAGCATACAAAATAGCGTAACTATAGTTTTTCCTGAACCTACATCCCCTTGAATTAGTCGGTTCATCTGCTTACTAGTTATCATATCTTGGACAATTTCATTAATAACTCTCTTTTGAGCCCCTGTTAAGTCATAAGGAAGGGAGTTTTTTAGAACTCTTGTGTAAGTATGATGAAGTTTAAATTCTATACCTTGGACGATTTTTTTATGCCTGAATTTAGTTCGAGCAAGTAAAATTTGAGTATAGAAGAGTTCTTCAAAAGCAAATCTCTTACGAGTTTGCAGAGCAGTAGCTTCAGCAGTAGCGAAGTGCATAATCTGCAGAGCAGAGCGTCTATCTTTTAGCTTAAATCTATTAAGTATATTCTCAGGAAGATTCTCTTCTATAAAGTCAGAATATTCAGAAAAACAATTAAAAACAATCTTTCTGAGAGCATTATTGCTTAAATTACCTGTTAAGGGGTAGATTGGTAAAAGGGGACGGTTCTTCCAAAAGTCATCATCAACATTATCGCCATCAATGAATTCCATTTCCGGATGAACAATGTTAAATGAGTTCATAAAGATAGAGACTTTCCCGCTTACCCAAACCTCTTTCCCTATTTGTGTTTTATCTTTTATCCATTTATTATATTGGAACCAGGTTAGCATTAAGGAGTCAGTACCATCTGAAATAACTGCATGGAGTTTCTTCTTATTCTTACCATAAGCTTGTTCATAAACATCCATAATCTTTGCTACTAATGCAACATTAGTATCATTCTCTATTTCAGCAATCTTGACATTAGAATTTCTATCTATATAGGCTCTGGGAAAATACTCCATCACATCCAAAAATGTTTCAACACCTAATTTTTTAAGTAATTTTGCTCTATATTCCCCGACACCTTTCAGAAACTTAACATCTCCCTCAATACTAACCATTCATTCCTTCTTTGCTAATTATTTACGATTAAAATATCCTAATAATATACCTAGTGCTAATGACCAGATAGCTGCCATTAAAATGCGTAAATCAGGTGGCATTAAAAAAGTTACTGTATGAGCAGGAATCCAGAACCAAATCAGACAATATAAGCCTTTGTTGATACCTTTCCAATTACTTTGACCAGCAGCAAGATTATCTAAAACTCGGTGCATTATTACTAAAAATGGACCAAACTGCAGATTCATAAAAGCAGAAACAAAGAAAGCAAATAAGAAAGAACTACTTTCTACACGAGGAAGAAAATTATGATTCATTAAAGCAGAAACAAATCCATCTCCTAGACCTTTGTTGCCAGCAAAACCCACAAAAGTATATTTAATTGCTACACCAAGAAGTGCCCAAATTACCATCTTTTTTAAGGTCATTACAAACCCAAAAGGGAATTTTACACTCTTGTTAATTACCCATTTAGAGAGAACCTCTCCAAAAGTTCCTAATATTGCGAAGTGAATGATAGCAGATAAGATAACATTCTCTTTCACGAAGCTCATATAGAGTTCCATACTATCTCCTTTTTATTTTTCTTGACAAAATTCTCGCTATTTTGATTTAATTACTTTAAGCAAATCGGGTGATTAGCTCAGTTGGTTAGAGTGCTACGTTGACATCGTAGAGGTCACTGGTTCGAATCCAGTATCACCCACCACTTTTAACAGTTTGTCAATTTATGTTATTTAGTCAATAAAATTGTACTTTTTTATTTATCTCTTCAAACTCAATCTTCTTCTATTAAATAAATAATCCCCAAAAAGAATGAATTTTAAGCATTTGCCAAAATCTATCCTTTCTGGGGGTTTGTTTATATTCTTAAATTTTTAAAGCACTCTCTTAATTACAGTCTTTCATATAATTAAGAACTTTCTTCATGATTAAAATACTTATTTACCGTCAGAAGTCTTCATAAATTTATAGTAATCCGAATCAGTAGTCATTATAAGAGTATTTTTTTCATCCATAGTCTCTTTATAAGTCTCTAATGTTTTCACGAATTCATAGAATTCAGGATCACGATTATAAGCATTTGCATAAATCTCGATTGCTTCTGCATCAGCACGACCGATAATTTCCTGGGCTTGTTTGTAAGCTTGAGACTGAATTAAATCTAATTCTCTTTGCATTTTACCAAGAATTTCAGCAGAGTTTCCCAGTCCTTCTGATCTATATTTTGCAGCTATCTTCTGGCGTTCAGAAATCATTCTTTCATAAACCTTACGACCAACCTCATCATTATAATTTATTCTTTTTACTCTTACATCGATTAATTTAATCCCATACTCTTCGCAGAGTTTAGAAGATAACTGGAAAATCTGGTCTGAAATTGCACTTCTACCCAATACGATTTTTTCTTCTATATCTCCGCTAGCATAACTTTCTTCAAACTCTTCAGTAAAATTCAACTCTCTATTAGAGTTTCTAACAATTTCAATAAGAGTGTTGGAGCTGACCACATCGCGGGTTGTACCACTGATAATATCATCAAGACGACCATGAGCAAAAGCTTCACTTCTAACTGTTTGATAAAAAGTAAGAGGATCTGAGATAGTCCAACGGGAAAAGGTATCTAGCCAGATGTATCTTTTGTCTGAAGTTGGAATCTGTTTAGGATCACCATCCCACTCTAAAATTCTTTTTTCAAAGAAATGAATAGTCTGAATAAAAGGAATTTTAACATGTAACCCTGCATCTACTATTGGTCCCCCAACTGGATCACCAAATTGAGTAATAATAGCCTGTTCTTTTTCATCTAATATATAGAGTGAATTAAAAATTACTATAACTAAAGCAACTATCGTAATAACTATTTTTGTTAATTTATTAACTTTCATTTTCTTTCTCCTTCACCTAAATTAAGAAGAGGAAGTAAACCTTTCAGATCATCATCCACAACGAATACTTTATCTATCTTAGGAAGTATTTCCTGCATTGTTTCAAGATATAAACGCTTCTTGGTCACATCCTTGGCATTTTTATATTGATTGAAAATCTGAATAAACTTGTTTGCATCACCTGTAGCACGATTTACCCTATTGATAGCATAACCTTCAGCTTCTTCAATTGTTCTCTTAGCTTTACCTTTTGCTTCAGGAATAATCTTATTATAATTTTGCCAAGCATCATTTAGAATACGCTCTTTCTCTTGTTTAGCAGAGTTAACATCATTGAAGGCTGGCTTTACTGGTTCAGGAGGATTAACATTCTGCAAATTAATAGTGTATATTTCAATACCAGAATTATATTCATCTAAAGTCTTTTGCAACTCAACTTGTACTTCGTCAGCTATTTCTTTACGACTTAAAACTATTACTTCATCACCACTCCTATCACCCACAATCTGACGAGTGAAGGATTCTGATAAATCACGAATAGTTTCTTCAATGTTACGGATATTGAATAAGAATTTTACAGGATCTTTTATCCGATATTGGACAATCCATTCAACATCTGCAATATTCAAATCACCAGTAAGCATCAAGGATTCATCATTATAATCTCTAGTTGAGTAGGTTGATTTAACTCCCGCAGTAATTGTCCTAAAACCAAATTCTTCCTTAAAAACACGCTTCACTCTTACTTTAGTTAGCTTATCAACACCAAAAGGAATTTTAAAATGTAAACCTGGTTCAGTAGTTTTTACATATTTACCGAAACGCTGAATGACTCCCATTTCTTCAGGATCAACAGTGTATAAGCCTGTAAAGAATAGCACGACTATAGCAATAGTTATCAGTATCGTTACTATTTTTTTCGGTGATACTTTCACTAGCCTATCCGTTTTAATTTTAATCTCTTCATAATTGGGCATAAAGGCTCCTTATTTCTTTTATTATTTTCTAACATTATTATAACTAGCTCAATATAAACATTTGTATATAGCAATAATAAAACTTTGATTCGATACTGTCAACTGATATATTAATTATTCTTATTTTATAGCAAATTATATCTAAGCATTAAACATGGCTAGGATATTTTAGTCTACTAAAAAATATTACCAGAGGAGATAAATTTGACCACCTCCCCCTTTCTTTTCTATCCTTACTTTATGCTCTTCCCTTGCTCCCTTAATGTCATTTCAAATAATATTCTAAACATGATAGAGTTGAGTGAGATGGAGCAAGGGAGGAGCATCAAGAGTCAGGAAAGAACCCAGAAAAATTAGTTCTTATTCCTGAAAAAGCCCCGCTTTCGCAGGGCTTATTTATTTATTTTATTAGCTTTGATGTTGATTTATTTCAACAACACACCTTTGATCATTTGATTTACAGTATTTGTTTCCATTCTAAAGAAATACATTCCTGAAGCACAGTCATTACCATTGCGATCCTTACCATTCCAAGTAAGTTTATGGAAGCCTGGTTGATAAATCTCATTAGAAATTTCTCTGATTAGCTGTCCTTTCACATTAAAGACTTTAATATTAATTCTATCTGTATTCTTCACATAGAAACTAACAGTTGCTGTCGGATTGAATGGATTAGGATAGACACTTTTTAAAGTAGTTTTGTAAGGAATAACAACACTGTTAGAGTTATTGTTTTCTACTTTAATACTAATTGGTCCAAAAGTTTCATTCTCATTAGAAAGTTCAACAGATTCTAACCAGTAGTAGTAAGTTTTATGTAGTTCAACTTGCTCATCAACATAAGAGTAATTATTTCCAATAAGACTATTATTAGCACTAACTATTCCTTGATTTGCTCTAACAGCGCTGTCTAAGAGAGAAGACTCTCCTCTTAGAATATTATAGCCAATTAGCCCACTCTCAGCTTCAGTTTTCCATTGAATAGCAACCGCTGCTTGACCAAAATTAGTATAAGTAATTGAGGAAGTGAAGGATGTTAAAGTAACTGGGAGAGTATTATCACCAAAATCGAAATAATGGCTTCCCAAATTATCTGAATCGTCTGTTGGAAAAACCAACCATTCCGAATCAGGTGTTGTTTCTCCGGCTCTAGATTTAGCATCTGACCATTCAGTAGGATCAGTATTTCCTGAAGAAATATTGCTTTTGCGAGTTAAGGTTCTGTTATAAGTAGCATTAGCAACACCCGCTACAGACCAACCATCACCACTAGGTAGAGAATTGGGAACTCCAATAATATCAAGGGCAGTTGAATTTTTAAATAAACCTACTGCCTGGTTACCGGAAAAGGCTAGAGTAGCATTATAACTGTTTGCATGATTTAAAATGCTAGCATTAGCACTTGGATGAGCTAGAACATAAACTGCATCATTAGCTAAATTACCACTTAAATCAACACTTTGGGACCAGTTTCCACCTGGGTTTGTTATTTTTATGGAGTAAACTGATAAATCAACTTCTTGCCCAGTTCCATTATAGATTTCTATTGATTTATTATTACCAGTACCAGATAAATACTCTGAGATAAAGAGGTCATCAGCATATACTAAGTTTGATTCGATAGTTATATAATCAGTCTTCACCATAGTTCTTTCATCTAAATTATTATCTACTACATATAAAGATACTGTGTAAGTTCCTGCCTGATTATAAACATGAGTAGGATTTACAGAATAAGAATCTGCTATACTGTCATTATTGAAATCCCATTCATATACATAAGGTGAAATTCCACCACTTACATTTGCAGTAAATTGAATACTTGTTCCTGTAGTAGTTGAAGTTAAATCTGCTGAAAAATCCACAGTTAGAGGTGTAAAACTATGATTTCCAAGATAGTCATAAGTAGCATTTGCATAAACAAGCCACTCTGAATCACTAGCATCTGTTCCTGCAGAAGTAGTCCAATCAGTATTTCCTTGACTTACATAAGATTTTCTGACTAAGACATGATTTTCTGTAGCTTCTGTAATACCTGCAACATCCCAGGCAGCACCAGGGTCATTTTCATAAATACCAATAATATCAATTAGAACATCATTTTTAAATAAACCAACTGCATCATTACCATTAAAGGATAAAGATCCATTTGAAAGGTTAACTGCTTCTGTAATTCCTGTATCATCAGCAGAAGAATTAGCAATAACATAAACTGAGTTATTGGTGAGAGTACCTGTCAAGCTTATTGCAGAACCCCAACTTGTACCATTAGATCCTAATTTAACTGAATAGATAGATAAATCAACATCAGAACCTGTACCATTGAAGATTTCCAGTGCTTTGTTGCTACCAGTAGCTCCTTCAATATACTCAGAAATAAAGAGGTCAATTGCAGCTGATTGATTTTCTGATAAAGTATAAGTTGCTGTAGCAATTCCGCTATCATCAAAATCTGCTTTTATAGCAATAGCTTTAACAGTTGCAGTTTCAGTAAGAGTGAAAGGATTTTCATAAAGCGTAGAGCTTGTAGTAGGAGTATCTCCATTACTTGTATAATATATAGAAGCACCATTAGTTGCACAAGTGATTGTAATTTCCACTGAATTAACAAAACTACCTGAATTTGGTGAAATTTCAGGAGTTGAAACTTGAGAACTTGAAGCTGAACCATAAATAGCAGCTACCCATTCTGGGTGATTAACGAAAGGATTTCTATTTCCTTGATAATCATAAATACCTTCATTTCTATCAATTTCAGCTTGATCTACAGGGTCTGATTCATGCCATTGTAGAAGGGTAGGCAACATGTCTATGTTTAAACCCGTAGTTGAACCATCATCTGATAATGGCAAGTTCCAACGAGTATTCATATATAACATGGCCCTTGCTGTATTTCCTTTGTGTTGATCTGCAACTTCAAAAACAGTCTCTCCATCAATATTATATCCTCTGTATGAAACATAACCACTTGCTTCAGTCCAGCTGTTTAATACGGAGTTTACATTATCAAAAGGAAGATTTCCCCTAGATGAGTTTACTTCAGATTTTGTAGGGAATAAATGGTGAATATCTGTTCTTGCTATCGCATAATCACTTGCAGATTCATACTCCTCTAACCAACTTTGAGGATAAGAATGTTCGCAATCTATACCTGCAGGAGTGGAAGTTGTTCCATAAGGATGTGCAACCTCAAGTCCAGAGTAAACTCCTGTTACTGTACCATCAATATTATCTATTGTGCTATACATAGCTTCTCGAGAATTATCATAACTTGAAAGTGTATTAGTAGCAATTAAATTATGAAGCTGTGTTTTCAAGGCAGACCCTGTTGTTTCAGTAATTGTAGAGTAGTATCCTTCTACACTCGTGTCATTCACTGTAATATAAGCTGTTTTAACAACAGTTGAATCAGCCGAAGCATTATCAGTTACATTAAGAGAAACAGTATATACACCTGCTTCTGAATAAGTGAAAGAAGGATTTTCAGCACTTGAATCTTCTATATCATCACCATCAAAATCCCAGCTGTATGTATAAGGAGTCGTTCCACCATATACTGTACTAGTAAATGCTACTGTTAATGATTGGTCACCAGAAGTAACATCTGCAGAGAAGTCAACACCAAATTCTGTTTCACCTTCGAAAGTAAATACATGAGAACCGACATGCGTGTAAGTATTGGCATCATAAACAATCCATTCGGAGTTTTCAGTAGAAGTACCACGAGAGGTATCCCAATCTGTGTTTCCTTCGAAAACAGATGATTTTCTAACTAAGGTATGGTTTGCAGTAGCATTAGTTACATTAGCTACATCCCAACCAGTACCAGGATCTGTACCATCAGTACCAACAGCATCTATAAGGTCCTCGCCTTTAAATAGGCCAATTGCATCATCACCATTGAAAGTACAAATTGAGCCTTCTGTTAAATCTGCTTCAGCAAGAACACTTGTATCAGAGCTAGTATTTGCAATAACAAATACATCATTATTAGCGAGAGTACCTGATAATGCTAATGTATCCTCACTCCAATTACCACCATTAGTTATTTTACCAATAGAATAAGCTGATAGGTTTACAGGGATGCCTGTACCGTTAAATATTTCGATATACTTAGTGTTTCCACCATCTGGTTCGCAGTATTCAGAAATAAAGAGATCGGTAGCACCCTCAGGTGCTGCTTCAACTGTTATATAATCTGTTTTTGTTTCTATATCAGAATCAGTATTATCATCAGTAACTGTAAGAGATACTGAATAAGTACCAACAGCAGTATAGGTATGAGTAGGATTTTCGTCAGTTGAAGTATTAGTATCACCAAAAGTCCAACTGAATGAATATGGTGTTGCGCCACCACTTGAAGCATTTGTGAAAGTTACTTCTTGATCTACATAAACTGTAGTTAAATTGGCAGAGAAATCAGCTACCAAAGGTAAAGGGTCAATTACTTCATAGCTTTGTTCTAAAGAAGTAGTAGATTCACTATCATTATCTAAAGTATAAATTTCATAATAGACAGTTGTTCCATCTAAATTTGCAGGAATATTATTATTCGTAACATAGGTATTTCCAGTAGAAACAGACATATCGATTATATTAGTTAAAAAACCTGTGGATGTTCCCCAATGCAATTCAGCACCAATTATTGTGCCATCACTATCTGTAATATCTGCTGAAACTGAAACTGTGGTAGATGAGATAATATCTGTATTAGGAGTTTGAATAATGTTTGTTATGGTAGGGAGTACATTACCTAATACAGTATAACTTGCTTCAGTTGAGGTACTTGCTTCTAAATCATTATCAGTTGCGATAATTTGATAATAAACGGTTGTACCCTTTGCTTGTGCCGGAATATCAGATACAGTAGTATAAGTTGAACCACTATTAGTCATATTAATTTGATTAGTTAAACTACCACTAGTAGTTCCCCAGTTTAATACAACACTTGATACAGTATCATCATCTGTAACATCTGCTGAAACAGAAACTGTTTCTAAATAATCAATATTTGTTTCTGGATCTATAGCTATACTAGAAATTACTGGAGCTAAATTTCCTGTTGCACCAAAAGTATGAGAACCAATAAAAGAAAAAGTATTTTGACCATAAACATCCCACTCTGAATTTTCTGTTGTAGTTCCAAAGGAAGATGAATTAGTCGAATTAGGAGAAGAAACAGAAGATTTCCTTACTAATGTATGATCTTTAGTATTATTACCTATCCCTGGAAGAACCCAATATGAACCAGGATCAACCCCAATTGTACCAAAAACATCGATAACAATACCATTATTTAGTAAAGCAATTGCATCATCACCATTGAAGTTGTTTAGTGTAGCATCTTCAATATCAGTAACTTCTTGAATTAGGGCATCTGCAGAAGCTCTAGATATCACAAGAACATCATTATTAGCTAAATCCCCAGATAAAGCTAATGTATAACTAGCACTTGACGATCCATTTGTATAAATCGAAATTGAATAAGTATCTAAACTCACAGAGCTACCTGTACCGTTGAATATTTCGAGAGCCTTGTTATAATTTCCACTACCTTCGATATATTCAGAAATAAATAGGTCTGTAGCTTGTCCATTCAGATTCATAAATCCAAATAGCGTTATCATTATTATCAAAAAAAAGCACTTAGTATCTCTCATTAAATCTCCCCATTTATAATTTGTAGCAATTTAGAGAATAAATATCTTTCCTGTCAAATAAATTTTTATTAATTAATCATTTCATAAAGATAATAGTTCTAAAAGTGTATTATAAGTGGGAGTGAAGCATTAGTAAAATTCCTTAAATTTGCCCCATTCTCTAAATTGCCATAGAGTATTGCTAGAAAAATGAGACTAACTTAAGCTGTTGTGAATAATCAATCTTACCCTTTTAAGTTATCATTCTAGTATGTGTCTAATTTTGAGATAATGAATTATGATTCACCAAAGGTGAATTTCTCTTCTCTTCGTTAAATCAGTAGCTAAATTTAAAGCAAAAAAAAAGGCTACTCCTAAGAGTAGCCATCTATTTTACATTACATCATTATTCAGCTTGAGCTGTAACTTCTGTTCTACCGATTCCGTCCACAAATTCGATAATAGCCATAGGAGCATTATCACCTCTGCGGTTACCAGCTTTAAGAACGCGTGTATAACCACCGTTTCTTTCAGTATAGTTTGGACCGATTTCTTCAAAAAGTCTTTTTACTAGGTCTCTATCTTGAAGAACTTTATAAGCTAATCTACGATTATGAACATCATTTTTCTTAGCATAAGTAATACAGCGTTCTGCAAGAGAGCGCATCTCTTTAGCTCTTGCGAGAGTAGTATTGATGCGTCCATGTTCGATAAGTGATTTCACTAAGTTATGTAACATAGCTTTTCTGTGATCACTTTCTAAACCAAATTTTCTTCCTCTAACTCTATGTCTCATGGTCGAATCCTTATTCTTTTATTTTTACTCTGTTTTTAGCCTCTTGGATTTGAGCGTTGAAAGAGTCAACATCCATGCCAAGAGTTAAGCCATAAGTTTCCAGTAAGCCTGAGATTTCATCTAAGGATTTCTTACCGAAATTACGGTATTTTAACATTTCACTTTCAGTTTTACCAACTAATTCTCCGATTTTCTCAATTTTAGCAGCCAATAAGCAGTTAGCAGAACGAACAGTAAGTTCTAGTTCTTTAACATTCATATTGAAGAGCTTTTCTAATCTTTCCAATTCTGGATCCATTTGAACTTCTTCAATATACTCAGGCTCAACTTCAAATTGAGAAATACTTGAATATAAATCCTTAAGAATTTTAGCAGCAAGGAAAAGTGAATTTTTTGGATTGATAGAACCGTCAGTAGTAATTTCTAAAGTCAGTTTATCATAGTTCATCTTCTCTTTAACTCGTTGGTTAGAGACGAAGAAGTTCACTTTTCTCATTGGAGAATAGATGGAGTCGATTGGGATAATTCCAATAGCTTTGTCTGTCATGTCCTGTTTGTCAGAAGGGACGAATCCTCTTCCATTTGCAGCCCATAATTCAATTCTGATATCTACATCTTCACTTACATTAAGAAGCACAAGTTCAGGGTTCAGAATCTCAACATTTCCAGGTGTTTGAATTTCAGCTGCAGTTACTACACCTTTTCCTTTATGTTCTAAAATTAATTCAACTTCATTAATATCGTCAATTTTAAGAACTAACTCTTTCAGTTTGAGAATAAGATCAACATAATCGGAATTAGTACCCGGAATAGGGCAGAATTCGTGATGCAAACCTTCAATTCTAACATATTTGATTGCAGCACCTTGGATAGAAGCTAATAATACTCGTCTAAGAGTATTACCAATAGTTGTTCCGAAACCAGGTTCTAAAGGACCCATTTCGAACTTTCCATAAGTTTGACTGTTATCAAGAACTTCGACTCTTTCCGGCATCTGCAACGGTTCTAAGAACATCATATGTGTCTCTCCAGTTTATTTAGAATAGAACTCAACAATTAAACGGACATCTACATTAGTAGGTATCTCTTCAGCATTTGGAATTGCTAAAAATTCACCTTTGAAATTATCTTTATCAACTGATAACCATGAGTATGAAGAAGTTGCACTTGTAACTTCAGCTGCATCTGTCATGGCACCTTTTCTACTACTTTCTTTGATTTCGATAATATCCCCTGGTTTACATAAGAAAGAGGCGATATTAACTCTTCTACCGTTAACTTGCACATGTCCGTGATTTACGAATTGACGGGACTGCATTCTGGTAACAGCAAAGCCTAATCTATAAACAACATTATCCAATCTTCTTTCTAATAATTGAAGGAAGTTATCACCTGTAACACCTTCTTTCTTAGAAGCTTTTACAAAATAATTGTAGAATTGCTTTTCTAAGAGGCAGTAAGTGTTTCTGAGTTTTTGTTTTTCTCTCAAGTGAGTACCATAATCACTAAGTTTTCTTCTGAAAACTTTACCGTGATCACCGGCAGGATAATTTCTTTTTTCTAATATTCTATCATATTTTGGTGTTCCAAAGATGTTCTCACCAAATTTTCTAACTAATTTTGCTTTTGGTCCTGTATATCGTGCCATTCTTCCCCCTTAGATTCTTCTTGTTTTTGGTGGACGGCAGCCATTATGAGGGATAGGAGTAGCATCTTGAATAGATAATATCTTTAATCCCGTAGCATTCATAGAGCGGATAGATGCTTCTCTACCTCCACCTGGTCCACGAACGATAACTTTAACTTTAGTGATTCCCATATCAAGAGCAGTTTTAGCTACTTCTCCAGCAGCGATCTGAGCTGCATAAGGAGTTGATTTACGAGAACCTTTATTACCAATTTTTCCACCTGAAGACCAGGTAAGTACATTACCAGCCTTATCAGCCAAGGTTATAATAGTATTATTAAAACTTGAGTGGACATGTGCTACGCCTTCGTCAAATGCTAGACGAACTCTTTTTTTCTTAGCTCTTACTTTCTTTTTAGCCATAAGTTCTCCTATTTCTTCTTCTTCTTAATAGAACCAGGTTTTGGACCTTTTCTGGTTCTTGCATTATTTTGAGTATTCTGCCCATGAACTGGGAGTCCTCTCTTATGACGAAGTCCACGATAGCAATTTATTTCCATCAAACGCTTGATGTCTAAAGCAACCTTAGTTCTTAAGGTACCTTCGACAGTATATTCATTTTGAATAAGGTCACGAATAAGTCTTTCTTGATCAACTGAAAGATCTTGCACTTTGATATTTTCATCAATGTTAGCCTTCTTGAGGATTTCTGAAGACAAAGATCTTCCTATGCCATAAATATAAGTTAAACCTATAACAACTCTTTTGTTATTAGGTATCTCAACACCTGCGATATGTGCCAAGCCTTTCCTCCTTCGGAATTTATTATATTATTATTTTGTTTATCCCTGGCGTTGTTTGTGTTTTGGGTTTGTGCAAATTACACGGATAACACCATTTCGCTTGATAATTCTACAATCTTTACAGATTTTCTTAACAGAAGCTCTTACTTTCATTTTTTCTCCTTCATCTGTAACAACTATTTATAACGGTAAGTGATTCTTCCTTTGGTCAAATCGTAAGGTGATAATTCTAATTTTACTTTATCTCCGGGTAAAATTCTAATGAAATGCATTCTCATTTTTCCGGAACTATGAGCAAGTATAACATGCCCGTTTTCTAACTCCACCTTAAATTGCGTGTTTGGCAAGGACTCTTTTACTACCCCTTCTACCTCTATAACACCTGATTTAGCCATTCTCTCTTCCTACCTTAGTTAAAATTTCTGGTTGTGAGTCTGTAACTAATATTGTGTGCTCGAAATGAGCAGAAAGTGAGCCATCTTTAACTAAATATTCCCAGCCTCTTTCAGTCACTTTATTAGTTCCAATATTGACCATTGGTTCAATCGCTATGGTCATTCCTTCTTTAATTAACGATCCTGTTCCCTTTTTTCCTACATTAGGAATCATAGGGTCTTCATGTAATTCTCTTCCTATGCCGTGACCTGTTAAGTCATCTGCACAGTAGTAACCATTCTGTTTAACGAACTTACCAATAGCATAAGAGATATCACCAATTCTATTGCCAATTACGGCAGTGTTGATACCAATTTCTAAGGCTTGTTTTGTTACATCAAGTAGTCGTTGAGTCTCTTTAGAGATTTGGCCAACTGTAAAAGTATAGGCAGCATCTCCATGATAACCGGCTTTACGGGTACCGACATCAACTCCAATGATATCACCCTCTTTAAGAATAACATTCTTAGAAGGAATACCATGCACGATGACAGAATTTACTGAAGCGCAGATTGCTCCGGGAAAGGGAGCTAAACCAGGAACAGAATATCCTTTAAATGCAGGATAAGCATCATGAGAACGAATAAAATCTTCAGCAAATTTATCTAGTTCCCAAGTACTAACACCGGGAACAACTATCTTTTCCATCTCTTTCCAGAGAAGTCCGATAATTCTACCTGCTTCGCGCATTTTTTCAATCTCATGTTGCTTCTTAATCTTTATCATCTTCCTGCTCTTCCTCTTAACTTACCACGCTTCATGAAACCGTCATAGTGACGAGAAACTAAGTGTGATTCGATTTGTTGTAGAGTGTCTAAAGCAACACCAACAACGATGATTATACTAGTACCACCTAATACAGATAAGCTTACACCTAAAACACGGAATAAGATATCAGGCATTACAGCAATGATAGCGTAGAATATAGCACCTGGAAGAGTAATTCTAACTAATACTCGATTAATATATTCAGCAGTTTTCTTTCCTTGTTTAACACCAGGAATAAAACCACCGTATTTTTTCATATTATCAGCCATTTCAACTGGGTTCATTACCATAGCAGTATAGAAATAAGCAAAGAATATGATTAATATCATTGAAATTATAGTATAAAGTGCAGTTCCTGGTGAGAACCAGTTTGTTACAAAAGAAGAATCTGAATTAAAGAATCTAATTATTGTAATAGGGAACATAAGCACTGACTGAGCAAAGATGATTGGAATAACACCAGCTGTATTAACTCTTAAAGGGATATAAGTAGATTGGCCACCATAGACTTTTCTACCGATAACTCTTTTAGCATACTGCACAGGAATTTTCCTCATTGCTTCAGTTACTAAGATAACAGCAGCAGTAACAACTACAATAGCAAGAAGTATGAATATTACCATAAATATATTGCCGATTGAAGGGTTAGCAGCTACTTTTTGAAAGAGACCATAAATCTCGCGTGGAAGGCGAGCAACGATACCTGCGAAAATTATCAAAGAAATACCGTTTCCGATACCTTTCTCTGTAATTTGTTCACCTAACCACATGATGACCATAACACCTGTGATTAAGGTAATGACTGTAGATACAAAGAAAAATGACCGGTCAATAGTTACTATTCCCGGTTGAGAAAGTAACATAACACATATTCCAATTGAGTTTAGACCTGCGACCAATACGGTTCCGTACCTGGTTATTTGAGTAATCTTCTTCTGGCCATCTGCTCCCTCTTTTTTGAGTTTTTCAAAATAAGGAACCACACTACCAAGAAGCTGAATAACAATTGAGGCGGTAATATAAGGCATGATACCTAGAGCAAAAACTGATGCTCTGGACATATTTCCACCTGCGAAAAGATCTACTAATCCAAGTAATCCTTCGCTGTTACTACTAAAGATTCTACCTAAGGCTACTGCGTCTACACCAGGAACAGGGATAAAGCTTCCCAATCTGTATAGTACAAGAATAAAAGCTGTAAAAAGAACTTTCTTCTTTAAATCAGGAACTCTAAATATGTTTGCTATTTTACTTAACAACTTTCACTACCTCCGCTTTACCACCTTTATTTTCAATCAGTTCGATTGCTTTTTTGGAAAAAGCGTTGGCTTTTATTGTCATTGTTTTTGAAAATTCTACATCACCTAGTTCGGCTAGGACCTTTACAGGATAACTTGCTTTCTTTCCGCTTTTTGGGAGTAATCCAAGCTCTTCCATTTTAACAATATCTAATTCTTCAACTTCTAAATCTACCAAGTCTTTTAAATTAACAATTCTATGATGGATTTTGAAAATATTCTTGAAGCCTCTTTTTGGAAGTCTTCTTTGAATTGGCATTTGACCACCTTCAAACCAGATTGGTATTTTTCCACCAGAACGAGCTTTCTGTCCTTTGTGTCCTTTACCTGCAGTTTGACCTTGACCAGTCGCTTGACCTTTTCCTAATCTCTTTTTGTTCTTTTTAATAGCTGGTTTACTAAGATTATGTAAAGTTAACATTTCATATCTCCTTAGTTTTCTTCCACTTGTTCGACTTTTAATAGGTAGTCTACTTTTTTAATCATTCCTTTGATAACAGCGCTATCATCGTGAATTCTTGATTTACCAATTCTACCTAATCCGAGTGAAGCTAAAATTCTTTTATGATGTTCTTTTCTGCCAATTGCACTTTTAACCTGGCTTACTCTAATTTTCATCTTTAGCCTCCATTCCAGTCAATTCAGCAAAAGTTTTATTTCTAAGCTTAGCTATATCATTGATTGTTCTGAGTTGTTTAAGCCCTATAACAGTTGCTTTAACAACATTAGTAGGAGTATTTGAACCCATAGATTTGCAAAGAATATTTTCAATTCCTGCAGCTTCAAAGATAGCTCTAGTTGTTCCACCCGCAATAACTCCAGTACCAGGAGAAGCTGGTCTCATTAAGACTTTACTTGCTCCAAATCTTCCTAACATTTCGTGAGGGATTGTACCATTGATTATTGGAATTCTAAACATAGTTTTGCTAGCTCTTTCTTTAGCTTTTCTAATTGCGTCAACAATTTCGATAGCTTTTCCTTTGCCAACACCAACATTACCTTGTCTGTCACCAATAACTACGATAGCGGAAAAACTGAAGTTCTTACCACCCTTTGTTACTTTGGTAACACGGTTTGTTGCTACTATTTTTTCAACTAATTGATCATCAGTTTCTGGATTATTCATTTGTCTCAACATTTCCTCCCGTTATAGTTCTAATCCGGCTTTACGAGCACCATCAGCAAACGCTTTTACTCTTCCGTGATATTTGTAACCGGCTCTGTCGAAGCAAACTTTTGTAATACCAGCTTTTAAAGCTTTCTCAGCTAATTTTTGTCCAATTTTAAAGCTAGCTTCTACTTTCTTAATTCCTTCTTCTAACTGAGCATCTTTTGATTTGGTAGATAAGGAAACTAAGGTGTGACCCTTAAGATCATCTATTATCTGTCCATAAATATGATTTAAACTTCTGAAAACAACTAATCTAGGACGAGAGGCAGTACCATTCATATTCTTACGAATAGCTTTTCTCCGTCTAGCTCTTTTTTCATTTCTAATTATATTACTTGGTTTTACCATTTTTTACCCCGCTTATGCTCCAGCTTTTCCAGCTTTGATTATTACGCGTTCTGTGCTGTAGCGTATTCCTTTACCTTTATAGTTCTCAGGCTTACGACATCCTCTAATTTCAGCAGAAAACTTGCCGACATCTTCTTTATGGATTCCTTTTACGAATACATTAGCTTGATGTTCTGGGTGCATACCTTTTCCACGAGGAATTGCTTCAGCTCTTACTTCTAAACCTTCAGGAATTTCTAAGTAGATATCATGAGAATATCCAACATTTAATTTTACCCATGGTCCTAGAATCTCAGCTGAATAACCGGTTCCAATAACATGAAGTAATTTCTCATATCCTTCTGAAACACCTGTAACAAGATTTTGTACTAAAGCTCTACCTAAACCGTGGAAAGCTTTTTGTTCTCTTGTATCATCAAGTCTCTTTAAGACTAAGCTATTTTCTTCTTGTTTAATTGTGATTCCACCAACTAAATCATGAGAAAGTTTTCCTAATTTTCCTTCGACTTCAATGTGGCTACCTGTAATAGTTGCTTTTACACCTGCAGGAAGCACGACTGGTTTTTTACCTATTCTTGACATGCTATCCTCCTACCACACTTTGCATATATATTCGCCACCGACATTTTGATTACGCGCATCTCTATCAACCATAACACCACTGCTTGTTGATATGAATGCACAACCTGTATTGTTAAATACTCTAGGTACATCGTTTGCTTTTACATATACTCTTCTTCCGGGTTTAGAAATTCTTTCGATTCCAGTCAACACTGGCTGTCCACTATTTGTATATCTAAGATTTAAACTAAGTTTTTTGAAGTTTAAACCTCTTTCAGGGTCTTTCTCTAATACATGAAAACTATTGATAAAATTCTCTTTAGCTAACAATGTAACTACTGATTCAATAATTTTACTGTGATTTAATACCACTCGGGTATGTCCGGCACGATATGCATTTCTAACTTTTGTTATTGCATCAGCTATCGGATCTGATATCATTCTTCCTCCAGATTATTACCAACTAGCTCTTGTGATTCCAGGGATTTTACCATGGTCAGCTAGTTTTCTAAAACAAAGACGGCATATTCCAAAATCTCTCATGTAAGCTCTTGGTCTTCCACATAATTTACAACGAGAATATTCTCTAACGCCAAATTTAGCTTCTTTTTGTTGTTTTACAACTAATGATTTCTTTGCCAAAATCTACTCCTTTACCGCAACTTTTCTGAAAGGGAATCCTATTAATTTCAACATTTCTCTAGATTCTTCATCGGTTTTAGCAGTAGTAACTATTGCTATATTCATACCTCTGACCATGTCGATTTTATCAAATTCGATTTCAGGAAAAACTGTTTGTTCATCTAAACCTAATGAGTAGTTTCCTCTGCCATCAAAGTTTTTTAAAGGAACACCTTTAAAGTCTCTGATACGAGGAATTACGATTGATATTAACTTATCTAAGAACTCATACATAATTTCGCCTCTAAGAGTTACCTTGCAACCAATTGGCATTCCTTCTCTCAATTTGAAATTAGAAATTGACTTTTTAGCTTTAGTAACTAAAGGTTTTCTACCTGTAATTTGTTCCATATCTTTAATAGCATTATCTAAAATAGCTTTATTCTGTGATGCTTGTCCAACACCCATACTAACAACTATTTTATCTAATCTTGGCACCATGTTTATATTTTTGTACTCGAACTTACTTCTAAGTGCGGGAATCACTTCGTTTAAATATAATTCTTTCTTTCTGTTCATCCCTTCTCCTTTAGATTTCGTCCCCTGTTTTTTTACAAACTCTGACTCTTTTACCGTCAGCGGTTGTTTTATAAACAGCTCTTGTAACATCTTTTATTTTTTCGTTATACAGCATAACATTTGATACATGAATTGGAGCTTCTTTCTCAATAATTCCACCTTGTGGATTTGATTGATTAGGCTTAACATGTTTTTTAATCATATTAACTTTTTCGATAATTATGCGTTGTTTTCTAGGAAAAGCTACAAGAACTCTACCCTTAACACCTTTATCGGCTCCACTAATAACAACTACTGTATCACCTTTTTTGATTCTCATTCTATTTTGCATTATCTACTCCTATAACACTTCAGGTGCTAAAGAAACAATTTTCATAAACTCATGCTCACGAAGCTCACGAGCAACAGGTCCGAAAATACGAGTTCCTTTAGGTTCCATTTTAGCATCTAGAATAACTGCTGCATTATCTTGGAATCGAATATAAGAACCATCTTTTCTTCTAATTTCTTTAGCAGTTCTTACGATTACAGCTTTTTCAACAGTACCTTTTTTAACTTTTCCATTAGGTGTTGCTGATTTAATAGCTATTACTATAATATCTCCAACGGTAGCATATTTTCTTTTACTTCCGCCAAGAACTTTGATGCACATTGCCTTTTTAGCACCGGAGTTGTCTGCGATGTTCAATATTGTTTGTACTTGGATCATCTATTTACTCCTATTTTACCTTCTCAGTGACTTGTTGAAGATTCCATCTTTTCTTACGACTTAATGGTCTGTATTCTTCAATTATTACTTTATCACCGATTTGTGCTTCATTATTTTCGTCATGAGCCATAAATTTCTTATGCACTCTTACAGTCTTTTTGTATAGAGGATGGGTAAACTGTCTTTCTACACGAACGACGATTGTTTTGTCCATCTTATCACTTACTACTATACCAACTTTGGTTAGTTTTCTTGTTTCCTGCATTTCGACCTCTTAGTTAGCTTTTTTCATTTCAGTTAACACTGTATGAATTCTTGCAATCTCTTTTTTTAATTGTTTGAATCTACCAGGATTTTCCAGCATATTACGCACTTGTTGGAAACGAAGGTTAAATAACTCTTCTTTACATTCATGAAGTTTTGTATTTAATTCTTCTGTTGATAACTCTCTTAATTCTTTTGCTATCATATTTCAACTCCTTCTCGTGCAATCATTTTTGTTCCAATTGGAAGTTTATGCCCAGCTAATCTAAAAGCTTCTTTTGCAATAGTAGCGTCGACTCCGTCAATTTCGAACATAATTCTACCCGGTTTAACCACTGCTACCCAGTACTCTGGAGCACCTTTACCTTTACCCATACGAGTTTCAGCAGGCTTATTTGTAACAGGCTTATCAGGGAAGATTCTTATCCACACTTTACCTTGACGCTTCATAGTTCTTGTTATTGCGATACGAGAAGCTTCGATTTGGCGACTGGTAATCCAACCGCACTCAGTTGCCATTATAGCAAATTCTCCGAAAGAAACAGTTGAGCCACGATAAGCTAAACCTGTTCTTCTTCCACGCATCTGTTTTCTATGTTTTGTTCTTTTTGGTGCTAACATCTTTTTCTCCTCTTCCTAATGTTACCCTTGAGCAACATTATTATTAAGAATATCACCTTTATAGATCCACACTTTAATACCAATAACACCATAAGTTGTTTGTGCTTCTGTTAAAGCATAGTCGATATCGGCTCTAAGTGTGTGAAGAGGTGTTCTACCTTGTTTATATCTTTCAGTTCTCGCAATTTCAGCTCCACCTAAACGCCCAGCACACTGAACTTTAATTCCTAAAGCCCCGTCTTTAAAAGCATTACGCATTGCATTTTTCATTGCTCTTCTAAAAGAGATTCTCTGTTCTAACTGTTTTGCTATCTCTTCACCAACTAATTTTGAATCTAACCACATTTTGTTAATTTCTTTAATATTGATGAAAACATTCATGCTTTTATCTCTATCTTTATTAACAAGATGGTTAATTTCATTTCTTAATCTATCAATATCTTCACCTTTCTTACCAATCACTTGACCAGGACGAGCAGTTTGAATATCAATATAAATTGAGTTAGTTTTTCTGGAGATATCAATTCTTGAAACCATATTGTTTGTTGGCATAACTTTTGTTCTAGTTTTGCCTTCTGATTCTTCTTTAACTTCTCTAAATCTAAGTCTCTTTTCAATATAATTTCTAATTTTCAAATCTTCATGAAAATTTTCTAAATACTGTTTACCGGTAGCAAACCAAGTAGACTCAGCTTCTTTATTTACACCTAAACGGTATACTATTGGATTTATCTTTTGTCCCAAATTTTCCTCCTATTCCTGTCCAGAACTTGCTTCAGCTAAATCTGAAATTTCTAGGGTTATGTGACAAGTACGCTTTCTTATCATAAACGCACGACCTTGAGCTCTTGGACGGAATCTCTTCATTATAGGACCATCATCAGCAAGTGCTTTATTTATAATCATTTCGTTAGTTTCTTTTCTCGCATCTTTATGTAGTGCATTCGCAACGGCAGATTCTAATACTTTGAGCACAGGATCTGATACGCGCTTTTCAGAGAACATAAGAATGTTTCGTGCTTCAGATACTGATTTACCTCTGATTAAATCAAGAACCAAGCGAGCTTTACGAGCTGAACCACGATGGTATCTAAGTATAGCTATAGCTTCCATTCTCTATCTCCTATTACCTTTTTTTCTTTTCTTTGTGGCCACGATATGTTCTGGTTGGTGCAAATTCGCCAAGTTTATGGCCAACTGCATTCTCAGAAATATATACTGGTACAAATTTATGTCCATTATGTACAGCAAAAGTAAGTCCTATGAATTCAGGTAAAACTACTGATCTTCTAGACCATGTTTTAATAACTGATTTATCTTTAGTACTTAATTGTGTTTCAACCTTTTTCATCAAATGTTCATCGACGAAAGGTCCTTTTTTTATCGATCTAGGCATTATTTTTCTCCTATGTCAGCTTACTTCTTTTTAGATTTGATAATATACTTGTCAGAATATTTCTTAGTCTTACGGGTTTTTCCGCCTTTAGCGAGTTTACCCCATGGAGAAACTGGATGTCTACCACCTGAAGTTTTACCTTCACCACCACCATGAGGGTGATCTACTGGGTTCATCACAACTCCACGAACGGTAGGTCTAATACCTAACCATCTGCTACGACCTGCTTTACCTAATACGATTAAGTTGTGTTCGATATTTCCAACTTGACCAATTACAGCATAACATTCTTTTCTAACTAAGTGAACATCATTTGAAGGCATCTTCACATGGATATAATCACCTTCTTTTGCAACAAGCTGTGCCATTGAACCAGCAGAACGAGCTATTTGAGCACCTTTCCCTTTTTTCAATTCAACACATGAGATTGTTGTACCTAATGGAATGTTACCTAAAGGCAATGCGTTTCCTACTTTAATAGGAGCAGTAGGACTTGCAATAATGTCCATTCCTACTTTTAATCCATCTTGAGCAACAATATATCTCTTTTCACCATCTACATAGTGAAGAAGAGCAATTCTTGCTGAACGATTTGGATCGTACTCTATTGAAGCGACTTTCGCTGGGATACCTATTTTATTTCTCTTGAAATCGATAATTCTATAATGTCTTCTATGTCCGCCACCTTTGTGACGACATGTAATACGACCTTGACTATTTCTACCACCAGACTTTTTTAACTTTGCAAGCAAAGATTTTTCAGGAGTTGTCTTTGTAATTTCTTCAAAGGTATATCCTGTTTTATATCTTAAAGTAGGTGTAATCGGTTTATATTTTTTAATTCCCATTATTCACTCCTTTAAACTTCAAAATCTGGTATTGTTTGATCTGCTTGAAGAGTAACGATAGCTTTTTTCCAATCAGGTCTTCTACCTTCATATTTGCCCATTCTCTTTGGCTTACCCTTCATTCTGATAGTATTAATTTTTACTACCTTTACAGAAAAAACTCTTTCAATAGCTTTTTTGATTTCTATTTTATTAGCATTTATACTAACTTTGAACATATATCTATTATTGTTTTCTTTTTCCAATAATGATTTTTCTGTAAGCATAGGAGCTATTATTATTTCTCTTGGATGTATCATTTTCCGAATACCTCCTCTACTTGTTGTAGAGCTTCTTCTGTCATTACTATGAAAGTATGTTTAAGAATTCCATAAGCATGAAGACTTTCTGCTCTTGCAGTCTCAACATATTCTAAGTTTGAGAATGATCTTACAACTGATTTATCGTTTCCTTTAGTAACTATAAGGATTCTACCTTTTTCAGTTACTAATTTCTCAATTAAAGCTTTAGCTGCTTTTGTACTTGGTTTTTCATAATTTAAACTATCAATAACCATTACATTGCCTTCGGTTGCTCTATCTGATAAAACTAACCTTAATGCTAATCTTTTCTTTTGAGTAGGAATATGCTTGTACCAGCATTTTGGATCTATTCTAAAAGCGTGACCACCACCAACTCTAATTGGAGATCTTCTTGAACCCATACGAGCTCCGCCACCACCTTTTTGATTTCCAAGCTTCTTTGTACTTCCTCTTACTAAACCTCTTGATTTAGTTGCCTTAGTACCTTGTCTTTGATTAGCAAGATACATATTTACAACTTCGTAAAGTAAAGCTTTAGGATTCTTGCATGCAGCTTCAAAAACTGACGCCGGAAGTTGAACTTCACCTATTCTATCACCATTACTATTATATTTTAATGCATTAGCCATTTATTCCCCCGTTAAACACCTTTCTTAAGAAGAACTAAGCTATTACGATGTCCTGGAACTGCACCCTTAATCATTATAAGGTTTTTTTCCAAATCAACTTTAACAACTTTGAGGTTCTTTACAGTCACTTTATCAACTCCGTAATGACCCGCCATCTTCATACCTTTTAATACACGGGCTGGAGTAGCACACATACCGATTGAACCGCCTCCTCTATATGATTCATGAACACCATGTGATGCCATGAAACCTTGGAAATTATGCCTTTTCATAACACCTGCAAAACCTCTACCTTTAGAAGTTCCGGTGATAGAAACTAATTCATTAACTTGAAATAAGTCAACTTTGAATATATCCTTCAATTCTGTATCTCTGATATTTTTAACTCTGAATTCTTTTATGTATCTTACAGAGTCACATCCAACAGATTTGAAATAACCGGTCATCGGCTTATTAACTTTCTTTTCAGCAATTGGCTCATATCCTAATTTAATTGATGTATAACCATCTTTGTCTTTAGTTTTAATTTCTAAAACCTGACAAGGGCCGGCTTGTAAAACTGTAACCGGAGTTACTATTCCGTTTTCATCAAAAACTTGAGTCATTCCTATCTTTTTTCCAATTAAACCTATCATCCTTAACCCCTTTGAGTTGCCTTAATTTCCACATGAACACCAGCTGGCAGACTCATTTTCTTTAAAGCTGCAGTGGTTTGCGGAGTAGGATTAACTATATCCACCAATCTTTTATGCACTAACATTTGGTATTGGTCTTGTGCCTTTTTATTAACGTGTGGAGATCTTAAAATTGTGTACAATGATCTTTCTGTTGGCAATGGAATCGGTCCAACAATCTTGGCACCTGTATTTCTAGTGCTATGAATGATTTCTTGTACAGATTGATCCAACAGACGATGATCATAAGCTTTGAGTTTAATTCTGATTTTATTATCTTTACTCACGGATTCCTCCATTTATAGTGGATCTATAAATATATCTGTATTTTTCTTAAATTTGTTTGATTTGTTTTATTTGAATTTTGTTAAATTGTTATTCAATTTCTTATATTTTCACGCGATCGAGGGTTTTTGCAACACTATTTTTGACGCGTACAAATGATGTACTTGTCCACATGACTATGCAAACATGCGCATAGTCCCAACTATATGCGTTTCAAAGCGTTCCTCGTCCGCTTATCGCAAAGATCTACAAGCTTTCTTAGCAAGCTTTTGCTCTACCTCTCTTTTCGAGAGTGTGCCGTTTTTTGCATTTTTTTCTCACCTTACTTTTCTGTCAATATTTTTTTTTATTCTTTTAAATATTTAATTTTTCAAGTAGTTAGATAATAGACTAGAAAATATTTATCTAGGCAAAGGATACTATTTTACTGCTTTTTTCTAGTACTAAAGCCCAAATTTCAAGCAAGAATTAACTTTCTTAATCATCTTCTCTTTATCGCCTAGCTAGCTCTCGGAGTGTCTTGCCAACATTGTATGACTATAAGAAATATGGAATCACCCCCTATGTTCCCCTCGCTGAGGAGGAATTAAGATTACACATTTTTGATACTTAAGTCCTTTTCCTCTGCTCTTACTCTCTTTCCTCTCACTCAACACCAACATTAATTGAATTTTATTTAAGTTGAGTGAGAAGGAGCAAGGAAATAGCAATTTAAGAACAAGCAGTCATCCTTGATGCCAACCCTCTTTTAGCCTACTTTCAGCACAATATAACTAGAAAGGCTAGTATCTCTGCCCGCACCACGCACTTGCGTGTTGGAGATTCTTTCAAGACCAGCATTATCTGCTGGTCGCGGGTAAGGTATAACAAAAAGCCCCACATTTCTGCAGGGCTGTATATTTGTTTTTATAGGAATGCCTTCAGGGATGAAGGTATTCCCAGACTTTTATTTCATTAATACCATTTTCTTGAAGTCAGTAGATTTCCCAACTTTTAATTTGGCAAAATAGATTCCTGAAGCAACGCTCTTAGCTTGGTCATTAATACCTTTCCAAACAACTTGATAATTCCCTGGAGATTTATTCTCTTTAAGAAGGGTTTTAACTTTCTGTCCTTTAAGATTATATATCTCAATTTCAACCAAAGAATTAGCTTTGCTAGAATTAACAGGAATAGTATAGTTAATAGTAGTTTCTGGATTAAATGGGTTTGGATAATTACTGTTAATTTTAGCAGTAAGAAGTTCTACATCATTGGTGATATTATCTGTTGGAGAGACGATATGAACATCATCTACATACCAACCTTCTCCAGTAGTAGCTCCATCTGAGCCAAAGACAAAACGGAATTGAACTTGACCTGAAGCAGAACCTAAATTGAATATTTCCTCGCTCCAAGGAATAGTCCCAGAATAAACAGGAGTTGAACCAGCTATAGGACTTGCTTGGTTTGTTCTCATATAATAAGGATAGCCACCAAGAGGTTCGATAATATTAAAAGCACCACCATTAATAGACATTTCAATATAGCCCCCATCCCAGGCATAAGTTGGATTGGTAGCATCTTTCTCAGCATTCATTTTCTGAGAGAAGATAAATTGGGAATTTGCTACAATATTAAAAGATGGAGTAATAAGGTAACCATAAGCACTATTAGAATAATTTGAGGCATTATTACCACCAAATTTGAAACTAAAACTACCGTTTGGAGTATTATTCTCATAATCAGATCTATGCCATTGATTAACAAATTGACTATTTGGCTGTTCAGTAATAAAGCCATCATTTCCGGTTTCAAAGGTAAATTGATCAAGACCAACTAAGAAATCATAGATGAATTCATTAACATTAAAGAAAGGATCTACCACCGTAACAACGAAATTTCCAGGGTCATAATCTTCTAAAGAATCATTAATATTAAGAGTAAAAATATCTTCCAAAGTAATAGTCTCTTGCGGAGCAATTTCAACTATTTGATATGAGGCAGGAGAGACAGTGACACCATTATAATAAGAATAGAATATCAAATCAATATTTCTGGCATATCCTGAACCGCTGTTAGTAAAAGATAGATTAATTGGATTATTAGTATTAGCATCTGGAGCTAAAGCTGAATTTGCCAAAGCCACAGCTCCAAGGGTAACATTGGAAGCATTCAAAGTTAGATGACTCTGATTTGTTGAAGTTTCATCTCCAAAATAAGTAATAAATCTAAGTTCAGCTTCTTCAAGATCAGGGTATCCACCTAGATTATGAACTTCAAATACATTGGTAAAAGATAGTATTTCTTGTCCGTTGAGTGAACCAATATAGACTGAATCTTGTAGAACTTCAAGATAATCACTCATGGAGATTAATTTCATATAGGCATCTCCGACATAATTATCTGTACCAAAGTTCTTGACATCTAAATTAAAGGAGGTAAAATCATTAGCGTTAAAGTTTGTTGTTGAGTTATTATTAACAATACTTGTGATAGCAATATATGGCTGATTATCTTGAACAATTTCAATATCTATCACTTTTGGAAGATGATTAGCAGCGTTTAAAATAAGACGATAATTACCTGCCATCAAAGAGCTTGTGGTAACAACACTCAGATTACCAAGAATATCTCTTTCTCCACTCCAAAGAATTTCATTATCATTATTAATCAAAGCAGCTGTTACTTCTGAAGTTGTTATATCTAATTGATAAGATGATTGTCCCTGTTCCCAAACATTACTAATATTATCAGTAATAACAAGTGGAGTCTCTTTCCAAAGATTCATAGCAGGATCGCCAAAAAGATTTGTTTCATAATAGACCCAATACATAGTTCCGTTATCCATCATAGGAATATTATCTATTTTGCAGTCATTAAGAGTCTCACCTATTTCAGCAATTTCTTCTGTAAAGATAGCATCAACCCACTGTCTGTGGAACTTTTGTGAAACACCATTTGTAGATCCTTGCTGACCCCAGCCATAACGAGAATGAGAAATCATAGCAACTGCAGATGTTTCGATAGCTGTAAATCTTTCAGTGATACTATCAGCACCATAATTACCAACAGAAGTTCCTCTATTATCAAAAGCACCAGCATAGCAACCTTGAGTGAATATAACTGAGAAATTACCATTATTACCATTGTTAGTAATATTATTAGTTGTAACAGTATTATTAGTTAATCTCATATTATAGTTAGTGTTAGAGTGTCCAAGATGGTTAATATAAGTAGGACCAGCATTCATTAGAGGATAAAGTTGAGATCCAGACCAAGCTTCTTCATAACCATAAGTTCTATCATAGAGGGTTGAAAAAGTCCAATCCTCAGGAAAACCTGTGGTTTCATAACCATAGAGATTAGTATTACCGATTAATTCATCCATACTATCACCACCCCAAGTTGGTCCTTCCCAAAGCCATTCTCCTACCATTAAAGAAGTCTCAACTAAATTAACTACTGGTTCTTCTGTAAATTTATGAAGTTTATTAATTATATCATCTAATTCACTTGCATCATTAAAGCAGATTCTTCCAACAGCTAACTCAGGCATCAAGTCTGTCTCTTGTTCTTCTCCAAAAACATTATCATTATCAGCATCCCAAGAGCCATTTAAGTTGGAGTAATAACAATCAGCTGGAATGTCATAATCTGTTTCAGCTTCATTTCCAGCATAGAAACCACGGTGGGGAATAACATCATCATCACCAGCAAGAAGCACAAATTGAAGATCATTAGTAGGCTGAGAATAGTAATATTTGATATACTCTCTAATTTTCTCAGGAGTATCTCTGTAGCTAGCGCCATTAGGAAGAGGATTATTTTCAATATGTTCTATAGAAATTAGCTCTACGCTTCTATTTCTAATATTATGATAATACTCAATTTGCTGAATTTGAGTTAAGTAAGCTTCAGGATAGATAATTAAATAATCAATGCCTGAATTTCTCGCTGAATTAGGCATAGGAACCATTTGAGGATTATCTACACTCTTGATTAATCTATTATAAACAGACGAATTATCTTTTCTCAAATTTTGAGCTTCTAACCCAGCATTTGTTACAGCAGTTTCGATTTCTAAAGTTGCTTGGGTATACCAAACAAGTCTATTCTCTAGTGGATAATACTCTATCGGTGAAAAAACAAAAGATCCTACACTATGTCCAGCCATGAAATCAGTTCTGATATTCTTAGTTCTTTCATAAGGGAAAGCCTTGGCGGAGTTATATATCTCCATATTTGGCTCTGTGAATTTAGCATCTTCCATTAAAGAAAGTGGGTACTGTTGCTGAACAGGGAAAAGAGCTTTATCTAAAATAATCTCTTGCGCTTTCCCTAAACGAACATTGATAGAAGTAATCTCTTCACTTTGAGGAAGATAGATTAAAACACCTTTATAAGGTATCTCAGGTTGTGCAGTCACACCATTAGAAAAACAATCCTGAAGAGATATTTTAGTGTAATCTCCAGCATTTTCAATTACAGGTTTATCAAAATCATAAGTCATTGTTATTGAGCCAAACATTAGTTGGGCAGTAAAAATTAAAAGAAATAAAAGTATTAGTCGCTTAGTCATCGATCCTCCGATCTTATTTATTATATATCCTAATAATACTCCTTGCAAATTACTCTCCATTAGTCAATAGAATAAATTTAAATACTTGTGAGAATTACTAAAATGCAATTAAATTGGGTTGGGATGAGAGGAGTTACTTACTGAGAAAGTGAAACGGTTTTACCTGCAAGACATAAAGAACACAAAAAGAAGAAAAAACATGGAAGACAGATAACTCAGATTAAGCATAATAACTACTTTTAAATGCTGTTTTTAAAAAGTAAAGAGATAATTGGAAAATCCAATCATCTCTTTGTTTAAAGGGAGAGGTCGTCATCACATAAACTCTCATTAATATAGACGGAAAAAGTGGAATATTTCTTCCTAGTTTGTCATATAACTCTGGTATTCAAACTCTTACAAGAGTTCAGCGAATTTATGAATATTGCCCATCTTAAAAAACTTCACACACGATATCTTAGTTCAACTTAAAGATTCTTAGTTTAAGATGCTATTTCATTAATAACATTTTCTTTACAACTTCCTCTTCCCCATTCTTTACTCGATACAGATATGTTCCGGAACTTACTTTCTTACCAGAATCATTGTCTCCATACCACACGACATTATGCATTCCAGCCTCCTGCTTCTCTGAAAGCAAACTCTTTACTTTCTGTCCTTTGAGATTATAGATATCCACCGTAACATTTCCTTTTTTAGTAATATCGTAAGAAATCCTAGTTTCAGGATTAAAAGGATTAGGATAATTATAACTATTAATCTCATTAGACTGCACAATTTCATAGCTATCATTTTCGGTATAATATATTATGTCATAGCAGATTAAAAGACTTTGACGAGAAAGATATAGTTTATTGTTATGAACATCAAAATCTGTAAACTGGCTCGGAGTGCATAAATTTGCAGTGTAGGATGCAACTTGGCTATAATTACCCAATCCATCCAACTGATACATTTTTATCTGAGAAGTTCCTCTGTTACTTACGCTATAAAGGTAATCACCAACAACTTCAATATCATTACTATATATAACATCAGAAGTTATTGTATTCAGTAAAGTCCAATTCTCAATATCAGTAATATCATAGATAAATATATCTGGTAAATAAGCATGATTTACTGCATAATAATTGATAAATGAGGCATATAAAATACTATCTTTCACTTGAAACTTGGCATAATTTGCCGTGTGTTGAGTCCCCTGCAGAGTGTTACATGAGAAGGAAGAGAGATAATCCGGCTCTATTGGATTACTTAAATCATAAATTGAGACGCGTAAATATTCATTTACCAATAATAGATAATGATCAATAACATAAGAACTTATCGGAGCATAAATTATTTCATTAACATTAACTGAACTTAATATTTCAGGACTTTCCGGCTCAGAAATATCTGTAATTTGCATTTGCAGACTTTCTCCGTCTATATTGTAGAAGTAATCATCATAAGTAGCTATTTTACCTATCGAGCCCAAATCTATTGAGGAAGAGAACTCTGGATTTGCTACTCCATTTTCAGTATTTAAGATTGTCAAGTTCTCATCAGTAGCCAATAGTAACTTATCCTCAGTAGCTAGGTATTTTTTAAACCTAGTATTCCAGTCCCTGTTATTATCAGCTGGTATTTCTTGTATGTTATCAGAATCACTTAAATCAAACATCTTAAGTTTTGGGTAAGCAACATCTAAAAGAGTATTTTCAATAATTTCAATGCCTACATAGTTTTGATAAGAATTTAAATTGTATAATATCTCTGGATTATCGATATCACTGAAATCAACAATTACTAGACCATACTCCTTATTTGGTTTAATGTAGTAGTCTCCTATCATAGTTGGTTTTGATCGGTAGTAATAATGGTCATCACGCCAACTTTGATACTGAACAATATTGTTTACATCACTAATATCCCAATAATAGCCATCAGCACTGATTAGAGTGGAAGAATTTCCAATAGTTGATATATTGTACTCATCATTATCTAGAGGAGGTAAAGGACCAAAGGTTTCCATTAGCTCAAGTCCGTTTGAATAAACAAATACATAAAGATAATCTTTTTCTCTCACAAAAATTCTCTCATTTTGAATAGCCATAACTGCAAATGCACCTGTATCATTTATCTCGTATGAATCAATTAAGTCTACTTCAGTTGGTAAGCTCATTGAATAATCTTCTAATACAAAACTATTAGATTCTGAATAAGATTTTAGAGCAAAAAGCCTATTTTCGACTACTTTAAATTGTACTGTAGAAGTTAATATTTGGGAAGGGGGAAGATTAAAATCCATAGTATTATAAACATATATGGAGTCTGATTTTACGATGAGATAATTATTAATTAATTGGCAATCATAAATAATATCGAAATTAAGAGCTGAAATTTCTAACGGATTTTCACTATTTATTATATCATATAACATAATATCGTGATAATCTGTATTGTAGTGGATAAGATAATTACCTGAAGAATATACCCTATTATACAAGTATGAATAGTCATGATTGATGACATTAACTAACTCTAATGTTTCATTACTGTAATTATAAATTGAGACCCCATTTAAACTAGCTACATAGAGAGTAGAATCCTTACTGGCAACAGAAAGTGCATCTTCAGAAACAGATAAAATAGAATTATACTCAAAAGTCCAAACTAAACTTATTAAAAAAGCAAAGGCTAATATTAAAACTACTTTTTTCATCATTTCTCCTTATTTAATTACAAGATACGCCATGAAAATTCCATGGCGTATCAGATTTATACTATTTGAGTAGAACCATTTTATTGGTTTTGGTATAATTCCCACAAGATAAACGATAATAATAGACACCGGAAGCAACTTCTTTGCCTTGATTATTTGTACCATTCCAAATTATCTTATGAACTCCCATATCCATCTCTTCATTGATTAAACTTTTAACCTTCTGACCTTTTAAGTTATATACAACTAATTCAACTTTATCTCTTTGAGGTAAGTCAAAAGAAATCGTAGTTTCAGGGTTGAAAGGATTAGGATAATTATAGCTATAAATCTCATTAGACTGCACAATTTCATAGCTATTATTTTCGGTATAATATATTATGTCATAGCAGATTAAAAGACTTTGACGAGAAAGATATAGTTTATTGTTATGAACATCAAAATCTGTAAACTGGCTCGGAGTGCATAAATTTGCAGTGTAGGATGCAACTTGGCTATAATTACCCAATCCATCCAACTGATACATTTTTATCTGAGTTTGTCCTCTGTTACTTACGCTATAGAGGTAATCACCAACAACTTCAATATCATTACTATATATAACATCGGAAGTTATCGTATTCAGTAAAGTCCAATTCTCAATATCAGCAATATCATAGATAAATATATCTGGTAAATAAGCATGATTTACTGCATAATAATTGATAAATGAGGCATATAAAATACTATCTTTCACTTGAAACTTGGCATAATTTGCCGTGTGTTGAGTCCCCTGCAGAGTGTTACATGAGAAGGAAGAGAGATAATCCGGCTCTATTGGATTACTTAAATCATAAATTGAGACGCGTAAATATTCATTTACCAATAATAGATAATGATCAATAACATAAGAACTTATCGGAGCATAAATTATTTCATTAACATTAACTGAACTTAATATTTCAGGACTTTCCGGCTCAGAAATATCTGTAATTTGCATTTGCAGACTTTCTCCGTCTATATTGTAGAAGTAATCATCATAAGTAGCTATTTTACCTATCGAGCCCAAATCTATTGAGGAAGAGAACTCTGGATTTGCTACTCCATTTTCAGTATTTAAGATTGTCAAGTTCTCATCAGTAGCCAATAGTAACTTATCCTCAGTAGCTAGGTATTTTTTAAACCTAGTATTCCAGTCCCTGTTATTATCAGCTGGTATTTCTTGTATGTTATCAGAATCACTTAAATCAAACATCTTAAGTTTTGGGTAAGCAACATCTAAAAGAGTATTTTCAATAATTTCAATGCCTACATAGTTTTGATAAGAATTTAAATTGTATAATATCTCTGGATTATCGATATCACTGAAATCAACAATTACTAGACCATACTCCTTATTTGGTTTAATGTAGTAGTCTCCTATCATAGTTGGTTTTGATCGGTAGTAATAATGGTCATCACGCCAACTTTGATACTGAACAATATTGTTTACATCACTAATATCCCAATAATAGCCATCAGCACTGATTAGAGTGGAAGAATTTCCAATAGTTGATATATTGTACTCATCATTATCTAGAGGAGGTAAAGGACCAAAGGTTTCCATTAGCTCAAGTCCGTTTGAATAAACAAATACATAAAGATAATCTTTTTCTCTCACAAAAATTCTCTCATTTTGAATAGCCATAACTGCAAATGCACCTGTATCATTTATCTCGTATGAATCAATTAAGTCTACTTCAGTTGGTAAGCTCATTGAATAATCTTCTAATACAAAACTATTAGATTCTGAATAAGATTTTAGAGCAAAAAGCCTATTTTCGACTACTTTAAATTGTACTGTAGAAGTTAATATTTGGGAAGGGGGAAGATTAAAATCCATAGTATTATAAACATATATGGAGTCTGATTTTACGATGAGATAATTATTAATTAATTGGCAATCATAAATAATATCGAAATTAAGAGCTGAAATTTCTAACGGATTTTCACTATTTGTTATATCATATAACATAATATCGTGATAATCTGTATTGTAGTGAATAAGATAATTACCTGAAGAATATACCCTATTATACAAGTATGAATAGTCATGATTGATGACATTAACTAACTCTAATGTTTCATTACTGTAATTATAAATTGATATTCCATTTAAACTAGCTACATAGAGAGTAGAATCCTTACTGGCAACAGAAAGTGCATCTTCAGACACCGACAAAATAGAATTATATTCAAAAGTCCAAACTAAACTTATTAAAAAAGCAAAGGCTAATATTAAAACTACTTTTTTCATAATTTCTCCTAATGTTTTACTCTTTTTCATCTTTTATACTTCTATTTATTTTTGTCAACTATTTACCTAGATATTTTAAATATTCATTGTCACGATTTAGACATTATACTTCTTATCAACGAAAGAGATAATGGTTTTCCACATTATCTCAATCGCTGAAGGGAAAAGTCATCATAACTTAAGTTCTCACTAATATAGACGGAAAAAAGGGAATATTTCTGACAAGTTTATTCTATGATATTGTTATTCAACTTCTTACAAGAGTTCAGCGAATTTATGAATATTGCCCATCCTGAAAAAACTTCACACCCGATATCTTAGTTCAACTTAAAGATTCTTAGTTTAAGATGCTATTTCATTAATAACATTTTCTTTGTTTGAATACTCTTATCTGTCTTTATTTTGGTAAAATAGATGCCTGAGGCTACATTCTTTCCTCTTTCATCTTTACCATTCCAGACAAGACTGTGAGGTCCTGCTGGTGTTTCCTCATCAATGAGTATTTTCACCAACTGTCCTTTAATGTTGTAGATTGACAAGTTCACTTTTCCACTTTGAGGATTATTGAAAGAAATTGTAGTTTCAGGATTGAAAGGATTAGGATAGTTGCATAATGTTAAAGTTTGGCTGATAGGTAAGATATAGTCTTCATTACCAGTATATCCTGGAGATTCAAAGCAACCAATATCTATACCTGAGCCATATATTCTATCATTACCAAAAAGGTCATAAGTAGGTGTTTGGTATAGGAGGTTAGCATATTGGCTATCTAAAAGTCCTGCATCAATGGCAGGAGAATAACCATTCTCATTATCAGCAAATAAACGATAATACTCTTCTGTAGCCGGGTCTTCTCCAGCAAAAAGAGGGTCCTGTCCAAATATATTGTTGCTATTTACAAGCATGTTTTGAGACTCATGGTAATAAAATATGTTACCAGTCTCCTCTTTGGAGAATAAGTTGTTCTCAAGATATAAATCTTGTCCATAAGCAATCTCCTTTAGGTTCCCATTTGAAAAAATATTATTCCTGATATTAGTACTTGTATAACCAGAAGTTCCAAGAGCTGCATAGGAATTAAATTCATTGTTAGCTATGGTGCAATTTACTACATCTACATTGCTTCCATTAAGCTGTAAAAGTTGAACTTCATTAGTGCAAATATTATTAGCAACTAAATTATTACTAAAGATAACATCGGTTGCTTGTTCTCCCCATCCATAACCTTGGAATACCCTTGCTAAAGAAAAACCTAATACTGATTCACATACATTGTTAATGAATTTGCTATTTTTAATTACTGTGGTCCCTCGATTATCAATATCTAAAGCTCCATTCCCTTGGTAAATCCAATCGCTGTTGAAATCATTAGAGCAATCTTGAATTATTAAGTTATCTATTAAAATATCATTACCCCACAACCTTAATCCATAATCTGCATAAAGAGCATGAACATTTTTAACAGTTACATTAATTATATCCATTGAGCTATTGGGTCCTCCCGCTAAAAAATTAATCATTTCAACTTGACTATCTTCTATAACAATATTCTCAATAGTGCAATTATATAACCTCCAGGCATATATACTAAATCCAATATTTATTGTAATGGAAAAATCTTTTACAACTGAACTTTCACTTGTATTAACAAAAGTGACTACCCCTGACCCTCCTATCATATTTTCACCATAAATTTTTGTTTCAGCTGGAGAAAGTCCTTTTAAGCTAGTATAATCCTTAACACAAATAGACATATACTCAGCATTTATAATATTATGGTGAGTCCCTGCTAAAAGATGAACAGTATTACGATTACTAGGATTTGACAGTATGCGTTGCATTGCCACAGAAGGAGTTTTTAAGGCAGTAGTAGAAGATAAACCACTATTGCTATCATCCCCCTCTGGTGAAACATATAAATCTGCATCAATCTCTTCTAAATAAGCCTCTTCAACATCAAATACCGCATAAGGATTAGCTTCAGGATTATCATCTTCATCAAACTCATACCAGTCAGCAAAATATTTATCATAAGAGGATTTAGTAAATTTCTTTAAATATATCTCTCCAGTGTAACCAATAGTACGATACCAATGAATGTCCATACCCCAATTAGCAAAATTATTATAAATACTGCATCTGTTAGTTTGAGAAAAAGTAATAAGATATTCTTGATTGAGCTTACCACCTATAGCTAACCCACCGCCCTTATTTCTTGCTATATTATTATGAATATTAACATTTTCCAGATATACTTCAGAAGAGTAAATTATTCCAACTCCACCACCAAAAGCTGCTCGATTATTGTAGACTTCTAAATTTAGAAGGTCTAAAGAGCAATTTTGATATATTATTATACCACCGCCACCAACATTATGAGGTTGACCATCATAATCATGTCCACTTCCACCAGTAACAGACAAACCTTGGATAGTACAATCTGTTGTATTCTCCCAACAAAGAATGGTAGAGTCACTATTATTAGATCCATCGATAATAGTTTCAGAGATATAATCTTCATTACCTGTAGTGTACTCTAATGAAGCAAGAGTAAGACCACTCCGATTGGACAAGTCTATATTTTCATAATAGTGCCCTGGATAGACGAGTATAACATCTCCATATACTGCTTGGTCTATTGCTTCTTGTATTACGGTATAAGGTTTTGTCCCATCAAGAGAGACTTCCAGTGTTTCTGATACTATTAACATTGGCACAAGTAGTAATATGAGTGAAAGTAGTTTTTTCATGGTTCTCCTAAATATATTTAAACAAAAGTATGTCAGAAGTGCCACTTGACACTTCTGACTTATTTACTCTATTTCATTAATAACATTTTCTTTACAACTTCCTCTTCCCCATTCTTTACTCGATACAGATATGTTCCGGAACTTACTTTCTTACCAAAATCATTGTCTCCATACCAGACGACATTATGCATTCCAGCCTCCTGCTTCTCTGAAAGCAAACTCTTTACTTTCTGTCCTTTGAGATTATAGATATCCACCGTAACATTTCCTTTTTTAGTAATATCGTAAGAAATCGTTGTTTCAGGGTTGAAAGGATTAGGATAGTTAAAGCTGTTAATCTCATTAGACGGCACAATTTCATAGCTATCATTTTCGGTATAATAGATGATATCATAGCAGATTAAAAGACTTTGACGAGAAAGATATAGTTTATTGTTATGAACATCAAAATCTGTAAACTGGCTCGGAGTGCATAAATTTGCAGTGTAGGATGCAACTTGGCTATAATTACCCAATCCATCCAACTGATACATTTTTATCTGAGTTTGTCCTCTGTTACTTACGCTATAGAGGTAATCACCAACAACTTCAATATCATTACTATATATAACATCGGAAGTTATCGTATTCAGTAAAGTCCAATTCTCAATATCAGCAATATCATAGATAAATATATCTGGTAAATAAGCATGATTTACTGCATAATAATTGATAAATGAGGCATATAAAATACTATCTTTCACTTGAAACTTGGCATAATTTGCCGTGTGTTGAGTCCCCTGCAGAGTGTTACATGAGAAGGAAGAGAGATAATCCGGCTCTATTGGATTACTTAAATCATAAATTGAGACGCGTAAATATTCATTTACCAATAATAGATAATGATCAATAACATAAGAACTTATCGGAGCATAAATTATTTCATTAACATTAACTGAACTTAATATTTCAGGACTTTCCGGCTGTGAAATATCTGTAATTTGCATTTGCAGACTTTCTCCGTCTATATTGTAGAAGTAATCATCATAAGTAGCTATTTTACCTATCGAGCCCAAATCTATTGAGGAAGAGAACTCTGGATTTGCTACTCCATTTTCAGTATTTAAGATTGTCAAGTTCTCATCAGTAGCCAATAGTAACTTATTCTCAGTAGCTAAGTATTTTTTAAACCTAGTATTCCAGTCTCTATTATCGCCTTCAGGAAAAAATTGCATATTTTCTTGACCACTCAAATCATACATCTTTAATTTGGGGTAAGCCACATCCAAAAGAGTATTACCAACAATATCAATTCCTACACTGTTATAATAGGAATTCATGTCATATATTATTTGTGCATTTTCATTATCACTCATATCAACAATTACTAAACCATACTCTCCATTCGGTTTAATATAGTAGTCTCCAATGATGGTTGGTTTTGATCGATAGTAATATTGGTTACTATTGCACCAATTTTGGTATTGAACAATATTATTTACATCACTGATATCCCAATAATAGCCATCAGCACTGATTAGAGTGGAAGAATTTCCAATAGTTGATATATTGTACTCATCATTATCTAGAGGAGGTAATGGTCCAATGGTCTGCAATAATTCTAATTCGTTTGAATAAGCAAATACATAAAGATAATCTTTTTCTCTCACAAAGATTCTCTCATTTTGAATAGCCATAACTGGAAATGCACCTGTATCATTTATCTCGTATGAATCAATTAAGTCTACTTCAGTTGGTAAGCTCATTGAATAATCTTCTAATACAAAACTATTAGATTCCGAATAGAATCTTAGAGCAAAAAGCCTATTTCCGACTACTTCGGTTTTTAAAGCAGAAGATAGTATTTGAGTTGGAGGTGTAGCGAAATTCAGAGTATCATAAACATACACATTATTTCCATCTGCTCTTATCAATAGATGGGTATCAACTACTATACAATCGTAAATCGTATCAAAATCTAAAGCTGAAATTTCTAACGGATTTTCACTATTTGTTATATCATATAACATAATATCGTGATAATCTGTATTGTAGTGAATAAGATAATTACCTGAAGAATATACCCTATTATACAAGTATGAATAGTCATGATTGATGACATTAACTAACTCTAATGTTTCATTACTGTAATTATAAATTGATATTCCATTTAAACTAGCTACATAGAGAGTAGAATCCTTACTGGCAACAGAAAGTGCATCTTCAGACACCGACAAAATAGAATTATATTCAAAAGTCCAAACTAAACTTATTAAAAAAGCAAAGGCTAATATTAAAACTATTTTTTTCATAATTTCTCCTAAAGTTTTTACTCTTTTTCATCTTTTATACTTCTATTTATTTTTGTCAACTATTTACCTAGATATTTTAAATATTCATTGTCACGATTTATACATTATACTTCTTATCAAGGAAAGAGATAATGGTTTTCCACATTATCTCGATCGCTGAAGGGAGAAGTCATCATAACTTAAGTTCTCACTAATATAGACGAAAAAAAGGGAATATTTCTGACAAGTTACTCCTATATTATTGTTGTTTAAAACCTTACAAGAGCTCAGTATATTTAATTAGATTTTACTGTTTTGTTTAGCATTAACTTATTATGTAGAGGTTCACTAAAACATATTATGTTTTGATAAAAACTCTTGACTACTAGCTTAATCAAACAAATTTAGAATAAAGAAAGATATTTTCAGAAAAGTTTACTTTATTTTATTATATTATATATCAGTAAGTTATAAGGGAGCAGTCTAATGGAATCAAATGTTGATTTTACCAAGGTCTTGAATTCAACTAAAGCGCTAGCCTTAAGATATGTGAAGAACATTGATATAGCTGAGGAAATAGCACAGATGGTAGCAATTCAATACCATTTGAATATTGATAAGGTTAATTATGAAAGTAGCCATAATTGGATTTATACAGTTACTAAGAATCTTTGTATGGACCATTTTCGAAAAATAGCAAAGGAAAGGAAGTTAAATAAAGACTATGAATTTTATAAGCAACTTTGTACTTTGGAGGAAGATTCGGTAGAGATAATCAATACTGATATTGATTCTTATGATTTTATAAAAAAAGATGATAAAATACTGTTAAAGAAGTACTATGAGCATAAAGATTATATCAAACTAGCCCAAAGTTCTAAAAGGAAAGTCAAATACTTAAAAGATAAGATATATCGCTTAGAGCAAGAGATAAAACTATATCATATATTTAGTAGTCAAATAGTTCATTTTACTCCTGTACCTGGGACCAAGTTTACGACAAATCTTTATAATTTTATTAAACGCTTAAAGGAAGCATTAACTAAGAATGACTTTTCCTCTTTAAGTAGATATTTAGAAAATTGCCAAATTAACCCAGAAGTAAATAAACTAGAGCTTAAGCAATTTTTAACAAGCAAAATTGCTAAATTATCAAACAAGAGCTACCAACTAACAATTTGCTATAGTGATGGGGGCAAAGTACCAAAATTTGTGCTTTTAATTTTTACTATTACTCAGGAAAATAATATTAAGATATTAGAATTCCCAATATTCCCAACAAGTGTACTAAAAGTGCATGATAAATATCTTGACCCAGTAAAAAAGAGTAAGACACTTATTGATTCCAAGGGAAATTATAATAAAATGTATGGTTCTTATGATGAAATGAAAGAAAATGATATTGGAGTTGAGATACAGAAGAAAGAAGATTTTTAAGGGGCTTTAATCATCATTACTATCGTAATGAGGCAAACATCTCTTAATTCTTTATGTCTCCCCTCTAGGGCTTATCTTTTTGATGGTACATGACCAGTGTTTTGCGAACACTGTCTATTATATGTCATCCATCTGGGATTTAAGATTATCATTAGTATAGTAATGAGGCGGACAGAATGTCCACCGTCCGACAGAAGAGGACTTATCATATTTTTTACTTTTTTAGTATATGTCGCCCTACCAGGGCTATCTTTTTATCGTAACCTCTAGGAGTGTCTTGCGAACACTCCCTATTATATGTCATCCCTCTGGGATTTAAGATTATCATTACTATCGTAATGAGGCGGACAAGAGGCTTAGCTAAGGCTACGCCCACACAGACAAATGTCCATCTCCTTTCGCTAACACATTCTACATAGCTTCAGCGAAGTAGAAAGCTTCAGAAGACAAACCGTCAGACAGAAGAGTGTTTCTAACATACGATTAAACATTTAAACAAATCTACGATTCAACCAGAAAGTAATTCGTGAAAATTCGTCTTAATTAGTGTTAATTAGTGTGAGAGGTCTTAATTTCTTTCTCTTCCAGCTCTTCCAGTCTTTCTAACAAAAAGAGCATTTCATCATCTAATTGAGTCTGTTCTTCAGAAATAGCTGTAAAGTCTTTATGAGTTAATTCATCTGCCTTATTTTCAATCATATTGCTTAATTCAAGAGATCTAAATTCAATTTCAGCCAGTCTTTTATTAGTCTCTTCCAGTTCTTTTTTCTCTTTGAAGCTTAGACCTTTTTTAATAGTTTTAACTTTAGCTGTTTTCTCTTTATCATTCTCTGCTTCCTCTTCTTCCCTAAACCTCTTCACCAAGAGATAATCGGAGTAATTACCAGCGAATTTATTAATTTTATCGTTTTCAAAGATAAAGAGATAATCACAGATTCTGTCTAAAAAGAATCTATCATGAGAAACAACTAAGATACAGCCATCGAAGGCATCAAGATAGTCTTCTAAAATCTCTAAAGTTTTAATATCTAAGTCATTAGTAGGTTCATCAAGAATAATAAAGTTTGCTCCAAACATGAGTGATTTGAGTAAGTGAAGCCTCTTTTTCTCACCACCGGAAAGAGAAGATATTTTAGCTTGTTGCATCTTTGGTTCAAAGAGAAATCTTTCTAACATTTCAGTAGCAGAGTGCAATACACCATCTTTGGTCCTAATATTTTCCGCATAAGTAGATATATATTGATAAACAGAGTAATCTTGGGGCATTTCATCAGCATCTTGTTTGAAGTAAGCAAATTTAGTATTGATACCGGTGTTTACACTTCCTTTAGTAGGAATAAGTTCTTTTGTAATAATTTTAATGAGAGTAGTTTTACCACAGCCATTATCGCCAATAATCCCCACCCTTTCCAGTTTCTGAAAGACATGATTGAAGTTATTAATTAAGGGTTTCTTATCATATTGGTGAGTTATTCCACCTAATTCAACAATCTTCTTGCCCAATCTGAAAGTTTGGAAAGAGATATCCATATCCTGTTGTTCGATTAAATATGATTTATCAAGAAGTTCTTTTACTCGATCAATGTGATTTTTAGGCTTAGTAGATCTTGCCTTCGCTCCTCTCTGAAGCCATTTTAATTCTTTTGAGAGCTGAGCTTGACGACGGGTTTCTTTCCTCTGTCTATCAACATTTTCCATCTCTTTCTTTTCAATATAATAGGAGTAGTTTCCTTCATAGAAGTTGATCTGTCCATGCTCAATTTCCATTATCTTATTACAGATACTATCTAAAAAGTAACGATCATGAGTTACGAAGATAATATTTCCTTGATAATCAGTAAGATGTTGTTGAAGCCATTCAATTGAGTCTATATCAAGATGGTTAGTAGGCTCATCTAAGATAAGTAAATCAGCTTCTTTTAGGAGAATGTTAGCTAAATCAACTTTTCTTCTCTGTCCACCGGAGAGTACGCCAATCTTTTGATGAAAGTCAGTAATACCCAACTTGGTTAAATAGCTTTTAGCTTTTGCTTCGATAGACCAACCGTTAAGAGTTTCAATTCTTTCAGCTAATTGAGCTTGTCTTTCCCACAAGTCTTGGCTTTGGCTTTTAGTAAGCTGTTCACTAATTTTAAAGTACTCTTTTAGCAGAACAAACTCTTCTTTATCTGAAGAGTAGATTTGCTCTAAGATAGTTAAGTCGTCATTTAAATTAGGATTTTGTTGAAGGTAGGCAACCGTAATCTCATTTCTGAAGATAATCTCGCCTGTATCAACCGGTTCAAGTCCGGCAAGAATGCGTAAGAAAGTAGTTTTACCACAGCCATTAACCCCGATAATACCCATCTTTTCACCTGAGTGAATCCCGAAGTTGGCATCTTTGATAATGTCTTTATCAACAAAGCGTTTATTTATGTCATTTACTGTAACTAGTATTTCACCAATATTTATCATTAATCCTCTTAATTAGTCAGCCTTTAATAACTTGACTGATTATTAGCAATTATTATACATTTTCTATTAAACCCTTACCGGGTATGTTTTGATGTTGCATTCTTTCCCAGGGTCAATTTCTACGAAATGAGACCCTAGGCTATCCTATTTTATCCCTTTGGGATATTTTCCTTAATCAGTGAAATCTGTGTAATCAGTGGATAAATTATTCTTCTTATCCGCCTTCATCTGTGTTATCCGTGGCTTAAATCTTAATTACTCAGCAATTTCTTGCGTATTTCAGCACTCACCATATCCATAATCCAGACAGCCAGAGCTATGAGCCATACGATAGTTCCGACACCATTCCAGTCAGTCATCTGTTGTTTCTGGAAAAGTTGCAAACCGATACCACCACCACCAACGAAACCGACAATAGTTGCCATGCGAACATTGATATCCCAGCGATAGATAGTGAATGCTAAAAAAGGATTAATAATTTGTGGGATTACAGCGTATTTCCAGATTTGCAGAGTAGAAGCCCCTGTAGAAGTAATAGCTTCAATAGGGCCTTGGTCGATATTCTCAATCTGTTCTGAATAGAGTTTAACTAAAGCTGCAATAGAGTGAACCATTAAAGCAAGCATACCTGCAAAAGGTCCTATACCAACCCAAACTGCGAAAATGATAGCCCAAACTATAGCTTCTATAGATCTAATAACAGTAGAAATAGTTCTGATTATAGCATAAACAGCTTTTCCTATAAGTGTTCTATTCATAAGATTTGAAGCAGCTAAGAAGCTAAGAAAGAAAGCAATTGGAACTGCCAAAACTGTTGCCATCAGAGCTAAGTATATAGTTTTTACTAATTCTGAGACCATCTTCCAGAAGATATCTTGATCAGGATGAAAGATTCCTCTTACAATATTTCGTGTGCCTTGCATACCTGTAAGGAATTCTAAAGGTTCAATCTCAACCATAATCCAGCCAACTATAATAGTTAGAGAAATAAGCAAAGCATAGACATAATGATAAAATTGAGAAAGAAACTTAACATGATTCTCTCTTTCTTTATAAAGTGATTTGCCTGGAGTGTTTGGTAAGGCAATAAAAATCGCATAAAGTAAAGTAGCTTCAGCAAAAACTATGGTAGGATTAATAGTCATTTCTAACCAATAATTAAGTAAAAAAGCTAGTGTAGCTCCAATATAGAGAGCAATTGAATAATCAATAATATTGGCAATGAATTTTTGTTTTGTAAATAGTTTTTTTATATTTAACATTAGCGAATCTCCACTTCTTCAGCATCTTCCCCATAAATTTCTTTGAACTTTTTGTCATCGATATCATTGGGGCTTCCAGAGAATTTAACTTTTCCATCTTTAAGGGCAACAACTCTACTTCCGTATTTGCGAGCTAAACTCAAGAAGTGCAAGGAACATACAACAGTAATTCCATCTTCCTTATTTAGGGTACCAAGATAGTTCATAACAGAATCTGCAGTTGCAGGGTCTAAACTCGCAACAGGTTCATCAGCAAGAATAAGTTTAGGTTTTTGCATTAAGGCACGAGCAATAGCAACTCTTTGTTGCTGTCCTCCGCTTAAATTCCTTACTTTTCTGTAAGCAAAGTCTTGCAAGCCAACTCTTTTTAAATTGGCTAATGCTAAGTCTTTTTCTTCTTTAGTCCAGCGTGAAAAGAGACTATGCTTTGAAAGATTACCGGTCAAAACATTAGTAAGAACTGTGATATTCTTCACTAAGTTAAATTGCTGGAAAATCATGGCTATATCACTTCTAATGCTTCTTAAAGAAGTAGAATTAGCTCTTACAACATCATTACCTAAGAAGTTAATCTCTCCATCTGTAGGCTCTATCAATCTATTTAAACATCTTAACAATGTTGATTTTCCAGAACCTGAAAGTCCTAAAAGAATCAAAAACTCACCCTCTTTTATCTCTAAATCGATATCTTTTAGAGCATGAGTTGATTCATCATAAAATTTATTTAGTTTCTTTATTTCTATTATACTCATTTTTTTAGTCTAACTTTGCTGTATCTATTAAATCCAATTTTTTCTTGATTCCTGCATAAGCAGAGTCATCAACTCTCTTTAAATCATCGATATCATATAAATCTTTGAAAGCTTTTTTACCTTGAGGAGTGTTCTTAAACTCTTCTATTGCAGCTATCATTTTTTCAGCTACTTCTTGAGGTAATTCTTTTCTAAAAGTACAGTTATCATTAGGAATCCAATCTGTAAAACCAATAATTTTAACTTTCTCAAAAATGTTTGGTTCTTCTGTTAGAAGTTTCTTTCTGGCATCTTGCGGAACTCCATCAACAGCTGGGGACCAATAAGTACAACCTACATCAGCTTTACCTTGCAAGACTGCTCTGATAACTGTGTCGTGTCCACCTAAGAACATTTTCTTACTTGGTTCAATCTTTTCATAAGCTAAAAGAGCTGAAGGGAAAATATAACCTGAGGTTGAAGAAGCATCAGAATAAGCAATAATCTTACCTGCAATATCCTCTATGGATTCAATATCTGAATCTGCCCGAGCAACAAATTGCCCTTTATATTCAGATAAACCACTTCTAACAGTTTGGAAGGTAACATAAGCACCATATTTTTTATTAGCTAAGTAATATGCGTAAGTAGGAAACCAAGCTATATCAGCTCTTCCAACTCCCATGGCTTCTATAACTGCAGCATAACTAGTAGGGACATTAGTTTCAATTTCATAGCCACTAATTCTCTCTAGCTCAGCTTCTATTAAAGAACCTGAGGAGATTAATTTGTTATGTTCTAAGGAAGGGACAAAATACATCTTAATAGGATTTTTCTTAGTTCCTAACTGACCCTTATCACATCCAAAAACAAGTAATACTAATAATCCAATTAAAATAAGCTTAAAGTATTTATTCATAATTCTTTTTCCTTTGTTAAAGTATATTTTTAAGTTCTAACAACGATCTAATATCATAATCAGCTTTAGTATCTGATATTTTATCTTTAGGATTATACCAACAGGTGGCTATCCCTGCATTAATCCCGCCTTTAATATCTGAATTAATACTATCGCCAATAATTATTACATTTTCCTTATTCTCGATTTCACTTTTATCAAAGAGCTCGTTAAAGAAATTTTCATGGGGTTTTTGATAACCTAATTCTTGTGATATGCCTATGAAAGAGAAATAATTCAGCATTTGGCTAGCTTTAAGTCGGGGATATTGCACATCAGGTAGGCCATTACTAGCTAGAACTAAGTTATAACCTTTCTCTTTAAGATAGTCTAATATCTCATAAGAACCTGGTAAAGGAAAAGCATTTTGCGAAAGAAAGCGAGCGTACTGACTAGCACAATCAACTGGGTCAATATCCTTCTTACCAATTTGAGTCATAAACTCTTTATGTCTTTGAGTCTTGAGTTCTTCTAAGCTTATTCTACCTTCTTCAAATTTATGCCAGAATCCATTATTAATAGTTTTGTAACGATATTGCAAAGATTGGAAATCTCCTTGAATATGATAAAAATCAAACAAGTCTGAAAGAGCATTAGTTTCAGCTAAATCATAATCTAATAAGGTATTATCTAGGTCAAAAATAATATGTTTAAACTTCATCTTTCATCCTTTTTAAGCAATTCCCACTCTTCAAACATCGGTGAGACTATTATTACATCTCTTTTTAGTTCTTTTTTAATATAATCACTATCAAAATTGTCAAGTGTTAATCCTTGACTGTTAAAAATATCCTTGGAGAAGAGAGGTATTTGCTTATCTTTAAGCTTCATTTGAGCTAAAATTTCAGTAAAAGTTAGTAGTCCACAAACAGTTACACTCTCCCCCATGAAGTTATTGCTTATAACCTGTACCTCAGCATGATAAGGGGCAATCAATAGATTTAACTCATCTGCTATTTGCTGAATGTATTTTTGGGCTGAGAGACCTGTTATCAAGAGTAAATCTTGCTTTACTTGAGAGAGAATAAACTCAGCAAAAACTTCTTTTTCATAGTCCCAGTTATCTAAGAGAGTTCTTACCATCCCTATGCCATTTTCGATTTCATCAAAAGAACCATAATAATCAGCTTCAGGAATTGCAAGATCTGCCTTGATAAAGAACTCATCAGAAGCATATATTTCAGGAAAATCAACTTTGTATCTAGCAATAGTCTCAATAACTTTAAAAGATTCTTCTTGAGTAAAAAGAGGTAAGTCTTTTAATCCACTCCTATGTTTAGTTAAGCCTACAGGAACTACTCCAATTCCAATAGTATTTAACTCACTAGAGGTTAAATCTTTTAGAGATTTATCTAATTCCTCTCCATCATTAATTCCTGGGACTAAAACTAATTGGGTGTGATATTCAATACCATTATCAGCTAGTTTCTTAAGCACTTGCATAACATCAAATTCTTGTTTATACCTCATCATCTCTTTTCTGAGCTCTGAATTGGTTGAATGCACAGAAATATAAAGTGGAGATATGTGCATTGAGATTATCTTATCAAGCATTTTTGGACTCAAATTAGTAAGGGTAACATAATTTCCAAAAATAAAAGAATAAGAGTAGTCATCATCTTTTACATAAAGAGTTTCTCTCATTCCAGCAGGCATTTGATCTATAAAGCAGAAAATACAGTTATTAACACATTCTCGGCAATGATGTTCTTCTAAAATTATCCCTAAGGATTCTTCACTGCTCTTTTCTCCCTTTAATACCATGCGCTTATTTCCACGCATCACCTCTAGCTTTAGTTCTTCTTCAGCACCAAAATAATTTAGGTCTAAGAAATCTTCTACAAAAGTATCATTTATATGAAGAATTAAATCATGCTCTTGTAATCCAACCCTATCAGCAAAACTATTTTTCTCTACATTTATAACTTTTATCGCCATCTATTACTCTTTTATCTTTTATAATTAAAATTTTATCTCTTTTAAAATCAGCTAATATATAGTTTTATATTAATTTATCAACATTTATAACTCACTATTTTCAACAATTTTTCTTAATAACACAATACTGTCCAGTTTTTTTAATTGCATTTTTTCTTGATACACTTATTATATATTTATAAAAATTATAATACGGAGGAAATATGACAAAATTAAGAGAAATTTATCACTGCCCTATCTGTGGTAATGTTGTTGAATTAGTGTACCCAGGAGCTCCAGCTTTAGTATGCTGTAAAGAACCTATGAAATTATTAGAAGGTAAAACTGCTGACATGGCAACCGAAAAACATGTACCACTTGTTGAAGAAAAAGACGGTGGCGTATTAGTTAAAGTTGGATCTACTACTCATCCAATGACTGAAGAACATCATATTGCTTTTATCGAAGTTCTTACTAAAGATATGGTTTATCGTGCAGAATTAACTCACACTCAAGCTCCAGAAGCTTTCTTCAATGTTAAAAAAGATGATATTATTGAAGTTAGAGAATATTGTAATTTACACGGATTATGGAAAACTAACTAAATTAAAATAAAATAAAAGAGGTATTAAAAAATGTCATTAAAAGGAACTAAAACTGCTGAAAATCTTATGAAAGCTTTCGCTGGTGAATCACAAGCAAAAAATAGATATGAATTCGCTGCTAAAACAGCTAAAAAAGAAGGTTTTGAACAAATATCTGCTATTTTTGCTGAGACAGCTCTTAATGAACAAGAACATGCTAAAATATTCTTCAAACATTTAGTCAATAATGGTGTAGAAGGTCAAGGCATCGAAATCACTGCTACTTACCCTGCAGCTTGGGCTCAAAAAGATACTCTTACAAATCTTAAATATGCTGCTGACGGTGAAAATGAAGAGTGGACTGAACTCTACCCTGAATTTGCTAAAATTGCTGATGAAGAAGGTTTCCCTGCTATAGCAGCTTCTTTTAGAGTTATTGCCAAAATTGAAAAACATCACGAAGAAAGATATAGAATGCTCCACGACAGAGTACAAGCTCATGAAGTATTTAAGAAAGACGGAAAGGTATATTGGAAATGTAGAAAATGTGGATACTTACATGAAAGCTTAGAAGCTCCTGCTGTTTGCCCATCATGTGCTCATCCACAAGGATATTTTGAATTATTGTGTGAAAAATATTAATTAAAAGAGGGGATATTTATGGAAAAGTACCAATGCTTAGTGTGTGGATATATCTACAATCCGGCCGATAATAACAATGTATCTTTTGAAGACCTACCTGAAGATTGGGTTTGCCCTGAATGTGGTGTCGGCAAAGATATGTTTGAAGTAATTGACTAAAAAACTGTAACAAAGTTAAGGATTGATTAGGATTTAGCATTTACTTTTCCATTAAAGTTGAATATATTTCCTTGTCAATTTAGGAGTACTAATGACAAAATCTGAGTTTGATAAAGTTATAGAATTCGCAATCTTAAGAGAACAAGACGCTGTAGATTTCTACCATGAATTACAGAGTCATGCAAAGTTCACTGATCAGAAGCAGATGCTTATTGATTTCGAAAACATGGAAAAAGGCCATATTGCCATTCTTAAGAATATTCATAAGAAGGGATTAGCCTTTTTAGACCCTAATAAACCTTCTAATATGCAGACCAGTGATTACATGATGGCAAATTATGATGAAGATAATTTAAGCTATGAAAACATCTTGGTAATTGCTATGAAAAGAGAAGAATACTCTTATAAGCTATATAAAGATTTAGCAACCAAGTTCCCTGATACTGAAGTTGCAATTCTCTTTAATAATTTAGCTTCTGAAGAGATTAAACATAAAAATCAATTCGCGGGTATGTACGATAAACATGTCCTAAAAGATAATTAAGATAAATTAACAACTTAAACGCATAGCTTATTTGCTGTTACTACAGTAATTGGTTATGCGTTTTTTTATTCCCTCCTAGGCCATTTTCTTCGGTCTCTGCTTGCCCCTTCTCACTAAATTCGTTCATTTATTGAAGTTAATTCTAGATGAGTAAGATGGAGCAGGTAGAGAGCACTTGATAATGATTAAGATCTAGGGTCAAAATGGCAAATACAATGATGAAATATTTCTTACAAGCCCCTATCAAAGCTAGTGAATCATAGCTTTAACAAAGATTCATGAGCTACACAGAGAGTGATTCATGCCCCTAACAAATCTCCATCTATAGGAAATTATTTCTATTATCAGCTTCCTCTATTAAGCTATAATTGCAGTTCCTAAGATTTAGATATCTTTTCAGTATAATTATTTAAAAAATTTATTTATTTGACACAAACCTTTGCTTATAAGATTATGGTATTATATCATGTGTAAATTCTATAGTAGAGACTTATAAGAGCGTTTTACAAACAAATTTATAGCTTAATATCCATAGAAGCATTTAACAAAAATAGACAAGTAAATAATTATATACTAAGTGATTGATACTTATTGGGCAATCACAGAGGATGGAAAATGAAATTTAAGTTACCTGAATTAAAAATTGGTAATCTAATAACAAAATTACCTATTATTCAAGGTGGAATGGGTGTAGGAATATCACTTTCAGGCTTAGCTTCGGCAGTAGCAAATGAAGGTGGAATAGGCGTTCTTTCTGCAGTAGGCTTAGGTGCACTCAAAGGTAAAATAAGTAAAGAGTCTGAAATAGATGCATTAAGAGAAGAGATACAGAAATCAAGAGTTTTAACAGATGGCGTTCTGGGTTTAAATATCATGGTAGCCCTTACTAATTTTGATGAATTAGTAACTACTGCTTTAGAAGAAAAGATAGATATTCTCTTTTTCGGAGCAGGATTACCTCTTAAAATGCCCCAAATTATTGACAGTGAATTTATGAAAGAAACTAAGACAAAATTTGCTGTAATCGTCTCTTCAGTAAGAGCAGTTAATGTAATTTTTAAGACTTGGGCAAAGAAATTTTCAGCTGTACCTGATGCAGTAGTTGTAGAAGGTCCTAAGGCTGGGGGACATCTTGGATTTAGCGTAGAACAATTAGAAGATGAAGATTTTCAATTAGAGAATTTAGTACCTGAGATTAAAAAAGCTATTACTCCTTGGAGTGAAAAGTTTAATAAAGAAATTCCACTTATTGCAGGCGGTGGTATCTATACAGGTGGCGACATCTATAATATCATGAAATTAGGTGCTGATGCGGTTCAGATGGGGACAAGATTTGTTACAACTACAGAATGTGATGCCTCAGATGAATTCAAACAAAGCTATATAAGAGCCACAAAAGATGATATTACTATCATTAAAAGTCCTGTAGGTTTACCTGGTAGAGCTCTAAAGAATAGTTTCTTAGAACTTGTTGAATCAGGCCAAAAGATTCCTTTCAGCTGTCCATGGAAATGCCTAAAAACTTGTGATTATCAAAATTCACCTTATTGCATAGCTGCAGCTCTCTTAAGTGCTAAACTGGGCAACCTAAAAAATGGCTTTGCCTTTGCAGGAGTTAATGCTTATCTTAGTGATAAAATTGTCTCTGTCCATGAATTAATCGAGACATTAAAACAAGAATATAGTCTAGCTGTTAGTTACAGTCAATAGAGTAAAGATAAAATCACTGTAGAAGAATAGTTGATTTTAGAATATAAAATTATAAATCATAAAGGGGCTAATTTAGTCCCTTTTCTTTTTTGCTTTACTTAATCTGCTCTCTTCTATAAGAATTTATTGAAAATGCACTTGACAAATTTCTTGAATTAGCAGATTATTAGAAAAATAATAAAAATTTGTAGGAGAAATAATGAATTTCCAAGATATAATATTGACATTACAACACTATTGGGCTGATCAAGGCTGTAATATTGTTCAACCTTATGATGTTGAAATGGGGGCAGGAACTTTTCATCCTGAGACTTTTTTTGGTTCTTTAGGAAAGAAAGATAAAATGGTAGCTTATGCCCAACCTTGTCGCCGTCCTAAAGATGGCCGTTATGGAGAAAATCCCAATAGATTTCAGCATTATTACCAATTCCAAGTTATTATTAAACCTTCTCCAGATGATATCCAGAATCTTTATCTCAAGAGTTTAGAAGCTATTGGAATTAATATCAATCAGCACGATATCAGATTTGTTGAAGATGATTGGGAATCTCCAACTTTAGGAGCTTGGGGACTTGGCTGGGAAGTGTGGTTAGATGGAATGGAAATAAGTCAATTTACCTATTTCCAACAGGTTGGTGGACTAGATGTATTCCCTATAAGTGTGGAATTAACTTATGGTCTAGAAAGATTAGCCATGTATATTCAAGGGGTTGAAGATTATCGTGATCTTAAATGGAACAATACCACTACTTACGGAGAAATATTCTTCCAACGCGAGTTTGAATATTCTCACTTTAACTTTGATGAAGCAAATGTTGATATTCTCTTTAAAGGATTCACTGAATTTGAATCTGAATGCCACAGACTAGTTGAGAAAAAACTTGTCTATCCAGCTTATGACTATCTTTTAAAATGTTCTCATAGTTTCAATCTCTTAGATGCCAGAGGAGTTATTTCAGTTACTGAGCGAGCTAATTATATTGGTAAAATTAGAAGAATGGCTAAGGCTTGTGCTGAACAGTATTTAAAAACTGTTGAAGGAGAATAAATGCTTAATGCTCTTTTCGAATTAAGATACTCTTCTCCTATTATAGCAACAGCAATTCATAATGGACACTACATCAGACCTGAGCTTAAAGAAAATTTACTGATTGAAGATTGTGATCGAAGAAGAGAAGAAGATCCATTTACCAACAGTATTATTCGCTCTTTTGATAATCGAATAGTGGTAAACACCTCTAGGTTTGAAGTTGATTTAAACAGAGTTAGAGAAAGGGCTATTTATAAAAACCCTGATGATTGCTGGGGATTAGATGTATGGAAAAGAGCTTTAACAGATAATGAAACAGAAGAATCTCTTGTTCAATATGATAATTTTTATAGAAGACTAGATGGAGTAATTGCTGAGACAATTGCAAGTTTTGGTTATGCTATAGTATTAGATATACACTCCTATAATCATCATCGCTTAGGACCTGACCAAGCTTTTGATAGCTTGGAAAATAATCCCCAGATTATTTTAGGAACAAGTAATATGCCTAGAACTTATTTAGAAAAGATAAAAATTATTCAAATGAAGTTCCAAGAAAATATCTATGAAGGCGATAAACTAGATTGCCGTATTGATGTTAAATTCCCTGGAGGGAATATGTCTAGGCATCTGCATAGAGAATTCCCAGGTAAAGTTATCTCTCTCTCAATCGAGTTTAAAAAGACTTTCATGGACGAATGGAGTGGTGAATTATATAAAGAAAAACTAGAGGACTTAATCTCAGCTTTACACTCAATAGTCCCTCTCTTAAAAAGAGATTTGATTGTGGATTTTGAGTAATAGTTTCTATAGGGAGTTGAGTAAAAAAAAGATTCACTCAGCTCTTGACATTAAGGATAAAAAACCATGAAAAAAGTCCTCCTAGCAATCTTAATACTCTTTTCCATCTACAGTCTAGAGGCTGTTGAGAAAAGCGTCTATTTCCTCCTACATGGACTCTACAGTTCAAATTATCACTGGAGGGAGCTATTAGATTCCCAAGAGTTTGCTAGAAGTGAGTTCTCCTATGCTGGCAATTTCTATCTAACTGAAAATATGTTTGGGATAAATCAATTTGTAGTAACTCCCGAGCTTAAAGATAAAATTGATTTGCAAGCAATTCAAAATAACTCTGTGTTCACTATTAATTTTGCTTCAGGGTTCAAGAATGATTTCCAACAACAAGCTCTGCAGATAGAAAAAGTGCTAGAGCTTTTCCCTGATGATGCTACTAATTATTATTTGGTAGGCCATTCCATGGGAGGATTAGCAGCCAGGCAGTACATAAGCAATAACCTCAATAGAAATATTAAGGGAATGATAACTATCGGGACTCCTAACCTTGGCTCCTATTTAGGAAATACCAATACTAATCTAACAGCATTTTTAGGAATTATCACAGGCTTAGTTAAAAGACCTGATAATTTAATCACTGGGATTTCTAGGATTTGGAAAGAAGATAAGAAAAATGTTACTCCCGCTCTAGCTCCTGATAGCAAAGAGTTGCAGGAATTAAACAGTAAAGAGTTTCCCCCAGACATTAAAGCACTTTGCCTATTTAGCACTATAAATACGCCTGAAGAGATAGATAATCTCTCTGCTGATGAGCAAATAGTTCATCAAGTACTGCAAATGGAAAAACTAAAATCATTTAGTTCAATAAAGCCTAAAGATGTAGAGATTACCACCTTATATAATGACCTTTATTATAATGATGGACTAGTTTCTATAGCCTCTCAAAATATCAATAACGCTATACCCAACAAGTATCAGATTGAAGCTTATCATATTCCTACAAGAGTTTATCATGATAATGAACCTCATGATGTTAAGCATATTATACCTGCAATGAGAATAATTAAAGGTAACAAACACAAAAGAGAATACAATCTTTTTATCTATTCAACTACCCAAGAGATTATAACTGAGGATTACTTCTACTCTATCAGTAAGTCCTTTTTTAATACAGATACCTATGATGCTACATTAGTAGTTGAGAGAAATGACAGTTTGAAAGTTCTATCAGTAAGCAAATATCCCCCACTCTATGATTATGGGATTTTTTTAGTAAACGATTCTGAGAAACTCCTAGAGATTCAGAAGAAAATTGATTCTACTTGGGTAAAAGCAATTATTGTTGATTTCTCAATCAATAACAATATTAAGCTTTTTGAAGATAAAGATTGTATCTATATAAAAGTCGTTACTGTTACGGAAGCAGAGTGTTTTTTCAAATTCCTCAGTGATGTGTTAAGCGGAAAAGTATATGTTAAGCAAGATGAATTGGAAAGAGTTAAAGAGCAAATTATCAGATACTACTTTACGACTTCTAACATGACTGAAAGATTAAAAATACCTGATCAATGGTGGGATGATTATTTAAGATTCTTCCAGTAGATTATCAAGTTCTCAATTGTTTCTTTAGGTATTAAAGCTGTTAGATCTTCCTGCTTTTCTAATTTAGCACGAATTTCTGTAGAGGAAATATCATAAGGTTCTATCTCTATGATATTAAATCTCTTATCTATTTCTTTATTTTCGGCAAAAGAATCACTATTTCTACTTACCACAGTGAAATTCACATTATCTAAAAGCCATTCCCATTGATACCACTTAGAGAAACTAAGAGCATTATCATAACCAATAATGAAAGTAAATTCTTGTTCAGAATAGTGTTCTATCACTCTTTGAATCAGATTATAAGTGTAGTTAATGCCGTACTGGGGTGAATCTAAATCGCTGACTTCAAACTGGGAATTATTACTAATAGCTAATTCTATCAAGTGATATCTTTGCTCAAAAGCTAAAAGAAGATTTGTGGATTTTAAAGGGTGATTTCCATTTGGCATAAAGATAACTTTCTGAGCTACCCTCTTCCTGATAATCTCCTTTGCGATATAAATATGACCATTATGGATGGGGTTAAAGGCCCCACCCAAAATAGCAAAATCATACATTATTTTAACTTTTTAATAATTTTCTTAGTTAGTTTTTCATCTGGATAAGAGAGTCTTAGATACTCTTTAAAGGAATTAGCTCTATCCATATTGTCTTGTTCAAAATATATAATAGCACTGTAATAGGCACTTTTCATATCAATTTCACTTGAAGAACCTGCTGATAGAACCTCACTAAAATATAGTAATGCTGCAGGGTAATCTGAAAGCATAAAGTAAGTATAACCATTTAGATATGTCTTTTCTAAAAGTTTAACTTCAGCTTCTTTGATAATTTCAATTGATTCAGCTCGATATTTACCAGTTGGGAATCTAACTAAATACTCTTCTAGAGCAGAAATTGCAGCATTTGTTTCATCTTGAGTATAACTTGCAGGTTCAGAAGTCTTCCAGAAACACTCTCCAATTCTAAAATAAGCAATTTCTAAGTCTTTCATATTAGATGAGTAACGCATAAGAAATTGATATTCAAGTCTAGCATTTTCATACTGTCCCATCAAGTAGTAACTTTCAGCAAGTTTTGCCTGAGCATCTGTAGTAATACCAGATGTTTTATAACTAACGATTGATTCAAAGATAGGAATAGCTTTGCGATATTTACCTTGATTAAAATAGTTATCAGCTATTTTAAATCTTTCAGTTTCAGAAGAGTCTTCATAAAGATTGTTACTGCAACCCATAAGCAATCCTAAAAGCAGAGTTAATAAGAGCATTTTTTTCATTTTTTTTAGTCCTCTATACAGTACTGTTAATATTTTGTTTATTTCTAGTGTTTAATTATTCTATAGACCATAAGGAGTAGATAAGAGTCCCTGTCATTAATGAAATTAAGACAGATTTCCACAAGGTGACATCACCATCATTGACAGAAGTTTCTTCTACTTTGCTGAAATTAACATGATAGTCGATACGCGAAGAAAGGTTATCTACAACTTTAGCTTCAGCGAGAATTTTTGATTGCTTAGCGTCCCTTGAAAAGAGAAAAGACTTTTTAGGAATATAAGTTACTTCTTCATTTATTGAAAAGAAAATAGATTTACTAGCCAAAGTCTGATCACTTCTTACATCAATACTTTCTTTAATGAATTCTTGTAAGATATAACTATCTAATTGATGATTTTTAGAATTGATTAAATAATAGCTTTCCTTACTATTAAGCTGAACTTGAATATGAGAAATTAAGGTATCTGCTACTTCCTGATTAAAGATAGGATTAGCCATTGTTACCGAATAACAAAATAATAATATCAAAACTAGTAATTTTCTCATTTTTCTAAGTCCTTAATAAAAGCTTTTACTTTATCAATTCTAATATAATCAGAATAATTCTTATTGATAGTCTTTGCTTGGGTTAAAGCCAAGTCATACTTGCCTAATATCTTATTAATTATGGCTATCTTGAAAAGACTATCAAGACTCTTTTCCGAGTTTATTGAGTTTCTTGATACTTCTCTAAACTTATCAATAGCCTCATTATATTTTCCCTCATCAAAATCAATTTCTGCTAACCAATAAAGGCAATTAACCTTCAATTCATGAGAAGGATAGCTATTAATAAACTCATTGAATTTCTTCTTTGCTTCTAGTAAATCTCTTTTGATATAATAGTTTCTAGCTTGAGCATAAAGAGTTTCAGCTGGAACACTTACACTTGTATTATTGCTCTTCCCTACTTCTGTGCTTGTACTTTTCCTACTATTAGAGGTCATAAGATCAATTATATTCTCTACTCTGTCATTATAAAATGACAGTTGCTCATCTAACAAGTCAATTTTATCTTGTAAATAACTAACATCTTTCTCTAATACTTCTATTCTTTCAGATGAGATTATCTCTATAGTTTGATTTAACACCATTACAGAATCTTGTAAAGTTGATAGTTTCATCTCTAAATCAGCAAATCTTTGCTTAATTATGTCATTATTATGTGAACAGCCAATGAACATTATGGTTGAGATTATCAGAGAAATTAGTCTTTTCATATTGTTTTATATTTCAAAATCAGGTGGTAATATTAACTACTACCACCTGAAAGATGGAATATATATATTAAGCCTTAAGAATGAAGGCTTTATATCCTTTATAAGTGCTGTATAAATCAGCTTTACTAATTAATTCATAAAGAGAGTGCATGCCTAAAACACTAGGACCGCAATCTATTACTTCTGCGCCAAATTCAGCTAAGAACTTAGCAATAGTTCCTCCGCCACCCTCATCAACTTTACCAAGAGTTCCTGTTTGCCAGAATACTTTAGCATCGTTGAAGATTCTGATAACTTCAGCATTGAATTCAGCATTAGCATCATTACTTCCGCCTTTTCCACCAGCACCTGTGTACTTTAGAAGAGTAACACCGTGACCTAGAACTGGAGCATTTAATTTTTCATGAACACTTGGGTAATTTGGATTTAATGGAGCATTAACATCTGCAGAAAGAACTTTTGATTTCATTAAAGTTTTTCTTAAGTTGTAGCTACCACAATCTTCACCGTTTTGTTTTAACACATCACCAACAAAATCAGTAATGAAGATAGATTTAGCACCAGTATTACTATCAGAACCAACCTCTTCTTTATCACTAAAATAAACAATTGAAGTTCTTTCTAAATCTTTAGGTGCGAGTTCGATTAGAGCTTTTAAACCTGTATAAGCACAGATTCTATCATCTTGACCATAACCCATAACCATTGATCTATCTAAACCAACTTCTCTTGCTTTACCAGCAGGAACTAATTCTAATTCTGCTGAAAGAAGATCTTCTTCATCAATACCATACTTTTCATTAAGAAGCTCTAAAACATGATATTTAATAGCTTCTTTTTGATCTTTATCTTCTACTGGAATAGAACTTATAACTAAATTCAAATTATCAGCAGAGATAGCATCACCAATCTTCTTTGGAGATTGAACATTTCTAGCTAGATGAGGAAGTAAATCAGGAATAATAAATACAGGATCTGTTTCATCTTCACCAATAGTTACCTTAACAACTTCACCAGCTTTATTAATAACAACACCATGAATAGCAAGAGGTGTTGAAACCCATTGATATTTTTTGATACCACCATAATAGTGAGTCTTTGCCATTCCTAAAGCACTGCTAGCATCTTCATAAAGAGGATTCTGCTTAATGTCTATTTTGGGAGCATCAATATGTGCGGCCACAATGTTAACACCATCAGAAACTGGCTTTTTGCCGATTATAGCAAAAGCTAAAGTCTTTCCACGGAAGATAGAATAGACTTTCTTTCCTGTTTTGTTAGCTAACACTTCTTTGAATCCATTTGATTTAAGGATTGCTTCAGTGTAAGCAACAGTTTCGCGTACATTTTTACATTCGTTCAAGAAATCGATATAATCTTTGGAAAATTCATGAGCTGCTTTAATATCTTTTTTGTCAGCTTCTTTCCAGAAATTTTTACGACTATAGGTAATAAGTTTTTTCTCTTTTTTCATCTTTACCTCTTATTATATTTACATTACTTTATTGATAAAATTTTAAATTTTCTCACACCCTTAGGTGCTTTTACTACTGCTATATCATTTATAGATTTCCCAACAAAACCTTGTCCTATCGGAGATTCAACAGAAATCTTGGTGTATTCATTCTCAGGGAAATTAACTTCATCGCTCCCTACTAAATAATAAGTAATTATCTCTTCTGAGCCAATTTCTTGGGCTTGAACAATTGCCCCAAATCTTACTTTATCCTTAGCAATATTTATAGGATCAATCACTTGAAGTTTAGAACTTTTTATTTTAAGGTGAGTTACTTCATTATCTATTTGTCTTTGTCTCTCTTTAGCAGACTTGTATTCAGCATTTTCACTTAAATCGCCCATTTCTCTAGCAATTGAAATTGCTTTCAAGACACTAGGTCTTTCTTTAAGTAAATCATTAATTCTTCTTTGAATTTGTTGCATTCCATAAGGAGTTATATAGCCCATATTTTTAACCTCTATCTTTAATTCTCTTTAGATGCTTATGACCTGCAATTGCACATTTTTTTAGCTTTGCATTTCCACTTTTAGTCCACTCTTCTACAATCTTATCTATATTTTGATCATAGAAGCTTATACTTCCAGTAAGTATTTCAACAACATTAGGATCTCTGCTATTATCGTAAAAATCGAAAGTATCTAAATAGAGTTCTCTATCAATTTTTGCAACTTCTTTAAAGAATTGTGATAAGCCTTTAATCAATTCATGAGGAGCATAAGCCCACTTATTTTCAAGATGTCTAAGTATAGGTTTAGCAAGCTCAGGATTAGACTTACATAACTTAGTAAGAATTTTCAATGCTGTCAATTCCAGCTCTAAATCTCCACTTGAAGTCCAAGTATAAGCAGTTGCTAGGTATTTATCAGGATATTTCTTTAAGAGTGGAAAAAATACCTTATCGATGATTAATCCTTTTTCATTTTGATCTTTGGCATCGTCTATAAATTCTAGCATTTTCGCATAGTACTTTTCTTTATTTTTAGGATAAATCTTGTTTAATATTGTGCAAGCAATAAATTTGCCATTATACAGACCTTCATACCATAAATAGTTTAAAAATTCAGTATGATTTTCATGTTCTTTTTCAATACATTTGGCAATTTCTTTAGAAACTAAGTTTAATACTTCATTGGGAATATTATGCCCTTCCCTTGCTGGGTAAGCATTATATATCACATCAAAGCGATAATCTTTCTTGACTAATTTATTTTTACAGAAGTCTGTAGCATCTTTTATTAATCTTTCTTTCCAATCTAATGATATCATTTAATCTCCTATTCTAATTTAATACTGCAATTTTCCCTTTTTTCTCCGAATCTCCCATATTAATTACATAGAAGTAAACACCGGAAGAGACCTTCTGCCCATTGTTATTTTTGAGGTCCCAGCTAAAGTTATCGACACCGTAGAAAGGTCCGATTTTTTTAGTAAATACAAGGTCTCCTGATTTTGTATAGATTGAGATTTTACCTCTGGAGTTTAAAGGGAAATTGGTAAAGTTAATCTCATTATCGCCATTCCTAAGATAAGTTGGATTGGGATATACTACCAACTTTGACAAATCAGTAATATCTGTCAAGTTGAAATGAATGGTACTTAACTGGGGAAGTACCACATTGCCATTACTATCGATAATATTGTTAATTATTAATTTGTAAGGATTATTTCCATACTGAAGTTCATTGGAAAAGTTAATAATTACTTCATTATCATGATGCAAAATATCTAAGAGTTTAGTAGTTACATCATTGGGAGGATTTTTCAAAGTAAAGTTACTTATTGTAACTGCTTGAAAATCCTGTGAGAAAATATTCTCTGAGAAAGTAAGTTTAACCTGATCCCGACTTACAATATCAATAATTTCCACAGTTGGGGCTATTACATCCTCGACATTATCGAAGCTTGCTGATAAGGTTTCAGCTAAAATATTACTCTGGGATAATATAGAAGAACAGGTCAAGGTATATTGTGGGTTAATGAGCTCTTGGCGAAGTCTCACAATAGCTCTGGTAAAATTAGTATCTAATATTACTGAATGAGGATTCCCAATACCACCGTCAAAAGAGTAATGTCCTACTCTTATCATTTCGTTAGATAGTGGGACATTGAAAACAACTTCAACACTAAAGTCTCCTATCTTCCTAACATTCAATATTCTAGGTTGTAGGTTAGGAATAACTGTTTTCCAAGGAGTTAAGTAACTTTCTGCATTGTCAAAGCTTTCATTATAAGTACTAACTGCGAATTTATACTCTGTATCTACTTGTAATTGTTCGACAGTATAAGAACCACCATTTGTAGTTGAAAGAAGAGTTGGCACACCTTCAATTAGACTATATATTTTATAAGAAGATAGACCATCAGCTTCCCAAGTAAGTAGAGCATGACTCTCATCAATAGGAACTGCTTCAAAATTGCTAGGAGTTGCAGGTTCATTATGATAATCTCGTGTTGTTAAGTAAACACTTTGAGGGGTTCCGTCAATTATTTGATTACATAGTAACATTGAGGGTGAATTGCTATCCGCTTGATAAAAGCTTATCTGGAATGAATTACTAGAATTATGAACAGCAGTTGGAGTGAGCTTTCCATCTAGATATTCAACTTTATAGAGATATGGAGTTAAGGAAAGATACATTTCGTCTTTACCATCTCCATCAAGATCATAAATAACTAAAGAATTATTCTTATCAACATTATCAAATGAGATAGTATCTATAATTTGATAACTATTATTTCCGTCTGATTTATAAAGGTTAAACTCGAAATAAGTATTATTCATATTCTCTAAATTTTCCACATACCCACCAACAACAAACTCATTTGAGCCATCACCAGTAAAGTCGCCATAATCCAGATAATAAGCGTTTCTAACACTAACTCTATCAGACCAAGTTAGGTAACTATCAGCATTATCATTAATCTCAAAAATCATAACATCGCCATCAGTATCAGCAGTTAAGATATCTTGGTAATTATCTCCATCTAGATTAGCACATTTCACCCAAGGAACAAAGGTATTTCTAGCAAAAGTACTGGAAGAATTAACCAATCTTTCCTTCTCAACAAACTCTTGCAATTGCCTTTGATATAGCTTCACAACAGTCTGGGCAGGTTCATTAATAACACATATTAAATCATCTCTCCCATTGTTATTATAATCAGCAAAAATAGCACCTGAACCATTAGCTATTGATTGAATATAGGAATTTAAAGGGTAATTACTTCCTCCATAAGTTTCATATATATAGAGAGTTTCTAAATTAAGTCCGACAACTTCATAACCTGAATTATTGGAATCACCAATATCAAGAGGACGGAATTTATCATTAAATTGAAATTTAACAGCAAAGCCCTCAGAATTCTGTTCATAAATAGCGACATTACCAAAAGTACCATTCTCTATATCCATAGCAATAAATTCATTTTTACCATTATCATCAAAATCCACAATTTTTTTAGTAGGAATTATCTCGTTAACCATAAGGGGAGAAACTACAAAATTGTTGATTGGGGTAGAGTTATGATCAATTTCACCTAAATCAGGGAGTAAGCCTGAATAATAATTTAGACCACTTCTATTCTGAGCATTGATCTCTACGCTAATAAGTCCACTACTTACATTGTTTGGTATTGGTACAAAAAGCAGGGAATCAGCTGTTTCACTAAAAGCGCTAAATTGCTGATTATCACTAGCATAAATACTTGCTTGCACATTCACAGATTCATTGAAATGGCATTTTATATATTGCTGTTTATTGTTTGAACGATACCTAGTAACAATTTCAAAATCACTTCTTAACTGGGGTATAGATTTATCTATATAGACATTTCTTAGAATGTTATAGGTTTTACCACTATTGTTTTGGACAGACAGTCTAATTCTATATCTCCCGTCTAACATTTCTGGTTCAACTTGAAATTCATGTAAGTCTCCCTCAAAAGGAATACTTACTTCGTTGCTATATATATATAAAGGTGTACTCCCATGAGTAAAACAATCTTTCCAAACTAAATCCTCAGTCTCGCTCCCAGGAGAGTAAGTTACTGAATAACGGAAAAAGTCATCAATATTTATCTTACCCTTAACGGTGAAGGAAGAACTTAATCCCATCTCTTCATAAGGGTAAGTTATAGAAATATTAGATGCGGTATAAGTGCTTAGAAGATTATAGGCATTTATCAAGCCATAACCATATTGTTGATTGAAACCATTTGTCTGAATGCTATTTAGAGGAAGGTACTCAGCAGTTTCATAAAGCATTGTTTTTAGTTCATCAAAAGTAGTACCTGGGCGCTGAGAAAGCAACAAGCCCATAATACCTGCAGCATAAGGAGCTGCCATAGAGGTTCCTGATAATTCAGCATAACCATCGTTACTCCCATCCATACTGTAAGTACTTATTACTTGTGAGCCAGGGGCTACGATATCTAATTCAGGACCATAACTAGAAAAACTGGATAAGGTCTTTGTCCTATCAACAGAACCCACAGAGAAAACTGTAGATAACCTAGCAGGATAACTAATGAAAGGTCCAGGATCATTACCTGATGAAGCAACTAAAATTACGCCCCGATCATAAGCATATTGGCAAGCATCTGCAATGATTGCGGAATAATAGCTTGAGCCCCAACTCATATTAATTATATCAGCACCCATATCTGTAGCATAAATAATAGCAGCGGAAACATCATCATCTTGCAAATAACCACCTCCAGAAGTAGTTCTAAAACCAGCTCTTATAGGGAGGATATTAGCATTCCATACCACACCAGCGATTCCTACTCCATTATTAACTTCTGCTCCGATGATTCCACTAACATGAGTTCCATGATAATTCTCATCAGAAGCATCATTTTCTCTCTCAGTATAATCTCCCAAAGCAATATTATCAAGTGTAGGGGCATCGGTGAAGTCCCAGCCTCTATAATCATCAATATAGCCATTATTATCATCATCATTCCCAGAATTAGCTATTTCATTTTCATTATTATAAATAATATTTGTTAAGTCTGGATGTTCATAAAGAATTCCTGAATCGACAACTGCAATTATGATATCCTCGTCACCAGTAGTGTAGGTCCAAGCCTCAGGAATATTACATAAGCCATGTTGTTGTTGATAAAAGAAAGGATCATTAGTTGTATTATGAAATACATTAAGATAGTTAGGTTGAATATATTCAACTTCAGAAAACCTAGTACTTTTAGCTTCTATTTCTGAAAGAGGTATTTCCTTGTTGGTCTCAATAACATAGTATTGATTATTGTTTTTACTTGTTAGAGGAGAGATTTTCTTAACCCCAAAGCTCTTGACCCAACTACTCATTAGAGGTAGAGAATCAAGGTCTAAGTTTGCTCTAGAATCTTGTAATTTAACAATAATCTCTCTGGGAGAGTAAGCTAAATCTGAAGCAAAGACAGAGAGCATTAATACTAGAAGAGTTAAGACAAGAATTACCTTTTTCATAAGAGAATTTCCTTAAAATTTGTAAGATAGACTTAGTTTATGCACATCATCAAATCCGTTAGTCATTTGCATATAAGCATAGTCGATGTTAAAGGAATCATAATCAATACCTACACCAAAGCTGAGGTCATTAGTATCATTATTATTTTTATATCCTGTACGAAGATAGAGAATCTCGAAAGTTTTAATTTGCATACCAAAATTATAAGCCAAATCAGTATCTTGAGATTTTAGAATTTTTGCATCAAAAGCTAAGTCATAATAGTTAGACATAAATTCCTTAGAGACACCCAATTCATAATTTATTGGTAAATCTATTTTCTCTTGATCCATTTTAGCTGTTGTGCCTAAGTTCTTTACTGCTGAATAGAGTTTAACATCTTTTAGAGGTGTACTCCAGACATAACCTAAGTCAGTTGAGAAACCATAACTTGAAGCTGTTGAAATCTTCTCATAAAGAAGGCTTCCATTAATACCGAAGTAGTGAGTAGCTCCTAATCTATAAGCATAGTTAACAGTTCCTACAAAATCCATAGGAGAGTATTCACCGATTATATCTCCGGCTTCATCTCTTGTATCAATAGTTCCATAGCCTAGATTTCTAAAAGCGAATCCCCAGTGACTTTTTCTTTTATTAACGGAATAACCACCACTAATAATATCAGTATCAGCCAACCAGAAACTTTGAGAAACAGTAATAATCCTGCTTCTATTAAACAGACCAGCTGCAGGGTTACTTAAGAAGTTAAGAGCATCATCAGTAATTAAAGCTCCAGTATCTCCCATTCCTGCCATAGCAGGACTAGAATTAATCTCTAATATTTGGAATCCATATTCCCCAGCATTTTCATGCTGAGCATTCAAGTTAGCAACAAGAATAAGCAACGATATCACGATAATTTTTATTTTATTCATATTATTTTCCTTCTATTTTTCTAAAGCAAATTTTAGTTCTTTATATTCACCTTCAGCTTTCAATCTTGCTAGATAAACGCCTGAAGAAAGTTTTTCATAAGGTAGTTCAAAGGAATTCATATTCCCAAGATAAGGATTTAGTTCTTTAGTTTTGGAATAGACTTTTTTCCCTGAAATAGTATAGATTTCCAGTTTTACCTGACATTTCCTAGAGACCATCGCTCTAAGTGTTAACTTATCATTAATGGTTGAGTTAAAAGGATTAGGATAAATATATACTTCTCCATCAACAAAAATCTTATCAGTCTCAAAACTATTTTCTAATTCTGTATCAAATTCCACTGCATTTCTATGATAACTATTATATTCTGTGTACCAATTAGTTAATTTATCAGATAGATTAAAATCATCATCTACATCTTTAATAAAAGAGCGATTTATAGTAGCTCTATCTTGAGTGGTATAGAGATATAATTCATTATTTTCCTCATGAAGGAAAGGATAACTTCTTCCATCACTATAATTTCCTCTAGGAAAACCAGGAAGAGTTCTACCATTTTTATCCCAGACAGAAGTTCTGTTACGAGAGAATGAACCAATCAAATTCAAATTATTATCATTATCTAAATCTATAGCATAAGCTCCACCATAAACAATTAGAGAGTCACTTGGACTTGAGAATACCTCAAATCTACCCTTATCGATTAACTCTCCGCTATAAGATATCATCTTGATACCATCTTTATAGCCTAAGACTATATCCCATGTTCCGTTTCTATCATAGTCAGCAATCGACGGAATAGCATTAGAGAGAACTGTAGATTCAATGTAGTTAATTCTTGAGTAATCTGTACTTGTGAAAGTATAGAACCCGTAAGGACCTTGTACGACTAACTCTAAAGCTTCATAGGAAGGATTAAAGTCAAAGAGTAAAATATTGCTTATTAATGAATCTGCTGGAATATCTAATGCTAACCTCTCAATTTCACCTTCTTCTTCATCAATAAAGTTTAGGAAATAGTCATCACTCTTAGTAACAACCATAATTTTATCTGCATAAATCAGATTAGATTTCATTTTTCCAGTAATTGATAGATTAGTTAAGACTGTTAAATCACTATCAAGAACTTTAAGCAGGCCTCGATCACTATCAACATCACTTAAAGCACAAAAATACTTATAGTTATTATCATCTTCCCCTTTATGAATAATGACAGGGGATGTCCAGCTATAACCTGCTTGCGCGAAAGCATTACTTATTTCTTGGCCATTATAGAAGCTTAAGACTGCCTCAGCTGAAGGTATAATTTGTTGCGTAGGTAAAAGAAGTTTATTACTAATTTCATCATAACTTTGATAACGGAAAAGATTCTCCTCTAAAGGTAAATTCGCTATAACTTCATCATTCTCGAAAACAGTTAAAGTTCTGCCATTAGCGAGAATAATTTCATTTAGATTATTGTTGTTCATATCTAAAGATATAGCTGGAAAATTATTTATGCCGTTATAAGTTGTTGATAAGTTCCATTCAAATTCGACATTAAAGGACATCTTATTACTAGCATCAGAAATATTGGAAATTTCAAAGGGAATTCCTCCATAATAACTTTCAGCACTTGGAAGATGAGTTAACCCTGTGTTTGGAATTGGACTAAACCCAATATAGCTATTTACAGATGCTCTAAAGGCATCTTCAGGACCACCATATCCATAAATTGAGTTATTGGGATTAGCATCTAAATGTTGAATACCATCAGCTTCTTCTAAATCAACACCTTTATGATTAGCATCTCCATTTATTCTACTAAGACCTATTTCTGGATCAAAATTCTCTTCAATGATAAATTCATCGATGTGCCAGATTAATAAACCTGAACCATCAACTGGCATATAACCACCACCAGAATAACCTGGTAAGAAGAAATCCCATTCACAACCTTTAAGACGACTTTTCATAAAATCAAATTTAGGAACCAGCTCCCACTGTCCTTCACCAAGAGGGTAATACTCTTGTTCTCCTTCAGGAAGAAGAGGGAATGTGAAGTTTGCTACACCATTTAAAGTAGAATTATCAGGGTTTTGAGCTCTATTTTCAATAAGAAAATACTCTTTTTCAGACATATTAATCTTGTATAATTGAGGAGAATTGGGATTTTTATCTAGAAAAGCATCAATTTCATTATTATAAGTATCAGTAGTTATCTCTACAGGATTTTCCCAGCCAAGATAATATCTTGACCAAGCAGATAATTGAGCAGGAGTATAACCATTAGCATTCCAAGCTCCTGAGCCCATTATCCCCCAATTTCCAATACCTGCAGATGAACCATTTTCAGATATGTTATCGCTTAAATTAGGTAAACCCATTGCGTAACCAAAACCAGATGCAAGAACACCTAAGTTACCATAAGGTAGCTGAGAACCATCTTCAGGGAAATAATCTTGCCACTGGTGTTCAGGGGCAATTACAAAATCAGTTACAAATGTTCCATCAGCAGGAATTCCTAAATAATCATCATTCTCAGGATCTAAACCTAGTTGTAAGTTTCTGCGTGATAAGAAAGTACTCCAAAGCAAGCCTGGTCTCTCTTTATAAATATCAGATTCTTGCCCTGCTCCAGCATGGAAGACAATAAAAGTATCCCAATTATTAAAATCAATTATACTATCTGATTTTTGCACAATCTCTTGAGCAAATTCAGCTATTCTTTGCCTTGTATCATCGTCTGAACCATAATAACTCATAGGATTATCTAAAGTTATTACTTGAGGATAAAACTGATAGTTAAGGATATATTGTTGATGAGAAGCATCGTAAAGATAATCTCCTAATTGGAGCATATATCTATCAAAAAATGCTTGATCATGGACTAAAGAGTCTGGATAAGAAGGTTCTGACACTAGACTAACATCACTAAACTGAACTAAATAGACTAGCACATTTTCCGGAAGTTCTTTGGCTCCATTTTTGCTCTCTCGAGGAAATTTTTCCGAAGGGAAGGTCATATAGTTTGATACCGGGTTACTCATCATTGGATGAGGTATTACCTCTCCAACTAAAGCTATTACTATCAAAAGTAATAAGGTTATAGTTGAAATCTTTTTCATTTTTGCTCCTATTTTTCAATTCTTTTTAGGGAATTCCCTACAAATTATCATCGCCGGTTATCAATTATTCTATATTTTTCTCCTTAGATTATTCCTATATTATATAATTAAGTACTATGATTGCAAATGCTATGAATTTAGTCAATTATTTTCTCTATAAAAAAGAGTATTCTCACTGAGACTCTTCAATTATCCTAACATAATTAAGAATTAACCATGCCTCACAAAGATAAACTCGCTCTTGGGATTAACCAATATTCTCATTCTTATGAAGAAATGGCAACCTTTCAAATCCCTTTCCAGCTTATTAGTCCATAAAATACATTATTTGTGTTTAATTACATGTTTTAGAATGCCAGACCTCAGAGCATTTACCTTGTCAAAATCGCTTTCAATCACCTCAAAGTCCTGAAATATTCCAGCCTTAACTTTAGCAACAATAGTGATCTCTCCTTCAAGCTTAAGCAGATAATAAGTAGTTTCATCCTCTGGGTGATACCAGACTTCATGGGGGTTAGTCAAAGCTTCATCTATGGAATACATATAAGCCATTTTCTTTTTCAAAGCCTCAAGATTATCTATCATTTTTACTCCTATGTTAGAACAGATAGTAGTATTTAATTTAATGATTTTTTTTCAGAGAATCTAATTTCTGTAAATTAAGTAGATGCATTTTCTCGACCCAAAATAGGTCATTTTTATTAGCAGGGTAACACTCTCTCAAAGTAATAGAACTTTCTTGGCAAGATTGCGAACCTGTCTTAGAGTGTTTGAGTAATAAGTTCTGAAGATAGATAATATCTTTTTCTATTTTACTTTTATCGCAAGCTAGTCCATGGCCTGGGATAATAGTTTCAGGGTTATGTTTAGCAAGACTTTCTAGTTCTGCTAGCAGTTCTTGAGCATTTCCCCAATAAAAGTAAGGAATTGCTATTTTATTATCATTGGAATTTAGGACATTGTCTCCTGTCCAATAGATATTATATTTACTGGAATATATTCTAGTAGAGTCATCCGAATGCCCTGGTGCATGTGAAATCACTAAATCAAAATCAGCAATTTCCAATCTATCTGAGAATGTTATATTAGGACATCTTAAGAGCTTTTTATTGATGATATTTACTTTTTCTGGAGCTATTATATTTTTCTCTTTTTCAATAGTATTCCAATATGATTGATGAGCAATAATAAGGGAATTAAAGGAGTCAAAGAATCTATTTCCATAACAATGATCACTATGCCAATGGGTATTAACAATATACTTTACAGCTTTATTTTTGGCTAAGCAAAATTCATATAATTCTTTAGAATCTTTTGGAAGAAGCAGGCTATCTATAACCAAGAGAGAATCTCTATTTTCAATCACAGTTGCATTTAGAAATGAGTTTTTAGCTTGCAGAATTGTGATTTGCTCATTAATTTCTATTATTTTATTCATCATTATTTCCTGATCCATAATGGATTAAATCTATTATTTTAACAACCATATTTCTCAAATTAAATTGATGCCCCTTTAAAACCCACTGGGTCAAGACAAAGTCCATTGCACCAATTACAGTGAGGGCAAAAGCTTCTGCAGAAACATCTCTGAATTTCCGATTTTCAATTCCTTCATTGTAGATTTCTTTCATAAATTCACGATACTCATCAAAAATTGAGTACTGGGGATATTTATTATAGTATTCTTTAATCTGCCTTATATCTTCAATTAAGAACTTTGCAATTTGAGGATTTTGAGTAAAAACAATGGCATGAATATCAAAAAACTTCAATATTTTTGTTTTGACATCTGGTTCTTTAGCTGTTATCTGTTTAACTTCTACCAATTTGTTATGTAAACTCTCTGTTAATGCTCTCATCATTACATCTTCTTTAGAGGAAAAATAGGTATAAACAGTGCCATCTGCCACCTTTGCTTCAGTAGCAATATCTTTCATTTTTGTTTTGGCATAACCCTTTTCTGAAAGAAGCTTGATAGCTGCATTAATAATTCTTTCTCTCTTCTTTCTCTTTTTTTGAGCAATATGACTTTCAGCTTTTGCTTCATTGTTCTTCATAAATACATCCTGAATATTGAGTATAATTATCTTGTAAGTAAGGGAAAATCTGTCAATAGATTATTGGATTGGAAGAGAAAAAGTAGCTAATTTTATGATTTTCACAGCGACATCCCTTTGTCTTAGCCTGCACTAACCTTGCTCCTTCACACTCAACAGGAACATTATTTGAAATATATCTGTCTTGAGTGAGAAGGAGCAAGGGAAGAGCACTTGATATGCCATTAATAATCCTAAGACAGACTAAGCTTATAAGTCAGATAATACAATTTACTTTGGGTTAAAAGAAAGAGGTAGTCAATATTTTTATATATGACTACCTCTATATATAGTAATTATATTTTATTAAAAATCTTCTTTTTTATCAACTGGAATAGTGCTACTTTCCTGCTTCTCAAATTTAGCTTCTGCTTGGCCTTCCCATTGAGCCATATCTTTCAAGGTTTCTACTTTGGGATTATTCTGCATTAGCATAAGATTTAATTCCGTGCTACCCTTATCATAAAGATTTTCAATATAAGGAGAGTAGGAGATAATTAAACCAGCAAATATAATTGAGACAATACTCATTAATTTAATAAGAATATTTAAGGAAGGACCTGCAGTATCTTTAAGTGGATCTCCAACAGTATCACCAACGATAGAAGCTTTGTGAGCATCAGAGTTTTTTCCACCAAATTGACCTGTTTCCACAAACTTCTTAGCATTATCCCAAGCACCCCCAGAATTATTCATCAAAATAGCTAATACCAATCCTGAGATAAGAGTGCCTACCAAAAGTCCTAAAACTCCTGGAATACCCAAAATTAAACCTATAATAATTGGAGTAACAATAGCCAACATAGCTGGTTTTACCATTTCGCGTTGAGCACCTTTAGTGGAAATTAAAACACATCTTTTATAATCTGGGGTTGTTTTCCCCTCTAATATTCCTGGTATTTCCTTAAACTGTCTTCTCACTTCTTTAACCATATCACCCGCAGCATTTCCGACAGCCTTGATAGTGAAAGCAGCAAAAAGAAAAGATATCATTGAGCCAATGAAGGCACCAACTAAAAGTTTTGGATTCATAAGATTAATTTGATAGTGAAGCATAAAATCTGAAACACCAGCAACCCTTAAACTTAAGCCATTAATCAATTGCTGAGGCTCTATACGCATTAAAGAGACTCTTATCTCTTCAATATAAGCAGCAAGAAGTGCCATTGCGGTTAGAGCTGCGGAACCAATAGCGAAGCCTTTGCCTGTTGCAGCTGTAGTGTTTCCTACCGCATCTAAAGCATCAGTTCTACTTCTAACAATTTCAGGAAGAGCTGACATCTCTGCGTTTCCACCTGCATTATCAGCAATAGGACCGAATGCATCCATGGCTAAAGTTACACCTAAAGTTGCAAGCATACCAACTGCCCCAAAACCTATTCCGTAAAGACCTAATTCTATAGAAGACCAGCCTCCACTAGCACTAAAAGCAATTAATATTGCTGTTGCAATAATAAGAACTGGAGCTGCTGTAGATTTCATTCCTACTGCTAAACCATCGATAATAACAGTAGCAGGACCATATTCACCTTGTTTTGCAATTCCTTGAGTAGGCGCATAAGAATCAGAAGTGTATCTTTCAGTAGAGTAACCAATTAATATTCCCGCAATTAATCCAGTAATACTAGCGATAAAAACCCCTAAGTAAATTGAAGGATGAAGTAATAATTTGCAAATAATCCCAGAAGCAATAGCTATCAGTGCTGAGCTAACATAAACACTTTTATTCAAAGCTAAAAGTAAATCCTTACTTGTGGCATTATCTTTAGTAGAGACCATATAAATACCAATAATCGAGAGGATTATACCAACTCCAGCTAAAATCATCGGAGCGATAACAAAGTTTAATCCCCACTGAGCTTGAAAATCAGCTCCAAATTGAATTACAGCTGCCATACCTAGAGCAGAAGTAGCGAGTATGGAACCTACATAAGATTCAAAAAGGTCGGCCCCCATTCCAGCTACATCACCAACATTATCGCCAACATTATCAGCAATGGTTGCAGGATTTCTAGGATCATCTTCAGGGATTCCAGCTTCAACTTTACCAACTAAGTCAGCTCCGACATCTGCAGCTTTGGTGTAAATTCCTCCACCTAATCTAGCAAAGAGAGCTTGGGTAGAAGCCCCCATTCCAAAAGAAAGCATAACAACGGTTATTTTATGTAAATCCATACCAATCATATTTAGAATATAGAACCAACCAGAGATAAAAATCAAAGCTAAACCAACAACAACTAAACCCATAACTGAGCCAGCTCTGAAAGCAACTTTTAAGCCTCTATTAAGACTTTTACTACAGGCTTGAGCTGTTCTTGAAGAGGCCATGGTAGCAGTTTTCATTCCGATAAATCCGGCTAAGCCACTGAATAATCCACCAGTAACAAAGGCAATAGGAACCCAAGTATTAAGGATGTTTAAGCCCCATGCCATAAGATTAAAAATTATAAAGGCAATTAAAAAGAAAATACTAACGCCGATGTATTGTTGCTTTAAATAAGCAAAAGCTCCGTCTTTAATGTAGCCGGCAATCTCTTGCATTCTTTCATTACCGGGATCATGTTTTTTAACCTCTGCATAGAAAATATAAGCGAAAATAAGTGCTAGTATTGAACCAAATGGGGCAATAAACCAATACCATGGTAGATTCATAGTTACTCCTAAGTTATTAATATTTCTGTTCAAAAACATATATTATAGTGTGGTGTATAGCTTTCAAACAGGACCTGATATTTGCATGAGCAAGTAATATCATTAAATACTCATGAATAAACAAATTATAGCTAATTCTTTGATAATGTCAATAGTTTTTTCTCAAAGAAGTCAAAAAAGATTGTTAAAGTAAGTCCTTTATGTACTTTAGATATCTTGCTGTTAATCCCCATATTTTCTCATTTTGCCATTCTGTGTAAAATACACTATAGTTTTTTTTACCCCATTCTCCTTGATATCTCTGCGGAAGTCCCAACTTTTCCACAGGAAGAAGAAGTGGATCAGATGATGAATCTCCTGAGTAATTTGTTGAATTAATTTGATAATGTTGAAAATTTAGAGTTTTAAGCTGGGCCAGAGGAATAGCAAAAACCCTCTCAACTTCGGCAAGATTAATGGCAAGTTCTGAGAAGGTTACTTTTTCAATGTTACCAATAAAAGCATCAATGAGTTTTCCATCTGGGGTAATGAGTCGGGGAAGTCTACTGATAATTTTAATCTTATCAACAGAGATACCTAATTCTTCAGAAGTTTCTCTTATAGCAGTCATCAAAGGGTTATGGGCTTCATTGACTTCAACTCTTCCACCTGGAAAGCAGATTTCCCCTCCTTGAGGGATATCCAAAGTCCTTTTTTCAAAGAGAAGAGAGCTTTTCCCTTCAATATCAATAAGAGGAAGAAAGATAGCTGAGTGTCTAAACTCATCATAATTTATAACTTCTGGATGATAAGAGATAAGTGATTGGGTTAATTTAGTAAGTAAATTCTTCATCTTTATAGACCAATTCTCCATCGATAAGGGTAAGCAGTGATTTGGCTGATAACCAAAATTCTGCAGATGCTTGAGTGAAGTCATCAATAACTATTAAATCTGCTAAGTATCCCTCTTTAATCTGACCTCGAATATGCTCAGAAGCAGAAGCTTTGGCAGCCCATGCAGTATATGCTTTTAGTGCTTCTAAAGTTGTTAGCACTTGATCAGGTCTCCAAGTTGACTTTTCAGGGTCATTCATTGCTTTTCTCATTATGGCAGCATAAATACCTTGGAAAGGATTAATTATTTCCACTGGTGCATCTGAGCCAAAACCACAAGAGATTCCTCTATCTATCAAGTCCTTAAAGCTATAGGTAAAGTTAGCTGCAGATTTAGTGTATTTTTGAATAGAATCTATGTCATATCTTAAATGAATTGCTTGTAGGGCAATGTAAATATCATTCTCTTTTATTGCTTGATAATCTTCTGGTCGCACACACTGAAGGTGCTCAATTCTATGAAGAAGACTTGTATCAATATCTCTACATTTGGCAATCGAAGTGATAACTTGATGACAGCACTTATCCCCGATAGCGTGAATAGATGATGCGATACCATTTTCCGCCCCTTTTCTAATCATTGCTTGAAGCTCTTCTTCAGAATAGATAGATGTGCCGTAATTATCTGTCCCAGTGTAAGCTTCATACATCAAAGCTGTTTGTGAGCCTAAGGCCCCATCCATAAATATCTTCTGTCCACCTATTTTTAAAGATTCGCTTCCTGTGTAAGAAGTAACCTTCTTTTCAATCATTTTATCTAAAATTGCGTTAGGGAAGTGCCAACAGAAACGAAATTTAGTTCCAGATTCTATCACCTGCCTATAGTAGTCAAATTTATCCTCGTATTCCATAACATGAACCCCAGTGAGTCCCATGCTATAGCAATCTTCAATAGTCATATTAATCGCCTTCAGAGCAAGTTCCAAGGGATAAGCTGGAGTTACTTTATCAATGAGTTCCCAAGCTTTTTCATGAGTGAATCCATTCGGCTCGCCATCATCAAACCTTCCTAAAGAACCACCGATAGGATCAGGAGTATCTTTAGTGATACCTGCTTTTTCAAAAGCTAAAGAATTACACCATTTAGAATGAAAATCTTTACTCTCAAGGGATACAGGTATATGGGGGAAAATAGCATCTAAAAAGTACTTATCAAAGCCTTCTAAGGACGGATAAATATTCTTATTCCAACCACTTCCACCTACCCATTGAAGATTAGCAGGCATATTCTTTTTAAAGTCTATGAGAATCTTCTTCACATCTTCTAAGGACTTAGCTGGAGATAAATCTACAGCAATCTTGGTTTTAGCAAGCTCAAAAAAGTGAGTATGAGTATCAATCATTCCAGGAAGTAGTACTTTTCCTTGCAGATCAATCTCTTCATAATCTTGCAGATTATTCTTATGTAAATAGTTAAAAATATCAGTCTTTGAACCAACCTTCTCAATCTTCTCGCCATTAATGAGTGCAGCTTCTGTAATTTCATCAGAAGAGCTCATTGTATAAACTTTTCCATTAACAAATAATTTTCTCATTTTCTCTTCTTTTTTGTCTAATTTATTAAAAAATATGTCTAACCCTAAACAATTTGACCGATTTTATTCAATAAGTCCTCTCTTCGAAGGGAATATAATAATATCATTGCTTTTACAGCAATGAGCAGGCAAGATGCCCGCATTCCTAGTTAGGGCGGACAGAATGTCCACCGTCCGACAGAAAAGGTCTTTCTCCTATTTTGTGAAGGGGCGAAAAATGTTTAGCCCCTACATTAGTGAAATTCGTGAATAGATTTCTCTTTATCATCAACTCTACATTCATAATTTTAAATTTCTTCATATCCCTTGTCCGCTAACGCGTCCAAGCCCTTTCAGGGGGATTCCCTTGGAGTGTCTTGCGAACACTCCCTATTATATGCTATCCCTACGGGATGTATGATGTTTCGTATGAAATAGCTACTTGCGAAAACCAATCGACGCTTCTTGTAGAGACTTTGCATGCAAGGTCTCTACAAGAGACAGGTCTCAACAAAAGACAGGTCTCAACAAAAGACAGGTCTCAACAAAAGACAGGTCTCTACAAAAGATAGGTCTCTACAAAAGATAGGTCTCTACAAAAGACAGCTCTCTACAAAAGATATATCTCTTCAAGAGAGACAGTCTATTAAATCGGGATCGCAAAGCCTCTGTGAAACTTCTCATAAAACTCATCTTTACTCTATGTTAAGGGCCTTTTCAAGAAGCCCTATGGCAATACACCCCTACATTAGTATAATTCGTGAAATTAGTGGATAGATTTATATTTCTTCAATTCTCAATTCTCAATTCTGAATTCTCAATTCTAAATTTTTAAATATCATTCAACAAGTATTTGATACTTTGGTTAATCCTCATTAATTCTTGATTAGCAAACTCTTCAGTTGCAGAATTTGCATCAAAAGGATTATCGAAGAAGCCTTTAAAGCTTCTCTCTAAAACATCTATATAATTGAGTTTATCTTCTGGTGTATCAATAAATACAGGAGGATAAAGTTCATACATAAGAATCCAGTTTTTTACCATTCTAGCAGTTCGTCCATTCCCATCTACAAAAGGATGAATCCTGACAAATTCATGATGAAAATAGATTCCTTTAATTTGAGGCAGTTTTATTTGATTCATATTATAGATTACATTATCCATTAAGGAGTAAACTACAGATGGATCAGGAGGCATAAAATCTCCAAATTTAACATCTTTCTTCCTATAACCACTTGGGTTTTTAGCAAAGCTCTCTGGGTCAACAAAACCGTGCAGAGTTATAATATCAGTATGCCCATTAAATTGCTCTTCTCTTTTAATTTTATCCAAGATATAATCATAGGCTTTTCCTAGATTCTTACAATATTTATCGGCTTCTTTCTTATTAATTGCCTCGTGCTGGGCATTTTTTAATTTAGTAATCTTCTCTAAACTTTGAAATGATTTAATTAGCTTTTTGAAGACATTCACTTTTTTCTTAGCAAAAAAGATATTACGATAAACAGCCATCATCAATTCACGATTCTCTACTAGTAATTTTTTATCATACTTGAGTGTTTTAGGATCCATTACTTTCATAAATTAATCTCCCGAAAGAATAGTTGAGAGAAGTCCACCACCCCGCTTAACTTCACCTTGATTACCTCTAGCTGCTTTATTAATTCTATCAGCAATTCTTGAAAATGGTAATGATTGAAGATAAACTGTTCCAGGTCCTGTTAAAGTTGTTAAGAAGAGACCTTCTCCACCGAAAAGGGTGTTTTTAATTCCACCCACTAGCTGAATATCATAATCTACACCTTTTTCAAAACCTACTAAGCAACCAGTATCAATTCTTATGCGCTCCATCGGACCTAATTCTCTTTTAATTATAGTTCCTCCAGCATGAATAAAAGCTAATCCATCACCAACTAATTTTTGTAGGATAAAACCTTCCCCACCGAATAAGCCTGCACCAAATCTTTTAACAAATTCTACACTAATATCTATACCATTTGCTGAACAGAGATAAGCATCTTTTTGACAGTAAAATACTCCTCCAAATTTAGTTAAATCTATAGGCATAATTCTTCCTGGATAGGGAGCAGAAAACATAACTTTACGCTTGAAATTACTCTGATTTAAAAATGTTGTAATAAAGAAGCTCTCTCCAGAAATTAACCTTTTAAAACCACTAAACACTCCACCACCTGTTGTAGTATCCATCTGAATTCCTTGCTCCATTAGTAGCATTGCTCCAACCTCTGCCCTTACACCTTCGTTTGGATCTAATTCTATTTCAACAGCTTGGAAATCATCTCCAAATATCTTATAATCAATTACATCTGCCATAATAAACTCCTCTTAAACTATTATTAAGAAAAGAATCTGATTTAGAATTCCTGCTAGTAAGAAAATAAATAAATTAAAATACATTAAGAATCTGTGACAGTATTGATTATAATAACTCTCTATCACAACTAAATCAATCTTTTCATCTATTATATCAATTTTATTATTAATTTTGTAGTATTCATAAAGATAGGGAATAAAAGTTCTTAAAAAACGAGAAGATAAATCCTTAACAATAAATGCTAAAGCATGTCTAATCCAATCAGCTACACTTGTTGGCATAAAACGAATATTATCTATAAATTCTGTAGCATCGAAAACTTTATGATAGACCTTTTTCTCCCAATTATAAATGTATCCTTGATGTGATTCAAAATCATCGACTTGTTCAAAATACTCTTTAACTGCATTGCGAACTTTATTCAAAAGGAAGTTCTTTAATTTTGGAATAACTCCAGGAGTTAGGATATTTCTCTTCTTAAAAATATACTTCTGCTTCTTATTGAATAACAGCCATCTAATCAGCCAAATTATTGATGCTCCAAAGAGCAAATTTAAAGGCAAAAAAATCATAGATAGAAGAAAATTCATATCTTATGCTCCTTTTTTACTTTTCATTCTCATTTTTATAAGTTAGTGAAGGTAATTTTGATTTCAACCCACTATTGAACTTTGATATAATAACTTATATGTATCTATAGGCTATTCACAATTTATTTATTCACTTTTATTATATGATAAATATCTTGTCAATTATATTTGTATATTAATAGGTTAAAGTAAACAATTTGATTACTACAGAGAATATTTTGGGCAAAAAAAATAGGGGCATAGCCCCTATAAGTGCAGTCCACAGTAACTGCAAAAAAACCTGTTAAACAGCTTACAATTATGGAAAATATAGAGGCTGGATGATTAAATCATATATTTCTCTATAGATAAGTCAACAACTAAAGTAGATAATTTTATTGTCAAGAAAAATATTATAATCTTTTAATAACACTAAATTAAGGAGTTATATAAAGTTACAATATCCATCATTAAAAGTACTTCCAGACAATGAAGATAGTAGAGAAAACAAGATTAATAAAGGTAATAATTGCTCCATATTTAGTAAAAGTGAGAAAGGAAATCGGATAATTACTTTTTTTACTTATTCCAACAGAAATTACATTAGCTGAAGCTCCGATAAGAGTACCATTACCTCCAAAACATGCCCCAAGCGAGAGTGCCCACCATAAAGGCATTACATTTTCTGTTCCTGCACTGAGTCCAATATTCTTAATCATAGGAATCATCGTGGCAACAAAAGGTATGTTATCTATGAAGGCAGAAGCAATACCAGCAGTCCACACCATACTAAGGGCTGTAGCTTTAAGGCTTCCTTGAGTTATGTGCATTATTTTATCAGACAATAATTCAATAACTTTTACTTCCTCTAATGCCCCTACCATAACGAATAATCCAATGAAAAACAGGATAGTACCCCACTCAATTTCATTATTAAGGAAGTGGTCAATATTTACTTTTCTAGCTCTAATCATTAGTGCCGTAGCAGCAAAAAGAGCAATTGTGGCTGCGTGAAGATGTAAAGCTTCTTGAAAGAAAAGAAGACAAATAAAGATAATGAAAACAACTACAGAATATTGCAATAATCCTTTATCAGTAATAAGATGTTTTTCTTGAAACTCCATAATTCTAGCTCTTCTTTCATTAGAGACTACTAATTGCTTTCTAAAAAAGAGGTATATCACTACTGCGCTTACTAGCATATTAAAAAAAACAAAGAGGGCTAGGTTTTCAATAAAGCCCATAAAACTAATACCTGCAGCACTACCAATCATAACATTAGGAGGATCACCAATAAGAGTAGCTGTTCCACCAATATTTGATGCTATCGCTTGAGTTATTACAAAGGGAATAGGCGATATTCCCATTTCAACAGCGATTAAAATAGAAATCGGGGTAATAATAACGACAGTCGTAACATTATCTAAGAGAGCAGAAAAGATACCAGTTATGAAAAAGAGCATCAAAAGAATCTTTTTGGGATTCCCTTTTGCTTTCTTAGCTAAAAAGATAGCAACATATTCAAAAAGTCCAGTACCCTTAATTATCCCCACCATAATCATCATCCCAATTAAAAGGAAAATAACATTCCAATCTATATAATGAGAAAATGCTAAATTCTGAGAAATAAAGCCAAAAGAAATATAGGTTACAGCCCCAGCAAGAGCCACCACGATTTTGTTGATTTTTTCAGTAGCAATAAAGAAATAACAAGCTGTAAATATAGCAATAGCTATGATCATTTGTTTATCCATTAACTTATCCCTTGATAACTTTTCTAAAGATATTTTTTAAGCTAATGATGCCTACAATTTTTCCCTCAGACACAACAGGTATGTCTCTTCTATCATGCTTATTCATTAAAAATATTGCTTCAAATATGGATGTTTCAGGAGTAAGAAAAAGCTTTACCGGTTGCATTATGCTTGCAATAGTTTCATCTTCCATCTTTACTAATTTCTCAAAAGGTTCAAATGCTTTAAGAAAATTTAGATTAGGCAGAAATTTAGTATAATCAGGGAATCCCAACATTAAATAGTTACGAAGTGTTATTTCTCCAACAAATTTTCCCAACATATCTAGAACAGGTAAATAGCTAATATCATGCTCGTAAAAAAGATTACTGAGATCCCTAACAGTACTTTTAACCCCAATAGATATTACCCTTGTTTCCATTAAATCTGTTACTGTAATAGATTCCTTAACCGAGAAATCACCTTTACTTAAAAACTCAATAAACTCTGAAACATACCTTTTACTAAGTAGTTTCTCAAAAAAAGAAGTATCTTTTGATAATTTAATTGTTGATTGAAGAATCTTAAGATAAAGAGAATTATCCTTGGTCCCATTTATTACCATGAAGAATATTTTAATTATCCCATGCTCTGTTTCTATAGGTTTTTCTGGAACTAAAATTGAAATAACAGTATCATCAAAATCTTTTAAATGAAGGTGAGGTAAGGCCACTCCTGTAGGAAATAATATCCCTTCATCTAATCTTCTTTCTAATAAACGCTGATTTATATCTTCTTCACTTGCACTTAAACCATATCTACTGGCTATTCTGTGCACCATAAACTCAAAAATGGACTCCACGGCTTGTAAATCACTTTGTAAAAAAACTAATTCTGAATCAATTAAACTTGATAAATGCATTGCTTGCATAGAAACTCCTTATTATAAAAAGTTATGCTCAGTATTATATTGTTACTTTCATGTCAATAGATATTTTAGCAGAAAAGTAACTCCAGTTAGAGATTTTTGGTTAAAATAAAAAACATTTATGTCTATAGCTCTGTAACTAGAGACTAGACAAGTACGAAAAAAAATGAAATACACAAGAATGTAAAAGTATTTTAAATTATTTTACAATCTAAAACAGTCAAATTATAAAAATTCTTGACAGAATTCTTATCAATTCTCTCATAATAAAAAAAAAGATAAGGCTCATCAATGAAAAATTCTGATATAAATAAATTTAATAATAAAGTAATTCAAGGTGATTGTTTAGAAGTTATGAAATCAATACCTAACAATAGTATAGATATGGTTTTATGTGATTTACCTTACGGGACAACACAAAACAAGTGGGATTCAGTAATTAACTTACAAGAGTTATGGATGCAATATAACAGAATAGTCAAAGAGGATGGAGCAATAGTATTAACTGCTCAAGGTATTTTTACCGCTAAATTAATATTAAGTAATGAGAAAGATTTTAAATATAAAATTGTCTGGATAAAATCAAAAGCTACTAATTTCTTAAATGCTAAAATTCAACCCTTAAGGAAACATGAGGATATTTGTATTTTTTATAAAAAACAACCGACCTATAATCCACAAATGAGCATGTCTAATGCCTATGATAAAGGAGTCAGAAAAGACCAATATACAGGAAGTTATGGTGATTTTAAACCGAGACACATCAAAAGTAATGGTGAAAGATATCCTACAGATATCATTAATATCTATGATGAGTTCTTACATGATGATTTTATATATTGCAAAACTGCAGAATCTGAAGGTAAAGTTTTTCATCCAACCCAAAAACCTGTTGAATTAGGAAGATACCTGATTAAAACATTCACAAACCCTGGTGACATAGTTTTAGATAACGCTTGTGGAAGCGGAAGTTTTTTAATTGCAGCTATGATAGAAGGGAGAAACTTTATAGGAATTGAAAAAAATGAAGATGTATTATTGCATAAAATAAAAAAAACAGACTATATCAAAGTTTGTACTGACAGAATCGAAGCAACTTTAAGAAATAATCAATACGAGCAGATGAATATAAACTTTTTCTCTGAACCTGTATCAAAATATCATGTTATTAGAAAAAAAACAGTGAGGCTGAGTTTTGAGTAGATTAAATATAAATGAAAGAAGTTGGGCAATTGAAGTAATCATTGAAATAAATAGATATTTAAATAATAAAACTTGGATTATTTCCACTGCTGGAGGTGAAAATTCCCTTAGATTTGATAAAAGGACGCTATTCCCAGATTTATTACTATTTAAAGACAAGAATAAAAGCTGTATTCTACATGGCTGGGAATTAAAAATGCCCGATACACCTATTGATGATAATGAGTTTATATCTAATGCTAAGCTTAAAGCTAATATTTTAGGTAGAAATAGCTTTCTTCTATGGAATGTTACATCGGCTCAACTATATGTTAAAGATAATGATGATTTCGAAGTTAAAAAAACTTGGGAACTAAACGAAATAAAATCAAGAAATGATGTAAAAACTAAAGAATTGCTTTGGAAGCAACTTTTGCATAGCATTATTGAATATTTAAATTCATTTTTTTTATCAAGTAATAGTAGTAAGCAAACTGATCATTTCATGTCAGTTGATAAAGTATTCGATATAGTATTAACCAATGCTACAGAAACAAAACTAAACCTGAAACAAAATATCAGCAAAAATAATATTTTGGAAGCTGAAATAGACAACTGGTGGAGAAATACTGCTACAGAACATGGATGTAAATTCGCTGATGTTGAAGATAAATTAAACTCCTTAAGTAAAATTATTCTTACAGATTGGGTAATAAAAATCATATTCGCGAATATGATTAAAAGAAATCACAACCATGCGTTATTGATTGAGAGTATTAATGACTCAACAGATATTAATGAAGCTCTCCAAATTATTGTGAATATTTCTAAGAAGTGTAACTTTTGGAATATTTTTAAACCTCATTTTGCCCAATTACTTATTGATGATAAATCATGGAATAAATTAAAACAATTAAATTCATTTCTAAATTCAATTAATATTATAGATGTCGATTCAACTGTAATACAATCGTTGTTAGAAGAGTCAATTCAAGTTAGTAAAAGGAAGATTTTAGGTCAATTTACTACCCCAAAAAAACTTGCAGAGCTGTTAGTAAGAATTACCATGACTGATAAAAATTTAACTGTGATGGACCCTTGTTGTGGAACAGGAACTATTGTTAAAGAAATCATGAATATAAAAAGAGAATATAATATTAATGAAAAAAAGATAATTACCAATACTTGGGCTTCAGATAAATATTCTTTTCCGCTTCAACTAAGCACATTATCCTTGACTAATCTTGAACATTATGGTCATGTTTTAAATATTCATAATTCCGATGTTTTTGAGCTTAAAATTGACAGCCCTATTGATTTTAGAAATCCATATAATGGCGAAATAATTAGCAAATCTTTACCTGAAATTGATTATATTATTTCAAATTTACCTTTTATTGATAATAGTAACTTAAACAGTTATAGAAATAGCATATCTAATATTGAAAAAAAAATTTCTGAAGCTTTAAAAAAGACAACAACTTTTAATAGAAGGTCTGATTTGTTTGTTTATATAACATTTTATCTTCATAGCATTTTATCTAGTAATGGAAGAATTGGACTAATCCTGTCTAACGCATGGTTAGGCACAGAATATGGAAAACAATTTGTAGAGATATTACAACAATTCTACACATTAAACTATATCATTATTTCTGGAAATAAGAAATGGTTCAATAATGCTAATGTTATAACATGTATATTAATAGCAACCAAAAAAGATACTATAATAAATACCACCGAATCAGAAGAACTTAGCTTTTGTATTTTAACAAAACCGATTAATGATTATAATGACATAAAATCTATTTCAGAAAAGATCTTAATGAAAGTATCTTCTGATAATGTTAGGATAATCAATAGAAAAAATGAATCTATTAACAAATTAGAGGAAATTGGCTTTTCATGGTCAAGTTTATTTGTTGATTTGAATTGGTACAATGAATTGAGCAAGACCATGATCAATGCTAATGAGATATTTGATATTTTCAGAGGAGAAAGACGTGGCTGGAATAAGCTATTTTATCCTTCAAGTGATTCAACTATAGAAAAAGAGAATTTGATGCCTTTAGTAAAGAATTTTAAAAATACAAAAGGTTTAACATGTATTCCTAATAAAACAGCATTTTGTTGTAACTTATCGATTGATGAACTAAAAAAACAAAACTCTACCCATACACTTGCATGGATTAATAGATTTTATAACTTAACCAATAACAGTAATCAACTTCTCCGAGACGTCCTAAAAACTCCGACCTTAAAATGGTATCAAATGGACCCAGATAATTCTGCTGATTATGCCTGCAATATTAATTTTGCTGACAGCCTATTCATAGCTTATTTACCCAAGAAATCAATAATAGATCAAAGGATGATTGGTTTTTCTCTAAAACAAAGCACATCTTTTAAAAATAAGATACTGTTATTAGCCTTGTTAAACTCAACTATTAGTATGTTTTTCATTGAGAGTTCCGGATTTGGCAGAGGTTTAGGAGCTTTAGATTTAAATTCAACTAAAATAAGGGAAAATTTTAAATTATTAAATCCATATTTATTAACAGACAAAGCTAAAAGTAGTATAATTAAATCATTTACCCCTTTGCTTAATAGAAATCGGAAACCATTGGTTGAAGAACTAGCCTCACCAGATAGGAAGCATTTTGAAAAAAGTATAATTAAAGCTTTTAATATAAATGAATCTTCATTTAATTCTATCGAGCAGTCATTACGAGATTTATATGCAATTAGAAATGTTAATTAGTAACAATTAATTAATGTTCAATTTTGAGATAAATATATGAATAAGTGGCTTACAAAATATCCCAAAGATAGACTAAATGATAACCCCCTACAAGATTCACATACGCAAAGCATATTACCCTATTTCATCAAAATCATTTTCTTCACTATTTCTTCTCCTCCACTTTTTACCTTATAAAAATAATTTCCTGAGCTAACTTGTTTACCATCTTCATTATCACCTTGCCAAATAATCTTATGCGCACCTGCTTCTTGAGTCTCATTAAGCAAGCTTTTAACTTTCTGACCTTTGAGGTTATAAATATCAACAGATACATTTCCTTGTTGCGAAATATCATAGGAGATGGTTGTTTGAGGATTAAAAGGATTAGGGTAATTAGTTGCATTGAGAGTGACTGGAGTTATTTCTAGGTCGCCGTTAGGGGTAGCTTGGCAGGAGTAAACATCGACTCCTCGAGGAGAACAGAGGAAAACTGTAAACTGATCTGGTCCTTGGGGTAGGATTTCGAAATCCCAAGTTTGACGATGGTTATAAATATCTCCAACTCTAATAAATTCATCTCCAACTTTCTTGTAAATGTTAAAGTAACTCATATTTTCATAGAAGCAGTACTGACTTCCATTGACACTATCACTACCAGTATAAAAATAATAATCATCATATCTTCCCACCAAACTGTTAATAAGATATGGATTTAAGTCAATTTCTGCTGTAAAATTTACTGGATCAACATCTAGATCATAGATTTTTGATATTCCATCACCACTCGAGCTCCCTATTGTAAGCAGACCATCCTTGATCCCCCAATAATTAACAAAGGAGTTGTTATTATTCGTCCAAAAAGTCGTATTTACTAAATCTAAACTATCCTCTTCTTTAGAATATACTTCAAGCAAACCAGAATATGAAAGTCTATAAAAATAGCTATTATAATAGAACCATCTATTACTGACAACTGGTTCATCTACTCCGTCTGTTAAGACATCATGAAATATTCCATCTTCATAACTGACCCAGTATATATTTTCCCCAAAAGTATATACCAAGTCTTGTCCATTCCACAGATTGATAGCTAGGTAGTTTTGCCGATCTTTAAGGAAATCTGACAACTGATATGTATCAATATAGTTGAAATTATTGTCTGAAAAGCTATAAAGTTCAAAAGCACCTTCGATAAAATTCCTTTTTACTACAAAATGATTGTTATCTTCGTCGAACCAAAAATAGGTTCCTAGCGAGTCTTCAGTTTCAATTTTAGTAATATTATCTATGTTACTTATATCGAATAGATTATTACAACCTATTACATTCAAATAATTCACATAAAGCTTATTGTTAAATCTGTTACTAATAGATGCCCCTCTACTATATTTTAAAATAGCATAATCAGTTAAAAAATTATTAAAATTAGTGTAAATTACACCAAAATTATTAATTACCAATAAAAAATTATCGTTCCACTGGATAATATCAAAAATTCTAAAAGTTTTATATTGACCAAGCTCAGGAAAGAATTCATAGTTACCTATTTCAATAATATTATCAATATCGCTAATATCATAATAAGTTAAATACTGGCTATAAGGAGCAATCTCATTGAATGATGGTGCGATCAGAGTATTATCGAAAACAAAGAGCCCTGGCAATTCCAATTCAGCTGGATGTTCCATAGCAAAAGTTCTTTCAAAAGTAAGGGAATCAGCAATAGAGTAAAAATCAATGAATTGTTGATAGCAATATAATAGTTTTTCATCTTGGATAATTGGTCTTCCAAAATTAGATCCTAAGCTTTTTTCTCTAACCAAATGCCCGTCACTATCTAAATAACATAAGTAAAAATTTTCTTCATTCTGTGAATCAATCGTAAAATAATCCGAGTCTTCAATATTATGTGTTAATGAAAAATTTTGGTATGTATTGAGTAATTCTAATGTGTCTAAGCTATATACCTGCACTTGATTCTGAAATCCTAAAATTATAGCATTCTCCTTTAAAAATACCTTATAAAGATTAGTATATATCTGATGAATTAATTGAGGTTCTTCAATATTGCTTATATCATAGATATTTACAACATCATTGTGAAAAGAATCTTCCTCTGTATTTGTCAGAACTATAGCCATCATATCTCCATATAGATCAGCGTTAAATACCATTGGAAAATCGTAAGAAGCTACTTCTGTTAAATCATCTTCAGTTGTTTCATAAATAGAGACTCCATAACTGTCAATTAACAGAACTCTATTACCATTTTTCACCACATTATTTCCTAGAATAGGAGCTGAGTAGCCATCATACAACATATCAATATGCTGAAAATCAAGCTCGCAATACAAACTATTTAATGAGATTAACATTAAAATAATCACATATCTATATCTTTTCATTTATTTCTCCTTTTGAACGATTGGGTAGAGGACCCTACCCAATCATTAAACTTCTTATAAATTTCCTGGATCTTGCGGCGTATTGTCATATAATGCTATTTCATCAGCAACATCTTCTTCACTATTTCTTTTCCCCCACTTTTTACTTTATAAAAATAATTTCCTGAACTAACTTGCTTACCATCTTCATTATCACCTTGCCAAATAATCTTATACTGTCCCGCTTCTTGAGTCTCGTTAAGCAAGCTTTTAACCTTCTGTCCTTTGAGGTTATAAATATCGACAGAGACATTTCCTTGCTTAGATATATCATAGGAGATGGTTGTTTCAGGATTAAAAGGATTAGGGTAATTAGTAGCATTGAGAGAGACTGGAGTTATTTCTAGGTCACCGTTGGGGGTAGCTTGGCAAGAGTAAATCGCATAGTAGTTATTATGATAGACTAATAGATCAAAACTATCGGCTGTACCACCTAGTAAAACCTTAACAGAACCAGCCCAACCAGATCCAATTTGGCCTACTCTTACTGGAATATCATCAATTAATTTATATATAGAGACTCCTTCTTCGTAATCAACCAAAACACCATTTTCGTAGATTTTTTCTTGTCCACAATACAGAAAATATTCATTATACTTTGTCACTCCAAGATTAATATCAGATTGATTTAGGTTATACCTGTGAGAGAGATTTATAGGATCGTAAGAGAGATCAACAACCTTATCCGCTATTGTCAAAATATCTCCGAATAAATAAGCTCCATTCCAGGAATCATTAAAAGGTATTGTGATAGAATTTATTTGATTAATCTCATCAATGCTATATTCATGAACCTTGACCCCTGTATCATTATTATGCTCATAAAGATAATTATTGTATATGGCATAGCTGTACTTGTAGGGATAATCATCATTATTGCTTATTGACCAAGTTGGACTAAAAACACCATCTTCATACTTTAAAGAATAAAGACTACTACGCGATCTATAAATCAAATGCCTACCATCCCATTTCAAAACAGAAAACACACCTGGAATTAAATGTGGTTGAGGTTCATAAGTTGCCTCTAAAATCATATCATCACCACTAAAATCATATAAATACATAATCCCTAAAAATTCATCATATCTAGCTACTTTCTGCTCATCTTCTAAAAAACTATATGCACTGTTTTCTGGATAATTATTAGGAATTTCCTGAACATTATAAATATTTTCAAGTGAATAAGTACTTAGGCTGTAATTTCTTTGAATATTTACTACATAGTAAATATCATTTTTTAGAACCCCCGTTGGAGCTAGATTGATTATTGTTGATTGTCCAATATCCACTAAAGTAATAATATCATCATTGATTGTTGCTTTTAACAAAAAATAGCCACTTACTGAAGAAATATAAAGATTGTTATTATTCTGTACAATTGAGCAATCCTGAGCATATTGGAGATTCGGTCGATTTGAGATATTAGCACTATCTAGCAAATTTATTGCTTGGCTAGAACTAACATCAGAGACATCATATAGATAGAGTTTCGAGATTACAGGACTAATCCCTTCATAAGATGTAAAAGCAATTCTATCGTCCATATAAGCAATTGTATATTCATAATCCGATAATGCTTGTGATAGATAGAAAGTACCTAAATACTCTAGACTATCAGTAGCTGTAATATTATAGAAATTAACATCTCCTATATTATAGGTAATCATTTTATTCCCATCTATTGCTACCTTTCTCTCTTCTTGACCTAAATTATACTTCTTGTGTAAAGTCCCAACTTCGTCAATTACATAATAGTAGTAGCAATTATCACTATAATCAAGCAGTATCGCTCCTTGGTCACCGAATTTAGTATTAAATATTAAGCTAATATTATCCACATAGCTAACAGGCTGAAAATCATCATAATTAAATATAGTATATTGGTGATTGCCAGTTTTTATTATAAAATAATCTTCAAACAATTCAGCTGAAAACATATTCTCACTATCGATCTGAATTTCACATAAGAGATTATGTTCATTAGGTACTGATAAGTCATATATTGAAAAATAGGAAGGATAATTTATTGGGTCTGAGGAATTTACATAGCCAACATATTTAGCTAATTTGCCATCTGAATAATAAACATTGTTCCACCCAGGCAAAGATCTTATGTTACTGACATTTTCTAAATCACCATTATCCTGAATCTCATAAATTGAGAATCCATAAGCATTAGCAGTGAGTATTTTACCATTTGAATAATGTAGAATACCAATGCCTCCAAAACCGAATTCAGACTGCAATTGGTAATCTAATTCACCATATAAACCTAAAGAAGTAACCCCCAGAAGTAATAGTATTATAAATTTTTTCATTTTTTAACTCCTTTATTAGAGCGAGGAGAATGAACTCCTCGCTTTTATTTGATTTATTGGGTTATTGGTGTTCCAGGGTCTCCAGGAACTCTGAGAAAATACTTCTCAATAATATAGTAATCAGTGTAACTCATATCGATTCCTGATTCGTAGATATCACCAGATCCTAAGTCAATTGGTACTATTCCAACTACATTAACCTTGTATGTCCAATTATCATATACGGTCAATTCTTTAGTAGATGAATTATAATTTTCTTGATCTACTGAAATAGGTCTATAAATACCAATCCAATCATTATTATCATACCCTTCTAGGGTGATATCATCTGCACCAAATATTAAGTCCGTCTTAATTTTTATGATATCAGCACTAACAACACCAACAGTCAATAAGACCAACATTATTATTATTATCTTTTTCATTTTAATATCCTTTTTTTTATTATTTATGTTGATTATCTGCAACATCACAGAATGTGTTGATTATTTTCAACACTCTTAATCTTCATGTCTTTAATGACCAAATCTACTTGATTCTTATAGATTTAGTCTCTTGCTATGGATATTTAAATGCTCTAATATATATATATATGTATTTTAAGGAAGGTCTTTGTCATAAATAACTTAATAGAATTATAAGCATTACAAATATTTTCATTTATAATCATAGTAAATTCTATTTCATATTTACTTAAAGTTTTCATTATTTTCCTTCCTTTCAATATATATATTACAAACTATATTTATACTTATAAATTTGTCAAATTATTTTAAAAAAAAAGTATTGTTTTCATAATGAAAATATTATCCAATATTAACCCATCTCTTTTTGATAGTTCAAAAAAGTTAAACACTTATTAGTATTACTATTATTTTTCTTGACTTATTTTTCTTTTTTTTATTCTGGTCATATAAATTATGAACCAAATACAGTAGTATCTTGGAATTATTTAATTGGTAAAGATTATAATGTCATTTATGTAGATAATGACAAACATATAACTGTGGTGGATGGTATTGATGATGGAGAAATTAAACATAATATAACGGAGGAAAAATGAAAATATTTTCATTAATTGTACTATCTTGTTTATTATTATTCGGGTGCAATGAGCATAACCAAATAATAGGTCCACAAAGTTCTAAATCTAGTGATGATGCTGGAACTATTCACAACAAATTACTTGATGAGACATTTGATAATATGAAATTAGCATTATCACAGACAACTAACCCAACAGCATTAGATATAATGCATATTGCAAATACTTCAATGATGCAAAGTGTTACTTCTCATTCAAGTTTAACTACTACTTCATATACAGAGTTAGTAACATATTTTGATAATAATCTTCCAGTAACTGCAAACAGTAATGACTTCGTCAATAATCTAGAAAATTATGTGCTAAAAAATACTGCTTGCTTTGACACAAAAGAGTATAGTTTATTAATAGAACTTATTGATGTTATAAAAACTTCAGAATCTAATAATGAGTTTATAAATAGATTGCAAGAGTTAAAGGTAGAAGCTATAGATAATGGGGATGATTGTCATACTACCTACTATAATTCCCTTTTAATTGGGTTAAGCTCATATTCCTATTGGGAAAATAATACGGATTTATATATTAATCTAATTGAATCTTATGGTTTTAATCCTTCTCCTCCTGCATCAATTAGAATATGTGTTGGTGGTGATATAGCTGGTGCTATTGTTGGTGGTGGCATTAGTTGGTGGAATGGTGATGATGCTGAAGATACTTGGATTAATATTATTGGGGGAGCTGTAGCGGGTTCAGGAGGTTGGATAATAACAGTAACTGCAGGTTTTGCTACATATATACTTCACGAATATAATTAGGTGTTAACATGACACATCTACTTAATTCGTATAGTTCGATAATGTTAGCAATATTACCTACGATAGCTTTTTTTCTTTTTTTATATTTAGATTGTAAAAAGAAAAGCTTCAATAAAGCACTTGCTAAAGCAGCAGCATTTTCATTAGTCTTTGTACTGCTTAATACTTCTAAAAGTATTAAATACTTTATTATCCTTCTTTGTATTAATTCAGTAGTTATATTAATTACTTTACTTGTTCATAAGTTATACACAGCAAGAAAGATATAAAATGAACTAAATAAGTATTAGTCATAAGACTTAAGACCAGCCATTATAGGAGTGGTCTTAACTTGCTTTTATCTTCAAATTATCTTTGGCGAAATTGTTTTATCAATAATTAAAAAACTATGAAAAATAAAGAATCTAAAAAAATGGATATTACAACCTCAGGAAGTAGAAGGAACTTATACCTTTTCAGGAATATCTATTGCAACAATAAGAATAACTTTAGAACTTCCAGGAGAAGAATTAAATGAACTACTTTCAACCGTTAGAAAAGGCTCTTGTTCTCAAGTCAGGTGGAAAAAGATTCTCTCTAATGCTGATTAATAAGCGTTTGCTGAGTTTATTAACTATAAGCAGTAACTTTAATGCCGTATGCCACAGGGCTAGAATACTTTAATTATGCAATTCAAGGTTGTTTCTCCACTTAAGTTGAACTTGAACCTTAGAAAAGAAGTAATTTTAAAAAGGCGGTATTGATTATTTATTAGTTTTTATAAATAAATAAGGACAAAAGATATTTGTTATAGATAATTTAAATAAAGAAATGAAATTAAAAGCAGACCCAAAGTATCTTTTAGAAAATAACTATTTTACAGTTTTATTTGCAGAAGAGTATTAAACTCTTCTGCTTTTAATGTAATATAAATTTCTTGTATTTTGTTTTTAATAGTGGTTTAATTAATATACACAAGATTTAATTTATTAATTTACTTGATAAATTAAATGAAAAACACATAATAGCGAACTAGCATAAATCAAGAAATTCCTTGCAATAAATTAGAATAAATGTAATATGGGTTTAATATTATTCATAAAGGGAAAACAATGAGTAAAATAATTTCAGTAATTAACCAAAAAGGTGGGGTTGGTAAAACAACCATAGCCTTTAACCTGGCGAAAGGGTTAGCTAATAAGGGGTTTAAAGTCTTAGCAATAGATAATGACCCCCAAGGAAACTTAACAAGTGCTTTCCTAGAAGACCCCAGAAAGATGACCGCAGATGTGTTAAATTTCTACAAAAATGAGTATGACAAAATTGATCCATAACAAATAGATGAGAACCTTTTTCTAATTGGTGCCAATATCCATCTGTCTAAAATTACCGACAACGGCTTAGATGTGATCTTTAATTTAAAAGAGGGGTATATTTCACTTTTAATTTTTAATTTTTCACTCTTGTAAAGCAAGCCCCTACTTCATCAGCAACATTTTCTTCACTATTTCTTCTCCCCCACTTTTTACCTTATAAAAATAATTTCCTGAGCTAACTTGTTTACCATCTTCATTATCACCTTGCCAAATAATCTTATGCATACCAGCTTCTTGAGTCTCATTAAGCAAGCTTTTAACTTTCTGACCTTTGAGGTTATAAATATCAACAGATACATTTCCTTGCTTAGATATATCATAGGATATGGTTGTTTCAGGATTAAAGGGATTAGGGTAGTTGCTGGCATTTAGGGTTACAGGAGTTATTTCTAAATTGCCGTTGGGAGTTATAGCACATTGATAATAAAAAAGAGAGCCCATCGTAGTTACAAGCATGTTATAATGACTTGCGTCAACTTGAAAGAGATCTACTGAATTTATTATTGAAGGAAAAATAATGGATTCTAACAAATTATACTGAACTTCATTATCTGGGTTAAATTCTTTAATTTCAAGTAACCTAGTTTTTGCACCAAGCCCTACTTTACCAATAAAAAGATAATTATCAATATTATTCAACACTTTATCTCCATAATCTAATCTATACACCCCAGTAACAGCATAGTTATAAGCATCAATAGCCATAAGGTAGTAGTAATCAGCACCATTAAAACAAACATATTCATTAGAAAAACTATCTATTGGAAATGTTGCACTTACTGAAAAAGTAAATGAATTTTCACTTGATACTAACGAATAACTCTCCGCATTAACTTGATAAATATCTATTAAGCTACCACTATCATTCATGCTGTACAAGCAGTTACCCTTTATAAAAGCTGTATATTCGCTTTGATTGGAAGTTGAGCCTAGATTAAAAGTATATGACTCTATAAACTCACCATCAATAAATGTACCAACGAATATATCATTATATAGTTGGTAAACTAGATATTCTTCATTCAGCATCAATGGGGTAAAGTTAAAATATAGAAGAGGATACTCTGCAGGAAGGCTACCAATTAAGGAGATTGTATCATCCGAATTTAAACAATAAAGCACTAACTCATTATCAAGATAAGATTTTTTATAGAGATAGTCGGATTGATAGGGGAATTTATGATATTCTCCATTAGCAAAATCATTTTCAATAATTGCTGGAGTCTCTCCATTTGCAAAATCATAAATCACACACTCTCTATCTTTTTTCCTGGCATTTAAATAGATTTTATTATCTCGTGTTAAAAATGATTTTTCCCAATACGCAATATCTCCATACTGGCTAATTATTTCAAGCCCATCATCTAATATTTCATAACCATTGAGCCCTTCTTCTTCAGAATTTATGTAGATATAATTATTACAAGAAATAGCCTTTTGAGAAAGGTAATAATCTCTATTATCCCAGTTCTCTAAGAAAAACTCTTGATCAAAATATTGAAGTTGGTCATCAAGAATGTCGTAAATTCTCAGAACTGGCTCTTCCATCTGGGAGCTATTATTATAATCACCAGTAACAAAGTATAGTTTTGAATATAATAAATCTATACCTCGAGAATCAAAACCTATGGTGGAACCATTTACAAGAATTGAATCTTGAGCTTCTTCTTCGAATATTGTTTCATACATCTTTAGATAATTATTGGTGACAATATAAATGTTTTCATCATCACTTTTGGCATAAGTAATATTTCTAACTTCTGTTTTAACTGGTATTAACTGATTCTCTTCATCAATAATGACCCACTTAAAAAGCTGAGAAGATAATTCATGGACTAACACAGTTCCATCATCTAAAAAAGTTTCGAGATTAATATAATAGTCTGAATAATCATTTAATAGTTCCCCACTCTCAATATCTAACAGCAACGAGTTACTATTTAGTTTATTAACTAGAAGTTTGATATTATTCAGTAAATGAACACCTATAATGTTATAACTGGTTTCAATAGTATGAGAAAATTGGATATTTTCAAGATCCTCAATATTATAAACATCAATATTGGGCGTTAACCAATGACTGATAGCTAAATAATTATCATTAAAAGTTAATGATTGAAAAACTCTGGTATTAATAGTATCAATAAGGGTTAAAGCTCCATTAGGATCAGACTGAAAGATAGAAAATCCTTTAGATGTTCCACTTAGTATGTAATTATCTCTAAGGGTATAAAAATAATAACCACAATCGCTTCCTGTTGTTTCTCCAAATTCGGTAAAGTCATTAAAATCAGATTCAAAACTAAATAGTGTTGATAATGAAATTAAAATAAGTAAGACATATAGATATTTCATAGTTTTTCCTTTTCCCCATAGGTCATGATAACCTATGGGGTTGTAAATTAATTATCTTATTGATTTTGCCCTGGATTACCTGGATCTATAGGATCTAGATTTGAAAAATCAAACGATACATTATTGTTTGAAGAACTACCATATTCTAAAGTAACATGTTTAATTTCATAATATCCTGGGATTCTGACATCAATATTCCTACCTACAACAGCAATGATATCATAAGGTAATCCAGACCAGCCAAGAAGATTAGCACCACCATGACCTATAGTCGTTACAAATCTGTAATCATTAGTTCCGTGAAAAGCAATACCAACAGTTATTACTTCATTTGAATTATTATATGCAGTAGCAACAGCATCATAAGCATTAACAACACAAACAGTCAATAAGACCAACATTATTATTATTATCTTTTTCATTTTAAATATCCTTTTTTTTTATTATTTATGTTGATTATCTGCAACACCACAGAATGTGTTGATTTTTTTCAACACTTTTTAATCTTGATGTCTTTTGTGACCAAATCTACTTGATTGTTATAGATTTAGTCTCTTGCTATGGATATTTAAATGCTCTAATATATATATATGTATTTTAAGGAAGATCTTTGTCATAAATAACTTAATAGTATTATAATCATTACAAATAGTCCTATTAGTAATTATAGATGATTTTTTTGAATATTTACTCATAATTTTCATAACATTTTCCATCCTTCCAATATATATATTACAAATATTATTTACAAATAATTATTTGTCAAACATTTTTTATATAAAAGTATTGTTTTCATAATGGAAATATTATCCTAAAAATACACACAGAGCTTGAGTTTCTTAATAGCTGTTTTGACTTCTATTAACATTGTTGCGCCCCTGTGTCCCCCTCGCGGAGGCGGATTTAAGAGAAAATGTTAACACCCCCTGTGTCCCCCTCGCGGAGGGGGATGTAAGAAACACCCCGTCATCTTCGATGCCACCCCTCTTTTAGCGTGCCTTCGGCACTAAAGCGGGGACTTTAAGAAACAGGTGATTTGAGAAATTGAATATCGCTAAAGGATTCAGGTATGGTATGGTAAATCACTACCACTTTTGTGTCCTTCTATGGGGCTCCAAGCTTTATTTTTCTTTGGTCATCTACTCCTCCTCCTCACTCAACTCAAAGATTATTTGAATTTTATTCGAGATGAGTGAGGAGGAGAGGAAGAAGACTATTAATATTATAGGCAGAATATAAAGTGATTTTAGGTAAAAGAAGTAGTTTTAATTTAATTAGTCAAGACTAACATTAATTTGTGACCCTTATAGAATTTATTCTATAAGGGGGAATTCTTTAAATAAATTTTCATAAACTGGGACATTTTAGAAGAAAGTGGGCCCTATAGTATAATGAGGAGGATAATTTAAAATGGAGAACATTGAACATGAGAAGAAGAAAAGTTTTTCAACATTTAATAACAATAAAAGAAAAATTTGCTAGACAAAAAATCAGAGATAATTATAAAAAGTTTAGATATTGGAGGGGTAAAAATGCGAATAAGTGGATTCCAGAAATTTTCAATGATAGATTATAATGATAAACTTTGTGCTGTAGTATTTACTCAAGCTTGCAACTTGCGGTGTCCTTACTGCCATAATCCTGATTTAGTTGCCATGTTAAGTGGAGCATCATTGATTGCTCAAGAGGAAATTTTAGAATTTCTTAAAGGAAGAGTTGGTAAACTAGATGCGATAGTAATTACTGGTGGAGAGCCTTTATTACAGAAGAACTTAATTCCTTTTTTACGGGAGTTGAAGAACTTAGGCTTTTTAATAAAGCTAGACACTAATGGTTTATTGCATCATACATTAGAAAAAGTTATCGAAAGTGGCTTAGTAGATTATATAGCTATGGATATAAAAACATCATTAGAAGAATACGAAAAAGTGGTAAAAGTCCAAGTTCCAATTGAAAGTTTAATCAAGAGTATTAATTTGATTAAGCAATCAGGAATTGATCATGAGTTTCGCACAACTCTTGTGGAAGGATTAATAACAGAAAATAATATTTATGATATAGGAGAAAATTTAATTGGGAACAGTACTTATTATCTGCAAAACTTTGTTAGCTCTCACCATTTAGATGATTCTTATGTTAATGAAATTGGCTTTAGTAAAGAAAAATTAGAGAGAATTCTTTCTAATCTATCCCAAAAAGGTGTTAAGATAAAATTAAGAGGATGAAAAAATGAATCATTTATCCCAGACAATTATAGAGATAATTAAGAATATACCTGAAGGAAAAGTACTTACTTACGGAGAAATAGCCTATAGAGCGGGAAGTCCTAAAGCTGCTAGATTAGTTAGTAATCTACTGCACAGCTCTTCTGATAAATATTCCTTACCTTGGCATAGAGTAATTAATTCTCAAGGGAAAATATCGCTAACTGGACTGGCAGGAGAAGAGCAAAAACAGATGTTGTTAGCTGAGGGAGTTAAAATAAAAAATGGTAAGATTGATTTAGCAACTTATCTTTTTTTAGGGTGAGTAAGGAAACACCCTTTATCCCCCTCATAGATGGGGATTTAAGATTCACGGACTAAAGGTCCGTAACCCCAGTTAATAGAAGCAGGGGCCTATGGACTGGGGACCTCCGTGTCGCCAGAAAAGATAAGAGCAGGCTGAATACAGCCTGATGGAAGCAGGGACGCTTCCATTCCATAATTTAAGATTCACGGACTAAAGGTCGGTAACCCCAGTTAATGGAAGCAGGGGCCTATGGACTGGGGACCTCCGTGTCGCCAGAAAAGATAAGAGCAGGCTGAATACAGCCTGATGGAAGCAGGGACGCTTCCATTCCATAATTTAAGATTCACGGACTAAAGGTCCGTAACCCCAGTTAATGGAAGCAGAGGCCTATGGACTGGGGACCTCCGTGTCGCCAGAAAAGATAAGAGCAGGCTGAATACAGCCTGATGGAAGCAGGGACGCTTCCATTCCATTGAAGAAAACACCCCCTGTGTCCCCCTCACGGAGGGGGATTTAAGATTCACGGACTAAAGGTCCGTAACCACAGTTAATGGAAGCAGGGGCCTATGGACTGGTGACCTCCGTGTCGCCAGAAAAGATAAGAGCAGGCTGAATACAGCCTGATGGAAGCAGGGACGCTTCCATTCCATAATTTAAGATTCACGGACTAAAGGTCCGTAACCCCAGTTAATGGAAACAGAGACGCTTCCACTCCATAGAGGAAAACACCCCCTGTGTCCCCTCACGGAAGGGGATTTAAAACACCCCCTTTATCCCACTCGCGGATGGGATTTGAGAATAAAGCAGATTATATTTATGTTATTTCTGGCAAGACTAATTATTAATTATTACTTCGTAAAGCCAAAGATAACAATATTTTAATTATGTTCACACTCATAGCATACCCAACTAAACTCAAAGTTTAATCTTGACATAATTTGCAGTTTTTTACAATAACACTGAAAAAAAATATTAACAAAGGATTATTATGGGACCATTCAAACATGTTATAAAATATGTTAAAAAAAGTATTCCCCGCATTTTATTGGGATTTGTAGTACTTTTAGTCGTAGATATTATTCAATTAGTTATCCCAATCCTGACTAAAAATGCCATTGACAGAATCCAGACTCAGACAATATTGAAGTCAGGATTAATTGTTATCGCTGCCCAGATATTAGGGTTAACAGTTGGTATAATGGTCATGAGGTTCTTTTGGAGAATCCTCATTATAGGGAATTCATTTATCATTGAGAAATTAATAAGACATCAGTTTTATGAACACTTAATGAGATTATCTCAAAACTTCTTCAATCGCCATAAAATAGGTGATTTAATGGCTCATGCTACCAATGATTTGAATGCTGTGAGAATGATGTTTGGTTTTGGACTAATCGCCGGATTTGATATAATCGTAATGACGATTGCTTCCTTAAGCTTTATGATTGGAATCAATCTCCGTCTTACTCTTTATGCAATTCTCCCTATGCCAATAATCACGATTAGTATTCTATATTTTGGAAAAAGATTGCAAAGAAGATTTCGCAATGTTCAAGAATCTTTCTCTAATATGTCAGGAACCATCCAAGAAAGTATTTCTGGAATCAGAGTGGTTAAAGCCTTTGTTCAAGAAAATCAAGAATTAGAAAAGGTAAAAGATACATCAAAAGATTATGTTCAAAAGAACATTTCTATGGCTATTTTAGATGGTATTTTCCATCCATTTATGGGATTTATTATTAGCATTTCAATGTTGATCACCTTAATATTAGGCGGTCAGTTAGCTATTCAAGGGACTATTTCTATTGGTGATTTCTATGCCTTTAACTCTTATCTAGGAATGCTAATATGGCCAATGATGGCTATTGGTATGGTTGTTAATCATTACCAACGCGGTACTGCATCTTTAAAAAGATTGAATGTTATATTTGATTCTGAACCACAAATTTCAGATGCAGATGCTGACCATTCCATAAAAGAAGTAAAGGGAAAGATTGAAATAAAGAACTTGAACTTTGTTTATCCTGACTCAACAGCTACAATATTTGAAAATATAAGTACGACAATTGATATCGGAAAAACTTTAGCAATAGTAGGTAAGACAGGTTGTGGAAAATCTACCTTAATAGATTTAATTACTAGAGTCTATAATCCACCTATAAATAGCATCTTAATAGATGGAAATGATGTTCATAAACTTCCTTTAGAGGTTCTTCATAGAGATATCGTAATGGTTCCTCAAGATATTTTCTTATTCTCAGAAACCTTAGCTAATAACATTGCTTTAGGAAGGCCAGACGCTACTCGAGAAGAGATAGCTGAAGCAACTAAATTAGCGCAAGTCTATGATGACATCATGGATTTTGAGCATAAATTTGATACTATTGTTGGTGAAAGAGGAACTACTTTATCTGGAGGACAGAAGCAGAGAGTTGCTATAGCTCGTGCTCTCTTATGCAATCCAAGCGTCTTAATCTTAGATGATGCACTTTCCGCTGTTGATACTTTAACAGAAAAGAATATTCTTAATCATCTTATTGAATATCGTCAAAATAAAACAACTATTATTATTTCTCATAGAATTTCTTCTGTTAGTCATGCAGATAAAATTATCGTGATTGAAGATGGCAAGATAGTTGAGAGTGGAAATCATAATCAGTTGTTAGCTGCAAATGGAATCTATAAAGATTTAGATGATAAGCAGAAAATTGAAGAGCGTTTAGAAGGAGAATTTTAATGCGAAATGCAGGCATGGATTTTGATGAAATAAAGAAAAATATATTAGATAGAAGACTAATAGCTAATCTATTGAAGTATTTGAAGCCATATCTCTGGATGGTTATATTATCGCTTTTTGTACTTTTTGTAATTGCTGGTATAGAACTAGTATTGCCCTTAATTACGAAATCTGCTTTAGATGATTTCATAATTCCTAATAAACAGATTTATATTACTAACTCTCAAGAAAACAAAGAGCAACTAGAGAATTTATTAGCTCAAGATAGCTATTTCATAAGTAGTTATAATGAGAGTAAAGCCTTCATTATCGATAGTCAAGCTGTTAAAAAAGCAGAAAGATTATATCCTGAGCAAATGTCTCAATATAAAATCAATGCTGAGCTATTCTATGTAATTCCTTATAATGAAAGAAATAACCAAATTATCAAGGACAATAATCTAGAGGAAACTCTTACTCAGATATCCAATGAGTATCTTGCTCTGCCCTACTCAGCAGTTAAAAATCTGTCAGCTAGAGATATCTTAAACCTAAATAAGCAGATAGATTATAATCTTTTAGGAAAAAAGAACATTGTTATTAACTTCTGGATATTAGGGATTATATATTTATCTTTCATAAGTTTAAGATTTATTTTTCAGTTCTTACAAACTTATATGACTCGCTTCTTCTCACAACATGCAATGAATGATCTTAGAACAGATTTGTATCAACATCTACAAAAAATGCCGACATCTTTCTTTGATAAGAATCCAGTTGGTAGACTAGTTACTAGAGTTACTAACGATATTCGTTCTATTGATGAGATGCTAGCGGCAGGAGTGATTACCATTGTTCAAGATGTCATTATGATCGTTATAATAGTAACAATCATGCTTTCTCTAAACTGGAAACTAGCTCTAATAAGTTTTATTACTATTCCCTTTGTGATTTTGATAATTACTATTTTCAAGAGAAAGACTAGGAAGATTTATCGAGTGGTAAGAAAGAAATTAGCAGCTCTAAATACTACTCTTGCTGAACATATGTCTGGTGTGAAGATTATCAATCTTTTTAATCAAAGAGAAATTAAATTAGCCTATTTTGATAAGCTTAATCAAGAATACTTCGAGACTAACTATTCCCAATTGAAACTCTTTGCTTTCTTTAGACCTATGATTCATGTTATGTCTCAGATATCAGTTGCTCTCATACTCTGGTATGGTGGTGGGCAAATCTTAGATGGTATCATCACTATCGGTACCTTTACTGCCTTCACTTTCTATGTTACTAGACTTTTCCAACCAATTAATGACTTTAGTGAGAAGTTTAACATCTTACAAGGTGCTATGGCTGGAGCAGAAAGAATCTTTGATTTGATGGAAACTGACCAAGATGATTATAGAGAAGAATTAACCATGAATAAAATATTTGATGGTAAAATTGAGTTTCGTAATGTTTGGCTAGCTTATAATCCTGATGAATGGGTCTTAAAAGATGTATCTTTCACTATTAATCCAGGAGAAAAAGTTGCTTTAGTAGGTCATACCGGCTCAGGAAAAACTTCTATCGTTAATCTTATTTTAGGAATGTACCCTTATCAAAAGGGAGAGATACTTATTGATAATAAACCACTAACAGCCTATTCATTACAGGATATCAGGCATAATATCGGGATTGTTCAACAAGATGTTTTCCTCTTCTCAGGAAATATTAAGGATAATATCCTTCTCAATAATGAGAATTTAAACGATGAGAGAATGGTTGAAGTCGCAAAACATGTTAATGTTGATAAATTTATTCAATCACTGCCAGGTAAATATTATGAGCCTGTTATGGAAAGAGGTTCTACCTTCTCTGTAGGACAAAGACAACTAATAGCTTTTGCACGCGTTCTAGCTTATAACCCTTCTATCTTTATCCTAGATGAAGCAACTTCTAATATAGATACTGAAACAGAAATTCTTATTCAAGATGCTTTACAAAAAATAATGGAGAACCGAACTTCTATTATTATTGCCCATAGATTATCCACTATTCAACACTCAGATAGAATTATTGTCCTCCATAAAGGAAAAATAATTGAAGTGGGAAATCATCAAGAATTGCTACGCAAAGAAGGATTATATTATGATTTATATAGGCTTCAGTATAGTTAATCTAAGCTGCATTTCAATATATAGATAGAGCATCTTAGCTGTTTATTATTGTAATTTTTAAAAAAAATGTAAAAAAAAGTTTGACATTTGACTAAAGGCGTGTAAGTTGCCTTAATAGATAAGTAAAATATAAATTTCTGGGAGGAAATATGAAAAAGAACTTGTTATTTGTACTTGCTTTACTTTTATTAGTTAGTACATCTTTTGCTAACTCTTTTAGAGTTACTGAAATGAGTGATTCACATAATTCAAGAGATAGTCGTTTTGAACAAATCTCTTGGATTGACGATTTTGAAGGTGAAAACAACTGGACTATAGTTGATGAGACTGCAGCTCCACAAGAATGGCATAGCCACAATGAAGGTGGAACTTATGGTGATGTATGGTGGATGGGTGGAGACAATGGTGGTTATATTGATAATCTCTATTTAGTTTTAGACACTCCTGCTATCCCTGTTACTGCAGGTAACTCAACTTTAACATTCGATTTAAACTATAATGTTGAAGCCCCTGGTGGAACTGGCGATTATAACGGTTGGGATGGTTCAAACATTCGTGTTTCTACTGACCAAGAAAACTGGACTGTTGTAGCTGGTACTCCTGCTTATAATTGTTCTTCAATGTATTCATTTGGCGATATCCACGGTGAAGGTCCTAATGTTCCAGGTTGGGGCGGATCTTCTAACGGTTGGGTAAACGCTTCTTTCGACCTTTCAGCTTATGCTGGTCAAACTATCTATGTAAGATTTGCTTTTGCTTCTGACCCTGCTTATAACACAGGTGATGATGAAGACATGTTTGGTATTAAAATTGATAATATAGCTCTTGGTTCATATACTAATGATGGTTCTGGTGACGATATGGTTGCTTCAAGTTTAGTTCCTCTAGGTGGAAACAATTGGTCTTTAGCTCAAGTAACTAACGCTTTCTCAGGTACTCATGTATATCAACTACAAAATGATGCAGGTTCTTATGATCCTAATCTTTTAAACGCAATTATTTCTCCAACAATTACTCTTCCTACAGAAGGTGAAATTATTGCTAATTTCGAATTAATGGGTGCTTTTACTGATCCAAATGCTGGTGGAGCTGTTTCTGCTCTTGACTACTGGGGATTTGAAATTCAACTTGATGGATCAAACGCATGGCTTGCTATGTCAAATCCATATGCAGATCCTAATGGTAATAACTATATTTACTCTGATGCTCCAGATGTTTGGATGCCAGTAATTGAAGCTTACACATTAGAAGGTAGACTTGACAACTATGCTGGTGAAGATGTAAGATTTAAGATTTACTTCCGTTCAGATGATGATACTCCTGAAGGTTCAGGTATCATGGTTGATGACTTCAGAATTACTACTGAAGTATTCCTTGCTGAACCTTACAACTTACAAGCTGAAGTTAACGGTGAAGAAGTTCAATTAGATTGGGAACAACCATTACAAATGACTGAAACTGATTTCATGTGGACAAATGCTACATGGGCTAGTTTTGTTAGTGATGGACAACCTTATGCAATCAGAGTAGATAATGATTCTGATTACGACAAACCACTTTCAAATATTGGTTTTGCTTTATATAATACAGGAGGTACCGTTACTGGTGCTGCTACTGTTTACGCATGGGAAAACAATGCAGGATTACCTGGTGCTGAATTAGCTTCTGTAGCTGGTGTTACTGGTATGGTTTCACAACAATGGATGAATGTAGATGTTATGGCAGAAACTATTGTTGTTCCTGCAAATGGTTCTATCTTTGTTGGTGTTGGTGGTTTTGATACTACTAACCAAGGTTTACTTTGTGATGTTACTACAACAGTATCAAATTCATATGCTAACATTCAAGGCTCTTGGATGGTTTTAAATGAAGCTTACACAGGCGAAACACCTCCAATCAATGCTGGTATCAAAGCTACAATCATGGAAAATGACCCAACTCTTCCATCAGCTGATAGCTATAAAGTTTACCACTCAGAAGATGGAAACAACTATACTTTCTTAGCTGAAACTGTAGATACTGAATATCTTCATACTTCACCTGTTCTTGGTGCTCTTAATTATTATAAAGTTACTGCACTCTTCGGTATTAATGAATCTCAAGGTATCACTACCACTGCATTCTTATTACCTGGTGGATTAACTGAAATTACTAATGACGACGGAACTGCTGAAGCTGCTGCTACTGCTAGTGTAAGTAATGTTATGGGTGCAAAATTCGTTCATACTCATCAAGCAACTCTTCAATATATCAAATTCTATATTGAAACTATGAATAGTGCTAATATGTTATACAGAATTTATAGTTCTGAAAATGGTATGCCTAATGAAAACCTTGCTACTGCTGTTATTCAAAATAGTGATTTAGTTGAAGGTTGGAACACTATCGAATTACAAACTGAATATCTCTTCGAAAATGGTCAGTTCTTCATTAGTTTTGTTAATGTTAATAACTCTCCATTAATCGGTTTAGATTCTGATAATGAAGGTAATTACTACTTATCAACTGATGCTGGTAATAGCTGGGCTCCACAAACTACTGGTAATCTTATGATTAGAGCTTTAGTTGTTAATGGTCCTGTTGATAATTACGATGAAGAAATTGCTCCTGTAGTTTCTAATGTTGGTAACTATCCAAACCCATTCAACCCTGAAACTACTATCAACTTCAACATGTCTAAAGCAGGAAAAGCTAATGTTTCTGTTTATAACCTTAAAGGTCAGTTAGTTAAAACTATCCTTAATGATAATGTTGCTGCTGGTAACCAATCAGTTGTTTGGAAAGGTACAGATGCACAAAATAATAGCGTTGCTTCTGGTGTTTACTTCTTTAGAGTAAAAACTAATAACCAAACTATCAACAAAAAAATGGTTCTTCAAAAATAATTTGAACCTATAAATAATTAAAGAGGCTGAGAAATCAGCCTCTTTTTTTTCGGAAAGAAACTAATAATCTGTTTCAAATTGTATTTTCAAGAGCTTTATCTGTCGGAATAGCCTAGCATGTCCCAAATTGCTTAATAGCTGAGCATATCTAATTGAATTGCAGAGATAAGCTAGCGAAAGCTTACGACCGCACTAAGGTCTTTTTTTGGGCTCTTGTTCAAGTCTGGTGGAAAGATGAATGTATAACGAAACAGTTTAGTTAATATTGTAATGATTAAAATATCCCTAAAGGGGATTAGTAGATTAGCCTGGGGTAAGATCCTATAGGGATCGTCACCCCAGGTACAATATCCAAATTTAAGGTCATAACCCTGTAAGGGTTTAATCAAATTTATATAATAAATCTCTGGTATACATGCTTCTATGAAACCCTTACAGGGTTACACTTTTTTTATACATCACAACCCAGGGTTGCAATCCCTTGAGTCTTCGCTTAAAAGCTACGCCCTCACAAGTCAGGATTTTACCCTGGGCTAACTTATTAATCCCCGCTGGGGATATAAGACTTATCCTTTGAGTCTTCGCTAAAGCTACGCCCTCACAAGTCAGGATTTAGTCTTATTTAGTATAAAAACTTCTATTTCGTGTACAATATTACCAATAACTTACTGTAATACAATAATAAGGTGCAAGGAAATGCTTAATAATTTCCACCAGACTTGAACAAGAACCTTTTTTTGCTCCTTTCCAAGAGCTTCCTAATTGGAAATGTAGGCATAATTGCATGTTGGACCCTGGCGGGTCCAACTTCTTTTAGGGGTGGAGAATCGATCTACAAAGCTTTCGCTCCTCTGGAGCTTGAAGAAAAAAAGGCAGGCTGAGAAATCAGCCTATTGGAAGCAAGGGTGTGTCCATTCCATAAAATTAACTCCAGATAATATCCAATAAAAACATCAGCTAAGCTCCAGAGGAGCGGCACCTTTGTAGATAACATCCAACAAGAACATCAGCTAAGCTCCAGAGGAGCGACACCTTTGTAGATAACATCCAATAAGAACATCAGCTAAGCTCCAGAGGAGCGACACCTTTCTACAGAGAACTAGAACCGCTAAGGCATCAGTTCAAAAATTTCTCTTTTCTTCTTCACAGTAGGATCATTTGCATGTTGTACCCTACCGGGTCCAACTTCTTTTAGGGGGGGGAGAATCGATCTACAAAGCTTTCGCTCCTCTGGAGCTTGAAGAAAAAAAGGCAGGCTGAGAAATCAGCCTATTGGAAGCAAGGGTGCGTCCATTCCATAAAATTAACTCCAGATAATATCCAATAAAAACATCAGCTAAGCTCCAGAGGAGCGACACCTTTGTAGATAACATCCAATAAGGACATTAGCTAAGCTCCAGAGGAGCGACACCTTTCTACAGAGCACTAGAACCGCTAAGGCATCAGTTTAAAAATTTCTCTTTTCTTCTTCACGTAGGATCATTTGCATGTTGGACCCTGGCTGGTCCAACTTTTTTTAGAGGTGGAGAATCGATCTACAAAGCTTTCGCTCCTCTGGAGCTTGAAGAAAAAAAGGCAGGCTGAGAAATGAGCCTCTTTTCTTTCGGAAAGAAACTAATAATCTGTTTCAAATTGTATTTTCAAGAGCTTTATCTGTCGGAATAGCCTAGTAAGTCCCAAATTGCTTAATAGCTGAGCATATCTAATTGAATTGCAGAGATAAGCTAGCGAAAGCTTACGACCGCACTAAGGTCTTTTTTTGGGCTCTTGTTCAAGTCTGGTGGAAAGATGAATGTATAACGAAACAGTTTAGTTAATATTGTAATGATTAAAATATCCCTAAAGGGGATTAGTAGATTAGCCTGGGGTAAGATCCTATAGGGATCGTCACCCCAGGTACAATATCCAAATTTAAGGTCATAACCCTGTAAGGGTTTAATCAAATTTATATAATAAATCTCTGGTATACATGCTTCTATGAAACCCTTACAGGGTTACACTTTTTTTATACATCACAACCCAGGGTTGCAATCCCTTGAGTCTTCGCTTAAAAGCTACGCCCTCACAAGTCAGGATTTAGTCTTATTTAGTATAAAAACTTCTATTTCGTGTACAATATTACCAATAACTTACTGTAATACAATAATAAGGTGCAAGGAAATGCTTAATAATTTCCACCAGACTTGAACAAGAACCTTTTTTTGCTCCTTTCCAAGAGCTTCCTAATTGGAAATGTAGGCATAATTGCATGTTGGACCCTGACGGGTCCAATTTCTTTTAGGGGTGGTCGATCGATCTACAAAGCTTTCGCTCCTCTGGAGCTTGAAGAAAAAAAGGCAGGCTGAAATACAGTCTATGGAAGCAAGGGTGCTTGCATTCCATAAAGTTGTATATAAACAATCGAGTAGGGTGGTGCGTTAGCACCATCCCTCTCACAGAACCGTGCGTACGGGACTCGTACACGGCTCCTGATAAACCTTGTAATTATTCATAATAATTAAATAAAACACTTGTAGGTTTCGATAGTAAGTCATATAGCCCTAATTGCTCAAACCATTCATTAGGTAAAGCTCTATGAATATGATAACAACCAGAATTCTTCCAATGTGTCATAGATATTTTCGGAAAATCACTTTTATGCCCAACTCTTCTAAGTTGTTGGTGAAAAGCTTTCCAACTTTTCCATTCCCGCATTTTCTTCATTCTTAGTCGCCGCCTTATCCATGATAATAGAGACTGAAAGACTCCTTTGCAATTTGCCACCCTAAAGTAATTCGACCAACCTCTCAATATCGGATTAAGTCTTTTAATCATTGTCTGGACATTAATTCCGCTATTCCGTGGAGTCAGTGACCGAATCTTATCTTTGAACGCTTTTACTCTTTTATCCTCTATCTTTACATATGCTTCATGTATTTCGAAGCCAAGATACTTGACTCCTTTAAATACACTCGCAATATGTGTCTTTTCTTCATTTACGATGAGATAAATTGAGTTTAGATATTCTACCGCAATTCGTTGATATTGTTCTGCTTTTTTCTTAGTCTTAGCAAAAAGTAAAATGTCATCAGCATAGCGTACTATCTCGATTCCTCGACTTTTCATTTCTTGGTCAAAACTATCAAGATATATGTTCATAAGAAGTGGAGAGATTACCCCTCCTTGTGGACTTCCTACTTCAGTTTCGCTATACTTCCCTTCTTGCATAACACCAGACTTTAAGATTTTCTCTATCAACTTTAATAATGTTCCGTCACTTATTTTCCTATTTAATGATTGCATTATGAATTTATGATTTAATGTATCAAAACATTTTGATAAATCCATATCCACTACAAAAGGAAGCTCTTCCTGAACCATTAATATATGTGCTTTAGCCACTGCCTTTTGACAACTTTTGTTGGGACGGTAGCCATAGCTTTGTGGATGAAAATCAGGTTCAAAAATTGGTTGGATGATGTTATTTATTGCCTGCTGTACGATTCTATCTTTTACAGTAGGTATTCCTAATGGCCTCATCTTACCATTTCCTTTAGGTATCTCTACCCGTTTCACAGGTGATGGGATATACTTCCCACTTTTCAATTCTAAATGAATCTGCTCTAAGTTCTCTTGTAGAGTCTCACCAAACTTAGATATAGTAATATTATCTATACCTTCTGCACCTCTATTTTTCTTTACCTTTAGGAAAGATTCATAGAGATTACCTTTTGAGTAAACTTTATCAATTAAACTGTACCACTTCTTCATTTAGTTTCTCCTTTTTCACAATAAACAATGTTTAAATTATACTTTCAAATGACAGTTAATTCAATGAAGACCTTCGAAGTTTTTAGCATAAAGCAATCTATCAAAGATTTTATAGGTTTTGACTATTATCCTTTTTTTTAACTTCATCTACTCAGTCTCGTAAGGTCATGATAGAAAGAAGGTACTCACCACCGTCTATCCGAGCCTTGAATCTTTCGATTCTCTTCGTTTCCTACTTTTAAGAAAATATCTCTTTAATTATGTTTATTCTTTGGTTTATCTTCATCCCTTCACATGAGATATTTCCTTTTGAAAAATATCCCCCAATATTACTAAGAATATTATCCCCTCTGTTTTATCCTCCAGTCTGTCACCAGCTTTCATAGGCAAAGGGTTAGTCACTACTACGGAATCATCTGCCACCTGCTTATGCTTAATACAACTCTTGCCTTTCAGCTTGTAGTCATAGTTACTCTATTAGAGACATTAACAGGCTTCCCCAGTTAAGCTATCCTGCCTGAATGTAAATCCATCTGTTGTAATCCATGTAATCGACTGACTTTTGGGCGTTCTCACTTTTCGAAGAGTTACCCACTACATGAACCAAAATCAGTTTACTTTCGCTATGTTCCACATTCTTCCTGCGTCTTACTTCAGACCCTGCCGTTGCCAGCAACGCCCTTGACCTCAGATTGACTTCCTGTCAGTTGGGTGTCAGGACTTCTTTCAGTCCATCGGCTCAGATAACATTCTGGGCAAACGAAAAGAGGTGCTATATTCAGCACCTCTTTCAATATATCTTAGAATGTTAAGAATTAAACATTCAAAACATCTTTTTCTTTATTAGCTACAGTCTGATCTATCTCTTTAATCCACTTATCTGTCATGTCTTGAACATCTTTGATAAGCTTTGTTTCATCATCTTCAGAGATTTCAGAGTTTTTCTTCATTTTTTTAGCTTGGTCATTAGCATCTCGTCTAACATTACGAACAGCGATTTTAGCATCTTCACCCAATTTCTTCACTTGTTTAACTATATCTTTTCTTTTATCTTCAGTTAATGCTTGGAAAGGTAATCTAATTACGCTTCCGTCATTATCAGGAGTAACACCGATATTAGCGGCAAGAATAGCTTTTTCAACTTCAGCAAGGATAGTTTTATCCCATGGTTGAATCACGATAGTTCGTGCTTCAGGTACGGTAATATTTCCTAACTGTTTAATTGGAGTAGGTGTTCCATAGTAATTAATCTTGATATCATCAAGAACAGCAGGTGAAGCCTTACCAGTTCTTAATTTACTAAAATTTCTACCAAGAGCATCAAGTGCTAATTTCATATTTTCATCTGCATTCTTTAATAATTCTTGCATCATTGACCTCTCAATTTCTTATGAATTACTTAAATCATTTCCAACAAAAGTGCCAACTTTTACATCAGCAATAGCCCTTGCTAGGTTTCCAGGTATTGATAAATCAAATACTTTAACAGGAATATTATTCTCTTTAGCCAGAGCGAATGCAGTCATATCCATTACATTAAGCTGTCTATGAATAGCATCTTCAAAGGTTATTTCAGGAATAAATTCAGCATCAGGATACTTAGCAGGATCTTTAGTATATACCCCAGCTACTTTAGTCCCCTTAAGAACTAAATCAGCTTCTAATTCGGCAGCTCTGAGAACTACAGCAGTATCAGTAGTAAAGAAAGGATTGCCAGTTCCTCCGCAGAGGAAAACAATTTTGCCTTCTTTCATAGATTGCATAGCACGAGTAGGTGTATAGAATTTTGCGATCTTCTCTGCCTTGACAGAGCTAAGAACTTCTGTTGAGTAATTCTTTATTTTTAAGACTTCAGCAAGGTATAGAGCATTTTGAATAGTTGCCATCATTCCTATATTATCTAATGTCACTCTATTCATTTTAGCATTGGACCATGTACCTCCGCGGAAGATATTTCCTCCACCTAGTACAATACCAACACTGTAACCTAATCGTTTAACTTCGATAATGTCATTAGTAATTCGATCAATTAGAGCTTCATCAAAACCAAATCCCTTCTCTCCTGCGAGAAATTCGCCACTTAGTTTAATAATTACTCTATTGATTTTTTCGGGATGATAAGGACTCATTTTGCTATATCCTTTGCTTTAGATACTAAATCTAACAAATCTTGCAACTTGAATATTTTCTCCAAGTCTGAAGATAGCTTCTTTAATTACTGTATCGATATCTTTTGAAGGGTCTTTGATAAATTCTTGGAAGTAAAGAGTATTAGTTTTACCGAATTTTTCAATTACACCATTAACGATTTTTTCAATAATCTTTTCTGGTTTTCCTTCTTGGATAGCTTTATTTTTAGCAATTTCTTTTTCGCTTTCAATTAATTGTTGGTCTATATCTTCAGGTCTAAGAGCGATAGGATCAGTTGCTGCGATTTGCATTGCAATGTCTTTACAAAGACTTTTGAAATCATCTGTATTAGCCACAAAGTCAGTTTCGCAGTTAACTTCAACAAGCACACCAATTTTACCATTTCCATGGATATAAGAGTAAACTATACCCTCTTTAGTAGCTCTATCATTTTTTGATTCAGCTTTAGCCATTCCTCTTTCACGAAGATATTTTACAGCTAAATCAACATCACCATCAGTCTCTTTGAGAGCCTTTTTGCAATCCATCATAGCTACGCCGGTTTTTTCGCGTAATTCTTTCACCATTGCTGCAGTAATTGTTGCCATTATTAACTCCTTTATAAAATCTAGATCTATATCGACCTAAATTATGATTTAATTAAAAAAAAGTTCCCGAATAAATCGGGAACTGCCAATTTATTCTTATTGTTTATTTTCTACTTCAGCGTCTGGTTGTTTTTCTGCAACAGCTTCCTGAACTTTCTCTTCGGAAGTTTCAGTTGCTATAGCTTCTTCCTCAACAACCGGTTGAGCTTCAACATTTCCCTCTTCAAGAATGTTTCTACCTTCGATAACAGCATTAGCCATAACATCAGCAATTAAGCTAATAGCTCTAATAGCGTCATCGTTTGAAGGGATAACGAAATCAATCATATCCGGGTCACAGTTTGTATCAACCATACCAATTAAAGGAATACCAAGTTTTTTTGCTTCATGGATAGCAATAGCTTCTTGCTTTGTATCTACAACAAAAATAGCACCTGGAACTTTTTCCATATTACGAATACCACCAAGACCTGATTCGATCTTGTCATGCATTCTTTTCATTTTTAAAGCTTCTAATTTTGTATAATTAGCTATGCTACCATCTTCAGAAATCTGTTCATACTGCTTCATCTTTTCAATAGATTGGCGGATTGTCTTCATATTAGTAAGCATACCACCATACCAGCGGTTGTTTACATAAAAAACATCAGCTTTGATTGCAGCTTCTTTGATAGCATCTACAGCTTGCTTTTTAGTTCCTACAAATAATATTTCTTCGCCACGACTAGCGACATCTTTTAGGAACTGGTATGCTTCATTAACAGCATCTACAGTCTGTTTTAAATCTAATATATGGATACCATTTCTTTTGATAAAGATATATTTCTTCATCTTAGGGTTCCATTTATGAGTCTGGTGACCGAAATGAACACCAGCTTCAAGTAGTTGTTTCATTGTTACAACTGACATTAAATTACTCCTCTTGTTACGGTTAATTTTCTGCTTAAAATCTACGCAATTCAGTCTATTACCTTAATAACAGACACCGCCTTGCAACTTTCAAGCAGCTTTCTTGCTAATCTGAAATAATAGATTAACGCTTTGAGAACTGGAATTTTTTTCTTGCTTTTGGACGACCTGGTTTCTTTCTTTCGACCATTCTTGGGTCACGAGTAAGGAAACCATTCTTTTTAAGATCACCCTTTAAAGCTTCATCATAGATAACTAAGGCTCTAGAAACACCATGTCTTATAGCACCAGCTTGGCCAGATAATCCACCACCGATAACATTGACTTTAAGGTCAAGCTTATCAGATAAACCAGAAACATTAAATGGCTGTTCAACAACCATTTCAAGAACTTCTCTTTGGAGGTAATCTTTCATAAGCTTACCATTGATAATTCTTTTACCGGTACCTTGGGTGATTCTAACTCGTGCTACAGCATTTTTTCTTCTGCCTGTTGCGTCGAAATACTGCATTAATTTCTCCTAAACTATAAAGTCTTTGGTTGTTGAGCTGTATGAGGATGTTCAGTTCCAGCATACACTTTCAGTTTCTTGAACATTTGTCTGCCAAGGGTATTTTTTGGTAACATACCTTTCACAGCACTTCTAATAATTTCTTCAGGTTTAGAGTCTAACATTCTTTTGAAGCTAACTTCTCTTAAACCACTTGGATAGCCACTGTAGTTCTGATACACTTTTGAATCTGCTTTTGTACCAGTAACTCCAACTTTCTCTGCATTAAGAACAACCACATAATCACCACAATCTAAGTTTGTAGCAAAATAAGGTTTGTTTTTTCCGCGGAGAATGGAAGCTATTTTAGTAGCAATACGACCTAAAGTTTGACCTTCAGCATCGATAACATACCATTCCCTATGGATTTGATCCGGGGTGGGAGTTAAAGTCTTCATCCTTTCTCCTTTTCTTTACTTATTATATAAGTTAATTCACAATTTTATAAGGAGTTAAATATAAAACTCCTTTAGCGTAACAAAATATTTACTATACCCTATATATGTCAAGAAATTAATCCAAACAGGGAAAAATATTTTGTTCACTTATTTCCTAAAAAGACAAAAAGAGGTTCATGCGAACCTCTTTTTATATATTTATTGAATGTTAATTATTTAAGACCTTCTGACATCGCTTCACCAAGATTAAAGATTGGTAAGTAGATAACAATAATAATTGAACCCACAACACCAGCCATAATAATAATCAAAATAGGTTCGATGAGAGAAGTTAGTTTTTCAATAACTGAATCTATGATTTTATCATAGAATGAAGCAGTTTTACTTAAGAGTTTATCTAAATCTCCTGTCTCTTCACCAGTACTTATCATCTGTAAAAGAGTTGAAGGAAAAGCATTGGTAGATCTAAAGGCTTGGGCAATACCATAACCCTCTTTGATCATTACACGAGAACGCCTAACAGCACTCTCAATAACAGCGTTTCCAACCACATTTTCTACAAGCTCTAAAGTATCCATAATCGGAACACCGGCTTTCATAAGAATAGAGAAGGTTCTGGAGAATTTACTCATTACAGAGCTTTCTACCAATCCTCCCACTACAGGAATTTTAAGTTTTATTTTATCGATTATCCATCTACCACGGTCAGTTAAATTAATTATAAAGAAAAATAATACAACTGCGATAACAATTCCAACAGTGGCAAATAAATTACCTTTGATCACATTACTTATTGCGATAGCCACTCTGGTAGCAACCGGAAGTTCAGCACCAAAGCTTGCATAAATATCACTGAATTTAGGAATGATATAGTAGAAAAGGAACCAAACAACAAAGATCAAGAAAACTAAGATGAAGATAGGATAAGTCATCGCTGAGTTAACTTTTCTTCGTGTATCTTCAGTTCTTTCAAGATTTTCTGCTAATTCATCCAAAACAGTGTGTAGAGTACCTGAGACTTCACCAGCTTTCACCAATGAAACATAAAGCGGATTAAACACACCAGGATGTTGTTCAAATGATTCAGATAATGAATAACCTTTGCGGATATCATCATCAACTTTCTTTAATACTTTTTTAAACTTTGGATCTTTTTCTTCTTTTCCGAGGTTAGAGATAGCTTTCTCAATAGTAAGACCAGCCGAAAACATAGTAGATAGCTGACGAGTGAAGAAAACTAAGGTTTTTAACTTAACAGCAGTTCTCATTTTGTAGATTGCTAACATGATTTTATCAAAGAGAGATAATTTTCCCTTGAAAGAACCGTCATTAGCATTTCTTACAGAAATGATTGTTCCACCTTCAGTTGCAAGTTTATCAATAGCTTCATCCATAGTGTTAGCTTTGATAATACCTTCTTTTCTAGCACCTTTGGCATCTTTTACAGTGTACGAGAAATTAGCCATATTTTACCTTTATGTTTTTAATCGTTGATTGTAAGCTTAATTACTTCACGAATTGATGTTACGCCTTTTATCATTTTTCTGATTGCAGCATCATGAAGAGTTCTCATACCCTGTTCAAGAGCTTTTTCCTTAACTATATCTTGGTTCTTACCTTCAAAAATTAAGGCTCTTACTTCTGGTGTAATCGCTAGCAATTCAAAAATACCTTGTCTGCCGGCATAACCTGTATTGTCGCAATGTACACAACCAGCACCAATCTTGAAATTGATTTCTTTTGCTTTTTCAGCTGTAATACCAGCTTGAAGCAATTCAATTTCAGTTGGTTTATAATCTGTAATACAGTTTGGACATATCTTTCTAACTAATCTTTGAGCCATAACAAGGCAGAGAGATGAGCCAACAAGATAAGGTTTGATACCGATATCCATTAAACGAGTAATGGTAGAAGGTGCATCATTAGCATGAAGAGTAGAGAAAACTAAGTGACCGGTAAGTGAGAATTTAACCGCAATATCTGCAGTTTCAAAGTCTCTAATCTCACCAATAAGGACTACATCAGGGTCTTGACGCAAAACAGAACGAAGAGCTGAAAGGAAGGTTAATCCGATTTCCTCTTTAGTTTCAATTTGGGTAATACCTGCAAGTCTATATTCAACAGGGTCTTCAACTGTGATAATATTTGTTTCTATATTTTCGATAGTTTTAATAGCTGCGTGGAGAGAGGTAGATTTACCACTACCAGTAGGACCGGAAACAATGATAATACCATAAGGTCTTTTGATAACTTTTTGGAAGATTTCCAAATCATCAGCTTCAAAACCTAAGGTTTGAAGTTTAAAACCAAAATCGCCTTTATCAAGTAAACGCAACACAGCTTTTTCACCAAGCACTGTAGGAGCAATAGATACACGGACATCCACTGATTTAATAGCAGTTTTAAGTCCCATGTGACCATCTTGAGGTAATCTTCTTTCTGCAATGTTAAGCTTAGCCATAACTTTGATTAAAGAGATTAAACCAGCATGCATAGCAATAGGCGGATTCATAACTTCTCTTAAAGCACCATCAACACGGAAACGAACTCTTGTACTTTTAATCATAGGTTCAATATGAATATCAGTAGTACCAGCTTTAATAGCTTCTGCAATAATAAGATTAATCATCTTAACAACAGGAGCATCAGCTTTTGATTCAGATCCACTATCAATAGAAATTTCATTATCATCACTATCTACAGCAACAAAGTCGAAATTACCAACAGCATCTTCAACTTGTGATGTTGTTCTAATACTCTTATAATATTTTTCTAAGGCATCAGTAAGTAATGAATCACCAATTAAAATTGGTTCAACATTCTTATTTAATACTTTTTTTAAACTATCTAAAATATTCAAATCATCTGGATCAGTCATCGCGACAATACAAGTATCATCGACAACTCTCATGCAGATAACTCTATTTTCATATGCAAATGGTTCAGAAATTAAGGAAACTACTTCTACATCAAGTTCCATTAATTCCGAAGAATTCACTATAGGAATATCCAATTGGAGTGAGATACATTCTAGAAGTTGTCTTTCTTGAATATATCCTAATTTTAATAGGGTTTCACCTAACTTTAAAGCAAAATTATCCTGCTTAATTAAAGCTTCTTTAATCTGCTCTTCAGTGGCATACCCTTTGTGAACTATTATTTCACCTATTCTTGCGAATTGAGGATTAAATGACATAATCAATCCTTTATTTAAATTTGAGTTTAATTATTTTATATACCCGATACCCATAAGGATATCGGGTATTAATTTTGAATTACTTTTGTTTAGTTAGGATTAGCAAATGGGAATCTTAAGATCATAGTATTACCTCTTTCAGAAATACCAGTACCTAAGACCATTGCTTCAACTTGAACTTGTTGTTGTCCTGGAGAAACTCCATCAGGTGATTGTAAGCCATCACCTCTGAGAACTTTCAATCTAATTTTTGCATAGCCATCTTCATCACTTACTGCAACATTGGTTTCATTCATCTGAACTATATAATCATAGAATGTACCTCTATCAGAAGTATATGTCCATCTTACATTAGGAGTAGGATAACCTTGTCCGTCGCGAGTTCTTATAGTAACGATAGCCCATAAGAAATCACCAAGAGATGCACCTGGATCTCCATCATAGAAATCAAGATGACCTGGTGATACTTGCATATCAGTATCAGGTTCATTCCAAGGAAGTTCCATGGTATAATTCTTAAATATTTCAACACCATTAGAACCTACACATACAGCTCTAAGTTCGATATCAGAATATGTTAAACTACCACTATATGTAAGGAGAGTATATGCAACACCGATAGATGAGGTTGAGTCAATTTGAATTGCACCAGCATCTATTTCAGTAAGATAAGGTCCATTACCTGTGTAACCGTTACCTTGAATAGTAGCAGGAATAGAATTATTTTCTTCATCGATTTCAAAGAAAACAGCTGTACCGTAATCTACTGGGTTGTCATGAACATCTTTTACTGAAACAGCAACTAATAGTTCCCATAAACCCGCACCAACACTAGTACCTTGGTCGAATGATATATCACCCCAAGTAATACGAGCAGGAGGACCAGCATGAATTAGAATATTTGTTTTAGTTGCAGTAATAGCGTCAGGAATTGATACATCAGCTAAAGCTTCTCTATCATTAGCAACTCTAAGTTGAAGCACACCTGAACCTGCACCTGTTACAACAGAAACAGCAGCTTGTCCGCCACTCGAGGTAGAGTGAACAACACCAAATTCATCCTGACCACTTAAGTAAGCAGGTTGATCTTGGTCTGCACCAGGGATAGTAGCATTAATAATTTTGAAGTAGATATCAGTAGCTCTATCAACTACATTTCCGTTAATATCAAATAATTTTACATATAAGATTTTGGAATCAATACCACCAGTATTAGCTACATTAAGGTGAACTTGTTCTGTTGTAGTAAATCTGATAGAATGTAATTCATCAGATTTAATTGTAAATAATAACTCTGTAGAAAGAGTATCACTATTTGCATATGCTTTAATTGTAGCAGGACCTGCAGATAGACCAGGAGTAAAGATAACTTTACAAATACCCTCTGCATTAGTGCTTTGATTATAAACTTCTGAAGTGTTATAGAAGCTTCCTAAGTCTGTTTCAAATCTAATAACCTTATTTGGATTAGGGTTATTATAAGCGTCTTTTAAGTCAGCTTGAATAACGATATTATATTGATTATCAATAGTAGTTTCATTAGTTTCTTCAACAACAATAAGGTCATCATCTGCAAGATATGACATTACTTGTAAGTTGAAAGGATTACCTGGTTTAACATTAAATGATCTTGATGCTTGAAGAGTATCAATTTTTACAGTTACATTACCAGTTCCAGCTTGTTGTCCAACATTTAGTGTTAAAGGAGCATTACCATTCTGAGTAGGAACGATAGCGATAGAACCTAAATTAGTTTCACCATCATCAGCTAAAAAGAAACCTCTATCAGTTTCAAATCTGATCATTGTACTGTCAGCTACTGGACTAAGATTTACATCATAAACACGAGCTCTAACCATTACAGATTGATTAACGAAGAACTCATTAGATGAAATTTCAATATTAAGAGCACCAATAGGTGGTTTTTCTTCAATTAAAACTTGAATTTCCATTGAATTCTCAGCTGTTACTTCACCTGCAGTATATTGAGAATAGGTATAGACAGTAGCAGTGATAGTAGCTAAACCAACCTCTCCTGAATCATAAAAAGGAACTTTAGCAATACCAGAATTATTAGTGTTAACATCAGAAATAATGCTACCACGATCAGCTTGGAATCTAACTGGTATTTCAGATGCTCCAAAATTATTTTTATCTTTAACATAGGCACTAATATAACTAAAAGTCACATTATTATCTGCATATATTTTATCAACAGAGGATTCTAGCCTGGTAATTCGATACTCAGCCTGTGAAGATGTCGGAACATCCCTATTATCACAACCACTAACCAATAACATGGCAAGCGATAGTAGAATCAACAATATTGTTAAATTTTTCAATTTCATTATTACTCCCAATTTGTTGTTACTCTTGTTCTTCGAATTTGATTAAAGTCTCAGTCATAATGTCAGCTACTTCAAAAGTCTTATTAAAATCGCCGGCATTAACAACTGTTGGAGTCATTTCAATAATTAAATCAGTTTTTTCTAAAGTTTCAGTATTATGTCTGAAGAATTTTCCTACGAAAGGAATATCCCCTAAGAAAGGAACTTTGTTTTGACGAGTTGTCAATTGAGAAGATAATAGACCACTAACGATAAATGTATCTCCACTAGGAACAGTAATAGTTGAGTTAACTTTTCTAACTTTTGTTCTTGGTACATATCCACCAACAAGATCAATCACAGAACTAATTTCTGGTTCAATCATTGTAGTAATTTCATTTTCTGAATTTACTTTTGGAGTAATATTAAGTTTGATACCAGTGTCTTCTCTTTCAACTTGGATTTCTTTATCGTTGTCAGTAACAACATAAGGTAAAGATTCACCAATATGAACATAAGCAGACTCACCATTTTGTGAAGTTAAGCGAGTATCTGTTAACATTTTAGCAGAATTATTTTCTAATAACCAATCGATAGTAATGTCAAAAGCATACAATTGTCTTGAGAATTTACCGAAGTCATCCCAATCACTCATTTTTTGGAAATATTGGTTACCAGGTAAAACACCTAATTCTGAGGCATCACCAAAAGGTAGTGAGCCAGTTTCATCAGTGTAGTTAAATGGTAAGCCAACACCAGCAGCATTAACAGGATCTTCAGCAATAATAGTTGTTAAGTTATTAAGTTTTGACCAGTCAATACCCATTTTTTTAGAATCAGTAAGGTTAACTTCAATAACTCTAACTCTGATTTGAACTTGCTTTTGAGGCATATCTAATTTTTTAATTTGATTTTCGATGTCAGCATAGGTTTCAGGATTAGCTCTAATTAAAAGAGCATTTTGTCCAGAAACTTCAATAACTTCACCAGGAATATCTTTAAAAGCTTTAACTATTTTTTGAGCATCAATATATTTCAATTGATAAGTATAGTTTCTTGTTCCTGATTCTTGTTCTACAACAGTTGAAGGTCCAATTAAAAATGTATTTGAACCAATAACTTTATAAGAAAAGCCATAAGATTTTGACACTAAAGAAATTGCATTTTCTACAGAGATATCATTCAATCTTACTGTTACGCGTTTTTCTTCATCATTAGCACTCTTAGTACCTTCTGTTGCTACTACAATATTGATGCCTGTAAGTTCTGAGATTGACTCAATAACTGTTGAGATTGTAGCATCTTTAAAATAAAGATTTTCTATCTTCTTTACTAATAAATCTTCATCATTCTGAGCAAATGCAAAGGAAACACTCAAAAGTAATGTTAATATAATTAGAGTAAATTTTTTTATTCTAACATTGAATATTTTCATAGTTTCTCCTACCTATTTTAATAATTTTCATTAGCGAAATTGTCGCTTTTTGGGGAAGTCTTTTCAGAAGGAATATCAAATATATTCATTCTCTCTTTTACTACTAATTTAGTCCCATCAGATAATACTGCTGTTTGGCTAACAGGATTAGCAGATCTAATACTTAGTTTAGAACCTTGTATCTTTTCGCCAACACGGTATTGACCTTCAATATCTTTATGTTCAATTCCAACTAAAACAACATCACCAAACTTTAAGACACCATATAATCTAATTTGATTATATCTTTTCTGTAATCTAAGCTTGATTTCATCTACTTTTTGAGGTAAGATGATATCTTGTTTGAGCGGGTCTTTACTTATAGAGAAAGTAAACTCTTTTCTTTGCTTAATTCCCTGTTCAATCTCGATAGCTTTCTTAAGTAAGTTAGAATCAACTTCTTGTTCAGCATAAGCGGATTTAGGGTCAACACTTTGTTCTGTATCATAGTGTTTAACAGCAAATACAGCGAGTACTATAATTGATGCAACTAACAGAATATAAGCTAAGTCTTTTACATATCTATATTCCATAATTACCTCATCTTATGTTTTACGAATGAAATGCTCAAATTGACGATATAGTTCTTTTCTAATTCTTGAACATTAGTAACGTCTTGTTTCTTTTCAACTTTATTCTCAGGATCAATACTAAAGTCATTGATCACTGTTAGATAATCCATCTTTTCAATATCGTTTAAAAATCTACCTAATTTTACATAAGTAGAAGTAAATTCAAATGAAAATTCATGTTCTAACTGTTCTGAGGAAGTGAAAAGATCTTTATGGTTAATACCTGAGATATTAATGCCATATTTCTGGGCAATTTCATCCATTGTGAAAATGATTTCATGAATTTCATCAGATGAGAATTCATTATCTTTTGTTAAAGTATGAGATAAAATAGTAGTAAATTCACCAAGCTTCTCATTTTGTACAATAAGACTATTCAAATCTTGACGAGCGGATTTAATTTTTTTATCCAACTTTGTTATATCATTTACTTTGTTTGAAATAACTTGATCAGCAAAATAGTAATATGCAAATGAGGAGATAATTATTAAGATAATTAGGATAAAGTAGTTACGCTTCATTTTCTTCTCCTTCTTTCATAGTATTTGCTGCTACATTGGATTTTAAAATCATAAATTACATCCATATCGCTGTCTGTTTCAATGTTGAGCATCTTCTTAACTAAATCTCTGTTAACAAATTCGACTGATCTGAAGTCATTGAATTCTTCTCTTTCAATTAAACTAGTTCTATACTTGTTAATAATATCTTGAGGAACTTCATGTTTCTTGGCTTTAATCAGACCGACTAGGTCCCAGTTTCCACTTTTGTAAGAAAATTTAGAGATTGCTAAACTATCAGAAGTGATCTCAGCTAATGCTTGTAACTTCTTAGTCCAGAATATTCTTCTGTTATAGGCTTGAGCAAATCTTTCCATATCTTTTTCTAAGTTTTGAGAACTGGTAGAGCTCACAATATTGTCATAAGAATTGATTTGTTTATTGATCTCAGCTAATTGATCTTTACGAGTTTGAATCTTCTTATCTAAATTTAGACTATTAAAATAGGTAAAACCTGAAATTGCTAATACTATAATAATAAAGGCTAAAACAGTATTAATGTAGGTTTTTTTCTCTTTAAGAGCTTTTAATCTCTCTTCACCAAATTTATTTAAGTTAATTCCAAAATAGAATTGTTCCATTCATCCCCCTCTATTCCGGTCTCATAGCAAGACCTAATGCAAGGCAAAGCTGTGGATCTTGACTATTTTTGAATTTATCCGGCATTTCAATTGAGCTAAATGGATTATAGACTTCAGTTGGTACATTAATTTTTGATTCAATATACTGACTAAGTCCTTTCACTTTAGCAGAACCACCCATAAGATAGACTTTTCTGAAATCACTGTTTCCAGCTTCTTTAACATAGAATCTAATTGATCTTCTGATTTCATCAGTGATCAAATCTTCTGTGTTCTTTTCAGTAATGTCTAACATAGAGAGAGTTGTCTCTCCGCTAGGGCTTGTATTGGTAATACCGTGTTCGATTTTAAATGTCTCTGCTTCAGAATACTCTATATTATGTTTTCTCATAATATCTTGAGTAAAATTATATCCGCCATAAGCAATATCTCTAGTAAAGAATTTTGCTTTAGGACCATATATAACTATGTTAGTTCTGTGGGCCCCAACATTAACTAATACAAATACACCTTCCTCTACATAAGAACTTAAGAGAAAAGCATTAGTAATAGCAAATGCATCAATATCAATAACTCCAGGTACAATTCCAACTGAAGATAATATATCAGCATGTGTATTAATTACATTTTTAGTTGAAGCAGCCAATACGATATTCATATTATTTGTTTTCTCTTCAATATTTAAAACTTGGTAATCTAATACCATCTCATTCCCACTTATAGGAATATGTTTTTTTGCTTCAAATGATAGTGCTGAGTCAAGTTCATCTTCAGGTAAATAAATTGTCTTTACCTGTTTGATGCTTGTATCATCACCACCAATAGAACTTACGACATGCTTAATTTTCTTCGGATTGATTTTCATACCCTTAAGTATGGAACCAAGAACCGGAGTAAATCGATCATTTCGCAAATCATTTGGTAGATATTCAATCCCTTCAGGAACAGTTGAGCGAACATCAAAGTTCAACAACTTGTATCCATGGCTAAGCCGTTTCAAATGAACGACCTTTACACTGTGCGATCCAATATCTATACCAAGTGATTCTTTAAATCTTACCTTAGTTTTTTTACTCATATCGCCTCTTTATTTTTGTTATTAATCAAATCGTAAATCATAAGGAGCATTTTCTCCTCTATATATATACCAACTTTCAGGATCAAAAGCAGTAGTACCACCCTCGAGATGAACTTGAGGGAATTTAGGTGGTGGAGAATTTTTGAATCTATAATCATAATTATAGTTTTTCTTATATCCTACACCTGAACCAGTAGCACCAGGAGATGGAGGTAACCCTAAAACTCTTGGGCCAGCACCATACTCATAATTAGCTATATCCCAAACGCCAGTATTATTGACAGGATCGTTTCCAGATCTATGTACAAATCCTCTTCTTCTTTGAGCTACAGAACCATAGAGGTTAATTGTTCCTCTTTCCATAAAGGTTTCTGATCTCTTTTCTGGCCATAATGGACCATAATATGGGAAACAATAAGCGGGAGACCAAGGTGCATCCCTTTCGTCCATATAAAAGAAGTGTAGAGGACCCCAACCGTTGTTATATGGGGCTATATTGTAGACTGAAAAATCATCCAATTCAACAAGTTGCCCATTTAGTCTAGCAATCAAACCTGGGTGAGGGTGTTGGTATTGAAATGAGAATACACCATCTTGCATTGAGACTTCACCTTTACCAAGAGCAGCCATTGCAGCGTAGATATATATTCCGCCTTCACCTTCATCACCTTCTATATCTTCATATCTTCCACAATTATTCTTTACTCTAATAGAGTCTTCTGGTGATCTATATCCATACTGAATCAGAATACTCTGCTCGGAAATTAACCCAACATAATCTGTTTGGTTAACAGGACCAGTGAAAGAATCTGTAGTAGGATTATATCCATCAGGATGTGCGCCTTTAGCTGTATTAGCAAGAGTAATATCTCCCGCTAAATACATAGTATCTTGGCTCGCCCAAGTTTGTCTTCCAGCGAAGTTACCCTGTAACCATAACTCTCCTTTAAAAAAGATCGAGTTATTTTGGACTCTTCCATTACCACGAGGTGTCCATATAGAGTCTATAACAGTAATATACTGTACTCCTAATGAATCTTCGCGAGGAATAGTATCAGGATCATCCTCAATACCAGCATCATAAACAACTACAGAATCTGCAGCAAGAACTACTCTATCGAGATACCACAGATCGAAGTTTTGACCATTGACGGTTGCAAACATAGCATCACCTGGGTCTATATCAACCTGCCTTCCTGTTCTTGCTTCATTAGCATTTTCTGGAAATTGCACTTTTGGAAGATTTTCTGTATAATCATCTAAAAATACATCGTCATAAGGAATAGAGCCTGAACCACCCCATGGTTTTATTTCGCCAGAGGTATATACATGGTCATAGAATGTAGGCCAGCCATTATTATTGCCACCACCACCCTGCTGGATGTATATATCTGTATTAGAACGAACAATACCATGAATTTCATCAGGTCCCCAAAATTTAACTTTATCAGGATCACCTAAATCAACATTGATTGAGGCTTCATTATCTGTGAAATAATGGAATCCCGCAAAAGTATTATTTTTAATAACTTTTTTACTAAAGAATGTAACAGGTGATTCCTTTGCCTGGGCACCAATACCTGTATAGGCTTTGCCAAAAGAACTAATATTGATAATATTATTATCAACAAAAGGACTTGCCTCATCACTCTGTTCTTGATAAACTTTAGATTTAAGTTTAAAGGAAAACTTTCCAATTCCTGAATTAATTGAATAACTTTGACTACCAAGATTTATAGTCGTAATACCAACTAGTCCGCCTGAATCTCCTATTTGATCTTCAGTAACTCTTATACCTCTGGATGTTTCGCTTCTTAAAAGGTGTAGCTGTTCAGCCACCTGATAATTAACCGCTAAATCTTGTGTATCTGAAACTCCAATATGAGCAATGGCAATCACAGAAAACAAGGCAACAACCAAAACACCAAAAGCAAGAGTTATGAAACCATTGTCTGATAAGTTCTTAATGTACTTCATTCTTTCCTCTTATCTATTGCTATAAAGGTTTCATATTCTACAGAATATGGATTTGGGTATGCTCCATACAAATCATCAGTATCTTCAGATAAAAAGATCTTTGCTTTAAGAATAACTCTTACAATGTCTAAATTATCTGGATCATATGTTTCAGAGATTGGAGCAAACACTAGGCTTTCGACATAAATGTTACGGTTTCTGTTATTAATATCTTCAGGGAATAATCGAACATTTCTTGAATCTGCTTGGTCTATTCCATAAACATTAGCGTTATATGTAACAAAACCTTGTGATAAAGTTATAGTAACTTCATCATTTTCACCCAGCGTACTATGATTTTTTGGTGGTTTAAAAGTAATACCAGAGAATCCACTTACATAATTCCCATTTTCAGTATAATAAGTTACACTATTACCAGTGAAACCCATTGAACTTGCATTCATTAAACCAATAAATTGATGCTTTGAACCATCATCTTCAACAATAGCTTTACCATGCTTAATTGCTAACATGCAATCATAAGCTTCCCCATTTAACTTAGAAATTCTTGATAACTGTTGGAATCTTAAACCCCAAGTTGTTAAAACAACTGCGGCAACTAAGAAAACTATCGTACTGATAGTTAAAGTGGCCATCAGCTCAAGAATAGTAAAACCACTATCTAGTCTTTTTTTATTGTAATCTATCATAATACACTTCTATCAAATTTAATGTTTGAATTTTATTATCTCTACTAGGTTCTTTCCAGGATCCTTTAACAGTTACTGTTGTCCTCAAGTAATTATTCCCTAAGGATTGATATTCATAATCTCTATCAATAGAGGTATTAAAATTTATATCAATATTATTTCCATAAGAAGGACTATCAAATTGGAATGTTCCGCCATAAATCGGAATATCATCTGCATTGTTAAACGAGTCTAAAAACTCGCCAGTTTTCTTCCAATAGAAATAATGGAACTCTAGTCTTGCTGAAGCCAACAGTATAGCCTTACGAGAACGGCCATTTTTAAAGACTTGGTTCTCTGTAAATTTGATTCCAACAAATAGGGCAATAATTGCAAAGGAAACAATAACTAAAACTGTTAATAGTTCTATTATAGTAAACCCTGAATCTTTACACTTTTTTGTTTTTATCATCCGCTAAATCCTGCACCTGTTGCGAAGATCTTAGGATTATCAGCAACTTTTTCTGCAGTCTTTCTATCTAAATTACCGTTCATAACATGATTATAAAGAGATTGATCCTTAGTCTGCATACCTTCTTTTGTCCCAGATTGGATAACTGAAGGTATTTGATAAGTTTTCTCTTCACGAATCAAGTTTCTTACCGCTGCATTAGCGATCATAATCTCTAAAGCAGGAACTCGACCTTTACCATCTTTAGTAGGAAGCAATGTTTGAGCAATAACTGCCTCTAAAGATTCAGAAAGCATTGATCTAACTTGAGCCTGTTGTTCTTTAGGGAACATATCAATGATACGGTCAATAGATTTTGTAGCACTACTAGTGTGAAGTGTTGCGAAAACTAAGTGACCTGTTTCTGATGCAGTAAGAGCAAGAGAAACTGTCTCTAAGTCACGCATTTCACCGACAAGAATCACATCTGGATCTTCACGCAGAGCTGATCTTAGCGCTGCGGTAAAAGAGTGTGTGTCATGTCCAAGTTCACGCTGATTAACCAAGCTGTTCTTACTTTTATGAACAAACTCAATTGGATCTTCAATTGTTATAATATGTTTTTGTGAGTGGTCATTAATAGAGTCAACCATTGTCGCTAGAGTAGTAGATTTACCACTACCAGTAGGACCAGTAACTAGAATAAGACCTTTCTCTTTGAAAGTTAGCGATCTAAGTGTTTCAGGTAAATATAATTCCTCATAAGTTTTTATCTCATTAGGAATCACACGAAAAGCCGCAGCTAAACCATTAATCTGAGTAAAGGCGTTAACACGGAATCTAACTTCATTTGAAAGTTTAGTAGAAAAGTCAATTTCTAACTTTTCATGAAACATTTCAATTTGAGATTCATTCATAACACTAAATATTAGGTTTTGAATTTCTTCCTCAGTCATTAAAGGAATGTTCAACTTTTTCATTTTACCATGAACACGAACCATGGGGTGAGAACCTGCACTAATGTGCAAATCTGAAGCCCCGGCATCTGAAGTAAATTTTAATAATTCTTGAATAGTCATCCAGCCTCCCGAAATTATAAACTTTCTAAAAACAATTTAAAGGTTACCCTCTAAATTAATTTTCACCACCAGTTTCAACATCGGTAAAGGTATCGATTCCCCAGCCGGTGTAAGAGTTGTCTTCAACGATAAATCTAACTTGTTTTCCTTCACCGGAATCAAATTCTGCAGTTGAAGTACAGATATACTCTTGTGGTGGGTTACCGATTACATCAAATTCCCATTGTTCTCTAACTGCTGTAGAAATACCAGCATCATCTAATGCATCTTCAATTTCATAACCATCAGTTGTACCATTCATAGTGAAATAAGTGTCGTAAGCCTGTTTAACTGAACGCAAATAAGCCTTAGGACCAGCTGCTTTACCTCTTTCTGTGTAACGAAGATAAATTGGAACCGCAATAGATGCTAAAATAGTCATAATAATAATAACAGCTAAAAGTTCCACTAAACTAAATCCCTTGTCTTTCTTCATAAATCTGAACATAATGTTCCTCCCAATTAAGTATTTTTACTTTTTTTTTAATATTCACAGTAGTACATTGCACATACCATACCAAAAAAAGACAAAATTTCTCATTTTTTGATTTTTAAATAAAAGTCTTGACTCAAAGTTATAGTTTTGCAATTTCTGTAACCAAATGAATTAACGAGCGTTTTAGTTAATATTATACAATAGATTTAAGGAGTCTAAGAATGAAAAGAGTTTTATTAATCGCAACCCTACTAATATCTTTGCTACTGTTATTGGTTGGTTGTTCAGGCATTTCTAACAAGAATAAGCAAGAGCCATCTGAAGAGATATATGTTAAATATGATGGTGGAATGATAACAAAAGCAGATTTTAATCAATTAGTTCTTTCCCTACCTACCGAGCAACAAGAAGCATTGAATATGGCAGGGCAACAAGTTAAATTGCTTAATTCGATGGCTAAAGAAGAGGCATTTTACTGTAAAGCTAAGCAATTGGGTTATGACACAAATCCTGAAGTTCTTGATTTAATAGAAAAGAGATTAAAACCTTATTACATCAATGATTTCTACAGCAAAACTATTAAATCTAAAGCTACAGTAACAGATGAAGAAGTTACTGATTATTATAATGAAAATCCTGATTTCTTCATGGAAGCAGCCAAAGCAACCATTAGATATATACAGGCTCAAGATATTGAATCAGCTCATGAGATATTAGCTGATATCAAAGTAAAAGGCCTAGACTTTAAAATAGTCTCTTACCGTAAATCAATCAATGAGTATGCCAAAAACAACGATGGCATGATTAGAGAGATTCAGAACAATGGATACATCCAAGGTATTGGTTATGATGCTGTATTAGACTCACTAATCTTCTCACTACCTGTTAATCAAGATGAGATTTATGGACCTTTTGAAACAGAAACAGGTGTACATATTTTCACTATTCTTAACAAAGAAGAAGCCTTCGTAAAACCTTTTACCGAGGTAAAAGAACTAGCTACTAATCGCACTATAGCAGTCAAACAAAAGCAACTTAGTGATAATTTAGTTAACAAAGTTATGACTGAGCAAAATATTAATATTGATAACGAAGTTCTTAATAATATTGACTTTGTTGACACCTCAAACAATAAGGAAGCTGATTTAACTAAGCTCGTATTAAAAAGCGATATAAAAGATTTTTCATGGACAGTTGAAGATTTGTTAAATATCTATAATTCAGTAGAGAAAAACGAAAGAATGTTCATTGCTCAAAGTACTCCTCAAGAGATTCTTGATCATCTTTTAGCTAAACAAGTCTATTATTATCAGCTTAAAAAAGATGGATTTGATAAGGAATTAAACAAAACAATGAAGTATAGTAGAAATATCAAAAACATCATATTATCCTATACTTATCAAAAATTAGTTGCTGAAAACATTAATGTTACTGACCAAATGATAGAAGATTATTATAATGCTAATATGTTAGAGTTTGCTAAACCTGCTTATAGAAATATCGAATTATTAGAGTTTTTTAACAGTGAAAAAGCTGATCAAGCTTATAATAAATATATCTCAGCTGTTAATAAAGACGACAATGCTAAAATAGAAGAAATTATGCAAAAATATGCATCTAATGATTTTGATAAACGATTAATTAACAATGTATATAATAATGGTATTGTCCCAGGTTATGGAAAAGATACAATTCTAAATACTGCAATATGGAGTCTACCTGTAAACGAAGTAAGCGATGTCTTAATTTCTAAAAAGGGCGATAAACCTGTTATATTTAGAGTACTCAGTGAGGAAGCTATTCAATATAAACCACTTAACCATGTGGAACCACAAATTGAAGGCAAACTTAGTAGAGAACAAGCAAGCACACTTTTCGATAATTTAATTAAAGAATATAAAGAAGAGTTCAACTTCGTCATCTATGAAGACAAGTTAAAGCCAACTCTCACTACAGAAGAACTATTTGAATTAGCTGAAAGACAAGCCAAAATGGGTAAATATGATGATACTTTACTTTATTATGACCAAATAATCTCAACTTTCGCTAATGGAACTGATGATTACAAGGCCATGTTCATGAAAGGCTTCACCCAATCAGAATATATGAATGATAAACAAGCAGCAATAATTACTTTTACTCAATTCTTAAACAAGTATCCTAAAGGTGATTTAAATGCTGATGCTCAAGTTATGCTGGATATTCTTACAGGGAAAACTTCAATTGAAATCCCTGAAGATCTTGAATTAGAAGATTAATAAGCAAAATATAAGATTAAGGACAATTCCTCGGAATTGTCCTTTTTTTTCCTTCTTATGATACTTCTGTTAAATTAAGCGATAAAAATCTAAGAACTTATTGGCTTTCCCAGCTATCAAACTTGAAAAAGATCATATTTATTCATTAATTCTTAACTAAGAAATTCCTTGACAGAATTACCAAAATAGATTTGATAATAACTCAAACTTTTTTAAAGGATAATCTTATGGCAACGACAGAATTAGATAAAATTAGGAATATTGGTATTATGGCACACATTGATGCCGGGAAAACTACTACTACAGAAAGGATCTTATATTACACAGGTAATATTCATAGAATGGGTGAAGTCCATGATGGTAATGCTACTATGGATTGGATGGAACAAGAAAAAGAAAGAGGAATTACCATTACTTCAGCTACTACTGTTTGCCATTGGAAAAATAATCAAATCAATATTATCGACACCCCAGGGCATGTTGATTTTACTGCTGAAGTTGAACGCTCACTAAGAGTTCTCGATGGAGCAGTTGCTGTCTTTTGTGCTGTTGGAGGAGTAGAACCTCAATCTGAAACTGTTTGGCATCAAGCTGATAAGTATAAAGTGCCTAGAATTGCTTTTATTAACAAATTAGATAGAAGTGGTGCTGATTTTGAAAATGTTGTTGAGATGATTCAAGAAAGATTATCAGATAGAGCACTTCCAATTCAAATACCAATTGGAAGTGAAGATAGTTTTACTGGAATTATCGACCTAATAAACATGAAGGCAATCTTTTTTGATGCCACTAGCTTAGGTGCAAATGTTGAAGTAACAGATATCCCTGAAGATTTGCTACCTGCTGCCGAAATGCACCAAGAAGCTTTAATAGATTTCATTGCTGAATTTGATGAAGAGCTAATGGAAAAGTACTTAGAGGGTGAAATTCTCACCCCATATGAGATAATAAAATTAATCCGCAAAGGTGTTGTTTCTAATAACTTTATTCCAATTTTATGTGGATCTTCTCTTAGAAACAAGGGCGTTCAACCACTCTTGGACGCAATTGTTAATTTTTTACCCTCACCACTTGATGTCCCACCTCTAGTTGCTACAACTTCCGATGGACTAAAAGAGGAGATAGTTAAGCCTAAATTGGATGCAAAATTTTCTGGATATGCCTTTAAGGTAGTGACTGATAAGTTTTCTGGTAAACTTGTATATATAAGAGTTTATTCTGGAACACTTAAAAAGGGTGATCAGTTTTTCAATGTTAATAATGGTAAAAAAGAGAGAGCAGGAAGAATCCTCCAAATGTATTCTAACCGAAAACAGGATGTAGAAGAGTTACACGCAGGAGATATCGGGGCAATCTTAGGAACTAAGTTTACTATGACTGGTGAGACTATTACAGAGAAAGATTATAATATTCTCTTAGCCAAAATGGATTTTCCTGATACAGTTATCTCAATAGCTATCGAGGCTAAATCGAAGTCTGATGAAGCCAGCTTGAAAGATGCTTTAATTAAATTCCAAGAAGAAGATCCTACTATAAAAGTCCGAGAAGATAAAGATACCGGACAAACTCTTATCTCTGGTATGGGAGAACTTCATTTAGAAATAATCATTGACCGTCTCTTTAGAGAGTTTAATGTTAATGCTAATGTCGGTGATCCTCAAGTTGCCTATAAAGAGACAATTCTAGCAGCTAATTCTGCTCAAGAGGTCTTTGATAGAATGTTAGGTGATAAACGCTGTTATGCTAGTGTGAAAGTTCGCGTCTCTCCAATTAACGAAGAAGAATTCTCTCCTACCAAGAAAAACATCTATGAATTTAAAGCTAAAAATGATCTTCCTCTAAATTTCCGTCATGCTATAGAAGAATCTGTTCTAAACTCTCTAAATGATGGTCCAATTTTCAGTGCCAACCTAGAACGCGTTCGTGTTGAGGTTTTAGAAGCACAAACTCTTCCAGAAGAGACTAACGATACAGGATTCAGAATTGCTACTTCCATGGCTGTATCAAGAGCTATTAGAGAAACAAAAAGCGCACTCTTAGAACCAATAATGTTAGTTACTGTTATTACTCCTGAAGAGAATGTTGGAGATATTATCTCAGATCTAAATAGTAAAAGAGGTAAAATAGAAGATATTAGAAGCCAAACTAATAATAAACAAGAGATTTTAGCTAAAGTTCCTATGCGTGAACTCTTTGGTTATTCTACAACTATCAGATCTATAAGCTCAGGTCGAGCTATCTACTCTATGGAATATGATAGTTATCAAATCGTTCCAAATAATATTAAAGAAGAAATTATTAAAAAAATAAGAGGATATTAGGACTTCTAAAGTAGAAATTTAGTCTCCCTTTCGCACGACTTATCGCGAAAAGGACTTCTTAAACTCCCCTCTTTAGTGATTAACTGGGGTTACGGACCTTTAGTCCGTGAATCTTAAACTCCCCTCTTTAGTGCTGAAGGCACGATAAAAGAGGGGTGGCTGCGAAGCAGACGGGGTGTTTTTAAAAGAGGGGTGGCTGCGAAGCAGACTGGGTGTTTTTAAAATCCCCCTCCGCGAGGGGGACACAGGGGGTGTTTTCTTCTATGGAGTGGAAGCGTCTCTGCTTCCACATTAGACACTGGCATTTCTAGATTTTTAATCAGTTTAAACACTATTCATCTGTTATTTTCCCATTCACAGCGGACAAGATGTCCACAATCCGACAGAAGAGGGATTATCACACTTTTCAACTCCCCTCTTTAGTGATTAACTGAGGTTACGGACCTTTAGTCCGTGAATCTTAAACTCCCCTCTTTAGTGCTGAAGGCACGATAAAAGAGGGGTGGCTGCGAAGCAGACGGGGTGTTTTTTAAATCCCCCTCCGCGAGGGGGACACAGGGGGTGTTTTCTTCTATGGAGTGGAAGCGTCTCTGCTTCCACATTAGACACTGGCATTTCTAGATTTTTAATCATTTTAAATACTATTCATCTTTTATTTACCAATTCACAGCGGAGAAGATGTCCACAATCCGACAGAAGAGGGATTATCACACTTTTCAACTCCCCTCTTTAGTGATTAACTGGGGTTACGGACCTTTAGTCCGTGAATCTTACATTCCCCTCTTTAGTGCTGAAGGCACCCTAAAAGAGGGGTGGCTGCGAAGCAGACGGGGTGTTTTTAATCCCCCTCCGCGAGGGGGACACAGGGGGTGTTTTCTTCTATGGAGTGGAAGCGTCTTTGCTTCCACATTAGACACTGGGATTTCTAGATTTTTGATCAGTTTAAACACCATTCATCTGTTACTTAGCAATTCACAGCGGACAAGATGTCCACAATCCGACAGAAGAGGGATTATCACACTTTTCAACTCCCCTACTCAAAGCATTGACATCCCATGCTCTATCTAACTTAACTGAAAAATAAATTGAATAATGTTTGAGATGACTGAGAAGGAGCAGGGAATGACCAAAGAAATATGAGTCTAGGATGCTAAATATTAACCCTCATAATTACCAAATTTAACCTTTCTAACGAAGCGAAATTGCTTAAACTTTCTTCTTTTGTAAAACTATTTAAACAGCAACTTTTTCTATCAATTATTATAGTTATGATTTTCCTTGACAGTTTATATTTTAGTTAAATAGTTAGGAAAATAATAAACAACACATCAGGAGGATGTATGTTCTACAATGGATGCAGAATGAAAGAAGTCTTTTTAAAGGCTAAGAAGAACAAGTTTGGCATAATTGCCTCAAATGTTGTATTTGATTTCGCAGTTAGACCTATAATTCAAGGTTACATGAAACATAATTCTGACGGATTATTGCAGATGAGTTCAGGTGCTGTTAAATATGCAGCGGGTGATTCCCAAGACATCTATACAGGTGCCCATTTAATTTCTAATACAGTTAAGACTTTCGCAAGTCAGTTTAAAAATGCTGGGGTTGGTCTTCATATTGACCATGCAACTCCAAACTATATGGATTTTGTAATTTATTGTATCGAAAATGGCTTAGTATCTTCAGTAATGATAGATGCTTCCCATGAAAAGTTTGAAGAAAATGTTAGAATTTCTAAAGAGATAGTCACAGTTGCTCATAGATATGGAGTTATTGTAGAAGGAGAAATCGGTTATATTAAAGGAACTGAAGATGAAATAGTTTCTGATAAAGAACTTTATACTTCTCCTGAAGAAGCATTAGAATATGTTTCAAAAACTAATGTTGATCTCTTTGCAGCTTCTGTTGGTACTAATCACGGTGTTTCCAAAGGTTCAAAAATCAAGCTAAATTTAGATTTAATAAAAGAGATTGATAATCTTCTAATTGCTAATAACTTAGAAAGAGGAATAGTTTTACATGGAGCTTCAGGCTTAACAGACTATCAACAACAAACAGCTATTGCTAATGGTGTTGTAAAAATAAACAAAGATACTTGCTATCAAATGGATGCAGCAGCTGCAGTTGCTAAATTCTGGGGAGAGAATGCTGATTCTATTATCCCTCCAGTAGGTGTTGACCCTGAAGAATTTATGCCTGATAAGAAAAGATTTGATCCACGCAAATGGATAATTCTTGGTGAAAAAGCTCAACAAAAAACAGTTGAAGATTTAGTAACCATGAGTGGCTCAGCTAACAAATCAATCTTATTATAATATCATTAAGGAGAATAACAAAAAATGAAAAAAGTAGCAATAAATGGATTCGGAAGAATTGGAAGATTAGTAATGAGAGCTATTCTAGCCAAGCATACAGATGTAATGGAAGTAGTAGCTATTAATGACTTAACAGATGCTAAGACTTTAGCACATCTTTTCAAATTTGATTCAGTTCACAAGCAATTTCCTGGCAAAGTTGAAGCAAAAGAAAATTCTATCATAATTGATGGCAAAGAAATTCATATCTACAGTGAAAGAAGTCCTGAAAATTTACCTTGGGGTGAATTAGGTGTTGATTTAGTATTTGAATGTACTGGTATCTTTAGAAAAAGAGAACAGTGTCAAATGCACATTAATGCTGGAGCTAAGAAAGTTGCTCTTTCTGTACCTTCTAAAGGTGATGTTGATGCAACTATCGTTCTTGGTGTAAACGATGAGACTCTTAAAGATGCACATAAAATAGTTTCAAATGCCTCTTGCACAACAAACTGTTTAGCACCTGTAGCTAAAGTTCTCCATGACAACTTTACCATTAAATCAGGACTTATGACAACTATTCACTCATATACTAATGACCAAAAGATTTTAGATTTACCTCATAGTGATTTAAGAAGAGCAAGAGCTGCTGCTGTAAATATGATTCCAACTACAACTGGTGCTGCCAAAGCTATCGGTTTAGTTATTCCTTCTTTGAAAGGTGTATTAGATGGAATGGCAGTGAGAGTTCCAACTCCAGATGGCTCTTTAGTTGATCTAACAGTAATTTTAGAAAAGAAAACTACTGTTGAAGAGATTAATTCTTTAATGAAAAAAGCTGCAGAAAACGAAATGAAAGGTGTTTTAGAATATTCTGAATTACCTTTAGTTTCTACTGATATTGTCGGAAACCCTGCTTCATCTGTATTTGATTCTGAATTGACATCAGTTCAAGGTGATTTAGTTAAAATAATCACTTGGTATGACAACGAATGGGGCTACTCTAATAGATTAGCTGAATTAGGTAAAAAAATGGTAAGTTTCTAACATACTAATAAAAAAAATATAGGAGCTTGGAAACAGGCTCCTTTTTTATTATACAGAAATAAACTTGTCAAACAAAGCATCTTTAAAATGGCTCAAGTTCAAGTTGGTGGAAAGATAAATTTATAACGAAACAGTTTAGTTAATAATGTACTGGTTGAAATATCCCTGAAAGGGATTAATAGATTAGCCTGGGGTAAGATCCTGACTTGTGAGGGCGTAGCTTTTAAGCGAAGACTCAAGGGATCGTCACCCCAGGTACAATATCCAAAATATGTCCATAACCCTGTAAGGGTTTAATAGAAGAGTAACTGATTTAAATAATAAAACCTTGGTATATATGTTGTTATTAAACCCTTACAGGGTTACACTTTTTATATACATCCTAACCCAGGGTTGCAATCCCTTGAGTCTTCGCTAAAGCTACGCCCTCACAAGTCAGGATTTTACCCTGGGCTAAACTATTAATCCCCGTTGGGGATATAAGACTCATCCTTTGAGGCTTCGCTAAAGCTACGCCCTCACAAGTCAGGATTAAGTCTTATTTAGCATAAAAACTTCTATTTCTTGTCCACTGTAAGCCCTAACTTACTGTAAGGCATAATTCAATTGATTAGTTTACTTGTTTTAGAAATCGCGCTACTTAACTTTGGAATAGTTAGTTAAAGCATTGATATCAGGTGATATAATATAGGAGTTTAACTAACTATTTTTCTAATTCGTTATCTAATCCCTTCTTCCTAATTTCGCATTTATAACAATGTAGAAAAAATACCTTTTCAGGTGATCTGCACCCCGAACAATTAAAATCCTCTATTCCTAGAGGATTTTCATCAGTAGAATATTTCTCTGCTAATTTAATTCTTAGATCATCATCATTATTTTTCCAAGCAAGATAAGTAGGACAGGTAGAACAATCAAAGCCACAAAAACCTTTCAGCATAGAGCTTATTTCTTTTCCTCATTATTTATTGTCTTCTGATTTTCCAACTCTTGCTCGAGCATATTATTCTTTCTCTTTAATTCACTAATAATACTTCCTCTTTGGGTATTTACCCAGATGATTCCGATATTTGTAACAATCAAGAGAGTTAGTGAAATAAACATAACAATGACTTCTAACCAGCCAAGTCCTTTTGTGGATTTATAGATATTAAAAAACGCTAACCCACTAAGTGTTGTGAGTATTAAGTTAATTATAGCGAAAAGATACAACATCAATTTTCTCCTTTAATGAAGATATATTTCTTCAAAACATCAAATTTATTAAAAGACACTTTCTTTAGAAATAATATAACCAAAAATATAGAAATTGCCATTGTTGAAAAAATAGCAATCATCACTGCAATTTGGTATTTTATAGCTGTCATGGGAACAGAACCACCTAAGATTTGTCCCGTCATCATACCAGGTAGAGAGACTAATCCAATTGTTGCTATAGAAGCTAAGGTTGGTTTTAGTGAGCGTTTCATACTCTCTCTTACAATAGGTTTTAGAGCCTCTTGCCGAGAAGCACCTAGAGATAAAGTAAAGAAGTATTCTTTTTCTCTATTTCTGAAATAATCAAAAAATGTATTAGTCGCGATAATATTCCCCTTGAGGGAGTTTCCGAGTAGCATTCCTGAAATTGGAATTAAGTACTTTGCATTAAAAATATCTGAGATATTAACAATGAAATAATTAAAATAACTAATATTAAAGAATAGTGATATTGCTAAAGCTCCTACGATAGGCAAAAAGAATACTCTTTTACAGACGCCATTAGAATCAATGATACTGAAAGTAGATACAATAATCATCACAAGCAACCAAGCAATATTCAGCCAAATATTATCCCACTCGAAAATGTATTTTAAATATACTCCTACTAAGCCCAGTTGTATAGACATGCGTAATATACTAAAAAAGCTCTCTTTTACTAATTTTACTTTCATAGCATAGAGAATTCCTACTGGTACTAAGAGAAGCAAGTAGGCGAATAGCATTGAATATAAACTTAAATCTTTAGCTCCCATTTTACCACTCCACTTTGCGTAAATTGTTTTTTAGCCACACATCATCATGAGAAACAATAATAATTGTCTGTTTCATTTTAAGAAAATAATCTGCAATAAAGATTTTTAATTCGCTATTTAAAGCTGAAGTAACTTCATCAAGTAGAAAGATCTCTCTATTTAACAATTGCATAATTAAAATCCCAATTCGCTGTTTTTCTCCACCTGAAAGAGAAGTTGTGTCTTGAGTTAAAACATCCTTTGGTAACATTAAAGCTTCTAAGGAATCTTCTACTTTATTCTTCTCGTAGGAAATACTTTTGTTAGACTCATAGCTTAAAACACTTTTGATAAAATCTTCAACTTTCATCTTGGGAAAAGATATATCTTGAGGTAAATAGGCAATCTTTGCTCTAATTTCTTTGATATTTTGAGCAGAAATAAGCTTTTCTGCTACCATTACTTCTCCAGAATCAGGTTTTAGGAAACCCATAATTATCTTAAGCAGTGAAGACTTACCCTTTCCTGATGGTGCATTAAGTATCACCTTCTCACCTTGCTTAATAGTTAAAGAAAGATTTGAAAAAACTTCTTTCTTCCCGAAACTTAGGTTAATATTCTTAATTTGAATCATAAGAACTTCCTTTAGAATTAGATTTCATAGTTAAAGAGGTCTTTTATCTGATCTACAGACATAGATTTTAAGATATTCTCATTATTTTCAATTATCTGTTCAAAAAGCTCTTTCTTACTATTTTGAAGTGAGATTATCTTCTCTTCTACTGTTCCTTTAGATATTAATTTATACACTTGCACTTTCTTAGTTTGACCAATTCTGTGAGCTCTATCAATAGCTTGATTCTCAATCATCGGATTCCACCAAGGGTCAGTAAGAATAACTGTATCAGCAGCAGTTAGATTTAGTCCGTAACCACCAGTTTTTAAACTAATCAAGAAAACTTTAATCTTAGTATTATTATTAAAATTCTCAATGTGCTTTTGCCTATCTTTTGTTTTTCCATCTAAATATTCATAAGGAATATCATGTTTTATTAACATTTTTTTAATAATTTGCAGCATGCCGATGAATTGACTAAAGATTAATATTTTACGATCAGAATCAATAGCATCTAACACCAGTTCCTGCATCAACTCAACTTTACTAGATAAAGCGAAATCATCCTTAATATTTGCTTCAACTAAATGCGGATGATCACAAATCTGTCTTAATTTCATTAAAGCAGTCAAGATATTGATATAATTAATCTTTTCATCATTTTCTGGTTTGAAGTAAGATTTATTAATATTATCAATTAATTGCATATAAACTTTTTCTTGCACAGGCGATAATTTACAAAAGGCTATTTGTTCTTGTTTATTAGGTAATTCCAAGAGAACATCACTCTTCTTTCTTCTTAGAATGAAAGGAGAAATCATCTTGTTTAAATCTTCTCTTCGATCCATATTCTCTGTACCACTAAAAGTTCTTACAAACCTCTGTTTACTCATTAAATAGCCTGGTAACAAGAAATCAAACAAGGACCAAATTTCAGAAATATCATTCTCCAAAGGAGTACCTGTTAAGGCTATTCTATGCTTTGAATTAAGCTTTTTTATAGCTTTAGTTCTTAGGGCTGTAACATTTTTAATATGTTGAGCTTCATCTAAAATTACATAATAAAACTCTCTCTCCCCTAAGAAGTCAATGTCATTTTGAATAATGGAATAAGAAGCAATGAGAATATCAAAATTCACCTTATCAAGCATATCTTTACGCTCTTGTTTATTACCTTCATAGATAATAAAAGATTTATCTAATTTGAATTTCTTAAATTCCGCAGCCCAGTTATAGATTAATGTTTTAGGGCATATAATAATAGACTTCTGTCCTGCCGGAACTTCAGATAATACTGATATGGCTTGAATTGTTTTCCCTAATCCCATTTCATCTGCGAGAATACCATTTAGTTTATAGTACTCCAACATCTTTAACCACTTGTAGCCTGATTTCTGATAGCTTCTCATGATATGATTCAAAAAGAAAGGTGCTTCAGTGGAATTTTTAAGTTTTCCAGCTATTAAATCTCGAGACATGGAGTCTATATATTTATCACCATAGAGCCTTATTGAGGGATTATCATTAACAAGACGGAAGAAATAAGGAATATTCTGGTAGCTCATAGAATAGACCTTGTCTTTGCTTGCTTCAGATTTATTAAGCAGATTTTCCATCTGATTAAATACTTCTTTATTCTCAAAGAAGATTAATCTTCCATCTTCTAAAGTCATGAACTTCTGATTAGAAGAAAAGAACTTCTTTAATTCACCATGAGTAAAGGAAAAATCTTTATATTTGTAAGTAATTTCATACTTAAACCAGTTAATTTCATCCTTAGTCTGGGTTTTAATCTCAGCTTGAAGATGCACTTTATAGACAAAATCTTTCTTTAGTTCATCTGAAAGTTGGATATTCCACTCTTCATTAGATAATTCAAAAATTGCTTTCTTCAAGAGATCAATGCTCAGAGCACCCTCAAAATATAGTTGAGAATTACTTTCTAATCTTTGATATTGAGGATTAGGAAGCTGATCTAAAAACTCGAAAACTTCACTAAATATTATCGGAGGTATATAGAACCAAGCTTTTTGCTCAGCTTCATACTCATAATTAATCAAATTAGCATTTAATCTAATTATCGATAAGGGGATAGAGATATCTTCATTATAGACTAAAGATCCATCCATAACAACAGCATCGCCTTCTTTACTTAGCTTAAAGAATATTTTGGGTCTATTATCATAAATCGGAGGAAGAGAAATATCTTCATCGATATCTAAATAATAATTAGAGAATGTCAGTTGTTTAGCCACAATAGCGTGATAATAGATAATATCTTTGGCGGAAAGCAGAAGACCAGATTCTAACATTTCCCGGAAAATATTGCTTTTGAAAGGTAAATCTATCTTAAATAACTCATTTCTGATAAAAATATAAATTGAATTAAAGTAATATATTGCAGATACTTCTTGCTCTAATTGAGCTTTTAGAAGTGCTTTATCCTCTGAAAGCTTCTGAATCATAAAATGAATTGGGAGTTTATTCTCTTGCCAGACTATTTTATCTCCTGTTTCAGTAATAAAAATCTTATCTTGCAATAATCTTAGATGAGGTAAAATCATATTCAAATCTTTTTTATAAATGCTAAAGAAGTTATTCTTGCTACTAAATGAGCACTTGTAGTTATTCAAGACTGATAGAAGGGTTAACTCTTCTTCTCTAAAAACATTCATCTGTTTCTCAGCTTTCTGCAATTCTCTAGCTGTAGCTTTCTTTACCTCTTTCCCTGATTTTAGGGTAGAGATAATTCTCAAATCAAATTCTTCATAACCTAGAAAATTGAGTCTTAATTTGTCCGTATTTGTATTATAAAGCTCTGAAATAGTAATGTAGCTTTTAGCATAACGAGTCTGGAAATTCTCATCAAATTTTAAATCAGTCCGACTATAAACTTCTACAATATCCTCATTCAAAATATCATCAGATAGATATTTATAAGCATAATCAAGCACAGTTAAATAGTGATTACATGATTTATCTAAATCTTCCGAGCAATAGTGTTCTAAAATAGTAGCATTTTCGGCATCATATTTAATTCTGACTATCCCAGAAAAGTATTTTTTTAAGTGACTTTGTGCAAAAAAGATAAAATTATAATTGCCTTTTTGGTCAATACTCTTCCAGAACAGCAAATCATCCCTGTCTGTTTTGATGACATTGTCGCGAAAATACCAAGAATTTGAATGAATATTATACTCTTTTCTAAATAATTTTGCCATATTTTTTTACCCCAACAGCAATAATAGGAAAAGTTATTAATTTGTATAGCTATTTTTTTGAAATTATAAATTATTCTAGTGTTCTTTATATCTTATAGTAGGTCTTAACATCTACTAATCAATAAATTAAACAACTACATTAAGGAGCAATAAAACATTTACGAAGTAAATTAAATAAACAGTTTATTCCGTTAAACTACAGTGAAATTGAGAAAGGGGTGACTTGCACCCCCTACGAATTCTATTTTTTATTATTTAATCTTTCTGCTAAAGTAATAGAAATATAAGAAGCAACATCAGTAGAGTAACTTCCAGTACCAAAACCAGCATCATATCCTAACTCAACTGCTAGTTCATGATTTATTCTTGGACCACCACAGATGAATAACATTTTGTCACGAAGCCCTTCAGCTTCAGCCATCTCCATTAGTTTAGTCAAATTCTTTATATGAATATCTTTTTGTGTAACGATTTGAGAAACTAATATAGCATCAGCATTCTCTTCACGAGCCTTTTGTAACAAATCTTCACATGGAACTTGAGCTCCCATGTTGATGGCATTAATATTTCTATATCTCTCGATACCATAACGGTGATTATAACCCTTCATATTCATAATAGCGTCAATTCCTACTGTGTGGGCATCACTTTCAATACAAGCACCAATTACAGTTATTTCTCGGCCAATATGCTCATCAATATACTCTTCATTCTCATACATATCCATCACATTAGTTTCGACAACTTTAACATTAATCTGAGTTAAATCCACTGAAGCACTTGTATTACCATAAGCAATAAAATGTGTGAATCCTTCATGAAGATCACTCAAGTGACAGACATCAATATCATCAACTCCCATTTTTATAAGAATCTGACGAGCTGCCTCTTTTCCTTGTTCATTACAGGGAACAGGAAGAGAAAATGAGAACTGCATTCTACCATCGTTTAAAGTATCGCCATAAGGACGAATTTGGGTTTTATCTATTTTTGTACTCATCTTTACCTCCTATCTGTTTAAGCCTAACTCTTCTTTCATCTTTTCCATAAATGGATTTAGATAATTCTCATCGCGTTGGAATACACCTTCTAAACCTTTACCTCTCTCTTCAGGACGCTTAATATCAGCAAATTCACCATCTCTCATAGCATTAAATAGTCCTTGTTGAGAAACTCTTTGTAAGAACTGGGTAGCTTCATCTAAGACAGAATTTGCTCTTTGATTAATAAATCCATCAGGATCAAGAGTAATTTCTTTAGCAAAGTCTTTGGTAGCTGTAAAGAGATAATTAGCATTCTCAATTGCTAGAGCTCTATCTGCTAAATGAGGAGTATGAATAGCTTCTGTAAGCATACCTAGAAGCTGAACACCTTGATTAGTTACCTGTCCAACAAAGTTAAACATAGCATCCATAAGATTTGTTTTGAAAATATTACCGGAAGCAAATTTAGTAGGAGGCATATATTTAGTAGGAGCTGTTGGGAAAAGTGTACTTGTTAAAAGTGCATGAGAAAGCTCATAAGAGAAACTATTTTCTATAGTTGGATCTATTTCATAAGCATGACCTAGTCCCATTTTTTCTGGTTTCAAACCTGAGATATAAGCAAACTGTTCATTAATAAGCTGGGAAGCAGTAACAGTGTAAGCTTTCTCAATAGCATCAGAAGTGGTAAGATAATTATCTTCACCTGTCTGAATCTCAATTCCTGCATAAGCATTTATCATTCTAGAAAAATATTGGTCTAAGATAGTTCTTTTAGGATTGATATCACGGAAAAGGATTCCGTACATAGCATCGTTGAGCATAACATCAAGTCTTTCAATAGCACCCATTGCTGCGATTTCAGGCATACATAAACCTGAAGCATAATTAGTTAAAGAAATATATCTTTTTAGCTCATCACCAACTTCATCAAGAGCTTTACGCATAATCTTGAAGTTCTCTTGGGTTGCAAAAGTTCCACCAAATCCCACTGTTGTAGCTCCATAAGGAACATAATCTAAGAGTGACTGAGCAGTAGATCTAATCACAGCAATAATGTCAGCACCTTGTCTGGCAGCAGCTTTAGCTTGAGTAACATCTTCATAGATATTACCTGTTGCTACAATAACATAAAGAGCAGGTCTTCTTCTTGGACCGAACTTCTCAAAACAGTCATCTCTATGTTGTTTTTGAGCTTTAACATGAGCTAGAGATTTAGTAACTATTTCATCTAACTTTGCCATAATCTGCTTATCTTCTGCTTTCTCAACTTGTGATAAATCTAATTCACCCTGAGCAACAGCATCACCAACTTCCTGAACACTCATATTCTGAGAAATCATAGCATTTACAAGCCAGTAGGCAACACCACGATTCAAAATATTCTTCTCTTTAAGGTGATCAACTACTATATTTGGTATTGGTTCTCCACCCTCAATTGCACCATCCATACCCATTAATCTGAGAATAGTCCTTTCAATAGCAACAGAGCTATAACCGTTGAAAAGCCAGTCAAATGACTCAGCAATTTCTTTGGCATAACCGCGAGCTTGGGCTATTTTCTCAGGAGCGATATTTAATTTAAGCACCAGTCCTCCAATAATTTATTATTTTTTGTAAATTTATAAGTATTGCTAAAATAGTCAAGTAAAATGTTTGAAACCCTTGTTTTGCTATGAGTTACTAGCAAATCATATCAAGCTTTCAGAGAAATTGTCTTTTTTTAAAAATAAGAAAAGGGCGTACACTTATACACCCTTTATATTCTTCTTTTTCTATTCTTTACATATTTATCTGTAGATCTTTAATCTGTTCATATTTTTCTAAGTGTTCTCTAATCTCTTCAGCTACATTATCACGGTATTTATCGAAGGATGGGATTTCTATATCAATGATAGCAACACCATCGTCCAATCCTACATATTTGACCATTTTAAGAGTAACAATATCCTCTCCGACTTGCGGATAAATAACATGCTTTAATTCAGCAATAATTGTTTCTTTGGAAAAATCCTCTACTTTTCTTAAACCTTTAGAAATTTGGTAGTTTTTGATAGCCTCATGAAGAGTGTCAGCAGCAAGGACAGAACAATGAGCCTTAGTAGGTGGTAATCCATCTAACTCTTCCATGGCATCACGCCAAGTGATAGCTAGTGCTTCATCAATTGTCTTGCCCATTGCCATATCAGTAATCATTGATCCTGTTGCGATATTAGAAGCACAACCGTATGATTTAAACTTAACATCTTCTATTACTTTTGTTTCATCATTAATCTTTAAATAGACTGTTACTTGGTCCCCACAAGCTGGTGAACCTTCAGTAGCAACAGCATCAGCATCTTTTATCTCTCCAACATTATGAGGTTTCATAAAATGATCTAGAACTTTCTGTGAATATTGCATAATTTCCTCTATTTTTATTTATTTATTTTCTTGATATAATGGACTTCTTCTTCTAAGTTCGATAACAATCTCTTTTAATTTCTCAACTGTGATATCCAGCTCTTCTTGGCTTGTATATTTACTAAGAGTGAACTTCATAGAGCCGTGTGATTGCATGTGATTTTTTCCCATTGCCATTAAGACATAACTTGGTTTTAATCCTTGAGAAGCACAAGCAGATCCTGTAGCAGCTGTAATGCCATGTAAATCAAGCATCATACCCATTGCTTCACCCTCTATATAATCGATTGAAACATTAATATTATGACAAGCTCTTCCCTCTCCCGGAGCTCCATTTAACTCTACATCAGTAATCTCTGTCATTAATCTATTTAAAAGATAATCAGAAAGATCTCTTAACTTTTTAGTAGTTGCACTCAAATCAGCAAATGTTATCTCAACCGCTTTTACAAAACCAGCAAGAGCACCAATATTAATACCCCCAGTTTCTAAGTTATCCACTCTATTAACTCCGTGAACAACCTGTGCTAGAGGAGTCTTAGCTCTTTTATAAAGAAATCCTACTCCTTGAGGTCCGTGAATTTTATGTGCAGAAACAGACATTGTATCAATTCCTACTTGATTCATATCCATTGGAAATTTACCATAAGCCTGACCAGCATCTACATGCATATAGACCTTATGATCAGCCTCGGCTAGTACTTTGGCATATTCAGCTACTGGTTGAATTGTTCCCACAACATGATTTACCCAAGTTGTAGAGAATAGAATAGTATCAGGGCGTAGAGCTTCTTTAAGTTTTTCGGCAGAGATAAAACCATTTTCATCAGGTTTTAAATAGGTAACTTCAAATCCACTTTTTTCAAAGAAGGCATAATTTGTAAGAATATCTGGATAATCAACAACTGAACAAATGATATGTGTGCCTTTCTGAGAATTAGCCATTAAAATTCCCTTAATAGCGATGTTATTTGCTGAAGTCCCACCCCGAGTAAAATGAATTTCATCAGCCTTAGCCTTGATTGTATTCCCAAGAACTGCTTTAAAGTTTTCTAATTTAGCATTAATCTCTTCCCCTGCGGTAAAGAAATTAGCCGGGAACCAATATTCATTTTCCCAATATTCTTTCATAACGGCAAATATTTCTGGGTCTGGTTTTGTTGTTACACAATTATCTAAGTAGATTCTCTTATTTTCCATCCCTTTACTCCTTATCTATTCTTTTTTTTATATCTTCTAATGTGATTGTGTTAAGATAGCTTTTTAGATTGCTGTAAACTTCTTGCCACAATGTCTTATACTGGCAATTCTCAACTTGACAATACTCAAGTTCTATCTTGTTTCTCTCACAACTAACCTCATAAGGATGATTTTCTACAACTTCCATGATTGTACCCAAAGTTATATCTCCAGCAGGAATTTGCAAGTAGTAACCACCCTTAGAACCAGGAACACTGCCTATAATAGAACTCTTTTTTAGCTTCCTAAAAAGTTGCTCAACATACTTCTTGGGCAAATTCTGGTTTGTACAGATTTCATTAATTGACATCAATGAATCTCTACTCTGCTTAAGAGTTACTAAAGCCCTTACCGAATACTCAGTTTTTGTTGTTAGTTGCATTTTGCTTCCTTTTTCTTAGTAATCATATACTAATTTAGTAGGAATTCCTTTTTTGGCAAGTTTTTTCGATATTTTTTCTTGGCTACTATGATAATTGCTTTAGAATAGGGATTTTTTAGGTAATAAAAAAAATGCCAGGCGACCGGTTGCACACTCTAAACACCCCTTAATGCTGCTTCATTCCTGATCTGACATGGTTCGAGGGTCAAAGTTGCACCGGACCTGACAAAACCAACATCTTTGAGAGAGCTTATGATGTCAAGAAAAATAGTAGAAAAGGGGCAAACTTATAGAAAGAGACTAGTTAAAAACCGTCTAAGAATATAGTCTTGACTTTGTGTCCTTTGAAATCCCATGGAGAAAACCACTAAATCCATGGTTTTCACAAATTAAGAAAAAGATCCTTAACACATGCGCCTTACAAAAAGCTGAGCTAGCCTAGAAGTTACACAGATATTGATAGAATTCTTAAAGAGTTCTTATAAGAAAATAAGGACCTCTTAAATCACCCTCAGCGAGATGGGCAAGGGTAGTATTGCAATAATTCCCAAAATCCTGAAGGGATGGCATCTAATAGGCAGTGTTCGCAAGACACTGCTACAGATACACAATAATAGTGGTTCGACGCTCTTGCGGAGAACAGGTAGAGCAAATATTTTTTATGCCTTTTTCTTATATTAACAGATTGTTTCCATTAATTCAGCCAAGGTTAATATACTTGGAGCATAAGAATTATTGGTCCTGTTACTAATTCATTTCATTATTTCACAAACCTAATTTGGAGATTTAAGTTAATATACAATTTATTATCAATTCTATAAATCTTTCCAAAATCATGCCTTGAGCTACTTGCAGTTTCAAATTTTGTGTTTTCAAACAAATAATCTTCAAATTCATTTCTATTGTAAATATGATAACACAGTACTTCTCCATCATCCCTAACTATTAGATACCCTCCTGTTGCATCTAACCTTCCAGTCCATACTTTTGAAGGCATCATTCCTAGTGCTATATCGGTTAGAAACCGTTTTATTTTATAAGAATAGAAAGGATGATTTGTGGCTGTAGTATACCCAATTGGGTTGTTGGTGGAAATAATCTCTGTTAAATCGGTAGCTTTTGAATATTTAGAGGTATAGAACAAGAATACTATTTCTGACAATATTTGAGGTAAGCAACTATCTATTAAAGTCAAATTATCACTAAATGATGTGGATTCTGTTTTTACAAATGCTAATGAACCTGATAAACTTATAATTTTTTTAATTCTATCTTTAATTTTGTTTCTCGTTTGTATTGAGTTTATCAAAGAAATTTGATCATCAGTTAATTTAATATTTTTAATTTCATAAATAAAATTTGTTGTCTTCCCTGCATTGAGAAGAGTCGAAGCACTTCCAAGTTGAGACTTAATACTAAAACCTAATTCTGGAGATGTGTTTGTCCTATGATCATAAATTACTATTCTAATATCACTCTTAGAAGTAGACTTTGCCTTAAGTGAAAAACAATTAAAAGAGTTAATAAATATCTCGATTTCTGGTATGGTTAATATCCCTGTAGTCGATGTTAATAATTTTGAAAGAAGAACTTTTGCATTCTCTTGGAAACTAGAAACAGATATCGAGAACTTTTCTGATTGACCCTTGACAGTAACTATATCTCCTTCTATTGAGTATTCGTACAATCCGTTTGATTGCTCACGAAATATTTTAATTATCGGGTAAATAATATCATTTTTTTTATTTAATCTACTATCTCCGGCAAACAACTTCTTGTCTGATATAATCTTAAAGAGTGTATATATCTCACTCCACTCGCCTTTATTACCTTTTAACATTTTTTAAAATCCTTTTAATAATCTCTTTACCTGTTGCTTTGATTGCAGGTACTGCTACAGAATTTCCAAATTGCTTGTATGCTGAAGCATCAGCCACTGGGATAATAAAGTTATCAGGGAATCCTTGTAACCGTGCCCACTCTCGTGGAGTCATTTTTCTTATACCTTCCCTATTCACTCTGCCTTTAATATGAGTTACAGGAGTAAAATTTCTTAATCTATCATCATAGACTAGGTTTCTTTCTCTACCCATTCCACCACATAAAACAGCATTAGCAATTCCATTATCTGAAATTATTTCATAACCAAAACCATTGCCCTTGCTTTGATGTCTTTGTTTGTGCTTGATTAAAGTAGACAAATATGTTTCTGATAGATAGTATTTTACTGAAACTTCTCTTTTCTCTTTTATATCTTCAAAAGTAGTTAATTTATTAAGGGGCTTAGGATATTCAAAACTGTCTATACCCAAATCTTTTCTAAATCCCACTATATAAATTCTCTCTCTATTTTGAGGGACCCCATAATCTTTAGCGTTCATAATTTGCGGTGCTGGTACATAATATCCTAAATCATTCCTAAGAACATTCAATATAGTTGAGAGTGTTTTACCTTTATCATGATTAACTAAGCCTTTAACATTCTCAAGGAATATCGCTTTAGGTTTTTTTCTCTTTATAATCTCGGCAACTTCAAAGAACAGGGTTCCTCTTGTATCTTCAAATCCTCCTCGTTTTCCCGCTATAGAAAATGCTTGACATGGGAATCCGGCACATAGAACATCAAATTTGTCAGGGATATAACTTTTTGTTTCTTCCTTAGTTATATCTCCAAAAGGTACCTCTCCAAAATTAGCTTGATAAGTCTTCTTTGCTTGTTCATCCCACTCACTTGTAAAAACACATTTCCCTCCAAGTTCTTGCATCGCTATTCTAAAACCACCGATACCAGCAAATAAATCAATGAAATCAAACTTTATATCAATAGGCTTTGGGAATGGGACTTCATTTTTAAATTCAGTTATTAAATATTGTAGTGCATTTTCAGCAACTTCATTGCTAATTATTTCTTCAGGAAATTTGTATTTCAGTACTTTTTTTACTTGCTTAACAGCTTCATTCTTGAACAATTTAGATCCTTGATCACTTTGGTTATTCATATAATGTGTAAAAGCAGCTTCTCCATATTCATTAATATCACCACTTTTTTTTTTCTTCTTTTTATTATAAAATTCTTCTACTTCTATTTTATCTTTTAATATCATTTATAATATCCTTAATTCTATCTATATAATTATTCAGGTTATTCTTAATCTATTTATTCCCAGAATCGAAAAAACCCCAAGCAGTTTTTTTCAGTATTTACTAATATATTTTTGATACTTCTTCTATTTATTAAGACAATCTACTTAATATTACCTAATTAACGATATATATTAATCATATAGTTCTGTCAATTATATCTTGTCATTTTTTTAATCCTGAATGAATTTAATTAACTTCATTAATATTTCTCAGTATATTCTAACATACAAATTATCCAGTCCTAATTAATATGACCCATTTTTTAGCACTTATCTTTTTCTTATCCCTTGTCCGCTGGCGCGGCCAAGGACTCCCGTGAGTGGACTCTTGGAGTGTCTAGCGAATACTCTCTATTATATGGCATCCCGCTGGGATTATCATTGCTTCACAATGAGGCGAACAAGCTGTCCACCTTCCGACAGAAGAGATCTTATCACATTCTCAAAGCTTTACTAAAACTCTGTGAAAACTTCTTAAAACTCATCTTAGCTCTGTGTTAAGGGACTTTTGAAGAAAGGCGAACAAGCTGTCCACCGTCCAACAGAAGAGATCTTATCACATTCTCAAAACTTTACTAAAACTCTGTGAAACTCATGTCTTGCGGACACTCCCTATTATATGGCATCCAGCTGGGATTAAAGATGTCATCATCCAGCTGGGATTTAATAAAAATCCTCTCCATCTCTCACTCACCCCGTCATTCTATCTATCTTCTCTAATCAAAAATCTGTCCTCTCATAAAACTATAGGGCCCACTTTTTTTAAAATTGGTCCACTTTCTTGAATTTTTCTTAATTAACTTCCCCTTATAGAATATATTCTATAAGGTCGATAAATAAAGTTAGTTTCGTATAACAAAATTATATCCCTGTAAAATCCTTACGATTTCCTTTGATACTTGATACTCTTCCTCTGCTCCACCACTCTCATCTCAAATAAAATTCAAATAATCTTTAAGTTGAGTGAGAAGGAGGAAGGGAAATGCAGTAAATAATGCTTGAAAAAGACCCTAGAACTTCCTTCTTAATTCTAAACAAGTATGCCCCAAAAATAAGAGGAAGTTAAAGCCTATCTATTGTAGTAGCTAGGTTTAACTTCCTCGATTAAGTAATTTATAAATTTAAGCTATTTTACTTTTATGTATTCAGCTAATAATTTAATTGTGTTCTCTACACCACTTCTATGGGTTCTTTCGTAGCCATGAGAAGCAAAGACGCCAGGTCCGATAAGACCATGTCTGATATCATAACCAGCTCTGAGAGTAGCTTCTACATCTGAACCATAAAAAGGATAAATATCAAGTGAGTGTTCTAATTTATTAGTTTCAGCGATTTTAATTAAATCATTAGTTAAATCAAAATCATAAGGTCCACCACTATCTTTTACGCAGATAGAGACTTTGAATTCATCAGTAGTTAAATCATCTCCTACAGCACCCATATCAACAGATATCATATCAACTGTATCTTCTGGGATTCCTGATGAACCACCATGTCCTACTTCTTCATAGGTAGTAAAAAGAAGAGATACTTTGCGAGAAAGAGTAATCTTCTCATCTGCAACCATTTTAGCTAAAGCAATTAAAAGTCCTGCAGATGCTTTATCATCTAAATGACGAGATTTAATAAAACCTGATTTAGTTACTTTGGTGCGAGGATCAAGGGAAATGAAATCGCCTACTTTGATACCTAATTTTTCTACATCTTTTTTGGAAGTAACTTTCTCATCAAGAATAATTTCTACTGTTTCGTCGTTTCTTGTCATTGAACCCACATCTTTATAAACATGAACAGCTGGATGAATCAAATAGGCAGTTCCTTCGAACTCTTTACCATCTCTAGTGTGCACAATAATATTTTCATTTTCAATATTATTTTCAGGATAGCCACCGATTCTGGTGTGTCTGATTCGACCATTTCCTTTAATAGACCTTACCATAGCTCCAAGGGTATCAACATGAGCAGCAAGAAGAAGATGTTCTCCTTCTCCCCCTAAAGTTACGATAACAGCCTTCTTGCGTGTATAAGTAGGGTCAAATCCCATATCTTTAAATGTTTTCATTAAATACTCAGTAGCTTTTTGAGTATAACCAGATGGACTGGGAATATTACACAAATTAACTATCTGCTTTACTGCTAAATCTGTATATTTCTTCATATAAATACCTCTATATCTTATTATTATTAACTAACTCTGTAAAATGTTCATAGGTTCTATCCCAATTAGCTTCTTCATCCTTGGGAAAGAAACAGCCAGGAAGCTGTCTTTTTGACCTATGAAATTCTAAGCATTCGCAACATACCCCTTTTTTGGCACAACCAGGGTAAGAGCAATTGCATCTTTTCATATTCTCATTTTTCTTACATTCCATTATAAATCTTCCACTTCTGAATAAAGTACAGTTGACCAGATTTCAGCTTCTGGTTGTTTGGTCATGAAAGGATCAAATTCAGCAAGAATCTTCTTAAAAATACCTGTTTTCATAAACTCTTCAGCATAGATTTTTTCAGCCCAAGTTCCAATTGCTAAGGCATTTCCATCTGGTTTAGCCAAGAACTGCATTCTGATAAAACCTTCTCTTTCTTCAGCTAATTCCAGTACTTGTTCTTCCCATTTTTCAATACATTCAACCATTTTTTCAGGTTTAAAATAATAACGCATTGTTGCTGTGTACATAATTTAACTCCTTATCTTAATTTTTAACTTATTGTTCATTTTCTTGAACTTTGCTCGTAATTGTCAATTGTTTTTTTGCTTTTGCGCCTAATTCTCTCATTTTCTCTGCTCTCCTCACTAAATTTCCGCTTCCATCTTTTAATTTATTCATCGAGAAATTGTAGTTATTATTAAGATCAGAGATATTTTTTCCTATTTTTTCTAAATCACCAACAAAATTACAGAACTTATCATACATCTTCCCTCCCTCTTCTGCAATTTCTAAAACATTTCTGGTTTGGTACTCACTCCGCCAAATCTGTTTAATCATTCTAAGGACATAGATTAAGGTGCTAGGCCCAACGATCATTACATTTTTATCCATTGCTTCGGAGAATATCTGATTATCATTTTCCAAAGCCAGCAAATAAGCTGATTCTATTGGAAGAAACATCAGCACATGGCTAAGAGTATTAATCCCATCTAGTTTCTGATATTCCTTAGCTGAAAGCTCATTTGCATGTTTTTTAACAGAAAGCAAGTGTTCCTTTAGTGCTTGATCTTTCTCATTTTCACTAGTAGCACTAACGAATTTTTCATAGGCAGTAAGAGAAGTTTTAGCATCCACCACGATATCTCTATCTTCAGGAAGCTTAATAATTACATCAGGATATTTACTCTTATTATCACTATCAATGAAGTGAGCTTGGGTAAAATATTCAATATTTTTGTCTAAACCAGAATCCTCAAGAACTCTTTCTAATTTCATCTCTCCCCAATTACCTTGCTTTTTAGGATCTCTTTTGAGAGCATTGGTTAAATTCTTAGCCTCAAGGTTAAGGGTCTCATTTAAATTTCTTAAGTTAATGATTTCACTTTTTAAGGAAGCTCTATCTTTATTCTCACTATCATAAACTTGATCAACTCTTTTTCTAAACTCTTCTAATTGAGTTTTCATGGGAGTTAGGAGATTAGTCATATTCTCTTGATTAGTCTCTTTAAACTTAGAACTCTTTTCCTCAAATATCTTATTAGCAAGAAGTTCAAAGTCTTTTTTTAGATTATCCTTAGCTTCTGTAAGAAGAGTAATTTTCTCTTCAAAATGACGCTTATTAGACTCATCTTGAGTCTTTATTGTCGTATTCTCTTTTAACAAGTCATTATTAGCTTGAAGAAGTTTCTCTAAATCCTCTTTGAGAGAATTAGAAGTAGAGTTAAGATATTGAATTTCACTCTTTAGCCTTTCAGCTTCTATCTCTTTACTCCTAAGTTGATTACTAAGCTCTGACAAGCTAATATCGAACTCTTTTTGCATTTCATTCTTTAATTGTGTTTCAGCTAAATATGATTGAGATTTGAGTAATTTCTTTTGAACCACAGCTGTTAAAATTGCCCCAATTATTGCTCCAATTAAGAGAATAACTAGATATAAAGTTACATTTTCCATTATACCTCCAAACTGTATTTATAATATTTTAATGATTATTACTGTCAATTATTATTTTTGCTACTTTTAAAGTAAAGGTCTAGAATATTGAAAAATACAAAATACAACTATTGAGTTTTACTAACATGTTTCGTATATCAATATTTATTAGAATAAAAATAAAATTATATTGACATAAATTTATTATAATTATTTATTAGCTATATATTAAAGGCAGGAGCTATATAGTGATTATTACTAGCTTTTTTAGATTCATTGTATAGTTAAATGTCATATTATCTAGGAGAAAAAAAATATGAGAGAAAAGATTTTTTTAATTGTTCTTATTATAATATCAACCACTTGCTTACTTTTGGCAGATACTACAATTATCAATTATGGGGACAACCAAGTAAATTTAAAGGAAAATTTAGAAACTGAGATTTTAATTGACTACAATCTTAATTCTGTTTCAACTAGAGATTACTCATCACCACAGGGTAATTTCACTCAGTTATATTTAGATAACTTTGGTTTAACTGGAGAAATAGGTAAAGCTCAACTTCCTTATAGCTCAAAAATTATTGCTGTTCCTGAAGGAGCCAAAATTGTTACTGAGTTACAGGCAGATTCACCAATTTTAATCAAGCTTAATGAAATAGGAGTAAATAATAGAATCTTCCCTGCTCAGCCATCTGTATCAAAAAGTTCTAAACCTGAAGATATAGTCTTTGTGATCGATGATAAAACATATAATTCTGTTGGCTTTATACCACAAAGACAAGTTGAAGTGATCGAACTTGGCTATCAAAGAGGAATGAGACTTTTTGAAGTTAATTACTATCCTGTTGCCTATAATCCAGCAGAAAATACTCTCTCTATTATCCAAAATGCTAGCCTAAAGATAAAATTTGAAGGTGCTGATCTAATAGCTACTCAATATTTGAGAGATAAAAATTATTCACCAGCTTTTGAAGCAAACTATGCTTCTACAATATTTAACTATAGGAATAATCGTTCTACTTTAGAATCATATCCCCTTGGCTACATAGTTGTGGCTCCTAGTAATTACTTAGATACTTTAGAGCCCTTTATTGAGTGGAAAACCCAACAAGGTTTTAATGTTACTATTTTAGATGTAACTACTATTGGTGCGTCAACAACAGCTGTTAAATCAGCTATTGCTAATATTTGGAATAATGCTAGTCCAAGTAACCCTGCACCATCTTATCTTCTTATTTGTGGAGATGTTGCCCAAGTACCTGCTTTTACGGGAACAACAGACTCTGGTCATGTTACCGACTTAGATTATGTTAAATTAGAGGGTTCAGATTATCTCCCAGAGATGTATTATGGAAGATTTTCTGCCACTAGCACAAGTCAATTAACTACAATCGTGAATAAAACTTTAATGTATGAAAAATATGAAATGCCTGATCCTTCCTACTTAGAAAGAGCAACACTTATTGCTGGAGTTGATGCTGACTGGGCTCCAACTCATGGTAATGGAACACTTAATTACGGTTCTCAATACTATTTTAATTCAGCTCATAACATTGATGCTACTACCTATTACTATCCTGCTTCAGGATCAAGTGAATCCAGTATTTTTGCTGACATTAATGCTGGATTAGGTTATTTAAATTATACTGCCCATGGTTCAGAAACTACATGGTACGATCCTAGTTTTACTGTTAGCAATGTAAATAGCCTCACTAATGTGCAACAATATCCAGTGGTTGTTGGTAACTGTTGTTTAACAAACCATTTCGATACAGCAACTTGTTTTGGTGAAGCGTGGCTAAGAGCTTCTAATGGTTCGGTGATTTATATTGGTGGAACTAATTCTACTTATTGGGATGAAGATTACTGGTGGTCAGTTGGACATTTTTCTCCTACTTCAACAGCTAATCCTACTTATGCTGGTACTGGACTTGGTATGTTTGATGCTCTTTTCCATGAAAACGGCGAAGAGTATGTTAACTGGGTTAATAGTGCAGGATCAATGGTTTATCGCGGAAATATGACGGTTCAAGGTTCTTCTTCAACCCTAAAAAACTATTATTGGGAAATCTATTCAATCATGGGTGACCCTTCTTTAATTCCTATGGTTGGTATCCCTGATGCTCAAACTCCTAATTATGCTAATAATCTCTTATTAGGTGCCACATCATTAGATGTTACTGCAGCACCCTACTCCTATGTAGCTCTTACTGTAGATGGAGTTATTATTGGTACACAACTCTTAGATTCTAACGGTTCAGGAACTGTTAATTTCCCAGCTTTAACTACACCTCAATCGGTAAGAATGGTAATCTCAAGAGTTGATTATCAGCCTTACATTGTAGAAATTCCTGTTATTACAGCCAATGGACCTTACTTAACTTTAGCAGATTATTCAGTTAATGATGCCAATAACAATGGTATATTAGAGTATGGAGAAACAGCTTCTTTAAATTTAGTTATTGAGAATATTGGAACCTCTGCTTCAAGTGCCGGAACTATTACTTTCAGTGAATCAGACCCATTCTTATCTTTAACCTCTACATCAGCTTCAGTAAGTTCAATAAGTGCTGAAAGCTCTCTTAATGTTAACAATGTAATTAACTTCTCTATTGCTAATAACATACCTAATGATCATACTATGTCACTTTCTTATGTTATCATAGCAGATGGAGAAGAATACACAGGGAGTATTACTTTAACTGGTAAATCCTATGATATGGAGATTACTAATATCTCTATTGATGATACTGAATCAGGTAATGGGAATAATGTCATTGATGTAGGTGAAACTTTTGAAATAGTTGTGCTTGTTGAGAATAATGGTGCAGCAAACTCTCCAACAAATGCTATTTCCATCGCTAATGCAAGCTATATTTCTTATAATAGTACTAGCCTTACAGTACCAGCATTAACAGCAGGAAACAGTCAAGAAGTTAGCTTTACTGCTTCAGCATCAAGCTCTATCCCAGCAGGCCAGTTAGTTACTTTTACTGTAAATGCTAATTATCCAAATGGAAGTACAGAATTTAGCCAAGAGTTCTTAGCAGCTTTACTTCAAATTGGACAAGGGACAGTTACCGATGCTCATCTTCCAATGGAGCCTTTTTATGGTTATTCTTATAGCCAATCCATATACACTGCTTCTGAACTTAATCTAGGAGTTTCTCAGATTAATAAAATAGCTTATCAATATAATGGTAACAGCTCTTGGACTGATGCTATTGTTATTTACATGGGGAATACAACTAAATCTAGTTTTACTTCTAGCTCTGACTGGGTCTCTTCTACCAACCTAACTCAAGTCTATAGTGGTTCTTTTATAGCTCCAGCAACTGCTGGCTGGATTGAAATAGAGCTCACTACTCCATTTAATTATGATGGAACAAGTAATTTAGTTATTGGTTTTGATGAGAATACATCTGGATATCATGCAAGTAGTGACGAATTCTATTGTTATGCTTCCGGCTCTGATAGATCTATCTATTATTATAGCGATGGCACAAACCCTAACCCCGCTTCTCCTCAAGCAATGTCTGTTTCAGCTAACAATCCTAATCTCAGGATCTTTTCATCAGCAAGTACTTTAGGACCTGAAATTGCTCTTAATACCACTTCCCTTGATTTCGGAGAGGTAATAATTGGTAATTCAGCTACTAAAGATTTTGTTATCTCTAATACTGGTGGAGCAAGCTTAACTGGAACTATCACCTTACCTGAGAACTTTACCTTTGCCGGTAGAAATAGTGATAAAGAAGTTGTTAACACAAGAACTTCTTCCCAAAACTTCACCATCCCAGTAGGAAATAATCAAACTTATAGCGTAATTTTTACTCCAACAATTGAACTTTGCTATAACAATAACCTAGAAATTAGTCATAATGCTGACCAATATTCAAGCTATATATCACTTGTAGCTTGTGGTATTAAACCAACTTACTCTTCTACAACCAGATTAATTAATAAGACTCTTGCTCCTGATACTCAAGATAGCTATTCTTATGTGATTGAAAATACAGGAAGTGGAGATTTAGAAGTATTATTAGAAATCACTGATGCAGAGAGAAATAGTGGTGGACCTGATACCTATGGTTATACTTGGAAAGATAGTAACGAATCTGATGTCTCCTATAACTGGATAGATATAAGCTCAACCGGTACAATAATTTCTGAGGGTGATGATATTTTAGAAGAGATTACTCTACCTTTCACCTTTACTTTCTATGGAGAAGATTATACTGCTGTAAATGTCTGTTCTAATGGATTTTTGAGTTTTAATAGTACATCGACAGCTTATACTAATACAACAATTCCGAATGCAACTACTCCTAATGCTCTATTAGCAGCTTTCTGGGATGATTTGAAAGCTACAGGATCTTCTTTTGGAAACATCTATTATCAAAACTTCTCTACTTACTCTGTAATTCAATGGGAGAATGTTTCTCACTATAATAGTACTACTCCTGTTAATAATGAGACCTTCCAAGTAATTCTTTATAATAATGGTGATATTAAATATCAATATAAAACAATATTAGATGATGCCGATTGTACTGTAGGAATAGAAAATCAAGCTGGTGATGATGGTTTGTTATTAACTTATAACTCTACATTCTTAGAAAATGAATATGCAATAATGTTCACAAGTGGAACTTCAACTAATAACTGGCTCTCACTTTCTTCTGATGCTCTTGTTATTCCTGAAGGTTCTTCAGAAACTATTTCTGTAAACTTCGATGCTAGAGACTTAGAGTTGGGGACTTATAATAAAAACATCTTCGTAATCACAAATGACCCTGAGCATCAAGAGATAACAATACCAGTTACTTTATTAGTAGGTGGATCTGCTAGCCCTGATATTTTAGTAGATAAACAGGCAATTGATTTTGGTACTGTAATGACTAATGATGAAATACTTGAATCTATCACAATAACTAATATTGGTGGTGAAACACTAACAGGTAATGTTTCTGCTACAAATAGTTTTACTCTTACCGAAGCAAGAGGCAATGTATCTAAGAATGATATTTTAGCTGATCATAAAGGTTTAAGAAGAGTTCGGAACTTAGACTTCTCTCTTGAACCAGCTCAATCTAAAATTTATTACCTTAGCCACACAACAGCCATAGCAGACTCATACGAGGGTGATCTAACTATTACCTCTAATGACCCTGAAAACTCAGAAATAGCTATTCCTTTGACTCTTGAGGTCCTTAATCCTGCATTAATCTCTATTGATCCTCAAAGCATTGAATTAACTTTGCAAGCAGACCAAACAACAAGCAGAGATTTAACTATAAGTAATACTGGTGATTTAGATTTAAACTGTACTTTAACACTTCAAACTAATGAAAATAGAGATGTATTTGAAATATTCTCTGCTAACTTTGATGATAACGATTTAACCGGTTGGGATATCGATTATCTCTATTCTGCTGACCATACATGGCATATTGCTGAAGACTATAGTGGTTCAAGCATAGATGGAAGCTCTTTCTTATTTATAGATAGTGATGCAGCAGGTTCTGGCAACGCTATAGATGATACTATCGAAAGCCCTCTTTTCAATGTTTCTAACTATGAAACTATAACTATTGAATTTGATCATTATTTTAATAAATATAGTGAAGAAATTGCTGATGTTGATTTCTGGACTGGTACAGAGTGGATTAATATTGCTCAGTGGCAAGGGGAAGATATAGGCTATTGGTCTGCCCCTAATCACTTCACTTACACTTTGACTAACGAGGGATACAGTGATGTGAAGCTCAGATTCCATTATTATGATGCTATTTATGAATATTATTGGGCTATTGACAACTTGGTTGTTTCTGGAGAAGGTAGTCCTGCTCCACAATGGGTAAGTATGGATTCTGAATTCAATAGTTTCACTGTTTTGCCTAATTCTAATGAAGTTATTTCTCTTAACTTCTCCTCTACTGATTTTGTAGCTGGAGAATATACAGCAAGCTTAAATATTCAATCAAATTCTGCAACTAATAGTAGTTTAGATATTCCTGTTACCCTAACTATAAGAGAATTAGAAAATGAACCTGACTGGGAGCCTGTTATCTATCCTAACAATAGTGCCACTATCTATGCCGAAGTTACTCATTTAAGCTCAGATATTGCTGCTGATGATATTGTTTCAGCTTGGGTGGGAAATGAGTGTCGTGGAATTGGTTCTATAGTTATCGTTGATAGAAGTCAAGCTTTCACAACTATTGTTGTTCAATCGAATGGTTCAGCAGAAAATGTATATTTTAAGCTTTATGACAGAAGCCAAGATATAGTTGTTGAAGAATCTAATTCCACACCTGTTTCTAGTGGCCAAGTAGTAGGTTCTGCTCAGGAACCATTCCCTATTAATATCGGAATCATTGAACTTATTGCTCCTAACAACTTAGATGTGGTAATAACTAATAGTATTGCTACTATCAATTGGATTGCTGTGCCTAACAGTGATTTCTATAAAGTATTCTACTCTACCGATTTAGAGAACTGGGTAGAATTAGGTCAAATAAGTGGTACTACTTTTGAACATACTCAAGCACGGAGTAATACTGAAGCTCATTTCTATAAGATTAAAGCATTTAAAAATTAATATAGAATAAACTAACTTACGGGATTACAGTGTAATCCCGTTTTTTTTTGGGTTTTACCCAGATAGTGCAGCGACACTGTCCAGTAAATTTCTCTATATCTTTTATCCATAATATATTTGAATAATGATCTATAATCCTTAGATACTTATTTTCCACTAGACTTAAACTAAAATCTTTTTGTTCTCCGCTAAAGCGTCGAACCACTATTGATGGGGATCTCTAGGCTACCAAGAAACAGCTCCTATGGAGCAAAGTTAAGCAAAGTTAAGCAAAAGTAAGCAACCTAAATAAGCAGTTAACCACGAAATTTGGAACAGGACAAAAAAAGTATTTGACAAAAAGAGCATACTGTATATATTGTGTATATACAGTATGAACAATGATATTAAACCAGAATGGTGTAGTAGAGCTTTAGTGAAGAGTGCAGATTATTCTAGCAAAATAGCTTACAGAATTTTGACGCATATAATATATATATTCGGAGAAATTATGGAAGTTACTTTTGCAGAATAATATAGGGCTAGTCACAAAGGTCTACTGTATTATTTGGGTTAAATTCAAATGATAAAGAAGACTTAACAATAGGAGTAATTATGGTAATTTTAGTAAGTAATAGTTCTGATTTGCCTATCTACGAACAAATTGCTGAACAGATAAAGGCCCAAATTATCAAGCAAGAGCTAAAAGAGGGTGATATTCTTCCTTCAATAAGAAGTCTAGCCCGTGAGTTAAAGATAAGCGTAATAACGACCAAAAAGGCATATTCAGAATTAGAGAAGGAGCATTTTGTAGAGACTGTTCCTGGCAAAGGAACATTTGTAGCCAAGGCTAATTTAGAATTTCTGCAAGAGATAAAATTGAGGAAGATAGAAGAGTATCTACTCTTAGCATTACAAGAGGCCAAAAGCTTGAATTTATCTAAAGAAGAATTTATCAACATCTTAAATATCTTAGAGGAGGAGCAATAATGAAGAATATTTTAGAGATTAATAATTTAGTTAAAAGATATATAGGCTTCAAGTTGGGAGAGATTTCTCTTAGTTTAGAACCTGGTACAATATTAGGAATTGTAGGACCTAATGGAGCAGGAAAAACAACGCTATTAAAAAGCATTATGGGGATGGCAATTAAAGAATCAGGAGAGATTAAAGTCTTTGGTAAAAACTTAGACACTGATGGAGTAGAGATTAGGAACAGAATAGGATTCGTTAATAATGATAAAGCTGTTACTGGCTTTATCACACCTAAGAGTTTCGGGAAAATGTATGGTAGGTTTTTTAGCAAATGGAATGAGCAGAGATACCTTGACTATTTAAATAGATTTGAACTTCCTCATTCAAAATATATTAATAAATTATCACAAGGTATGCAGATGAAGCTTTCTTTAGCTTTTGCTCTATCTCATGAAGCTGACTTGTTAATATTAGATGAACCAACTGCCGGACTTGACCCTATCTTCAAAGAAGAGATATTAGATATAATATTAGCTGAAATAGAAGATACTAATAAAAGTGTTATAATTTCTACACATATTACTTCAGATTTAGATAAATGTGCTGATTACCTCTTAGTAATGAATCAAGGAAAGAAATTATTAATGGGGACTAAAGATGAAATTATAGAATCTCATTACCTAGTAAAAGCAGATAAATCATTACTTAATCAGGATAACAAAAAGCTCTTTATTAATATCAAAGAGAATAAGTTTGGTTTTGAGGGATTAACCAAGGAAATTAATTCAGTTAAAGAAATTCTTTCCAAAGATTGTGTAATAGAGAAAGCTAAGGTAGAAGATATTATGTATTATTACTGCAAGAAGTAGGTCAAGATGTTAAATATAATGCTAAAATATTTACGAAACAGTAGGATTTTACTCTTCACATACTTAGTTATTCCAGCAACATTCATTCTTATTGGAAATTTAAATCTCTGGTTTCTTTCTATAGTAACTTTTAACTTTTCTTTTATGATACTTTTTGATGATTTAAATTATACTATTGGGTTACCAGTTAAGAGGTCTGATATCATTAATGGCAACTATCTAGCCTATTTTATTTTGGCGACTATCAATATATCTTATCTATTCCTTCTTATCTATTTAGTTACAAGTTTCTTACCTTATGAAACAGATGAATCATTTTCTTTAATAGGCTTTCTTTACTGTCTAAATAGTTTAGCCTTGTATTCCCTAATTATTCCCTTTTCAATTAAAGAAAAGATTAGTATCAATTACCGATGGGTTAAAATTTATCCAGCTGTCGGCTTTTTGATGATGCTTCCTTTACTGGCATATATTGATATACTACTAGAGATTAGCCTTATTTATCATCTAATATTCACTATTTTATTCATTTCAACAATCTTCATTTATGGCTATAAGGATTCCTTGAAGACTGTTGAATTACTTGATTTTTAAGGAGGTAAGGATGTTATTAAATTTATACAAATACTATATAGAATCAACTAAGAGATTAATTTTAGTGTTTCTAGTTTATTCTATTGTTCAAGTAGTTTTGATTTTAGATGGTTCTTATACTTCTACTGCAATTATAAATTCGTTAATTATTACAGGTTTATATACAGTATTCAACAAGAATAATCGTCATTTGCTATCTTCCCTACCCATATGTAGAGAAAAGATGTTTTTTGCCGATTATCTAGCTCTCTTAAGCATTTTAATGCTTAGTAATATTATAATTGTTACTATGTATTATGGACTTGGAGCAATGCTAAATAATCCTAACTTTAATACACCGCTGAACATTATTCTAGGCATATCCTTTCTAGCTATAGCGAATTCCCTAGTACTTAAATGTTCTTATGATTATTTCGCTAGACTAGGAACTAAAGGCAAGATTATTACAACTTCAATCGTAGCTATTGTCTTTGTCCTAGTAACATTCTTCATTATAGCAATAAGTGATTTTTTCCAATCTACTGCTGATATTTTCTTTTATGCTTTAGGAATAGTTATCTTATTAATAATATTTCTTGTAACTAAAAGCTACTACTTGCGTTTAGATTTATAGAACACAGTAATGTATCCTCTCACTACCTAAATTGACCGATCTGTCGCATTAGATCGGTCTTTTTTTTTATTATTTAAAATCAGTATTAAGGTGGCCTATTTAGTCGCAAATTTATAGGATGGTGAATATTAATTATCCCCTCTATTAGTGAATTTCGTGATAAAAATCGAGTAGGGTGGTGCGTTAGCACCATCCCTCTCACAGAACCGTGCGTACGGGACTCGTACACGGCTCCTGATAAACCTTGTAATTATTCATAATAATTAAATAAAACACTTGTAGGTTTCGATAGTAAGTCATATAGCCCTAATTGCTCAAACCATTCATTAGGTAAAGCTCTATGAATATGATAACAACCAGAATTCTTCCAATGTGTCATAGATATTTTCGGAAAATCACTTTTATGCCCAACTCTTCTAAGTTGTTGGTGAAAAGCTTTCCAACTTTTCCATTCCCGCATTTTCTTCATTCTTAGTCGCCGCCTTATCCATGATAATAGAGACTGAAAGACTCCTTTGCAATTTGCCACCCTAAAGTAATTCGACCAACCTCTCAATATCGGATTAAGTCTTTTAATCATTGTCTGGACATTAATTCCGCTATTCCGTGGAGTCAGTGACCGAATCTTATCTTTGAACGCTTTTACTCTTTTATCCTCTATCTTTACATATGCTTCATGTATTTCGAAGCCAAGATACTTGACTCCTTTAAATACACTCGCAATATGTGTCTTTTCTTCATTTACGATGAGATAAATTGAGTTTAGATATTCTACCGCAATTCGTTGATATTGTTCTGCTTTTTTCTTAGTCTTAGCAAAAAGTAAAATGTCATCAGCATAGCGTACTATCTCGATTCCTCGACTTTTCATTTCTTGGTCAAAACTATCAAGATATATGTTCATAAGAAGTGGAGAGATTACCCCTCCTTGTGGACTTCCTACTTCAGTTTCGCTATACTTCCCTTCTTGCATAACACCAGACTTTAAGATTTTCTCTATCAACTTTAATAATGTTCCGTCACTTATTTTCCTATTTAATGATTGCATTATGAATTTATGATTTAATGTATCAAAACATTTTGATAAATCCATATCCACTACAAAAGGAAGCTCTTCCTGAACCATTAATATATGTGCTTTAGCCACTGCCTTTTGACAACTTTTGTTGGGACGGTAGCCATAGCTTTGTGGATGAAAATCAGGTTCAAAAATTGGTTGGATGATGTTATTTATTGCCTGCTGTACGATTCTATCTTTTACAGTAGGTATTCCTAATGGCCTCATCTTACCATTTCCTTTAGGTATCTCTACCCGTTTCACAGGTGATGGGATATACTTCCCACTTTTCAATTCTAAATGAATCTGCTCTAAGTTCTCTTGTAGAGTCTCACCAAACTTAGATATAGTAATATTATCTATACCTTCTGCACCTCTATTTTTCTTTACCTTTAGGAAAGATTCATAGAGATTACCTTTTGAGTAAACTTTATCAATTAAACTGTACCACTTCTTCATTTAGTTTCTCCTTTTTCACAATAAACAATGTTTAAATTATACTTTCAAATGACAGTTAATTCAATGAAGACCTTCGAAGTTTTTAGCATAAAGCAATCTATCAAAGATTTTATAGGTTTTGACTATTATCCTTTTTTTTAACTTCATCTACTCAGTCTCGTAAGGTCATGATAGAAAGAAGGTACTCACCACCGTCTATCCGAGCCTTGAATCTTTCGATTCTCTTCGTTTCCTACTTTTAAGAAAATATCTCTTTAATTATGTTTATTCTTTGGTTTATCTTCATCCCTTCACATGAGATATTTCCTTTTGAAAAATATCCCCCAATATTACTAAGAATATTATCCCCTCTGTTTTATCCTCCAGTCTGTCACCAGCTTTCATAGGCAAAGGGTTAGTCACTACTACGGAATCATCTGCCACCTGCTTATGCTTAATACAACTCTTGCCTTTCAGCTTGTAGTCATAGTTACTCTATTAGAGACATTAACAGGCTTCCCCAGTTAAGCTATCCTGCCTGAATGTAAATCCATCTGTTGTAATCCATGTAATCGACTGACTTTTGGGCGTTCTCACTTTTCGAAGAGTTACCCACTACATGAACCAAAATCAGTTTACTTTCGCTATGTTCCACATTCTTCCTGCGTCTTACTTCAGACCCTGCCGTTGCCAGCAACGCCCTTGACCTCAGATTGACTTCCTGTCAGTTGGGTGTCAGGACTTCTTTCAGTCCATCGGCTCAGATAACATTCTGGGCAAACGAAAAAGCCCTGAACTCAGGGCTATAAATATTTGTGCTTATTTGTGGCCTTTTTTATTTCAGTAAAATCATCTTTCGTGAGCTACTAAAAGAACCACTTCTCATCTTATAGAGATATATTCCTGAAGCAACGGGATTTCCCTGTTCATTAGTAGCGTTCCAAACTATACTATGATTACCGCGAGAGTAATTATCTCTGACAAGTGACTTTACTTTTCTACCTTTGATATCATAAACATCTATTATAACTTCACTGTTCTTTTCAACAAAGAAGCTTATAGTTGTTTCAGGATTAAAAGGATTAGGATAATTTTGTTGCAAGGAAGCTTGAAGCACCGGAGCAGAATCATTATCATTAGAAACAGTAGTAACATTAACAGTTAAAGGAATATCTACTAATTCATTAGTTGGGTCGTTAGTATGAACCCTTACTGTTGCTGTATATACTCCACTTGGTAGCAGTTCTTGAGGGAAACTGAAGTTAATTGTTTCAGGATCATTTTCATTGATACTACCTTGCCATCTATCTAAAGCAACCCAAGGGGCATTATAAGAGATTTTTATAGCATGATAACTACTTAAATAGTTACTATTATAGATAACTTGAAGTCCATCTGTTGCATCACTATTCTCAATACCTATAGTTGCACTATATAAGTTCCCATCCATTTCATTATAGTAGAAATAGATATCTCCATTATCATGTAGATGAGCTTGGAAGTTTAAGTTACCTGTTCCATTAAAGAATGGGAAGTTAGTATATTGAACGATAAAAACTCTATTTTCTTCATCATAGTAGTAGTGGAAATCTGCATTTGCACCATTAAGATCATCCCAGAAAATAGCAATTAAGTCATTTGGTTGAAAAGGAGATGGGATTGGGTCATTGCTGTAATCAACACCATCTTCACCAAAAGTAATATAGCCATTAGATGCAACTCTTGCCATATCTTTTAACTGTCCATAGAAAGGAAAACTAAATGGTAAATCTAAATCGACATAATCATCTGTACTCTGGAAATTAACATAAGTACCCATATCGCTTATATCGTTCCAAACAAAGTCAAGTCCATCTTCATCACTATCTAGCCAACTATATCCATATAGATCCGGACCACCAAGGTTACGAGTAACTTCTGGTACTTCAATCCAATAATCTAATAGCTGCTGTCCTAGATTGTTAACTTCCAGAGATATTTGGCCATCTCCATTATAAGAATCTACTTCCAAAACACCAGAGTATTCAAAAATAGGGAAAGAGAAATTATTAATTGAAATAGGTATAGTCACTTCAGAATATTCAGGATCATTAGTATTGAAAGAAATATTTCCTTGATAAGTACCTGAGTTTTCATTAGTAAACTCCAGCTCTAATTCTAGCATATTACCAAGATTGAGTGTTGCAGAATTTATGTTAGAAATATTGAATACAGGATTTGTTGATGAGATATTAGTAATCTCTAAAGGGTTATTTCCAAGATTTTGAATCAAGATGCTTTGAGTAATACTTTCCCCAGGGGCTATTGTACCTAAATCAAGAGAAGATTGGTCATAATATAACTCAGGACCAGGAGTATTAGTCAAATAAGAAATATAAAGTTGCATTAAATTTCTCTTAGTATTAAGATTTTCACTATCAATTACTGCTGCTACCAAGAAACTGGAAGCAATCGAACGATAATTTGCAGTTTGATTAAACACTGTTCTGATATGATTGTCATTAGATTGGAAGAGTACTTCTCCACTTGTTGGATTAAACCAGTTGTTATAAATATCAGCATAAGTATTCACTTGATGTTGTAAGACTTTACCTTCAGAGAAGGTATCTACTTGTCCGCTCAAGCTACTAATACCAGTATGAATAAGTCCCTGTCCAGCAAACTCGATACCAAAATAGCTAAGGAAGTTTGTTCCTGCATGGTCTTGGCCGATGTTTACACCTTCAAAATAGACTGCACCACCGTTATCCATATATTCAATAAGAGCTTCTTGTTGAGAGGTGTTCACGACACCTGGAGGTGTGAGTCCTCAGGATTCACAAAAAGTGCCTACTGAAACGATAACAACATCATATTCGGATAGACTAGTTGTCAATTCTGGAGCCACAATATTTTGGACTCCTAAATCATTAAGAATATTCCCCATTGCTGCTGCTGCAGAAGAAGGATATCCTGTTTCTGCATTAACAATCTGAGCAGTTTGGACTTCGTTTTCCCAAATAAACACATTTATTGCTGATAAGGATATTAAAGATATCATTACCATTGTTATTAGTATTATTTTCTTCATAGATTCTCCTTTATTAAGGACAATATATTGTACTTGCATAAAAATGCAAGAATATTATTTTTCATTTTGTTGATTTGTAGAAGTCTTCCCAGTTGAGATGCCTTCAAGATTAAGGCGCTCCCAGTGGGTTCTACAGTTTTTTTATTTCATTAAGATCATTTTCTTAGTTGAAGTATATTTTCCAGATTTCATTCTATAGAAGAATACACCAGAAGCAAGGCTATTACCACTGTCATCTTTACCATTCCAAACTACAATATGATTACCTGCTTGTCTATTTTCATTAAGAAGAGTTCTTACTTTCTGCCCTTTAATATTAAATACATCAATAGAGACTGGTCCATTCTTTTTAGTAGTGAAAGAGATAGTAGTCTCAGGGTTGAAGGGGTTAGGATAGTTTCCTTTAAGTTGAGAAGCACAAACAATATCATTAATATTATTATCCCAACTAGGTGCTTGATAAATGAGGACATCATCAACCGTGAACATAAAGGCATCTGAAGATACACATTGGATAGCTAATCTAACTGTTTGGTTTTCAAAATCACTTAAATCATAAGAGAATTCTGTCCAATCAGTAGGAGCTTCGACGAAGGACCCATCTGAGATTAAATAGAAATCATTAGGATTTGTATAGCCACTAGAAATTAAGACTCTAAATCTTTCCAAACCATAAATATTTGTGATTGATTTAGCCCAGAAATTAAAAGCACCTGAAAAGCCGAGAGTTACCTCTTGAGTAATGATCCAATCATTGTTATCAGTCGTAGTTGAAGCAAAACAGGCCATGTATTTTGAGCCATTGTGCGGTTGATAATCTGCTGATAAAGGAGGAGTTGTCATTGCTGGATTGAATACGATATATGATTGTGGAGCTTCGGCATTTTCCCATGAAGTGTCTGTAATGGAATAAGTACTTGATAAATCGCTATCTACTAAAATCCATGCACCTGCTTCTAAAGCAAAGTCCGGATATGTTTCAAAGCCATCATTAAACAAGACAAATGATTCTGCAAGAAAGAAATCAATAGTTGTAACTTGATTACAAACAAGGGTTACTTCTTGAGTTAAGCTAATATAACCGTATGCTGTAGCAGTGATATTATAATCACCTACAAGAAGATCTGTGAATAAGTAATAACCAGCAGAATTTGTGGTAGCAATAGTTCCAGCTAAATTAACAGAAGCACCTGTAATAGGAGCTCCAGTTTCATCCATTACAAGTCCCTCAACAGTTCCATACATATCTTTTAACAATTCGTTAGATAATGTAACTGGCGATACAAGGTCATTTGTATAGATAGCCTTCACAGCGTATTTATATGCTCCGGAAGGTAAACTAGTCCAAGCTGTATCAGTAAAACTTAAATCTGTAATTATTTCATCGGTTAGACTTGTCCAGTTAGCTTCATTATCTTGGTCAGAAGTTAATAATCTCCAGACTCTATAACCTTCACAGGCTCTAGTACTAGTAGGGCTAACGCTTGTTTCTGAAGCACCAAGTCTAAATTTAGTATCTTTAGTAGCATGAGAGTTAGCTCTTCGAAAATCGTTTCTAGCTGTAGCTGAAGCAACTTGTCTGTTAGGAGAGAATGAAACAAAAGCTTGCAAGCCCCAATTAATACTTAAACTTGTTAATTCTGAAAGGGTATCCCAATTTTCTTGACCTTCAAATTTTATCATATCTCCCCCAGGAACAACAGGTCCAGCATCACAGCCAAAATGAAAACCTGAAGGGTTATTAACAATATAGCCAAAGAAGATTGGTCCACTCGCCGGAATAGCAACTGAAGAATCTAAGATAACCTCCCTCCATTCATCACTAACACCACTAGTTACTTCTTGTGTATATAATTCAGTGCTACCAGCAAAGCCTCCCCAGACTCCAACTGTATAAGAGGTCATTGCTCCACTTGGAAAGAATTTAATTGCATTAATATACATTCCTTGATAACTAACTAATTCAGCTTCAGTATACTTTTGAGATACAGCAATTATGCTTCCTTCACCGGTCCCAAAATATTCTTCATTCCCGACAGTTGCTTTTGTAACCCACTCCCCTGTATTTTCTCCGTTGGGAGCAGCCCAAGTAATTAGGGCCTCATCCCCTTCCACAGTAGCAATCACGCTAGTAACAGGGAATGGTATTTCTTTAACTATCACTTGATCTACAGCGTAATCAGTTTCAGAGACTATAGTGGTGAATGGGGTTGTTGAGCAAATTTCCTTGATATTAATAGTTATGATATCCCGCTCAGCTTTAGAAGTAAACTCATTAATTTGTTGGTTGGTTACCTGCTTATTTTGGATAACTTCCCCTGTAGGTATTTCAAAAGCTACAATACTCGTTACCAGCAAAAGACATTGCACTATTGTTATTAAAACTCTCTTCATAACTTTCCTCTTTACTCTTTCCTCTTTACTCTTTACTCTTTACTCTTAATAATTGTAGCAAACAAGATTTTAATGTCAAGTAGATTTTAATTAATTATTAAAATCACCATATATTATCCAAAAACTCAGAGATATCGTCGTAGTCAACAATTTGTCTTTTAGGGATTTCTCAGTATGATTATTTTAGATAGATTTTGCAGCCAGTTTAATATACAGCTTTAATCTAAATAGGTAATTTAGATTTATTCTTTTTAAGAAAATGCTATTCACAAAAACCTTTTTCATTATTTGGCTTTGATGAGGAATTTATTGAACTTTGTCTAATTGTATCTTTTCTAAGACAAAAGGAAGCCCCGCTTTCACGGGGCTTATATATTTTATCAGTTACCTGATATTATTTCATAAGAATCATTTTCTTAGTTGAAGTATATTTTCCAGATTTCATTCTATAGAAGAATACACCAGAAGCAACATTCTTACCATTATCGTCAGTACCATTCCAGACAACAGTGTGAGGACCAGCTACCATGTTTTCATTAACAAGAGCTTTCACTTTTTGACCTCTGATATTGAAGATATCAATAGCTACAGGACCGTTTTCTTTTGTTGAGAAAGCGATTCTAGTTTCAGGGTTGAATGGGTTAGGGTAGTTTCCAATAAGTTGAGATACAGCAGCGATATCAGTAGTATCGTTACCAGTTCCACCAGGAGCATCAATAGCTACATCATCTACCATGAAGATAAATGCGTCATTAGATACACATTGGATAGCAACTCTGATATTTTGGTTAGCATAAGCATCTAAACTATAAGAATATTCTGTCCATGTTGTAGGAGCTTCAACATAAGTTCCACCTGAGATTGATGTAAAGTCATTAGGATTTGTTGATCCGTTAGAAACTAATACATTAAATCTTTCAAGACCATACTGGTCAGTGATTGATTTACCCCAGAAGTTAAATGAACCAGAAGCACCAAGAGTAAACTCTTGAGTAATCATCCAGTCGTTATTTGTAGGAGTAGTAGAAGCAAAAGCAGCCATATATTTCACACCAGTATGAGCATAATAATCTTCAGCTAAAGCTGGAGTAGTCATAGTAGGGTTGAAAACAATGTAAGCTTGAGGAGCTTCAGCATTTTCCCAAGTAGTATTAGTGATTGAATAAGTACCTGATAAGTCACCATCGATTAAAGTCCATGGAGCAGCTTCTAAAGCAAAGTCAGGATATGATTCGAAACTATCACTAATAAGGATATTAGAAGTAGCAAGTTCGAAATCAACTGTTGTAAGTTGAGTTCCAACTACAGTGATATTTTGAGTTGATGAAACATAACCAGCAGCAGAAGCAGTGATACTATATTCACCAGCAAAAACATCTGTGAATAAGAAGTAACCAGAAGCATCTGTAGTAGTCATAGTTCCGTCTAAATTAACAGAAGCACCATTAATTGGAGCACCTGCTTCAGTCATAACCATACCATCAACTGTTCCATACATATCTTTCAATAATACATTAGAGAAAGCAGCAGGAGACATATTGTCGTTAGTATAGATAGCTTTAACAGCAAATTTATATGAACCTGAGCTTAAAGCATCCCAAGTTGCATCTGTGTGTGTTAAATCAGTAATCATGTTAGTTGTAAGAAGAGTCCAGTTAGCTTCATTACCTTGATCAGTAGCTAAGAATCTCCAAACTTTATAGCCTAAAAGTTCTCTAGTAGAGATAGTAGAGGCATTAACGATTGGTTCTAAGTTACCACTAACAAGTTGAGCAGTTTCGTTTGCTTGAGTGTTAGCTTTTTGGATAAGTCTTCTGCCTTCAGTTGAAGCAACTTGAGCACCTCTTGACCATGAAACATAAGCTTGGATATTCCAGTTAACATTAATAGTAGTGATATCTGAAAGAACATCCCAATCTGCTTGGTCGTTTAATTTAACCATATCTCCACCAGGAACAGCAGGACCAGCATCACAACCACCAGGATAACCAGTAGTAGTATTTACATAGTAACCAATATAAAGAGGACCTGCAGCAGGTATAGCTACTGAAGAATCTAATGTATATTCGTTCCAAGCTTCGTTAACAAAATCTGTAACAGCTTGACTATATAATTCTGTATTACCATCAGCGCCACCATATATTTTTAAAGTATAAGTTGCAGCAGCTTCTCTTGGGAATATTTTCATTGAATTGATATACATTCCTTGGTAATCAGCTAATTCAGCTTCTGTGTAAAGGTGAGCGAAGTTAAATGTACCAGCACCACCAGTACCGATACCATCATTATTTTCTTCTGAAGCTTTAGTAATCCATTCACCAGCACCACCACCACCAGGAACATTCCAAGTGATTACAGCGTCTTCGTCAACTTGTTCAGCAAGAACAGCTGTTGGAGGTAAAGCAACTTCATTTAAAGTAACATCAAGAGTTACATCAGCAGAAGCATCAACTTCAGAAGTGTAGCCAGTGAAACCAGCAGCTGTAATGTTAATGTCATACATGCCAACATTAACAGTAATAACAGCAGTACCTGAAGCATCAGTCATTGCATCATACATGTCATATTCGCCATCAGGATTTGGAGTTTGAGCCATTAATGCGATATTAGCATCAGCAATTGCTCCACCTAAGTTTGAATCAACATTAACTGTGATTTCAGCCATAGCTGAGTTTTGTAACCAGTTTGAGATAGAAGCATTAGCTTCAGCACCGTTAGTATAAACAGCTTTAACAGCATATTTATAGAAACCAGTAGGAAGAGTTGACCAATCTGTATCAGTATAAGTTAAAGCAGTAGTTTCTTCTTCAACTAAAGTCCAGTTAGCCATATTAGCTTCGTCTGCAATTAAGAAACGATATACATTATAAGCTTCAAATGCACGAGTGTTATTAGTAGCAACACTCATAGCAGGAGCTTCGTTTGGATTCTTTTTATTTCTAGTAATTCTTGTAACATTAGATGTTCTTACAGCTTTGCTTACAGAAGTAAGTTCATTAGCTCTGATACTTCTACCACCGATATTAATATTATCGATATATGTAGCATACCATAAACCTTGACCATCACCATCAACAAAGTTCCATGCGAATTGAACAGTTTGTCCAGCATAAGCACTTAAGTCAATAACGATAGGAGCATCATAATGATTTTCAGCTGGAGCAAGGTCAGAAGCATTCCAGATTGGAGTCCAGTTTGTTCCATCAGTTGATACTTTAACATAGTAGCTATCACCATATTCTGAACCATATTGACCGTAGAAATCAAAAGTTAGGTTTCCAGCAGGACAGTTCATTGAGTTTGTAATTAACCATTCGTCTTGAGCTGCATAATCCCACATAACACCAGCTTGATACATTCCTTCAGTAGGAACGATGTCGCCAGTTGAGAAAGTAACAGTTTCATATTGTGCCCAAGATTGAGTTGTATTAGTTACAACAGTAGTCCAGTTTGCAGGAGGGAAAGATTCTTCAAAGCCTTCTTGAACACTTTCACCAACATTAGGATTAGGAGCATCCCAAGTAACAAGAGCATTATTGCCATCTAAAGTAGCAAGAACATTTGAAGCAGGGAATAAAGTTTCAGTAACTAAAATAGTACCGAGATCTAAATCAGCTTCAGCAACAACAGCTTGGAAAGCACCAGCTTGGTAACCTTCAGCAGTTGCAGTACCAGCATAAGTTTGGTTAGTGAATACACCAGCAATAGTGAAGTAACCATTAGCATCAGTGTCAGCTTCGTAGTTTTCATAACCAGTAAGCATAACATGAGCTTGGATTCCCATACCAGTATCATTAGTGATAACTTGACCAGAAACTTCTACATTATCAAGCATAGCCATAGTTACATTAACCATAGTTTCTTGATCTTCCACAACATCAAATGTTGCAGTTCCGTTATTGTATCCGTGTAATGTAGCTGTTAAAGTATAATCTTCAGCTGCAGCAACATAAGGGAATTCAAAGCTACCGTCAGCTGTTGACATTGTTTGATAGTTAGTACCATCAATAACAAGGTTAACACCAGCTAAACCAGTTGTACCGTCAGTAACAGTACCAGCAACAGAACCCATACCTTCAACGATGAAGTAGAAAGTAGCATTAGGCATGTTAGCAACAGTTGTTCCACCTTCCATAGCATTTGGATCAAAGTCAACAGTATCACTCTGCCAAGAAATAGTTCTAGCAGTTAAATCTGTAACTGTATTATAGAATTTATCACTTGATGAGTAATATTCTTCATCCATAACTCTTTCAGTAAGAACAACTAAGTTTCCACCTGCATAGTTATAAGGAGTATCGAATGTGATATTTATTGAGTTTTGTCCCATTGGGAAATCAACAGTACCAGCAAAAACAGCTGTTAATTCAGAAGCTGGGATATATGTAGATAAATCAGTTTGTGTTGTTTCACCAATCCAGATATTAACAGGCATAGCTGTAAGATCTGTAACGAAGTTGTTATAATAAGTAAGACCTTGCATTTGGCCACCGATATTTAACTCTTCAGCTAAATAGATAGTTTCTGCAACAGAATTCTTATAGTAGAAGTTCCAAGGATATTGGTTAGCACTTGTAGTACCATTACCAACAGGAACAGCAACAATTCCGCCACCAGCTTCAGTAGTGAAGCTCCAAACAGGACCATTAACTACTAAATCATTAGCGGTATTACGAGATTTAACTCTCCAGTAATAAGTTGTAAGATTTTCAAGAGCTGCAGCTTCATAAGAAGTTACATTCTGACCATCAACAACCATAGCACTTGCAGCCATTGTAGCTACATCAGCAAGAACAGCTGAGAAATAAACATCAACATCAGTTGTGTTTTCGCCTAAAGTCCATTCTAAAGTTGTTGTAGTTGTAACATTAACTGCACCATCTAAGGGAGCAACTAAAGTAGCAACACTTGGCTCATTTTCAGCATCAAAAGAAAGTTTTAAATTAGGGAAATAAGTAACATTTGTACCATCAACAGCTGGGAATTCTCCATCAGCATATTTATAAGCACCAACATTAGTTCCTAAATCAGTTGTATAGAATCCTGGATAACCCGATACATAAGTACCATCCCAGTTTTCCCATACGATTTGAAGATTGTCAGTTCCATTATACTCAAAAGGAGTATCTAACATAACACCTTGCCAGCCACTACCGTCCCAAGTGATTGCACCGTTATAAACTAAGGTGAAACCAGCAGTTTCAGGATTTGGGTAAGCCACAGGGACTTCAGCATCAGTTGTGTGTTTGAAGTAGATTTTTTGATTTAATGTTTCATAACCCGCAGGTGTATTACTTACATTAAATTGAATCTGGTTAAGTTCAACTTCCATACCTATAAGGTCGGCGTCAATGATAAAATTTGACCAACTATAATCATAAAAACCATATAATGGCATATAATTCGTAGTGGTGGTTCCGTTTCCAATTTCGATATCCATAGCGAAAATGGATGAAAAAGTCAATAGTAGTGCCAATAAAATTAGCCCGTTCTTTTTCATAACAATATCTCCTTTACTTAAGTGTTTTGTTATTTAGTTAATTTCATGCTTAGTTTATAGCGAATAAACTAAGTTATTCATCTAAATCAATCCGCTAATTCAATTCAAGGAATAAGAAATAATCCCTAAATAAAAATTCTATGAACAATTATATTGAAGTAGGGTAAGATTTGTCAATAGCTTTTTTAATTATTTTGATATTTATTACATCTTATAAAGCTAAAGTTATCTGATAAATTCAATTAAGCCCCTACTTGAGTGATAAAGAAATTTTGAAATTATATCCTATGAACATTATTTATGTAATCAGAATAAAACTCTATTTTGTCTTTTAGAACTTTAGTATCAACAGGTTTGGAGAGGAAGTCACTAAAGCCTGCCTCGAGAAAAGCTTCTTTATCCCCTGGCATGGCTTGGGCAGTTAAAGCAATCACGGGAATATTTTTTAGTCTATTATCCTTCCTGATTAGTTTCACTGTTTCTACACCATCCAAGATTGGCATCTGAATATCCAGAATAACTAAATCAGCCCAATTGCTATCTAAAAAGTCTAGAGCTTCTTCTCCATTATTAACAATTGTAAAATCTACATTTATTCTTTTAAAGATATGGAGCATCAATTTCTGATTAATCACATTATCTTCAGCAATCAGTATTTTCATCATATTTAACTGCTTACTTATTGCAGTTTCCTTATTTATATCACTTAGATTATTCAGAGCGAAAACAGTAATTGGTATCTGAATGGTAAATTTAGCCCCTTTTGCAAGTTCCGATTCTACAAATATTTTACCATGAAGCATTTCTATAAAATTCTTAGTTATTGCTAAGCCAAGTCCTGTACCTTGCGCCTTTAACTGATGATGACTTTCTATCTGTTGGAAATTCTCGAAGATTTTCTCATAATCTTCTGAAGATATACCTATACCAGTATCGATTATTTCAAAGATCATTTGATTATCTTGATAATCAACATTTAAAGTAACACCGCCATTATCAGTAAATTTGATAGCGTTATTAATTACATTAGTAAGAATCTGAAATATCTTCTGTTTATCGGAATTAATAAATTCCGGAACTGTCTCAGACTTGTTAATTTTAAAGTAGAGGCCTTTTTTATGGCTATTATTTTGGAATAAGCCACTAATAACAACTAATAATTTATCTATTGAGAAGGTAGCTATTTTAACCTTGATTTTGCCAAACTCAATTTTTGATAGGTCAAGAATATCATTAATAATATTCATTAAATAGCCTGCAGAATCTTTGATTAGATTTAACTTATCAATTTTAATTTCATCTTTCTCATCCTGAAGAATAACTTCAGTAAAACCAATTATAGCATTCATCGGAGTTCTGATCTCATGACTCATATTAGCTAGGAATTGAGATTTAGCTTTATTAGCATTGTGGGCTTGAATAGCTAAATCATTAGCTTTCTTATTACTTTCTAGCAAATTATTTTCTGTTTCAATCCTCTTTTCGATCTCTTGAGAGAGTAATAGATTATTCTCAGCAATCTCTTCATTCTTTTTTTTCTCTATCTCAAGCTGTGTCTGAACCCTTAATTGCTTCATATTAGCGCGGTGGGCATAAAATAAAAGGAGTAGAATGAAGACACTAAAAATAACAAGTCCTATTATTAGCCAACTTGACCATATTTTCCCTAATAAAAGGTTCTTGGGATAAATTAGTATTATTTCAAGCTCACTATTATTAATAGGGTATCTGCCAATATAAGCAACGGTTTTTTTAGATTTATCTAGATTATATAAATTATATTTAGTAGGTGAACTTACTGAGATCATGCTTAGTTCAGGGAAGTGTTTTCGATCATAATCATTAAAAATGAAATTTTCACTTATCTCATCTTCATATCCTTTGGCCAAGAGAATTTTCTTGGATCCACCATATTTTCTAAAGACTCCACCCAAAATTATATCATCATTGATTTCAGCAATGAGCATACCTTTAAAGACATTATCTTCATAGTATGGGTGAGTAATAAGAAAATAGTAACGCCCTTCGATAAAGAGAACTTTATACTGAGTGCTGTCATGATTGTGTGAAATATTATCGCGAAAATTTAAAAAATCAATCTGCTTATTAAAGTCAGAATCAGATTCATCAAATATCTTACTGCTGTGGCTATCTACAAAGACTATACGACGATATAAATTTATATTATCTATAAATTCTTTTTTTATATGATTCAAAAAAGCTCTTTCTACTTCTTTTTTAGCTGAATCAATAACACTCTGGGAAGAGTTAGGATCCTCAGAGAGCAAGAAGTAATCTTTTAAAGGAAGATTATTGCTAAATATCTCAATATTATTTTTACATATTATGCTCCAATATTCCAAAGATTTAGCATCATTCATTACTTGAGAGTTTAGGTCACTAATAGATCTTTCTTCCAGTTCTTTAATTGATTTATATTGAGTTGTCAGGAAAAAAATCATATAACCGATTAATATTATGAATACGGATATTGTTGTTAAATTTTGTTTATGTTTTTTTAGCATATTACCTTTTAAAATATTCAATAGTTATTATTATTGAAAAATATCTTTTTTGCTAATTTCACCTTCAACAACTATAACTGAGATATCATCATCAGAATTGTTGTTAAGTGCTTTATTAACTAGATCAATACTCTTATCCCTTACTGACTTATCTTCGGAGAGGCTCTTCTCCACATCTCCATCAGTAACAAAATCTGTCAGACCATCTGAGCAAAGAATGAATTGAAAATAATCTTTAAGAATACCTGAATAATAATGAGGTTGAATATTTTCTTTCAACCCTAAAGCTGCAGTGATTATATTTTTATCAATCTGATTAATTATCTCGCCCTTTTTGATTAATCCTTCTTTAAAGCGTAGCCACACTCGACTATCTTCATCATTAATTTGTCTAAAACCAATTTTATCTCGCAAGTAAACTCTACTATCTCCCACACTAAATACATGGTAGCTATTATCAATAGTTAACAAGCCGACCACAGTGCTAGATAATCGTGGATAATTAGGATTTTGTCGGGAATATTCTAGGATATCGTTATTAATCTGGGTTAAAATTTGCCTTAAATACTCTTCAATGTTCTCATAATTATCTCTAAGATTTGAGAATATTTTTTCAAATTTAGTAACAATCATCTTGGAAGCAATATCTCCCCCAGCATAGCCTCCAACCCCATCACAAATCATAAATAATGCTGTGTTGAATATATTATTCCTTGATAAACTGAGACTATTGTCTTCGTTTTTCTCATGTTTTTTACCTTTTTGAGATATCGACCAATATTCAATTTTTAGCACTATTTCTCCTTACCATTTTTAAAAAAATAATTTTAAACTACGACTTAGCAACATTTTATTTATTTTGAGATTTTTATTTCAACTGAATCAATATTGTTTGATTAGTTTTTCTTGTAAATTTATTTTTTTTTAAAAGTTCTTTTTCCCCGTAATTAAAAGTTCTAATGATAGAAAATAATATAAATTAATCAAATTTTTAAAATTCTTATTGACAGTATTTTTCCTAACTATATAAAATGTAAGTGTAATACGAACTTGTGAAAACAGTTCTCCTTAATAATGGGTTGGCATGTAATGGAGGTAAGCGTTAACTAGTAGTTAACGCTTCCTCTTTTTCTTTTTTCCCCCTGCAATAGAAGTGATAAACTTTTCAAAATTGAGGGAATTATTTCTCCTTTAACGATTTAATCCTACAATATATTTACGCCTAAGATATTATTAGACAAGGACTATCGGTATTTTCAGCTAAAATATTATAACTTAATCTTATGAGTTGTTAATAATCTAGACAAACATGATTTAAGCAAAATTTCCATTATTTAATGATTTAAAACATCTCAATAAAGCATCAGTTACCATTTTATAAATGTGTTGCTTTTTTTCCACATTTCCATTTTTTCAAAAAACTCATCTATTGCCTCTAAATATTATATATTCAGCTTATTATCCTCTTTTTCAATTGACTTATTTAAGCACTATTTATTAAATGGCATTAGATTTTGAGGTAAAAAGAGGTTGCATAAATGAATGAATATTTCGTATTAGATAAGTTCTTAGAAAAAAGTAGCTTTCAAACCAATATTGCTGTTCATCATAAAGATGAAGCTAAAGAGGCCGAATGGAGTGATATTCCTCAATCTTTACACCCCTGGGTTAGGGCAACCTTAGAAGAATCAGGTTTTCAGAAGCTATATATTCATCAAGAAAAAGCTATAACAAGTATTTTAAAAGGAGTTAGTACTGTAATAAGTACAGGTGTTTCGAGTGGGAAAAGTCTATGTTATCAAGTTCCAATAATACATTCTTTATCATTTAACCAAAACAATAGCACTTTATGTCTATATCCAACCAAAGCTTTAGCCCAAGATCAATTTAAATCATTCTCTCCTTTACTTGAGACCTTTTCAACTATCTCTGCTAGGAAACCGAATTTAAATATTTATGATGGAGATACTGAGCAAAGTCAAAGGAAGGCAATAAGAGAAAATGCTAATATTATTATATCCAATCCTGATATGTTGCATGTTAGTATCTTACCAAATCATAACAGTTGGGCAAAATTCTTTGCTAACCTGAAATTTGTTATAATCGATGAAGTTCATATTTATCGTGGGATTTTTGGTTCTCACTTTACTAATGTTATTCGCAGGTTAAAAAGAGTTTGTTCTCACTATGGAAGCTCCCCTACTTTTATTCTAACATCAGCAACTATAGGAAATACTCGCGAGTTTATCACCTCCATTATCGAACAATTATTTAAAATAATTGATAAAGATTATTCTCCCCAAGGTAATCGCCATTTTTTAATCTATAACCCTCCCCTAGTAAATGTTGAGTTAGGAATAAGAAGAAATGCTCTTCAAGAAACAACCAGAATAGCTAATTTTTTTAATAAGTTAAATGTACAAAGTCTTATTTTCACTCGTTCTAGAAGGTCAGTAGAGTTAATTGTTAGCAATTTAAAGAAAAGCAATAGCAGATCTTTTACTGGATATCGGAGTGGCTACTTAAAAGAGGAGAGAAGAGAGATAGAGAAGCAACTTAAAGATGGAGAATTAAATAGCGTCGTTTCGACTAATGCTTTAGAGTTAGGCATTGATATTGGTGATTTGGATGTGGTAATCATCAATGGTTATCCAGGAACTATTGCCTCAACTCTCCAACAAGCAGGAAGAACAGGAAGAACTGGTAATGATTCTTTAGTTGTTATGGTAGCGAATTCCTCTCTCATCAATCAATATTTAGTTAAATATCCTGAATACCTTTTCTCTAAAACTCCGGAACAAGCTCTTTTAGATGCTAATAATCCTTATATTCTTTTAGACCATTTGAAATGTTCTATCTATGAACTTCCTTTTGATCGTAGAGAAATTTATTATGGAGTTTCAAGAGAGACAATCAATGAGTTATTAGATTTTCTCCTAGATAAAGGCTATGCAATTGAAAGAGATAGTGTTGTCTATTGGAATACAGCTAGTATCCCTGCCCAACAATGCTCTTTGCGTACAATTAATTCTAACAGTTATACAGTATTGCATCATGGAAAGAATATTGGGCTTATTGATAATAATAGTGCCTCTTGGTTTGCTCACGAGAATGCTGTATATATTCATAATGGTGAGCCCTATTTAGTCACTAAATTTGACACTAAGTTGAAAAATATTGAAGTCATTACTCATGACAAAGATTACTTTACCGAACCTATCATCAAAACTGATTATGAATTAATAAAAGAACTAGATCTTTTAAGTTATCCTTTTGGGAAGGCTCATTATGCTGTATTGAATGTTCATACCCAAGTTTCAGCTTTTAAAAAGATTAAGTGGAGCAGTAGAGAGATTTTAGATACTGAAGAATTAGATTTACCTCAGACAACTCTTCCGACAAAAGGTGTTATTTTAACTCTTTCAGATTTTTATGAGGATTTTTTAGAGAAAAAGGGAAATAGTTCTAAGCAAAACAATTATGGAAAGGATTGGAGTGAAATCAAGAAATTAGTTAAACAAAGAGATCATTATACTTGTCAGAACTGTGGTAAGTTAGAGAGTAGTGTCTCTTTTGATGTTCATCATATCAAACCATTTAAATCTTTTTCTAATGCTCAAGAAGCTAATAAGACTGAGAATTTAATAACCCTCTGTCGCCAGTGTCACCGAAATGCAGAGATACCAGTAAAGATTCAAAGTACAATGGCAGGTTTAGCCTATTTAATCCGTAATCTTGCCCCTCTATATTTAATGTGTTCTAACAGCGATATTCAAGTAAACTATAGTGATGATTCGAAGTTATCCGATGGAAAAGGAGCCATAATAATCTATGATTCTTTTAGAGGAGGGATAGGACTTTCCAAAAAAATCTTTACTGATTTAGTAGCAGTATTGGATTTATGTTATGCTCAAGTTAAAGATTGCAGCTGTAGTGATGGATGTCCATCTTGCACTGGACCTGTAGCTGAAAACGGTTATGGAGCTAAAGAGAGTGTCTTAGAACTTCTCCAAGAAATAAGCGGGGTTAGCAATGTCTGATTTGAAACTATTCCTTGATGACTTGCAAGAAGAGTCACAAAAGAAATCTGAATTTGCCAAACCAATAGATGAATTTTTAACAGGTTCTTTTATCGAAGAAGCTTCTCTACGAGTATTTGTTCATGAGAAAATTATCTCTGCAGAAAAGAAGATTAACTTAGCTGATTCTCTACCTAGGATTCCAAAGTGGCTATATAAGTATAGCAAAATATTTAATTTTGCTTCTGCTGAGGAGATTATCTTCTTAGATACAGAGACAACAGGTTTAGATAGGGGAGCTAATACTTATGCTTTTTTAACAGGTGTTCTCTACTTTGAAAACAATAATTGGGTATTGAAGCAGTTCTTTATAGAGTCTCCTGAAAATGAGACTTTATTAATGAAATTGCTTTCGGAGCTACTCTCTAATTTCAAAATATTAGTCAGTTATAATGGAAAATGTTACGATATTCCCCTACTTGATAATAGATTTAAATTTCATAAGAATGATTATTCTATTCGAGATTTAGAATTTTTAGACCTATTACATCTATCCAGACGCTTTTGGAAAACATCCCTTCAAGGGTGTAAGTTACAAAACATTGAAACACTAATTTTCAATTATATCAGAGACTACTCCAATGATATCCCCGGAGAACTTATTCCTAAAGCTTATTTTGATTATTTAACTAGTCGTAATGCAGAAGAAATATCTAATGTTTTTTACCATAATGAAGAAGATTTATATTCTCTAACCAAAATATTAGAAGTCTGTACAAATTTGGATTTTATGGATTTTGATTACTTAGAAAAGTTTAAAATAGATAACTTTAGTGTAGCTAAATTTCTTGTAGATATTGGCTTAGAGAGTTCTTCTCTTCCCTTGTTAAAAGAGCTTGCCAACACAGATAAAGTTTCTGAGAATATCCTCCTACTTCTGACAAAATTACTTAAGAAAGAGAATGATTATCTTTCAGCAGTGGAGTATTTAAAGCTATTAGAAGCAACATCTCCTCTTATCTGTTTAGAGTTATCTAAGATTTATGAGCACAAACTTAAAAATTTATCCCAAGCATTTTATTATGCCAGAAAAGCTTATCTCTTACTTCACGAAGAGCCTGTTTTTAACAATACTTTAATAACTGAGTCAGAAAAAAGAATTACTCGACTTAAGAAAAAGTTATCTTAAGATTTGATATTTAACAACTTAACTTTAATCGTAGTATAGAGTCCTACTTTACTTTCCGCACTAATGATTCCACCATGTTGATGAATAATCTTATGGGCTAGATTAAGTCCTAGTCCTGTTCCATTCTCTTTATTAGTGAAGAAAGGTTGGAATATCTTAGGTATAATATTAGCTTCAATTCCACAACCGTTATCCTTAAATTCTATAACAACAAAGTTGAATTCATCATAGGTTGAGATTTCTATTAATCCTTCCTTCTCTGTACTCTTGATAGCATCAATAGAATTTAGGATGAAGTTTAAGAAAACAGTATTAATCTGCTTTTTATCAATAGAGACTAAATCCAACTTACTGGCAGGAGAGTATTTAAGTTCAATGTTTTCCTTATTAAGCTTTCCTCTCACTAAATTTATCACTTCAGATATTACTCTGTGCATTGAAATTACTTCTAACTTAAAATCAATAGGCTGACTATAGTTTAAAAGTTCTTTGATTCTTACATTAGCATTTTGAGCATTTCTTATAATAATATCTGCGAATTCATCATTATCAAGGCTATGTTTCGATTTTAAAATCTGCATAGAAGCTATAATATTGGTTAAAGGATTCCTAATTTCATGGGCTAAGCCAGAAGCAATCTCCCCTACACCAGTAAGCCTATGAGCAAAAAGGAGCTGGTTAGTAGTAGATTTATGATCTTCAATTTCTGCTAGCAAATTTTCATTAGATAATTTTAATTCTTTGGTTCTTTCTTCAACCTTTATATTTAATAATTTAGATAGTTTGTCTTTAGATTTATATCTTTGAAAAGTAAGGACAGTAATTCCTGAAATAAGCAATAAAAGTGAAATATTAAACAAAATAGTATTCTTTTGATTAGCAATAGTTAGATTCTGTTGGGTATTCAACAAGTCTAGCCTTTGCTTTTCTTGATTAATCTTATCAATATTTTTCTGAGCCTCAAATTCAGCCACTAAATCTGCAACCTCATCTGAAGTTTCTTTCCTAATCTTGCTAATTAGTTCTCGTGAATAAGCTAAAGCTTTATCATAGAAACCAAAAGTTTCATAAAATTCTAATCTAGCATTTAAAAAATCCCCTTCTGATGCGGATCCCAATGAAGTTGTTTTAAGACTATCACCAATCAGAACGAATTTCAAGGCATTGTCATAATCATTTAGTTTTGTATAATATCTGATATACTGATTAGTGTTTTCAATAGAAGTTTCTATAGAGGTATTGGACTCCACTAATTCATCGCTCAGTTTTAAATATTTCAATGATAAGTCCCACTCTTCTTTCCTTTCATAAAGTTGAGAAACAAGAGAGTAAAGAGAGGAAAGCATATCAGAAACAGCAAAATTGTTCTCTTCTTTATTACATATTTCAATCCCCTCTAAAGCATATTGAAGGGCTTTATCATAATCACCTGAATTACCATAAGCAGTTGAGATATTATAAAGAGCTAAGGCAACTCCAGAATAGTCTTCTAAAGTATTATAAATATCAATAACCTTTTCATTATAACTTATTTGTCCATCATATTGTTCTAGGGCAGAATAACATGTTGCAAGGCTGAGATAAATCAAGGCGGTAGTATTTGAAATGGGAAATTGTTCTGTATATTTTTCAGCTTCTTTATAGAGTTCAAAAGCAGAATATAAATCTTCTTGTATTAAATTAATATCTCCTTCTAACATGTATAAATAAGCTAATATCCTAGTAGAATCTGCCTTTGTAGCATATTTACGACTTTTCTTTACCCAGCTTAAGGCATTATCAAAGTCATTACTATCTGTGAAAGTTGATGCTACCCATAAGGAGGAATTTGCCATTAACCCCACATCACTACGAAGAGAATCAGCTTGGAAGATTTCTTTTATTTTGGGGATTGATTTAGAGAAATTCCATTGATAAGCATAAATATCATAAATCTTAAAATCTATTTCTCTCTTCTCTGTATAGTTTTTATAGAGAGAATCACTTTTTATCTTATCTAAGATATATAAAGATTGATCAGGATTATGAGCAAAGAGAAGAGAGTCTGCTAACTGAAAAGCTTCTTCTAGTTTCTGGCCAGAATTACTGACTAGGATTTCTTGATACTCTCCCCAAACAACACTTGTATCAACAATAGAAATCATTGACTCTTGGCTATCATAATCTTTAGCAATTAAATATAGTGTATTAATAAGAAATAATAAAACTAATACCAAATTATTCCAATTTATCTTTTTCATAATTCTCCCATTACCATCACAGAAAAAGGAGAATAAAATGTCAATATTAAATCTCTTCTTCTTCTTAAGCTCCTTTATTAATGCTCTCTTAATGCTCCATTACTATTATCTCGACTTCAATTTGGATTTTATATTGGTTCTCAGTCATGGAGCAGGGGAAGAGAAGGCAAGCTAAGGCAAAAGAGTAGAGATTAGTAAGGTTTTTCCCTCAAGCTTTGAAAGAGAATTTAGCTTTAATTCTTAATAAACACAATCCTATCTTTTCCAACTAAATCAGGAATTATTTCTACATTAGTGTAACTAAAAGCATGAGCTATATTCACAATATCTATAGCTTGTTTCTCTCCAATTTCAAAGAATACAGAACCATCTGGATTTAATATTTTCTTACTTAGCTCTATTATCTTGTGGTAGAAATAAAGTCCTTCCTCATCCCCAACCAAAGCCAGTTCTGGTTCAAATTCTCGCACCTCATAAGGGAGTTCAGAGTATTCAGCATGGCTAATATAAGGAGGATTGGAAACAATCAAGTCGAAGCTTCCCAACTCCTCAGAGTAAATATCAGCTTCAAAAAATCTAATCTTTACTCCATTAAGAAGAGCATTGGCTGCTGCTATTTTTAAGGCTTCAGGAGAGATATCAACAGCGACTACTTCAGCATTAGGAAAGATTTTCTTAAGCGTAATAGCAATAGCTCCTGAACCTGTACCAATATCAATAATCCTCTTAGGATTCTTTATCTGATGACTAATAGCCTCTATTAAAAACTCTGTTTCTGGACGAGGGATCAAGACTGCAGGGCTTACTTCAATTCTGTAACCATAAAACTCTGTATAGCCTAAAATATATTGCAATGGCTCATTTGTAGCTCTTCTAAGAAGCATATCCCTAATTAATTTTTCTTGTTCATTGCTTAATCTTTGTGAGTAATACAAAGGAAGAGATAGTCTTTTAATAGCAGTTACTTCTTCTAAAATTAATCCAGCATTTAAGGATGAATTCTCTATATTTGCTTGGTCTAGCTTAGCACAAGCTTCCTGAAAAATCTCTTTAATCGTCATTATTTATCTTTCCCTGAAAAGCTCTCAATACTATTAGCTATTCGCTCAAAGTTATAACTAGAAGGATTCTGGAATACTCTAAGTCCAAATTCAGGAACAACAGCTAAAAGATGGTCAAAGATATCAGATTGGATGTCCTCATATTTGACCCAAGCTGTCTGATTAATGAAAACATAAATTTGAATTGGAATTCCATTATTATCAGCTTCTAATTGCCTAATTAGAAATATTAGATCTTTATGAACGAAAGGATGATGCTTAAGGTAACTTGCTATGTAGGCTCTAAAAGTACCAAGATTAGTCATTCTTCTGCCATTAACTAGTACTGAATCATCAATATTATTTTTCTTATTATATTCCGCTAACTCTTGCTTCTTATCAGTTATATATTCTTTTAAATATTCTATTTTCTCAAACTTAGCTATCATTTCAGCATCGCAAAACTTAATACTGCTAACATCAAGAGTGATATTACGCATAATTCTTCTACCACCAGCCTCTTGCATTCCTCGCCAATTCTTAAAAGAGTCATCGATTAATTTATAGGTTGGGATATTGGTTATAGTCTTATCCCAGTTTTGAATTTGGATATTATAAAGTGAGATATCAATAACATCGCCATCAGCACCAAATTTAGGAACTTCTAGCCAGTCACCTATCTGAATAATATCACTGGTTGTGATTCTTACACTAGCAACAAAAGATAAAATTGTATCTTTAAAAATCAACATTAGTACTGCAGTCATTGCTCCTAATCCACTTATTAAAACTAAAGGATTAGTATTGATGAATATCGAAACTACAACCAAAAAGCCTAAAATATAAAGCACAATCATAAATACTTGTATAAAACCCTTAATGGATTTACCTCGTGATATTTCTAGGGTTTTATAAATATCATTTAGGGCATTGAGCAGATTTCCGAAAAATATTAGCATCACTATTACAACTAAAGATGAAACAAATTTTGCTAAGATTACTCCACTATACTCAAAATAACTAGTAAATTGATAAATAAATAAAAGAGCAGGTAAAGGAACTAAGCTTTTGATTACCTTCCTTTTTATCATAAAATCATCCCAAGTTATCTTACTCTTGATAATAATCTTATGAACTATCTTCATAGCTAATCTACTTAATAAATAGATTATCCCTGCTAATACTAATATTATCATACTTCTGACTACACTCGGTAAAATAGAGTGTTCAGGAAGTAAAGATTCAATAAATTCAATCATTTTATACCTCAATTATATTGTAAATTAATGTTTGAAGATAAACATAAGTGAATGAGAGGGATGTCAAGGGAAAAGTAAATGATAGCAATTAAGAAAAAAAGGCTTGCTCACTAATTTGTCTGATTTAGAATGAATTGCCTGAATTAAAACTTATCGGACTAACTCTTTATTCACCTTCTTCATCGATTTTAAATCCGTGAGATTTAAGTCTTCTTAAAGCTTTTTCTCTAAGTTGTCTTACTCTTTCGCGGGGAAGGTTAAGCTGTTTAGCCACTTCTGAAAGGGTAAATTCATGTTGATAAAGCTTAATAATGACCTGTTTTTCTAAGAGAGGAAAATTGTCAGGAAACTCAATTGAGATAGTTTCTGAAGTTGTTGGCAAGGTATCAAATTCTCTTTCGTGTAAATTTTCATTGTACTCTGAAAAAGGAAGATTAGAATCTTGCCCGATATAATCTAAAATATATTTTTTAATCCAATAAACAGCGTAAGTAGAGAACTTAGTATCTTTTCCCTCATCGAAATTATCTACAGCTTTAATTACCCCAATCATTCCCTCTTGCATTAAATCATCAAGCGGGTGATTGTTTGAAACATACTTGAGAGCGATTGACTTAACCAAAGGGTAGAGCTCTGCTATCCTCTCATCATATATTTTATCTGAAATCTCTTTCATAGGTATTATCTTGGATAAGCGGTAAAGTTATAATAAATTCAGTACCTTGCTTTAATTCTGACTTTGCGGTGATACTTCCATTATGAAGACTAATGATATGTTTAACAATGGAGAGTCCTAATCCTGTTCCACCATTCTTTCTATTTCTGGATTTATCAGCTACATAGAAGCGTTCAAAAATCCTGGGCAGATGTTCTTTAGGAATACCATCTCCACTATCTTTGAGCGAAATAAGCATTTTATCTTCTTGTAATTTAGCAGAGATATAGACTCCCCCATGTGAAGTATAACGAATAGCGTTATCTATTAGATTAACAAAAACCTGTTCAAATTTAAACTTATCTACTTCAATTTCAGGTAACTCTTCAGAAATATCTATCTTTAATTGCAGATTATTTACTTTAAGTTTATCCTCAAATATACTCTTAGTTTTATCTAAGAAGTGTCCTAATTTTACCTTAGAAAGAATTAAGGTAGGACGCTGTTCAAGTTTAGCAAGAGCCTGGATATCATTAATTAGGGAGATAAGACGCTCTGAATTTCTGTCTATAATATTTAGATACTTAAGTTGATTAGGATTAGCTTCCTCTATAAGATGTTCAACAAAGCCTTTAATAGCGGTGAGAGGAGTTCTAAGTTCATGACTGGCATTAAGGATAAAATCCTTTTTAAGCTGTTGCATCTCTTTAAGTTCAGAAATGTTATGGAGAAGAAAGATAATTTGGTCATCATTAATTTTAGAACTACTTAAGATAAACCATTTATCAAGTAATTTAATTTCGGTAACAGTATCTGGAGAATCAGGATTAATCTTTTCAATAATAGCTTTTACTTCTGGGTCATGGATTAATTCCCAGTAATATTTACCACAGTACTTTTTTGATTTAAATAATTTTTGGAAGCTTGTATTAGAGAGAATTAACTGACCATCATAGCTTTGCACCCAAAGAATTTCATTAATTGAATTAATAATAGTTTCCAAAGTATAGCTTTTTTCTTCTAATTCTGAGACGGTTGTGGCTAATTTATCAGCCATTAGATTAAAACTCTTAGCTAAATCCTCTACTTCATCATGACTCCTAAAATCCACCTTTCTCTTAAGGTTACCTTGACTAATATCATAACATGCTTCTTTAAGTCTTTCTAGTGGTTTAGTGATTTTTCTGGTATAGAAATATGCAACAATCAGGGCTAGGATAACTACAATTAAGGAAGCTTGCAATATCCCTTTTCTAAAATCATTAAGGAGAAGAGTAATTTCTGTGATTGGTACACTAAGACGGGAGACATAGTGAATTCGATTATTTTGGAGAATAGGAACAGCAACATATAGCATCTCTTGATGAATAGTTGCTGAATAACGAATAGCAGAGCCAACTTCCCCATTAAGAGCTTTTTTTAATTCAAAGCGTTCTTTATGATTCTCCATCTCATGAGGGTCAGCATCGGACTCTAAGACAACTTTACCATTGATATCAATAATGGTAATTCTGGCCTGTATTGTTTCAGAAATATGTTTAACTCTCTCTTGTAAGGCAGAATAGTTCTCACCGATTAAATCATATTCTATTAATTGAAAAGTAGATCGAGATTGCTGAATCAGACTATTCTCTAGTCTGGCTAAATGCTGTTCTTTTACTAATTTAAAAGATATATAATAGATGAGTGAGATTAGTACTATGAAGATAATGATATAACTAAGTAGAATTCTACTAAAGATAGAGTTTTTCTTAAACATTACACCTCAAATTTATAGCCAATACTTCTGATATTCTTGATATATTCTCCAACTTCACCTATCTTAGAACGCAAGTTTCTAATGTGCACATCAATGGTTCTATCTAAGACAATTTTATCATTTCCCCAAAGGTGGTTAAGGATTTGTTCCCGAGAGAAAACCCAACCAGGATGTGAAGCAAGTAATTCCAGAATCTTAAATTCAGTAGTAGTTAAAAATACTTTTTCACCACTAATTTTAATTTCAAATTTGCGTTTATCAATATGGAGGATGTTTCCGATAGTAAGAAAATCTGAGTTAGCATTACTCACTTCAGAACGACGGAGAACTGCTTTAATTCTTGCCACTAATTCCCGTGGAGAGAAAGGTTTTGCTAGGTAATCATCTGCTCCAAGCTCTAATCCCAACACCTTATCAAGCTCTTCACCCTTAGCTGTAAGCATTATAATCGGCAGATACTTATATTTTTCAGAACTTCTAATAATTTTACAAATCTCTGTTCCCTCTATATCAGGAAGCATAAGATCAAGAATTACTAAATCAGGTGCACTTGTCTTAAGCATTTCTAAGAAGTCAGTGCCCTTATCAAAAGTCTCTACAGCAAAACTTGCTTTAGTAAGTTGAAGTTCTAACAACTCCAAAATATCATGTTCATCATCAACTACAAAAATAGTTTTTCTATTCTCCATTATGACTCCTGAATATGGTGTTTGATTACAGTTCCTTCTACTAAATAAATAGTACTTTCACTGATATTCGTAGCCAAATCAGCTATTCTCTCAAACTTAGCAGCAATCCTGAGAATATGCAAACTAGGCTCAATATTATTAGTTGTATCTTTTAAAATATTCTTAATATGACTATAAAGTTCTTCATAAAGTTTATCTACTTCATTATCACGATTACCAATAGTCCTTGAGGTTGCCACATCTTCATCAGTGAAAGCCATGATACTATCTTGTAGCATAGAATAACTCTTTTTTGCCATTTCATAAAGTTCTTTCATACTAAAAATAAGAGAATCATCTTTCATAGCTTTAAGACTATGTGATATTTTATAAGCTAAATCGCCCAAGCGTTCAAAATCATTATTCATCTTTATAATCATCAAGACATAGCGTAGGTCTTTAGCCTCAGGTTGATACAAAGCTATTAAAGCTGCACATCTATCATCAATTTCTAATTCTAATCTATTTACCTTATCTTCATAATAAGCAACATCTTCAAGAATAGCTACATTCATATCAGCCATGGAACTAATACATAATTCTATCATTTTCTGAATATAGCCTGCCATATCCATAAGGCTCTTTTTCAAATCAATTATTTTAGGTGTTAACATTATATCTTCTCCTTAGAGTAATTATTTTAGCCGAAGACACCAGTTAGATAATCTTCTGTTCTTTTATCTTTAGGAACAGTGAAGACTCTCTTTGTTTCGCCAAATTCAATTATATCACCAAGATACATGAATGTAGTATAATCTGATATTCTTCCTGCCTGAGCAATATTATGCGTTACTATCAATATAGTAACTTTATCTTTTAAGTCAATACATAATTCTTCAATTTTTGCAGTTGACTTTGGATCTAAGGCTGAAGTAGGCTCATCAAGCAATAAAACTTTTGGTTGATTTGCTAAGGCTCGAGCAATACATAGCCTCTGTTGTTGACCTCCAGAGAGAGATAAAGCTGAAGTGTGAAGTCTATCTTTCACTTCATCCCAGATCCAAGCATCACGCAAACTTTTCTCTACTACTTCATCAAGCACTGATTTCTTCCTCTCACCCCTAATCTGCAATCCATAAGCCACATTGTTATAGATTGTTTTAGGAAATGGATTTGGTCTTTGAAATACCATTCCGATTTGAGTTCTTACTTCTGTTACATCTACCTTAGAATCATAGATATTTTTCCCATCTAAGAGTATCTGACCTTCGATTTTACATTCAGGGATTAAATCATTCATTCTATTAAAACTTCTTAAGAGGGTTGATTTCCCACACCCAGAAGGACCAATCAAAGCTGTTATTTTCTTCTCATAAACTGTAAAATCTAAATCATGAAGCACGAAGTTATCATTGAACCAGAGCTTCAAATTCTGTGTTTTTATTAATTCTTTTACCATTGTCGTGATTTCCTTATTTTATACCTTATTATTATTGCTGTAGCTGATACTAACAAGACTAAGAGTAACAATACTACTGCTGTTCCGTAAGCAATCGGAACTTGTTGTTCAGGCTTAGAACCTTCAGTCATTAATGCATAGATATGGTAGGGTAGAGCCATAACTTCGTGATTAAGTGCTGTTGGTAATTTTCTGGAATAAAAAGTGGCTGCAGTGAACATAATCGGGGCTGTTTCTCCTGCTACTCTGCCGATACTAATAATAGCTCCAGTGAGAATATTGGGAAGAGCTGTAGGAACTATTACTCTAAGAATAGTTTGTCTTTCTGTTGCACCTAAGGCTAGCGAAGCTTCTCTAAAACTTTTAGGAACTCCTCTTATTGCTTCTTCACTCGAGTTAATTATCACAGGAAGAGCTAATATTGCTAAAGTTAAAGCTCCTGATATTAAAGAAACTTCCAACTGCATTATTCTAACAAACAAGGTGAGTCCAAACAGACCATAAATTATAGATGGAACTCCCGCTAAAGTATTCACAGCAATTCTTACTATTCTCATCAACCAATAAGGTTTTGCTAAGTGTACCATGTATATAGCAGTGAAAACACCTAAAGGAAGAGCTATTAAGATAGAAAGAAGAGTTAGATATAAAGTACCTACTAAAGCTGGGAAGATGCCCCCGGTGGTCATTCCTTCTCGTGGTATATCAGTAAGGAAAGTCCAGCTTAATACTCCACCACCTTTAGAGAAGATAATGTATAGAAAGGCAATAAGAAAAAAGGCAGTGAATATGACACCTAATCTCAAGAAGCCTATCCCGATATGTTCTTTAAATTTTCTTTTATTCATAATTCTCCTCCCCTATTTAACTTTTTTAAAGAGAAATAATTCTGTGAAAAGATTGGTAGTGAAAGTGATGATAAACAACATAATTGCTAAAGCAAAGAGAGAGTGGAAATGAATGGAACCAATAACAGTCTCTGCCATCTCAACAGCTATCGATGTGGTAAGAGGTCTAACTGGATCAAAGATAGAGCTAGGAATCTGAGCAGCTCCACCTGCGACCATAATAACAACCATAGTCTCACCTATTGCCCGACCAAAACCAAGCACAAAACTACCGATAATACCTGTCTTAGCTGCAGGGATTACGATTCTAGTGATAGTTTCCCATTTAGTTGCACCAAGACCATAAGAAGCTTCTCTTAGAGCTCTAGGGACATTGGATAAGGCATCTTCTGACATACTAGAGATAATAGGAATAATCATAATTCCCAGTACAATACTAGCTGTAAAAATATTTAAGCCTGAATCAATGCCTAAATTTCTGATCAAGAATGGAGCAAGAAAGGCCATACCAAACAGTCCATAAACCACAGAAGGAATACCAGCAAGTAACTCTATCATCGGCTTAACTATTTCTTTTGTCCTACTTCCTGCAACCTCTGAGAGATAAACAGCAGAACCCAAGCCAATAGGAACTGCAATTATCAAAGCACCCAATGTTACAGCTAGAGAACCCATTAACAGGGCTAATGCTCCAAAACTTTGGTGTTCATTAGTGGGATACCAAGCAGAAGAGAAGAGAAATTCTTTTAACGAAACTTCTTGGAAAACAGGTAAGCCCTCCATAAAAAGGGTTAAAATAATTCCAAATAAAGCTAGAATAGAGAATATCGCTGCGAAATAGGTTATACTTTTAAAAAGAATCTCTTTAAAACTTTTCATATATTTCCTTTTTAGGTTAGTAGTATCCAAAAATCATCATTTCCTAGTTAGCTAGGCAACTTTATTAATACCCTAACATAAATTTTAAAGCGAAACCCGAGTGAAGATCATAAACCCGGGTTTCATTGTTACTTCTATTTTATCATTTGTGGATTAGTTGACTTTGATAAATCCTTGTTTTTCAACAATATTCTGTCCTTCAGGAGAAAGAATGAAATCTATAAATGACTTTGTAATACCCTTAGGAGCACCATTAGTGTACATGTTCAACTTACGAGCAACAGGATAAGCTCCTGATAAGATATTTTTAAAAGTTGGATCAACACCATTTACTTGGATAGGATGCACTGCTGAAGAAAGATAACCTAAACCAGCATAAGCAATTGCACCAGGAGTGTCTTTTACAGAAGTAACAGCTGCATTATTAGAAGCAACCATAATACAGTTCTGAACTATATTCTGTTTCTTCATTGCGATTTCATAAAAAACTTCATAAGTTCCTGATGATGTATCTCTAGAAATAATAACGATATTCATATCAGGTCCACCTAGTTCTTTCCAATTAGTTACTTTACCTGTATAGATCGCTTGAATCTGCTCAAGAGTTAAGTTCGTGATTGTGTTTTGTGGATTTACTATTACTGCGATTCCATCATTAGCAACGATATTTTGATATAATTCAATACCACTCTCTTTTGCTTTATTGATTTCTTTCTCTTTTGCATCACGAGAAGCATTTCCGATCTCTACTGTTCCTGCCATGATATCTTTGATACCAATAGATGAACCGCCACCTCTTACAGAAATATTAACATTTGGATTTTGATTCATAAACTCTTCAGCACAAGCTTGAGCAATCGGCAAAACAGTTGTTGAACCTGACATTGTTAATTTACCTGTTAGACCTGAATCCTTCTTTATATCTGTTTTGCTATTACAGCCTACAAACATAGTTATCGTTGCCACTGCTACCAAGGAAATAATTACTTTTGATAATTTCATTTATACTCCTAATTTATCTGTAGATACTAGTTAAAAAGATTAGAGAAGCTCCAGCGTAATTGAAGCATGAGTTGAGAGATATCTTCATCCTCTTCATCTTCATGAGAAGTGATTTGGTAGTTTGCTTGAACTTGAACATTCTTTTGAAGATAGTAGTTAGCACCAAAAAGCATAAGATTCTTTCCATCATCATCAGTGTCAGTATCAGGGTCATACATGTCGTAACGACCTACTAGTTCCATGTTGACTCCTGTAACATCTTTTAAATCATACATTCCAAGCACTGATATAACTTGAGAAGATACTGCATCAGAATCATCTACATTATCAAGTTCTACATTTTTTCCTAAGAATTGCCCTAAAAGAGTAAGTCCCTTCATGTTGATTTTCCCCATTCCAGCAAAAGAAGTAATTGCTTGATGATCAGGATTTTCTTCACCCATATCATCATTAGGATTATTCTTACTATTCATAGAAAATGAAGCACCAAGTTCTAGCATATCTACAGGTTTGATTCTAACATTTGCTAAGTAAGCATATTCTGTATTAACATTTCCACCATTCTTCTTATAACCTTCGCCATTATAAATACCAAGGTTATAGCTCATTTTAGCAGCTGGAACTTGGCCTGAGAAAACAATACCATAGTCTGTACTAGAAGCAAATTTCCATAAATCTGAAGGATCTTTTTCAATTGTTTCATATTTCCAACTATAGATTGTAGCAAAATAGTTCTTAGTTAAACCAACAGATAAAGTTGTTTTAGGAAGAGGAATAATGTTTTTGAAATCTAAGTAAGCATATTTCATTTTGAGTCCAGCACCATTAGTATCATCATCTGAAGAGAAGAAATCTAAAGTAAATCTACCACTGATATTGTCTGATAACTTTGGTTTTATTGAGAAATATCCTCTTTCAAGAGAGAAAGAAGTTGTTGGGTCAGCTTCACTTCCATCATCAGTTAAGCTCATACGATTCCATAGTTCCATTTCAAACTTAGTTTCTGTTGCACTAAGAATGTAAGGTACAGTTACGATTAACAACAATAAAATGAAAAACTTTCTGGATAAATTCATGTTATACTCCATATTTTTTTTAGTTTCACTTGTTTATACGATTCTTCTGTTAAAGGAATATAAGGAGATTGTTAAGAATTGGTTAATTTAGCAGAAATGAAGTAAAAAAATAGAGAAAATTGAAATTAGTAGAATAACTTAAAGGTAATTAGACTCCACTTAGGGAATAATTATAAGAAAGTTGAAATTAACTTAAAGAAATTTATTCTTCACAAAATCATCAAAAGATTCTTTATATTTTTCACTTATGGGGATTAGTTTGTTGCCAAATATAATACGATATCGCTCAATAGCAATAATATTTTCTAAATTAACAATATAAGATCTATGCGTCCTCATAAACCTATCTGCCGGTAATTTCTCTTCTACAGCTTTTAGGGTAGCATGAAAGACAATTGGTGTTTTAGAATTCTTGACATATAATTTAATATAGTCCTTAAGTCCTTCAAAATAGAGAATATTTTTATAATCAAAGCGTCTTAATTGAGAATCAGCCTTTATAAAGAAATATTCATTATTTGTATTAACTGCTGAATCTTTTGAGCGTTCTTCACTATTATTCAATAAATCAAAATATTGTTTTGCTCTATTAGCAGATTTTAGAAACACTTCATAACTAATAGGTTTAAGAAGATAATCAAGAGCTTCAACTTTAAAGCCATCCAAGGCAAATTTTTCATAGGCGGTAGTAAAGATTACTTTATATTTATGGTCTAGAACTTTGGCAAAATTAATCCCAGTAAAATCAGGCATTTGAATATCCAGAAATAGTAATTGTACTGGATTATCCTCAATAAATTCCATGGCATCTATAGGATTATCAAATTGACCTAGAAGTTCAAGAAAAGGTGTTTTTTTAATATAGCCAGCAATTAATCCTAAAGCTAAAGGCTCATCATCTATAGCGATACACGATATTTTTGTTGTTTTAGTCATTATATAACCTCGATTGGGATAATAAGTTCAACAGTAAAGATATTTTCCCTATTTTTAAGTGTTAACTGAGCTTGTTCACCATAAAGAAGTTCTAATCTTTTGGTTATGTTCTTTATTCCAACTCCACCAGGTTGTTTAGATTGAGTTTCATTAGTATCTGGAATACTGTTATTACAGTGGAAGACTACTTTCTCTTCACTGACTTGTAAGCTGATATCGATAAATGATTTTTCTCTATAACTTACTCCATGTTTAAAAGCATTCTCGATAAAGGCAATAAAGAGAAGAGGAGCCACTTCCACATTAGGGACATCCTCAGTAATATCCACGCTAAGTTCTACTTTGGATGTTAAGCGTTGCCTCATCAAGTCAATATAGTGTCTTGAAAAATCAAACTCCTTTTTCAGTGGTACTTTTTTACTTTCAGATTCATAAATTAGGTAACGCATTAAGCCGGATAGAGTTTCTATAGACTTCTGTGCCTGAGCCCCATCAATCTCAATCAAGGCATAGATATTGTTTAAAGAGTTAAAAAAGAAATGAGGATTTATCTGATTTTTTAGGAAAGCTAATTCATTTTCAACATTAGCTTTTTCCAAGTTTTGTTGTTTTTGGGCATCCTTGCGTAATTTCTGTACAATGCTCATCCCGGTACTAAAGCCAAATATAAGAATCAGAAAGAAAGTATCATCAAGAATTCTGGGATGTAGCCCTAAAAAATTAGTTCTTTTATTTTCATCTTGGGAAAGCTCAGTTTCATTTCTAGCCCTAACAGGAGGTTTAAAAATTTCTATCTTCTTAGATGCAAATTGAGATATGGTTAGTAAGCCAAGAGTAAAGATAAATAGAGTTAGAAAGAACCTAATTCGCTTTTTTGAAAAGAAGAACTTTGGAACGATAAAGAAATAATTTCCATAAAAGGCAATAATAAAAAAGAACAATTGATAGTAGAATCTATAAGTCCAAAGTTTAATCTTTATATCAGTTGCATCGAATATAAACATTGGTATCATGGCTATAAAAAACAATCCTATGGCGTGAGGAATAAGCGACAAAATTCTTTCTCTATTTAGTTTCATAATTACCTCTATTACAGTTCAAACTAATTATATTATTCAAAAACTACAATTATATTTCTAAGTCAAGATAAACTATTCATGTCTTAAAGCTTCAATAGGATTAAGTGCTGAAGCTTTCCGAGCAGGGTACCAGCCGAAGAATACACCAATAAAAGTACAGAACAAGAAGGAAAGGAGTATTGAGTTTGTTGTTACTAGCACAGGCCATCCTAAGACATGTTCGACAATAACAGATGCTAATATTCCAACTAATATTCCTATGATACCACCAAGAACACTTAGCAATAAAGCTTCAAACAAGAATTGTTTCAAGACATCTCTGCTTTTGCCACCAAGAGCCATTCTTAGACCAATTTCTCGTGTTCTTTCTGTAACCGACATATACATAACATTCATAATGCCGATACCACCAACAACTAAGGATATTGCAGCAATAGAACCTAAGAGAACCAACATCATTTCCGAAACAGAAGAAAAGTTACTAATTAATTCCTCTTGGGTTTTGATTTCAAAATCATCTTCTTCTGAATCTTTTAATTTATGTGAAAGTCGTAATAGCTTGGTTACTTCTGCAGTTGTTATATCTATAGAATCTTCTGATTTAGCTGATAATACTACTGCTCTTAGATAGGTTTGTCTATAGATCCTTTTCATTACAGTTGTATAAGGAGCAAGCATCATATCATCTTGATCTTGACCAAATGTATTATCTCCCTTTTCAGTGAGAGTACCAATTACAGTAAAAGGTATTTTCTCGAATCTAATAACTTTTCCAATAGGGTCTTCATCACCAAAAATATTATCGATAATAGTTTGTCCGATTAAACAGACTTTTGCTGCAGTTTTTATCTCTTTGCTTGTAAAAACTCTACCTGAGGCTACTTCATACTTTTTTATGTGGAGATAATCTTCATTTCCACTGTAGATCCTAGTTGGCCAGTTGTTAGAGCCATAAACAACTTGCCCACTTCCATCTAGCTCAGGAGAAATAGCATCTATTAATTTACTGTTATTTTGTAAATAAGTAACATCTTTAACTTTAAGTGTTTGAGTAGCCGAGCTACTTCTCCTCACACCACTGGAATTAGGACTAACTGGCCTAACATTTATTAAGTTAGTTCCCATCGAAGAGATAGTTTCCCTAATACTATTATTTGAACCATAGCCAATAGCAAGCATGGCAATTACGGCAGCTACACCTATTACTATACCAAGAATTGTTAAGAATGATCGCATTTTATTTCGTGTTATTGCAATAATTGCAATTTTAATTATGTTCATAAATTTCATTTTATAATCCTATTTAGTGATTAGATTTATCTTCAGTTGTTTTAGCTAGAGAATCTACGATATTTTGGGAATTAGGGTTACTTCTATCTTCAACTATTCTTCCATCTTGAATAACTATAGAATGTTTAGTAAAGGCCGCTATATCTGGTTCATGAGTTACAAAACAAATGGTCATTCCCTTATTATTCAACTCTTGAAAAAGTGCCATAATTTCGTAAGAAGTGCGAGTGTCAAGATTACCAGTAGCTTCATCAGCAAAAATCACCACAGGATTACTTACCACTGAGCGAGCAATTGCCACCCTTTGTTGTTGACCTCCAGACATCTGACTAGATAAGTGCTTCATTCTATCTTTTAATCCAACCGAGATAAGAGCTTCTTCCGCCCTCTCTCTTCTTTCTGCATTACTCACTAAGCGATTATAAAGTAGAGGTAATTCTACATTCTCTAGAGCTGTTGTCCGTGGAAGAAGATTATAAGACTGAAAGACAAAACCCAACTTTTGATTTCTTATATCTGCTAATTTATTCTTATTAAGGGTCTTGACATTCACTCCATCAAGAATATAATCCCCTGAAGATGGTAAGTCTAGACAACCCAATATGTTTAGTAAAGTTGATTTACCAGAACCACTTGACCCCATAATTGCTACGAAATCACCTTTAGGAACTGATAAGTTTATTCCGTCCAAAGCTCTTATTTTTTGGTCTCCGACAATATAGTTTTTGTGCATATCTATTATTTTTATGATTTCTTGATTATTCATCTTCTTCCCTTTTTAGGGTTCTTGAAGATTTAATATAATCTACTTTCTTTTGAGTTCTCTCATAAAGATATTGTAGGGTACATTCTTCAATTGTGATATCCTTTATAGCCTTCAATAAATCTTCTCGATAAACCTTTTCTGTTGAAAAGACAGGCTTTTCAGAAAGAGCGTACAAAGTCACATTATATAGTTTTGGTCCAGGTCCTTTAGACTTCATAGGATCATAACCGTTTGTATCTTTATCATTATAACCCTGAACACCAATATTCTGAACATTTTTAGGAAGTGAAGTTATATTAACGGGAATATCATAAACAACCCAGTATGATTTTACTTCTGATTTATCACTAGGGTTAGGAAGATGCCATAGATTTAAAGCAAAATACTTAGTTCCTTTTGGAATATTTGTCCATTCTAATGGCATTGAGATACCTTGCCCATCACCAGTGAATTCTGAGTCTAAAAAGTTATCTTCATTAACAGCAGAACTACTCATCCGAAATACATTTATCTTCGGTTTAGCTATCTCAATTGGAGTTGCTTTTTGCCTAGTATTCTGTCCTTTCCCTTGGATATTTTCCTTATTCCCCATATTTTCCTTATTTCTCTCAGGTGGAGGAGCTAATTCTCTAAGTTTTTTAGTATCAAAACCTGCGTCTTCAATTACTTTATCAACTTGAGGACCTAAATTTATTCCTTCTTCACGAATTTCCTTAAAAATTGCTTTAGCATCGTCAGCTGTAAGGCTTTTTTTGTCATATTTTACTAAGATAGCTTTTACAACTTTTACTTGATAAGCAGTTAATTTTTCATCTGTTCTTTCTGGACGATTTCTTCTATTTGGTTGAGCTGTAAGTAACTGAGGGGTAAGGGTAATACCTAGTACTATGAGTAACATTATTATCTTTTTCATTTTAATTCTCCTTTAATTTTATTAGTTGTTTTTAATGTCTTGGTCCGCCACCGCCACCAGGTCCACCTTGTCTCTCTTGCACAAATGGACTTTTCTGACCGTCGGAACTTTTACTTGATTTAGAAATTTTAGAACTATTTGTATATTCAAAAGAAGTAAGAACTTCGCTGTCTTCATCTAAGCCAGAGATAACTTCAAGATTTGATCCATCATCTACTCCCACTTCAATTACGACAGGATAGATATTTTCACCATCTTTTACCCAGACCGTAGCTTGAGACTCATCTACTTCTTGCGGGGCTTGTGGACGCTGTTCACCATTGTTTATATTAGTTTTCTTAAGAGAATCTTCTTGCTTTTCTTTCATTAAAGAATCCCTATAATTTCTTAATAATTCTTGTTCAGGAAGAAAACTAGTTGCCTGAGATGATACAACTAATACAGAAGAAGCCTCTTCAACGAAAGTTACGATACTAGCTGTCAATCCAGGTTTAAGTTTCAAGTTAGGATTAGCAACTTCAATAATTACTGGGTAAGTTATAACATTGGAATTTTCTGAAGGTTGAAGTCTAACTTCTGAGATTGCACCTTCGAATGTCTCTTCTGGAAAAGCATCAACAGTAAACTCAACTCTTTGTCCTTGTTTTACTTGTCCAATATCTGCTTCATCAATATTAGCTTCTACTTGCATAGTGGTAAGGTCATTAATAATTGTAAATAATTCAGGTGTACTCATACTAGAGACAACAGTCTGTCCTTCTTCAACTGCACAATTTTGCACAATACCATTGATTGGTGAATAAATCATAGCATAACCTAAATTCTTTTCAGCTCTTTTTAAATTTGCTTTAGCCGATTTAAGGGAAGCTTCACTCCTCTTATAGTTATACACTGTTAAATCATAATCACTCTTAGAAAGTAGATCTTTAGAATATAATTCCTGCATTCTTTCATAATTAGCTTTTTGATAATCGAATTCTGCTTGCGCATTTGACATTTCAGCTTCAGAATTTTCTAAACTGAATTCCAAGGTAGATTTATCTAACTCAGCAAGCAAGTCTCCTTTTTCTACTATAGAGTTAAAATCAACATAAATTTTTTCTATAACTCCTGAAACCTGAGTTCCAACTACTACTGTATTTGTGGCTCTCAAGGTACCAGTTGCAGTTATAGTGTTGCTAACATCACCTTTGCTTACTTTAACAGTTTCAAAAACAAATTCGCCATTGTTGTTCTCAACCATAAAATATACTACGCAACTGCTTGCAATAAGTGCAAATAGAATTACAATAATAGCTGTTCTTATCTTCTTTGATTTTTTCATAGATCTATCCTTTAAAATGTTATTGGTTTTCCGCAGAAATAATTAATAGTTTTGTTCTGCAATAATATATTATATTTACTTTGAGTTAAGTTACTTTGAGCAGTGCTAAATCTGTTTTTTGCAGCCTGATAATCTACAGAACTAATCATTCCTTGACTAAAGGATTCTTCAGCCAAACGGTATGATTCTAACTCTGCATTATACTGTTCTTGTGCAGCATCATAAGACATTGTGGCAATTTCTGAATCAGTACAAGCCTGCTCAATACTTTGACGGAGATTATTCTTAATTTCTATTAAACTTAACTGAGATTCTTTTGCCTGAATTGTTGCCTGAGTAACTTGGTTCTTAGCTCTTTTATTCTGAAAAATAGGAAGAGAAAGAGATAAACTAACAGATGGGCTTACTTTGTTTGTGATTTGTTCACTAAAATCTACCCCTGATAAAGCATCAGAATAATTAGTTTCTAATCCTCCACGCAAGGAAACAGTTGGTAAGAAATCAGCTCTTGCTATCTTTATACCCAACTCAGCACTCTCAAGATTTAGGTCAGCTGTTTTAATTTCCGGACGACTCTCTAGTGCTACTCTATAAATTTTCTCAGCATCTATATCTTGCTCTTCATCTATAAGTTCTTCTAGATTTGGTTCAACTATGTTTAGAGAATCCTCGACTGGCATATTCATTGTCTGCATTAAAGAAACTAGATTAATCCTCAAGGAACTTTTAGCCGAGATAAGTGCTGCTTTATCAGTGGCATATTCGGATTTTATATTATAATAATCTGAAATTGAAATCAATCCAGCTAGCTTTTTTGCCTCGGCTAATTCTAATTGATCTTTTGTTGAGCTTAACAGAGTCTCTCTGTTTATAAGCTGCTCTTTAGCTAATAACAGATTGATATAAGCTGTCATAACTTTGAGGCTTAACAGCTCTTTTTGAGTTTGTACTTCATATTCTGAAGCTGCTAAATTACCACTATTCTGACTAATTGAATTGATAAGTTTAGCCCCATTGTACAAAGTTACACTAGAACTCAAAGAGATGCTAGTACTTGAATTATTATTTCGTTCCCATGAATTATCATTACTTATGAAGTTTTTTGATGAACTAAAGTTCTGATTTAATCCTAAAGATAGGTCTGGCAATAGAGCAGCTTTTGATTGTTCAAGAGTGGATTGTCTGCTCTCAATAGAATAATTGGCCCGTGAAATATCTGTACTATTTTCCCAAGCATAATCAATGCATTCTTCCAGAGAATATTCTTTTGTCTGAGCTTCTAATGCCGGAAATAAGATTAGCAATACCAGCAAACTGAGTAAACTTCCCTTTAGATAATTTTTCATTGTTATTTCCTTCTTTTATTTTAATCTCAATAACAATATATTTGAAGACTGTATTGATTTCAACTTTATTAGACCGAGGGATTGTACTTTTCGACGATTGACTTGTTCTGATAGATGAACTAGGAAAATTTAGTTTTTTTGCATATCATGCTAGAGAGTAAAATAGTGGATTTTTCATTTGTTATATCATTATTTCTTGTTTATGTCAGCATCTCTCCTGCTTGTCCTTAGTTACCATTTCGAAGAAAAATCAAAGAATATATGTAATGGTTACTGAGGACATGCAGAAGACAAGCAGGAATTAAGAAAGCCCCACATAAGCGGGGCTTCAATATTTGTCTAAGGTTTTAGTAGTCAAGAATGGCTACACATTAGCGTGAAAGATTCCTTCAAAGGTAAGGAGCTCCCAGTGAGCGTTCCCAGTTTATTTCATCAAAATCATTTTGTTAGTAGTACTTTGTGTTCCATTAGTCAATTTGTAAAAATATATTCCTGAAGATAAGTTATTATTATTCTTATCTTTACCATTCCAAACTACTGTATGATTACCGCTTGTTTGGTATTCATTAACTAAAGTAGTAATGTGTTGTCCTAAGATATTAAAGACATCTAACTTAACTTGAGAAGCCTTATTTAGGGTGAAACTAATAGTTGTTTCAGGATTAAAAGGATTTGGATAGTTAGAAAGAGCAATGACATTAGGGACTTGAACATTATTATCAATAGACACAAAATCAGCTGTTCTAAAAGTAAAAGGAAGAACAATCGGTTCAGTAATATCCCCACCTGTAATCACATATTCAAAAGTTATCATACCTTCATTTCCAGCCATGTTGTTAACTTGGAAATCAGCAGCAAGTGTAGCATCTGCAGGTAAGGTGAAAGTCCAAGGTTGGGTATAATGATGACAGCCTTCAAAGAGTCCTACATCACTTAAATCTTCATGACACCAAGTCATGAACCAACCTGCAGGGTATTCAATCATATTTAGACCAATAGTGAATTCTGCAGACTCACCTTCATTAGTTATATGGAAAAAATCGGAGGTAAAAGATTCTGCACCAGTTCCCCCCACTACATCACTATCAAATCCAATCTCAATATTAAGCGTTGCGAAAAGAGCCATGGACGATATTAAAATCATTAAAATAAGTATTTTTCTCATTTATTTCTCCTTAGAATTTGGTTGTAATTTCAACTTTAATACCTTCAAAAGGTTTAACTTCTTTACAGGTACCGTTTTGACAAACCTTACCACCCTTTTGCTTTCCAGCAAAAAGATTTAGGGAAGTATTATCCATAATTTCGGTTTTAAAGGTAGTTCCGAACCAGAATTCAGCATCAGAAAGAGAAGATAAATCTTCTGCTTGTGCTTCTGTTAAGAAAGATATTGCATAATTTTTATACATAAAATCAGTCTGAAGTAGAGGTTCAATATATTCTCTTGTGCTATCAAAATTATGTTGTTCTTCAATCATAGTATAGTCACCTTTCAAGTAGATACTGAAACTATTATCTAAAGGAATGTCAATTGAAGCAGTAGGAGTAACTTCTTTTGACCAGTGTCCACCATCTCTGTCTTCTCTTTCAAAATGTTCATAACTTACTTTTAAAAGATTATTTCCAATCTGTTTAGATGTTTCAATAAATCCATTTGCCAAGCGATAATTATAATCACTTGACCAAGCTTCAGCATAACTTGTGAATAACTTAGCAAAAGAGTTATCCCAAGTTATTTCACCCATAGCCCCCTCTTCATCCAAACCAATTTCTTGATAATCATCTAAGACATCATCGGCATGGTTAAGGGTTGGTAAATCATTTAAGTCATAATTGAAGTTTTTAAATTTCTTATAGAATCCTGAGAGTGTAAAGTCCCCAAGATAAATGTTTGAATTTGCATAGATACCATGTCCGTAGGTCATTTCAGTAGTTTCTAACTCTGAATAGGCATACTCTCCATAGATATCCATAAAATCAAAGAATAAATTAAGGTTAGAACTAAAGACTTGTCTATCAGAATATTTTGTTGCTGTTACCATCTCCCTAATTTGCAGAGCAGAGCCACCCCAAGTTAAATAATCATGAGACATACTAAATTCAGCACCAGCAAAGGAGTCATTATTATCAGGGTTATTTTTATTAGCTGTAACACCATAGATAGCCTTAGTTTTAAATCTATCATATTGGAAAGATGTCATCGCACCTTCTAATCTATTATCATGATCAACATCTTCATCTTCATAAGCTCTAAAGGTCATTCCTGTACCGAATGATTCAGAAAGAGTACCGACTTTCAAGCCAATATTATCGCCATTATAAGTTAAGTATCTTTCATTCCATTCATAAGATAAATCTCTTGATCTAAGTTCTGCTAAAGGAGCGTCATCTTCATACTTAGGAAGATAGGCGTTAAAGGTGATACCAAAAGACAAGTTGTTATAATCAACTATTACCCCAAGTTCATTTTCAAAATAGTTTTTTAGGGAATCCTCAGCTGTTCTATGAATAAAGTCAGCTTGATTGAAACCAGAGATATAAATATCCGCACTAATAATCCCAATCGAAATTATCATAAAGAATAATAAGGTTAATTTCTTAATCATAACTACTCTTTAACCTCTTCTTGTGGGTTTGCTTTAAGAGCTTTAGCTATTTCAGCTGCTAAAACTTCGTGAGAATCAGCTTTTCCTGAGCTAAACTCAAAGAGAATATTTCCCTCATTATCTAAGAGGAAAGTATAAGGAATCTCAGTTACTCTCATCTTATCAGCAACTTTTGCATCTGAATCATAAAGAGTTGTGAAAGTATATTTATGTGATTTGATATAAGCCATAGCTTTTCTTTTTAGTCTAGGATTATCGATATTAATAGCAATAACCTCAACAGAGTCATTCTTTAGATTAAGTTCATCCATGTGTGGTAGAGCTTTTTTACATGGGTCACAGTAGCTTGCCCAGAAATCTACAACGATTAAGCTTTTACCAGTGAAATCTTTAAGTTGAAAAGATTCACCTTTTTCATTCTCTAATTTAAAATCAGTAAACTTCTTTTCTGCCATGAGAGAAAAAGTTAATAACAACATCAAACCTATTATAATAATTCTATTTAATTTCATCTTATTTACTCCTTACTTCTTCTTTAATCCAAGCATGTACAAATGAGTCATCTCCATAAGTTTCACCCGCAGTTTGTAGCCAGAAGACTACTCCTAAATCATCAGGAATATCGCGAGGATAATCAATATTAATTGCGTAAGTGCTATTAATATCACTTTCCATAATATCGTAATACCCTTCAGTTAAAACAACATTACGGCAGGGATTACCTGCATAGTTATTGGCAGCTGAGACTTCTTCATAGAAAGCCCATCTGAGTTTTAAGTTTGTTAAGTCAACTACTTCTGTTGTTATTTTATCAATATCTAAATGAACTTGATAAGTTTCTGTATTAGTAGTTTCAACTAAATTACTCAACATAAACTGAGCATCCATTTCCTTATAAGCATCTAAAATCGATGGAAAGATATCCCCTTGGTCTCCAGAGAAGACATCTTTACCTTGAAGAATGGCTACTGGAGGACTAGTATAACCATAGAAGTTATCAAAGAATTCATGTTCTCCTGAGATAGCATCCTGAGTATGAAATTCTAAATAAAAGAAATTATCCGGATTAGAATATTGATAATTATGTATATCTTCTTCCACTTCAGGACAAGTTCCACACCAAGTAGCTGTCATGATTTCAGCGAAAGGTCTTAGTTTGTTTTCATTAGTTGCTTCTTGTTGATTGCCATATAAATAATAAACACTACCAACTTGTCTAAGTTGATCAGCAAAAGTCATAGTTTCTACAACTTGATTATCAGTAGTAGAGATTATAAGATTCCAAGAAACTAAAAGTTCATTATTACTAAGTAATTCAACATTTATAAAGCGGGGTTCATTAACTAAGAATACACCGCTTACGATATCTTCAATATCTTCTTTTGTCTGTCCATCATTAAGATAATCATCGTCAAAATAGGTCATGAAATCAGAGATATTATCAGATGTTGTTACAGTTGCAGTACTTGAAAAGTCATCAAAAACAGTAGTAACTATTTCGTTATAATCAATTACTTCATTTATAGTTGGTTTATCAAATCTATCACAAGAAGCTATAACTAAAAGTGATAAGATAATTAGAGTTATTAAGGTTAATTTTCTCAGCATAATTCTCCTCTACTTGATTAAATCAGTTATTGTGCTTGGTGAAATAAGTTCTGGAAGCACAACACCATCACTTGCACCTGGTGCAAAATAAATATAGAATGGTACGCCAGCTCTCTGATATTTAGCTAACCATTTTTCTACTAACTCATTTTTGCGAGTATTATCACCATAAAGTAACTCTACATTCTTCTCTTGGAAAAATGCTCTTATATCATCATTTTTAAAAACATTAGCTTCATTAACCTTGCAGGAAGTACACCATTTAGCTCCAAAAGCAACAAATACTGGTTTATTCTCATTACGGTATTCTTGTAAGGTAGCCTCACTGAATTTTTGCCATTCTGCTGTTGGAGGATTATGATTTTCCTCACTAACAATTGATGTATCTGTACTATAATCTAATAAATAGTGGGCTGAGCCAAAAATTAAAGCTATAGCAATTATTGTCCATATCCACTGTTTGAGAATTGAGCTCATTGGGCCAGCAAACTTGCCATATATCCAACTAGCAAAACTTAAAACAAGTAAGAAAGTTAAAGTATTTAAGAAGGCTATACCACTTACTAAATAGTGAAGAGTATAAAGTAAATAGAGGGCTGTTCCAAAAAGAAGGAATCCCATAATTTCTTTAAAAGTAGTCATCCAATCACCTGGTTTAGGAATTAACTTGATTGCTTTAGGAGCAAAGCCGAGAAGAATAAATGGGAAGGCTAAACCAAGACCTATCATAATAAAAGAAATAAAGATAATTGTTGGAGGTTGTTGGAAAGCAAATCCTATTGCAGGAGCCAAGAGCGGTGCTGTACATGGAGTTGCCAATAAAACAGCAAAAATACCACTAAAGAAAGAACCTGTAATCCCACCTTTATTTGATGCTTGAGTCGCCATATTCATACCAGGAACTCTAAGCTGGAATACTTCATAGAGTGAAAGAGTAAATACCCAAATAGCAATTATTAAACCAAAAACAAACCATGGATTTTGGAATTGGAATCCCCAAGAAAGTGATTCTCCAGTTGATTTAATAACTACAACAAAAGTAGCTAGAATTATAAATGACACTAATATACCTGCTGTATAAGCAAGTGAGCCTTTTAAAATATTTGATTTATTATCTTGACTCTGGCGAACTAAACTCATTGCTCTTATTGATAAAACAGGTAAGACACAAGGCATCACATTAAGAAGAACACCACCTAAAAATGCTAATAGAATAAAGTATAAGACTTTTGTTCCTGATGTTCCTTCAGAATCTGTAGCTGTCTCAGTTTCCACTAGTGCAGATAGAGGAGTTACAGCTAATGTTTCAGTGCCTGATATCGGTCTTAAGCAAGCTCCTGAATCAAGACATAACTGATAAGAATATTCTACCACAATCTCTTTTAGTTCAGGATCTGTAATAGCAAAAGCAAGATCTAAAGTGACTTCATGGTCATATTCTATAAATTCACCTGCAGCAACACCTTCTGTCATTGGATAAATAATGTCCTCAAAAGTGACTCCAGGAGTTTCTGAGTAAATATAGAATTGAGCATATTCATCATCAACTTCATAGCTTTGATGATAGCCTTCAGGAATAGTAAAAGTAGCTTTAATAAGGCCACTATCACCAGTTTGTTCTAAAGCAATAGATACTTCTGCTTCTTCTGCAGATAAAAAACTAACTACAGATAACAGAATCATCAGCATTAACACGGTTTTTTTAATCACATCCATAAAAAGCTCCTAAATTTCAATTAATTTATGTAATAATATTTTCACATCACTAAAAATATATATTAGTTGTATTATTATGCAAATACTAATCCATAATAATGGCAAACACTTTGTTTTACAGCTAAAATTCTTGGTGTTAACTAATTAGATATTTATTCTATCTTTTCTAGTCAACTATCGATTTAACATAGCTATGCCATTTTGACATAACTTACTGCAACTTCTATTTTATAATGTTGTTATAGGGTAAATATTGAGCATATCTCTCTTCAACAACTTTGATATAATGCCTTGTTTCTTCCCATGATTTAGTATGAAGTAGATCATATACTTTCTTATTATTATTAGAATTAAGTAAGTTAATCATATCATCCCATTTTTCTTGTGGAATCTTACTTGTTTTTCCTGCTAAGGCTATATAAATAGCTCCACTTCCTCCATTATAACTACAAATCACACAATATCTCTGGTTAATTTCGTTGGTAATCTTCTTCCAGCTTGTAGATTTAAGATGACCTAAGAAATTAATCCCCATTCTTAAATTCTTTTCAGGGTCAAAGAGTATTTTACTCTTAGGTTCCTTATCAGCTTTATAAAGAATTCGATTCATAGTTCTTCCAGCATATTTAGGGACGATTTGCATCATACCATAAGCATTACCAGTTCTGTTATATGCACGAGGATTGAAGCAAGATTCTGTTTTAATAATCGCAATAGCTAAGGCTGGTTCGATACCTGCTTCTTTACAAAATTTAGAGATAAGATCTTCATATTGGGCAATTCTTTTTTTGTCACTGTCTGAGACTAAGTCCAGATTAATTGAATATACCTTTTTCCCATTAACCTTCTTTTCAAGAATCTTGGAGTTCTCAACAACAGCTTTAGCATCAGAAGACTTCACTGCTTGCCTAGGATTATTAGGAGAAGCTACTTGTCCTTCAAGGATTGTAGCTCCAGTTTCATCTTTTTCTTCCAGTATTTTTTTAGTTAAGGCTTCTAACTTTTGTTTAACCTCTTCATCACTACTATTTTCATCAACAACAACTTCTACCACAACTTTCGAGGAATCAAAATCAACAGAAGTTCTACCTGAAAAATCCTCAGTATAACCAACCCAAGTTTTGGGGGATGATTCTTTAAAATCACCCCACATATCTTCAATATATTTTTCATATTTTATAAATTGTTCATCTTGATAAGCTTGGAAGTTATTAGCGAATTTATAAAAGTCTTGTTCTTTCATTTCTTGTTCTTGTTTAAACTTCTCAAAATCGCTAGTTTGATCACTATACCCTTGGGCAATAAGAGAATTAGCCATTAATACGATACAAATAATTATAAAGAATCTCATATTTCCTCCATGTTCATTATATGTTTTTATTTGGATATTTTTAAATTAACCTGCACTAGCACCACCACCTCCGCCACCGACAGATCCTCCACCTGAGCCACCATGAGCAACTGAAGTTACAACAACAACTGTTATTAAGGTATTAAGTGCTTCAATATCATCAGCAACTTCTCCTAGATTTGGGAAATTAAGTTCAATATTTTTCTTTTTAAAATAGCGGATAAACTGTTGCCCGTATCCCATTAAGAGAATATAAGGGAATAACTCTTCAGCATCGTTAGGTGATAACTGATCTTCTTTGTTACGCAAAGTTCTAGTAATATAACTGCGAAAAGCCTTCCACTCTTTCCATTTTTCTAAACCCCTAGGACTAAGAATAGCTTTATCATCTAAATGCAACATCATATATATCCAATAACTAAAGATAGCAAAAGCGGGAATTGGAGCTAAACCATATCCTTTAGTAAAGAATATTGCTCCTGTGATAGTTGCCACAACCCCGAGAATAAGTAAGACAAAGAAGAAAAGAACTTTCTGATAGTATTTTTTCTTCTTTTGAACATCAATAAAACCGGTCTCAACAAACTTACGATTAATAAGTTCCAACAACCCTTTTTTATGACGATATGAGTTGGTAACTAAAGCTTTAAGTTCAATTCTCTTTTCCTTTCTATTTTCTTCTTTTCTAAGCAACTCAATATATCCTAAATCAAGGTCATCAGCTTTGGAAACATCATCAGCAATATCTATGTAATAATCGTTTATCGGTTTTCCCTTTTTATTGGTTACTTGAGTAAATGAGATTACCTGTTTAATCGCCATGTGCATAAGAACCGGGATTAGATTTATATCATCTGAGCCAACTTGAAGAAGTCTAGCCACTAAGGCTGGATGTTTATGAGAAGGCAAATTAGTCATTTTGGGCAAAGATTTTATCTGTACATTATACCTTTTAATGAGAATAAATATTACACTAATGAGAAATAGAATTAGCCCTATGATTAGTATTTTATAGAACTTTCCATAGGGTATCAAGTTAGGAAATTCTTCAAAAACATCAGGACCCTGGTTAGGAGATGTGAAAGTACTAATTTCCATTAAATCAAGCGGAATATTACTCTTAATATTGAATGATTTTCCTTTTAAATTGCTAAAGCTACAAATTAAACTATTACCCACCTCTTCATAATTAACATTTTTAGTATTATCCAAAAAGTTAACAATATCAAACATTGCTATATCTTGTGGAAAATTTATCGTTACTTTACCTGATTTAATGAGGAAATCATATTTATCTGGCAGAGGAGTCCAATCTAAGACTGCCTTTTTATTTTTTATTTTTAGGGCATTATAAACTTTGTAATCAAGAGTAAAACGAATAACTTCGTCAGAGATATTGTTTAGATTAAACTTAGCATTTAGATGATCAGAGTTTTTTAAACTTACAGTCTCTGCCACATTTCCAGAAGGGATCTGCTTTCCATCTAGCATTGCTTTATTTAAGAGAATAAATCCATCTTTTGGAGCTCTTACATCTCTTTTTACCCATCTAAATGGTCCACCTTCAAAATGATATAAGGAAGTCTCTTCAATATCTAATGTTCCATCTTTATTAACATTAATAATGCTGACAAATTCCTTTACAAAGTAAGTTTTTGCTGATAGTATCCCTAAAGTGGCAAAAAAGATTAGAATCATACAAAGTTTCCGCATTTTAGCTCCTTAAAATTCATTTATACAAAAATATAATAATCTTTAACTATCGTCAATAAATAAATTCTAAATATTTTTCTTGCCATAATTTTATCAAATGAATATTTATTTTTCAAGGAGTAAATTTAAAATTGAAAAAAGTAACCCTATTCTCAGGATATATTATAGTACAGAATGAATTATATCGTGATCAAGATGCTATCACTAAATTGGAAAAGCTTATCCAAGACCAAGAAATATTGGATGTTATTTCTACCCTGAATGGTAGTTTCAGATTTATTATAGAAACTTCAACACAGAGCTTTTTCGGGATTGATCATTTTGGAGGATATTCCTTATTTTATAGATTATATCCTAAACTCGAAATAATTATCAATCCTACCCAAAGTGCTAAATTGTCTGATATTGAAGATAAGCAACTCTGTTCATTATTAGCATCAGGATTTTGCTATGGAGATAATACTATCTTCAAAAACATTAAAGAATGCATCCCAGGAATATTATACTCTTTCGATAAAAGCACCAAGAAGCTCACATCTAAAGAGTGGTTTAGTATAGATTTTCGTCAGCAAAAAGTAAGCAGTAAAGATGAACTAACAAGTATTCTACTCTCTTTGATTCCTAATAATTTCCCTCAAAGCTCTTTAGCCTTAACTGGGGGTATAGACTCTCGTTTATTACTATCTTTGTTTAGAAAAAAGGGAACTAAAATCCAAACTCTTACTTACGGGACAAGAGATAACCCTGATATGAAACTTGCTATTGACATCTCTCAAAAATCCCAGCTTGAACATCTCCCCATCTACTTAGATAAACTTGATTTAGAAGCTTACTTCAATAATAAAGAGCTTTTGAATTTCTTTAAAGTAGGATTCTTAGGTCGTTCACTTCCCTTTGAAAGCGACTGGGTGGTTAGTAAAATTTTGAATGATTCTACTCAATGGGTAACGACAGGATTTACCAGCTTTTGGCTAAGATCACCTTACCAAGATCAAGTCCCCGTGCCCACGAAATCAAGCCTAATCTCAAAAATAGTTAATAGTCATTCCCAACAAACCCTAATTTCTTCATCAAAATTTAGAAAGCTTATTAGTGAGAATGTAGTTGAATCAATGTCCAATTTCCAATTAGATGATTTTGATTCAGATTATGACCGTTGGAATGTAGAGAACAGACAGCATAAATATATAATTAACAGTTGCAATAACTACCGTAATTCTGGTATTGAGGTCTTTCTTCCCCTTTTTGATAGAAGACTTATGGAATTTCTAAATGTTACTTCAAGAGAGCAGAGATTAGAACAAAAGATTTATATGGAAACTATTATTTCTGATATTTTTATAAAAGAAGATAGTTACCTAAAAGATATAGCATCTACTAACCCTAAATTCAACAACCATATTCAAGAGACTACTCCTAATCCTCTTAATTGGAAAGCGAGACTACTGAAATTAGATAAGCAAAATATTAACAGAATCTTGAGAACTCCTAATAATCCTATGTATGGAATTATCCAGTCTGTTCTTAGACAATCACCAAATTATCTCTCACTCAAAATCGAAGATGCTTTCCCTACTATTACCAAGACCATTGCGACCCTTTATGATCTTAACTTAACTCATTCAGCGAATCATCTAAATTGGCTAAGGAATAAGAAAGTTGTGCAAATCAATCTGCTAGGTATCGAGATTATAGGTTTTTTAGTAGAAAACTTTGCTATTTTAATTGGTAACGAATAAGAGATTACTGACTTTTCTATTATTTCATAATCTAATATTCATCAATAATTCATTATTATAAAGCAACTTATCGCACATAATCTATCATTGATAATGTTGATTAAAATCAACAATTAGTAAATTAACGAAAGCAGTCAAAATCCACAATTACACCATAAATATTAATCAATATTTATTTTTATCTTCAGATATCATAACAATGGTATTTCATCAGAACTTTGTAATCAAATATTACTAATTCTATACAGTTAAATTTTTATCAATATTTTAAAATAATATAATTCAATGAAGAAAAAACTTACTCAAATCTATCCTATTCATACCCTTTCATTGACCAATAACGCTAAATTAGACAGTTAATAATTATATCCCTAACTTATTATTATAATTTAAATATCTATTTTACTGTAAGTTAGAACATCTTTTTTACATTACTAATAATTATCTTGACCTATTTAGTTATTATGTTATTTTTAGTATTGTTGAAAGTAGTTACGATGTCGTTTTATAGCATAAGTGTTAAATTTTGTAGAATAAACTAATTAACAAAAAGTATTTACAACAAGGATTAAAGTAATGAAATATTTTATGGTTTTGGTTCAAATCTTTATTCTTACCCACTCAATTTCATTTAGTTTGTTTTCGAGTGGAAACTCTTCACAAGTTACGGCAAATAAAATTAATAAAACTAAAGACTATTTTGAAATAGAATATATTCTACCAGAATTAAAACTCTATCCTATTAATTGCCATGAAGAGCTCTCACAAACAATCGATGATTATGGATGCCTCATGACTAAATCTGACACCTTGAAATACTATGGAGTAAGCATCATTACAATACCTAAAACAGATTCACTACATATTAATAAAGCTGAGAATAAAGCAAAGAATATAGCACTTATGAACGCTCACAAGCAACTTAATAGCAGAGTACACAGCAAAATAGATGTTCATAATAACACAACTGAATCTACGGGAATAATAACAAATGACTATTCACTTTTTTTAAACAATGAACACTATAAAAAATTAGCAGTATGGAAATTGAACGATAAAATCAACATTGCTTACTTAGCATATATAGAGGAGATAACTGATGGAAAAAACTTTAAAGATTAATATTTCTGCCATATTAAAAAAACTAATAATATTTAGTTTGCTTATAATTATCGTAAATTTATCTGCCCAATCTGATGTTTTTTATCAGTTTAGTGAAGAAGCAGAGAGTATTGAAAAGTACTTAAAAATTGAAAATGACATCAAAAGCATATTCTCAAAAGACACTTCATCAATGAATACTATTGATAATACAGAAAGCTTTAATAAGTTTAGAAATACTCACATTAGTACCAGAAATAAGCTAAGGAATACTCTATTAAATAGCTTTCAGGAAGCATCTTACAACTATTTTAGTACTATATCAAATTTGCAAGACCTGATCAATGAAAAAGATTCTTATGAAAATTCTAATAATGTGATTAAAGAGCAGATAAAATCTCTAAAAATTAAGGAAAAAACTATCGAGAGATTAATGATAAATGGAAAGCATACTTATAACGAGAAAGTATCAAATCTTCCAATTTACTGCATTTTTGCTTCGAAAATGAAAATAGACGCTGACTCTACAGCCATATCTCAAAATGTTGAACTACTTCTTCAAACTACTAAAAAGACAGAAGAGTTAACCCCAAGTAGAGTTAGTCAATTCCAATACATGAAAGACGATGAACTGCTTAGAAAATGGAGTATTCAAAGTGGGGCTAAAGTAAAACTTTATGACCAATACCCTTCAACTATTCATATTCAGAATTCAATATTATCTTACTATGTTCTAGAAATATATCCAATACCTTTCAATAGAGACAATCCTGAAATTGCTGGAATTCAGACAGCACCAAATGAAAATGAATCATTATCTTATCATCAATTTCCTTTTTATATTAAGGATTATAACATCAATATTGATGAGATATCCTTTAAAGAGTTAGAAGATTTAGTTGGAAAAAATAAAATTGAAGAAATATTAACTTACAAAAAGAATTACATTAATAATATAGTTTCTTGCTTACTAGAGAAATATAATAGTGATTTAAAGCAAAGTTATAAAAACCAGGATAAAAAGCTTTTAACTAGCTTTGTAGAGAGCAAATTAAACTATGAGCTAGATAAAAACCAAAGTTGGATTAGTTACATTAAAAAAGACCTTCGCGCTCTTAATGATTCTTTAACAATGGTCGGTTCAAAAACACTATTGAGTGATCTCTTTGACAATTTGCCCAGTAACCTTAGCTTCCCAAAATGTAATGAGACTAAGGCTGATAACGAAATTACATCAATGAAGAAAATTATTGAGACAAGTTATATCGAAAAAAAGATAAAAGAAGAACTCGCACTCGCTCAGGTATTGTATGAGCCTGAAGAAGTTAACATCATTTCTTTTATCCGCAACAACATGAAAAAAATTAATGATTTAAATCTATCATTTGAAGAGCAAATAGAAGATAATCAAAATGATTTTAATACTAATTATCATAATTGGGAAACAGAAAAACAAAACATAAACCTTAAGATTCAGGAACTAGAAGAGACTCTAGATACAAATTGTAATAAGATTTCAACACTAGTTAGAGATATTGCAAATACTAGCAAGAGATTAGATGAAGAGAATCAACTAAGAATATCTAAACAAGAAAAGTTAAATACTTTTAATACTGATTATTATGAATATTATAACTTTATCCATACTCAAACCCATAGTGGCAACGATTCAATGAATAATTTCCTTAATTCTTTTTCTAATTCCTTTAGACAATTTGTTCATAGATTTGCTAGCTCTATTACCTACGAAAAAATGGTTTATCAAGATAGTCTAAATAGCGATGCTATATTTGAGAATTCAACAATTAAAACAATTATTCCTAACTTAATAGGTTATAAAATTATTTCTACCAGCGTTGATAAAGAAAATAATGTTTATAAAATGAATATTGCTTTCAAATTCCATTTTACCGAGACAGAAAATATTGAAGCAGACATTGAAACAGAAAGATTAAAATATGGTATTGAGAAACATAAAATAACTCTTATCAACAAAACTAGAAATACAACTATTAATAGGTGGAAATTTTCTAAAGAGTCTCTAATCAATATTCCTCAAGTATTCATGGATTCAAGTAATAATTATAGCTATCCTGATTTAAATCAATTACAATCTTTCTTTAGGTTAGTTAAAAACGATGTGAGTATTAAAAATACCATTGATACAAAACATATATTTTATGTTAAAGAGTTATACAGTCAGGGAAAAGGTATAAAATGGGATGGTAAATTCATAACTAAAGTTGATTTACCTAAAATGACATCCACCGTTAACTTATTATTAATTAACAAGGAGTGAGGTTAATATATGTTTAAGAAGAAGTATTTAATTCTGTTTGCTATTATAATATCATTGTCTAGTCTCTTTTCTATCAAATATACTGTTGATGTAATAGAGTATAATAATGTAAGCTATATAAAGATATACAGCGCTTCTAGTGCAAAAAATGAGGACACACATTTATACATAGACGAAGATGTAAAAGATGATGTTGAGATAAGTAAGTTACCCAAGAATATAGAGGCAGATGGTTATGGAAATTGTATTTTAAGTTTAGTAAAAGAGATTAAACTGAACTGTACTGTTCATAAAATTAAATCTCCTAAATATCCTGAACACTACTACCTATCAAAAAAGATCCTATCTCCTAATAACAAAATTAAAATTGGTGTCGTTGATTATGAAGTTATAGAAGAAGTAACTCCAGCAAACTCAACTTTAGCAAACTCAACCCCAACAATAACCACCCCTACTCCTACAACAACAGCTAATGCCGTTAAAGAAAAAGCACAGGCTATAAAACCTAGTAAATTTTGGAACAGTTTAATTGAGAATAGTTTAGACCTCTCCATCAATAAAATTAAAAATATAAAGCTTGAAAAAATTAAAAAAAACAATCTACCTAATAATTTATTGGTTTGGTATTATATTATAGAACATGAGAAAGATAAAAAGAAATATATTCCTGTAATCTTTGATATTTCAGCTGACTCAGAAATTCGTAAAATAGACTTCTCTTATTTGAAAAATGAACACTGGGCACTTCATCCCTCAGATAAAACTGAGAAACCATTAGAGTTAACAATGACCGATGCTCCTTTACCAGAAGATTACAATACTGTGATTAAATCCTTTTATTATTATTTCTATGAACAAAAAGAAAATGAGGATACAAATAATATTTTTCAATATAAAAGCACCTCGCCCTTTCAACCTAAGATTGCCTTAATAAACATCAATTATGTTGGAATTATTGATAATGATCCAAATTTTAAAGATTGTAACTCCAAATTCTTGATATATATATATAATACTAAAAGATATACAACTGAGCAAATATTTAAACAAAATATTAAGTCAACTTTTAAAATAAAATTTGACGAACCATCCTTAGATAATAGTATAAAGTTCATATCAGATAGAGATTTAGGTGTATATCATAACAAGACCAAGGTAAATATTGCTTACAGAGGTTGGAAAAATATCGATTCTAAAATAACAGAGACAGTTAAAACAAAAATTGATAACTTGATAAAAAGTAAATATCCTAAAGCATTATCTAAAGATAGTGATTTAGACTATAAATTTAAATTCTCTAATTCTCTTCCAGTATTAGAGCTGAATTTACCTGAAATAGCCCCAACAGAATTAGACCCCAACAAAACTAATACTTTAATAATTTCACCGAACTTCAACGACTTATCTTTAACTATTCCTATTCCAACTAATCTAATAAGCTTGGTAGATGAAATCAAAAAGAACTTATTAGAAGAACTAACAATTAATAAAAGTAAGATAGAGACTGTTGAAAAGAGTGGAGATTCACTGATTATTAAACACAAAACAATGTCTAAAACACTGGTTTTAGATCTAAAAAAAGGACTTTATTGGAAAGCAAAAAAAATATCTAAAGAGATTAACAGCCAAACAAAAAATATTGAAATTGATATAGATTGGGAAAATACAGCTATTTTAGATTTTAACTGGGCTAATCTTGATCCTGAACCACTGAAAATTAAAGAAAATTTCCATACTTTTATAATTAGCAAGTATAAAGGGAGAATATTTACTCTTACTAAATGGAAAAAGTATATTTTAATTACAGAGGATGAAACAAGTCCCATTGTGATAGACTTGAATCCTGCTCTAGCAGAGCAAATGATAGTTACTCAAGCACCTGCTCTTGATAAACCATACCTAATTAGTTATAAATTTAAAACAGTCAAATTAAGCTCTCAACTAGATTCAAATGAATTTTCAGGTATGCAACTACCCAATAACCTATCTTATAAAATAAGCTATAATGATTCTCAGGTAAATTCTAAAGAAAATTCTTTGGATTATGAATTATTATGCAATAGTGATTATAAAATAAAAGCTCCAGATGGCTATTTGATAAGTCCATTTGAAGATGGAGAAAAACAAAATTTAATTAACTATAGTACTTCCAACTCCTTGGATACAGAAAAGATCATTCTTTTTGTAGATTTCCAATACGAGACAAAAACGATAAATTTCAAAATTACTGATAAAGAGATAAATAATAATAGACTAACAATTCAAGTTTCTTACACTGAATATTCCTATAATACAAACTTAGAGTTAAGCAAAGATGAAAAAAAGGGCACAATAAAGATTCCTAATATTATTTCAGATAGAATGTTTAACTTTGAGATAATTAACGATTGGGATAGGTATTTTTCACTCTCACGCCAGTCATCATCGCTCAGAAATCCTCAACTGGACATAAAAGTATCTAGGATAGAAGAAGATGGTATGCTAACCATTAAATCAAAGATACCTCTAGAAGGATTAAAGTTAAGCTTCCAACCTGATCCCAACTCACCTGAAAAAATATCTTTTCCCGAACAGACCACTCTAGCTAATAAAGTTGAGATTAAATACCCAGTGAAATTCTATGCTAATCCACAAATTAAAATTGAGAAAAAAAGGGGTTATACTATAGATGGAAATCTATATAATACCAATCCTATTATTAAAGAAATAGATCTAAATAAGAAAGAGATTTCTCTTGATATTATCAAATTACCTCCTGTTAAATATATCTACATTGATAAAAGTCAGTCTCTTTTTAGTAAGAATAAAGATGATTTATGGTATGGAGGAAAAGTAATTAACGAATGTATTCAAGACTCTATCGAAGCTGATAGTAATATTCTAGCTAAGGTTTTCTATTCTCAATACCAACATTTGCTACCCAAAGATATTTCTTCAAGTCAAGATTATAAGAGTTTCTTCTTAACTGATATACAAATGGGGACAGCAAGCGGTGGATATGAATTACCATTAGTAAATGAATTTATTGAATCATGGAAATCTGACCCAAGAAAAGAGACCCACCTTGTAGAATATTCTATATTCTTATCTAATCAAACAGCTTCTTCTCTCCTCTTTGATGATATTATCCTGAAACATTTAGAGAAATTAATTGCTACTAATTCTATAAAGATATTTATAAAAAGTAGTAAGAAGTTACCTGAAGATACAAAATTTGAAAATATAAAAGACAGCATAATTTATTTTTAAGGAGTAAAAATGAAAATCAATATTATTATTTGTTTATTATTAATATGTTTAACAGTCAATGCTTCCCCAGGTCTTGGCAGACTAAGTAAAAATTATAAAGATCCTTTATTCATGCCCATGAGGTGTTTATCCCTAACCGATGAAAGTGATTTAGATACTTCCGGAGATACAGATAATTCTTTCTGGGTTGTTTTATCTGATAGAGATAATAACCCCACATATAAATCTAAGAATTGTCAAATACCATCTGATGTTACTGTTAACTTCATGGATGCTTTTTATGTTTGTGATTATTCTGATTATGCTATTGCCCTAGTAAAAGATGAATTAAAAGATGGTTCTTTTTCCAAAAAGGCTGAATTTTATGGTTGGATACCTAAAGCAAAATTAATTATGTCTCCTTTAACACTTAAAAATAGTAGTGGAATTACCAGAAAAGGTTTGATAATTAATAGAATTGACAACTTACAAAATGTTCTTGATCCTGACTATATTTTAAGTTTGGCTTTAAAAACAAGCCCAGACCCTAACGGTGTAAATTATGAACAGAGTAATGTTTTTTCTATCTACCCTATTTTGAAAACAAACATCAATGATTCAGCTAATAATCTAGAACCAGAATGGTTCTTACTATACACCCAACTAGAAATATTTTCACGAGGAAAATTATCAGAAGTTGAAAAAAATAATAAAAAATACGCCTTAGGCTGGATTCATAAAAATAGTTTAACTACTTGGGATACAAGAATTGCTTTAGAGCCGAATTGGGATATCAATTCTGTGAGACAGAGAAGAGAATACAACTGGCCTGCTGTTATTTTTAAGGGGGATCAAGAAGCAAGGACTATGAATTTTATTTCTAAATCTGAGCGGGCTGACTTTGTTAAAGATATTCGCTATAGCTACACTTCTACTGATCCCTATCAAGATATTGATTTAGATCAAACAAGCATTAGTGAGATATTAGAAAATAATAGACCTGAAGGTAAAATTTTCCGTATTCCTCGTTTAGAATATATAGGCAACTATGATAATAACCACTATTTATCCCTCTATGATGTTGGCTTTATTGGAGATGTTACTACGAGACTTCTGGAAGAAAATTCTTATAAAGCAGGAACTTCAATATCTGCTGAGCTAGAAGCAGAATTAAGAGATAAATTGTTGAATAAAAAAGAAAATCTCTCCAATGTTGATATTGTTTTTGTTGTAGATGGAACTAACAGTATGGAAGCTTATCTCAAAGCAGTAAAAGAATCTATAACAAAAATAATGCAAAATTTGACGGAAGATAATAAAACTAACTTTAGATTTGGAGGTGTTATATATCGAGACAAAGACGATTATATCCCTCACCCTCAAAAGTTAACCAGCAATATAAGCAAAATTACAGACTATTTTACTACTTCTGCGACCAGTAACCAGAGCCCTTACCCAGAATTAATGTATCAAGGATTAATTGATGGAATGACAAAAACAGGATTAAATAAAAATCATTTTAATTTATTAATCTTAATTGGAGATTGTGGAAATCATAGGTTAGAAGGGACTGAAACAAATGGGCAAGTTGAAAAGAAAATAGCTAACTATTTAGTAAGTTATAATTGTAATTTCATTGCCTACCAAGTTGCTTATCATTCTAATAGTAAAGGAAAGCAATCTTCAACTGATTTCATAGATCAAAATTCTAGAATTGCCACCTCCCTATATAATAATAATCCGGCAAACTCTATTTACCCAGAAACCAATATATCTTACTTGTTAGATGATGGTATTTCCTTGAAAACTCCTGATGCCCACTTGATTGCGACTATTTTTCCTTGGACTAGTAATAAACAGAGAAGTAAGAATAATCTTGAGACCTTGATTATAGATGACTTCGCAGAATATCGTAAAACAAATTTAGACATTATTAATTATATCGAAAATATGCTAAGAGGGAACTCAAACATAGATTCTCCTGCCGAGGGGGATAGAGATATCTCTAACTTAACCAAAGCCTATTTCCAACAAGATATTGCCGAAGGTAATGAAAGAAGTGCAATCTTAGCTAGCCTCTTTGAAAACAATATTGAAAGATTCCAAATGTATGTAACTGGTACAATTCAAAATAAATTTATCTTAGATAATGGAGCCCTTTCTGAGCCTGTATTTAGAGATGTAATACTTTTAGGCCATGATGAGTTAGCTACTCTAGTAAGTGCTTTAGATACTGCTACTTCTAAAACAATAAATCAGGATAACCCTAAAAACATTAGAGTAGCAAATGTCTGGATAGAATTCATAAATCTTATTATTGGTGGCTTTTCAGAAAGTGAAAAACAAAAATTTGCAGATTTAAATGAACGAACTATCGGAGAACTAGTTGAAATTTCTTTTGGAGCAAGAAGTACTAGTGAGTTTGCAAATGTCAGTATAGAGGAAATTAAAAGCAAAAACCCAGAAAATAAAACAGATATAGAATTTTTAGATAGCTTATTGAATCATTTACAAGAAAAGTCTAACGAACTTAAACAGAATATTCTTTATAATCCTGATTATAAATATAGTATCCGTTTAGATGATAAGATGTCTAAATATTACTGGATATCTGTTGATGCCTTACCTTAGGAGCTGAAGCTATGAACATAATAGAAGTTACAAAATTATCAAAGAAATTCCCTATCAATGGAGGAGAGTTAGAAGTTCTAAAGATAGAGCAACTAAGCATTCCTCAGGGTAAAATGATATATATTTTAGGGCATTCCGGCAGTGGAAAATCTACTCTTTTAGAGATTTTAGCCGGTATTCAAGAGAAAACTAGCGGGAAAATTATTTTTTCTAATAGTGATAAAAAGCTTGATTATGATAATTTTTCCCTGAATAAGGACCTAGTTATTGATTACCTTAAACATCACATAGCCTTCTCTTTTCAAAGCTCTAATCTTTTAAGCTATTATACAGTTCAAGAAAATATTGAATTTCCTAATCTTAATAATAATATTCAAACAGGTTATGAAAGTGAGCCACAAAGATATCATTTATATGAACATTTAGAAATAGAAGCTATTTTAGATAAACATATCGCAACCATATCAGGTGGTCAAAAACAGCGTGTCTCCCTAGCAAGAGCAACCATTAAGAACTTTGATATTTTTTTTGCTGATGAGCCTACTGGAAGCGTAGGGCCTCGCCACGAAGATCCGATTCTAAGCTATATCAAGGAAACAATAATTCGAAAAAATAATAAAACAGCAGTTATCGCAAGTCATAACATAAAAAAAGCAATAAAATATGCTGATTTAATTATTATAATTAAAAAGAGTGATGATGATTCTCCAGGATTAATTAATGCTTCATCCTCTTTTGAATTAATTGATAATGATTTTTGTAGCAAAGATAAGAAGTATAAAATTTCAAAAGATAATGTTCAAGAGTTAGAAGAAATTATAATTAGAAAATTAAATGGAGATGATTAATGATCAGCTTATTCAATAAACCTCTTTCTAAATTGTCATTAGCTGTTTTAAATTTATTGTTAAAATTCACAACTCATGATAAAAAATTCATTGAAAAATATGCAAGAAAAGATCAAACGAAGTATATTAATAACAATAATCTATCTCTGTTTACTTTTATTCTTCTAAGCCTTTTAGCAGTTTCTATTAGTAACTCCTTCTATACTCAGTTAAAAGAAAAACTGAATAACCCTTTTGCCTCAGTGATTCTGGTTAGGAATGATGCAAAATGGTCACTACAAAAGCTAAAATATAACTTTTTGGAGACTGACTCTCTCAGAACAAGATTCTCCATTAACAACATCTATGAAACCAAAAATATTAGCCTCGAAATAAAAGAGAAAAATAGTGGATTATTATTAACAGAAACTGGAAGAGTTTTAGATGGTTCTGATGATATTTATGAACTGTTAAAAAATGACGCTCTAGTATATAATCAAGATATGGAGATATTTTCTGCCGAATCTGAGGAAAAATCTTATGGCCTCTATGTTACAGAATCATTTTTACACAAAATTAAATATTCGCCACAAGATAAATTTATTGAGCTAAATAATTCTGGTATTTCACTCACTCTTCCCATCTTAGGGATTAACAACAATATTCCTGGTGATAAATTTTTAATCTCTAATCTTTGCCATAGATATATTAGTGATGGCAGTGAAACCATTTATAAAAAACGAAATTACTTAGAATTAGCTAATATTGCTCCTAATGAAAAGAAGCTCTTAAAAGAAGCCTTTATCAACTATCTCTTAGAAAATAAAATAAAACATGATAAAGACAAAATATACTACGGTGAAGGAGATCTTTTAAGAATCACATTAGAAGATATTTCTCAAAATTATGCATATTTTGAAAACATTTTAACAGATTTCAAAGCAAGTAATTTTGGCAAAGATTTTAATCACATAAAACTTATCTATTACCCAGAAGATTATGAAGATTTCAGAAATAGCTTGAGTAATAAACCTATTAAAAGTTACCCCGAATGGTTCAACATTCAGAGAACTTCTTTGAAGAATACCCAAGATTTAAAAGATTATCTAACCAAATACAATTTAATTACAGAATATGATAGAATTTCAACCCAAAAAGACTATAATGACATTAGTAACTTACTTCTCTTTTTACTGGGATTTATCCTGTTTTTAACATCAATTTCAATCTGGGTATTCCTTAAATATAGTCTTTCAATTCATATTATCCAACATAAAAAGGAGCTTGGCATCTTAAGAACGCTAGGTATTAGAATTAGAACAATTAACAAAATGTATTATTTAGAGATAATTTCCTATCTAATTTCAGTTATTTTAGTATCCTTAATAATTTTGGGAATAATATGGAGCATAAATTACTTGTTAATAAAATTTAGCCTTGTTGAATTCATTTACCTTGATTTACTAAATTGCTGGAATCTAGCTCTATTAGGACTCTTTTTCTTTATTTCTTGGTTAACATTAAATAGAGTTCTCAAAAAACTAGCTACTGTAGAAACAGGAAACTTGATTTATGGAAGAGACATTGATTTGTTATAATACAAGGCTTATTATTCATGTATAATGGTTGGAAAAAGAAATATGTTGTTCGATTTTTTTTTGATTTAATCGATAACAAATAGCTTAAGGATATTGGGTTTTATAGCCCTTTGGAGTCTTCGTTTAAACTGACTCAAGTTCAAGTCTGGTGGAAGCATATTTTCTCCAATGCTGATTAACAAATGACCGTAACTTCTTTCCTGTATATTTAAGGGAGAAGACACTTTAACTATGTATATTAAGGTTATTATTCCACTTAAGTTGAACTTGAGTCAAATATATTTACTATATTTGCATCTAGACTTAAACAATAGGAATTTATTAGATTTAAATAAAAAAAGCACTTTTAATTCACTATTTGTAGGAAAACATTTTCAATAAAGTAGAGTGAAATATAAGAAATTAGAAAGGCGAAGATAGGTGTGATAATCCAGCCAATGATAATTTTTCTTAATTGATTAAAATTAACATCAACATTTTTTCTGGCTAATCCTAGCCCTATAACTGAACCCACGATAGCCTGCGAAGCTGAAATAGGTACCAAAGGAAAAGCAGGTAAACCATTACTTACTAAAAAGTGATGGATTGAAGACGAAGCAAAAAGAAACATTGTTAAGGCTACAGATAACACAACAATTAAGGCAGTAATAGGGGAAAATCTATAAAGATTACTCCCGATAGTGCTCATTACTTTTTTAGAGTAAGTTGCCACACCAACCGCAATGGCAATTCCACCAACAAAGAAAAGGATTTTAGTAGGTTCAAAACTAATAAGATTAGAAATAGTTATTGCTTTAAATGGATTAGAATTAACAAATACCCCCATTACATTACCTATATTATTTGCTCCTAGGGCATAGGAACCAAAGATTCCCACTAATACTAAGCCTAATCTGGTTAGATTATCAATTTTAACCATGTGCATTTTCGTTCGATTAAAGAAGAATTGAACTATTTTAAATAAAACAAAAGTTGTTAATCCAGTAAGAATTGGTGATAAGACCCAAGTAGAAGCGATTTTTACTAGAATAATATAGTCAGTAAGCTTGTCAGAATAGATATTCCAGCCAATAATTGCTCCGATAATAGCTTGACTTGTAGAGATGGGTAGTCCTGCTCTACTCATGTAGTAAGTAGTTAATGCTGCGGCAAATGCAACAGTAAAAGCGGCAGCAATATGTTCAATAGTTCCTAGTTTATTTAAGGTTGCACTTGCTCCACTACCTCCAATAACAGCTCCTAAAACTACAAAAATACTACATAGTAAGGCTGCAGTTTTAAATCTGACCATCTTGGTACCAACAGCGGTTCCCCAAAAGATTCCAGCATGGTTAGCTCCTAAGGACCAGCCTAAAAACATACCACTAGAGAGAAAGAATAAGGAGGTTATCATTTAAATTAAAGTCTCCTTTTAATAACATATACAGACAATCTTTCTGCTACTGATTCTGCCATATCAGATGGTAAGACTATTTTCTCAACGAAATATCTAAGATGCATTTTAACAGACAAATAAGCGATATCCCTGTGTTCAAAAATCTTTCTTTTCAACGATTCTTCAAGTTTATCAGCTTCATGTTCATAGAAGTGAACTTTATTGATATAATTTTCTACTAATTTAATTTCTGTGAAGAAAGCACGAGTAGCTTTTACTAATTCTAGTATTGTTTTAGAAGATAGTTCTGACAGTTCTAAGTAACCAGGTCTCAGATTCTCTGGAATATCTGGTTGTTCAATAGATAATTGTTCCATAACTTTTTTACAGACATCTACCACATCATCTAAGGTTTCTATAATACCGAGTACATCTCCACGAGACTCAGGTATAAGCATATAAGAGTAGAGTTTAAATTTGATATCATGCCTATATTCATCTGCTTGATTTTCTAAGTTTACCATATCTTTGTAATAATTGTCAAACCTCTCTTCTTTCCAGTTAATATAGCATCTAATCCCTTCTTCAAAAACTAAGGCACATTTTTCCACAACATCAATATACTTATTGATTAAATTCTGTAAATCTTTCGATTTAGATGAAAAAAAAGAACTCATTTTTTCCTCCATTCTTTTAAAGCCAGTCCGTAGCGTAATCCTTGGTCACATACTATCATTTCTGTAACTCTGTATTTCTGTAATATCGATTTAATAATCAATAGACCACCTAAGATAATATCTGCTCTTTTGGGTGATAAGCCAATAATATTTTTCCTACTCTCTAAGTTCTTTAGGGAAAGTTCATTCTCTAGTTGAATGATATCATTTAAGTTGATAATTGAATTTTGGATTTTCTCAGGTAAGTAGGGATCTAACTTCTGAATTATAGCAGAGATTGTCGTTACAGTTCCACCAATTCCGATTATAATTTCAGGTCTTGAATCAAGGCTTATATTATTTAATTGCTTAATCAAATAATCATTGCATTGCTCTAATACTGATTCACTTACTTCATTTTCTAGCTTATATTTGTCGGTTAAAGTAACAGCCCCTATGTCAAGAGATTGAGCGAATTCTAGTTTATTAGCTTTTCCAAAAATAAACTCTGTTGAGCCTCCACCTGTATCCACCACTAAAGAATTTTTAAATTCTGATTTAATACAGTGATTTGCTGCTAAAAATGAGTATTTTGCTTCTTCCTGACCAGATAAAATCTGTAAGCGCAAACCTGTCTCAAGAAAAATATGATTAAGGACTTCTTCGCTATTTGAAGCACTTCTGAATATCATAGTCCCGTAGAGATAAATATTTTGGCAATTATAGTTTTTAATAACTTCTATATTTCTCTTCATCTCTTGGATATTACGCTTTAGTGCTTGAAGACTGATCTTTCCTGTCTTATTATAATTTTCACTCAGTCTTGTTATTACTGTCTTATCAAAAACTGCTTCAAAGCTTGGTTCAGTTCTATAAATTAACAGTTTAAGCGAATTTGTCCCGATTTCTATTATTGCATTCATTTTTATCTTCCCCATTTTTAGGTAAATTCAAGAATATGGGTTGATGAAAATTGTGTCAAGAACTTAATTGGTAAATACTTTTTTCCAATTAATCTCAAATAGTTAAGTAGAATTTTGATAAGTGCATGTTCTTTGCTTCCGAGCTTCTCCTCAACTCCTCCTTCTCACTTTCCTCAATCAATATTTGGTTTTACTACTAGATGAGTGAGAAGGAGGATAGGAAAAGCAATTAGAAAGTAAAGAAAATAAGTAAGATAATTAAGGATTTCTTGGTATAAAAAGAGATAAAAAGAATTGAGAGATAATAAATATATCCTCAATTAACATAATTATAATACTAAATTATCAATAAAAAATCTGGACTAAGACTCTTACTCATCATCATTATGATTGAGTTTTGCTTTAAGAATCTCAGAGAAGTCTGAGTAAAAGAATCCTTTTTGCATTAAGTAAGAACAGCATTTATTATAGATATCTTTACTGCCACGATTGGTATAAATGCGTACAGCTTTAGCGATATTCTCTTCGATAATATGTTGTTTAGCCTCTTGATTATATTGTTGGTCTAATTCATACTCTATCAAATTTGAATCAAGGCCTTTATTTTTTAACTTAAATGAAATTTCTATTCTACTTTTACCTAAATCAATCATTGATCTAACATAGAGCTCAACTAATCTAGCATCAGAAATAAAGTTTTTATCTAAGCAAAATTCTATAATATTATCAATAAGAGAGCGATGTAATTTTAGTTTTTGGAGATACTTTCTAGATTCATATTCAGAATGTTCTTGTTGGGCTAGATAATTGAAAAGTCTATCCCGAGAGTAATTATATAAAGACTCTTTTATCTCCTTGAATTCATCACTATCGATTTCATCTTTATTGAGAAAGGGTTTGAGGAGTTTTTTGGGTAAAACCCCCCAATTTCTTTCATCAATATAAATCTCTAATTGAGATTTTGAATTAAATTTTTCTTTAAAACTAATCTTCACTTTCGATGTCTAAAGAATCTTCGTTATTATCGAAATCGTCACCGTCTTCAAAATGATCAGGTGATACGATTTCTAATAGTTTAATCTTTATCTCTTCTTTTAATTCAGGATTTGCGTTTAAATAGTCTTTAGTTTTCTCGCTACCTTGACCTAAACGAACATCTCCATAGGAGAACCATGATCCAGCTTTTTTAACAATATCATTATCTACAGCGAGGTCTAACAAGATATCTTCAGTTGAGATACCTTTTCCAAAAAGGATAGGGAATTCAACTTTCTTAAAAGGTGGAGCGAATTTATTCTTAACAATTTTTACTCTAGTTTTAGCTCCTAAGATTTCACCTTCTCCACCAGTTGCTTTGATAGAACCTACGGACCTAACTTCTAATCTAACTGAAGAGTAGAATTTTAGAGCGACACCACCAGTAGTAGTTTCAGGATTCACATAAGGAGGAACACCAATTTTCATTCTTGTTTGGTTAATAAATATTACAGCAGTATTAGATTTCGAAACAATTGAAGTAAGCTTTCTTAAGGCTTGAGACATCAATCTAGCTTGCAAACCAACATGAGCATCTCCCATGCTTCCTTCTATCTCTTGACGAGGCACTAAGGCTGCTACGGAATCTACTACAATTAAGTCTATAGCATTACTTCTGCAGAGATGTTCGACGATTTCAAGGGCTTGTTCCCCACCATCGGGTTGAGAAAGAAGTAGTTTATCTGTATTAACACCTAGTCTTTTAGCATAAATAGGATCTAAAGCATGTTCTGCATCGATAAAAGCAACTTCCCCATCAAGCTTTTGAGCTTCAGCCACGATATGGAGAGAAATCGTAGTTTTACCCGAAGCTTCAGCACCATAGATTTCGGTAATTCTTCCACGAGGAATACCACCAATACCAAGGGCAACATCGAGATTTAATGCCCCTGTTGGGATAACATCAACTGCAATTTTAGGCTTGTCCCCAAGTCTCATAATTGCTCCTACACCATATTTCTTTTCTAACTGTTGCAATGCTGTCTTTAAGGCAGTGTCTTTTGATTTATCAACCATTTTAATTCCTTTCTTTATTGTAGATTATAAGTTTTTAATATCCTATAAATAGCCCCTCTTTTAGTAAGATTACTTTCAAAGAGAGCTATTTCATTAACACAAAATTCTTGTTTTATTAAGTCTGTCTGCAGAATATATTCAATCTCAGGTTTTATAAGGTTTGTCTTAATTCTTCCTAAGGTAATATGGGGAATGAAATCTTTATTTTCAAGATTAAACCCTTGCTGCTTTAAGAAGTTTCTGAGGCTTTTAGAAGCTTTAGAAAACTGTTTATTTTCACTAGTTAAAGCTATCCAGATTAAGCGTGGTTGCTTAAGAGGGAAGAGTTGGACAGATTCGAACTTAAAGTTCTGATTCTTACAAGTTGAAATAGAGCTTAAAAAGCTATCTTCCAAATCAGATAACTGACTAGTTTTTACATCTCCGATAAACTGAAAAGTAATATGTAGGTTTTCCTTCTCAACCCATTTAATTCCAGCAGGGATATAACTTTTAAGTTGTAAGATAACATCGAAGATAATATCCTGTATCTCTTCTGATAACTGAATTCCGTAGAACAATCTCATCAACTATCTTTTATATCCTATATCTTGTAAGAACTTTTTACGCTGGGTGATATCGGTATCTAATTCTATTCCTTTAGGGGAGAAACCATCAATAACTCCTAAGATACCTCTTCCTTGTTCAGTTTGAGCTATAATTACTTCAACTGGATTAGCAGTTGCACAGAAGATATTAACAACTTCCCGACAGTTCTTTACTGCTGGTAGGACATTGATAGGGAAAGCGTTTTCTAGAACAATCATGAAAGTATGCCCAGCTCCAATGTTTTTGATATTTCTCACTGCTTCGTCAATTAGATAGACATCATTACCATCTTTTCTGATTAAACATGGACCTGATGCTTCAGCAAAAGCTAAACCAAATTTCACATTAGGTACAGAGTTTATAACTGCTTCATAGAGATCTTCTACTGTTTTAATAAAGTGAGATTGACCGAGAATAATATTGCGTCCTTCTTTAACCTTCACTTTCTGTATTAACAATTCCATACATTCACCTCACAAGAAAATTAATTATTACTTAATATAAATAATATTAGTATCTAATTCATGTCAATAAAAATCTTTTAGTAATTAAACATATTGTTATAAAACATCATTATAAGTGACTTTTTGGTCCAAAATTTAAATTACCTTAGTTTTAAATTTAATGATATTTTAGCAAAAAAATAAACCATTTCCCATCAATAATAATGAAAAATGGTTTAAATATATTCTATAAATTAAGTATTACTTTATTATTCTCCAGGACCGTTATAGATCAACCCGTGATTTCCGTTTCTATACCATTCACGATTAGAAGCTCCATTACTATTAACCCAATTCCCAAAATCAGGATATGATTCTACAATATCTGTTGTTTCGGTTGGGTGTGCCATAGTAGCAGGAGTATGGATTGCCCAAGGAGCACCTTCTGCAGTCTTGTAGTAATAACCTGCTTCCAAATCAGTAGCATCATCAAAACCATTATTGAAATAGGATTGATCAGCATTAGAAGTAGGAGGTAAGCCTGGTAAATGAACTTCCATAGAAGGGTCATGATTGATAGTAATGTAAGGGTTGTAAGGAATAAAGAATTCGCTCTCTGAAGCAGGATATTCTCCATTAACTTCAACAACAAAGCTAATTGGTAGGAAAGGAGTATGAGCCATTGTTGGCACAGTATTCATAAAGTTTCCGTTTAATTGAACTAGATCGTTAGTATTATGAAAAACTTGAATAATTGCTAAACCAGAACTATTAGTTTTCTGAGTCAATAGAGGGTGTGAAGCAGAAAGAAGAGTAATATCTTCAGCCTGGATGGGTAGTTCAAAGTAAAAACCATTTTGTTTGGTAGCTCCGATAGCTGTTAAAAGAAGGTTAAAATGAATCTCTTTTAATTCATTAACTGAACTCACAACTTCCTTGATGTTATATCTAATTACCATATCGTTGAAATCATAATCACCTTTATCAGGCCATAAATCTTCATAAGCTAAAGTTCCATAAGTATTATCTCCAGGATACACTAGATCATAAGCTTTATTAGGATCATTAGGGTAATCATCATCTTCATCTACGACACCATCATTATCTTCATCTATTCCAGGGAAAAGAGGAGCATCAGCACAAGCATCTTGAGTTAATCTGCTAGATGTTTGTAAAGACCAAGTTATACAATCATTTCCTATAGAAGTGAAGTTAACAGTAAATACATTATATTGTCTGCCTGGTAAAAATTCAGTAGGTTGACCTTGATCTTGGTTTGAATTATTTAAACCTGAGCCAGTGAATTTATTCTTAGCACCTATATTTTGGATATATACTTCATCATATTCATTGTTATATCCCCAATGTGAAGTAATAGAGCCATCATCTTCCAATTCAATACCTTCTAAGATTGGAATAACATAAAGTTTAACTTTCTTACTTGCAGATTTTTCTTCTACTTCTTCAATATTATAGAGAAAAACTTCTGATTCATTCATTAAATCAGTCACTAAATAATCAGAGAACACCATATTTCTATAATGGAAATTCAAGCTAGTAACTGCTTTAGGAATTGATATGGTTCTTTCTATAGCTTCTTGATCATTTGTTAAGAAGCGGTAGTATTCAACACCATCATCTCCAACAACAGCAACAGTTCCAATATTTGGTGCATAGAACTTTAAATTAACAACTTGGTTAGTTTCAAAATTAAAGTTATCTGGGATGTTTAGATCAGAAAAATCATTATACTGCTGATTATTGGCAGATGTTGATTTATCATTATCACAAGATGTAGCAAAAAGCGTTATCAGAAGCGCCATAATCATAATTATTGATTTATTCTTCATTTTTTCTCCTATTTTAAGTTTTAACTCTAAGAATGTATAAAGCTTTCATAGATATTTACAAATTATATTTATTTTATTATATCTTTATCTGAATAATATCTAATGACTTATGATGATAATTCCCTTTCAAGAAAAGCTCATAAAAATCAATTTTCAATAAATTTTAGCATAATACTAAAAAGTTCTTGAGGAATCCTAACTGGTTTCCCTTCAGTTGTGAAAACCCCAGTTACAATAGCCTTTGCACATAGTTCATTCTTTTCATTATAGATTTCTTGAAGCCATACACCCTTAACTTTAGTAATTTTACTTGTTCTTGTTTGTACAGTAGCTACCTGTTCCATTTTCAAAGGCCTAATATAAGATATATCTATATTAGAAAGGAAGATTGATACTTTCCATTCTAACAACTTAGCTACTGGGATGCCCATTTCTATTAAGGCTTCTGCTCTTGCTGCCTCTAATAATTGAAGATAATTACTATTATTTAAATGCCCATAAACATCACATTCATAGCCATATATTTTTCTCTTAAATTCTAACATTCCTCCTCCTTTGATAACTATTAATTCTTATAACTACAGAGAAATTATTTAGCAATTCTTGACAATAAATTTCTTCTAAAATTTAGTAGTTATGATAGTAGCTAGCTATTTATTTCGTATTATTTGAAGGAAGAAAGGTAATAAATGAAGAAAATTTATAGATATTCAGAACAGAAGTTTTTAAGCTTTACTAAGCAAAAACAAGTGGCAATCATTCAAGAAATGCTAGAAGTTTTAGAGAGGAATTATTCTATTAAAGAATATTCTCTAGTTCTGCAGGAGTCTCTTAAAATGTGTTTTGACTTTATTGAAGATAATGATTTATTAGCTAACTTGACTTGGAAGAGCTATGATTTAACCAAGCTTTCTGATATCATTGAATTACGGGATGAGATATTAAGAAAAGAAGATATTTCTTTAAAAGATACTGATATAATAATAAAAAGATATGATTCAGTAAGAGAAGAAAAAGAGAAGTTTCCTTTGGTAATCATATTGGATAATCTAAGGTCAGCATTTAATGTCGGTTCAATAGTTAGAAGTTCAGAGTGCTTGGGGGTTTCTGAAATTGTTCTTTGTAGCAAAACACCAGGTGCAGAAAATAGAAAAGTGAGAGAGACTTCTATGGGTATTTTAGAGTATATAAAAATCATCAGATATAAAACAGTCCAAGAAGCTATTTCTGCTTATAGAAAACAAGATTTTGAGATAATTGCCCTAGAACTAACCAATAATTCTATACTATTAGAAAATTATAGACCAGCTAAAAAAGTTGCTCTTATCTTAGGTAATGAATCCTTAGGAGTAGCTGAAGAGACTATAGCATTATGTGATAAAATTATAGAGATTAAAATGTATGGGGTTAAGAATTCCTTAAATGTGAGTAATGCAAGCGCTATTGCGACTCATACTATCATTCAACAAATGGAGGCAAAAAATGATTAATAGAAAAGAAGCTAAAGATATTCTAAGCAAATATTTATTGAAAGAAAGCTTACAAGAACACTGTCTAGCAACAGCACTAGTAATGGAGAAAATTGCAGAAAAGATTAAAGCCAATCAAGAAGAGTATTTTATTACTGGCTATTTACATGATATTGATTTAGAGCTTGTGGGTGAAGATTTGGAAATTCATGCCAAGAAAGGTGTAGAAATACTTAAACAATATGATATTCCTGAAAACATCTTGAATGCTATTCTTGCTCATAACAAACATAAAGAGCTTGAGACTGACATTGAAAAGGCTCTTTGGATTGCCGACCCTGTTAATGGACTAGTAATAGCATCAGCTTTAATGCGACCAGACAAATCTATTTCAACAATGAATCTTAAATCATTAAAGAAGAAATATAAATCTAAAAACTTTGCCGCAGGAGTATCTCGCGAACAAATAGAAGATTGTGTACTTTTAGGCTTCTCTTTAGAAGAATACCTACAATTAGCTATGGATGCACTTGCCCCTCATGAACAAGAATTAGGTCTTGGAACTGGTAACTAAAAAATGAGTAGTCCAACTCTAAGTATTTTCTTGCTAGTAGTTTTTTTAATCTTGAATATATTAGATGCTCATTCTACTTGGTTGGTTCTTAAGCCAGACCATTATTATCGAGAAAAAAACATCATAGCAAGATTTTTCTTCCGCAAGTTAGGTCTTTTCAGAGGAATTGTAATTTTTAAGTCATTCCTTCTGCTTTTATTAGCACTTATAATTAAGTTTTTTCTTCTTCCTGAGTACTTAACCCTTAATGTATCAATCGCTATTGGTAACTCAATCTTTCTTATCGTAGTATTAAATAATTATCGAATATTTAGAAGATTAGCTAGATCTAAACTAAGATAAGTTTGAGATTCTAAATCAATCCCTCTTCAGCAAAACTAAAGATGTTATCAAAACCTACAACAAAGTGATCTAGTAGTCTTACATTTAGATGCTTAAGAAATGATTTAAGATTATTGGTTGTTGCTACATCTTGTTCAGAAGGCTTGCTGTCACCTGAAGGATGGTTATGAACCACAATTATTCCAGTAGCTGAGATATTAATGATTTCTTGAGCAATCAAACGGAAATCTATTAGAGTCTTAGTAGAAATTCCTTTGGAGATAACAGAATCTTTTAAAAGGATATTTTTACTATTTAAGTATAATACTCTAAATTCCTCATTTTTCACTCCCCGATATTTAAGGATCAAATAGTTTTGAACCGCTTCTACAGACTTAAAAACATGGATGCGGTTCATTTTCTCTTTCAACAAATAGACATTTACATCCTTAAAAAGCTTTATCGTAGTAGCTGTTTTTAGCCCAACTCCTGTTACTCCTTGTAAATCAGAAACTGAGGCATTCATTACTGAATTAAGTCCTCCAAAAGTATCCAATAATGTCTTTGCTAATATTTTAGTATCTTTGCGTATTATAGTCAGAGATAGAATTAATTCTAATATTTCATAAGGTTGAAAATTATCTAGCGTTTCATTTGTATATCTTGTTTGTAACCTATTCTTGTGACCTTCCTGGTATTTCCTTTCAGCAACCAAAACTCCTCCATATAACCTAAAATAAAATAAAAAGTGCGAAACAGGAAAAACCTGTCTCGCGTTAAAGTAATTATTTGCTTTGTTCGTTTCTAAAATTTATAAGTTTTTCTTCAATATCTTTGTGTTTAAGGGCAAGAATTTGAGCAGCAAGAATAGCAGCATTTTTTCCACCATTAATAGCAACAGTTGCTACTGGAATTCCCGTAGGCATTTGAACAATAGACAATAGAGCATCTTCACCTGATAAAGTAGCACCTTGAAAAGGTACACCAATTACAGGAAGAGATGTATGAGAGGCAACAACACCTGGCAAGTGAGCTGCCATTCCTGCTCCAGCTATCATAACTTCGATTCCCTCTTCTTTAGCGTTCTTTGCAAGAAGCATTGTTTGTTCAGGCTTACGATGAGCTGAAGAGACATAAAAGTCATATTCAATACCGAATAATTCTAAGTACTCTAAGATTTTGTTAGCTTGTTCTTGATCTGATTTACTTCCGATTAATACACGAACTAATTTAGACATTAATTATACTCCTAAAATTTATTAATTTAAATATCAGCTAATAAACTGTGGATTTCATTTAGATTTGTACTTGCATTTAATACTTTGATATTTGCATCATTTAACATAATTTTAGATAAGTAAGAGAGAGAAAAAAGATGTTGCTTATCATCATGTAAAAGAAGCATAAAAAAGAGTGTAACTGGTTTCTCGTCAGGAGAATCAAAATCTACACCTTCAGGACATCTGCCAAATAAAACTGTAGGTTTTTTTATCTTGGTCGGATGAAGATGGCGAGGATGCAATAAAGCCACCCCATTTCCAACAGCAGTTGAAACTAACTCTTCACGAGCAACAACAACTTCGTACAACCATCTAGCATCTTTAACAAGCTTTAACTCTTTTGCTTTTTCTGACATTACTCTAATAGCTTCATATTTAGTCTTTGCTTCAAAGTCTAAGAAAATACATTCAGGTCTAAAGTACTCTCTAAAACGACAAACAGTTTTTTTCATAGCTAGATCTTTAACTTCCTGCTCGTTAAGACTCTCTAACCAACTATCAATTGATACAACATCAAGTTTTACTACTTTACCTACTGTTTTAACATCGAAAAGTTTTTGTGAAATCATTTCATCAATAACACTTTCAGTTACTTTTAGGTATTCAGCTGCCTCACTCTTGGTGAGTAACTTTTTCTCCATCGTTCCTCCACTTTTTTGTTTATTATTTAATAATTATTCGCTAATTTTGAGATTAATATATTCACTAAGTGAATGTTGAAAGTTAAGATCTTTTTCATATTATGATTAATCAATTTAGATTGTTAAGCTTTCCAACAATCTTTAATATTTATATTTAAAGTACATTTCTAAACTATTTCTTGACAAATACAATAATTAATAGACCTTATATTCATGGTCAAGAAATTTATTAAATATTTTATTGTAATTAGTCTGATTTCCTTGTTTGGATGCAGTTATTCGCTCAGAACAAATCAATATCCATATCTAAAAACTATTAGGATTTTACCTGTAGAGAATAGAACTACCGAGAGTGATATTGATTTAGAAGTCTCTGAATATTTATCAGAGAGTTTTCAAAAAGATGGGAGATTATTGCAAGTAACAGAAAACCCAGATGTTCTATTAGAATGTGCTGTAACATTCTACGAAGAGATAATATATAGCTCTGATAGTGCTAATAATGTTGAGGAGTATCAAGTTAAAATGAACTTCTCAGTAAAAATGACTGATTTGATTAACGACAGAGCTCTATATGAGAATAAAAGATTAGCACTTGCACAGCGTTATGCAGTTAATAATGCCATTACGAGTGCAGATTATGATAATAGAGATGATGCAGAAACAGGTATCTATGATGAACTGTTCACGAAAATAATACAAAATACATTGGAAGATTGGTAAATGAGAATTAATAAGTATTTAGCTAAGAGTACAGGTTGCTCAAGAAGAAAGGCAGAAGAGCTGATTTTAGCAGGTAAAGTCAGAATTAATAACAAAGTTTGTAATGACTTAGCAACAGTTGTACTCGAACATGATGATAAAATAGAGTTAGAGGGAAAAGTTATCTCTTTAGATATCCCCCTATTATATATAATGATGAATAAACCCAAAGGTTTAGTTGTTACCAGATCCGATGAGTATGATAGAAAGACTATCTATACTATATTACCTCCTGAATTTGATTTTGTTAAACCAGTGGGTAGATTAGACAAAGATTCTGAAGGTCTCTTATTATTAACAAATGATGGTGAATTGATTAATAAAATTCTACATCCAAAATATAAGTTGGAGAAAGTTTATCAAGTTACTGTAGCAGGTAAAGTTAATAACGGACAACTAACTAAATTGAGAGAAGGAATTGATATTGGTGATGGAGTTACTCTCCCCGCAGGTGTCTATATTAGAAAGAATTACGAGAGAAAAACTATGCTCAAGTTTGTGCTTAGAGAAGGTAGAAAAAGGCAGATTAGACGCATGTTAGAAAGCGTAGAATTAAAAGTACTTGGATTAAGAAGGACCCAGATTGGCGAGATTCAATTAGGCCAATTACCACAAGGTCAGTGGAGATATTTGACTAGACAAGAAATAAATTATTTAAAGAAAGATTAATAGAGGGAGAGGTTATGAGAATAGGATTAATAGGATTGCCCAAGAGTGGCAAAACAACAATATTTAATGCTTTAACAGGAATGAATATTGAAGTTAGTGCTTACGGACAAGGAGAGTCAGAGCCTAACCAATCAATTATAAATGTTATTGATGAGCGAATTACAAAATTATCGGATATGTATAATCCTAAAAAAACAATATATGCCACTATAGAATATGTTGATTTTGCTGGAGTTAATAAAAGTGATCAGAGACAGGAATTAATGTCTGGTCAGGGTATGGTATTACTAAAAAATACAGATGCTTTAGCTTTAGTTGCTAGACAGTTTTCTGAGCCAGTCTTAGATGAAATGTATGGAGAGGCAGACCCTGTTGCTGAAGTAGAGACTATTGAAGCTGAAATGATTATTTCAGATTTAATTATCGCTGAGAAAAGATTAGAAAAAATAGCTTTAAGTTATAAAAGAGGTATCAAGACCCCTGCTTTACAGATTGAAGAGAAAGCAATTAATAGCGTTATTGAGCATCTTAATGCTGAAAAACCTTTAAGAACTTTAGAGCTTCCTGAAGAGGAAGAGAAATCTATCAGAGGTTTTCAATTTGTCAGTCAAAAACCACTATTAGTTATCCTTAATACTGATGAGAATAGTTATCATCAGAATCAAGATATTATTGATCAGTTTGCTGAAAAATACCCCATCTTAGAATTTGCTGGTAAATTTGAATCTGAGCTTAATAGTTTAGATGATGAAGAAAGGGAAATATTTATGGAAGACATGGGTATTGAAACTTCCGCCCGTGACACGCTAACAAAATTTTCTTATGATATCTTAGGCTATTTAAGCTTTTTTACTGTAGGTACAGATGAAGTAAGGGCTTGGACTATTGAGAAAAGCTCTAATGCGGTAGAAGCTGCAGGTAAAATTCATTCAGATTTAGCTCGTGGTTTTATTAGAGCTGAGTGTTTTAACTATGATGATTTAATCTCACTTGGTAGCGAAAAAGCTTTAAGAGATAAAGGATTATTCCGTTTAGAAGGAAAGAATTATATAGTAAAAGATGGAGATATCTTAAATATTAGATTCAATGTTTAGAAATAAGGAAACTTAAATTATGGCAAAAAAAGTAAAAAAAGAGACCCCAAGGATAAAAACTCCGTTTCTTAAAGCAGTAGCTATAAAAATACTAAGAGTTGTTGCAATAATATTCTGTTCTTTAATGATATATGCTCTAATAATAGACAACATTACTCTTGTAAGTGATTATGAAGTTATTACCCTAAAAGCACAAGCTGATGGTATTTTCTCCATTTTTGAAGGAGGGTTAAACTTAGATAACTTTGTTGGTCCTCTTGGTGCAACTTTGGGCTATTGGCTTTCTTATTTATTTGGGCACTATTTAGTTATCATCTTAATGTTAGGAATCATTATTAAGAATATGATTGCTCTTTTTGGAAGCAAAAATAGTGAACTACGCCATAATATTACCCTTTTCATGGGATTTTTCTTCTTTATCCAGCTCTTGATGACTAATTTTAATTTGGCTGGTCCTCAAGTGCTAAATGGAGTAATTTCTCAAGGCATAAACAATGGACTTATCAAAATTATTGGAATAAAGGGAACTACCGCATTCTTAATAATATCTTTAATTTTAGATATTTTACTTATTTTTGGTTGGGATCCTGTTAAAACAACTTTTATTGCTGTAGGTAAGACACTTTTATACCCCTTCTTTCGTAAAAGAAATGGTAATGAGGATGAGATTGAAGAACCTGAAATAAAGAGGGATAGAAGAAAAGTAACTGCAGATCCTGAGCCTATTAAAGCATCAAAGGTTATTCCAGAAATTGCTATTAATAATCATAAAGATAATACTGAAACTGTAGATTTTCCTGATGAAGAAGCTAACGAGAATGTAGAGGAAGTTTCTCCCAGGCAAATAAAGAAAGAAGATGAATATAAAATTAATCAACCTGAGCTAAGCAAACTCGTAGCAATTAAAAAGAGTAAACCAGCAACTATTGAAGGAGAAGCTGGTAAAATTGAGAAGTATATCAAGCCTGATATGGATAAATTCTTAAAAATAGATAAAAAAGCTACTGATTATGACAAAAGTGAAATAGAAGCTAATATCAAGAAAACTAGTGCTATTCTAAGAGAAAAATTAGCCGAGTTTGGTATCGAAGCTGAAGTCGTAAATGTCAATATTGGTCCTATTATTACCCAGTACGAGCTTAAGCCTGCCCCAGGAATAAAAGTCACTAAATTTACCTCTTATGCTGATGATTTAGGACTTGCCTTAAAAGCTACTTCTATAAGAATTCAAGCCCCAATTCCTGGTAGAGGACTTGTAGGCATAGAGATACCTAACAAACATCGTGATGTTATTTATCTTAAAGAAGTACTTATGTCTGAAGAAATGAAAAAGAATGATAATACTCTCACAATTGGTTTAGGAAAAGATATCTCTGGTAGAGCAGTAGTTGCTGATTTAGCCAAGATGCCTCACATGTTAATTGCTGGTGCAACAGGTTCTGGTAAATCTGTTTGTATCAACACTATAATTTTGAGTCTTTTGTTAAGAACAACTCCTGATGAAGTAAGATTGATTATGATCGATCCTAAAAGGGTTGAATTAGCTGGTTATGGGGATATTCCTCATCTTTGGACAGATGTTGTTACTGACCCTGAAGAGGCCTTAGAAACCTTTAAATGGGCTGTTGATGAGATGGAAAGAAGATATAGTCAGCTTCAAGAACTAAAAGTAAGAGAGAGAGAAAGCTATAACAATAAAGTAGAGAAATTAAATGCAAAACTAAAACCTGGTGAAGAGGCTGAGTATCAAAAGATGCCTTTCATTGTTATTATCGTGGATGAGTTTGCTGATTTAATTATGACTGCTGGTAAGGAGATTGAGTTACCAATAACTAGATTAGCACAGATGGCTCGTGCAGTTGGTATGCATATAATTCTTGCTACTCAAAGACCTTCTATCAAGGTTATTACTGGTATTATTAAGGCTAATTTCCCTGCAAGAATAGCTTTCCAAGTTTCTTCACGAGTTGATTCACGAGTTATTCTAGATGAAATGGGTGCAGAAAAACTTTTAGGAAAAGGTGATATGCTCTTTGTTCCACCTGGAACTAGTAGTATTCAAAGAATTCATGGAGCTTATGTTTCTGATAGTGAAATTAATCAGGTTATTGAGTATTTAGAAACGCAACCAAAACCTGCTTTCAGAATGGAAAAAATGATAGCTAAACCTGATGATATGGAAGCTTTTGATTATGATGATGAACTCTTCTTAGATGCTGCAAGATTAATAATAACTTCTGATGTAGCTTCGGTTTCTATGCTTCAAAGAAGTTTCAAGATTGGTTATGCTAGGGCAGGAAGACTAATTGATATGCTTGAACAAGCTAATATTGTTGGGCCTCATAAGGGATCTAAGTCTAGAGAAGTAATCGCAACTATGGATGATTTAAAAGTTTATGGACTTGATGATGAATAGATTATTTACTCTTATATTGCTAGTTTCAGCAAGTTTCCTTTTTGCTATTAATCCTTCTGACTTGTATCAAGAGCTGATAAATAAATATGGCCAAGTAGAGACTTTTCAAGCAGATTTGCAACAAACTTCCTACTATTCTGAAATTGATTATACAAATATTTCCCAAGGAAAAATCTACTATAATCCTAATAATATTTTCATTGAATATACTAGCCCTAAAGCAGAAAAGATATCTCTGTCAGACGATCTAGTAAAAATATATCAAGTAGAACCTGATAGAATGATTATGACTTATGCAGATTCCTCTTTTGTATCCCTGAACATGAAATATCTTATTGAAAGAATATGGAATGATGAATTGGTAGAATTAACAGAAGATGAAAGCTATTATATTGTTAAAGTAGAACTTACTGAACAAAACTCAATAGCTAATATTGAAAATATTGAATTTGCAATTGACAAAAAAGAAAAGATAGTGCAAAAAGTTAAATATCTAGATAACTCAGCAAATGAGGTCCAAGTTCTTTTTTCAAATATAAGATTAAATGAAGCTTTACCTGATAATTTCTGGGAAATTGAAACTACAGAAAATACGCAAATTATTGATTATAGAGAATAATATTTAAAGGAGAAGTTTTATGATTGCAGTAATTATGGCTGGTGGTTCCGGAACTAGATTCTGGCCTCAAAGTAGAATGATTAGACCCAAACAGTTCTTAGAAGTAGTTGGTGAAAAATCAATGATTAGACTCACCATGGATAGACTATTAGCAGAGTTACCAACTGAAAAAATCTTTGTAGTTACTGCTGAATCTCAAGTAAGCTTAGTTAAAAAGCACTTACCTGAATTACCATCTAAAAACATAATCATTGAACCTTTTGGCATGAATACTGCTCCTTGTATTGCTTTAAGTTATGCCTATATCAAAAGATTTGCTTCCTTAAATGAAACCATGGTTGTGCTCCCAGCTGACCATCTAATTACCAAAATAGATGCTTTTTTAGAAAACATCAATAAGTCCCAAGAATTAGCAAGAGCTGGCTACTTAGTCACTTTTGGTATTATTCCTAGCTACCCAGCAACCGGTTATGGCTATATTCAAGCTGACGAAAAAGCAAATGACTTCAGCTATAAAGTTGCTCAATTTAAAGAAAAACCTAATTATGAGACTGCTCAAGACTTCCTCAAAGCTGGTAATTTCTTCTGGAATAGTGGAATGTTTGCTTGGACTCTTGGCCACATTGAAGAGAGCTATCGCGAATATTTACCTGAAGTAACAGATGTTTTAGATTTAATTGAAGCAGAATGGAATAAGAATGGTGAGAAATCTGATATTTCCGAGATTTATGCCCAAATGCCTAAAATACCTGTTGATATTGGAATCATGGAAAAAGCTAAGAAAAGAGCTGTTATTCCTGTTGACCTAGGCTGGAGTGATGTTGGATCATGGAGAGCTTTAGCTGATATCTCAGAAACAGATGATAACAATAACACTATTCAAGCCAATTCTTTTGTCATAGACTCTAAAGGTAATTATATTCGTTCTAATAAGTTTGTTGCTCTTATTGGAGTTGATGATATGGTTCTAGTAGAAACAGATGATGCTATCCTTGTGTCAAAAAAAGAGAGAGCTGAAGAAGTTAAGAAAGTTGTAGATTACTTAAAAGAAAATAATGAGAAACTACTCTAATGAAAGAAGAAAAGCTTTTTAATAAATCGATAATAGGAATGCTTCATGTGCAAGCACTTCCTGCTACTCCAAAGAACTATCTTTCCATGCCTGAAATAATTGACTTCACTCTTAAAGAGGCGGAACTCTATCTTAAATATGGGATAGATACACTGATTATTGAAAATATGCATGACATACCCTACTTGAACAGAGAAGTAGGTCCTGAAATTACTTCTGCAATGGCAATTATAGCCTACGCCTTAAAAGAACGACTTTCACTTAATTTAGGAATACAAATTTTAGCCGGAGCTAATAAAGAGGCACTTGCTGCCGCTTTTTGCTCCGGTGCTGATTTTATCAGAGCTGAAGGATTTGTCTTCTCTCATGTTGCTGATGAAGGCTTAATGAATTCTTGTGCTGGAGAATTGCTTAGGTATCGTAAAGCTATAGGTGCTGATCATATTAAAATTATCACAGACATTAAGAAAAAGCACTCAGCTCACACAATTACAGCAGATGTTGATATTGTGGAGACAGCTAAGGCGGCTCAGTTCTTCGCTGCAGATGGAGTAATTATTACAGGTTCTTCTACAGGTGTTAGTGCTGATTTAGATGAGTTAAAAAATGTTAAAAAGAATATTAATATACCAGTATTAATCGGTTCAGGAATTACTGATGAAAATCTTCTTTCTTACTTGGAATTTGCTGATGGATTAATAATTGGTTCTTACTTTAAGGAAAAAGGGTATTGGGAAAATAGTATTTCTAAAGAGAGAGTGAAGAAAGTCTTGGAAAGGTATAAGTCTATTTATCGAACATAATATCAACAACCTGGTTTTTATTATGTTTCTTTCCCCAATATAACTTTTTATCTGCTAGATCGATGATTTTATTAATATGCTGATCTTCATCATAAATTGCTAAACCAAAAGTCATGGTAATATTAATCATCTTTCCATTATAGTTAAAATTATAATTTCTAATCTCTTGCAATAGTCTATTCATAATATTTTTACCTGTTTCGAGATTAGATTCTGCTATGAAAATAACAAACTCTTCCCCACCCCATCTACAAAAGAAGTCTATCTTTCTCAAAGTTCCCTTTATCAAATTTGCCAAAGAGATTAAAATATAATCACCAGTCTCGTGTCCATAATTATCATTAACTAATTTAAAATCATCAATATCGCCATAAGCAACGATGAAGGGAGACTTAGTTCTCTGGAATCTCAGTTGTTCATATTCAATTTTTTCTAAAAAGAACTTTCTATTAGGCGCTTGAGTTAGATAATCATGTTTTGATAAAGCATTTACTTTTTCATAAGCAATTTTTAATTTATCATTATTAAACTCTAAATCTTTATAAGCTTTTTCCAGTCTTGAGTTTTGATCTACAAGGTATTTGTGATATCTTTTTAAATCTGCATTAGCATTAACAAATTGACTAACATCTCTTATTACTACTGAATAACCTATTACTTTCGTTAGTTTAAATACTTGATTAATTTTCAGACGGTAATGTTTTGATTTATCATCCCAATTACCTGCTAACTCAGCATAGTCACCATCAAGAGAGGCACAGTTTAGAATAGCTTCTTCCCAGAAGTTTCTATCTTTTTTGCTCATTTCATTAAACAAATGTTTTCCAAGAATTGGTGTTTCATTATAAATATTATGAAAGAAAGCTGAAAATCTAGGATTAAAAATAAGTGTGTTCAGATCTTTGGTCAGAAAAGCTACACCTAAAATACTATTCATAAAAATACTATCTATATAATAGATAACATCGCTGAAATCAAAAGAACTATTATTCAAAAATGATGTTTCTAATATATCTACACCTTTTAAAGTTATTTTATTTTTAAATACTAATTCTAGTTGCTTTTCAGTAACATCTTCAGGAATAATTTCAAAAATATCGTGCTGATAAAAAATAATCACATCTTTAGGAGAAATTGTTACCCCGATAAGATTAAGCTTCTCTCTCATCTTTCCCAATTTCATAAGACTTTGGGCGTCGACGAAAATTAAGTCTGCTTGCTGGATATTATTACTATTCTCTTCAACTGTAAAGTTGAATTGAGCAGTAATTTTTTCAACAATCAACTTAAAACCTTCCGACTTAATCATATTATTAACCAATAGGTTTCGCATAATTTCCCCTGTAAAAGTTTAAGATAATATCACATTACAAAGATAGCACCTGAATTATAAGTTGTAAAGGACTTTTTTTTCTAACAAGACTTTCAGCATCAAAATGACTGGATAGTAGAGAAATATTTTATTAAAGAAATTAATTATTATATTAACTTTTAAAGCCTTTATATTAACTTTTTTAATTTTAATATTAAATATATTAATAAATAGCTTGACACATTATTAATATTTTTAATAAATTGATTTGTGAGGTGAATATGAAAAGAAATTTAACAAAATGTCCTGTGTGTGAAGGTGAATTAATTATTACTCGTTATGAATGTAATAATTGCCGAACAAAAATAGAAGGCAACTTTCAGCAAAATGGATTTAGTGATTTGAACGATGAGCAAATTGAGTTTATCAAAGTGTTTTTGGTATCTCACGGAAGCATTAAAGAAGTGGAAAAAAGATTAGGAATATCTTATCCAACTGTAAAAAACAGGTTGTCGGAAATAGTAAAAGTGCTTACTGGCACTGATTTAGAAAAACCCAAGAACTTAGATATTTTAGAGTTGATTGAGCAGGGAGATATCTCAGTTGAAGATGCTTTGAAAATTATTGAAAAGGAGAAGTAAAATGAATTTTATGAAGTTTGAATTTAATTACCAAGGAAATTTTAAAGAACTTGATGTAAGAACTGAAAAATTGACAGTTGTCATCGCTAAAGGCCAGCCTGAAACAATTATGCTTAAAGGTGAGATTGCTATGGAGCAGGAAGTAAATTATTCTTGGACTGACGAAAAGTTAGTTGAAGTGATAACTTCTGAGAATAGAATAGCTATCGATACTTGTGACTTGGAAGATGATTTAGAAGATAGAGGTATTGATTTAGAAAATTCTAAACTTCTTATTCTTGTTCCTGATAATTTAAAAATCAGAGTTGAATCTGAAATGGGTAAAATCCTCTTTGAACATTTAGTAGCAAATATTAACATAGACAGCGAAATTGGCTCTTTAACCCTAGATGAAGTTTCTGGTAGTGCAGAGATTGATTCCGAAATTGGTTCTATAAAGGTAAAAAAGGGTGACTTCCAAAACTTTTTTTGCTCTACTGAGGTTGGGAATATAGAGATTTTAGGAATTAAAGCAGTAGCCTTAAAATGTGAAACTGAAGTAGGTCAAATCAATATAAAAGAAGCAGAAGTATCCAATGCTACCATTAGTAGTGAAACAGGTAACATCGAATATCAACTACTTCCTAACAAGCAAAATCAAACTAAAATATCAGCAGAAATCGGTAAAGTAAAAATTATCATTCCTCATGAAATTAACTTAGATTTAAAAGCAACTTCAGAAATGGGTTCGGTAAATTCTTCTCTTAAGAATGTTGTCTCTTCCCCAATAGATGATGGTGTAATCTTAAAAAGTGAAACAATAAATAATGAAGCAGGAAGTGCAACTATCAAGGTTACCACTGAAATTGGATCCATAACTCTACTTAATGAAGATACTCTTCCTAATGAAGAGAAAAGACAGTTTAAAAATAACAAGTTGAATGAGGAGATTAATCGAGCCATGAATGAAATGAGCAAAGTAACAAAAGTGCTAGGTTCTCCAGCCTTGAGAAAGTCCATTGGTGGCGCTTTTGCTAACTTGGGAGAAGTTATTAAGTCTAGTGTTCAAACAGCCTTAAAAGAGGCCGATATTACGATTAAAGAATCAATGAAAGATATGAAGGCTGATTTGCAACAGCAAAGACAAGATTATAAATCAGAAAATGTCCGTAACAGACAAGAAGCTCAACAAGAAAGAGATTTTTCTAGCAGAAATAGTTCGTATAGACCTGAAGATAGGTTATCAGATAATGAGAAAAGTAGATTAAAAATTCTCGATCTTCTTGAGCAAGGAAAAATAAGTCATGAACAGGCTGAGAAACTCCTTAAAGCAATAAATAAATAAATAAATAAGATCTCTAAGCTATTATAATTGAACCCAAGTTTTGCAGTAGAACTTCAATGAAAATATTGTTCTATACCTGAAGTTTTTCTGCCTTACATGGGTTCATTATCTTATCATTCCTTCCTCTTCCCCTCCTTCTTAATACTCATCTTAATTAAAAATCGAATAATATTTTGGATGAGTGATAAGGAGCATGGGAAGACAAAACAAAGAGGATAAAACATAATCCCGAATGGTGCAGTAGAGCTTTACAGAAGAGTGCAGATTCTTTTAGATAAAGGTTTTACAGAATTTATCAGCCTATAATATATATACTCTGAGAAATTATGTAAAATGCTTTAGCAAATGAATATAGTGCTATTCTAAAAGATTTACTGCATTATTTGGGATAATGAAAAGAAGGGAAGTAAATCCCTTCTTTTGTGGAAAAAAATCAACACTTTTCGCTTACAATCTATTTAGGTAATTCAATAATCATAAAATGACTATCCCCTTTTGCTGTAACCTTAACATCTTCATCAAATATCTCTGCGCCATCACCTTCATATAGATTTACAGTATTTAAGACAGAAGATCCTTCAATCTGTACAAAATAGACTTGTCTGTTAAGCTTTATTCTAAAATCAAGGGACTGCTTAGCTTCTAATGAGCTGACGAAGATATTAGCGTCTTGATTAATTTTTACAGGGGCTTCTCCTTCTAAAGATGACACTATAGGCATCAACTTATTGATTCTATCTTCCCATTGATAATCCATATCTCCATAATTGGCTTCTAAATCTTTTTGGTTAGGAAAAATCCAGATTTGAAGTAAACGAGTAGTCTTATTCCCATAATTATATTCACTATGTTGAACTCCAGTACCAGCACTCATGTATTGAACTTGTCCGCGTTTTACTACTCTCTTATTTCCCATACTATCTTGATGAGTTAATTCCCCTGCTACCACATAAGAGATAATTTCCATATCTTTATGTGGATGCATCTCAAAACCACTATTAGGTAAAATTAAATCATCATTTATTACTCTCAAATTCCCAAAGTGAATTCTTTTTGGATCATAATATTGAGCAAAAGAGAAATGAAATCTACTCTTTAACCAGCCTAAATCAGACTTACCTAACTTATCAACTCTATATATTTTAATCATTATTTATCTCCTTTCGGTTTGTTAAAATATAGCTTGATTTGGATAAATAGCAAATTGGACTCCTGGTGTTTCTAGGGCAGAGTGGATTCTTTACGGGTTTGTGGGCAAGACTATGTAAAAAATCCTCTTTCAGCTCAAAAAGCTATATGAAAAGGGGGAAGCATTAGCAGAAGAATCTCCACTCTTCACTGAAGCTCTACCCCACTATCTGGTATTATATAAAAAAAGGATAAAACTAATTTGAAGTTTATACATTTTTCTCTTAGTCTACCAGTAATTAAATATAAATAATAGCTATCAATTAAGGAATACAATTTGCATAATTAAATATAAACTAAGATATAGATTATTGGAGGATGAAATGAAAAAGTTTGTTGCAATGTTCTGTTTGAGTATATTAAGTCTAATTAATGTTTTAGTTGCCCAGACAAACTGGGATAATTCTGCCTGTTTATATCAATCTAATAAAACAAATTTACTTTTGAGAGAGGAAATATCGACAGGAACAATAATATTCTTCGAAGTAAATAATCAACTATTCTTAGAAAAATTCACTAGCACTGGGAGTCCAATCTTGGATGAAGCTTTTAATGTAGGTATTGGCAACAGTGAACAAGGACCTTTCAATATTACAAAAAGTGATGACAACAACTTTCTCATTTACTGGAGAGAAGACAATTCCCTCAAAGTAAGTAAAATCACAGAAGCAGGGACAGAAGTGTGGAACTCTACATTAGATATATCCCTAATTAATTATGCGGACCAAAGTATTTATGAGTCTCAAATAGTAGTAGAGGAAGGGTTAGCCCATTTATTGATAAATTTTAGTAATGACGACTACGAAAATAGTCTTGTTCATTATCAAATTGAGACAAGTAGTAGTAGTCCTCAATTAGAGAATGAAGCTCTAATCTATGAAGCTTATAATCTTGTATCTTTTACAGGAGAAGTTACAAGTGATGGTTTAAACTTAATGTGGCTTCAGCCTAGTGCAGGGATTCTTAATGTTATGAGAGGTGAAATAATATATCAGATAGATGATATCAATGGCTGGGATGATACTCCATGGGGAGAATTCTCTCTTTATAAAAAAGGAAAAATAGTTGAGATAAACGCAGAAAAAACTATTTATGCCTTACTCAGTAAAAACTTTTATGCTAGCCAAAGGAACAACCGAGGTCTCTTTATCTATAATGAAATTGATTCAACCTTCACAAATATTGAATTAGATAGTGCTATAATTGATATTCAGAAGATTTCAGAAACTGAATTTCTTACTGTAAATATGACAGATACTTCTAACTTTTTTAACAGATACGATCTGGTAGGAGAACTAATCTCTACTACAGAAATAAATCACAGTTTTGGAGCTATTTTTGATGGGTGGGATTTTATTATAGATGAAATCAGGAGTATTGATTCCAAATTGGAAGATGACCAATATAAGCTTGCTATTGCTACTCTAAATTACAGCTCTTATGAGCATAAGTATCGCCCAAGCTTAATTGTGTTTGATTATAATTTAGAGAATGCTAGTTGCCTCTCGATAGCAAATATTATACCACAATCTGATTATCTTGATAATTCAGCTGTATTTGTCCATTTAGGAGAGTCGGAAGTATCACTTTTGAATAAGTTGAATTTTGGTACATATTCTGCTTACAAACAGTATTATAGTCCTTATATAAATACTTCACAGGTAACAGTTAATCCTTATGAAATATGCAAAACCTATCCTCACAAAGTAAGTAAATTAAATTCATTTTCCTGGAACGGCAGTAACCAGGTGTTGATGAAATATACCGGAATTATATATGAAGTTGCCGTTAGTGAAAACGCAGAAATTGAGACAGCAATGCTAACTGAAGAGTTTACATATCCAATAATCTCCCAATATCGTCTTCATAAAGTTTTTGATAACAAATATTTGTTTCATTATTCTTGGGAAGATTATCATTCACATGAATACCAACGATTAAAAGTTTATAATACTGATGGTTCTAGCAGTTTTACTAACTTGGTTAGTAGCGATTATCACCTCAATTCTATTAGTAGTCTTAATGATGGAGATGGTTGGTTTGCTTATAGTATTGATAATTTTATGTTTCATAGAATTGAAGACACTATATTTCAGACAGATTTTTCTGAGCCGATAGAAGACCGTGAGCTGTTAGCAATAGAAGGTAATTATCTAATTCTACGGGCTAGTAATCAGTTTAGATTAACCGAAATTGATAATAATGGAGAAATTGTTGAGGGTGGACTAGCGGGTGGTTTTGTCTTCACCTCAGAATATGATTTTTCTTCAGATAATGTTTCCTTAAATTCCTATGAAGATAAGCTGATATTCTCCTATCATACAGATGGACTTTATAAAATATTTGTTATTAATCCTCAAGACCTTTCAGCAACTGTCTCTTACTCTTTAGAATCTTGTGAGCTTCCTACTTATGATCATAAAGATAATAACAGGAAAACAGAATTTGTTATGGGTAATAAATTCTACTTTATTGATAATCTTAATGGTAATTTGAATATGACCTGTTTTGATTTAGCTAATGACTTTGCCCAAGTATGTCAGACAAACATTGCTGAGAATGTTATGAGTGACTTCGTTATTGAAAAGTTAAATAATAGATTTGTTGTTGCTTATACTCAAGGTACTGAAGGAAGCGAAAGAGTTTATCTCAGAACCATTAGTTTTTTGGGTAATAGTGATCAGTATGAAGAGGGCTATGCTTTACCTTTAAACTTAGAGAGTCAGTACGGTCCTACTATAAGTGTGCTTGATGATAACACAATCTTCGTTAACAGAATTGAGAATAATTCAGCTGATAATCCTGGTGTTTATTGTGATTTAATAGACCTTAGTTACTTTGTTCCTAATAGCTCTGAAGATGTGTCCCCTCTTACTTTCTCAGCTTCAAATTATCCAAATCCTTTTAACCCAGAGACTACTATTTCTTATAATCTTACTAAAGCTGGAGTTACTAAAGTTGAGGTCTTTAATTTGAAAGGTCAATTAGTAAAGACTTTAGTTAATGAAGTACAAGCTCAAGGTAATCAAAAGGTTATTTGGAGAGGTAATAATAATCAAGATAAACAGGTAAGCTCAGGAATTTATCTATATAAAATTAAAAATACAGGTGGTGTTATAAGTGGGAAGATGGTGTTGATGAAATAGGGTTTTGCTTCGCAAAAGTGAAAAGTTGAAGAATAGTACTTTCGCAAGACTTAAGAAACTCTTGTTATAAAAGTTTATATTTCTCACACTAACTGGCATTGCTTGTACACTGACCCCTATTAATTTAAGTCAATAATTCTTCTCTATATTATTAATGCTATCTATGCTAATGTTTCTAGATTCTTATCTGTAATAATCAGTGTATTCAGTGTTCAATTCTTTTTTCCCTTGACTACAAGGCTTTCTTTCAGATTAGATACTTTTAATTAAGTACAAAATGGAGAATTATCAATAGATGCTCTTTAATTCATTTATATTTTTAATATTTTTAGGGGTAGTTTTACCTATATTTTATCTTTTACCTAACAAGCGAAGTAAGAATCTATTTCTTCTTCTCAGTAGTTATTTTTTCTATGGTTACTGGGATTGGAAATTTTGCTCATTATTAGCAATTTCTACAATTGTTGATTACTATTTAGGGAAAAAACTCTTTAACGAGCAGAGAGAAAAGCAAAGAAAAATCTATTTAACAATGAGTATGATTGTTAATTTAGGTTTATTGGGAGTATTTAAATACTTTAATTTCTTTGTTGATAGCTTTTCTAACTTAACAAGTAATTTTGGCTATGATTTAGATTTTTTACATCTAAATATTATTTTACCTGTTGGAATTTCCTTCTACACTTTTCAAACTATGTCATACACTATTGATATCTATAAGAAGCAATTAGAACCTACTAATTCATTTATTGATTTTGCTCTATTTGTATCATTTTTCCCACAATTAGTAGCTGGTCCAATTGAAAGAGCAAGTAATCTATTACCTCAGCTCCATCATAAACTAGCACCTAATAAAGAGCAAATCCAAAAAGGAATAGTTTTAATTATCACGGGATTGTTTAAGAAGGTTATGGTAGGTGATACAACTGGAAGATATGTTGATCAACTATTTGGGAATCCTGAACTCTACAAATCACCAGAATTATTAGCAGGTTTAGTACTATTTTCAATCCAAATCTATGCAGATTTCTCAGGTTACAGCAATATTGCTCGCGGTACAGCCAAATTATTAGGTGTAGAATTGATGAAAAACTTTGAACAACCCTATCTTTCAACAAATATTACAGAATTTTGGCGAAGATGGCATATCTCACTATCTAGCTGGCTAAAAGATTATCTCTATATTTCCTTAGGGGGTAACAGAAAAGGTAAAGTTAGGACCTATATCAATCTTTTCACGACTATGCTACTTGGTGGTCTATGGCATGGGGCAGCTTGGACTTTCGTTATCTGGGGCGGACTTCATGGAATTTACTTGGCAATTCACAAAGCGATTCTGGGAAATAGAAAAATTAATATTTCTTATAGATATACAGGAATTATTAGTCTATTGAATTTCTCAGTTAAATGCATATTCACTAATATTTTAGTTCTATTTACTTGGCTTTTCTTTAGAGTTAAGAGTTTAGCTGAAGCAAAATATTTCCTAAGTAAGATGATTCATTGGGAATCTAGTGAATTAACAGGTATATTTATCAGAATCACCTTAACATTTGTGTTAGTAAACTTCTTGATCGATTTCTTTGAATACAAAACTAATAAACACACTCCAATTCTGCTAATTCCAAATTACGGCTTTCAGTATGGAATATTATTAGTTCTATTAGGAACAACCTTGCTTTATATGTTCCAATCAACTCCACTACCATTTGTTTACTTTCAATTTTAAGAGGTTATTATGAAAAATATTTTAGGCTTCATTTTAGGTATTATCGTTTGTCTAATTATTGTAGAAGCTTTCGTAAGCAATAGCTTCGTAATGGAAAAATTTATTTATGTTTTTGATCAAGAAGTCGGAAGAATATTTAGACCCAATAGCGAATATGTTAAATTCTGTGAAGGTTTTGGAATAGGTAGTGTAAATAAATACAGTTTTTTGAATAAAGAATATCCAATTGAAAAACCTGAAAACTCAATCAGAATCGCCTTATTAGGTGATTCTTTCGTCGAAAGCTTTCAAGTTTTCGATAGACACTACTTTGGTAGAGTTATGGAAAATATTTTAAGAGAAAAATTAAAGCAACCTGTTGAGGTATTAAACTTTGGTAGAAGTGGTTTTGATCTTGGTGATTGTTATGTTCATTATAATACCTTTGTAAAAAAATTCAACCCTGATTATATTATTTATATATTTGGAGATGATGATTTTTCAACCAGAAACTCAGAGCCTTTTTTACCAATCGTAAAAATAGAAGATGATTCATTAAGTATTGAAAAACCACAATTCAGTTCCAAATACATAAAGAAAGTAAAAATAAAAGAACTAATTTTTAGTAATTGTGCTCTTATAAATAACTCACAAAAAAGTAAAAAACTTCTAAAAAAAGACTATATTTTTTCTCAACTTTTTGATAAACTCTATCCAAAAACAACTGAGACTGTCGAAAATACAGAAACTAACATCACTCCCAAAATTAATATAACCCCTAAGTTGGAGCTAATATTAAGTAACTTAGCTCAAAATAATGGCTACTTCTTTCTTAGAAGTAATATAGAATTGAGTAATAGTAAATTTACTTTTCACAATATTAATCAAATATTTGAAAATAAAGATTATAATCCTCATGAATGGAAAATAACCAAGACTTCAGGACATTGGAATAATAGAGCTCATAAAGAGATAGGTGGATATTTGGCTAAAGAAATGGAAAGTATTATTCAAAAAAGAAAAATAGAAGCAATCCATCAGGAAGAATTATCACAAGAGTTAGCTCGAATTAAGACAAATTTCACAAATTAAGAAAACCTTAACACAAGAGTCTTATATCACCAGCGGGGATTAATAGGTTAGCCCAGGGTAAAATCCTGACTTGTAAGGGCGAAGCTTAAGCGAAGATTCAAGGGATTACAACCCTGGTTTGTGATGTATATTAAAAGTGTAATCCTGTAAGGGTTTAATAAAAGCATGTATACCAGAGATTTATTATATAAATTTGATTAAACCCTTACAGGGTTATGTCCATAATTTTGGATATTGTACCTGGGGTGACGATCCCTATAGGATCTTACCCCAGGCTAATCTATTAATCCCTTTCAGGGATATTTTAATCATTACAATATTAACTAAACTGTTTCGTTATACATTCATCTTTCCACCAGACTTGAATTTGAGCCTAAAAGAAAGGCGGACAGAATGTCCACCGACCGACAGAAGAGGTATTTTTAAGCAAAAACAAAGGCTAACCTAAGGGTCAGCCTCATTATTATCTTAGCAATTAAGTAAGCTTAATTGTGTCTTTTATTTCTTTTTGTGTCTGCAGGTCCAATAGAGATTTTTTCGCCTCTAAGCAAACTCATAACACCTTCAGTAGATTTTCTTTCTTCTGAAACAAGTTGGCAGTAATCGCTATCATTCTGTTCCTTATATTCAGGTTCAGTATAAGTAGTAATAAAGCCTTCATAGTTTCTGAGAATTGTTCTTCCAGGCATTTGAGAAACAATATAGTTTGGAAGAACAGGTATCTTACCACCACCACCTGGTGCATCAACAACATAAGTTGGGATACATAAACCAGAAGTGTGGCCTCTAAGTGATTCCATAATCTCAATACCTTTTGAAATAGGTGTTCTGAAATGAGAAATACCTTCTGAAAGATCACATTGATAGATGTAGTAAGGTCTTACTCTATTCTTAACAAGAGTATGCACTAATTTCTTCATAACATCAACATGGTCATTAATACCTTTTAGGAGTACAGATTGGTTTCCTAGGACAACACCAGCATTAGCTAATTTTGCTAAAGCTTTCTGTGATTCAGGTGTCATTTCATTTGGATGATTAAAATGAGTGTTTAACCAGATCATAGGATACTTTTTAAGCATAGCAATTAATTCATCATCAATTCTCTGAGGAAGCACAACAGGTATTCTAGAACCAATTCTAATGATATCAACATGGTCAATAGCAGCGATTTCAGAAATAACTTCTTCTAATCTAGCTGTTGAGAGTGTTAAAGGATCTCCACCCGAAAGAATAACATCTCTAACTTCTTTAGTATTTCGGATGTATTCAATAGCCTTGGAAACATTATCTTTAGGCATGGGAGCATCATGCTCTCCTGCTTTTCTTCTTCTGGTACAATGACGGCAATACATTGAGCATTGGTCAGTGAGAAGAAGTAAGGTCCTATCAGGATATCTATGAGTTAAACCCGGAGTTGGAGAATCAGTATCTTCATGCAATGGATCGTCCATGTCGGTCGTAACTAATTTTGATTCTTGAATCTTGGGAATAGCCTGCATTCTAACAGGATCATTAGGATTATTTTGATCAATAATCGATAAGTAATAAGGGGTAATTGCCATTCTAAATGGGAAATTATCACCTGCAAAAACTGCTTCCTCATCAGGGGTAAGTTTTATATATTTCTTCAAGCCTTCATGGCTAGTAATTCTATTCTTCAATTGCCAATGCCAGTCATTCCACTGTTCTTCTGTAGCAATTGTTTTAATATCTATAAGTTCGGACATTCACCCTCCCTTGGTTAGTCAGTGTATCTTTGTTTAAATAACTCCATTAAGTAAGAGTTGCGTTTTAATAAATCAATTGAAATCATAGCGTGATTATGAGCATAACCATTACCAAGAATCATATCGACATCAGCACCGATACCCTCAGCACCAAGAGCTGCTTTTGTGAATGAAGTAGCCATTGAGAAGAAATATACTGTACCACGATCTTTACATGCCATAATTGTGGACATCTCAGAATTATCGACATTCACCACATTAATTACTAAGTCAGCCATTTTGCCGTCAGTTGCTTTATGCACGATTTCTTCAACTTGAATTGCATTAGTAGCATCACCGATGAAAACTTCATTACAACCTGATTTTAAGGCAGCTTCAATAGATCTTTCATTATGAACAATACCAATAACTTTTCCAGAAATACCAACTCTTTCACGGCTAACAGCATTACATAAAACACCTGATTTTCCGCCAGCACCAAGAACAACTACGGTATCACCTACTTTAGCTAATCTCTCAACTTGTGCAGGAGCACCAGCTACATCAAGAACTGATAATGCTAAATTAATATCCATATCATCTGGTAATTTTGCATAGATTCCTGATGAGAAAAGAATTGCTTGGCCTTCTAATTCAACTTGATCTTTCTCTAAGATAACTTTTTTGATTTTCTTAACTTTTAAAGGAGTAAGGGATAAAGAGACTAAAGTAGCTATTAAATCACCCTCTTTAACTTCTTCTTTCATTTCAAAATTAGGGCCAATCTTAGCGATTCTACCGATAAGCATTCCGCCAGAACCAGTATCTTCATTCTTGTGTTTTCCAGTTCTTTCTGTTAAATCTATAACATGATTAGCAAAAGCTTGAGCTAAATCTTCTTTATGTCCTTGATTGATTAACTTATTTTTAATTTGATGAAATGATGCAGAGTCAATATTTAATCTTATCACATCTATAAGCATCTCGTTGTCCCAAATCTCTGTCATATCATTATCCACAACTCTTGCAGGTTGCGGTAAAACACCCTTAGGTTCAATTACTCTATGAGTTCCATAGCGGTTTCCATTAGTTTTCATATTTCCTCCATCATTAATTAATTTCTATATTTACTTTTAACAATAATCTATAAAGTTACTAATTTATACCATAAAAAAATTATTCTAAAGATAGTCAATATAAAAATCTTGATTCTCTTAGAAGTTGGAAAGAGACTCTTCAACCATCATTCTACCTCTTCAAACAACTTATCTAGAGAAAAAGAAATTATTATGCATATTCGTGGGCTTTTCTGGACATTTCAATCCCTATATCAGTGTGAAGTTATCATTTACGAACATAAAGTCTGCCTCTAATAGTAATATTATAAAAATAGGGTAAGACTTAAGTTACCCTATAAAATATACCAGTGGTGTCGCTCAAGCAAAACTTTATCCTATTTCATCAACATGACCTTTTTTACTGCTATATTTGTTCCAGATTGAATTTTTACAAAATAAATTCCAGAAGCTACCCTACTTCCTTTATCGTTTGCTCCATCCCACATTATACTGTTTTCTCCTTTTCTGAACACTTCCTTAGCTATCGATCTTATCTTTTGTCCTCTAATATTATAGATTCCAATACTGACTTTAGAAGTTTCAGGGTTGTTAAAACTAATGGTGGTGGTTGGGTTAAATGGATTAGGAAAAACATTAACCTGTAATTTGTTCATAATATTATATTCATCCACTTCATTACTAACAGGGGGAGCTCCAAACTCATAGGCCCCAATATCTACCCTATTATTCCATACTCTTTGGTTTCCTAAGAGGTCTGTTTGAGGTAAGGTTACTGCCAATAAATCAGGATTACCTGCATCAATACAAGGAGAACCTGACGCAAGACTATAATAAAGGTCTTCATCATTTCCCTGAGTAAATAAGGGGTCAATATCCAAATTTGTATCTAAATAATTTACAGTATTGCCATAGGGAATTATTATATTCCCTATTCCTCCCTCAAACAAAGAATAGTCAATAGTTAAAATAGATTCAAAATCTTCGTTTAGTTTTATTTGGTAAGGGCTATCATTATTATAAAAGATTGAATTTGTAAGATTAATTTCACCCCATACTTCAATAACTTCATGATTACTTGAGTTATCTGAAAATGTACAATTAATAATATCTATTGGGGAATTTTCATCTGATCCAGCACCAATAATATCAAAATTTATTGTACTCAGACCTGTAAACTGACAGTTAGTTAGACTATATGAATTATTACTATTATCTAGACCTGGCTGATAACCCAAATTTATTAACCTTGTGTCGTCATCCATTACTGTCAAATTTCTAAATATGCAGTTTTCAAATTCTATTGCACCGTGAACATAAATATTAAACAATGGCTTTGCCCAGGCATCACTATGTTCATATGTGGAAGTTGCATTCTGAAAGATGCAATTCTTAAATATCCCAGATGTTGTTCTCCAAAAATGAACAAAACCACCATTATCAGTTTCGAAGTCTTCCATGATAACATTTGTCATATTTATGTTTATGGCATCAGCTAAACCAATTATGGCGGAAGGACCAGGCTGAAAATCGTGAATCCTCAAATTTTTAAAGCCAAAATCTGATTCAAAAAACCCCTGGAAAGCTTGAGTATAGTTCATACTTTCAAAAGTTAAATCCATGTCTTCAATATTGTAGTTACTTTGGTTTCGAGAAAAGAAGATGGGATATAAATCATCTAAAGACTCCACACATCTATCCCCAATAATATAAGTTTCATCTCTACCACTTCCCTTAACTGTTATATTGCTTTTAAGAGAAATAGGATAAAATTGATTATTCTCTTCTGTGGAGTAGGTTCCAGCCAGTAAATGAACAGTTTTAGGTGCTAAGCTATCTGAAGCAATATAATAAACAGCTTTCTGAATTGTTTTCATGGCAGTTTCTGGAGTCAGTCCATCATTATCATCATCACCTGTGGGGGATACATATAAATCGTGATTAATTGTTTCATGTTCAGCAGTTAAGCTATGTACTGTTATAGTATGGTTAAGATCATACCTATTAATAATATCTGAATAATAATGCGAGTTATCGTTCGTAGATGTTTTATCCAAGTGAATAACAACATCAAGTGTTACACTATATGCATAAAGGTCTTGTGCCCAAGCAGCTCTGTTATTATACACTGAATTTCTATTGTCCATATCAAAACTAATTGGTTGCATTATTGACTCCCCAGCAAGACAAACTCCACCTCCACTATAAGCTGAATTATCAAAAATATTACAACCTTCCATATTTACTGGACCTCTATAAACATAAACTCCTCCACCCTCCGAAGCGTAATTATTGTAGATTTTACAATTAATTAATGAACCTGTAGATCGGTTCTTAAAATAAACTCCTCCTCCGTAGGTATCTTCTCCATTAGTAATGGAAAAGCCTCTAATCATAATATTTTCAACTTCGCTAAAGACTGTGATAACACTATTAACCCCTGCTCCATCAATTATTGTTGAATCGATATAGCTTTGATTATTGGTGATTGCTTCCAAACTTATTAAGGAAATATTATCGGTTCTAAAATTGATTATTTCAGTATAATATCCTGGATGAACCAATATTGTGTCTCCTTCGACAGCTTCATTTACTGCTGTAAAGATAGAAGTATAATCACCAGTATTATCCAACGAAACATTTTTTATCACACTGTTCAGATTTATTCCTATACTAAAAGCTAATATAATAAGTAATATTTTCCTCATCTCTTCTCCTATAAAATTCATAAGAAGAGGAGGAGGTCCTCCTCTTCTTTTATTATTCTATTTTTAAATAATTATTTTTATAACATGGCTTCTATTTCCATCTTTAACTTTGAGGATGTATATGTCTAACGGATAATCTAAATTTAGAATCCGAGTAAGTCCATTTTTTTGATTAAATTAATTTTCGAGTGAACTAATCTACCTCGAAGATCATAAAAAGACAGGTTAATCAAAGAAGATTTCACACTCTGACAATTTACTTTTCAACATAAATCATCATGATTCAAAGTTATGCAATTTGCAAACCTATATCAATAACTTTTTAGAATCTTTAATATTTCAAGATATACAATCAATAACTTAGTTACAAATCCATGATAAATAAGTTCAAACTCAACTCTTCTAAAAAATTCCTTTACAACAAAAGAGCTAAATTTGATAAGTGAGTAAAGAAGATGAAAAATAGGTAAATATGGATAAAAGAAGAGATAAATTAAGGACTAAGACTACAGAAAGGAAGTTCAAAAACATTGATATTGATAATATTGATGACTTTTTGGATGAAGATTATAGTCATGAGAAGAAAGCCATTAGTAGAGGTCAGAATAGGAACAAAAAAACTCTTAAGAGAGATGTTGAACTTGAAGAAGGTTTAATCACAGCGATTATGACCAATAATATGTTCAAAATCAGACTTAAAGGGGAAGAAGTTCTTGCCCTTTTAGGTGGAAGACTCAAACAATTTATGTTCAATCAAAGACGCGTAATGGCTGTTGGAGATAAGGTAAAACTCGATATTTCTCAGGGAACACCCTATCGAATTGAAGAGCTTATTGATCGCAAAAACAAGTTAATGAGATATTCTGAAGGTAGCTACCAGAAAGAGATTCTTATTGCTAGTAATATGGATTATGCTATTATCACAGTATCTTGTGTCCTTCCTATGCTAAAATTAGGAATGATAGATAGATTTATTATTCAATGTGCTATTGACAACATAGAACCGGTGATTTGTGTTAATAAGATAGATTTGGTGGATGACTTAGATTACTACCAAGAGATGCTTACCTATTATGTGGAAAGTGGTTATAAAGTATTCTTTGTGTCTGCTACCACAGGTGCTGGTCTTGATAAACTTAAAGAGCTTCTAACAGATAAAATTTCCGTCTTCTCAGGTCAATCAGGAGTAGGAAAAAGCTCTGTAATTAATGCTTTGATGCCAAGTTTAGACCTTAAAGTAGGAGAAATTAGTAACTTTAATGAAAAAGGAAGACACACTACAACAAATTCTAAACTCTTGGAGTGGGAGTTTGGTGGTTTTTTAGTTGATACTCCTGGTATTAAAACTTTAGCTCTAAAGCGAGACAATGTAAGCTTAGTCTATAATAAATTCCCTGGATTTGATAGATTCTCTTGTTATTTTAACAACTGTACCCATACTCATGAAGACAATTGTGGAGTATTAGATGCTGTAGATAGAGGAGAAATACCTCTTAAAGTTTATGAATCATATTTAAGAATAACTGAATCGGTGAATTATGAATAAATTTGGAATTTTTATCCATACAGAATATTATGATAAGCAGAAACAGAGTGAGCTTATCCAGAAACTATATGACAATTATGATATTGAATTTTATGGATTTGATGATCAGTTAGAGATTTTACCAGACTTTGTTAAACCCTATCATATTGGCAAAAATATCACTCTTAACTCTATCTTAGTTTTTGGCGGTGATGGTACTATTTTAAGAGCAAAGAAATATGCTCTCCTCACAAAAGCTCCCCTGCTTGGAATTAATATCGGCAAGTTAGGCTTTCTATCTGAAACAAAGCCTGAATTATTAGAAAAATCTATACAGCTTTTAATAAACAATAAGTACAAGATTCAATCAAGGTTATTATTAGATATCAAAGTTTTTCGCGATAATAAGTTAATTTATCGTGATTTAGCCCTTAATGATGTTGTTCTTTTTAGAGCTAACACTCCTAAAATGATTGAAGTAAAAATCAAAACTAATGATAGGTTAATCTACACAACAAGATGCGATGGATTAGTTGCTTCAACGCCTACCGGTTCTACTGCTTATTCTCTCTCAGGAGGAGGACCAATTCTAGACCCTCTAATGGAAGCCATAGTATTTTGTCCGTTAAACCCTCATATTCTTTCCATTCGACCTATAGTTTTTTCAGCCAAAGACTTGCTTTCTTTTGAGCTAATTAGCTGTCACGACCAACCTCTTCTTCAAGTAGATGGGGTAAATGTTATTTCCTTACTTGCCGGAGATACAATAAAGATAATTGGAGCGACTAAAAAAGTAAATTTCATTAAGCTATCAAATAAAACTTTCTATCAGATTATGCGTAAAAAGATGCACATGGGGAGAATATGATATTAAGAATTAAGTTTAAGAATTTTGTTCTTATTAAAGATTTAGAATTAGATTTTCAAGCAGGAATGACCGTTATAACTGGTGAGACAGGAGCAGGAAAATCTGTCTTGGTAGGTGGTTTAAATCTAGTTCTTGGCGGTATGGTTCGTGGTAATTATTTCTATGAGAAGGATAAGAATATTTACCTGGAAGTAGATTTCAATATAGATAACAATAATCAGCTTCTATTAGATTTGATTAGTAAGTATAGTATTGAAGCTGAAGATAATGAACTGTTTTTTGTAAAAGAAATTAATGCTAATGGAAAAACAGGAAGCTTCATCAACGGTAGAAGAGTAACAAATAGTATTATTAAGGAATTCCGCGATGTTTTGCTTGATTTTCATTCTCAAAATGAACAACTTAACCTTAATGAACCAGAATACCAGTTGCAGGTTTTAGACTCTTATGGAGAACTGGATAATCTCAGAAATGAAGTCACTTCCTGCTATCTTGAATGGAAAAAAGAGAAACAAAAACTCAAGGATTTAATAAAAAAAGATAAAGATTTACAAGAAAAGACTAAACTTTATGAATATCAAGTAGCAGAATTAGAAGCAATGAATTTACGCGAGGAAGAAGTTGCTGACCTAGACCATGAATACAATGTCTTAATTAATGCTGATAGAATTGTCACGACAAGTAGAGATATTGTGCAAGAGTTTTATGAGGTTGAAAACTCTTTAATCGATAGATTCAGTCTAGCTCTTAACAAATTATCTGAGTTTAGTGATGATTTAGCTCAGATTAAAACAGCAAATGAGTTCTTCTATGATGCTAAGTCTTTAATAGAAGATGGAATAAGCAGTTTAAGAGAAGTGGAAGATGTGGTCTCTATCGATCAAGAGAGATTGCAACTTGTTGAAGATAGAATTAAAAGTATTGAAGAGATGAAAACTAAATATCACCTTAATAGTGTTAAACTACTACTTAATTATTATAATGAGATTAACGAATTCTTATTAAATAAATCTCTCTTGACTAATGATATAAATAAACAAAAAGAATTTATTTCGTCTCTTGAAACAAAGCTACTTAAAATTTCTGACAAACTCTCTAAACAGAGAAATAAATATGCCCAAAATCTTAAATCTGAAATAGAAGCAAATATTGAATACCTCTCTCTTCCTAAAGCGAAAGTTAGATTTGCTTTTAATAGCGTAAATAATGAGAATAAACTCAGAGAACTTACTGAAACAGGCTATGATCAAATTAATCTTCTTTTCTCTGCAAACTTAGGTGTTGATCTACAACCATTAAAAGAATCTGCTTCTGGTGGAGAACTTTCTAGGATGCTTTTAGCCCTAAAAAAGATTCTTTCAGATAAACTCCAAGCTCGCTCGATAATTTTTGATGAAATTGATGTTGGTATCGGCGGTAATACAGCTCTATATATTGCTGACTACATAGCTAAAATCGGTAATAAGCACCAAGTAATTTGTATAACCCACCTGCCTCAAGTAGCTGCGAAAGGGACAAATCACTTTAAAATTTTAAAAACAGTTGATGATAAAAAAACTGAAATTGATATAAAACAATTAGACAATAATGAAAGAGAAATTGAAATTTCAAGAATGCTAGCAGGAACAGTCAGTAAAACATCTCTAAAACATGCTCAAGAGATTCTAAATTACACTGACACTAATAATTCCCCAGATAAATAATATTTATTTATGTTACAACATTTGAGGGAAGATTTATTTGTTAATAGTTTATTTTAAAAAATATAATTGACAAGTTTTTACTTTAATAAATAATATTGCTTATACATATATATGTTAAATGAGAAGGAGCCATTGTGAGTAGAAAAAGTTATAGAAACACCAAAATTATTATTATATTTGTAGTCTTATTAGCCCTGGCTTGGGCTTTTTACACCATAGGACTTCCCTTTGCGAAATCAGAATCTCGTGGTGCCCAAACCACTGCTAATTTAGAAGATGAGTTGTTATATCGTTGGGATAATGCCAAACGATCAAATTATAATGCCAAATTCGAAATGGTGATGGAAGTTAAAAACTTTGATAACATTGCTGATTCTCTGGGATTTTTGTCAGAATATGTTGAAAAATACCGTGGTTCAATACTTTCTAAATATGAATTTATGGTTAGAGTTCCTGTAAGTGATACAAAAGAATTTAATAGCAAAATCAAATCTCTAGCAAATTTAATAAAGTTTAGTAGCGATTACTCAACTGCTTTAAATATTGCCTCAGTTAGAGCATACAATGATAGTTTAGTAACCTTACAGGCACAAAGGAAGAATTTAGAGAAACTCAGAAGAGAGAATCCTAATATTAAAGGATATTCTCAAGATATTGAAGATACAGATAGACATATTGCTCGCATTAATAGTTTGAAGTTTTCTCTGCAAAACAAAGAATATGATCTCTATCTAATAGCTTTTTCTGAACAGTTTAATAAAGGTGTAGATTCTTCTGATTACATTAGAAGATTAGCAAAGCAATTTATAATTGCACTTGGAGCATTAGCTTTAGGTGTTCCATTAATTATGCTCGGTTCAAAACTTTTATTTAAAGTCCTTGGTATTGTCGGTGCATCCACAAGCCAATTGTATGGAAGCTATTATAACAAAAGCTATAAGAATGGAAATTACAGTGGTTATGGCTATAATTATGGACGAAAGCGACAAGTGAAACGAGTCTATAAAGACAAGGCAAAGGGTGACGAAAAGAATTCGTCGGATAAAGCTTAAAACATAAACAAAATTAATAATAACCGGCGTAAAGTCGGTTATTGTTTTAAAAGGAGATAGTATGACTATGGACCCTTGGTTAATCTGGTTAATAATCGGAGTGATATGTGTAATCGTTGAGATATTCGACCCTGCAGTATTTTTCATCAGTTTTGGAATAGCTGGACTGATAACTAGTCCACTTTCAACTCTTGGCATACCTGTATGGTCTCAAATTCTCATATTTGGAATTCTCAGCTTTGTCGTATTCCTTTTCATGAGGAAAGTTTATGAGAAGCTCTTCCAGAAAGAAAAAACTGAAACTAATGTCTATGCCTTAGTAGGCAAACAGGGTATTGTGATTACTGGAATTCCTCAAGATGGAAGAGGTGAAGTCAAAGTAGGTGGAGAAATCTGGACAGCTATTGCTAAAGATAATTTAGAAATCAATAATACTGAGAAAGTTACTGTTCTCAGTATTGAAGGAAATAAACTAATCGTTAAAAAAGTATAAAGGAGTAAAAAATGGAAGCATTAATTGCCGTAGCAGTAATTGTTTTGTTATTAGTCATAGTAATTGCCAAAGGTGTTATAGTTGTCAGACAAGCAGAAGTTGTGATTATCGAGAGATTAGGTACTTACAGCAGAACTCTTCAAAGTGGCTTGCATATTATTGTTCCTATTTTGGATCAAACTAGAGCTATAACTTGGAGACATATCAAAACCGACTTCAAAGGTGGAACCTATATTTCAGAAAAGACTGAGCATAGAATAGATTTGAGAGAAGCTGTTTATGACTTCCCTCGTCAAAATGTTATTACCAGCGATAATGTAACTATAAATATCAATGCTCTTTTATATTTTCAAATTACTGATCCATATAAAGCTACTTATGAAATTAGAAACTTACCACAAGCTATTGAAAAATTAACTCAAACTACTCTTCGTAATGTTATTGGAGAGCTTGATTTAGATAAAACCTTGACATCTAGAGACACTGTAAATACTAAGCTCCGTGTGATTCTTGATGAAGCTACTGATAAATGGGGTGTGAAAGTAAATCGTGTTGAATTACAAGATATTGACCCACCTCAAGAGATTAAGGCTGCAATGGAAAAACAAATGAGAGCTGAAAGAGATAGAAGAGCTAAGATTTTGCAAGCAGATGGAGAAAGAGAATCTGCTATTATGGTTGCAGAAGGTAGCAAGAAGTCTAAGATTTTAGAAGCTGAAGGTAAAGCTGAAGCAAGATTATTAGTTGCAGAAGCAGAAAAGAAATCTATTGATTTAATTGCTCAAGCAATGAAGCAAACATCTATGGACCCAGCTCAATATCAAATTGCCTTAAAATATATTGAAGCATTTCAAACTATTGTTAAACAAGGTGATAAGACAGTTGTTATTCCTTATGAAGCAACAGCCATGCTTGGTTCAGTTAAGACAATGAAAGAAATATTTGGTGCTAATGTATAGCACAATTAGATAAAATAAATGGAGGCTTAATGTCAAATATAGTTAGTATTTATGGAAGAGAAATTCTTGATTCAAGAGGAAATCCTACAGTAGAAGTAGAAGTAATAACAGAAGAAGGAATAATAGCTTCAGCTGCAGTCCCAAGTGGTGCATCTACAGGTGAGCATGAAGCAGTTGAATTACGCGATGGTGATAAAAGCCGTTATTTAGGTAAAGGCGTATTACACGCAGTAGCAAATGTTAATGATATTATTGCTCCGGAAATTGTAGGAATGGATGTAACTGAACAAGCCCTCATTGATCAGATAATGATAGATTTAGATGGCACTCCTAACAAATCAAAATTAGGTGCAAATGCTATTCTTGGTGTCTCACTTGCGGTAGCTAGAGCAGCTGCTTGGGAACAAGATATGCCTCTCTATAGATATATCGGTGGAACAAATGCTAGAACTCTACCTGTTCCTATGTCAAATATTATTAATGGCGGTTCCCACGCTGATAACAATGTTGATTTACAAGAGTTCATGATTATGCCTGTAAATGCTCCTTCTTTCAAAGAAGGATTAAGAATGAATACAGAGATATTCCATGCTCTCAAATCATACTTAAAAGCACAGGGCTTATCTACAGCCGTAGGTGATGAAGGTGGCTTTGCTCCTGATTTAAAATCTAATGAAGAAGCGCTTGAAGTTATCGCTAAAGCTATTGAAATGGCTGGCTATGTTCCTGGTAAAGATATCATGATAGCCTTAGACCCTGCTGCTTCCGAATTCTATGAAGATGGAATGTATAATCTTAAATCAGAGAATAGAAAGTTAACTTCAGCCGAAATGGTTGATTACTGGGAATATTTATGCAATAAATATCCTATCATCTCTATTGAAGATGGACTTGCTGAAGATGATTGGGAAGGTTTCAAACTTTTCAAACAAAAGTTAGGTAAAAAGATTCAGATAGTAGGTGATGACCTCTTTGTTACTAATGTTGAAAGATTAAAAAGAGGCATTAAAGAAGATGCTGCTAATTCAATCTTAATTAAACTTAATCAAATTGGTTCTTTAACAGAGACTCTAAATGCTATTGAAATGGCTAAAAAAGCAGGATTCACTAATATCATTTCTCATAGAAGTGGTGAGACTGAAGATAGCTTTATAGCTGATTTAGCTGTTGCTGTTAATGCTGGTCAAATTAAAACTGGTTCTCTTTGCAGAAGTGAAAGAATTGCTAAATATAACCAGCTCTTAAGAATTGAAGAAGAATTAGAAGATTCTGCAATCTATCCAGGAATGGATGCCTTCTATAACTTGAAATAACATATAACACATAAAGTAAAACAGGGCTTCGTAAGAAGCCCTGTTTTTATTGCTTTATTAAATTAGGCACTCTTTCAAGTAAAGTGGGTCTTAGAAAAAAAGAAATATGGCAAGGGACTTCGGGCGAAAGAAAGTTGAGTTGTCGGAGACCGGAGTTCCTCAACCATAGGCAAGGGACTTCGGACGAAAGAAAGTTGAGTTGTCGGAGACCGGAGTTCCTCAGCCGTAGGCAAGGGACTTCGGACGAAAGAAAGTTGAGTTGTCGGAGACCGGAGTTCCTCAGCCGTAGGCAAGGGACTTCGGACGAAAGAAAGTTGAGTTGTCCGAGACCGGAGTTCCTCAGCCGTAGGCAAGGGACTTCGGACGAAAGAAAGTTGAGTTGTCGGAGACCGGAGTTCCTCAACCATAGGCAAGGGACTTCGGACGAAAGAAAGTTGAGTTGTCGGAGACCGGAGTTCCTCAGCCATAGGCAAGGGACTTCGGACGAAAGAAAGTTGAGTCGTCGGAGACCGGAGTTCCTCAGCCGTAGGCAAGGGACTTCGGACGAAAGAAAGTTGAGTTGTCGGAGACCGGAGTTCCTCAGCCGTAGGCAAGGGACTTCGGGCGAAAGAAAGTTGAGTTGTCGGAGACCGGAGTTCCTCAACCATAGGCAAGGGACTTCGGACGAAAGAAAGTTGAGTTGTCGGAGACCGGAGTTCCTCAGCCGTAGGCAAGGGACTTCGGGCGAAAGAAAGTTGAGTTGTCGGAGACCGGAGTTCCTCAACCATAGGCAAGGGACTTCGGACGAAAGAAAGTTGAGTTGTCGGAGACCGGAGTTCCTCAGCCGTAGGCAAGGGACTTCGGGCGAAAGAAAGTTGAGTTGTCGGAGACAGGAGTTCCTCAGCCGTAGGCAAGGGACTTCGGACGAAAGAAAGTTGTCGGAAGTCGCTACTCCGTGAGCAACTCCCGTCATAAATAGTTGGAGACCGGAGTTCCTCAGCCATAGGCAAGGGACTTCGGGCGAAAGAGAGGAATTATAAAGATTTTGAAGTTTCTTGATTCACTATCAGATTTACTCCCCTCTGGAAAGAGGCTTAGTCAATCTATTCCACTTCTTCAATATCTATTATTACTTCCAAGAATTTACCCTTAACTTCATAGCCATTAGCTTTCACAAAGGGCATTTCTTGAATGATTTCTACATACTTATTAACCTGTTCTTTATCATGTATTCCTCCTGTTTTGTAGTCTATAATTATCACTTCTTTTCTTTTAGTATTAATCATCATTCTATCGATACGATACTCTTTACCATCTTGAAAAATAGTCTTTTCATTAAATACTTTATCCCATTTAGGAGAGAAAATATCTTGATTAGACGCAATAAATTCTTGGCAAGCGCGGAAGATATTTTTGATATTATAGAGTGATAGCAAGCTTCCAAATTTACGATAAACCATATTTTCTGCCATTGCAGTTTCTTTGCCATATTTAATATAAGTCAGGAATTCATGAGCAGCGTTACCAAAGAGTTGATGTCTATCTTCAAGATACACTTTCTTCATATTCTCTATAGGCTTATTCTCTTCCAATTTTGGTTGTGAATAGTCTGTTAAGTACTTTTTCAAGTAGTTCTCTTGGGGAGATTTTGCCACTTGCTCAATATTTGCCTGGCTATTCGCCAACTTAAGGTTGGCTTTAAAGTAGTGATAATATACCAACCCGTCTCTACTTAGATTATCTTCATCTTTTTCAATAAAGAACTCTTTATAGGCTGTAACAAGTTGACCAATAACTCCTGCTTCCTTTTTAAGAGAGGCAATGTAATCTGTAAAATCGCTTTTGCTTTTATAGCTGAAAAAGAGTCCTAGCTTTTGCTCAGCTCTAGTGAGGGCAACATAGAAGACATCAATAGCTTCAATTATTCCCCTTTCATCATATTCATTAATTAGGTCATCAGAAGCTGAATTTCTAAGTACTTTCTCATCATCAGAAGAGGAGTAGATAACAAAGTCGGTAAGCCCTAGATATGTTTGTTTATCAAAAGAATAAGTGAGCTTGAATTCTTTACCTTTATTAGGTGGTGTCCAGTTTGCTAATTCCCAATAAAGAAAGACATTTTTAAAGCCTAAGCCTTTAGAAGCATGAACTGTCAAGATAGTGATACTATTTTCTAATTGAAGTCCTTCTTGAAGGATTTCACTATTAGTTTCAAGTTGTTTCTGGCAATACTCCATGAATCCATAGAGGTCAAAGCTACTTGTATTAAGGTTAGTTAACTCAAAATTAATTATTAATTCTAAGAAGGTGTAGATATTTTTCCAATCTATTTCATTTTGACATATCTTGCTAAATTCATAATTATTAATAACTTCCCTAATAAATTGAGCATGGGAAAGATATTCTTTATTAACCAAAGTAAGCAGTTTTTCAACTTCAGGAAATTTCTTTAATTGAGCAAATTCATTCTCTTTATCAATTTCATAAGCTTGGCTGTGATATAGCTTGAGAATCTCGGTAAGGTCTTGGGAGTTTAAAAGCACAAGGTCAGAGCGTAAAAAATGAAGTAGAGAAAACCTATCTTTAAGTAATCTGAATTTAAGAACAGCCAATAATATTTCCACAGTTTTATGTTCTAAGAGCTTGCCTGAAGACTCAATATTGTTAGGAATGTTGAGTTTGTTCAACTCATTTGCAACTTTACCTGCATGGATTTTAGTTCTTACCAAAATTGCAGTTTGCCCCCACTCTATCTTACCTTCGCTATGAAGAGACTTTATTTGCTTAGCAAATTCTTCAAAGCTGTTAAGTTTCTCATCTTCGTTAGAGTCATCTGTGCTATCAGCATCAGCTTGCTTTTTTTTATTTAGCTCTTTATTAAATTCCCAATAAAAAAGCTCTCCCCCTTCATCCTTTTCATCAAGATAGCAGTTATCATCAGCAGACCAGTTTTTGGCAGTAACTGGACTGTAATACCATTCTCGTTTACTTTCTTTTGATGACTGCTGAAAATTTTCATCAGTGAATATCCGATTAACTATATCAATTACTGGACGAGTAGATCTAAAACACTGACTAAGGTCTTCTGCTGAAACTTTTAATTTCTCAGGCATAATTTCCATTATTCCCCGCTCTCCCCCTCGCCAACCGTAGATTGATTGCTTAGGGTCTCCCACAATGATAACACCAGTATAATCTTTGATAGAATTACCACTTGTTAATTCATTTATGATAGGGATTAAGATATTAAATTGATTAAAAGAAGTATCTTGAAATTCATCAATAAGCAAGAATCTGAAGCGACTAATCAATTGTTCATAGAAGAGGTTAGTGACCTCACCAATCCTTCTGTCTATTAAAGACAAAGACTCTTCATAGAGGTATTTATAAGTATAAAAAGTTACATCATTATAAGTGAATTTTCCAAGATTAAACTTTAAACTGTCATAATATTCACACAGTGTTTTCCAAGCTGAAACTACTTCCTGTTGTTGAGGAATAATTTCTGAGATTAGATAGAAATCAGCCAAAGGGACCATTGTCTTGGCGAATTCTTCTTCAAACTGGGCAGTAATAATTTGTAAATCTTTCTTCCTACTTTTAGCAAAAGGAAAGGCTCTATCAAAGAATTTTTTAATATTTTTAATAATATGATTAGGATCAGCAAGAAGATGTTCAAAAACTTCAGTTAAGTTTAATTCTTCCATCTCATCAAGATCAATCATATCCTTATATTCCTTCATAAGATGCTTAGGCCAGGCTTTATTTTGAGTCTCAAAAACTAAAGTATTATACTCTTCTACCAAAGCTAGATACCCGTCCTTGAATATTTTCCAGTTCTTTGCTTTAAACTGCTCAATCATATTTGAATCTAAATTCATAGAGGAACTAAAGACTCCTGTCATGCTCCCATTATCATAATAATCAAGAACCCATCTATTATCAATTAAGGATTTTATAAATCCTTGAATCTCCTCAACTGTTCTGAGATTTAATCTTTTGAGAAGAGGCTCAAATATTTTAAAGACTTGGTCAGAGAAAATGAAGTCTAATAGCATTGGCAGTATTTCGTCGTTAGAGTTATTATCAATATTAAAGTCTTTTATTCTGAGATAGGGAACAATCATACTCTTGAAAATATTAGTTGTAAAAGAATCTATGGTAGATACTTGAAGCAGGTCTTTTCTTTGGAGAATCTCATTTAAAAGTTTAGTTTTAATGTATTCGCGGTCCCTACTTTGCCATTTATAACCACTTATTTTCTCCAAGTTACTTATAATTACAGCTGATTCCGAACCATCTGAAGCTAATTCTTGCAAAAAATCTAGTATTTTCTCTCTGATTTCAGCAGTTGCTTTGCGAGTAAAAGTCATTACCACTATTTGACTAAAATCAAATTCTTGATCATCCTTATATTTAAGCAATAAAGAAATAAATTCTAATGATAAACGATAAGTTTTTCCTGTTCCTGCAGAGGCCATGATTACTTTTTTTTCAGTATGTTCCATTATTACCTTCCTATTACCAAATCGCTACGGGTGATTTTATCATATTTTTTAGCATTGTTAAGATTTGTGGGCAGACTAAATCCCGATATAACAATTTCATTCAAAACTTCTATAATCTTATTTTTAAGGTTCTCTATAGTAACCTCTGCCCCCTTTTTCTGAGGTTCCCATATCTGTTTTAATATATGAAATATTCCTGCTTTCACCTTATTGCTAGCTTCTATGTCATCCCAATAGTAGATATATTCATAAAGAGTTAACTGTTTTTGATAAGATGATAATATTTGTGGAGACAAACTACCTGTTTTAAAATCTATCACTATTTTACTAGCATCTTCCTGATTTTCCACTCTTAAATCAGCATCCCCTGTTACAGCAATGCCTAAATTGTAGTCATTTTCACTTTCTGTGATAAAGCTTTTATATTTCTGTTTTTTGCCTAGACTAAAGCCCTCTTCTGGAATCAGCCTCAACTTCTTTTCAGTTAGATCTAGTTTATAATGCATTACAGTATTGAAAAAGTATCTCATTCCTTCTACTAAGGCATCTTTAAGAATAATATTCACAAAAGTATAGGTATAGTTATGGGGAATATAATAGTCTTTATCCTTATATTGTCTAAGTAGTGAATCATAAATCTCTGATAGCCTCTCAACACTCATGTATTGAAACTTATGAAAAATTTCTTGATTAAGAAAATTATCCTTGATTCGAGCAATTACATGATTAACGAAATCTTGAGCAAATATCCCCACAAATCTATAGTCTAAAGTTGCCTCGGTAAAGATTGACCTTTCTGATACTCTAGCCCAGTCATGAATAGCGAAATAGAGAGGATTATCAATTAGAGATTTAAGCTTAGTATAAGATAATTTTAACTGATTATCTTTTGGGGCAAGCTCTTCAGCTTTTAGCTTTACGCTCCAAAAATCATCAGCTACTTTAGGCAGACTACTACTACTAAAATTATTAAATAACTCTCCATAACCTCTATCGTCTTCTATCATCTTTCTTGAGGGCTTCACAAGTGGCAACTCTTCCAAGAAAGAAGAAAGAGAGGTATCTTCATCAATATTTTCCCTACCCAGAAAATAGCAACGCTCAGCAGAAAGAACTAAGCGCTGGAAATAGTATTTTTCTCTAAGACGAATCTCCTCATAACTCTTAAGGGTAAGAATTTCCCTTTGCTTTTCATTAAAGAGGAACTGGCTAGTCCGACTTGTAGGTAAAACACCTTCGACCATATTAAGGAAAATTAAAGAATCAAAGTTGTTGTTTCTAGTATTCAACAGAGAACTTATTCTAACTCTTTTGGAAGCATCTAATTCAATGTATTTTAATTTCTTTGCTTTTAAACCATCGCAGAATAGCTTAAATATTATTATATGTTCAGCTTTATCAGATAAATCACTCCACTTATTAATTAGATTATTATAAGTAAAAGACTTAAGATTGGCTAATTCTGTATAAACAAGTTCTTTTATGTTGCTATATTGCAATTCATCAAGGGAACAGATTCGATCTAAGACAATTCCCTCTTCGCTGTCAAAAAGTGCTATTAATCCCTCAACAGACTTTATTCGCTTTATATTGTTTATAAAAGTTAAGATTCTTTTTATAGCTATTTTTAGAGCTTCAGAAATAGATTCCTTACCTATCTCAGCATTTGAATCACAATATAAAACCCCCTTTTCTCTAATATTATAGACTTCTTCTAGTAAATTGGAGCTATGTTCAATTTGAAAATATCTAGTGAAGTCCTGGTTCAAGAATGCTCTGATAAGAACATGAATTGGGAGATAATATCTATTATTAAAATATTCCATGGCTTGAATTAATTGCTGGGTAATCTCTAAGAACTGGTAGAGTCCAGTATTCACTATTGCTTTAGCATATTTAATGTCGAAAGTGTTTCGAGAAAGTAGTTTGGCATAAGGAGTTTCATAGAAGTCTCTATCTATTATCTGACTAATATTATCTTCTGTAATTATCCTGCATAAAGAGTTCATCATCGTGAATTTATTTCTATCTATTATTAAATTTAACTTAGGTTTCTGAGTAGCCAATAACTCTAAGTCAGAATAATTAAATGGCTGAGCATTGAAAGTCTCTTTATCGACAAACTCTTCTGGAAGTTGATATACTAAAGTTACCTCTATTCCTGCTTCTTCCATCTGTCTAAGGATTTCTCTCTCTATATTTGAATAATAAAATTGGTTAACGACAAAAACACTAGTATAATTGCTAAAATAACTTATATCAATATTTTTAACATTTATATTAAAAATTCTGTCATTAGAATTATTCTCTTCAATCCAGCCTTGATACTTTAAAATTAACTGATGAATTCTTTCATAATACTCAATCTGCCAAGGAAAAAGGGTAGAGTTTTCCTCTTCAAGACGCTGGAAAACGCTAGAAAAATCTATTAATTCTTCAGCCAACTCTTCAAATAACTTGAAAATCTTATTAGCTAACTTAATGAAATCAAAAAAGTCATTAACCTTAAAGAAGATCTTATCCTCGTCAGTTAATAGTCGATATAAAGCAATGACCCTTTTATCATCTTCCCAAAACATCTTATCTGAACCTAAAAGCATCTCCTTAAAATCTTCAATAGCTAGATAAGAAATATCCTCAAATTTCCAACTATACTGACCATGTGCTTGGGCAAGGTTGGCATTGTTTTGAGTGGGATAGATTATTAAAGAAGCCTCTTTATTCTCTATAAAATTATCTACCTGTAAAAGATTACATGAGAAATCAACAAACTTAAATTTTGGCATAACTTCCTCCTATCCTTTTATTATCTACTTTCATTTTTTTGGCAAGAACAATTTTATTATAAGTCTTTTTGGGAAAAAGTAACTTAATTTTTAAGAAATGATAAATTATGGAGGGATGCCTTATGGATTCTTCTTGCTTTTCTTATGGACTTTCCCTGCTCCTCCTTACTTATCTAAATTATTATCTGAGTTTTATTCAAGTTGATAGTTAATGATGGGCAGAAGACTAAGGGGAAACTAGTTAAGATCAAAGGGATTATAAATCTATGCTATTTAATGCTTTGGATATAGGAAATTAAAAACTTAAAGAATTACCATGTAATCTACTTTATGCAGATCAATGCATACAAATATTCCTAAGTTTAGGAGTAAAATCATTAATGGACTAAGCTCTACTTACCATTTTCTGCTTTATCCAATTATGTTAAGTAAGCAAAATCTCCATTCGTAATTATAATTTATAACATTCATTCTTACGAGTCTGATTAAAGAAGATATCATTTGATTTAATATCAATACAATATGATAATTTGCTTTGAATCTACTCAACAAATAGTTAAAAATTTATAGTATTTTTCATTAATACACTACAGTATGATATCATCTTTAGGTATGATACTATTTCAATAATTAATTTTTTTACCCTCTCTAAACCCCTATTATAAAGGCATTCTAAGATACTTTCACTTTAACCCTAAATAATATTCCTTGACAAGAAAGTCTATCTTATTTATTTGTCATATATCAATATGATAATTTATTAAAGGAGATAATATGAAAGCTGCTGTAATTGGAAGTAGAAGTTTTGAAGATTGCAAAAGAGTAGCAAAGGTGTTAGATGAAATAGTAGAAATAACCCATATTATCTCTGGTGGAGCTAAAGGTGCTGATGCTTGTGCAGAGAATTATGCAAGGAAGAGAGGTTTACCTATTACGATATTTTTCCCAAATTGGGCAAAATACGGTAGAGGCAGTGGAATAATTAGAAACAAGGAGATAATTAGAAACTGTGATATTTGTATAGCCTTTTGGGATGGTAAATCAAGGGGAACTGCTTCTTCCTTGCAAATTGCTAATGAGTTAGGTAAAGAGATTAAAGTTATAAAGATTTAGATTAACATTTTAAGATAAGTGGTTTGAAAAGCTTAAGGAGTTATTATGCAAGACTTATTAAATTTTTACAGAGCTAAGAAGCATGGTGATGTTTTGAGATTAATTGAAGATGGTAATGAGATTAACAAGAAGTATGAAACAATTGAAGGGGAACTTTTTAAGCTTTACATACCTAAGACCTTAGACTTATTAACTGATAAACTACCTTTAATAACTGCCCATAGTGATACTGTATTTTTAGCTCAACCTTTTGATTTTAAAATTGAAAAGAGTGAATTTGGTACAAAGATAAGTTCAGCTGACCAAATGGTTGGTATTGGTGGTGATTGCCGTAATGGCTGTTATTTAATTTCCCAGATCATGAGATCTGCTGCTTGGGATAAGTTTATATTTGCAATTTTTGATTTAGAAGAAATTGGTGGTGTAGGTGCCCGTAATATGCCTTACCAAAGCATTGTTAGTAATAATGTATCCTACTTGATAGGCTTAGATTGTTATGCCAGGGATTATATAGCTGTTTATAATAATACTGAGACAAGTTTAATTGATAGCATTATTAGAAATTTTGCTGATAAAGAAGTTACTAGAGGTTATTTTACTGATGTAGTTGTACTAGCAGATAAATATAATAAATCACCTATTGTCCTATCAATAGGATATTATTACCAGCACACCCCAAATGAGTATGTTATTTATGAAGATTTAGAAGAATGTTATAAGACAATTATTAGGTTTGTTAATTTAGATATAAATGAAATTAGCGAAAATGTAGTATAAGCGATAAACAAGGAGTATTTATATGAATTTTACTAAAAGTGTTGAAGACATTAAAGAAGTTAAAGAAATAGTTACTTATTATCCTAGTGGAAAGATTAAAATGACCTATAATCGTAAGAATAACTTATTACATGGTGAGCATCTTTGTTATGATGAAAAGGGAAAAATTATCTTAAAAGCTCACTATGAGTCAGGTTCTTTAGATGGACTTTTAGAAGAGTATAATTCTCAAGGAAAACTTAAAAGACAGGCTAATTATAGTAATAATAACAAAAATGGTAATTATGTAGAATATTTTGAGAATGGCTTCAAGAAACTAAATTGCAAGTATTCAAACGCTAAATTAAATGGAAACTACCAAGAATTTTACCCTAATAGTAAGCTTAAAATTCATGCAAATTATGCTAATGATATGAAAAATGGAAGTTATACAAGTTACTATGAGGATGGCCAAGTTAAGCTAAGGACAGCTTATATTAATGATATAGAAAATGGTTTGCATGAATACTTCTATCCTAATGGTCAGCTTAAAGATCTTTCAGATATGAGAGAAGGCTTACTTGCAGGCCAACATAAAAGATACCAAGAGAATGGATTAGCAATAGTAGAAGAAAATTATAAGCTTGTGGAAAGAACAGAAGTGCTTCCACATTATAATAATAGTGGTAACATGGGAAGGACAAGAAAATACAAGGTTTCCGTAAAAGATGGGTCTTACATTGAATATTATGAAAATGGAAGAGAAAAGCTAGTTGGGGCATACCACGGAGATAAGCAAGTAGGTCTTTGGCTTTGGTATTATTCAGATGGCATACTTTGGAAAAGACTAAGTTATGTTGATAATGAAAAACATGGCAAGGAAGAGATTTTCTATCCTGCTGGTAATAAGCATCTTGTGACCTTCTATCACTTTGGCAAGAAGCAAGGTGAATGTTTAGAGTATTTTGGCAATGGAAATTTAAAAAGTAAGAAAAACTACCAACATGGTTTACTCAATGGAGATTATATTAAGTATCACATAGATGGTAAAATAAGGCTAAAAGCAAGCTATAAGAATAACTTAAAGGAAGGCTTTCTTACTAGCTATGATACTGATGGGAAACTTAGTGATAAATCTTTCTATAGAGCAGGAGACTTAGTTAATAATCCAGAAAAAACACTAGATAAGAAAGGAGATTCAAATGATAAATAGTACTAATCTACAAAAAGCCAGCCTCCCAGAAAGCCCTAATTACATGAATAGAATTAATAATAATGATTATTTTGGCTTCACTAATGCTAGAATTGCAAAACTAAACATTAACTCCTTAAGTGATAAAAATTATTTTGATTTTTTCTATCCAAAGGGTTATATTATTGTTTCTCTTTTCCAAGCTCAAGATACTAGTAAATATAATGATAAGTCAGAGTGGTTAGATGATATGGCTCAAAGAACAAGTGAAATGCAAACATTTCTTAGAAATTCCGGCTATTATTACACTCAAGTTTTAGCAGAATATTCTTATGGTCCTCTAACACCAACAAATCCACCTGTAAAACAGATAAATTATATTATCTTTAATTATAAGTTCGCTTCAAAAAATCAACCTCTTGATGAATTTTTTGATTTTGGTAAAAAAATATGTGCTAAGAATCAGCAGTCTATCTTCCTCTATGTTCCTAGAGAAGAAGATTGTATTTTCCAAGAGCAGGCTTTTTCTTGTGCCTATATAGTGGACAGTGATGGAAAATTTAGGGACATTATAACATCAGAAAATATTATATCTGATATTGATAATTTTTTAAGCTTTCAAAGCAAGTATCAAGAAGCAAATTTAGATTCAGCATGCTTTGGAAAATATCTTAATGGCTTCCTATATTTCTTCAAAGAACCAGGAGGGGTTGCAGGCCACTACATGAGAAGGGGTGAAGCTTATTGTAGAAAAATTAATCTAACTCATGAAGGATAAAAAAACATGTTAAGATATACAAACTGGGTTGGAGAAGGACATCCTGACTTTATCTGTGATATCATAATTGATAAGTTTACTGATATAATTGAAAAAAATAACCCTGGCAACAAATTCTCATTAGAGATTGACGCTATGTTATTAGGAGAAGATATTACAATTTGGGGACTTTCTACTACTCCCATCTCTCAAGATGACAAAGATGAACTATACAAATTTGTTATGGATAAATATCGTCATGCTAGCTATAGACTTCAGATAAAGATAAAATATGTAACTTCTATATTAAAATTACCTGAAGCTGAAGTAGATTTTTCGATTAGACAAAGTAGCTTTTATACTAATCCTTTTGATTATGATTTAGCACATTTTATTTGGTATAGGTTAGGTGATGCTATTGGAGACAGAGTAGATATTCAAGTTGTAATCGATGACAAGCTATTTGACAGCTCTCAAGTGGTTGAAAGGGTTATTGTTAATGTTTTTACTAATCCATATTATCATCTAAAAGATACAGTCTTAGGAGTATTAAGACATTTTGCCAGCAGAACTAAAGTTGATTTCAAAGTTAAGGATATAATCATCAATGATATCTTAGAAGAAAATCCAAATGAATATGACTTTGATATGAAAATAGAAAAAGAAAAGATTGAAGCTGAAGAAAGGCAAAAGACTGAAGAGAAAGAGAAGTTTGCTTCACTTTCTCGCTATGAGAGATATCTGCTTAGAGAAAAAAAGAAGGCCTTAGACAAAGAAAATCAAACTCCACAAGTATTTAAAGAAATGGAAGCTAAAGCGGAAAAATTTAAGCATGAAATTGATGAACTAACTAGAAAAAAATATGCTTATAAGGAAAGATATGAAGCTTTTGGCAGATCTAACAATAAACTTCATCAAGATTATTATGGGAACCTAAGAATTGTTGGTCCTAAAGCCCATGGGAGGATTTATGATTCTTTTAGGATTAAACTAACATATAATGATCTTTCAGACGAATTAATCCACCAAGAAGAATTAGATAGTATCTTGAATATCAGATTCCCTAGAAGAGGAAAAGCCTATTTGCATAATACAATTAATAAAAAGCATTTAGGTAAACTACCTAGGAATGATATTATTGCTTCAGATTTACGAGAAAGAGAAGATGATTCTCTTTGGGAACTTATCAATTTCATAGCTTGCCAACCCAGAGAAAGAGCTGTTAATGAGAGATTCGAAAGTTTTGAAGAAAAAGTTCATGAACTTCAAGCTCAGGCTAAAGAAACAAGTCATGAAAAGACTGCTGAAGAAGAGATAATTGAGTTACTAAATGATCTAGAAGAAGCAAAAAATAGTAAGAACAGTTTAGAGGATGTTCCTATGGAAGATGATAGTGCCTCTAATGAGGAGAATAATTTTGATTGGGATTTATCCAAACTTTAAAAAAGATATTTAGGAGGAAAGCATGCAAGAGGAATTAAAAATAAGGCCTATCCCCGATTGGCTAATGGCAGACAAGTTAACTTTTAATCTTGAGACTATTCTTGAAAATTCTCTCTACTACCCTTGTAGTGGCTTTGATGGAGCTCCAATGAAGTATTTTGCTGGAAATGTTCATTCTTTTATCCATGCTGATTATGGTCGTAATCAAGAAGAATTTCAGAAGTCTCTTCATCAAGGCTTAAGAGGTTATCATTTGCTCCATAATGAAGCAATTAGTCAAAGGCAGTTAAGCCCAAAAGAGTGGAAGATTCTTGTCCAACCAGACCAGGAAGAGATAAAAAAAATGCATTTCTATAGAAGTTTTATGAGAAGACCTTTCGCCTACTGGGCAGTCTTTGAAAGAAGTCCCCTCTTCCCTACTAGTCATGGACCAAAGAGAATTTCATTAGTCCATATCTGTGGAGATGGAGCTTTTACCTATCAAGCTCTGTATCTTCAAAACAATATTGTACCTGCAATTTTAGCAGTAATTCAGCCTGGTCATGGATTTGGTGGAAATTATACTAATTACTATGATAATGAAAAATTATTTTATAGATCCGTAATATACAAAGATGAAGCTAAGTATTATCCTGATATTTTCGTAACAAACACCATGTTTCATGATTGGAATAAACACCAAAATTTACTAAAAAAGATTAACAGCAGAAATAGACTCAAAATTTGGGAATTAGATAAAAGTATCCAAGACAAGAAAAGCAAGACATCAAGGAGTTAAAATGTTAAATTCAATTGAGACAGCAACATATCCGGACTGGTTAAAATCTGAAACTTTTTCTTTTAATATTAAGAATCTGCTAAAAGATTCATGTTATTACCCAGCTAGTTGGTTTGATGGAAACCCTGTTAGATATTTAGCAGGTAATGTATATTCTTTCATCTATGTTGATTATAGATATTCAAGAGGCGATATTCATAGAGAAACCCAGCTAGGACTAAGAGGTTATAAATTAATTTATCAAGATGAGATTAGTGAAGATAGGCTAACACCTGCTGACTTATCCAGATTTGTAGAACCAGATTTTATAGACCCTAGTGAAAGAGTAGAGAAATTTAATGGTATCACTAAGCAACTTATGAGAAATAGACCTTTTGCTATTTGGAATATATTTGAAAGAAAGGCAGATTTTACAGAAGAACATGGTCCCCTTAGATTATCAATACTATTTCTCAAATTTGAAGGTGCTTTTGCCTATCAGGCACTTTATTTATATCATAAAATGACACCCTTAATCATGGCAGTTATTCAACCGGGAACTGGCTTTGGAGGTAATTGGACTTGCTTCTATCATGCTAATTCTATACTTTATAGATCGGTTCATTATCCTAAAGATGAAAACTTGCTTCCAAGTTACTTTGTTAGTAATTCTCAAAAATGGGAGGGTTATGATAGACTCATTGATAAACAAAATAGATTTATATTTCCTTATGAAGATAGGAAAAGAATCATGTACGATGGTTTTTTAGCTTTTTATAAAAGGAATAAGAATTGACAGGAACAGTAATTAGGAACAACTGAGAACTAAGTGAATTCATCTTCACTTAAAACATTATAATGAACAGTAAAGGAGCTGTTAAAATGGATAATAGAAAAGAATAGTAACAAAGAAATAGGTGTAAGAGAAATTTATATTAATGATAATTTTGGCTCAAGTTCAAGTCTGGTGGAAAAATGAATTTATAACGAAACAGTTTAGTTAATAATAATGGTTAAAATATCCCTGAAAGGGATTAATAGATTAGCCTGGGGTAAGATCCTATATGGATCGTCACCCCAGGCACAATATCCAAAAATACGCACATAACCCTGTAAGGGTTTAATAGAAGAGTAACTGATTTATATAATAAAACCTTTGTATATATGTTATTATTAAACCCTTACAGGGTTACACTTTTTATGCACATCATAACCCAGGGTTGCAATCCCTTCAGGATTTTACCCTGGGCTAATCTATTAATCCCCGCTGGGGATATAAGAATCATCCTTTGAGTCTTCGCAAAGCTACGCCCTCACAAGTCAGGATTAAGTCTTATTTAGCATAAAAACTTCTATCTCTTGTATACTATAAACCCTAACTTACTGTAATGCAATAATAAGGTGCAACGAAATGCTTAATAATTTCCACCAGACTCGTACAAGAGCCATAATTTTGACTTTGAGAATTTTTTCGGATTTGATATTGATGATGACAAGTAATTACTTGCCATCTTTTATATTTTTACCATCCTGACTTAAAATATTTCCTCTTTTCAAGACCATTAAGTACACTCGTACAAGAATCCCAATCAATATTTGATACTTTTTGATTGTATCTTACTTCAAAAGGATTCTTATCAGGGACATTATTAATAACCTTTTTAGCTTCTTCAATTTCACCTTGTGCTACTTGAATCCATACATCTTCTAAAACATCTTGTAATTGTCCAAAAATACTTGTAATGTTTTTAAGTCGTTCTGAAAGTAGTTCATGAACTCTATCTTCCACTGAATCTTTATATCTCATATTGTAGAGAAGAACAGTATCATTAACTTGACCTATTCTTTGAATACGACCTTTTCTTTGTTCTAGTCTTGTTGGATTCCAAGGCAAGTCAAGATTAATTAAAGTTCCTAGGGTTTGTAAATTAAGGCCTTCTGATGCTGAATCTGTTCCAATCAAAATCTTATATTTATGAGTTTTAACACCAAGTTTAATAGAGTCTTTAGATTCTCTCTTAAATTCTGAATTAAAGAAAATCCCAGATTTATCTCCACCAGCATACAATGCTATTTTATCATTAGGATATCTTTGGGATAGATTTTCTGCGACCCAATAAGCAGTATCAAAGTATTGTGAAAAAATTATAACCCCTTTTTCTTTCCACCCATTTTCTAATAGTTCAACAACTTTGTTAAACTTTGGATCTATTGCTTGATTAGAGTTTAAAGCATTAACGAATCCATTCAATAATTCTTTTTCTTTTATCGTTAAATCTTTCAGTTCACTATTTTGGTTTATTGTTGTTTCTACTTCTTAACTCTCATTTTCATCTTCAAAGTTATTAAAAGCATCACCCCATTCATCTAACATCTTTTGTCAGATCATCATTCTAGAGACTATCAAACTCTTCTTGGACCCAATCTACTGCTTCTTGTGAATTATCTTCCCAAGCTAATTCGTAATTGATTTTCCAGGCTGTTTTCGATTCATTAACGCTTCCTAAGAAGGAAGTTTTATCTCCATTTTCTAAAGTAATAACACCTGCTTTCCCGTGAATCAATCCGAACTTATCATTAGGCAATACTCTAACTTGTAGTTTTCCAGATTTTAGAAACTCATAAAGTCTTTTAAATCTATTTCTTGCATTCTCTATTTCTTCAGGTTTACCTTCTCACCACTCTTTACGCATAGAGGCATTGGCTAATTTTGCAGTTCTTACATCTTCTGCTAGTAATTCAGAATTACACACAATTCTTATTTTGCCGGAAACAGATTCTAATGCTTCTCCAGCAACTTCAAAGATGCAACTTCTAAAAAATCCTGCAATCCTATCATAAGACTGTGCCTTGTTAAGTCTTGTTTTCAATAGAGAATCGGAAATCTATTCTCGTCTTGAGGAAAAACGCTTTATCATTTTAACTTCCTAGTTTTTTTTAATATCTGTATCAAAAAGAACTTTCCAATATCCTTTCCTGTCAGAACCTATACGCTTGATTTGCTTTTGCTGTTGAAGTTTATTGATATTGCGTTCAATAGTTCGAGTAGAGACTCCTATCAAATCAGACATCTCTGCAATAGTGAGATTGGCATTATGTTGAATTAAACCGATTATTTTCTCCGACGTCTTTTCACTCTTCTCCGACATAAACTCCGCTTTCTCCGACATTTTACCAGCATTTTCCGACATTCTAGTCTTTTCTCCGACAAAAGCTTTTTTTATGAACTGAATTTGTGTTGCATTTGAAGGTTCAAGAATCTTAAGCTCTAATTCTGGATAGTTTTTCATTTGCCTAGTTTGATAAATCGAGAGCATCATCTCTTTGGCTTTCATCAAATATGCTATCTCTGAGTTTTAATGCTTCTTTTATATTTTTCTTTAACACCTCCTATTCGTATTTTGCTTATAAATGCTATCAAGAATCATTTTATATTTCTCATAAGATTATAAGATCTCTACCTTATTTTCAATATTCATTCTATATACACTTCTATTTTTAATATAATTAAATATTATTACTATTTGTTCTTAATATGTCAAGTAAAATCATCTATTTATTTTCCTCTTTAATATTCATAATTAACTTTTCTGTTTAACCCTATTATATTGACCAACTATTCTCTCTTTAAGTTGTAAAGAAGATAAATATATTTATCATGGTGCCTACTTTATTCATAAGTGGAGAAACATGGTCGCCTTTCAAGGGGAGTCTTTCTGCGTTGATATTTGAAACCTTTCCCCTTTTTAATTTAAAAATTAGTTTAAAATAAAAAAATATTAAATTGAAGATGGATAAAAAAAATCTTTTCATAATTTTAATTAGCTATTCTGATTTTGTTTAATCCATGTAATTAAGAAACTATCATTATTCAAATATTTCAAATAAATCTATTATTAATCCTGAATTCAAGCTTGACACTTTTACCTCTTTGTATTCTTTTAGCATATATACCTCGTTTTTTATAGTTTCGTTTATTTCCGTAAACAACTAAACTATAATCATATACGAGGTATTTTTATCAATATTTATTTTTATTTATTTTATTGTTACACAACAACTTAATTCATGTCGAAAAGATTAGTTAATATATACTTTTCTCCTAAATTCTTCCTCCCTTCCTTCTCCTTATTTATCTGAAATATTAATTGAATTTTATTCAAATTGATAGTTAATAATGGGCGGAAGACTAAGGGAAACTAGTTAATATCTAAGGGAATATAAATCTTTGCCAAGATTATTTGGCTTTAATAATTGCTATTATTTCTTGCTTATCCAAAAGGGGATTTTCTATCCAGACTTTCTTTGCTTCTTTGATATAAAAGGCTTTATCCTGATTGTTTCTCAATCTAAGAGCTTTGATAACTTCTTTACCATTTAAGGGATAGTAGTTACTTTCAAAAAGATTTATCTTATCTTGAATTAATTGAGTATTATGAAATTCAGGATAATTTAATTTCAATATTTCAAGGGCAAAAGGGAGAGTCTCTAAATTATGAAAAACAAAGTCATTTAGTTTATTTATTTTGTTAATTTGGAGTAACTTTTGAACATTGCTGGCAATCTTCATTGCTTTTTTAGTTAATTTTTGGTTAATTCTGAGTCTGAAAATAGCCTTTTCCATCTCTGCCGTATCTTCCACAGGGATTGCTATAAGGGCTAATCTAATAGTTAAATCTTCTGGATATAAATCAATATTTTCAACTAAGGACAGAACTTCTGTTTGTTTGATCTTTAGAGGGGAGAGAATATAAGCCATGACTCCGGTCTCAAAACAGAGTTTAAGAGATTTAGAGAAACCTTTCTTAAGAATCATATTAACAAATTCATCTTTAATTCTTTCTACGCTAATATGTTGGAGATAATCGCGCCATTTAATAATACCCTGTAAAGTATCAGCTTCTATAGTAAAATCAAGTCTACCCGCAAATCTAATTGCCCGTAATATTCTTAAGGGATCCTCATGAAAAATTATATCTGGATTAGCTGTAGATCTGATTAATTTGTTATCTAAATCTGATAAACCTGATTTCGTGATATCATAAATTTTCTTATTGCTAATATTATAATAGAGGGCATTGATGGTGAAATCACGACGGTAAGCATCTTCTTCCAGTGAAGCAAAACCAACTTCAGGATGGCGACTTTTATCTTGATAACTCTCATTTCTGGTCATAACAAATTCTACTTTATGACCTTTGATTAGAACCATTGCAGTTCCGAATCGTTTATAAACAACTGGTCTGTAACAGACTCTCTTTTTATAAAGGAATGTTGCAAGTTTAACCCCACCGTCAGGTAAAGAAACCACAAAATCAAGATCATTTCTTTCATTTCCGAGAAGTAAATCTCTTACAAATCCACCCACCAAGAAAGTATGATTAGCAAATTCAGTTCCTGATATTTTAGCTGAAATCAAATCTATGATTTTATCAAGTTCTTTGCTTTTCATAAGCTTTATATTCTAAGACTCTCTTCCGCTTTAATTAAATCTTCTGGAGTGTCAATTCCGATTCCTCTATAATTAGTCTCAATCATTTTAATTTTATAACCATTTTCTAGAAATCTTAATTGTTCTAATTTTTCGATTTCCTCTAACTTGCCCATAGGAAGATTAACAAATTCCAAAAGCGCTTCTTTTGTGTAAGCATATACTCCTACATGTTTATAATAACTAACACCTGATATATTATCTCTATTAAAAGGTATAGGAGAGCGAGAAAAGTAAAGGGCATGGTTATTTCTTCCACAAACGACTTTAACATTGTTAGGATTATTAATATCAGCTATAGAATCTAACTTGTGCATTAATGAGGCAACGCTGATAGATTTGTCCTCAAAAGCCTGAATTAGCTCTGCAAGTGGTTCTGTTTTAATAAAGGGTTCATCACCCTGAACATTAATAATTAAGTCAAAATCACGCTCTTTTACGACTTCAGCAATTCTATCGCTACCGCTTTGATGTTTTTCAGAAGTTAAGACACACTCTGCTCCAAACTCTTTTACTCTTTTTTCAATAATCTCATTATCTGTAGCAATAATTACTGGCAAATTCAGGGCTTGCACAGCTTCATAAACATGCTGAATAATTGGTTTATTCGCTAGAGAGACTAAGGGTTTTCCTGGGAAACGAGTTGAGGCAAATCTTGCTGGAATTACTATAAGAGCTTTGAGAATATTAGACATAATTAATCCTTTATCTTTAACTCTTGGACTTGATATTTTGGTTGCCACTTAATTTCTACAAAGGCATCATAAATATGTCCATTGGGAAGTTTTCTTAAAACCACTGAATTACGAGTATTTCTCATCTTTTCAATAATTAAAGAAGCATCGATTTCAACAAATTTTTCAATATATTGATGGCTACTAATAATTGCAGCTGTTACATGAGATTTAACACCTTTGATTAAGTTATAAACAGCTTCATTATAGGCATTATTGTAAGCTGTAGCTAAATCTACAGCAGATGATTTCCCACAAGCAAATAAGCAGTTATCCTTATTAAAATAGGCATTCTCAAGATACCAAAGAGGCTCTCTGTTAGAGATTGAGTGAGATTTATCTAAGTAAAAATCACAAGCATTCTCTCCTACTAAAGCAATTGTCATTCCTTTTATTTCAGATTTATCTAGTATTTTTGTATTAGTATAATATCTTTTAAGCTCAGGAATATCACTTGCTACTTGAAGTTTAAAGTCTGAAAGGATAGGGCTTACTGTTGATTGGTTTTCTTTCATTTTTAATTTTGCTATAACAATAGCTGACTTGTTTCTATTAGCAAAAACAGAAGCATTCGCTTTAATGGTAGAATCTGATACTTCAGGATTGTAGCTATTGGATGCTGCAATTCCTATGGCAATTCCTTCTTCTTGAGGCATATTCATAAACCAATTAGGCAACAATAATTCTTCAAATTTTTGGTTAGAAGAATCTAGTCCTAAGTTGTCATCATTAATAATTCCTTTTTGAGAGGAGCAGGAAATTAAAACAAGCATAAGAAAAAAAAGTGTAAAATTTTTCATTTGTTATCCTTTATGGTAATATTTTTTTAAATAGACTAATAATGATGATACATCTGTGAAGTTAACTCCAGGAATCCTAGACATTTGACCTATATTGGTAGGTTTTATTTTAGCTAATTTTTCTCTAGCTTCATAAGCAATAGAATCAATACTCATAAAGTCGATATCATCTGGAATTTTCTGATTTTGAACATTTTCAAATTTATCAATATCTGCTAATTGACGCTTTAAATAACCTTCATATTTACATTCTAAAGAAACTCTTTCTGCCACATCTTCAGGTATAGGTGTAGGGAATTTAAAACCAAACTTAGCTAAATCAGAGAAGGCTATATCAGGTCTTTTTAATAATTTTATAAACTTTATAGGTTCTTTTACACCATCTATTGCTAGGCAATTAGCATTACTAAGAGCTGTGATTACCTTTTCTTTTAATTCTTGATTTTGGGTGAATCTTCGCCAGCGTTCATCTGAAATTAATCCTAATTTATGTCCAAGAGGCATTAGCCTTTCATCAGCATTATCTTGTCTTAAGAAAAGACGATACTCAGCTCTTGAAGTGAACATTCTATATGGTTCATTAGTTCCTTTAGTAACTAAATCATCCAAGAGTACACCAATATATGACTTAGATCTATCAAAGTGTAAAGGATCACTTCCATTTAGGGAAAGTACAGCATTTATACCAGCTGCGATTCCTTGTGCTGCAGCTTCTTCATAACCTGAAGTTCCGTTGATCTGCCCAGCTAAATAGAGTCCTGAAATATTTTTAGTCTCCATAGTTGATTTAATAGCAGAAGGAATAACGAAATCATATTCAATGGCATAAGCATAACGAATTAATTTAGCTTTTTCTAATCCTGAAATGGAATGAAGTACTTCGAGCTGAACATCAGGAGGAAGAGAATTACTAACTCCATTAACATAAGCTTCATAAGTATCTGTTCCTTCGGGTTCAATAAAGACATGATGTTGATTTTTTTCAGAGAATTTAACAATTTTATCTTCTATAGAAGGACAGTAGCGAGGACCAATACCTGATATTTGCCCACCATAAAGTGCTGATTTCTGTAAGTTTTGCTGAATAATCTCATGAGTCCTAGGATTAGTATGGGTTAACCAACAATCTACTAGATTCTTAATTTTAATATCGCGATAGAAAGAGAATCCGGTTGGATTATCATCACCTGGCTGTATTTCTAATTTTGAATAATCTATGGTTCTTAGATCTATTCTTGCTGGAGTGCCTGTTTTGAATCGTGCTAAGTTAAGTCCTAATTTTGTTAGAGAAGCAGAGAGTTCATTAGAAGCAGGTTCACCTGAGCGTCCACCAGAATATCGTTTGTGTCCTATATGGATTGTTCCTTTCAAGAAAGTACCATTAGCTAGAATAACTTTTGGAGCTTTATAAATATAACCAATATGGGATTTTACTCCAGTAACTCTATTTTGTGAATCAACGAAAATTTCAGAGATATTATCTTCTATAATCTGGATATTGGGTTGATTCTCAAGATGATTTCTCATTATTTTAGAGTAGAGATCACGATCATTTTGAGAACGAGGAGCCCACACAGCTGGACCTTTCTTCTTATTCAACATTCTAAATTGAATACCACTTAAGTCAGTAACATAGCCAATTTCTCCACCCAGTGCATCAATTTCACGAGCTAAGTGGCCTTTAGCAGGACCTCCCACTGAGGGGTTACATGACATTCTACCAATACTCTCTAACTTTATCACAAAAATCGCTGTATTTGCCCCCATTCTGGCAGCTGCAAAAGCAGCTTCTACACCTGCATGACCGGCACCTACAACAATTACATCGAAATTTTGCATGTTATTCCTTCTAAAATAATAATTTCTCAATCCAGTTGGTTACTTTATCAATTCCTACTTTTTTGATTGAAGAAAAGGGGATTACCTCAACAGTAGCTAAGTCAAACTCCTTTTTAATCCTAGCAATCTCTTTAGGAATAGTAGTCTTTTTTATTTTATCACACTTGGTAGCAATAAAGCAAAAAGGGATCTTAGATTCAACTAATAAATCTTTCATTAACATATCTTTAGGGTCTGCTTTTCTTCTAATATCTACCAATAAAGCAATACCTTTAAGCTGATATCTTTCAGTAAAATAAGTAGAAATCATTCTTCTCCATGAATTACGCTCATCTTGAGAGACTTTTGCGAATCCATAGCCTGGTAAATCGCAAATGTTAAAGAAACCTGACTCTTCACTATTATCAAGTTTTACTCTTATTTGAAAAGTATTCAGAAGACGAGTTTTACCTGGTTTACCAGATGTTTTTGCTAAAAGCTTACGATTTGTTATCGTATTTATCAGAGTAGATTTACCTACATTTGATCTACCTGCAAAAGCTATTTCACCAAAGACAGTTTCAGGGTAATCTTTAGGATAAACAGCACTCTTTACAAATTGGGATTCAACAATTCTCATAGTTATTCTGAGTAAATTAATGAAGATTTCTCGGATTCCCAAACTTCAATTTCATGAACACTACAGCCTTCAATATTTACCATACCTTTAAGTTTAGTATAAAGATATTTAGCAATATTTTCTGAGGTTGGATTAATCTCAGTAAAGGGTTCAATAGTGTTTAAGTGTTTGTGGTCAAGTTCTTCCATTAAAATATCTAACCACTTCTTAGCTACTGTAAAATCTACAGCCATACCTAATTCATCGATCGTCTCGCAGTTTAAACAAATTCTTACCTTCCAGTTATGACCGTGAATATTCTTACACAATCCAGGATACTCTCTAAGGTTATGAGCAGCTGAAAAGTGAGAAGTTACATTTATTTTATACATATATTATCTCCTCTATAAAATTTTAATTATAAGTAAATTACATAATACTAAACATAGCTCTTGTGTCAATACAAAAGTGAGCTGGCCAAAGAGAGCTGAAAAAGAGGGAAAGTACTTACTCTCCCTCTTATAAAGCTTTGTCAGAAATTTGCTTATTTATTCCATACTTAAGATAAATCTAGCTATATCAGCAACTACTTCTTCAGAGACAAAACCAGGTTTCAAGTACTCTTGAGGTTTAGATTGACCTTCTCCTGTCATGAAAAGATGATTAAGGTCAGCATAAGATTGGAATTTCCAGTTACTTGATTTTCCAAAACTAGTTTTCCAAATATTAAAGTCTTCCATGGTTACTTGATAATCTCTTTCTCCTTGAAGAACTAACATTGGCTCTGTAACAGCTTTGGCCTCATTAAGTAGTTCATATTTGTTAAGAGAAAGCCAATACGCTTTAGATAAACCTAAAAGAAGTGGTTCCTCAACTTTGGATTTCATCTTCGTAATTTTCTTAACTTCAGCTACACCTTTTTTGGTTAGGGCTAAACTTAACTGATTAATATCTCCGGTTTGAGCCATAATGTATTCGGTTTGTTCCAAGACTAAGTCTTCCAATGGTCTAGCATTAGCAGCTAACATCACCCCAGCTTTAAGTTCAGTGTTTGTATTCATAATTCTAGGAGCCATAAAAGCACCCATACTATGGCCTAGGAAATAGAGATTTCTACCCTGATATTTTTCGGAAAGGAAATTAATAGCTGCATCAATTTCTTCTGTATATTCATTATCAATATCAAAATTTGGCAGGTCGGCAAGAAGGCTTGCATGAGTTAATGTCCTTTTGTCATAGCGTAAAGTTGCAACACCTAAAGTAGCAAGTCCCTGGGCTAAATTCTTAAATGGTCTATTAGCACCAATTTTCTCATCTCTATCGTTTGGACCTGAACCTGTAGCCATAATAACTATGGGAAAACTTCTTTGATTTTTGGGAATAATTAAAGTACCATACATTTTATAGCCTTGGCAATCAAACTCTACCTCTTCTGCAATAAACTGTGTACTATCAACATAAGCAGGAATCTGTTCTAAATCACCTGTATATTGGGAAGGACGGAAGAAAAGTCCTGATATTTGTTCATCCTTATTGGCTGTCATAACCATATCCATATAGACATTTTCAAATTTGAGTGTAGATACTACTGAATAGAAATCTTCTCGATCTTCTCTTTTGCTTTCAACAACCACTTCAAAATCACCTGTATTACGAATAAGTCCTTTCCAAACAAATTCTAGTTTTCCTTTTTGAAGTGCCTCTGCTAGTTCAGGACTGTAATATCCTTCAGCTTTTTCAAATTTAGCTGAAGTAATTGCTTCTACAAAGTCATCAGTTACATCAGCAGATAAGAAAGTTATTCCACTAAGAAGTAATGCCAAGATTATTAATATTTTCATTGTTTTTTCCTTTTATCTTTCATAGTTTAAAGCGATGTTTAACATTAAAATAATTTTACTAATTCTGTCAATTTATAGTATTTACAAAGCAGTTAGCTTAAGGGCTTTATGATAAAAAGAATCCCCCTAAAGAGGGGGACATAAAGCTTTATTTCATTTATTTAAGCAAGATTACACATTATAATATAAAGCCATTTCCATAGGGTGAGGTCTATTATTAACTTCAGTAATCTCTTTGCGTTTAAGAGCGATAAATGAATCTATAAGTTCTTTATTGAATACATCTCCAGCTAAAAGATATTCATGATCTTCTTCTAAAGCCTTTAAAGCACCTTCTAGGTTTTCTGGAACTGATTCAATAGTAGCTTTTTTATCTTCAGACCAATTGAAAACATTATCATCGAATGGTCCAAAGTTATATCCTTTACCATCTAATTTCTTGTTAATTCCATCGAGTCCAGCAAGTAATAAAGCAGACATAGCAAGGTATGGATTACAGGTTGCATCACCTGTACGATACTCGAATCTCTTAGTCTCTTCAGTAGTAGCATATTTAGGGATTCTGATAGCAGCAGATCTATTTGCTAAGCCAAAGAAAAGCTTAGTTGGAGCTTCGAAACCTGGTAATAATCTCTTATAAGAGTTAGTACTTGGATTTGTAAGAGCAGCAAGAGAGCGACCGTGTAAAAGGATACCTCTCATAAACCAGATAGCTTCATCAGAAAGGTCAGCATAGCCACCTTTATTCCAGAAGATATTTTTGCCATTCTTTTTAAGCATCATGTGGAAGTGCATTCCGTTACCAGCTTCGTTATAAACAGGTTTAGGCATGAAAGTTGCAGTTAATCCATTCTCTAAAGAAACTCTTCTAATGATATCTTTAATCACTTTTGTATCATCACAAGCTTTTGGGAAAGCTAATAATTCAGTTTCAATCTCTTGTTGAGAAGAGAGTCCCACTTCATGGTGATTATATCTAACATCGATATTAAGACTTTCAATAATTTCACACATTTGTAGGCGAAGACCATAGAATCTATCATGAGGGTTATCCATATGATAACCTTTAGTGTGAGATTGGGCTAAGCCGTTATAATCAGAACAATCTTTAGGGAAACATTGTTTATCTTCGGATGAGGATATTTCGCAACTAACATTGAAGTTAGAATTACTATATTTAATATCATCAAAAATGTGGAATTCAAATTCAGGAATCCAGTATGCTGTATCAGCAATACCAGTTGATTCTAAGTACTTCTGAGCTCTTAAAGCAACACTTCTTGGGTCTTTTTTAACACCAATTCTTGTGTCTGCATCGCAGATTGAGCAGATAATTCTAAGCACTTTGCCATCAAATTCATAGTCTTGAATAGGATCGATATGAGCTGTTGAGAGGTCTGGCATAAGAACCATATCACCTGATTCAACTGCTTTCATTCCGGGGATACTTGAACCATCAAAAGGAACACCTAATTCTATAACATTCTCTAATCTAGCTGCAGGGAAGGATATATGATACCATTTTCCTTCTAAACCAGCGTATTTTAAATCTACTGCTTTGATTTCTTTAGAATCAATCATCTCTTGAATTTTTTTTAAATCCATTTTTTCTCCTCAGAATTACCGAAATAATTCCTTTATCTTTATTTTTTTATTTTACTTTTTATTGCTCAATTATATTAAGGCATTTATCAACTGGGCAAAAAATCCCCAGACAATTTGGAAAGGTTTATTAATTATTAAACCGATAATTGAGACATTCATAACAGAACCTAATACTAAAGCACCAAGAATTATATACATACCATAGCGTTCTAACTTGGAGTATTTAAGGTAACTTTCATCAGAAAGAAAAGCTCCAACTATCCTAGAACCATCTAATGGTGGTACAGGAATTAAGTTAAATAGAGCAAGAAAGATGTTAACCTGCATAGTTAATTTGAGAACATCAAAGACTCTTACTGAAGCACTTAGGCCTGATTTAGCCAAGATAACATATACTATTGCTAAAATAAAAGTAATAGCAAAATTGGCTAAGGGACCAGCAGCACCAGTTATTCCCATCCCTTTTTTATAATCTTTAAAGTTATAGGGATTGATAGGAACTGGTTTAGCATATCCGAAAGCGAATCCAGCTGTCATGAATAGTATTATTGGTAAAAGAATAGTACCAAAAATATCTACATGATTAAGTGGGTTAAGTGATAGTCTTCCGGATCTTTTAGCTGTATCATCACCTAATAAATATGCTGCGTAGCCATGACTAATCTCGTGAATAACAATAGACATAAAGATGAAGAAAAAAGCTAACACTTGGGTTGTAAAATCTAAATTCATAATTTAACCCTACTTTTCTATTTTTTGGTTATTTTGGCAAATCTGCGTTTTCCTACTTTAATTACTAACTCTTCGGCAAGGTCAATTTCTAAGTCAGGATCTGTAATTTTTTCGTTATTGATAGATACTGCATTTTGCTTAAGCATTCTTTTAGCTTCACCATTGCTTTGGCATAACTTAGTATCTGTAAGAAGTTTAATAATCCATACTTTATCTTCACTGAAACTAAACTCTTCAATATCATCAGGAATATTACCCTTAGCAAAAACAGAATTAAAGGCTTCTTCTTCTGCTTGTCCTGCTTCTGCCCCGTGATAAATTGTTACAAGTTCACGAGCTAATAGCTGTTTTAAAATTTTAGGGTTTTCACCTGCTTTTAATCTATCTTCAACAGATTTAATCTCTTCGTCGGAGTAGTTTGTAGCATAAGTGAAGTAATTGATTATCAAATTATCTGGAATAGACATAACTTTTCCATACTTGTCTTTAGGGCTATCAAAGACAGCAATATAATTATTGAGTGATTTCCCCATCTTATTTACGCCGTCAGTTCCCATTAAAATAGGAGACATAATAGCCACTTGCTCTTCTTGGTTATGGTAGCGTTGCATATCTCTACCAGCAAGTAAGTTGAACTTCTGTTCGGTTGCACCTAATTCAATATCAGATTCTATTGCTACTGAATCATAGCCTTGTAAAATCGGATACATAATCTCATGCATTCCTAAAGGAAGTCCCTTTTCATATCTTTTACGAAAAGTATCATGAGCTAGGAATTGAGCTAAAGTAAATTTGCCCATTAGTCTTATAACATCAGCCATGCCCATATCACCGAACCATTCTGATTGAAATCTAACTTCTGTTTTATCTTTATCCAAGACTGTATAGAGCTGATCCATATATTTTTCACAGTTTATCATTATTTGTTCTTTAGTTAAAGGAGGACGAGTTTCGTTTTTACCAGTAGGGTCTCCAATTTGAGCAGTGAAATCACCAATAATGATTACTCCTATATGTCCTAAATCCTGAAATTGTCTCATTTTTTTAATTGGAACTAAATGACCAATATGTACTTCAGATCCAGTTGGGTCTATGCCATATTTTATTCTCAGAGGTTTACCTGTCTTGGCTGATTTCTTTAATTTTGCCACTAATTGCTCTTCAGGAACTATTTCCTCAACACCTTTTTTTAGCAATTTTGTTTGTTCTTCTATTGTCATTTTATTTACCTCTTTTTCTTATCTAAGATATTGCGATATTTTACTAACTGCATCATTTAAAAAGCCTTTTTTTAAGTCAAGGGAAAAGTGATATTTTGCTATAGATAGAGAGCTTGATACTTGATAAAAGTAGTTAGTGTGAAATTAGGCTTGATTTTGTAAAATAAAAAGGTAGTTTTATACATCGAGTAGGGTGGTGCGTTAGCACCATCCCTCTCACAGAACCGTGCGTACGGGACTCGTACACGGCTCCTGATAAACCTTGTAATTATTCATAATAATTAAATAAAACACTTGTAGGTTTCGATAGTAAGTCATATAGCCCTAATTGCTCAAACCATTCATTAGGTAAAGCTCTATGAATATGATAACAACCAGAATTCTTCCAATGTGTCATAGATATTTTCGGAAAATCACTTTTATGCCCAACTCTTCTAAGTTGTTGGTGAAAAGCTTTCCAACTTTTCCATTCCCGCATTTTCTTCATTCTTAGTCGCCGCCTTATCCATGATAATAGAGACTGAAAGACTCCTTTGCAATTTGCCACCCTAAAGTAATTCGACCAACCTCTCAATATCGGATTAAGTCTTTTAATCATTGTCTGGACATTAATTCCGCTATTCCGTGGAGTCAGTGACCGAATCTTATCTTTGAACGCTTTTACTCTTTTATCCTCTATCTTTACATATGATTCATGTATTTCGAAGCCAAGATACTTGACTCCTTTAAATACACTCGCAATATGTGTCTTTTCTTCATTTACGATGAGATAAATTGAGTTTAGATATTCTACCGCAATTCGTTGATATTGTTCTGCTTTTTTCTTAGTCTTAGCAAAAAGTAAAATGTCATCAGCATAGCGTACTATCTCGATTCCTCGACTTTTCATTTCTTGGTCAAAACTATCAAGATATATGTTCATAAGAAGTGGAGAGATTACCCCTCCTTGTGGACTTCCTACTTCAGTTTCGCTATACTTCCCTTCTTGCATAACACCAGACTTTAAGATTTTCTCTATCAACTTTAATAATGTTCCGTCACTTATTTTCCTATTTAATGATTGCATTATGAATTTATGATTTAATGTATCAAAACATTTTGATAAATCCATATCCACTACAAAAGGAAGCTCTTCCTGAACCATTAATATATGTGCTTTAGCCACTGCCTTTTGACAACTTTTGTTGGGACGGTAGCCATAGCTTTGTGGATGAAAATCAGGTTCAAAAATTGGTTGGATGATGTTATTTATTGCCTGCTGTACGATTCTATCTTTTACAGTAGGTATTCCTAATGGCCTCATCTTACCATTTCCTTTAGGTATCTCTACCCGTTTCACAGGTGATGGGATATACTTCCCACTTTTCAATTCTAAATGAATCTGCTCTAAGTTCTCTTGTAGAGTCTCACCAAACTTAGATATAGTAATATTATCTATACCTTCTGCACCTCTATTTTTCTTTACCTTTAGGAAAGATTCATAGAGATTACCTTTTGAGTAAACTTTATCAATTAAACTGTACCACTTTTTCATTTAGTTTCTCCTTTTTCACAATAAACAATGTTTAAATTATACTTTCAAATGACAGTTAATTCAATGAAGACCTTCGAAGTTTTTAGCATAAAGCAATCTATCAAAGATTTTATAGGTTTTGACTATTATCCTTTTTTTAACTTCATCTACTCAGTCTCGTAAGGTCATGATAGAAAGAAGGTACTCACCACCGTCTATCCGAGCCTTGAATCTTTCGATTCTCTTCGTTTCCTACTTTTAAGAAAATATCTCTTTAATTATGTTTATTCTTTGGTTTATCTTCATCCCTTCACATGAGATATTTCCTTTTGAAAAATATCCCCCAATATTACTAAGAATATTGTCCCCTCTGTTTTATCCTCCAGTCTGTCACCAGCTTTCATAGGCAAAGGGTTAGTCACTACTACGGAATCATCTGCCACCTGCTTATGCTTAATACAACTCTTGCCTTTCAGCTTGTAGTCATAGTTACTCTATTAGAGACATTAACAGGCTTCCCCAGTTAAGCTATCCTGCCTGAATGTAAATCCATCTGTTGTAATCCATGTAATCGACTGACTTTTGGGCGTTCTCACTTTTCGAAGAGTTACCCACTACATGAACCAAAATCAGTTTACTTTCGCTATGTTCCACATTCTTCCTGCGTCTTACTTCAGACCCTGCCGTTGCCAGCAACGCCCTTGACCTCAGATTGACTTCCTGTCAGTTGGGTGTCAGGACTTCTTTCAGTCCATCGGCTCAGATAACATTCTGGGCAAACGAAAACAAGGTAAGCCCTAAGACTTACCTTGTAGTTTTTTTTCCACAAAAGGGAAATTCTATTTCATTAGAATTGTTTTCCTAGTTGTTCTCTTTTCAGGAGTTATGACTTTATAGAAGTAAACGCCACTTGAGCATCTGTTGCCATTTAGGTCTCTTCCGTCCCAAGAAATATTATAAATACCTTGAGTAAATGTTTTATCAGCTAGAGTATTAATCAATTGTCCTTTTAGGTTGTAAACAGCCACTTGAACATGTTGATCTCTTTTAGCTTGAATATCAATTGAGGAAGAAGTATTGAATGGGTTTGGATAACTTGATTCACTTATTACTAACTCTTGAGTATCATTTTCATTAGAAACACCATTAGCAATGATAATCTCGAAAGTATTAGAGTCTCCTGATAATCCACCTGGTGAATATATACCTCTAATTGAATATGTATAAGTTCCATCTTCAACATTTTCATCAGTATAGGTAAGGATTCCAGTGTCAGTGATAGTAGCGATAAAGGAAGTTCCTCTAAGTATCTTATAACCGAAAAGTCCTCTGATTTCAGGGAATAAAGGTGGTTCCCATGTTAAGACAACATTATTACCGTTTTCTATAGTATAACCTAAATTAGCCGGTGGGGCTAAATCGATGATAGCTGTAGGAGTTTGGAAAGAAACTTCTTCACCTGGCATTAGGTGTTCATCAATAGGAGTTACTGAGAATTTATAGAACTTTCCAACATTATCAACAGTAAAGTGCATAGTCATAATATCAGCATTAATATTGGTATATTCCATCCAGTCTTCACCATTATCTGATTCATACCATTGTCTGATAGAATTACCTTCATTATCGTTATCAGCATCTACGAAATTGTAGATAACATCAATTGATGAATTTTTCATTAAAATACCTTCAAAAGTAAGGTTTTCAGCTGCAGGAGCAGCATTTTGGAAACCACTACCTGATAAGGTTATAGTGTTATTCTCAAAACCAGGTATGGTAGTTTGAATATCAATATAACCACTATATGTTTGTTCTTCTGTAGGTAAGAAAGTAATTGTATGAGTTTGAATTTGACCAGCAGCTAATGTATAGTTCATATCGCCAGTTAAATCAAATCCTGCAGCATCCATAGTGATAGTGATATCTGCAGTTGAACTACCTATGTTTGCAACAACAAAAGATTTAGAGAAGTCAGAACCAATATAAGCTTCACCGAAATCAGCATCAGTCATAGATACTGCAGCTGAACCTGCTTCTGCAGCTTGATAAATTTCTGGAGAAGTACTTGTCCAACTTTGAACCATAACAAAACCTCTAATTGTTTCTGCATCCCAACTTGGGTTAACATTAAAAGAGTGACTAAAGGTTTCACTTGAACCTGCTGAAGTTAAGGTGAAATCAGTAGAATAATCATAAGCTATAACTGAAGAAAAGTACTCATCAGAAATATGTCTTGCTAAGACAAAAACTACTTTAACATTATTGTTATCGAAGTTTTCTTCTAGAGTAACATTAGCATTAAGAGTGTATTCTCCATTACTTCCAAGAACAAAAGCATCAATTGTCATAGGGGCTACTGTGTTGATTAATTGGTTATAAACTGCTAAATATTGTGAATTATAGGCATCTGGAGCTGCTCCAATTTCTAATTCAGTACCTTGGAAAGCACATTGTGGGATACCATCAGATAAAGATCCTACAAGACCTCTTCTTGAAGAGTAGCCTGGAGATTCGCTTGCTCCATCTCCTTGCCAAATTAGTGGGACGACATGGGGTTGATTTTCATAAAGATTGAACAGACCTGTTCTTGCGCGTGGACAGTATGGTCACCATACCTCTGTAAAAACTTCACCTACAACACTGATTTGTGCTGCTGTAAGTAAAAATAAGTTAAGTAACAACATAGCAAAAAGTATTGCTTTTTTCATTCTTACATTCTCCTTTCATTTTTTGATTTTGTTAAAATTTCACATCTTATTGCATTTATATGCAATTGTTGTTTTTTGTGCAAGCTTTTTTTTGGGGATTATTTTTCACTGTAATTTTAAGGATGAATGATAATAATGAGAGAATACCTATAAGACAGTATTTTCTTATCTAAACTTGCTACTATTGACTGAAAATGTAATAGAAAAAAAATACAATTTGATTTAAGTTAAAATTAGGAATAAGAGATATAGTATTAGTCGATTTAGCTTTTCTTTATTTTAATCCCGTGTCTTTGAAGTTTCTTAAAAAGATTAGATCTATCAATATTGAGGACAGCTGCAGCCTCATTGAGAGACCAGTCTTTAAACTCCATTATTTGTTCCAAATAGCTCTTTTCGAAATTCCGGATAGCTTGTTTATAAGGAAGAGGAATGAATGCCCCTTGAGATTTATCTTGGAATATTATATCTTTATTGTCAATCTTATTACCTTCTAATTGAATGATGATTTTTAGAAGTACATTTTTGAGACCATCAATGTTTTCCTCCCAAGAATGTTTCTTCAATATATTTAGGGCAGAGTCTGATATGCTTATATCTGTATCTGCAGCCAAATTGTATAAAGAAAGTATGTGCTTGATTATTAAGGGGATATCTTCAGTTCTTTCATCAAGAGAAGGAATAATTAGTTTATCTTGGCAGAGATTAAAGAGCATAGGACTTATATTCTCAGAATAAACATCATTATAATATTCACGCTTTGTTGTAAAAATCAGTTTAGTATTAACTTCAGAAAAGCTATTCCCATTAAGAGAGCTTAATTTCCTTCCTGATAAAGCTCTTACCATTTTTTCTTGTAATTTTTCAGGTAAAAGGTGGGCATTAGTTATCAGTAAGGTTGAATTTTCAGCTTGAACGAATTTTGAACTATTATACTTTTTTGCTAAATCTTTTTCTTTTGAATCTCCAAAGAGAGCGATTTGCATGTCTTTTATTGTCATATTATGACAATCCATTATATGGATAGGCAGGTTATTTCTACTACTATAATGATGGATCTTTTTCGCTATATTTTCTACCCCAACTCCAGCATCAGCAAAAATCATTAGATGATTATTTGTCTGAAGTTTCTTCTTAATCAGATTTTTTACTTGAACTATCTTAGGTGATTCACCAATAAGGTAGGGTAGTTCATTGTCTGCAGAAGGATAGATAGTATTGTATTTGCTATAATTTAAGATATTTCTCATTGTCAGAAGTAATCTTTCTTCTTGAAGGGGCTTTTCAATAATATCACTAGCACCACTATTAATTAAATCATTAAATCTATTCATTAAGGTAAGATTATCGCTTGTGACAAAAACAATAGGTATATTTTTTGCAATATCTTTCATTGTTTTAAGTGTATTCAAGCCTGTTTGATAATCAGGAAAATAAAGGTCTAGTAAAATCAAGTCGATGGAGTTTTGCTCTATAAAAGCTATTGCGGTTTTACTATCATTAGCTACGAAAACACTATATTGGTTTTCAGTTAAGATATATTTAGTTAATTCACAAAATATAAAATCATCATCGGCTATTAAAATATTAGCTTTAGTCATATATGAATACCTTATTGTAAAAGTTAACACTTCTATTACTATAAATATTTTCTACTTTTTTATTGTCAATTATCGACCCTTCAAAATGATGTAAAAGACACTATCCACGAATTAGTCATGTTAATAAAAACTTTATTAAAGCATTAATAAAATAACAATAGTATGGTGTCAATAAATATATTAATATATCATGTATTATAGGAGTAAAAGTGACAGATAAAATTAATAGCTATATTGATTCCTTTATAGACTACCCCAATGAATTATTAGGAAAATTAGAAATTGCTCATCAAGAGAGAATCAATGTGCAACCTAATATTACTAAACAGGGGGCTAAGCTTCTTTATTGGTTTATTCTCTTAAAAGAAGCAAGAAATGTATTAGAAATTGGTACTTGCCTGGGTTATTCTGCGATTTGGGCAGGAGAAGCTTTAAGGAAAACAGCTGGCAAATTAACTACAATTGAAATTGATGAGAGATTTGTTAAGGAAAATGTAGAGAATATTAAAGAAGCTGGTCTAGATACCATAATTGAAGTGATTAGTGGTGATGCTAAGGAATATATAAAAACTATTGATAGTAAATTTGATATTATTATTATTGATTCTAATAAGCCTCTTTATAACTTGGTTATTGATAAATGTATAGAATTACTCAATCCTAAAGGGATTATTTATGCTGACGACACCTTATTCCTTCCTTTAGAATTTAAGGAGAGACTAGCCAAGCCAATGGATGAGTATAATCGCTATGTTAGTCAGCACCCTAGGTTAGAAACAACTATATTACCTGTAGGAGATGGAATAACTATTAGCTTCTTAAAATAGCTATAAAGAGCTAGTTTAAAGATTTAGGATAGGCAATTATAAGTCCAGATAAACTGCTTTCCCCTTAGTCTTCCCCTTGACCATTACTCTCAATTCAATAAAAAATCAAATATTATTTAAGATGAGTGAGAAGGAGCATTATGAGACAATTAAGAAGCACTGGGAAAAGAAAATGAAATTAAGCTCTTAACTGAGAAAGTGAGCATCCTGCTCGCACCACCCAGTAGCATGTACCAGTTTAAACTTCCATTGACATTACTGGGGTTACGGACCTTTAGTCCGTGAATCTTAAATTCCCCTCTTTAGTGCTGAAGGCATGATAAAAGAGAGGTGGCTTCGCAGCAGCTCTTAACTGGGAACGCAGGCATCTTGCCTGCACCCAGCATGAAATGATGGGTAATCTTAAGTAGTCCAGCACCTAAGTGCTGGACGCGGGCTGGAATCCCAGACTGTGTGAAATCACTTTTTGATTTAAGGGAGTTTTGATAAACTTAAATCTGGATTTTTTGTTCATTTCGAGTATCAGGCTAATTTAGCACTCGAAAAGGCAATATTTATTGCTATTCTTAGCAAAAGTACTATGTTTTTGACAAAATAGACAGCTTTGGACGAACCTCTCCTAAAAAAGGCATTTATGGAGTCCATCATTTTATTAAATCCGAGAATGTTAAATACTCTTTTAATATTATATGCCAGTGCAGTAAACATAAACTCACCACGAACAGATTCTAAGCCTTTCGTTAAAAATCTACCCTGATTCATATCCCTTTTTATTGTTCCAAAAGGATGCTCAACAATACATTTTCGTTGACTTAGTATATTCTTACTTACCTTATTAATTTCAAGTTGTTTCTCCACATATTCATAATAAGGATTCAATGTAAATGTTCTATATTGTTGCTTATTGTCATTAGTACAAGCTTTTAAATCTGGACAACCTTTGCATGTTTTGCGACTACCATATTCATGACCTCTATCAGCATTTCTCTTTCTACTAGCGATTAATGTTCTATTGTTAGGACAAATAACACAATCATTAATTTTATCATATTTAAACTTAGAGGTTGCGAATGGAGTACCTTTCATTTTCTCTGAATCTTGCATAGTTACATATGTTTTAATACCATCTTCATTACATTTTTTTATCTCTCTACCAAAACCATAACCCTTATCAGCGACAACTGAAAATTCTGACAAATTATAGGCTTCTTTGGTTAATGAAGACATCCTGTAAAGTTGCTTCGCATCTGTATTATCACTACAGGCATCAACCATTAACAATAAATTGTTTTTAGAGTCTGTTACGCTTTGGCAATTATACGATACATCTCTCTTGCTTCCATCTTTTTGCATCATTCGACTATCTGGATCTGTATATGAAATTTGTGTTAAACCCTTATCCTTTAACTCTTGTTTTAAGTTTAAATAAAACTCTTCTTTTTCTTTTAATTTTTCAATACTTTCTAAATGTTGCTCATTTTTATCATTTTTTGATTCTTGTTCTTTGTCATTAGTCGAATATTGTTCATTAAATGTATCAAATTTAGCTTCTATTTTCTTCAAAATTGTGTTTATTTTGTTTATTGATATATTTTTAGAATTATGGTTAACTGCATCAATAAAAGTACCATCTATAGCTAATAATTCAAAGTCAATTAAATTCATATATACCGAGTATTTATTGAATTCCATAAATACGGATTTAATATTTTTTACATTGTTTTTTCTGAAATCAGCTATTGTTTTAAAATCAGGTTTTAGTTCTTTCATTAGCCATATAAATGGAATATTTTCGTGAGTAGCTAACTCTAATTTTCGACTTGATACAATTCCTCTAAGATATCCATAGACATACAATTTTAACATGAATTTAGGATTATAAGCTTTTCTACCAACTCGTTTTGGTTTTGTGTAGGTAAAATTAAACTTCTCTAGATCGAGCCCGTCTATAAAGTGATCTAGTACTCTTACAAGGTGATTTTCTCCTATTAAAGAATCATAGGTTAAAAACTGAATTTGATGTCTGTCTTTGCCTTGTTTATAGTCCATAATATTTCTCCTATATTTATGTTTCCAATATAAATATAATGTTCTGTTTGTCAAGAAAATAAATACATTAATTAAACATTTATACATGTTGACATATCTATTTTCACACAGTCTGTCCCGCATTCCCAGTTATCAAGGGGACACAGGGGTTGTTTTCTTCTATGGAGTGGAAGCGTCTCTGCTTCCACATTAGAAAATAATAAGATAACATTAGATTTTTATAAGGTTTTTCGCATGCAAGGGTGCATGCAATCCGGCAGAAGAGGGATTATCATGCTGTAAACTTTAAGATATGTCATTGCCTCGCAATGAGGCGGGCTGGAAGCCCACATTCCCAGTTAAGAAGCCCCTCATCTTTTAATTCTGAATTCTCAATTCTCAATTCTCAATTCTGAATTATTTATAGACTACTTTCTTTTCTATATATCTAGAGTTCATCAACTTTAGCAGTCCCATATAGTCCATACTAAAAGCTAATTCATCTCCGACTTTATATTTTTTAGGGTTATTCTTAAGATCCATAACAATCATATCAGAGCTAGCACCGACAAATTCTAAGCTTTTATCATTACACCAGATATGTTTATCATCAACATCTAAAAGACCTAAACCAATGATTGCTCGATAAGAAGTATCAGAAGCTTTAGATTGATCAAAATCAAAGCTTTCTCCTTCTAGATTTGTACCAAAATTACCAGTAGGAACTCTAGGCTTTTCAATCAATTCAATAATTTCTGCATAGAGAGTAAAGATATCATGGGCCATATCATCCAGCTTAGTGTCATTATAGACATTAGTGCCGAGATAGAGAGTTTCCCCCATTCTAAAATGATTAATCCCTTTAGGGAGAGTTCTATTAAGAACAAGAGGGAATACTACAGAGCTTCCTCCTGAGACATAAGGTATTTGTCGATTAAACTTAGCTTCTATTAATTGTTCATAGAGGCTAAGTTGAATCAATTTGTCGGGATTTGGTAATACTCCGTAGAGACAGGAAAAATTAGTACCAATTCCAACCACTTTGATATTATCTAGCTTGAAAACCTTTTCATAGAAATCGATAAAATCTTCTCTGAGAACACCTTCTCTTAGCTCTCCCATCTCAATCATAATGATAATTTTATGAGTTTTATTCTGTTTTTTGGCAGCTTTAGCCAAGGCACTAATGGTTGTTAATTCAGTGTTTACGCTTATATCAGCATATTTTACAACATTAGATACATCTTTTTTAGAAGGAGGCTTAATATAAATTGTCTCGATTTTATCATTTATTGCTTTAATATTTCTTAAGTTTGATATTCTTGAATCACAAACTTGACTCATACCCAAGTTTAACAATTCGGTAAGAAAGGTCTTATTTCCACATAAAACTTTGGTTACGATAGACCACTGTATGCCATTATCATTAAATATCTTATCAAGATACTCATAGTTAAATTTTAATGATTCGATATTCATTTCTAAAATGGCCATTATTTTGCTCCCTGCAAGTATCTCATTTCTAGGTATTTATTTGTAAATCCTATTTTCTCGTAGAGAAATTTTGCTGGATTGTCTGGTTCTACATGGAGGGCAATGTTACCTTCAGAGACTTCGATTGCTTTGTTCATCAATTCTTTGCCCAGCTTTCTACCTCTATAGTCGTGATGAACTGCAATATAAACTAGAATATTCTCAGGAATATAATCCTTCATTCCTGTTTGATTGATTACTACAGCGCCTACTATCTGCTCATCTAAATATTTAACAATAATTTTTCCCCCGAAGGAATCTTCCATAGTTAGGGCAAAATCCATAGCTTTTTTGATATCAGCTAAGGCATCTCCATACTCTTCTAAATGTCTTTTTAAAAAATTTGCAATACTCGTATACTCTTCATCCGTTGGTTTTTGTTCAGGTGTAAATATATTTACACTATTATTCATAATATCTCCTTATTTTTTAGATTAAAAATCTTAATATATTAATAATCAATAAGTTAGATATGTCAAGTTATTTTTTAATTAATCTTTTTCCAATAGAAGAGAAAAATAGCCTGAATGGAGACCTGGAAGACTACAGCAGTTAGAATTATTAAGAGTAGATAAGAATAAACTTCTGTCATGTTGTAAAAAACTCTGGCATTATTAAACAAGAAGCCAATTCCATCAGCACAACCTACAAATTCGCCGAGAATGATTATTTTTAAAGAGAGAGCTGTGCAAGTGAGGAAATTTACTTTAAACACAGGATATAGTTTAGGGATATAGACATGAAGGATAATATCTTTAATTCCGCCTCCAAAAACATTGATTACTTCCACCAACTCTTTAGTATGGTCTAATAGCCCGTTCACAGTGTTAGTTGCGACAATGGGCGTAATCATGATAATAATCATGCCAATTGGAACTATAGAACCAACTCCATAAAAGAGGATTAAAAAAGAAGCAATTATTACTCCAGGTACTACCTGTAAAAGAGAAAGAATATTCTCTATATAGTTATTTATTTTAAGAATAAATGACAGAATACCAATAAAAGTTCCCAGAAAGAAAGAGAAAAGAAAACCGATAAAAAGACGATACATTGTAAGATAGTAATGATGTCCAACTGCTTTATCTTGCAATAAATCAAAGATATTAGCTATTATGTACCAGGGAGAGGGTACTATATAACTTTCGAAAAAAAGTGAAATAACCCCCCAAACCATTAACAGAGTTAGAAGTCCTAAAAGACTTTTCTTAATTGAGTTCCAAAATTCTTTCAGCAAGATTGTTTTCCTTTTTTATTAGCTTGTATAGATTTTCGATAGAATTCTTTAAACTCTCTCCATCTTGATAATTGAAAGCTGTTCGTTTAAGAGTATTTAAAGTATATTCTCCCCTATTTGGGTAGTCAGCACCAATTCTAGTTAGCATTAACTCTGGGTTTGTTCTTAAACTATCACTATATAATTTTGTTAAGTAATTAATGCTGGCAATATTTTTCATATCTAAGTCTTTACTGATTAAAAGGACTTGAACAGCAGAAGTAGTTTTAAAGTTATCTTCATAAAGTTGGTTGAGAGAGAGACTAACTTTCAATTTAAACTTATTCTCTGCAATAGAGGCAAATGGTTCAGGAAGCCAAACTAAGAGTTCTGAATCCTGCTGGAGAAGCTGTAAAGAGCTAGCAAAAGGTAAATATCTAACAAAGTAATCAGTATCTTTAACTAGTTCATTCTTTTCAGCTATAGCAAGAAAAAGAAGCTCCATTGGTGAATCAGCAAAGGGGAAAACAATAGTTTGACCTCTAATATCAGATAATGAATTTATCTCTCTATTACTAACTAAATGAGTCAAATTATCTATCTGAGAGCTAAGAAGATCAAATTCCACTCCTTGCTTGCTAAAACTATTTGCCACAGATATTCCTGTAAGCAATAACTTAGCATCACCTCTTAGAAATTTAGCATTTGCTTGTGAGTGATTAAGGAAGAAATCCAGAGAGAATCCTGGATTATCTTTTAAAGCCAAATAAAGAGGAAGAGAAGAAGGGGTCTGAGGTAAAAGAATATTTATCTTGGGAACAGCCTCACTAACTACATTTTTATCTACACTCTTTTTCTGACAGCCTACAAATAATATTAATAAGACTAGGAACACTATATTTAAAAACTTTTTCATCTATTCTCCTCTAAATTAATCTAACTTCTTTATAAATAAATATATAATTTGACAAAGTTTTAAGGTAAGAATATTGTCAAATTGTTTTAACTAAGCAATAAGAACTTTTCACAAAAGAGAGAAAATATGATAAAAAAAAGAGAGACCTGGTTAGATTCTTTAAAAGGTTTAGGAATACTATTTGTTGTTTTAGGCCACTGTTACCCACCCCAACAGAATCTAACAAATTACCTCTACTCTTTTCACATAGCCTTATTCTTTGTAATATCCGGATATCTTTTACCTGCAAGCCCTACTAAAGAGAGTTTTAGTCTTTTCTTTAAGAAGAGATTCAAGAGATTAATGCTTCCTTATTTCGGTTACGGATTCTTTACTTACATTATTTGGCTGTTTGTAGGAAGGAATTTTGGGGTAAATAAAGAGTTAGCTATTGAGCCTCTTAAGCCCTTACTAGGTCTTTTTTATGGTAATGGTTTTGATAATTATCTAGTTTTTAATATCACAATTTGGTTTTTACCTGCTTTATTTTCAACCCTAATCATTTACTATATGATATCACTTTTCTTTAAGAAAAAACTAAGATTATTTATTGCTGTTTTATCACTTCTGGGAATTGGCTTTTTAGATAGCAAGTTTAACAATTTTCGCTTACCTTGGGGAATTAATATTGGTCTTATTGCGGTATTTTTCATCTACTTAGGACATAATGCAAAAGAAGTGCTGAAAAGAATTGAAAGTTTTCCAAGTTATCTAAATCTGAGCTTAAGTCTTTTCTTACTCAGCCTAGGCTATGTCTTACAGATTCTTAATAGTGGCGTTTCTTTTAATAGTCATAGTTATGGAAATATTTTCTATTTTCTCTTCTCTGCAACTTTCTCAATCTTAGGCTATTCTATATTAACTAAAGTCCTTCTAAATAATAAACTATTGCAGTTCTTGGGTAAAAATTCTTTTAGGATTTTATTCCTGCATATTCTTTCTTTTTCTGTAATTTCAGCTATCCTAAAGTACATATTTAAGATAGAATACCTTACCTTTAAAATTAGCCCTATTGGGAGAATTACCTATTTTATTGGTGCTATCCTTATAGTATCTTCCTACTCAATAATTATAGATTATATCAAGTCGAAAGGATTTAAAAAGGCTTAAAAAAATTCAGATTGCTGTAGTTAAACAACAATCTGAATTACTTATATTTTATTACTTGTTTTGGGGATTATTTAATTAATCTTATTTCAACAATGTAGCCTTCTTAGTATCAATAACTATACCATTTGATGTTAAGCGATAGAGATAGATGCCTGAAGCATTATTTTCAGCATCCCAGGTTACCTTCCCGACTTTAACATCTTTATCACTGAGAGGGATTTCTTTCACTTTTTGGCCTCTTAGGTTAAATATATCAATATGAGCATTCTGAGTAGATTTACTATCTAAGGAGAAGCTTATTGAAGTTTGAGGGTTGAATGGATTAGGATAGTTATTTCCTAAGATTGAAGTTGAAGTTTGAGCTACATCATTCTCATTAGAAGTTACTTGAGGAGAGAATGATTTTACAGATATTTTACTAATATTCCAACCTGGATCAATCAATCCAGGATCAGAACCATCATCTGTAAGAGATAAAGTTATGTATAGTTGAGTAGATTGAAAATCAGCAGGGATTTTTATCCAATCTTTATGTAAATAATCAAATTGACCAGATTCAGTCCAAATAGGAGTCTCTAACCAATTTTCACCATCATTACTTATATAAACAGTTGCAAAGTCATGATCCCAGTCTGTATGTAACCAGTGCTCTAACTCAATATAGTTAGTAGAAGCTGGATCAATAATGATAGGTTCAATATTAGTTAAATGATAGTCACAATTTGGTTCATAGAAGTTATTGTCAAAACCTAAATCAAAATTGAAATTCCAATATTTAGAATCTGAAACAAATGACTGTTCTATGTTTTCTGTATCTGTATAAGTTGTAATGGCCCAATTATCAGTACCTGTCCAATTACTTAAATTAGCAAAATCATCACTAAAGAGTTCTTGGAAATTAGTAAGATCTATGTTGATTACATTAGGTCCTGTAGGAATAGTGAAGACTTCTGAGTAATAACGATCTTCACTTTCAAATATCAAATTAACTTGGCCAGCAATAAGAGAAATAACTTCTGAATTTCCAGGAGTTAATCCTTCCACTACTTGTTTGTGGTCAGCTATATCTAAGTATTCAAAACTAACCTTTCCTTGCCCCCAATAACCATCAACATTAAGTGTTAAGTTAGAATTAGCAGCAGGGAGTGGAACCAACTGAATATTCTTTGTTGTCCTAGTATTATACACTGTAACATTAACTGATTGAGTATAATAGCCTTCCTTCTTAGCAATGATTGTGTATTGTCCATTTACTAGTGGACGGAAATATATTCCACTTTCTGCAAAGGTTAATCTTGGTCTAAAGTATTCTGGGTTTCTGCCATCAATTTGAATCTCAGCTTCCAGAGCTTGGCCTGTAACCGCATCAGTTACCACACCAGTTAACATAGAGTTTGACTCAGTATAAACACTTGAGGATAAAGCTCTATTTAGCAACCAGGCAGAGCCTAAGTAACCTTGTTCTGCTACGAAGTCCATTCCTTCTTGTTCAGGCTGTAGATTGAGAGTTCCGCACTCAATTAAAAGCTGAAGAGTACCAAATGCTTGGTAGAGTGATTGCTCTTGGCTACCCTTTCTTCCCAAGCTGGCAGCATATTCATAGGTATTAGTTTGATCATCTTTAAGTATCTGAGAAGCAACACCTTCTCCTAACTGATCAGTTATATCTAAATCTGGAGAAGGTCTGATTCCATACCAATTCCAAGGATAATAGACTTTTTCAGACAGATTTCCTGTTCTTGAAGAGTGCCATTGAATAGAATAGACAGGTTTGTACTCTTCAACAAAATCCCAGATAACATTAGTTTCACTCTCTGAAAGCGGAGCTGTACCACGAAAATAATCATATACTTCTAATCCCGCAGTAGTATAAAGAGTATCACCATGAACCCAATTAAATGGGAAGTTACGGTTATTATCAACACCATCTACATCATAACCAACTACAGGACTAAAATCAAAAACACCATTTTGGTTGTTATCTCTCTGATTTTTACGGTAAGAAGTATCTATTCCATCTCTAACAACCTGATAACCTTCTACATTTAAGGCAGGTATGATATAGATTTGGAGCTGTTGTAACCAGTTGTAATATGGAGGTCTATTTCTATTAGCAACAATCTCATCTATTGTTTTAAAAGAGATAGGTATTCCTAAAACCTCTTCTGCATGAATTAAAGAACTAAACAAAATTGCAGGTTTTTCAGGATGATATACTTCCACATCGTGAGACAATTTAATCATGTAAATTGGCATATTCTCTTGTTGGGAGTAACCAGCTATCTCAACTTGACAGATATCAGGGTAATCCTCCTGATACTGGTTTAATTGGTCTATTATTTCCTGATTAGTAGGATAACAATCAGGAAGTGAACCTTGACTAAACAACAGACTCGTAGTAGCTAAAAGCAATAAAAACAAAGTTTTTTTCATAAATTCCTCTTTATTTTATGTAAATTAATTTCATATTTATATTTATAATTGCAAGATGTATTCCATATAGTGTTATTTTTAAATTTATCAAAATCATCTCTTGCTAAGAGCTAAATAAAATTGTATCTACTTAATAATATCACTTCTTCATACTTAAATAATTATAATAAGCAACAAAAAAGATAATAACTCCCCCTAAAATTGAATACTTGTCAGGGAAAGCATCACCTATTATTAAGCCAATAACTGTAGCAAAAAGAATGGAAGTATAGTTATAAATAGATATCTCAGATGCAGGAGCTAGATGGTATGCCTTTGTTAGCGATATTTGCCCTATACCTGCAAAAACACCGATACTTATTAACAAAAGCAAGGTTAATAAACTTGGCGTCACAAAGTAGGGTAGCATCAAGGGGAGTGTCCCTATAACAGAAATAGCTGAGAAATAAAAGACTATCATACTTGAGCTAGCTTTTTCTTTTAAGAATCTTACAATAGTATAGGCTAAACCAGCGAAGATAGCTGAAAGAAAGCCTGCTATTGCCGGAATTATAGTTAAATCAAATTGAGGTTTGATAATAAGTAGAGCACCCATAAAGGCAATGATTATCACTAATGTCTTTCTGATATTAAAACCCTCTTTTAAGAAAATTCCAGCAAATAAAATAACAAAGAAAGGTGATAACTTATTTAACATAGTGGAATCGGCTAATGTCATATTACTTATAGCATAAAAGTATAAAATCACTCCAGAAAGACCTGCCAAAGAGCGCGCTATTAAATACTTAGTGGCCAGACCCTGTTTAAAAGGATTTTCTTTCTGCTTAATAATAATCACCAACATTAAGATAAATGTTATCAGATTTCTAAAGAAGACCTTTTCTATTACTGGAACTTCAGAAGCTAGCTTTACAGTTGCTCCCATTAAAGCAAAACTTAAAGCAGAGATCAACATCCAGCCTATAGCGACTTCTCTTTGCGCGATTTTCTTCTTAGGACTATTTCTATTACTCATCTATACTTTTCAACCTTATTAATCTAAGACATTCATTCTGGAACATAAACTATGATAATAGCCTTTTTGTATAAGTAAGTCATGATGTGTTCCTTCTTCAATAATTTCACCCTTCTTCATCACATAAGTGTAATGAGCTTTGGCAACAGTGGATAATCTATGAGCAATAATTAAGGTCGTTCTGCCCCTACTTAATTCATTAAGCGCCTCTTGGATATACTCTTCTGATTCTGTATCTAAAGAGGAAGTAGCTTCATCAAAAATTAGAATTGCTGGATCTTTTAAAAATACTCTAGCAATAGAGACTCTTTGCTTCTGTCCACCTGATAATTTCACACCTCTCTCCCCAACCAAAGTTTCAAAGCCGTCAGGTAAAGATAATATGAAGTCTAAGATATTAGCTCGTCTTGCAGCTTCATAAACCTCTTCATCACTAGCTTCAGGATTGCCATAAAGAATATTATCCTTGATACTTGTATCGAATAAAAATACACTCTGCTGAACAATTCCAATATTATCTCTTAAAAACTTTTGTTCAAGTTCTTTTACCTTATTGCCATCTATCAGTATTTCCCCTTTAATAGGCTCATAAAAACGAGGAATAAGTGAAACTAATGAAGATTTACCTGCTCCAGATTCTCCTACTAAGGCAACTGTTTTTCCAGCCTTAATCTTCATATTTATCTTTGATAGAACTAAATCTTCAACTCCTTGATATTTAAAATCTAAATCTCGCAATTCAATATTACCTTGGACTTTAGAGACTTTTATAGGATTAGCAATATCCTTTATGTCTGGTTCTATATCCATTATATCAATAAACCTTTCAAAAGCTGTTGTTCCCTGTTGATACTGTTCCACAAAGTTAATCAAGCGATTGATAGGATTCAAAATGAAATTAATATAAAGAATAAAAGCTAAGAGATCTGCCACTTCTAACATGTTGTTCAGAATTAGCCAGGTAGCAGCTCCTAAAACAACTCCGTAATACAAATCAGTAATAAGACCCATTCCTGTATGAAATAGAGACATAAGTGAATACATCTTCTCTTTAGCCTTCTTAAAATGGACATTAACATCACCAAACTTAGCAATTTCAATATCCTCATTAGCATAAGACTTTACCTCTCTAATACCTTGCACTGAATTCTCTACAGAACTATTCATATCAGCTATTTTCTTTCTAACTAGCCTAAAGCCTGATTTCATTCTTCTACCTAAAGTTAATCCCCAAATCACCATAAAAGGAAGAGGAATCAAAGCAAACCAAGCCAAAGTGGCATTAAATTTAAACATTAAGATAAAAGATCCGACAATAGTAAAGATAGAAATTATAAGATCTTCAGGTGCATGATGAGCAACTTCAGCAATTGTATTCAAATCGTTTGTGATTCTAGACATAATATGCCCAGTTTTTGTATTATCATAATAAGTAAAAGAGAGTTTTTGTAGATGCCTAAAAAGCATTGAACGCATATCAGCTTCTATTCTGACTCCTAGAATATGCCCCCATTTTACCCTTATGTAATTTAATATAGCCTTAAAAATCCAAATTACTAGTAACACTCCAAAAAAGATAATAATCATCTTCACATCTTTCTCAGGAATAGTATCTCTAATCAACTTTCTTGTTACTGTAGGGAAAACTATACTTAACAAAGATGAGATAACCGCAGCTATGATATCAATGTAAAACAGTAGCTTATGAGGTTTATAGAATGAGATAAATCTTTTCAGCACAAGGCCTCCATTTCTTAATTATTAAGGTCAAAATTCAGATTATGCATCTTTTGTAAATACTTTTTTTCATTTAGCTATTATTGCAAATCTCAAAAAGAGATAATCTTTCTAAAAATAAAAAAAGCAGGGAAATCCCTGCTTTACTTTTTATAAATTTTATTACGAACTTATTTTTTTTTTGCGTCATCACAATCGCAATCGCAATCATCGTCTTCGCAATCACAACCGCAATGTTCTTCATCATCGTCATCGTCTGCATCTATAAGTTCATCAGTTTCTTCTTCAGCATCAAACATATCTTCAAATGCTTTTCCAACTTCATCAAAAATATTATCATCATCAATGTTATTTATGTTTAAAGTACCATCTTCATTCTCTGAATATTCATAAATCCAGAAGTCTTCTTCATTTTCAGGAAGTACAGCAATATACTCTTTATCGTTATGTTCAAGAGTTGCAAGAACTTCGCAATTCAATTCTTTTCCATCTTCCAAGGTTAATGTGAGAGTTAATGGCTCATCAATTATTTCTTCAATTTGTTGTTTATCAGTCATGATATCTCCTTTTGAGTTACTCAACTTAGCCACAAAAAAATAAGGGTGAAAAGTAGCAAGCTTTTTTTTCTTCTAATTAATCTATCTAGCTCTTTATTCTATAATTAAGCTATAATTAGAGTGATTCTTTTGACTGTTATCAAGCTTTACTTTAGGATTCCTCTTGCTAGTTTTCTCTTTGAATTATTAAATTTGATAAGTTCAGCAGTATAAACAATAAGTGCAATCCATATAATCATGAATCCCAGTAGTTTATCCATAGGAAAAGCTTCTTTAAATACTATTAGTCCAATTATCAACTGAAAAGTTGGCGAGACATATTGAAGCATACCTAAAGTAGTGAGTGTTAGTTTCTTAGCTGCTAGGTTGTAGAGAACTAAAGGCAGACCTGTTGCTATCCCTGCTCCTAATAGTAATAAATCAGTCTCAAGATTAAACTTACCCATTGAACTATCCCCTCTTAACATCAACATTGAGATAAAGCCAAAAGCTGGAAAAGATAAGATAAATGTCTCTAAAGAGAAAGATTCTATTCCACCTAGCTTAGACTTCTTTTTTAACAGCCCATACATAGCAAAGGAAAGAGCTAAAACCAAAGATACCCAGGGTAACTTACCATATTTGTAAGTAAGAAAAGCTACACCTATAAGAGCTATTAAAATGGCTATTTTTTGCTGATTCCTTAGTTTTTCGTGAAGGAATAAAGTCCCTAGAAGAACATTGGCTAAAGGATTTATGTAATAACCTAAACTTGCTTCTACAACTTGATTATTATTAACAGCCCATATATATACTAACCAATTGATAGATATAAAAATAGAGGTAAGTCCATAATAACTGAATTGTTTAAAACTTAACTCTTTCAGCCACTTCCATTTCTTTAATACAATCATTAAAAATGCGACAAAGAATAGAGAACCAACGATTCTATAAGCTAATATCTCTGGAGCTGGAACTACTTGTAGTCTTCTCCAATATATAGGGAAAAGTCCCCATAATATAAATGCTAAAACACCTTTAATCAGATTCTTATCCATTGATTTTCCTTAGAATTGTTTTCCTTGATTGTTTAATATTCTAATTTTTCAGATTTACAGAAGACCTAAATATCTTTCTACACAAAATAGACCTTTATTTTAACTCTTCTATAGTATATAATATTTTCATTTTTTGCTTATCTCTTTCAATATCTAGAACAACTTCATCTCCTACAAAGATATCTATAACGGCAAGATTGATATCAGATCTATCAGCAATAACTAAACCATTTATAGCTATTAAATTATCACCAATTTCTAATCCTGCCTTCTCACAAGCAGAATCTTTTTTCATTCTTACTACTATTAAATTGGTATCACTCTGTCCATCGATAGATCTAGATTGAATTTGAAATCCATAATCTATTGTTCTTATTTTCCCAAATTGAACAAGTTCATACACTACCTTTTTAACTCTATTAATGGGAATTGCAAATCCGATACCTACTGAACCGCCTGATTCTGATAAGATAAAGGTATTAATTCCGATAACTTCCCCATCAATATTAACTAAAGGTCCCCCACTATTACCTGGGTTAATAGCAGCATCTGTTTGAATCATTCTTTTATAAATTTTATTATCATTAGTGCTTGGATCACTAAAGTTCCTATTTAAAGCAGAAATAACACCAAATGAGAGAGTAGGCTTCGAATCTTTGATTATAAAGCTATAAGGATTCCCCAGAGCTATAGCCCATCTTCCTATTTGTAGATCATCCGAATCAGCTATCTTGGCACAGTAAAAATCTTCACCTTCTATTTTTAAGACAGCAATATCGTGTTCTTCTGCTATACCTATCAATTTTGCATCTCTATGTTCTCCATCATTCAAAACTATGGTTATATCAATTGCTTCTTCTACAACATGAGCATTAGTGATTAAATAGCCATCTTTAGTAATTATTACTCCAGTACCCACAGATTTAACATCCCTGTACCGAGGATAATTTCCAAAGAACTGATCGAAAATTGTGTAGGGTCTTCTCATTACAGTCTGTCTTTTTAAAACATTCACAGAAACAACAGACTTAGATATCTCCTCTGCCGAGAGAACTATCTTAGTTTCTAGATCTAAAACAGACAAGCTATCCTTAATAATTGATCTCTTGAGTAAATCAAACTCTTCTCTACTCACGAAATCATCTTTTCTCACACTATCTTGATTTCTTCTAATAGTTTTTATAATTAGCAATAAATTACTTATTAAAACTATTACTAATAAAGCATTTAGGTATCGTTGTTTCACGTGAAACCTCTCACAGTAAATGGGTTAATATCTTCCTTATTTCATTCACATCACAAGTAGTGTTAAAACAAGGTCCATTAGGTCTATCATTTAATATACCAAGTACTGGTATTACATCAATGTCTTTTATTCCTTCTGTCAAATCGCGATGACAAGCTACTGCTAAGATGACTTTTGGTTTTATATCGCTAATAATTTTCCTAGCTAATGTTCCACCCGTGGCAACCTTAATAGTTACCCCAAACTCTTCCTGTATAGCCTTAAAATCTTGAATTACACACTTTCCACAGTCTCGGCAATTACCAATATCATAAGTGATTTTATAAGGGCAGTCAACATTCTGTAAGCAATGAGGAAGTAAAATTAAAATATTTTTCTTATCTATTTTCTTTAATTGTTTCTTTTGAATTATATTATTATACTTGATTAATAGTGTAGAGTATTTTTGGTAAAATTCACTTTGAGTATTAAAAAGCTTATGCACTATTGGATAGATTAAATGATAAAAGAGATAATAACTAATATTGGGAAATACTAATTTCTTCTTTGATTTTAAGTTATAAATAGAGATTAAGGCACCAAAAGTGAGGACCAAAATAAAAGTTAGACTTAAAATTAGAAGTATTCTTATATTAATAAAATTAAAAGAGAGAGTCTTTTTTAAAGGGTAGATTAGAAAAACTGCAATAAGTAAGAGAATATTTATTCTAAGAATTAGCCGATAGCTGTGTTTATCCAAGTTTTTCATAGAGTTTAAGCTTTGCACCTAAGTTGTAAGCATGAGCGCTCATAATTTTTTTCCCTTCAGCTTTTACTTCTTTGATTAGAATTTCACCGTCGGCACAAGCTACTACAAATCCTTCGTTTTTAATTACTTGAGTAATCATACCAGGATCATAATTTCTCGTATCTGAATACTTAACTGCTCTTAGAACTTGTAGTATTTTTCCTTCTCTTAATGTTCTTGCTCCAGGTTCTTCAGAAAGACCTCTAATTTTACCAATAATACTATTCAAGGAAGTATTCCAATCTATAACTAAGAAGTCCTTTTCTATTTTTTCGGTAAAGCTAGCCTCTTCAGGAACTTGTTCCTTAAGGATAAACCCTTCTCCCTCAATTCTTTGCAGTGTTTCAATTAGTAAATTCGCTCCCAATTCTGCTGTATATTCAGAATATTCTGTAAAATTCATATTTGGAGGAAGATCAAACTTCATTTGATTAATAATTGGACCAGCATCCATTTTGGCTACAATTTTAAATATAGAGATACCTGAACTTGTCTCATTATGAAAAAGACTACTTTGGAGAGGTGAGGCACCTCGGTATTTAGGTAAAAGTGAAGGATGTAAGTTTATACAACCTAGCGGAGCTAAATTTCTTAGCTTTTTACCCAAAAAACCGCCGTATGCGACAGTTATTAATATATCTGGTCTTAGAATACTAATTTTTTCTAAAACCTCGTCAGAATTGATATTTAGAGGCTGAATTACTGGCAAACCATACAATTCACTGCTAATTTTAACTGGAGTTGCTTGTAGCTTCTGTTTTCTCCCTCTTGCCTTATCAGGTTGAGTAATAACCAGACAAGGTTTGTATTTACTGTTAACTAATTTTTCTAAACTATTAACAGCAAATTCTGGAGTTCCTAGAAACACAACTTTTCTCAATTCATCAGTTTTGTATATTTTCGCCATTTTCTTTTGTTCTTTTTATATATTGATCAATTTTATTCTTGTGCATCAAATATTTCAGTTTACTAAGGTGATCAACAAAAAGAACCCCATTTAAATGATCAAATTCATGTTGAAAAACCACAGCTGGAAATTCCTCAAATTCTTCTTCAAAGAAATTACCATTTAAGTCTTGAGCTTTGATCTTAATATGACTAGGGCGTTTTACCTTTTCATAGACATCAGGCACACTTAAGCAACCTTCTTCATGAGAAATAGATCCTTCAGAGAATATTATTTCAGGATTAACATAGATACGAGGTTTCTTAATTGCGCCATCTTGAGCCCAATAAAAGTCCACGACAAATATTCTTTTACTCACTCCAACTTGAGGAGCAGCCAAACCAACCCCATCAGTTTCATACATAGTGTAAGTTAAATCATCAGCAAAATCTTTTAATTCTTGATCAAAATCAGTAATATTTCTTGCAGTCTGACGCAGAATCTGATCGCCAATAATTCTGATTTTTAATAGCTTAAACCTATTATTTTTCACCTTTTTCATTCACTTTTCCTACTACTGCACTTTTAACAACTTCGATAACAGTATGGGTGTTTTTATCAATTTCAACACTCATGGTATTTTTATCGTTATCAATTTTGGTTATTTTTCCTAGAATTCCGCTATTTAGCTGGATTAAATCATCTTTTTTTAAACTTTCCAACATTGCTTGAGCTTCTTTTTGTTGTTTTTTCTGAGGTCTAATAATTAAGAAATAAAAGATCAATGCTAAAGGAACGAACATTATCAAAGTTCCCATCAATCCCCCACCTTGAGCCTGTCCACCTTCACCTGTAGCAGGTGCCGCCATCATAATAGTATTAAATATATTATTCATAATTTTCTCCTTCAATTTATTATGTTCTATAAATTTGAGCTGTTATATAAGTCAACAACTTTCTTTAAAGCCTATTTTTCTTGCATGAATTTTTTAAATTCTTGCACGCTTTCTACCAATCTTTTATAAAGGATTTCGAATTTATCAAAGAGTTCTAATTTTCCTGCATTCTCTAATTCTAAACCAACTTCACTTAAATTAATTAAAGAAAGGTTTGCAGCAGTTCCTTTTAAGGTATGACCGCTATTTCTCACCATAGCAGAATTTTTTTCTTTAATTGCTTTATCTAAATCTAATAATATTTCATCTGCAAAAACAATAAAATCTTCTAGAAGTTCATCAAGAAGTTCCTCATCTCCTACTCTTTCAATAGCATCCTGATAATCAAAAATATTCTTATTCATTCTTTCCTCCAAATAAAATAAGTTTTTTTAAAATAAATTGTGACTTTAAACCTGTCAACTATTATTTCGTTTTAAAAGATATTTATCTCTTTGCCTTATTTTCTAGTACTAAATTTCTTGGCATTGTTATAATAAAAACTCTAAATTCATTCTCTAATGTTAGCATTGAAACTAAATAGTGAAGGTTAAATTCCCCAATAACAGAATCTGAACTAATTACTTACTTTTAGTCATTAATTTATTCAAAATATTTTAGACTAAAAGTTAATAATCATTTTTTTGTTGACAAAATATATCTTATTTGTATTAATCGAAATAAAGATGAAATGGAGGTTATTTATGTTAGGAAAAACCATATCATATACAACGGTTGGGATTGATGCTCACAAAATTGAAGTAGAAGTCGACCAATATGGCAAGTTGCAGGGTCCGACAATAATGGTGGGTATGCCCTCAAATAGTGTTAAAGAAAGTAAAGAAAGAGTGAGTTCAGCAATTACTAATTCTGGTTATAAAAGTAAAGCTGGTACTACGATTATCAATCTTGCTCCAGCAGATTTAAAGAAAGATGGCTCAGCTTTAGATCTTTCTATTGCCATTGCTTTGTTAATTTCCCATAATAGTGTAAAAATAAAAGATAGTATTGATTATGCTATCTTAGGTGAGCTTTCATTAGATGGTACAGTAAAGCCTATAAAAGGGACTCTTCCGATAGCATTAGAAGCCAGAAAAGATAAATTAAGAGGAATTATTCTTCCTTATGAAAATGCTAGTGAGGCTGCTATTGTTCAAGATTTAGAGGTTATCCCAGTCCACTCATTAATTGAGGCTGTAAGTTTTTTAGAAGGCAAGATTCTTATTCAACCTTTTAAGATAGATATTAAGAAAATATTTTCTTCTTTCAATGATTCAGAGATTGATATGCACGATGTGAAAGGGCAATATCATGTCAAACGAGCTTTAGAAGTTTCTGCAGCAGGTGGACATAATATTTTAATGGTTGGACCTCCAGGTTCGGGAAAAACTATGCTAGCTAAAAGATTTGCCACTATTTTACCAGATTTATCTTTAGAAGAGGCTTTAGAGACAACAAAGATACACTCTGTGGCAGGAGTTCCCACTGATAAAAAGAATGGTATTGTAGTGAATCGTCCTTATCGTGCTCCTCACCATACAACAAGCGATGTTGCACTAATCGGAGGAGGTGCTTATCCTAAGCCAGGAGAAGTCTCATTATCCCATAATGGTGTTCTTTTTTTGGATGAATTACCTGAGTTCAAGAAATCAGTTTTAGAGGTATTGAGACAGCCTTTAGAAGATGGTATTGTTACAGTATCAAGAGCCTCTCAGAGTCTTAATTTCCCTGCAAAATTCATTTTAGTAACCTCGATGAACCCTTGTCCATGTGGCTATCATAACTGCAATATCCCTGGACATGAATGTTCTTGTTCACCTAATATGGTACAACGCTATCGTAGCCGTGTTTCAGGTCCTTTATTAGATAGAATAGATCTTCATATCGAAGTTCCAGCAGTCCCTTACAAGGATTTGGGTGGAATCCCTGATGGTGAATTTTCTAAAGACATTAGAGCAAGAGTTAATAGAGCCCGTCAAATTCAACTAGAAAGATTTAAGGAAGATTCAATCTTTTGCAATGCTCAGATGAGCCCTAAACACACTCGACTTTTCTGCCAGCTAGATGAAGATTGCAATCAGCTTTTGAAAATGACCATTGAGAAGAGAGGTTATTCTGCTCGGGTTTATGATAGAATTCTTAAAGTCGCTAGAACAGTAGCAGATTTAGAAGGCAGTCAGAAGATAAAAGCACAACATATTTCTGAATCTATTCAATATAGAAGTTTAGAAAAAGCCTTTTGGGGATAAAGCTAAATCAAGTTTATATCATATTTTTAAGTTTTTGATAGGCTTCCAAGATAGCTTCTACTTGGATACTTTCCATACAGTCAAAGTGCTTTAAGGGGCATTCTTTCTGTCCGTGGAGAGTGCAGGGTGAGCAACTTATAGGATTAGTTAGAATGAGTGCTTTTTTGTTTAAAGGACGAAAACCAAGACTCACATTAGTAGAACCAAAGAAGGCTATTTGGGCTTTTCTCAGAGCTGCAGCAATATGCATAGGTCCGGAATCATTAGTAATCACCAGATCTGCTTCATTTATAGCTTCAACGAGCTCTACCAAGTTAAAATTACCAGCTAAGTCAAAACAAGCTTTAGTGATGTCTTTCTGGATTTCTTGAGTAAGCTCTTTTTCATCTTTTGAACCTAAAAGATAAAAATTAGTGTTATTATGTTCATAATTATTAATAAATGAAATAAGTTTTTCTTTGGGAATTCTTTTAGTATTATGAGTAGCACCAGGGAAAATAACGACCTTCATATTAGCTTTTGAAGGAAGTAAATTTGAAGTCTCTGTAGTAACTTTGATAACTGGTTCGATAAATATATAAGGAACTTTTAACTTATCAAAAACTGTATTATAAAGGTCAACAGTGCTATTTATTGACATCTGTGTTTTATGAGCAACTATCTTATTTCTCAGAGCCCTTTTTTTATCATAAGTAACAGTCTTTTGTCCTCTGATTATTACTTTCGCAAGCCAAGAATTTAGCTTACCGTGAAGATCAAGCACTAAGTCGTATTTCCTTTTGCTTAAGTTTCTTAGCTGAGAAAATGATTTATACTCTGTAAAAACTGAATTAACAGTAAAATAAGTTGCCACAAATTGTTTAAAAGCAGGCTTAGTAAGATAGTCTATTTCAGCATTAGGATAGATATTCTTTAACTGATCAACAAGTGCTTTTGTAAGAACAATATCTCCAAGCGAACTAAATCTTATAATTAAAATTCTAATATTATTAACCCCCATATCTGTGTATAATTTTCTTCTAATGATTCTCTTGCATTGTACTTTCTTTAGGAATAGTAAAATTAAAGGTGGATCCTTTATTCTCTTCACTTGTTACCCAAAGAGTGCCGTGGTTTAATTCTACAAAATTCTTACATAATATTAATCCTAAGCCAGTTCCTCTTTCTTTTGAAGTTCCGATTGTAGAAACCATCTCTTTGGGATTGAAAATAGATTCCAATCTTTGGGATGGTATTCCCACCCCATAATCCCTGATAGATATAGTCAATAGATCACTATCTAATTTAGAAGTTATGGTAATTTTTGAAGAATTGTAAGAGAATTTTATAGCATTAGAAAGTAGGTTTCTAATCACAGTACTGATCATATTTAAATCAAAATAACCTATATGAGTAGGTACAACATTATTTTCAATACTTAGCTTCTTATTCTCCAACAAAGTTAAGAGAGTATTAATTGTTTTAGAAACAATCTCATATATTGAGTAGTAATTTGGGATTATCTGAATTTCATTTTTCTGACTTCTAGTCCACTGCAAAAGATTTTCTAAAAGATCAAAGGTATGATCAGCTGATTTATAAAGCTCAGCCATTAAGGAGCTTCTTTCATCTTCAGTAAATACATTTTTCTTAGTTGCAAGAAGCTTAAAGATCTCTCTAAAATTACCAATCGGACCTCGTAAATCATGGGCAATAATAGAGAAAAATCTATCTTTGGTGTAGTTTGCGTCTCTGAGTTTTCTTTCAGATTTGAGCAAGGCTTCATCATATATCTTTCTATCCGTAATATCTTTAATTATTCCTAAATTCGTAGATTTTCCTGTAACAGGATTATGCACAGTAGAATAAGAAATTTCAGAGTAAATAATCATTCCATTCTGAGCTTGGAGTCTTAGTTCTATAGTAGAGACATCATGATTAGAAAGTTTCTTGGCTAAAGTAGAAGCAACCTCAACTTTTTCTTCGGCTAATACAAACTCTAAGATATTATTAAATGGAGAAGAATCAGTTTCCAAGAGAATATCTTTCAAATATTTGTTTGCCCTTTCTATAGTCCCATCTTTAGAGAAGATGCATATTCCTATTGGAGCATAATCAAAAATAGCATTAAGGAAATTGTTGGTTTTAGATGATTCTAAGTGTGTCTTTTTGTATTCAGTAACATCATTAACTACCCCGATAATACCATCTATTGCCCCACGCTCATCCCTAAACACATCCTTATAAACAACTAAATCCCGCTCTTGATTATCCGATAACTCAATTATATGTTCACTCTTTATCTGCCTTTTTTTATAAAGTAATTCCTTATCACTTTGGGATAGTATTTCTGCTTGTTTTTTAGGTAAAACATCATAAATATTCTTTATATTAGGTTGCTTTGATTTACCAACAAAGAGATCGAGCCATTTCTTATTATAGCCTAAATAGTTACCCTGGAGATCTTTATAATAAATAGCATTAGGTATAGTATCAAGAATTGTCTCTAAAAAGTTTTTCTGCTTTCTAATAATATTATTAGCATCTTCTAAAGCTTCCCTCTCCTCTTCTATAAGATTTATCTCTTGTTCTTTCTTATCTATCTCATACTGATTTAATATTTTAGCTAGCTTAGCATGGGAATTATTGTTCTGATAATTGTTACAAATTTGATGACTCTTCTCTAAATAAAGAAAAGCTTGAGGAATATCATTAATCAATTTATAATAATGATAATAGTTTTCATAAGATGACTTTAGTGAGATATCATCTCCAAGCTCTAAAGCTAAATCATTAGATTTTTTTAATATCCCAACTATATCTTGTGTATTATTACATTTTATTGAGGCTAAAATTTTATTGCTGTAGATATTAAAAAGAATTTTGGGCGAAACTTCACTTAAATCCTCCTCTTTCAAAGAGGATAATATGTCATAAGCTAAACCATACTCTCTTATTTGCAAATAGAGATTTGCCATCTCATGCAGTGCTATCACTATTCCTTTGGAGAAATTCAGGGTAGTAGATGTCAATAGTATTTCATGATATAATTCTACAGCTTTTTCAGTATCCCCACTTTTAAAATGAATCTTGGCTAAGAGAGAATTTATCTGCAATTTTGGTAAAATTTCATTATGCTTGTAATAGTAGTTCTTAGCTCTTAAGATATACTCCTTGGCCAATTGCAAGTCATCTAATAAAAAATAGCATTCCCCGACTATCCTATTGAAAACACCAAAGTAAAGATGCTTCTCTTCTGAAGTAGCTCTTTCTTGGGCTAATAAGGCATATTTAAGGCCTAAATCAGGAGAAATTTCTATTATTTCCTGAGCCTTTTTTAATAAATTCATGGTGTTTTCTATCGAAATACTATTTTTACTCATTGTAGACAATCCTCATTTTACTAATTATTATTACTAGTAGAAAAATGTAAAGTAATATTTCGCTAATAATTATTTTTTTTTGGCAAATATTTCTGAATAAGAGAATTGATAATAGTTATCACAAATAAAAATAATCTTCATTAGTATAATTTAAAATGATACAGGCTAAATACTTTTAAAATATAAATTTTCCTTGTTTTCTAATATTTCAACAAATTCAATAATAGTTTTAGCGTAAATATATAAATTTTTTGTATCCTTAATATAACTAATTTGCCTTATTGAATCTGGATAAAAAGTCGGTGCAACGAAATAACAAATTGAATTTTTGAAGCTCTTTAGGTACTCTTCAAGATGTCTTTCTATTGGCCATACTTCTTGAACAGTCTGAATCCGTCCTTGTGACATGGTAACTTCTATCAAAACTCCATTATTATTCTCAACACACTCTATATCGCCCTGATTATTTTTCCCTGAAGCAGTTGAAGTAGGAATTCCTTCATCATCACAGGGATAATTAGGTTTTACATGAATTGAGGGAAATTTGGATTTTATCGCAATTGCAATTAGGAATTCAAGCCTTACTGGATGAGATAAGTACTTTAATATTGGGTCTTTGCTTGCTTGTTTATGAGTAAGATTTGATAACTCTTTTTTTATTATTTTGAATGGATAATGCTCGGTCCACTTCTGGAGTTTTTTATCATTTTCTATTGCAGAGTTAGTACTGGAAGTAATCTTATGTAGACTTACTTCAGTTTTAGCCATATAATCAAAATATTTTTTTTCGTCATTAAATATATTATAGTTTGAATAGTTGTTAATTATGTAATCAATTCTGCGAATCTCATTTTTATTTAAATCAATAAATCTACCTCCACCCCGCAAAGTTATAAGACCTGTTAATCTCATTTTTCTTATAAATTCATCAGGATATTCACTCATGATAGTGTTGTCTTTAAATTTTTTAAATTCTCCTTGCATTATAGTATTTTTGCAATGATTAATTATTACTTCCCACGAGGGTTTATAACTGTATTTTTCTCGAATACTAATAATTAGCTCATATAATTCTTGAAAATTATTATTTTTCCAAAATATTAATAAAGGTACTTCTAATTTCGTTAAACCTTTCTGATTGTATTTTTTGTTATTATTTATTAATTTAATTAGATTGAGTAATAAAATTAATGGAACATTGTCATTAAGAACTCTAATAAATGGATTTTTTCTTTGGTATTTTACCATAGCGTTTAGAAATACATACTGTTGAATGCTTGAATCAATATCTGATATTATTACTGATTGATTCTCACTAACATCTATTTTCACAGAAGTTGCTAGTTTTATACCTATCTCCGAGAACTTTATTTTCTCATTTATTCTGTAATAAACTAAACCTAATTCTCTACTAAAATTATACCAAGTAGCAAATCTAGAAGACCAACCTTTATCAAAACCTGCCTCTTTGTGCTGTTGAGGATTCTTTTCAATCAAAAAATTTATTTCAGTTTCATTTATCAGCTTTTCATAACCATTGTTATTCCTTGTATTCCATTTGCTTCTAATAGACTCTGTCTTATTATTTGGTTTATATAAACCATACTTAAGTAAGATTTTAACAATATCTATTATTATTTCATTTGTTAGTACTTTATTATTATATTCCAACAAGATATTTAAAAATATTTTCAACCTTTCGGGGTTGCGCATTGTAGTTGTAAATAATAGTGGTTTATATTTTAGATTTTTCATCAATGCTCCTAATAATTAATAACTAAAACTTCTCTAAAGTTCTTTTTAGTGTTATCATGATAACTTATATAATTACTCTTAATCTCAATAACTTTATATTTTTTCATCCAATTGATAAAAATTTGATTCTCATTATTTTTATAATTTGTAACATTTGAAATAGCAAATTTAATATTTTCACCATTTAACTTATCTAGGGTATCCAAAAGTAATTTTTCTTTTTTTTCATTCCATATTTTATTGTACTCACTTGATGTTATTAAATACGGAGGATCACAATAAATAAAATCATCAGAAGTATAATTATTACCTCTTATAAACTCGTGAAAATCAAGATTATGCAACATGATATCTTTATCCTTTACATAAGAGAAATAGTAGTTTAGTGCATTAAGAACATTTGAGTTAAAGTCTACATTTCCAACAGGGAGATTAAAATCACCTTTTCGATTAAATCTTATCATCCTATTAAATCCATAAATAATCAATAAATACAATAGAAGAGGAGATTTACTATTTTGATAATCAGATTTTAATTTATTATAAGCGACCTTATTATAATGGGCATAATATGTTTTTTTGTACTTTTGCTTAAGTGCATAAGGTACAGAATCTTCCAAACAAGACAAAGATAGTCCATAATTCCGTATTATTGAAAAAGTTCTTTTAAAAAAAGAACTACTGATCGCATTATCAATCAAATATTGATGTAATTCATAAACATTTTTATCAATATCATTTAAGGAGTAATGATTTGCTTTGGTATTCAAAAAAACACTTCCCCCGCCAAGAAAGGGTTCATAAAAATTATTTATTTCTTTAGGAAAATATCTATGAATACTTTTTAATAATTTATATTTATCTCCAACATAAAAAAAGGGAGACCTATGAAAATCAAACTGGTTCATTAGTAACCTTTGTAACAAATAAATATTCTTTATGATTAGAAAACTCTGTTTTCCCTGTATTAAAAAAACTGTACTCTCTAGAGAATATTTTAGTATTACCTCTACTTTGAAGAATTAATAAAATCTCATCTAAGGTAATCTTGTTTTTTGATGAATTACTTTTTGAGTTATAAGTATTATTGTAAGAAACAACAATATATTTTGTGTGTAGATTTTTTATGAGCTCAGTAAATTTAACAGATGCTTTAACCCTACAATAATCACTCATATTTTGAGGTTTTGGTTTTAACGCAGTTCCGAACAGATTAGGCTTTTTCCATTCTGTTAGGTTTTCTAATAAATGATAAAATCTGCTATATTGTCTTGAATTATAAGGAGGATCAATATAAATAATATCTGAATATAAACTTGAAGAAAGTATATTTGCATCTTCTCTATAAAGTTCTACAGTTTTACTATCAGTAAGTATAGGTCTTATAGGTTTTAGTAAAATTCGTTTTGAAGAAATAGCTTTTTTTATATAAGCATCATAATGACCAACTGTATTAGCTACTTTATCCAAAGAATAGATTAAAGAAGCAATTAAAATATAGTACTCCTTAGAAGATAATTCACTTTTCTTTTCTTCTATATCTTCTCTTATATATCCGATTAATTTAGCATTATTATTATTAAAGTACTTATCTCCAAAATTCTGAGAGAAGTAGTTATCCTTTATATCATTAATTTTTAGATTATTATAATCATTGATAATATCAATTATTTTTTGATCATTATACTCGCCTTCTCCCAAAAAAGCCTTATATATAAAGTAGTTTGAATGAAGAAAATCATTGAATATAACCTTTTTAAAAATACTTAATGCCGTAGAACCAACAATTCCAGTCCCTGAAAAAATATCAGTAAAACTATCACCATGACATTCTGATTGTATAATTGAAAATATCCAATCAATTAATTTCTGCTTACTTCCAATGTATCTTCTATTATTTATATTAAACCGATTCTCTTCATCCATATATATATATTGATTTAACTTAGAGCTTGAAATATTTACTTCTAAATATTTCTTCTCTAGAACATCAAATATGGTTAACTGATTATCTGTCTTTTCACATAAAATATAATCCTCATCTACTTCTACATAAGGAATTGATTTATAATAATGTTGCTTCATTTTACTCCATATCTAAACTACTATTTTATTTTATATATTTAATTTTAGTAACACTGAATTATTGTCAAGAAATTACACCTAAGAAAATTATTCCACATAGTATTTACTATGCTTCTTCTCCCCTCCTCCTTCTTTCAAATCTAAAATATTGTTTGAAGTATTTTTGAATTGATTAAGAAGAAGCAAGGGACGAGAATAGGTAAACAAGTAGATAGACGGTTTAAGTAAGCTACAATTATCAAGTTTTGATTTTTAGAGTATTTTTAAAATGAAGCTTGGCAAGCTCTTCTAGCTTTTCTTCTCCAAATTTTTCTACAATCTGGCGTCCGATAGTAATAGTCCTCTCTCCCCCGCCTTTAGGAATTGTAATCCCGTAGACTTTTGAGTAATACTCAATTCCGGCATTGAATTTTGCTCGAGCTAAAATAGATGCAGTAGCCACAGCAATATCTCTCTCTCCTTGATGAGCCTGAAGAACATCGCAAGAATCGATTTTTTCAGAATTAAGATAGTATTCAACTAATCCTTGCTTAGTAAATCTATCCACAAAAATTCCTTCTGGGTTAAATTTTCGAGCTAAAGTAGCTATCACTTTTGAGTGACACCAGGCTAAAAGATGATTTAGGTTCTTCTTGTTTGCAGTGAAGTTTTTATATAATTCATTATACTTCTTAGGAACTAAGGTAATAACTTGATATTGATTAGGAAACCTCTCCATTATTTTATCAGCCAAAATGTTAATTTGAGCATCTTGCAATTGTTTACTGTCTTTAACTCCTAATCTCTGTAAGGCAAGAACATCTTGCTCTCTACAGTAGAAAGCAGCAGTTACTAAAGGCCCAAAATAATCCCCTTTCCCTGATTCATCACTTCCAATCCAGTGTTTCCAGTTGTGTAATTCTAAAATCTCAGGTGTGCTATTATGCTTTTGACATTGAATAACAACTTCATTCAAACAACTATTTATAAAGTTCTCTTTATTTGATGTAGTAAAAGATACTCTATCTTTATTAGCACTATAATAGATATTAACCTTACTCTTCTCATTTCCTAAAGAATACTCTAATTGCACCCCATAAGGAATCTCTTTCTGAGATAATAAGGATAAATTATTCTTCAGCGCAATGCTTTTAAAACTACTTAAAGTATCAGATAATTTTTGATTCATATTTTATATTCCTTGAGGAAATAATTATTTATCAGGGAATTTCGTCAATAAATCAAATAAAAAATTGCGACAAATAAATAAAAGGGGGGAATTACCAAGAGATATTTAACAAATAATTTGACTAAATTATTGATGTTGATTATATTGCTATTGAGGTGGTTGAATATGAAAAAAGATATTTTTTCTCAATTAAAATCGATTGAAGATGGAATGAATAATTTGTTAGGAGCTATGTCTTCATTAACACATAGCAAATATACTTTTCAGGATAATTTTGATGAAGTATGGACTCCCAACTGTGATGTTTATATTTCGGATTCTAAACTCAATATCGTTATTGAGTTGGCAGGAGTAAAGAAAGAATCAGTAGAATTAGTTTTTACTGAGACTTATCTTCTTTTACGAGGAAACAGAGATTTTGATATTCCTTCTAGCAATGTTTGCTTCTACCACATGGAAATTGAAACAGGTGCTTTTGAAAGAGCTATATATTTTCCTGAAATAGAATTAGATAAAGAAAATCCTGCTGTGACCTTTACGAATGGGATTTTAAAAATTCAATTTAATTTGTTAGAGGAGACTGAGGGAGTTTCTACTTGCGAATAGTTTTTTTTCTACTTGACAGAAAATAAAATAGCATATCTTTTGATATAAATCTATAGTTAATAGATTTTTGGTTTTCTATTAACAATGTTTAATTATTGACAAAATTTAAGTCAAATTAAAAGTATACACAAGGAGATTTAGAGTTATGATGTTACCAGATTTTAGCAATAGCTTGCTTAATTTAACCGCTTCAATATGTTTAGCTTATGGACATAAAACTAAATATGAAACATTGCCACATTTAGATAATAACAAATTAAAAGATAAGAAAAATATCATTTTATTGGTTGTAGATGGAATGGGCTATAATTTCTTTCAAGAATTTGCTTCTAAACCAAGAATAAAAGATTGTATCATATCACCGATAACATCAGTTTTCCCTTCAACAACCGCGGTAGCAATCACATCAATTTTAACAGGCTTATCTCCCCAAGAACACGCCTTAACTGGTTGGTTCGTCTATCTAAAAGAACTAGGATCTGTTTCTAAAATTCTCCCCCTAACCCCAAGATATTCTAAGCTTATGTATTTTGATAATGAGGTTGATTCAAGCGACATCTATGACTTTTCTCCGATAATTAATAATTTTGAAGCTGATAGCTATTTTGTCCATCTGGATAAATATAAAGATGATCATTACCAAAAACTTTTGAGAGGAAATTCTACTTTTAAGGGATTTAATGACCTAACAGAATTATCTGACCAAATAGCTTCCTCCTTGAATGATAAGAGTGATAATAGGAAATTTATCTATTCTTACTGGAATGGCCTAGACAGTATTTCGCATTACTACGGATGTCGTTCTAAAGAAGCAATTAATCATTTTGAAGCTATTGAAGCCGAAATTGAGAAAATTATCAATTCGATTGATTTGACAGATACAGCCTTAATCATTACCGCTGATCATGGCTTCACAGATGTTCCAGATAGCAATAAATTTAGAGTTAATGATATTCCTGGCTTGAGAGAATGTTTAATTTTACCATTGATGGGCGAACCACGCAACCCTTACTGTTATTTAAGATTAGGCAAAGAAGAGGAATTTAAAGAAATCTGGGAAAAACATCTTTCTCCTTACTCTTCTCTCTTTCATATTGACGAAATGATAGAGAATAAAATATTTGGCTTTAATGCTATAAATAGCAAGTTCATTGATAGAGTTGGTGATTATTTGATTATGATGAATGATAACTACGCTTTATTAGATAATGTTATGTTAGAAAAAGAGATGGATTTGATAGGATATCATGGTGGCACCACCCAAGATGAAATGCTAGTTCCATTAATATATATAGGATAATTATGAATAAAATCTTACTTGTACTGATTTCTTTGATTTTCTTGTTTGGGTGTACTCCTGAAAAAAAAGATAATGAATTAGAAAAGGATAGTCTTAAGCTTGCAGAAACGATTAAAGACACTCTTAAGGAAACTATTAAAAAGACTAGGGCTGTATATTATGAACCCTTAGATGACACTATTTATTTTGATTTTGATTTTGAAATGGAAAATGCCAAGGAATATGAAAAGTATTTTATCATTTCTAGCTATAACTCTTACGATTATGATGAAAAACTACAGGCAGAATTAAAGCGATGGAAAGAACTTGAACCTGATAGTTACTTAGAGACTTACGGTACAGGAGCAGTAAGAAAGTACTATATCTCTCTAGGAAAGTTTAAAACTAGATTGGAAGTTATCCCTATTTTCCAGGATCTTCAAAAAAAGTATCCTAATGAAAGAATTAACTTCTTTTCAATAGCTCAATAATTACCCTGAGAGGATAATTTTACCAATAATTAGATATATATTAAAATCCAAAACTTTTAAAAGCCTATTGTAACCACAAATTACAAGAATTTATAATGACAAACATTAGATGAATTTTTAAAAGCTTGCTAAAATAACCAAATAATTTATTGAAATCCAGACCTTTTTATTATGATTTCAGTAGCAAATTAATGCATTTGAGCTTTACTTATGGTAATATTCGCAAGCATTTATGATTAGTGGTTAAGAAATTGCATTGTATTCTTAATGAGAGAGAGTTTAATAAACATAATTATATAAAAAAAATGAGGAGAAAACATGAAGAAACTTATTTTATTAGTTTCACTGATTATGTCACTTACTTTGGTAATGGCAAGTCAAGAAAACTTAATGGATTTACACCAAAACAGCATCATTCTACAAAATAGTAATGATTATGGTGTAGACATTAGCTATGACCTAGGAACAATTGAAATCACAAACAACGATACTAGAGGTGGAACATACAATCAAATTTCCGCTGATGAGTATTCTTTAACTAATGATGAGGGGTTACCACAACTTCCTTATAGTCAAAAAATAATTTCAGTTCCACTCGGAGCTAGCGTTGAGGCAACTATTGAAGTTAAATCATCAAGCTCAGTTAATTTATTAACCAGAGGCTACAACAATAAAATTATCCCTGCTCAAGCATCTGTAGCAAAATGTGATAATGTTGAAGATATGCCTTTTGTTGTTAACCAAGAAGTTTATAATGCAAATAAATCATTCAAATACGAGCCAGTTACTGTTGAAGAAATTGGTATTCTTAGAGGAATGAGACTTTTTGCAGTTAATTTCTATCCAGTAGAATATAATCCTGTTTCAGGTGAATTAAGAGTAATTAATAGTGCTGATGTAGAAATTCAATTCATTAATGGTGATATTTTTGCTACCGAAGAATTAAAAGCAAAAACTCGCTCATTCATGTTTGAAGGTATCTATTCTCAGAATATCTTTAACTACTACCCATCAAGAATGTCTTTAGAAAATTACCCTTTAGGCTATTTAATTATCACTCCTAACCAGTTTGTTGATACTCTTGAACCTTTCATCACTTGGAAAAGAGAACAAGGTTATGATGTAACTTTAGGTATCACTGAAACTATTGGTTCTTCAACAACTGCTATCAAAAACTATATTCAAGCTTTATGGGACGCTGCTACTACTGAAGCCCCTGCTCCTTCTTATCTCTTAATTGTGGGTGATACACCTCAAGTTCCAGCCTACACAGGGACAACTGATTCTGGCCATGTTACCGATCTTCCTTATGTAAGATTAAACGGTACAGATTTCCTTCCTGAAATGTATTATGGAAGATTCTCAGCTAATAATATCAATGAACTAACTCCACAAATTAATAAAACTTTAATGTATGAAAAATATGAAATGCCTGATCCTTCTTACTTAGAAAGAATGACTCTAATTGCAGGTGTTGACGGTTCTTGGGCTCCAACTCATGGTAACGGAACATTAAATTATGGTAGCACAAACTACTTTAATGAGGCCCATGATTTAGATGTAACAACTTATCCTTACCCTCAATCAGGTTCTAGCGCATCTGCTATAGTTGCTGATGTTAGTGCTGGTTTAGGTTACTTAAACTATACAGCTCATGGTTCTGAAACTTCTTGGTCAGACCCTTCTTTCACTATCAGTAATATTAATAGCTTAACCAACGCTAATGAATACCCTGTTGTAGTTGGTAACTGCTGTTTAACTAACCACTTCAACACCGGAACATGTTTTGGTGAAGCATGGTTAAGAGCTTCTAATGGTGCTGTTATCTACATCGGTGGAACTAATTCTACTTATTGGGACGAAGATTACTGGTGGTCAGTAGGTCACTTTACTCCTACTTCTACTGCTAACCCTACCTATGCAGGAACAGGTTACGGTATGTTTGATGCCCTTTTCCATGAACACAATGAAGCTTTTACTGATTGGGCACACACTGCTGGTTCAATGGTTGTTACAGGTAATATGACTGTTCAAGGTTCTGCATCAACTAGAAAAAACTACTACTGGGAAATTTACTCAATTATGGGTGACCCTTCCTTAATGCCTTATGTTGGAATTCCTGAAGCTCAAACTGTAGATTATCAAGAAACTCTCTTAGTTGGTATGGACTCATTCAATGTTTCTGCTGCTCCATATTCTTATGCAGCTCTTTCAAATAATGGTCAGCTTTTAGGTACTGTTTTAACAGATGGTTCAGGAAATGGAACTATCAATTTTGAAGCTATTAGTATTCCTGGTAATGTTAAATTAGTTATTTCTCACACAGATTACCAACCTTTCGTAGCTGAAATTGAAGTTATTCCTGCTGAAGGTCCATTCTTAGTAATCAATAACCAACAGATTACAGGTTTTGTAGCTGCTGGACAAAATATTAATATCGCTCTTAATATCGGTAATGTAGGTGTTGAAGCTGTTTCTAATGTTACAGCAACTCTTACTAATACTGATAATAATGCTACTATCGTTAACGGTTCAGCAACAATCGCTAACCTAGGCGCTGAATCAAACGCAGATTTATCTTCTGCTTTTGAAATTACTCTGGCTGACGGAATCAACAATGGCCAAGTTATAGCTCTCCACTTAGTTTTAGCAACTACTGATGAAACATGGGAATATGACATCAATCTTAACGCTGTTGCTCCTGAATTAGTTGTTACTAGCATCTCTGTTGATGATAATGATAATAACTTATTAGATCCTAATGAAACAGTTGATCTTGTAATCAATTATCAAAATACAGGTTCTTTTATTGCTAATAACACAATAGTTAACCTAATTTCTTCTACAGCTGGAATTACTGTTCTTTCAAATAATATTGAATTAGGTAATATTGCTGAAAATGCTACAGGTCAATTTACTGTATCAGTTCAGACTTCTGCTTATATGGAAACAGGTACTGTAGCAAACTTCACAACAAACTTTACTAGTGAACATAATGTTATCTCAACCGATACATTTGCTCTTTCAGTAGGCTTGTTATTTGAAGATTTCGAATCAGGTGACTTCTCTTCTGATTTCAACTGGAATACTCCTGGTTGGTCTGTAATTGAAAATGAGGCTCACGAAGGAACTCACTCAGCTAAATCTAATACTATTAATCATAATCAGTCTGCAACAATGACAGTTCAAATGAATGATGTTTCAGCTGGACAAATCAGTTTCTGGATAAAAGTATCTTCAGAAAGTGGTTATGATGAGTTAGTATTCTCTATTGATAATGCTGCTCAAGCTGATTGGAGTGGTACAGTAGATTGGCAAGAAGTTAGCTTTGATGTAACTGATGGAGACCATACATTCAAATGGGAATATAGCAAAGACATTAGTGTTAGCTCAGGTAGCGATTGTGCTTGGGTTGATTATATAGTATTCCCTACTGCTGCTTCTCAAATAGGTGATCCTGCTATTGCCGTTAACATGACTTCACATGACTTTGGTAGTGTTGCCTCAGGTGAAGCTCAATTTACTATCTCTAACAATGGAGAAGGTATTCTTGCAGGCCAAATCTCAGTAGATGCAGAAAGCGTATTCTCACTCGCTTTAGACGGCCAAGAAGCTACTAACCAACTTAACTACTCACTTGATCCAGACCAAAACTTAGAAGTTACTGTTTACTTTACACCTATTGCAAATGTAGAATATTCTGATAATATTATCATTACTTCAAATGATCCTGAAAATCAGCAATTAGTAGTAGCTGTTAACGGAATCGGTACAGGTGTACCTAATGTAGACGATAATTTAATTCCTCAGCTTACTGAACTTAAAGGAAACTATCCAAATCCATTTAACCCTCAAACTGCTATAAGTTATGCAATTAAAGAAGATGGAAAAGTTTCTCTTAATATTTATAATTTAAAAGGACAGCTTGTTAAAACCCTTGTTAATGAACAAGTTAAAGCTGGTTACCATAGAATAGTATGGAATGGTACAGATAATTTTGGAACAGATGTTGCAACAGGTATATACTTGTATCGTCTAGAAACCAAAACATATAACCAAACCAAAAAGATGATGCTGATGAAATAACCTCCTTGTATGCTAGCAGAAAAAGGTTGGGCTCCCCGCCCAACCTTTCTGCATTTTAAGAACTTGTTTTTTATATCATTTAAGAGATTTTCTCTTATTGTGCAAAATTAACAATGAATTAAAATAAAAAATGTTTATATTTAATTTCTTTATAGCTAATAAGCTCTCTTGATAATTAGATTTTAGTATTTTTAGCAAATTACTTCCATCCAATAAAACAATTTACTGTAAATTTCATGTACTACTTTCCCAAAAATAAAGATAACATTGTAGACACTTCTCTTATCACTAGCCAAAATAAAACTAAACTAATATCTTAAGCAATATATTTTAAAAACTTAACTTACATATTTATCAGTATTTTACAATATCTTTAAAGTATTTTTTTGAAAATTAGTTGAAATATAATTTGTTTGGAATAACTATTGCATTATTATATAAGCGTATCGTCTAGAAACCAAAACATATAACCAAACCAAAAAGATGATGCTGATGAAATAACCTCCTTGTATGCTAGCAGAGTAAGGTTGGGCTCCCCGCCCAACCTTTCTGCATTTATAGCCACATTTAATTTAAACTATTTATTCCAATATTCATTTTCAGAATATTCTTCTTTTAACTGCTTCTCTAAAGCTTTATACTCTTTCTTCTTCTTATTAGCTTTTAAGATTTCTAATTTTAGGAACTTCTCCTCTTCTGAAGAAAACTCTTCTTCTGGATCTTCAGTATCTTTTCCTTTGTAAGACATAGCAGTTTCAAAACTTTTTAAAGCAGCTTTATTATTCTTTAATTTTAACTGTGTTCTTGCTAACCAAAGATAAGCATCATAATGTTCAACCCTAGTTTCAATAGCTTTTTCAAGAGCTTTCTCAGCATTTTCCCAATCTTCTAAATTATAATAAGCTTCACCTTTATGTCTCCAAGGACAAGACCAATCAGTAAAGTTTGTGTTCAATACTTCATAATGGGCGATAGCTTCATCATATTTTCCCAGAGAAAGGTAGATATTGGCTAACTGAAATCTTTGAGCAGGCTGTAAATTATCAGAAATTTCCTCTAATTTGTTAATAGCCTTACTCATTTCATTATAATGAAGAAGTAATAGATTTAAATTTGCTGATGCCACATCTTCTGATTGATCAGCATCATCCAGAAGGGCTTTCACATTCTCTAAGTTAGAGTCATTAAAATAGTTATTAAGTAATTCCGAACTATCTCCAAAGACAAGACCAAGGCCCAATAAACAGATACACAACAATAAAACTTTTTTCATACGAACTCCTAATTAATTTATGAAACCAAATTTAAATTAGCAAAAATGATTGTCAAACATTATTAATATTTAAAATGTTATCTAAGAATAACATAAAGATATCAGTATTTATCTTTTTCACTTAATCTTAAAAAAAATAGACCTCTAACAACAGCCTAAAATTCCTAAAGGGAATAAGTAGATTAGCCTAGATATTGTATCCTGACCCCATTTAAGGGATATAAGAAAATTACATTCTGCATATACATAAAAAATATTAATATAGTTTATCAATATTTTCCATTATGGTAAATGACAGAATACTGAACTGTGTAAATAATTTAAACAGTCTCTTTCTTAGGCTTCTTCTATCAGTAATTAATTCCTTGTCAAAATAGCCTCCTTCATTATATTAGCTATAATAAGTAAAAAAGAAAATAAAGAGAGTTAAGTAATGCCAAAGAAGATATATCTGCTTTTATTCCTAATAGTTTCTATTTCTCAGTTAATTTCTACTGAATGGACCATTCTTATCTATATGGCTGCTGATAATGGACTGCATAGTTATGCTATTGAGGATATAGAAGAGATGGAGCTTTCTCAATTTGGCTCAGAGGCAAATATAATAGTGCAAATGGATGGAGATCAAAACAGTAACCGTCCTAGTACATATAGATATAAAATTAACTATCATCCTGAAGAAGGCATTCAATCAACCACTATTTCTAATTTGGGAGAAAGTAATTCAGGTTCTTATCTTACATTAAAGAATTTTGTAGAATGGGGATTTAATCGCTATAAATCAGAGAAAAAAGCACTTGTAGTATGGTCTCATGCTAATGGCTGGGCTAAAGATATTAAAGGTAAGGGAATTGCTCCAGATAATGATTCAGAGAGCTTCATCAGTATGTCTGAACATCAAATGCAGGCTGCTTTAAGCAAAAATCCTCTTGATATATTAATTTATGATGCTTGTAATATGCAAAGTGTTGAAAATCTCACTGAACTCAAAGGAATTGCTGATTATATTATTGGTTCGGAAGAGACTGTTCCGGTAACAGGACTCCCCTACTCTCAGGTATTCGATTATTGGTCAGAAGCTGAAAATATTGATAGTCTAGTGGTTAATATCCCAAAAATATATGTTGATGCCTATCGTCCCGGAAATCTCTATAATCCTGGACCAAATCTTCGAAGAATAACCTCTTCAACTGCGAGAATGGAGAATTTTGCTGATTTTGAACTCTCACTCAATAACTATCTGAGTAAGTGGAGTCAACAAACAGACTTATTTATTGCTGCTCGAGAAAATATTAATGAGTTTGGCATAAGTTACTCAGATATTGACATTAAGGAGTTATTGCAGTATTTAGTCATAAATAGTAGCAATCTAGAGCTTAGAAACGATAGTGAGCTATTATATAATGAATTAGAGAATATATTTATCAGTCACGACTCCTCATCTTTTAATTATAAAGTGGGAGTAGCTTCCCTTTGGTTCCCTAGATACTCCTATCAGTTTCAAAACAACTGGCAAATATATCGTAATTTAAACTTCGCTCAGGGAGAAATAGGTAATTTCCTAAATAAATTCTTAGGTCCTGATCAAATAGCGCCCTTTCCTTTTGCTATAACTAGAAGCTTAGTCTTAAATGAAACTATTTACTTGGAATGGGAAAATAATCTCGATCCAGACCCTTTAACCTATTACCTAAATTTTAATTTTATAGATGGTAGTTCACGGGTGCTTACTCTTATCAATGCAGATTCTTTTGAAACTACTGTCCAACAAGCAGGTAAGATTTATATTGTAGCAGAAGATGCTTCCGAAAATAGAACAATTAGCGAAACTATGGCTTTTGATGTTTCCCAAAATTATGGGAAAGTCTATATTGCTCCTAATCCTATCAAGAATATTGATCAAGGAAAGCTAATTATCTATGATACTAATATTGGAGGAAAAGAGGCTGAATTAGGCATTTATTCCATAAGTGGAAAAGAGATAAGTTTAACAAAATTAAGGCTTACAGACCAGCAAAATGAACACAGAATAGAGCTTTCAGAGCTACTACCACGAAAACTTAGTCAAGGAGTATATCTCTGTATCGTTAAAATAGAAAATTCCCTCTACAAAACTAAATTCTCTCTTGAATATTAAGTATTAGTTAATATTATTTTAAGCTTGATCTTGTTTTATTAAAAATCCCTAAATTTTACCCTACTAAATATCTGCTAAATTGCTATTTAGGAAAGTGTGGATAAAATTTTATCTGTAAAATGTGGAAAAAACAAGTTTAGAATTTCCTAATTATCGTCTAAATATACATCTACACTTATGTGGATAATGTGGATAACTTGTGGGCAACTCTTTTATAAGCAAGCTAATTTCAAACATAATTTACTATTTATCATATACTTATAAATTTTGTGGATAATGTGCACAAACTATGTAAGCAATAATTAATTATCAAATCTAAAGCTACCATCTTATTTGGATTAAGCATGATATCTAAAGTACAAAAGTGTCGCTCCTCTGGAGCTTGGTGAATGTGTTTGATATCCACTCCTACAAAGGTGTTGCTCCGCTGGAGCTTGGTGTATGTGTTTGATATCCGCTGCTACAAAGATGTCGCTCGGCCAGAGCTTGTTGTATGTGTTTGATATCTATAACTACAAAGGTGCCGCTCCGTTGGAGCTAGGTGTATGTTTTGGTATCTGCTGCTACAAAGGTATCGCTCCGCTGGAGCTTGGTGTATGTTTTGATATCTGCTGCTACAAAGGTATCGCTCCGCTGGAGCTTGGTGTATATTTTGATATTCACTGTTACAAAGGTATCGCTCCGCTGAATCTTTTTGTTGGACTGATATTTATGTTTTCAAAATTATCTCTCCTAGAGAGCCTTTTTTCTTCAAGCACCAGAGGTGCGAAAGCTCTGTAGTCTGTAATCCACCCCGTAAAGTGGTTCTACCCGTCAGGGTTGAACTAGGGGAAAATTTTAAAATTCTTCAGATGTATGTGATTGATATCCGCTGCTACAAAGGTGTCGCTCCGCTGGAGCTTTTTGTTGGACTGATATTATATTTTCAAAATTATCTCTCCTAGAGAGCCTTTTTTCTTCAAGCACCAGAGGTGCGAAAGCTCTGTAGCCTTAATCCACCCTGTAAAGTGGTTCAACCCAGCTGGGTTGAACTAGGGGAAAATCTTAAAATTCTTCAGCTACAAAGATATCGCTCCGATGGAGCTTGTTAGATATGTTTAATATTCACTGCTACAAAGGTGTCGCTCCGCTGGAGCTTGTTAGATATGTTTGATATCCGCTGCTACAAAGGTGTCGCTCCGCTGAATCTTTTTGTTGGACTGATATTTATATTTTCAAAATTATCTCTCCTAGAGAGCCTTTTTTCTTCAAGCACCAGAGGTGCGAAAGCTCTGTAGCATGTAATCCACCCCGTAAAGTGGTTCAACCCTGCTGGGTTGAACTAGGGGAAAATATTAAAATTCTTTAGCTACAAAGGTGTCGCTCCTCTGGAGCTTGGTGTATGTTTTTGGTATCTACAGTTACAAAGGTGTCGCTCCGCTGGAGCTTGTTAGATATGTTTGATATCCACTGTTACAAAGGTATCGCTCCGCTGGAGCTTGGTGTATGTGTTTGATATCTATAACTACAAAGGTGCCGCTCCGTTGGAGCTAGGTGTATGTTTTGGTATCTGCTGCTACAAAGATATCGCTCCGCTGGAGCTTTTTGTTGGACTGATATTATATTTTCAAAATTATCTCTCCTAGAGAGCCTTTTTTCTTCAAGCACCAGAGGTGCGAAAGCTCTGTAGCCTGTAATCCACCCCGTAAAGTGGTTCAACCCAGCTGGGTTGAACCAAAATATATACCTAAATTTCAAAGTAATCATTTTTTTATTGACATAATTTTACCTTTATAATTAATATTAATTATGTATTGGTTCATATTTTATTTTTGGAAGACAAAATTATGGAGGAATTATGGCAAATTCTTATACACAAATCTATATGCATTTCGTATTTGCTGTCCAAGCGAGATTAAATCTAATATCAGAATCTAATAGGGAAAAAGTCGAAAAGTACATTACCGGAATAATTACTAATGAAAAATCAAAAACAATCGCTATTTATTGCAATCCTGATCATCTTCATGTTTTAATTGGTCTAAATCCTCAAAGTGCACCAGCTGATTTAGTTAGGATTATCAAAACAAATTCAACAAAGTGGATTAATAGTGAAAGGATAATTAATGGGAAATTCGGTTGGCAAGAAGGTTATGGTGCGTTTACCTATTCAAGATCCCAAATTAGTAATGTTTGTAGATATATCTATAACCAACCAATTCATCATAAAAATGTAAAATTTAAAGATGAATATATTCAATTTTTAAACAGATTTGAAATTAATTATAAAGAAAAATATCTATTTAACTGGAATGAATAGATACGACGATATCGTTAAATCTACAAAGATGTCGCTCCGCTGGAGCTAGATGTATGTGTTTGATATCTATAACTACAAAGGTGCCGCTCCGCTGGAGCTTGGTGTATGTTTTGATATCTGCTGTAGATGGCAGTTTAAAATGGTACGACTACAAAGATGTCGCTCCGCTGGAGCTTTTTGTTGGACTGATATTTATATTTTCAAAATTATCTCTCCTAGAGAGCCTTTTTCTTCAAGCACCAGAGGTGCGAAATCTCTGTAGCATGTAATCCACCCTGTAAAGTGGTTCAACCCGTCAGGGTTGAACTAGGGGAAAATTTTAAAATTCTTTAGCTACAAAGGTGTCGCTCCGCTGGAGCTTGTTAGATATGTTTGATATCCACTGCTACAAAGGTATCGCTCCGCTGGAGCTAGGTGTATGTTTTGATATCTGCTGTAGATGGCAGTTTAAAATGGTACGACTACAAAGATATCGCTCCGCTGAATCTTTTTGTTGGACTGATATTTATGTTTTCAAAATTATCTCTCCTAGAGAGCCTTTTTTCTTCAAGCACCAGAGGTGCGAAAGCTCTGTAGCATGTAATCCACCCCGTAAAGTGGTTCAACCCTGCTGGGTTGAACTAGGGGAAATCTCAAAATTCTTCAGAAGTATGTGATTGATATTCACTGCTACAAAGGTGTTGCTCCGCTGGAGCTTTTTGTTGGACTGATATTTATATTTTCAAAATTATCTCTCCTAGAGAGCCTTTTTTCTTCAAGCACCAGAGGTGCGAAATCTCTGTAGCATGTAATCCCACCCCATAAAGTGGTTCAACCCAGCTGGGTTGAACTAGGGGAAAATCTTAAAATTCTTCAGCTACAAAGATATCGCTCCGCTGGAGCTTGGTGTATGTGTTTGGTATCTACAGTTACAAAGGTGTCGCTCCGCTGGAGCTTGGTAGATATGTTTGATATCCGCTGCTACAAAGGTGTCGCTCCGCTGGAGCTAGGTGTATGTTTTGATATCTGCTGTAGATGGCAGTTTAAAAAGGTACAACTACAAAGATATCGCTCCGCTGGAGCTTGGTTTATATGTTTGATATTCGCTGCTACAAAGATGTCGCTCCGCTGGAGCTTTTTGTTGGACTGATATTTATATTTTCAAAATTATCTCTCCTAGAGAGCCTTTTTCTTCAAGCACCAGAGGTGCGAAATCTCTGTAGCCTGTAATCCACCCCGTAAAGTGGTTCAACCCAGCTGGGTTGAACTAGGGGAAAATCTTAAAATTCTTCAGCTACAAAGATATCGCTCCGCTGGAGCTTGTTGTATGTTTTGATATCCACTGCTACAAAGGTATCGCTCCGCTGGAGCTTTTTGTATGTGCTTGATATCTACAGCTACAAAGGTGTTGCTCCGCTGGAGCTAGGTGTATGTTTTGATATCTGCTGTAGATGGCAGTTTAAAATGGTACGACTACAAAGGTATCGCTCCGCTGGAGCTTGTTATAGGAGCTTGTTATATATGTTTAATATCTTCCGCCACAAACTTGAATTTAAGCCTTCTTTTTAGCTCTTTCCTTGCTCCTCCCCTCTTATAACATATATTATTCGAAGTTTATTCGAGATGAGTAAGGAGGAGTAGGGGAAGAGCAGTTATAAATTGATAAGAGGAGTTTTTAACTCAGATCTGCTCATTTTTTCCTACTCAAGCAACTTGGAAATGTAAAAAAATATAGAGTATATCTTGACATAGCTAAAATGGAGATTATTTTGGTTAAAAATGGATAAAGATAAGGGATTATGATAGCAATATATATAGATGATAACACAAGTAGCGAATTAAATGCGATGATAAAGTATATAGTTGAATTTACCTTTGACACCTTAGGTTACAGCTATAACATCATCTACTCACTGAAAGGATTGACCGAATTTGATGTCTTAATTTGGTATGATTCTAAAGATGTGCAGAAGGAGACTATCGCCAAATTTGCTAAGAAAATACCAATAATTTTAGTTCGTCATCATGTGAATCTCTATATACCTAGTCAATTAAAAGGAACTAATTTAACCTCTAAGATAAAAAAATTTACTTTTTACAACACAGTAATTCCGATAATTCATAAAAACCTTACAACACAGTTGGTAGAAAGTATTACAGATCCTACTATTGCACTCATTATTGTGAATTTTGATATTTTTGGAAATCTCTATTATCACATCACAGATTGTGAGTTTAGAGCCAAGAAAGTCAATGATGGGGTGATAGAGCAGGGTAGTATTTTTGATGAATATTATCAAGAGCCAATCATTAATCACATGTTGGCATTAACTGAAAAAATCATTCTTAGTAGCTGTGAAAAGTTAAATTTTCCTCTTATTAAGAAGGAGTATTGGCCTCACGGAGAAGACTTTGCTGTTATTTTTACCCACACAATTGACAAATTAGAGAAATGGGGAAAGGGTGTTTTTGGCGAATTCTTATTGGATGCAATACCCTTATTAGCCAAAGGAAAATTCGCAGAAGTAGGACGAAACTTAGCTAGTGGAATTAAATATTTATTTAACGATGCTGAACAGTATTGGAATTTCAAGAACTATTTAGATTTAGATGAAAAATATGGAATTATATCTACTTGGTTTGTTTCTTTAATTGAAGACAATGGTTTTATCTATAATGTTGAGAAAAAAGATGTATTAATCGAAGAGTTAAACAAAATTATCAACAAAGGTCATGAACTAGGAATAGTAGTTTCTCCTTATGAAATGGATCAGGTCAAAATAAAAACAGCAAAGAGTATGCTTGGTAAAATCAATAAAGATGAGCAGGCAGGAATAAGAGTTACAGGAAGACCTTTGCCAGATAAACTATCTTTGGCTATTCATAGAAATACTATGTTATATGACTGTTCTATTCTTTCTTCCAATATTAATACCTTCAAGAATGGGAATATTCTTCCTCACCATAGATTAATAGATGGAATAAGGACATTTCCTCTTGAGATACCAATTACTTTTAGTGATGAAATTCTTAAATCTTCAAAATACTCTTACAAATCTTTCGAATCAGCTACCAGAAAGATGGATAATCTGATTACTAAAGTTTCAGCTAGTGGTGGGCTTATCTGTTTCGATTTTACTATTGCTAACTTTAAGGATATTAATTATTTAGAAAAGTTATATACATATACTTTAGATACTATAAAAGATAAGAATTACTATAATAATTCCTGCAAAAATATTGCTCTCTGGTGGAAAGCTCGCAAAAATGTTTTAATCACCAATGTTGAATGGGGTGCTAATATTCTGTTCCTAGATGATTTCGCCTTCTTTACGATTAAAATTTTTTCTAAGAGAAAAATTAATCAAGTAACTATGGTTGACTATCAAGTTGATGATAATGTAGTCACGATGTCCAATATTAAAGCTAATAATGTTGTTAATATTGTCTTGGAGTAAAAATGAAGAAAATTCTTATCGTAACGATTAGTCACAAAGCGAAAGATGTTAGATTATATTATAAATTAGCCAAAACTCTTTCTGAAAGATATTCTGTTTCTATTCTGCATAATAATTCTGAAACAGGTGATTATGATGATGAAATTAAATTAATCGGACTAAATAATTTAAGCAAAGTTCAGTTTTTAGTGCAAGCTGCTATCCAGATTAAATTAGCATCACCAGCAGTAGTCATAGTTGTTGAACCAATTCTCTTAACCTTAGTTAATCCAACAACTAAAACAAAATTCGTTTATGATTGCCATGAGTTTTTTAATTTAGCTCAGAAAGAGAAATCTGAAAATAAGAGAAAACAATTCTTAGATACTTTTTTACATGAGAAATTAGAGAAGAAATTTATTCCTAAATTGAATGCTTGCATAACAGTAAATGAAATTATTACTCAGAAGTATCAAAGTATGGGAGCAAATAGTTTAACTATCCCTAACTATCCCAGTATTAAAGAAGAATTTAAAATATCTGCTGAAAAAATTTATGATTTTATTTATGCAGGCGGACTCTCCCCTGCTCGTGGGATTATTGAGATAATTCAAGCAACTTGTGTAGTTAAGGAATTTTATCCTACTATTAAAGTGTTAATCCTGGGGAAAGAGCAAATTTCAGGATTTAAAGATGAATGTCAGCAGTTGATTAATGATTTAAAGCTAGAAAATAGTATAGAGTTACTTGAGGCAATTCCTTATGATCAAGTTTATCAAAAATATGCCCAAAGTAAATGTGGTATCTGCATTTTATCACCGTCAACTCCCCGCTATAAATACGCCTTACCAATTAAATTACTTGAGTATCTTGAGGCAGGACTTCTAGTTATTACTAATGATTTTCCTATTAATAAGCAAATTTATCAAAGTTCGGAAGGTATTTTTACAACAAAATTTAAAGCTGAAGATATTGCTAATCAAATGTTAAAAGTTATCACACTAAGTGAAGATAAAGTCTCAAAACATGCAGAAATTGCTCAAAAATTAATCTCAGAAAAATATAATTGGAATATCATAGCTCCTAAGGTGCTAAATCTTTTTGACCAACTTACTAATAACCGGAAAAAAGCCCTACTTATCTCTTACTTCTTCCCTCCTCTAGGTGGAGCAGGAGTACAAAGACCTCTTAAATTAGCTAAATACGCTAAAGATGCTAATTGGCAGGTAACTGTTCTTACTATTGATGATATCGTCTTTCATTCTTACGATACTTCTTTACTCTCTGAAATTGAGAGTCAAGTAGTGCGAGCAGATTCTTGGGATATAATGAGTATTCTACAGAAGGTAAAAAGTTTCCAGCATCATAAAATGGGAGATAAATTAGATAAAGCCTACTTTGAAACTGATGATTTTAAAAAGAAACTAGTTAAATCACTCTTCTTTATGGATGAGAAAATTGGCTGGTTTATTCCAGCTGTACTCAAGGGAATTCGCCAAGCAATGAAAGAAGACTTTTCAGCAATCATAGTAACTATCTATCCCCCATCTTCCCTGCTTATAGCTTACACAATAGCCAAACTTACCAACCTACCTTTATTTATCGATTATCGGGATCACTGGACATTAAGCTCTTATTTCGACTTTTCTTGCCCAGCATCTCGTCAAGCCTATCATAATCTTGAAAAATTCTTCTTAACTCAAGCTAGGGGTATTATTACTATTGGAGAGGTTATGAAGAGAGAATTAAGTGAAAATTTCCAGATTCCTCCAGAAAAAATATCGGTATCCTATAATGGTTTTGATGAAGAGGATTTTTCTCAAACTTCGACCAAGCTAGAACTTCCTTTAGATAGTAATACTAGAGAAAAAAGAGTAATCAATATTGGTTATATAGGTAATATGTATAAACACAGAACTTCAAAGTATTTTCTTATAGCTTTAAAAGAATTAATAGATGCTGGAGAAATAACCAAAGAAAGTGTGAAGCTCAACTTTATGGGAAATTACTATCGAGAAGAAAGAGAAATATTAGAAAATTCAGGTTTGTCAGAGATTATAAAGATAACACCTCAACAAGAACATAATCTTGCAGTTCAAGAAATGCTCAATAATGATATCCTCTTGCTATTAATAGCCACAAAGAGTGGCAAGAATGTTTTAACAGGCAAGATTTTTGAATATCTTCGCTGTAATAAGCCAATTTTAGGATTAGTGCCAAAAGATGGTGAAGCTGAAGATTTACTTCATAAAATTGGAAATACTTGGACTTGCTCCTTAGAAGATGTAGCCTCTATAAAAGAGCAAATTAAATCTCTTATAAAATTTATTAATGAAAAGGGAGAAATTGAAAACGATATTTCTCAATACAGCAGAGCCAAGCAAGTAAGTAAATTCTTCTCATTTATTGAGGAAAAGCTGTAAAAGATGACTGTAGTTCTTCATTTAGGCCTTCTTCCTATTCTATCTGGGGTGCAAAATGTAATGTTACAAATTTTGGAAGCAATTGAAGCTGATGGTTATGAAATAAAAGTAGCTTCTGCCCCTAATGGTGTCTTGGTTGATGAAGTAATCAGACGCGGTTGGAAGCATATCCCTATTCCCTCTTTGGTTAGAGAAATTAACCCTCGAAAAGACTGGTCAGCCTGTCTGGAATTAGCCCAAGTTCTTAAGGAAGAAAAGGTAGATATCTTGCACACTCATTCTTCCAAAACTGGACTTCTGGGACGAGTAGTAGGAAGATTGAATAAAGTTCCTACTGTTATTCACACTGTCCATGGTTATCCTTTCCATAAATATCAGAATCCCTTTTTATACCACTTTTATCAAGGTGCAGAATGGTTGGCAGGTAAATTTTGTGATTATCTTGTTTCAGTAAATCAAGAAGATGCAGAAATTGCTAAGGGCGTTTTAAAGATTCCTGCCTATAAAGTTAAGTATATTCCTAACGGAGCAATCCCTCAAAAACAGCGTAAAATATTTCCCAGAGAGGAGATTGTTATAGGAAGTCTTTCTCGCTTTTGGAAGCAGAAGAATATGATTAATACAGTAAAAATTGCGATAAAAGCTTGCCAAAGAAGAGAAGAATTAAAATTTATCTTTGTAGGTGATGGTGATGACTTATCTCAATGTCAAGAATTAATAGAAAAAGCAGAACTTAATAAAAGAATACTTCTACCTGGTTGGTCAATGGATAAAGAAAAATGGTTAAATACTTTTGACATATTCCTATTATATTCCCTCTGGGAAGGATTACCTTTATCTATTTTAGAGGCAATGTCTTATGGCTTACCAATTATAGCTTCAGACATTAAAGGAAATAGAGAATTAGTCGATAATAATAATGGTTATTTAATCAATCCGGAAAATGAAGAAGATTTATTTAATCTTTTTATCAGTCTTCCAAACAAAAAAGAAGAATTAATCTCAAAAGGAGAAGAGAGCTATAATAAAATTGTTCAGACCTATTCAATGGATTATTTTAAAGAAAGATACAGAAAACTTTACCACGAAATAAAAAATTAATGAGAAGTAAAATATGATATTAAGTCACTGGAAATATTTATTAGCCGGAGTAGTTGTTTTCTTACTCACCTATTTATTAGTGCCTGTTAATATAAAACTAGCAAATAAAAAAGGTTGGTTAGATTACCCTAATGATCGAAGTTCTCACAGTAAACCAATACCTATCAGTGGCGGTTTAGCCTTCGGATTAGTCATCTGTTTAGCTCAAGTTGCCTTTGCTTTCCTATTTTGGGATCAAAGAAGCTCGCTGATGATTTTTGGTTTAGCAGTTATCAATATTCTGATTTTAACGGTCGGATTAGTTGATGACCTACTAAAATTAAAAGCAAGAGATAAGCTTCTACTACAACTACTTATCTCTTCCCTACTCTACATTGTTGGATTCAGGATAGAGATTTTAACCAATCCTTTTGGGCCTGATTTATTCTTGGAATACCTTAGTTTCCCTTTCACTGTTTTCTGGTTTCTGGCTATCAGTAATGCTATTAACTTGATAGATGGTTTGGATGGGTTAGCCTCTGGTATTACTTTAATCAGTGGAATAGTCCTCTGTTTAGTAGGATTACTAGCCGAAAATCCTTTAGTTCTTTACCTCTCCTTGATCTTAGTAGCTGGAAATTTAGCCTTTTTACGCTATAATTTCAATCCAGCTAAGATATTTATGGGAGATTCAGGAAGTCTATTTAACGGCTTTAATTTAGCAGTATTATCAGTCACGGGATTATCTCAATTCAAGGGTGTTACAGCTATGACTATTGCCTTACCTGTGGTAGTAATGCTCTTCCCTATTATGGATACGATAATGGCAATGATCAGAAGAATTCGCAAGAAACAAAGTATTTTTGTGGCAGATAAAGAACATATTCACCATAAACTTTTAAAGCTGGGAATATCTCAAAAAGGAATCTGCTATATAGCATATTTCCTAACTTCTTTATTTGGACTTCTAGCTATAGGATTCTACTTTTCAACCAAACAAATATTTCTAATAGCCTTAACTATTTTAATTATATTATGCTTTGTTTTTGCATGGCTACTATTACAAACAATTTTTAAAAACTCAAAGTAGGAGTAATAATGAAAAAGATAAATGTAATCTTACTTATAACTATCTGGGCATTTTCAGCTTTCTCATTAGAACGATGGGAAGTTTACACTAATACAAGTCATATCTATCAAACATTATTAAATGGTTCTGAATTAATCTCGGCCTCATGGGGCGGAATTGAAGAGTATAATATTTCAGATTCTTCAGAAGACTTATCCATAGAACTAAAAAATAAATATACGACTATCAATGGTTTATCGAGTAATGAAGTAAGAACAATCTTTATTCAAAATAATAAACTTTGGGCAGGAACTTATAACGATGGAGTATCTATTATTGATGATGGTAAAGTCTTCTTAATAAACGCAGATACAGGTCTTCTATCCAACAAAGTAATTGCCATTAAAGCTATAGGAGAATTAGTTTTTGTAGTTACAGAAGGTGGTTTTTCAACCTTCTATACTCTCGACGAAATATCTTTCCCTATTCTCTCTAGAAAATACTCAGAGACATCAACTGCAGGCGCTTTAGCATCTGATACTATTAATGATATTATTGTTTACCAAGACTATATTTTCCTAGCCACAGATGATGGTTTAACCTACTTTCCTGTAACTTCTCTAGATAACTTTAATGAATGGGAGACCATACTCTCTATAAATTCTTCCCTGGCAAATAATAAAGTTAATAAATTAGCAGTCTATGAAAACCAACTCACGCTAGTCCAAAACAATACTATTCAAGTAGTATCAGACTTCTTTACTAATCCAAACTGGGAAACTTATCTTATCCCAGGCACAGAGGATAACCAAGCTTCCATAAGCGCTGTAAATCACGATGCTGAAGGTAATGTTATTTTTGCTACTGGAGTATGGAGTGAAGAATTAACTACTATGAGTGAATTAAGCTCATCTATTCTACAAATGATTGATCAAGAAGGGAATATTCAAGCTTTATTAACAAGTGATAGTCCAATTTATAAATTAAATAATGATGGCCAAACTAGCCAGCTTACAAGAATTAGTGAAATTGGCATTCAATCAATTGATCTTGTAGCAGACAAAATAATTTTATCTACCTGGGGAGCAGGAATTTTTATCTATGAAAATTCTAACTGGTATCAATTAGAACCAAATGGAATAGGCTTCAATGCTATAAACTTCCTTACAGTAGATCAAAACCATCACCTCTGGGCATCATGCGGTTACTATGGAATAAATGCCTTAAGAAAAGGAGCAAGAGGTGTAAGTACTTTGGCTGGTTCAGATTGGACAAGCTATAATATGAGTAACTCCCCCCTTCAAAGTGACAATATTAATTCTATCACTGTTGGACTAGATAATAAAAAATGGTTCGGATCTTGGTATGCCTCCCCTGAACATCCACAAAATTGGCAAGGTGGTGCTACTTATTTTGATGAAGAAAACAATAAATGGAGATTGTATAGTAGTAGAGGTGTCTTTGATTATAATTCTGATACAGAATCTTATTCTGACCTCCTAACTAATATCCCTAAGCTTCCTTCTCAAACTGTTTCCTACCTCAATACCGATCTTAAAGGAAATATCATGATGTCCCTCCAAAGTTACGGTATCGCTTTCTTTTCCCCTAACGGAGATGAAAGATTAGCAATTTCACCACTTTACGGATCAACTGCTCAATTTACCAGATTATCATTTAATAATGAGTTTGGCTACTTCTTTAGTAAATCCGCCTCGGCTGCCGGAGAATCAGCTGGACTCCTCCACTGGGACTCTCAAGAATTACCCCAAGATGGAAATATAAGCAATTGGAGCTCTATCCCTGTCTCAGAAATTAGATCAAGTGTTATCAATGATATGATAGAAGTTTCCACTCCTTATGGTAAACAAATGTGGATTGCTGGCAATAATGGACTCTACATGTATAATGGTAACGATTGGTATCGTTATGGAATAGATATCAAAAGAGAAATCTGGTCAGGTTCAAATTGGGCGATAGATACCCGTTATATTGTTGGAGAAACAAAACTTTTTGCTTCCCAAGAAACTCATCCTACAGCCCTAGCAATTGATGATTATGGTTGCCTTTGGATTGGTTCTTATAATGCAGGTCTAACAAAATTCGACACTAATACTGAGGAGTATTTTATTTATGATAAAGCATCCTACCCACTAATATCAGACCAAATAACGGCTTTAGCTTACGAAGCTCAATCTGGTAAACTATTTATTGGTGCTGCTGAAGGTTTATGTTCACTCACCGTAGGAAGCTCAATAAACACTCAAAAAGACTTTAATAAAGTAGTTGCTGTCCCAAATCCTTTCTACCCTGAAAGAGGCGACATCGTAAGAATATTCAACGAACCAGGCGATTTTATGCCTAACTCAGCTAAAGTATGTAAGATTTTTGATAAATCAGGACAACTCGTCTATGATATCCCTCTAAATAAATATCAATCCTTCAGCTGGGACGGAAATAATAAAAAAGGTAAGAAATGTAGCTCAGGTGTTTATTTCTTTGTTATTAGTAGCAATAATGGTGAGACTGTAAAAGGGAAAATAGCGCTGATAAGAAATTAAGAATGGAGAATTGAGAATGGAGAATTAAAAGATGAGGGGCTTCTTAACTGGGAATGTGGGCTTCCAGCCCGCCTCATTGCGAGGCAATGATAATCCATCTTCTGCCGGATTGCATGCACCCTTGCATGCGAAAAACCTTATAAAAATCTAATATTATCTTCTTATTGTCTAATATGGAAGCAGAAACGCTTCCGCTTTATAGAAGAAAACACCCCCTGTGTCCCCCTCACGGAGGGGGATTTAAGATTCACGGACTAAAGGTCCGTAACCCCAGTTATTAAATCCCGAAGGGATTAAATAGATTAGCCCAGGGTCTCATTTTTTGAAGAAAAATTGACCCTGGGTATGGCAAACCAATATTCGTGTAACCCTGTAAGGGTTTAATAGAGAAAATAATAATTGCTAAAAAATCGGTCAAATTATTTAAGAATGGACATTTACACTAATTAACGCGAATTAAAAGGAATTTTCACGAATGTAGGGGCCTATTGCCATACACCTTCTTGAAAAATCCCTTAACACAGAGTAAAGATGAGTTTTAAGAAGAGTTTCACAGAGTTTTAGTAAAGTTTTGAGAATGTGATAAGATCTCTTCTGTCGGATAGTGGAGATTCTCTCCGCTGTGAATTGGTAAGTAGCAGATGAATAGTGTTTAAACTGATAGAAAATCTAGAAATACCAGTTTCTAATGTGGAAGCAGAGACGCTTCCACTCCATAGAAAAAAAACACCCCCTGTGTCCCCCTCACGGAGGGGGATTTAAGATTCACGGACTAAAGGTCCGTAACCCCAGTTAATCACTAAAGATTAAAGTTTACAACAACATGATAATCCCTCTTCTGCCGGATTGCATGCACCCTTGCATGCGAAAAACCTTATAAAAATCTAATATTATCTTATTATTGTCTTATGTGGAAGCAGAGACGCTTCCACTCCATAGAAGGAAACACCCCCTGTGTCCCCCTCACGGAGGGGGGATTTAAGATTCACGGACTAAAGGTCCGTAACCCCAGTTAATCACTAAAGATGATAGTTTACAACAACATGATAATCCCTCTTCTGCCGGATTGCATGCACCCTTGCATGCGAAAAACCTTATAAAAATCTAATATTATCTTATTATTGTCTTATGTGGAAGCAGAAACGCTTCCACTCCATAGAAGGAAACACCCCCTGTGTCCCCCTCACGGAGGGGGGATTTAAGATTCACGGACTAAAGGTCCGTAACCCCAGTTAATCACTAAACCCCAGTCTATTGCATGCACCCTTTTAAAAAATCTAATATTCACGGATAGAAAAAAAACCCCTGGTCCTCACGGAGGGGGATTTAAGATTCACGGACCCCAGTTCTTAAATCCCGAAGGGATGCCATATAATAGGGAGTCACGAATTAGGGGGCCTATTGCCATACACCTTCTTGAAAAATCCCTTAACACAGAGTAAAGATGAGTTTTAAGAAGAGTTTCACAGAGTTTTAGTAAAGTTTTGAGAATGTGATAAGATCTCTTCTGTCGGATAGTGGAGATTCTCTCCGCTGTGAATTGGTAAGTAGCAGATGAATAGTGTTTAAACTGATAGAAAATCTAGAAATACCAGTTTCTAATGTGGAAGCAGAGACGCTTCCACTCCATAGAAAAAAAACACCCCCTGTGTCCCCCTCACGGAGGGGGATTTAAGATTCACGGACTAAAGGTCCGTAACCCCAGTTAATCACTAAAGATTAAAGTTTACAACAACATGATAATCCCTCTTCTGCCGGATTGCATGCACCCTTGCATGCGAAAAACCTTATAAAAATCTAATATTATCTTATTATTGTCTTATGTGGAAGCAGAGACGCTTCCACTCCATAGAAAAAAACACCCCCTGTGTCCCCCTCACAGAGGGGAATTTAAGATTCACGGACTAAAGGTCCCTAACCCCAGTTATTTAAGATTCACGGACTAAAGGTCCGTAACCCCAGTTCTTAAATCCCGAAGGGATGCCATATAATAGGGAGTGTTCGTAAGACACTCCTAAAGTCACGACAAAAAGATAGCCCTGCAGGGGCGACATATACTAAAAAAAGTAAAAGAAAATAAGCTATCCACTAATTTCAAAAATTGCACGAATAAAATAGAAAAGACTTATAGAAATACAAATACCTTTCACACGAATTAAATCAAATTATTTATGATTGGAATGTCAGCTATTCTCTTAATTCCCCTTCCCTCTTAAAAGCATTTATGCTATCCATTCACTTCCTAAAAATTAATCTCATGAGATAATTATCCACATTTTATACACATACCTATATTAAGAGGCTTTTCTTTAAATAACTTTCTTCCATCTTCCTAAAAATTAAGGACTTATATCAAAAAGTAACAATTAGAGAAAAACTGCATAAAACCGGGCTTTTACCGACTTCTACACACCTGTGGATAAGTATTAGTGAATAAACAAGTATAACTCAAAAAGAAAGACACTTATCACTTATCTATTGTGGATAAAGAGGTATAACTAAGAAACTTATACACACAATACACACAATGACAATTGTTTTTAAGACTACTATTTTGCAGAATCTTATAATTTATCTTGACGAGTTATCCATATATCCACACACTCTACTACTACTACTAATTAATAAAAAGAAAAGGTATTATAATATGTATTTAATGATTAAGAGAGTCTTATTTTGGGTAACTTTTACACTTGTAATTTTAGGATGTACAGATAAAGAAAATGGGATAAATATTACCCAGTCTAATTTGCACCCACTCGCTGGAGAGATAAATTCAATTACTGAAGAATTTAGTTTCAGAGATGAAATATCTGTCAATGGAGAAAATAACAAACTTCTTGTAAGTAATACAGAAGAACTTGAATCTCAGGCTATTCTAAGCTTCGCATATATTCCAGATAATATTGAATATATAAATGATGCTACTTTAACCTTATATTCTGATTTAAAACCTTATGGTGATATGGAATTCAAAATAAAGCGCTTAGATCAAGAATATTTAGAAGCAGAAGCTAACTGGGAAGAAGCTAGCGAAGGTGTAAGCTGGGATCAAGAACTAATTTTTGATTCTGTTATTGAACCTGTAGTTTTTTCTGACACAATTGCAGCTTCAATTGATTCATTAGTATTTAATATCTCCGCAGAAGAAATAATTACTTGGTCTGAATCTGATCAAGCTCTATTTTCAATCATTATTTATACTGAATCTGATAATTATATAGAACTACTTTCTTCAGAAAATACTAAAAATCCTGTTTTAAAATTTACTTATAAACTAAATAGTGATGCAAGCGATGCTGAAGATAGAGAGTATGAGAGAAATTCCTTCAAGGATACCTCTATTATCAACGACAAGCTCGGTTCAGACCTAACTCTAAATAACACCCTAAAAATTAGTAACTTGCCTCCTATGAGGTCTTTTATGAAGTTTGAAGTAGATACTACAACTTTAGTTGATCAGGATGGGGAAGGGCTTTCTGAATATCAAATTAATCATCTTACTGTTAATGAAGCTTATCTTAGATTATATGTAAAAGAGACTTCTGTTCTTCCTGAAAGTAGAATAATTTATCTTACTCCCTTTAGAGTTAAATCAGAAATTACTGATCCTGCTGTTATTGATTCCGATAACCTAGAATATCTTATAAACACAGGAACTTCTATTGCTACAATAAAAGCTGAACCAGACTCAACTCAATTTATTGATTTAAAAATAACTCCAATTTTACAAGGCTTTATCTCAGGTGAAAAAGAGAACTTCGGGATTTCTTTTAGATCTTCTTTCCAATCAAGTAATTTTAATTGGGTAGAATTCTGGGGAAATGATGCCACTGATGAAAGCTTAAGACCTAAATTGCATTTTGTTTATACTTTACCGATGGAGTAAGAATTAAAAGAAAAATTCTATCCACGAATTACACAAATTTCACTAATTAAGAAAATATCCCGAAGGGATTAAATAAGTTAGCCCAGGGTCTCATTTTTCAAAGAAAAATTAACCCTTGGTAGGGTATACCAATATTCGTGTAACCCTGTAAGGGTTAGATAGACATAAACAATAATTGAAATAAAACAGTCAGATTATTTAGGACAGGAAAGATGTTTGCGTAATATTGCTGTGTAAAAAGGAATAAATTTAAATCTTGCTGGGAATTATCCCGAAGGGATTAAAATATGATAGCCCAGGGTCTCATTTTTCAAAGAAAAATTGAACCTGGGTAGGGATTCTTCAAGAATCCTAACCCTGTAGGGGTTGCATAGGGGATGTCGATATCTTCTTAAATCCCCCTCCGTGAGGGGGACACAGGGGGTGTTTCAATATCTTTTTAAATCTCCCTCCGCGAGGGGAAAACAGTGGGTTTTTTCAATATTTCTTGGATATCTATTGGTTGGAGGATAAATGAATAAACTAAAATTGGAAGCTTATAGATTTCCTTATAATGAAAATCTAAAAGATAAAGCCAGGTTTCTAAGAAATAACCAAACTAAAGCTGAAAAGAAGCTCTGGTATCAATATCTTTCGCCTCATAAAGTAAAATTTAATAGACAAAAAATTATAGATAATTTTATTGTAGATTTTTATTGTGCAAGATTTAAGTTAGTAATTGAAATTGATGGTGAATCACATAATAGTGAAGAAACTAACATGAATGATAAAAAAAGAACTGAGATATTAAGTTCTTATGGATTAACAGTAATTAGATTTTCTAATTATCAGATATATGAATATTTCGAAGCTGTAATTGAAGAAATAGAACTTTATCTACATTGATATTTTACCAATGTGTCTTCTTCACAGAGATGATTAAAAATATAATAAACACCCCCTTTGTCCCCCTCGCGGAGGGGGATATAAGAGGAAAGGAAACTAAATAAACTATGAAAAAACACATATTAATACTCATATTAATAATGACAAGTCTTCTTGCGAGTGCTGAAGTACTAGACAGAATAATAGCTAAAATAGGTAATGACATTCTTTTACAGTCTGACCTACAAAAGCAGATGATGCAAATGCAGGCAGCAGGAATGCTCAATGACTCTATTACTGAGCAAGATGTTCTGGATCAAATGGTGGAATTCAAATTGGTAGTTCAAAAAGCTAAAGACCTTGATTATGTAATTAATGAAGATAAAATAAATTCTATGGCTGAAAGTAGGATTGCTGAAATTAGAAGTAGTTTTGAATCTGAAACAGAATTCCTTAACGAGCTTAAAAAAAGTAATATGAATAGATTTGATCTGCTAAACTATTTTAAAGATATGTTTAAAGAACAGTCACTTAGAGAGCAAGTTGTTCGTTATGAAATTGATTCTAAAATTGAAGTTAGTGATGAAGAGATAGAGGAATTCTATAATCTCCACAAATCTGAACTTCCTCTTCGTAAGCCTTCTAATAAATTAGGAATGATCTTACTTCAAATCAAAGCAAGTGATAAAACTAAAAAACAGAGATATAAAGAGTTAGAACAGATTTATGAAAGAATTTCTAGGGGAGAATCATTTGCTGATTTAGCAAAAAAATATAGTGATTGTGGTTCTGCTAGTGCTGGGGGAGACCTTGGTTACTTCGGAAGAGGGGAAATGGTCAAAACTTTTGAAAATACTGCCTATTCTCTCAAACCTGGGGAAGTATCTGATATTATCGAAACTCAATTCGGTTATCACATCATAAAATTAGAGGATATTAAAGAGAATCAAGTTCGGGCAAGACACATTCTAAAAGCTTTAACTCCTACGAAATTAGATTCTACTGCTAATTATAAACTTATGCAACAAATTGTCCAAAGATATAAGGATGGTGAAGATTTTGGTAAACTGGCTAGAAATTACTCAGATGATCAAACTTCAGCTCTTAATAACGGAGTCATTGGTATTTTCCCTAAAGGTGAGTACCCACCTCTCTATGAAGAGTATTATAAAGATTTACAAGCTGGTCAAATCTCTGATATTATCTTAATTGAAGATATGTATTATCTCTTTGCTAATCTTGAAGATGTACCTGAAGGCCCTTATGAGTTATCAGAAATTAAGGATAAAGTGAAAGAAATGGCTTTTATGGAAAAAAAACAACAGTTTTATCAAAACTGGATAAATGATATTAAGCAAGAAATCTATGTCGAAATCCTTAATTAAAAATTATCATGAATTAATAGCTACTTTCTTCTTAGTAGGGAAAGTACCTAAAGCTCCAGGAACCTTCGGAACTCTGGTAGCTGCTATAATTTACTACTACCTACCAAGAATATTCGCTCTTATCCCCTTCCGCGAGGGGGACACAGGGGGTGTTTTAACTGGGAATGCGGGAACTCTAACTGGGAATGTGGGCATCCTGCCCGCGAATGGTAATACTACCATTATTCCCCTCTTCTACGATTCCCCTTTCTGGCTACTCTTTCTAATAGCCTTTTTCTTCCTAGGTGTTTACTCTTCAACTAAAGCAGAAGAGACCATGGGACACGACAATGGCCATATTGTTATAGACGAAGTTTTAGGGTATTGGGTTGCTCTTTATCTTTTTGAACCATCCCCATATTACATAATTTTCGGATTCCTTTTATTTAGACTTTTCGATATTGCAAAACCATACCCAATTAATAAAGTCCAAAATCTCCCTAAAGGTTGGGGAGTTATGGTAGATGATATTTTAGCAGGTGTTTATACTGCTGTTGTCTTGCTTATTATTGATTTAATTTGGTTGATTGTAAAACCTAACTAAGATAATTTATCCACTGATTTCACGCAATGCAATAAGAGTAAGAACCTTAACACAGAGTTTTTGTAGGGTGCTAATCATTATTAGCCTTTTTAAAAGAATATTTAGCCACAAATAACACCAATAAACACGAATAAGAAAATAATATTCAATGTCCACAGATTACACTGATTCACACTGATTATTAAGAATAAAAAAAAAGCTATTTAAATTATCGTTTTTTTTAGTGATATCGGTTATTAAATTATTCTTCCTTTTTTTTTGTGTTCTTTGTGTCTTGGTGGTAAAAAAAATATAAATGGAAGTTAAAACTGCTACACCTAATCCCCTTCAGCGATATGAGTAGGAAATAAATTGACTTAACTGGGAGTACATAGATAGGACTCAATTTTTGTATCTTTTTTATCTATATTTCTGCCCTCTATTCTTTTTTCCTTGACTACAAAGCTCTCTTTCAGATTAGATACATTTAATTAAGTACAAAATGGAGAATTATTAATAGATGCTCTTTAATTCATTTATATTTTTAATATTTTTAGGGGTAGTTTTACCTATATTTTATCTTTTACCTAACAAGAAGAGTAAGAACTTATTTCTGCTATTTAGCAGTTATTTTTTCTATGGTTATTGGGATTGGAAATTTTGCTCTTTATTAGCAATTTCTACAATTGTTGATTACTATTTAGGGAAAAAACTCTTTAACGAGCAGAGAGAAAAGCAAAGAAAAATCTATCTAGCAATGAGTATGATTGTTAATTTAGGTTTATTGGGAGTATTTAAATACTTTAATTTCTTTGTTGATAGCTTTTCTAACTTAACAAGTAATTTTGGCTATGATTTAGATTTTTTACATCTAAATATTATTTTACCTGTTGGAATTTCCTTCTACACTTTTCAAACTATGTCATACACTATTGATATCTATAAGAAGCAATTAGAACCTACTAATTCATTTATTGATTTTGCTCTATTTGTATCATTTTTCCCACAATTAGTAGCTGGTCCAATTGAAAGAGCAAGTAATCTATTACCTCAGCTCCATCATAAACTAGCTCCTAATAAAGAGCAAATCCAAAAAGGAATAGTTTTAATTATCACGGGATTGTTTAAGAAGGTTATGGTAGGTGATACAACTGGAAGATATGTTGATCAACTATTTGGGAATCCTGAACTCTACAAATCACCAGAATTATTAGCAGGTTTAGTACTATTTTCAATCCAAATCTATGCAGATTTCTCAGGTTACAGCAATATTGCTCGCGGTACAGCCAAATTATTAGGTGTAGAATTGATGAAAAACTTTGAACAACCCTATCTTTCAACAAATATTACAGAATTTTGGAGAAGATGGCATATCTCACTATCTAGCTGGCTAAAAGATTATCTCTATATTTCCTTAGGGGGTAACAGAAAAGGTAAAGTTAGGACCTATATCAATCTTTTCACGACTATGCTACTTGGTGGTCTATGGCATGGGGCAGCTTGGACTTTCGTTATCTGGGGCGGACTTCATGGAATTTACTTGGCAATTCACAAAGCGATTCTGGGAAATAGAAAAATTAATATTTCTTATAGATATACAGGAATTATTAGTCTATTGAATTTCTCAGTTAAATGCATATTCACTAATATTTTAGTTCTCTTTACTTGGCTTTTCTTTAGAGTTAAGAGTTTAAGTGAAGCAAAGTATTTCTTAAGTAAAATGATCTACTGGGAATCAAGCGAATTAACTGGCATATTTATCCGAATTACTTTAGCATTTGTGCTAGTAAATTTCTTGATAGATTTCTTTGAATACAAAACTAATAAACACACTCCAGTTCTGCTAATTCCAAATTTCGGCTTTCAGTATGGAATATTATTAGTTCTATTAGGAACAACCTTACTTTATATGTTCCAATCAACTCCACTACCATTTGTTTACTTTCAATTTTAAGAGGTTATTATGAAAAATATTTTAGGCTTCATTTTAGGTATTATCGTTTGTCTAATTATTGTAGAAGCTTATGTGAGTAATTCTTTTGTTATGGATAAATACATCAATGATTATGATCCTGAAGTAGGGAGAATTAGAAGAGCCAATACTGAATATGTTAAATTTAATGAAGGTTTTGGAATAGGCAAAGTAAATAACCTTAGCTATTTAAACAAAGAATTTGCTATAGAAAAAAGTGAAAATACTATCCGAATTGCCTTGATGGGAGATTCATATGTTGAAAGCTTCCAAGTTTTTGATAGAAATTATTTTGGTAGAATAATGGAAAATATTCTCTCTGAAAAATTAAATCAAACTGTTGAAGTAATGAACTTTGGTCGAAGTGGTTTCGATATAGGTGACTGTTATGTTTATTACAATACTTTTGTTAAAAAGTTCAATCCTGATTATGTTCTGTATATATTTGGAGCTGATGATTTTAAAACAAGGTCATCTGAACCTCTATTACCTATAATTTCTTTCCAAGGTACTGAGCTCACAATTGAAAGACCTTACATCGATTCAAAATATTTATCTAAATTGAAGAAATCAGAACCATTTTTAAAATACTCAACTTTAGTTAATAGTATGAATACTGGAAGAAAATTACTCAAAAAAGATTATATATTACCCCAACTTTTTGATAAATTATATAAAAATAATGAAATTCCAGCCGAGAATAATGAAATTAATAATATACCACAAATAACTTTTACTCCTGAGATAGACTTGATTCTCGATCAACTAGAAGAAGCTAATGGGATTTTCTTTATAAGAAGTGATATATATATTTTAAATGATAAATATACTTTCAATAATATTACACAAGTGTTTGAGAATAAAGAATATAATCCACATGATTGGAAGATAGCTAAAACTACTGGACACTGGAATAATCAAGCTCATAGAGATATAGGTCTTTACATGGCTGAAAAAATGGAAAAGATTATTAGAAATACGCATGGTTTAGCTACAAATAATACTAATAAACACGAATAAAATAATAAGAGTAATATCTATTAATTACACGCATTGCAATAAGAGTAAGAACCTTAACACAGAGGTAATCACAGAGTTGCACAGATTTTTGAAAAAGAATAAATGCTTTCTCTTTTTGGTGTTTTTCATTGTTTTCGGTTACTAAATTATTCTTCCTTTTTTTGTGTACTTTGTGTCTTTGTGGTAAAAAAATATCAATGGAAGAGAGATTTAGCCACAAATAACACCAAAAAACACAAATTAAAAATAAGTGACTGGGTACATATATTATATAGATTTACACTGATTATTAAGAATATTAATAATTACTAAAACTATCTTTATTATGCTTGAAGTAAATTATCTTATTTTTATAAGCAAAAAGCAATAAGCCCCTTTTTTTTTGTGTTCTTTGTGTCTTTGTGGTAAAAAAAATATAAATGGAAGAGAGATTTAGCCACAAATAACACCAATAAACACGAATAAGAAAATAATATTCAATGTCCACAGATTACACTAATTCACACTGATTATTAAGAATATTAAATAATTACTAAAAAACTATCTTTATTATACTTGAAGTAAATTATCTTATTTTTATAAGCAAAAGGCAATAAACCATTATTTTTTTTTGTAAAAACCTAATTTTGTGAATAGAATATTTTTTTTTCCTTAACACCCCACCTCTAACGAGGCACCCCTCTTGTACCATCGCTTTTTGCGATTAAGAGGGGACTTAAGACATAGGGGGGCTATATCTCTATCCATTTAAACGAATAATTCGTGTAATTCGTCTTAATTCTAGTTTAATTAGTGTGAAGCATTTCTTTTCTCTTCTTATCAGTGTTTTTGAGTGTTATCGGTGGCTAAATATTTCCTTCTTTTTCTTACTTATTCGTGTCTTATTTGTGTTTATTAGTGGCTAAACTCTTCCTTTTCCTTCTTCTTTGTGTCTTTGTGCCTTTGTGGTGAAATAAAATTCGTGTAATTCGTCTTAATTCTAGTTTAATTAGTGTGAAGCATTTCTTTTCTCTTCTTATCAGTGTTTTATTCGTGTTTATTAGTGGCTAAACTCTTCTTTCTTCTTTTTTGTGTCTTTGTGCCTTTGTGGTAAAAAATTTTCAAGTTAAGAAAAAAACGCTTGACTATAAAATTAAATAATATTAGTTAGCATATAGTAGAAATTAAACATTTGAGGATTATTGAAATGAAGATAAATGGTAATATTTTGGTTACAGGTGGAGCAGGTTTTATTGGCGCTAATTTTATTCACTATCTATTTAGAAAAACAGATTTTACAGGTAAAGTAATCAATGTTGATAAACTAACTTATGCAGGTAATTTAGAGAATTTGAAGGATATATCAAGTGAATTTGCAGATAGATATGCTTTTCACCAAATAGATATTTGCAATTACCAAGCAATGGAAGTAATTTTCACAAAATACAATCCTCAAATAGTAATTCATTTTGCTGCTGAATCCCATGTTGATAGATCAATTCATGGTCCCAAAGAATTTATAGAAACCAATATTATCGGAACTTTTAATCTTTTAGAATTAGCCAGAAAACACTGGCAAGATAGAAAAGATGTTCTCTTTCACCACATTTCAACAGATGAAGTGTATGGTTCTTTAGGAGAAACAGGTTACTTCTACGAAGACACCAGATATGATCCCCGCAGTCCCTACTCATCATCTAAAGCTTCATCCGATCACTTAGTTTCAGCCTATTTTCACACTTATGGATTACCTGTAACTATCTCCAATTGTTCCAATAATTACGGACCTTACCAATTCCCGGAAAAACTAATTCCTCTAATGATATCTAATATCTTAGAAGATAAACCCTTACCTGTTTATGGTGATGGAAAAAATATCAGAGATTGGCTCTTCGTAGAAGACCATTGTTCAGGTATCTGGAAAATAGTTCAAAATGGTACACGCGGTGAAACTTACAACATAGGTGGAGAGAATGAATGGGAAAATATTAAATTACTGCATGTTCTCTGTGAAGTTGTAGCAAAAAAATCAGATAAAGACCTTAATAAAATATTAGATTTAATTACTTATGTCAAAGATAGAGCAGGACATGATAGACGCTATGCTATCAACTGCGATAAAATAAAGAATGAACTTGGTTGGAAGCAATCTGTAGATTTTACTGAAGGCCTAGAAAAGACTGTTGAGTGGTATTTAAGCAATACCCTGTGGATCGAGAATATTAAGACTGGGGAGTATAAGCTCTGGCTTAAGAAGAACTACGAATAAGATATTTTCACCACAGAGCCACAGAGAGCACAGAGAAGAAGAAATATAAAAGTGCTTACCAAATGGTTAAAGAAAATATTGATAAGAATAAAATAATAATAATGAATATTAAAAAAATGTATGTGATTTAATAAAAAAGACTAATAATTTGAATTATGTCTTAAAAACTCTGTGTACTCTGTGTCTCTGTGGTTAGTAAAAGAAGTAAATTATTCTTCTCTGTGTACTCCGTGTCTCAGTGGTGAGAAAAAAGAAAAGGAAAAAATTATGAGTGATGGATTATATTCAGATATAACTAAGCAGATAATTGGTGCTGCTATCGAAGTTCATAGAAATTTAGGACCTGGGTTATTAGAATCTGTTTATGAAACATGCTTAATATCAGAGCTTAAACTAAGAAATCTAAATGTAAAAAGTCAGGTAAATATACCAATTATATATAAAGACATTAAACTTGATGATCATCTACGCATAGATATATTAGTAAATGATTGTGTTATTATAGAATTAAAGTCGGTAAATAGTATATTACCTATTCATGAAGCACAAGTGTTATCTTATATGAAATTAGCTAAAAAGAGAGTTGGTTTATTAATTAATTTTAATGCTAATATATTGGTAAATGGAGTAAAAAGAATAGTACTTTAATTTCATGTTTAAAAAAAACTCTGTGCTTCTGTCACTTTATGATAAAAAAAAGAAGTAAATTATTCTTCTCTGTGTACTCTGTGTCTCTGTGCTCAATAAAAAAAAGGAGAAAGTATGATTAATAATGTTAAATTAGATAATTTTGGACCAATCAAGCATTTAGATTGGCAAAACATCAGTAATATGAATGTCATTATCGGTAAAAACAGTACAGGTAAAACTTTTCTTCTTAAGTCTCTTTATACAGCTATGAAAACAATAGAAGAATATAGAAGAGGAGATAATCCAAAATCATTGTCAGATATTCTTTTAGATAAATTGATTTGGACATTTCAAACAGACACTATTGGTGATTTAGTAAATAAAGAAGAAAATTCACTTAGTTTTAGTATGGATTTTAAAAACCAACATTGGAATTATTCCTTTGGCAAAGAAACATCTAAACAGATAAAATCTATTGAATATCATATAGATAAAAGGGAAATTGATAACTCTATTTTCTTGCCTGCCAAAGAAATTACTTCGTTAGACAAAATTATTTTTGATAGTAGAGAAAATAAGCAACTTTTTGGTTTTGATAATACTTACTATGATTTAGCAAAAGCTATCAGACAAAGCACTCAAAAAGGAAGAAATTTTCCAGAATTCGCTAAATGTAGAAAGAGTCTTAAAGACATTATTGAAGGTAGAATTGAGTTTGACACTAAGTCTGAAAAATGGTTTTATAAAAAAGGAAATCAAAAATTTTCAATAGGTATGACTGCTGAAGGAATTAAAAAGATAGCAATTATTGATATTCTATTAGGAAATAGGTATATAACTAAAGATTCAGTAATTTTTATAGATGAACCAGAATCAGCTCTCCACCCCAACGCTATATCTCAATTTTTAGAATTATTAGATGAGTTGAGTGAAGCAGGCATACAAATCTTCATGGCAACCCACTCTTATTTTGTAATAAAAAAACTGTATCTAATTGCTCAGAAGGAAAATAAATCAATATCAGGAATTTCATTTGATGAAAGATATGATAATAAATATACAGAGTTTGATCTTAAAGATGAAATGCCAAAAAACTCCATAATTGAAGAATCAATTAACCTCTATAAAGAAGAAGTTGAAATTGGTTGGGGCAATGAATAAAATTATATCAGAATCAGGAATGAATTTTGGACCATTTGATGAAAAATATCTTTATGAAATAGAAAAGAGTAAAATGGTTCAAACATTACAGATAAAAATTGTAGAATTTATAGTCTATTATAAAAAATCTCTGATATTTTTGGAAGCTAAAAGTTCTTCACCAGAACCTAATCAAGCTTTATCTGATAGACAATGTAATTTTGATGACTATATTGAAAATGTTTCCAGAAAATTTATAAATTCAGTTAATATGTTTGTATCAATTTGTATCAAGAGGAATAAAGATAAGATTAGTACAGAATTGGAGAGAATAGATTTCTCAACAATAAACATAAAATTGTTACTGGTGATTAAAGACCATAAAACCGAATGGTTATCTCCGATAAGTGATGCTTTGAAAACTAGATTAAATGATTTATGTAAAACTTTTAATATTAATCCTATCAATATCTTAATAATAAATGATATGATGGCTAAAGAAAAAAAGCTACTTGCTTAACAAGAGATAAAAATAAACTAAAAAGTGTAAAATATAAGACCAAAGGAAACTAAGATATTAATAATATTGAGATGTTTTCTTAAAACTCAGTGTCTCTGTGGTAAAATAAAGAAGTAAATTATTCTTATCTGTGTCTCTGTGGTGAAAAAAGAAGTAAATTATTCTTCTTTGTGTACTCTGTGTACTCTGTGGTGAGAAAATATTGTGTTACTAGTGCTTCAGATAAAAGCAATCTGTAAGTCATAGGGCGAAGCTCGCTTAAAAAATTATAGTTCAAAGGTGTCCAAAAGTATTTACAAGGAGATAATTTTGTATCGAAGCTTTCATTTCATACCTGCTGATAATCTAAAATTCTTAGATAATATTAATAAATTAAGTGCAGATAATTTCATCTTGGATTTAGAAGATAGTGTTGACCAAAAAAATAAAAATATTGCTCGAGAGAATATTGAGAATTTCTTAAAAGGTACCAAAGATTTTTCTAATATCTGGATTAGGAGTAATAGTAGCGATAGTGATGAATTTAGTAAAGATATTGAGCTATTAAAAAAATATCCTAAAGGGGGTTTAGTTCTCCCTAAAGTCGAAACTATTCAAGATGTGAATTCTATCACATCTCAGATAAAAAACAGACTTATAATTTTAATCGAAAGTTTTTTAGGTTTGAATAACATTAACACTTTAATAGATAACCAGCAAGTTGTAGGTCTAGGTTTAGGTTTAGAAGATATGTTAATTAATTTACCACGAAATGAATCAGAATTATCTGAATTATTACGAGGGATTTATCAAAAATTTATTCTATCTGTTAAGATTACAAATAAATATTGTTTTGCTGGTATAACAAGCAATTATAAAAACGAAGAGCAATTAATAGATGACTGTAATAAAGCTGTTTCTTATGGTTTTGATGGGAAATTTTCAATTCATCCTAGTCAGATTTGGACTATAAACAAGATATTCTCAATATCACAAGAAAACATAGCTTGGGCAGAGAATATAGGTAAAATAAGCAAATTAGATGAGTCTTTAGGTTATCAAATCATTAGTGGTATGTTAATTACACCACCAAAAATTAAAAAAGCAAAAACTATTTTAAGCATATTGGAGAAATTATGAAAAAGGGTTCAAATTACCTATTAAGAAGTTTAATGTTTGTTCCAGGTCATAATGACAAATTGTTAGCAAGTGCTGCTAAATCCCAAGCTGATGTTTTGTTACTTGATTTAGAAGATTCTGTTCTTCCTGCAAGCAATAAAGCTATTGCTAGGAACAAAATCAAAGAATTTGTTGAAGGTACTGATTTGAAGAATAAATTGATCTTCCCTCGAGTTAATGACAGAGAGAGTGGTTTTCTACTTAAAGATGTACATGAATTAACAATTCCCAGAATCACAGGTTTTATGTATCCAAAATCTAAATCAGCTGAAGATATCTATTTCTTTGATAAGTTATTAGAAACTATCGAATATGAAAAAGGTTTTCCTGTTGGAACATTCAAAATAATTCCTTTAATAGAGACCTCAGCAGCAGTATTAAATGCTCAAGATATCTGTAAAGCCTCTTCTCGGGTTATTGCAATAGCTTTTGGTTGTGAAGATTTTATAACAGATTTACAAGGAATTCATGATAAAGATGAGACAAGTATTTTTACACCTCGAGCATTAATAGCAATGGCAGCTAGGGCTACTAATGTTATCCCTATTGATACTGTCCATATCAATGTACACGATCTTGCTGATTTAGAGAAAAATTTAATTATCGGGAAGAACTTAGGGTTTGAAGGAATGTTAGTTTTACATCCAAAAGAATTACCTTTAATTCATCAATATTATACTCCTACTGAAGAAGAAATTGCTAATGCTAAACTAATGTTGGAACTTTCAGAAGAAGCTAAAAAGGATGGAAAAGGAGTCGCTATGATGAATGGAAAGTTTATCGGACCTCCAATGGTGGAAACTGCAAAGAAAATACTAAATAGGGCTATTTTAGTTGTTAATAATAATTAGTAAAGGAATAACATGAAAATACCTACTCATATTACTCTTGCTCCTAGTATTTTAAAAGATTATATCTTTTTTAAAAAAAGTGAAAAATGGAGTAAAGACCAAGTTATAAGTTACCAAAATAAAAAACTCATTGAAATAGTGAAATACTCAGGTAAATATGTTCCATACTACAGAAAACTATTTCACGATATTAATCTTGATTTAAATAAATTCAAAGGGATTGAAGATATAGATAAAATTCCTTACCTGGATAAAGAAACTTTGAGGCTAAAACCTAATGAATTTGTTTCAGATGTTTATCCAAAGAGTAAGATCCAAATCGAAAAAACAAGTGGCTCTACAGGAACACCGCTACAATTACATATTGATAATGTTAGTAGATCTCATAAATATGCAGCCTTTGCAAGGGCTTATTTTTGGTCTGGATATAAGCCTGGTGCATTAAGATTTGTCTTAAAAGGATTATCAGAATCAAAAAATGAAGCTTATGGGTATGACCTGCTTCGTAATATGATTTTTTTAAACTCAAGTAAAATGACTAAAGAAAATTGTTTAGGTGTTTTGAAACTTCTTAAAGGAAAGAAGGTAAATATTTTTGAAGGTTATGCGCGTTCTTTTATAGATTTTTTTCAGATAATTAAGGATAATGATTTAAATATTTCTAAACCTAAAGGCATTTTTTGTTATGGTGAAACAGTAACACAGGATATGAGAAATTTTATTGAGGTTAAATATAAAACAAAGTTATTTGATTTTTATAGTCATGCTGAAAATAGTGTTATGATATGTCAAATGCCTGATAATAAAAAATACTTAATGGAAGATTATTTTTATCCAGAAATTATTGATGAGCAGGGAAAAGCAACAACTTCAGGTTATGGAGAATTAATTGGCACTAGTTTTTATAACTATGCTATGCCCCTTATTAGGTATAAAACAAGAGATAACATAAAATTAAATTTATGTAATAAGTCATCAAAGTTTAAAGAAGTTGTTGATATTGAAGGTAGAATGGATGATTATATTCTGCTACCTGATAATCGGAAAATTTATTTTGCTGAAGGTGCTATATATTACTCAGAAGGTGTTGTAGCTGCACAATATATCCAAAATGATAGAACAAAACTAATAATAAATTTGGTAGTTGATAAGCATTTTGAAAAAAAAAGTATTAATTTAATAAGAGAAGGATTATATAAAAGAATTGGTAAAAGCCTGAATTTTGATTTTCATATTGTAAAAAAGCTAGAGAAGAAAAAATCTGGAAAAACACCATTTATTATTAATAATATGGAAAAGTAAAATGAAAAAAAAAATCATAATAATCTTTTGTGTTTTAATTTTATTAGTATCACTTTCTGCAATCTTTATTAAAACTTATATAAAAGTCCATATTTCATCTATACCAAGATGGTCTATAGGTCTGGTAAAATATGATAGCACATTCACATTAAAAGAGGAAAATATTCAAAAGGTATTTTCAGGTAGCAATGTACCTTTGAATAATTCGTATTTTGTAGCAGACCCATCAATTATAAAAAATAAAGATAAATATTACTTATTCTTTGAGAATGGTATTATAACTGAAGATTCTTGGAAAGGGGTTATTGATTTAGCTATTAGTAATGATTTGACCAATTGGGAATATGGGGGAACGGTTTTAAATGAAATCAATACAGTAGCTTTTCCTATTGTTTATGAATTTAATAATGAATATTATATGACGATAGATAGTTCAGGTTTAGGTAATCTCATAATTTATAAAGCTATAGAATTCCCTAATAATTGGGAATGTGTAGATACTTTGTTGACTGGTGAGTGGAGCGATCCTTATATTTTGTACCATGAGGATGTATATTGGTTATTTGCTTCCAAGCGATTTTCTTATGAGCCTCATTTATTTTATTCCGATAACTTTCTGGGACCATACACAGAACATCAACAAAATCCCTTGATTGATAATAGTGTTAAGTATGGAAGAAATGCAGGTAAAATATTTTACTATAATAATAAACTATTTAGACCAGTGCAGGATTGTTCCGAAATGTATGGAGAAATGGTAAGACTGATGGAAATTACTGAATTATCAAAAGATACTTATAAGGAAAAAGAGATTAATAATTCACCAGTTCTTTTTGCTGGTCAGGCAAAATGGAACTCAAAGAAAATGCATACATTGAATCATATTGAAACAATAAGTAATGAGCTTTTCTTTATTGTCGATGGTACTTATGTTAATTATGATAAAAAAATATCAATATTTAGGAGAAAAAGATGATAAAGAATTTTGGGTTTATTAAAATGAATGTTGAAGAAAACGAAAAAAGAGACTTTACTCCCAATTTTTTTGAATCAATATATGAATCTCATATAAATTATTTATTAGAGGAAAGTTATGGGGAAAAATTAGGCTACACCCCACAAGAATATATTAAAAAAAATAACAAGGTTACCTTTCTTTCCAGAGAGGAAATACTTAAGCAAAGTGATTTAATAACAGTTATTAGAACACCTGATAACATAGAATTGGAAAAAATGAAGAATGGTTCTGCAATATTCTCAATGTTGCATTATGTAACTCATGCTAAGAGAATAGAATTATTACTATCAAAGAAAATAAAAATGTATGCAATGGACTCAATTGTTGATGATTTTGGAATTAGGATGATTCAAGATATTAAAGGTACTTCTATTAATGCTGTAAACGCTACAATAAAGTATATTCAACAAAAAAACAAAAAAGAAGTACTAAAAGTTGTAATTATGGGAAGTGGTGAAGTAGGGAAGCAAGCAGCTGATGCTTTTGCAAGTCTACAAAGCCTACCCGTCATTGCCAGTGTTGTTGGTCCATCCGTTACAAGAAGACTAGATCTATTACATAACATTTTGGTTGATTGTGATATTTTGGTTGATGCTACCTATAGAAAAGATACTTCCCAACATATTATAAAAAATGAATTGATTGGAATCTTACCCAAAGATGCAGTGATTTTAGATATTAGTGCTGATGATTATGATACAAGTATTTATCCAATTCAAGTTAAAGCTATAGAAGGTATACCAACTGGGAACTTAGATAAATATATTTTCGAAGATGATGATAATATCTACAATAACCTACCTAAGTCAGTTTCAACTAAAAATAGAAGATCCACTATTTCATGCTATTCATGGCCAGCTGTTGATCCAATCAGATGTTTAAATATCTATGAAAAACAATTAACACCTTTTATTAAAATTTTAAATAATTATGATGAAGTTAATGCTGATTCAAATGATTTTTATATAAGAGCTTTAGCAAGAGGAAAGTATAATAATAGTGTTAAGAAAAGAGTATTTAATTTTAAATAAGGAAAAAAGATGAGACTGAGTATCGTCGGTGATATATCTTTATCTAGTTTAGATATAGAACAAATAAACATAGATAGTAGGATAATAGATAAATTTGAAAAATCTGATTTTGTTTTAGGAAATCTTGAAAATCCAATAACTGAATCTAGTGATAAAAATAGTAAACTTGTAGTCAACTTAAAATCAGGTTGTGATTCAATAAAAATATTAAAGTATTTTGATTGTCTTCATTTAGGAAACAATCATATTTTTGATTATGGTGTTAGAGGGATGCAGGAAACAAAAGAGTTCTGTATAATGGAAAACATAGGTTTTTTTGGGGTTGGAGATAGTATAAGTAAAGCAGAAACTCCATTTATAGACGACGAAAAGAAGTTGATGATAGTCACAGCAACAAGATGGTTCAATGCCGGAAAAAACAAAGCTGGAACTAATAGGTTTAAAAATGTAGAAAGAACAATAAAACAATATAGTAAGCTGAATTATTTTATTATCTACTACCCACACTGGGGTTATGAGTATATAACTACTCCACCTCCAGATGTAAGGAAACATGCAAAAAAGATGATTGATTATGGAGTAGATTTAATAGTAGGAACACATCCTCATATCCTACAAGGATTTGAGATATATAAAGGAAAGCACATTTTTTATAGCTTAGGTAATTTTATATTTCACAAAAAGCATATGAATCCAAAAATTAACATAAACTTAATAGATAAATCTATAATTTTAATAGTTGATATAGATAAAGGAAAAAAATATAATGTTAATATTATCTATATTAAGTATTCAAATGAACAGATTGAATACGATATAAAATTGAATGAAGATGGAAAATTATTAGAAGAATTATCAAAGCCTTTAACAATGAATTATTCTAATTATAAACAGAATTATTATCAAAATACTATTATTATGGCTAAAGAAAGCTCAAGGATTAGAAGTAGGCTAAAATCTGAAAAAAAAGGGAAGTATAGATATTTATCTTTATTACAGAATTATAAACAGGTTACATTTCAAGATTTGTTGAATAGGCTTTATGCTGTTTTATATTCATTAAAAATGGTAAAATAAGTAATAAATGTCAAGTAATAAAGATTTTTCAAAAAACGTACTAATAGTATCATTAGGTCCAGTTATATCTTCAATTTTATCATTGCTTTTTGAACCAATAATCGCTAGGCTGTGGGAACCGTATGTTTTTGGCACTATTTCCTTTTTTAATTCAATTGTTTTGGTATTTTCTCCCATGATTTTTATGAGGTATAATTTTGCAATTGTACAAGCTAAAGATAATGAAGAAAAGTTTAATTTATTAGCATTATCAATACTAATAATGTTTGTTTTCATAATTGCACTTTTTCTTGTATATCCGATTTTAACACCTTTTATAAAAAGTAATTTTCCCTTCATAAAATATCGAAACATCTTTTTTTTAACTGTAATTTTTGCTGGATTATTTGTCTTATATAGATTTTGGTCATCAAGCGAAAAGAGATTTACTCAAATTGCTCTTTCAGTGATATTGTTACAATTGTCTAACACTACATTATTAGTTATATTTGGGGTTTTAGGCTTAACGGATTCAAGCTCAGGGATACTAATACGATCATTATCTTATATAGTGAGTCCTATATTGATGATATTTGTTTTTTTTAGAAAAGATATAAAAAAAGGAATAAAGTATATAAGGATTAAATCAATTATCGGGGTAATGAAAAAATATAAGAAGTATCCCTTGATCGAGTTTTGGGGAATTTGGGCAAATAATATATCTTTTCACATACCAACAATCTTGATAGCAAAATATTGGGGGCAGGAAGTTAATGGTCTTTATTCAAAGGCATTTGTTATAGTCTATCTTTTGGTTTTATTCTTTGGTGATGCCGTTAATAGGGTTTTTCATAAAGAAGTTGCAGATATGGTTAATAACAAGCAAGATATCTCCCAGTTTATAGTTAATGTAATCTCTACATTATCACAAATTTCTATTTTGCCCTTTATTCTTCTTATAATAGTAGGTCCAGAGCTATTTAGTTTTTTCTTGGGGGGAATGTGGCTTCAGTCTGGTTATTATGCAGGTGCAATTTCATTTTGGATGTATACAATGCTGATATCAACCGCAATAATACCTCTTTATGGTGTTTTAAATAAGCAGGGACAACAGACTTTCTTTTCACTCTTGATGCTATTTATGAGGTCTTCGGTGTTAATATATATGGGGCTAAAAGGCACGAGTGGTTTGTTAGCAGTGAGTGTTTTCTCTTTGTTAAGTATGGTTTTGGTAACATTCCAGTTTTCTTTCATTATAAAAAAAGCTGGAGTTCCTTTAAAAGTACTAGCAAAAATAATCATTACTCCTATAGTGAAGACCTTCCCATTAATAGTAATTGTTTTAAGTGTGAAATATTTTCTACATTTAGCAAATCTTAATATATTAATTATAACTGCATTGTTAGCAATACCTTATGTGTATTGGTTTTATTACAAGCATGAGACCATTAATACAATGTTGAAAGATATATTTAGTAGTATTAGGTTAAAATAATAATAAAAGGGCAATGTCTGTGATAAAAATAAATTTATTGAAGTATTTTTTAGAACTGAGAAAAGTAGGAAAATACAGTCAAGAAAAGATTAGGGAGATGCAATTAGGCAAATTTAGCAAATTATTCGAATATGCTAAGAAGAATTCTAAATTCTATGGAGATTTATATAAAGATAAGGGTATATATGATTTAAAGATAAAAGATTTCTCTGACATAGAAAAAATTCCAATAATTCACAAAAAAGATTTAAGGGTGGGTGGTTTAGAATCTTTTGCAACTGATTTAAATAATCGGATAGTTCACACAACAAGTGGATCTACAGGGATACCAATTCAGATTGCTTTTTCCCCCTATGAAGAATATACTGCTCATGTTAGGGTTCTTTATATAATGCTAAAAGCTGGTTATAAAATAACAGATAAAATTTACATGATAACTCGATATGAAGAAGATGATAAATTTGATATTGAAAAAAAATTGTCTTTACTCCAATTATTTCAATCAAATCTAAGACTATTTCAAAGGAAGATAATTTCTATTTATACCAAGCCGGAAATTATAGTGAATACTTTATTGCAAGAGAAACCAAAGGTCTTATGGTCAACACCTTCAATTATGCAAATAATAGTTAATGAATTAAAAAAAAGACAAATACCTCTTAGGATACCCCTTCTACTATATACCTCAGAAACTGTTTTTCCTGAACAAGAAAGAGAATTTAGAAAATATTTGGGTGATAAAATCGTCAATATTTACGGGTGTATGGAATCTCCAACTCTAGGCTATGATATAGATTTATCTGGAAGAATGACAACTTTCCCCAATTCAAATCTATTTGAGTTTAAAAAACTTGAAAACAATAAACTTGAAAGCTATGACTCCCCTATAATAACAAACCTAATTAATTATTCTTTTCCTATAATAAGATATGAATTAGGGGATCTTATTGATAATAGGCAAGTTATTAATAATATAAAAACTAAATATATTGGAAAAGTTTATGGTCGTCAAGATGATATAATAAGAATTGATGAAAGTAGATATTTAGCTCATCATCATGCTCATGAGATGTTTATGACAATTGATGGATGTGATCAGTGGAAAATAATTCAAAAAAATAATGATATAACTCTCTATTTTTATACAAATAATTTAGAAAGTTTCTCCAAATCAAAAAAAAGAGCAGAGGAAATTTGGAACAAAAGATATCCAGATGTTAAAATTAATATTGAAAGAATGGATTTTGTTGAGATTAATGAAAAATCAGGTAAATTCAAAAATATTGAGATAATTAAATGATCATTAGTATTGTAGGAGATATTTCTCTTTGTGAAATTGATGTAAATGATTATAAAATAGATAATAAAATAATCGAATATTTATCACAATCCGATTTTACTATTGGTAATTTAGAAAATCCTGTGACTCAGAGTACTGAAAAAAAAGAATTTTTAGCTTATAATCTAAAAACTGATGATGATTCTTTATCGTTATTAAAGTTATTTTCATATCTTAATATCTGCAACAACCATATTTTTGATTTTCAAACAAAAGGATATTTAGATACTGCTAATTTTTTAGAAAAGAATAATATAAGTTATGCAGGGGTTATTAATAAAAAAGAATCTGAGTTAACACTCTATAAAACCGAAATTAATTCTCATGAAAAAATATGCATTATTACAGCTACTCGTTGGAATAATTTAAAAAGTTCGGATTATGGAACAATTGCCTTTAAGCAAATAGAAAAATATCTTAAAAAGTTTAATAAAGAAGATTATTTCCTAATTTATTATCCTCATTGGGGATATGAATATATTACTATACCTCCACCTGATGTTAGAAAACATGCTCATAGGATGATTGACTTAGGTGTTGATTTAATTGTTGGTACCCATCCCCATATCTTACAAGGTTATGAAATATACAAAGATAAGCACATCTTTTACAGTTTAGGAAATTTTATATTTAACTCAAAATTCAATCAAACAGGCTATAATCAACACTTAGTAAATAAATCTTTAGTATTGAAATTGTCAATTAAAAATAATATAGTTGAAAAATTTCATTTTCAACCCTTTGAATTTAGTGAGAAGGGAATGTTGGTAAATTCAGATGTTATTAATGAAAAATATCTAATTGAAATATCCAAGATATTTAATGAATCTAACTTTGTATATAAAAAAGAGTATTATAAGCAAACGGTGTATTTAGCTAACCAGAGTGCAAAGATTAGGGATAAATTAATGACTCAATCTACGAATGATAGAAAGTTCAAATCTTTATTATACAACTATCTAAATGCTACACCTCAGGATATCAAAAATAGAATATTCGCATTGTTAATTAATAAATATTCGGCAATCCTGCATAGAAGCGAAGAGAAGTAATGAAGTATAAAAAAACAATTCAAGTAAGTATAACTCTTTCAATGTTTTATTTTATTTATCGAACATTTGGAGTTTCTTTTCAGAGTATTTTTGAAGAAGTGAAAAATATTAGTGATCCTAAATGGTTACTGTTCACAATATTTATCCCATCAATAATAATTCCTGCGATATCAATTAATAGATGGGGTTTTTTCTTGCGATCAATAGGGATATATGAAAAGCCTTTAACTCTGGTGAAAATTAACTTTTTATCAATCTTCTACGGTTTAGTTCTACCTTCATCAACTGGATTTGATGCTGTTAGAATGTATTTAATTGAAAAAAGAAATCCTCAAAAGAGAGGAAAAGCAGGAAGTACAATTATTATTGAGCGCTATTTTGGCTTTGTTATATTAAGTCTAATAGGAGTATTTGGTGTTATCTCAATATCTGATTTATTAACTAAACAGCAATTCTTTTATATGCTTACAGCTATTTTACTTATTTTAATCATATTAATATTAATGGGACTCGTAATTAGTAATCATTTCATTTTTAACATAGCGAACAAAATCTTATCAAAATCTAAGTACTTTAAAAAAGGATTTTCTTATTTAATTTCTCTACATGATGCTCTCAGAAAATTTCCCATTAAGAAAGTGTTACTAAGTTCAATTATTTTAATAACGATGTTTCAATTAGTTACAATACTTAACGTGTATTTTATCTTTAGGTCGTTTGATATAGATTTGCCATTAATTAACCACCTAGCAATGATTCCTATAATAAATATTATCTCAATTATCCCGCTATCAATTTCAGGTTTTGGAATAAGAGAGGGAGCTTTTACTTATTTCTATTCTTTAGTTGGAATTGAGCCTACTCTTGCATTAATAATTTCATTAATGAATTATTTAATTCTTATGGGAATTCCTGCTTTTATTGGCGGAATAATAGCTTTGCACGAATTAATTTTTAAGAGGAAAAATGAGATTAAATAAATACAGTCTATCAATAGTAATCCCTGTTTACAATGATGAGCAGGTTTTACCTGAACTATTTAAAAGATTAGAAGTTGTTTGTAATTCAATATATAAAGAAGACCATGAAATTATCTTTGTAGATGATGGAAGTAAAGATAGCTCCTTTGAGATATTAGCAGGACTCTATCATCAATATAGTGAAGTTAAAGTATTAAAACAGGCAAAAAACTTTGGTCAAGCTAATGCTATTTTGGCAGGGTTGAAATATGCAACAGGTAAATATATAGTTATTATGGATTCAGATTTACAAGATAAACCTGAAGATATTCCAACTTTAATTCAAGAAATGGAGATTAGTGGAAAGAGTATGGCAATTGCTTTGTGGGAAAGTAGGCAAGATACAGTTTTAAAAAAACTAACATCTTGGATGTTTTATACTTTTTCACAGAATGTTACTAATATTAAATATGAAAAAGGCTTGGGGGTATTTAGGGTAATTAAGAGAGATAAAATTATTCAATTACTTGATGTACCTGAAATCACAGGAACCATACTAAGTTTGATCTATTGGTCAGGTATCAGTTATGTAGCTGTGCCTTTACAGAGAGATAAACGGTATGCTGGAACTTCTGGATATAGTTTTAAAAAGATGCTATCATTAACTGCAGATAGAATTTTCTCCTATTCCTTGTTTCCAATGAAAATCATGACTAATAGTGGTTTAATTATTGGATTTGGAAGCTTTGGTGTTGGTTTGATAACATTAATTAGAAAATTAATCGGTGCTAGTGTTCTTCCAGGTTGGACATCCATAATCATTATCGTTTCATTTCTTTTCGGATTAAATTTTATTTTCTTGGGATTATTAGGTGAATATATTGGAAGAATATATTTAGAAACTAAAAAAAGACCAAAATATGTGATAGAAATAGTTTTAGATAGAGACGAGAGGTAATAATGAAAAAAGTGATAATTTTAGGTGGCATAGGAAACGGAACTGTAATTGCTCAAGCTATTGTAGATGCAAATAATCGAGGATATCATGATTTTGAGATGGCTGGCTATTTAAATGACAGGGAAGAGGTCGGTAGTTTTATAGAAGATTTTCCTGTTTTAGGAAAAGTAAATGATGCTCATAAGTTTGCTAATGATGGATATAAATTTATTAACACTATTTATAGAATTGACGGACAAAATGAACGATTAGATTTGTTTGAAAGATTAGGTTTGAAGGATAAAGATCTAGCTATATTTGTTCATCCTACAGCATTTGTTGCCCCTAATGTTGTATTATACCCAGGATCAGTCATTATGCCTTATGTAATGATATCAGCTGGTGCAAGCATTGGGAAAGGATCGTTAATAATGGTTGGTGCAAGCATAGGGCATAATACTGAATTGGGATTATATAATCATATTGCTGCTCAGGCTGTTGTTGGTGCTTATATTAAAACCGGAATTGGTGTCCATGTAGGATTAAACGCTACAGTGAGAGAAAATTTAATTATTGCTGATTATGCAACTCTTGGTATGGGGGCTGTTCTAACAAAAAATGTTCAAGAAAATGAGATTTGGGCTGGTAATCCTGCAAAATTTCTAAGGTATGTAAAGTAAGATTATGCCAAAACCTAAGATAGTTATTATTGGGGCAAGTTATCTACAATTGCCATTAGTAGAAAAGTGTAATGAGATGGGGTTGGAAACACATGTTTTTGCTTGGGAAGAGGGAGCTGTTGCAAAAAGTATTTCAACGAAATTTTATCCTATTTCTATAACCGAGAAAGATAATATTTTACAAGAATGTTTATTTATTAAACCTTCTGGGGTAATCTCAATAGCTTCGGACTTAGCAATGAATACAGTAAATTATCTATCGACAAAATTGAACTTGATCGGAAATAGTATGAATTGTACTGAAGTGACAACAAACAAGTATAAGATGCGAGGAAGATTAAGTAAGAATGAAATTTTATGTCCGAAATTTTTAAAATTAGAATGTTTAGAAGAAGATAAAATCGAGATTATTACTGAAGAATTCAAATTTCCTTGTATTGTAAAACCAACAGATAGATCTGGTAGCAGGGGAGTTAGTAAAGTAAATGATAGAATAGAATTAGAATTAGCTATTACAAGGGCTATCAGTTATTCATTAAAGAAAGAGTGTATTGTAGAAGAATATATTGGCGGTGATGAAATAAGTGTAGAAGCTATTAGTTATCAAGGTTTTCATTATTTATTGGCTATTACTGATAAAGAAACTACAGGGAGTCCACACTTTGTTGAAACTGCACATCATCAACCATCAATCTATAATACCCGAAAAAAAGAAATAGAAAAATTGATTACTTCAGCATTAGATGCTTTAGAAGTAAGAAACGGTGCATCTCATACGGAGATTAAAATTACAGAAAGTGGAGAATTATATATTATCGAAGTAGGGGCGAGAATGGGAGGAGATTTTATAGGATCACATCTTGTCAAGCTCTCAACAGGATATGACTTTCTCAGAGGAGTTATTGATGTTGCTTTAGGTACTTTTAGATTACCAATTCTCAAACATCAATTATATTCTGGAGTATATTTTGTCTACTCAAAAAGAAGCGGAGCAGTTGTAAATATTACTGATAAAACTGCAGATTATCCTCAAATTATAAGTAAAGAAATTGATATAAATATAGGTAGTGAAATGAAACCACTAACTGAAAGTGCTGACAGAAGAGGATATTATATTTACCAAGCGACTGAAAAATTATGCGAATCTAACTTAATTGAGCTAGATATTAAATAATATTCTTTTTTTTCTTGACCAAATATTAATACTTGCAGAATATAACTACTTGAGAGAATTAGGAAGGTTGAATTTCGTCTGAGTAAACACTAAACGAGATTGTAACTATTTTAATTCCATATAAATATCATATAGTGTGAAAAAGTGCTTCAGATAAAAGTATCTGTAAGTCATAGGGCGAAGCTTGCTTAAAAATAGATGCAGGCATCATTTTTAAGAGTGAAAAACTAAAAGTGAAAAATGAAAAATAAAACTAAGATGAAGAAGCAAAAAATTAAAAGTGAAAAGTTGAAATATTGCAATGAAATCAAAATAACTATTATATAAATGCAAGAGAGATGGTTTTGATTATGGAAAACAAGAATATTTTAAGAGATAAAAGTTATCAATTTTCATTAGATATTATTAAATTATGTAAATATTTACAAGAAAACAAAAAAGAAAGAATATTAAGTAATCAAGTATTAAGGTCTGGAACAGCAATTGGTGCTTTATTATGTGAAGCTGAATATGCTCAAAGTTTACCAGATTTTATAAATAAATTAAGCATTAGCCTTAAAGAGGCGAATGAAACTAGATATTGGATTAGGCTATTAAGAGACTCTAACTATGTAGAACAATTATATTCTAAAGAGTTCTTAGATCAATTAAACCAGTTAATTTCAATGTTAATAAGTTCAATAAATACAAGTAAAAGAAAACTGAAAGAAAAAAAATAAGTGCTTAAGTAGGTGAAGAAAAAATATTAGGGTGAAATAATGTCTTAACTATTAGGTTTTATAGTTATTATCGTTTCTAGAGATATGTCTCAGGTGACACATTATTTTTCACTATTCATTATTCACTTTTCACTCCTGCTTTGCAGGACTGTTTTTCACTTTTCGTTTTTCACTTTTCACTTTATTAAAGTTCACTTTAATAATAAAGGAGTTTTATGAAGACTGTCGTTATTCAAGGATTAGGATTTGTCGGCTTAGCCATGGCAACTGTCGTCGCTAACGCTGTTGATGTAAAAGGAAAACCGTTATATAATGTTGTAGGTGTAGATCTTCCTATGAATCAAGATAGGATTGATCTAATTAATCTTGGGAATTTGCCTTTCAAAAATGAAGATGCAACTTTTCCTATTCAATTAAAAAAAGCAGTTTTAGAATATAAAAATCTTTTAGCTTCTACTGATGAAAATTGGTACAAAAAAGCAGATATTGTGGTTGTTGATATTCAACTTGATATTAAGAAGAGAACTTTAGGCAATGCTAAAGATTGTTACTTAGAAAAAGATGCTTTTATTAAAGCTATCCATACCCTTGGTAAACATATCAAACAAGAGTGTTTAGTTTTAGTGGAAACTACTGTTGCTCCTGGTTTTAGCAGACATGTAGTAAAGCCTGCCTTAGATAAAGAGTTTATGGAAAGAGGAATCGATGTTGTAGCAAATCCTCCACGCATTGCTCATTCTTATGAAAGAGTTATGCCAGGAAAAGAGTATCTTGCATCCATAAGATCTTATCCTAGAACTTTCTCTGGCTTTGATAAAATTAGCGCTGATATGGCTCGTGAATTCTTAGAAGATGTTCTAGAAGTTGATAAATTCCCTCTGAGAGAAGAAAAATCAACTGAAACATCTGAGCTCGCTAAAGTAATGGAAAACTCTTACAGAGCTGTTAATATTGCTTTAGTTAACGAATGGACATTGCTTGCAGAAAAGATGGAAGTGAATATCTTTGATGTAATCGAAGGAATAAAAAAGAGAAAAACCCATAATAACATGCTCTATCCAGGACTTGGGGTAGGTGGTTACTGTTTAACAAAAGATACTCTACTTGCTTATTGGTCCGGTATCAATTTCTATGATGAAAATCTTGATTTACCTATGACTATTAAAGGTATTAATATAAATGATACCATGCCGTGGCATACTTATGACCTTATAAAAGAAAAATTCCACGAAGATAATTTTAAAACGATTTTACTCGGTGTTTCCTATCGTGAAGATGTGGGCGATACTCGCTATGCTCCAGCAGAAAAACTCTACACTAAACTAGACAATGACGGTTTAGAAGTAGTAGTTCATGATCCTTATGTAGATGAATGGCCAGAACTTCCAGAAGCTAAGTTTATTGAACAAATCACTAATCTAAAAGAATATGACTGCGTCGTTCTTGGTGTAAAACATAATTGCTACATAAACCTTACTGCTGAGGAACTTATTATGGCAACTAAACCTGAAACCCTTATTGTTGATGCTAATAATATTCTGGATGATGAGAAAATTTTAGCTCTGCTAAAGAGTGGAAGAGATGTGGTTGGTGTGGGTAAAGGACATATTGCTCGGATGAAAAGAGAAATAATTTAGCCACAGAAGGCACAGAATACACTGAAAAGAAAGAAATTTATCCACTAATGAGCACAGATTAACACGAATGAAATACAAAGAAATAATATATAAAGAAGAGTCATTTAATATTATTGGAGCTTGTATGGAGGTTCATAATAATCTAGGTAGTGGATTTTTAGAAGCAATTTACCAAGAAGCTTTAGAGCATGAATTAAAATGGCGTGGAATTTCTTTTGAAAGAGAAAAAGAATTAAAAGTAAAATATAAATCTGTTGTTTTGGATAAAAGATATGTAGCAGATTTTGTTTGTTATGATAAAATCATAGTAGAACTGAAAGCTACTAAAGAAATGAGTGAAACATATTATGCTCAAGTAATCAATTATTTAAAAGCGACAGGATTCAAGTTAGCAATTTTAGTAAATTTTGGTCAAAAAGATTTAGATTTCCGAAGGGTAATCTTATAAAATTTATTCGTGTTTATTTGTGCTCATTAGTGGATAAAATGATGTTAGTATACTGTATTTGGTGGCAAATTAAAGGAGTTTCTATGAAATACTTTTTTCTCTCCCTCGCAGCTCTCCTGCTCCTCCTCTCCTGCGATAGCTCAACCTCCTCTTCCGAGGAATCCTTCACTATCTCAGGTAAGGTATCACTTCTGGATAAAGAAGGAAACCCCATTACTTCAGGATTAGAAGATATAATAGTTATGATCTACAATACCGTAGAAATTGATCCTGATCTCCTTCAAGTTAAAGCTGATTACCCATACATAGGAACTGAGATAAATCAAGAAGTCTATTTTGATATTAGAGATGAAGATCCTATTAAAACCATAAACTGTAATTCTGAAGGGGGATATAGTTTTAGTGTACCTAATGATAATTATAATCTTTGTTATTATAGTGCAGGTTATGGATATAGGCTTATTCATGAATTAGATGTTTCGGAATATAATACCCTACCGGAAGTAGTACTTCAAGAAGTAATCACTCTTTCTGGATCAATTTCTAATTTCACTTTTGAAAGTGAGAAAGTCTATCATATAATGGATGATTTGATTATTCCTCAAAATAGTGATGTAGTCTTTGAAACAGGTGCTTTTGTCGATGTGGCTGATAATAAGAAGATTTTCTTAATGGATGATTTAAATACTACTGTAATAGGAAGTGACAAATTTGTCAATTTTAACTCAATTTATGAATATTTAGGTAATAAAAATTTGTTTAGAGGAGTTGAGTGTGTCAATATTGCTTCACTAACTATCAACAATATTTCAATTAGTAATAGCTCATCGGCAATAATGCTCCAAAACAGTGTAATAGATATTACTATAAACAACAGTGTTTTAAGAAATAACTCAAATGCAATTAGCTCGAATAGTAATAACTCATTTAAGATTGATAAATCACTTATTAATAATAATTCAGGGATAGGTATTACTTCTAATTCGAATAGTGAAATAAGCAATACAATATTCTATAATAATGATATTGGATTTAAAATATCAATGAATGAAGCAGAAATATATAATTGTTATTTCCTTGATAACTACATGGGAGTTAGAACTGTTGGATACGAAGAACAGACTATTAGGAATAATGAATTTAAACTAAATGAGTATGGTATTACTACAAGTGGCTCCTCTCCCAATATAGAATATAATAATTTCTACAACGATAACACTAATATTGAAACAAATAAAATGTTCTTAAGCACTGGGAATTATGTGTTTTCTGATCCAATAATTAGTAATAATAATTTTTATAAAGAAAACAGGTTAATAATAGATCTAATTGGTCAACACCTTGAAGGTTTACCTGGTGATGAATGGCATAGCAATGGTGTAGCCAATAATATTAACGCAACTTACAATTATTGGAATAGCTTAGACTATATGAGTTTATGTGAATATAATACCGATTTAGAGGCTAATCAAGGGATTATTTTCTCCCCTAAACGAAACAGTGCCCTTACTAATGCTGGCATTTTAATAGGAGATTAATGTGAAAGGAATAATATTAGCAGGAGGAGCTGGTTCAAGGCTTCACCCATTAACTTTTAGTTTATCAAAGCAATTATTACCAATATATAACAAGCCAATGATTTATTATCCTATGTCTATCTTGATGTTAGCCGGTATAAGAGAAATTTTAATTATATCCACCCCTCATGATTTACCAAACTTCCAGAAACTTTTTGGAGATGGTAGTCAGTTAGGATTAAATTTAGAATATGCAGAGCAAACTCAACCTAATGGCTTAGCTGAGGCTTTTATTATAGGCCAAGACTTTATCGGTAAAGACAATGTTTGTCTTATTTTAGGAGACAATATCTTTTATGGACAAAATCTCCCAAGTTTGTTATCTAAGGTTTCTAATTTAACAAGTGGAGCAGAAATTTTTGGTTATTATGTTCATGATCCTGAACGCTATGGTGTAGCTGAAGTTGATGAAAAATGGAAGGTAATTTCTCTTGAAGAAAAACCTGAAGAGCCAAAATCTAATTATGCAGTAGTAGGTCTTTATTTCTATGATAATCAGGTTATTGATATTGCAAAAAATATTAAACCTTCTAAAAGAGGAGAATTAGAAATTACTTCAGTGAATGAAGAGTATCTTAAACGAGGTGAGCTTAAACTCCACCCACTAGGTAGAGGAACTACTTGGTTAGATACCGGAACACATGAATCTCTACTTGAAGCAGGAAAATTTGTGGAAATAATCGAAAAAAGACAAGGATTAAAGATAGCCTGTTTGGAAGAGATAGCTTATCGAAAGGGTTATATTGATCATGCTCAGTTAATCAAATGCAGTGAGGCATTTGGTAAAAGTGAATACGGGGTTTATTTGAAGAATTTAGCTGAGGAATTAAGGAAATAGTTTGCAGATTACTGAATGGATTAAATATCAGAGATCGTTAGTAGATGTTAGAATTAACTATGTTTCTTTTTCAAATCTTTCTAAATGGGAGTTTTCTTCAACAGAAGGGATTATAAAACATGATTCGGGTGGCTTTTTTACTATAGAAGGAATTGATATAAAGACATCTTTTGGTGAAAAAAATCAATGGGATCAACCAATAATAAATCAAGCAGAAATTGGATATTTAGGTTTTATAGTTAAGGAGTTTTACGATGGATATAAATTTTTAGTTCAAGCCAAGATAGAACCAGGGAATATTAATTATGTTCAACTCTCTCCAACTATCCAAGCTACCAAAAGTAATTTTACTCAAGTTCATGGGGGAAGAAGTCCTGATTACTTAGAGTATTTCGTTAATTTTAACAAAAAAGTAATAGTTGATCAATTGCAGTCAGAGCAGAGCGAAAGATTTATAAAAAAAAGAAACAGAAATATAATTATTGAAGTTGAAGATGAAGTAGAAGTTAAGGAAAATTACATTTGGTTAACTCTATCCGAGTTTAAGAATGCTATAAAGTTAGACAATGTTGTGAATATGGATAGTAGAACTGTAATTTCTAATCTTAATTACTCCTTACTTAAGAAATTTTATAATACTGAATTAAATGACGAGAATGAATTTGTAAAATCGTTATTGGAAGAAAATAAATCACAACATTCCTTTGTGGAATTGAAGTCATGGTTAACCGAGTTAAAATTCAAGTATGACTTATGTATAAGAAGTAAGAAGTTATCTGATCTTAAGGAATGGATAGTTAATGATTCAGATATAATAAGTAAAAAACATAAATTTAGAGTTATTGCTGCTGATATAACGATATCAAATCGTGAAGTAGCCCACTGGACACAACCCTTAATGGAAGCTGTGGAAGAAGGGATATTTGCTTTTATAATTGCAGAGATTAATGGGATTATTCATTTTCTTGTTCAAGCTAGATTAGAGGCAGGATGTTTTGATAAGTTTGAATTAGCTCCTACTATTCAATGTTATATAAGTGAAACAAATACTCCATACATGAATATTTTACAGTCAAAAAAATATAAATTGCTTCATGAAAGTTGGCAATCTGAAGAAGGTGGAAGATTTTTTAGAGAGCAAAACAAAAATATGATAATTGAGATTAATGATTATCATACTTGTGAGCCACTATCAGAGAATTATAGGTGGATGACTCTTGCACAAATTTATAGATTTATAGAATTTAACAATTATGTTAATATTCAAGCAAGAAGTATTTTATCAACAATAGATTACAGGTAATTTAAAAAATGAATAGAATAAAAATTGGTGTTTTGGGATGTGCAAGTATAGCAGAAAGAATGATGATTCCGGCTATTATTAATTCTCCGTACTTTCAATTAGAAGTTGTTGCGAGTAGAACTAAGGAGAAAGGTGAGTATTTTTCAAAAAAATTTAATTGCAAATATGTAGTTGGTTATGAAAATTTATTGAATTTAGAGATTGATGCTGTTTATATCCCACTGCCTACTGGAATGCATTTCGAATGGATTATAAAAGCTTTAGAAACTGGGATGCATATAATTGCGGAGAAATCAATTGCAACTAATTTTTCAGAAGTTCATTCTATTGTGGATTTAGCCAGGGCAAAAAAACTCTGTATTCAAGAAAATTTTATGTTTCAATATCATTCTCAAATAGATTTTGTTAAATGTAAATTAGTTGAAATAGGTGAAACTAAGTTATTTAGAAGTTCTTTTGGTTTCCCAAAATTTTCTGATAAGGCCAATTTCAGATATAACAAAAATTTAGGTGGTGGAGCATTATTAGATGCAGGTGCTTATACTATTAAAGCAAGTCAATTATTTTTAGGCTTAGATCAGAAAGTAGAATATGCCTATCTTAATTTTGAAGGAAATGAAGTTGATTTTCAAGGTTCTGTAATTTTAAGAAATAATGATAATATCATTAGCCAATTAGCTTTCGGGTTTGATAACTTCTATCAAAATAAGGTTGAGATTTGGGGGAAATTAGGTAAGATCACAATGAATAGGGCATATACCGCTGGACCAGGATTTAAGCCAACAATTTTATTAGAAAAACAAGGGGTTAACACAGAGTATCAGTTACCTGCAGATAACCATTTTATAAAGAGTTTAGAAGTATTTGCTAAAGCTATAAATGAAAAACATTTTGCAGAAAACAAATATTTATTGAATCAATCAAGATTAATTAATGAGGTCGTTAATTGGAGAAACAAATGGTAATAGCTTTTAATAAACCATTTCTATCAGGTAATGAAGAAAAATATGTTATCGATGCTATAAGAAGTTTAAAACATTGTGGTAATCATCAATACTGTCAAAAAGTTATTGATTTAATGAAAGAAAAGCATAAATTAGGTGAAGTGTTTTTGGTACCTTCAGGTACCACTGCTTTGGAAATGGGCGCATTGCTAGCAGATTTACAAAAAGGTGATGAAGTGATATTACCTTCATACACATTTAGTTCAACTGCTAATGCTATAGTTCTTAGAGGAGCAATACCAGTCTTTTGTGAAATAGACCCTGAGACAATGAATATTGATGTTACTAAAATTGAAGCATTAATTACTTCTAAAACTAAAATGATTATACCAATAGATTATGCAGGTATTCCTTGTGAGATTGATAAAGTAATGGAGATTGCCAAAATACATAATTTGATAGTGATGCATGATACTGCCCAATCTTACGGAAGTTATTATAAAGGAAAAGCTACAGGTGCTTGGGCAGACCTAGCTACTTATAGTTTTCATGAAACTAAAAATATTACTTGTGGTGAAGGTGGAGCTTTGGTTGTAAATAGACCTGAATGGGTTGAAAGAGCTCACTTTTTACAAGAAAAGGGAACTGATAGAAGGTTAGTTCTTAATGGTGTTAAAAGTAAATATCATTGGGTAGATTATGGTTCAAGTTTCTTGTTGTCAGATATTTTAGCTGCTCATCTTTATGCTCAAATTGAAGATGAAGAAGATATTTTCCAAAAGAGAGCTAAACTGACTGAGATGTATTTCGAAATATTTTCTAAATATCAGGAGCAAGGATTGATTAAAATCCCTATAATTACTAAAGATATGATAATTAACCATCATGCATTTTGGGTACTTTTTAATACTATAGAACAGAAAGAAAGGTTTATAAGTTTACTTAGAGAACAAGGTGTTTATGCTTACATTGGTTATATGCCATTGCATTCAGCACCAATGGGAAAGAACTTCGGATATAAACCTGAAGATTTACCTATAACGGAAGATGTTGCTTCAAGATTAGTTAGGATGCCTTTTTGGGGTGGAATGATAAAAACAGAATTTGATAAGTTAGTTAAAGTTATATCTATAATAATAAAGGAGAACTTTTTATAAAATGGGAAAACTAAATACTAAGGCTTATAAGAATGAGACATTTATAGCGATTATTGCTCTATTTGTGATTTTTGTTATTAATGTACCTTATCTATTACTTGGAGATAACTTTTATCCACGATTTGGTTATGATAGTTTGGATAGCAATGTTATTAAAACAAAAATATTTTTTGAGGGATGCGATTATTTTGCCCCACGAGATTCTATAGTAGAACAACCCATGGGGGGATTACCAAGGGCTTTGTTTGGAATGGGCTTATCAATAAGTACCATTTGGTATATGTTATTTAGTTTTCCTACTGCCTATGTAGTAAACATTATTATGATTCAATTGCTAGCGTTTTTAGGGATGGTCTTATTTTTAAAAACTAAATATGGAAACAATCATTTATTGATTTATTCAGTAGCTTTGGTGTTCTCTCAATTACCTTATTGGCCCCATGCAGGATTAAGTGTAGCTGGAATTCCTTTATTACTTTACTCTTTTTTAAAATTCAAAGACAAGAAATTCCTTTCCATAATTGTCATGTTAATCTATATATTATACTCTTCCTTTGTCTTGACAGGCATGTTCTTAATTATGATAGGTTGGTTGTTTTGGTTAGGTAAAGTTATTAAAAGAAAAAAAGATAATAATTTATTGATATACCTTGTAATTTTTACTCTATTATCTATTTTGCGCAATTATGACTTATTCCTTTTAATTATAGATCCAATTTTTGTTTCTCATAGGAGTGAGGCAGTAATACATACTTTTGGGATATATGAAAGTTTAAAGAGTTTCATAAATATGGTTTTTTTTGAATATGGTCATAATTTAAAAAAGCCAATAATTATAATAATTACTTTTATTATCGTAAGTATCATAGCTAAAATTAAGAAAATAAAAATACAAAAAGATATCTATTATATCTTTGGAGCTATTATATTTTTATCTTTTATCAGTGTTTTTATGCAATCAACTACTGGATATTGGATAACCTCTCATGTTAAAACTCTTAAATTGGTCCAATTGCAAAGGTTTTATTGGTTACTTCCACCATTGTTTTATATTTTATTTTATTTAGTGTTGCGGGAAATATGGAAAACTAAGTTAAAAGCACTAGTACTTGTTTTATTAGTAATTCAATTTGGATTAATTTTTCAAAAGAATACAAATTTTAAGGAATTTCTGAAAACTAGATTATTGGGAAAAGAGACTAAGACCTTGACATATAAGGAATTTTATAGTGAAGTGCTTTACCAGGAAATAAATGATTATATTGGGAAGCCTCAAAACTCTTACCGAGTTGCATCAATAGGTTTGCAGCCTGCAGCTGCTCTGTATAGCGGATTTTATACAATCGATGGATATTTTGCTAATTACCCCTTAAGTTATAAGCATAAGTTTTATGAATTAATGGAGCCTGAATTAAACAAGAATGAAATTGCAAAAGATTTTTTTGAAGATTTCGGTAGTGTGGTTGTTATTCTTTCAAATGAAATAATCGAAAGGCGAGAAGGAAAAGGATTTATTATACCAACAGAAGAAAAGACAGTTAAAAATAGAGTTATTAATAATTTGCAGTTAAATACTGATGTATTACAGGGATTAAATTGTCAGTACATATTCTCGTCATCTGAGATACTTAACCACAAAGAGCTAAATTTTAAATTTGAAAAATATTTTGAAAGAGATGATTCTCCTTGGGCTATTTACCTGTATTCAGTAATATGTAATAATGATGTTTAAAAGTACCAAAATTACAAAACTTCTTCCGCATGTTAAAAATTTTTCGTTTTACTTATTAGCTACGATTGTTAATACGGTATTAATGTTAGCCATAAATCCTTTTTTGGCCAAAAATCTATCTCATGAGGATTATGCTATTATTGGTTATCATCAATCATTTCAAATATTGCTTTTGCCACTTTTAAATTTTACTCTAACAAATTATTATTTAAGACATTACTACTTAACTCCAGAAAATAGAAGAGGGATTTTAAAAGATACTATCATGAAAATGATCATGATTTGGGGTAGTATTACTATGGTTATCTGTTATATATTTTTCTACTTCTTTTTTAAAGTTAAGAATGTTGAAATTCCATTTTCTCCCTATTTCTTATTTACATTATTGACTGTGTATGCTAATAATTTTGTATCAATGCAACAAATTGAATATAGACTAACAAAAAAAGCAGTAAGTTATTTTTATCTTACAATTGGATTGAGATTGCTAGTTATATTTAGTTCAGTTGTGTTAGTAATTATATTCCCCTTAGGTGCTTTTGGGCGAATGTTAGCAATTGTCGGATGTACGGGCGTCTATGGTTTTTTTAGTATAAGAAAAATGTATAGTGGTAATAAGTTAGATTTGACAATTGTAAAAGATGCTTTGAAATTCTGTTGGCCACTAGCTCTTTCGGCGTTTCTTTGGTATTTTTTGAGCGGTGTTGATAGAGTGTTTTTGGAAGAGCTGAAAGATGTAAATAGTATGGCTTTATATAACATAGCAGCAGGTCTTACTGTTAAATTAGCAATTTTTTACACAGCCTTAGCACAGACCATGGAACCAGATATTTATAAATCAATCGCAGCTAAAAGATATAGAAGATTAGCTTTTATAGCTATAGGTTTAATACTGCTAAATGCTATTCCAAATTTGATTTTTATACTATTGGCTAAGCCGGTGATTAGTTTACTTACTGCAGGTAGGTATGTCGATGCAACAAGTTTTGCAAGAATATTGGTTTTCAAAAATATAACAATGTCACTATATTACACAGTTATTATGATTATAGTAGGGTTGGGATTCACTAAGTCTGAATTAATGAATAGGTTGTTCGGTGCAATTATTAGTTTTTTCATGTTTAAAATACTAATAAATAATTATGGATATTATGGGGCAGCTTGGGGACAGAGTTTATCTTTTTTAGTAATGACTTTAATTGGTATTGTTTTTATTATATTTAATAAAAAGAAAATGCTTGCATCTAATAAATCACAATAAATATTATAAAAAGAGGAATTATGTTAAATATTGCACCTGTTTTACTTATTGGTTTTAACAGACCAGAGATAATAAAGCAGTCATTTGCTAGAATTCGTGAAGTCAAACCTTCAAAACTCTATATTGCTATAGATGGACCTAGATCTGAAGTGGAAAATGAAAAAGACTTAGTTGAACAGGTGAAAAAAGAAGTTTCACTTGTTGATTGGGACTGTGAGGTTCATTATAAATACAATGAAACAAATAAAGGAGCTGAAGTTACAGTTTCTTCCGCAATAAGCTGGGTTTTAAAAGAAGAAGAATTTGTTATAATTATCGAAGATGATGTTATAGCCTCAAAGGCCTTTTTTCAATTTGCTGAGGAGATGTTAGTAAAATATAAAGATGTACCTAGGGTATCATCGATTACTGCTTCGAATTTTACTCCTATACCATTTCCCGATAATACAGATTATTGTTTTGCTAAATATGGCCATAGCGGTGGAGGTTGGGCTACTTGGAAAAGACAATGGAATAACTTTGATTTAAATATTGAAATAAAAAAAGAACATCTACAAAAGAGATTCTTAAGTACAATTTGTAACAGTGAAAAAGAAGCAAAATATTATCAGAATTTATTTAAAATTATGAGGAAAAAGGGAATTGGAAACAACACCTGGGATGTTATAGGTTTATACAATTCTCGTGTAAATGATAAGTTATCAATAATTCCGAGAGTTAATTTATCTTCAAATATTGGAATTTATGGATATCATGCTTCCGGAAAGACAGCTTTTCATTATATGGAGTATGATGATAATTTTATTGTAAATAAACATCCTAAAGAAGTGAAATGTTTTACTGAATATGATAAACATCATTTTGAAGAATACATTTGCCAAAAGAAAAGAAATATATTATATCGAATAATGCGAAAATTTAACCGGATGATAAAAGGAAATAATAAATGAAAGCAGTAATATTAGCAGGTGGCTTAGGTACAAGATTAAAACCTTTTACAGAGATAATACCCAAACCATTATTACCAATTGGCGAAAAATCAGTACTTGAGATCCAAATAGAAGCATTAAAAAAACACGGATTTGATGAAATATACCTAGCAACAAATTATAAATCTGAGTATATTGCTAATTTCTTTGGAGACGGATCAAACTTTGGGGTAAAATTATCCATAAGTAAAGAGACTAAACGACTTGGAACGGTCGGTCCTCTTACCCTATTAAAAGATGTTCTTACAGAACCCTTTTTAATGATGAATGGAGATATTTTAACCCTACTAGATTATAAAAAAATGTATGACTATGCCCTGGAAAAAGAGACAGTTCTTACCATAGGTATTAAGGAAATAGTTACACCTTTCCAGTTTGGGAACATATTTTATGATGGTGATTATGTTACAGGTATAGAAGAGAAACCAAATATTAGAACAAAAATTCTAGCGGGTGTGTATATTTTCAAACCCGATATTTTTAACTGGGTTCCTGATGATACATATTATGGGATGGATACCCTTATTGAAACAATGATTGAACAGCAAGAGAAGATTGCAAAATATGAAATCAACGAATATTGGTTAGATATAGGGCAAGTTGCTGATTATGAGAAAGCCCAAGAGATATATAAAGAAAAATTTCAGGAATAAATATGGAAAAAGTGAATGTTTTAGTAATTGGAGCTGGGGTCGTAGGTTTAGCTATAGCTGAAGAACTTTCTAAAACGGTAGAAGACGTTGTTGTTTTAGAATCAGAAAGATCTTTTGGAAGGCATACTAGTAGTCGTAATAGTGAAGTAATTCACTCAGGAATATATTACCCTAAAGATTCTTTAAAAGCTAAAATGTGCGTTAAGGGTGCGAAAACTCTTTATGAGTATGCCGATACCCATAGTATTCCCTATAATAAATGTGGTAAACTTATCGTAGCTAATTGTGATGAAGAATACAAACAATTAGAAAAGCTTCTAGAAATAGGAATAAATAATGGGGTGGAAGGATTAAAAATAATAGAACAAGCTGAGATAAATAAAATTGAGCCACTAATCAAAGCAACAAAAGCACTTTATGTAACAAACACAGGAATAATTAATACTCACCTGTTAATGGAAAAGATAGAAGAGAATATTGAAGAAAATGGTGGGTTTGTAATTTATGATTCTGAAGTGAAGGAAATCAAAAAAGTAGCTGAGGGCTATGAAGTTATAAGTGGGGACGGCGAGACATATCTCACAAAGTACTTGGTTAACTCAGCTGGTTTATGTTCAGATAAAATTGCAGAGCTAGTGGGTATCGATACTAAAAGCAATAATATTGAATTACATCTCTGCAAAGGTGAATACTATAAAGATAATTCAATAAAAAACATTAATCATTTAATATACCCAGTACCTGATCCTCAAGGTATATTCCTAGGAATTCACCTCACGATTAATTTAAACAATGAAGTGCGATTTGGACCAAATGCTTACTATTTAGGTGATATAGATTATAAAAATGATGAAAGATATAAGACTGATTTTCTGCAAGCTATAAGTAGGTATATGGATATTAATCCTGCTAATTTACATTTTGATGATTGTGGGATAAGACCTAAATTACAAGGACCAAATGATGGTTTTAGAGATTTCTATATTGAAGAAGAGACTGAAAAAGGATTTCCAAAATTTATAAATTTGATTGGGATTGAATCACCTGGGCTTACATCGTGTTTGGCTATAGCGGAATATGTGAGGAAGATGTTGAATCGTTGATTTGTTGAATTGTTTAATTGAGAGAGTCAAACACGAAAACACAAATAGGAAAAGATGTTTAACTGTTGATTTGTTTAATCGTTTAATTGAAAGATATTAACAACAAAAACGAAAAATAAAAAATTAATTATAGCCTTGTTTTCGGCTTAGTTTGTCAGTGTTAATTTATGAACAATAAGTATAGAGAAGAAAAAATATAAACATAATATACATAAAAGGAGCTTAACAATGGAAAAAGTATTAATTACTGGTGCTGCAGGTTATATTGGTTCTGTCTTGGTGAATCAATTACTCAGTGATAATAAAAAAGTTATAGCCTTTGATATTTTAAATTTTGGTGGCGAATCACTTCTTTCAGTGTATAACCATCCAAATTTTACTTTTGTTAGAGGTGATGTAAGAGTTAAAGAAGATTATGAAAAACTTTTAGATCAAGTTGATTCTGTAGTTCATCTTGCTGCAATAGTTGGAGACCCTGCTTGTTCTAAGTTACCAGAAATTGCTACTGCAACAAACTGGGAAGCTTCAAAAGAACTATTTGATTTATGTAATAAGAAGGAAAATATTAAGAGATTTGTTTTTGCTTCAACTTGTAGCAATTATGGAAAAATGGAAGGTAATGACTTTTTAAATGAAGAGTCTCCCTTGAACCCTGTTTCTCTTTATGCAAAATTAAAAGTTAAATTTGAAAAGCATCTTTTAGAGAGCGAAATTAGAGAAGATTTTGTCCCAACTGCTTTAAGATTTTCTACTGTTTATGGAATCTCTCCAAGAATTAGATTTGATTTAACAGTAAATGAATTTGTTAGAGAACTATCTTTTGATAGAGAATTGGTGATATTCGGAGAGCAATTTTGGAGACCATATTGCCATGTTGAAGATCTTGCCAGAGCTTGTGTTCTTGTTTTAAAATCAGACCCAAAATTAGTAAGACAAGATGTCTTTGGTGTTGGTGATAGTAATGAAAATTATCAAAAGAAAATGTTAGCAGAGATAATGCAAGACATTATTCCTAATAGTAAGATTAAGTATGTAAAGAGAGATGAAGATCCAAGAGATTACAGAGTTGAATTCTCAAAAATAGCGAATAAATTAGGATTTAAAATAACAAAAAGAGTTCCTGATTCAGTAGAAGCAATCCATAAACTGCTTAAATCAGGGGTATTGATAGATCCGTGGGGTAAGAAATACCAGAATATCTAAATCCTGATAGGATTGTTTAACTGTTGATTTGTTTAATTGTTTAATTGAAAAAGAAGGATACAATATGGGCTATATGTTTTCTTTTGAAAGATTGGAAACATGGCAACTATCTAAAAGATTTGTTATACAAATATATAAAATTACAGACCAGTTTCCAAATAATGAGAAATTTGGATTAGTATCACAGATAAACAGAGCAGCAGTTTCTGTTCCTTCAAATTTAGCAGAAGGAACTTCTAGAACTTCTTCAAAAGATCAAGCACACTTATCGCAGTTAGCTTTTAGTTCTTTAATGGAAGTTATTTGTCAGCTCAGTATTGCTCATGAGTTAAAGTTTATTAAGCAAGAAGATTATTATAACCTTAGAAAACTAGCTGAAGAAATCTCAAACAAGATTAACTCTTTACGAAACTATCAATTAAACAGTTAGAAACATCAACAGTTCAACATTAAATTAGACAATATGCAGGCAAAGCCAACTAAACTCTAAACAGTTTAACAAAGTGGCTGATTAATAAGCTATCAATTAAACAACTAAACAAATCAACGATTAAACAAGGTCATTATATGTTAAAGTATCAAGAAGTTATAAATTTTATCCGTGATATCTATGGAACAAACGATTTCATCCCTCTTCATGAGCCTCGTTTTTGGGGTAATGAAAAGAAATACTTGGAAGAGTGTATTGATTCTACCTTTGTCTCCTCTGTGGGGAAATTTGTAGATCAAATAGAATCAGAGATTGCTAAATATACTGGAGCTAAGAAGGCTATCGCTGTGGTGAATGGAACTGCGGCTTTACACATAGCTCTAAAATTAGTAGGAGTAGAGCCTGATACTGAGGTGATTACTCAACCACTTACTTTTATTGCTACTGCTAATGCTATTTCATATTGTGGAGCAAAGCCTATTTTCTTAGATGTTGATAGAGATACTATGGGATTATCTCCATTAGCGTTAAAGAAATTTTTCGAAAACGAAACAGAAATTAACAAATCAACAAATAAACGAATCAACAAATCAACAAAAAAAGAAATTACTGCTTGTGTTCCAATGCATACCTTTGGTCATGCTTGTAGAATAGACGAAATAGTTGCTATCTGTGATGAGTATAATATTCCTGTTGTGGAAGATTCTGCTGAATCAATAGGAAGTCATTATAAGGGAAAACATACAGGTACTTTTGGGAAGATAGGTGTCTTAAGCTTTAATGGTAATAAGACTATCACTTCTGGTGGTGGTGGGATGATTATAACTGATGATGAAGATTTGGCTAAACTCGCAAAGCATCTAACAACTACTGCAAAGATCCCTCATAAATGGGAATACAGGCATGATTATGTTGGTTACAACTACCGTATGCCTAATATTAATGCTGCACTTGCTTGTGCTCAATTAGAGCAATTAGATGGCTTTATTGAGAAGAAAAGAGATTTAGCAAAGAGATACTCTGAATTTTTTTTAGATCAACAAATCAACAAATCAACAAATCAACCGCAGTTTTTTTTTGAACCCAAAAACAGCCTATCAAATTATTGGCTCAATGTTGTAATTTTAGAAAATAGGGAAGAGAGAGATTTATTTTTGAAAGAAACTAATGAAAATGGTGTAATGACAAGACCTATTTGGACATTAATGAATAAATTAGAGATGTTTAGAGATTGCTACACTGATGGATTAGAAAACGCTGAGTGGTTGGAAGATAGAGTCGTTAATATATTAAGTTCAGTAATTCATGGATAGATAAAATGAAGAACAAATTTACTATGTGTGATATAAAATTTAGATGTTTGGAACTTGAAGATGCTGAAAGATTATACTCTATTCATAATAATAAGTTGATAAAGGATTGTTATTCTGGTCATCCATTTCCTGTTAGTTTAGAAAGTACTCAAAAATGGATAAGAAGTGTTTCTGAACCAAACAATAAACTATCCCTCTTTGGAATAGAGGTAGAAGAGAAATTTGTTGGAATATGTGGTTTAAAAGGGATTAATCATATAAATAGCAATGCTGAATTATTTATCTTTTTAGATCCTAACCAACAAGGTAAGGGGTTTGCAAGTTTAAGTGTCGCGAAATTACTTGATTTTGGTTTTAGTTCGTTGAACCTGAACAGAATATTTTTGCAGGTTCAAGCTGATAACACAAAAGCAATTAATTTATATACAAAAAATAAGTTTGTTGTTGAAGGCGAGTTACGTAAAGCAGTTTTTAAGAATAATAAATATATTAATGTTATTGTTATGGCTATCCTAAAAGAGGATTTTTAAATGAATTATAGAATTTTATCATCGAAAGATAAACAAGAATGGAATAAATACTTTGAATTATTACCAATTGAGCAACAAGATGTTTATTATACGCCAGAGTATCATCAATTATATGAAGAGAATGGAGATGGCAAGGCTCAGTGTTTTTTATTTGAAGAAGATGGAAAGGTTGCTTTATATCCATACTTAATCAACTCGGTTAATGAACTTGGTTACCAATTCAATGAAGAGTATTTTGATATACAAGGGGCGTACGGATATAATGGAGTTGTTGCAAATTGCTATGATAGCGACTTTATAGATCGTTTCTTTAAAATATTTGATGCATATTGTTTAAAAGAAAATATTATCGCTGAATTTACGCGATATAATCCAATACTTGAAAATCATGAATTTGAATCTAGGTTTGAACCGATATACGCATTAGATAATGTTCTTATAGATATTTCTACTGATATTGATACCATCTGGAGAGAATCATTTGATAATGGGGTTCGTAAGGCTGTAAAAAAAGGAATCAGAAATGAGCTGGAATATATAAGTTTTCGCGGTGATGAAATTACTGATGATTTATTAAAAGCATTTTTAGATATTTATTATTCAACTATGGATAGAAATAACGCTAGTAATTTCTATTATTTTTCAGAAGATTATTTTTATCAAATGAAAAATTTAATTCCTGAAAGGATATTATTTAGTTTTGTGTTAAAAGATAAAAAAATCATTTCAGTTGAGTTGAATTTACTAAATACTGCTAATTCTTATGGCTTTTTAGGTGGGACTCTTGCTGATTATTTTCAAATCTCTCCTAATAGCTTTTTAAGGTTTGAACTTATAAAAGATCTTAAAAAGAGAGGTATTCTGAATTATTCAATAGGGGGTGGCATCACTAAGAATGATTCTAAATATAAATATAAAAAAAGTTTTTCAAAGAATATTGAAAGCAAGTTTTTTATTGGAAAAAAAATTCATAATGAAAAGATATATAAACATGTGATAAATCAGTGGAAAAGTATTTATAGCAAAGAAGATAATAATAAATTATTAAGATATAGGGATGTTAAATGAGGATCGCACTGATATGCCATTTTTCCAATAAGGAAGTTCAAAATATAATCAAACCTTGGAAAAAAATAAATGAATTCGCTCCCTGGATTTCCTATTATATAGATGAATTTTGGAAACATCCTGAACATCATTTTTACATTATTTCCCCTCATCAGTGGTTAAAAAAAGACAAAATATATACTGAGGGGAATATAACGTTTTATTTGTTTAAATATGGGGTTCCATTAATAGGTAGAAGATGGCCTTTTACATTTGATTTAGATTATTATACTGGGTATAAAAAGAACATTAAAAAGGTAAAAAATTACATAGATGCTATAAACCCTGATGTCATTAATTTAATTGGCGCTGAGAATCCATATTACTCTTCATCTATTATGCAATTTAAAGATAAGTATCCAGTTTTACTCACAATTCAGGGGTTTGTAGGTAGAGCAAGATTAGATTTTAAACTGACCAAGTATTGGAAGTATAGATTAGATTTAGAAAATTCGATAATATCTACATTTAATCATTTTTGTATCAGAACTGAGGAAATGTTTAATTACATAAAAACTATTAACCCACAGGCAATAGCTTACAGGTTCAATTTTCCCACACCTTACGGTAAAATTCAGATAACAGAAAAAAAGAAAGAATATGATTTTGTGTTTTTTGCAAGAATTTCTAAAGAGAAGGGAATTTATGATTATCTTAATGCTATAAAAAATATTAAAAATAAGTTGCCGACAATAAAAGCGATTATAGTTGGCCCTTGCAGTATTAAAATGAAAAATAAAGTATTAGATTATATAAAAGCTAATAATATTCAAAATAATATTGAATTTATAGGATTTTTACCAAACCAACACGAGTTATTTGTGAAAATTAAAAGCGCTAAGATATCTGTTCTTCCAACATATAATGACTTGATTTCGGGAACTATTATTGAAAGTATGTTTCTCAGCTTACCAGTTGTTACATATAGAACAGGTAGCATTCCTGAGGTTAATAAGGATAGGGAAAATATTTTGATTTGTGAACAAGGTAATCAGCAAGCATTAGCTCAAGAAATGTATAGGCTGTTAATGGATACTACACTGCAAGAAGAATTATCTTTATATGGTAAGGAGTGGGTTAGTGAAAGATATAATAATGAAAAAGCAATGTCAGGTTATTTCAAAGCATTAAAGCAGATAATCAAAGAATTTAAAAATAAAAGGAACTAAATGTGATACAAGAAACTCCAGTTTTACAAATTACTTTTAAGAGAAACATTATTATTGATAAAATACATAAACAATATATGAAGTTATATACTAATGTTACAAAAAGATAAGTTTAAACTAGTAGATGCTATTGTTTTAATGGGAATGTTATCAACACTACTAAGTGTTTTAAGTAATAGACTGCCTGTAGGCTTAGGCAGTTTTAGGTTTTTCTGGGGTCCGGCGATTATAATTGTAATACTGATAACTAAACCTCAATTGCTAATTAAAAGTCCAATAAAACAAGTAGCTCTATATGGATTTTTTGTAATTTTATTGCTCCAATATACTTTATGGAGACATCTGTCTGAACAGAATCATAGTAATATTGTGGAAGAATTTCGTAATATAATAAATTTTTCTATAATATGGGCATATTATTATTATTCCAAGAGAATGAGCATGTTTTCAAAGATATCTCGATTTAGTTTTGTATTTATTCTAATTACAATTATAACCACAAACATTGCATTAACAATTAATCCTCTTATAATTAGAGATTCAGCAAACAGTTTTTTTGCTGATGTTTCTCAAAGAAGGCTTTTTAGAATACTTGGTTCTGCCGGTTATGGTTATGCACAAGCTTTTGTAATGTTAATTCCAATATTAATTTATCATATAAAGAAAAACACAAAACTAGTATTAACGAAAAGATGGCTTTGGCTCGTGTTGTTTGCAATAATTGTTACTACTTTGAGATCTCAAGTTTTTGCTAATATGCTAGTTATGATAGCGACCTCATTATTATCATTTGCAGGGTCTAAAAGAAGGAAAGCCATGTATCGTTATGTTTTTATATTTTTTCTCCTTTTTATAATAATACCCAATAGTACATACATTAATTTATTAAATTCGGTAAGCGAATACTTTCCTGAAGAATCTAATACATATTCAAAGATTAAAGATTTAGCTATGTTTATTGAAAATCCGGAATTAGAAATGACAACAGGTACTGGAAGTAGAGCTGCGCGATACCCTCTTCTTTTCGAAGCATTGTTAAGAAAACCTATATTTGGAGATGCTTCTTACGAAAGTAAAATGTCAATAGGTGCAGGTGGACATCTCTACCTGATGAATAAGTTGGCTCTTTTTGGTATTTTTGGTTTTTCTCTTTTTATTTACATGTTATATAAAATATATAAATCTATAAGTCGTTTAATTTATGATAATGAAATGGCGTTTTATTATTTTTTATCAGTATTAGCATTTATAATGTTCGGATTAATCAAAACTGTTGGAGGAAGAGAAGTGTGGGTATTTTTAATAATAGTGATACCCGGACTATTTCTAGGTACTTTAGAAGATATGGAACAAGAAAGATTATGTTCAGAGGAAAACAATGATGTTCAAAAATAAAATTTTATTAATTACAGGTGGTACAGGTTCATTTGGAAATGCTGTACTTAGAAGGTTTGTAAATTCTGATTTGAAAGAAATTAGAATATTTAGTCGAGATGAGAAGAAACAGGATGATCTAAGAAAAAAAGTTAATAATCCTAAGGTCAAATTCTATATAGGGGATGTTAGAGATATTGAATCTGTAAACACAGTAATGAAAGGTGTGGATTATGTCTTTCATGCTGCTGCTCTTAAGCAAGTCCCATCTTGTGAGTTTTTCCCAATTGAAGCAGTGAAAACTAATATTTTAGGTTCTAATAATGTTATGCAGTCAGCTATGCTTAATGGAGTAAAGAAGCTAATTGTTCTAAGTACAGATAAAGCTGTATATCCTATCAACGCAATGGGTATTTCTAAAGCTATGATGGAATTGGTTATGGTTGCTAACTCCCGTAATGGAGGGGAAGAGACAACTTTCTGTGGAACCCGTTATGGTAATGTAATGGCTTCTCGTGGTTCGGTTATTCCTCTTTTTGTTGAGCAAATCAAAGCTGGTAAGCCACTTACTATTACAGATCCTAATATGACACGCTTTATGATGACCTTGGACGATGCTGTCGATTTGGTTATGTTTGCTTTTGAACATGGAAATCAAGGGGACAGATTTGTTCAAAAAGCTCCAGCTTGCACAATTGAAGTATTAGCTAAAGCACTAAAAGAATTATATAAATCAGATAGTGAAATTAAACTTATTGGTACCAGACATGGAGAAAAATTATTTGAATCTTTAGTAAATCGTGAAGAGATGCTTAAAGCAGAAGACCTCGGAAGGTACTATCGCATCCCGGCTGATACAAGAGATTTAAACTATAATCGCTATTTCTCAGAAGGGGATAATAAGATAGAAGAGATAGTAGAATATACTTCGCATAATACGCATCGGATGGATGTGGAAGAGACTAAGGAGCTCTTGCTGAAATTAGATTTTATCCGAGAGGATCTCGGGATTTAAGATTTTTAGCCACAAATAACACGAATAAACACAAATATGAAAGAAGATTTTTAGCCACGGATATCACAGATAAACACAAATAAGAAATAAAACAAAAAAATAGTAAAATTTTGTTACTTACAATAAAATTTAGGAAAAAATGTAGAAAAGATAGCAACATAGATAATTAATTTAATTAATACTCTATAATATTATTGCATTTTATTTGTGTAGATTTGTGTTATTTGTGGCCAAACAAAAAGAAAAGGTTTTAAGATGAAGATAGGTATTACAGGCCAGACTGGATTTATAGGCACTCACCTCTACAACAACTTGGGGTTAGATGATTCTTTTGAAAGGATACCCTTTGCTGATGAGTTTTTTCAAAGTGAAGAGGATTTAGATAAATTTGTAGCTCAATGTGATGTGATAGTGCATTTGGCTGCGATGAACAGACACAATGATCCTCAAGTATTATATAAAGCAAATATTGAATTAGTAGAAAAGCTGATTAATAGTGTGAAAAGATGTGGTACAAAGCCTCATATAATTATGTCTTCCTCAACTCAAGAAGAAAGAGATAATCTTTATGGTAAATCTAAAAGAGAAGGACGCGAGAAATTTGTTGAATTTGCTAAAGTAGGTGGATGTTTCTTCACAGGATTAGTAATTCCAAATGTCTATGGTCCTTTTGGAAATCCTTTCTATAACTCTGTTACTTCAACTTTTTCTCATCTAATTGCGAATGGGAAAGATGTAAATATTGAGATTGATGCTGAATTAGAGATGATTTATGTGCAAGACCTTAGCCAAGAGATTATTAAAGCAATTAATGAAAAGAAATATTCTGATGAATTAAGATTAGGATATACTGGTAAGTGTAAGGTGTCTGAATTAAGAGATAAAATTCAAGAATTTCATAATTTATACTCCCAAGGTGTAATCCCTAAGTTTAGCAATAGATTTGAATTAACTTTATTCAATACCTATCGATGCTACCTTCCTAAAGAACATTTTCCTGTTTTATACACGAAACATAGTGATAATCGAGGATCTTTTGTAGAAATTATCAAAAGTAATGGAGAGGGGCAGTTCTCTTTCTCAACTACGAAACCTGGAATTACTAGAGGGAATCATTTCCATACTAGAAAAATAGAAAGATTCGCTGTGATATCAGGAAAGGCTTCTATTAAGCTTAGAAAAATCGGAACTAATGAGGTAATTGAATATATTGTGGATGGTTCAGAACCAGGATTTGTGGATATGCCTATCTGGTTTACTCATAATATAACTAATATTGGGGATGATGAACTTATTACGCTCTTTTGGATTAATGAATTTTATGACCAGGAAGATCCCGATACCTTCTATGAAGAAGTCTGAGATTTTTTAGCCACGGATAACACAGAAAAACACTGATAAGAGAAGAAAAAAAATTATAAAAGTAAGATAATAGTTATTAAAAACATATTGTACTCGCTATTAACTTTAAAAATAATAATGAAATTACAAGATGTTTATTCTATTGATATTGTTGTATTAATCCGTGTTATTCGTGGCTAAGAAAAAGAGGAAGTTATGTTATTTGAACAGGAGTTATCAGACAAGGTTTTGGGGTGTGCATTTGAAGTATATAATACTTTAGGTAATGGTTTTTTAGAAAAGATTTATGAAAAAGCTTTACTAATAGAATTAGAAAGTAAAAATATTAAAGCTGAATCACAAAAAGAGATAAAAGTATATTATAAAAATAATTTAGTAGGTGAATATTTAGCAGATATTATAGTTGAAGGTAAAATAATACTTGAGTAAAATCTTGTTCAACTATCAACGATGCACATTTAGCTCAACTAATTAATTATCTTACCGCAACAGGAATTAAAATAGGTTACATACTAAATTTTGGTAAGTTTGGATCACTGCAATTTAAGCGGGTAGTAAAATAAAACAAGAAAAGTTAAAAGCACACTGCGCATAACAGAAAAGCGGATTTTAGTATTTGACTAACAACAAAGCAATATTTCTTATCCGTGTTCATCAGTGTTATCCGTGGCTAAAAGAAAGGACAAAACATGAAAAAACTCAAGGTTATTACTATCGTTGGAACGAGACCGGAGATTATCCGTCTCTCCGAAGTAATGAAACTATTAGATAAATATACAGAGCACATAACTGTTCATACTGGACAGAACTACGATTATGAACTAAATGAAATATTTTATCAAGATTTAGATTTAAGGAAACCTGATTATTACCTAGGTGTTGATACTTCTTCTTTAGGTAAAGTCTTAGGTGAAACTTTGATTAAGGTGGAAGAAGTATTTCTTAAAGAAAAACCAGATGCGGTTTTAATTTTGGGTGATACTAATGCTTCTATAGCTGGGATTATTGCTAAAAGAATGAAGATTCCTATCTTTCATATGGAAGCAGGAAATAGATCTTTTGATTTTAATGTTCCAGAAGAAATTAATAGAAGAATTATTGATCATGTTGCAGATTTTAACTTAGTCTATACTGAAAATTCTCGTAGACACCTCTTATCAGAAGGATTACCTCACAGGCATATTTATGTTACAGGTTCTCCTATGTACGAAGTGCTTCATAAAAATATGGATAAAATAAAAGATTCCAAAATTTTAGAGGAGTTAGGCTTAAAAGAGAAAGAATACTTTATTGTCTCAACTCACAGAGAAGAGAATGTTGATAATCCTGAAAATCTTAGAGAAATTTTAGATACTCTTAATATGATTGCTGAGACTTACAATGTACCGGTTGTGGTTTCAACCCATCCTCGTACCAAAAAGAGATTAGAGATGTTAGGGCAAGTGAAAATAGATGAAAGGATTCAGATTCTAAAACCGTTTGGTTTTTTTGATTATAACAAGCTCCAAATGCATGCTATTTGTGCTATTTCAGACAGTGGAACTATAAGTGAAGAGTCTTCAATGCTTAAGTTTCCAGCCGTAACTATTAGAAACTCTCTGGAAAGACCAGAGGCTATGGACTATGGCTCAATTATCTTAACAGGTTTGAAAGCAGATATTGTTTTAAATGCAATTAAAATAGCAGTTGAAGAACCAATTGATTTCAAAAAATGCCCAGAATATGAAGTAGATAATACTTCTTATAGGGTATTGAAAATTATTACGGGATTAAGTGGATTGAGAAATAGGTGGATAGGACTAGTATGAGGATATTTTTGATAACAGGCCACCAATATCCTGCTGGTAAAGCAGCCACAAATCGTATTAGATCTTATTTAGAAGTTCTTGTTCAACTGGGTCATGATGTTAATGTGTTAATTTACAGGTCTTCAGAGATTAGTGAAAATATTCAAAATAAGTTTAGAGGCAAGCTTAATGGAGTTCATTATTCAACTAGTGCAAATTCAGTTATTAAAAAAAAAAATCCTATTTTAGCTAGAATAACTTGGATTTATAGTTATATCAATGCTTTAAAAATATTGAAAGATGAAAATAAAAAAAAACATATCGACATAATAATCCAAGGCAGTTCTAAAAGTTCAATTATTCCTTTTGTATATTTGATTTCAAGGGTTATGGGAACCAAATATATTTTAGAAAATAGTGAGTATCCATGGTTTATATTAAAAAAAAAAGTAAGCAATTTTCTGTATAAACCATTATATCTATATATATATTATCGATTATTTGATGGGTTTTTCCTAATGACGCAAAGTTTAATAGAATATCACAAAAAATACTGTAAGAATACGGCCACAATGTTGCATATGCCGATGACAGTTGATTATGATAGATTTAATATTAATATTGAAAAAGAAAATCTAATCACTTATGTTGGTAATAAGAGTTTTTTCAAAGATGGTGTAGATATATTGATTAAATCATTTGCAAATGTTTCGCCAGAATATCCTAAATGGAAGCTTATGATAGTTGGTGAAACAACAAAAGATGATTATATCAAAGATTATTTTAGTGAGCTCAATCTTAGTGAAAAACTAATTTTAACAGGAAATGTTCATAGAGATGAAATTCCTGCACTTGTTTGCAAATCAAAAATATTAGCACTGTCCCGACCAAATAACAAACAGGCTGAAGGTGGATTCCCTACAAAACTTGGTGAATATTTAGCTTCAGGAAATCTTGTTATTGCGACTTCTGTTGGAGAAATTCCAAATTATTTGAAAGATAATGTAAATGCCTTGTTAGCATTTCCTAATGATATTGATAGTTTTTCCAACAGGTTAAGAGATGGAATGCAAAATTATGCCGAATTATCAGAAGTGAGAAAGAAGGGTAGAATTCTTGCAAAAGAGGTTTTTAACGCTAGAACTCAAGGAAAACGACTTTCAGAATTTTTAATGAGTTTCTTCAACCATAAGGAATTAATATGAATAAAACTAAACTAATCGATTTGATATCAGGAAAAAATGTTTTCAAATACTATGAACTTTACAAAAAAACTCAATGGTTTTCTAAGGAAGAAATGGAAGAATTCCAATTAAAAAAATTACAAGCTCTTGTAAATCATTGTTTTGTTAATGTACCATATTATACTGAAATTATGAAAAACAATAGCATCATCCCATCAGACATTAAAAGTATAAAAGATTTAGAAAAATTCCCAATATTGACTAAAGAGATTATTCAAGAAAATTACGAAAAGTTTTATCCTCTTAATTTAAATAAAATTAAGGGGGTAAAAACCAGTCAAACCTCAGGTACAACAGGTAGTGTTTTATATAAGAGAAATGATGCAAACACTAGAAGCTCTGTCTGGGGATCATATAAAAGATTTTATGACTGGATGGGAATAAATGAAAAAGACAAAAATTTTTTATATATGAGTGAAAGTCTTTTAAAGGTAGGAAAAAAGAAAAAAATCTCAAAATATATTAGTCATAAGTTAAAAAACACTATTTCCATAAGTCCTCATGATACGAGCAAAGCAACATTCGATAAAATAATTTCTATCTTAAATAATAAAAACATCCAATTTATAAGATGTTATCCTCAAGCTTTATATACATTAGCATTAAAATTGAAAGAACATGGGCATAGATTTTCACTAAAAGCAATCATGACAACAGCTGAACCATTGACGATTCAACATAGAGAACTATTTAAAGAGGTTTTTAATGCAGACTGTTTTGATCAATATGGTTCTGGAGAGATAGGTGGTCTTGCCTATGAGTGTTCTGAACATTGTGGATTGCACATAACTGAAGAAAGAGTCATCATAGAGAGTAATGAAAAGAATGAATTATTGATTACAGATCTAGATAATTATTCTATGCCATTTATTAGATATTGGAATGCTGATCAGGCTATTATTTCGGAAAAAAAATGTGCATGCGGACGAGAAGGTAAAATGATAGAACGGGTGTTAGGAAGAACTTGTGATTGTTTAGTTGGAGTTAACGATATAGTTGTGCATTGGGGTTTTTTTTGGCAGTTGCTGATGTATGATACAAAAATTGCTACAAAGAGAAATTTTAAAAAATTTCAATTAATTCAAAAAACTAAGGATCACTTAGTGTTTAGAATAGTTGGTGAATTTTTATCTAAAGAAGAAGAGTCTCAGATAATTTCGATAACAAGAAAGAAATTAGGAGATATGAAAATTGATTTTATTTATGAAGAAGATATTGAAAATTCAATATCAGGTAAGTATAGAACTTTTATAAATGAAACAATTTTGAGATAAGGATAATATGAAAAAAATAATTATATTAGCATCAGCAGAAATGGGAACAGGAACTACTGAAGCAAAATTTGTTCCAATTATTAATACTCAAAAAATTTCTAAAATATATGTATTGCGAAAGAGCAAAGGTATAGAAATAAATGGTGTAGAGTACTTAGTAGTACCTAAACTTTTCAGAGGGAAAATTAGTGGGTTAATTTTTAGACCTTTATTGCTACTGTATTATGCTTTAAAGCTCAAGCCTGGAATCTTGCTTGCTTATCACTTGATTCCTCATTTATTCTTCGTTGCTATTGTAGGCTATCTCTGTAAAATACCCTATATCATAGGTCAAACTGGTCTAAGTATTCAAGAAAAAAATACAAATAATAAAGTACTTAGGTTTTTTATACTTAAAGCACTGAAGCATGCTTCATATTTGAATGTTCCAGGCACTAAATCATATGAGTTCTGGAAAGAATTAGGTGTCAGTGAAAAAAAAATCAATTTACTTCATAGCACAATTGATACTGATAAGTTTCATTTTCAAAATAGTCAAAAAAAATACGATTTTATAGTTCTTGGTGGACTTTGTAAAGGAAAGCGTATAGATTTAATAATCAATATTTTATATAAATTAAAAGAAGAAGGGCATCCTTATAAAGCTGTTATAGTAGGAGATGGAGAGGAGAGAGTTAATCTCTTGAACCAAGTTAAAAAGCTAAATTTATCTAATCATATAGAGTTTGTAGGTTTTCAAAAAAATACAGCTAACTGGTTTAATAGCTCCAAATATTTTCTTATGCATTCTGAAAGCGAAGGTCTTCCCACAGCTTTAATGCAAGCTATGGCTTGCCATTTAATACCTATAGTTACTAATGTGGGTAATATTCCTGATTTGGTAAACCCTAACAATGGATTTTTAATTGAATTTGGAGATGAAGAGTCTTACAGGAAAAGTTTAATAACTCTATTAAAGGCAGATATCAAGTCGTTAACATCTCTTCAATTATCAGGTCGTTCAGAAATTGAGCAAAAGCATTCTTATAAATATGCAACACATAAATGGATTAAACTAATTGAAGATATTAAATAAGTTTGGACTATATTATGGATTTATATTATAAGTTAAAAAGTTTTAAATAATGTAATAAAGATGATTTTATTAAGTCAATGCAACAGATATTGGAAGGAGATTGTATTAATGAGTTTCAATAATATTGTATCAGAAAAATTTATTTTGCCATTAAGCGATTTATTGCTAGGTTTTTCAATTAACAAAGATCTGAAATTTCTTATGAAAAGCCAATGGTGGAGTAAAAAACAAATTGATGATTATCAAAATAAGAAGTTAAGAGAACTTATTCACCATGCATATACCAATGTTCCATATTATAAGGAAATGTTTGATAAAATTGGACTAAAACCAGAAGACATTAAAACAAAAGAAGATTTACATAAAATTCCTATTACTACAAAATCAGATTTAAAAAAACATAAAGATAAGCATGTAGCTGTAAATATTTCTCCTAAAAATTTAATGTTTAGAAGTTCAAGTGGATCTACAGGAGAACCATTTCAATTTTATACCACAAAAAAAGCTGAATCATTTTCTAAGGCAACAACTATTAGGGGGTGGTATTGGATGGGATATAAGCTTGGTGATAAATATGTCAAACTTAGTATGAATCCCCGATCATCAAAAATAAAGAAACTCCAAGACAAAATTAATAATTGTTTGTATTTGTCCGTAAATCAATTGTCACCTAAAGAGATTGTTAAGATTGGAAAAGCTATAAGTAATTTCAACCCTAAATTTATTCGTGGGTACCCTGTTCCTCTCTATTCGCTTGCAAAGGCTATTAAAGATGTGGGAGGATATTCAAAAAGTTCTTTAAGAGGAATAAATACTACCGGTAGTTCTTTGCGTGAAAATGTTCGTGACGAGATAGAATCTGTATTTCAAAGCAAAATTTATGATGCTTATAGTTGCGAAGGTGGTTCATGTTTTCATCAATGTTCAGCAAGTAAATTCTATCATCCTGCTGAAGAATATGCTATTTCAGAATTTATTGAAGATGATTTCTCCAAATCAAACAATGAATATCCTTTAAGGCATATTACAACAGATCTGCATAATTTTGCTTCACCTTTTATTAGATATGATACCCAAGATTATATTATTTTAGAAGATAAAGATAGGTGTGAATGTGGAAGAAGTTTTATTAATGTTAAAAAAATATTGGGTAGAGATGGTGATATTTTGATTACTCCATCTGGGAAGTATTTAATTGTAGAAAATTTTGTTGCTTATTTTGAATGGATAGTTGGGATAGATCAAATACAAGTTATCCAAGAAAAAATAAATAAAATTACTATAAATATTATTATAAACAATGATTTTACTAAAACAATTTTTAATACAGTTCAGGATTATTGGAAGACCTACATAGGAAATGATGTTGAAGTTAATCTCAAAATAGTTGATGATATAAGACTAACACCCACAGGCAAAAGAAGAACTGTTATTCGAAATGCGGACATAAAATTATATGATAATTAAATCTCTTGTTAAAGGAATTTTATCTTACATTCCTGGTGTTTTAGAATACAGCCATCATAATAGAAATAAAATGAGGCATAGTTGTGCTGATTCTCACTATAGCTATAATCTTTGGCTAACAATTTTTTTATTTTTAAAAGAAAATAACGTAAATCCACATTTTGATACAATTGCTGAATTAGGAACAGGAGGTTCTTTAGGAGTGGCAAGTTGTTTTTTGTTATTAGGTGTAAAGCAATTTTACGCATTAGAAGTAGAAGATGAATTCGATTTAGACAAAAATCTAAAAATATATGATGAACTGGTGAATCTTCTAAGGATACAAAGCCCTGCAACATCAAAATATAAAAATTTAAATTTTAGATTAATTGATTCAGCTTACCCTGAGGAACTGAAAAACTTAGAAATTCTTAAATCTGAGAATATTGAATCTGTAAGAAAGTCACTATTATCTATAGGTCAGTCAGATAATCGGATAAAGATTATTTATGATTGGCACAATAAAGAAAAGATATCTTTAGATTTTATTTACTCAAGAGCTGTTATGGAACATGTTGATAATCCTCCAGAAGTTCATCTCAAGCTATATAACACTTTAAATGAAGGTGGTTATATATTGCATGATATCGAACTTCACTCACATGGAATCACTAAGCAACCGCATGGTCACCTTAAGATTAATAAGTTTGTTTGGAAACTTATTAAAGGGAAAAGAAAATATTCATTGAATAGATTTACCATGGAAGATCATCTTGATGCTATGAAAAATTGTGGGTTCAAAATTATCTCTCAAAATCCTGTATATCTTGAAAATTACTCCAAACATGCATATGGGGTTGTTATATTGGCAATGAAATAAACTTTTATTTATGATGTCATAGATTAACTAAAGGTTTAGTTTGTACTAATGCTTAAGAGTGTAAAGTTTTCTTTGATGTATTTACTCTCATGAAACCTAAAAACAAAAATTTTTTTATAAAGGACCAAAATGAAAGTTATATTTGCAGTTAATCACCCATCACAATACCACATGTTTAAAAATCTTGCAAGAAAAATTATAAAAGATAATGGAGATGTAATGTTCTTTATTCAGTCAAGGGGGATTATAGAAGATTTAATTGAATCTGATGGCTTTAAATATAGATATTCAGTATCTACTAAAATAAGATCTAATCTAAAAGGTAAGGTAGGCATTGCACTCCGAACTGTTATTACTTTGATTAGTCAAGAGTTAAATTTACTATTATATATGTGTTTTAATAAAGTTGATTTTTTAATGGGTACCGATGTCGCTATCTCGCATGTTGGATTTCTCTTTAGGAAAAAAGTTTTTGTATTTACTGATGATGATTACTATTTTATAAAACCGTTTTGCCATCTTGCTTTCCCTTTAGCTACACATATAGTTGCTGCAGAAGTTGTTGATGTAAATAAATGGAGTAAAAAACAAATAACCTACCTTGGTACTCAAAAAAATACATACTTGCACCCAAAATATTTTTCTCCAAATCCTGAGGTATTGGATAAGTATAAATTAGCAGGGAAAAGATTTTTTATAATACGATTAGTTGATTTTAAAGCATTTCATGATTCATCACATAACGCTTTTACTGGCTTGTCTGATTTAGTGATTGATAACTTGCTAGCTTATTTAGAAAAATTAGGAGTAGTGATTATTAACATCGAAAAAGGATTAGACTCTAAATACGCTAACTATTCTCCTAAAATAGAACCTGAAGATATGCATAGTTTAATGTTTTATTCTGATCTATTAATTGGTGATAGCCAAAGTATGATTATAGAGGCAGCTTTGTTAGGAACTCCTGCTATAAGATCTAATAAGTGGGTCGTATCGGAAGAAAAAGTTAGTGTTATAGAGTATCTTGAAAAAAAGTATTCACTGTTTTATAGCGTAGCACCAAATGATGGTGACAGTATTTTAGAACTAACGAAAAAACTTATTGGTTTACATATAAAGGGTCAATGGAAAGAAAAGAGAGAAAAATTCTTTTCAGAAAATACAAATCTTACAGACTTTTTATTTTGGATTATCAAAGATTATGAAACTAATATACAGGAATTGAAGAAAAATAAAGACCTTATTAAGGAGTTTTCAAAATTATGAAGAAAATAATAACAATAGTTGGAGCAAGACCTCAATTTATAAAATTAGCACCGATATCAAGAGAGCTTAGAAAGTATTTCAAGGAAATTATAGTTCATACTGGACAGCATTATGATGATAATATGTCTGATGTGTTTTTCAAGCAACTTAATATTCCTTATCCTGATATAAATCTAGGTGTTGGTTCTGCTTCTCATGCTATCCAAACAGCCAACATGTTGACCAAATTAGAGGAAATATTTATAAAAGAGAATCCATCATTAATAGTAATTTTTGGTGACACAAATTCTACCTTAGCTGCTACCTTAGCTGCTGTTAAAATACATTTGCCCATTGCCCATATTGAAGCAGGCTTAAGAAATTTTGATCTCTCAATTCCAGAAGAAGTTAATAGACTTGTTGCTGACAGATTATCTACATTTCTTTATGCACCTACAAATCTAGCTGTTAATAACTTAGCTAAGGAAGGTATAAGAGAAAATGTATTTATGTTAGGTGATGTCATGTATGACTCTCTTTTAAGTGGATTAGAGAAGGCAAAGCAATTTTCTAAAATATTAAATACCTTAAATATTGAGGAAAAAAAATATTGCTTAGCTACAATTCATCGTGCAGAAAATACAGACAATATACATAATCTTAAAGAAGTAATCAAGGCTATAGGGCTGTTTGAAGAGAAGGTTATTTTTCCAATTCACCCAAGAACCAGAAAAGTAATTGAAGAGAATATAATTGAAATACCCCAAAATGTTATGCTTATACAACCACTAGGATATTTAGATTTTATTAGTTTAGAGAATAATGCTCGGATGATTGTAACAGACTCAGGCGGAGTACAAAAAGAAGCTTATTGCCTAAAAATCCCTTGTATTACAATTTTTCCATCGACATCTTGGAATGAAACAGTTGAAGATGGTTGGAATAAATTGGCAGATGCAAAAGTTGATTCAATCATGGAAAAGTATAATTCTGTTTATAATGATTCAATCTACAATTATCACTTTGGTGATGGAAATTCAGCTGTTAAGATTATCGATAACATTAAAAGTCTTATATAGGAGGATTAGATGGATGATTTTAAAAAAGTACTAATATTAGCACCACATACAGATGATGGGGAGTTCGGTTGTGGAGGCACTATTGCTAAGCTTATAGAGCAAGGGGCAGATGTCTACTATGCTGCTTTTTCTCTTGCAGAGGAATCGGTTCCTGAGGGGTTCCCAAAGAATATTCTTGAGACTGAGGTAAAGTTAGCAACAGAAATATTAGGAATTAAACCCGAAAATTTATTGATTTACCGATATCGTGTAAGGAGATTTGCTCAATATCGTCAAGAGATATTGGAAGATTTAGTTAAACTAAGTAGAGATTTAGCCCCAGATTTAGTCTTCTTACCTTCTACCAATGATTTACATCAAGATCATAGCACTATTGCTATAGAAGGAATTAGAGCATTTAAAAAGACAAGTATATTATCTTATGAAATTCCTTGGAACAATTTGAACTTTTCAACTCAGCTATTTGTCAAAATAACCGACAATCACCTTAAGAAAAAAATTGAAGCATTAAAAGCTTATGAATCTCAATATCATAGATCATACGCATCCGAAGAATTTATAAAGAGCTTAGCTGTTACTAGAGGAACACAAATAGGCACAAAATATGCTGAAATTTTTGAAGTAATTAGATGGATACTATAGGATTAAGAACATGAAATATGAGAATAAAGAAAAAAATATTAAAATTTATGCTGAAGATATTGAAATTGGAGAGAATGTTAAGTTTGGGGATAATATAAATATTAAAATTAACGGGAAATTTAAGATAGGTAATCACTCAAGATTAGGTTCTAATACAAAAATTACAGGAAATAATATCATTTTAGGAGAACATTTATTTAATAGCAGTGGATTAATTATTGGGGGAGGTGGAAGATATCATCCAAATGCTAATTTAACAATCGGTGATAGATGTACAATTCATAATAACTTTATCAATGTTTGCGAGGATATCATTATTGGTAATGATGTTGGGCTTTCTCCAGATGTATCTATCCTGTCTCATGGATATTGGTTATCTGTTTTAGAAGGATATCCTGCAAAATTTTCTGGTGTAAAAATTGGAAATTCTGTCATAGTTGGTTATAGAAGTCTTATAATGATGGGTGTTAGTATAGCTAATGAGGTTGTTGTAGGAGCTTCTTCTGTAGTAACAAAATCAATAGATAAAAAAGGAATTTATGCAGGTAATCCTGCAAGATTTTTAAAAGAAATAAAACCGTTGACTGAAAATGAAAGTATAGAAAAAGTACAGCAAATTGTGATTGAATATAAGAAAATTGCAAAATATCATAATATTACTCCTAAAATAAAAATTGATTACCCACTAATATATGTTAATGATTTGTGCATCAATGTTATTACTCAATCCCACGAAGGTACAGAAGATAACGAAACAGATGATTTTAGAGATTATGTGAGAAAATGGGGTATAAGGATTTATACTAGCAGAGGCTTTAAATCAATTTTACCTGAAAGGTTAAGGTAGGTAATAGATATGAAACAAATGGTTAGAAATGTAAAAATTATTGGTACTGGGTCTTATGTACCAGAAAATATATATACAAATGAATATTTAGAGACATTGGTGGATACTAATTCTGAATGGATTTATAAAACTCTAGGTATTAAAGAGAGAAGAATTGCCTCAAAAGATGAAGCAACTAGTGATTTAGCATGGAAGGCTGGAAATAGAGCAATTGAAAATGCTAGATTAACTGTTGACGATATCCAGTTAATAATTGTTGCTACCTCCACACCTGATAGATTAGCTCCTTCCACTGCAGCCTTTGTTCAATACAAATTGCAGGCTTTTAATGCTGTTGCATTTGATATAGCTGCTGTGTGTTCAGGCTTCTTATACGGTATGTCTGTTGCTTCTCAATATGTAGCTTCAGGAGTTTATGATAATGTTCTTGTAATTGGTGCTGACACTTTTTCTAAAATAACTGATTGGACAAGAAGAGATAGTGTCTTTTTTGGTGATGGAGCTGGGGCGGCTGTAGTAACTCATTGTGATTCAGATTCAGGATTTCTGGCCTACAGATTATATACTGATAGTCGCGGGAGATACCATTTTACAGTACCTGCTGGTGGTTCTGAACAACCAGCAAGTAAAGAAACCGTAAAAAAAGGACTTCACTATTTTCAAATGGATGGAGGAGAGGTTTATAGAACAGCTACTCAAGTCTTACCTCAAGCAATTAATCAAGTTTTAGAAGATACAGGTTTAACAATTGATGATATTGACTTGATGATACCTCATCAACCAAGTATAGGAATTTTGAAAAAGACTGCCGAAATTATAGGACTTCCTTTTGAAAAAGTCATGACTTCAATGGATAGATATGCCAATACATCTGGTGGAACAGTTCCTATAATGTTAGATGAAGTTAATAGAGCGGGAAAACTTAAACCTGGAATGAATATTCTTTTTGCAGCTGTTGGAAGTGGTTGGACCTATGGAGCTTCAATAATTAAGTGGGGATAGGATGATAATTATTACTGGAGCATCTAAAGGGATTGGTAACTATTTAACAAAGAAATTTATGGAGGAGGGTGAAGAGGTTTTTGGTACCTATAATACCACTATTCCTAATAACATAAATAATGAACTATTAACTAAAGTAGATGTTAGTGATTATTCTTCTGTTGAGAAATGGATTCATTCACTGACAAATAAAAAAAATTTAGTCTTAATTAATTGTGCAGGTATAAACTATAACTGCTTTGCTCATAAATGTGATATTGATAAGTGGGTTGAAGTTATTAATACAAATTTGATTGGTTCTTTTAATACTATTAGGTCTATTCTTCCCTATATGAGGCAAGAAAGCTTTGGTAGAATAATTAACTTCTCTTCTATTGTAGCACAAACAGGTGCAATGGGAGCTTCTGCTTATGGAGCTTCGAAAGCTGGTTTATGGGGACTTACTAAATCCTTAGCTAAAGAAAATGGGAATAAAAACATCACTATTAATAATTTGAATATTGGATATTTTAATATTGGTATAATCTCTGAAGTTCCTGATAATTACCAAGATTACCTAAAAACACAAATACCATCAGCAAAATTTGGTGATCCTGAAGAGATATTTAAAATAGTTAAATACCTGATTGATAGTGAATATGTTAATGGAACTTCGATTGATATAAATGGTGGATTGTATTAAGAACTTAAGATTTACCACTAAGTCACAAAAGTCACTAAGAAGAAAGAATTTTTTAGCCACGAATGAACACAAATTAACACGAATAATTTAAGACAAGGTGAATAAGAATTTTTACCACAAAGGCACAAAAGACACAAATAAAATGAAAAGAAGAATGTTGAATTGTTTAGGTGTTTAAAATTTTCAAAAAAAATAGTTATTGAAATCACCCCCTGTGTCCCCCTTGAGGCGTCGCACAAGGCTATGGAAGGGGATTTAAGAGATTTATTATGGAAGCAGGGACGCTTCCATTCCATAGGAATCACCCCTTGTGTCCCCCTCATGGAAGGGGATTTTAAGAGTTTAGGAATTAAGTTCTAGCCACAAATTAACACAAATAAGAAAAAACAATAAGAGTTTTATCAGTCTATTACTTTAAATTAAAGGATGATATTACAGGTAAAAATATGCCAAACACAACAATAGACAAAATCAGAAAAGCCTTTAATGCAACTAAGAAGCCTGAAAAGATTAATGAATCTTTAGCAAAAGCTAAATCTATATTCGAGGAAAGTCTAAAAGAGCAATTTGTCAGGTGTGAAAAGATAGATTTCAATGATGTGGTTTTGTATGAGTATAAATCTTTTTCTAGTTCAGGATGTTATCTCTGTAATGAAAGTACTTTTGTTTTGTTGAATGTTAAAGCTCATCCTAATTTTGTGAATTACTGGAAGATTAAAACCGATGGCCTGGCAGAAAAGATTGAGAATGCGATTGTGTTTTTTGAGAAAGGGAGTCATGGTGTGTCTGAAGTAGTGTTATCGAAGTATGAGATTGAGAAAAGAAGGGGCTTGCTGAAGCAAGAATTAAAAGATAAAAATGAAAAGTGAAAAGTTGTGGTATTGCCTTGCAATGATGATCTGAAGAAGAAAGAAGTTTTAGCCACTAATGAACACAAATTAACACGAATAATTTAAGACAGGGTGTAATAGTGACGGGGAGACATAGAGACAAGGCGATTAAGAGATTTAATTATTTAAGAGTTTATAAATTTAAAAATAAGAATAGAACACAGTATACTCAGAGTGGACAGATTAATAAGATAGAGTGACGGGGATTTTAAGAATTTTTATGGAATCACCCCTGTATCCCCCTCATGGAAGGGGATTTTAAGAGTTTTATTATGGAAGCAGGGACGCTTCCATTCCATAGGAATCACCCACTGTGTCCCCCTCGTGGAAGGGGATTTTAAAACTTTTTTCAACTTTTTTTTCAAAAGTGGACCATTTTCAGAAAAAGTGGGCCCTATAAGTATATGAAGGGTTAATAACCTTAATACTTAAAAAGGAGAAACCATTATGAGTTTCCAAAAAAAAGAAAATTTAGTAGCAGTTAATGAAGAGTGTCCAGTGTTAGCAAAGGAAAGACAGAAGAAAAAAGAAGTGTGTGAATATTTAGCATTAGTCTCCAATTTATTATTACTTGTAGATGATTTCACAGAAGAATATCTAGCTGATATGAAACAATTAAGGTTTGAAGTAGAACATTATTTATACAAAGGTATTAAAAATTTAGATCCTGATTTTCCTTGGGATGATCCTTTTTGCAAAGTAGGATCTGGAGAAACAAATAACGAAGATGTTCCTGAAGGGATGTATGAAATACTTAAAGAATATCTTGAAGAAGAAGAAATAATAGCTAATAAGCAATTAGCTTCTCCCTGTTAATACAATAGATTCTTAGTCTCAATGTCGTGGTTTATAAAATTTAATTAGTTTGGCCTCCTTTACACTGCCGAATAAGTATTTCTTGTTCGGCAGTTTTTTTTAATCTGAAAAGAACAAGATCTTTCACACGAATTAACACAAATTAAAGACGAATTTCACAAATTAAGAGAAAGAAAAGAAAAATCCTTAACACAGAGTTGTACAGAGGTTAAGAGGAGTTTCACAGAGTTTTGTAGGGTGCAAGTCATTATTCGCCATCTTAAATGAAGTTTTAACCACAAATGAACATTAATAATTAAGACAAAGTGATGGAGTGTCGGAGAGACAAGGAGAATAAGAGTTTTCACCACTTAGACACAAAGGCACTAAGAAGAGAAAGAATATAAAAGTGAAAAATGAAAAGTTAAAGAAGTTTTAGCCACGAATGAATACAAATTAAAGACGAATTTCACAAATTAAGAGAAAGAAAAGAAAAATCCTTAACACAGAGTTGTACAGAGGTTAAGAGGAGTTTCACAGAGTTTTGTAGGGTGCAAGTCATTATTCGCCCTCTTAAATGAAGTTTTAACCACAAATAAACACGAATAATTAAGACAAAGACTAAGTGAAGGAGTGACGGAGAGAATTTTTATTACTAATTTGTTTTCATCATTAGTGGAATGTATTTTTTGTGTCTTAGTGTCTTTGTGGTGATAAATATTCTTGGACTCCCCTCTTATGGAAAGGGGATTTATATGAAAAGACTGATTAATAGGTAAAAGCCTAATAATCAGTCTTTTTTTTATTGACAAGTTTATTGACTATAGAATAGTTAAGAAGAGAGGATTTAAGATAGAAGCGGAATATGATAATGAAGCACCCCCTGTGTCCCTCTTGAGGTGTCGCACAAGGCTATGCCCTCACAGGCTATGAGGGGAATTTTAAGAGATTTATGGAAGCAGAGACGCTTTCATTCCATAGGAAACACCCCCTGTGTCCCCCTCGTAGAGGGGGATAAATAAATTTGAGAGAAGGTAGTGTGATGAAAAAGAAGGTTTGGTATCTTTTATATTTACTGTTGGATATAGGAATAGTTCTTTTTTCTTTTGCGGTAGTCGCATGGTTAAGGAACGGGACTCGTAAAGTCCTAGTTGTTTATGCTAGACCGGTGATAGGTTTATCTGTCGCATGGGTTATTGCTGGTTTAATCGGTGGGAAGTTCTCGATTAAGAATAAACCAAGGTTAAGATCCTTGTGGGCTTCGATTATTAAGAACGATGCAATGGCCATTGCGGTTGTTTTTGGGGCTATGATCTTCTTCCATAGGTTTGAGTATTCTCGCTATATTACTTTTGGAACTATCGGTTTAACTATTGTTATAGAATTAATTATTTTTGGATTGATGTATTTTTCTTTTAGATTTCATAAGGATAATCCTTCTTTTGCTAAAACTACCTTTATTACTAAGTCTAAAAAATTAGAGGAAGAGGGTTCTGCTTATGAGTTATCCAAGTTTGAATCTTCCGATAAGGTACCTGAAAGTCCTATTAAGATAGTGAAACATTATTGTTTGGAAGATAAAATTCAGAAGCAATCGATGAAGCAATTACTGAAAGATAAATTCCTCCATGATGAAGAGGAAATATTTGAATTTGTTAATAAATATCTTGATCTTGATTGTTTCTGCAAGGATAAGTCTATGGTGATTAACAGTCATGCACTTTATAATATTGAGAGCATAGATTCCGGTTCACAAGCTCTGTTTATGAATCTACATAAAGCTAATAATTTTCGAAGAATCAATCAATATATCATTCAGGTAAATGAGAATCTTACTCATGGTGGTGTTTTTGTTGGTTGTGTAGAAACAAAAAATCAAAGACGAAGACGCTTCATTAAGACTTATTCTGTTATTTTTGGTAATATTTTTTATTTTATAGATTTTATTCTACGCCGAGTTTTTCCTAAACTTGCTCTTCTAAAAGGCTTATACTTCGCTATTACTAAAGGGAAAAACAGAGCTTTTAGTGAAACTGAAATTTTAGGTAGACTCTACTTTTGTGGTTTTGAGCTATTAGCTAAGAGAGAGATTCATGGAATAAACTACTTTATTGCAATTAAGACTAAAGAACCCTCTCAAGATGAAAGTCCATCTTATGGTCCGATTATTCAGTTAAAACGCAAAGGGAAGAATGGTAAACTTCTCTATGTTAATAAATTTAGGACTATGCACCCTTATTCAGAATATCTTCAAGATTATGTTTATAAGACTTGTAGTCTGCAAGAGGGTGGTAAATTTAAAAATGATTTCCGGGTTACTCGTTGGGGAAAGGTATTCCGTAAATTATGGATTGATGAGCTTCCTCAATTTATTAACTTCTTTAAAGGTGAACTTAATTTAGTTGGTGTCAGAGCTCTTAGTGAACATTACTTTAGTCTTTATCCGGAAGATGTAAGAGTGCTTAGGGTTCAGGTTAAACCAGGCTTATTGCCTCCATTTTATGCAGATATGCCGAAGACATTTGAAGAGATTGTTGCTTCGGAGAAGAAGTATTTGTTGCAGAAGATAGAGAGACCGGTGTGGACGGATTTTAAGTATTTCTGGTTGGTATTATGGAATATAATCGTGAAACGAGCTCGAAGTAACTAAGAGTCCTTAACACAGAGTTACACAGAGGTCACCACAGAGTTTAACGGAGTTTTAAGAGAGTTATTATTAATAAGAATGATAGATTAAAAAAGTAGCCAAGAATAAAGATGTCATTTGGAACAGAGACTGGATAAGCTTAAAATCAGAGTTGAAGAGAGTAAGAAGAAGATTCTTAATTCCTTTAATTTCTTGGATGGTGCAGTGTTAATGATGAAATTTAAATTTAGAAAAAGATCTTTACGTTACAGATGTAAAATACTGTGGGAAATCATGTTCTGTTGTATTGTATTAAACTCTGTGAAACTCCTCTTAAACCTCTGTGTAACTCTGTGTTAAAGGAAAATTATATTAAGTAAAAGGAGGTTGCTGGTATGTATGAAGAATTAACAGAAAGAATTTTAAACTGTGCTTATAAGGTACATAGTAAGCTTGGTGCTGGTATGTTAGAGTCTGTATATCAAAGATGTTTAAGTTACGAACTAACTAAAAATGGTATAAAGAATGAAACAGAAAAAGCAATTCCATTAAAGTATGGAGATATGTTTATTGAAAATGCTTTTAAGATTGATATCTTAGTTGAAAATTGCGTAATCTTAGAATTGAAATCTGTTGAAAAGTTTAATGAACTGCATCAATCTCAGATATTGAGTTATATGAAGACAGCTGAGAAAAAAGTAGGCTTGTTGATAAATTTTAATGTGGGTAGTTTGAGGAATGGGATTAAAAGATATAGCTTGTAATTCCTTAATGTAGAGTGAAGAGAAGATCCTTAACACAGAGTTACACAGAGGTCATCACAGAGTTTCGCAGAGTTTAAGAGAGAAAGAAAGAAGATTCTTATTTTTTTTAATTTATTGGATGGAGAAGTGTTAGTGATGAAATATAAATATAGAAAAAGATCTTTATGTTAGATTTGTAAAGTACTTTGCGAAATCATGTTTTGTTATATTATATTAATCTCTGTGAAACTCTGTGTTAAGGAAAAATAGTTTGAAAAGAATATCCTTGATACAAAGTTTGAAGATACTGGTTAATATAGAAAAGTTACCAAAATTTAGAGTTTAATTTATAAAAGTGAAGAAGAGCATAATTTATTGTATTATATTAAACTCTGTGAAACTCTGTGGTGACCTCTGTGTAACTCTGTGTTAAGGAAAAATAGTGAGTAAGTATTAGGAGAAAAGATGAAGATTTTAATAACAGGTACAGCCGGATTTATCGGCTTTCATTTAGCAAACAGGTTGCTCAAAGAGCAAGATGTTGAGATAGTAGGATTAGATGTAATTAATGATTATTATGATTTGAGAGTAAAGTATGGTAGATTAGCTGAAGATGGTTTTCCTCTCCAGAACATTCGTTATGGCGAGATTATTCAGAGTGAGAAGCATGCTAACTACAGATTTATAAAATTAGATTTATGTGATAGAGCTAAACTCTACAAACTTTTTCAAAATGAGGAGTTTGATGTCGTAGTAAATTTGGCTGCACAGGCTGGAGTCCGCTATAGTATTACCAATCCTGATGCTTATTTAGAGAGTAATATTATTGGTTTCTTTAATATTTTAGAAGCATCGCGTCAGAATAAAATTAAGCATTTAGTTTATGCTAGTTCTTCTAGTGTTTATGGTTGGAACGACAAGCTTCCTTTCTGTACCACTGATAATGTGGATCATCCTATTTCACTTTATGCAGCCAGTAAGAAATCTAATGAATTATTAGCTCATTCTTATAGTGCTTTGTATGATATTCCTACAACAGGTCTAAGATTCTTTACAGTCTATGGTCCATGGGGCAGACCTGATATGGCTCTATTCCTTTTTGCCAAAGCAATTGCTGAAGGAAAGCCGATTGATGTCTTTAATCATGGTAAAATGAAACGCGACTTTACTTACATTGATGATATTGTAGAAGGTATAAAACGCGTGATTTATCATCCTGCCCAGCCAATGCCAGGCTGGAGTGGTGAAAATCCTACTCCAGGAGCTTCAAAAGCACCATATAAGATCTATAACATAGGAAATAACGATACTGTATTGCTAATGGATTTCATCGAAGCTATTGAGGAAGAAATGGGCAAGAAAGCCATTAAGAATATGTTGCCACTTCAACCAGGGGATGTTCCTGCTTCTCATGCCGATGTTACTGATTTAGTTGAAGATCTAGGTTACAGACCTAATACTCCTATTAGGGAAGGGGTGAAGAAGTTTATTGAGTGGTACAAGAATTTCTACAGAATTTGACGGAGAGACAAAGAGATGGAGATTTTTTTCGCCTGTGGCTCAAAGACGGGGAGACGGGGTGATGGAGAGAATGTAGGGGCAAAACATTTTTTGCCCAATGAATGATTAGAGATTCTGAAAAATGGACTTTTTCCAAGTCAGAAGATGGAGAGACAAAGAGATAGAGAGGGGAATTAAGCCACGAACTAAAGGTCCTTAACCCTATTTATAAAGATATAAAGATAGACAAAGAGAATGGAGCTTTGATTAAAGGTTTTCATTGAATACAAAGAATTATTAGAATGGAAAACAAGAAGATAATGATTTATGGAAAAGATGGATGTAAGAGTATTTTTCTTTCTCTCTATCACTCCCTCTCTCCATCACTTTGTCTTTTTTTCAAGGAAATATATGAATATATATAAATTAATTAGATGGTTTTTAGTCCTCTATCTCATAACACTGATAACAGTATCGGTAATTCCCTTAGGGAGTGTGAGTAGAGAAATTACTAATGTTACAGTAATTCATCTGCGAGGAGATTATTTTTTACATTTGCTGGTGTATCTTCCGGTAGTGTCCCTCTTAATGCTTAGTTTGCAGAAATGGAAGTGGAAAATGCTACTTGTAGCTTTTGGTGTAGCGATAGGTTTGGAATATATCCAAATGTTGCTTCCTTATAGAAGCTTTAATATTAATGACTTGATTGCTAATGCTTCTGGGGTTCTTGTAGGAGCTTTGATTTATCCTCTAATTACACGGATTTCAAGAATTCTGTAAAGATTCAAAATTATGGACATAACCCTGTAAGGATTTAATCAAATTTATATAATAAGGTCCTTGCACCTTAAATTTTCCAGTTCTCCGCTAGAGCGTCGAACCACTAATGGTGGGTTGCTTTGTGCTACCAAGAAACAGCTCCTCTGGAGCTAAAACCAATGAATTAACTCAGAATGATGCTAGCAAGAAACCGCTCCGCTGACAGGAACCAAAATTATCTCTTTATGATACCAAGATTGAACCAAGCATATCTCTTCGCTTCGGAGAAGCGGTTTCTTGGTAGTCATGAGTACCTATCACGAACACCTTCGCTCCGTAGGTGCGAATTTATTTTAATTAAATAGCATATTATATAATATTTATTAACAAATAATATAAATATATTTTGTTTGTATACTTTTTTACTAGCAAGGAAAAATAATATCCCTGAAAGGGATTAATAGATTAGCCTGGGGTAAGATCCTATAGGGATCGTCACCCCAGGTGCAATATCTAAAATTATGGACATAACCCTGTAAGGGTTTAATCAAATTTATAGAAGGATTAATGAGAAATTTTATAAGGTATTTCGCACGCAAGGGTGCATGCAATCCGGCAGAAGAGGTCTTATCATGCTGTAAACTATCATCTTTAGTGATTAACTGGGGTTACGGACCTTTAGTCCGTGAATACATCAGGCTGTATTTCAGTCTGTTTTATTTAATCCCTTTGGGATTGAATGACACAGGGGGTGTTTTCTTCTATGGAGTGGAAGCGTCTCTGCTTCCACATTAGACAAAAATAAGATAACATTAGAATTTTATAAGGTTTTTCGCATGCAAGGGTGCATGCAATCCGGCAGAAGAGGTCTTATCACATTTGTTACCTTTTTAGGATATGTCGCCCTGCTAGGGCTATATGCTGGTTGTTTCCTCTAGGAGTGTCTTGCGAACACTCCCTGTTATATGTTATCCCTCCGGGATGTAAAAGGCTCGACAAGAATACAGCACATTAAACCAGGATTAAAGAGGTCAACATTATTCACCATTCTACCAGCTCCCTCTGCAGCTAAGAAGATTTTGAAGGATTAATGAGAAATTTTATAAGGTATTTCGCACGCAAGGGTGCATGCAATCTGGCAGAAGAGGTCTTATCATGCTGTAAACTATCATCTTTAGTGATTAACTGGGGTTACGGACCTTTAGTCCGTGAATACATCAGGCTGTATTTCAGTCTGTTTTATTTAATCCCTTTGGGATTGAATGACACAGGGGGTGTTTACTTCTATGGAGTGGAAGCGTCTCTGCTTCCACATTAGTCAAAAATAAAATAACATTAGAATTTTATAAGGTTTTTCGCATGCAAGGGTGCATGCAATCCGGCAGAAGAGGTCTTATCAAATTTGTTACCTTTTTAGGATATGTCGCCCTGCTAGGGCTATATGCTGGTTGTTTCTTCTAGGAGTGTCTTGCGAACACTCCCTGTTATATGTTATCCCTCCGGGATGTAAGAGGTCCCGTATCAAGTATTTATTACAGCACATTAAACCAGGATTAAAGAGGTCAACATTATTCACCAATCTACCAGCTGCCTCTGCAGCTAATAAGATTTTGAAGGATTAATGAAATATTTTTATAAGGTATTTCGCACGCAAGGGTGCATGCAATCCGGCAGAAGAGGTCTTATCACATTTGTTACCTTTTTAGGATATGTCGCCCTGCTAGGGCTAAATGCTGGATGTTTCTTCTAGGAGTGTCTTGCGAACACTCCCTGTTATATGTTATCCCTCCGGGATGTAAGAGGTCCCGTATCAAGTATTTATTACAGCACATTAAACCAGGATTAAAGAGGTCAACATTATTCACCAATCTACCAGCTGCCTCTGCAGCTAAGAAGATTTTGAAGGATTAATGAGAAATTTTATAAGGTATTTCGCACGCAAGGGTGCATGCAATCCGGCAGAAGAGTTCTTATCATGCTGTAAACTATCATCTTTAGTGATTAACTGGGGTTACGGACCTTTAGTCCGTGAATACATCAGGCTGTATTTCAGTCTGTTTTATTTAATCCCTTTGGGATTGAATGACACAGGGGGTGTTTTCTTCTATGGAGTGGAAGCGTCTCTGCTTCCACATTAGACAAAAATAAGATAACATTAGAATTTTATAAGGTTTTTCGCATGCAAGGGTGCATGCAATCCGGCAGAAGAGTTCTTATCATATTTGTTACCTTTTTAGGATATGTCGCCCTGCTAGGGCTATATGCTGGTTGTTTCTTCTAGGAGTGTCTTGCGAACACTCCCTGGTATATGTTATCCCTCCGGGATGTAAGAGGTCCCGTATCAAGTATTTATTACAGCACATTAAACCAGGATTAAAGAGGTCAACATTATTCACCATTCTACCAGCTCCCTCTGCAGCTAAGAAGATTTTGAAGGATTAATGAGAAATTTTATAAGGTATTTCGCACGTAAGGGTGCATGCAATCTGGCAGAAGAGGTCTTATCATGCTGTAAACTATCATCTTTAGTGATTAACTGGGGTTACGGACCTTTAGTCCGTGAATACATCAGGCTGTATTTCAGTCTGTTTTATTTAATCCCTTTGGGATTGAATGACACAGGGGGTGTTTACTTCTATGGAGTGGAAGCGTCTCTGCTTCCACATTAGTCAAAAATAAAATAACATTAGAATTTTATAAGGTTTTTCGCATGCAAGGGTGCATGCAATCCGGCAGAAGAGGTCTTATCAAATTTGTTACCTTTTTAGGATATGTCGCCCTGCTAGGGCTATATGCTGGTTGTTTCTTCTAGGAGTGTCTTGCGAACACTCCCTGTTATATGTTATCCCTCCGGGATGTAAGAGGTCCCGTATCAAGTATTTATTACAGCACATTAAACCAGGATTAAAGAGGTCAACATTATTCACCATTCTACCAGCTCCCTCTGCAGCTAAGAAGATTTTGAAGGATTAATGAGATATTTTATAAGGTATTTCGCACGCAAGGGTGCATGCAATCCGGCAGAAGAGGTCTTATGATGCTGTAAACTATCATCTTTAGTGATTAACTGGGGTTACGGACCTTTAGTCCGTGAATACATCAGGCTGTATTTCAGTCTGTTTTATTTAATCCCTTTGGGATTGAATGACACAGGGTGTGTTTTCTTCTATGGAGTGGAAGCGTCTCTGCTTCCACATTAGACAAAAATAAGATAACATTAGAATTTTATAAGGTTTTTCGCATGCAAGGGTGCATGCAATCCGGCAGAAGAGGTCTTATCACATTTGTTACCTTTTTAGGATATGTCGCCCTGCCAGGGCTATATTCTGGTTGTTTCTTCTAGGAGTGTCTTGTGAACACTCCCTGTTATATGTTATCCCTCCGGGATGTAAGAGGTCCCGTATCAAGTATTTATTACAGCACATTAAACCAGGATTAAAGAGGTCAACATTATTCACCATTCTACCAGCTCCCTCTGCAGCTAAGAAGATTTTGAAGGATTAATGAAATATTTTTATAAGGTATTTCGCACGCAAGGGTGCATGCAATCTGGCAGAAGAGGTCTTATCATTTACTTAAGTTAATACTAAAACTCTGTGTTAAGGAACTTCTCTTATTCTTTCTTATTAGTGAAATTAGTGGATAGATTCTTCTTGCTTAAACTAATCATTAATCAAGGAGAATTTAATAATATCCTTTTCAGGGTCTATTCTGTCAATTATAAGATTAACACTATCTCCAACAAGGAGTTCTTCTTTGCATCTAATATTATACCTTTTTCCAAAAGAGAGTAATTCGCAGGTGTAATTATTTTGGTTATCACTAACGACTACTGCAGGTAGTGGTTCATAGAGAAGATTCTGTTTTAAGTATTTCAGGAACCAATAATTAAAGGAACTAGAATAAAGTTGAGAGTAGTTTTTGTTTGTCCATTCGATATCAGAAAGGAAGCTAAGTAACTCTTCTTGGGTGTAGGAAAAGATTTGATTCTTTAAATAACCTGTTATTTGACGCTGTGTTAATAAGTCAAAATACCTGCGTAAAGGCGAAGTAATCTGAGAATAGTAATCAACACCTAATCCGTAATGTTTTCCTGGAATAGAAGAGAAATTAGAAGGACGGATAAGTCTGATGAGTTTATCATTCATTATTGGGTCATAATAATCTGGCTGAAGAAAGTGCTTATAATCCTCATTGGGCATTTCTTGAATTCTGTAGATATAAGGGATATTATTCGTAGAAGCAAATTCAGCAAGACTTGTATTCATTTGGATCATTAATTCACTGATAATTTTACGGGAGAATGATCTTTGGTTAGTCATTTTCAAAGTTACTTCATCATTGATTACCCTCATTTCAATTTCAGGTCTGTTAATCTCGATTGCTCCAGCTTCAAATCTTCTATTTCTAAGATTATCAGTTAATTTTCTGAGAATATTAAAATCACTATTGGCTTCGTTTTTGGATTTCTTCAGTATTTTATCAAATTCATCGTAGGATATTTTGTGAGTTACTGCTAGTTTTGATAAGATAATTTTTTTATCTAATAACTCAAATTCTGGTGAGAAAGTGAATAGAGTGCTGAGAGTTGGGCGTATTTGTCCTTTAACTAAGCTGAGTTTATCATGACTAAGTTCAGGAGGAAGCATTGGGATTTCTCCAGTTTCAAGATAGACAGTAGAGACTCTTTGATTAGCTACTTTGTCTAAGAGTGAATCCTTAGGGATATAGCTTCCTAAATCTGTTATATGAACACCAAGAAGATAGTTACCTTCAATTATGTCGAAAGATATAGCATCATCAATTTCTTTAGTATCCTCACTGTCTATAGTATAGCTAGTGAGGTGAGATAGGTCTTCTCTTCCTGTGAGGTCAATTTTTAGATGATTAGCTTCATCAATTTCTGCTAGGGAAAATTCAGTAGTAAGACCGTAGATTATAGCAAATTTATCTGAATCCTGAGCTACTTTATCATTAATCTTTAAAATATTATAAACAAAGAAGCGACTATCTTGTCCGTTAGCATATTTATCAATAACGGAAGTAAGTACTTGATTTTCAGGCTTCTTTAACCAAGAAAAAAGACAGTCGAATATTTTAGAATCGACTGCTTGGTCATTTCTCATTGCTAAACCAATATTGTCAGAGTAGAAGCTATGAATCTCAAGTTTCTCTTTCTCTTTTTTCTCTTGAACTAGTATTTCCTCAATCTGTTCTAAAGAGCGGGGAGTAACTTGTAGTCCTTTTCTTTTGAAGTGATTTTTTTCTTCTCTAATTGCCCGAAAAAGAGCAGATTGGATTAAGGTACTAGGACTATCTATTAAAAAAGAGGCTAGTTCCTCTATAGAATACTCTCTACTATCTTCTTGGGTAAGTTCCCATAGGTCCATAACTGAGATATTATCTTTTTCTGATTCTATTAAATGGTCCAAATCAGAGATAGCACTTGAAAGGTTATCTTGAGATAGAACTTGATGTTGGAAAAGTATCCGACTACTAGTTAATTTTAGTTTTTGCTTAGAAGCTTTCTCAACAACAATACGATTATCTGATTCTTCTGTTTTCTTACCAAAATGAATTTCATTACCTTCGAAGTATTCTACTATCTCTAATTTTTCCATTAATCTTTAGTCCTAAATTTTTGACTGATGTTTTCAGCCTTCTTTCTCGTGTATTATATCATACACTTGTATCAAGCTGTTCTCTATTTCTATTACTTGGAGTTTTTACTCTCTGTCTGCTTTGCATTAATAGCTTCTCGCTTGAAAGGCATGGTCATACAACGACAGCCACCACCACCTCTAGCTAATTCTGAACCCTCAATAGCTACACAGTATCTCTCATAATCAGCAATATTTGTCTTCTTAGAAACAATATCTCGAGCAGGAATAATAGCATAACCATGTTTAGCTAATTCATCCATTGTGTGAGTATTTCTTCCGTAACCAAGGACTTTTCCAGGTCCAACAGAAAAGAAGTTTGTTCCACTATGCCATTGCTCTCTTTCTTGAGTCCAAACATCTGTTCTTCCTCCACAAAAGAGTGGTTCAACTTCATGACCTAAACTCTTTAAAGCTGTAATGAGGTTGTTTTCATAAGAGATTTTAACTTCTCCATTTCTGATTAAAATAGAGACAGTTTCTAGTCGATTATTTTTTAATATTACAGGTTCATAAACCATACATTGATTAAAATCTAAGAAAGTAAATACCATGTCTAAATGGATAAAGGATTCTGGAGCGAGAGGTAGTTCCTGAACAATAATATTGAAGTCCTTACCACTATTTTTATAATGCTCTATTAAGTAATCTATACCTTCAGATGTCGTTCTTCCTCCCATTCCGATAAGTAGAGTATTCTCATTAGCCACAAGTACATCACCACCTTCGATAGTAATCTTATGAGCAGGAACTTTTTTGGAGTTAAGTGGATTGAAAGTTCTTGTTTTAAAATCAGGATGATAATCAAAGATAGTTTCCATTATTATGGATTCTCTCTCTCTCACTTGATTAGCCATCTTTCCAATTAATACTTCATTGCCAATAGACATAGAAGCATCTCTCATGAAAAAGAAGTTATGTAAAGGGCGTAAAATATATTTCTCTTGACTAAGAAAATTAGTCAGATTATTCTTCTTAAGAACTACTCCTTCAAATAATTGACGAGTTGTTTCTTTAGGTGAAAGTGCCATTAGAGAGCTAAAGATTCTTGGCTCATTCTCATTCTGGCATATTTTGTGAATAAGATTGTGTTTAACTTTTTCGTTGATCAAAACCTCTGTAAGTAAATCTCTTACTTCATAAGTGTTAGTTATCATTGAAAGAACATCGTAAAAATCTGAATACTCTTTATCTGCTACATTTAAATTTAGAATATCACTGTAAAGTGCTTTTTCTGCATTTCCCGGAGTCATGTTCTCAACTTCTCTGCCAGGTCTATGGAGAATTACACCATCTAATTTACCGACTTCAGAAGAGACTTGCACAGGTATTAAGTTTGTCATTTAAATCTCCTTTAATGGGATAGGAATTTTAAAAAAAATCCCTGTACTTAAACTGTTAGCACAGGGATATAATAAATCAATTCAAATTAAGCGTTAACTTTTCCAGCTGCTATATCTTTTTCATTGCATTTACACATGCTAACAAATTGATATTTAGGAGCCCAAGTGTTTCCTTTGCTATTTCTGGATCTAACTAATTTAATCTTTTTTACTTCTGAATTACAAACTGGGCAAATTACCTTACCTTCACTTGAAAGTTCATGGGCAAGTTTTGCCGCAAATGCTTTTCCTTTTGCCATATAATCCTCCTAGGGATATCTTATTATTGTTGTTTTAAGCTCTTTCTATATATTCACCATTTCTGGTGTCAATCTTAATCTTCTCACCTTGTTCTACAAAGAAAGGAACAGTAATTCTCAAACCTGTTTCAGTAATAGCAACTTTTCCACTTCCTGAAGCAGTGTTTCCTTTGAAGTTAGGCTCACACTCAGCAATTTCTTGAATCACATAAACAGGTAATTCTATATCAACAATCTCCATATCGGGAGTTGTTTTGATAGTAATCTGCATATTTTCTTTCAAGAATTTTGCATATTTTTCCATAACATTTTGGTGCACATTCATCATCTCATAATTCTCTAAATCCATGAGTACATAAAATTCACCATCTCTGTATAAATACTCTTTTTTACTCTTTTCTATTCTAACTTCATTAAATGTTTCGTTGATCCTGAAAGAGTTATCAATAACTTGACCAGTTCTCACATTTCTTAATTTCGATCTTACAAAGGTATTACCTTTACCTGGTTTAACATGAAGGAATTCGATAAATTCGTAAATTCCATTTTTCCATTCTATAATCATTCCATTACGGATATCAGAAGTTGAAGCCATATATTCCTCTTTATTTTATTATCTCAACTATGACAAAAAAATTAAAGTAACAAATATGGCAAGAAAAAAATCTAAATACTTTCAAGTAATCTCTTTATAACTATAATTTTAGCCTCAAATTCCACAAATAAATCACAAAAGAAGTTTTGTAAAACTACTAAGTGTTTTTTATTAATTTTTAGTGTCGCTAAAAATATCAATATAATTTTTAGTAGCTAGCTAGGTGAAATATTCGGTACTATCTAGCTTCAAACATAACTTAATCAGTAATTTATATTTTTTTATTGACAATTATTTAGTAACAGTATATTGTAGTAAAACATTATTATTCAATGAAGACTGTGAATGATTTGGACCTATAAAAAGGCTATGGTAGTTTTTTTTGAGGAGTAAATATGGCTTATAAAAATAGATTAGTAGAATTGTTGAACAATGCTAATGAAACAGATTCTATGGACCCTGAGACTAAATTAAAAAATGTACTAGAACTATATTCAGAGATAAAGGATAGTGATGACTATGAATCAATAGGGAAGTTATGCAAACTTATAGGGACAATTTATCTTCAGAATGGTCATTCCGAAAAATCTGCAAATTATTATCAGCAAGCAATCGCTAATTTTAAGCTAGTAAATAGTTATAGTGATTTAGGCAATGTATATAACAATTTAGTAATAACTGCTTACTATCAAAATACTTTTAATAAGATTGAAGAGTATAGCAATTTAGCCTTAGAGAATTTTGAAAAAGCTGGTGTTGCAAGTGGGGTAATTGCAGTAACTAATAATTTAGCTAAGTATTATAGAAATATTCAGGCCTTTGATAAAGCTTATTCATTATTAAAAAAGACTCTTAGTGATTATGGTAAATTATTGGATGATGAAAGTAGAGTAGTAATGCGAGCAAACTATGGTAATGTGTGTATAAACCTTGGAAATATTGATGAGGGACTTAATATCTTAAAAGAGATTTCTCAAGAAGTTGATGGTAGTAGGAATTTTCAAGGTATGGCTATTGTTAATCTTTATTTAGCTGAATATTATGAATCTATTGGTGATTATAAAAGTGCTTTGAGTAGTTACAAGAGAAGGTACACAAGTGCAATAGTTGGTAGGCAAGAAGAAATTAACTCTGAACTGAATAAATATTTAAACTCTTTCAATATGGATATTGACAGACTTCAATATGATAGAATGGTAAAGCAGAATGAAAAATTAATAAATGATCACAAAGCAGCCACAAAAAAGAATGGTTTCTTAGAAACTTTGATTAATACAATTCCTTTACCTCTATTTTACTGTGATTTAGATTATTATTATCTTGGATGTAATGATGCACTTGCCAAATACTTTGACATTACAAAGAAAGATATCATAGGTAGGCGGGTCGGATTTACTCTGACCAAAGATAAAGAGGTCAACTATATTGCTAAGAAAATATTAGAATTAAAAGAGCAAAAAGAACCAGTCCAATTTGTTACTAAATTAACTAAACATGGTAATGATAAAAGGACTGTTGAGCTTTTCTTTAGTCTGTTTTATAATGATGATGGAGAAGTAGCTGGAATATTAGGGATGATTAAAGATATTACTCAAGAGAAAAAACAGCAGTATGAGATTAAAGAGTTAAATGCTCATTTGAAGTCTGTTTTGGAGAGTGCTTCTCAAGTATATATCTGTTCCATAGATAGGAATTATAAGTACAAGTATTTTAATAAAAACTATGCAAAATCAGTTAAAAGGCATATTGGAAAAGTAATTGATAAAGGTAGTAGCTATTTTGAGAGATATCAAACTGAAACAGAGATAAGAGATAAACATAAATTACTTGATAAAGTCTTTGCTGGTGAAGTTATCTCTGGTATTCGAGAATATAATGATGTTAATCCACCTGAAATTCTTCAATACTATTACTCACCAATTATTGAAGAAGGTGGCCAGATTATTGGGGCAACTGTCTTTTCTTATGATATAACAGAGCGAGTATTAGCTCAGAGAGAACTAGCTCTTTCTAACAAGACTAAGGATAAATTCTTTTCAATTATCGCTCATGATTTACGCTCTCCTATTGGAAATATTAAATCTGCTTTAGAATTCATCACCACTGAAGAAGAGTTATCAAATAGTGAGATGATGGAGTTACTAGAAAAGCTATCAGGTTCAGCAATGAATACTTACGATTTATTAGAGAATCTACTACAATGGTCATTAACCCAGAGAGGACTTATAGAAAATAACTCTACTTATCATTGGCTTTCTAATTTATGCGAAAAAGTGATAAAACTTTCCCTAAACATAGCTCATAGCAAGAACATAAATATTGAAGTTATTTGTTCTGAAGAGATAAAAGTTTTTGTAGATAAAAATATGTTCTTTACTATTCTAAGAAATCTTCTAAATAACGCAATTAAGTACTCTTATGAAAATACTACTATTTTTGTTAAAGTAGAAAGTGATGATAATTTTGCAGTTATAAGAGTAATTGATCATGGAATCGGGATTAAGCCAGAAGTAATACCTTATCTTAATCAAATGGATAAAACAGTTACTACTTATGGTACTGCTGGTGAAATTGGCTCAGGTTTAGGCTTGGTTTTATGTCATGAGTTAGTTGATAAATTAGGTGGAAGACTTTGGATCGAGAGTGAAGAAGGTAAAGGCTCTACCTTCAGTTTTACTGTACCAGTAAAAGAGAGTTATTAATTGGAGACAGTTTGTGTTAGATTAACCCCAGGTTCAAAGCTGAGGGAATCAATTTATCAGATAGCTAAAGAAGGAAATATAAAGGCTGGGATAGTTTTAACTTGTGTAGGAAGTTTGCAAGAGCTTAATATCCGCTTAGCTGGAGCAAATCATAAAATCTCCAATCATGACAAGTATGAAATAGTATCTTTAGTCGGAACATTTAACCAACTAGATCAGGGACATTTTCATATCTCTGTTGCAGATAGGAAAGGAAATTGTTATGGAGGACATCTTTTGGAAGATAATATAGTAGCTACAACAATAGAATTAGTGTTAGGTATTTTACCTGGAAAACAATTTTTGAGAAAAACAGACCCTGAAACAGGATATTTAGAGTTAGTAATAGAAGATGATATACTTAGATAATGCGGCTACATCATTTCCTAAAGCACCTGGCCTTGCAGAAGGAATTGCTTGGCATCTTAACAATATTGCTGGAAATACTGGTCGCTCTTCCTATAGAGCTTCTGTTCATAATTCTATAATGATTTATGAAGCTAGGGAGAAGTTAGCTGACTTGCTTCATTGCTCAGATAGCTCTAGAATAATTTTTACAAATAATGCTACCCACTCTTTAAATATGGTAATTTTAGGAAGTATAAAAGAAGGGGAGAGGATTTTAGTTTCTCCTTTAGAACACAATTCAGTAATGCGTCCTTTATCCTACCTCAAGCAGAATAAAAATATTGAAATATTAACTTATAAATTAACTGATAATTTAGAAATAGATTGGACTGATTTCCACTTTCAGCTCAAGAATAACAAAATTGACAGAGTGGTAACTACTATTTCTTCTAATGTTACCGGGACTATTTTTCCTTTAGAGAAAATTAGTGAACTTTGTACTCAGTATAATATCCCCCTTCTAGTAGATGCTGCTCAATTTATTGGCTATGAAGAACTAGACTTAAGTAAAATGAATGTTAGTGCTCTTTGTTTTCCTGGTCATAAAGGCTTATTAGGACCAAGTGGTACTGGAGCTTTATGGTTTAAGGAAGATTATGATTTTCAAGCCCTTACTTTTGGTGGGACTGGCTCTAAATCAGATTCAATTCTCCAACCAGATTTCCTTCCTGATAAATATGAAAGTGGGACTTTGAATATTAGTGGTATTTATGGATTGTCTCTTGCTTTAGATTATCTAAAAAAGAAAGGGATAAGCAATATAAGAAAAGAAAGAAAAGAAATCACCCACTATATACTTCAAAGAATGAATGAAATTGATGAAGCTATTATCTACAGTAATTCTGATTTAGATAGACAGATAGGGGTAATTTCCTTTAACCTGAAAAATATACCTTCTTCTGATGTAACTCTACACTTAGATAGAAAAGATATTGCGGTCAGAATGGGATTGCATTGTTCTCCCCAAGCCCATAAATTCCTGGGCACTTTAGAGTTAGGTGGAACTGTGAGGATTAGTCCAAGTTCCTTCACAACATCAGATGAGATTGATAAAACTATTGAAACATTAAAAGAGATTATTTATGGATTTAAAATTTAAAGTTAAAAAGCTTACTGATTACAGTAAGTACTCCGGCTGAGGAGCTAAATTGAGTCCAGAGGTTCTGGATAGAGCTTTGTCAGGTATGGTGCAAGCCCATTACCCTAACTTACTGCTTGATTATTCTCATGCTGAAGATGCAGGTGTTTATCTCATAAATGAGGACTTAGCCATTGTGCAAACTTTGGACTTCTTCCCACCAATTGTAGATGACCCTTATCATTTTGGACAGATTGCTGCCTGTAATGCTCTTTCTGATATCTACGCCATGGGAGGAATACCTAAAACTGCTATGAGTATTGTCTGTTTCCCTGATGATACTCTCGATATTGGTATTCTTAGAGAAATAATGCAAGGAGCCTTGAGTATCTTAACAGAGGCGGAAACAGCTCTTGTAGGTGGGCATAGTATTAGTGATAGTGATATTAAATTTGGACTTTCAGTAACGGGTTTTGTTAATCCTAAAAAAATAATTAAGAATAATACACCGCGAGATAAGGATGTAATTATTGTTACTAAACCTATCGGAACAGGGATTATTAATACTGTGTTAAAAGCAGATATGGCTTCACCTAAATTGATAGACTTGTCAATAAAATACATGACTCAACTCAACAAGAAGGCAGCTGAAATTGCTTTAAAATATGATATATCATGCGGGACAGATATTACAGGATTTGGTCTCTTAGGCCATCTAGTGGAAATGATTCAAGACTCTTCACTTGGTGCTTTAATTCAATATGAGAAGATTAATGTTTTGCCTGAAGTTTTAGATTTTGCTGAAATGGGACTAGTTCCTGCTGGAGCTTATAATAACAAAAATTATAGAAGCTGTTTTATAAATAATTTTGCTAATCACCCTGCGGAAAAAATGGATATTCTTTTTGATCCTCAAACTTCAGGAGGGCTTATGTTAGGAGTAAATCCTGAACAAGCAGAATTAATGCTCAAAGAATTACTTGAAGCTGGGATTGATGCCTATATTTGTGGTAAGTTTAGCTCTAGTATTTCTAAGATAGAGGTTGAGTTTTAATGCAGTTCGTGATTACCTTTCCTTCTTCTCATAATGCTATGCAGGCTAATAAGATATTCTCTTCTAGTGATATAAAATGTGAAATAATTCCTACTCCTAGGCAAATAAGTTCAGAGTGCGGTTTCGCTATCTTAGGTGAGATTGAAGATATAATAGATTTGACAGAATTTAGCTCGATAAATAAACTAAAAATTGATAAAATATATATAAAGAGAGGGGAGATTTATGAAGAGTGTTGATGGCAGAAAACTAGCTTGTCCAAAGCCTGTTTTGTTAACCAAAGAAGCAATTAGTGATGAATCAACTAATCAAGTTGAAGTGATTGTAGATAACTCTGCAGCCTTAGAGAATGTTAAAAGATTTCTTGTGAAATTTGGTTTTGAGGTTAAGGATGTTCAGCAGAAGGCTAATGACTATCATATTTTTGCTGATAGACTGGAAATTATTGACTCTGACTCCGAATTCGATGTTAATGAATATCCTTGTCCTGTGCCAAATACCGCAAATAAAGGGAAAACAATATTTATTAAGAGTGAATTCCTAGGTATCGGAGATGATAAACTAGGTGCTTTACTTATGAAAGCATTCATCTATACTTTGAATGAAGTTGATAACCAACCAGTGAGGCTTCTCTTTATGAATTCAGGAGTAAAACTCTGTATTGAGAATGCAATTACTCTTGATAATTTGCAAAAATTAGAAGAGAAAGGTGTGGATATTTTAGTTTGTGGTACTTGCTTAGATTTCTTTGGATTATCAGACAAATTAAAAGTTGGCAAAGTATCAAATATGTACGATATAGCTGGAAGTCTTACTAGCGACAAGGATGTGGTAACTATTTAATGATTTAAAAGACAAAATCTTGGTCAAAGCAAATATAATTATGATTAGGGCAAACTTCAGTGATTGCCCTTTTTTATAGCTTCTTTTTAATTTTATAAGCTCTTTCTAATATAATGGTTAAGTGTTTAATGTTAATAGGTTTACTAATATAGTTATCCATCCCTGCATCTAGATATTTGCTTTCATCTTCTGTTTTAGCATTCGCAGTAACTGCAACAATATATGGTTGAAGAAGGTCTTTCTTTTCTCTAATTAATTCCATAGCCTTCACCCCGTTCATAACTGGCATTTCAACATCCATTAAGATAATATCATAAATGTTGTTTATTGCTTTCTCATAAGCCTCTTTGCCATTATTGACTAAAGTAGGTAGATATCCAAGTTTTTTAAGGATAGCTATAATTAATTTTTGATTAATTTTATTATCTTCAGCAATTAAAATTTTAAGTGGGTAGTGTTTAGCAAAATCTTTATCAAATTTAAAGTGTGTAGAAATAGTTTGGTCTATCTTTTTAATATTTTCTTCAGTAGAAGGAGAAATATTTAATTCTACTGTGAAAGTTGAGCCTCGCCCGTATTTACTTTTAACATAAACTTTACCTTGCATTGCATCAACTAATCTTTTAACAATAGCTAGACCTAAACCCGTTCCACCGGTTTGATTTGTTATTGATGATTTAGTTTGGGTAAAAGGTTCAAAGAGGTTCTTTAAATCTTCATTTTTTATCCCAATTCCAGTATCTTGAATAGAGAATCTATAATAGTTTTCTTGGATCATTTTTTCGAAAGTAATTTCTATGCCACCTGTATCAGTGAATTTTACGGCATTATAGATAATATTCAACAATATCTGCTTAATTCTGATTTTGTCTCCATAAAAAAAGTTCTTCCCTTCTTTGTCATAGACAAATTTTATATATAGTCCTTTTTCTCTAATTCTAGAAATTACGATTGTTTCTATTTCGTGAAAAAGTTCGACTATTGAGAAGTTAGACTTTATAAGAGAGAAATTTGTTGATTCAAGTTTAGAAAAGTCTAAGACATCGTTAATAACCTCGAGTAATGTTCTTCCAGAAATTTTGATAGAGTTAACAAAATCTTCTTGTTCTGCGTCAAGATGAGTATCCCTTAATAGGTCAGTCATTCCTAAAATACCATTGAGGGGAGTTCTGATCTCATGGCTCATTGTTGCTAAGAATTGACTTTTAGCAATATTCGCCGTTTCAGCTCTTTCTGTTTCTAATTTCAATTTATTTTGAAATTCAATAAATCGAGTGATATCCCGGGAAATAATGGAAATTCCCACTACTTCATCGTTAAATACGATAGGGCTTGAAGAGAGCTCTCTGTAAATGGTTTTATTATCAACTTTTACCACAATATTCTTTTTCCTGCTACTCCCTTGAAAAGCATTTTCTATGAAACTTCTATGAGCTTCTAACTTGCTAGCTTCTTTATGAAGATAGAGGTTTAAACCAATTTCTATTTTAAAACCATACTCTCTAAGAAGATGTTCTTGATAAGATTTATTGAAATAAACAACATTTCCCAGAATATCTAAAGAGATGATCATTTCATCAATACTTTCAAGGAGAGAGTTAAGGTAGAGTTTTGTTTTAGTTAACTCTGAATGGGTCTTAATTTCATCATCTATGTCTCTGTAAATAGCATATAATCCGAAAGAACCATCTGGGAATCTAATTCTAGTACTCACTAAAGAGACATTCTTGGGATGTCCATCCTTGTGATATCTGATTAGGTTAATTTTAATAGTTTCTTGTGTTTCTAAGTCACGGTTAATTTTTTTACCAGCTTCTCGATCTTCAATTGAACAAATTGCATCATCAATAGATTTGCCAATTAAATCATCAGGCGTGTACCCAAAAATTTTAGTGAACATTGGATTTATACTAACAACATAACCATCTTCAGAGGTAAGAGCAATTGCTTCAGGAGCATTTTCGAAAAGTGTCTTGAACATTACCTCTTGTTTAGCAAGTTGATCTTCAATTAAATGAGTTTTAAAACTTGTTCTGGAGTTATCTATAATTGATTTAATAGCTATTGGTAGGCGAAAAGAGAATTTAGCATCACTTAAACTATAATCTTTAACCCCTAGTTCAAGAAGATGCTTTATATCACCAACTTTAGTCCTTTCGACAAAGGCGAATATTGGTACTTGCGGTCTTAGGGAATTTAAAAAGGTGATAATTTGCTCACTTTTTCCCCAAGTGATATTGCAATAAAGAATCGCAATATCGAAAGCGTTACTTTCGAAAATACTTTTAAACTCTTGCCAAGCCTGAACGCTAGAAATTATTGATTCTGGGAAATCAGTATTAAGTCGTTCTTTAGCAATAACTAAGTCCTGATTATTTTCGTGAATGATTAAAAATTTATATATTTCTCTTTTCATATTAATAAAAATAAACTATATTGTATTTTAGTCAATCTAAAAAAGAAAAAAATATAAAAAAAGTAATAGATTGAGAAAAAAATAAGATTAGAATAAGGAGTCTCTATGAAAAGAGGAGTGTTTTTTTTAATTGCGATAACAATAATATCAGTTTTTGCTTGTAGTAAAGATACTAAAGTTGAAGAGAATTATTTCGTAAGCATTTTACCACAAAAGTATTTTGTTGAGAGAGTAGTTGGTGAGATGTTTAATATCGAGGTACTTGTTAAGCCAGGAGAAAGTCCTGCTACTTATGAACCAACTACCAAACAGATGATTGGATTAAGTAAGGCTAAAGCTCTATTTACTATTGGAGTGGCTTTTGAAGATAATTTAATTCCAAAACTTAAAGAACAATATCCTAAGCTAGGAATAGTAGCCACTGATAAAAATATTATTAAGCATAATCCTGCTAGTTTTGTAGAAATTTTTGCAGAGGAAGATCATACTTCTCATCAGCATAATGAAGAAATGGATGAACACCACCACCATGAAGGATTAGATCCGCATATTTGGCTAAGTCCCGACCTAGTAAAAATACAAGTAACTAATATTGCAGATTATTTTATCAGAGCATATCCAGAGGAAAAGTCTTATTTTGAAAAGAATAGGGATGCCTTTATTGCGGAATTAGATGAGGTCTCTCAAGAGATAAAACAAATATTTATAAATAAAGAAAGCAGAGAATTTTTATGTTTTCATCCTGCTTGGGGATATTTTGCTGATCAATTTAATTTGAAACAGATTCCTATTGAAATAGAAGGGAAAGAGCCAACCCCTAGAGAACAAGAACAGATTATAGAATTCGCTCAAACTCAAGGAATTAAATTTATTTTTGTACAGGCCCAGTTTGATCAAAGAGTCGCATCTTCAATAGCAGAACAAATTTCTGGTTCAGTAATTTTGATTGACCCTTTAGCTGAAAATTATTTAGTTAACTTAAAAAATATCGCTATTAAATTAGCAGAAAGTATGGGAAAATGAATGTAATTGAATTTGAAGATGTAGATTTTAACTATGATAACAGTCCAGCATTAATAGATATAAATTTTTCTATTGATAGTAATGATTTTGTAGCTATAGTTGGACCTAACGGAGGGGGCAAGTCAACACTGCTTAAGTTAATTCTTGCCCAGTTATCCCCTTCAAAGGGAACAATAAGCGTGTTTGGAGAGAAGAACTATAAGTCTTTAGAGAAACTAGGTTATGTTCCTCAATTCACTACTCATCAACATGATTTTCCATTAAGGTTGATGGATATGGTTTTACAGGGTCGGCTTAGAAGCAACTCTCTCTTTGTTAGACATTCCCGAGAGGATAAGAGAAGAGCAACTGAAATATTAGAAATGCTTAAGATTGGTGAATTTAAAGATAGGTTCTTGTCAGAACTATCAGGAGGGCAGAGACAAAGGGCTCTAATTGCTCGAGCTTTAATTGATGACCCAGAAATCTTAATTTTAGATGAGCCTACTGCTTCTGTAGATATCTCAGTTGAACAAGATATTTATGATATTTTGAAGAATTTAAACAAGAATATGACTATTTTGTTGGTTACTCATGATGTTAGTTTTGTCTCTAAATATGTAAATAAGGTATTTTGTGTTAATAGATATCTTCATGCTCATCAGTTGGATGAATTAACAGATACTAATGCTCAGGAAGTATATAATAAATCAATGAAAATGATAAAACATCAGTGTGGATTATAAGATGGAATTTTTTGAATCACTATTCACTGTCTCATTTCTAAGAAATGCCTTATTAGCTGGATTAATGGCCAGCATTGTTTGCGGAGTTACTGGAAGCTTGGTTGTAGTTAAAAGAATATCTTTCGTTAGTGGAGCAATTGCTCATTCAGTTTTAGGTGGCATAGGAATAGCTTATTTCTTGAATATTTCTCCTACGATTGGGGCCTTTGTTTTTGCTATATTGGCTGCTATTTTAATTAGTATTATTAAACAGAAGAAGAAGCAAAACGAAGATACTGTTTTAAGCGCTTTTTGGGCTGTGGGTATGGCTATAGGTATCATATTTATGTCAATGACTCCTGGTTATAACTCCAATCTAATGAGTTATCTTTTTGGGAACATACTTTTGGTTACCAACTCTGATCTTTGGTCTCTCTTGGCTTTGGTTTTTGTGATTGTCATTACAGTAGTAATATTTTACAGACAGTTCTTAGCAATGATTTTTGATGAAGAATATGCCCGGTTAAAGAAAATAAAGGTAAATTTTCTCTACACTCTTTTACTTATCTTGATTTCGCTTAGTGTAGTTATTCTTATTAGAGTAGTTGGTATTATTCTGGTCATTGCACTTCTTACCCTACCAGCAGCTATTTCAAGATTATTTAATCGTTCTATTGGGGGGATGATGTTCTGGGCTTCAATTTTGGGACTAGTTTTCACCTTTCTTGGTCTGTGGTTATCATATTTACTAAATCTTCCTACAGGCTCTGTGATCATCGTTTTAGCTGGCATAAGCTATATTATAGGTGCTTTTGCTGTAAAGAAATAGGGGTAGCTAACTACCCCTAAAGTTATTATATTTTAACTATTAATTATTAGCTACAAGTAAACCCATTGCCATACAGAGCATTTTAGTCTCTCCTGAGTCTGCTCTTGAAGGAATAAGGATTGGTACTTTAGTTCCCATAACAGCATGAGCTACGCGATAATTACAGTAATAAGTTAACATTTTACCATAAATATTACCTGCTTCAATATTAGGAACGATGAGCACATCAGCTTTACCACCAACAGGAGAATTAATCCCTTTGATTTTACAAGCTTCTTCATCAATTGCATTATCAAATGCTAGAGGTCCATCTACTGTGCAACCTTTGATTTGTCCTCTCTTATTCATTGCTGAAATAATTGCTGCATCAATGGTTGCTGGCATTTTGGGATTTACCTTTTCAACTGCACAGATTAAGGCAATTTTAGGGTCTTTTATTCCAAAAGCTCTTGCTACTTGAGCTCCACTATTTACGATTGCCACTTTTTCAGCTAATTCAGGTAAGAGGTTGATTCCTCCATCACCCATAAAAAGAATCTTCTCAGGATGTTCATAAGCAAGAATATCACAAATTACTTTACTAGTTCTAATTCCAGTTTCTTTATCTAAAACTGCTTTTAAGAGAAGAGCTGTATCAGCTTTTCCTTTCAAAATAACATGTCCTTTATTCTCTTTAGCTAAGCGGACACTCACTTTACAAGCTTCAACTAAATCACTGCCTGTATCGATAATTTCGAAAGTATCAGCAATTTCTGGAGCCATAGATTGTAAAAGATGCTTGATTTTTTCTGCATCTCCAACTAGAATACTGTCACAAAGACCCTCTGTTTTTGCTAAGATTGCTGCTTCTAAAGGAAGTTCTCCTTGAGCTCCGGCAATAATTGCTTTTTTACCTTCAATAGCCTTGGCAGCTTCTAACATCTCTGTAAAGTTTTTAATCATTTCTCCTCCAATTTATAATTCATTATTTTTAAAATATTCTTCAAACTTCTCTTTATGATAGGAAATCTTATCTCTGATCTTCTCTAAAGCTATTATCTGAAGTTGCCTTACTCTCTCTCTTGATAGTCCCATTTTTTCTGCTATTTGAGCAAAGTTCTCCGATTTATTATCTTTCAACCCGAAATAGGAATTGATGATAAATTTTTCTCTGGGACTTAAGGATTCAATCGCATTATCAATCTCTTGGGTAATCTTCTCTTTATAATAAATGGACTGGGGATCTTGAGATTCTATATTACTAATAAAATCTCCTAAAGATAAGCCTTCATCATCACCAATCTTAGAATCCATAGATAAGGTATCAACAATTTGATGCTTCAATTTCTTGATAATTTTCTCATTTATATCTGTATTATTACTAAGTTCTTGGTCCGAAGCATGCCGTCCTGTTTTAGTATAAATAGAAGATTCTGTCGATTTTAGTTTATAAGCAGTATTGATTTTTCCAAGAGGAACTTTTATCATCGAACTTCTTTCAGCTACTGCTTGCATAATCTTTTGCTTTATCCACCAGATAGCATAAGAGATAAGTTTTATATTTTTATCAGGGTCAAATTTTTGAATTGCTCTGATTAATCCTAAGTTTCCTTCACTAATGAGCTCTGATAAAGTTAAGCCACGATTCTGATATTTAGCTGCTATTTTAACCACAAACTTTAAATTAGCTTGGAGAAGCTTATTCATTGCGTCTTGGTCTCCTCTTGCTGCTTTTATCGCGAGAGCATTCTCCTCTTCTCTAGTATAAGTACCAAATTTGGAAATCTGGTTTAAATAACTCTGAAGAGCTCTGTCAGAAAATACATTTTCACTCATCTTTTATCTCCTAATTATCTGTATAAATTATATCTTCTTAAGAGTATTAATCTCTGATATAATTTTAGCAGGGTCAATTGGTTTATTAGCCACTCTAATCTCAAAATGTAGATGTGGACCAGTTGATCGTCCAGTTGAGCCTAAGCGGGCAATTATATCACCCTTATTTACTTTATCACTCTTTTTTACTAAATTAATCTCGTTGTGGGCATAAACTGTTACAACATCTTTACCATGCTCAATAACTATGACATTTCCATAGTCCCTTAAAAAGCCAGTATAGCTGACTGTTCCAGAATAAGCTGCCTTTATTTCAGTACCTGGGGGAGCAGTTATATCAACCCCTTTGTGGAGACTTCCTCTTCTCATCCCAAAAGGAGATGAAATTCTACCACTCACAGGTAACAAATAGCTATTTTTCCACTCTTGAGGGAAGCTACTCGCCTTTCCTTCATTAGGTGAAGAGAAAAGAGTTGAAGATTTAGTGCCTGTTTGGGAAATTTTAGGCTGAGAAATCTTATCCTTCTTTTTAGCTTCTTCAATATTCTTTTTTTGCTTCTTTTTAGCTTCAAATTTCTTAATATATAATTCTTGATCAATTGATATAAGATCTGTATCAAGATTATTTATCTCTTTTAACTGAGAAACTGTTAATCCAAAATTTCTACTAATCCCATATAGTGTATCCCCTGCTTTAACTTTGTAGAGCAGACCATCTTTACTTTTTAAAGAGTTATACTCTTTTTCTACTATTTGATTATCTTTAACATAAGTTTCTTTTATTGCTAAATCATGGTTAGCTAAAGGAATATAAAGTCTTTCACCTATTATCAAGTCTGCAAAATATTTATCATTATAATACATAAGTGCAGAGACAGGTACATTATACTCGCTACTTATTTTAGATAATGTATCGCCACTTTTAACTACATAAATAAAACCTTCACTTTTTCCCTTATTAAAGGAACAAGCAGAAAGTAGTATCATTAATATTAAAAGTAGCAGTTTTATTTTCATTTAATAGCAAATCCTTCATACTCTTTCACTAAAGGTATTTTGAAGGAAGTAACCTTCTCTACTCGGGAGAAAGTATTTCCTTTTTCTAATTTATCAAGAAATAAGTTTATCCTAAATTCCTCTCCTGTGGCAATTATATAAACTTCTCTTGTGAACCTATTCTTCACATAGCCTGAAATGTTATATTGGTGAGCTAGGCCTAAGACAAATCGTCTAAACCCCACACCTTGAACTTTTCCCGTAACTACAATTTCGCAACTTATCATAAGTATTAGAATAAAACAATAATTGAATTGATGTCAAGATAAAAGTTTTATAATTTTACAAAATCTATAAAGTTTTACAAATTTAGAGTGATTTAAAGCTAGATCTGCTATTCTCGAAAGAGACAGTATGAATTGGGATTTAGCTGAAATAATTTCTGATTTTTGTAGTTTAACTATTAATATCTGCTTTTTAAGTAAATAATTTGCTTTTTTCTAAATAAACTCTTGCCAAAAAAAAGAATGGTTTATAAAAAAGAGATTGAGACAAAATGATAATAGGATAAAGGATTTGAAAATTAATAAAGTACTGTTGATGATATTAAGTTTATTGGGATTAAGCTATCTAATAGGTGAAGAAGCAGTTCTTCACTATCTTTTAGAAGCAGATAAATTTACTTATCATTTAATTGAAAAAGAAGATAAGCTAAATATAGATAACCTAAACTCAGATCTTTTAGATTGGTATAGTATAGATTACTTAAACTATAAAGAGAAGAAAAATACTGAAAAGATTCTCTATAGGTTAGAGTTACCTGATTCATTAGGAGCTCAAAATAGGATTTTTTTTGTAGGTTATTATACAGCTTTTAGAATTTACTATGATTCTCAAGAAATCTATGCAGATACTACTCGCTCAGAGTTTATTCATCTTTTTACTTTAAATTATCAGCCTAATGAAAAGTATCTCTACTTCCTCTATGATGAGGTAATTCCTGGTTATCCTGTTCCTTTTTCTTTAGTCTTTTTAAATGAAGATCTCACAGATACGCCATTTGTATATTTAATTATAGAATTAATTTTTGTGCAAATGCTCAACTACTCGGTTGCTATATTCTTCTTTTTAATAGCCTTGATTAGTCTATTTCTTCTTCTGAGAAGTGCCAAATCTATTAAGAAATATGTGTTTGCTGTCTTTATTTACTCCCTAATAATTGGACTTGATCATGGTCTGAATACCCTTCTAATGGCCTATACTGGAGTATCACCAAAGATATACTATTGGATTGATTCCATGATGTTCCAACTTTTCTTAATTATGATTGTTACGATGGCAGATTATATCTTCTCTGATGGCAAATCTAAGTTTTTACGCCTGTTAAAATACCTGATTATTTTACTTACAGTCGTTAATTTATTAGTAACTAACTTTATCCAGTTCTTCACCTTTTTTGATAAGCTGAATTTTGCTTTATATGCTATCACTATTATCTATTTAATTATTTATTTAATCAAGAAATTTAGATTTATAAAAGAAAAACTTAATATATTTGTGGCTATTATCTTTATTTTAGCCCCCATGCTAATGTTTGTAACTCGTAATCTTAAGTATGTCCCTTATGTCTCATCAATTTATGTTCTTATCTCTGTATCAATTCTCTATATCTTTGTCTATAATTTCTTTGCTAGATTTAGAAATAATGAAACTATTTTAATCAATACTAAGCTAGATCTACAAGAGAAAGAGAATGAAATTCTCAGATTAGAAAAAGACCAACTTAAGAGCAGTGTTTCTCATTTGAAAGGACAGCTCAATCCTCACTTCTTATTTAACAGCCTATCAACCTTAACAGGGATTATTACTCTTGATCAAGAAAAAGCAGTTAATTATGTTGAAGAATTATCTTCTATGTATCGGTATGTACTGCAAACCGATAGTAAAGAACTTATAGATTTAGGCTCTGAGTTAGATTTAATTAATTCTTATAACTATTTAATCAAAATGAAATATGGCAAAAACTATTGCCTAAATATAGATATTGATGATGAGTACTTAGAGTACAAACTCCCACCTTTATCGCTTCAAACTATGTTGGAAAATGTCTTTAAGCATAACACCATAGATATTAATCACAAAATGAATATTGACATCTTTATGGAGAAAATGTTTATTGTAATTATTAATGATATTCATGAGAAAGCCTCTGCTTTCCAATATAAAGAGAAATTACCAGGTATAGGTCAGCAGAATATTACAGCTATTTACCAATACTATGGTCATGAAAAACCAAGTTATGAGATAGTAGAAAATAAATATATTGTAAAAATACCACTAATAGATAAGGATGTAAAAAATGTTAAATATACTAATCATTGAAGATGAAGAAATTATTGCTCAACGCTTAGTTCAGTTATTAAATCAAATACAAGTTGATTACCATCTTTGTGGCATATTAGGTTCTGTACAGGAAACTATTGAATGGTTAACCCAAAATGATCAGCCTGATTTAATTTTTGCCGATATTCAATTATCAGATGGTAACAGTTTTTCTATCTTCAAAGCTGTAACCGTTAAGTCAAAAATTATTTTCACAACCTCTTATGATGAATTTGCCCTTGATGCTTTCAATGTCAATAGCGTAGATTATCTCCTTAAACCTATTACTGCCAAAAAACTACAAAAATCTTTTGAAAAACTAGAAGAAATGACCTTAGCCTTTGCTCATAATCAAGAAGAAAAGAGTGATGAATCAGAAGAAGAAAAAATTGCTCATCTGTTAGATTATCTAGATCATAAAGATAAAGGTTTTAGAAATCGCTTCCTAATCAAAATGGGTAACTCCTATAAATCTATTACTGCCGAAGAGATAGCTTATTTCTTTGTTTCTAACAAAACTACTTATCTCATGACTTTTACAAAAAGAAAGTACTCCTTAGATACTCCCCTAGATGAACTCGATAAAGAACTTGATACTAAACTTTTTTTTAGAATTAACCGTCAAATGATTGTTAATATTAATGCTATTCAAGAAATTCATACCTTCTTTAATAGTAGATTACTTCTAAATATTGATCCTTCTTTTGAGGAAGATGTATTGGTTACCAGATCTAATATTGCCAAGTTTAAAGATTGGATGAATAGCTAAAAAGCAAATTTATAATTTAGAATGGAGAATGGAGAATGGAGAATTGAGAGACAGAGAGACAGAGAGACAAAGAGACAGAGAGAAGAAAAATCTACCAATAATTTCACGAATTAAGAAAATATCCTGAAGGGATTAAATAGATTAGCCCAGGGTCTCATTTTTTGAAGAAAAATTGACCCTGGGTATGGTACACCAATATTTATTTAACCCTGTCTTGTGAAGGCGAAGCATTAGCGTAGACTCAAAGGGTTTAATAGAGAAAATAATAATTACTAAAAAATCGGTCAAATTATTTAGGACTGAACATTCACACGAATTAACGCGAATGTAGGGGCCAATTGCCATACGCCTTCTTGAAAAGTTCCCTAACACAAAGTTTTTAAGAAAAGTTTTGAGAATGTGATAAGATCTCTTCAGCCGGATTGCATGCACCCTTGCATGCGAAAAACCTTATAAAAATCTAATGTTATCTTATTACTAATCTTTCCGACACCTAAGTTATTGCAAATAAACTACTAATTTGCACATCATAGCGACTCATATGTCTTTTTATCAGTTAATTATGCAATTCTGCCATTATACCGAATATCTACCTCTGTGATTTTATCTATAATTTCTTCATTTTCAAAGAATTTTCTTATCATGATATCAACATCCTTTCTTAACTCAGTTAAATTTGTGTATCCATAAGCTATTGAATAATCGATGAAGTCTTTTACTTTTTGAGTAAAAATCGTATTAATAAATATGATTAATGATGCATCTTCAAGCTCTTCATAAAATTCAATTAATAACTGTTCCATAGAAGGATATGGTTTTTGCTGTTTTTTGTAACATAGTATGTTATAAAAAACATACCTAATAGTCAAATCAGCTATCATAGCAGAGTATTTTGAAGAATGGCTCTGATTATATCCAAAATATTGTTTAATCTCTTTAAATACACATTCTATTGACCATCTTCTCATATAAATTTTTAAAACTTCTATTTCTGAAAGTTGTAAATCAGTTGCTAAAATAGCCTTCCATCTTTTAACATTAGGGTACTTAAAAAAGCATATTTTAATCTTTTCTATTACTTTTCTTTCATTTATTTTTCTTGAACTTGAAGTATCTAATAATTCAACAATAACAGATTTATATTTTATTCCGGATTTCCTATCATAAAACCATTTACCAGCTATTTTGTTTAGGGTTTTCAAATCATAATATTGACCTTTAAACTTATATTTCTGGGAACCATTTTTTAACATAGACACTAGTGTTATTCCAAGTGGTACAAGTCTTTTAAATACAAAGTTATAACTTGTGTTGTTATTGAACCAAGAATCCCATAATACATATTTAAAAGGTATTTTTCTCTGAATAGTGCGTTTTATCATTTTAATTACAATTTGAGTCTTCTTTTCTTTTGAGAAACGATTTCTTTGCTCAGTATGAGTGCCTTTGTGGTATCTGGGTCTTTTTGACTTTTTGACTTTTTTCTTTCCAATTTTTAATTCAAAATCTAATACAATAGCTGATAACCCATTACTCCACACTTCAGTTATGTTTTGAAACCCTTTGAAGTATTTTGATAAACAGTGATCATGAAACCAACTGATATATTCTGTCTTTTTCCCTGTTTTTACTTTCGATGTATCATCAAAAATTATACAATTATCATTTTCACAGGAAGTATCACTTAGCTTAATAAACCTTAAAGCAACTTTATATAATAGATTTCTCCATTTATAATTAGAGTTGTTTAGCATATCATTAATGGGTGTTTTAAATTTTGATATATTATTGAATTTTAGACCAAAATATAAGGATTTTTTATTCTCAAGAATCATGAACATAAAAAGAAGCATCAATTCAATGATGGTATGACCTTTTTGTTTTACTATACCAACTTGCTTCAAAATACTTCCAAATTTAAATATTTCAAATAACTCTATTATTAATCCTGAATTCAAGCTTGACACTTTTACCTGTTTGTATTTTTTTAGCATATATACCTCGTTTTTTATAGTTTCGTTTATTTCCGTAAACAACTAAACTATAATCATATACGAGGTATTTTTGTCAATATCTATTTTTATCTATTTTATTGTTACACAACAACTTAATTCATGTCGGAAAGATTAGTTATTATTGTCTTATGTGGAAGCAGAGACGCTTCCACTCCATAGAAGAAAACACCCCCTGTGTCCCCCTCACGGAGGGGGATTTAAGATTCACGGACTAAAGGTCCGTAACCGTAACCCCAGTTCTTCAATCCCAAAGGGATTAAATAGATTAGCCCAGGGTCTCATTTTTTGAAGAAAAATTGACCCTGGGTATGGTACACCAATATTTGTGTAACCCTGTCTTGTGAAGGCGAAGCATTAGCGTAGACTCAAAGGGTTTAATAGAGAAAATAATAATTACTAAAAAATCGGTCAAATTATTTAGGACTGAACATTCACACGAATTAACGCGAATGTAGGGGCCTATTGCCATACGCCTTCTTGAAAAGTTCCCTAACACAAAGTTTTTAAGAAAAGTTTTGAGAATGTGATAAGATCTCTTCTGCCGGATTGCATGCACCCTTGCATGCGAAAAACCTTATAAAAATCTAATGTTATCTTATTATTGTCTTATGTGGAAGCAGAGACGCTTCCACTCCATAGAAGAAAACACCCCCTGTGTCCCCCTCACGGAGGGGGATTTAAGATTCACGGACTAAAGGTCCGTAACCCCAGTTAATCACTAAAGATGATAGTTTACAGCATGATAATCCCTCTTCTGCCGGATTGCATGCACCCTTGCATGCGAAAAACCTTATAAAAATCTAATGTTATCTTATTATTGTCTTATGTGGAAGCAGAGAGGCTTCCACTCCATAGAAGAAAACACCCCCTGTGTCCCCCTCACGGAGGGGGATTTGAGATTCACGGACTAAAGGTCCGTAACCCCAGTTCTTCAATCCCAAAGGGATTAAATAGATTAGCCCTGGGTCTCATTTTTTGAAGAAAAATTGACCCTGGGTATGGTACACCAATATTCGTGTAACCCTGTAAGGTTTTATCACACTCTTGAAATTCTCTCCATTTCCCTTGCTCTGTGACTGTCATCTCAAATATTATTTGAATTTTATTCGTAATATCATTAATGGAGCATTAAGAGACTAAGAGAAAAGGAAAGAAAAAGCAGAATTGTAGAAAAGGATAAAAGCTATAATATCAACAATTTACGAATCTAAAATCTAAAGTAAAAGATAATAATATAAAAAAGATATTGACAGTTTGACGAATTTGTCAAACTTGAAATTATCAGGAGATAAAACTATGGAATATTCAAAAGAAAAATATGAAATGCTAGCAGATATATTAAAAGCTACAGCACACCCTGTCAGACTTTATATATTAGAGACTTTGTTAGATCGTAAGCTCTGCGTAAAGGAATTTGCCGATGAATTAGGTTTTGATATTTCAACCATATCAAAACATTTAACTATGATGAAGAAGAGTGGTTTAATTTATGATTATCGAGAAGGTAATTGTGTTTATTACATGATTAGATGTGATTGTGTTAGCAGATTTTTAAAGGCTTCTAAGGATATTTTATATTCAAATATGGAGCGAGAAAAACAGCTTTTTAAAGGAAATTAGATTATGTTTCATTTTTTAGAAGTTTTTGGAGAATTCATAACGAGATCAGTTGGCTTGGATTTAGATTCACATTGGGGTGAAGCTTTAACTTTCTTTATCTATGATACTTTAAAGATTATTATTATGCTAAGTATAATGATTTTCTTAATATCATATTTAAGATCTTACATTAATCCGACTAAATTAAAGAAGGTAATATCTAAGGTTAGTGGGCTTGGTGGTCATATTTTAGCATCAATATTTGGTATAGTGACTCCATTCTGTTCTTGTTCATCAGTGCCAATGTTCATAGCTTTTGTCGAGGCTGGTATTCCTGTAGGAGTAACACTCTCATTTTTGATAACTTCACCAATAGTTAATGAAGCAGCATTTGCTATTTTATTAGCATCCTTTGGCTGGAAAATTGCTGTTATATATGTTATCTGTGGTCTTGTAGTGGGAATTGTTGGTGGAATAGTAATTGGATTATTTAAACCAAGAAAATGGGTTGAACCCTATGTTTTTGAAATGAAGTTTGGTAACTCAGCAGAAGAGCAATTCTCAAGTCAAAATGATAGATTGAAGTGGTCAATTGATCAGGTGAAAGATATTGTCGGAAGAGTTTGGTACTTCGTTTTAATAGGAATAGGAATTGGAGCCGTTATTCATGGTTGGGTGCCTGACGGAGCTTTAGCAAATATTGCTGGTTCAGATAATCCTTTTAGCGTAATAGTAGCTGTAATTGTAGGTATTCCTTTGTATTCTAATGCTTTAGGGACAATACCAATTGCTGAAGCATTAATTAATAAAGGTGTGGGAATCGGTACTGCCTTAGCATTCATGATGTCTGTTACTGCCTTATCTCTTCCTGAGTGTATAATCCTTAAGAAGGTAATAAAACCGAAATTAATAGCTATATTTATAGCAACTACAGGGATTGGAATTATCCTGGTGGGATATGTTTTTAATCTGTTATTTTAAACAAAATCAATAAAAAGGAGAAGAGAGATGATTATTAAAGTATTAGGTACAGGTTGTAGCAAGTGTAAAAAACTCGAGCAAGAAACTATTAAAGCTGTGAAAGAAACAGGAATCGAAGCAACTATTGAAAAAGTAACAGAACTAAAAGATATTATGGAATATGGGGTAATGATGACACCTGCCTTAGTAATTGATGAAAAAGTAGTCTCTTCGGGTAGGCTAATATATTCCAAAGAAATCATAAAATTAATAAAAGGTTAATTATGAAAAGAGTCTTATTTCTTTGTACAGGTAATTCCTGCCGTAGTCAAATCGCAGAGGGATTAATGAATCAGTATGAAGGATATGAAGCTTTTTCAGCTGGGACAAAACCGACAGAAAGAGTGAATCCTAATGCTATAGAAGTTATGAAAGAGTTAGGTATAGATATTTCAAAACATAGACCAAAATTAGTAGATGAATTTTTGCAAGCTGAATTTGATTTTGTAATTACTGTTTGTGATTCAGCCAAAGAGACTTGTCCTATTTTTACAGGAAAAGTAAAGAATCATCTTCATATTGGCTTTGAAGATCCTGATGGCCACTCTTTAGAAAAGTTTAGAGAAGTTAGGGATTTGATTTCTGATGCAGTAAGAGAGTTAATTAAATTGACTAAATAATCCCTATAAATATTCTAACTTCTATGAGAAAAATACTGCTTATAGATAATTATGATTCATTCACTTATAATCTTTATTACTTAATTCAAGAGAACTATTCTGGAGAAGTTGAGGTAATAAGGAATAATCTTGTTCGCTTAGAAGAAATAGGAAATTATGAAGCGATAGTGATTTCACCAGGACCTGGTAGGCCTGAGAACTCTGGACTTACCATGAGAGTTCTTGCCGAATATTATGATAAGAAAGCTATTCTAGGAATATGCTTAGGAATGCAGTGTATCAATGAGTATTTTGGAGGGAAAACTATTAAAGCTCCTTTTCCAGTACATGGCAAGCAATGTGAAGTTTTTACTACTTGTCAAAGTTTAATTATGAATAATTTGACTAATCCAAGCAAAGTAGCCCGTTATCACTCTTTAGTTATTAGTGATATTAGTGATATTCTGAGAGTTACGGCTAAAACTTCTGATAATTTGCCTATGGTTATTGAACATAAATTTCTCCCCATTTACGGAATCCAATTTCATCCTGAATCATTCATGACAGAAGAAGGCAAGGCTATGATTAAGAACTTTTTAGAAATATTGGAGAAGAGATGAAGATTCAAGTGAAAGCTTTAAAAAAAGTTCCCTTTATTGAACCTCTTGAATGGGTTAATAATCACAATTATCATAACTCTTCTCTTTTAACTGGTCATGAATCACAATCTGAATTCTCTCTTTATGGCTGGAATCCTCTTCATCAATATCAATATTCTCAAGATAGAGAAGTCTGGACAAAAATAGCTGATTTGATTGAAAAATATGACTTTAATCACTTAGATTTTCCTGCTAATAGATGTGGGTGGATTGGTTATTTAGACTACGATTTAGGGAGATATTTAGAGACATTGCCTGATATAAATAAATACTCTTATAAACTACCCCAAGCAATCATAACTCTCTATAGGAATTACAGATATTGGGATAATAAGACTCAGCAATGCTGGGATGTTATCTTCGATTATAGTGAGTTTATGCCATCACAAGCTAATGAGAATCAAGCTCCTTATCAGCTTACAAATTTCTCTCAAGAGTGTAATGAAGAAGAGTATTGCTCTAAAGTTAAGAGAATTCAAGACTATATTCTTAGTGGCGATGTTTATGAAGTAAATCTTACTCAGCAATTCACTGCAGACTTCTCTGGTTCAACTTGGAATTTCTTCAAAAAGCTCTACCAGAAAAACAGTGCTCCCTTCTCTGCTTATTTAACTTATGATGACTTTACAGTATGTAGTATTTCTCCTGAGCAGTTCCTCAAGTGTGAAAATAAAAAGGTGCTAACCAAGCCTATCAAAGGTACAGCTCCTCGAGGAAAAGACAAGACGGAAGATAGAATTAATCAAGAGATGCTTTTAAGCTCAGAGAAAGATTTAGCAGAACTGCACATGATTGTTGACTTACTCAGAAATGATCTGTCAAAAGTTTGCGAGATTGGCACGGTAAATGTCTTACAAGCTAATAAATTAGAGACTTTTGCCAATGTCTTTCACTTAGTTGGAGTTGTTGAAGGTCTTTTAAAAGAAGGATTCTCTAATATTGATTTACTTAAAGCTTGTTTCCCTGGAGGTTCTATTACAGGTTGTCCTAAAATAGCTTCTATGAAGGTTATTGAAGAGTTAGAAACCTATAAAAGAAAGCTCTACACTGGAAGCATCTTTATTATGAATAATGTTTTTCTCCAAAGTAGTATTGTGATCAGAACTGGCATAGTTGTTCAAGATAAGTTGTTTGTTAACAGCGGAGGAGCAATCACAATAGAATCAGACCCTAAAAGTGAATATCAAGAGATTCTTCATAAAATTAGAACTTTCTTAAATATAAGTGAGCTTAACAATGATTAGTTATTATAATGGTAGATATCTGCCTCAAGAATCTATTCTAATCTCTGGAGAAAGTCCTGCTTTTCAATATGGCTTGGGAGTTTTTACTTCTCTAAGAACAAAGCAAGGTAAAGCTATTCTTCTAACTCAGCATCTTAACAGATTAAATGAAAATGGCAAGAAGCTTGGATTAACTTTGCCTAGGGTTGATTATGAAGAGATTATTCAGGAACTAGTAAGGCTAAATAAAAGCGAAAAGCTTCGCCTAAAGATTATTCTTTTTGAAGATACTAATAAAAAGACAGGATTGTTAATAATGACTTCTCAATTTCAAGCAAATAATACACCTAGAAAGCTAACTGTAATATCTGATAATTACCAGCCTAGTATGTTCAGGAATATTAAATCTTTGAATTATATGGAAAATGTTATCTTACATCGAGAGGCTATTAGAAAAGGCTTTGATGATGGGCTTTTGGTTAATTCGCAAGAGCTTATCTGTGAATGTTGCTATGCTAATATCTTCTTTGTAAGGCAGGGTATTATTTATACACCAAAAGCTAATGGAAATATTCTTAATGGTATTATAAGGCAAGAACTTATGAAAGAATTTCCTATAATAGAGAAAGATATTCTTCTCTCAGAACTTGCCAGCTTTGAACAAGTATTTACTAGCAATTCAGTTCAAGGTATTAGCTTTGTCAAAGAAATAGCTGGATATTGCTATAATAGCCAGGCTATTCCTGAACTTGAAAAGTGGGCTACTAAGCTAGGATTTCTTTAGTAGATAAAGCAATACTACATTGTTAGGGAGATGCTAATTCCTGCAATTACTCCGACAGTAGATAGTATGATTAATCTTGTATAACTATTTTTGTATTGACACAAAATCGATATAAAAAATAGGGTACGCTTGAGGTATAAATATATGAAACAAACTAATATTAGAAATTTCTGTATAATTGCTCACATCGACCATGGTAAATCAACTTTGGCTGATCGATTATTAGAAGAAACAAATACAATAGATAGAAATAAAATCGTAGATCAGGTTTTAGATAACATGGATCTTGAGCGAGAAAAAGGGATAACTATTAAATCCCATGCAATTAGAATGAAGCACACTAAAGATAAAGAAGAGTATGTTTTTAATCTGATTGATACTCCAGGTCATGTTGACTTCACTTATGAAGTATCAAGATCTTTAGCTTCTTGTGAAGCTGCTCTGCTTCTAGTAGATGCTGCTCAAGGAATTGAAGCACAAACAATGAGTAATCTTTATCTAGCAATGGATAATAATTTAGAGGTTATTCCTGTAATAAATAAGATTGATTTACCTAAAGCTGATGTGGAAGGTACTGAACATGATTTAATGGATTTATTAGGTTGTGACCCTGATCATATTTTCAAGGTTAGTGCTAAAACAGGTTTAGGAGTTCAAGAATTATTAGATGGAATCGTAGATGCTATTTCTGCACCTAAAGGTCTTATTGATGCCCCACCGAAAGCTGTTATATTTGATTCCTATTTTGACACTTACCGTGGTGTAGTAGTCTTGGTAAGAGTTTTCAACGGAAAGCTGACTAAGGGTGATACAATAAGATTAATGCAAACTGATAAAGTTTATGATATAGAAGAGATTGGCTATCTAGGAATGAAATTAGAACCTCAAAAAGAACTCACAACTGGAGAAGTAGGTTATCTGATTTGTAATATTAAAGAGATAGCTGATGCTCGGGTAGGCGATACAGTTACTTCTGTAAAAAACGGTTGTAAAGAAGCAATAACAGGTTATGAAGAACCAAAGCCTATGGTTTATAGTGGAATATTCCCTATTGATGGAGATGATTATGCAGGTTTAGTTGAGGCCATGGGCAAACTAAAATTAAATGACTCTTCTCTAATCTATGAGAAAGAAAGCTCTCTTGCTTTGGGTTATGGGTTCCGTTGTGGTTTCCTAGGAATGCTTCATCTTGAAATCGTTAAAGAGAGACTTTATCGTGAGTATAATGTCCCAATTATTGCTACAACTCCAAGTGTTAAATTTATTATTCATTTAAAAGATGGAACAGAAAAAATCGTCTATAATCCTATTGATTTCCCAGATCCTACCTTAATTGATTTTATTGAAGAACCAGTAATGAATGTGGAAATCATTCTTCCTTCTGAATATATAGGGAATATTATGCAATTAGCTCAAGATAGAAGAGGCGTGCAAAAAGATATTCAATATATTGATGATAAAAGAGTTGCACTTCACTATGATCTACCTCTAATTGAAATTATTTTTGACTTCTATGATAAGTTGAAGACCTTGTCTCGTGGCTATGCCTCATTTGATTATAGCTTTAAAAACTATCAAACTTCTGATGTTTCAAAAGTTGATATAATGATTAATGGAGAAAAAGTTGATGCTATGTCCTTTATCTGCCATGTCGATAAAGCCTATAGTTGGGGTAAAAGTGTTACTGAAAAACTTTCTGAAGTGATACCTAGACATCTCTTCAAAATCGCTCTTCAAGCTTGTATCGGTGGTAAAATCATCGCCCGTTCTACTATCAACGCTATGAGAAAAGATGTTTTAGCTAAATGTTATGGTGGCGATATCTCTCGTAAAAGAAAACTTCTTGATAAACAAAAGAAGGGTAAGAAGAGAATGAAAGAAATCGGTTCAGTTACTGTACCTCAAGAAGCCTTCTTAGAAGTATTAAAAGCAGATAGAGAGTAGTTTAGAATTGAGAATTGAGAATTGAGAATTGAGAATTGAAGAAAGATGAATCTATCCACTAATTTCACGAAATTTTAAAAATATCACCAAGGGATTAAATGGATTCGCCCGAATGTAGGGGCGTATTGCCATACGCCCTTTTAATCAAAAAAGAGGTAATTATCACTAAAAACTGGAAATTATTTAAGATATTCTTTAAGATTGGAGCCTTCACTATTGGAGGTGGCTATGCAATGCTACATTTAATTGAGTATGAATTGGTGGAAAAAGAGAAATTATTAGATTATGATACTTTTCATGATGGTCTTGCTCTTTCTCAGACTTCCCCCGGTCCAATAGCAGTTAACATTTCAATATTTCTTGGTTATAGATTGGGTGGCTATGCTAGTGCTCTTTTGTGTGCCTTTGCTACTATTTTACCAGCTTTTTTGATTATTAGTTTATTAACTGGTTTCCTTTTGGAATATGCTGAAAATCCTTATCTAGTTAAATTTTTCCAAGGGATTAGACCTGCTGTAGGGGCCATGATTACCTTCTCTTTAATAAATCTATTACGCAAAAGTAAAAAGAATTATCTATCTATCATAACAATGATAATCTCTTTTATTCTGTTAACATTTCTTTCTATTTCCCCGATTACCATCATAATCGCTTTAATAGTATTTAGCATCATCAGTAGCTTGGTGAAAAAATGATTTACTTAAAATTATACTTGATCTTTTTTAAAATAGGACTATTCGCCTTCGGTGGGGGATTAGCTATGCTTCCTTTAATTCAGGAAGAGGTAGTTAAAAATCAAGCATGGTTAACAGACCATGAATTTATAGATTTAGTAGCTGTTGCTCAATCAACTCCAGGACCAATTGCTGTTAATTCTGCAACTTTTATCGGACAGAAAACATCCGGATTTCTCGGTGGATTAGTAGCTACGGCTGGGGTGGTAACACCTTCTATTATTATAATGTTTATTATCGCAACATTCTTTTTTATCTTTTCTAAAAATAAATTCGTAAAAGAAGCTCTTGCTTGGATAAAACCTGGAACTATTGGATTTATTGCAAGTGCTGTTTGGTTCATTGGTGTTAAAACTCTTGTCGATTGGAAAAGTGCCCTTATTTTCTTAGGAGTTCTAGCTTTTTCTTTCTATAAGAAGCCTAATCCTATTGTGGTAACCATTTTAACAGGTATTATTGGTATTTTGCTTTATTGAAAAAGAAGAGAGATAAAAGATTTAGAAATTATTAAATTCTTACAGGGTAATTTTTCTTACATCATGTAATTCGTGAAATCTGTGGAGAGGTTTTTCTATGTTTTACAATGAGGCGGAGAGAATCTCCACCGTCCGACAGAAGAGGTCTTATCATATTCTCAGAACTTTTCTTAAAAACTTTGTGTTAGGGAACTTTTCAAGAAGGCGTATGGCAATAGGCCCCTACATTCGCGTTAATTCGTGTGAATGTCCAGTCCTAAATAATTCGACAGATTTTCTTGTAATTATTATTTTCTCTATTAAACCCTTTGAGTCTACGCTAATGCTTCGCCTTCACAAGACAGGGTTAAATAAATATTGGTGTACCATACCCAGGGTCAATTCAACTTCGTTTTTTCAAAACTTCTTTGAATGAGACCCTGGGCTAATCTATTTAATCCCTTTGGGATTTAATAACTGGGGTTACGGACCTTTAGTCCGTGAATCTTAAATCCCCCTCAGTGAGGGGGACACAGGGGGTGTTTTCTTCTATGGAGTGGAAGCGTCTCTGCTTCCACATAAGACAATAATAAGATAACATTAGATTTTTATAAGGTTTTTCGCATGCAAGGGTGCATGCAATCCGGCAGAAGAGGTCTTATCATATTCTCAGAACTTTTCAAGAAGGCGTATGGCAATAGGCCCCTACATTCGGGCAAATCTATTTAATCCCGTGGTGATATTTTTAAAAAATTCGTGAAATTAGGGGATAGATTTATATTTCTTCAATTCTCAATTCTTAATTCTCAATTCTTAATTCTAAATTCCCCCTTTTCTTTTCTCTTGACATCAAATAAACTCAATTCCATAATGACAAAAATTAATAATGTATATAAAGATATAGGTGGCATAAATGAAGAAGTTTTTAATAAGAGGTGGAAATAAATTATCTGGATCAGTTGAGATTAGTGGAGCTAAAAATGCTATTTTACCCATATTGGCAGCATGTTTGTTAACAAGAGGAAAGAGCGTTTTAACTAATGTTCCTAAACTAGTAGATATAAAAACTATGACCCATTTATTAAGAATTATTGGAGCTAGAATAGATTATTTACAAGGGAGAATGGAAGTAGATACTTCAGATGTCTGTTTTCCTGAAGCACCTTATGAATTAGTTTCTCAAATGAGAGCTTCAATTTATGTTTTAGGACCTTTGTTAGTTAAATTTAAAAAGGCCAAGGTTTCATTCCCTGGTGGCTGTGCTATTGGTGCCAGACCTATAGATTTGCATTTAAAAGCTTTAGAGAAGATGGGTGCTAGCTTTGAAACAAAAAAAGGGTATTTATATGCAACCACTGATGAACTTAAAGGAGCTGAGATTGATTTTGAGAATGTCTCAGTTGGTGCTACTTGTCATATCTTAATGACAGCTACCTTAGCAAAAGGTAAAACTATTTTGCGTAATTGTGCAAAAGAACCTGAGATTGATAGTTTAATAGATTTTCTCGTAAAGATGGGTGCTAAAATTACTGGTAAGGGTACAAATAAACTTGAGATTGAGGGTGTAAAAGAGCTCTTCCCAATAGGAATGGAGATGATGCCTGACCGAATTGAAGCAGGAACTTTCCTGATTGCCGGTGCTATTACTAACAGTGAAATAACAGTGTCAAACTGTAATCCTCAACACTTGGAAGCATTAATTCTCAAAATGAAGCAAGCAGGTTTTAGAATTGAAACAGATGAAGCTAGTATGACTATTTTCCCTACTGATAAAATTTTACCTGTTAATATAGTAACAGACCCTCATCCTGCTTTCCCTACAGATTTACAGGCTCAATTCTTAGCTTTAATGACTTTAGCAGATGGAACAAGCTATATCGAAGATACTATCTTCCCTGATAGATTTATGCATGTTCCAGAATTAAATAGATTGCAAGCAGATATTTTTCAAGAAAAGGGTAAAGCCAAAGTGGAAGGAGTCCAATCTCTTAGTGGGGCAGAAGTTATGGCTACGGATTTAAGAGCAAGTGCGGCTTTAGTTCTCGCTGGATTAGCTGCCGAAGGTGAAACTACTATATCAAGAATATACCATATTGATAGAGGTTATGATAATATTGAGGGCAAATTAAGATTATTAGGAGCTGACATTGAAAGGATTGAAGAATAAAAAGATAGCTGTAGCGATGAGTGGAGGAGTAGATAGCTCCGTAGTCGCTTGTTTACTTAAGAAAGAAGGCTATGACATAGCTGGATTCACTATGGTGCAATATGATGATGAAGAATTTGGCTATAGTGTAGAAGAGGGTTCTTTGGCCGCGACTAAAGATGCCCAGAAGATTTGTGACCAGCTAGATATTAAGCATATTGTAATTAATGTTAAAGATGAATTTAGCAGAATTGTACTTAATGATTTTGTTAATCAATATAAAAGTGGGAATACCCCTAATCCCTGTACTCTTTGCAATCCAACAATTAAGTGGGGTGCGTTTTTTGATAAGATAAAGGAGTACGGATTTGAATATTTTGCTACTGGCCATTATGTTAGGTTGATTCAAGGACAAGATAGACCTCATATCTATCGAGCTGATAATTCAAAAGACCAAACTTACATGCTGTGGAGAGTTAGAAAAGAGCAATTAGAGAAAACAATATTTCCTCTATATCAACTTAATAAAGATGAAGTTAGGAAAATTGCTAGTGAAAATAATCTTTTCGTAGCAGATAAAAAAGATTCTCAAGAGATTTGCTTTATAAAAGATCACTATTTAGATTTTGTTAATAAGATAGTTCCTGCAAAAGCTGGTAAGATAAAGCTTCTCACCGGCCAAGTTATAGGGGAGCATCATGGACTTACTGCTTATACTATAGGGCAGAGGAAAGGTCTTCAAACTAAACTTAATATAACTCTTTTCGTTCACTCTATGGATATCAGTAAGAATATTCTTTATGTTACTCCTAATAGGGAAGACTTAAAAGTATCTTCTTTCAGAATTAATGAACTTCACTTTTTAGAAAGTGATATGAATAGAGTGAAGAAGAGCTTGGTGCAAATTAGATATAATTCTAAGCCTGTTGAAGTTAGAGATTTAATCTTTGAAGGAAAAGAGATGGTTGTTATCTTAGAGCAAGCAATAGAATCTGTTACTCCAGGACAATCAGCAGTCTTTTATACTGAAGATAATGAGCTCTTGGGTGGCGGAGTTATTGTTAAATAGGTTAAATTCACATAAATGTTAGATTTAATAAAAAAGTGGACAGGAGTATTTCTTCTGTCTGCTGTAGTTATAGGCTTTATATTTCCTTTCTTCTCACTCTTTAGGCCAGTAATGATACCCTTACTGATGCTTTTGCTCTACTGTTCTTTTGTAAGAATGGAGTTTAAAGCAAGAAACTTTTTTCGGAAAGAGTTAATAATCTTTCCACTTATTTGCTGGCTAATTTCACCTTTAATGGTTTATTACGCAACAAGTTGGATGGGAAGTGCTTTGCAAATTGGTTTTCTCTTAGTTGTTATTACACCACCAGCTTTAGGCTCACCTGTAATGGTTTCACTTGCTAAGGGAGATTTGGAATATACTGTGGCAAATGTAACAATCTTCAATATCATATCTCCTTTGGTATTCGCTATTATCCCCAGATTATTTCTTCACGAAAGTAGCCTTTCAATAAATTATTATGATATTTTTTGGCGAGTTACTATAATAATATTTATCCCTCTCATTTTAGCTTTTCTCACTAACAAAGTACTAACAATTAAAGAATTTGTTATTAGCAAGATTGATCCATTCAAAGCTTTGATTCAGATGTTTTTGATAATTATCGCTGTTGCTAATTCATCCAAAGAAATCAAAAAGATGAGTAAAATAGATTTAATCTCTGTCCTTGTCTTTACTTTTCTTCTTGCTGGAATATTATATCTGATTGGTTGGTTGATTGCTAGGAGTAAAAAGATGAAATATACTTTGCCAATCACAACAGGTCATAAAAATACACTACTAACTATCACTATTGCTATTGCAAGTTTTTCAGAGATTACTGCTCTTCCAGCTGTTTTCTATCTTATAGCCCATCATACTTATAATGGAATTATTATTAATTTAAGTAGAAGAATAACTTTATAGCATGGGGAACGATTCTGACTGCTTAATAATCCATAGTCATTCTTTATCTAATCCAATCTGTAATCCCTTGAATTTTCGCTAATTTTCACCCTCACAAGTCAGGATTAAAGTCTTATAAAGCGAGCAAAATTAGGAGATAAATATTTCTAAGGCAAGCAATAGTCACAAAAAAAAGAGTATTGGACTTTACCAATACTCTAAAGTATGATAAATGTGGACAGATAATTTATTTTTTTAACTTTACCACATAATTAAGCATTTTCTTATCTGATTTATGAATATCATCACAGAACCATTGCTCTAAAATGTCAAATCTATCTCCTAACATTTTGATTACTTGTCTATGTTTGTAATAAGTAGAAAAGATTCCCTTTTCATCAAGCTTATCTCCTATACCTTCATAGAGAGAAAAGAAAAATACTCCTGAGAAGTTAATTTTATCCCAAAACTCTTGAAGTTGCTTATAAGTTAGATGCTGCATGGCAAGATTGCAGAAAAGATGCTTAATTTCGTAATCTCTGATATAAGAATTTACGAAATCAACATCAGAGAAGTCAATATATGAAAAGGGACAGGCAAATCTGCTTCCGATCCATTCGTAAAATCCCAAGACATTATCACTGCCTTGAATGCTTTTCCCCTGACCAAACATATAAGTTAAGTTGTTTCCTGAACCTGTTCCTAATTCTAGAATCTTCTCTATTCCATCAACGAACTTAAGAAACTTCTCAACTCCTTCTTGATGGTAGTTGTTAAAAGTTTCTGCTATATAATCTACACATATTCTATCGTAAATTTCCATGTTTTCTTCTATATTTTTTCTCAAACTCTATACCTCTTGGTTATTAATTATTATCAAGTCAATATTAGATGCCATGCTCTGCTTCCCCCTCGAGTTTTCCTTTTAGACCGATTTATATAAGAATTTTCTTATTGTTTCCTGCTTCTCTGCTAACGCATGATCCCATTGGGATTTAAGAAATTATCATTGTTTGCACAATGATAAAAGGCAGGGATGCCCACATTCCCAGTTAATCTCAATTCTCAATTCTCAATTCTTAGATATTATATCCTTGAAATTCAGGATCAAATTTAGTAACATACCTATAATAGCAGCAAGTCCTAATCCTTCTAATTGGAAAGTTCCATAAGCAAACTTTGCATTTCCTAAGCCAATAACTAACATAGATGCGGAAATGATAAGAATCTTAGGATTTGAGAAATCAACTTTAGCATCTATCATATTTTTGATACCTATAGACGAAATCATACCAAATAAGAGGATTGAGATTCCGCCAATAACTGGTCCTGGAATAACTTTAATAATTTCTGTAAATTTAGGAATAAAAGCTAAAATAATAGCAAAAGTTGCAGCAATTCTCATAATCACAGGATTAGTATTGCCAGTTAAAGCTACTGCACCAGTGTTTTCGCTATAAGTAGTTAAAACAGGCCCACCAATTGAAGAAGAGATACAACTTGCTACTCCGTCCCCAAAAAGAGTTCTATGAATACCTGGTTTAGTTAAAAAGTCTTTTCCTGCTACATTTCCAATTGCTAACACATCACCAAAGTGTTCCACGATGGCCACTAAAGCTATAGGGACAGTTATTGAAAGTGCATTTATTGAGAATTTAGGAGTTGTTAAGCTTGGTAAGCCAAACCAACTAGCATTCTGTACGGCTGCCCAATCTATAAGTCCAAATATGGAAGATATGATAAATCCGAATACTAAAGAAATTAATACTGGCAACATTGAAAGAAACTTTAAACCAATTTTCTCAAAATAGATTTTAACTATAACAGAAACGGCAAAAGTAGATAAAGCTAATAACCAGCATCCATTTGTGCCGATTGAAGCCATTAATCCAGGAGAGTTTGCCCCATTTGCATTAGAGATAGCGACAGGAGCAAGAATTAGACCTATCAAAACAATCATAGGACCAGTAACCCAGGCAGGTAAAATCTTATGTAATGATTCTATACTGATAAAATTTAATAGTAAGCCTACCAGCATAAACATAACACCAGCCCCAAAGATTCCACCTAAGGCATAAGGCATTCCTGAACTGGCAGAGATGGCTTGAATAGCTGCTATAAAAGCAAAAGACGAACCTAAATAGATAGGGACCATATTTTTGGTAATTAAATGGAATATTAAAGTGCCGATACCTGTGGCTAATAATGTAGCACCAATATCTAATCCTGTTAAAATTGGTACTAAAACTGTTGCTCCGAACATAACAAAAGTATGTTGCAAGCCCATTATAATATTTCGCGAATTAAAATCTTTCATGATTACTCCCACGCTTTAATTTAAGATTAAGTATTTTTTAATTGAAATGAAATTCTGTCAATTGATAAATTTTGCAGAATTTTATCTTATTCTATAAATCTAAATTAAGCTTTAAAGAATAGATTTGACACAGAAGGCATGAAACTATTTGTGTAATGTAGTGAATCAGTAGAAAAATTGATTTGGAAAACAAAATATTAATAAAGCCCAATAATGCTACCTGGGTTTAGGAAAATAAGGAAGATATAGAGAAAATGAGTATAGATAATACAAAAAGAATTAATATTGAGATTGGAAAGAAGGTAGAGCTTGTGCAGAAGCAAGATCAAAGAAGCGGAAAGCTAACTTCGGGTGTGGTCAAAAGAATTCTAACTAATTCAGCTAATCACCCTCATGGTATAAAAGTCATGCTAGAATCTGGAATTGTTGGAAGAGTTAAGAATATTTTTTAAAGATAATAAATGAATTAAAAGAAAAGTTAAGGGAAAATTTAGAAGAAATTACTAAAAAGTTGGCTCTGTAAAAGAGTAAATTTAAGAAGTTATTGGAAAATTTTTAAGAAAAAAGATAAAAAAAATAATTCTGTAAAAAATATTATTAAAATATTATTAGACAAGAATTTATTGTCCATATAGCAAATATTGAATAAAGCTACTAACAATCGCTATTTGTGTCATTTTTATGATGATATGAGCGAGCATCAATTTGAGTCAACTTATTGATTCATAACATTTTTTCAAAAAAGTATTTGACATGAAAACGGGTAAAATAATGCTTGTCTAAGAATTTGGTGCGATATTTGAAAAATACAGAGTGTGAAAAAAAAGTCTTGACAAGAAAAGTGAGTTTGATTTTATAGCAATACATTCACGCCAACGTGGCTCAATGGTAGAGCAGCTGATTTGTAATCAGCAGGTTGGGGGTTCGATTCCCTTCGTTGGCTCCATAATTGTGGAGAGGTTCCCGAGCGGTCAAAGGGAACAGACTGTAAATCTGTCGGCGAAGCCTTCGGAGGTTCAAATCCTCCTCTCTCCACCATTTTTTTTTGTGAATGAAAAGCTATTTTAAAAATAAATAGAATTACGAGCCGAAAAGCGGGAGTAGCTCAGTTGGCTAGAGCATCAGCCTTCCAAGCTGAGGGTCGCGGGTTCGAATCCCGTTTCCCGCTCCATTTTTTTTGAGATGCTCGTGTAGCTCAGTCGGTAGAGCGCATCCTTGGTAAGGATGAGGTCACCGGTTCAAATCCGGTCATGAGCTCCACTTGAAAATAATAATTAGAAACAATTACTAAGATAAATTCATTAACATAACATATTGCGAAAAAAAGAATTTGTTGTTAGTATAAAATAGGGAAGAGACCGCACAAGTGCGGTGTATTTGTGTTTACACGAAATCCTTATAGACCTAAAACTGAAAAATAAGAAAAGATAACTAAATCCGGGAGGAAACATGGCAAAGCAAAAATTTGTTAGAACAAAACCTCATGTTAATGTTGGAACTATTGGTCACGTTGATCATGGTAAAACAACTTTAACTGCTGCAATAACACTATATTTAAGTAAGAAAACTGGTGCTGCATTCAGATCATTCGACTCAATTGATAATGCACCTGAAGAAAAAGAGCGTGGAATTACTATTGCTACAGCTCACGTTGAATATGAATCAGATAAACGCCACTATGCTCACGTTGACTGCCCAGGTCACGCTGACTATGTGAAAAATATGATTACAGGTGCTGCTCAGATGGACGGTGCTATCCTAGTTGTTAGTGCTGCTGACGGTCCTATGCCTCAAACAAAAGAACACATTCTTCTTGCAAGACAGGTTGGTGTTCCAGCTATGGTTGTATTTATGAACAAATGTGACCTTGTTGATGATGAAGAACTTCTCGAATTAGTTGAAATGGAAGTTAGAGAACTTCTTGAAAAATATGGTTTCCCAGATGATGTTCCATTTATTCATGGTTCAGCTCTTAAAGGTCTTAATGGAGACCCAGAAGGCGAAGCTCAAATTCAAGAACTCGTTGATGCAATTGACGCATATATTCCAGAACCAGACAGAGATGTGGACAAACCATTCTTGATGCCTGTTGAAGATGTATTCTCAATTCCTGGTCGTGGAACAGTTGCTACTGGTCGTGTTGAACGCGGTGTAGTTAAAACTGGTGACAAAATCGAAAGAGTTGGTATCAGAGAAACTGTTGAAACAACTTGTACTGGTGTTGAAATGTTCAGAAAAATCATGGATCAAGCTGAAGCTGGTGATAATATCGGTTGTCTTCTTCGTGGTTTTGCTAAAACTGACATTGAAAGAGGTATGGTTCTTGCTAAACCAAAATCAGTTAAACCTCACACTAAATTTACAGGCGAAACTTATATCCTCACAAAAGATGAGGGTGGAAGACACAAACCATTCTTCGATGGTTACAGACCTCAATTCTACTTCAGAACAACTGATGTTACTGGTTCTTTGAAACTTCCTGAAGGTGTAGAAATGATTATGCCTGGTGATAATGTTTCTATCGGCGCAGAACTTATCGTTCCTATCGCTTTAGAACAAGGTTTACGCTTCGCTATCCGTGAAGGTGGAAGAACTATCGGTGCTGGTGTTGTTGCAACTGTAATTGACTAATTACGAAATAATCAGCTAAGAAGGTAAATAATGAGAGATATCATAATTCTGGAATGTACAGAGTGTAAAAACAGAAACTATACAACTACCAGAAATAAAAGAAAAAACCCGGGTAAACTGGAGTTAAAGAAATTCTGTCCAGCTTGTAGAAAACATACTACACATAAGCAGAATAAATAGTAGAAATACAGGATAGTAGTTCAATTGGTAGAGCACTGGTCTCCAAAACCAGGTGTTGCGGGTTCGAGTCCTGCCTATCCTGCCAAATAAATTAGGCAAAGTCAGTAGAAATATCTACTGGCTTTTTGCCCATTTAAAAAAATTTATAAAATCTGCAAAGAAAGACGGAAAAATAATATGGAAAAAATATCAACTTTTTTGAAGGAAGTTCGCCAGGAACTTGTAACAATATCATGGCCTAAAAAGCCGGATATTTCAGAGGGTACAACAGTTGTTCTAACTATGACTATTATTACAAGCATATTTTTAATGATAGTTGATGTAGTTTTTAATACCGTGATAACTGAAACCTTATTTAGATAAGGGGATAGTTATTATGCAATGGTATGTTGTACACACTTTTTCATCTCATGAAAATAGAGTAAAAGAGACTATTGAAAAAAGTATTATTGGAACCGATTTAGAGGATTTAATCGGACAGATCTTGGTTCCAACTCAAAAGACATTTATTATCAGAGATGGAAAGAAAATAGAGACTGAGAAAAAAATATTTAATTCCTACATAATTGTAGAAGCAGAAATGGAACCAAAGGTTTATGCTTACATCAAATCAATTTCAGGTGTTACTAACTTCTTAGGATATGGTAAAAAACCAATTCCTCTTGATGAAAAAGAAGTTAATAGATTACTTGGAATAAATGATAGAGATGATTCTACAACCCAATTTGATTTCATGCCTGGTGATATGGTTAAAATTATCGCAGGTGCTTTTACTGATTTTGAAGGTATCGTAGATAAAGTCGATCAATCTTCAGGAAAAATATCTGTTAATGTTTCCGTTTTCGGCAGGATTACTCCTGTAGAAGTTAACGGTGAACAGGTTGAAAGAAAAAAATAGTTTAAGTTCAAAGTCCTAGGTTTTACTTTGAGCTTAAGACTTTGGACTAATAAAAAAAAGAGGTAGTTATGGCTAAATTAAAAGGTGTAACACATGTTGTCAAACTTCAGTTACCTGCTGGAAAAGCAACCCCGGCACCTCCCGTGGGACCTGCATTAGGTCAGGCTGGAGTGAATATTCCTGATTTTTGTAAACAGTTTAATGCTAGAACAGCTGACCAACCGGGAATGATTTTCCCTGTTGTTATCAGTGTTTTCAAAAACAAGTCATTTGTATTTGAAATTAAGACTCCTCCAGCAGCTGTTCTTATTAGGAAAGAGGCTAACCTTGCAAAAGGTTCATCTGTTCCTAACAAGGATAAAGTTGGAAAGATTACTAAAGAACAATGCAAAAAGATCGCTGAATTAAAAGCACAAGATTTAAATAGTTTTTCCCTTGAATCTGCTATGCGCATGATCGCCGGGACTGCAAGGAGTATGGGAGTATTAGTCGAGGACTAATGCTGACAATCAACAATATCTCAATTTGCAGGAGATTATAATCAAAGGAGAATAGTGGATGAAGAGAAGTAAACGCTACAAAGAAGCATTTTCAAAGGTTGACCGTCAAAGTAGATATGATTTAGCAACTGCAATCAACTTGTTAAAGGAAGTTCCTGTAACAAAATTTGATGAGACAGTAGAAATTCATATGAATCTTGGTGTCGATCCTAGAAAAGCTGATCAGCAAATTAGAAGCTCACTTGTTCTTCCTCATGGAACTGGAAAACAAGTAAGAGTTTTAGTTTTTGCTGAAGGAGAAAAAGCAGACCAAGCTAAAGCAGCTGGTGCAGAATTCGTTGGTGTCGATGAATATATTGACAAAATAACCAAAGATAGCTGGATGGAATTTGATACTGTGATAGCTACTCCAAATTTAATGGGTAAAATTGGTAGATTAGGTAGAGTTCTCGGACCAAGAGGTCTTATGCCTAACCCTAAAGTTGGAACCGTTACAATGGATGTAGAAACAGCAGTAAGAGAAGCAAAGTCCGGTAAAGTCGTATATAGGGTTGATAAATTTTCAAACATACATGTTCCTGCAGGCAAATTAAGTTTTGAAATGGGTAACATTAAAGAAAATTTAATCACAATTATTGCAGCAATTTTGAAAGATAGACCTTCAACAGTGAAAGGAACATTTATCAAAAGCATGACATTGACCTCAACCATGGGACCAGGTGTTAAACTTGATGTTGCAGGTGTAACCTTAGAAGCTAAATCATAGGAGAGGAAAATGGTACAACCTTATAAAAAGAATTTAGTAAGTGAAATTAAAGAGCGACTTGACAGTGCTAAAGCGATAGTCTTAGTAGATTATAAGGGAATTAATATTGAAGAAGTAGATCAACTTCGCAACAGATTTAGAAATAATGATGTTGATTATTTTGTTCAGAAAAACACATTAGTTAAGATAGCACTTAATGAATTAGGAATCAAAGAATTAGATTCTTATTTAAAAGGACCAACCGGTGTAGCTGTCTGTAAAAGTGATGAAGTTTCTGCAGCAAGAGAAATGGCAACTTTCGTTAAAGAAGTTATGGAAGATAAGCCATTTCCAACATTCAAAGCTGGATTAGTTGATGGAGTATTATATCTGAACGAAGATCTTAGTAAACTTTCTAAAATACCGTCTAGAGATGTATTGTTGGCTAAAATGTTTGGTAGCATGAAAGCCCCAATTTCAAGCTTCGTACGCTTAATTGATGCGATAGCTAAAAAAGACGAAGAAGCAAAAGCTGAATAAAAAATATAATCATGGAGGAATACATGTCCGATAAAAAACAGCAAATTATTGATCTTGTAAAAGAGATGAGTGTAATGGAGTTATCCGAATTAGTTACTGAAATGGAAGAAATTTTTGGTGTATCAGCAGCAGCTGCTGTTGCTGTAGCTGCAGGACCTGCAGAAGCTGCAGAAGAACAAACAGAATTTGATGTTATTCTTGTAAGCGCAGGAGCCAAGAAAATTAATGTAATTAAAGCAGTAAGAGAAATCACCAAACTTGGTTTAAAAGAAGCTAAAGAAATGGTAGATACAGCTCCACAAAAAGTTGCTGAAGGCATTACTAAAGATGAAGCTGAAGCAATGAGAAAAACATTTGAAGACGCTGGTGCAACAGTAGAAGTCAAATAAAACAATTAGAAACTAGTATAGATGGAAGTGAGCCGATAGGCTCATTTCCCTATTTTATTTTAAGTTATTAGAAAACATAGTTTCGAAATCAATGCCTTGTTAAATGAGTTTAACTGATAAATGGTTTCGTTTTTTTGTTAAAAAAAACAACAGTCGATCTTTAATCTATGAACATTATAAAGGAGTGGGCTTTTGAAAAAGTTCAAAAGTTATTCCAGAATATCCAAGAAATTTATCGAGTTGGGAATACCTCAAGTAGAAGTACCAAATCTTCTATCTATGCAGGTTGATTCTTTTGAAGATTTTATCCAAAAAGATGTTCATCCTCAACAGCGAAAGAATTTCGGATTACAAGCTGTTTTTGAGAATTTATTTCCCATAACAGACCCTAAAGAAAACTACGAGCTCGAATTTGTAGAATACCGAATCTTAAAAGAAAAATATTCAATTGATGAATGTATAGAAAGAAATTTATCGTACCAAGTTCCCTTAAAAATTAAATTAAGATTAAAAGTCTATGAAGTTGAAGAAGATGAAAATTTTGATATCATAGTAGAGAGTGTCGGTAGTAATGTAAATGATGTAAAGCAGTTTTTGATAACAGGTTTGAATTGGGATGAAGTTTCAGCTACTAATATACTGGAAGCAGTAGAGACCAATGAAGATACAAACAGGATTATAAACTCTTGTGATGAAGCTGAAGATGCAAAACAAATTCTAAACACCTTAAAAACTTTCGGAGTAACAGGAAGAATCCAAAAGAGGATTGATAAAACAAGAACTCTGAGAGATATAATGGAACAAGAAGTTTTCTTAGGTGATATTCCTTTGATTACAGAGCAAGGTACTTTTGTAATTAACGGAGCTGAAAGAGTTATTATATCACAATTACAACGCTCACCAGGTGTATATTTCTCAGAAGAGAAACACCCTAGTGGCAAGATGTTAATATCATCAAAAATAATTCCATATAATGGAAGCTGGTTGGAATTCCATATCGACATACATGATGTTGTTTATGTAAATATTGATAAAAGAAGAAAACTACCAGTATCAATTCTCTTAAGATCTGTTGGCTATATTCCAGAAAACTATACTGAAATTCCGGAAGCAAGAGAGACCTTACGCCTTTCAGACGAGAAAGGAAATGTTTCTTTAAAAGCCAAAAACAGTTATTCTTACTTTGATATATATGACCCTCGTGAAGGTCATGAAGATAAACTGATAGTTTCAGCTAAAACTAAACTTAATAATGAATTAGTAGAAGAATTATTAAGTGTGGGTATAATTGAGATTGATACTATTAGTAATAAGTACATATCTACAGACAGAGTTCTTAGAGATGTATTTTATGACATCGAAGAGATGCCATTAGACAAAGCAGATAAGAGATTTACTGCTTATGAGATAATAGGTTCAGATGGTGTTTTACTTGCTGAAGCTAATACTCAGATTGATAAAGATCTGATTACTGAGCTTACAGAAAAAGGTATTAAAACTGTTAAAGTAGTCTCTGAAGACAGTGACTTTAATCGTAAGATACTTGAAAAAACACTATTAAAAGATCCTTCAAGGAATCAAGAAGAAGCTGCTCAAAAAATATATAGCTTAGTGAGACCTGGTGAAGATGAAGTTCCTATTGAAAATGCAATGGATCTAATTGATAAAATGTTCTTCAATTCTAAAAGATATAATCTTGGTAATGTTGGACGCCATAAGTTAAATGCTAAACTAGATTTTGAGCATGATTATGGTACAAATGTCTTAACACAAAGAGATTTTACTGAAATTATTCAGTATATGATCAGTATCTTTAAAGACGAAAAAGATGTAGATGATATAGATCACCTTGCTAACAGAAGAGTTAGAACAGTTGGTGAATTGTTAGAAGAACAATATAAAACAGGTCTTTCAATGATCGCAAGAATCGCCTTAGAAAGAATGGCTATAGCGAATCCTGATGAAGTTACAGTGCATGATTTAATTAATAGTAATGCTCTTATAACTGTCATTGATTCTTTCTTCTTAACAGGTCAGTTGTCGCAGTTCATGGACCAAACAAACCCACTTTCAGCCCTAACACACAAGAGAAGATTGTCTGCTTTAGGACCTGGTGGTTTAGCTCGTGATAGAGCAGGATTCGAAGTTCGTGATATTCATTATTCACATTATGGAAGAATCTGTCCTATCGAAACACCTGAAGGCCCAAGTATTGGACTTTTAAACTCACCTGCGATTTATTCTCGCATTAATGAGTTTGGTTTCTTAGAAACACCTTATATTAAGGTTGAAAATGGTGTGATTACGAGTAGAGTTGATTATTTAGATGCTCATGAAGAGGATAAATATATCATAGCTCAACATGTAAATATTGATGATAATTTAGTAATTACAGATAAATATGTATTTTGTCGTGAAAAAGATGAGTATGTCAATGTTACTCCTGAACAGATAGATTACATTGATGTATCACCTCAACAAGTTGTATCAGTATCAGCAGCTCTAGTTCCTTTCTTGGAACATGATGATGCTAACCGTGCTTTGATGGGATCTAACATGCAGAGACAGTCTGTGCCGTTATTGAATCCTCAAACTCCTATTATTGGTACAGGAATTGAGAAAATAGTAGCTCGTGAATCTGGTGCTGTTGTCTTGGCTCAATATGATGGGGAAGTTACTAGTGTGACTTCTGAATATATTGACATAAAGCCTGATTCAACAACAGATAATATTGATTTAATTGGAGATGAAAGAATTTATCTCAAGAAATATGTTAGATCAAACCAAGATACTTGTATTAACCAACGCCCAATCGTTAGTATTGGAGATAAGGTTAAAAAAGGACAACCAATATCTGACGGACCTGGTGTCGAAGGCGATAGATTAGCCTTGGGTACAAATATGGTAGTTGCATTCATGCCTTGGTATGGATTCAACTATGAAGATGCTATTATTTTGAGTGAACATGTAGCTCGAAAAGATACACTTACTTCTATCTATATTGAAGAGTTAGAAGTTTTAGTTAGAGATTTAAAAAATGGTAAAGAAGAGTTAGCAAGTGATATTCCTAATGTCCCTGTTAATTCTTTAAGAAACTTAGATAAATCAGGTATTATCCGAGTTGGTTCAGTTATTACAGCAGGGGATATCATAGTTGGTAAAATTACACCAAAATCTGTGGAAATAGATCCTTCTCCTGAAGAGAATTTAATGCGTGCTTTATTCGGCGACAGAGCTGGAGATTATACTAATAGTTCATTGAAAGCAAAACCTGGAATGGAAGGTGTTGTTCTTGATGTTAAAGTGTTCTCTCGTTATGAAGACATGATTGAATTTGAGGAAGACCATAAAGCTCAAATAGCTAAACTCAAGAAAGATAATATTGAAAGAAAGAAAAAAATCGAAGCATTTAAGAAAGAAAAGCTTAGTGAACTCCTTATAGGTGAAGTAGCTAAGAATATCGTTGATTCTAAAGATGGCAGATTTTATATTCTTTCCGGTAAGAAAATTACAGCATCTGATCTAGAAAAGATTAATTTTACTAGAGTTAATTTAGATGTTGAAATGGTAGCAGATCCTGAGAAATATAGAGAAATTTACAGAACTGTAGCTTTAAAAGTTAATGAAGCTATGGAAGAGAGCGAAAATATCTATAAAAAATCAAGAGATAGAATTAAACATGGTGATGAACTTCCTTATGGTGTTCGCAAGATGGTTAAAGTCTATATTGCTAAGAAGAGAAAGATTCAAGTCGGCGATAAGATGGCGGGACGACATGGTAACAAAGGTGTTATATCAATCGTAGCCCCAATTGAGGATATGCCATTCATGGGTGATGGTACTCCTGTGGATATCGTATTAAACCCACTTGGTGTTCCTTCTCGTATGAATATTGGACAGATCATGGAGACTCACCTTGGTATGGCAGCAAAATCTTTAGGATTCCATGTGGAAACACCTATTTTTGATGGTGCTAAAATTGAAGATATTGAAGCTGAACTTAGAGAAGCTAATTTACCTACTGATGGTAAACAAGTCTTATATGATGGAAAAACTGGTGAGCCTTTCAAAGAGAGAGTTACAGTTGGTGTTATGTATATGATGAAACTTAATCATTTGGTAGCAGATAAGATGCATGCCAGATCAACAGGACCATATTCATTAATTACTCAACAACCTCTTGGCGGTAAAGCACAACATGGTGGACAGCGTCTCGGAGAGATGGAGGTATGGGCTTTAGAAGCTTATGGTGCCGCTCATCTTCTAGAAGAGATGTTAACTATCAAATCTGATGATGTTGATGGAAGAACTAATGCTTTTAAAGCAATAACAAATGGACAGAATCCACCTGCTCCAGGTACTCCTGAATCATTTAATGTCTTAATTAGTGAATTAAAGTCTCTTGCTTTTGATATAGAGTTCTTGAAAGATGAGTAGAAATCGTTGGAACAGAAACGGAGGATTTCTCAGTGAATAGAAACATTAAACGAGAAAAAAAGATAGAAAATTATGATGCCGTTCGTATTCGTATTGCCTCTCCTGATGCAATAAGAAGTTGGTCTTATGGAGAAGTTGTCAAACCTGACACCTTAAACTACCGTACACTAAAACCGGAGAAAGATGGTCTTTTCTGTGAAAGAATATTTGGACCGGAAAAAGATTACGAATGCTCATGTGGAAAGTATAAGAAAAAAAGATTTGCCGGAACTATTTGTGACCGTTGTGGAGTTGAAGTAACTTCATCAAGAGTGAGAAGAACAAGAATGGGACATATTGAATTAGCTGTTCCTGTTGCTCATATCTCTTTTGTTAAGAGTGCTCCAAGTAAAATTGGTACTCTCTTAGGGCTCACAATTAGTAATTTGGAGAAAATCTTAGTCTATGAATCTTATGTTGTCTTGAATCCAGGTGAACAAGATTATCAAGTAGGTGAGCTTATTGATACAGAAGAATTTTATGAAGTTCGTGATCAAGTATCACGAGACACAGAATTCTCTGCAAAAATAGGTGCTGAAGCTGTTAAAGAGATGCTTCAAGCCTTAAATCTTGATGATATTGCTGCTGATTTAAGAACCCGTATCAAATGGGAAACATCTACTATGCGTAAGCAAAAGATGATTAAGCGTCTCAAAGTTGTAGAAGCTTTCAGACAATCAGGCAACAGACCTGAATGGATGATTTTAGAAGTATTACCAGTACTTCCTCCTACCTTAAGACCATTAGTTCCTCTTGATGGTGGAAGATTCGCCACAGCTGACTTTAATGATTTATATAGAAGAGTTATAACAAGAAATAATAGATTAAAAGGTCTGATAGAAATCAGAGCCCCCGAGGTGATTCTTAGAAATGAAAAGAGAATGCTTCAGGAAGCTGTTGATGCTTTAATAGATAACTCTAAAAAAGCTAGACCAGTTAAGGGTAGAGGAAACAGAGCTCTTAAGAGTCTTACTGATCAACTTAAAGGTAAGCAAGGTCGTTTCCGTCAAAACCTTCTTGGTAAGCGTGTAGATTACTCTGGCCGTTCAGTTATTACAGTTGGACCACACTTAAAAATCTACGAAATGGGTTTACCAAAAGAAATGGCTGTTGAATTATTCAAACCTTTCATTATTGAAAGATTAGAAAAAATGGGAACAGCAGAGAAGACCAAAACAGCTAAGAAGATGGTTGAGAAGAAACAACCTGAAATCTGGAAAATCTTAGAAGAAGTTGTTAGAGATTATCCAGTTATGCTTAATAGAGCTCCTACTCTTCATAGATTAGGTATTCAAGCTTTTATGCCAGTATTAACTGAAGGAAAGTCTTTACAATTGCATCCAATGGTTTGTACACCATTTAATGCTGACTTTGATGGTGACCAGATGGGTTGCTATATCCCTCTATCTCAGGAAGCTAGAATGGAAGCTCGTGTCTTGATGTTATCTTCAAGAAACTTGTTACTTCCTGCCAGTGGACGCCTCGCTATGGCTCCTTCTCAAGATATCGTGCTTGGTTGCTTCTATTTAACAATGGAAGGAAGTCCTGAGCCCAAAGAAGAAGAAGCTGTAAGAAAACTCAAGTGGTTCGGAAGTGTAGAAGAGATGGTTAATCACTACGAACAAGAAGAAATGCTCTATGATCAAAAGAGAAATTCTGAAGAGAGAAGATTAGTAGACATTGGCATGAGAACCTTAAATCTTCACACTTGGATTAGAATTAAAATTAAAGATAAATGGGTTGTAACTACAGTTGGTAGAGTGCTATTTAATTTAGCATTACCTATAGAGATCCCATTCCAAAATAAAGTATTTGATAAAGGTTCATTGAATGACATCGCTATGGATTGCTTCCACAAAGTAGGACAATGGGAAACTGCTATCTTCTTAGATAAGATGAAAGAAACAGGTTTCAAATATGCTACTCGGGCAGGAATTACCTTTAGTTTTGGTGATATCATTGTTCCTAAAAAGAAATACGAAATTATTGAAAATACTCAAAAAGTAGTTGATGAAATAAACGACACTTATAATATGGGTGTAATCACTGATAATGAGCGCTCTTCTCGTATCGTTGATAGCTGGAAGATTGCTACTGAAGAAGTTACTGATAGTCTAATGGATGAGTTGAAAATTAGTGAAGGTGGATATAACTCAATCTATATGATGTATCTATCCGGAGCTCGTGGTAGTAAGACTCAGATTAAACAGCTTGGTGGTATGCGTGGTCTAATGGACAAACCTTCTGCTAAGGGTGGTGGAAACGAAGTTATTGAAACACCAATTAAATCTAACTTTAAAGAAGGTTTAAGTGTGTTGGAATTCTTCATCTCTACTCATGGTTCTAGAAAAGGTCTTGCTGATACTGCCCTTAAAACTGCTGGTGCTGGTTACTTAACTAGAAGATTAGTTGATGTTGCTCAGAATGCTATGATTGTTGAAGATGACTGTGGTACCATTGATGGTATTATCATGTCAGCTTTGAAAGAAGGTAACGAAGTTATCGAATCCTTGAAAGATAGAATTGCTGGTAGAACTGCTGTTGATGATGTTGAAGATCCACGCACAGGACAAATTATTGTTCATGCTGGTGAAGAGATATCAACAGATATGGCAGAAGTAATTCAGAAACATGGTGTTTTAAGTGTTAGAGTTAGATCAGTGTTGACTTGTCAATCTGAGAAAGGTATTTGTGCTAAATGTTATGGTATAAATCTTTCAACTCACAAGCCGGTTGCAGCTGGAGAACCTGTTGGTATTATCGCTGCTCAATCAATCGGTGAACCAGGTACTCAGCTTACTCTAAGAACATTCCATATCGGTGGTACTGCTTCTACTGATGTTGACTCAGCTGCTGTTGAAGCTAAAAATGACGGTTATATCAAATTTGAAAATGTTCAATTTGTTGTAAATAGCCAAGGTCAAATGATATCTTCATCTCACTTGGGTAAACTCTTCGTAGTTCCAGAACCTGATTCTGAGTTAATCTTAGAAGAGTATAAAGTTGAATATGCAGCAATTATAGAAATCAAAGATGGACAAAAAGTTGTTGCTAGTACAAAGTTATTTAGTTGGGATCAGTATAATAATACTCTTATTTCAACTGTTAAAGGTGTTCTCTATTATGATAACTTCGTTAAGAATGTTACCTATAAAGAAGAATTTAACGATTTAACAGGAAGTAAAGAAATTACTATAATTGAATCCAAAGATAGAATTCAACCACAGTTTAAAATTGAGACTGATGATGGACAAACAGTGTTAGTTCCTCTGCAAACTGGTCTTAATGTCTTGGTTGATGACGGGGAAACTGTCCAAGTTGGTCAAAAAATCGGACAGACATCTCGTGTTACTATTAAGCAAGGTGATATTACTGGTGGTCTTCCTCGTGTTGAAGATCTCTTTGAAGCAAGAATTCCTAAAGAAAAAGCTGTTATCTCTGAAATTGAGGGAAGAATCTCAATCGGTAACTTAAAGCGTAATGGTCGTGATATCTTTATCACTCCACCTACAGGAATCTTTGCCTTAGAAGACGGCGTAATGCAAGTTGTTGATGATCTACCAATGATTTCAACAAGCAATATTATTAAGTCTGGTAATGAAACTTTGTCTCCTGTTACTGGAAATATTATTTGCATAGAGATAGACGGTAAGTTAGCTAAAGTCTCTATAAAAGATGATGAAGGTAATATCAGTATAGTAGAATGCGAAGATGGTCAAGATATCGGATTAATAACCTATATTGGTCAAAGAATTCAACAGAATGACGCCATTGCTGGTTCTAAGGCTGTTGCACCTACTATAAGGATTATTCCTAGTTCAGGTGTTAAATCTAAGAGTGCTGGAAAAGTAACTAAAATTGAAAAAGTTGATGATGGCTACCAAGTAACTGTTGAACCTAAATCTACCCGTAAAACAAGTGTAGATGTTTACACTATAAGTGATGGTCATAAGCCATTTAATCTTCTGGGAAACAATGTTAAAAAGGGCGATGTCCTTGGTGGATTCGTTCACTACATTGCATCTGGACAAGAGGCTATCTTACCAAGTGGAACAAAGATCACAAGTGGTCAGGCATTAGCAGGTAGAAACCATGTTATTCCTATCGGTAAGAGAATTATTATTCACGAAGGTGATAATGTTCATTCAGGTACTGCTCTTTGTGATGGTCCTATCGATCCTCACGATATTCTTAGAATTCGCGGTATTAAAGAATCTCAAAAACTTATCTTAGATGAAATTCAAGAAGTTTATCGTAAACAAGGTGTTAAAATCGATGATAAACACATCGGTGTGATTGTAAGACAGATGTTCAAGAAAGTAAAAATTCTTGATCCTGGTGATACTTATTTCCTTGAAGGAGATACTATTGACAAGCTTATTGCTATGAAAGAAAATGCGAAACAAGAAGCTTTAGGTGGCAAAGGTGCTACATTCGAACAACTTCTTCTCGGCATTACTAAAACTTCTTTGTTGACAGAATCATGGCTTTCAGCAGCTTCGTTCATGGAGACTACTAAGGTCCTCACTCAAGCTGCCGTAGAAGGCAAGGTAGATAACTTAGAAGGTCTTAAAGAAAGCATTATTCTTGGTCACAAAATTCCTGTTGGTACTGGCTCAAAGTTCTATACCAGCAAGATCAAGGAACTAGAAAATAGCGGCAAAACGGTTGCCGAAATGGTTGAGCACTTAGCTCACGAAACTGATGACGAGTCTATGGAAGACTTGTTAGATTTTTAATAAAGGATGGAGGTAGATTGTGCCTACAATTAACCAGTTAATTAGAAAAGGAAGAAAAACGGTTGAAAAAAGAAAAAACAACCGTGCATTAAATGAGTGCCCACAGAGAAGGGGTGTTTGTACAAGAGTGTACACAACAACACCTAAGAAACCTAACTCAGCGTTGCGTAAAGTTGCTCGTGTTCGTTTATCAAATGGTATCGAAGTTACTGCTTATATACCAGGTGAAGGTCATAACTTACAAGAGCATTCACTTGTATTAGTTCGTGGTGGTCGTGTAAAGGATTTACCTGGTGTGAGATATCACATCGTTCGTGGAACCTTAGACTGTTCAGGTGTTGAAAACAGAACTAACTCTCGTTCTAAATATGGAACAAGACGACCAAAGAAAAAATAGGAGTAAGATATGCCAAGAAAACGCAAAGCCATAGAAAGAACAGTATTACCTGATCCAAAATATAATGATGTAATACTTAGTAAGTTCATCAACGGTGTTATGTCACATGGAAAGAAATCCATTGCAGAACAGATTGTTTATGGAGCATTTGAAATTATCGAAGCTAAATTGAAAAAAGATCCTCTAGAGGTATTTAGAGAAGCTTTAACAAACGCAAGACCTCTTGTAAAAGTTACTTCTCGTCGTGTTGGTGGTGCTAACTACCAAGTACCTGAAGAAGTTTCTGAAAAAGCAGGAAGAGCTATTGCTTTCAGATGGATTATCTCAGTTGCTCGTGGTCGTAATGAGAAAAACATGAGAGATAAATTAGCTGCAGAGTTAATGGCTATCTATAAAAAAGAGGGTTCTACTATCAAGAAAAGAGAAGATACCCACAAAATGGCTGAAGCTAACAAAGCTTTTGCTCACTTAAGATTCTAATTTAATTTAGAAATATATTAAGCGGAAGAATTTATTCTTCCGCTTTTCTTTTTGGTCATTAATATTTTAATAGACTTCTTTCCTTATAAGCTCACTTGGTTACTCTATGTTCCTTTACTGACAATTCGATGGAAAATCAAATATTTTTCGAAAAGGGTGTGAAAGAGCAGGCTGAGACAGGATGATGAGGAGACACTAAGGATATAATTATAACTTTAGTTTTGGGATAATACTATTTATCATTGACACAAAATCCTCTAGATTAATGCTAGTAAAAAAAGAGAGTTAGGAGAATAATATGGCTAAAATAGAAGCAATTGACTTCAAGAGAAGACGAGCTATTCCTACTAAGTACAAAACCCTCTTAGTTCTATTCTGCATAATAGGAATACTAATTCACTCATACTGGAATAAAAAAAGAGTTGAAAGCTTAGTTGTTGATAATGAGACTATTATGTTTGAAGAGATTAATATGCAATCAGTAATAATAAATTTTGCTATTTATAATACTACTCAAATTGAAAAATCCGAAAAAGTAAAAATCGAGATTGTTGACCAAAATAACTATCTTGTAACTTCGACAATAAGATATCTGGAATTTCATAGGGGACAGAATTTATTCACTGAACAGATAAAATTTAAAAGAAGATTCCCTGATATAGAAAAGCGAAGTTTAAGAGCTATAATTTCTATTCATCCTCGTCGATTATGATATCTAAAATCTTGCAATAGATTAACCTATGGAGCAGGACTAATAAAAGAGAAAAGAGATTCAAGACTAAAGTAAAGAAATATTCCAAAGAAAATGCCTATTATACCTATTAAGGAATATAATTTGCATTAGTATAAAACTAAAATATTACATTAAGGGAAAAAAATGTCATTTTTGATCTTAGCAACTATATTATTAATAGTTTATTGGGTTGTAGAGTACTATATGCATTTAAAAAATGTAAAAAAAGTACCTATAAGGATTCATGTCAATGGAACACGAGGTAAATCTAGTGTAACTCGTTTAATAGCAGCTGGTTTTAGGGCTGGTGGTATAAGAACTGTAGCCAAAACAACAGGTACTCTTCCTCGTATTATTCACCCTGATGGTAGGGAAAGTGCCATTGTTAGGTTAATGGGTGCTAATATTATTGAGCAAAAGTATATTTTCAGAAATACTGTTGCTATGAAACCAGAAGCTATTATCATCGAATGCATGGCGGTAAATCCAATTTATCAGTGGATTGTTGAAAGAAGATTAGTAAAAGCATCTACAGGGGTGTTAACAAATGCCAGACTTGACCATACTGATTTAATGGGAGAGACTGTTGCTGATATTGCGAAAAGTTTATCTAACTTCTTCCCACCAAATAAAGTCTGTTTTACTGCCGAAAATAATGATAAAATATTTGCAGTTTTAAATAAGCGAGCAAAAAAATTTGGTACAGATCTACAACAAATTTTACCTAAAGATGTTACTAAAGAAGAACTTCTGGGATTCTCTTATATTGAGCATGCTGATAATGTTCAATTGGCTCTTAAAGTTTGTGAAGCTCATGGGATTAAGAGGAGTGTCGCTCTCAAAGGTATGCAAAGTGCAATTCCTGACCCTGGTGCATTAACTCAACATAGAGTAGTCGAGGGAAACAAAACTTTGATGTTCTATAATGTTTTTGCAGCTAATGATCCAGCATCTACAGAGTTTTTATATCACAGAATTACCGATCATATTCACGAAGGAACAAAGTTTATTATCTTAAATTCTCGTTCTGATAGGTTCTTCCGTACAGATCAACTTTTAGAAGTATGCAAAAATGTTGAGTTTGATTATTTATTACTTACTGGTGAATCACCTCAAAAAGCTTATGATCATGCTATTGATTTAGGTATTGAGAAGAAAAAAGTGATTAAGTTAGGTCAACCTTTGGTACATCAAATTTATGAGAAGATAGTTTCTTTAACAAATAAAGAAGCTCACATAGCAGGTATCGGTAATATTGCCGGTGAAGTTAAATATGGTGCTCAGATAGTAGCTCATTTTAAACATTTAGAACAGAAACAAAAATAATTAATTATATAATAAGGAGAAATTGATGGTCGAGGCTGCCGTTGGTTTAGGTGTGATTGTAAGTTTAATCTTCACAGAATTATTAGGAGCTTCAGCCGGTGGAATAGTTGTTCCAGGCTACTTAGCTCTCTATTTAGATCGTCCAGTTCAGATTTTAACGACTTTATTAGTTGCTTTAGCAACTTGGTTGTTAATAAGATTTATTTCCTCTTTTACTATTCTCTATGGAAAAAGAAGAATGGCATTAAGTATCTTACTTGGCTTTATCTTAGGCTGGTTAGTTACAGGAATGAAACTCAATGTGTTAAGCTTTAATGTTGAATCAGTGGGATATATTATTCCTGGTTTGATAGCCAACTGGTTAGAAAGACAGGGAGTGGTAAAAACTATGTCAACAATGATTATTGCAGCTGTTTTAGTTAGAATAACTTTAATGGTATTATCAGGCGGAGAGGTGAATTTCCATGTTTAGACCATCATTAAGAACAAATTTATCATTAACTTTATTAGCAGTTTTTGCCATATTACTTTTTATAATTATTGGTTTAAGTAAGGGTCCAGATTTTGAAGCACAAAAAAGTGCAGCAGAAAGAATGGAAAGATCTTTTGAGAAAATATCTCTTCAATTTAAAAAACTCGTGAAAGAAGATAAAGTAAATTGGGATAAGAAAATAGACCCAGACCAATTAGGTTTAATCGGACCAGAGACAAGTCCGATAATCACTAGTAGAGCTGTCTTAACAGAAAAACAAAGAGCTATAAATCCTAATTTAGCTGCAGTGTTTGTAAAATGGTTGAAAGAAGCTAAATTACAAGCTGGAGATTTTGTAGCTGTTGGTGTCAGTGGATCTAGTCCTTCTGTAAACATTGCCCTTTATTCAGCAATGAGAGAATTAGAATTAAAACCAGTAATTATTACTGCTTTAAGTTCATCTCGTTATGGAGCTTCTAATGTTAATTTTACCTGGTTAGATATGGAAAAAGCTATTTATAGTGAAACTGGATTCTCAACTTATGCTGCTTCTCGTGGTGGAAATAGAGATATTGCTTCTGGTATGAATAGCGAAGGTAAAGAGATACTTGGTGATATTATTCACCAAAATGAACTTCAGTTGATTGAAGGAAACAGAGCTCGTATTGTAATGTTTGAAAAAGCCTTACCTAAAGGAAAAGAATACAAAGCATTTATTAACATAGGTGCATCAGTTGGTAATGTAGGTTCAGTGGTTTCTGCTGGATTATTAAAAGAAGGTGTAAATAGAAGTTTACCTGAATTAGAAGCAAAGGGTGTTTTAGATTATTTCAATGAGAAAAATATTCCGATAATCCATTTCTTCAGAGGACAAGATACTTTTGATGAATACTATTTGTCAGAAGTAAATGCAGATTCTCAAAAAATCGGTAAAGGTATTGTTTACGGATATAGTTGGACAGTAGCTTTAGTATCTTTGATATTATTAATTTTAGCAATTGCTTTAGTAATTATCTTTGATAGACATGATAGACATTTTATGGCTAATATTATTAGTCATCGAGAGGATTAAAATGAGAAAAATTCTGATTGTAGGATTTATATTATTAATTTCTAGCTTACTTTTTGCTGAAGGGGATGAGTTTAAATCTAGACACTTAACTCCCTTAAACAGTGAAGCAGTAATTCAAGTAATTAATAATGATAGTGAGAGTGGTAGAGATTATTTTATCTTTAGTGATACTCTCGCTTTAGAATATGAAGTTGAAGAAGGTTATGAAGTTTATGGCTTTGTCAGAACTGTAGCTTCAGATGGCTTAGAACCAGATTTAAATATCTATATTGATGAAACTTTATCAATGTTGCTATCAGTCTTGGTTGATAAATCAATTAAGTACACTTCAAAAGAGTATTCAGACTTATCTAGAGCCAAGAAATTATATATTTCTCCTCAAGATAAAGCATGTAAAATTCGCTTAACAACCTCAAGCAAGTTGCCTTTGATGATTAGAATGTACACAAAAAAAGCAACTTTGTTAAATAAATTAGAACTTAAAAATAATTGGGATTTGAGAATATGAAGAAATTCTTAGTATTAGCTATTTCCTTGTTTGCAGTTATTAGTCTCTATTCAGAAATCTCTCTAACTTTTACTAATAGCTCATCTTATAGCGATAATGTTTTTCAGTTATCAGATAAAGATTTAGATGCTCATGATGCGGGAACTGCTTTCAGTTATATCGAAACCAGTGATGACTTGATAAATAACTCAAGTTTGAGTATTTATAGCAGAAATCAAATTGGTAAGGTTCGATATGACTTCTTTGTAAGAGGCGCTTATAATGCTTATCTTAAAAATACTGATAAAGCTAATGCTGCTATCTCAACAGGTTTTGGCATTGATAGTAGAAACTTTAATAGCTCTATTATGTATGGTTATTATCCTGATAACTATGTAAGAAAATATCAAGATAAAGATGGTTCAGGAGATTATGAAAAATTTGAGTATGATAAAAACTTATATAAATTCGATGCTGAATATAGATTTACTAGAAAGGCTTATCTTTTAGCTTATCTTAAGTATGAACAATACTATCATAATGAATATTTTACTGAATATGATGGTGATGCTATTACTCCAGGTATCGGACTTAAATACTCCTTCTCTGAATTATATTTAGAAGGCTGGTACTACTATCGCAGTTATGAAACTCACGATGAGATAGTGCCTGATGATGAAATCTCTGATCAATCATACGAAAGTAATACCTATTCAGTTCAATTAAAAATGAAGAAACTTAAAACAAGAAAATTCGAATATCGCCCTGTATTTGATTTCAGATATGAAAAAAGATATTATGATGGATGGGATAAATATCATAATGGTAGAGAAGATGATACTATCACTATTAATCCTTCTGTTAAGTTCTATTTAACCGATTATTTGAACATTACTCTTGACTATACTTCAAAAATAAGGAATGTGTCATCTGAGAGTCAAAGTGTAGAAGACAGCAAATCTTATCAAGAAAACCAGATGTCTATCGCCTTTGAGCTACCGATAAAATTATAACTTGAGGTGTACATTATGTTTAAGAGTGAGTCAAACAGAGAGAAGATTAAAGAGTTTCTCTATTTAATCGAGAATGAGAAAGTTGATTTAAAACGCTTCACTCGACCTGTGTTGGTTTGGACTATTAAAGATCAAAGAGTAGGCTATACTATTTGGGAAGAGGATTTACTCCATAGATTCGGATTGGAAAATGTTGATGGTTGGGATTATGATGAAGACATAAGCTTCGCTCCTGACTGGGTTTTAGATGACGACGATTTATTATTCGATGATGATGATGACGATTTTTAAAATTAAAAAGAAAAACTGAGATTATAAGCAAGAGTGTGTAAGAACACTCTTGTTTTATTATAGGACAAGAGAAGGAAAATATGAATATTGCAATAATTGGTGGTGGAAGCTGGGGATTAGCCCTCTCTAACCTACTTTTCGATAACGGACATCAAGTTAAGGTGTGGGAATATAATTCTGAATTCGTTAATTTAATCAAGAATACTGGAAAAAATGAGATTTTCTTACCAAACATTCTCATTGAAGCAGAAGTTAGCGACTCCTTAACAGAGGTAATTACTCCAGCATGTGAAATGGTAATTCTTGCAACTCCATCTTCTTTTCTCAAGCAAATTCTAAAAGAAATTTCCCCTATTTTAGATAAATTAAACAATTTGAAATATATTATTAATGTTGCTAAAGGATTTGACCACTCTAATGGTGATATTCTCTCTGAAATGATAAGGAAAGAATTACCCCAAAAATATAGCAAACTAATCTGTGTACTCTCAGGCCCTAGTCATGCTGAAGAAGTTGCTACTAAAAAGCCAACCACTGTAACGATTGCAGGCGAAGATCTCTTATATCTCAAAGAGGCTCAAGAAGCTTTCAGTAATGACTATTTTCGCGTTTATAGCACAACAGACATCATAGGTGTAGAACTGGGGGGTGCTCTAAAAAATGTGATAGCCATGGCTGCAGGAATTGTTGTAGGCTTAGGTTTTGGAGATAATACTCTAGGTGCTCTCCTTACCAGAGGTAATGTAGAAATTAAGAGACTCTCTGTAGCATTAGGTGCTAAACCTGAAACACTAGACGGCTTAGCTGGTATCGGTGATTTAATAACCACAGCTATCTCTCCCCATAGTAGAAACAGATTCGTAGGAGTTGAACTGGGTAAAGGCAGAGATTTACAGGATATTTTAGCCGGAATGAAGATGGTGGCTGAAGGTGTCTTAGCAACTAATACTGCTTATATGCTAGCTGAGAAACTCAATATCGAAATGCCTATTGTGGAAGCTACTTACAAAATTCTACAAAGTGAAATATCTGCTCGAGATGCAATAAGACAATTGATGCTCAGAGACTTAAAAAGCGAAAGGTGGATGTAAGAGAATTGAGAATTGAGAATTGAGAATTCAGAATTGAGAATTGAGAATGGAGAATTTAGAATTAAAAGATGAGGGGCTTCTTAACTGGGAATGTGGGCTTCCAGCCCGCATCATTGCGAGGCAATGATATATCTTCAAACCCCAAGGGATTAAATAAAAAAGCAGGTTGAAATACAGCCTGATGGCTTCACGGACTAAAGGTCCGTAACCCCAGTTAATCACTAAAGATGATAGCTTACAGCATGATAATCCCTCTTCTGCCGGATTGTGGACAACCTGAAGACCGGAGTTCCTCAGCCGTAGGCAAGGGACTTCGGACGAAGAAATTTGTCTGTCGGAAGTAGCTATTCCGTAAAATTGCTTAAAAATCTAGAAATCCCTGTATCTAATGTAGAAGCAGAAACGCTTCCACTTTATAGAAGAAAACACCCCCTGTATCCCCCTCGCGGAGGGGGATTTAAGATTCACGGACTAAAGGTCCGTAACCCCAGTTAATCACTAAAGATGATAGCTTACAGCATGATAATCCCTCTTCTGCCGGATTGTGGACAACCTGAAGACCGGAGTTCCTCAGCCGTAGGCAAGGGACTTCGGACGAAGAAATTTGTCTGTCGGAAGTAGCTATTCCGTAAAATTGCTTAAAAATCTAGAAATCCCTGTATCTAATGTAGAAGCAGAAACGCTTCCACTTTATAGAAGAAAACACCCCCTGTATCCCCCTCACAGAGGGGGATTTAAAAACACCCCGTCTGCTTCGCAGCCACCCCTCTTTTATCGTGCCTTCAGCACTAAAGAGGGGAGTTTAAGATTCACGGACTAAAGATCCGTAACCCCAGTTAATCACTAAAGAGGGGGATTTAAGATTCACGGACTAAAGATCAGTAACCCCAGTTAATCACTAAAGAGGGGGATTTAAGATTCACGGACTAAAGGTCCGTAACCCCAGTTATTAAATTATTTAGGATGGACAATTAGCTTGCCCTTTTGATTTATTATGGAATGGGGGCTATTCAGTGTATTATCTTCTTCGTGAAATTCATGAAAATGTAAGCAAGGGGCTTATTTTCGTAGAGATAAATAATAATACAAATATGTCTGTTAGCATTTTTTAGATTTATTCTTTGACAAAATATAGTCCTATAATAAACTTTTCCCAAAAGTACCAAAAGGATAATCATGATAAGTCATAATGTAGTTACAGAATATATATCAGTCTTTATTTTAGCCTTTGTTTTAGTGTATAGTATTACACCATGGATAATCAAATTAGCGCACAAAATTAACTTTGTGGATAACCCTAATGCTAGGAAAATTCATAAAACAGCAATACCCTTGATGGGGGGATTAAGTGTTTTTATTGGATTTATTGCCTTAGTGGTCTATGATGTTGTTATTGTATCTGATAGAGTGTTTAATATGAGGTTGATAGGCTATTTATTAGGGGCTTTGGTCATAGTGATTGTTGGGGTAATTGATGATAAGCGTGGAATGAACCCAGTTGTTAAGCTAGGTGGTCAATTCTTAGCTTGTTCCTTATTCATCTTTACTAATTTCGGAACAGTTACTTACTTTAATTTACCGCTATTCAATGATGTTTCATTTCCTATGATATTATTGAGTAACGATATTATGTTCAACAATTATTTTTCAATACCTATATTGTATATTTGGATGATAGGTCTGATGAATGCTACCAACTTTTTGGATAATATGGATGGGATGATTACAGGTATTTCATCAATCATTGCCTTAGGTTTTTTTGCATTCAGTATGATCATTAATCCTGATAATAGTAGTTCAGCTTTGTGGCTCAGTTTGATGGGATTACTTTCACTATCTTATGCTGGAGCTGTTCTAGGCTTCTTGCCTTATAATTTTAATCCTGCCAAAATTTTCTTAGGAGATGCTGGTTCCATGTTTATAGGTTACTTTATCTCTTCTATGGGGATATTGATGGCCAACTTTGCTTCTTTGCAATTCCAGAGTAAATGGTTCTATCTTTTACCGGTTATTTTAATAAGTTACGCAATATTTGATATTTGCTTTGTTAGTATAACAAGGAAAAGGGATGGAAGGTTAGTTTGGCAAGGAGGAAAAGATCATACTACACATAGAATAAAGAACTTATTAGATTCTGTAAAAGTAACAGCTTTATTGATTTATGCAATTAATATTATTGTAGTTATTTTAACTATAATGGTTACTTTAATTGGAAGTTATGAGCTGTTATTAGCGATATTGGTTATCTGCTCAATATGCTATGTATTGCTAGGAAGAAGGCTGTATGCAGTAGAAGTAGAGATACCGGCTAATCAATTAAAGAAAAGAGTTTAAGATGAAATTAACAATTCTTGGGACAGCCCCCGGAAAATCAATATTAGGTAAAAGTCATACTTCATATTTATTGGAAGATGATGAAAAGAAATTCCTAATTGATTGCGGAGAGGGAACAACTCAGAAATTGTTAGAAAAGAATCTTGCTGGGGATGAATTAGATTTGATAATAATATCTCATTTCCATCCAGATCATATTACAGGCTTATTTATTCTTTTACAAACTCTCTATTTAAATAAGAGAAGAAAAGATCTTTTCCTATTTTTACCTGAAAGTGTAGGGGAATTTGAAGCATTTTTAAAAACAGTATATATATTTAATGATAGATTTAGTTATAATATTAATATTCAGTTGTATGATGAGAATAGTTTTACTGATATTGGCATTTATCCTTTTAAGAATACACACTTAATTGGTTATAAGAGTATTGTAGATAAGTATAATTTGCCCAATAGGTTATTATCATACTCATTTATTATTGAAGGAGAGAGAAGAAGTTTATTATTATCTTCAGATATAAGATCCTTAGAAGATATTAATGAGCAAGTGCAGAGATGTGAGGTTTTGGTTTTAGATGGAATTCATCCTTCATCTCAATCAATAGAAGAGTTATTAAAAGAGAGCAACACAGAGGTTTATATTACACATGGAGATTATTCAAATTTACAAGAAAAGTTTGCTGAACTACTCAGCGACCAAATTAAATTGGCAGAAGAAAATGATGAAATATTTCTATAAATCATTGCTAATTTCAATTCTGTTAATTATTTTTAGTGGATGCGAATCTAATAGATATCGCAACGCTACTTCTTCCTATTATCAAGGTAGATACACAGTTTCTATAGAAGAGATTGATACTTATCTTAAAGAGGCAAGTAATGGAGCATATAAAACAAATGCTGAATTAATAAGAAGCAAGTCTTATTATAAGCTAGCCTTAAGAGCCTATGAATCAGATAATCTAGCTCTTGCTACTAGATTCGCTATTTTAGCAAACTCAGCAACTACTGATTCACTATTAGCCAGATGCTATTATGATTTTGCCAAAGTCTCTTTTTCTAAAAATGATAAGGAAAAAGGATTTGAGTTTTATAATCAGATTCTTTTAGAAATTCCTGAATCCCGTTTCACACCTGAAATTATTTACACAAAAATGAAAGATAGCTATACTACTAATCCTAATAATTACTTAGAAGCATGGGAATATTATAAACAATTCTGCCCTAAGTACAGGGATAACAATTATGAAAAAGAGGCTCGTAAAATAGTCCTCGAATTTTCACCTCAATATATTTCTGATGCTCTAAGTGCTGATTCTCAGGTTGGTTTAGAGAAGTTATTAGAGCTAGTTAAATATCCTGTTGGAAATACAAGAGAAACTAATGGTGCAATATCCCAGATATATATAAGAATGGCAGAAGAAAATATTACAGAGAATAACTTTATTGAAGCAGATAATAACTTCAAGGCTGCTGTTTATTACGACTCTTCTGTAAAAGATTTTGTTAAAAAAAGATTATTAGATACGGCTGAACAATATATTATTAGTGGTCAAGAGTATGTTCGACAAAGGGATTTTGAAAATGCCTTTCTTCTTTTCAATCGGACATTTGATGTTATTCCTGGTTATAAAAAAGCTCTTAACGCTATTCAAGAAACCACAGAACTTCTCAGTAGAATTGAACAAGCTAAAGAATTATACGATGAAGGTCAAAAATTGGAAAAAGCTAATTTGAGAAATATCTTCCCTGGAGTGAAAGTGAAACTTTCAGTTACTGAAAGAAATAATTTCGAGATTAAAAGGTTCGAAAAAATACTAGCTATTTATCAAAAAGCCTATAATTTAGATCCACTACCACAATATAAACAACAAATTTCCTATACTACTAACATTATTAAATACTTTAAAAACCCTGATGAATTCGCTGTAGAAATATTAAAAGAGTATAAATCTTTTATAGTTGAAAAAGCCATTAATGAAGCGAGAGAATATCTGTTAACAAATATTACCTCTTCTGCATTGACAGATACAGGTTGGGAGGTTTTAGTCGCTTCAGGAAGTTACCAATATGAAGTTAGATATACATTGATAAGTTTATCTAAGAAATTCTATTTTAGATGGTTAGTTAACTTAAAGAACAAAGAGATTACTGCTCTTAACAGTCTGTCAGAAGAGGCACTGAAAGGTAAATTCGTAATAAATGAAGAGGAAAAAGAGAATGAAAATATCGACTAAATATTTTGCCCTAATTATCTGTTTAATGATAACTTTTCTTCAACTTCCTGCTCAAGGTTTTGATTTAAATAAATTTTCTAACCCTAAGAAATACGGTTGGGAAGATTATAGTGATAGAAATGAATATCGACAAGATTTAATAGAGAGACAAGAGTTACTTCAGCTTTATGAAATTAAGGCAAAATCTATTTCATATACTATGGCTAAATCTGCGATATTCCCTGGATGGGGACATTATAGTATTGAATCCTACTCTAAAGGTCATACCTTCTTAACAGGTGGAGTAATCCTTGCTGGAGCTGGATTATACTTCTACTCTCGTTCCCAAGATTACTATAAGAATTACAAAAATGCTAGTCAAATTGATGTGATTAATAGTAATTATGATAAAGCTGAACAGAACTATAATACTTCAATGATTTTCTTAGCAGCTTATGCTATTTTATGGAGTTATAATCTTTACGATAGTTCCGAAAGTACCGAAAAATATAATGCCAACCTCTGGGAAGATTTAATGAATAATAGATTTGATAATATTTCTTTAACTCCAGGTGGTTTAGAGGTGAGATTCTAATGAAAAATATTCTAAAACTAATAGTAATTGTCTTCGTGATATCAATGATAGCTTGTGGACTTGATAGATCTAATCCTTTAGATCCTGAGAATGGAAATATAGATACGCCTAAGTTAGTTACTGGAATAGAGCTTAGCTGTAGTGGGCAAGGGGCAATTAATAAATTTGTGACTATCAATTGGGAACCACTCCAGTTTAATGAATCTAACGGATACTTTATTTACCGTTCTCAATCTTATGATGGTACCTATGATAGAATAACTGTTGTGAGAGATAATCAACAGTCTTCTTACACTGATAGTGATAAAATAATTCCTGGAGCATATTTTTACAAGATGTCTTCCTTCGTTTATCTAAATCCAGCGAACCCTAATGATAATGAAAGACTTGAAGGACCTCTTAATAGACCAGGTGAGCCTGGTATTATGGTTCCCCAATAGGATATTAATTTGTTAAATGAACTAAATAAAGAGCAACAGGAAGTAGTTGCAACAACAGAAGGGGCGGTATTAGTATTAGCTGGGGCTGGTAGTGGAAAGACTAGAACTATCATTTATCGGACAGCTTACTTAATCAACCAGAAAGGTGTGGATCCTTTCAATATCCTTATCGTCACTTTTACTAATAAAGCTTCTAGTGAGCTTAGGGAAAGGCTTCTTACTTATTTTGGAATAAATCCTTCTCGCTTATGGGTTGGGACTTTTCATTCTATTTGTTTGAGGATTCTAAGAAGTGAATACAAATTTACTAAGTTTAATTCTAATTTTACTATCTATGATAGTGATGACCAGAAGGCACTTCTCAAGAAGGTTTATAAACGATTGGGGATAGCTAAAGAGAACTTTCCACTTCCTCAAATGAAGGCTTCTATTAGCAAGCGAAAGAATGAGTTTTTGCTACCTGAAGATTTACAGTTTTTAAAAGATGAAGGTTTTTCTAATAGGATATATTTACAAGTTTACACTGAATATCAGAAAGAGTTAGTTAATAACAATTGCATGGATTTTGATGATATAATGGTTTATACCTTGAAGCTTTTTCATGAACATAAAGAGGTCTTACAAAGGTATCAAGAGATTTTCAAGTTCGTTATGATTGATGAATACCAAGATACAAATGTGATTCAGTATAAATTAACTTCGCTTTTAGCAGAACCAGATAATAATATTTGTGTGGTGGGTGATGATGATCAAGCTATATATTCTTGGCGTGGTGCAGATATTACTAATATCCTTAAATTTGATAAAATACACAAAGAAACTGCTGTTATTAGATTAGAACAAAATTATAGGTCTAGTCGACAAATCTTAGAGATTGCTAATCAGTTAATCAGTAACAATGAAGAGAGACATCCTAAGAAGCTAAGAACAGAGATAGAATCTGTTCAACAGCCAGTTATGAAGAGATTAGAGACTGATGTTGATGAAGCAAGATACATTGTAGAAGAAATTCAGAATATTCAGCAGGAATATGGATTAAGATTAAATGATATTGCTGTACTCTATCGAACTAATTCGCAATCTAGACTCTTAGAAACAGAACTGATCAAGCAAAATCTTCCCTATAAAATCGTCGGGGGTATAAATTTCTACCAACGCAAAGAAATTAAGGATATTCTTTCTTATTTAAAATGTATTATTAATCCTGCTGATAACGAGAGTTTTCAACGCATAATTAATAGTCCAACAAGGGGAATAGGCAAGACTACGATAAATGTTATTAGTAACTATGCTATTGATCATAGTTTATCTTTAAGTGATGCGATAATGCATGTAGATAAGATAGATTCTTTATCTGCTAGAGCTAAAACTGCTGTTGGTAAGTTTGCTAAACTTCTGAAGAAATGGCGAGATAAAGCTAATTATATTAACTGTTTTGAAATAACTAATTTAGTGATTTCGGATATAGATATTGTTGCACTTCTCTCAAAATCAGATGACCCTAAGCTCAATTCTCAAGCAGAGAATATTAAAGAGTTTATTAGCTCTACTTCACAATTTAGAGAAGAGTTTCTGCAGAATAATGATGTAGAACCTTATTTAGAAGATTTCCTTAATTCTGTTCAGTTACTAACCGATTTAGATAGATTTGATCGTGATTCAGATTCTGTAAATCTATTAACTATTCATAATGCTAAAGGTTTAGAATTTCAAGCAGTCTTTGTTGCAGGGATTGAAGAGGGGTTATTACCTCACAATCGTTCAATTTTTGAAGACAAGGGTATTGAAGAGGAGAGAAGATTATTATATGTTGCTATTACTCGAGCCAAAGAGTATCTTTATTTAACTTATGCTAATTATAGAAGAATTAATGGTTTAAATGATGCATCTGCACCAAGTAGGTTCTTATCAGAGATTGGAACAAAGACTACTAATAAGAGTAGTTTTGTTACTTATCCTCAAGCACCTAAAAGAAAAAGTTTGGCAGCAGTAAAGAAACCGAATAAAATATTGAATGACAGTAAGTTTAGGCCTGGTGATAAAGTGCACCATGAAATCTTTGGGAAGGGCATGGTCATTTCTTCTAATGGAGAGGGTGATAGTATGATTTTAACCATATCCTTCACAACAGGTCTGCTAAAAAAGATAAATGTTAAATATATTGAACTCGTTTAAGGAGTTATAATGAAAAGACTAGTCCTAGCAATTATGCTAATAAATATAATGACACTACTTGTAGCTTTTGATAAGTATGCTGGAGAAATTTATGAAATACCAGTAGGAGTAAGGAATATAGCTTTAGGAAATACAGGTTTAACCGATATTAATGGCTATTCTCCAGCCTTCTGGAACGCGGCTTTGCTACCTGAATTACAGAATTCAAGTATGGAACTTATGCATGCTAATGAGTTTGATGGACTCTTCAAGTATGATAGTTTTTCCTTTTATTATCATGCTCAAAACTCAATTGCTATAAGTATGACTCGTATTGCTATTAATGATATACCCTTAACAAAGCTTGAGAATGGTGATTTACCACTTTCCAATGATAATCGTCCTTATGCTTACAAGTATGTTGATAACAATGATTATCTGCTTAATATTGCTTTGGGTAGAAGAATTAATGATAAATTAAATTTGGGGATTACTCCTAAAATCACTTATAGGAAGTTGGCTGAAGAGTCTGCTTGGGCTTTAGGTGCTGATCTTGGAATGCTGTATAAGGTTAGTTCAAATTTTATGTTTGCTTCCAAAATCAGTAATGTTCTTGCAACTCATATCTTATGGGAAAATGGTGAGTATGAACTTGTTTCTCCTAAGGGGGAAGTTGAATTTCGCTATGAATTCTCATTCTGGGGTGATAAAATACCTCTGGAATTAATGATGAGAAGTGATGTTTATCTCTTTGCAGATAAGAATATTGGCGATTATGATCTAAGTTTTACTTCCCTAAGTAATCATTATGGTTTGGCAGTTACTCCATTTCAGAATATCTCTTTGCTAGCTGGCTATGATGTAGATTCGATAACTGCTGGAGTAGATTTAAAATATCGTAATTTTGCTCTTTTCTATGCCTATAAAAATAATAACAATGGTGATCTTGGTAATTCTCAAAAAATATCTTTAGGATACAAATTTTAATGGAAAAAATAAAAGTAGCTATTTTAGGAATTACTGGTTCAATTGGTGATTCATCTTGTGAAGTAATAAGAAAGAATAGAGATAGATTTGATATAGTTTTAGCTTCTGCTCATCGTAAATTTCCTAAACTTATGGAGATTCAAGAAGAGTTTAATATTCCTAGCGTAGTTGTTACTGGCAAGGGTTATTATGCTACTAAAGATGATTATGGCTGTGATATTTACCTTAGTGAAGAATCTTTGTTGCATCTTCTTAGGGAGAGTGATTATGATATTGTTATTAATGCAATAACAGGTTCAGCAGGTTTAAGATCAACTATTGCTGTTTTAGAAAGAGGTAAGAAATTAGCTTTAGCCAATAAAGAATCCTTAGTAATGGCTGGTCATCTGATTCAGAAATATACTAAAGATAATCCCATATTACCTATTGATAGTGAGCACTCTGCCATTTTTCAGGCTTTAGGTAATCATTCTCAAGAGGAAGTAGCAGAGTTAATTATCACTGCTTCAGGTGGTTCTTTTCGGGATCGTAAGCTTGATACTTTTAATACTATCACTCTTGCTGATGCTCTTAAACATCCAACCTGGGATATGGGGGCAAAAGTTACTATCGATTCAGCTACTATGATGAATAAAGGTTTAGAAGTCATTGAAGCTCATTGGTTATTCAATATGCCATTTAATAAAATCAAAGCTATTATCCACCCTCAATCTATTATTCATTCACTTGTGAAGTTTAAAGATGGTTCTTTAATCTCTCAGATGAGTAATCCTAGTATGCAAATACCTATACTCTATGCTCTCACTCACCCTAAACACATTGAGTTTAATAATGTTGAGACTGATCTTTTAAAGATTCCTGCTTTGACCTTCAGGGAGATAGACCCTAAGCGATATCCACTCTTCTTCTTAGCTTTAGAAGTTGGGGAAGAAGGCGGAATTATGCCAACTATTATGAATTCTGCAAATGAGGCTTGTATTGAACTTTTTCTCAATAATAAAATAGAATTTAGGGATTTCTATTCTATTATTTCAGAGACTTTGCTAGCTTCTCAGCAAATACAAAACCCTAGTTTAGAAGAAATAATTGAGATTAATGAAAGTGTGTATAAGAAGATTGTAAGAAAGTGAGAATTTAAAATTTTCACATAAATTAAGGCGAGGAGTATTTCTTTAATCGTCTAGGGAGGACATTTAATAGGGAGTGTTGGCAAGATACTCCTAGAGAATCCCCCCGAAATTACTTGGCCTCGCTAGCGGACAGGGGATAAACTGAAGATAAATGTAAAATAATCTGTCAAATTATTTAGGACTGGATACACTCAGAGGATTGGCATCGAAGATAAGGGGAGAGTTTTCGTTAATCATTCTCCTTCTAGATGAATAGTAAATGCTTATAGCAAAATTTCCTTCAAAGCGTTTGAAATATTAAAAAAACAAGGATTTAGTATGTTAAAGGTTATTCGAAGTCAGCTTCACACTCTCTTTATTCCCTTAATATTTTGGCTAATCGGAATTATCATTGCTACTAAATTTTCTTATCACTGGACTTTGAACATCCTAGTTACTATTTCTTTTTTGATAATGCTTTTTTATCCAAAACTAAGAATCTATTTCATATTATTTATTTCGTTAATGCTAGGCTGGATGCATACAAGTACTTATCTAAAAACAACAAGTAATGAAATTGGTTACTATCTTACCCCTGATAAATCTATCAATGAAGTATTTACTTATAAAGTTTTGGAAAGTAAGCTAACCTCAAAAGATAAAAGATATTATATCATAGAACTACGCCAGCTTAATGACTATTCTATGAAAGGGAAATTGCTTCTTTACAATGCTCCTGATTCTCTCAAAAATTATCACATATATCGAAGCCCTATCACTATTGAAAATATAGAAAAAGCACATAATCCTGCTGAATTTGATTTTCAGAGATATTATGCTTATCAAGGTATTCAGGGAAGAGCAAGCACCAATGGCTTAACCAGTTTTATTGGTAAGGAAGAGACTTTCTGGACGAGATTAAAATCTGCAGTAACTAGCAAAATAGAAGCCACCTTTAGGCAAAATAAATCTTTAGCTTTAGCTCTATTTTTGGGAGAGAAGGACTTACTCAAGATAGACCAAGAAAGACTAGCCAACTTAGGTCTCTTGCATCTTTTTGCAGTTAGTGGTTTGCATGTGGGAGTAATATATCTAACGGTTTTGATTATTCTTAATCTTATCTTAAATCTAAATTGGGCTAGACTAGGCACTTCAATAATCTTGATTTTTTATGGATATTTATGTGCATGGTCGCCATCAGTTTTTAGAACTGTTTTGATAATCTTTATCTATAATTTTACCTTAGTTTTTCAACGCAAAATATCCTTCTTGCAGTTACTTTCAATCACCCTTTTTATTATTACTATAACTAATCCTCTGCAAGTCTTTTCAGTAGGACTTCATTTATCTCTGACAGCTTTTATCTCTCTTTGGCTAGCTGATAGGAAATTCTTACCCTTGCTAGACAAATATAGGAGAAAATATAAGTTAAATAAATACATCTTGGGCGTAATTCAATATCTTATATACTCACTCTCAGTAGTTATCTTTATCGCCCCACTTTCAGCTTATTACTTCAATGTTGTTTCATTTAACTCCCTGATAACAAACATCGTAGTAACTCCAATTGTTAGCCTGATGCTAAATGTTATTCTTTTGTCTCTCTTACTTCCCCAAGGATTTGTAGCCCAAGAATATCTAGCTAAGGCATTTAGTCTGCTAAAGGCTCTTTTTGAGAAGATTATTGAATATTCAGCTTCGCTTCCACTATTTACTCGAAGATTTGCTCTAACAGGATTCGAACTTTTGGCAATTATTCTGGTGACAATAGTTTTTCTCTTTCTCTATAAGAAAGATAAAGTTAAAGCCCTTATTCTGATAGCTTCAGCAGTAATCTTACTCTTTCTTACTCTCTCAGGTTTATTTGTTAACTACCAAAATCAAGTTATCTGTTTAGATGCCGGAAAAGCTGATTGCAGTTATTTAGAATTTGCTGATGGAAAAAATCTCTTAATTGATACTGGATCCCAAGAACAGCCACCTAATATTATAAAAAACTCACTCTTGCCTTATCTAAGAAAAAGGCATATTCATAACTTGGATATGGTTATTATTACTCATGCCCATGAAGATCACTATGGAGGACTTGCCTTGCTTGCTAAGAATATTGATATCAAGGAGTTAATTATTCATCAAACAGCTCTTGGTGATGAAACCTTCGCCCAAATAATTCAAGAATTAGAATCAGATATAATTATTACTATCCTCCAAGATACAACTTCAATTTGGGATAGAAGAATAAGATTCTTGCATCCTGATGTTAACTATGAATCAATTAATATGAATAATAACTCTCTGGTTACTCAAGTTACTTATAATCACAATAAACTGCTATTTACTGGCGATATTGAAGAAGAGGCTGAACAAAGATTAGTAAGGCAATATGGGGATGGGATAAAATCTAATTTTCTAAAGATACCCCATCACGGAAGTATTACCAGCTCTTCAGTAGAATTCTTAGATAGTGTTAATCCTGATAAATGTTTTATTCCTGCAGGGAATAGGGATAGAGATAAATTCCCTAATCCTATAGTCTTAAAAAGATTGCAAGATATGAATATTGAAATTTTCATCGGAGGAGATGATGGTGCTATGAAAATGATAATCGATCGCTAGAGACCTATTCTAGTAATCAATTTGCTAGATTACACTATCATCATCTCTTCCTCTTTAATTGCTCCTTCTCACTCATCATAGTGATTATTTGGATTTTTATTGAAATCAGTGAGAGAGTGAAGCGAAAGAGGAAAGGAAGAGCAAGGCACAAGCATTAAATATTGAGTTATTTTTTATTTTCAACTGGACAGAATAATCATCTTTTTATTATAAGAAAATAAATAATAATTAAGAGAATGAGGTTGAAATGAAGAAAATATATATAACTATTATAATCCTATTATTAAGCATAAATTTCCAAGTTTTACAGGCAATAGACTATACTGCTGGAATAGACTGGTTCAAGGAATATTACACTATTAGTGAAAAAGATACTCAGAAATTTATTCCTTTTGGCTTCTATATCAATGAAGCAGGATTTATGTTGGGAGCATTCTATTATAATACCAATGTTATGAATAGTGGTGCCAAAACCTCTTTAGTGGGGATGTATAGTCCTGAAACTAACATTTCTGCTGTGTGGATTGATGTAGATAATGTTAAATTATCTGATAAAACAAATCTCTATAGCACTATCAACTTACTAAATTTTAATGATGTAAGAGTTTATTGGAAGGGGAATGATAGTCCTAATATAGAAGCTGCTTTTACGGTATTACCTGATAGTACATTAGTTCCTAAGAATAATGGATATCTGGTTAAAGAAGGCTGGGCAAATAACTTCAAAATAGGAATCAAGCATAAAGTCTTTGAAAACAGTGCTATTTATGGGGAATATCGCTATAACATCTCTACCTCAAAGAATAGTGATGATTCCTTAACAGATGAGCTGATCGTTAGATTTGAATCTTCCTTCTTAGATAGTTATAACAATCCACAAAAAGGTAGTAAATTCATAGCTGATATTGCAAAAAGTATTGATATCTTAGGACATGATGAAAATAATAATTGGGATTATTACCGGCTATCTGCAGAAGTTATTCACTTCTTACCTCTAGCTGATAAAACTACTTTAGGTTTTAGATTATTTACTTCCCACTTAGGCGGGAAAAAAGTTGAGGATGAGAATAGGACATTAATAATGAATAATCTCTTAAATCAAGAAGGAAAATATACAGAATATGCCCCCTTTATGGCTCAACCATATTTAGGTGATTTTGATAACTTCCGAGGTTATTATATGTATAGATTCAGAGATAATAACTTACTCTTACTTCAAGCCGAAAATAGGTTTCCTATCACTGGTAACCGTTTGTACGGTGTCTTGTTTGGAGAAGTTGGTCGGGTAGCTCCAAAATATGATGTTAGTGAGTTTCTTCAAGATATGAAGTTATCTTATGGAGCTGGTGTAAGATTCTATTTTAATGAAGATGTAGCAGTGAGAGCAGATTTTGCTCATTCTAATGAAGAAAATTTACAAGTTAGAATAATGTTTGGGCAGGCTTTTTAAACCCAGGGTTGAATTATATAGGAATAAAGTAAAATGGTTAACTCTTTACTGCTATTGTGTTTAACTAATTCGAAGGAAATATAAATACAAGTATTTTAAAATATTTCTTGACGGAAAATAACATCCATACCGTTTAGTATGTTTATGAAAATTATGAATACTAAAAGGTGAGGTATGACACAAAGTAAAAGTGAAAATAAAGATACTCGCAAGACGATAATATTGTCTGCACTAAAATTGTTTTCTGAAAAGGGCTTTCAGGCCACTTCAATTTCAGAGATTTGTAAAAATGCAAATGTTTCTAAAGGTGCCTTATATTGGCACTTCAAGGATAAGCAAGATTTGTATTTACAGCTTATGTATGATGTTATTAGAGAAATTTTAGTAGAATCAATGTTTGAAGTTAACCAAGAGAAGAGTCCTTTATTGAGGTTAAAAAAACATTTAAACAATTATCTTACCCAACTTTCGACTAATGAGGTTTATCAAGAAGCTTATAGGTTGTTTGTTAGAGAAATGCAATTTGATCAATTTGCCGATATGGAAAGATTGAGCGCTCAAGTAAAAGAAGATTTTAATTTTGAGAGTTATTTTCAAGATGCCGTTGCTCAGGGAGAGCTTCCTAAAGTCCTGACAGTAAATCAATATTATGAAATGTATACCCACATGTTTGATGGAATAATTATAAATTGGTTAATGCGGGGCAAGGAGTTTGATTTAATCGAATTTGGTAATAAATTATTTGATTATGTATATAGAATAGACTTGTTAAGGAGAGAAAATGAAGTTTAAGTATGCAATACTATTATTGATATTTCCCTTATTTTTAAGTGGATTGACTTTAAAAGAGGCTGAGAATTATGCTCTAAGGAATAATAAAGAGATTCAGATTTCTCAATCAGATAAAGCAGGAACTAATGCTAATTATCTAAGCGTGAAAGGTTCAATATATCCCCAGTTGAGTTTAATGGGGTCTTATGGAATAAAGAAGACAGATGTTCCGGAGATACTTCCTGCAGGAGTTATGGCAGAAGAAGAGATGCCTTTAAATACTGTCTTGTCAATGTCACAAATTTTGTTCTCTAGCGATGTATTCAATGGTTTAAGAGCTGCAAAGGTCTATACAAAAATTAATGATACAATGTTACGGGTTACAGAAACAGAGATATTATTCAAGACTAAGGAATTGTTTAACACTTGTTTATTGACTGAGCAAGTGGTAAATATTCAGAGAGAAGCTTTACAGATTGCTCAATCTCATTTTGAGCAAATAAGTGTAATGTTTGACCAAGGTTTAGTTTCAGAATATGATTTATTAAAAGCTGAATTGCAGGTGTCTCAACTAGAGCCACAGCTTCAAGAAGCAATAAACAATCATAGTATGTCAATAGAAGCTCTAAAGAATCATCTTGGGGGAAATATTGAAATTACTTCAATAGATGGCGAATTAGTTGAACCTGAGATTGCCGACTATGATTTAAATGAAGCTATTAGTGAAGGTAAAAATAATCGTCTAGAACTAAAAGCAACAAGTTTAAATGCTGATATTTTGAATATTCAATATAAGAATCAACAGAAGAGTTATTTACCTACTGTTGCATTGAATGCTTCAGTTACTAATTTCACTTCAACTTCAGATTATTCAGTAGAAGCAGATAATTTTGGTAATATTTATCAGTTATCAGTAGACTTTCAAGTACCGCTTTTTACTGGATTTACTAACAGGAGTAAGACTCGTAAATTTAAGCAAGAGTGGATATCTGCCCAAATTTCTAATGATAAATTAGAAGATGATATTAGTTTAGAGATAACTAATTACTACCTAAAATTAGAGAAAGAAGTCAAAAATTTAACTGCAGTTAAAAAGAATAGGGCTCTCGCAACCAAAGGTTTAACTATAGCTGAACAGAGATATAGTAACCAATTAGCTACATACCTAGAAGTTCAAGATGCTCAATTGAGTTATAAACTGGCTCAATTAGATTATATTTCTGCAATATATAATGTTATCAATACCAAAAATAGTTTAGTTAAAGCTATGGGAAAGAATTTAAAATCTTAAGGAGAGATTAATGATAAAAAGAGTTTTTTTATTAATGATTATTGCCTCCCTATTCTTAGTAGTAGGATGTCAGAAGAAAGGACCAATAGTTGAGGCAAAGAGTTTGGAAGCAATCTATCGCGAGGAAGGAATTCCTGTAAAAGTAGAAACAGTAGTAGGACAAGATTTCAATAGATATCAAACTTACTACTCAGAAGTAATTCCTAGTAAAAGTACAGTAATTTTTGCTAAGTATGAAGACCGTATCTCCAAAATCCATGCAGAAGCTGGCGATTTCGTAAAGAAGGGAGATGTTATAATAGAATTTAATCCTAATAGCAGATTCGGGATAAAAGAGACCCAAGCTAATTATGATATTGCCTTAGCCACTTATAATAGAATGAAAGAAGTCTTCAAAAGTGGAGGAATAAGCCAACAGGATTTAGATCTTTATCAAACTCAATACATGGTAGCTCAAGCATCCTTAGAAAGCATTAATGATATGTTAAAAGTTACAGCACCTTATGATGGTTATATCACAGAGTTACCTGTTTCGGAGAATGATTATATCTTCATAGATTCAGCACTTTTTACTATTTCCAACTTAAATACTTTGAAAGCTGTTTTATGGGTAAATGAGAATGATATTCAGTTTGTGAGAGAAGGGATGTTTGCTTCAGCTAAATGGAATAATCAAGAAATTACCGGTAAAGTAGAGAAAGTTGCTATGTCTATGGATTTACATAGAAGAGCTTTTAGAGTAGAGGCTAACTTTGATAATTCAAAGAGATTAATAAAAGCTGGAGTAACTTCTGAGATAAATCTCCTTCTTTACAAGAAAACAGATGTTATCGGAGTTCCAACAGTTATGGTTAGAGAAATTCAAGCTAGTCCATATCTTTGGATTGTTGAAGATAATAAGGCAGTAAGAAGGAATGTGGTTCTTGGCCAGACAGGAAATGAGCTAATCGAAATCTTAAATGGACTAAATGCCGGCGATAAATTAATCACTGAGGGTTATCATTTAGTATCTGATAACGACAAAGTAACTATTAAATAGTTAATTAATTGGAGAAATAATGTTTTTATCAAAAATGTCTATAAAAAGACCAGTTATGACCACAATGTTCATTCTGGTATTCATTCTCTTTGGTCTTTTAGCTTTTACTAAGATGCCAATTGACCTCTTCCCATCAGTGAATATACCCTATGTTCTTGTAACAACGGTCTATCCTGGTGCAGGTCCTAGTGAAGTAGAAACTCAAGTTACTAATATTATCGAGGATGAAGTTGCCACTATCAGTGGATTAAACAATGTTCAGTCTTATTCAATGGATAATGTTTCTACTATAGTTCTTCAGTTTGAGTTAAGTAAAGACCCAAAGGAAGCTAACCAAGAAGTTAAAGATAAAATAAATAAGATTATTAATAAATTACCTTCTGATGCAGAACAACCAACCATTGAAAAGATTGAAATGGATGCCTTTCCAGTTATCGATTTAGTCTTAACTTCTAATTCCAGAAGTGTTTCAGCGATTGAGTTATATGAATTAGCAGATAACACTCTGAAAGATAGATTTGCTAAGATTGAAGGTGTTGCTCGTGTTGAAATCAGTGGTGGAGAAGAGAGAGAGATTCGAGTTGAAACAAATAATAGGCTCTTAAAATCTAATAATATCTCCCTTGCAAGTATTAATAACATCATAACCATGAATAATTATAATATTGCAGCTGGATTCTTCACTAACAAGAATACTGAAATCTCTTTAACTACTAATGCTGAATTTACTTCCATAGAAGAATTAAAGAATTTAGAAATTCCTGTTGATGGTGGGACTAAGAAGCTCAAGGAAATTGCTAATGTTTTTGATGGTAAGAAAGAGATTAGGACTATTTCTCGTTTCTTTGATAATATCCAGAAAAGTGAATATAGTAAAATGGTTAAGATTAGCTTGATTAAAAGTTCGGATGCCAATACTGTTGCATTGGCTCAAGAAGTAACAAAATCTCTTCCTGACTTAAAAGCTAATATCCCAAGCAATATAGAATTAAAACTTGCTTATGATAACTCTGTATTTATTCAATCATCTGTTAGTGATACGATTACTAACTTGATTCTGGGAGTATTATTAACAGGACTTGTGCTATTCTTATTCCTTCATGATTTAAGATCTACTTTCATAGTTGCTCTTTCCATGCCGACCTCAATTATCTCATCCTTTATGGTAATGCAGGCTATGGGTTTCTCATTCAATATGCTATCATTGATGGGACTCTCGACTGCTGTCGGGGTGCTGGTGTCTAATTCCATTGTGGTACTAGAGAATATATTCCGTCATAAATATATGGGGAACAGTAACAAGGAAGCTGCTCTTTCAGGTTCAGCAGAAGTTACAACTGCTGTGATTGCCTCGACTGCAACTAACCTTGTGGTATTCCTGCCAATCGCGGCTATGTCCTCAATGGCTGGTCAGTTCTTTAAAGAGTTTGCTTTAACTGTTTCAATCGCAACCGTCTTTTCCTTAATAATGTCTTTCACTCTTACCCCAATGTTGGCTTCTCTTATCTTACCTAAAGAAGAAAAGTTAGATTGGTTCGGAAGAATTATGGAGAAGAACTTCAAGTTCTTTGAAGGAATTTACAAAAAGGCCCTTATTTCAATCTTAAGTAATAGAGTGAAACCTGTTTTATTTGCTGTATTTATGACTCTTTTACTCTTTGCAACCTTTATTTTTGTTGCACCAAAGTTAGGCTTTGAGTTTATGCCAGAATTTGACCAAGGTGATTTGGTGATTAATATCGAGCTTCCTGAAGGGGCAGATTTGACTCAAACTTCACAAAAGTTAGCTGAGGTTGAAAAAATAGTATTAAATCACCCTGAAGTAAAACATATAATATCTTCTGTTGGTAGTAATAATAGAACTAATCTCGCTTCTGCTGAAATAAAATTAGTAGATCCTGAATTTAGAAATATTACAACTTCTCAGATGAATCAAGTCTTCATTAATGAAGTAACAAATATTACTAACGCTAAGATTTTCTGTCGCGGTAGTAGAGGTGAAGATGGACAGAGTCCGATTCAGTATTATCTGATTTCACCTGATAAAGACTATTTGGATTCTATTGTTCCAGAGCTTAATGCTAAAATGAAGCAGATTCCAGGACTAATTAACTATAATGTATCTCTTAGAACAGGTAAACCTCAACTTACTCTTCTTCCTAAAAGAAAAGAAATTGCTGATGCTGGCTTAACTGCTTATGATATCGCAATGGTTGTAAGAGGAGCTACTGAAGGCTTGACAAGTGCTGTCTATCGTGAAGAAGGTGAAGAATATGATATCAGAGTAACGATGGATGATAACTTTGTGTCTAGTCCAGAAGAGATTGGAGCTTTGATTGTTAATTCTCCTTATGGTCAATATACTATTTCCCAACTTGCTACTGTGGAATTTACTCAAACAACTACACAAATTACTCATCGTGATAAGCTAGCTTCTTTGATTATTTCAGGAGAACCGGCAACTGGTTATCCTCTTGCTACAGTTACTAATAAAATTATGGAAGTCTTTGAAGACATGAATTTCAGTGAAGATGTTGATGTAAAAGCAGGTGGAAACGCCGAAATGATGGAAGAAACAAATAAGGATATGGCTCAGGCTTTCTTGCTGGCTATTATTCTTACTTATATGCTTCTTGCCTCAATCTTAGAGAATTTTACTCAACCTTTATTAATTCTTACTACCCTGCCGATGGCTACTATAGGTGTATTTGTGCTGATGTATCTTACTGGTACAACCATGAATATGTTCTCTATGATGGCTATTATTATGTTGATAGGGCTAGTGGTTAATGATGCAATTTTGATTTTAGACTATACTAAACAGTTGATGGCCAGAGATAATTTATCTGCCAAAGAAGCTTTATTAATAGCTTGTCCTATTAAGATGAAACCAATTCTTATGACAACTTCAGCTATTATCTTAGGAATGCTTCCAATGGCCCTAGGAATTGGATCTGCAGGTAAGGAGATGAGAATCCCTATGGCAATGGTTCAAATTGGTGGTATGGCAACTTCTACCTTCTTGACCCTGCTTTTGATTCCTTCCTTATTCTTCTTAACTCATTCTAAGAAAAAGAAACAATAACCTATAAACTAAGCTGGGTGAATTTCTTTCATCCAGCTCTTTTCAAATAATATGAAAAACTTAATATCATGCAATATCTGTCCACATAGATGTGGTGTTGACAGAGTTAACACTTTAGGCTTTTGCCAAGCTCCTGCTCAACTTAAGATGAATTTAGCTCAAATTCATTTTGGGGAAGAACCTTTTTTAGTTGGAAAAGGTGGTAGCGGTACTATCTTTTTCTCTCATTGTAATTTGCACTGTTGCTATTGTCAGAACTTTGAAATCTCTGCTCACGGACGAGGTGAGTTTATCAGCGAAGATAAGCTGATTGAAACAATGTTTTCTCTCAAAGAAAAAGGTGCAGTCAATATTAACTTCGTTTCTCCTAGTCACTATTCCGAAATGCTGATTCCTGTAATAATGAAAGCTAAAGAAATGGGCTTAAACTTACCCATCGTCTGGAATACAAACTCTTATGAGTCAGTGGAGACCTTAAAGCAACTGGAAGGCTTAGTAGATATTTATCTGGCTGACTTCCGCTATTGGAATAATGAGAATGGTGTAAAGTATTCAGGAATAAAAAATTATCAAGAAGTAGCAACTTCGGCTATTAAAGAAATGTTCAGACAAACTGGTTCAATTAAACTTGATGATGGACTTGCCTGGATGGGTACGCTAATCAGAATTTTAGTCCTGCCTAATAATCTAACAGGTACAGAATCTATTTTAGAGTGGATAGCCGATAATTTAGGCACACATATAAACATTAGCCTGATGTCGCAATATTATCCCACCTACAAGAGTAAGGACTTTCCAGAGCTTAATAGAAGTCTTACAAAAAGCGAATATGAAAGGACTGTTACTACTTTAGAAAGACTGGGATTTGATAACTACTTGCTACAAGAACTCAATCCTTCAGCTGATTGGACTCCTAAATTTAGATAATCCTTGTCTGTTTACACTTGTAAGTGATGTTTACAGGTGTGTTAATGATGTTGAGGAAGTAATCTATAAGTTAGGTGTTTTGAACAATGTTTTTCATCTAGCGATATCTGCGTTTCACAGTACTTTATGAGTATTTCAGTATTTAAAAGAATAAAAATATAATTTTTGGAACTAACAATGCAATTATAAGAAATAACGATCTTTGAAAAACAGTTTAAATTTGAAAGTAAGGATTATAGCTCCTCTTCTAAATCTTCTGTCTCTTGTCAAACCGAGATTTAGATAATTTATATAGTTTGGAGAGCATTCTATGTAGTCTGTAGGGAAAAAAGGGCTAAACATAAATATAATCCGTATTGACGAAACAATAATTGGGTATGTAACCTAAGTGAATAGTTTTGGAGAATTTATCACTCACGCTACCTCCTCATGACTGCCTAATCGCAATCTCACTTGCCAACCCAAGCATCCCAGTTATTGTTTTTGTCAATATTTTTTTATCCGTTTTTTAGAGAATAAAATAGGAATACAATGAGACAAAGAGCAGTGAAAGTATTAAAGAAAAAGATACTATTGTAGCTGCAAACTCTCTATCTAAATCTTCTAATTCTGAGAATATCAGAGTGTTAAAACCTACTGGAGCACTGGCACAAATCAAGACAATATCTGATATTGGTTGTGTTAAGTTAAGCAGATTAACAATTATTAATCCCAAGCCAAAACCTAAAGCCATTCTTAGACTTATCACTCCCATAGTTAATTTAAAATTAGCAATTTTAGGGTGGAAATAGATTCCCAAGGAAAATATAATTAAGGGCATAGTTGGACTTCCCACATAATCAAGAATATCTAGATATATTTGACTTAGGGTAAAGGGCAGTAAATTAATTATTAAGCCAATAAAGATCCCCCAAATTGGAGGAAGTAACAACATCTTTTTAATAGGAAGTTGAGAATCTTCTCTGCTACTATAGCGGATTGCCTGATAATAGGCAAAGATATATATCATAAGAGAATTCCCTAAATCAAAGAGAGAGTAATATCCAAAAGCTGATTGCCCGAAAAAAGCATAGATAAAAGTAGAAACAAATCCGGTGTTAATTATTAAAGAACCAATTAAAAAAGTACCTTTTCTTTTTTGGGGAAGATTAAGTCTCTTGCAAATAAGGTTTGCTGGAATAAAAGTGATTAACACAATCAGTATTGGTAAAAGAATAAGATAAAGTAGTTCAACATTGATGATTAGGTTGGCCAAGGAAACTACAGTAAGAGCTGGAAGAGTAATATTAAGAACTAATTGCAAAAATCTATCAGCATCTTTAATGTTAAAAATACTTAATTTTTTGCTTAGAAATCCTAAGCTAAACATAATTAAAACAGGTATAATCTTGACAAAATAAGGGGGCATAGATACTCCAACTAAAATATTGTTAATACCAAACAAATAGATATTTAGAATTAGTAAAGTTTTTTGTTTACAAAATTTCTAAGTTATTAATTTAGGTACTAGATAGAATATATTAAATTATTAAATAAATATAAAAACATTATCCCGGAGGATTAATGAGCACAGAAAAACAGATTACTGAATTGCGACTTAAGAGAACCGAGGCTGAATTAGGTGGAGGGCAAAAAAGAATAGATGCCCAACATGCTAAAGGAAAGCTTACAGCTCGTGAAAGAGTCAATAATTTATTAGATCCAAATAGTTTTGAAGAGTTTGATCTATTCGTAGAGCACAATTGCCATGATTTTGGTATGGAAGAAAATATCATTCCTGGCGATGGAGTAATAACCGGTTGCGGAACTATTAACGGAAGATTAGTATATCTTTTCTCACAAGATTTCACCGTTTTGGGTGGGTCATTATCAAAAACTTATGCAGAGAAAATCTGCAAAGTAATGGATATGGCTATAAAGGTCGGAGCTCCTGTTATCGGATTGAACGATTCCGGTGGAGCAAGAATCCAAGAAGGTGTGGATGCTCTTGCAGGTTATGCTGAGATTTTCTACAGAAATGTTATGGCTTCTGGTGTAGTTCCTCAGATTTCTGCTATATTAGGACCATGTGCAGGTGGAGCTGTTTACTCTCCTGCTATCACTGATTTTGTGATGATGGATAAGAAGAATAGTTATATGTTCGTTACTGGACCTAAAGTTGTTAAATCTGTTCTTAATCAAGATGTTACAGTTGAACAACTTGGTGGAGCAATGGCTCATGCAACCAAGAGTGGTGTTACTCACTTCGTTACTGAAAATGAAGAAGAGACTTTACTCCTTATCAAGAAACTTCTTAGTTATTTACCATCCAACAATTTAGATGATCCTCCTTATATCCCAAATGCTGATCCAATTGACAGAGCTTGTGATAGACTTAATGATATTATTCCTGAAAATGCTAACAAACCTTATGATATGTTAGATGTTATTCATGAAATAGCTGATGAAAATGAATTTCTTGAAGTTTCAAGAAATTACGCTCAAAATATCATAGTTGGATTTGCTAGATTTAATGGCTATCCTGTAGGTATTGTTGCTAATCAACCAAAAGTTCTTGCAGGTGTTTTAGATATCAATGCTTCTTCAAAGGCAGCCAGATTTATCAGATTCTGTGATTCTTTCAATATTCCTTTATTAGTTTTAGAAGATGTTCCAGGATTCTTACCAGGACCAAATCAAGAGCATAATGGAATTATCAAACATGGAGCTAAGCTTCTTTATGCTTTTGCTGAAGCTACTGTTCCTAAAATCACTGTAATTCTTAGAAAAGCTTACGGTGGAGCTTATTGTGTGATGAATAGTCGTCACATGAGAGCAGACATGGTTTATGCTTGGCCTTCAGCTGAAATCGCTGTTATGGGACCTGGTGGAGCTGTGGAAGTTATCTTCCGTAAAGAAGCAATGGCTACTAAAGATCCAAAAGCTGCTCTTAAAAAGAAAGAAGATGAATATAGAGAAAAGTTTGCTAATCCTTATAATGCTGCTAAGAAAGGTTACATTGATGATATCATTGAACCAAGTAGAACTAGATTTAGGGTTATCAGAACTTTAGAGATGCTAGCCAATAAGAAAGACTCTATACCACCTCGTAAACACGGCAATATTCCTTTATAGGTGATAATAATGAAAAAAAATAAATTAGTATTTTTTCTCATCCTGCTATTTGTTGGAGTAAATCTTTTTGCAGCTGAAGAAGCAAAGGTTACTTTTCAAAAGACAGGAAAAACAGTAGAATTTACTATTAGTGAAAATTACACTCTTAGAGCGGTAGCTGATAGTATAAACATGCCTGTAAAAAAGTTAAAGGCCATGTTACTCACTGAGCTTTCACTTTATGGAGAAACTCATCCTGATTATAAAGGAGTTAAGCCACAAAGTAGAGAGTGGGATGTAGTTCCTATCCATGAACTTAATATTACACCGGCAACAGTTGCTGAGAAATTTAATTCCTTTACTGATAATACTATGAATTATGGTTATAGTGTTACTGTGGTAGGTATTATAGTTGTATTCTTGAGTTTACTCTTAATAAGTGTCTTAATTAATCAATTCCAACATCTAGAGAAAACAAAGGATATTAAAGTTAAAAAGAAAGCTAAATCTGCTTTAACTACAATCGAAACTCCAGCTGGGAAAGTTACAGGACCTACAGATGCTATTAGCTCAAATGCTATTGTTGCAGTCATTGCTGCTTTGCATAAACATAAGTTATCTGTGGAAGAGAGAGTTAAAATTCAAATGACTTTTAGCAGAACCCCGGTAAATATGTGGAGTGCTTCTGCCAAGATGGATATGCCGAATAGAGTTTATAATAAACCTACTGATAGGAGTAAATAATGAAATCATATAAAATGAAAATAAATGGCGAAAATTACGATGCAAAAATTATCTCATTTGACTCAGAACAAGCTAAAATTGATGTCAATGGAAATATATTCATAGTTGATTTTGAAGATGATAATCAAAATTTAATACCAAAACTTACTAGAACTTATAAAGAAGTACCAGGTGCTCCTCAGTTGTCTGTTGATTATGCAGACGGAACTGTTAAAGCTCCAATTCCTGGTGTTATCGTAACAATTAAGAAAAAAGTTGGCGATAGAGTTGAGAAAGGCGAAGCTATTGTTATTCTTGAAGCTATGAAGATGGAATCAGAAATCGAAGCACCAGGTTGTGGTGTGATTGAGGAAATCTTAGTTAAAGAAAAAGCTCCAGTTCATGAAGGAGATGCTTTAGTTAAAATCAAGTTTGATGCTATCGAAGAAGCTCCTGCTCCAAAAGCTAAAGCTCAAACTAAATCTCAACCTGCCAAAGCTACTCCAATGCCTGTAAGTGCTCCTGCACCAGCTGGTAATAACAGTATTACTGCTCCAATTCCAGGTACTATCATAGATATTTTAGTTAAACCTGGTGATAAAATTACTTCTGAACAAGCAGTAATTATCTTAGAAGCTATGAAGATGGAATCAGAAGTAACTGCTGACTATAGTGGAACTGTTAAAAAAGTCTTAGTCACAAAAGGTCAAGCTGTTCAAGAAGGCGAAGAGCTTATTCAGTTAGGAGATTAATAATGGCTGAATTTATAAATTTCTTTGAAACTACCGGATTTTATAACATTAGTCTGGGCTATGCAATGATGATAGTTATAGGCTTAATCTTTATCTATCTCGGTATCGCTAAACATTATGAACCCCTCTTGTTAGTTCCTATTGGATTTGGTATCTTAATAGGAAATATTCCGGGTGTCGGATTGCAAGGACAAGGTGTTTATGATGAAGGTTCTGTGCTCTATTACCTCTATCTTGGTGTTAGTAAAGGATATTATCCTCCGCTAATTTTCCTAGGAATTGGGGCGATGACAGACTTCTCAACCCTTATTGCTAATCCTAAATTAATTCTGATTGGTGCTGCTGCTCAAGCTGGTATCTTTATTACCTTTATTGGCTCACTTCTTTTAGGATTTAATGTTATGGAAGCTGCCTCTATTGGTATTATCGGTGGTGCTGATGGTCCTACATCTATCTATATTTCTTCTAAGTTGGCTCCTCATCTTTTAGGTGCTATTGCTATCGCTGCCTATTCCTATATGGCTTTAGTTCCAGTGATTCAACCTCCTATTATGAAAATGCTTACTACTAAGAAAGAAAGACAGATTCACATGAAGACTCCTCGCTTAGTTACTAAACAAGAAAAGATTATTTTCCCAATTGTTGGTTTGTTAGTAACATGTTTCATCGCTCCAGGTGGTATTGCTCTTCTTGCAATGCTTTTCTTTGGAAACTTACTCAAAGAGTGCGGTGTGGCTGAAAGATTAGCTGATACAGCTCGTAATGCCTTAATGAATATTATTACTATTCTGCTTGGTGTTACTGTTGGTGCAAGTACTGATGCAGGTAAATTCCTAAATTGGTCATCTGTAAAGATTTTCATCTTGGGTGCCTTCTCTTTCTGCGTTGCTACTGCTTTTGGTATTATCTTCACTAAGTTTATGAATCTCTTCCTTAAAGAAAAGATTAATCCACTTATCGGTAATGCTGGTGTTTCTGCTGTGCCAGATTCAGCTCGCGTTTCTCAAATTGAAGGTCAAAAGTATAATAAGCGCAATTTCTTACTTATGCATGCTATGGCTCCTAATGTAGCTGGTGTTATCGGTTCAGCTGTGGCTGCTGGTGTGATGCTTGGTATCTTAGGAAACTAATTATATAATATTAAAGAAAGAAGATATATAAAGCCCTGCTTGCAGGGCTTTTTTAGCATTTAAGCCTTTTGAGAATAAGCAAACGAAAAGCAGGAGATCAAGAGATTGAGTCATGAAAAGGCTCTTGTTCAAGTCTGGTAGAAATTATTAAGGATTTCCTTGCACCTTATTATTGCATTACAGTAAGTTAGGCCTTATAGTGGACAAGAAATTGAAGTTTTTATGCTAAATAAATATGACTTAATCCTGACTTGTGAGGGCGTAGCTTTGCGAAGACTCAAAGGATGAGTTTATATCCCCAACGGGGATTAATAGTTTGTCCCAGGCTAATCTATTAATCCCTTTCAGGGATGTTTTAACCTTTACATTATTAACTAAACTGTTTCGTTATAAATTTATCTTTCCACCAGACTTGAACTTGATCCTACTAAATTCATTAAACTTATTCCTTATAAGCAACCCCATCAATCCAGGTTCTTTAGTCAAAATAATAAAATACTTGCCAAAGTTAACTACTTGATTAAATTTGACCATATAGTTAATGTTTAAGAAATGAGAGGTATTATGAAACGCTATAATAAAGACACGGAAGAGAAGATTTTGTTGGTAGCACAGCGAATTTTTCGTGAGAAAGGATTTAATGGGACTAAGACTCAAGACATCGCTGATGAAGCTGGGATTAATAAAGCACTATTGCATTATTATTTCACAAGTAAAAGTATCCTTTTTGAACGAGTATTTTTAAGCTCAATAGAAGAGGTATTCACAGCCTTAGCGATACATTTGAATAGTGATGAATCAATAATTGATAAGACTCCTAAAATGGTTTCATCTTATCTTAAATTTGTTAGTCAGAATGCGAATTTGTTTGTATTTGTTATTTCTGAAGCTTGGCAGAATCCAGAATTTACAGAGAAGTTTGTCAAAATAGTTTTAAGTAAAATTAATTATAACCAATATGTTACTTCCTTCAAGCGAGAAATAGAGCAAGGGATTATTAAAGATGTTGATCCAGTTCAATTCTTGATAAATTTAGTATCTCTATGTATCTTCCCTTTTCTTGGTTCTCCGATTATCCAGAATGTCTTTGCTAAGGTTGAGGTTGATAAAAAAGAATTCTTTCTCCAGCGCAAAGAAGTGATCACTAATACTATGTTATCAATGGTAAAAAAGTAGGTAGAAATGAGAAGAATATTCATATTTATGGCAATGTTAATTCTGCTAAACGCTTGTGGAAAATACGATAAAACTAGTGATGCTTATGGTAATTTCGAGAGTGAAGAGATAATCGTAAGTTCGGAGACTATGGGGATTTTGCAGGATTTTAAAGTTATTGAAGGTAATAGTGTGTTAAAGAATGAGATTATTGCAGTGATAGATACTACTGAAATGAGTTTACAGAAGAGGGAATTGCAAGTACAGTTAGCTTTAATTAAGATAAAAGAGGCTAAAGTAAAATCTGAACGGGAAGTAATAGCAATAGAATTGGCTAAAGTGCAAAGAGATGTTGAAAAAAATAGAATTCTCCTTGATGCTGGGGCTTTGGCTTTGGATATTTTGGAGAATTATCAGTATAAAGAAGATGTTTTACAGACACAATACTCGGGTTCTCTTTTAAATCTCTCTTCTTTAGATTCTGAAAGGAAGCAGTTAGAAATCAAGATTGAAAAGATTAATCATGAGATAAGCAAATCTTACATAAAGTCTCCTATTAGCGGAACAGTCTTAACTAAATTTGTTCAAGTTGGAGAGTTCGTTACCTTGGGAAAGCCTGTGATAAAAGTGGCGAACTTAGCAGATATTTATCTCAAGGCTTATGTTACTCAAACTCAGCTTGCTTCTATAGCCTTGAATCAGACTGTTACTATTTTAATAGATGATAATGCAGGTTTACGGGAGTTAGAGGGGCGTATCAGTTTTATAAGCTCTAAATCGGAATTTACACCTAAGACTATTCAGACTAGAGATGAAAGGGCTAATTTAGTCTATGCTATCAAAATTAAAGTTAAGTATGAGGAAGCTATAAAGATAGGCATGCCAGCAGAAGTTATTTTTAAGAGGAAGTAATGTCAGAATTAATCAAGCTTGAGAATCTTCTCTATTCTTATGGTTCAAAAGTAGCTGTTGATCTACCAATTTTGGAAGTAGAGGAAGGAGACTTATATGGAATCATAGGAGCTGATGGTGCAGGAAAGACAACATTATTTAGACTTCTTGCTACCCTTTATAAACCTCAGCGAGGTAAGATTACTGTCTTTGGTCATGACAGCATGCCTGATTTTGCCAAGATTCGTAAGTTTACTGGCTATATGCCTGGTAAGTTTTCTCTCTATGAAGACTTAACTATCAAGGAAAATATGAACTTCTTTGCTTCTGTATTTGGTACTAGTGTAGAAGAAAACTATTCCCTTATTGAAGAGATTTATGTAATGTTAAAGCCCTTTGAGAACAGGAAGGCAGGCAAATTATCTGGTGGAATGAAACAGAAACTAGCCTTGTGTTCTGCCTTAATTCATAAGCCTAGATTACTGCTATTGGATGAACCAACTACGGGTGTTGACCCTGCTTCAAGACAAGAGTTCTGGGAGATGCTACTTAAACTTCAAAAGAAAGGCATCACTATCATTGTCTCGACCCCCTATCTTGATGAGGCTCAAAAGTGTAAGAAACTAGCCTTGATGCATAAATCCAAGATAATTGCTCATGGTAATACTTCTGATTTTATTACTAATTTTCCTTCTGCCCTTTTTCATATTAAAGGCTCAGATATGCGAGGCTTAATCCATCAATTAAGGGAATTTCCTCATTGCCATTCTGCTTATAGTTTTGGAGATAGTATTCATTATCAGGATAAAAGACCAAAGCCGGAAGACGAGATTCAGCAAGAAATAGAGACTTATTTAAAGAAATTAGGACAGGTCAAAACAAGTGTGATGAAGCAAACTCCTACAATTGAAGATGCCTTTATAGAATATCTACATGGTGAAGAAAATGATAATTAAAGTAGAAAATTTAGTTAAGAAGTTCGGTGACTTTACGGCAGTTGATAAGATTAGCTTCCAAGTCCCTAAAGGTGAAATATTTGGTTTTCTAGGAGCGAATGGAGCAGGTAAAACTACAGCAATTAAGATGCTTTGCGGACTATCCAAGCCAACTTCAGGTTCTGCTAACATTGCGGGTTATGATTTAGTGAGTCAATCAGAGCAAGTAAAGCTAAATATTGGTTATATGAGTCAGAAGTTTTCTCTTTATGATGACTTAACTATTGGGGAAAATATTGATTTTTATGGTGGATTGTATCGCCTAAAAGGTCTAGAGTTAAGGCAGAAGAAAGATGCTATCTTGCGAGAATTAGGCTTAGTAAAACAAAGAAAAGACTTGGTTAAGTCGCTTCCCTTAGGCTGGAAACAGAAATTAGCTTTTTCTGTAGCAACTATTCATGAACCTAAGATTCTTTTTTTAGATGAGCCTACAAGTGGGGTAGATCCTATTACTAGACGCAAGTTTTGGGAGATAATAATTGCTACTGCAAATCAAGGAATTACGATTTTTATTACTACTCACTATTTAGATGAAGCTGAGTATTGCGACAGAATTTCCATAATGGTTAATGGTAAAATTATAGCTCTTGATTCCCCAGCTAATCTAAAGGCTAAACTCAATGTCAAGACAACGGCAGAGATCTTTGCCAAATTAACAAGGTGATGCTATGAAAGAACTTATCTATTTTATCAAGAAAGAGTTTTTGCATATTTTTAGAGATTCCAAGAGCCTAATTATTCTCTTCGGCTTACCCATTATTCAGATAATACTATTCGGATTTGCTCTTACTAACGAGATTACCAATGTTGATTTTGCAGTATATGATAATTCTAAGTCTCATACTTCCCAACGACTTATCAATAAAATTAATGCTACTGATTTCTTTACTTTGCAAGCATATATTACTAATCCTGACAAAATGGAAGAAGCTTTAATCAGTAATAGTGTTAAGTTTGTTTTGGTGATAGACTCTGATTTTGCTCAAAGCTATCCTCAAGGCAAGCAAGGTAAGATTCAGCTTTTGTTAGATGCTTCAGACCCTAACATAGCTACCAATATCCGAGCATATCTTAATAATATTATCACTGATTTTAGTCAGGAAGAATTTCCTAGTCTAGAAAAGAGTGATTTTATGACAGTAAAGATGTTCTATAATCCCCAAGTGAAAAGTGCTTATCTCTTTATTCCTGGACTCATGGCTTTCATTCTTACCCTTATTTCTGCCTTTATGACTTCTATTACTCTCACCCGCGAAAAAGAACTGGGGAATATGGAAATTCTGTTAATTTCACCCCTAAAACCCTATCAGATTATCGTGGGAAAAGTTATTCCTTATGCTATTCTATCTATTATCAATATAGCTAATATTCTCTTGTTAGGAAAGTTTGTCTTTGGAATGCCTCTTAATGGCTCACTTCTCTTGCTAAGTCTAGAATCTCTGCTATTCTTGCTTAATAGTTTAGCACTGGGAATTCTTATCTCATCATTTACTAATAGTCGACAAGTCGCTATGATGGTTGCTCTAGCTGGATTACTCCTTCCTACTATGCTTCTGTCAGGATTTATTTTCCCTGTCTCTAATATGCCTAAAGTGTTGCAATATTTCTCGCAAGTTATTCCTGCAACTCATTTCATCACTATTCTCAAAGGAATTATGATTAAAGGTATCGGAATCAGCTATCTTATCAAAGAAACAAGCATTCTCGCCCTGCTTACCCTTCTATTTATTAGTATTTCGATTAAAAAGTTCAATGTGAGGTTAGACAAATGAGAACTCTCTTTATCCTAATTAGAAAAGAACTGAAGCAAATATTCCGTAATAAAGGTATGCTCCCCATAATCTTTGCTATGCCTCTTATTCAATTGCTGATTCTAGCCAATGCTGCCAACTACGAAATTAAGAATATTAATGTCTCTATCTTAGACTATGGTAAAAATGATTTTATTCCTGAGCTCTCTTCTCACTTAGAATATAATAGCTACTTTACGCTCAAAGGTGTGGATTATGATTATTCTAATGCTATTGCTCGCTTGGATAAAGGTCAAGTTGATGCTATTATCGTCCTTAACAATAACTTCGTACGACAATTTAATTCTGAAGAAGCCCAAATTCAACTGATTATTAATACTATAGATGGTGCTTCGTCAGGTATCATTCTTAGCTATCTGTCTGACTTTATGGGGCAATATCTCTCGCAAAATAATAGTTCTTCTCCCTTGATTAATATGCAATATACCAATAAGTTTAATCTGAAGCTAGACTATAAGACTGTTATGGTGCCTGGTATTCTAGTGATTCTGATTTCAGTGATTAGTGTTTTCTTGACTGCTATGAATGTTGTGAGAGAAAAGGAAATTGGAACCATAGATCAACTCAATGTTTCACCTATCACAAAACTTCAATTTATCGGTGGAAAACTCATTCCTATGGCTGTTATTGCTCTAGGTGAATTAATGTTTGGAATTGCTATAGGAAGATTAATTTATGGTATCCCTTTTATGGGTAATCCTATAACTATCATTATCTTCGCCCTTGCCTACCTCTGGGTTATGCTGTCATTCGGACTCATCATCTCTACTCGTGCCGAAACTCAACAACAAGCTATGCTAATCGCCTATGTTTTCTTAGTTATCTTCATTATGTTTTCAGGACTCTTCACCTCGGTCGAAAGTATGCCAACTTGGGCTAATTATATCTCCCAAGCTATTCCTGTCACTCACTTCATCACTGTGATGCGTTCTGTGATGCTTAAGGCTACTCCCCTTCATTTATTATATAAAGAATTGATCATTTTACTAGCAAGTGGAGGCCTGCTCTTTACTCTTGCTACGCTTGGATATAAGAAGACAGAATAGAATTGAGAATTGAGAATTGAGAAGTGATGAATCTATCCACTAATTTCACGAATTACACGAAGAAGATAGAGAAGACAAAGATGAGTGGCTTCTTAACTGGGAATGTGGGCTTCCAGCCCGCATCATTGCGAGGCAATGACATATCTTCAATCCCGAAGGGATTAAATAAATAAATACTGTCGGACGGTGGAGATTCTCTCCGCCACTTGTTTCATCTAAACTTGAACTTGCAACTTAGAAACTAGATTCTACCAACTCCCCATTTTCGTAGGTTTCTTCATAATTAATGCTTCCGTTTTCATTATAATCGATGAACTTACCATGCAGTTTCCCATTTTTGTAGTAAATTTTACGAGAGATATTACCATTTATATAATATGATAAATGCTCACCGACTTTTTTACCCATTACATAATAAGCTTTAGTTTTTAGATTCTTGTTGTGAAAATACTCTAAATACTCACCATCTTTTTTCCCATTTATATAGTTACACTTGCTATCTATATTCCCATTAGGATGGTACCATAAAACCTCTCCCTCTTCCTTTCCAACTTTATAATAACGCTCAACTATTAAGCCCCCATTTTTATCATAACTTTTATACTCACCTTCTCTTTTCCCATCTATATAGTATGCTTTATCCCAGAGGGCTCCATTCTCATGATAACCAATAGATTCACCTTCTTCTTTACCTTCTTTATAAGTAGCTTTTATCCATAAATTACCATTCTCATGATACTTGATAAGTTCTCCATCCTCTTTCCCATCTTTAAAATTAACTTTACTGCGTAAATCTCCATTTTTAAAATATCCTATGAACTCCCCAGTTTGCTTATCGTTAATATAGTTGCCTATATATGCCATAACTCCATTTTCATAATACACAATAGACTGACCATTCTTTTTATCATCTTTATACTGGGATACTCGTTTGATTGCTCCGTTTTTATAATATTCCATGACTTGGCCATTCTTTGTATCATTTTCATGATTAATAGCATTATTACTACAAGCAACGACTATTAAAAAGAGTAAAAATAGGAATAAGTACTTATTTAATTTCATCTCCTCTCCTCTTATAAATTATTATTATCAAATTTATTACTCTTCATCTCCTTTGTCAAATTCTTAATTTATTAAGCTCTTAGGGACTATTAGATGGTCGTCTGTTGCTCTTTTGTTAGTTCTTGAGATAGCTCTTGAGGACCAGCAGAGGAAGTAAAGGAGAGAAGCTACTTCCCAAAATTAGTTAGGACGAAAAACAAAGAAAAAAAAGGAAGATAAGTAACCAGCTTAGATGAATATATAGAATCTGCTATATTATTACTTTAAAATAGAATATAGAACACAATTTTATTTATCAACACTCATCTTTTATGATATTTATTTTATTAATATTTTTTTTCATTAACTCATAATAAGTATTGACAAATAAAATTGAGATAATTAATTTAGTTTATATATAATTTTCTAGTGACAGAAATAGGTTAACTAACTTTTGTAATGACTTTGGAGTTAATATGAAACAATATGTAAGATTTGTATGGCTATTACTGATATTGCTACTACTTGCTTGTGAAGAAAGAAGCACTAACCCTGACAATTACCCTAACATACTTTCTCAAAATACTTACCTGATATCTACTGCAGATATTAATCAAAATGCTATAACTATCACAGAATCTACCCTTATTATAAAGCAGTCTGGTGCTCTAAAATATTTAGATACTGGAGATATATTAATAGTCGGACCAAATAACTTGTCCGACAAAGGTCTTTTTCTTAAAATTATAAGTAAAGAAACGACAAATGATGAAATTACTTTAACAATTGAAAAAGCAAGATTAACTGAAGCTTTTACTAATTTAGATGTAGAAGAAAAGATACAACTTACTTCTGAAGATATCCGTGAGATTGAGCTTAATAATAGTAGCTATTCTAGCGATGATGAGAGACTTAATTTTAATGTGGATGGCATTGTTTATGATCGGGATAATGATATTACAACTACTGATGATCAAGTTAAATTTACAGGAACTTTATCTTTTGAATTAGCTTTTGAGCTAGAACTTGAAATAGAAAAGAACCTACTAGAGGAGTATCAGCTTAACTGGGATATAGACAAGGATATTAATTTAAATCTAGTCACTGGTAGTACGGTTTATGAAGAGATGGATAACTTGATGCTTGATATAGCCTATATTTCTTATTCTCCTCAACTAATTCTGATAGATAACATTCCCTTAGTAATCACCCCTAAAGTGCATCTTTCTGTAGCTTTAGATGGTGAACTAATGGTAAAGTTCGCTTCTAATATTAGTTATTCTGAATCTTCAGAAAGTGGGTTGGAATATGATTCAGGATTATGGAATAATATAAATTCTAACGATAATAGCTTTTCTCTTTCTGAGTTACCAGAGAATAACGAGTTAGATTTTACTCAAAAAACCTCAACCCTTCTTGCTTTAGATTTGTTCAATTCAGAAATAGCTAGCATTCTTGTAGATAATAAGCTAAACTTTGAAGCTAAACATTATGCTACTCAAGATAATAGTAACAATCTAAAAACCCTTATAACTGCAAGTCAGCTGGTTAGCTCAGATTTCAGAATGCAAATAATCTCTCCTTTGCTTGCAGATAAATATTGTGAGTTCCTAGCCTATGAACAGACTCTTACCGATGATTACAGTTCAATTGATACTCCAGCAGATATGGCATTTGTGCCAGGAGGAGCTTTTATCATGGGAAATACTAGAGGAGCTGAAGTAGAGGAAGAACTTACTCCTCATCAAGTTTTCCTTAGTCCTTTTTATATGTGTATCCATGAAGTTACTCAAGGTGAATATTCAGCTATCATGGGAGAAAATCCAAGCAGTCTTCTTAGTGAAGAATGGCCTGTGGAGAAAGTAAGTAGAGCTAAAGCTTATGCCTACTGCAATTTATTATCAATAGAGGAAAACAGGGAACCAGCTTACACCTATGATCAAGATGGGACAGACCCGAATACTTGGTCTGATGGCTGGACTGATTCTAATAATGTAGATAATTTTACTTGTGATTTTACAGCAAATGGCTATAGACTTCCTACCGAAGCAGAATGGGAGTATGCAGCCAGAGGTGCTACAAATGAACCTGACTACATCTATTCAGGTTCAGACAACTTTTCTAATGTTGTAGGTATCGGGCTTTGGGAATATTGGTGGGGACCAGGTGCTGTAGAAGGTTATTCTCTTATAGGATATAGCGCCGTATGTAGTAGAAATGCTAATTCCTTAGGTATTTATGATATGTCGGGAAGTGTCTGGGAAATGTGTTGGGATTACTATGCCCTTTATAATACAGACTTTCAAGTTAATCCTACTGGTCCTGAAAGCGGTATTAATCATGTGTTGAGAGGTGGGTCAGTGGAAAACATGACCGAGAACCGCCCTCAATGTCAAGTAATTTATCGTGGTCACTTTTCAGAAACTGTTCATCCTCCCCAGTGTATTGGTTTTAGGGTGGTTATGAATGCAGATCAAGATAATCTAGGAGGAAATAATGATTAGTAAAATTACCAAGCATATACTTATAGCCCTCTTCTTATTATTTGTTTTAGTTAGCTGTGAAGATAAGGTTTCTAGTCCTACCCTAAAAGAAGCTTCACTTGCTAGCAATACTCATTTGAATCATGATTATATTTTGAATATTTCAGACCAGCAAATTAGTGTAGATAAAGATAATTCTCTTAGTAAGGCAGAGCTTGGTGATATTATCATGTCTGCTTCAAGACCTGAAGCCCCTGAAGGTTTCTTACGAAAAGTCCTTAGTAAAAATACTCAGGGAAATACAGTTGATTTTGGAACTACTAATGCTTCTTTTTTAGAGGCATTTAGCAAACTTAATCTGCAAAGGACTATTTCACTTACCCCAGACCAAATAGTAGATTTTGAATTATTCAATGAGTGTCTTTATGACAGTGATGAAGATGTAGATGGTTATAATTTTGTTTTTAATTCAGCTCTCTATGATCAAGATAATGATAGAGGAACAGTTGATGACCAAATAGTAATTTCAGGAAATATGAAGATTAATTTAGGAATGGAAGTTAATATCTCAATAGAAAATCAAGAATTGAATAACTTTTCCCTTGAAACAACCATGGAAAAAGAAGGAAGCTTGAATCTAAATGTTAAAAATATTGATAATTTTGCTGATAATACTAAAATAGCTTTAGCAAGTATGAAGTTTTATCCTCAAACAATTCTTCTTGATAAGATTCCTATTGTAATAACTCCAACTGTAGTTCTTAGCTTACAAATTCAGGGAAACTATGATTTTATTTGTGTTTCTGAAGTTGTCTTAGAAGAGAGTAGTAGAAATGGGGTAAGCTATGAAGCCGGCAGTTGGCAAGCTATCGGTTCCTCTCAGAAAGAGCTCAATTCAACAATAAGTGATGTAAATAAAGAGTATAATATTCAGTATGGTATGACTAGTGAGAATCATTATAAGCTCTACGACCAAGATTTAATTTCTATTATTTCTGAAAATAGCTTTAATTTTCTTAAGGAACTATCTTATGATGATGCAATACATGAATTAAATAATACTGTTGAAGCTTCCCTGGTAAATAATATAACACTAGAAGCAGGAGCTATTTCTTCTCAAATGACCAACTTAGTTTTTTCTGATATTGTTTATTCAGAGCCTATTAATCAGGAAGAAACTGAAACAGAATTCTTAAACGAATTGATATACATTGCGGGAGGAGATTTTGTTCATGATGGAGTTACTAAAAAAAGTACTGTGAATGATTTCTTTATTAGCAAATATGAAGTAACCCAAGCTCAATTTGAAGCAGTAATGGGCTATAATCCAAGCACTTTTACAGGTTGGAATAAGCCAGTTGAAACCGTCTCTTGGTATGAAGCAATAAGGTTCTGTAATAAGTTATCTATTCAAGAAGGTTACAGCCCCTGTTATGATTTTTCTGGCTATGGTACAGATCCTGATACATGGCCAGACGAATATGGATACATTTCTTGGGTTGACTACTCTTCTTCTTTAATTAATTCTGGATATGGAAATGGATATAGTTTGCCTACTTCCTTACAGTGGAGGTTTGTAGCTGACCAAGGAATTTCCCATGCTAGCTTGCCTTATTCCGGCTCAAGTGATTGTAATGAAGTTGCCCACTATGCAGGAAATAATGACCCGTATGGCCCTAAAGTTGTAGGAACAAAAGAAGCTAACTCTTATGGTATTTATGATCTTAACGGTAATGTGGGTGAACTAATGTGGACTCTAGATTATAGCAAAGCTAAAAGAGCTGACCGCATCCTTATTATGGTAAGGGGTGGTGGTTGGAATAGTGATGCAGAACAATGCAAAATTAAACAGAGAAGATATCAACAAGAAAATGACAAAATGATTGATGTTGGCTTTAGAATAGTAAGACAAACTAATGATGCTTCTGCCTATACTGTGAATCAGCCAACTATTACTCGTACTGCGATGACTTACTATTTGCCTATCACTGTTAGTATTAGTACTATAACACCTGGGGCTGAAATAAGATACACTCTTGATGGGTCTGAGCCAACAGAAGAATCTACTCTCTACGAAGGCTCTTTTCTCATTGAAAGTACTTGTACCCTGACTACTAAAGGTTTTAAGGAAAACTGGACACCTAGTAGGAGTAAATCAGCTAATTTCTATATCTACCCTCTTCTTGCTCCAACAATAAGCCCTGCATCAGGATTTTATCCAGAGCCCATAGAGGTAGAAATTACCAGTGAACATTGGGATAATCGTCTTAGATATCGTAAAAACTCCTCGACTATTTATTATTATTCTAATCCCTTCACTCTTGATGAGACTGCCGTTATATCAGCTTGGAGCCTGGTCTGGAATTATGAATTAGAGACATATACCAGTAGCGATACAGTTTATGCTGAATATCAAATACCTAGAGCTACTCTTATTAATCCTCCGATAATTTCTCCACCTACTGGAAGCTATTCAAGTCCTCAAAGAGTATCATTAAATCTCTCTGAAAGCGACTATCCTATCTATTATACTCTAGATGGATCCTTGCCTACTCATAATTCTCTGAGATACACTAATCCTTTTGAAATTAGTAAATCATGTACTATAAGGTCATTTGCCTATAGGAGTGGAGACGGGCAAAGTAGAGTTTCAGAAGCAAACTTCATTATCGAAACAAAGTAATTTCCCAATACTTCAGTAAAGCTGATAAGAAGCTTGACACAATAGTTAGTTAATAAAAGGATGAAAATCCAAACACCGATAAAGAGACATTTTCAATTAATTTTGATTTTGTCTCTTTTCTTATTTTTGAAATTCTATTGTCACACCACCTGTATCCCCCTCATAGAAGGAGATTTAAGAGTTATTGTAGCACCCCCTGTGTCCCCCTCATAGGAGGGGGATTTAAGAAAACACCCCGTCTGCTGCGCAGCCACCCCTCTTTTAGCGTGCCTTCAGCATTAAAGCGGGGAATTTGAAGATGTTGTACCAGATTAAACTTCCATCTACACATCTTTTAGTCTGCCTTGAGCAATCAAGGGGGAATTGAATAGGTAAAGACTCTTGTTTTCTTCATCATTATAATAGTAATAGCAATCTTAAATCCCGGAGGGATAACATATAATAGGGAGTGTTCGCAAGACACTCCTAAGGACACGACTGGAAAATAGCCCTAGAAGGGCGACATACCCTAAATGTATGAAATCAAATTAATAATTTCTTTTATAATTGACCTTATGGTTTATAAACTTTATTCCTAGATATCAATGAAACAATATTTATTGAACTTGGCTTTATTACAAAACTAAACTATTTTGGTTTATATGAACCGAATAGCAGAGAATGAGTATTTAAGAAATAGTGAAACTTAGCAAAAGATTAAGATAAAAAAACACAATGATGATTAGGGATATTATGATGATTCTGGCAGGTCAGAGGATATATCGCCCTTCCAGGGCTATCTTTTTGTCGCGACATCTAGGAGTGTCTTGCGAGCACTCCCTATTATATGGCATCCCTTAGGGATTTAAGAGGAATCACCCCCTGTATCCCCCTCATAGAAGGGGATTTAAGAGTTATTGTAGCACCCCCTGTGTCCCCCTCATAGGAGGGGGATTTAAGAAAACACCCCGTCTGCTGCGCAGCCACCCCTCTTTTAGCGTGCCTTCAGCACTAAAGTGGGGAATTTGAAGATGTTGTACCAGATTAAACTTCCATCTACACATCTTTTAGTCTGCCTTTTCAGATTTGCTCCAGAGGAGCAGTTTCTTGGTAGCCATGAATTTGTTAAAGAAATCCCATCGCTCCGTAGGTGCGAAGATATACAAATTATCATCATTAAAGCTTAAAATAAATAGGTTTTTTTATCATAATCTTCATTGCCATAACATAAAAAGCAATTCGCACCTACGGAGCGATTTCTTTGGGGATATGACATTTATGCTACCAAGAAATAGCTCCACTGGAGCTAGAAATTAGCACTTCAGACTTCAGTACCAAAAATGGCAGTTGAAGAGTGTGATAATCCCTCTTCTGTCGGATTGAGGACAGCTTGTCCGCTGTGAATTGATTAATAGCAGATGAATAGTCTATTAACTTTTAGTCTGCCTTGAGCAATCAAGGGGGAATTGAATAGGTAAAGACTCTTGTTTTCTTCATCATTATAATAGTAATAGCAATCTTAAATCCCGGAGGGATAACATATAATAGGGAGTGTTCGCAAGACACTCCTAAGGACACGACCGGAAAATAGCCCTAGAAGGGCGACATACCCTAAAAGAATGAAGTCAAATTAATAATTTTTTTTATAATTGACCTTATGGTTTATAAACTTTATTCACTAGATCAATCAAACAATATTTATTGAACCTGGCTTTATTACAAAAACTAAACTATTTTGGTTTATATGAACCGAATAGCAGAGAATGAGTATTTAAGAAATAGTGAAACTTAGCAAAAGATTAAGATAAAAAAGCACAATAATGATTAGGGATATTATGATGATTCTGGCAGGTCAAAGGGATATATCGCCCTTCCAGGGCTATCTTTTTGTCGCGACATCTAGGAGTGTCTTGCGAGCACTCCCTATTATATGGCATCCCTTAGGGATTTAAGAGGAATCACCCCCTGTATCCCCCTCATAGAAGGGGATTTAAGGGATTATTGTAGCACCCCCTGTATCCCCCTCATAGAAGGGGATTTAAGAAAACACCCCGTCTGTTTCGCAGCCACCCCTCTTTTAGCGTGCCTTCAGCACTAAAGCGGGGAATTTGAAGATGTTGTACCAGATTAAACTTCCATCTACACATCTTTTAGTCTGCCTTGAGCAATCAAGGGGGAATTGAATAGGTAAAGACTCTTGTTTTCTTCATCATTATAATAGTAATAGCAATCTTAAATCCCGGAGGGATAACATATAATAGGGAGTGTTCGCAAGACACTCCTAAGGACACGACCGGAAAATAGCCCTAGAAGGGCGGCATACCCTAAATGTATGAAATCAAATCAATAATTTCTTTTATAATTGACCTTATGGTTTATAAACTTTATTCACTAGATATCAATGAAACAATATTTATTGAACCTGGCTTTATTACAAAACTAAACTATTTTGGTTTATATGAACCGAATAGCAGAGAATGAGTATTTAAGAAATAGTGAAACTTAGCAAAAGATTAAGATAAAAAAACACAATGATGATTAGGGATATTATGATGATTCTGGCAGGTCAAAGGGATATATCGCCCTTCCAGGGCTATCTTTTTGTCGCGACATCTAGGAGTGTCTTGCGAGCACTCCCTATTATATGGCATCCCTTAGGGATTTAAGAGGAATCACCCCCCTGTATCCCCCTCATAGAAGGGGATTTAAGGGATTATTGTAGCACCCCCTGTGTCCCCCTCATAGAAGGGGATTTAAGGGATTATTGTAGCACCCCCTGTATCCCCCTCATAGAAGGGGATTAAGAAAAAAGGCAAGCTTTGCAGATTGCCTTCATGTTTATCTATATGTATACTATTAGTCTTCAATACCTCTATTAGTCTTCAATACCTCTATCAGTTCTGACAGCACAGAGTTTTCCACACATAGTGCAATAATCATCATCTTTTGATTCAGAGTTACTTTTTCTTGATTTAGCTAATTCTGGGTCTAGGGAGTTAGCATAAATTGTTTCCCAATCAAATTCTCTACGAGCTTTAGATACTCTATGATCTTGTTCGATAGCCCCAGGAACTTTCTTCACAATATCCCCAGCATGGGCAGCAATTTTAGTGGCGATAATACCTTGTTTAACATCTTCAGGAGTTGGTAAGCAGAGGTGTTCCGCAGGAGTAACATAGCAGAGGAAATCTACTCCGGCAGCAGCAGCAAGTGCTCCACCGATAGCTCCAGTGATATGGTCATAACCAGACGCGATATCTGTAACTAGTGGACCTAAGACATAGAAAGGTGCTTCTTTACAGATAGATTTCATAATCTTAACATTCATTTCTACTTGATCTAAAGGAATATGGCCTGGTCCTTCAACCATGACTTGAACTCCTCTTTTTCTAGCTCTTTCTACTAATTCGCCTAATACTAAAAGCTCAGCAAATTGCCCTCTATCAGAAGCATCAAATTGGGAGCCAGGTCTCATTCCATCACCGAGTGATAGTGTTACATCATATTTAGCACAAATCTCTAAAAGACGGTCGTAATGTTCATAGAGAGGATTTTCGCATTTATGATTCTTCATCCATTGTTTGATAAGTGAACCACCACGAGAAACTATGCCTAATAATCTTTCAGAAGTTTCATAAGTAGCAACACTTTGTCTGGTGATTCCACAATGAACGGTTACGAAATCCACACCTAGCTTAGCATGATTTTCTATCTCTTCAAAAAGGAGGTCAGGAGTCATATCATAGAAAGCTTTCTCTTCAGCTAATAGTCTGCTCATTACGCTATAGATGGGCACAGTACCCACCATAATAGGAGAAGAATCAACTACTTGCTTGAGGATGGCAGCTAAATCTCCACCTGTTGATAAATCCATAATGCTATCTGCACCATATTTTACTGAAACATTAAGTTTTTCTAATTCTTCTTCAATAACGCAATGTTTTTCTGAAGTACCGATGTTGGAATTAACCTTAGTTTTTAGTCCGTAGCCTATACCAACTGCGCTGAAGTTATGATTAATATTTTTAGGAATTACTATTCTTCCTTTGGCAACTTCTTCTCTAATGTATTCTCCATTTCTATTTTCTTTTTGGGCTACAATCTCCATTTCTGGAGTGATAATGCCTTTTAAAGCTGATTCTAATTGTGTCATATTTTCCTCTAGTTATATGTGTAGTTTACTGGTTATTTTCAATATTCTCTCTTCGAGATTTTCACTATTCATAAAGTATCTGACTAAACAGATGTTCTGAGCTCCCTTATAGATAACTTCTTCCGCATTTGTTTCATCAATTCCACCGATAGCTACAACAGGTATAGGTGAAATCTCAACAACTTGTCTGATGTTAGATAAGCCTACTGCTGGGTCTGGTTTAGCCTTAGTAGGAGTGGGGAAGATAGGTCCATAACCTATATAATCAGGCTTCTGGGCTATTGCTATTCTAGCTTGTTCTAAAGAATGAGTGGAGAGTCCGTAAATTTTATCTTGGCCCAAGATGGACTTAGCTTCTTCTAAACTTAAATCATCTTGTCCTAAATGAAGACCATCAGCATTCACTATTTTAGCTATATCAGCACGGTCATTGATGATAAATTTAGTAGGGCTTGCTGAAGTTATTTTCAGAATCTCTCGACTTATAGAAATAAGCTCTCTATCAGACAGATCTTTCTCGCGAAGTTGCAGGTATTTGATATTATACTTAACTGCGATGCGAGCTATTTCTTGATAGCTGAGATGCGGTTTAGTGATTATCAGATATAAACCGAAATCAGTCATTATTTGCCTAAGCTTTCTATAATCAAGTGAGCTACTTTCTGTCCTGAGAGAAGCATTCCGCCAAAGATAGGACCCATTCTAAATGAACCACTTACACCATTAGCAGCCATTCCTGATACGAATAAACCAGGATATACTTCTTTGGTATTCACTACTGTAGCTTCCTCACCTTCTTCAACAGAGAGAGATCTTTCTCCTTGAACTTTTCCAGTTGGAGTATTAAGAGTGATATTATTCTTGTTAGCAACAGTCTTGGTTACTTCACAAGGATGACCTGTTCCATCTAAGACACATTTAGCCATAATTACTAAAGGGTCAACATGAAGTCCTTCTCTGATAATAGTTGCCCAATTCACCACAACACCCGCTACTCTCTCTTTCTGGAAAACAACATCTTCTACTATAAAACCATTATTAATAATAGCCCCAGCTTTGGTTGCTGCATAGATTAAAGCTGAAGTAGCATGAACAGAATCGCAAGTGACACAAGTATCATCATATCTTTCATACTTGATGTTAAATTCATCTAAGATATCAGTAGCAATATTCTGTACTACTATCTGATTGAAGAGCATAGCACCGCCCCACATTCCACCACCAGGAGCAAGCTTGGATTCAAAGACTCCAACTTTCTTACCAGCTCTGGCCAAATATGTTGCTGCCACTAAACCTGAAGGTCCAGCACCAACTATCGCAACATCCAACTCTAAAATACTCTTCAACTTGTTAAAATAGGTATCAATAATACCTCGGGAAACTGTAAGTTCCATCATTCCTCCAATTAATTTTGTTTTGTTTTGGAGGATAATGCCTTGTAGAAGGTCAAAAAAATGTAAGGTGTGTATAAAAAATCGCATCTCACTTCCTTCGCCGGCATTACCCGGATCAGGTTCTAAGGGTATAATCTCAGCCTTTCGGCACCCCTGAATCTGCATGATCTTAGCCAATAAAAAATACTAACTAAAAGTGTCAAGATTAAACCCGAATGGTGCAGTAGATCTTTTAGAATAGCACTATATTCATTTGCTAAAGCATTTTACATAATTTCTCAGAGTATATATATTATACGCTGATAAATTCTGTAAAACCTTTATCTAAAAGAATCTGCCTCTTCTGTAAAGCTCTACTGCACCATTCGGATTAAAGCGAATATGACGAAAAAGACTGAGCGACAAAGAGGCAAAGTAAATACTCTGCACAAGAATTAACACGAATTAAATCAAATTTCCACGAATGTAGGAGCGAAAGCTTGTAGATCGATTATTTACCACTAGAAGAAAAAAAAAAAAATAAAACTTGCCTAGATAGACTTTTAAATTAAATTGACTTTGTATTTCAAAGTACAATGTTTGATAAGGAGTCAAGATGAAGAATGCAGATGAAAGTTTAAAGTTTATAAAATCCTTAGTGGAGGATAATCGTAAGTTAGCTTTAGGAAGTGGAATGCCTTCAATAATTTGGGGTATGTTTGTAATAACAGCTCTTCTACTTACCTATTGGGGAATACAGAAGCCAATGACTAATGGTTTGTATTATATGCTAGTTTGGATAATTGCTAGTGGTTTAGGTTGGATTGCCTCAACAATAGTTGAGAGGAAAAGAGAAAAGAGTAGTGTTTCGACATATTCTCAGCAAATACTGGGAGTGATTTGGATGTGTCACGGTATAACCATGATGATTTTAGCTTTTGTGGCAACTTCTGCAGGGGTTATAAATTATTATGCAGTATCGCCAATGATGGGTACCGTAGTTGCTTCTGCTTACTTTATTAATGGTTGGTTAAATCAATACAAGTGGTTGATGGGTATTGGAATTATTTGGTGGATTAGCTCAATAACTTTATTTTTTGTGGTTAGAATGGAAAATATTGGTGGAGCAAATACCCTTCTTTATTTTGCTGGTTTAATGTTTTTACTTCAGGTTCTTCCAGGAATTAAGTTAGAGTTGCTTTGGAGAAAGGAGAACAGATAAATGTCTAGTGATAATGAAGCTATATTTGATTATAATGAGATAGATGATATAATTCACGCTCGCATCAGATTAGCTATAATGACAATTCTTTTGACTAGGGGAAAGACAGATTTTGCTACCTTAAAGAAGCAGACTAAGACTTCAGATGGAAATTTAAGTACTCATTTGAGGAAGTTGGAAGATGCAGATTATATTGTGGTGGAAAAGAGTTTTATAGATAGAAAGCCAATTACTATCTATTGGGTTAGTGATAATGGCAAAAAGGCTTATGCTAATTACATAGCAACAATAGAAAGATTAGTAAGTTCCAAGGAGGAATAAAAGTGAAAAAGATTAGTTTGATAATATTTATTGTTCTTCTAGCAATGAATCTATTTGGTAAGACAGCTCAAGAGTATATTGATTCTGCTTTTGCCGTGGAGAATAGTGATATTTTTGAGGCAACTGAGATAATGGAAAAGGCTGTTGAAGAACATCCTGAAAATGCAGATATTTTGAGTGTTTATGGCTTAATGCTGAGTAAGAGTGCTGGACAAGTAAGCTTCTTAAAGGCAGGAATGATTTCTTCCAAAGCCGAGAAAGCATTTAATAGAGCCTTAGAACTTGAAGCTGACCATAAAGATGCAATATTATGGCGTGGTATTTTAAGAGTTAATTTGCCCAAGTTTTTAGGAAAGTTGAATAAAGGTATAGCAGATTTAGAAAAAAGTTATTCTAGACCAGGAATTAGTAATGATGATTATTTAGTTGCATCATATTTCTTAGGTCAAGCTTATTTAAAAAAAGATAATTCCCTGCAGGCTAGGGAATACTTTAAGAATGTGGTAAGATACGGCGCAGATACTCCTTTCTACCAAGATAGTGTCCATCAACTTAGTGAGTTAGAAGCTGAAATGCCTGAAGAAGTTAATTCAAGTGGCGATTTACAAGCACAAGCTGATAAGTATATAGAGGAAGAAGACTATATAAATGCTTATAAGATTTTAACCGAAGCTACCAAACAAGATACTACTGACATAGAACTCTATTTAAAATATCTCAATGTGATTAGAGTAGTCTCTGAAGAAGGCTATGATGAAAAGACTTATGAAGAAGTAGCTTTTATGTCTGATTTAGCTTTTAATGTTGCCTATACGCTAACAAAGATTGTTGAAATGATGCCAGATAACGAAGATTTTCGCCTGCTAAAAGCTGAAGTTTTATCTCAATTACCTTTCTTTGTGAAATCTCTAGATGAGGCGAAAAAAGAAGCAGATTGGGTAATTTCTAATAGCACTAATTCAGAGAATATTAAGTTAGCTGAAGAGATTAAAGAGAGTATTCATGCTAGAAGTGAAAGAATGAAACTTACTGATCAATTTCTTGCTTCTGATAACAAGAAAGAGAAAGCTTCGCTAATTGCTAAAATGCAATATGATCAAACTCAAGCTAAAAAACCTGAGGGAATGCAGACTAAAGTAACTCTATCTTTGGGATTTGCTGATTATATTGCCCCTCAAACTGCTGTCTGGGTTGAAGATTCTAAAGGTAATTTTATAGCACCAATTTATGTTTCAGCATTTAGTGCTAACATAAAAGAGAAACAAGTTCATCTTCCTACTTGGGCTAAGAAATCTAAGTTTGATGATTCTATTGTTAAGATTACCGGAGCTAGCGTCGATAGTGGAAAGCATATCTTCTACTGGGATAATAAAGATATTAAAGGAAATGAACTTAGAGGAGGAGATTATTTTGTCTTTGCGGAAGTTTCACACTGGCCTCATGCTAATTATTCACTCCAAAAAGTTAAACTCAGTTTGGGTGGGAAGAGTTATCGTCAGACTAGAGAAGGAGATTTTCTTATCACTGAAATCAAGGTTGAATATTAAAGCCAAATAATAACAAGAACCCTTTTCTTTCTCTAGTTCAATGGACACCTTTTTCTCTTAGCTCGCTTCTTTACTGTAATCACGAAAACGCATCAAATAATGTATGAGATTAGAGTGAAGGAGCAGAAAGTGGGCCAAGGAATAGGGGGAAATGAAGAGAAAAATGGGTAATAAGGGAGAGGAAGAATTTGTTTTCTTAGTTCAGAAATTCAAATTCTTCCTATGGTACTTGAGTATTCGTATAAAAACAAATACACCAAACAGCTGATGAAAGTTTTCTACAGACCCTATATGGGAGAACATTTCATACTAATACTATTTCTGCATTTAATAAATTATGTATTGCCTTCTCTAATTTACATACAACCATGATGAAATTACCTTCTTGCACACCAGAGAAACACCTCCTTAAGTATGCTGGCTACAGACCTCTGCCCTTGTCATCATATACTCCCCGTCCTCATGAATAGACAGGGAGTGATTGGAGTTTAACTAAAGTATTACTAGTGTCTTAATAATACTTAAAATCTATTTAATCATGGACAGCAAGTAGTAGCTCATCTGTATTATAAGGCTTATGAATTATATGACCGCCCTGGTCATATACTCTTGAAGAAATATCTTCATCAGTAATTGCCTGAATAACTATACTCTTTCTTAGCTGATTATGGGTCTCTAGATAACTACAAAATAATCTATTCTTATCACTTCTATAGTCATAATCCACAATTACTTTGCAGTAATCATTCTCTTCAGCTAACCTTGTGCAAAGAGAAAGATCTAGCGGGGCATCTACTAGATAACCCGAATCAGTAAAGAGCATGGTTAATAAAAACCTATGATCATCATTTGTTGTCGCTATTAATATTCTGTTTTTCATACGGATATATATTACATTTGCTATTCCAAAGTTTCAATTTTGAATATTAAACTTTCTATCTATAAGGGATTAAATAAGTTATCTATATCTGCAGTAATTCCCCTTCTCTTGGATATTTGCATAGTGTAACGAAAGAGTAACACTATACTGCCTAGAAATAGTAACAAGGAAACACTAGCTTGCAGTGCTGAGTTTTAGAATTATTATAGACAAAAAATATCTATTTTCTAATCTGGTTAAACCCAAATAAGGCACCATCTGGGTTAAAAAGAATAATGAGGAAATTATGAAAATATTAGTAAATGATGAATTAGCTTTACAAAAGTTACCTGAAGCAAAAGCAACTTTCTATTTTACAGATGGGAAAAGTGTAATATTTGCGGGTTTAACAAGCAATTTATTTGCCCGTATTAATAGACTGTTTGAGCAGAGGAATGATGATGATAAGGTAAAGGAATTATGGGATAAAGCAGAGGATTTAGTTTTTGATATTCGTCTGAGCGATATGGATAGTCTTGTCTGGTATAAAAGTTTGTTAAAATCATTTACTCCTTACTTAAATGACTACATAAATCTTTGGGAAAATTATTCTTATCTGGCAATAGACTGGGTCAATGCTCCTTATCTTAGTGTAAAAGAAAATACTCAATCTGACTTACTCTATATAGGACCTTTTAGAAGTAGATTCTTCCTTAATGATGTGTTTGCAGTATTCAATAAATATCTTAAGCTTCCTATGTGTGGAGATAATCCGACTATTTGTGACTTGAAAAACAGTGAAAAGTGTCTTTCAACTTGTACAAATCAAGATTTGCTTACTCTTGAAGATCTCATTAAAAAATATTATTTATCTGCTAATAACGATCTTGCTGACCGCTTATTGAATAAATATCAGGAATTCCATAATAATCTTGAGTTTATAAAAGCTGAAGAAGTGAAAATTGAGACTAAATTCATTTTAAAATATTATAAATTCCTGAACTTCCTAGATAAAACCAAGAGTTTAAATAAGACATTTATAATAGAAAATAGAGTATATTCAGTAGAAGATGGTCTCTTAGCAGAAGTATCTGGTAAGGATAGCATGGATTTCAGAGATATGAATAGAAAGGTTCCTTATCGTGATAATGAATTATTAGCGGTAAATAAGAACCAATTAGATGAAAGATGGATTGTGTTTAATTTCATGGAGAATAATTTGTCTTAATTTTGCCTTTGCTTAGTAGTAAATAGAGCTAAAAGCTCATTTTATCAGAGTTTTTAGGGATATTGGAAGGATTAAGGAAATCCCTATTTAGTGGTTGAAAAGGATAGAAAGTAGAGTTATTAATTAATGTTATTGACAGTTTAGAGGGTCTCAGCCAAATTGCAAAAAAGTGAATATGGGAGTAAATATGCCTAAGATGGAAGAGTTAAGTATAGTTAAAAATCATTATAGTGGTAAAGTTAGAGATATTTATGATCTTGGAGATAAGCTATTAATTGTCACAAGTGATCGTATTTCAGCCTTTGATGTAGTATTTCCTAATGTAATTCCTAATAAAGGGAAGATTCTTAATCAGATTTCAGCCCATTTTTTTAAAGAGACCAAATCAATTATTGATAACCATTTTATCACAGACAATCTTGATGAATATCCTGAGGAATTTCAGGCTTTCCGTAGCGAATTAGAAGATAGGAGTATGTTAGTTAAAAAAACTAAAGTAGTTCCTTTTGAATGTATAGTTCGTGGCTATATTACTGGTTCAGCTTGGAGTGAATATAAGATTGGTGGTACTGTTGGAAACACTCTTTTACCTGAGAATTTAAAAGAGAGTCAAAGATTCCCTGAACCTATCTTTACCCCTTCTACTAAAGCAGAAGAGGGTCATGATGAAAATATTAGTTATATGGAAATGTTAGCAAGGTGTGACAAGTTTATCGCTGAAGAGTTAAAAACTAAATCTTTAGAGTTATATAAATATGCACATGAGTTAATGTGGGAAAAAGGAATAATCTTAGCTGATACAAAATTCGAATTTGGTGTTATAGATAATAAAATACTATTAATAGATGAAATGCTCACCCCTGATTCATCTCGTTATTGGGATATTGATGATCATGTAGTGGGAAAAACACCAAAGAGTTATGATAAACAATTTGTCAGAGATTATATTTCTGCAACAGGCTGGGATAAAAACCCACCTGCTCCTGAGCTTCCCCAAGAAGTTATCGAAAAAAGTTATGCTAAATATTATGAAGCATACAGAATTATTGTAGGAGATAAGGCAAAGGTATGGGATACAAAATAGTAATTGTTGACGATGAACCCGAAATAACAGAAAATTTAAAAGATGATATAAATGATTTAACAGATGAATTTGATATAAAATGTTTCAACTATGGCTATGATGCCTTGAATGAGGTATTTCACGGTGATGTTGATTTAGTAATAAGTGATATCGCAATGCCTGATATGGATGGATATGAACTTTATAATCGCATTAAAGATTATAACAAAGATCTACCATTAATTATGATGACAGGTTTTGGTTATGACCCTAATCATGTTTTAGTGAATATCAAAAAGTTTGGTAGAATAGAAGTTTTATTGAAACCATTTGATGTTGAAAAACTGTTAGTTAAAATGAGAATGTACTTAAAAAAATGAAAGAATTTGATAAATTAAAAGAAGTAGTTTCAACCCTAAGGCATCCCGAAAAGGGGTGCCCTTGGGATTTAAAGCAGACAAGTAAGACTCTTATTAGTGGAATGATTGAAGAAGTTTATGAAGTAGCTGAAGCAGTTGCTTTAGAAGATGAAAAGGGGCTTAGAGAGGAACTTGGTGATTGTTTGCTTCATATTATGCTTCAAGCTCAATTAGCCTCAGAAGAGGGTAAATTTGGGGTTGAGGAAGTACTTACTGGTATTACTGATAAACTTATCCGACGCCATCCACACATTTTTGGTGATGATATAATGACTGATGCTAGTGAAGTGAAAATGAAGTGGGAGCAGATTAAGTTAGCTGAAAAGAAGGAAAGAAAATCTGTTCTTGATGGAATTCCTGAAGCAATGCCTGGCTTATTGCAAGGGCAAAGGATGCAGGAAAAAGCAGCTTCTGTTGGCTTTGATTGGGATGATATAGACCCTGTATTTGCTAAAATTCAGGAAGAGATAGAAGAAGTCAAAGCAGAAATAGAAAGCAATGACAGGGAAAAGTTAGAGTCTGAAGTAGGCGACTTATTCTTCTCTGTAATAAACTTAGCAAGAAAACTCAAGATTGATTCAGAATCAGCAATAAAAACTGCAAATCGTAAATTTAGCCGAAGATTTAGAGCATTAGAAGCTGAATTAACAAAAACAGGGACAAAGATCAATGAAAAAAGTTTGGAAGAACTCGATAAAATCTGGGATATTGTCAAAAAAACTGAATAGACATAATTTTTCAACAATTTACTTCACTTTCGGTTTTGTAGTAATTATAGCAATCTTCATAGGATTCAGTCAGATACTAATCAAAAGCTTGAGAGAAGATTCCAAAAAAGCACCTTCACTATTTGCCAATTATATTTATAATACAAAATCTTATTTAGATGAAGCTCAAAAAAACTATAATGAGATAGTAACAAGTTTAGAATTAATCAATAAAAATTATCATCAAGCTAACGAAAATTCTCAGTTATTAGCTAAAATATTTGATCGATGGATTAGAAGTCTAAGTCAAATACAAGGTGAAGAGGGTTTCTATGATTACTTCTCCTCAGAGTTCACTGAAGAGCTAAAGTTTCCTCTAATTCTCACTGATGATAAGAAGAAACCTTTAACTTGGAAAAACATATCTATCCCAGAAGTTAGTTATCAAGACCTAGATGTTGTTTCTAAAGATAGTCTAAATGCCCTCATTGATAGAATGGAATTTATTGATGTAGAAGTTTCAGGCAAGATAATTAACTATGTTTACTATTTACCAATTAAAAATTATTTAAAAGAACCTCCTTTGCCTCCTAAAAAGTTTGAAGATTTCATCAAATCCATGGAACAACCAATTATAATAACTAATAAAAATAATATTCCAATTATTTGGAACAATATCGAAGGTGTAGGGAATAATCAAGAATACATGCAACTTAACACTGCAGCAAAAAGTACTCTTACAAGTGCAATTAATGAAATGAATGCTATCCCTATTGAATCTGAGAATGTTGATATTGGGATAATCTATATTACTGAACTAGAGGCGATTAAGAATTTAAATGCTTTTACTTTACTTCAGCTTCTATTAGTTATTCTCTTTTTCTTAATCGGTTTCTTAGGCTTAAGATTAATCAAAAGGACTGAAAGTGACCTTATCTGGGTGGGATTAGCTAAAGAGACTGCCCATCAGCTGGGAACTCCTATAACTTCCCTTTTAGGTTGGATAGAGTATCTCAAGATTAAGGAAGAGTTTCAGAATGAAGAAAATGCAGAGATGCTAAACTTCATGGAGAATGATGTATCTCATCTCAAGAAGATAGCTTCCCGTTTTGGTAAAATTGGTTCAAAGGTAGAATTAGTTCCACTGGAACTTGAGCCTCTTCTACAAGAGAGCGTAGAGTATGTTAGACAAAGACTTCCTCACCTGGGTAAGACTATAAGCTTAGAACTAAGAAGTAATTTGGGAGATACCCAGGTTAAAACAGAAAAAGAGCTATTTGGCTGGGTGCTTGAGAATTTACTTAAGAATTGTGTTGATGCTCTTTGTGATAAGGGTGGCAAAATAGAAGTTATAGCTAAAATAAAGAATAGCGATGTTTTAATTCTTGTTAGTGATAATGGAAAAGGGATTGATAAACACTTTATTAACAAGGTTTTTGAAGCAGGTGTAACAACCAAGAAACGAGGCTGGGGCTTAGGCTTAAGTTTGGTAAGAAGAATAGTTGTTGATTATCATAAAGGAAAAATCAGAGTAGCCAAGAGTGTTGTGAACAAAGGAACTACTTTCGAAATTACTTTACCTATATATGAGGAGAATTAGATGCAAGAGCAATTCGTGGTTAGTCGCGCTCAGATGTACCAATTAGATAAGAGAACCATGCAAGAATATCCATTGGACTCGCAAGTTCTAATGGAAGTTGCAGGCTTAAAATCTTCTCAGAGAATTTTAGAAATCTATGATATAAAGACTTATAAATTCCATATTTTGTGTAGTCATGGAAACAATGGTGGAGATGGTTTTGTGATAGCTCGTTGGTTAATGAACTCTTCTGCAGAAGTTGAGATATTATTCCTGGGGCAAGAGCAGAAGATGAGTCCTGAAACCCTCAATAACTATAAACTATGTCAAAAGCTAGGCTGTTCTTTTATTAATTTAGATGACTTCCTAAATAGAGAAATCTTGCCAAATAGTGTAATAATCGATGCTTTGTTAGGAATAGGTTTTCAAGGACAGCTAAAAGAAACTTTATTCTCTCTTATTTCTAAGGTTAATGGGGTTAATGTAGCTCGAGTTGCAATTGATATTCCTTCAGGCCTTGATGCCGATACAGGAGAGGTAAACTTAGCCTTTAAAGCAGATTATACCTTTACAATGGCTGCGCTAAAACAGGGGATGTTGCTTAACTCAGGACCAAGTTATTGTGGTAAGATAGAAGTTATAGATATCAGTATTCCTGACCAATATTATCAAGATTTAGATTTCTATGCTACAGTTCATTCCTGCATGGAATACCCTAAAAGGCATAGAAATTCACATAAGGGGGATTATGGTAAGGTTCTTGTTATTGCTGGATCTCCTAGCTTCTCTGGGGCTGCTATTCTCTCTTCTAAAGCCTGCGTTAAAGCTGGCGCTGGTTTAGTCAAACTTCTTCATCCTCAAGGAATGGAAAATATCTTCGAAAGTTCTTTAACTGAGATTATGACTCAAGGAATAACTTCTGATTCTAACATAGAAGAATATTTCGACTGGTCTGATGTAATTCTTATTGGTCCAGGTTTAGGACAAGGTCCAGAAGCTGTAAAACTGTTAACAAAAATACTGAAAGAATATGATAAGAAGTTAGTGGTTGATGCTGATGGAATAAATATTATCGCCCAAAACAAGAAATTGCTTTTAGCAACTAAAGCTCAAATTTTACTAACTCCTCATCTAGGGGAATTTAGTAGGTTAGTTAATATTCCTCTGGCAGATATTAGGTTAGACCTAATTAGTCAAGCTAGAAAGTTCGTTGATGAATATAATATTTCCTTACTTATAAAGAGTGCTAATACTTTTTATATTGATAAGAATAGAGCAAGCTTTAACCTTCGAGGAAATGATGGATTATCTACAGGTGGTAGTGGTGATGTGCTGGCAGGAATAATCACAAGCTTTATTGGACAAAAGATGAATATGGCAGGAGCAGCAATTAATGCTTCTTATTATCTAGGGAAATTAGCTGAGAAAATGTGTGAAACTCAAGAAACTTTTTCTCTTATTCCTTCAGAAATAATCGCTAATATAGGGAAATGGAGTATAACTTAATTTTACAAAGAGTGTAGATTAGGAGGTTAAATGAGGAGACTGGGGATTATTCTCTTCGCTTTAGGGTTTTGGTTAATAGGTAATTGTGAAATTATTATCAATGAAGTGTTTTATGATGCTGTGGGTAGTGATGATCAACAAGAGTGGATAGAGCTCTATAATAATGGCTTAGAAGATATAAATTTACAGGGGTGGTTATTACAGGCTGGAGGAGGAAACTTTTCAGATCTTTATACTTTCCCATCCATAGTTATTCGGGCCGGTGCTTTCTTTCTTATAAGTGAATTTCCTCACCCTCTATCTAATATGATTACTGAACTAGGTTTTGAAAATGGGGGTTCTGCTACAGATGGAGTAAGAATCATTAATCCAGCTAATTTATATCATGATACTATTTTATATGATTCTCCTAACAGTAATAATTTGCAGGGAGATAGCCAAATTCAAACACCTTGTATTAATCCAGCTCCAGGCTATTCTTTAGCCAGAATTTCAGATGGAGTTGATACTAACTTGGCTGATGATTGGTTCTCTTGTTCCAATCCAACTCCTGGTACTACTAATAATATTGAAAAGACAGTCACCTTGAAGAGCTGTGAGGCAGTCACCAATGGGGGCAGTATTGATATATCCACAGTTATCCTCAACTTATCCACATGCTTGGTGGATAACCGTGATTTAGGCATTAAAATCAGCTTTAATAGTGAGTTAAAAAATTATGATGACCTATCAATGATTGCAGCATTGGATAGCATAACATACTGTGTTTCAATAGAAAATGAATTTCATGAAGCAGGACAACTAGAAGTGGAACTTATTAATAATAGTAATACACACATTGTGGATAACTTGTGGGTAAAGTGGATAAGCTACCAGAATCCCGTCTTATCTTTATCGGAAATTATGTACTATCCACAGGTTAATCAAACAGAGTGGGTGGAGGTTAAATTGCTTAATGATATTGTTGATTCAGAAATCTCTATCTTTGATGCCACAGGCAGTCAAGCAGAGGCTGTAATAAATGGAAGAAGCGGAGATTATATTGTTATTGCTGAAGATAGATCTAATCTCTTGAATACCTTTAGTCATTGTGATTCCCTTAAAGTATTTCAAGCTAAGGCTTGGGTTCGCTTGAACAATACAGGTGATTCCCTAGTACTTAAGTATTTTGATAGCCTTTTGGATTCTCTAAGCTATGAAAATAACTCAACTTCCCAAGGATATTCCTTAGAGTATTCTGAGATTAATAATAATTGGTATCCTTCTAGTGCTGGCCAAGGAGCAAGTCCGACAGAAGCAAACTCTTCTTTCTCCAATCCCCAAGTAAATGATGGCTCAGGGGTGAAAGTAGTCAATAATTTAATCTCAATTAAAAGGGGTAGAGTCTTTAGTGTTAATTTTGAGTTGCAAAAACTTGTTAATTCCTTAGAACTTCAATTGTTTGACATTAGGGGAAAAGAACTTAATACTATAAGAGCAAATTTCTCTAATCAATATAGTGGTGAATACAGTTGGGATGGCTACTTACAAGGAAAATATCTTCCTAGCGGACTTTACCCAGCTATTATAAAAATTAAAGCTGAAAATGGCCGTTGTTTAGAAGAAAAAAAGATAATTATCACGATAAATCGATAAAAAAATTGACAAATGCTGGGTATGTAATTATTTGACTTTAGAAGGGAGCTCAAAGATATATGATAATGAAAAATAGAATAGTGGTGATTTTAATTTTTAGTGTTTCTAAAAATATATACAATGATATAATAGCACTTACTCATTAGGGTAGATGCTATTTTTTTTTGCTCAAAAATGGGGTACTTAAATGGACATCAAAGAATTAATTAAACAGAGTCTTTTAGAGGATATCGGTAGCGGTGATATAACTACTGAATCATTAGATTTGGTAAAAACAATCACTCAAGCAAGTATGATAGCTAAAGAAGATGGGGTCATTGCTGGACTTAATATCTTCTATGAAGTATTTAATCAAATAGATCCAGATATTAAAATAACTTTTTATAAAAAAGATGGTGATAAAGTAACTAATAAAGAACCTATTGCCAAGTTAGAAGGTAATCCTGCTTCATTATTAAAAGGTGAAAGAGTCGCCCTTAATTTTATCCAAAGGATGAGTGGTATTGCTTCCCAAACTGCCAAGATGGTAGAGAAGCTATCTGGAACCAATGCTAAGCTCCTAGATACCAGAAAAACTACTCCTATGCTTCGTCAGTTAGAGAAGTATGCTGTAAAAGTAGGAGGAGGATTTAACCACCGATTTGGACTTTATGATATGATAATGCTGAAAGAGAATCATATCAGAGCTGCCGGTTCAATTACTAAAGCTGTGCAAATGGTTAAAAAGAATAACTGTACCTATAAAATTGAAGTAGAAGTTACCAATCTTGAAGAGCTTAAAGAAGCAGTAGAGGTAAATGTAGATAGAGTAATGTTAGATAATATGAGTGTTGAAACTATGAAGCAAGCTGTCGAATTATACAAGGGTAAAGTAGAATTAGAAGCTTCAGGAAATGTTAGATTAGAAACAATTAGAGAAATTGCAGAAACCGGAGTTGATTATATCTCAAGTGGATCAATGACTCATTCTTATAAATCGCTAGATATTAGTTTATTATTCAGGGAGAACTAAAATGAAGAAAAAAGTTGAATGTTTAATCGCAATGCAACAATGTGATGACAAAATTGCTGACAAAGAGAATTTGAAATCTGAACTACCTAAACAATTACAAAGCTTAATTGAAGAAGAACAAATAGCTCAAACCGCTGTAGCTGAAACTACTGAAGAGATAAATCAAGTAGTAATAGCACAAAAAGACAAAGAGATCATGATCAAACAGAATAAAGAGAAAGCTCAAAAATATGAAGAACAATTAGCTACTATTAAAACTAATAAAGAGTATAAAGCTCTTAATAGCGAAATTGCTCTTTTATCAAGCTTAAACTCTGAATTAGAATCTGAAATTCTCGCTTTTATGGAAAGAGAAAATGAACTTAAGGCTATCAAAGCTGAAAGAGAAAAGGTGCTCAAAGAGAAACATAAAAACTTAACAGATCAAGAAGATATTCTTAAGAAAGAGATTGACGGTTTAGATAGTGAAATTGAGAAAATGAAAAAAGAAAGAAATTCTCTAGCTATTGATTTACCTAAAAATATGATCAAGCAATATAAAATTCTTATTATCAATAGAAACAGAAAAGCTGTCTCTTTTGAACAAGAAGGTGCTTGCTCAGCTTGTGGTTTCAAAGTTAGACCTCAACTTATTATTGAATTAGAAAAACAAGACAAAATTCTCTTCTGCGAAAACTGTAATAGATTCTTAGTTAGAAAACCAATGTATTAAAAAAAGTTTTAGCTAAAAGAGGATAATATGTCTGCGTGATTTGTTTAGGCAAGTTACGAGGAAAGTCCGGACACCGTAGGGTATGATGCTTCCTAACGGGAAGTCTTGGTGACAAGAAGCTAGCTCCACAGAAAATAACCGCTTGGATACGAAAGTTGAATAAGTAAGGGTGAAAAGGTAGTGTAAGAGACTACCAGATACCTTGGTGACAAGGTATGCTCGGAATGCCTCATCAGGTGCAATGCCAAATAGGGGAGCTTGAAGTGACCCGCTTCTATAACTCTCGGGTAGGCAGCTTAAATCGGCTTTTATAGACATTAGTGTGTGGCAACACCCGATTTAGATGAATAGACATAATACTACTTCTTAGGTAGTAAACAGAATCCGGCTTAATATCTTCTTTTAGCATTAGTATATTATTAAAAAAAGCCTATGAGATTATTCATAGGCTATTTTTATTACGAAAAAAATTATAGACTATTTTACTTGACAAATAATAATCGGATAATAATGTAATTAAAAATAAATTCTTTCTTTCCCGAATTATATAATATATACTAAATAATTTTTAATTTATGATAATATCAATGTTACGGATATAAAAAAAATAATAGATAAAGTTGCTTACGACCAATGGAGATTAAATTTGAATAGACCCAAAGAAGAAGATATTAAGGATACATGGTTATTTGATAAATATCCTGAACTTCTTAACATCCTTTTGTTAGATCATACTACAAAAAAGAACATTTTCTGGGCTACAGAGAATTATCGATCATTAGGTAACGGTTTTAAGTATGCTGAACCAATTCTTCCTGATTTAATAACAGGTTCGAATATGGATATTTTAAAGCCCAGAGTTAAAAAAGAACAGGATCTTCAACAAGTAAGAATTCGAGAAATGGCAGAAGTTTTTACTCCTTCTTGGATTTGCAATATTCAAAACAATTTGATTGATAATGCTTGGTTTGGTTATGAAAATATCTTCAATACCGAGATTACTCTTGCTGATGGAAAAAATTCCTGGAAAGTATGTCATGATAAGATTACTTTTCCTGAAGGGAAAACTTGGAAAGATTATGTCAAAGAATCTAGGTTGGAAATGGCTTGTGGAGAAGCTCCCTATATTATTAGCAGATATGACGCGACAACAGGAGAATTTATCCCTATTGAAAGGCGAATTGGATTGTTAGATAGAAAGTTAAGAGTGATTAATGAAAATGTAGCCAAATCAGGTGAATGGTTAAAAGCAGTACAGCTTGCTTATATGAGTATTTATGCATTTGAATGGCAAGGGGATAACCTATTATTAGCAAGAATGGAAATGTTGTTAACATTTATTGATAATTATAAGTTAAAATTTGGAAGAAATCCTATTTTTCGATCTATGAAATACATAGCTTATATAATATCATGGAATGTTTGGCAAATGGATGGGCTGAAAGGGGTTATTCCAAATAGTTGTAAGGAAACAGAAATTGAAAATTTATTCGGAGCAATTGAAAAAAAACAATGCTATGGTTGTCTTAAGGATAATATGAAAAAGCATAATGGAATTTATTGTCTAATTAAAGATTGGAAATCAAAGAATCTAGAAACAGGAAAACAAGGAAACATAATCAGATTCGTTGATCTGATAAAGTAGGTTACATGAAATATAAATCATCGCTCAAATTAAAACTAATATATGTGTTTCGAATAAATGATGCTGCTCATAAAGGCTCATTGAAAATTGGTGAGACTACTTCTGATAAAGAGTTAACTGATAATTTAAAACCTAATTGTAAAAACCTTAATGATGCAGCGAAAAAGAGAATTAACCAATTCACTCAGACTGCTGGTATTAAATATGATTTGTTGTATACAGAACTCACGATCTACAATTTTAAAGGATGTTTGCATTCATTTTCTGATTCTGAAGTACACAATGTTTTAATTCGCTCAGGAATTAAAAGAAGAATATTTGATAATGAAAATAAAGCTAATGAATGGTTTGAAACTGATCTAGAAACCGTTAAGAATGCTATTAAAGCAGTTAAAGAAGGCAGAGATTCATTGAATAATAGTGAAATCACTAATGAAGGTAACCCCATAATTTTTAGACCAGAACAAAAGGAAGCAATTAAAAAAACAATAAATCATTTTAAAAAAAACAATGAAATGCTTTGGTATGCAAAAATGAGGTTTGGAAAAACTCTGTCAGCCCTACAAGTAGTCAAAAAAATGAATGTTAAAAAGACCTTAATTCTCACACATCGTCCTGTTGTTGATGATGGATGGTACGAAGATTTTTACAAAATATTTTATGATAGAAAAGAATACGCCTATGGCTCTCAGAAAAAAGGACAAAGATTTGAAACACTAGAAAGCCAGTCAAAGGATGAAGTTAAGCATTTTATTTACTTTGCTTCCATGCAAGATTTGAGAGGTTCAGCTCAAGTAGGAGGTAACTACGAAAAAAATGAAAGCATTTTCCAAGTTGAATGGGATTTAATCATCATTGATGAAGCTCATGAAGGAACCCAAACTGAATTAGGAATTAATGTTATAAGTGAGCTCAAAAGTTCTAATACTAAATTACTCCACCTTTCAGGAACTCCTTTCAATTTACTAGATAACTATAAAGAGGAGGAAATCTTTACTTGGGATTATGTAATGGAGCAAAAAGCAAAAGCAAATTGGGATCAAATACATTTTGGGGACTCTAATCCATATTCCTCATTGCCCAAGTTAAATATTTTTACTTATGATTTAGGAAAATTGTTGAATAATTTTGTTGATGAAGATGTAGCCTTTAATTTTCGTGAGTTCTTCAGAGTTAATCAAGATGGAAAATTTATACATGAAAAAGATGTTTGTTCTTTTCTAAATTTAATCTGCAAAATAGATGATAGTAGTAAATATCCCTATTCAACTAAAGAATATCGTGATAACTTTAGACATTCTCTTTGGATGGTACCTGGTGTTAAAGAAGCAAAAGCCTTAAGTTCATTGCTAAAAGCTCATCCTGTTTTTAGCCATTTCAAAATTGTAAATGTTGCAGGTGCTGGTGATGAAGAAGAATCAAACGAAAAAGCTTTTAAAAAGGTAAAAGATGCAATTACAGAGCAAGCCCAAGACACTTACACAATAACGCTATCTTGTGGAAGATTAACAACAGGTGTTTCTGTTCCTGCATGGACAGCTGTTTTCATGCTTTCAGGCTCTTATAATACTTCTGCAGCAAGTTATATGCAAACTATTTTCAGGGTACAAACGCCTGCTACTATTAATGGTAGAGTAAAAGAAAATTGTTTTGTGTTTGATTTTGCTCCAGATAGAACACTTAAAGTAATAGCTGAAACAGCAAAAATTTCCTCCAAAGCTGGTAAAACCTCAAATCAAGACAGAGAGATTATGTCTGAGTTTCTTAACTTTTGTCCTATTATCTCCATAGATGGCTCACGAATGGAAGATTATGATGTAGAGAGAATGTTAGAACAATTAAAGAAAGTTTACATTGAAAAGGTTGTACAAAATGGTTTTGAAGATGAACACCTATATAACACACAGCAGTTAATGAAATTAAACGATATTGATTTGCAAGAGTTTAAAGATTTGAGGGGGATTATTGGAAGTATAAAAGCAATTCCGAAAAGTAATGACATTGATATCAATAGACAAGGTTTCACTGGTGAAGAGCTTAGCAAACTGGAAGAAGCTGAAAAAAAGACAAAAGAAAGAAAAGAACTAAGCGAAGAAGAGGAAAGGCTTCTACAAGAAAAGAAAGAAAAAAGAGAAAATTGGAAAAATGCTATTTCAATACTAAGAGGTATTTCGATAAGAATGCCTTTATTGATTTATGGAGCTGAAGTAAATAACGAAGATGAACAAATAACTATTGATAACTTTACAGAATTAATTGATGCTCGATCTTGGGAAGAATTTATGCCTAAGAATGTTACAAAAGATTTGTTTGAAAAATTCAAGAAATATTACGAACCTGATGTTTTCAGAGCCGCTGGTAAACGTATTAGAGCTATGGCTAGATCCGCTGATAAACTGCCTATAGAACAACGCATTGAAAAAATTACTACAATTTTTAGTCACTTTAGGAATCCAGATAAAGAAACTGTCTTAACACCTTGGCGAGTTGTTAATATGCACTTGGGAGACTGTCTTGGTGGGTATGTGTTTTTTGATGATGATATGGAAAATCAAATTGAAAAACCTCGATATATAGACCATGGTCAGGTTACAAAAGAAGTCTTTGCTCCTGATGCAAAAATATTGGAGATAAACTCAAAATCAGGTCTTTATCCACTGTATATAGCTTATGGAATATTCAAAAATATTTACAATACTAAATTTTTGGATAATACTAAAATCGTAAGCATCCTAGAAGAACAAGCAATCTGGGATGAAGTTGTAGCTAAAAATATCTTCGTAATTTGTAAAACTCCTATGGCAAAGAGCATAACAAAAAGAACTTTAGTAGGATTTAGGAATTCAAAAATAAACACTCACTATTTTGAAGATTTAGTGAATCAGATAACTAATAAACAAGATAAATTTATTAGTAAAATCAAAAAAGGTGATACTTACTGGAAAGCAAATAAGGATGAAAATATGAAATTTAACGCAATTGTAGGGAATCCTCCTTATCAAGAAAATATTAGCAACTCTCCCCAAAACTCATCATTAAGTAAGCAAGTTTTTCCGTATTTCATTGAGATAGGAATCAAAATACAACCAGACTATCTTACATTGATAACTCCTTCAAGATGGTTTACTGGTAATGCTCAAGATAGATCTTTTGTAAAATTAAGAAAATTCATTATGTTTAATAACAGACTAAGGAAGATATTCAATTATCCAAATTCTCGAAAGATTTTTAATGATGTCGAGATTAGTGGAGGAGTAAATTACTTTTTGTATGAATCCTCATATATTGGGGAAGTTGAATTCAATGAGTTTTATAATGAGGATAACAAAGTGTCTGTAAAAAGACCACTGTTTGAAGATGGGTTAGATATTGTTTTAAGTAGTGGGAAAAATTACAGAATTATACAAAAAATAAAGAATGAAAAATTTACTTCTTTAAACACTATTACACAAGGTAGAAATGCTTTTGGAATTGTGGGGAAAAATGTTGATAAAATTTCATATTCTAAAAGAAATAATGATAATCAATATGAACTAAGATGTAAATATGAAGAAATAAGATATATTGATAAAAATAACATAAAAAAAAATCAGAGAATAGCGGATAATTGGAAAATATTCATATCAAAAGGAAATGGAGGAGCAGGTTTTTTGACAGAAGATAAGGCAGTCTCCATTTTAGGTAAACCATTTATTGGAAAACCAAAATCTGTTTGTACCGATTCATTAATACCGATTGGATCTTTTAGTACAAAATTTGAAGCAATTTCATTACTACATTATATCAAAACTAAGCTTTTTAGATATGTTGTAGGGATTTTAAAAGTATCCCAGAACTTATATCAAAATGTATACAATTTTGTTCCTTTACAAAACTTTACTCCTGATTCCGACATAGACTGGACTAAGCCAATTGCTGAGATTGATAAGCAATTATACAAGAAATATGAACTAACCCAAGAAGAAATTGATTTCATTGAAAGAATGATAAAACCAATGGAATAGAAAGTTACATCTCATGTTATGCATCATTAAATATTAGATTTAATGATTAATTGATATATAAAAAATAAGATTTAAAAGGATTAAGTTACATTGAGAAAAAGGGAATAGATAATTTAGTAAATCATTGTATTTGCAAGAAAGTAATAATAAATTCCAAGACATCAACCACTATAAATATGGAGTGTATATGCTTTTAAGAAAAGGTAAAACGCGACAATTATTAGAGAAATCGATTGATAGTGCTCTTTTAGCAGTAGAGATATACAATAAACCTAGAACATCCTTTAGAGTTGAAACTTATATTACCCATATGATAATCGCTTGGACAAAACTGTTCCATGCTCATTTTTATCACACTATAGGTGATAAATACTATTACAAAGAAAATAATAAAAGGAAATACAAGAAAATAGATGGAGAAAAGAAAGCTTGGGAACTAAATCATTGTATTAACGAGTATAAAAAACTATCAAAAGCTGAGACTGAGAACCTGAAATTTTTTATTAAATTAAGAAATAAAATTGAACATAGATATGTTGATAGAATAGAACTTGGAATAATGATTTTTGGTGAATGCCAATCTTTACTATATAATTATGAAAATACATTAGTTACGCTTTTTGGGGAAGAATATTCTATGAATGAAAATTTAGCATACTCTCTACAATTTTCTAGATTAAGAACAAAACAACAAGTTGAATCCTCAAATCTATTATTAACAAGAGATGTTACAGAAATTAAGGAATTTATTGAGCGATTTAGAGGGAAGATATCTGAATCAACATTTAACTCACAAGAATTTAGTATAAAATTAATACAAATTCCCAGAATAAGTAATACAAATAGAAATGATTTAGCTATTGAATTTATCAATTGGTCTAGTTTATCAAAAGAGGATAAAGATAATTATCAAAAAGTTAATGCTATTGTTAAAGATAAAATAGTTCACAGAGAAGCTGTAAACACAAAACGCTTCAAAGCCTCACAAGTTATAGATTGCATCAATGAACACAGCAATGTTAAGATGAATCATTATGATCATAAGTGCTTATATTATATTTTCTCTATTCGACCTACTAGCTTAGAAAATATGGATCCTGAAGAGACAAACATAGCATTTTGCTACTATGATATTGCTCATAAAGATTATTTATATACACAAGAATGGATAGATTTTTTAATAAATATCATTTCATCAAAACAACTTACCAAAGATGAGTGGAAGACATTATACAAAAAAAATCAAAAAAGAGACATAAATACATTAGATGTGTTAAATTATTAATTTAACATTACATAATATTGAAGATAATGGCCTAGTGTTTATATTCTCATTTTAAGTATTTTGTGCAAATTAACATAAACATCATCAACCTGATTTTGGGTTATTCCTATATAGCGGAAGGTAACAACTTGAGAAGAAAGATTGAAAATCCTCATGTGTAGAGATAGATCAACTCATTCTTCAACGCGTGATAACCAAAAGTTTTTCATAAGGTATGTGTACCTATTTTATTTCTAATACCAACTCTAAAGACATTTTTATTATTATTCAAAAGCCAAAAAATTTGCTCAAGTTCAAGTATAGTGGAAATTATAAAGTACTATGATGGACCTTATTATTGCATCATAATAAGTTACGCTTTATAGCCTAGAAGGAATAGAAGTTTTTATGCTAAATAAGACTTAATCCTGACTTGTGAGGGCGTAGCTTTAGCGAAGACTCAAAGGATAAGTTTATATCCCTAGCGGGGATTAATAGGTTAGCCTAGGGTAAAATCCTGACTTGTGAGGGCGTAGCTTTTAAGCGAAGACTCAAGGGATTGCAACCCTGGGTTGTGATGTATATAAAGAGTGTAACCCTGTAAGGGTTTAATAAAAGCATATATACCAGAGATTTATTATATAAATTTGATTTAATAAACCCTTACAGGGTTATGTCCATAATTTTGGATATTGTACCTGGGGTGACGATCCCTATAGGATCTTACCCCAGGCTAATCTATTAATCCCTTTCAGGGATATTTTAATTCTGTCAATATTAACTAAACTGTTATGTTATACATACATCTTTCCACCAGACTTGAACTTGAGCCAATATAATGTAATGAGACTTGATAAATGTGCTAATGTTTAGAAAAAAGGACTGTCTTAGAACAAAGAAAAAAGCTTATGAATTATCATAAGCTTTTCGTTTGCCCAGAATGTTATCTGAGCCGATGGACTGAAAGAAGTCCTGACACCCAACTGACAGGAAGTCAATCTGAGGTCAAGGGCGTTGCTGGCAACGGCAGGGTCTGAAGTAAGACGCAGGAAGAATGTGGAACATAGCGAAAGTAAACTGATTTTGGTTCATGTAGTGGGTAACTCTTCGAAAAGTGAGAACGCCCAAAAGTCAGTCGATTACATGGATTACAACAGATGGATTTACATTCAGGCAGGATAGCTTAACTGGGGAAGCCTGTTAATGTCTCTAATAGAGTAACTATGACTACAAGCTGAAAGGCAAGAGTTGTATTAAGCATAAGCAGGTGGCAGATGATTCCGTAGTAGTGACTAACCCTTTGCCTATGAAAGCTGGTGACAGACTGGAGGATAAAACAGAGGGGACAATATTCTTAGTAATATTGGGGGATATTTTTCAAAAGGAAATATCTCATGTGAAGGGATGAAGATAAACCAAAGAATAAACATAATTAAAGAGATATTTTCTTAAAAGTAGGAAACGAAGAGAATCGAAAGATTCAAGGCTCGGATAGACGGTGGTGAGTACCTTCTTTCTATCATGACCTTACGAGACTGAGTAGATGAAGTTAAAAAAAGGATAATAGTCAAAACCTATAAAATCTTTGATAGATTGCTTTATGCTAAAAACTTCGAAGGTCTTCATTGAATTAACTGTCATTTGAAAGTATAATTTAAACATTGTTTATTGTGAAAAAGGAGAAACTAAATGAAAAAGTGGTACAGTTTAATTGATAAAGTTTACTCAAAAGGTAATCTCTATGAATCTTTCCTAAAGGTAAAGAAAAATAGAGGTGCAGAAGGTATAGATAATATTACTATATCTAAGTTTGGTGAGACTCTACAAGAGAACTTAGAGCAGATTCATTTAGAATTGAAAAGTGGGAAGTATATCCCATCACCTGTGAAACGGGTAGAGATACCTAAAGGAAATGGTAAGATGAGGCCATTAGGAATACCTACTGTAAAAGATAGAATCGTACAGCAGGCAATAAATAACATCATCCAACCAATTTTTGAACCTGATTTTCATCCACAAAGCTATGGCTACCGTCCCAACAAAAGTTGTCAAAAGGCAGTGGCTAAAGCACATATATTAATGGTTCAGGAAGAGCTTCCTTTTGTAGTGGATATGGATTTATCAAAATGTTTTGATACATTAAATCATAAATTCATAATGCAATCATTAAATAGGAAAATAAGTGACGGAACATTATTAAAGTTGATAGAGAAAATCTTAAAGTCTGGTGTTATGCAAGAAGGGAAGTATAGCGAAACTGAAGTAGGAAGTCCACAAGGAGGGGTAATCTCTCCACTTCTTATGAACATATATCTTGATAGTTTTGACCAAGAAATGAAAAGTCGAGGAATCGAGATAGTACGCTATGCTGATGACATTTTACTTTTTGCTAAGACTAAGAAAAAAGCAGAACAATATCAACGAATTGCGGTAGAATATCTAAACTCAATTTATCTCATCGTAAATGAAGAAAAGACACATATTGCGAGTGTATTTAAAGGAGTCAAGTATCTTGGCTTCGAAATACATGAATCATATGTAAAGATAGAGGATAAAAGAGTAAAAGCGTTCAAAGATAAGATTCGGTCACTGACTCCACGGAATAGCGGAATTAATGTCCAGACAATGATTAAAAGACTTAATCCGATATTGAGAGGTTGGTCGAATTACTTTAGGGTGGCAAATTGCAAAGGAGTCTTTCAGTCTCTATTATCATGGATAAGGCGGCGACTAAGAATGAAGAAAATGCGGGAATGGAAAAGTTGGAAAGCTTTTCACCAACAACTTAGAAGAGTTGGGCATAAAAGTGATTTTCCGAAAATATCTATGACACATTGGAAGAATTCTGGTTGTTATCATATTCATAGAGCTTTACCTAATGAATGGTTTGAGCAATTAGGGCTATATGACTTACTATCGAAACCTACAAGTGTTTTATTTAATTATTATGAATAATTACAAGGTTTATCAGGAGCCGTGTACGAGTCCCGTACGCACGGTTCTGTGAGAGGGATGGTGCTAACGCACCACCCTACTCGATTATTTATTTATAAATGTTAAAATTAATCAATTATATAAGTTTTTAGTGGAGGGAATCCATTAAACTCAATAGAACTATAAGATGTTGTATAAGCTCCTGTTGATAAGAAATAGACTCTATCTCCAATTGCTAAATTAAGAGGTAAATCATATTTAAAATCCTCATACATAATGTCTTGAGAATCACAAGTTGGCCCAGCCAAGATACACTCTTCGGTTTCTCCTCGGCGTTCTGTAAAAATTGGGAATTTAATAGATTCTTCTAAAGTCTCTATGAGTCCACTAAATTTACCAATATCGGTAAATATCCAACGATTAAGAGAGGTTCTAGACTTTCTAGCAATTAGCACTACTTCACTAACAATAATGCCAGCATCTGCAGCTAAAGAGCGACCTGGTTCAATTAAAATTTCAGGAATATCGTCTCCGAAGTCTTCCTCAAGATATCTTTTTATTTCAGAAGCATAGACTTCAATATCGTTAGTTCTAGATGTATAGTTAGCTGGGAATCCACCACCCATGTTGATCATTTTGAGTTTAATTCCCTCTTCTTCTTCTAACCAAGAAAAGATATAGCGAACCTTAGCAATAGCAGCATCCCATGATGCGATATCTCTTTGTTGAGAGCCTACATGGAAAGATATGCCATAAGGTTCTAAACCAAGTTTTTTTGCTAAAACTATTAAATCACAAGCCATATCTGATTGGCAGCCAAACTTTCTAGAGAGAGGCCAGTCTGCTGTATCAACACCTTCTGTCAAAATTCTAACAAAGACTTTTGATCCTGGGGCAGCTTTGGCGATGTTTCTTAAATCTGCTTCAGAGTCTGAGACATACAATCTTACACCTGCTTCATAATGTTCTCTAATATCTTTAGCTTTTTTAATGGTATTTCCATAGCTAATTCTATCTGGAGAAATGCCTAGTGCTAAAAGTTTTCTAAGTTCATAAATTGAAGCAACATCAAAATTTGAACCTAAATCTCTGAGCAGGGCTAATACTTCATTTGCTGGGTTTGCTTTTACTGCATAATGAATCTTAGAATAAGGAAAGTTCCTAATCAACTCTTCATATTTTTCTTTAATAACACTTAGTCTAACAATTAAGAAAGGAGTCTCTTTGTCCTCTGAAAAAGCTAGCATATTTTGCCAATCTTCTCTTTTAATATAAGAATCTCTTATCATCGTAATCCTCCGAATTTAAATATTTTTTTATACAAACTCGAGGAGGGTTTTGATTAGCATAGACACACTATTTGGCGGTTGATATTTCACACCCTGAAATAGTCTATTACTCATAGCATTTCCTCCAATATTAAGTTTCTTTAATGAACACATATAAAATAATTAAATTTTTAAGCAAGCAAAAAATTTAATAATATTATGATTAGCATAAGTTATTGGGAATCAGAGCTAAAGAGATAGGACATTAGCTTTTTTTTACTTTTGTTTTTTAGGGACTTATCTCTTTTACTAGTAGTATCATTGAAGATTAGTTCAAAATTTAGATTTAAATGAACTTTATCTTAACATTTTTGATTAAAGAGAAATCACTCTTATATGTGATGCTTATAATATTAGTTTATGGCAATCTTTCAAGTAAAGTGGGTCTTAGAAAAAAAATAATATGGCAAGGGACTTCGGGCGAAAGAAAGTTGTCGGAAGTCGCTACTGCGTGAGCAACTCCCGTCATAAAAAGTTGGAGACCGGAGTTCCTCAGCCATAGGCAAGGGACTTCGGGCGAAAGTTGCCAAACAATTACCTAAGAAAATTTTGAAGCTTTAACCCAATAATGCAGTAGATCTTTTAGAATAGTACTATATTCATTTGCTAAAGCAGCTGATTGTATCGAATGTGGCAAATGCGAAGTGTCTTGCCCTCAACTTGAATAAAAGCGGTCAAATTTATTTCTCCTTGACTTGGAAAAGAACTGATATTAAATTTGCTAAATAAAGTAAAGAGAGGAAATTAAATGAAGAATTCACTAACCACATTTGTTAAATGTTGCTTAATTTTATTACCACTATTATCCCTAATGAGTTGCCAAGTCAAAGAAGAGAAGATGGAAATTTGGCACACTATAGCTGCCCAAGATTCTATTTCACAAGAAATTACTTATTTTATTCAACCAAATATTGATGCTTCAAAAGTTGAGAGTAAAGTTATCAGAGCTAAAATCGAGGGGTCTTGGCATGATATCGAGATTACTGAAGTACCTGAAAGATTTATTAAGTGGAATTTTGACAGAAGACTTGAACAACTGAAAGAGATCAAAGATGGTTTAGAGAGTGGCAATATGCAAATGCCTACTTTGTCTGGACCACATAATGGTATGGTGGCTACTCATGGTAACAAGAGAGAGGATTCTGCCTTCAGTATTAATAATGCTGTAAAGGGAATGGGTTGGTTACCAAAAGCAGAGAAAATAGGCGAAGTTAAACAGATGCTTTTAGATACTTGGGATGCTGATATTTTTAAAAAGTTAGATGTTCTTACCAAGTTATATGAAGATGGAGAAAATGTCTTTGATTTAACCAAACAGAGCTCTTTAGAACTCTATTCTCAGCCTGATTATGAAACCCAATCTTTCTTAAATCAAATGGCTGACCCAGGAGTAACAATGGTATTTTTAGATTTACCTGAATCTTTTAAACTTCGCTGTGTAGTGCAAATGTTACATCCAGATAATCCTAATTTAACAGATTATGAAAAAGATGTAGTAGAATACATAAATCTTGTTCATGATTACTTCCATGGACAAATGCCTCGTAAATCAATCGGAGTAATTTATCACATTAGCCAAGTCTATGATAACTCACCAAGAGGAAAAGGAAAGCTTATTACTCCAATGTTTCCCTAGAAATATTAACTGAAATATAATATAAATTTAGGGGTGTTGATATGAACGCCCCTATTCTTAGCTCAAGAAAATACCACTTACCATTAAAATTATACCATTTACAAAATTGTATTTGTAAAATCAGCAATATTGCTTTATTTGTCATTATAGAAAATCAAAAATAATAAGGATGAGGTTTTTAAATGACAAAAAGAACAGGATTAACAATCATATTGTTAAGTTGTCTTACTTTAATCTTAGCTGTGAATCAGTTAAGTTTAGAGACAGCCAAGGAAATGTTATTACAGCAAAATCTTGATTACCTTTCAGTCCAAGCATCCAAGGATAAGGCAGAATCTACTGAAAAGTCAGCATTTTATTCTTACTTTCCAAGTGCTTCCTTGACAGGTAATCATACTCGTTATGAACCAGAATTGATGTCAGGTAAGTACACTAATCAAATAGGTTTATCAGTTACCCAGCCATTATTGGCAAATGGATCTATCTATTTTAATAACAAGATTCAGCAGGAGAATAGACTTTCTTCTCAAGTAAGTGTAAGGCAGAAAAGAATAGAAATTCTAAGCCAGCTTGAGATACTTTATTACACAGCTTTGGAGAGTCAGAGAAATCTTAAGATTGCTGAAAGTAGTTTAGAAAGGGCTCAAAAAGCTTATGAAAGTGGCAAGTTAAAGTTTCAGCAGAAGGTAATTTCCAAGGATCAGCTTCTTAGATTGCAGGTGGATGTTACCAATAAGTCTATCACCCTATTAAATAGTAAAAATTCTAATGCAGATGCTTATCGAGCTTTGAAGGTATATCTTAATACAGATGCCGATTTTGAATTGCAGGAAATTGCATTTGTTCTTGATTCAACTTTGTTGGAGAATCAAAGAAAGTTGGCAAGTAATTTTACTATAGCTAGAGAAGAATCTTTTATTAGAGGTAATTCAGCCTATCAAAAGCTTTTAACTAGACTTATTGCTCTTTCTTCAGATAAGAATCCTCAAATTGCTTTAGCTAAATCAGGAATAAACATGGCTAGCTTTTCAGTGAAACAACAGCAGTCTAGCTTTTTGCCTACTTTAAGCTTATCTTTCAATCAAAATTGGTCCGCTTCAGAGAAGTCTTCAGATTTCACAGATCAAACTACTCTTATGCTTAATGCTTCCCTATCTATTTTCCCATTAGTGAATAAATATCATAATGTGAATGCTCAAAAGATGAATCTTAAATCTGTTAACTATAATTATCAATCTTTACTTAAGGGGATTGAATCAAGTTTAGAAACAGCTCTTAACAATTATCTTACTTCATTAGAAAGAAGTCAGTTAGCAGAGCAGACTTTAAGTCTTAACGAAGAGATTTTTAAGCAAATGACTACTAAGTTCCAAGCAAACTTAATCTCTGTTGATGAATATTTAGATGCTCAAGTTGATTTGGATCAAGCTCGTGAGCAATACAACAGTTCTTTATATGGTTTCCTTAAGAGTGAATCAAACTTACGCCGTACTATTGGGCTAGAAAACAGTAGTGAATTATCAGAAATAATTACTTTAGTATTAGAGGAGAAATAATGAAAAAAGCACATTCAAGAATGATTAAAATAGCGAGTTTATTTATAGTTTTAGGACTAGTATTTTCTAGTGGTTGTGGTAAGAAAGAGCAAGGTCAAAAGATGGAGAAGAATGGAAATGGAGTCACTCGTGTGATTGTAGAACCAGTAAAACTTGAACCAATTGTTCGTACCATAAAGTTATCAGGTAAAGCTGAGGGCATAGTTGATATTGATGTTCTTGCTGAAATCTCTGGCAGAATAGTCTCCCTCAACAAGAGGCTAGGAGATTGGGTGAAAACTGGTGATGAAATCGGACGCATAGAGTCTGCTCAATACGAGTATTCATTCAAGCAAGCTCAGGCACAGCTAATAGCCACCGAAGCAGGATTGCGTTCTAAAGAGATGCAACTTGAAGCTGATTCACTTCTTTACATTCAGGAGTCTATCTCAGAGCAAGGACTTCTCAATTCCTATAATTCTTATCAGATGGCACTTTCCGCTTATAAGGGAGCACAGGCACTTTATGAGCAGACTAAGCGTACCTTGGATAGGGCAATTATCAAAGCTCCTGCCACAGGTTACCTTGCTTATCTTCCTATAAAAGTGGGTGAAAATATTTCAGCAAACACTCTTCTTTATACCCTTGTGGATGATTCTCAGATTATCGTAAGAACAGGTATCGGACAGAATTATATCAATATGGTTGAAGCAAATGATGCTGTTGCAATTACTTGTAATAGTGTAAATTTACAAGTCAAGGGTCATGTTAGGAGTATAGGAAGGTCAGCCAAAGTAGGCGATTCTTTATATCCCATTGAAATAGCTTTTAAGAACCCTGGAAATATGAAGTCTGGAATGATTCTTAATCTAGAACTTGAGAAAGCAACAACTGAATCTATGTTTGCTATCAAATTCTCGGTAGTAGAGCAACGCTATGACCAAAGATTTGTTTATGTAGCCGATGGAAAAAGTGCTTCATTACGAGAAATTAAGTTAGGTGATATGTTTGGAAATTATGTTGTAGTGACTGAAGGTTTATCAGTCAATGATCTATTAATCGTTGATAGTGCAGGTAAATTATCTGATGGACAGCCAATAACTTACACTTTATCAGAAGAGGAGTAGAATATGTCTCTTCCTAAATTTTCAGTAGATAATCCGATTCTGGTAAATATGTTAATGATAATCGTTTTTATTTTCGGTTTCATAACAATTTACGAGATTCCTAAAGAAGAGATGCCCGGCATAGAGTTTGGTGCTTTCAATGTAACAGTCACTTATCCAGGAGTTTCCCCAGAAGAGATAGAGATGAATGTAGTTAATAAGATAGAGAAGCAGATTCAACGCATGGACGGTGTTGATTATATCTCTTCAACTTCTCAAGAGGGAATGGCTAATATTTATGTTCAGATGGAAGCAGATGCTGATATGGAGCGAGCTTGGAGTGATATTAATGCTGAACTAGACAAGGTAAATGACCTTCCTGAAAATGCCAATGACCCTATCGTAACTGAAATTAAGATGCGAGAACTCAATTCTATATGTTCTGTTGTGATTAGTGGAAATAAAGATGATAACACTCTGCGTGAAATTTCGGATGATTTTGAAGATGACTTACTTAAGATTCCTTTTATCTCTAAAGTTGAAATATCAGGAACACGAGACCGCCAGTTCTGGATAGAAGTAGATAATGACCGTTTAAATCAGCTTGGAATCACCTATAATGAGATAGCAAATATTATTGCCCAGACCAATGCTAACACACCTGCGGGAGAGCTTGATGTAGGTTCTAGCCAGTATCTTGTTAGAACAATGGGTGAATATGCTTCTGTCGAAGATTTAGCAAATCAGATAGTAAGAATGGGCAGTGATGGTTCAGCTATCAGAGTCAAGGATTTTGCTCAAGTTTTGGATACTTTAGAAGACAGTGAGACCATTGGTAAGTATAATGGGGTTCAAGGAATTAATGTATCCGTCTTTATGAAGGGTGAAGGCAACATTATCACAGTCATAGAAGATATCAAGGACTTAGCTCAAAAGTATCAAGATGATATTGCTGGAATTAGATTAGATGTGAGGAATGATGGTTCAATTAGGGTAAAGAATTCTATATCGACTCTTTCGACTAATGCTTTAATGGGAATCGTGCTTGTTTTCGTAGTCTTGTTTATCTTTTTGGGATTCAAGAATGCTCTCTATGCAGCCTGGGGAATTCCTTTTTCCTTCCTTTTGACTGTTATCTTCATGAATTACTTTGGTGTAACGCTGAATAATCTCAGTCTTTTTGGCTTGATATTGGTCTTGGGAATGATTGTTGATGATGCCATTATTGTCTTGGAAAACATTCATCGTTATTCAGAGATGGGATATAGTAAATATGATGCCGCTCTCAAGGGTACTCAAGAAATTATGTGGCCTGTAATCTCAGCCGTCGCCACTACCATTGCCGCCTTTGCTCCTATGCTTTGGATGGAAGGTAATATGGGTAAGTTCTTGGGAAACTTCACTATCGTGGTTACTCTTGCCTTAACAGCTTCTCTTATTGAATGTTTGCTTCTGCTTCCTTCTCATGTTAATGAATTCGGAACTGCTAACTTTGTGGAAGGCAAAGACCATAAGCTTCATAAAGCCCTTACAGAGCGTTATAAAAAGGCAATTACTTGGGTGTTGAGACACAGAACAATCTCGTTGGGAACTGCCATTCTTGCCTTAATCGGCTCTGCTTCTTTACTTATGATTGGTGCTGTTGGCTTTGAATTCTTCCCTAAATCTACTCCCAAAACTCTTAAAATTATCGTGGAAACAGAAGTCGGTTCAAGCCTAGATAAGACTAATCAAATCATTGGTAATATTGAAAGAAAGATTATTACCATGAAAGAAAAAGACGATATTGAAGCCATTGTCTCTACTATTGGTTCTTACCGTGATAATAGAATTACCGAGCAAGCTACCAACTATGCAGAAGTCTCTGTTGACCTTATCGATGCCGACCAACTTACTAATGACTATCGACAAATTCGTAAAGGAATTATGCAGATTCTAGACAATGCGGAAGGTATAAAACTCTACAAATTGAAAGAAGCTCAAGGGGGTGGTCCGCGTTCAGAATACGATATCGAACTCAGACTCTACGGCGAAGATATGAAAGACCTTGATAAACTTAGTAGCTATCTTTCAAGTCTTCTCGAAGAAATTCCTGGTGTGGAAGAAATCGAACTTGGGCAGGATGAAGGTAAATCTGAAATCAGAATTATTCCTAAAAAAGAAGCTCTCTATATGCATGGTTTATCCGAAACAAGTATTTCCACTACTCTGGCAACTGCTCTTTATGGAAGAAAAATATCTAACTTCAGAGGAAGCGGAATTGAAGAATACGATATTATTCTCAAATCTAATGAAGAAGAGCTTTCAGACTTCTCAGACTTAGAAAACCTTAAAATTCGTAATAATAAACAACAGTTAGTTCCTTTGCAAGATTTAGCAACTTTCACCATTAGTCAAGGGGCTGCAAAAGTTCAACACTACGACCTAGAAAGAATGTACACCATAACTGCTCAATGTGGTTTCTATGAAGAGAATGGAGTCCAAAAGAAACGATTACCAAGCGAAGTTACGGAAATATTGCAGGGTTCTAAACTAAAGGGAACAGAGGGACTTATAACTAACTTTAGTCAAAATAATCCTGGTTATAGAGTTGAAATGGGTGGTATCGAGAAACAACAAAACGAAACCTATTCCAGTCTGGGAAAAGCTTTTGGTATTGCTCTCTTGCTTATCTTTACCATTCTCGCTACCCAATTCAAATCCTACTTCAAACCTCTTATCGTCATGTCTGCTCTGCCATTCGCCTTTATCGGAGTGGTGTTCGGACTCTTCATCACTGGCCAATCATTCTCTATGATGACTATGATCGCGGTGCTTGCTCTGGCTGGGATTGTGGTCAATGATTCCCTGGTGCTAGTTGATTTTATTAACAGAGAAAGAGAAGAAGGTAGAGATAGATGGAACTCACTTGTCAATGCTGGTGCAGTCAGACTTAGACCAATCATCATGACTACTGTTACTACTATTGCTGGATTCTTGCCTATGATTCTCTCAAACTCTGTCGCTACTGCAGACTGGAAACCTATGGCTACTGCTATCGCTTTCGGACTCGCCTTCGCTACCGTACTAACTTTATTCTTAGTTCCTGTACTCTATTCAATAGTCGATTCTATCACTGTTAGAGTTACTGGTAAAGGTGAAAAAACTAAAGCAAAAAATATAATAAGCTAACTAAGAATTACCTCCTATAATCCCCTTCTAATGAGGGGGACACAGGGGGTGATTCAATACTTCCTAAAATCCCTTTCTAATGAGGGGGAACAGGGGGTGAATCACTGGGAACGCTTGCATCCCTGCAGGCATTTAAGTAATTATGACTTAATAATGAATAAAATTAGGAGTAGGCTATTGGGCTTGCTCCTTTTTTTTGTGAGAGAGATTAGAGAAGAATCATTTTTAAATAGCAAAACTATGTAAATAAAACAAGTTATTGTGTAATTTAGCAGTAATAACTATAAAAAAATTGACAAAAACAGTAACTCTTTTTTAGTTATTATCATGAAGTTAATAAAATCAAAGAATCCCAATATATATTATTGTTTTGGTAACAAAGATGATAGTCTTTTCCGGTTAAAAGCTGGGGAAGTCGCAATTTTAGTCTCTGAAAAGGAGATAACTAAAGATCGATTTGTTATGGCAGATCAAACTCATTCTACTGAAGTTAGGGTGATTGAAGAAGCTGATTTTGGCTCTGGATTTCTTGCCCATAAAGCTGCCATCCCTATAGTAGATGGATTTGTTACAGATCTAAGTAATGTGTTCATTGTTATTAAAGGGGCAGATTGTACTCCAATTTTGGTTTATTCTAAGAGTAAAAATATTGTGGGAGGATGCCATTCTGGGCGCGAAGGCACTAAAAATGGGATAGTAAAAGAAGTGATAAGTAAAATGCTTGAAGTATATGGTGCTTCTCTTGATGATTTGATAGTTATGGTAGGTCCAGCAATAAGTGGGGAGAATTATCAGGTCTCTGAAGAGATCTATAATGATTTTATTAATATTACTGGTCTAGAACAAAGTTATCGTAAGATAGATATGCAAAAAGTAATACTTCGTGATGTTTTGGAAATGGGGATTAAAAGAGAAAATGTTCAGCTTGATAGTGTATGTACTTATGCTGATTCTCGATATTTCTCCTACCGAAGAGATAAATCAAAAGACAGGCAATTAGCAATAATAGGAATTTCAGATGGAAAGATATTCTAATAACCGTGAAGATATTGTAATAGAAGTAACAAATAATAAATTGTGTGCAACAATGACTATTAGCCGTGAGGGTGGGGTTATTGAACAAGATGAGATAATTAGCTTAATCAATCAAGCAGGAATCTCTAATGGCTTTATTAGCAGTATTGATCAAGAGGGTGAAAAAGAAGTTAATCAGCCTTTTAAGATTGCAGAAGTAAAGCCTGTAAATACTGAGATTAATTTTGACTTATATTACAAAACTGATGAGTTATATTATCCCAAGACACCTCTTAATGAAGCAAATATTTTTCGGTTAGTATATGTCCAAAAGGGATCTGCTATTGGAAAACTCTCCTTTGATGAAGATATGTTAAGTCGCAAGGATATATATGGTAATTATCTTTTAACATCTGAAGGAAGAAATAATATAATAGAAAAGTTCAAAGGTGATAACTTAGATTTTGATTTTAATAATAATGAGTATATTGCTAAAATAAATGGTTATTTGTCATTAGATGGACAGGGCAAGTATAGTATAACAAATCATTTATATATTAATCATGATATTAATCGGGATTATGGTAATATCTATATTTTAGGAAATTTAACTATTCAGGGCCATGTTAAGAGTGTTAGACACATAAGAGTTTTGGGAGAATTGACTATCGAAGGTAATGTCTCTCAAAGTAATATTTATGCTGAGCAAGCTATTGAAATAAAAGGTAAACTAGAAAGCTGTAATAGTGGAGGAGTTTCCTGTCCTAAAAGTATTATTTGCTCAGAGATTAAAAACTCCAAGGTATTTGCTGGTGAAGATTTAACTGTTAAGGGGAATATCTATAACTCTCGACTTGTGGGAGAAGCTTCAATTCAGGTTGATGATTCAGCGGAAGTTATAGCCTCTGATCTCCAAAGTTCTCGTTATATAAAGGTTGGTAATGTAAGAAATGATGGTGACTCTATCTCTGATTTAGAGATCTCAGTTAGTCCTTATACCAAAGAACAATTAATGATTCTTACACGCGAGTTAGTTTATTTCAATGAGAATGATAGCAATAATGAAAAGATTCCAATTATAAATAATGAGATTAAGCAGTTGGAAGAGATTCTTTCAACAAAAGTCGAAGAAGCTATTGAATTAGAAAATAATGATTCCTTGATGATTGAAACAAGTGGGCAGATTTCTCAAGGTGTGAAACTAAAAATATTAAAAGAATCTATGATTGTTTCAGATGATAGTTTTAAAAATAAGAAGATAATTAATTTAAGATGAGGATAAAATGAAAAGAAGAATCTTGATAGGGTTGTTACTATTAATGTCGTTTGGATTAGTGGCCTTTGAGCCACATTTTGTGAAAGATCCTGATATCTCACCTGATGGTTCAGAGATATGCTTTGTTTATCGTGATGATTTATGGATAGTTCCTTATGAAGGAGGAACAGCAATTAGACTGACTGATACTGAATCAAGTGATTCAGGTCCGGTCTACTCTCCTGATGGTAGTCAAATTGCTTTTGATTCAAATCGTGAAGGTTTTAGAGCAATTTATATCATCTCTAGTGAAGGGGGAGAAATAACTAGGGTAGGAGAAACAGGATTAGGTTTATTAGGTTGGTTTCCAGATGGAAAACATCTATTAGCTAGTAAGTATGATATGCGCCTAGGCTCAGGTTTTTATAAAATATCTTTAGATAATAAGAGAGCTGAAGAGATTACTTTAATTGGTGGACCCTTCGTAACTATAGGTGAAGATGGTAATGCAATAATTTATTCTGATCGCGGAGATCCTTATAGAGAAGCTTATACTGGAAGTACTGATGGAGAGCTTTGGAAATATGATATTAAAAAGAATGAGTATACTAAATTAACTGATAATGAGCTTACTGAGAGATATCCAGTGTTTTCTAATGTTAATTCTAACCGACTCTATTATGCAAAATCAGATGGGGAAATTTTTCAACTTTTCCAAGCAGATAACTATGATTTCAAGAATGAAAAGCAGTTAACTGATTTCCCAACTTGGTCTGTAAGAGATATCTCAGTTGCTCGAAATAGTGACAGATTAGTTTTTGAAAAGTTTGATGAAATCTGGGCTTATGATACTGCTGTAAATTCAAAGCAGAAAGCTAAGAAAATTGATATAGATATTAGAGAAATTCAAGAAAAAAACACTATGATAAGAAGTTATGAGATGAATAGCTTTGATGATTTTGAAGTTTCTCGCAATGATGATTTTATTGTTTTTAATTATAAATACGACCTCTTCATGGTCCCTGTAGCAGGTGGTCCTGTTAAACAGATTACTTATGATCAAGTTCCTTATCAAGGTATTCGTATCTTAAGAGATAACAAGACAGTAGTTGTTACTGGAAGAGAACGAGGAGAAGGTGAACTTTTTAAATTCTCTATAGATAAACCTGAAGAATTAGAACTGATTCCTTGGAGTAAAGATAAAGCGATTGATAGTGTCTCTGAGACAGAAGAAGGTAACTATTTGATTAAGTATTATGTGGAAAAAAATCAACAGATGATGGCAATTACAGATTCTCTTTTTTCTACTTTTAAACCTATTAAATTCAATAAATATCCAATTCTAGAATATGCTGATAGAAAGAACTCTCGCTATGTTGCGTTTGTAGAATATGATTATGAAAAGAGTATATTCTATCTTTACTTGAGAGATACAGTAATTGGTGAATCATACCTGCTTCATAATTCTTATAAATCTTGCTATAACATTGTTTGGGGTAAAGATGATAAGTCACTCTTCTTTACTGAAAGTGGAGATATTAGAAGAATTGATTTACACCCTATTGATGAGTTAGCTGATTACACCGATCCTTGGAGTAAGATTGTCTCAAAAGAAGTAAAGGCAGACACTAAGAGTGATGCTGATAAAAAAAGTGAAGAATACCCAAATTTACAGATTGAATTGAATGGTATTGAATCTAGAATAAAAACAATTATTGCTAGTCCCGGCTATAATTTTATTATTTCGGTAGTTAATGACTCTACTATCTATTATGCTAATTCAAATAGTAATACCACACTTTATCAATCTAACTACGATGGTGGTAATCTAGAGAAATTAACCTCTATCGATGATAAAAACTACTATTCATATAATGAAGATTCTTATACCTATTATTATAACAATGGCCATAAAATTAGCTCCTTCAACTTACAAACAAGAAAAACTGATGAAATAGGAAACTCTTTCTTCTATGAATATGATTTAAATAATGTAAGACAACAAGTGTTTAGGGAAGTATGGGGTCAATTTGGACTCAACTTCTATGATCCTAATATGCACGGAGTTGACTGGGAAAAACTTTATAAAAAGTATGAACCTTATACTCAGTACTGTTTTGATGAAGAATCTCTGTCTAATATCATTGAAGAGATGATTGGGGAAGTTAATGCTTCTCATACTGGATTTTCTGCGAAAAGCTATAATAGTACTTTCTATTATCAAACAGGCTTGATAGGTGCTGAATTTGATTATTCTAAAAGGTTAAAAAAAGGGATTAAGTTTAGAAGAATTTATGATGGTACCTCACTTAAAGATGTCTATAAAGTAGAATCAGGCGATCTGCTTCTTGCTGTAAATGACCAGGAAATTACAAGTGAAACTGATATTAATGCTCTCTTCTTCAATACCCAAAATAGGAAGATTAAATTAAAAGTTAAAAAACAAAAAGAAGAACCAATTGAGGTCTGGGTTGATGGTATGACCTGGAGCCAAAACTCTAATTTAGAATACCAAGATTGGGTTAATAGACGCAAAGAAATAGTTGATGAAAAATCTAAGAATAAACTAGCTTATCTTCATATTCAAAGAATGAACGGCAGTTCTTACTCAAAATTCTTGGAAGAGTTTTGGAATGATAACCTTAAAAAAGATGGTCTTATTATTGATGTCAGAGGTAACGGTGGCGGAAATATTAGTGAAGAATTAATCGACGCTATTGGTCAAAAACCTCTCTCTTACTCTTCTTCAAGAAGTTGGGGAGATAAAAAATACAAAACTCCTGGTCGCTATTATGATAAAGCTATTGTTATTCTAATTGATGAAGATTCGTTCTCAGATGCAGAAGTTTTCCCACATCTTATTCAAGAACAAAAAATGGGAACTATTATTGGTATGCCTACTAGTGGCTCTGTAATCGGAACAATTGATATTGACCTATTTGATGGCTCATCTTTGAGATTACCTAGATCAGGTTGGTGGACTCTTAGTGGTACTAATATGGAAGGAAATGGAGTTCAACCAGACATAAGAGTTGAGCTTACACCAGAAGATAAGATTTCTGATAATGACCGTCAATTAGATAAAGCTATCGAGTATTTACTAAATAAATAATAATTGAAAAAGCAAAAGATTCTACTTTAGTGAGTATGAATTCAGACAAAATATAAGAAGTGTGGGGTATCCATAGTGCTACCCCAATTTCTATATTCTAGTTCAAAAAGTAGTTTATTTAGGCTTATTCATGGAACTTACCTTAGTCTCTCTAGGCTCCTTCTCGCTCATTTCGGATAAAGTCCAAAAAATCCTCAAGATGAGTGAGAAGGAGCATGGGAAGGCAGGTTGAAGTAGATAAAGAAGAAATGTATTGACATAACTAGCAGGTATGTATTATGAGTGCTAATAAAATATTAAAGGAGAAATAGTATGTTCTTTTTTGATCCAACCATGGTGGTATTAATACCAGCTATAATCTTAGCTTTCTGGGCTAATTCCTTAGTAAAGAGCAATTACCGCAAATATAAACAAGTAAAAAATAATATAGGTATGACAGGTGAGGAAGTGGCGATGAGTATTCTCCAAAAGAATGGGATTTATGATGTCCCTGTCGTCGCTGTTGAGGGAGAATTAACAGATCATTATGAACCACGCAAGAGGGAAGTTAGACTATCAAAAGATATTTATTATGGCCAATCAGTCTCTTCAGTAGCAATTGCTGCTCATGAAGTCGGCCACGCTCTTCAACATGCTAATAGTTACGCTCCTCTCAAAGTTAGACACGCAATTTTCCCTGTAGCAAGATTTGGCTCTACTGCAGCTTTTCCATTATTCTTAGTCGGCTTTTTCTTCAATACTCCCATGTTTATGGATATAGGAATTGCCTTCTTTATTGCTGCTCTACTATTTCAAGTAGTTACTTTACCTGTTGAATTTAATGCCTCTCAACGAGCATTCAAGCAATTAAGCGAAGGTTTTGTAGTTGATCCAAGGGAGATGGTGGGGGTAAAAAAAGTGCTAAATGCGGCGGCCTTAACTTATGTTGCTGCAGCCTTAATGTCTCTACTCCAAGTAATTAGATTGATATTTATAAGAAATATGAGGGACTAAGCTTTGCCAAATAGATTAAAATTTATCTTAACAGTTGATGCTCAGAAATTAGCTAAATGGCTTAGATTATTAGGTTATGATACCAAAGTCATTAAAGCTACTCCCTTACTAAATCTAGTTAGAATTGCTAAGAAAGAGGGAAGAGCTATAATTAGTAGAAGTAAGAGTGTGCTTAATCATCCATTAGAATTTGATAGAATTTATATTCATAATAACCAGCTTGAAGAACAGTTGTTAGAATTAAAAACATTTCTCAGCTACGATGAAAACTACATTTTTACTCGTTGTCCGGAAGATAATGATATTCTTCAAGATATTGATAAAGAGAAAATTATAAAGTTAATTCCAGAAAAAGTAGGAATGATTTATGAGGACTTTAAAATCTGCACGAAATGCGGTAGAATATATTGGCAAGGCTCTCATCATCAAGAAATTATGGCAAAACTTAAGAATACTTTTTGATTTTAGAATGGATATTAGCGGATTTAAAAGTCCTTAACACAGAGTTTCACAGTGGTTAAGAGGAGTTTCAAAGAGTTTTTCTGAGAAATTTCTATGAATATGGGTAGATCTCTTAAATCCTCCTCTGTGAGGGGGACACAGGGGGTGATTCCTATGGAGTGGAAGCGTCTCTGTTTCCATTAACTGGGGACGGACCTTTAGTCCGTGAATGTCAAACTCCCCTCTTTAGTGCTGAAAGCACGCTAAAAGAGGGGTGGCTGCGAAGCAGACGGGGTGTTTTCTTCTATGGAGTGGAAGCGTCTCTGCTTCCATCCACCTTAGATACAATAATAAGGTAACCTTAGATTTTTATAAAGTTTCTCGCATGCAAGGGTGCATGCAATCCGACAGAAGAGGGATTATTACGATCTTAAATCCCCGCTTTAGTGATTAACTGGGGTTACAGACCTTTAGTCCGTGAATGTCAAACTCCCCTCTTTAGTGCTGAAAGCACGCTAAAAGAGGGGTGGCTGCGAAGCAGACGGGGTGTTTTCTTCTATGGAGTGGAAGCGTCTCTGCTTCCATCCACCTTAGATACAATAATAAGGTAACCTTAGATTTTTATAAAGTTTCTCGCATGCAAGGGTGCATGCAATCCGACAGAAGAGGGATTATTACGATCTTAAATCCCCGCTTTAGTGATTAACTGGGGTTACAGACCTTTAGTCCGTGAATGTCAAACTCCCCTCTTTAGTGCTGAAAGCACGCTAAAAGAGGGGTGGCTGCGAAGCAGACGGGGTGTTTTCTTCTATGGAGTGGAAGCGTCTCTGCTTCCACCCACCTTAGATACAATAATAAGATAACCTTAGATTTTTATAAAGTTTCTCGCATGCAAGGGTGCATGCAATCCGACAGAAGAGGGATTATCACGATCTTAAATCCCCGCTTTAGTGATTAACTGGGGTTTCAGACCTTTAGTCCGTGAATGTCAAACTCCCCTCTTTAGTGCTGAAAGCACGCTAAAAGAGGGGTGGCTGCGAAGCAGACGGGGTGTTTTCTTCTATGGAGTGGAAGCGTCTCTGCTTCCATCCACCTTAGATACAATAATAAGATAACCTTAGATTTTTATAAAGTTTCTCGCATGCAAGGGTGCATACAATCCGACAGAAGAGGGATTATCACGATCTTAAATCCCCGCTTTAGTGATTAACTGGGGTTACGGACCTGAGAGAGCTTATGTCAATAAGCCTCAACAACAAATTCTTGATTGAAAATGAAAAACATACCCCCTTCCTCAACAAAAGTTGGTTTAAGAAGGGGATATCGGAGTTGGAAATTATTGAATAGGGATATAAATGTCCATTTCAGATGTTTCAGGATTACTTTCATCAAATCTACTATCATAATGTTCTAAATCTTCATGCCAACGAACTTTATACTCGCTCTTAGGTAACCATGTTTTATAGGCATAATCGAATGTTTCTCCCAAGTCCATAACTGAACCTTTGTGGGTAAATACAGCATACTTACAAGCAGAAATTTCGTGTTCAATAAATCCTTCTCTAGATTCTAGAGGTTTATCTGATGCAAAACCAGCCATGTAGGTAAAGGTATCATTTTCTTTAAAATCCTGAGGAGATGAGCATACAGCTAAGCACATTAACTCTGGATTAGCATCTAAATCTTGTGATTGTGACATTAGTTCTCCCCATAAAGCAGGGCAAACTTCATTGGTTTCTTTCATAGTTAGTTCAGCTTTTAAACCGATAAAATAGAGTTTTGGTAAATCGACAATCTTTGGTTCCATAAAATTACTCCTAAAAATTATTAAGTAAATAATAAATAAGTAGAATAATATGTCAAGAAAAATTAAGTAATACTTAAAAAAATACTAAAATAAGAACTCTAGTTAGCTAATAAATAGAAAAAAATTTAATTTATTGACAGCATTTCAGAGAACAATTTAATATCTAAAAAATGAGATAGGGAGAAATTATGTCTTTTGTACATCTACACAACCATACTCAGTATAGTCTTTTGGATGGTGCTTGTAGAATAGATAGAATGATAGCTAAGTCCAAAGAGCTGGGAATGAATGCAGTTGCTATGACAGATCATGGCAATATGTTTGGGACGATTGAGTTTTATAATAAGGCTAATTCGGCAGGGATTAAGCCGATTATTGGGACTGAGGCTTATGTGATTAATGGGCAATTAAATACAGAAGAAAGCAAGCATAGCAGAAGGTTCCATTTAGTATTATTGGCTATGAATTTAGTTGGTTACAAGAATCTAATAAAGCTATCTTCACACTCCTTTACTGATGGATATTATTATAAACCGAGAATGACCAAGGATGAGTTAGCAAAATATAGTGAAGGCATAATAGCCCTCTCAGCCTGTATTCAGGGAGAGATTCCTCGCAATTTATTAAATGATGATTATGAAGCTGCAGTTAAAGCACTGAATGAATATAAAGAAATTTTCCCTGATAGATTCTATATAGAATTGCAAGATCATGGACTAGAACCAGAGCGTGAAGTCATGCCCAAGTTAATAGAGCTGGCTAAGCAAACAAATACTCCCATGGTAGTTACTAATGACTGCCACTATTTAAATAAAGAAGATGCTACTGCTCATGATGTTCTCCTCTGTATTCAAACAGGGAAAAAATATGATGATCCAGATAGAATGAAATATGAGACTCATGATCTATATTTCAAAAGTGAAAGTGAGATGCGTCAGCTTTTCCCTCAAGTACCTGAAGCCTATGAGAATACTCAGATAATTGCAGATTCTATCAACTTAAAGCTTAACTATGATAATTTTCTTTTCCCTAAAATTGATGTTCCTGAACAGTACAAAGATATGGCTGATTATATGCGGGGCTTATGCTTTGAGGGAGCTAAAAGGAAGTATGGAGAGATAACTCTTGAGATTGAAGAAAGAATTAATTTTGAACTAGATATTATTAATACAATGGGTTATGATGGATACTTCTTGGTAGTTAAAGATTTTATTGATAAAGCTCGTGAAATGGATATACCTGTGGGACCCGGTCGTGGTTCAGCTGCAGGTAGTATTGTCGCCTACACCTTGGATATTACCCAATTAGATCCTTTGAAATATGGACTCTTGTTTGAAAGATTCTTGGATTTAAAAAGAGTCGGGATGCCAGATATTGATATTGACTTCTGTGCTCAAGGTAGAAGTAAGGTTATCGATTATGTTGTGGAAAAATATGGACGAGAGAGTGTTACGCAAATTATTACTTTTGGTAAATTAGGAGCAAAATCAATAATAAAAGATGTTGCTAGAGTTATGGATGTTACTCCTCAAGATGCTGCTAAAATGACTAAACTGATACCAAGTACTCCTAAAATGACCTTAGAAAAGGCTGTAAAAGAGTCAGATGATTTTAGACTTATGATGGAAAGTAATGATAATTACAAAAACATCCTTAAAGTAAGTAAGGTTTTAGAGGGTTTAATTCGACAAACTGGTATTCACGCAGCAGGTGTGGTGATCGGCCCTGATGATTTGAGTAATTATGTACCACTGGCAATTTCTTCCCAAAAGAATGGGGAAAATGCTGTTCTGGTACAATATGAAGGTAAATGGCTAGATGATTTAAAATTACTCAAAATGGACTTTTTAGGTCTTAAGACTTTAACTATTATAAAAAAAGCAATTCAATACATCAAAGAATCGCAAAACATAGATATTGATATTGAGAATGTTGATATTACGGATAAAGAGACTTTCAAACTACTTTCTAAGGGACTGACAGACGGTGTCTTCCAATTTGAATCTCCTGGAATGAAAAAATATCTATCTAAACTTAAACCAAATAAATTTGAAGATTTGATAGCCATGGTTGCTCTTTATCGTCCGGGACCTATGCAATTTATTGATACTTACATCAATAGAAAACATGGTAGAGAAGAGATTGTGTATGATCATGAATTGACTAGAAGCTCGCTTGAAGAGACTTATGGTGTTACTGTTTATCAAGAACAGGTCATGCAGATTTCCAAGGTAATGGGAAAATTTTCAAGTGCTGATGCAGGAGTTCTAAGAAAGGCTATTAGTAAAAAGAATCTTGATATGATGGCGAAAATGTTTGTCAAATTTCAAGAAGGTTCTATGGAAAATGGCGTTCCAGAAAAAACAGTTAAGAAGATCTGGGACAACTGGTTAGAATTTGCGAACTATGCTTTTAATAAGAGTCATGCCGCATGTTATGCCTTTATTTCATTCCAAACTGCTTATTTGAAAGCTCATTATCCTGTAGAATTTATGGCAGCTATTCTATCATTGGAAGAAGATCCAGCTAAAATACCTTACTTTATCGAAGAGTGCTCAAAAATGAATATAGAGGTTCTTCCTCCCGATATAAATCACTCCGAGAAAGAGTTCACTGTACATGGAAATAAGATTCAATTTGGATTAAGAGGAATCAAGAATGTCGGAGCGGCTGCGATTAAAGAGTTGCTAGATAATAGAGCTATTGATGGAAACTTCTCTTCACTTTTTGATTTAAGTAAAAGACTTAATAGTACTGCAGTAAATAAAACAACATTGGAGAGTTTGATTGCCTCTGGAGCAGTAGATTCTTTGGAGGGTAGCCGAGCTCAAAAATGGAATGCAATTGCTGCTGCTTTAGATTATTCGGCATCTTGTCAAAAAGATAAAGACCAGCTTACTCTTTTTGATTTAATGGATAATGAAGAGGTTGCTACTGACTATTATCCAGCCTTGAAAAAGATGGAGGATTGGAGCTCAAAAGAGAAATTGAGACGCGAGAAAGAGGTCTTAGGCTTCTATGTCTCAGGACATCCTTTAATGGAGAAAAGGGACATAATTGAAAGTGTTGTTAATGTGGATTCCCAATATGTAGCTCAAGGTATTGCAGTTCCTAGTAAGGCCATAATTGTCGGTATAGTTACTAACAAAATTAAAAAGAAAGCAAAAAGTGGTGATTATTATGGTATCATTACAATGGAAGACCTCAAAGGGAAGTTCGAAATAACACTTTATAAAGAGAGATTTGTAGATAATTTTGATTCTTTAGATATAGGTGAAATCTATTGTGTAATTGGTCAGCAAAGTAATTTTAGTGGTGATGACAGCTTGCTGAAAATCAACCCAAGTTCCATAAAACCCTATGCTCAATTTAGAAAAGAAATAGGTGGTGAAGTAACTATCAATATGTCTCATGAAGATTTATTAAGTATAGTGAAGACTGACTATTTGGAGCTTATAAAAAAACATAAGGGTAAACATCATTTGAAATTCATTGTTGAGACCGAAGAGTGGGATGATATTGTACTTCTCTCTCAAGAATATACAGTAGATCCTAGTAGAGACTTCTGTAGTTTTTGGGCTAAAAATAAAATATCTCTATCAATTCAAGGTAATATTGAATGAAACTCCTCTGGGTAAGTTTATTATTGATAATCTCTTCATTTCTATTTGCTACAGATCTAACTGTAGAAAAAGTTGGAAATACAAGTCTAATAACGGTAAAGATTAACTCAAGCGAACTCTTTAGTAAAGACGATAAGATCGATTATAGGGCTATTCTAGAGGTTTTTAATAGTAAGGGTAAGGTTGTCTCTTTAACAAAAAAAGATATAAAGTTATCAAGTAAAGATATTAGTAATGAAAGAATATTAATATTTATAGAAACAGACTTGCAAAGTGATGATTTCGTAGCTTATTTAAAACTTAATAATAACCTGAGAAATGATAAAAAAGAAGAGAAATTTGATTTTATGGTTGACGAATCTCAAGCAGTATCTAATCTTTACTTAATAAAAAAAATCAACGATATAGATTTAGAAATCCTTTCCTGGGATGAGGTTAATGAAAATTCAGATATCTATCTATTTCAACTGTTTAATGAAGAAGTTGATAATCTGAGATTCATAAGTGAAAATTCAGAAGAAAGAAAAGTAACTGAGTTGCCTGCAACCAAAAAACTCTTTCATAAGATTGAGTTTACTGAATTGATTCAAAATTTTACTAAAAACTATATCGAATATTCTCTAAAGAATAATCTTTACCAAAATGAACTGAAAGTTGAAAAGAACTTAAATAGCTTCCAAAAAAAATATAGCTGGGATGAGCAATTAAGCCAAATAAAATATATTGTAAATGATAAAGCATGGAAAGAAATAAATCGTGATTCTAAAATGAGTACAACCGAAAAGGTTTTAAGGTTTTGGGATAGCTATAATCCTAAAGATTCTTCTCGAAACGAATTACAAGAGATTTTTTATAATCGTGTTTTATATGCTGATAAGAAGTTTTCTGTGCACAGATATAAAAAAGGTTGGGAAACTGATCGTGGTAGGATTTATATCAAATTTGGGGAACCGGATGAGATTAATGTAGAAAATCATCCAATAGGGAGATACCCTACTCAAACTTGGTATTACTATCGCCTAAATAAAACCTTCCTCTTTTATGACCGATCCAGAATTGAAGACTACAAACTTTATAACAAAGAAGAAGAGTATGGGTATTAAAAAATTAGTTGGAATTTGTATACTATTTTTTATGGTAGTAGGTGTATATGCTGATGATTTAAATATTAGTGTGGAAGGTTTGAATTTTTTTGATCCAGACAACAGAACTATTATTGATGTTAATTACTCAATAAAATATCAAGACCTTACTTTTAAAGTAAACGAAGATGAAAGCGGAGCAATTGCAGGCTTAAGAGTTGAAGTGAAAATTTATAATAAAAGCAAAATTCTTCATCAAGAAGCTTTCGCTGAACAGATAATTGTAACTGATTTAAAAGATACTAAATCAAGTATCAAACAACATATTGATCGCTATAGCTTTGATTATGCCTCCGAAGGGAATACTTTGGAACTTAAGTTTATTGATATGGTAAGTAATGATACTCATATCTTTAGAAAAGAACTGCCCCTTATTAATAACAGATTCATTAGTGATGTCGAGTTTAATGACTTCGTTAGTACTGAAAAAAATGAAAAATTCAAGTATCTGTATAGAGGAAACCTGCTCTATAAATCTAACCCCTCTAGAATATTCTATAAAGAGACTGCTGATAGTATTTATTGTTACTTCCAATTAGCTGGTTTAACTAAAAATTCCAAAATAAATTGGAAATATAACTACGCTATTGAAATTAAAGATTCTTTTAAACAAACCGTCGATGTTATCGAAAAAAGCGGCCTTTCAACAACAGAAATCGCTAGTATTACTCAAGGTATTAATCTGCAGAAATTCCCTAAAGGAATCTATTTTGTTACTGTTAAATCTTTAGATAAATTTGAAAATAATAGGACATTGACTGATTTCTCTATATCTGATTATCCAGGAGAAACTTATAGCGTATTAGCAAATCGTGAAGATGAATATCAATTAATGAAATATTTTGGCTATACCCAAAGCCCAAATAGTTGGAGTAATTTTTCTAATGCTAAAAAGAGACAAGAGATTAATAAATTCTGGTTCAGATATGCTAATGATGCTTATTTAGCTGTTGATGATTTAATCTCTATGATAAAAGAAAGAGTTGATTACGCAAATCTAAAATTCTCCCATCACCAAGCAGGATGGACTTCTGATAGAGGTAAAATATTCGTGCTTTACGGAGCTCCTGATGATATTGAAAAATTCCTAGTTGGCGAGTTAGATGCTACCGATAAATACGACTCTGATGCCCTACTCGAAAGAAGAGCAGTCTTTAATGATAAAGAATACGAAATTTGGAGATATACATCTAAAAGATTAGCTAGCTATACCTTCTTTGATGTTAATATGAATAATGGACATAAACTGATTTATGTCTACAATGATGATGATATACCAGTCTCTTCAGATTATAAATTCTACCTAGGACAAGACTTTGATGAGGAAAGACTAAAATAGATAGCAAAAAGCGTCATCATAATGAGTTATGCTATACTCATCATAGATATTATCTTTAATTACTGTGATGATGTCAAATCTAATAAAATGTTCAGAGTACTGTTGATTTTTATCTATAAAGTCAGCAGTAGCTCTGCTTATTTTCCTCTGCTTGGATTTGGTAATTGATAATAGAGTTTCTTCAGTATCTATCTTACTCCTAGATTTGACTTCTACTACCAATAATAAATCTTTTTTCTCTGCAATTATGTCAATCTCTCCAGAAAAGCAACGATAGTTGTTTTTTACTATTATAAAGCCATTCTTTACCAAATACTCTGATGCTAATTTTTCACCTAACCTACCTAATTCTTGATTCATTTTATATTTATTCATAAAAGTAAAAAAAAAACTTGACTCTATCTTGTCAATTAATTTAAATAGGTATGAGTGAAATCGACTAAACTGTAAATATCTTAAAAACTTGATTTGAAAAACGATTAAGTGTACATAAAAGGAGAATATGTGATGAGAGAAAAAGTTTTACTTATTATGAGTATTTTATTATGTATTAATGCTCTTATAGCAGTTCCATTCGGAACCTTAGGTAATATTGATGTCCCTGACGGATTTGTTATGCCAGCAAATCAGATTTCTGTAAATTTTGCCTCGTACTTACGAGATGGAAATTTAAAAGCAGGAGCTAATGCTGCTGATTATGAATATAACTATGTAATCCAAGCAAAATACGGTCTCTTCGATAGAGCAGAGCTAGGCTTTGTCTATACTGGAGATGAAGTATTTTATACAAACTTTAAGTTCCAATTAGTCCAAGAATCTTTTGAATATCCTGGTATCACTTTAGGAGTAGATAATCTCTTCTCAAAAGTTGGTTCAGATGCAGTTGACTATGAAGATGAAAATTACGAAGATTGGGCTGATATACCTCAAGCTACAACTTATGAAAAGAATTCTTTCTATGTAGCTGCTACTAAATCATGGGCACTTAGAGATGTGAAAGTTCTTGGTGATATGCAATTGTATGTTACTGTTGGATTAGGTGTTAATCGCTTTGTAGGACAAAGAGATTTAGCTCAAGACTTTAATGGTTTATTTGGTACCGTTGAATATTATCCAACTGCTGTTTTCCCAAAAAACAACTTTAGTATTTTTGCTGAACAGAGTGGTCACGCAATAAACTTAGGTGCTAAATATGCTTGGAATAACTTAGCTCTCCAATATTCAGTTATAGAAATTGAAGAGTTTATTAAAGAAAACCAAGATAACCTAAAAATGGCTTTCAATATTCAATACAGTTTAACCCGTTGGGCAGAGACAAAAACTACCAAAAGAGGTGTTTTTGAAGCTAGTCCTGAAAGAGTTAGAACTCAAACACAAACTTTTGAGCAAGGTGGAAACACTGGAACAGGAAGTAGTATTCTTGACCAAATTAGAGCCTTAAGAGAAGCTGAACAGAAAAAACAAACTGAATTGAATGATCTCATTAAAGAATTAGAAGAATTAGAGTAAATCAATAATCTTTAGAATTTGATAAGTAGGTAATATGTGTTTTAAGAAGATATATATAATTCTTCTTCTTATAGCCATTTCAACTCTACCTCTATATTCTCAAGCTGGAACTACTAATGGTAGTGAGAGTACAGACTTAGATGAGATGAAAAGAGCTATTGAGAATCAGAGAATTACTCAAGTAAATGAATTAACATCGCAGAATAAACTAGCTGAGATTGACAGTTTGTTCTCCTCAGATGAAGAAGCATATTTTACTCTCGTTAAAGAGAATGATGTCCAATATGCAAGCTTTATCAGAGAGATGATGTTCAAAGCTTATAGAAATGTTTCTAGTTTGCAAGATGATCTATTATTCATAGATTGTAAAAAAGCAATCTATGCCAAAGATTGGGATATGACATCTTTAAAGGCAAATGATTTGATCAGGAGATATCCTAATAGTAATAGAAAAGATATCACTATTAGATATTGGAAGCTAGCTTTATTTAAATCTGGTAAAGATCAAGAATTTGTAAATTTGGTAGAGCAATATCCAGAATTTGATAGTGCGTCTCAAAAATTCCAATATGGACAGTCATTATATAATATTGGTAGAATTGATGATTCTCAAAAATATATGGAGGAAGCGACTACTGATAGTAATTATGCTCTTCGAGCTACTGCTACACTTGGTTTAATAGCCTTAGCAAAAGGAAATGACGAAGAAGCTGCTTTAATCTTTGACTTCTTAGAACAGAATTTTACCGTAGATACTCCATACTATGACTTTGTCCTTCTTTCCAAAGCAAGATTATTCTCTCACTTTGGAGTTCCTGAAACCGCAATCACATATTATCAAGCATATTCTCAAATGAATGACGATGCAATAGATGAAGTAACTTACGAAATAGCCTTAACTCATAGAAAAGCTGGAAATTTAGAAAAAGCTAAAAGATATTTTGAATATCTCTTAGGTTCTAAGTTTGCAGATGAATATTATGTTCAAACTCTTTATAACTTAGTGCTTATTGACCAAGAAACTAATGAAGGGCAATCAGCTAGCCAGCTAATGGCTGATTACCAATCTCGCGTAGATGACTATTTTGATAACCTACTGCAAAATAGAAATCTTATGAATGAAGTTAAAACCTTAAGAAACAACTTCTTAATGGAGAATGATGATTCAAGAAAAAATATTCTTTTAGAACAAATCAGGGCTAAAGAAGAACAAATATTAGTTAATCAAGCTAATTTAGAAGAAAAAATATCTTTCTTAGATCCAAAGAGTGTTCAGTTAATCAAAAGCCTTGAATTAAGCTTTATTGAAAGAACTGAAGCCTATTTTGTAGAATTAGACTTAATAGATAAATATCGCAATAGACCAAAAGATCAACTTATTGCTATTACTGATAGAGATAGAAATAGTAAAGAAGAAGTGTATCTTTTAGATATCACTGGAGATTTACTTGAAGATATTCCTAATGTTAACGATGATCAGTTTTTAAGAGCTTATTGGTATGCAAATCAAATTTACTTAAAAAAGAAATACATCGTAAACTTATCAAGTTTTGTTGAAAAAACAAAATCTAACCCACAAAAGAATGCTGAGTTAAGAAAGCTATTAAATGATGAGCAAGAAAATCTCGATGAAATTCAAGTAAAAGCTAAATTTGATCTTGCTGAATTTCCTAATTTAGAAGAAAAACAAGAATTAGCTGAACAAAAAGTTGAAGAGTTCTTAGCTCAAGAAAATAAGTTAGAGAAACAGAGACAAAAAGTTATCGATACTTACTATGAAGTTGTTGCTGATAAAAATCAAAAAAGAGTAGTTGATAAATTCAAAGATTTAGATAAAAATATTAGTGTTTATGCTAATTCTTTTAGTAAGTTTAACAATATAAAGAATGATCAACAACTTTATGTTGATTATATTGCTCTTGATTTAGAATTTAGAAAAGTTAGAGATAGTTATAATTCAAGAAAGAATCAGTTAGATGAAGAAGGAAATGCTCTTTCTGAAGCTGAATTAAATACCTTTACAGAACAACAAGAAAATTTGTATAGAAGAATCAATAATTTTGTTTTCCGTAATAATAATTTTGAATATAATTATCAGTTATATTTCAATTTGGCTGAAATTTCTAACTTTATATATAGTAATAATTATACTTTGATTTACAATCATTACCAAAAAGTTCTAGAATTAAACCCTGACTTCCCTCAAAAAGATGTTGTTCAATACAATCTTGCCTACTATAAAAATAGAATCCTAGATTTAGAAATAGCTAGCTTAAGAGAAGAGAAGATGAAAGACAGGAATTATTTCTATAATCCAAGACCTATTGAAGTTATAAAGACTACAGAAAGATACAGTGAAGTGATTAAGAATTACCTTGATTTAGGTAAAAATATGAACAGCAAATATCAAGTTGAATCACTACTTCGTTTGGCTGAATTATATTATGATATTGCTGTTGATGCTGAAGATACAGAAAAGTATATACAATATTCAATAAAGTTATATAATCAAATCTATGTTCTTGGTAACCAAGATGAAAAATATGAAGCTCTTTTCCAAAGAGCATGGCACAAAATGGCTATCAATAAATACTTTGAAGCAATAAATGATTTAGAACTGCTACTTTCTAACAAAGATATCTTCAATGAGGATCAAAGAGATAAATATCGCAATGCAGATGAAATTATTGCTTATTCTTTGGATGCTATTGATAATCTAGATGGACAAGAGATTAAATCTTACGATTTTGTGGCAAATTCGCTCTATCAGAAATTTGATGAAGAGACTGCTAACACTGTTTTCCATAAGGTTCTAAATAAAAAGAGAACTACTGATGATTACGAAGTTATTATTAAGCTTTATGATGCTCAAACAAAGATAGACCCTTATAAGATAACTAATCCTCTCTATAGTGATTCAATAATTGTTACTTTAAGTTATTATGGCGTAGAGCTAGGAGATTCTTTATCTATCAGAGGTGAAAGAGAATATCGCAAAGCTGTAGAAAAATATGGTTATGGTTCAGATTGGTATGAATATAATAAAAACCAAGATTTAGCTCCTTATGTTAAAGTTGTACAAACTGGTTTAGATGATTTCATTATGCCAGATTTATACTCTGAAATACAAAGTAATCCAACATTAGAGAACATAAATAGATTCTCTGAAGCTACAGAAAGGTATGCTAGTTATGTAGGATTTGACGAAGAAAAAAGAGTTGAAAGGTTAAAGCTATATGATACTAACCGGATTAGTACTATAGATAAATATGTACGATTAAACCCTGATACTACTTCCTATAGTATGGGTATTAATGAAATTTATGGATTTATTGAGAGAAATCCTAATACTGAAAAAAGAAGAGATTTAGAACAGAATGCCTATAATTGGGCTTCTAATATTATCGTAATCACTGATACTACTTCTTTCGATTCCTTACAATATACAGAAGAAGATATTGAAAATCTCAAGAATGAAAGAAGAACTAATTATATAAACATAGCTAATAGGTATTATAACTACCTGGTAGAGTCTGATATCCCTAACAAAGATGATACAATACATAGTTTGCTCTTTTATAGGGGTTTGACAAAATATAAAATGGGTGATAATGAGGGAGCTAAAGAAGACTTCTTAGCTTGTGACGATCTAAATATTTCAGATGAATTTAAAGAAGTAATTTTTAGAAACCTCGCAGAAATATATAAAGCAAATGGTAACCTTGATACCTCCATTGAATATTATGCTAAAGCCCAAGAGTTCGTGGATGCAGAGATGAAGTTAGAATATGAAAAAGAGATTTATAGTGCTAGAACAATTAAGTATAATAAATTATATATTTCAGAAAATCAAGAAGATAAGATTAAGGCTGCCCAAGAAACAGATATAATGTTGAAGTCTAATATCATAAGTGACCAAGAGAAGGAAGCACTTCGCAAAAACGCTATCGCTCTTTATGCTGCTGGTGGAGATTATGACACTGCAATCGCTAGATTGATTGAAGAGGGTGATAAGAAAACAGGAATTGATGACGCTTGGAAAAATTATAGTGCTGCTTTTGCAATCGCTGACTCATTAGGAAATACTGCGAAAGCTTCCGAAATAGAAGATATTTTTATGACTAGATTCCCAAATGATTCTCAGACATTTAAAATCTTACTTACCAGACTAGATGCGGTTCAAGATTCAACAAAATCTACTTATAATCCAATCCTAGCTTCAGAAAAGCTGATTGAAATTTACGAGAGAGCAACAAAACCTGGCGATAAATTAGATATATCTTCTCTTAATAAAACACCAGAAGATTACTACTTTCAAGCAATTATAATTAAAACATCAGTTCTCTCTAAGGAAGAACAGGTTAAAGAATGGATAGCTTTTAATAATAAATTCCCTGATTATGAAAGAATTGCCATTTTAGGAACTATATGTCAGCTCTATGAAGAACTTGGTATGGATGAAGAGTATTTGGATTACATCAAGATTCTCTATGCAACAGATAATACTAACTATAGATATCCTAAATATGCTATTGATAATTTAATGAAAATTGATGAAAACATTGTTAAAGCTTACCGAAAGAAGAATTGGGCATCAATGCTATCTTACATTGAAGAATATAAAGCTACTGCTCAAGTATTCACTAATAATGGTATTCCTGCAGAAAGTATTGCTATACCTACATCACTGACTAGATATGACAACTTTACTAATGATTATGAAAGAGAACAAGAGAAAAAAGCTCTTCTTGCTGAGCTTGATAAAAAGTTCAATTCTTTCATGGAGTTCATAACTGTTCCAGCAGATGCAGATGATAGGATTAAAGTTAATTCAGCTACTACCTGGAATGGTAATCTTTACGGAGAAAATAAGAGAATAAATAATTTTGATAAGTTAGCTAATAAACAATTTGAGCTAATAGATAGTGATGTTGAGAAGGTTAATAATAGCGACTTGCTTAATGCAGATGAGATAAGAGATCAAGTTTACTTATTAGATTTTGCAAAATTTAAAATAGCTCAATATTCTGGAGATTTGATTTTTAAACAAATTACCAAATATTTAGATATGCCGGAAGGTCAATATAATGCTTATCAGAATACAATTTATGCTAGAGAAGATTTAAGTTTTGAGGAACAAGATGACATCTTAAATAAATATGCTTATGATATTAAAGCTACTAGGGAAAATTATGTTTTTAACTATGACACTATTAGTATCGGTTATGCAAAAGTTATTTATGAAGCATATATAAATGGTAAAACTACTCCTCAACCTCGTAGTGATGAGGTTATGACTTTCTTAGCCAAGGTTGGAGCTTCAGAGGCTGTGGCAAAAGATGAAAAAAATGTTGCTTTTGATTCGTCTTGGAGAAGAGATTTCTCAGCTATTACTGAAAGGGTAATCAATGATGGATTCAGAGACTTCATGGTCTATTCAATACCTGGTGGTGATTCATTAATTTTAGAGACAACTATAAATTGTCCTATATCACCACTTGAAGCAAGAATTAGATTCGTTGATGAAGGACAATTTTTCTTAAACAAAGATATCGATATGAAGATTAAAATTAATGATAAAGAGTTAAATTATCAAGATACATATATGGTTGATGGCGTTATTGATGATAGTTTGTCTATATTCCCTTATTTATATAGGGGCTTAGTAAATGATAACAACCTATTATCATTAAACTACCAGAAGGGTAATAATAAACTTTCAATAACAGTTGTGAATAAGTCTTATGCTAATACTAATATTGGTTTCAATTTTGCAGTTATTTATGACCAAGAGAAATTGTTTATTCATAATAACTCTATAATGGTTTCAGTTGTTACTGATAATACCTGGTTGGGAGCTGATTCTCTTCAAGTATTAGATATTACAGATCCTAATTGGAATGCTGTAAGTTATGGTAATATTAAAGAGGATTATTATCAATTAGATGCCTTCAAAAATTCAATGGCTATTCCAGTTTGGTATGAGAATCTTGAAACTGTTACTAATGACATTGCTGAGTTAACTGACTCCTTAACTAATGTTCTTGCTGAAGTAACTCTTGATAGTTTAAATTTGAGTGATAGTCTAAAAATCACAGTTAATGAGTTTGGTGATACTTTATTTGCAGTAAATGAAGATTCTATAACTGTTGTAGAAAATGAACCTATTGATGAACCTGTAGTGAAATATTTCATAAAAGAATTTGATATTTCAGGTAAGGTTATTGAAAGTATGTTGTATTTCTTAGCAGATGAATCAGCAAACATATTCCTTAATGGAGAGCAAATAGGTTATGATGAGTATTACTATTTTGCTCCACCAGATGCCCCTTATCTTGATATTAGTCCTGACTATTTTGTTCAAGGTAAAAATGTTTTAATTTTCGAAGTCTTAAGTCCAACCAAGAAAAATGGCTTGCTTATTGACTTACAAGTAAGAACTTTGAATGAGAGGAGATAGTATGAAAAAGTTGTTGTTGATCCTTTTAATGATAGTTTTTTCTTCAATTAATCTTTGCTATTCACAAGATAATCAAGATAATGAAGATTATCAAATATATGAAAGCAATGAAGAAATTGAATATATTACTGATGAAATTGTTATGCAACAGGTCCAAAGATTTGGATCTGGCTTACCTGAAAATGAAATTACCAGAAGTCGAATAAGCACCGATGAAGAGTTTATTTTTAAAACCTACATTATGGAAAAGCTACTTAAATCAAATAGAATTTTATATTAATAAATTAGGAGATTGTATGAAAAAGAATGTATTATTAGTTATCTTGCTTTTAATTGTTAGTTTTGGGTTTTTATATTCCCAAGGGAATGATGCAAATGCTAATGCAGCAGGACAAAATGTTGTTGCACAGGATAATGTAGATCAACCAACAGAAGCTTCAGAAACTGAAGAAGATGGAGATTGGATCTCAAAATTAGGACCAACAAACCTTATAAGAGTTTTTAAAGAATCAGGTGTATTTGCTTGGGTGATTTTAGGAGTATTCTTAGTATCTGTTTTTTATGCTATAATTCGTTTTTATCAATTAATGGTTAAAGAAAAGATTGATAGTAACAAATTTCATCTTAAAATTAAAGGTTTAGTAAAATCAGGAAGCATTAAAGAAGCTATATCTGCAGCTGAATTAGTTCAAAGAACTACAATGGGGCAGATATACAGAATAGGTCTCTTAGCTTATAGAGACGCTAAAAATTCTGGTAAAACTGGTGATAGTTTAAAGGAAGAAGTTCAAAACGCATTTAATGAAGCTTCTTACCAAACAATTCCTGAAATCGATAGAGGACTTCATTGGTTTGACCTTTTAGCACAATCTTCAACTTACCTTGGACTTCTTGGTACAATCATGGGTCTTATTGCTGCTTTCTCTGGTATTTCAGATACTACTGTTCTTATGGGTGGTATTAAGCAAGCTATGGGTACTACTGCTCTTGGTCTTATTGGTGCGATTTTTATTCAATTTATTAAAGGTGGATTAAGTAGTAGAGCTGAAAAAATCATTAATGATTTAGATGCAAATAGTGTCAAAATAATGAATGTGATTAATAACCAAACACAGGACTAATATCATGAGAATGAATCCTGCTGTTGGAAAGAAAAACAAAATTTACAGTCCTTCACAGGGGAGAAATGCAAGAAAAGATTCTGGTCATCAAGAAGTAGATTTAGTACCAATTATGAATTTATTTGTTACTTTAATTCCTATGCTTCTTAGTATGGTGGTGTTAGTTTCAATTGCCTATATTTCTTTAGACTTAACAGACCCTAATGCTTCTGGAGCTGGAGGTTCTTCTAAAGATAAGAAAGAAGAAAAAGCAAAAGAACCAAAGATTAAGAAATTGGAGTTAGTAATTAATGTAGATGAACAAGGCGAAGTTTTTGTCTTTAACAAAAACGGAGAATTGGATACTAAACAAGATCCTATCTTAGCATCTAATTTCAATGAATTATCTAAAGCACTAGAAAGATATAGATCAGATATGCTAGAGGATAAATATGGTAACACTTCACTATCTGAAGATGATGATAAATCGTTATCTATAATTATTGTCCCTAAGGATTATGTAAAATTTGGGGTTTTTGTAAAAACCATGGACCTGTGTAAAAAAATGAAATTTTCTGATATAATGATTGGTGAAATTTAATAAGGAAGTAAACTATGAGCCGAGTAGCACGAAGAGTTAATAAAACGACGCAGATGAGTATTACTTCTTTAATAGATATTTTGACTATTTTGCTATTATTCGTGATGGTGAATGTCTCCTCTGACCCAGATATGGTTCCGGAAGGCATTGAACTTCAAGAAGCCCTTTTTAACGAACAAATAGCTGAAAATAGTATAGTTATATCTCTTAATGTAAGCTATACGGGAAGAGATTCAGGGGTAATTACCTATCAAAGTGAAAACTCACCTGAACAGATACCAATCGCACGATTGGAAGATATAAATAACACAACAAGTGAAATTATGACTGCTAAGACTTACGCATTGGATGCCACTCTTCACTCGATTTTGGGTGATAATATTGGTGATCAGAAAATCGTGGTGAGAGTTAAAGCACACAGAAACACTCCATTTAAATATGTAAATACAATAAAGTCTATGTTAATTGACATCTGGAATGATCCAAAATCATTGGTATCCACTAGAGTAAAATCAAAAGAGTTTAAATTATATTTTGCTACTCATTTTGCCAAGAAAGAGTCAGATGATTATTATAGACTTCTTACCTCATATGGTTTAGGAGGTTTATAATGAATAAAAGATTTATAGTTAGGTATTTATATCGTGGAAAGCAATTTACTGTTGCCTTCTCTGAAGGAACAACAAATAAACACTTTTTAATTGGGAAAAAAATAACGGTTGGTTCTGATCCATCTCTTTTGTGGCAGATATTTAACCCTTCTTTTCCACAAAAGCACGACTTAATAGTTAATGATAATGGTGAATACTATTTTAATTTATTAAAATCTTTCTCTATCCAGGTAAAAAAAGGAGATAAAGAGTTAGATTTAGTCGAATTAAAAAGTTTAGGATTGTTGAAAGATAATCGTCTTTATCTAAAAGAAGATTATAGTGGTAGTGTGATAATTGATGAAAATACTACTATCGATTTTAAAGCAATTCCTAAGGAAGCCGCTCTAACAACAGAACAAAAGAAACTTGTAGCACTTTGGAATAGGTGGCCTCAAATTTCTACTCAGCAGAAAGTAACAAGATTTACCATTGCCTCTGTTATCTTATTTATCATTATTTTTGCTTCAATAGTAGGATGGACTTATACTCCACCAGTAGCAAAAAATATTTTTGATAGAACGGAAGAAAGCATGATGGTAAGTATGCAAGTAGAAGATCCTATTAAAGCAACTTTTGAGGACAAAGGAGTATATACTGAACCTGAACCTGAAGAAGGTGCAGGTGAAGAAGAGGCTGAAGCAGAAGCTGCTAAGGCCGAACAAAAAGCTCAAGAAGCTGCTAAAAAGCAAGATATCCAGAAAAGAATTGCTCAAAGAAGAAAGGCTACACAAACTTCAACTACAGAGAGATATCAAGCTGCAGGTGCAGGTGGTGGAGCTAGTGGAGCTGGAGATCTTGTGGCTGTGAAGAATAGAGTTAGAGGTATTAAAGGTTCAGGAAATAGAAATTCATCTTTTAATGTTGATGTTGATACTGGTTCCGAATATGGAGAAATTGCCGCTTCCTTAAACAGAAAAAGCAATAATGCTTTAAATACCGCAGTTATGTCGGATAAGATGGGTATTAGTGCTAAAGATGCTAAAGGAAGAAGTATTGCTGGAGTTGGTACAGGTGTTACAGGTGATTTAGAACAGATTGCTAGTAATATAGGTGGTGGAGAAGGTGTTAAAGCACTTGAAGCTACTGAAATTACTGGTGAGGAAGTAACTCGTGGAACAATTGAACAGAAAAAGAGAGAGCGAAAAGATTTAACAAACTCTGAAAAAGAGACTCAAATTCGTGAATGGTTTATGGTAGCTTTCCTACCAAGGATTAATCAGGAGTTTGATAGATATAAACTTAGGAAAACTATTCGTGGAGAATTAAATATTAAGTTAATTTTCAAAAATGATAAGATTATTAAAGCTATTATAAGGGGAAAAGGAAGTATAAATGATAAAGATTTTATAGCTAGAATTGAACCTCTATTTAATAATAAATCATTTCCAAATATTGGAGATTATCAGATTGATATTAATAATCTAAGATTTGAATAATCCTAATAATCTAGTATAAAGATTAGAGTGAGACTTAGTCTCACTCTTTTTTCGTTATAGGGAATCTTATTTTAGGAAGTGAAATAGTAAAAAGTGAAAATTTCTACTAAATTTTATTTGACACCACACCAATAAATTAAATGCTGTTCATAAGAAATAAATATTATTGTAATTAGGAGATAAAATGAAGATATTAGTTTTAAATTGTGGAAGTTCATCAATCAAATTCCAATTAATTAATAAAGGGAATGAAGAACTTTTAGCTGAAGGTATAGTTGAAAATATAGGTGATGAATCATCTTTATTTACCTATAAAAGTGAAAAATATACTGTAAAGAAGAAAGAAATTATTATTGCTAATCATGAACAAGGTCTTAAAGATATTATTGATCTTTTATTAGATAAGAGTAAAGGTTGCATTAGTTCACCATCAGAAATCGACGCTGTTGGACATAGAGTTGTGCATGCTGGGGAATATTTCTCTGGTTCTGTATATATTGATGATGCTGTCGTTCACGCTTTAAAAGAGTGTACTCATTTAGCGCCTCTTCACAATCCAGCAAATATTAAAGGTATTGAAGCTGTTTATAAGTATCTTCCTGGAACTCCTCAATGTGGTGTTTTCGATACAGCTTTCCATCAAACTATGCCTGAAAAAGCTTATCTTTATGCTATTCCTTATGAACTTTATGTAGAACATAAGATCAGAAGATATGGTTTCCACGGAACATCACATAAATTTGTCTCTTTAAAGGCTGCAGAATATTTAGGCAAACCTTTAACAGACCTCAAGATAATCTCTTGTCATGTTGGTAATGGTGCTTCTATCACTGCTGTTAAATTTGGTGATTCTGTAGATACTTCTATGGGTTTAACTCCGCTTGAAGGTCTAGTTATGGGTACTCGTTGTGGTGATATTGATCCTGCTATTCCCCTTTTTCTTCAAGAAAATTTGGATATGACTGCTTCAGAAGTTAACACTATGTTAAATAAGAAATCAGGAATGATAGGATTATCACAATTATCTAATGACATGAGAACTATTGAAGATGGTATTTTAAAAGACCATGACCACAGAGCTATCAGGGCACATGATGTTTATGCTTATAGAATTAAGAAATATATTGGTGCTTATGCTGCAGCAATGAATGGTGTTGACGCTATAGTTTTCACTGGTGGTGTTGGAGAAAACATGCCTATTTTAAGAGAATTAGTTTGCGAAGATATGGATTATCTTGGCGTAAAAATTGATAAAGAAACTAATAATCAATGGGTTGGTGGAACTTTAGATATCTCAGCAAAAGATAGTAAGGTTAAAGTTCTTAAAGTACAAACTAATGAAGAGTTAATGATTGCTATTGAAACAGAAAAGATAATAAAAAGCAGAGAAGCTTTAAGCAAAGAAAATTAATAAAGAAGATTAAAATAAAAGAGGTGTTGAAAAACACCTCTTTATATATATCAATTATTTTTCTCTTCAATTCTAAGTTTTACACCTTCACCACAATTGCGACATATTTCAAATGATTTTCTATTTTTAAGAATCGCATTTCTCATGTTTTGGAAAGCTTTCCCTTGCCAAATTGATAGCAAAGATTGGTCTTTAACATTACCTACTGGGAATTCAATATCTTTATCAAAGCAACAGATAGCTACCTCTCCATTCCAATTAACTACTGGTTGTTGCCACATTCTCCGACATTTATTCTCTAGTTTAAACTTAATCTCGAAATTCTCTCCAGAGATATTATATCTACGATACTTAGGATTATCAGGTAAAAACTTTATATCGTCTTTGGAATATATTTGAATAGTTTTAAAGCTTAATTGATCTACTGCTAGTTCTTTAGCCATATTCTTTATTTGTTCAATCTCATGTTCATTATGCTTCATTACTAAAAATTGCCATCTGATAATTGGGGTTGGTGAATTTAGTCTCTTTTTAGCCTCTACAATCTTTTTAACATTTGTCAGAACTTTATCTAATTTTCCATTAACTCGATATTGATTATAGCTTTCTTGGGTAGCTCCATCAAGTGATACTATCATGGAGTCAATCCCTGATTTTACTACTTCATCAGCATCCATATCAGCATTAAGATTTGTCGATATCAAGGTGAAGAGTCCAGCATCAGTGGCATACTTAACCATTTTATTAATATCAGGATTTAGATATGGTTCTCCTTGGTTCCAAAGAATGATCATTGTACAATAATCTTTTACTTCATCGATCACTTTTTGAAAAAGCGGGAAAGACATATATCCTTTGGCTCGTTTTAGTGTGCCATTTCCAGACGGACAGAGGGGGCATTTCAAATTGCATATATTGGTCGGTTCTATCATAACAGCTGTTGGGTAACCCCAAATATGGCTTTTGTGGGTAAGATTTGATATTACCCGGGAGGTATTTCCTAAAATTAAGTTATTAACCTTTTTCCAGGATAGATTTTTTTTAACAATTCTTTTGTTTTGTTTAAGCATTTATAATTTCCATTTTTTCTAGTATTTAGTCTAAGACTATGAACTTCTCTCTAACAGTAACACTCTTACCATCTGCAGTAGCTTTAATGATGTAGAAATAGGTGTTGTTAGCTATTTTATCTCCCTGCTTATCTCTACCATTCCAATTGACTTTATTGAATCCTTTTGAAACATTGGCTTCAAGAGAATTAATTTTTTTACCAGTTATAGTATAGATATCAATTTTTATGAAGGCATCATTGCTTATCATAAAGGTAAAATCTCCACCACTTTTAGGCATTGGATTAGGATAAGGTAGGATATCACTTATTGAAAGTTCTGAAGACTCAGAGACATTAAAAGTTATTGTTTTGACAGAAGGTCTATTTAGATTATCAAAAGCTAAAATTTTTAGAGTATGATTTCCAGGAGTTAGATTATTGATTTGGTATTCAATCTGACCTGCTTGGTAAGAATCAAGATCAAATTTAAAGTAAGGAGTGATATCGAAAGAATTGAAGTCATCATCAATCATAAGAAGTAGTTGATGACCTGAACCACCCGAAATGTTGATACCATTATCATCGCTAATATCTACTAGTAAGAGAGGATTTTGTGAGACTACATCTCCATCTCTAAAATCATAAGACTCGAGCCAGATAGATATTTCAGGAGCTGATTCATTTACTACATTATAGTTTTGTCCAGCAAATTCAATCGGGTAATAGTAGTCAATAATCTCTTCTTTAGAAATAGGATCAAAGCCATAAACAATTATTTTTCCTTCCTCACCATCAATAATATCATCAGGAACTACGAATGCAGAAGAATATAGACCATTAGAAATACTAGATTCTCCATTAAAAATACTAGAGCCTGGCACTAGAATATTGTAGTTAGAAAGAGGAAGATAAGTGTCTGATTGAAAAGCTAAGACTTGTGAAGTTTCAATATTAATATTATCATTCAAATTACCAGAGAACTTAACTGTTTCTCTTGCTTGGAAGGAAGTCTTCTCATCATCAAAAACAATATTTCTTCTGCTTAATGGAGGTGTGATTTCTAAATGTGGATCTCCAAAGAGAATATATTTAGATTGATTAACATTTGAAGAGAGTTCTCTTGCTTTAGTAAGCATGATAGCGGTGCCGATATCTTCTCTAGTCTCTAAAGAAAAATAGAGCAAATTACCAACCATATCGTTATTGTTAGGTATAAAGCAAAGTCTGGTAGAACCCCAAGTAGCAATTGCTCCTCCGCTATTATACTTAAGCAAATCTGAAGATAGGCAATCGAAATCAGGACTATCAAACTGGGATGCATCGCAAGCTGCAGAGATAAAGAAAGTTCTTTTATCATCATTTGTTAATAAAGGTGTGTCAATTCCTTGTCTGAAGTAAGCTTCTGAACCAAGTTGGTCATAAGAACCATGACCTGAATAATAAGTTAAAAGCGCACCTTGGTTAATTCCTTCAATAAAATCATTTCTGGCATTAGGTTTTTTCCCAAATTCATCTGCTTCGTATTGGAAGGCATAGATTCTTTTATTAATGAGTGATGATGGGGCGTTAAGAATAGCATTATTTAATTGTACAGTATGACTTGTCTCAGAAGTACTAGTACCATTTTTAAAGTCATCTGCAATAAAAAGTCCAGTATTTCTCCACCAGTCAATAGAAAAATCTTTATTAGAATATGCTTCAAATTTATCAATCATCATATCTAATTCTGTGGCATTCTTAGCTGGGTATCTACCAATAGCTAATTCTGGTTTAATAGTTTGGGTAAGGTAAGTGAAATAGTCATCTGAGGTGGTAGCATCTCCAACCCCGGAGTTACCATTTTGATAGATAATCATCTTATTTTTTTCAGCTGAGTTGCTCTTATAGCCTTTCCAATCATAAGTACCTACACCGAGAAGGGTTACATATTGAATCTCTCTTCCAAGCTCAGAACTATAAATATGAGTTAAGAAATTTCTGATAGCAGTTGGGTCATCCATACCACCAGAGAACTGGTTAAAAATATCAGACATTTTAACTATTGAGGTTGAAGAATTATAGACACTTTCATAAATCTCTTTTAACCTTGATGCTTGGCTTTGAAACACTTCAGGATAGATAATAATACTCTCTTTACCTAAAGATGGGCTTATTATATCTATTGGGCTTACTGAACTTATACTTGCAGAAAGATAGTCATTATTAGTAACATAGAATTTTGAAACAAAGTAGTCAGATTGATTAAGAATTAGATTAGGAACCATACCTGTGAAAAGGAGCTCATTATTTTCCAGATTATAAGATAACTCTTTTGTTTCATAAATGTTATTGGTTGAGAATACTCTAGTATTACTGGAAAAGCTACCTTCAACTGAATATTTAACAAATTCACCTAGGTCATTTTCTCGGAAATTAATTCCTAATTGGCTACCAGAGTATTTTTTATTTTTCTTCATATACTGTAGCTCTATATAATCCAAAAAGAGATTATCTTGATTAGTTCTATGGACTGTAATACCAATACTATTCTCTCCATTTGTTAAAGAAGAAACTTTTTCTTTAAGTATTTTATAAGTATATCCATACCAAACATTATTAGAAGATAGGGTATTGTTGTTAATTGAAAGAGATACTTCATGCCTTTTGGAAGAGGTGGAAGTTCCATTATATTCTTCAATGAGGATTGCTTTTACGAAACTATTTTCATTGTTGTCAGCTATATCAAGATCAGAAATTGAGAGATCAAAGTTACTTGTAGTAGTAGAAGTTCCAGTTAGAAAATTGGAATACCAGTAGAGGTTAGTCTGTAGGCGTTTATAAAACTCTCTTTCATATCTAACATTTTGGGGGTTATTAGTTCTAGTTACTGTAGCTGAAGGTGAACTATCCTCAAACTCCATTCTTAAGGGGAGAGAATCTAAAACTGCATCATAAGATAGCCAATATATCCCAGCGTCTGAATAAGGGTTAATAGATAGTTTATTACCAATTTCAGATAAGTAATCATAATCATTTCGATCTCTAGCATAGAATATTATCCTATCCCCACTATCAAATGAACCATCGGACTCTCCTTCTATCAATAATGGAATCTCTCTGAAAGGAGAGCCAGCATCTGCTGTGTCTTCAGCCATTTTCTCGCCACCAGTTGTAAAAATGCGGATATTCCGAGGGTCTATATCATTTACAGGTAGGGTGTTTTGCAGATTATTATAAGTTAAGGAGTAGATACCGTCTTTGTTTATTTCGATTTTATACCAATGGTTGGCTATTGAGAAATCTGTATAGGCTGGGTAACGGAAACGATTATTTACTAAATGAAAATTACTTGGATTTACTAATGTAGTTATGAACTTTTCTTCGAACCTATCCAAAGGTGCTACTATCCTATTTGTTTCAGGAATAGGCATAACTAGTTCAATTTTGGTGGCGACTTCTAGGGTTCTTGTGGTATAGTTATATTTGAAAGGGTTAAATTTTATCTCAGCGTAAGAAACTCTTCTGAAATTTAGGTTTGGTGTAATTTGCAGTTGAGATCTGCTAGCTCTATATTTTTCTGGGTCAATCTGATAATTGTATTGATTTATTTTATTGTGTTTTTCAACTTCAGGAATTGGCTGAATATCTTTTCTTAGCTTGATAGTCTTAGATTCTAGAATATTTACTTCTACTGAGGGACTAGAGTTTTCCGGAGTAGAGACTTGAATTAAGAAGTAGGGGAGGTTAGCTTGTCCAGCTACAGCACTTACTTGACTATTAGGAGCTGTAATAACGGCAAATTCTCCATCTTCAGAAAGTGTGAAATCGCTATTATCTAATTCAATTATCTGGTAATTACCTTCTATTCTTACATTTTTACCCATTGCTACAAGTACTAATATATTTATTAGTATCAACACAATTAACAAATATCTTTTCATTTTACCCTCAATAATTTTCTTTATCATATTTTCTCTGAGTTAATATTATTAGTATATCTTGACTGTCAATAATTAAAGCTTATGCTATTAAGAATAACATCAAAATATATAATAAGTGATTTCTTATTTCTAAACAATTAATAAATAAATAATCAGCTATTTCCTGATACTATTTGGCTAGAATTAATTTTTTGGTAACTGTCTCCTCTTTAAACTTTGCAGAAACAAAATAGATACCACTACTCAATTTATCAGTAATGTTATGAATATCATAGATATCTGTATTTGTTTTAGGTTTTACACTAGCAATCAACTGTCCTTTGATATTGAAAACAGAAATCTCTTGTATTGGATTTTCCTGATTTTTTACTTTTAAAAAGCTAGTACTTGAAGTAGGATTAGGAAAAATAGTAACTCTTGCTTTTTCATTTATTTCAATAACATCAGAAGATTCTATTGAAGAATAAGTGAAAGTAAATGGCTGGCTAAAGAAGTTTGCTTGCTCCATAGACATTATCTCTAACCACAAATATCCACTAGAATCTAATTCTTCTAAAGAAAATGAGTAATTATTGCTAAGAATAGAGTTTTGTGCCGGAATAAAATGAGCATTAACTTTCATAGCATCTTCTAGGCGAGAACTTTCTGCAAAATATAGATTATAACCAATTAGATTAGATTCTCCATAGCTTGTCCAGTTAAATAGACATCCTGTGTCATTCCAGGCAAATTCTGTGCTAAATAGAGACACAGGTAAAGTCTCATCAATCACAAATTCTCCTGGGTTTGAATCTGCAGCTGAATTTGCAGAATAGAAATCCCAGCTATCACTATCTGTCTCTTCAGAAGCAATTAGGTTTGACGATTTTCTCCTAGCATATCCTTCATAAAAATTAATTCCCACAACTTTATCTATTATCTCTCTGCTATCATTACTAACAATTTGAGCACCGTCATTATCACTGGGAATTCCAGCCCAGAACCTACTTCTTGAGCTCCAATCACCATATCCAATATTACAGAAGGATCCTGAAGCATCATTGTCCCCTATTACTAAGGATTGACGAGCTAGTATAATACCACTTAATTCCCAAGTAAAGATTACACTGTTGCTATGAATACTATCTAAATTAAAGTTGGATAAGTCTATCAGACGATCTCCTATATTGGTGATTTGAATATATCTATCATCATAGTTTAAGCCTTCTGGTGAACATAATTTTGTAATTAACAAATCAGAACTATTCCCTAGGTTAGTTTCTGAGTATAGATTCACTTCTCTAAGTTTGAAGATTTCATTATCAGCACTACAATCTACTTCAACAAGTAATTGACACTGGCTAGTATTTGAAATCTGTCCGGAAATTTTTACTTTATTAGCATCCCCGTTATTTTCATAGAATAATTCATAATTTTGATTATCATCATAATAACCAATGCGAACAAAATCTTTTAATGATAGAGAAGACATATCCCAAGTATCTGTAGTCTCTAGGCTGAAGTCAGCGAAATAAGTTTTATTAGAATCTAGTTCAATAATCTTACTTTTCCACAGCACTCCCACGCCAGTAGTATCTAACTGGGAAGAGCAATCTAAATCTCTGGCTTCCAAAAGACCATTTTTTACCATAAACCAGTCTGGGCTCGTAGTGTTTTGTAAAGTAACTCCTCGTAAATCAATTTCCCATTCTTGTGTGGGTAAGTAAAGCTCGTTTCCAAAATAACCGTAACCATTTTCATTAGGAAAATTTGTTCCCCATATCATTTCATAACCATCAGAAATGACTGGTGATAATATTAATACCAATAAAATAACTATCATGTTTACCTCTTTGATTAATGATAAGTCATGTAAACAACAATATATATTATTAGCAAGGAATTTTTTTATAATAAAGAGGTGGGGTCTACATCGATGTCAATTTTCACAGAGCTTTTTTTACTAAATTCTTCTCTAAATGACTTCAAAACAGAGGAAATTACAGCTACATCTTTACCCTTGAAGATAAGATGATGACGATATTTATTATTTATTTTTACTAGAGGAGCAGGAGTAGGTCCTAGTACTTTAAGCTCTTCATAAGAATAGTTGTGAGCTAAAGAATCAAAGAAGTTTTGATGTTTCTGGAAGAGCTTGGTAATACTTGCTTCATTGGCATGGGAGAAGAGAATTCTAGCAAGTCTGAAGTGAGGAGGATAGAAGAGATTATACCTCATTCTAAGTTCAATTTCTGCCATTTTAAGGAAGTCTTGTTCTGCCGAGTTCTTAATTGCATAATGAGTCGGGAGATAGGTTTGAATATAAACTTCTCCCACCTTATCACCTCTTCCTGCTCTCCCTGCAACTTGGGTAAGAAGCTGAAATGCTCTCTCTGAAGCTCTAAAATCTGGTAAGTTAAGACTAATATCTGCCAAGATAACTCCAACCAAGGTAACATTGGGAAAATCTAATCCTTTGGAAATCATCTGAGTGCCTATTAAGATATCTATACTGCCATCAGACATCATTTCATACATATCTGTATAGCTTTTTTTCTTGCTAGTAGTATCAGAGTCCATTCTTAATATCTTAGCAGTAGGGAAGAGAACCCTAATCTGCTCTTCTAATTTTTGAGTTCCCCCTGCTCCATAAGAGAAAGTGTAGTGTCCACATTTATCACATTTTCTCGGGGTAGGCTTGCGGTAACCACAATAATGACATACAACTTCTTCCGTATAGCTATGATAATGCAGACTAATATCGCAATTAGGACAAGTTACTAGTTCACCACAATTTTTACACTGCAAGAAAGTTGAATACCCTCTTCTATTTTGGAAGAGAATTGTCTGTTCTTTTCTTTCTAGATTAGCTTTGATAGCACTAGTAAGCTCTTCTGAAATAAGAATATCTTTCTGCTGTTTCTTCATATCTATGATATTAACTTTAGGTAGGAATATGCCTTCAGGACGATTGAGAAGTTGATTTAACTCATATTTACCTTTTAGGGCATTATTCCAAGATTCCAATGATGGAGTTGCAGAACCTAATATCAAGGGACAATGATTAATTTTACTTCTAATAACGGCTAAATCTCTAGCATTATACCGTGGACTATTATCTTGTTTATAAGATCCCTCATGCTCTTCATCAACTACAACTAAGCCAATATTCTCTAAAGGAGCGAAAATAGCAGATCTAGCCCCAATAATTATTCTACACTCATGATTTTTTATTCGCTTCCATTCATAAAGTCTCTCTCTATCACTCAAGTGACTATGCAAGATAGCAATTTTTTCACCAAAGGCACTATAGAATCTATCTACTGCTTGAGGAGTCAGCGAAATCTCAGGCACTAAGAGAAGAGCATTCTTTCCTAGAGTGAGTACTTTCTCCATAATCCTGATATATATTTCAGTCTTGCCACTACCAGTGATACCGTAGAGAAGATGAACTTTATATTTTTCTAAGTCCTCCTCAATATTGGCGATAACCTTAGTTTGTTCATCTGTTAAAGTTACTATTTTTCTATCTTTTCTTACAGGTAATAAATCAATATTTTCACTAACTTCAATAGGGATTATTTTAATTAAAGACTTCTCTTGCAAAACCTTAATAATAGAATATGAAAACTCTTTAGCTAATTCTGAAAGAGGGATAATCTTATCACTATCTACTAGAGTAGAATAAGCTAAAAGTTGTTTGGGCGAAAGTTTTGGTACTTCTGCTACTTCTTCCAAAAAGACAAAATTAGCCTTTTTTACTTTAACTTTTTTATCATACATTCGCTTAATTTCGATATATTCTTTTTTCTCAAAATCTTCTAAAAGTTGATAAGAGAGGCCTTCTTTCAGTCTTGATTTTAATTCACTTAACTCAAACCAGGATCCACTTTTTATCTCTTGAAAAAGAAAAGTAGCATTGTTTTGAAGACCTTTTTCATCTTTTATTCTTATTTCACTTTGAATCTCAACTGAAATACCCTTAGGTAACATAGAAAACATTGCTTTCCCGACACTACATTGATAATATCCAGACATCCAGAAGCTCAACTCCCATAAATCTTTAGGTAATATATCTTCTCTATCAATTACCTCAATTATCTCTTTGTAGTTAATTTTTGGATTAATATCCTGAATTTCAGCTACAATAATCCCAGTTCGGATGCTATTCCCAAAAGGGACTATACATCTTCTGTTCAAAGATTGAGTCTGCTCACTTACATAAGTAAAGGTGTTTGATATATCTATATTTAAGGCTATTTCATAATATTTCATATTGTATCAAATTATCTGATCCATATTTTTGGCAAGAAGAATTTTAATCAGATAAAAATGAAGAAGAAGTATTATCGCTTATAATCATTGCCTTAAATCCAGATAGTGCTATTCGCCAAGGGCTACTGCTTTATTTGGGAAAAACTCTTTAGCTACTTGTCTCCCTTTTCTCTTTTAATGCTCCTTGTCACTCTTCTCAAATGTTTATTGAAGTTTGTTTGATTTGAGTGATAAGGAGGATGGGAAGACAATAAGATGTTAACTTAAAGAGGAGTTTCTTAGAGTTTTAAGAATAGGAATAATGCTGTAAAAAAACAGTCAAATTATCTATAAGTAGATAGCTTTATTGACAGAATAATCCCTTTAAATATAAGTTGAACTTATAATAAATAGTATGAAGAAAGGAAGAGGAAAACTGATGGATATTCAAAGATTGATAGATAATCATCTTAGGCGTAAATCATTATTATCTTATCTATTATCACCATTAGGTGTAATATATGCTAGTGTTCAAGGGCTAAGACGCTTCTTATACAGAAAGGGCTGGATAGAATCATATCAATCTAAGCTTAAAGTAATTAGCATCGGTAATATCGTCAGTGGGGGGGCCGGCAAGACTCCTTTTACAATTTATCTCTGTAAATTATTGCAAGCTCAAGGTAAGAAAGTTGTAGTTTCGCATCGAGGTTACAAAGGCGAGTATGAGGATAGTAATATCTTTATCTCTAATCAGGAACAGATATTCGAAATTGCTTTAAAAGCGGGTGATGAACCTTTATTATTGGCTAGAAATCTACCTGGGATTCCCATAATTGTAGGGAGAGATAGAAGTCAGTCTCTCAAGTTAATAGAAGAAAAATATTCTGATACTGATTTTGTTTTATTAGATGATTCTTTTCAACATCTTAAGGTTAAGCATGATTATGATTTTGTCGTATTTAATTCCGGATTTGGTATAGGTAATGGATTTGTATTACCTGCCGGTTTATTACGGGAATTCTTGTCTTCTGTAAAGTATGTCTCTGCAATAATCTGGAATCAGCTAGATGATAAACATATTCCTGCTGAATTATTAAATAGTGGGAAAGAAATCATTAAATTCTCTTATGAGCCTACCGGTTTGTATGATATTCATGATCGCTTAGTAGATTTAACTGAGATTAATAGAGGACGAAATGCTTTGTTGTCAGGGATTGGTTATCCTGAAGGCTTTGAGAAAAGTGCTGGAGATTATGGGATTCTCTTTGATAGGCATTTTAAATTATCGGATCATTTTGATTATCAAGACCCTATGTTTAGAGAGAGAATAAGTACAGCAATAAGAGATTATCAGTTAAATAGTTTAATTATCACTGAGAAGGACTTCGTTAAACTTCAGCAATTACCTCCTTTCTCAGTACCTTATTATATTCTAAAAGTAAAGCTTCTTGCTAGTGATGATTCTTTTATTTCTTCTCTTTTATTAGGTCCAGAAGTTGAGAATAATCATTAATATCGCTAAGTTTACCAGAGAAATCAGCACTATTTTTGTAGATTATTCCTTGAAAACCTGCTCCATAGCCAGCTTGAACATCTAATAATCTATCACCGACAACAATAGTATTGGCTGGGTCTAAATTAAATTGCTTCTTTAAGAAGATGAAAGCATCTGGGTCAGGTTTTCTCTTAAAATCACAATCACCAGTAATGATATAAGAGAATAGATGAGTTATTCCTTTTTGATTTAAATGCTCAATAAGAGAATCTTTTCCACGATGAGTAATGATATAGTTTTTTCCACCCTTTTCAAGTATATATTCAAGTGTTTCTAAAACATGAGGAAAGATTATTAGTGATGAAATATCGTATTTAGCATATTCTTGGAGATATTCTTCAAAAAGTCTTTCGTAAGGTAGAGAACTCTTTTCTGAAATAAATTCTAAAGCATGACGAAGAGTAATTTTAGTCATCTTTAATACTTCATCATAGTCCATTATAACATTATTTCTTTTGGCTACTTGGTATGTTGAAGTTGCAATAGCTGGATAGGTATCCATTATAGTTCCATCAAAATCCCAGATTATATTCTTTATTTTCATTAATACTCCATTATTATTTTGTTTACTAATAAAATACTAAGTCTTAAAGAACAATAAGCAAATTATTAAAGTTTAGTGTCTTATGTTAAGGGAAAGTTTTATAAGAATTGATAAATTAAAGTAATTAGTAAAGGAACTAAAATACTTAAAGTTACTCCATTAAACATAGAAATAATGGCATTCTCTTTGTCAGTATATTTTATAATTACTGCCAGGGTGGTATCCATTGAAGTAGCCCCAGCACTGGCGATAGGAGCAAAGCTACCGAAGCATTTAATAATTATAGGAGCAAAAATCAAAGTTGCAATTTCACGGATTATATTACTTATTAGAGCTATTGCCCCTATCTCTTTAAATCCATATTGGGAAATCATCAGACTGGAGAGACTGTAATATCCTAATCCTGCTCCTAAACCTAAGCTATGCTTGAGGGAGATATCTGAGTAGAAAAGTCCGAGTAGCAAAGAACCTACTAGACTTCCAAGAGTTATCATTAAGGGTAAGAGGAATAGTTTCAGGTGATAGGTCTTGATTATTTTGAGAATACCTTCAGAACGGGAGATGGTTATCCCTATCCCAAAAACTAACAGATAGAGTAGATATTCCGAAATCTTATCGATATTTATCGATGAAGGGATTAATTGGAAAATACCTATCGCTATTCCTGCTAAGAAAATAAGAAGAAGTTTTAGGGAATTCCACATTATTTCTCCTTCTTAGGGAAAATATAGTAGAGAGGAAGTATAAATAAAATACTACCTAAACTTGCGACTCCAGCAAATAGAACTCCCTTCAGACCTATTTGGGTCATATTATTTACTATATCAGAATTCTTTCCAATGGAAATACCCAGAAAAAGAAGGAGTAAATAGAGACTAACCGTAGTAAGAATCTCACTGTAAGAAAATATCTTGTGATATTTCTTACAAATTGTTCCAAGGACAACACCCAAAAAAAATATTCCTATAACTATCATTTTATTCTACTCTTACATCTATTATTTATTAGCTTTAAGAAAAATAACTTTACAAATCTTGTCAATCAGCATTTTAGTGAAATAAAATAAAACTTAAAAGATATCAAGAGAAAATATGAACATTGTATTATTTATAAAAGCATTTATTACAGGTATAATAACTTCTATGCCGTCAGGACCCATTACTTTTTACGCCCTCCATAGAATTTTGGAGAAAGGTAGAAAGAACGGTTTAGCAGCAGGCTTAGGAAGTGCTACGGCTGACACTATTTTTGCTTTAATAGCCTCTCTTGGAGTTATGCAAATTGATGAGTTTATTAGTAATCATAGTTTTGTTGTCAGGATTGTTAGTGCTTCAGTGCTAACGCTGCTGGGCTTGAGAATATTGTTGAAAAAAACAGTTGGACAGCCAAAGAAACCTCCTAAACTTCATCATGAATTCAGAAATACTTTCCTAATTGCTATTATAAATCCCCCCACAATCTTTGTCTTTTTGCAAATATTTATCCTATTCCACATAATTGTTGATCCACAAAAAAAGAGCTTTGATATCCCTACAGTCGTAGGCGGTATAATGTTAGGGTCAATTTCTTGGTGGATTGCTATGTCTTATATTGTCGGACATTTCAAAAAACTAATCTCTGATAATTTCCAGATAACTGTTAGGAGAGCTTCAGGTATTTTAATGATTATTATGGCATTAATAGCAGTTCTAGGTATCTTTAAATAGAAGTGAAGCTAAGAAATAAGAATGTGACCAAACCTCTTTAACTCCCCTCTTTAGTGATTAACTGGGGTTACGGACCTTTAGTCCGTGAATCTTAAATTCCCCGCTTTAGTGCTGAAGGCTGGAGTGCTAATTTCTAGCTCCAGAGGAGCTATTTCTTGGTAGCACAAAGGCCACAACCTCAAAAAAATCGCTCCGTAGGTGCGAACACCCAACCATGGTTGGCTGCGAAGCAGACAGGGTGTTTTTAAAATCCCCATCCGTGAGGGGGACACAGGGGGTGTTTTCTTCTATGGAGTGGAAGCGTCTCTGCTTCCACATTAGACAATAATAAGATAACATTAGATTTTTATAAGGTTTTTCGCATGCAAGGGTGCATGCAATCCGACAGAAGAGGGATTATCACACCTAATCTTTCCGACACCTATTTATTGCAAATAAACTACTAATTTGCACAGATTTCATAAATTAAGAAATATCCAAATAATGTGATCGATTTTTTAGCAATTATTATTTTTCCTATTAAACCCTTTGAGTCTAAGCTAATGCTTAGCCCTCACAAGACAGGGTTACGCTATTATTGGCATACCATACACAGGTTCAATTTTTCTTCGAAAAATGAGACCCTGGGCTAATCTATTTAATCCCTTGATGATATTTTCTTAATTCGTGAAATTAGTGGATATATTCATCTTTCTTCAACTCTCAATTCTCAATTCTCAATTCAGAATTACTGATGTTGCTTTACAGTTTCTTTAATATCCAGGATTAGTTTCTTAATATGTTTTAATTGTTCTTGTGGTGTTAAGGGTATCTCAACTTTTTCAACTATTGCTTTAGTCTCAATCCCATCATGAAGAGCTTGCTTAGCACCTTTAATAGTGTACTTTTTATCATAGAGCAGATGCTTAATTAAGGAAATAGTCTCAAATTCTGCAGTAGAATAGCGTCTATTCCTTCCACTTTTTCTACTTCTTTTAATTTGAGGAAACTCAGTTTCCCAATACCTAATGACATAAGGTTTAATGTCTAAAAGTTTACTAACTTCTGTAATAGTATAATATAATTTTTCCATGATATCCTTAAAATGTACTTATTAAAACAATTTCATTTTTTATATTTGATTTTGGCAAGTAAAAAAATCAAAAGGGCACTAATTACGAAAAGGTATGGTAGCTTATAGAGGTAATAAGTGAAGAGAGATTTGCTCTTAGTAGTATAAACTGGGGCAGGATAATTAGCTACTTCATTGAGTCTAGAGTAGGTCTCAATTCTACCATTAGGTGAAACAACCATGGAATGTCCAGAGTTAGCTGAACGAATAATGGGGGTTCTTGTCTCAATGGCTCTAATTCTGGTCATCATTGCGTGTTGGTATGTCCCTATAGACTGTTTAAACCAAGCATCGTTAGTAAGATTAACAATGAAATCTACTCCTTCTCGAACCATTTGATTGGATATGTCTGGGAAGAGAATCTCATAGCATATTTGAGGAGAAAAAGTAAATTCTTTTCCTTCTTTATTCTTAATAGTATAAAACTTTAACTCTTTGCCAAATTCCCAATTGGCCTGTCCAAATTCTAATTTCCATAAGAAAGGAAAGAGATTTAAATAGGGCATTCTTTCTCCAATAGGAACTAAATATATTTTGTAATATGGCTCTTCAAACTCTAGTTCTGGGTATCTCAAAAGAGTTGCACTGTTATAATAATAAAGAGGGTAATGGTAGTCTGCAGGGGCTGGTAAACCATCGGTTGTTCCAAAAAAGATGTTTAGTTTGTTCTTTTTTGCTATTTTAATAAGTTCCTGGCCAACGCTATAATCATAAATCCTTAGAGGTAAGGCTGGGATTGATGCTTCAGGCCAGATAAATAAATCTAAGTCTTCTAAGGATGCATAGTAGGATTGTTTTTCATATCGAGCAAGAATATCTTCCATGGGAAGTTCAAACTTATTTATACCAATGGAAGGTTGCATCATTTTAATCTTTATATCTGCTAATTCTAAATCAAGGCTATTGTATCTAAGATATCCATAACCAAACCAAACAGTGAAAAGAATCAACATAAGATAAATTGCAGATTTAACACCTGATAGAAAACGATAGAGTAGTATGTTACTAAGCAAAAGGGCAAAAGATATTAAATGAATTCCACCTATGTCTGCAATCTGTACCAAAAGATTAAAATTACTGAGAGCATAGCCAACATTTAACCAAGGAAACCTAAATTCTGTATGGAATAAGAAGAACTCGAAAGAAAGCCAAATTGAGATGAATCCAAGCCATTTTATCCATTCTTTCTTCTGCCACACTAGATTTAAATAGGCAAATACTCCCCAATAATAGAGAGCAAAAAGAATTATTATTCCAAGGACTCCAGGTAGTGTAACTAATCCGATCCAGTGATATGCAGTAAGGGTATTGATTAGAGAGAAGAGGGCTGCTCCTCTCATTAGTTCTAGGCTATTTTTCTTCCCACTATCAAAAAATCTGAAGAGAGGGATAAAGGCAATGAAAGCGAAAATACCCATACTTCCAGGGTATCTGCTTAATCCTAAGACTAGTGCTGAAATTGCAATAAGTAAGTATGGGGGTAAGCTTTTGGTATTATTATCATTATTCATAAAAACTTTTCTCATTAATTATTGATTTTTATATTTAAGGTTATAGATTAATACTTCATTTTGAGTATAAATTATCAGATTATTTTGTTTTAAGAACATTCCTTGTGGAATATTTTCAACAACTATGGCAGTAATAGGCTGACCGTTTAAGAAGATAAAATTATTATGTAAGGCTATGGTATTCTGATAATTATCTTTAACGGTTAAGTGAGGATAAGTCTCAAAAAATCCTCCCAAAGAATTATAAAAATCAGTTTGATCTTCAGAAGTCGTGATAGTTAGCTTATTGCCCATAAACCTGATTGCTTTAGGATTATCAATTTCGAACTTCCCGAATCTAATAAATTCTTGGTAAGTAAGTAGATTAAGGATTATTACCTCATGTTCATCCCCATCGTAAAGGTAGAGAGTATCATCGCTTCCTAAAGTGAATTTAGCAGGGTTAGAATATTCTTTAAGGGAAATAGAATTTCTAAAAGTACCATTTTTATCAAAGATAGATATTTTCTTTTGTAGATTGTCTAGTGCAAGCAAAGATTGGTTATCTGAAACTTCAATATCTGCCAGAAGCTGAAAAGAGGAACTATTATTTCCCTTGCCTCCAAACTTATTAATAAAGTTAAAATCTTTATATACCCAAATATAATCTTTATTCATTTCCGAAACATATACTGTTCTTGAATTGCTTTCAAAAGCTACATCTTTAATTCTATAATTTACTGCTATATTACCAATTTTAGTAAATTCTGTTATCTCAGCAAAGCTCTGTCTGTTTTGGCTACAAGCTACTCCTAAAAGAAGAGAAATAATAATTAAAAAAAAATATCTTTTAAACATATCCACCTTATTATCTGTTAACTTTTAAATCTAATAACTTGCCTTGGATAGTCATTTTCTTAAAGAAAGTATTTATCTCAACAGAATAGGCAATATCCAAAGATGAGTTCTTTTTCAAAGAAGTTAAATAATCTCCTAAATTATATCCAATTAAGTCCAGCTCTACACCATCTTTAATTACCTTCAACTTTAGATGATTTTTGCCGACAATATAAGGATAGGTGGAAACATTAACCTTTTCAGTATAGAAAACAGGTCTTCTATTACCTGAACCAAAGGGTGAGAACTTCTCAATCCAAGCTAAAAAATTCTTATTAATATCATAAAGTTCTAAATGAGAATCTATAGAAATAGTATTTTGGATATTATGAGAATAAGGCTTGTCTTTAAGATAGTCAGATAACCTGTTTTCAAAAATATCTATATATTCTTGGTATAAAGTTAAACCAACAGCATATTTATGACCACCAAAACTGATTAAATCCTCTTCATTATCAGTAAGTGCTTGGAATAAATCTAAATCAGGGATAGATCTTCCTGAGCCTGATCCAACTCCATCTTTCACGGAAATCATAATTACTGGACGGTTAAATTGCTCCACTAACTTAGAGGCTACAATCCCGATTACACCTTGGTGCCAACTATCTGAAGAGAGAACTATTAACACTGTTTCATCTATATTTTTATACTTCTTTTCAATAATATCAATAGCTTCTTTATAGGTCTTTTGGTCTTCTCTTTGCCTTAAAGAATTCTGATGTTCTATGTTCTCAGCTAATTCATTACTTTGCCTTTCATCATTGGAAACTAAGAGTTCTACAGCTACATCAGCACTTCCCATTCTACCAGCTGCATTGATTCTAGGAGCTAAACCAAAGACAATGTCAGAGGAGTTTAAAGTCTTCTGATTTAAATTGGAAAAGTCTATCAAAGCCTTGAGTCCTAAGTTTTTTTTCTCTATCAGATGAGTCAAACCTAAAGCTGAGAGAACTCTATTCTCTCCATCTAAAGGAACGATGTCGGCTATGGTTCCTAAAGCAACTAAATCTAAGTATTTAGCAATATTTTCTTCTGTGTCAATGCCTAATTTCATATAGATAGCTACTAAGAGTTTATAGGCAACGCCTACTCCTGCTAATTTAGGGAATGGATAACCTGAACCTTCAACTTTAGGATTAATAATAGCTAAGGCATTGGGAAGTAATTCTTTGGGATTATGGTGATCTGTGATTATTATCTCCATTCCGTAAGCATGAATTTGTTCTACTTCATCAATAGCATTTATTCCACAATCTACAGAGATTATCAGCTTTGTACCATTTTCTTGAATTTGTTCTAAACCGGATATAGACAGTCCATAACCATCTATCATTCTATGCGGAATATAATAATCAATAATTGCACCCAACTTGGTAAGTCCCAACAAAAGAACTGAAGTAGAAGTTGTTCCATCTACATCATAGTCACCATAGATAGTGATTTTTTCATTCTTTTCTATTGCCTCTAAAACCCTATTAACAGCTTTTTCCATATCTTTAAATAGATAAGGGTCATGAAGTTGACTAAGTGTCGGATTGAGAAATGACTCGATCTCTTCTGTAGTGTTTAGTCCTTTTTTTATTAAAAGCGTAGCAATAGAGCGAGGGCACTTCAATTGACTGGCAATCTGATTTCTAAGTTTCTTTTCTTTAAGGGTTAATTCAACCCCTATCTCCCATACATTATCCATATATATCCTTTTGTTAATCTCTTAAGTATTGCACCTCTATTAATAATTCTCCATTTTAATAGACATTTTCTCAAATGTATTTATATAGTTTATCATTTACTGATAGTATTTCAAAATTGTAAAGAAATTTCTTTGCTTTTTTATTAGTAGATATAAAAATAATCTTCATCAATAAGTACTTAAAGTAGTCTTTAATTCCTAAAAATCAAAGAGTTAGAAATGTAATAAGAGACTCCTTTATTTCTAAAAATATTACTTTAAAGTTAAATATCTCAGTGAAAATATAAAAAGAAATAATAAAAACTCAAATTTTTGAAACATTGAATGTAAGATCTCTTTCGCAAAATAGAAGTATTATCCCGAGCTAAGTTCTTTTCTAGTATTCACTAATTCAACAATCTTCTTGACTCAATCTATCTATCTAAGAAGATGGGATTTATAATAAAATACAAAAAAACTGAGGAATTATGTTTATAGATTTTGCTAGAATAGAAGTAACAGCTGGAAAGGGTGGTAATGGATGCCTAAGTTTCCGTCGTGAAAAATTTGTCCCTAAAGGTGGGCCAGATGGTGGTAATGGTGGTCATGGTGGAAACATTATTATTGAAGGGGAACCTAATGTAAATACATTAATTAATTTCCGTTTTAATAAACTTTTTAGAGCAAAGAATGGTGTTAATGGTGGTGGAAGTAATATGACTGGAGCCACTGGTGAGGCAAATGTTATATTTGTTCCTCTGGGAACAGTTATTTATGACATTACTGATCCTGATAATAAAGTGAAAATTGGTGATATTGTAGATGCAGGACAACAGATTGTGATTGCCAGAGGTGGAGCTGGAGGAAGAGGAAATTCTAGTTATGCTAATAGTATAAATCAAGCACCTCGGTATTCAACCCCTGGAAAAGAAGGTGAATCTAAAAAGCTAGAATTAGAGTTACGCTTAATGGCAGATGTTGGTTTAGTTGGATTTCCTAATGCTGGTAAATCAACTTTACTTAGCTCAATCTCAGCTGCTCGCCCTAAAATAGCTGATTATGAATTTACTACTTTAGAACCTTCTCTTGGTGTTGTTCAATTAGAGAGTTTTCAGTCTTTCGTTATGGCAGATATCCCTGGATTAATAGAAGGTGCTTCTCAAGGTAAAGGTTTAGGAATTCAATTCTTAAAACATATTCAAAGAACAAAGGTACTACTTTTCCTTATTGATATTAATGATGAAAATCCTTTTAAGCAATATGAAATATTAAGAAATGAACTTATTACCCATGATCCAATGATGGATAAAAAACCACACCTTATTGCCTTAAGTAAAATAGATACTCTTACTGATGAAAGCGTGGAAGAGATAATTAATAAGTTAAAGAAAGAATTTAGTAATAAATTAGATGAAGAGATTATGGCAATTTCTTCAGTTTCGACTAAAAATTTAGATAAATTAAAGAGAAGAATGTATAATATTATCAAAAGAGAGGATGAATTATAAGGTTATGGATTTTCAGCATCTTGAGTTTTGGTTAAGGTTTCAACAGACGGAAGGTATTGGGAGAGTTTATAGTCAGAGATTATTAGAGTTGTATGGTGAACCAAGCACTTTTATGGGACAAGATCTTGATGTAAAAGATATTCCCCGCAAGGTACTTGATAAAATTAAAGAGAATAAGAGAGCTAATAATTTTGAGCAAGTTTGCCAGCTTATAGAAAAGTATGAGATTAAATATCTCACTATATTGGATAAAGATTATCCCGAGAGTTTAAGAGCAATTTTCTCTCCGCCTCTAATGCTTTTTTATCGGGGTACTTTACCTCATGATGCTTGGAATAATACTTTGGCTATTGTGGGCACTCGGAGAGCTGATAATTATGGAAGATATATAACTAACAAAGTTAGTCGAGAGTTATCAGCAAAAGGTGTGATTATTGTTAGTGGACTTGCTTATGGGGTTGATACCATTGCTCACAAAGCCTGCGTCGCCACAGGAGGCAAAACAATAGCTGTTATGGCAACAGGTTGTGACCAGATTTACCCTCCTGAAAACAGGAAATTAGCCGAGAAGATTATAGAAAATGGAGCAATTGTTTCTGAATATATCCCTGGGGTAGAAGCTGAAAGATACTTTTTCCCACAAAGAAACAGGATTATTTCTGCCTTATCCATGGGAACTTTAGTTGTTCAAGGTAAAAAAAACAGTGGGGCAATGTTGACTGCAAAGTATGCTATTGATCAAAATAAAGAACTATTTGCTGTGCCAGGTGAAATCAACAATATCCTCTCAGAAGGACCTAACTATTTGATTAAGAATGGCGCTTGTATGGTTACTGAATCCGAAGATATTTTATCCTCATTTATTAATACCAATTATGTTGAACAACTAACTATTTTTCCTGAACTTTCAAATGAGGAAAAAGTCGTCTATAATTATATTAAGCAAGAGAATAGATCAGTCTATTTTGATGAAGTAATTATCAATACTAAATTACCAGTTACCAAGCTTTCCTCCCTTCTAATGAATCTAGAACTAAAAGGTGTTATTCAAGCTCAAGCAGGGAATAAGTACATCTATTTGTATTAGAAGAAATTAATAATTATTAATTAAAAATTGACCCTGGCTATGGCAAACCAATATTCGTGTAACCCTGTCTTGTGAGGGCTAAGCATTAGCTTAGACTCAAAGGGTTTAATAGAGGAAATAATAGTTACTAAAAAAGCGGTCAAATTATTTAGGACTGGACACTGAAAGAACAAATGAATGAAAAAGCAAAAGATTTAAAAAGGAGATAAAAATGAGAAAACTAATTAGCGTAGCTATGATGATTTTATCATTACTAGTAGTAGCGAATTGCTCCAAAAATGAGCAAGTAATCCAAGAAGTACCTAAGGAAGTTACAACAGAAACAATCCCAGAAGCTGAAGTAGAAGTTAGCTCTGAAGATTATCCAGAGTATCTTAAGGATTTCTATAATGATGCTGATAGAGAGTACTCAATTTCTGAAGCAAACAACAAATTGTCTTTAGTTCTTTTTAAGATCATAGAAGAAAAGAATAAAAATCTTGTATTCTCCTCTTTTTCTATTTCTAATGCCTTAGCCATGGCTGCTGAAACAACTAATGAGGAAATCTCTAATTCTATTAGAAGAGGACTCCGCCTTCCTAAAGATGTTCTTAAAATCAGAGATGGCTATCAATCTATCTTAAAAAACTATGGAAGAGAAAACAAAGATTATATTCTAAATATAGCTAATGCTGTATGGATAGATAATAAATATTCTCTAGAGTCTGAAAGGCAAGAAAATATTGAAAAATACTATTTAGGTCAAGCCTTAGCTTTTGATAATTTAAAATCTAAAGATACAGCTGATCGAGTAAATGATTGGTGTGATGCTAAAACAAATGGTATGATCAAGAAGATTATTAATGAAGGAGATATTCATTCACTTACTCATTTAATCCTAACTAATGCTATCTATTTCAAAGGGTCATGGCAAGAAGAATTTGACGAGGGAAATACTAGCAAGGAAGCTTTTTATAATTCCCTAAGGAACGAATCTCAAGTTGATTTTATGAAGATAGAAGAGAACTTTGCCTATACAGAAGATGATAATGTTCAAGTTCTGAAAATGAACTATAGAGGTAGAGACTTTTCAATGTTAGTTATTCTTCCAAGAGAGAATGATATTAGAGCTTTGCAAGATAATCTTACTTCCGAGATTTTAGCTAAATGGAATAAAGAACTTAAAACTTATAAGGTCAATGTTCAATTACCTAAATTCAAATTTGATTTTGATGCAGACTTAAATGAGCCATTAAAGAAAATAGGAATGGCAAGAGCATTTACCTCAAAAACAGCTGATGAATTATACATTGATAAAGTACTTCATAAAGCTATCATTGATGTTAATGAAAAGGGTACTGAGGCTGCTGCAGTTACTGCTGTTGCCATGACTACTCGAAGCATGCCACCTCAATATGAATACAGAGAATTTAATGCTAATCATCCATTTATCTTTGTTATTCAAGATAATAAGACTCAAAATATTCTCTTTATGGGAAAAGTTGAGAATCCTGTCTATGAGGAAGCTAAGAATTAAGAACGAGAATTAAAATTTTTAGACAAAGATTTATCCATATTAAAAAAACCTTGTAATTGGTTTTCAACAACTACAAGGTTTTAATTTTATCTTACTAGTTAATTACTAACTATTAATTACCTTTTTCAGCGTTTCTTTTTCTAATATCTTCGAGCATCTTTTCTTCCATTTGCTTAGGAACTCTTTTGTAAGATGAGAATTCAAGAGAGAATTCAGATTTACCTTGAGTAAGTGAACGGAGGATAGTAGCGTAACCGAAGATTTCAGAGAGAGGAATCTCAGCAATAATGCGTGAGAATTGATCATCAATTTCAGTATCAAGAACAACACCACGGCGTTGATTGATAGAACCCATGACATTACCTCTAAATTCTGATGGAGTCTCAACTTCAATTTTCATAATTGGCTCCATGATATAAGGGTTTGCTTTTTTATAAACTTCTCTGAAAGCAGCTTTAGTAGCAACTTCAAAAGCCATTTGTGAAGAGTCAACTTGGTGATAAGAACCATCATTAAGTTCAAATTCAATACCAACTACAGGGAAGCCTGTTAAATCACCTTTATCAAGTGAAGCTCTGAAACCTTTTTCCACTGAAGGGATATAAGTTCCAGGAATAACGCCACCAGTGATTTTATCTACAAAGATACTATCACCATCGGTAGGTCTGATAGCACCAGCGATTTTAGCAAACTGTCCGCGTCCACCTGATTGCTTCTTATGAGTATAATTAAAGAGAGCTTCAGAACCGATAGATTCACGGTAAGCAACTTCAGGTTGACCTGTCTGAATTTCTACTTTATATTCTCTTCTCATTCTTTCGATATAAACATCTAAGTGAAGTTCACCCATACCTGAGATAATTGTTTGGTTAGATTCTTCATCAACCTCATATCTGAAAGTAGGATCTTCTTTAGCGAATCTATTAAGAGCTTTACCCATATTAGTAAGAGATTTCTTATCATTACAAGTAACTGCAAGAGAAATAATTGGATCTGGAACGAACATAGATTTTAATGATAATACTTTGCTTCCGCCATTGAAAGTATCTCCAAGAGAACAATCAACACCAAACATAGCGATGATATCACCTGTTTGACCTTCAACAATATCTTCCATAGAGTCTGAATGCATTCTGATTAAACGGCCAACTTTAACTCTTTTGCCATTAGTAACATTAGTAATATCAGCACCTTTCTTTAAAGTACCTTGATAGATTCTTAAATAAGTTAACTGACCATAAACTTGATTATCTAACTTGAAAGCCATAGCAACTAAATCATCATTAGGATTGTGGCTAAGGGCAATCTCTTTATCTCCTGCTTCTACATCATAAGCGTAGTTAGTTACATCAGTTGGAGCAGGAAGATAATCTAAAACAGCATCTAATAATTTTTGGACACCTTTATTTTTATAAGCAGTTCCAAGGAATACAGGTACAAATTCACGACTGATAGTACCAATTCTTACTGCTTTATGAATCATCTCTTCAGTTTCGTTTCCTTCTAGGAATGCTTCCATAAGCTCTTCTGAGAACATTGAAGCCTGATCTATCATCTGTTCGCGTTTCTCAACAGCAAAGTCATATAGGTCAGCAGGAATCTCTTTCTCCACTAAGATATCACCGTTAGGTCCTTCGTAATAAACCGCAACCATCTTAACTAAATCTATAATTCCTTCGAAATCATCTCCAGAACCAATTGGAAGTTGCATCATCACTGCATTTCTTCCTAATTTTTCACGGACTTGAGAAGTAACTCTGATAGGATCTGCTCCTGATCTATCCATTTTATTAACAAATACTAAATTAGGTACATCATATCTTTTTAACTGGCGATCAACAGTGATTGTCTGTGATTGTACGCCTCCAACACTACAGAGCACAAGAATTGCTCCGTCTAACACTCTAAGAGCGTTTTCAACTTCGATAGTGAAGTCAACATGGCCAGGTGTATCAATTAAGTTGATGTCATAACCTTTCCAAGTAACACTTGTAGCAGCTGATGCAATGGTAATACCGCGCTCTTTTTCCAATTCCATGGAGTCCATAGTAGCTCCAACACCATCTTTTCCACGCACTTCATGGATAGTGTGAATTTTTCCTGTATAATAAAGAATTCTTTCTGATAATGTCGTTTTCCCTGAGTCGATATGAGCACTAATTCCAATATTCCTAAGTTTCGTAATGTCCATTTAATTTCCTTTTTTTATTTCCTTTGCATTTTGATTATTTTATTTAATAATTTGTTCATTGAAATGCAAAAAAAAATGATTAAGGTTATTTAGCAAGAAAAATTTTGTTTACAAAAATTTACATTCAAAAATTATATAATAATAGGGTGTATTTTAATGCCTATACAAGCAAAGTAAAGGAAATTTAAATGAATAAAAAAAGTGTGATTTTCTTATTGGGATTAGTTATTTTTGGCACATTATTTGGACAGTACAGAGTTCCAGATAGCAGAATTAGAGAAGTTTATGAAATTACTAAGCCTCCTTATGTAATATTTAAACCATTTACTGATTTCGGCTGTGAAATAAGTTATGACCCTAAAATAGAATTAATAGAAATTGCTGAAGCAGATATAGAATTAGCTGGAAATAAGTTTTCTCCTCGACTAAATGCTACCAAGAAATTCTATCAAACTAATAGTTTTTCTCTAGTTGATTTTAGTAATGAGAGTAAAACTGCCATAAATTTAGATAAATATCAGGGAATCAGAACTAGCTTTTATTCCTTTGATCATTCTAAAGCAATCATGACTTATGATCTTGAGGATGGGGTTAGCTTCATTTTAGTAGATTTTACTACTAAGAAAATAGTTGAATATCCTGAAATCAGACTTAATGGCGCAATGGGTGAACCACATGTGCAATGGCTTGCTAATCAGAAGGAAGTCCTTATCGGAATGATTCCTCAGGAGAGAGGAGAGAAACCTAATTCTGATATACTTCCCGATTCCCCTATAATAGAAGAGACTTCTGGGAAGTTAAGTCAGCTCAGAACTTATACTAATCTTTTAAAATCTCCCCAAGATGAAGCACTTTTTGACTACTATTTTACAAGTCAAATCGCTATAGTTAATCTTAAATCCAAGAAGATTAAAAAAATAGGCAAACCTGGCATTTATCGTTCTGCCTCAATTTCTCCTAATAATAAGCTTCTGATAGTTACTCAAATTAATAAGCCTTATTCTTACACGGTTCCTTATTATTACTTTCCTCAAACAACTTCAATATGGAATCTTAAAGGAAAAGAGCTTAAACAGTTAATTACAAGAGACTTGCAAGATGAAATACCCATTGGGGGAACTTATTCTGGTCAAAGGTATCATCATTGGTTACCTATTGCTGATCAAACTCTTGTTTGGTATGAAGCTCAAGATAATGGCGACCCTAAAGTAGAAGTAGAATATCGCGATATTATCTATACAAGTCAGTATCCATTTAAGGAAAGAGAAGAATTTTATCGAACTCAGCATAGAGCAACAGGATATGACTGTTTTGCTGATAAAAAAAGTATCATCTTCGGAGATTATGATAGAGATAAATTATGGACTAGACAGTGGTTATATAATTTAGAAGATAGTTCTAAAACTCTTATCACTAATCAATCTGTAAATGATAAATATGCAGATAGGGGAGATATTTTTACTGTCTGGGATGAGAATAAAGAGAAAGTCATTGTCCGCAATGGTAATTTAGTCTATTACATTAATAATACTGGAGCAACTCCAGAAGGAAATAAACCTTTCTTAGCCTCATTTAATTTAGAGACTTTAGAATTTACTAAGATATATGAAGCAGATCCTGCAAAATATGAACAGATTGTTACTTTTGCTGATCCTGATTTCACAAGTATTATCATTGGTAGTCAAGATGTTATGCACCCTAGGAATTATCAGCTAGTTAATCTACTAACAGGAGAAAGAAGAACATTAACTAATAATATTGACCCTTATCCTGAATATGCAAATTTACAAAAAGAATTAGTTAATTATAAAAGAAGTGATGGTTTAGACTTATCAGGAATACTCTACCTCCCTTATGATTATGACGGCTCTGAAAAGTTACCTCTGATTATTCATGCTTATCCAAGAGAATTTGTAAGTGCAAAGACTGCAGGACAGGTCTCAGGTAGCGATAAAACCTTTACTTGGTATTATGGTGATGATATTAGATATCTTGCTATGAGTGGCTACGCTGTACTTTATAATGCCTCTATTCCTATTGTGGGAGAACCTGAAGTGGTTAATGATACTTTTATTGAACAACTGCTAGATGGAGTAAATTCAGCAATAACTTTCTTAGATAATAAAGGGGTAATCGACCCTAGTAGAGTAGGTATTATTGGCCATAGCTATGGAGCTTTTATGGTGGCTAATGTTCTAGCTAACTCAGATTTATGCCAGGTAGGTGTTGCCAAGAGTGGGGCTTATAATAGAACTCTAACCCCTTTTGGCTTTCAAAAAGAGAGAAGAACTTTCTGGCAAGCTAAAGATTTCTACTTAAAAGTTTCTCCTTTTGCAACAGCAGATCAGATAAATGAACCGATTCTTTTAATCCATGGTGATAAAGACCCTAATAGTGGAACATATCCGATGCAGACTCAAAGATTCTACCAAGCTATAAAAGGAAATGGGGGAACCGCCAAGATGGTAATTTTACCATTTGAAGAACACGGCTATCGGGCTAAAGAATCTGAACTGCATGTTTTAGCGGAAGTTATTGAATGGTTTGACAGATTCCTTAAGGTAGATAAAACTGACACTAATGACTAAAAATAACAAAATTATTAATGATATAATTAATTTACCTGCCCAAATCCCCTTTGTGGCGATTACGGGTATGTGCAAAAATGCTGGTAAAACAACTTTCTTGAATTGGTTAACCACTAGCTTATCTCAAGTAGGTCAAGTTGCTTTATTAACCACTGGGAGAGATGGTGAGGACTATGATTTAGTAGGAGGACATGAGAAACCTAAGGTTTTTATTCCCCAAAACTCAATCTTTGTTACCCATTCTAATATCTTAGAGAGATTTGCCGGGAAAGTTGAAGTATTACTTAAAAGTGAATATAAAGCAGCTTCCTTTGATATCTGGCTTGTAAAAGCTCTGCAAGATTTAGAGACTGAGATTATTGGCCCTAGTACAGCTTCTGAACAGATTGCTCTAGCTAGGCAAATTAAGGCTTTTAATCCTAGATTTGTGCTAATTGATGGTTCTTTAGATAGAAAAGCAATTACTCTGAAACCTGAAATAGACGCTATGATTCTAGTTGTTAGTGCAAATTTTGGTTCTTTAAATGAGATTATCGCAGAACTTAAAAGGCTGATTCTCTTAACTAAAATCCCGCAATTACCTGACTCAGAAATGGTTATTGAAGAGGAAAACTTCTTATTAATTAAAAATAAGGAAGTAGTATTACAAAAGAGTACTTTACTTGGATTTGAGAAAGAAGTTAACTCTTACTTGAATGAAAATAGTGTTGATCAAATCTATTTACCTGGAGTGTTAACAGATACTATTTGGGATAAAGTAAAAAAGAGCTTTATTGCTAATTCCAAGTCAATGCTAATATCTCATCCTTATCAACTTCACTTAAGTTATGCTAATTTACAAGAACTACTCTCACAAATGAAAGTTCAAGCTAAACATAAATTTATCATATCGGGGTTAGCTCTAAATAGTTTTTCTATTAAAGGAAGACATTTAGATGCAGGTCTCCTGTATGCAGCAGTTTCTAAAATAACAAATATAGCAATAATAGATTGCATGGAGGCCTTTTAGTGAATAGAACAAAACGATCAATTAATCTTGGTTTGTTTACCAATATTATATTTTCCATTTTAAAAACAGTAATCGGTATCTATGGAAAGAGTCAGGCTCTTATCGCAGACGGAATTAACTCAACTTCTGATGTTGCTTACTACCTTGCCGTAAGTATATTTATGAAAAAATCTAATAAACCTGCCGACGAAGAACATCCTTATGGTCATCGTCAATTAGATAATATTGCTGCGATTGTTGTCGGAGCATTTATTGTTACAACTGGTGCGACTATCTTCTGGAATTCTATAACTACGCTTTATAGTCTCTGGAAAGGCGAATATGGCGTTGCTCAGAAATTCTTCTTACCTATGATTATTGCTTCTATAACAGTAGTAGCTAAAATTTTCTTGTACTTAGATTCAAAAATTACTTATAAACAGACTAAAAATCCAACTATTAAGGCTTTAATGAATGATCATGTTAATGATATCATGGCTTCTGGAGCTGTTTTAATAAGTCTTATTTTTGCATACTATAATAGTAATTTGGTCTGGATCGACCCAGTTGCTTCTTGCCTAGTTGCTGTATTTATCTTTAAAACAGGATTTGAAATATTAATAGATTCTTCTAATGACTTGATGGATTCTATGCCTGATGAAGATTTTGGACAAAGAATCGAAAAGATTCTGCTTGCTCATAAGAATGTTTATGGCATTAGTCATATTGGAGTGCATAAATATGGACCTTCCTTTGTCCTAAACCTCACTATCGAAGTTGATTCTCATCTGACAGTTGTTCAAGGTGATGAAATTTGTGATGAACTCGAAATTCAACTTTTACAAGAATTCCCTGATAGTCTAAAGAAAACTAATATTCATTATCATCCTAAAAAGGCTTCTAATAGAATTAACCAAAAGTAAGAGTGAATATCTTAACTCTCTTTTATTGAGAATTCAGGCAGTAGATATCTTGATGTTTACTGCCTAATTACCATGTCTTTAGCCTCTCCTTAAGTCCTTTCCCAAGGCTTCTTCCTAATCATCTAAATTAGTATTCGTTAATTATTCGCATTCAATGATAGAAAGCTATTGACGACCCTTTATGGTAAAATGGAGATTGGCATAAAAGCAGTAAATATAAGCCTGTTCGTTTAGTCATTCTTGTTTGTTTTATGAGACTCTAAAATCTTGTTCTACTTTAGCCTTTGTACTTCACCAATTCTTATTATCGAGTGAAATTTGAGTATTTTCCGGTGAGAATTTAGACTTCTCCCATAGAGATTCACAAGTCTGTTCTATTCATTATAAGAATTTGAAGTCATGGAGGGCTACTTGCTCTGAAAGCGGGTAGAGCTATTAATGAAGGACTTTTCAATAATTTCTAAAAAAATACTTGCAATTATATTAATGTTAGGAGAAATTGAATCAAAGTACTTATTTAAGTATTTTGAATAAATTGATTTAAGGGTTAATCCCTAATTAATAAGGGTTTAGCACAAATTTACTGAGTAAGTTTAATAGGAGAAGTAATGAATATATTAATAACAGGTGGAGCAGGTTTTATTGGCTCACATTTAGCTGAAAAACTTTTAAAGCAAGGACATAAAGTTATAGTATTAGATAACTTATCTACAGGTAGTTTGGAAAATGTTAAGCATTTGCGTAACGATCCAAATTTCCTTCTGCATATTGGTTCAATATTGAATTATGAATTATTAGAGGAGTTAGTTTCACAATGTAAAATAGTTTATCACATGGCTGCGGCAGTAGGTGTTAAATATATTATTGAGAATCCTTTACTTTCTCTTAGAACCAACATCGTTGGAACCGAGAATGTCTTAGAGCTTGCTCATAAGTATAAGTGTAAAGTTTTGGTAGCATCTACTTCAGAGATCTATGGTAAAAGTGATAACACTCCATTTAAAGAGCAGGATGATAGATTATTAGGATCAACTCATATTAGCCGTTGGGGTTATAGTACTGCCAAAGCAGTGGATGAGTTTTTAGCTTTAGCTTTTTATAGAGAAAAGAAATTACCTGTTGTTATCGTAAGATTATTCAACACCGTAGGTCCACGCCAAACAGGTCAGTATGGAATGGTTATTCCTAAGTTTGTTAAGGCTGCCCTTTTAGACCAACCTTTAGTTATTCATGGAACAGGAAAACAGAGTAGATGTTTCACTGATGTGGACGATGTTTCTGATGCTCTTATAAAGCTAATGGAAACACCAAAATGTGAAGGTAATATCTATAATGTAGGTTCTACTGAATCTATAAGTATTGAAGAGTTAGCTCACAAGATAAAGAAAGCATCTAAGTCTAAATCAAAAATTGAATATATGGCTTATGAAGATGTCTTTGAAGAAGGTTTTGAAGATATGATGAAAAGAATGCCTGATATTACCAAAATAGAAAAAGCAATAGGATATAAAAGAAAATATACTTTGGATCAAATAATTGAGAGAGTAATTAACTATTATGAAGAATAAGTTAGTTATAATAACACTTTTACTAAGCTTAGTATTTCAAATTGTAGCTCTGCCTGTTAATATCTCTATTGTTGGAAATGTTGATGAGCCAGGGGTTTATGTCTTAGACTCTGCAAATAGAGTTTCTCAAGCTATTCAATTAATAGAATTTGGTATAACACCCGATTCTTCAAGCTTATTAGGGTCAGCAGGACTATCTGAAATGTCTGATTTTCAAATTGATACAAGCCTGTTGGAGAAACAGAAAGAAGCTTTGGCAATGAGAAATTCTCAAAAAATGGCGCCAAACTCTCAGCTCCAAGCAGAAGTAGAGGAAGAAGAAGTTTTCGAGTCCCAAGGAATCTCTAAAAGAAAAGTAATTTTAGTTAGAAATGGTGTCTCTCAAGAGTTAAATCTTCAAGCTTTTTACCTTAATGGCGATTTGAAGAATAATCCTTATTTGCAAAATGATGATATTATTAAGGTATTACCTATTGAGAGAAGTGTAAAGCTAACTGGTGAAGTTAACCGTGAGGGAGAATATGAATTTAATGAGGGCGAGAAATTATCAGACCTAATTGAATTTTGTCAAGGCCTTACCAGTGATGCAGATTCATCCAATATCAGAATTGAAAGATATAATCATCAAACAGGTGAATTAACTGCTTTAACGGTGAACTACCAAGAAGTTTTACTCAATTTAAACTCTTCTGAAAATATAGTTCTCAATCATAATGATTTAGTAAAAGTATTTCCTAAACCATACTTAAATAAGAGGAAAATTGTTGAAGTTAAGGGCTTAGTTAAATATCCTGGAGAGTACTCAATTGATGATAACAGTAGCCTTTTATCAGTTCTGGAAAGTGCAGGAGGTCCACTAAATAGTGCAGATCTTAATTTCGCTATCTTAATTGATAAATCTCTTTTTGAGTCTTATGACCCTGATTTAGAGCGCTTACTTGCTTCTAATTCTTCACTTATGTCAATTTCTGAATACTCTTATATTCAGACTAAACTTCGTGAAGTAGCAGGAAAGCATTATGTGAATATAAAAAAGCTTTGGGAAACCAAGGATGAAAAATATAATAGAAAAGTTAAAGCTGGTGATATAATATATATCAAAGAGCCACTTTTACTAGTTAATGTCTCAGGAGCAGTTCAAAATGCAGGACTGCAACCTTGGGAAGAGGGTAAAAGCTTATCTCACTATATTAATAAGTCAGGTGGTTATATACCTTCAGCTTTTGAAAGTAAAGTTAGAGTAATTCGCTATGATACAAGCGTTTGGGTGGAAGCAACAAATAAAACAGTTATCAATCCCGGGGATGAGATATTTGTTCCAGAAGTTGAAGATAAAACTATATGGAATTATATTACTGAAGGTCTTGCTGTTACAGCTCAGCTAATCACAATTGTGTTAGGTGTTCACACATTAACCAAGTAACACTAAAATAAGCATGATAATGGAGAAAAAATGAAAGTACAGTTATTAGATTTACATGCTCAATATGAAAATATTATGAGCGAAATTAAAGAAGAAATGGATAAAGTTTTTGCCCAACATAACTATATTTTAGGTAATCAAGTTCAAGATTTTGAAAAGACTATGGAAGATTATTTAGAAGCTAATCATGCTATTAGCTGTGCTTCTGGTACTGATGCTTTGGTATTAGCTCTCAGAGCCTTAAAAGTAGGTCCTGGTGATGAAGTAATTACTACTCCTTTTACCTTCTTTGCTACAGCTGGCTCTATTTCTAGAGTTGGGGCAAAACCAGTTTTTGTTGATGTTGATAAAGATACTTTCAATATTGACCCAGAATTAATTGAAGCTGCTATAACAGATAAAACTAAAGCAATTATCCCTGTTCATCTCTTTGGTCAACCAGCTGAAATGGACAAAATAATGGCTATTGCTAAGAAACATAATCTTAAAGTAATTGAAGATAATGCTCAAGGTATTGGTTCAAAATTTGCTGGAAAATATTCAGGTACTATCGGTGATATCGGAACCCTCTCTTTCTTCCCAAGTAAGAATCTTGGTTGTATGGGAGATGGTGGAATGTGTCTTACTCAAGACCAACAATTAGCAAAAGATTTAGTTCAGCTTAGAAAACATGGGGAAGATCCAAAGTATATCCATAAATGGGTTGGTTATAATAGTCGCTTAGATACCCTGCAAGCTGCAGTTCTAAATGTTAAGATTAAATATTTAGAAGAGTGGTCAGAAGGTAGAAGAAAAAATGCAAAATTATATTATGATAAATTAGCTGATGTTAAAGAGATAAAATTACCTGTGATTCATGAGAAAGCTACAACTGTTTATAACCAATTTACTCTTCAAGCTGAAAGAAGAGAAGAATTAATGGCTTTCTTGAAAGAGAATGAGATTGGTTGCGCTATTTATTATCCAAAACCACTTCATATCCAAGAATGTTTTGAAGATTTAGGCTATAAAGTTGGTGATTTACCAATATCTGAAGACTTAGCTAAGAAAGTAGTTTCTATCCCAATTTATACAGAACTTCCTGAAGAGCATCAGCTTTTCGTTATAGAAAAAATAAGAGAATTTTACCAAAAATAAGAGGAATTAGTAATGAATATTATAGTATGTATTAAACAGGTTCCAGATACTAATGAAATTAAAATAGACCCAGTAACAAATACTTTAATTAGAGAAGGTGTTGAGAGTATTTTGAATCCTTTTGATACCTACGCTTTAGAAGAAGCAATTAGATTAAAAGAGACTCATGGTGGCAAGGTGATTGCTATTACTATGGGACCTCCTCAAGCAGAGAGTGTGCTTAAAGAAGCAGTTTCTCTTGGAGTAGATGAAATTTATCTTCTTTCAGACAGAAAATTTGCTGGTGCTGATACTTGGGCAACTAGTAATACTTTAGCTGCTGCGGTTAGAAAAATAGGTGATTTTGATTTGATCCTTTTTGGGCAACAAGCTATTGATGGTGATACTGCTCAAGTAGGACCTGGTGTTGCAACTCACCTTAACTTACCTCAAACTTGCTTTGTGCGTAAAATAGAGAAAGTTGAAGCTGGTAAATTAACCTGCCAACGCCTCATGGAAGATGGCTACGATGTCGTAGAGATGGTTCTCCCAGCTGTAATCTCGGTTGTGAAAGAAATTAATACTCCAAGACTTCCTTCCCTCAGAGGTAAGAAGAATGCCCGTCAGGCTGTTCCTCAAGTCTGGAATGCAGAAATGTTAGATTTAGATGAAAAAACAATTGGCCTTAATGGCTCTCCAACTCAAGTTGTGGAAATATTCTCTCCTGAAACTCATAAAGAAGGACAGAAATTTGAAGGAACTCCTGAAGAGAGTGCAGATTTAATAATAGATAGACTTAAGAAATTAACCGTTTAATTATAAATTAGCGACCTGCTTAGAGTTGGTCGCTTTTTTTATTTTAGGAGAAATAATGATTCAATTCCCTGACATTAAACCCTACATCTTCAAATTCAGTATTGGTAATTTCCCTTTAGAAATAAGATATTACGGACTTCTTTATTTAATAAGTTTTGCTTTAGGATATATATTTGTTCGCAAGAACTTGCACTATAGAGCTATAGAATTATCTAAAGAGAAATTTAGCGACTTAATCTTCTATATTGCTCTCGGAGTTATAATTGGAGGCCGAGTAGGCTATATGTTCTTTTATGCTCTTCCCGAATTTTTGGGAAATCCCCTAACTCTCTTCCAAGTTTGGGAAGGAGGAATGTCTTTTCATGGCGGACTTTTAGGTGTGATTATTGCTGGTTACATTTTTGCTCGTAAAGAAAAAATAAGTTTTCTCGGTGGGGCAGATGTGGTAATGCCTTGGGCAGCCTTAGGTTTAGGTTTAGGTCGTCTAGGTAACTTCATTAATGCTGAATTATATGGATCTCCAACTGATTTACCATGGGGAGTAGTTTTTCCAGGAGAAACAATTGCTCGTCATCCATCTCAACTTTATGAAATGTTCTTTGAAGGTATTCTTATGTTTTTCCTATTGCAATTTATGGTCAAAAAAATTAAGACAGAAGGATATGTCTTTTGGGCCTTCTTTATCTTCTATGGAGTAGTTAGGTTCTTGATAGAGTTTATCAGACTTCCAGATGATATTGCATCACTTTACCCTAATGGTTTACTCTATGGAGTACTGCCAATGTCTCAAGGGCAATTTCTTAGCTCATTGATGATTATCGCCGGAATAATAGGCGTTATTCTTATTTATAGGAAAGAAAAATGAAAAAAATAATTATATTACTACTATTAGTCTTATTGCTAATGGGCTGTTCTTCACTTAAAGAATTAACTAATAGACAGAAAGAAGAACTTGTTAGAGCCAATCTTTCTTACTTGAATAAATTTAAGTCTGAAGGTGTACTCGAAGTTTCTATCAAAGGTTTTTCTCTTAAAAAAGAGTTTGTTCTCAAGAAAAATCAGAATAGCCTCAGATTAGATGTCATAGATTCAGGTATTTTTTCTTTACTACCTTCCCCTTTTGCTACACTTTTTGCCAAGGATAATATCGTTATTACCAACTATAATAAAGGCTTGCTCCCTGATTTAGTTTTAGATAAATTTCCTCTGAAAGAGTTTTTAGATTTAGAAAAACTACCTCAAGGCATAATCGACGAAATAGTTAAAAATAGAAAATTCGCTCTTGCTATTATTCAGTTTGAATTTGATGAGCTTTATAGAATGAATAAAATATTGCTTAATAAGGATGTTATTTCCTTTAAATATAATGGACTCGATTTAACAGGAATTGAATTAAATTCTGCAAAAGCTGATGTAAAAATAGATTTTGATAGTTTTGAAACAGGAGATTATCCTATTAATCCACTAGAATTAAAAAATAATATAATAGATTAGGAGTTGAAATGATTGAAAGATATTCCCGCCCTGAAATGACAAATATTTGGGGAATGCAGAATCGCTATCAATGTTGGTTGGATGTGGAGATAGCTGCTTGTAAAGCTATGAATGAAAAAGGGATTATCCCTTCAGAAGATTTAAAGAATATTGTTGAAAAGGCTGATTTTAAGGTTGAAAGAATAGACGAAATTGAACTTACTACCAAACACGATATTATTGCTTTCTTGACTAATGTTGCAGAGTTCGTAGGTCCATCTTCTCGCTGGATTCATTATGGAATGACTTCCTCAGATGTCCTAGACACAGCTACTGCCTTGCAGTGTAAACAAGCAGGACAGCTTATTCTGGGAGAATTAGAAGTATTTGCTGAAACACTTAGACTAAAAGCGATTAAATATAAAGATACTGTTTCTATCGGTCGCTCTCATGGTATTCACGCAGAACCTACCTCCTTTGGTTTAAAATTTACCCTCTGGTTTGATGAAATTAATCGTAATATCGCTAGAATGAAAAGAGCTATTGATGTTATTTCGGTTGGTCAAATATCCGGAGCTGTAGGTAACTATGCTCATCTCTCTCCTGAGATCGAAGAACTAGCTTGTAAGCACTTAGATCTAAAACCGGTTAATATCTCTACTCAGGTAATTCAACGCGACAGACATGCCGAATTCCTCACTACCTTAGCTCTTATTGCTTCTGCTATTGAAAAGATAGCAGTTGAAATTAGGCACTTGCAAAGAACAGAAGTTAGAGAAGCTGAAGAAAGATTCACTAAAGGTCAAAAAGGTTCTTCTGCTATGCCTCATAAAAGAAACCCTATTGTGACTGAACAAATGACAGGTCTAGCTAGACTTATCAGATCAAATGCAATGGCTTCCTTGGAAAACAATGCTCTTTGGCATGAAAGAGATATTTCTCACTCTTCAGTAGAAAGAATTATTCTGCCAGATTCAACTATCTTAATCCACTATATGCTTGGGAAAATGATTAAATTAATCGATAACTTAGCTGTTTATGAAGAGAATATTAAAAAGAATTTAGAGCTTACAGGAGGCTTAGTCTTCTCTCAAGTTCTTTTGCTAAAACTTGCTTCTCGCGGGGTTTCTCGTGAAGATAGTTACGCTATGGTGCAAGGAAATGCTATGAAAGCTTGGGAAGAAGGAGCTAACTTCAAAGAATTAATTCTTAATGACCAAGCCATTATGAGCGTGATTTCTAAAGAAGATTTTGATGAAGTATTCTCTTATGATAGATATATTCAAAATGTTGATTTTATCTTGAAAAGAAGTGGTGTAATTAAATAATTATAACTAAAAATAGAATATCTAAGGGCGTAGAAATATACGCCCTTATTTTAATATAAACTTGAATTGGAAGTTTGGCAAGGTCATGATAATAAATATTCTTGCCAAAAAAACTAACATCTATATTATATCATGCAATGAATAAATAGAATAAAGAGGTAAAGATGAAATATTCCAATGATGCAATAACTCAAGGTGTATTAGAAATTTTTGAAGCTATAAATAGAATTCCTAGAAAATCTAAAAATGAAGAGAAAATCTCTCAATGGTTACTAAACTGGGGAGTTGAACACGGATTTATGTCAGAAATGGACCAAGTCCGTAATGTATTAATCAGAGTTCCAGCAACTCCCGGTTATGAAGATAAGCCAGTAGTTACCCTTCAAGGACACATGGACATGGTGTGTGTTAAAGATCCTGAAGTAGTGCATGACTTCTTTAAAGATCCAATTACTATGAAAGTCGAAGATGGTTGGCTAAAAGCTAATGGAACAACTTTAGGTGCTGATAATGGTATCGCTTTAGCAATTGCTATGTACCTTGCTACTGATAAAAATGCTAAGCATGGTGCTTTAGAACTCCTCTTTACTGTGGATGAAGAAACAGGTCTTACTGGTGCTGCAGCCGTTAAAGAAGGATGGCTTGCTGGTAAATATTTGCTTAACATAGATTCAGAAGATGAAGGTGTCTTTACTATCGGTTGCGCAGGTGGAGAAGAAACAAAACTCTACTACCAGCTAGAATTAACAGAGCCAACAGAAGGTTTTAAAGCTATGCAACTTAAGGTTTCTAAGCTTATGGGTGGACACTCAGGTGTGATGATTACTGAGCAACAAGCGAACGCTATTCAAATTGCTAACCGTGTAATTATAGAATTAGATTCAGCCTGTGATATTGAAATCTCTAACTATCACGGTGGTATCGCTCATAATGCAGTTCCACATAATGCTGAAATTGATTTCTACATTAACCCAGACGATATTGAAGATGCTAAAGAAATTATTGCCGAATGCCAAGAAACTATGAGAAAAGAGTTCATTACTTCTGACCCTAATATGACTTTTGAGTTATTAGAAGTCCAAAGAAAAGAGCAAGTCTTTACCCGTGAATTTGCAACTAAAATTGTGCAAGTATTAGCTGTCTTCCCTCACGGTATCTTTAGAATGTCTAAACAGATTAAAGATTTAGTAGAAACTTCAAACAACTTGGCTCTTATCAATACTGCTGATGACCAAATAACAATTACCTCTTCTCAAAGATCTTCTGTTATGTCTATGCTTCAAGTACTTACTGATAAAATCCACTTCTTAGGATTCTTAACAGGTGCTAAAGTTGAAAACAGGGATCCTTATAACGCTTGGGAACCTATCTGGGACTCAAATCTTCTTGATAAAACTAAGGCTACTTATAAGAAAATAACAGGTCATGAACCAGTTATTGAAGTTATTCATGCTGGTTTAGAATGTGGCTTGATTGGTAGCAAATACCCTGAAATGGAAATGATTTCTATGGGACCAACTATCAGAAATGTTCATACTCCTAGAGAAGAACTTCTTATCGAAGATATTGCTAAAATCTATACTTTTATTAAAGAATTGTTGTTGGTGGTATAGAAGATAAAAGAACTTAGTCACCGATAACACTGATTATCACGGGTAATAGAAAATATTCACTAAGTTATAGGGGCAACTTTTATGGTTGCCCTATTTTGCTTGGGTTAAATATGCTTCTGTGATATTAACAAAGAAATCTTCTGACCACAGTTGCAACTTCTCACCATCTTTGATGAAGGGAAGAACATCTTGTTTAGCTTGCTCATAATCTATATTATGAAACTTCTCTTGCAACATTTCAAGTAAGACTTGATTCGACATAGTTGAATCTTGCGCCAAATGACCAGACTGCTTCATCCGTGCTTGGAGATGTTTTAGATTAAGTGGTGATGATTTTGACAGATACCAAACGAAATCATAGAGATCTCTTCCTTTAATTCTTGTTTTCCAAGCTCTACAAAGTAAAGCATGTAATTTGCCAGCAAAAAGTGATGATTCAGAGAATAGTTTTACAGAAAAGGGAATGGGATTAAGTAGGTATTTTACCTCATACTCACCATATTGAGGAGGATTTATATCTACTTCTAACTTGATTTTTAGCTGTTCATTATGATTTATAGGCAGTCTATTAAATTTATCAGGGGTTATTCTCAGCAGATTTACCACAGTATTCCCTTTGATAAAGGCAGACATTACATCACTTTCCTTAGCTTTCTTCTTTTGCTCTGCTTTCATTTCAAAGCCATAAGCAGCTAATTCAGTTTCTATAAACTTCAGGTATTTATTCAAGTCAAAATTACTATCTGCTTCATATAAAGAGAAATCTAAATCCTCAGAGAATCTATCTAAGCCATAAAAGATTCTTAAGGCAGTTCCTCCATAAAAAGCAGCCTTAGTATAGAAGTTCCCACGAAACAATCCTAATAAAGCAATCTCTTGAACAATCTCTTTCAAGGCATTTTTCTTTTCTTCTATTGTATTGGCTTCATACTTGGCTAACATTGTATGAATAGGATTCATCATGATAATTGCTCCTTTTCTAACCATATAGCAAATTCTCCACAAATATTCCTCTTATAATCTGGAGCTACCTGCTTGACCATCTCTAAATCTAATGTCTTTATAAGCTCTTCATCTAACCGTAAATCATCATAAAGAAGCTCTTCTATAGAATTATCATATTTTGATATTCTATAGAGTGTATCAAGCAGAGCTTTCTCAGGAATAGCAATAAGGAAAGAGTGGTCTCCCTCAGTAATCTTATCAACTCCCCAAGGAAATACTAAATCAGGAACATGATAATAATGAAAACTACCTATCTTAGTAGTATAAGTCTTTGTCTTATTCTTCTGAAAGGAAGCATTCATAACAAGATGAACCTTTTCTGGTATTAATCCATAATACGACAAAGCACTTTCAAAAGATATATATGATGGACCATACAAAGTATTAGCAATTTCAAACAAGGAATGCCCCTCGGGCTTACTATCTAAATATAAGCCTCGTCTGAGTTGAATCAACTCCTCACTCTCTAGTAACCTGGTAATCTTAGCTTTAGGAGATGCGAAATCCCTAAGCTTATCTAACAAATCAGTATGAGTTATAATCATCACTTCCTCCAGTAAGTACATTTAATTGTACTTGCCGGAGGATGTCAAGATGTTTTCTTGTACTTTTTATAATTTCCCAAAATACCAAAAAAGAAAAAACAAAATTTAACATATATTCAAACTATTTTCAATAATAATAAAAGGCTCTTGTTCGAGTCTGGTGGAAATTATTAAGCATTTCCTTGCACCTTATTATTGTATTACAGTAAGTTAGGGCTTATAGTATACAAGAAATAGAAGATTTTATGCTAAATAAGACTTAATCCTGACTTGTGAGGGCCTAGCTTTAGCGAAGATCAAAGGATAATTCTTATATCCCTAGCGGGGATTAATAGATTAGCCCAGGGTAAAATCCTGACTTGTGAGGGCGTAGCTTTTAAGCGAAGACTCAAGGGATTGCAACCCTGGGCTATGATGTACACAAAAAGTGTAACCCTGTAAGGGTTTAATAATAATGTATATACAAAGGTTTTATTATATAAATCAGTTACTCTTCTATTAAACCCTTACAGGGTTATGTGCGTATTTTTGGATATTGTACCTGGGGTGACGATCCCTATAGGATCTTACCCCAGGCTAATCTATTAATCCCTTTCAGGGATATTTTAACCATTATTATTAACTAAACTGTTTCGTTATAAATTCATCTTTCCACCAGACTTGAACTTGAGCCTAATAAAAGCAATCAAACACAATAATGGGCAACCATAAGAGATTGCCCATATTTAAAGATAATATTTCTATCTATTTATTTTAGAACCTAGTATTATCCACTAAAGTGAAGTCCTTAATTAGCATAGTAGGGATAATTGAATGAGTATCATTAACAACTTGTTTTCCCAGAGCAAGAATCCGTCTTGTCATATCATGAGGAATCTCATTCCAGCGGAAGTTATTAACAGATTTCTCGACTTTACCATTTTTGAAGTAAAGAACACCGTCACGGGTAAGTCCAGTTAATTCACCACTCTTACCATCAATAACTCTGATATACCAGAAGCGATTGATAATAAGTCCTTCATCAACCATTTTCATCATATCCTCTTCACTCTTATCACCGCCAGCGATAACAATATTAAAAGGTTGATTAACATACTTGAGATCATGTTGTTGAGCATAGGATTTTCCGGTTGGAAGATTCATCAAGACACCATCTTTAGCCCACTCAGTATTTTGGTTAAGCAGACCAGAACCATCAAAGGCTTGTCTCATAATGCGATCATCATCTAAAGTTGAGCACATATCGAAGTCTTTACCAAAGAAATGTTTACCAATTTGATTTGAGAAAGGAGTCATACCTAAATCAGCTCCTCTTCTATCCATGAACCAGCTCATGAATGAGAAGATATCAATCACAGCTTGGGGACGAAGAATTACAGGAATCTTGCATGGTAACATTTCATTAGCTTTATCAATAGCTTGGAAGTTAGTATTTAACTCAGCGAGCATTGCTTCTATGTCATGAAGTTTCTTTCTAATTACAGATCTTGAAACTCTAGTTTCTCTTTCATCTTTCTTGATAGTCATGGAATGTTCGAAAATAGTATAATTATTTTCGCCGATAAAACCATTCTTAGTAGTTAGGAATGAGTTTATGATATGACGAGAAACCATACCGGAAACCACGGCATCTTGTTCTAAAGCGTTATCTACACATCTTTTGATAATAACTAAGTGATCTTCAACTGTAAGGTCAGCAATTTCTTGATCGAAGTTATTATAATCAAGAAACTCTTTAGCTCCTTCAGAAGGAATATACTCTTTGTCTTCTGAAGTATGAAGAGCGATAGTTTTAGCATTAGCTAATCTTTCTAAGATAAAATATTCGTCAAGTTGGTCTATAGAAACGGATCCACTCTTGGAACCATAATATAAAGTTACATCAATAGAGAACTTAACCCCAGACATATTTTGAGTGATTCTATTTTGAGCAAAACGAGTATCTAAAGAGTCTTTAACTCTTGCTTCTATAGCATAATCATCAGCGTCTATGTTTTTCTTGATAAAGTCAATAGTAGTTTTAAGTTTGTTTATCATTTTGAACCTCCTACCATGATATTTCTAAAGAGTGTTGGAGAAGCTCCGTGAGTCATTCTGCCAGTTTGCCCTGGCTGACCTTTTCCACAATTATTAACACCCCAAGATTTCCAGAAGCGTTTATCAGCAATAGCTTCTACACTATTCCAGAATTCCGGATTATTTGATCTGTAAAGAATCTTTTTAAGAGGTCTAGTTCTCTTACCATTCTTGATTTCCCAGAACATATCTCCACCAAATTGGAAGTTTATTCTATGTTGGTCAATAGAGAAAGAACCTTGTCCTTCAATCATTACACCTTCATCTACTGCAGAGATTAGGTCATTAGGACTACACTCTTCCTTACCAGGCTCCATATAAAGGTTAGGTATTCTGTTAATCGGCATATCATAGTAGTTAGTTGCTCTATTACAGCCACGACTAAGTGTCTGACCAATAAATGAAGCAGTATCACGGGTTGTACCATATTCATTAAGAATACCATCTTTGATAATTTGCCACTCTTGATTTGGTACACCATCATCATCATAACCAGCAGTTGCCATACCACCAGCTAACTTATTATTGGCAGTAAAGTTAACTATTTTAGCACCATATTGATAGTTTTTGAGCTTTTCAGGAGTAGCAAAAGAGATACCTGCAAAGTCGGCTTCCCAGCCTAAAACTCTATCTAATTCAGTAGGATGTCCTACAGATTCGTGCATAGTTAGAGCTAAGTGATCTGGATTTAAGACCAAATCACGGCGTTTGTCTCCAGGTAAAGAATCAGCATTTAGCTTCATAATAGCTTCTCTAGCTACACGATCAGCATTCTCTAACATTCTTAAATCAAGTACATGTTCCCAACCGGCAGCTGTAGCCCCTGGATTGAAAGAGCGTGATTGGCTATCTTCTGAATTAACTGCTACGGCAGTATAGGAAGGATAGACATAAGTTGTGTCGATGTTAAGATGAGAACCATCACTGTTGATTAGTATTTTGTGATCATTTTGAGAAATAACCATAGCTCTAGCTTGTTTTATATCATTATAAGAAAGCAGAGTCCTATTAATTTCTAAGAGCATATCGATTTTTTCTTTAGGGCTTACTGAAAATGGATCGATACAGACTGGAGTTTTGTAAGTATCTATATAGCCTCTTTCAGGAGTAAGTTGTAATTTGAAGTTTTTATTTATTTCAGATGAAGCTAAGGCAATATTAAAAGCTGACTTAACAGTGTCTATTATTGCATCTTTAGTGAAGATCTTATTATGAGCAAAGCCCCAGGCTCCATTTTTGAAGACTCTGATGCCATAACCATAAGAATCATCATTATTGAATCTTTTTACATTGAGGTCACGAACAAATATAAATTCTCGTTTAGTTCTCTGGATTCTAATATCAGCAAAATCAGCTCCGAGTGAGCGAGCATAATCTATTGCTATCTTTCCTAGTTCCATATATCCTCCACTTTTTTCATTTATTCAAAACTTAAGTATGCTATTATTAGTGTCAAGTATAATTTTATTAAACTTCGAGTATAGTGAACAGGAGGCTTAAGTAAAACCAAACCCAGGCTATTTATGAAGATCTGTCTTTAATAACTATTTCTTTCTGTTAAAATGAAGTCCTAATTTCACCCCAAGATAGAAGTTTAAATCATCAAACTCACTTGTGTTAGCAATATCTTTTTCCACACCTAAGGCTAGAATAGGGTATAAAGTTCCCATATGCATACTCACATTTGTTTCTAATCCTACAACTTTAAATTCTTCTTCAAGGGGGATACCAGGAATAGTATTATCTCTTTTAGTATTTCCCAGGCTATAATAAAAGGCTACACTTGGAAAATTCCTTATGGCTGGATCAGATAAGAAACCATAGATTAGAGCAGCTTTCATTTCAAGAATATTACCATCGTATTTATCTACAATACCCTCACTTGAAGTTGTGTAGTATTTTCCTTCAGCATATAATGAAAGTCGATGTGGGTTATCATAATTGGTTAGTAAGCGTTTTAAACCTAACTGAATTCCGAATAAAGAGGTATAGGAATTATTGCTACTATTTGAATTACTTGATGTCCCTGAATAACCATTTTCGATTGACCCGGTGAGAAATCCTAACTTAGCTTCTGTAGAATTATCAAATCCGTATCTAAGGTTAAATCCATAAGATCTAAGGGACTCTTTAACTATTTTTCCAGAGATATAGTGTTCATTATCTGGTGCATCTTCACCGTAATATATAATAAAAGTTTCATTAATTTTATTAATTGAAATTGCTTCATCATTAAAGAATTCTATAGTGTAACTAGCTTCATCTATAGGCATCGAATTTTCTCCCAGTCCAACAGTCCTCAACATTGAACTAGTTACCGAGATATTTCTCTTTGAAACAGTGCTACAACCAGTGAATAAACTACTACTTAAAATAGTTATAAAAAGAATAAAAGTAAGTTTTCTCATGTCTGACTCCCTATTAAGTAAAAAGTTCATTTTTTATTTGTTACTAATCAAGGTAATTTATTAATTGAACATTACTTTTTTCTATTAAATAGAAAACCTAGCTTCACTCCAAAATAGGTAATCTGTTCATCTGTTGCTTTATCTGCTATCTCTGTTTCTACACCAGTATATAGGTTAGCATACATAAGTCCAAAATCAACATTTAGGTTAACTTCAGCACCAATAGCTTGAGGCTGTCTTTTCTGAGGGATTATAGATATAGTCTCTTTTCTTTTAGTATTAGCTCTACTGTAATAGAGGGAGATACTAGGGAAATTTCTCTTGTCAGGATTAGGAAGAAATCCATAAATGATAGCCGATTTGAATTCTAGGCTATGAGCGTCATACTTTTTGACTGATTCCTCACTCTTAAAAGTAATGTACTTACCATCTAGGTATAAAGATAGTCTATGAGGATTATCATATTCTGTAAGTAGGCGTTTGATTCCCACTTGGGTACCTGTGAAGGAGGTATTTAATTCTGATTTACCGTTAATAATATTATCATTTTCATCAACTGTAGGAGCCATATCATAACCATTTTCAATGCTTCCTCTAAAATATCCAACTTTTACTTCGGTTGAATTATCAAATCCTAGTCTAGTATTAAATCCAAAATATCTACAATCATCATTCACAGTGGATCCAATAATTATCAAATCATTCTCGAGATTATCCCAGTCATGAGAACTTATCTCAGTTATGACATCAACAGTGTTTGCTTGATCATTAAAGAATTCAACAGCCACAGCTCCCTGACCTATCGGCATAACACTTTCACCTAGTCCAACTGTTCTTAGCACAGAACTACTAGCCATTTTCTCTACACTACATCCAGTAAATAGCACAATACTAAAAAATGTTATTAAAATTAAAAACTTATCTCTTTTCATGTTTACCTCATTTTTTTGTTATAAATATTATTAAAAATCTTTAGTTACTTGTCCGGTTTCTTAAAATGAACTCCGAATTTTATTCCCCAAAAGGGTTTTATTTCATTGCTTGTTTTGTGTCCAATTTCTTTTTCTAATCCTGTAGATATGTTTGCATAGACCATACCATAGGCAAGATTTAGATTAACTTCACTCCCGATCGCCTGAGCTTGTTTTTTTGCATCGATGCCTTCAACACTATTTTGTCTTTTGGTATTGGCAATACTATGGTAAATTCCTATGCTTGGGAAATTTCTAGAGGAAGTGTCTTTTAAATAGCCATAAATAAGAGCAGATTTGAATTCCAAGTTTTTCCCATCATATCTAGAAGCATATCCTTGAGTCTCCGTAATAATCTGTTTACCTTCTATATATAAAGAAACTTTATGGGGATTAGTATAATGAGTTAAGAGATGCTTTAAGCCAAGATGTAGTCCGTGAAATTGAGTATAGCGTTCTTGATAGAGATCTAGTTGATTTCCTGATTCATCTATAATATCAAGGTGTCTTCCAATCTCAAAAATACTTCCTTGAAAAAGACCTAGTTTAATCTCGGTATAATTCCATAAACCAAATCTGCAGTTAATTCCGTAATATCTATCACGATTACTTACTTTCTCACTAGTAATATAATAGTTTTCGTAATCTTCTGGTCTATCCGTTATTCTATTTACAGAAATTATATCAATGCTCGTAGCTTTATCATTAAATATTTCAAAAGCAAATTCTTCATGTTCCAAGGGAAGAGCTGTTTCTCCTAAGCCAGAACTTCTAACCATGTAACTGCTTGATGCTGTGTCATTGTTAGCACACCCAGTGATGAGTAAGCTACTTAAAAGTGCTAAATAAAATAGACTAAGAAACTTATTCATACTTTCTCCTTTTCTCAATTATTACAAATCCAATATAGCAGTCTATTAATTAAATTGTCAAGATAAAGCTAATAAATTCGTATTCTTTGTAAGTGATATACATTCCTAACAGTATGAATTACAATAATCAGACATGAAATACAAAATGATATTTGATTGGGTATTTAGTAATATTGGTTTTAACTAAAAACTCTTCTTAGCAGAAGAGGAGCTTTACTTGTTTCGATTAACATTGAAGCCATATTTTACTCCAAAATAGACCTTGAGTCCTTTAGCAGCATTAGCACTAATTTCTTTCTCAAGTCCTGTAAAAAGGAGTATAGATACAAGTCTAGCATCAATATTATAATTTGTTTCTAAGCCAAGAGCTTGAATCTGATTTTTTAATGGAATATTGGAATATGTTTGGTCTCTTCTAGTATTAGCTTGAGAGAAATATAGAGCAAGACTTGGAAAATGCCTTTTCTTTGGGTCTGCTAAGTAACCATAAATGAGAGAACTTTTAAACTCTGTAATGACAGCATCATATTTTGATGCTATATCTTTACTGTGTGTTGTAAAGTACTTTCCTTCACCATATAATGAAAGTCTATGTGGGTTGTCATAATCTGTTAGTAATCTCTTAATGCTTAGCTGTTGTCCCCATACAGTAGTATAATAATTCCGCCTGGTGTCATTCCTATAATTCATTCTATAGCCATTCTTGGCAAAGGCAAAGAAAGCTCCAATTTTAATCTCTGTTAAATTATTAATTCCGTATCTAGCATTAACTCCAAAATATCTGTGATTGATATCTAGTTTCTTTCCGCTTATTTCATGAACATCTTCAGGATCATCTTCTCCATAATAGTTAATATATCTTTCTTTGATTTTATCAATAGAAATTGCTTGATCATTGAATAACTCAATAACCAAATTAGCTTTGTCTATAGGCATGGAATTTTCTCCAAGACCAACAGTTCTTAATATAGTACTGCTTAGCAATTTTTCTATTTTGGGTATCCCTACATAATCACAGCCAGTCAATACTGTAATCATTAAGATAATTAATAAAGTATGAAATAGTGATTTTTTCATTTTTTCCCCTTACCTAGATAATTCATTGCTAACTTGCAATATTTTAATCATTTGTCAAGCAATATAAATATGGCTAGTATTTTTTTCACTTCTTTTTTACTTCTAAATTCTCTACTCTTCTACTATACTATAGGTCCCACTTTTTGTGGAAATGGTCCACTTTCTTGATTTTTTATAATAAATCTTCAGCCTTATAGAATATATATTCTATAAGGGCGATTAGTAATGTTAGTTTTGTTTAACAAAATTATATTGTTTATATTTTACTGCTTTTTCTTTCTACATTCTATAGTCTTCCCTTGCTCCATCACTGTCATCTCAAATAAAAATCAAATATTATTTGAGATGACAGTCACAGAGCAAGGGAAATGGAGAGAATTTCAAGTGTATGATAATCCCTCTTCTGCCGGATTGCATGCACACTTGCATGCGAAAAACCTTATAAAAATCTAAAGTTATCTTATTGTCTAATGTTGAAGCAGATACGCTTCCACTCCATAGAAGAAAAACACCCCTGTGTCCCCTCACGGAGGAGGATTTAAAAACACCCCGTCTGCTTCGCAGCCACCCCTCTTTTATCGTGCTTTCAGCACTAAAGAGTGGAATTTAAGATTCACGGACTAAATGTGAATATTATTCTTAAAATGAGCCACCAGTCTCATTAAGTTGAGCCATTAGAATCATGAAATAGAGCCATCTAATCTCATAAAATTGAGCCATCTTGTTAAATTAGTTTTTATTGTTATCATAACGTTATGTGTCAAAAGGCATAAATAACGATATGGAGGTCAGAAAAATGACCAATTACAAAGAAATCTTGCGTTTATCTGCGCAAGGTATTAGTCAACGCGATATAGCTGTCAGTTTATCGCATTCTCGAAATACGATAGCTAAAGTACTTCAAGCAGCAGAACAACATGATGTAAAATGGCCTATTCCAGAAGAACTCAGCAATTTAGAGATCAAAAAAAGGTTATTCCCAGTAGAAGACCTTAGGGAAGAAAGACGCACGCCTGATTTTGATTATATTCACAAACAACTCAGCAAAAGTGGTGTAACATTATTGTTATTATGGTATGAGTATTGCGAGACATGTAGTCTTAATAAAACCATACCTTTTCATTATACTCATTTTTGCAGACTCTACAAACAATATGCTCATAAAACTAGAGCAACAATGAGAATACATCATAAACCAGCTGAGAAACTTGAAGTTGATTGGTCAGGTCAACCTGCTTATCTTACGAACAATATTGATAGAACCCCTATAAAGGTATATATTTTTGTGGCAGTACTTCCTTATAGTGGTTATACATATGTTGAGACTTTCTTAAATATGAAGATGCAAAATTGGATACAAGCTCATATAAACTGCTATGAATATATGGGTGGTGTAGCGAGGATTTTAGTTCCGGATAATCTTAAAACAGGCGTAACGCAAGTATCCCGAACTGAAAGTGTAATCAATAAGACCTACAATGACTTGGCTAATCATTATGGAACAGTAGTAATTCCAGCTAGAGTAAGACACCCTAAAGATAAAGCTAGTGCAGAAGGAGCAGTAGGAAAAATATCAACATGGATAATAGCAGCATTAAGAAATAGGCAATTCTTTACTCTTAATGAGCTTAATAAGGCAATTAAGGAAAAACTTAAAGATTTCAATACTAAACCCTTTCAGATTAAAGATGGGAGTCGTGAAAGCATATTCTTACTTGAAGAGCAAAAACTATTACTTCCATTGCCTGCCGATGCCTATGAGATTTCTACATGGTTAACAGCTACTGTATCTTATAACTATCATATTCAAGTAGATAAAAGATATTATTCAGTACCGTATGAATATATACATCAAAAAGTAGATGTTCGCATTACTAAGAGAATAATAGAGATATATAATCAAGGTGAGCGAATAGCACTTCACCAACGTCTTAATATGGAAGACAATCGTTATCAAACTAACTTTAATCATATGCCGGAAAACCACCAAGAATACCACAAATGGGATGCAAATCGATTTATTAAATGGGGGCAAAGTATTGGACCCAGCACAGAAAAAACAATAATTTCAATATTTTCATCATGCAGTGTTGAACAACAAGGTTACCGAACTTGTATGGCAATATTAAACATAGAAAAGAAAACAGGAAAGGGGAAACTTGAAAATGCTTGCCAGCGAGCTCTTACTTATACCCCGAATCCAAGTTTAAAGATACTAAAAACTATTATCAAGTCTGATGAAATGCGGATTGAAAATAATCAAGATAAAGATAAGAGATCTGAGTCAGAATATGCTATAAAGCGTGAATCAGGTTATTACGGAGGAAATGAAAATGAATAATAATACAATCACAAAACTTAGAGAAATGAGTTTAAATGGAATGGCAGATGCTATTAGAGAACAGATAAACAACAGCAATTATGAAAAGTATAGTTTTAAAGAACGTTTAGGAATGATCGTTGATAGCGAATGGGATAAACGAAGAACTAATAAGATGATAAGATTACTCCATGATGCAAATTTCAAATTCATTAATGCAAATATAGCAGATGTAGATTATCATGAAGACCGAAATTTAGACAGAAGTCAGTTAATAGATTTATCGTCATGTTCTTATATACAGAGAAATGAGAATATAATCATAATGGGTGCTTCAGGAAGTGGTAAAACATGGTTATCATGTGCATTAGGGAATCATGCTTGTAGAAAATACTATAGTGTGCGCTATATTAGACTTCCAGAACTATTAGATGATTTTGCAGTTGCCCGTAGCGAAAACAGTCATCAACGGATCATAAAGAAATATGCAACAGTAAATCTATTAATTATTGATGAATGGTTACTTACCAATATTAGTGAAGATGAATCAAAGTATCTTTTTGAGCTTGTAGAGAAAAGATATATGAAGGGATCTACGATTATGTGTTCTCAGTTTAGAATAGGAGGATGGCATGACAAGATCGGTCAAACAACTCTTGCAGATGCCATCCTAGATAGACTAGTGCACAATGCACACAGAATAATCATTGAAGGAAAAATGTCAATGAGAGAAAGACAAGGTCTAAAGCAAAATATCTCCAAATAATATATAATCCCCCAATAAATCGGGCTGCTGCTCAGTTCGGACTACGTCCTCTCTTCGCAGCAGCCCGATTAAAATACACTTTCGTCAACTTCTTATTGATATAGAATTTAATCTATTGGTATCTGAATAATTGCATGGCTCTGTTTGTGATAATAGGTGGATCAATTGTATAATATTAGTGGCTCAACATAATGAGACTGGTTGGCTCTCTGGAGGATATTATGCAAAATGTCCGTAACCCCAGTTAATCACTAAAGAGGGGAGTTTAAGAGTGTGGTAATCCCTCTTCTGCCGGATTGCATGCACCCTTGCATGCGAAAAACCTTATAAAAAATTTAATGTTATCTTATTATTGTCTAATGTGGAAGCAGAGACGCTTCCACTCCAAAGAAGAAAAACACCCCTGTGTCCCCTCGCGGAGGGGGATTTAAAAACACCCCCTATGTCCCCCTCACGGAGGGGGATTTAAAAACACCCCGTCTGCTTCGCAGCCACCCCTCTTTTATCGTGCTTTCAGCACTAAAGAGGGGAATTTAAGATTCACGGACTAAATGTCCGTAACCCCAGTTAATTGTAGAGGGGAGTTTAAGAGTGTGGTAATCCCTCTTCTGCCGGATTGCATGCACCCTTGCATGCGAAAAACCTTATAAAAAATCTAATGTTATCTTATTGTCTAATGTGGAAGCAGATACGCTTTCACTCCAAAGAAGAAAACACCCTATGTCCCCCTCACGGAGGAGGATTTAAAAACACCCCGTCTGCTTCGCAGCCACCCCTCTTTTATCGTGCTTTCAGCACTAAAGAGGGGAATTTAAGATTCACGGACTAAATGTCCGTAACCCCAGTTAATCACTAAAGAGGTCTGGTCATATTTTTATAGCTTTTCTTAAAACTCTGTGAAACTCCTCTTGGCCTCTGTGAAACTCTGTGTTAAGGGTTTTTTCAAGAAGGCGTAGGGCAATACGCCCCTACATTCGTGAAAATTCGTCTTAATTCGTGTTAATTAGTGTGAAGTTCTTATTAATTCTCAATTTCTTTCTATCCCATCTTTTTTTCTTCAAAAACTAGAAGAGTCTCGGTTTTGCTAATAAACTCAAAAGAGGTTAAGTTCTCAATGAGAAAATGCTGTAATTGTTTATTATCTTCCACATAGACTTTTAGCATATAATCGTATTGACCTGAAATATGGTATATCTCTGTTACTTCTCGGAGAGAGCTAACATGTTTAATAAACTTATCAATAATTGCTCTATTATGCCTTTCGAGGGCGATTTGAATAATTGCTGTGGTAGTATAGCCCATTTTGTTATAGTTAAGATTAGCAGAATAACTTGTGATGATTTCCTTTTCTTCTAACTTCTTGACTCTCTCCAAAGTAGAAGAGGGATTAAGGCCTATCAGTTCTGAAAGATTCTTATTACTAATCCGTCCTTCTTGTCGCAAAATATCAACAATCTTTTTATCTATATCATCCATATTATTATTCCTTTTTCTAGTATTACTTTAGGTTTTTCTAACTCTTGCTATTTAATGAATAATCTCTGTTTTTTTCTTACTGAGAGAGATTAATTATTGTTTACACAATGATGCGGGGTAGAGTTCTGCTTTCCCCGTTATTAAGTGAGCTTAATTCTTTTTTTCGAATATAATTTGTCAAACTTTAAATTTTGTCAAATATAATTTGCTAAAAATTCGATATTATAATATTTTGGCATCAGTTAGAATTTAAAATATAAAAGGAGTCATTTATGATAGAAATCAGATGGCACGGACGGGGAGGACAAGGTGGTTTTACAGTCTCTCGTCTATTAGGTATGGCAGCTTCTCTTTTCAATGGAAAGCATGCAATTGCTTTTCCTGCATTTGGACCTGAAAGAAGAGGTGCTCCAGTTTTAGCATTCACTAAGATTGATGATTGTAAAATTGATGACCGTAGTGAAGTTGAATTTTGTGATTTCGTTGTTATAATGGATGAGACGCTAATTAATGCTTCTTTAACAAGAGGTTTAAAAGACGAATCAGTAATTATTATTAATACTCAAAATCCTGAAAAATATGGTGATTTTTTCCCTGCTCCTAATAGAATTTTCTATATTGATGCTACACAGATAGCCTTAGAAGTTCTTAAAAGACCAATTACAAATACTACTATGCTAGGAGCTTTAGTAAAGGTATCAGAAGTAACAGACTTGGATGCCTGTTATCAAAGTATAGATAAAGAGCTTAATGTAGCTATTGCTAGTAAAAATAAATTAGTAATTGAAAAAGCATATAATGAAGTAAAGGAGTATCAGAGATAATATGAAAAAGACAAAAGATATGTTATCACAAGATGGTAATAGACCTGTTCAACAAGAATTCCCTAAAAGAAATCACATCTCTGAATATCCAACCGGACCTGGATTTACTGCTGGGCATCTTGCTGAAATTAATGCTGGCTGGCGTGTCTTTAAGCCTGTCATAGATTTAGAAAAATGTATTGCTTGTTATAAATGTTATATGGTTTGCCCTGATGGAGTTATCTTCAAACAAGGTGAGAAAGAGGTAGCAGTAGATTATGATTACTGCAAAGGTTGTGGGGTTTGTGCTCACGAATGTCCTGTCAAAGCAATAACAATGATAAAAGATGAAAGGGATTAGGAGGCACAATGAAATTAGATAATTCAAAAAAACTATTTGTTTCTGGTGATGAAGCTGTAGCTTTAGGAGTTCGTTTAGCTCGACCTCATGTAATTTCTGCTTATCCTATTACTCCTCAAACTATTGTAGTGGAAAGACTTTCAGAAATGACTGAAGATAAGAGCTTAGATGCTGATTTTATGCATGTGGAATCTGAACACTCTGCTCTCTCAGCAGCTATGGGTGTTTCTGCTGTAGGAGCAAGAGCTTTTACTGCAACATCGTCACAGGGACTTCTTTACATGGCTGAGGTATTAAGTTATTGTAGTGGTGGACGCTATCCTGTTGTGATGATGAATGCTAACCGTGCTTTAGCTCTTCCTTGGAGTATTTTTGGGGATCAATCAGACTCCTTACTCCTACTTGGCTCTGGCTGGATTCAATGTTATGTTGAAGATGCCCAAGAAGCTCTTGATATGATGATTCAAGCTTATAAAATTGCTGAGCATCCTCGAGTATTAACTCCATTTATGGTTAACTTAGATGGCTTTATTCTCACTCACACTTATGAGTTAGTTGATGTACCTCTCCAGTCTGAAGTGGATGAATTTCTTCCACCTTTCACTACACCTAATAAAATGAGTTTAGAAAACCCAATGAATCTTGGTTTCTCTTCAACTCCTGCTGATAACTTAGAATTTAAATATCAACAACATAAAGCTATGCTTGATTCTCTTCCAGTTATTGAGGAGGTAGATGCTGAATTTGGCGATAAATTTGGTAGATATTACGGAGGGGTCTTAGAATCCTATCAGACAGATGATGCTGAATTGGTTATGATAACTGTAGGAACTATTACTGGAACTACTCGGGTAGTTGTAGATAAATTAAGAGATGCAGGTAAGAAAGTAGGACTTATAAAACTTCGTTACCTTAGACCTATGCCAGAAGAAGCACTTGTCGAAGCAATTGCTGATGCTAAAGCTGTAGGCGTTATTGATAAAGATATCTCTTTTGGTCACGAAGGAACTATTTTTACAAATGTTAACTCTGCTCTCTCCAAATCTAACCTAAATCCTAAAAAACATAACTTTATCTGTGGAATGGGTGGTAGAAATATCTCCAAAAATGATATTATTGAAATGTATCAGCTTCTTGAAGATTCTGTTAATGGTAAAGATATTCCTGCTGTTAAATTCATCAATCTAAACACTTGCATAAGTGAAAAGGAGTAAGAAATGCAAAATTTACAAAAAATTACCCCTAGAAATATAGATCAAAAAGAGTATTTTTACGGACATAAAGCTTGTGCTGGTTGTGGTTGTGCTTTAGCAGTAAGACTTGCTCTCAAAGTTATTGGAGAAGGTGCCTTTAGTATTCTTCCTGCTGGATGTATGTCTGCAGTTGGTTTCATCTACCCGCAAATGGCCTTTGTGAATAATTCTATGATATCTACCTTCCCTGGGGCTGCTTCTTTAGCTTCTGGTGTTGCTGCTGGTAACAAAGCTCTTAAAAGAGAAGGAAGCAAAACCGTTGTCTTTGCTGGAGATGGTGGAACTGCTGATATCGGTATCCAAGCACTGTCTGGAATGATAGATCGCGATGATGATGTTCTCTATATCTGCTATGATAATGAAGCATATATGAACACTGGAATTCAGAAAAGTGGACTTACACCTTTTGGTGCTAAGACTACTACAACTCCTGCTGGGGAAAATCTTAGAGGAACTCAAACAGCTAAGAAACAACTCTTCGAAATTATTGCTGCTCATAATATTAAATATGCAGCAACTGCTTCTATTGGCTATTACCAAGACTATATCAATAAAGTACAAAAAGCAATTTCTATTAAGGGAGCAACTTTTATTCATGTTGCTGCTAGCTGTCCTACTGGTTGGGGTACTCCTACCGAAACATCTGTAGAGATAATGAAAGAAGCTGTTGATTGTGGATTGTGGTTCTTAGCAGAATATGAAAACCATAAGTTTACCCTAAATAAAGACCCAAAAGCTTTTGGTTCAATAGCTGATTATATCAAAGCTCAAGGTAGATTTAAGCATCTTACCGATGATGATATTGTTAGCATTGAAAAGAGTAGAGATGAACTCTGGGAAAGAATGAGGAAAAACTGGAAATAGATTATAGAAGGGCAGATTTAATTCTGCCCTTTACTTTAGTTAAATTATTTCTTCAGTCGGATAGTAATGATAAGTGAAAATCTCGTAGGGATGATCAATATTAACCCAAATAATGCAGTGCTCTTAAGCTTCTGTTCTATAAAAAACACCTGAAAAGTGAAGCCTGGGAAGTCATTGGGAAGAAAGTCAATTTTAAGAAAAGTAAGCTTTTAAAAATGAAGATATAATCACAAAGTAATAATCACATCATCATCAGAATCATCTTCATCTATAGGGGAAATTTTACTTCTAATAAATGCTCTTCTAATCCAACCCCAGATGAATATAATAGGGAAGACTAAGCCTAGGAGAGTAGCCAGAGAATAAATGGCATTAAGGATAATCTTCTCACGGAAATCTTTCTCAAAATCATAATAGAACTTCTCTTTAGAAAAACCAAAGCTTCGATTGAAGGCAATATTAAAATATTTGTGGGTAGTAAACATTTTACTAAAAGCCAGCTTGTCTAGCTTATGTAGATACTCTACTGCCATGGCAGATTTAGCATAAAATGTGGTTAACATTCTGCTATCTTGCGGATATTTATTCTCCATTTCATTAATGGAAGGAATAGCTTGCGATAAGTAATCTACTCCTAGTGCATAGACCATATTTGTGCTAAACTGTTGAGAAAAATGAATAGCCATACCTTCGTGAAACCAGAGAGGGGCATCTTTAAAATGATATTCAATAAAAGCATGGATATATTCATGATGAAGGATTTGATAGAAGCTCTCTTTATTGCCCAGTTCCAAGAAACTTTTGATATAAATTACACTATCTTGCCTACTATAGAAGGCATTACTGTGTTCTGTTATTCCTCCAAAAGTAGCTACAATATTTTGAAAATCTTGCTGATCATGACTAAGATAAATTCTTGCTTTAAACTGTGGATAAACTCCAATATCCATTTGAAATCTGTCTATAAGTTTAGGTAGATGCTCCATGATATCTTGAGCAAAAACTCTATCTTGCTGATTAGCTTGAACTTCTATCAAATCATCTGTATATATTACTTTATTAGCCCGAAGTAGGGATAAATTTATAATAAATATAAGAAAAACTAATAATATCCTGATTCTATTCTGCATCAACCTTTTTACCAAGAGATGCAAGATAGACAACCATTTCATTCTCACCATCTAAACCAAGATATTCATTAATAAATTCATCAACAAAAGCACCAATGCCACAGACACCACAATTGATTGATTCTCCTGCAAGATAGAGGTTTTGACAAATATGGCCAGCATCTAAGTAAATGTAACGCCATGATCTAGCAGAGTAACGCCAAACTGTTCGATTCGGAATTGCACTCCAAATAAAGTTAACTGCTGAAGTTTTGATCATGTTCTGACGATTACAGGCTATCCAAAGTTTTTCCTTGGTCTCAGGATCTGAATCTAATAATACTATATTATGCTTGCCTGCATTATAGAAGTAGAGTCCTGGCTCAACTCCTTCGACCCTATTAATATAGAGGTAAGTTTCGAAAGGATGACGAGCACCTGCTGAAGGAACTGTTCTAAGTGTAACACTGTTTTTACTAGTCTCTTTGATCTCTTTTACCCCTTGAGTAAGCCAAAGTAGATAAGAAAGTTCATCTTTAGAAAGAGGAATATCTGAGTATGCCCTAATTGATTTCCTATTCTCTAAAATGGATCTAAAATCATTGTGCTCTACCCTGATTGTTTGAGGGTTAGGTAGTTTAATCACTTCACCAGTCATTGACTTTAGAACCTCAGGTTTTGGGATTCCTTTCATTTGATCCGAAACACTAGCATAGAGGTAGGAAGTAAGTTGGGTAAAGTTTTTACCTATCATTTCAGCCTCTTTATTCTTTTTAATAGTCTCGGTAACTTCTGAATCATACTCTTTGACTATGCGAGCGTAATCTTCATCATTAACTTCTATCTCATCTTGAATTACTTTATCTTCATATCCACGGGATTTCATTCTTAGGTAGAAAAATCTTTCTCTTGCTTTATCCATTATTCACCTCACTAGGAATTTATTGTTATACTAGTATAATTAATAGGTAAATATTTGTCAAATAAAGAATCTGAACTAACTACTAATTTTTAAAATGGCGATTTTAAGAAGCTAATAATTAAGCAAGAAGTAGAAAATGTAGATAAATAGAAAATCTCTTTAGGAGGAATAGAAATTTTGTAACTGCTTCTCTCTTCACTATAAGCTTTAGCCTCATAATTTAGGGCAATAGAATCAGCATTAAGCAAAACTTTATGGATGAGAATATTAAGAATAATTATAACTTTTCTGATTGGATTTCGACGATTATCAAGACATCTTGACTTCTGAGCAACTTTAATCTGCTGGTATAAATCAAAAATAATAGGTATTTGCACAATACATAAATTTATCATAGTAGCGATTCTAACTGAATTTACAAAGGGGACTTTCCTAAGTAAAGTTTCTATTGCGTAATTGATTTCCCTAACAGTGGTTGTAGCAATAAAAAGAATGCTTATTAAAGAAAATAGATATAACTTGAGAATAAAGGTCGAACTAAATAGCAAAGCAGGAATGCTAAAATGATGCAAATACAGATTGGGATTACTCTGAAAATGAAAGGCTGAGAAGAAGATAATTAAGGGAATAGCAGTCATGAAATAGCGGAAATCTCTGAAGGCTTGAATTATGCTGATTTTAGCTTGATAGAATAACAGGAAAAGAAGTGAATAGAGAAGTGTAAAACTTAGCCAATCAAGAGTGATATCCTTTAAAGTAATGCTTGAGAAAGCTATAATTAGCATGGCAATCAGCTTGGTAAGAGGACTTAATCTATGAATCGCAGAATCTTTACTTATATAATGAAAAAGAATCACACTAACCAGCTCATTTCACTTTTAAGGCATTTAGGTAGTTTGATAGGATAATTCGCTAAGTCGGCTGGTAACTCTTCCTGAATTATGTTTTTATCATAGATAATTCTTCCTGCACCCATGATGATTAGTCGGTTGGCATGGGCAAAAACTTTATCCAAATCATGAGTAATGACTAGTATAGTCTTACCTTCTTTATGAAGCTTTACCATTAGCTGAAGAACTTGCTTTACTCCAGTATAATCAAGACAGTTAAAAGGCTCATCAAAGATGATAATACTTGGATTCATACAAAGAATCCCGGCTATGGCTAATCTTTTTTTCTCGCCACCAGAAAGTTGCGTTGGTACTCTCTTCTCATAATCCTCTAAACCTACAGCGCGGAGTATCTGGGTTACTTTAGTGTTTATAGTCTCTCTAGCTACTCTTAAATTCTCTAAGCCAAAAGCAATGTCGTCATAGACAGTTTGACCTACGATTTGAGTATCAGAATCTTGAAAGATTATTCCTACTTTTTTCCTAACTTGCAGAAGTTGTTTTTTGATAGCTTTGTTTTCAAATAATATTTCACCTTGGCTAGCTTGATATATTCCATTTAAAAGAAGAGTCAAGACACTTTTCCCAGAGCCATTCTCTCCTGTAAGAATAATAAACTCTCCTTGAGCAATATCTAAGGAGATTGATTTTAGTACTTCCTGGCCTGAAGGGAATTTATAGGAAACATCTGTTAAGGAAATCATATAAGTCTCGAATTTAAGTGTTTTCTGACTTTCTGGGCAATCACAAGAGCAAGACCTAGCTTAAGAAAATCTCCGACCACGAAAACCCAATATATTGGAAGAGAGTTTGTCCAACCTTGGGGAAATTTATAAATCAACCAGGAAATACCTAGGAGATGAATAAGCAGAAAGCCAGCAATTAAAGCTAAGCTGTCTTTAAACCAACTAGGCTTGCCAGATGAGATTAGAGCAATAGCTATTGTTGCCAGAAAATATCCGAGGAGATAACCACCAGTTGGTCCGTAAAAGTGGTGCAGACCTCCATTACCACCTGAAAAAACAGGCAAGCCTAAGGCTCCGAGTAATAGGTATATTGTAATACTATATGTTGCCCATTTTACAGGAAGCACTAAGCCGAGAATAAAAATAAACATGTTTGCTATAACTATGGGTATGATTCCCGTAGGAATAGCAATATATGAGCCTATTATTATCAAGGCTGTGAATAAAGAAGTATAAATCATCATTCTAATATTATTTTGAAATTTCATATATGTAAACCCTTATAAATATAATTTTGACTATTATTTTAAGGACTGGAAAATCGTCAAGAATTTATGTATTGGAGAGTAAATAAAAAAAGCTAGCTTATCTGCATAAGCTAGCTTGTGAAATATATATTATTGAGAATTATTCAGCAATAACTTCCACATTAGCACGAGGAATAAGAACTTCCTGGCCATTGTTTAGTTTAGCTTTAAGAACTCTCACTAAGGTTTCAGATTCAACTTTGGTAAGTGGTTCAGGTAGTTCAGTAATTCTACCAATTTCACCAAAGTTAGGTTGTCTGATTACACGAATAAGTGATCCTATTTCGAGAGAAGCCATTTCTGCTTCCTTAACAACTAATTTCTCATTATCTGCAAGAGGAAGTGGGATAATAACTTCAGGTCTCATAACACCAGCACGGATTTGAGTAAAACCGTGAACAGATGCTTTATGACCTTCAAACTTCTGCAGAAGTTCAAAAGTATTCTTAGCCATTGTGATAGGTCCAAAACCTTCTGTAACAACTAAAGTAACACCAATTTTCTCGTGTCCAGTAATAGCAACACCAATATCATAACCGAGAAGTTTCTTTAAATCTTGGTCATCAACACCACCAGAAATGATAGCATGTACTCCAACTTGAGCAGCTTTTTTAATCGCTTCTAAAGGACATAAAGCTCCAGCTACAATAATTTTACCTTTGCAATCAGGGGTAATACTAGCAGGATCTAAATGATCTTTAGGTGATTTAGCTAACATTTTGATATCACCGCTAGTTTCACCTGCTAAACCAAAAATACCTTGGATATAAGCAGATCTGTTTTCAATAATCACACCTTCATTAGGGATGACTTCAGTAACGATACCATCGATGAAAGCTTTGATTTCAACAGGGATTCTTGGTTCTCTAAGAACAGCATTACCTGTTGCAGGAGATACACTTTCTACCTCACCATCAATAGGAGATTTAACGGAAGTTTTAAAGAAACCCATTCCGAAAAGTCCTTTTGTTTCAGCAAGTATTTGATCTTTATGTATTTTATCGCCAACTTTTACTTTCATGAAGTTAGCCAACATTTGAGGGGTAACTCCTAATTTATTAGCAATCTTGAAAGGTACAACATTACCTGGCAATGAAGTGTGAGCAACGATATCATCGCATTTTACTCTATCACCTTTCTTTACTCTAACTTCCCCTTTTAAAGGAAGAATTCTTTCTTTTTTAAGTACAATATTTTCAGTAACTGTTAATCCAGCTGAATATGCTTGTGCCATTATTTCCTCCTATTTTAGTAGTTCTTGTGGGTAAGCTTGAAGTTCTTTCATCCATTTGATAAGGCGAGGAACACGCTCAGCAGTTTCTACAGGTAATACAAATGGTCTTCTACCACGAGTATCAAGTACAATACCTACTTCGCCACCAGTTAATTCGGTAACGATCTCTTGATTTTTACCTGCACCAATATCTAAACCTTTACCAGGTTTTAACTCTGCTTTAGCCACAGAACCTGTTGGACATGGTAATAATCTTAATTCACCAAATGGTATTTTCTCTTCAAAAATAGTTCCATCAGGAAGTTCAATTTTTGCCTCTAGAGCAATTTTTCCTTCCTTAATCTTTCCTACAGGAGCAACACAAGAACCGATATAAATCATACAGTCCTTATTGAAAACTTCAGTAGCAACTTCTTCATTAATTGAAGCCAACACACCTAAGTGAGGCATCATGAAGATAGAGTCCACAGCCAATTTAGTGATACCTTCTGGTAAGAAAGCGTCGATAAGCATCATCATTGTTTGATGTCTTCTTGGAGCATGAGAAAGAACACCACCAGAACCTACTAAGAGGTCAAGTGTAAGCATATTAACAATAGTATCGCCTGATTCAGATTGAGAGAATGCTTCAGCGATATCAGAATTCTTTTGAGTACCTTTAAGATTAACAGCAAATTCTTTATGTTGAATAAAAGCTAATCTAAGTGCTTCTTTAGCAATTGCTTGTTCTAAAACAAGTTCTTGGAAAAGAGCAGGAATAGTTGTAGGTCTGATCATCTTATTCTTGATCATATTACGAAGTTCTTTAACATCTATATCAAAAGGAACCCAACGCAAAATGTTGTCTAAACCAGCACTAGCTAGAACATTAGAAATACTATAACTCATTCCGAGGTTAGCAGACACAGTTCTGTTGAAAATAAAGTCTTTAGTAAATACGGAGAATACATCAGTAGTTGCACCTCCAATATCAACACCAAGAACTTCAATATTTTCTTGTTTAGCAATAGTTTGCATGATATTACCCACGGCAGCAGGTGTTGGCATAATTGGAACAGGTTTTAAATCAGGTCCAACTGTCCATGCCATTAATTTATTATAACCTGGAGCTTGTTGCATAACATGCTCCATGAATATTTCATGTATTTCATCACGAGCAGGTCCTAAGTTTTCTCTTTCTAGAGTAGGTCTAAGATTATCTGTAATCATTAAATCAACCTTACTTCCTAAGGTCTTTTTAATTTCATCTCTAGCTTGAATTGTACCTGCATAAATAACAGGTAATTTATAACTTGAACCAAGTCTTGGTTTAGGATCAGCAGCACCAACTAACTCAGCCATTTCAATAACATGTTTGTTACTAGTAGCATTATCGGTGTGACCTGCCATTAAAATCATATCTGGTCTTAAGTGACGAATTCTTTCAATCTTTTCATGATCCATTCTCTGGTCATTACTTGCAATTAAGTCCATAACAATAGCACCTGCACCGAGAGCAGCTCTTTCAGCTGACTCACCTGTCATTTTAGCAACAACACCGGTAACCATCATCTGTAATCCACCACCAGCAGAGGATGTTGATACATAGGCATCAGCCCCAATATCACCATTTCTTGGAATAATAAGTTCAGAATCTTTAATTAAAGTTATCTTAGGATTATTATATTTTAATCTAGCTAACTCTTCTAACTCTTGTACTGCATTTAGTACTCCGCGGGTAACATCATTTAATGGTGCTTCAACTGTTGTAGGAGCTTCACCACGCACTGTTTGTCGGTATTCACCATCTACGAATTCTATCAGAATCGCTTTGGTAGTAGTAGAACCGCAATCAGTTGCAATGATACGAGTTAATTTCTTCTTCTCGTACTGCATTATTTCCTCCGTTTATAATAATTTTTACTTTTTTCTCCAGAATAGAAAGATATTCTTTAACTTTTCATTTCTCTTTCTGCGTCTAACTCTTCTTTTTTCGTATTTATCTTTAAATAATTCAGCATCTAATTCATCAATTCTTTGTGAGAGCATTTTAAGATATCTATCCTCATCAATGAGTGTAGCAAACTCTTGATATGCTTTTTTATCAAAAATTAATTCAGCAACTGGCATTACAACATAGAGTAACTGACTGCCAATATGGTTTAAAGGCATAAACATCTCAGTAGCAATTAAAGCCGGTGCTGCCATGTTTCTTTCGACAATGAACCTAGCCACCTTATCAATTAAATAGACAGCTCTCTCTTCAGAAATAGATACAATCATATATTTTTTACGCTTTCCCCATAGTAAGTACAATAATCTTCTTAGGTTCAGCTTCTTTCAGTACTTTACAGCACTCTTCAACTGTTGAACCTGTAGTGAAGACATCATCTAACAAAATTACAGATTTATGTTTTAAGTCAATATTTTTCTTTAGTTTAAAAGCTCGCTCTATGTTTCCTACTCTTTTTTCATGTTCTAAAGTAGCTTGAGAAACTGTATAATTAACTCTTTCAATAATATTGCCATTATATTCACAGTTAAGAAGACTAGCGAGTTTTCTAGCAATTAAAGCTGCTTGATTATATCCTCTCTCTTTTTTTCTAACTGAATGTAAAGGTACTGCAGTTATAATATTTAAGTCAAGGATTAATTTTAACTTTTTTATCTGCTTATAAATTAACTCTGCAATAAAATCACTTATAGAGCTAAGATTATAGAATTTTAAGTTATGAATTAATGAGACTATTACCTCTCTATATTTAGCTATAGAGATTAAGTAGTCGTAAGATAATCCTTCAACTTTAGTAATAACCGGGATTAGATATTCAATTTTCTCTAAGCATTCCTCGCAAAGGTAATCTGTCTGTTTGGTAATCCTAATTCCACAATGAATACATACAGGCGGAAAGAGGAGATCAAGCAAAGAATTTTTCAATAGAAGCGAAAATCTGGGAACCATCTTGAGAAAGAACTATATTTTCAGCAGCTCTTTCAGGATGAGGCATCATACCTAGTACATTCTTATTCTCATTTAGGATGCCAGCAATATTATCAAGAGCCCCGTTAGGATTGCTTTCTCTAGTAATTTGGCCTTTTTCATCACAGTATTTAAATGCTATAAGATTCTTATCTTGTAAGAGCTTAAGTCCATCATTATTAATAAAGTAGTTTCCTTCTTTATGGGCAATAGGAATATCAAGAGGCTTTCCAGGAGTCAACCCTTTGGTGAAAACTGAATCTTGATTAACAGAAGTTATAAATTGATGTTGGCAGATGAACTTTAAACTTTCATTCATCATTAGAGCTCCAGGAAGAAGTCCGATTTCTGTAAGGATCTGAAATCCATTACAGATACCCATAACTAATCCACCCTTATGTGCAAACTTAATAACTTCAGCAATGACAGGAGAGAATTTAGCAATAGCACCACATCTTAAGTAGTCGCCGTAAGAGAATCCACCAGGGATAATTACGAGATCAGGGTTTTTCAGTTGAGTATCTTTATGCCAAACAAACTCAACTTGATGCCCTCTAATTTTACTGATGTGAAAAGCATCATGATCACAGTTAGAACCGGGAAAAGTTATGACATTGATTCTCATTACTATTCTCCGGAAATAACTTCAAGGTTCCAAGAATATGTCTCAGTATTAGGGTTAGCTAATATCTTTTCGCAAATTTCATGGATTTCTTTCTCAGCTGCATCTAAATCATTACTGTTCAATTTAACTTCGATAAACTTACTAACTCTAACTTCTTCAATGTCCTTATATCCGATAGAGTGAAGAGAGTTCATCACTTGCTTGCCTTGTGGGTCAAGTACGCTTGGTTTTAGGGTAACGAATACTTTTGCTTTAATCATATTATCCTCTTGTTTAATTTATATTTAATATCATCATAAAATTTATAGTTGAAATTTGTGTCAAGATAGTTATCTACCTAACACTTCTTAATGCTTGAGCAATGTTAAGAGAATAATCACCAATATGCTCGAAGTGTCTTAATAAATCAATATATAGAAGTTCTGCCTGAATATCTGATTTCCCAGTAGTAATTCTTTCTCGGGCATTATGTTTGTACTTTTTCCTGATATTATTGATTTCATTTTCGATATCATAAGCTTGTTTTAGGTCGTCTCTTTTCATGTGTTCTAACATTTTAGCATTGTAGAGTGACATAAACTCTTTAACTGCTTTTGCAATATCGTTAATTTCTTGGGTAGCTTCAGGATGCATTTGAAGTTTTCGGTCATATTTCTTCTTAGTAATTAACATAATTCTAAGTACCGAATCGCCGATTCCTTCCAGTTCATGCACAATTCTTATCATAGCATTAATATTTTTAGCATAAGTATCTGTTAATGCTTCTTCTGAACAGAGGGTTAGGAAGTTAGTTATTTCTCTTTGCATCTGATCAGTAAGTTTTTCTTGATTAGCTATTTTCTCTACTTCATCTCCTAACTTTTTGTGAGGGTTGAAGAAGAGATGTAAAGAAGTGTCAAACATATCTTCACAAATTCTAGCTAATTTGAATATCTCTTGTCTGGCTTGCTCAAGATTGAAAGTGGTTGGATCTACTCTACCTGATTGCAGATAGATAAGTTTGTACTCTGTATTCAAGTCATTCTTGTTAGGTTTAACTATTTTCTCAACTGCAATGGCGAAGTATTTTACTAGCCAAATACAAATAAGGGTGTTAATAACATTGAAGGCTGTATGAAAGAGACTTAGTTTAAGTGGTAAATTAATCTGAGTATTTTCCCAAGGAGAGATCCAATCGATGAAATGAATAAAATAGACAAATACAAAAGTCATCCACAGTACACCAAAGAGGTTGAAAAGTAAGTGGGCTCGAGCTGTTCTACGAGCGTTGACTGTAGTGCCTATTGAGGCCAAGTATGCAGTAATTGTAGTACCTATGTTTTCACCTAAAACAATCATTGAAGCAGTAGGGAAATCAATCCAGCCTTTATAGGCCATGGTAACTGTAATAGCCATAGCTGCACTTGATGATTGGACAGCAATAGTTAAACCTGCCCCTAAGAGAACAAATATTACATAGGAGAGAAATCCTTTACCCGTAAAGTCTTTAACAAATTCAAATATTTCAGGATGAGCGCTCATATCTGGCACAGAATCCTTAAGGAAGGATAGTCCTAGAAATAACAAACCAAAACCAATAAAGACTTCTGCCCACTCCCTTTTTAGTTTGCTTTTAGCAAAGAAGAGAGGTAAGCCAATACCTATCATAGGTAAGGCGATAACTTGAATCTTGAATTTAAAACCTACAAAGGCAACAATCCAAGTTGTAACAGTAGTACCAATATTGGCACCCATAATAACCCCGATAGATTGTAGCAAGGTTAATAATCCGGCATTAACAAAACTCACGACCATAACAGTTGTTGCTGATGATGATTGAATTAATGCTGTGATTAAAAAACCAGTCATCACTGCCATAAATCGATTCTTGGTCATATAATTAAGAATAGATTTCATTTTTTCGCCGGCAACTTTATGAATACCATCACTCATAACTTTCATACCGTACAGAAATACACCAAGGGAACCTAATAAATTAAAAATTAGTAATATAGAGTTCATTAGAACAAAATCCTTTATTTAATATTTTAAAAAAAAGGCAACCCGTCAAAGGGCTGCCAAAGGTTTAAGACTTTATAAGTGCAGAAAGTTCTGCAGGCGAAACATCTACCTGTTTTCTATCCTGTAAATTTTTGAGAGTGACAACCCCTCTCTCTAACTCATCTTCACCCATGATAATGGCATATCTAGCTTGAACTTTATCAGCAGCTTTCATTTGAGCTTTTAGAGAAGTTTTCTCCGGATCATATTCTACGGAGATATCTTCATTTCTTAGTAAACTGATAATTTTAGCAACTTGTGCCTGGGCTTTTTCACCAATAGCAACAATAAATACTTGAGGAATAACTTCATTTCCTGAGAATAAATTTTCTAATTCCATTGAGAGAAGTAATCTTTCGAAACCGCCAGCAAATCCGATACCTGGCAGAGATTTTCCTCCTATCTGTTCGACTAATCCGTTATACCTTCCTCCTGCTCCAATAGCATTTTGAGCACCTAATTTGTGGTTGAGGAATTCGAAAGCGGTATGTGTGTAATAATCTAAACCTCTAACGATTTTAGGATTAACAGAATAAGGTACTTGGAACTGGTCTAAATACTTCTTTACTTGTTCAAAATGACTAGAACATTCTTCATCTAAATAATCTAACATTACAGGAGCATCTTTTCCAATTTCCTGACAAGTCTTTACTTTGCAATCAAGTAATCTTCTAGGTTTTTTATCTAATCTAGTTTGGCAATCATAGCATAAAGACTCTTTGTGAGGCCTAAAATATTCAGTTAAAGCTTGATCATATCTTTCTGCCACTCTTGCATTTCCAACACTGTTTATTTCTACTTCAAAATCAGTAAGTCCTAATTTCTTAACAAAGGTATAAAAGAGAGCAATAACTTCAGCATCTACGAAAGGATGATTACTTCCAATAGCTTCTACACCATATTGATAGAATTGACGATAGCGTCCTTTTTGTGGTCTATCATATCTGAACATAGGTCCTGTATAGAAAAGTTTCTGAATACCTGTTTGAGCATTTAAATTATTTTCTACAAAACTTCTTACAACTGGGGCAGTTCCCTCAGGTCTGAGAGCAAAAACTCTTCCCTTCTTGTCAGTGAATTTATACATCTCTTTAGAAACAATATCAGAAGTCTCACCAGAACTTCTTTCAAAGAGATCTGCTTCTTCAAAAATAGGTGTAACTATCTCTTTGAAGTTAAATAACTTGGCTGTATTCTTAAATACATTTATTATGTATTCCCATTTATAGCTTACATCGGGCAAAATATCATAAGTCCCGCGAGGGAGATTATATTTTGAACTCACTAAAATACCTCTTTATTTTTTTTGTCATAATTTTGAGTTATGAAAAATCGTCAATTATTATTCTTTGATGGCCAGAATAATAAGTCGTTACGCATTTAGATAGGGGAAATCTTAACTACTATAATTAACAAGAGCGTTTATCAGATCTTGTAATTTTATTGGTTTATAGAGGATCGTATATTTAATTCCCTTAATTTTATTAGTAATGTCTTCATCAAGAATGGTTCTAGTCATAATGACAAGGGAAATTTTTTGTTCAATAATTTCTTTCTTATGATTTTGTATGAACTCTTCAAATCCTGAGTTATAGTCAAAGAAGATGAAGTCATATTGTTTGCCTGGGTTATTGTACTTATGATAGAATTGATAGTTAGGCATTGTTTTAACATCAATATTATACTTGCTGAGTGTTTGAATAATGAATTTTTGGCTTCCTAAGTCCTCATCTATTATTAGAAGGTGCTTTTGCTTGATATTATCAATATCTGATATGTGAAGCATAGTTTGAGTTTCATTGAAAACACTCATATCATAATCTAAGTAAAAAAATACTGTTGTCCCTTCATTCTCAGTAGAAGTTAACCAAATATTACCACCCATTTTTGAAATCAAATTTCTACAAATAGCCAATCCAACTCCAATTCCAGAATTATTACTTTTTTTATCGGATCTAGCGCCAAAGTTGAACTTATTAAATGCCTCTCTTTGTTCATCCTGGTTCATGCCAACTCCTGTATCTTTTATGTAAAAGATTATTTTACCATCATTAGGGTGAGTATAACCACACTCAATTATTCCACTTTGAGTAAATTTTATAGCATTTCCCAGAATTTCTTGAAAAACTAAAGCAAAATAGTCTTTATCATTGAAGAGGATATCTTTTCCTTCGGATAAGGAAAAATAATTAATCAACTTGATATTTTGATTTCTCTCTTTTATCATAACTTGCATAGAATTTGTGATTTTTCTAATGCATTTATTTAGAGAAAACTCTTGATTATTAAGAATTCTAGTGTTGTTATTTAAATCGGAGTAGATTAATATTTTCTCTATTTGAGTAAGTAACTTATCTGAATTCAATCTGATAATCTTCTTAAACTTTTCTTTTTGTTGAAGAGTTAAATCCTGATTATCTAATAAGAGTTGCTCGAATCCTTTTTTTACATTAAGGGGATCTCTAATTTCTCTTACAAAGTTATCAATCAAGTTATTTGCTTCATGAACTCTATTCTCAGCTTCATCTTTAAGTTTTTTCATAGTTCTTAATTCTTGCTTATTAATTGAACTATCCATAAATTGAAGGTAAGATATTTCTTGGTCATCATTAAGGTAATTTAAAGATACAAGATAGGTAGGGAAAGTAATTTTGTCTGTATTAAAGTCAATTTCATAAATATTAGTATAGTACTCATATTCTTTTTGACCTAAGATGTCATTAATTTTAGCAGGGAAAAAGTCTGTAACTTTGGAGTGATTTTTGATGACAGAATCCCTGAAATCAGATTTTGCAACTTTATGGTTATAGTCTAAAATCTTTCCTGTTTTGGTGTCAACAATGAAAATGAATTGCTGAGATTTGTTAAATATATTAGAAAAGATATCCTTCTGCTTTTTTAGTTCTTTGAGGATTTTTTTATTTCTATATAAGGTATAAATATACACAATGAATAAAACAATTATAGAGAAAAGAAGTACTTTTTTCACAATATCAATCATGTATTTATTACTAGCATTCATTTCTTCACTAACTATTATCTCTGCATCTTTTTTATACTGTTGAATATCAATTTTATAGCTATCAGCTAAGGCTTTATTAAAAAACATTCTATAAAAGTTTAAATCTGAAAAATCTACCTGCTCAACAGGCATACTATTGAGGATAAGCATTATTTTTATAGACAACTGCTTGACCATATTATCTACATCAAGATAGAAACCTCCGACCACTTCCGCAGTATCATCTTTCTCATATAGGGTATAAATTGGCAAATCTAGTGCTTTATTTAGGAGCATGACTTGTTCTCTAAAATCCTTACTTTTTGATGAAGCATCGTGATATGCAGATAGAAGTAGGATTACACTTTTTTTCTTTGAGTAATATTCAAATTTTTTAATATCACTATAATTCAATTTTGTAAAGTCAACATAAATTACTTGGTCTAAAAATATCCCAGTTGAATCAATATATGCCTTAATATCTTGCTTTAAAGTCTGGCCTCTATTACTAGCATCGGAAACTATTAAAAGGTGTTCTAAATCTTTATGTAGATTGTTGATAATATCAAGCTGAGTGTCGAAAGGAGGTAAGTAAGCAATTTCTCCAAATATATCTAAACCTAGAATAGTAGTCTTTGGGAAGATCTCTTCCCCATAATCAATACATAAATCCATAGCTTTTTTGTTAAAAGAAATCACTAAATCAAATTTATTATTTTCACCATATTTAAGCTTGAGGAACTTAATATAAGTCTCTTCATCTTTATTAAACACACTATTATTATCTCCAATGTATTCTGCCTCTACTTTAATGTTGTTGGGGCGAAGCACTTTCTCAAAGCTCATGAAGATATTTCGGTTTACCAAAAAATCATGAGAACCTGAAAATAAGATTAAGACACTTTGATTTTCATTGCCTTGAGAGGCTTGGGCAAAGAGATTATAGCTTAACAATGTTAATATTAAGAAGATTAGATATTTTATTCTATTCATTTTTTCCTCATTTAATAACTAATATTTAGTTTTATTAATAACTTGTAAAGTATTTTTTTATTTTTCTTTCATATAATCCATAAATAGACAAATTCAATAATTAACTAAAAGTTTTCGTTGACACATTTATCACTGTTTTAAATAATATAACAATGTAAAATAAAAAAAATAGATAGGAGTACAACATGTCAGTTAAAGTATTAGTAGCTACAGATAAACCTTTTGCTCCAGTAGCAGTTAAAGGTATTCAAGAAGTGTGTAAAGAAGCAGGATTTGAGTGTATATTGTTAGAAAAATATGCAGCTCAAGCTGATTTTGTTAATGCTGTAAAAGATGTTGATGCTGTTATTATCCGTAGTGATAAAGCAACAAAAGAAGTTATTGATAATGGAGATAACTTAAAAATTATAGTTCGTGCAGGTGCTGGTTATGATAATATTGATTTAGAAGCAGCCACAGCTAAAGGTGTTGTTGCTATGAACACTCCAGGCCAAAACTCTAATGCAGTTGCTGAATTAGCTTTCGGAATGATGCTCTACAGTGCAAGAAATTTCTTCACACCAAAAGCAGGTACAGAGTTAAAAGAAAAGACAATCGGTATTCATGCTTATGGTAATGTCGGACGCTTTGTTGCTAAAATAGCTAAAGGTTTTGGTATGACTGTTAAAGCTTTTGATCCATTTATCTGCAGTTGCAAAATGGAAGAAGATGGAGTTATCCCTGTGAGCACAGTTGAAGAATTATATTCAACTTGTGATTATATCTCTCTTCATATTCCTGCTAACGACAAAACTAAAAACTCAATCAATGCTTCTCTTTTCAATATTATGAAAGCTGATGCTGTTTTAGTAAATACTGCTCGTAAAGAAGTTATTCATGAAGATGACTTAAAGAAAGCATTTGCAGAAAAGCCAAAATTCAAATATCTTACTGATATTGCACCTGTATGTGATGCAGAATTAAAAGAGCAATATGCAGATAGATATTTTGCTACATCCAAGAAAATGGGTGCTCAAACTAATGAAGCAAACATTAATGCAGGAATGGCTGCAGCTAAACAAATCGTTGCTTTTATCAAAGATGGTAATAGAACATTCCAAGTTAATAAATAATCTTAACAAATAATATCAAAAGAGGGGATTTCGCAAGAAGTTCCCTCTTTTCTTTTTTCTTATTTAAAAAAATACTCTTAGTGATTTATCACTGGACAAGTAAATGATTTCCTTGAATTTTGATTTGGTATGATTTAAAATGATTCATGAGGGATAAGTATGAAAAGAACATTGATATTTTTAATAATGTCGTTAACACTATTAAATGTCTGGGGGAAGAGTCCGCAAGAGTTTATTGATTCTGCTTTTGCTCAAGAAAAAACTAATATCAACACTGCTTTTAAAATAATGAAGAGTGCCAGAAATGAGTATCCAAACAATCCTGATATTCTAAGCGTTTATGGCTATATGGCAGGATTAGAAGCCAAAGAGACCTATATGATAAGGGCTGCAATTCTAGCTTCTAATGCTATCTCAGCTTTTGATGATGCTTTGGAGATAGATCCAGAACACAAAAATGCTAGAATGTGGCGAGGTATCCTTAAAATCAATATGCCCTCTTTTTTGGGAAAAGTTCCTGATGGTATCTTAGATTTAGAAAATATTGAAGATCGAGCTGATTTAACGGAAGAAGATTATATTATGGTTAAGTTCTTTTTGGGAATGGGCTATGGTAAGGCACAACGCTATGAGGAAGCTATATCTTCTTTTGAAAAGGTTATTGCTTTAGGAAAAAATGATGATTATCATAAAGAGAGTATTATGAGAATTGAGAGAATTCTAAAAGAAAAAGAATAGCTCTTCTTTGGTCTCTCTATACACTCTCTATGCACACTCCCTCCTTCTAGTTACTCATTGCACATAAACATCAATAAAGAATTGAGACTAGTGAGAAGGAGCATGGGACGAGCATTAAAAGTTCAGGGCAAGTGAAAAGGAATTAGAAAGAAGCATGATAAATCTCTCTTAAATGACTAATATTAACCAGGAAAATATGTAATTTCTTAAAAAAATACTATACATTATTAAAATGAATTACTCTTTTCTTGACATGATTTATCAAAAATATAATATGAATAAAAATAACATAAATGGAATAGAATTAATGCAGACTGATAGAAAAGTAGATCATATATTATTTGATTTTGATGGGACAATAGCCAATACAATGCCTTTAGGGTTTGAATTATATAATGAAATAGCAGACCAGTATAACTTTATTAGTGCTGAGGATTCCGAATTACCTCAACTAATGAATATGTCTATAGCTGAGATTCTTAAACTTAAGAATATTCCCCTCTATATGGTACCAATAGCTCTTTATAATGTTAAAAAAAAGATGAAAAAGAGATTGTCGGAAGTTAAACCTTTTGATGGGATTAAAGATTTTCTTTATAATTTAAAGAATGCAGGTTATCACCTATCTATTATTTCGTCAAATTCCAAAGAGAATATGATTAAGTTCTTTGAAATGAATAATATGGAAGTATTTAATTATATCTATTCCTCTACTTCACTATTCGGTAAAGATAAACTAATCAAACATTATCTTAAGGCTGTAAAAACTACTTCTGACAAGGTTATTTATGTTGGAGATGAAATCCGTGATATAGATTCTGCAAAAGCTTCGAATATCAAGGTTATAGGAGTTACTTGGGGCTATAACGATAAAGAGCTTTTAATCAAACATAATCCTGATTATTTGGTTGAATCAGTCTCTGCTCTTCAAGATATTCTCATCCCTAAGCTATAATATATTACTTAATTACGAATACAAAATAGGATACAATTATGAAGATAGCTGTAATTGGATTTGGAGCTGCTGCAATTGGTTTTCTCTACGAACTTAAAGGAAGTAAACATCATATTGATGTCTATGAAAAAGCCAAAGATATTCACTCTAGCTCTGTTTCAGGAATAAGAGCAGATGGTAAAATATTCGTTTCTGCTGATATGGGTGGCGATTTATCTGTTGGCTTAGAACTTCAGCAAAAAGTTGTAGATTATTATCTCTCAAAGGTCAGCTGTTCTGCAGATAAGATTGAACAGGGAAGTTCATTTTCTAATTCTAAATATTTCGAGAGCTTTTATGCTCAAGGATTCAATCCTGTTCATGCTGAATTCTGGCATATTGGAACTGATGAATTAAAGACAGTTGTTACCAATATCTATGAAGAATTAAACTCTTTTGATAATATAAATTTCCATTTTAATAGTCAGGTAGAATCTGTAGATATATTAGACAATCCTCGGATTTGCCTCCAAAATGGGGAAGAGCTAGAATATGATAAAATAGTAGTAGGAGTTGGTAGAACAGGGCATAGATTAGTGAAATCTATCATCAAAAATCATCCTGAATTCATAATGGAAAACACTAAAGTGGATTTAGGTGTAAGATTTGAAATTCCTAACCATATTGTTGATAGTTTAAATAAAGAAATGTATGAGTTTAAAGTTCAACTAAGAACTGCTTCAGGTTACTCTGTCCGTACTTTCTGCAACAATCCATCTGGTTTCGTTGTTACTGAAGAGTATGAAGATTTTATGACGGTTAATGGTCATGCCAAACTTAATGAAAAAAGTTCCAATACAAATTTTGCTATCCTTGTTACTCACTCCTTCACTGAACCATTCAATGATCCAATCGGTTATGGTTCTTATATTGCCAAACTATCTAATATCTTAGCTGGTGGCGATAAAGTTATTCTTCAGACTTTTGGGGATTTTGCCAGAACTAAAAGAACAAAACACCTTGGGAGAGTAATTCCTACCCTTCCACAGGATAAATATATTCTTGGGGACCTTAACTTAGTCTTCCCAGGTAAAACATGCCAAGCGCTTTTAGAATTTATCGAAACCTTGGATAAAGTTGTGCCAGGAATAGCCTACAAAGATAACCTTATGTATGGAACTGAATGTAAATTCTATAGTAATAAAGTCTCTAATGAAAATAGTTCAAAAATACTATTCATGGGGGATTGCTCAGGCTGGACTCGCTCCATAACTTACGCTACTGCTCATGGGTTTAAGCTGGCGGAGGAAATTCAGAATTCAGAATTGAAAATTGAGAATTGAAAAGACCTTTCACACGAATTAAACGAATTTTCACGAATGTAGGGGCGTGTTGCCATACGCTTTCTTGAAAAGACCCTTAACACAGAGTTTCACAGAGGTCAAGAGGAGTTTCACAGAGTTTTAAGAAAAGCTATAAGAATGTGACCCGACCTCTTAAACTCCCCTCTTTAGTGCTGAAAGTACGAAAAAGAGGGGTGGCTGCGTAGCAGACGGGGTGTTTTTAAATCCCCCTCCGTGAGGGGGACACAGGGGGTGTTTTCTTCTATGGAGTGGAAGCGTCTCTGCTTCCACATTAGACAATAATAAGATAACATTAGATTTTATAAGGTTTTTCGCATGCAAGGGTGCATGCAATCCGGCAGAAGAGGGATTATCACGCTTTTAAACTTCCCTTCTTTAGTGATTAACTGGGGTTACGGACCTTTACTTTAGTCCGTGAATCTTAAATTCCCCTCTTTAGTGCTGAAAGTACGAAAAAGAGGGGTGGCTGCGAAGCTGACGGGGTGTTTTTAAATCCCCCTCCGTGAGGGGGACACAGGGGGTGTTTTCTTCTATGGAGTGGAAGCGTCTCTGCTTCCACATTAGACAATAATAAGATAACATTAGATTTTATAAGGTTTTTCGCATGCAAGGGAGCATGCAATCCGGCAGAAGAGGGATTATCACGCTTTTAAACTTCCCTTCTTTAGTGATTAACTGGGGTTACGGACCTTTAGTCCGTGAATTTTAAATTCCCCTCTTTAGTGCTGAAAGTACGAAAAAGAGGGGTGGTTGCAAAGCAGACGGGGTGTTTTTAAATCCCCCTCCGTGAGGGGGACACAGGGGGTGTTTTCTTTATGGAGTGGAAGCGTCTCTGCTTCCACATTAGACAATAATAAGATAACATTAGATTTTTATAAGGTTTTTCGCATGCAAGGGTGCATGCAATCCGGCAGAAGAGGGATTATCCCGCTCTTAAACTCCTTTCTTTATTCCCCTCTTGGGGAGGGTTGGCAGTGCTAGCTGACGGGGTGGTGATTTTCGCCTGATAAATTAATTGACACTAAACTTACTTCCAATAAATTAAAACTTGATGTATTTTCAAAAGAGGTATTATGTTAGAAAGAGTAAGTAGTCCTAATGAAAACAATGAAGAAAAAGATTTTGATAGAGCCCTCAGACCTAAATCACTAAGTGATTTTGTTGGCCAAGACCATATAAAAGAATTATTAGATATCTCTATCAGAGCAGCAAAACTCAGGAATGAACCACTAGATCATATCTTGCTATATGGCCCTCCAGGCTTAGGTAAGACAACATTATCAAATATTATTGCTAATGAATTAGGGGTTGAAATAAGAGTTACTTCAGGTCCAGTATTAGATAAGCCATCTGATTTAGCAGGTATATTAACTAATCTGCAAAAGTATGATGCCCTCTTTATTGATGAAATTCATAGACTTAATCATGTTGTGGAAGAGTATATTTATCCAGCAATGGAAGATTTTCAGATGGAAATAATTTTAGATAGTGGGCCATCAGCTCGTTCCCTGCAAATAGATTTAGAACCATTTACTATGATTGGGGCAACCACTAGAGCAGGGTTATTGACAGCTCCCTTAAGAGATAGATTTGGCTTAGTACTTCGCCTAAACTACTATGATCAGCCTGCTATAGAACAGATTATCAGACGCTCAGCTTCTATCATGGAAGTTCCAATTGAGGATGAAGGTGTTCAAGAATTAGCACGAAGATCTCGTGGTACTCCTCGTGTTGCTAATCGTCTTTTAAGAAGAGTGAGAGATTATGCTCAGATTAAAGGTGATGGTATAATTACTTGGGATATTGCCTTAAAAGCCCTCAAAATGCTCAATGTTGATGAAGAAGGACTCGATGAAATGGATAAGAAAATCTTGCTGACAATTATTGAGAATTACAAGGGTGGTCCGGTAGGAATAAAAACTTTAGCTGTCGCAGTGGGAGAAGATGCTGGAACTATAGAAGAGATATTTGAGCCTTATTTAATTCAAAAAGGTTTCTTAGAGAGAACAATGCAAGGAAGAAAGGCCTCTTTCAAAGCATATAAACATTTCAAAATAGAGCTCAAAGAAGAACAGATAAGTATTTTTTAACCAGAAATAATTTATTAAAATAAAAAGAAAGGGGAGATGGCGATCTCCCCTTTTATAGTTCTAAATTCTAATTATTATGTTTTAAGGTTAAAGTTATTAATGAACTCTTGTAGAATAGAAGCTCTAGTTGGGTGTCTTAATTTCTTTAAGGCTTTATCCTCAATCTGTCTTATTCGTTCTCTGGTAACATTAAAGATATTTCCCACTTCTTCCAAAGTTCTATGGAAACCATCATCAATACCGAATCTTAATCTAATAACTCTCTCTTCACGAGGGGTAAGAGTTTGAAGAACTTCATCAACTTGTCTTTTAAGAAGTGAGCGTTCTGCTAATCTTTCCGGAGAAATAGTAGATTTATCTTCAATAAAGTCACCAAGAATACTATCTTCAGAATCATTACCAATAGGTTTATCTAAGGAGACAGGTTCTTTAGAGATGTTAAGAATAGATTTAACTTTATCAATAGGCATTTCGAGAGCTTGTGCAATCTCTTCCGGGAAAGGTTCCCTACCGAGTTTTTGCATAAGTCTTCTAGATGTACGATTAATCTTATTGATAGATTCTATCATGTGGACAGGAACCCTAATAGTTCTTGCTTGGTCAGCAATAGCACGAGTTATAGCCTGTCTGATCCACCAAGTGGCATAAGTAGAGAACTTATATCCCTTTTTGTAATCGTACTTCTCAACAGCTTTCATTAAGCCTGTATTACCTTCTTGAATTAAATCTAAGAAGTCAAGTCCTCTGTTATTATATCTTTTAGCAATAGAAATAACCAATCTTACATTGGCTTCAATCATATCACTTTGAGCTCTCTCTTTAGTCCTTTCTCCTCTCTCAATTTCTCTGAGTAAAAAGACTAATTCACTAGCAGTCATTCTAGTTTCTAATTCAACACGGCGAATCTTTCTCTTAGCATTCTTAATTTTTCTAAGTGTTTCGATAAAGAGATTTGGGTCAATATTAGTTTCAACCTGAACTTCTTCAAACTCTTCATCGGACTTTTTAGCTTTTCTACCAAAAGAACAAATCTCTTCAACAGTATATTTCTTGATTCTAGTAATCTCTTCAATTATCTTATTAGATTCAAGAATTCTATCTACTAGACTACGAACTCTATATACCAATCTTTTAATAAGCTTATCGTTAAAGACAAAAGTAGAAAAAAGCTCAACTATTCTATCACGATTAGAGTCAATCTCTTCTTGTCTGGCAGCTAAGCCAGTGTCATCAAAATCAGTATTATTAAGTATTTCGCCAATTACATCAAAGCACTTTTCAATTTCATTAAGTCTGTCTTTGAAAATCTGAATTATCTCATCAGGTTTTTTATTATCTAATTCAGTTCCAAAGTCAATTTTGAAGATTTGATCTAATCTAATTCTTTTCTCTTTGAAACGGTGTAGGAAGTTTTGCATTTCCCTAAGGGTAGAACCAGAGAGATAGACATTATTAGTTATCATTTTGTGATATACTTCTATCTTCTTGGCAACTCTGATTTCTCCTTCACGATCTAATAGCGGGACCCTACCCATCTCTTTGAGGTACATACGAACAGGGTCATCATAGTACTTTCGAGTTTTAAGAGTTTTAGATTTCTTCTCTTTTTTAACCTTTACTTGTGCTTTGCTAACTTTGTTTTCAGTTTCATCAATGACTTCGATATTCTCTTGCATAAGATCAAAGAGAATGTCATCAATTTTATCTAAAAATATTGGATTTGCAGGGATGAGTTCATTAATCTGTCTAAAAGTAATGAATCCAGCCTCTTTACCAATTTCAACTAATTTTTTAATACAATCATTGTAAGTTAGCATCAAATCTCCTCAAGTTAATAAATTATTCACTATTGCAGTGTCTAAGCGTAAGATATCGTTTTTAATATTCTGTTTCTTTTCCAAAAGTTCTGTTGTAAAACCATTAGCTTGAATCAGCTTGTTAACAACATTTAAATCATTTTTTAATTTACGGAGCTTTATATCTTTGATGATGTGCAGGATGTCTCTTTGAGGTTCACCTAAAAGAACTAATTCTACTGCAATGTTTTTTAAACTCTCGTCTTTAAAAAAATCTATAATTTGGGAATGTGTAAACAATTTTAAGAATTCCTCATTTTCTGTCAAAGTATTAAACATTTTTTTATAATTTACATCAAAAAAGTAATCTGAATTAAGGATTTCGCAAATATTTTTTAACTCTTCGGGAAAATTAAGCATATATTGGAATAATTCCTTCTCTTCAAGATGTTCAGAAAGAGTAAATTGACTAGAAGATTTTGGTCTTGATATTACTTGTTTCTGCTGATTTACAGAGGCTTTAAGCGAGTTCTCATTGATTCCGAACTCTTCCCCAATGTTTTTTATCAACATTTCTCTATCAATAATGTCTGATATCTTACTTACGCTTTCCAAAAGTAGTTTAATTTTATCTTTATTTTCAGTGGCTAAAAGAGTTGTCTCTTTTACATATTTTATAAATGGGAGAGGCTTCTCAATCAGCTTATCAAGATAATCTTTTCCCTCTTTGAGCAAGATAGAATCAGGATCATCACCTTGAGGAAGAGAAATTACTTTAGCATTAAGTCCAAGCTCGATACATTTTAAGCCACTGCTGATAGTTGCTTTGCGTCCTGCGTCATCACCATCATAAAGTAGGTAAATATTTTTACTGTATCTACTCAAGAGACTAAGCTGTTTTTCAGTAAGAGCTGTACCTAAGGCAGCCACACTATTGGTAAAGCCGTAAGAGTATAGTCGTAAGAAATCAAGGTAGCCTTCACAGATGATAGCAAAATTAACTTTAGCAATTTCGTATTTAGTTAGGAAGAGTCCGTAAAGCTCATTCCCTTTGGTGTAGAGTTCAGTTGTAGGTGAATTTATATACTTGCCACCCATTTCCTGGTCATCTAATTGCCTGCCACCAAAAGCTACAATTTGGCCAGTATGAGAATGAATAGGAAACATAAGTCTATTTCTGAAAGCATCATATTTCCCTTTATTGCTTTCCTTGAATAGTCCGCTCTCGATAATAATCTCATTGGGAATATCTTCCCGTTTAACCTGATTTAGAAGTCCTGTAAAGCTATCAAGAGCATAACCTAATTCTAGTTTGTCAGCTAGCTCTTTTGATATTTGCCTATTACTAAGATATTTATAGACATCATCACCGAATTCCTTTAAGTTATTAACAAAGTATTCATTAGCAATTCGGTAAATATTAATAAGCTTAGTCTTTTTTGATTCAGCTCTTTTATCATTCATAGTCTCTTTAACGGTAATTCCTACTCGTTGAGCTAATTTCTTTACTGCTTCCATGAAAGATATTTTTTCATATTCTTGCACAAAAGTGAAGACATTACCTCCTTTTCCACAGACAAAACATTTAAATATCTGTTTTTGCTCTGAAACCATCATAGACGGATTGCGGTCATCATGGAATGGACACACACCTTTATAGTTAGCGCCACTTCTTTTGAGAGGAAGATAAGCTGATATCACATCAACGATGTTATTACTATCTCTTATTTGTTCAATTACGGAATTATCCATTATATATACTCTTTTTTTTAATCTACATTAGTTCAACTATTGTAACACCACTTCCCCCAGCATTTTCGGGTGGAGTGTAGAATGTTTTAACAATTCTAATTCTCTGTAAGTGTTGGCGAACCTTGGTTCTCAAGGCTCCGGTTCCTTTTCCATGCACAATTCTTAACTTTTTTAAACCTGCTAAATTGGCATTATCGATAAAATCATTAATTAGAACTTTAGCTTCATCAAAGGTTAAACCTAATAATTTAAGCTCAAAGCTTGCCTTAGGTGCAACATTGGAAGAGACAATAGATACTGTTTCTTCTTTGGCCTTAGCGTTAGCTTTTTCTCTATGCTCAGGAATTGTTAGGATGTTGTCAATTGAAGTTTTGAAAGTGATTCCATCCATATCTACTATAACTGTAGATTTACTTATTTCAACAATGCTCGCTTCAGTCTCGAAACTCTCAACCCAGATTCTCATTCCAACTTGAGGTAGTCTGATTTTAGAACCCTTATGAGTAGATAGCTTCTGATGTTCAGCAGATATTTCACTGTGTTTTTTAGAGAGTTTATTAAGAATTTTCTGGTTCTTAGTTTTCCTCTCCTCTTTATCTAGCTTCTTGATATTATCCATATCTTGATGTAGTTCTTTTTGCATATCAATTAGATATTGTTGAGCTTCTTTAAGGTGCTTTTTCTTTATTTCTTTAGCCTCAGTTTCTAATTTGATGATTTTATTTTTATATTCATCTTCTCTTCCTTTTAGAAGAGCTACTTGAAGTTGGTGTTCGTAAGTTATTTTACCTAACTTTTTCTTTTCACTTTCTAAGCGTTTTATCAAATTAGTTAACTCAACATTCTGAGTTCCTGCCAGTTCCTTTGAGCGTTTGATAATATCTTCATTTAAACCTAAACCTTCAGCTACATCAATGGCGAAACTATCTCCAGGTAAGCCAAAAACGAATCTGTATGTTGGTTTATGCTCTCTAGAATCAAATTGCATGGAAGCATTACGGCAATTCTCATTCTGTTCAGCAAAGACTTTTAAGGCTGTAAAGTGTGTAGTAATTATTCCTTTAGCCGACAACTTCTCTACTTCTTCTAAAACAGCTTGAGCTAAGGCAGAACCTTGTTCTGGGTCTGTAGAAGAACCTATTTCATCAATCAAGATGAGAGTTTTAGAATTTGCATTATCTATCATCTTCTTGATTTGACCAATATGAGAAGAGAAGGTACTTAAAGAAGTCTCTAAAGACTGTTCATCTCCGATATCAGCAAAGATATGTTCAAAAATACCTATTTTACTCTCTTTATCTGCCGGAATTGGTAAGCCTGATAGTGCCATCATCGTTAAAAGACCAGTACCCTTAAGAGTAACTGTTTTACCACCAGTATTAGGTCCAGATAGGACTAATATATTGTAATTATCACCAATTTCTAACTGAAAGGGGATAACTTTCTCAACACCTCGCAGGGTATGAATCAAGAGAGGGTGTCTAGCTTCCTTAAGCGAAATTATAGGCTCAGAAACAATTTGCACTTTATTTGCTTTTAGATAGTTGGAGAAAGAGGCACAGGCATAAAAGAACTCAAATAGACCTATTAATTCTGTGTTTTTAATTAAACTCTCTTCAAGAGGAAGAATCATTTGAGTGAATTTTTTAAAGATTCTGTATATTTCTTCCTTTTCAGCTTGTTTAAGGAAGGATATTTTGTTGTTCATCTCCACAATTTCTGGAGGTTCTACAAAAACAGATGCACCACTCGAAGAGCGTTCTTGAACAACTCCGCCTACAAATTTAACTTTCCCCTCTTTAATAGGAACTACAAACCTATCTCCACGAGTAGTGATAATCTTTTCTTGGAGAAATTTCTCGAATTTAGGGTCGTGCAATTTGGTGTTTAAAGTTCTCTGAATACTTGAGCGAGTATCTTTTCTACTCTTCCTAATTCTGTTTAATTCAGGGGAAGCAGTATCCAAAACATCACCCTCGGGTGAGAAAATTCTGTCATATCTATCTGTAATTTCAGGATAAGCTTGCAGTTCTGCAAAATATCGCTTAACTTTTGGGTAGCCTTCAAAATTGGCTAATTTTTGCTTAAGAATATTTCCAATTCTAATATTAGTTATTACTAACTGAAATTCTTCAATACTCATAATTGAACCTTTAAATTCAGAGAAGAAATACTCCAAATTAGAAAGGTCTTCTATATTAACAGATAAGCCTTCTTTGATCATTGATTGAAAGGTATCAATCATCACTGTTTGTTTATTAATTTCTGCAATATCTGAAAGAGGGACTAGCTCATCTATCTTATCTTTTCCTAGATAACTATTACAGTGAGTTTTTATGAGTTCTTTAAGTTTATCAAATTCTAATTTATTAAAAGAGTACATTTATCTATATAATTTCCCTATTTTTATCTAAATAATTCTGTAAGTATTGATTGATATCTTTACCAAATACAGGTTTTAAATAGTTACTGTTAATGTATGATGAAATATGACATATTTTGGAGTCATTAATCTGTTTAGCCACAAAATCAATATTGGCAATTCCTATAAATATAACGAAAAGAGTAATCACAAACTGCATAGCCATTAAACCAAAGATTGCTCCTAATATTCTATTAAAGATGTTCAAATTCAGGCTGGAAATAAGTAACTCGATGATTTTAGTTATTAGTAAAGTAATAATGCTAATGACTAAGATTTGACCAACAACAGAAAGAACAGTACTCCAACCATAGCTTAGTTCCCAGTTTTTTACTATCCAATCACTAAGGGGTATAGTAAATTTGCTTAAAGAGATATAGAGTATAATACCAGTAACAAAGCTCATTAAGCCTCTGATTAATCCTTTATACAAACCCCAAACTACTAATAATATTGTACAAATAGCTAAAATAATGTCTAACATCATGATGTTTTCTCCTGAATTACTCGCCTCTGCGAGATTTAATGGCTAGGCCTCTTTAATTTATTCACTTCGTGAATGTTCAATTTCAATAAAAAAAAAGAGTGCCGACGGATCAGCACTCTTCAATCTCTTCAAATTAAGTATCTATCAAATCTATCATTAGTAGATATATCCTTAAATACAGCTACTTAATTTACCAGTCGTAAAAAATTATCTATTAAAGCGATTCATCTTCCTCATAGCTTTAACCATTTTACGCTTTGCAACATTCTCTTCTCTTCTCTTTTGGACAGAAGGTTTTTCAAAGTACTGATTCTTCTTGATATCAGATAAGATAGCAGCTTTCTCACATCTCTTTTTAAATCTCTTTAAAAGGATATCAAAAGGTTCATTGTCTCTTCCAGTTACTTTAGGCACTTTACATCACCCCCTTCTTTTATAGATTTTTTATTTAGAATACTACTATTATTTGCGTTAAATATCAGTCAAGATTTATTTTATGTTTTTGATACTATTTAATGTTTCGTTTATATGATCTAGGAGAAATTTATAAGTTAGTTATATTATTCTTAACAAGGGAGAAAATATGAACAAGCTTCCAGACAAGGATTATCTAGGAATACAGAGATTATCCCATATTTAGGACTTTCTCTATTTTCTTAACTTTTTGATTGACTTATTTACAACTAATTAATAAACTTGAATGAATTTAATCATTAATGAATTATATAACTTAAACCCTCGCATTGAACGAGAAAAGGAGAAGTAAAATGTTAAAAGGTTCTTTCGTTGCTTTAGTAACACCATTTAAGAATAATGATATAGACTACAACGCTTTAGAAGTTCTGATAGATTTCCATATTAAGAATGGAACTGATGGTATATTGCTTATGGGGACTACAGGTGAATCTCCTAATATCGCATCAGATGAGAGAGATAGGTTACTACAATTCTGTATCCAGAAGATTGATAAAAGAACAAAGATTATGGTAGGAACAGGAACTAATAATTATCATCAAACTGTTTCATTGACTAAGAGAGCTGAGAAACTAGGTGTTGATTATGCCTTAGTTATTACTCCTTATTATGTAAAACCCACTCAGAAGAGTCTTTATGAATATTTTAAAACCATAGCAGAGCAAGTAGATATTCCTATCGTGATTTATAATGTCCCTGGCAGAACAGGTGTTAATATGAACTCCGATACAACTATTAAATTAGCTAATGAATGCAAGAATATAGTTGGAATTAAAGAAGCAACAGGAGATATTTTACAAGCTTCTCGGATAATTAAAGAAACCAATAAGAATTTCTCCGTTATGTCGGGAGAAGATGCTTTAAATCTACCTCTTTATGCAGTAGGTTGCAAGGGTACAATTTCAGTTACTGCTAACATAATACCTGATAAAGTACATAAACTTTGGGCTCTGTGCATGGATAATAAATGGAATGAGGCTAGAAAATTGCATGAAGAGATTTTAGAGTTAAACAATATAATGTTTATTGAAACAAATCCTATTCCTGCAAAAGAAGCCTTGGCAATGATGGGTATGATAGATTTAGAGATAAGAATGCCACTTACTCTATTAGAAGAAAAGAATAGAGAATTGTTAAGAGAGTGTTTAGTTAAATATAAATTAATAAAGAAATAGATTAAGGAGAAAGAATGAATTTAGAAGTAGGAAAAGTTTACGAGAACTTTGAACTAAAATGGATTAAAGAGATAAAAGAGATAAATAACAAATTATATTTTTTCAAGCATAAGAAAAATGGGGCAGAGCTGATATATTTTGAAAATGATGATATAAATAAAGTATTTACTATTGGCTTTAAAACACTGCCTGAAGATTCTTGTGGTACTCCTCATATCTTAGAACATTCAGTATTAAATGGTTCTCGCAAGTATCCTTGCAAAGAGCCTTTTATGGAACTTGTCAAAGGTTCTTTAAAGACTTTCATTAATGCTATGACTGCTTCTGATAAAACTATGTACCCTGTTGCAAGTACCAATCAGAAAGATTTTATGAACCTAATGGATGTTTATCTTGATGCTGTTTTATATCCAAAGATATATGATACTGAAGAGATTTTCTTACAAGAAGGTTGGCATCATGAAATCTTCAATAAGGAAGATGATGTTATTTTCAATGGTGTTGTATATAATGAAATGAAAGGTGCTTTCTCTTCTCCTGAATCAATAATCTATCGAAAAATTCAAGGTGTTTTGAATCCTGATAATTGTTATAGTTTTGAGTCTGGTGGAGACCCAGATGTAATCCCTGAATTGTCTTATGAGAAATTCTTGAATTTCCACAGAAGATATTATCATCCAAGCAACAGTTATATCGCTCTTTATGGTGATTTAGATTTAGATGCTGCCTTGAAAAAGATTGATAATGAGTATTTAAGTAATTTTGATCTACTAAAAATAGACACAGATATCCCTTTACAAAAGCCTTTCCTTGAAGCTGTTGAAAACAAAGACTTCTATCCTGTAGGTCAAGAAGATTCTTTAGATAATAAAACTTATGTTTGCCATGGCTATAGTGTTGGTAATGTTAAAGATGCAACAACCAATATGGGAATAGGTTTGCTAAGCAATATTCTCATAGATATGGAAGGTGCACCCCTTAAAGAAGCTCTTCTTGAAGCAGGTTTAGGACAAGATGTATTTTCTATTCACGACAACTCTATCCAACAACCAATCTTAAGCTTTGTAGTAAAAAATACCAATGAAGCTGAAAAAGATAGAATTGCTCAAATCATTAATGATACTCTTGCTAAATTAGTGAAAGAGGGAATTGATAAAAAACTTATTGAAGCTGTGATTAATTCTCATGAATTCCAATTACGCGAATCTGATACTCGTGGCTATCCTAAAGGTCTTATGTATCAAATGATGGCATTTAATGGTTGGATGCATTGTGATGACCCTAAGTTATATTTAGAGTTTGAAGATATATTGACTTATATCAGAAAAGCTGCTCAAGATGGCTATTTCGAACAACTAATACAAGAGTATATTCTAAATAATAAACATCAAGCAGTGATTCTTCTATTACCTAAAAAAGGTCTTACAGAAGAGAAGAATAATAAACTAAAAGAATCTCTTGCAGACTATAAGAAAACTCTTACTGATGCTGATTTAGATAAACTTATTGCTAAAAATGAGAAACTTAGACTTCGTCAGCAAACTCCAGACACTGAAGAAGAGTTAGCTAAAATACCTCATATTGAATTATCAGATATTAGTCCTAGCCCTCTCCCAGTTGATTTTACTGTAGCTCAAGAAGATGATTTCAAATATTTAGAAGTTGATTCTCCTACTAATAAAATATCTTATGTAAGATTAGATTTTAATGCTAAAGTGCTCGAGAGAGAAGATTGGAACTGGTTAGGTTTGTTAGACACTCTTCTTACAAAAGTTGATACTAAGAACTACCTATATAATGAATTATCAAATGAAATTCATATCAATCTTGGTGCTTTTTCTACTAATTGTGATTTTACTCCAGCTCAGGAAGGTAGAAATGACTATAGTATTACTTTCAAAGTCTTTATTAAATCTTTGCTTTCCAAGATAGACTTTATTCCTAAATTCTTAGAAGAAATTCTTTTAAAATCTAAATTTGATAATAAGAATCGTATCCAACAAGTTATTAGAGAAATTAAATCTCGTCTAGAAATGATGATGCTACAAACAGGTCATGTCTTGGCTATCAATCAAGGCAGAGCTCAGTTAAGAGCTGAATATGATTTCGCTAACGAAACTTCAGGTTATAGATTCTATAAATTTATCTGTGATTTAGAAAAGAACTTTGATGATAAATTTACCTGTATTGGAGAAAAACTAAGTGAAGTTAGTAAGAAGATTTTCCAAAAAGGATTTATTCTAGGTATTGCTGGAGAAAAAGAAGACAACATAGCCGTTAAGAATGAAGTAGCTAAGTTTGTTGAAAAGCTAGCTCCAGCGAAAGCTGATTTACCTAAAATTGCTTTCCAAAAATCCCATAAGCATATCGCTCTTACTGCTCCGATAAATGTTCAATATACTGGCTTAATCAATGATTATGAAGAGGTTGGAATGAAATATAAGGGTAGTATCACAGTGATAAATAATATTCTTAGTTCAGAATATCTCTACAATAATATTAGAGTTCAAGGTGGAGCTTACGGTGCTATTTTAGCTTTTGGTGATGGTGGACACTTCTCACTTGTCTCCTACCGTGACCCAAATCTAGCTAGAACTTATAAGGTTTATGAAGGAATTCCAGAATTTCTTAAGAACTATCATGCTTCTGAAGCTGAAATGACAAAACAAATCATTGGTTCAGTAGCTAATAATGATATTCCTCAATCTCCAAGAATGCTCTTAGATACTTCTTTCCATTTTAACTATGCTAATATTACTCCTGAGTATAGACTAAAATACAGAACTCAACTTCTTAATACTAGTGTTGAAGATGTTAGAGCTGAGGCTGATTATTTCCTAAAAGCCATGGAAAATGGTATCAGAGTTACTACTGGAAGTAATGCTAAAATTCAAGAAGATAAAGAATTTTTCGATCATATTGAAAATATCTTCGAATAAATAAATTAATTTAACAGATACTAAGACTCCTGTTTTCGAGAGAATACGGGAGTCTTTTTCTTTATTTACCCTACACATTGGGTGCACTTTCTTTGCTCCTTCTCACTTAAAACAAATAAACTTCGAATAATTATTGTTTTGAGTGAGAAGGAGCAAGGGAGGATCAATCGAAGACCAAGTGATTTTATGGAATGGAAGCGTCCCTGTTCCTAGCAAGCTGAAGTCAGTCTGCTCTTAATTTTCCTAATAATACAAGACTAGTGATTCAAAATTTTTCATTTACAGGAAGTGAAGCTAATTATTTTTTAAGGAATAATTATTGCATTAGTAGGGTGTAAGCAATTGGTAAAAATGCATTTGGGAAGTATAATTTGCTGATTTATCAGAATTTACTTTACTCTAAATAGTATTTGTATATGATTGCAACAAAGAAGAATTTTTAATTAAAGGGAAGGATAAATTAATGAAAAGACTTGTGATTACTTACGCTATTTTACTATCTATGATAGCACTTTTAGCTGACATCAACTTAACAGTAGAGCTTGATAGACCGCAATTTAAAGGAAATAGTTTTACGAAAGATTTACCTCTTAAACAGGTAGCAGGGGCACCTCTATTACCTTTTTATCCGGCAAAAATACTTTTACCTCAAGGAGAAGAGATTGAATCTATTGAAGTTATTCTTACACAATCTTCTACTCTAAGAAATAACATTACTATTGAACATACACAGCAACAACAACCTATAAGTAGAGAAAACTTTGAGTTAACAAGTCGAAATGATGAAATCTATAATACTGATAGAGCTTATCCTTATGAAGATTATCGTTTCTTAGGAATGCAAAATCTTAATGGTTACTCCATTGCTATCGTTAATATCTATCCTTACAAATATAATCCGGTTACCAAAACTTTAAACTATTATCAAGTTGCAGATATTAATATCACAACAAAAGATTCAGATACACAAGCACAAATTCAGATAATGGACTTCGCAAAAGTCGCCAAGAAACTAAATAATAAAGTCTTAAATAGCCAAGTAAGTTCAAGTTATAGAGAAATAGCTGTAACTTCATCGAGAAATATTGATTTAACAACTCCCCATGAAATGATTATTATTACTAGTAGCACTTTGGTTGAAACCATGCAATATTTTGCTGATTGGAAGAATAGCCAGGGTATTTCTACAATGATAGTCGAAACTAGTGATATCTATCCTAATTATAATGGTGTTGATAATCCAGCAAAAATTAAGAATTTCATTAGAGAAGCTTATAATAGCTGGGCAAATACTTCTACACCTTTAGAGTATGTTATCTTGGGTGGAGATGATGAAGTTGTTCCTTATAGAGGAGTATATGGTACTGTGGGTTCTACAATAGACTATTCTATGCCATCAGATTTGTATTTTGCTTGTTTAGATGGTTCTTGGGATGATAATGGAAATGGTATCTATGCTGATGAAAATGAACTGATAGATCTAAGTCCTGAAATTTCAGTTGGAAGAATGCCTGCTGAAACCCCTGCAGAATTTAATAGATTATTTAACAAAATTATATCTTACGGTAGCACAAATAATTACGCTGATAATGTGGCTGTAATGTATGGTGAAAATCTAAATAACGACCCTCTTACTTGGGGTGGCGATTATAAAGATGAAATTGTGGATAGAATGCCTTCAGATTACTTAATCAAAACAAGATATCAAAGAGACGGTAATTTTAGTTCTCAAGATGTGACTTCAGCAATTAATGAGAATGCTACTATTATGAATCATATGGGACATGCAAATGAAAATACTGTTTGTGGTTTAAATGCTTCTTCAGCTAATAGTATGCTTACTAATACTCAATATAGTTTCCTTTATAGTCAAGGATGCTATCCTGCTGCTTTTGATAGTAGTACTAGTGGTGGAACAGATGGAGAAACTGAATCTGTAGCAGAACATTTAGTGATAGGAGAGCATGGATTGCATACTTTTATCGGAAATACTCGTTATGGTTGGTATTACCCAGGATCTACTGATGGTGCTTCTCAATTCTTTGATAGATCATTCTTCGATGCAATGTTTATCTATGATATGAGAGAGATAGGTAAATCACATAATTATTCACTCTTAGACAATTTAAACTCTGCTTTAGAAAGCACTGTAATGAAATGGTGCTACATGGAAATCGTGATTTTTGGAGACCCCTCTTTAGCAGTTAAAGAATTTAATAATGAATTAGCTTATATAGATATAGAAAATATCGAGTATGTTGATGTTATCGGAGATGGTGATGGAAATATTAATCCAGGAGAAACAATTGAATTAGAAGTTGAACTTAACAATCTTGCTGGTTGGGGTTCTGCAAATAGTGTAGTTTTAGACTTGTCTATTGCAGATGAGCGTTTTGAAATTATAAATAATCAAACTACAGTTGGACCACTTCCTGCAGCTAGTAATTTATTAGTAAATACTAATGCTCCTTCTTTCTCAGTACCGAGTTCAATTCCATTTTCTTCCTTTGATTATACTATTACTGTAACAGGCTATAACTCCGATAATGAAGTTATTTTTACTAAAGCTTATGATTTTAAATTTGACATTACTTTAATGGCTAACAACTTCCCTCAAGAATACTCAATTGGTAGCAAATCTGCTCCTGTCTATTTAGATTATAACAATGATGACGAGAATGAATTAGTTTATCTGGATACTTATGGAAATTTAAAAATAATTAATCTCGCAGGTGAAATTATCTTAGAAGAAACTAGTGAAGTACAAGAGAACATTTTTTCAAGTTATGCAATAACTGATTATAATGGTGCTCCTACTATTGTTTATGCTTCTAGAACAAACAACTTAGTAGCTCAAGAAATTGGTGGTGATGTCCTCTTTAGATATAATTCTGGTTCTCAGTTCATTACTTCTCCAATCATTGCTGATGTTAATGGTGACGGAATAGAAGAAATTATTGCTACGAATTTAAATAAAGAAGTGATAGTGATGAGTTTTGAAGGTCAAATGCTTCCTAACTTCCCAATAGAATTAGATGTATTTACTGTTTATGAATTAGCTTCAGCTGATCTTAATGGTGATAATAAAGCTGATATCGTGATAGCAACTAATGACAATCAACTTTATGCTATTGATTATCAAGGAACAAATTTACCAAACTATCCTGTTACTCTGCCAAATACTAATATGACAGCTCCTTTAATAACTAGTGATAGAATCATTGTCGGTTCTTTAAATAACCTCTACTCTTTAAATTACGCTGGTGAAATTATGCATCAGTTTGAAGTAAGTGGTGTGCCTGTAATGCCTATCGCTAATGATTTCAATGCTGATGGATATGTTGATTATGGCTTCGCTACTTCTACAAGAAAGCTCTATATTGTTTCTGAAAATGGACAAATATTAGAAGGTTTCCCAAAAATACTATTAAAAAATTCTCAAACTCCAGCTCTTTCAACTGATGTAAATGGAGATGAATACCCAGAAATTATCTGTTTTGATAGTAGTAGCAATATCTATATTTATGATTATCTAGGCGAAAGTTTAACTAATTTCCCATTTGCAGCAAATCTTGCTACTGCAAACCCTGCTACACTTGGAGATATTTATGGTAATGGAGAATGGAGCTTTGTCTTAGGATATACTCAAGGAATTGGTTTGGCAAATCTCAAACTACCTATTAATGAGGAAGTTCCTTCTTGGTTAACTTACAGAAATAACTATCATAGAACAGCTTTTATGAATACTTCATTTGCTGTTTCTAATCATGGTTCAGATGCTGAAGTTCTTACTACTGCCTTATCAGGAAATTATCCTAATCCTTTTAACCCTGAAACTACTATTGCTTTCTCACTTGAAAAAGCAGGAAGTGTAAAACTTGAAGTCTATAATATTAAAGGACAAAAAGTTATAACCTTAGCAAATGGTAATATGGATAAAGGAAGACATAATGTTGTCTGGAATGGTAGAGATAATAATGGAAGAAAAGTATCTTCAGGTCTTTATCTTTACCGCTTAAAGACAGAAAAAGAAGAATTTAATAGTAAGATGATTTTGATGAAATAAAGAAGAATGCAGGGGGAGTATTGCTCTACTCCTCTAGTAGAAGATAAATAAAAATTGAAGCCCTGGTAACTCAGGGCTTTTCCTATTCAACTCTCTTTTCGAATGTTTAAAACTGGTAAGAAAAAACTTAAGTGACAAAGTCTAAATAATAACAAATTCTCGGAAATTATTTTTGTTGATGAGTTTAGTCTCAGCCTTATAGTTGTTTATAAAAGAAGTAGGGAATTTGACATTATCCTTGCTCCATTTAAACTCAAAAGCGTAGATATCATCAGCCTTGATTTCTACTAAGTCTATCTCTTGTTGTTGTTTGGTACGCCAGAAATACATCTTTGTGAAAGGGTTTTTATATTTATTCTGTTTTAATCTTTCAGATATTAAGAAGTTTTCCCATAGAGCACCCTTATCTTCTCTTAAATCTAAAGGTTTAAAATTGCCAATAATGGTATTCCTAACTCCATTGTCATAGAAATATATCTTTTTATTCTTCTTGATTTCATTTCTCAAGTTCCTGCTAAAGCTATCTAAACGAAAAATAACGAATCCCTTTTCTAAAATATCAATATAGTTTTGGACAGTATTTTTACTGATGCCAATTAATTGAGAAAGTTCATTATAGTTTACTTCACTGCTCATTTGTAGAGCAAGGGCCTGAAGAAGTTGTTCTAATACTTCAGGTTTTCTTAATCCAGAAAAAGCTAGAATATCCCTATAAAGATAACTATTCACTAACTCAGATAAAACCTCCTGCTCTTCACCAGGGTTATTAATGACCTCAGGATATAATCCATAAAGTAATCGACTCTCTAATTGTTGTTCAGATTTAATAAGACCTATATTATTTTGATGCTCTTCCCAGGTAATTGGAAAAAGTTCATACTCCCATTTCCTCCCAGTTAAAGGTTCATTCAAGGCATTACCTAAATCGAAAGAAGAAGATCCACAAACTAATAGCTGGACATCTTTAAACTGGTCAGTAATTATTTCCAAAGTTAAGCCTATCTTATCTATTCTTTGGGCTTCATCAAGGAAAATAATTTTATGTTTACCAATGATAGATCTAATTTCTTCAGTTGATGGTTCAGACATTAAATTTCTAACTGTAGGGTCATCACCATCTAAAAACAAGAAATCTTTCTCATTTAAGAGGCTCTTTATTAAAGTTGTCTTGCCTACCTGTCTGGCTCCAATTATGATAATAGCTTTGCCTCGATTAAGCTTTTTCAATATTACTTTTTCTAAATATCTGTCTATCATGATATCCTCTTTAATGTTGTTTAACTATAAATATATATCTATTAGTTAATAGGCTTCTATAATGTCAATAGTTATTTTGTAAAAGAAGATAATGTTAATAGAATAAAATACAACTATCTGTCAGTATACTGACTAAAAGTTATAACTATTTGTCAGTACGATGACTAAAAGTTATAACTTTTAGTCATTAGGTAGGCCGATATATCTGATTAGTGGTTAGGATTTTGTCTTAATAATTCTCGTATTATAATAGTAAAAATAATAAAATCTTGACAGTTTTGGACTCTTCAAGTTCATATTAACACAAATAATAAAAATTCATAATGAATTATCTTTCAAAGAATTAAGATCTTCTTTCTGGAGAAGAAACAGATTCTTTAAAGGAATATTGTGATAGATTAGGAGTTGAATAAATGTTAGATATTATCAGGCTTCGGTTATACCAAAACTGGGGTTATCAGAGCTTAAAAAAAGGTAAACATGAAAAAGCATTGAGACATTTTGAGAAAGCATTATTGATATCTCAAGAAGTCTCAATAATCTTTAATTATGTTGTAGCACTATCCGCTGTCGGAAAATACAGTGATGCTTACCCCTATCTATCTAAAATACTAACTGAATATAAGGATAATGAGATGGCTCTTTCCATGATGCTTTGGGTATGTATGATGCTCAGAAAGTGGGATGAAGCTGTTGATTTGTGCGAGAAAATCAGACTGCAATTTCCTTCTAATCAAGAATTTATTCATTTATATGATATACTTCAAAATGAAGAAGTTAGAGAAAAGTTTGTAGCTGCTCAAGACTTAATAAAACAGGCTGACCAAAAAATGATAAAAAAACAATACTCAGATTCTATAAACTTGCTCAAGCAAGCCTTAGAGATAAATCCTGACGAAGCACTTGCTTACAATAATTTAGCATCTATCCATTACTCATTGAAAAAAAAAGAAGAAGCCAAATTATATATCAAAAAAGCTGTTGAGTTAGACCCCTTAAATTCCAAGTATAAAAAGAATTTGAGAATTATTGATAAATAGAGGATAAGATGATTAAAAAAGAAGAGATAATTTCAATTTTAAGAACAGATATTACCCCTGCTCAAGGGTGTACTGAACCAGTTGCAATAGCCTTAGCTACTGCTTATGTAACAAGCGTGCTGACCGAAAAAATCACTAAGATTGAGGTGTACCTAAGTCAGAATATCCTAAAAAATGCTCTTGGAGTTGGAATTCCTGGCACTAAGGAAAGAGGAATTAAAATGGCAATTGCTCTTGGTGCTGTGGCAGGTTTACCTGAACTTCAACTTGAAGTGCTTCAACATGTTGATGAAGAAAATATCAAAGATGCGAAAGCTATGATAAACCAGGATATGATTGAAGTTAAATTGAGTGATAATAATGAATTATTCTGGATTGAAGTTATAGCTTTTTCTGAAAATCATAAAGCAACTGCTATTATGCAAGGTAAACATACTAATCTCTATAAACTAACTGTAGATGATATGATTTTGCAGGAAAATGAGAGAATAGAAGCAATCACAAAAAGTGACGATATTAGAAAAAGAATGCAGGTTGCAGATATCTATCAAGCTGTTTTAGAAGCTAATGAAAGTGATTTAGAATTCCTAGAAGAAGTAATAACCAAGAATTTTGAAATTGCTAAATTTGGTATGGATAACAACTCTGGCTATGGAATTGCCAAATCAATCCAAGAGAATATTAAAAAAGGTCTCTTCGGTGATGGAATAGTTAACTATGCAACCATGTTAACTGTCGCTGGAAGTGAGGCAAGGATGAGTGGTTGCTCGTTACCTGCAATGGCTAATTCAGGGAGTGGAAACCAGGGGATTACTTTAACCGTTCCTATGATTGCTCTTTCTGAAAGATTAAATATCGGAAGATTACAACTACTTCAAGCTGTGGCTATCTCACATCTTACTTCTATTCATGTAAAAAGTTATTTTGGTATTCTCTCAGCTCTTTGCGGAATTGTTAATGCTTCGATAGGAATTAGCGCAGGTGCAGTCTTTATTCTTGGTGGAAAACTAAACAACATTGAAGCTGCTATTCAAAATGTAATTGGCGATATTGCTGGTATGATCTGTGATGGTGCAAAATTAGGATGCTCACTTAAAGTTGCTACAGGCGTTAGAACAGCCCTTAATAGCGCTATTCTCGGAATGTCCAATATCTGTGTAAATGATTATGAAGGTATTAATGGCTCTGGAGTTGAAGACTCTTTTAAAAACTTGGGTTCCTTGGTCTTAGGTGGAATGAAAGAAGTAGATAAATCAATACTAAAAGTGATGTTAGATAAAGAAAATAAATAATTAAATAATTAAATAAAATAAGTGGAGAAGTAAAATGATTGACTTTGATTACAAAAAAGCTATTAAAGTAAAATTATCAGATGAATTACCCCCAAAAGCTGAATTTGATCCGGGCAAAAGAAGAGCACCGGATAGAGGACTTAATCTTTCAAAAGTAGAGATTAAAATTGCTTTAAAGAATGCCTTGCGTTATATTCCTGAGCATCTACATGAAGAGATTGCTCCTGAATTCTTAGAAGAACTTAGAACTATGGGAAGAATTTATGGTTATAGATATCGTCCTCAAGGTAAATTGATTGGTAAGCCAATTGATGAATATAAAGGTATTACTCCTGCTCGTGCTATGCAGGTAATGATTGATAATAACTTAGATTTTGATATTGCTCTTTATCCTTATGAGTTAGTAACTTATGGAGAGACTGGTCAAATTTTCCAAAACTGGATGCAATATCAATTAATCATAAAATATTTAGAAGTTATGACTGAAGATCAAACTTTAGTTGTTGCTTCAGGTCATCCAGTAGGACTTTTCCCTTCTAAACCAGAAGCTCCAAGAGTAATTAACACTAATGGCCTAGTAATAGGAAAGTGGGATAATCCTGATGAATTCAAAAGATTAACCGCTCTTGGTGTTGCTAACTATGGTCAGATGACTGCTGGTGGTTGGATGTATATTGGACCTCAAGGTATTGTGCATGGTACTTATATTACTCTGCTCAATGCTGGAAGAAAATACCTAGGCGTTCCTGAAGATAAAGACTTAAGAGGGAAAATATTCTTAACTTCAGGTTTGGGTGGAATGTCAGGTGCTCAACCTAAAGCTTGTGAAATTGCAGGTGGAATTTGTGTTGTGGCCGAAGTTGACCAAAGTAGAATCGAAACCCGCTATGAACAAGGCTGGGTATCTAAAGTTTCAGATAATCTTAATGAGATTAAATCATGGATAGAAGAGTATAGAAAATTAGAAAAACCAATATCTATTGCTTATCACGGAAATGTTGTGGATTTATTAGAATTCGTAGATTCTCAAAATATTAAAGTGGAATTAGTTTCAGACCAAACTTCTTGTCATGCTGTTTATGATGGTGGTTATACTCCTGCAGGTATTGATTTTGCAGAGGGAAGAAAACTTATAAAAGAAGACCTTCCTAAATTTAAGCAATTAGTAGATGAATCACTAATCAGACATTTTGAAGTTTTGAAAAGATTAACTGCTAAAGGTTCTTACTTCTGGGATTATGGTAATAGCTTTATGGCTTCTATCTTTGATGCTGGTGCTAAAGAAATTGCTAAAAATAACGAAAATACTAATGAAGGATTTATCTGGCCTTCTTATGTTGAAGATATTATGGGTCCAATCTGCTTTGATAATGGCTACGGACCTTTTAGATGGGTTTGTCTCTCCCGTAAAGATGAAGATTTACGCAAGACAGATCAAATCGCCATGGAATGTATTGACCCTAAAAGATGTTCCTTAGATAGAGATAACTATCACTGGATTGCTACTGCAGAAGAAAACGCCCTTGTAGTAGGTACTAAAGCAAGAATTCTCTATGCTGATGAAGAGGGAAGAGTTAAAATCGCTCTTAGATTTAATGAAGCAATCAGGAAAGGACTTATCGGACCTGTTATGTTAGGAAGAGACCATCATGATGTTTCTGGTACTGACTCTCCATTCAGAGAGACTTCTAATATCTACGATGGAAGTAATGTTATGGCTGATATGGCTACTCACTGTTTTGGTGGTAATATCGCTCGCGGAATGTCTTTAGTTGTTTTATCTAATGGTGGTGGTGTTGGCGTCGGTCGTTCAATTAACGGCGGAAACGGCATTGTCCTTGATGGTTCAAAAAGAATGGATGAAATTATCAAGAGTGCACTTTCTTGGGATGTTATGGGCGGTGTTGCTCGTAGAAACTGGGCTAGAAATGAAAATGCTATCAAAACTTCTAGTCAATGGAATGAGAAACATGCAGGGGAAGGACATATCACAATTCCATTCTTAGCTGATGATAAATTAATTGACAAATTAGTCGATGAGAAAATAAAATAACTTAAATATTAATAGAGAGTGTAGAAATACACTCTCTACTTAATCCCGATGGGATAAAAATATAATAATAGAATTAATAAAAAATCAGTCAATTTGCTTAGACTGATAAGATTTAAAAAATTGGATTTTAACTAGGAGTCATGATGGATAAAAATATTGAAGCATTTGAAAAAATAATGAGAGAAGCTAACTTAAACGAAGATGTAATTAATAATTTCATTAAATACTATTCTCAACTTAAAGATGGAAATACTGGCAAGCTTTCCCAAGATATTATCGAAGCTCCTAATCGACTCAATTTGGTAAACTACGATACCCTTACTAAACAAGATAATGAATTGCTAAACGAACTGGCTGTAATTAAACTTAATGGTGGTTTAGGGACTAGTATGGGCTTAAATAAAGCCAAATCTCTACTTCCTGTTAAAGGAGAAATGACCTTTTTAGATATTCTGTCAAATCAGATTATCACGCTAAGAGAAAAATATCAATCAAGAATTCCTTTAATCTTTATGAACAGTTTTAAAACTCAAGATGATACCTTAGATCTTCTAGCAAACTATAAAAAACTAAAAAGTGGAGATTTAGAATTAGACTTTCTCCAAAATAAATATCCCCGAGTTAGGCAAGATAACTTTATGCCCCTTAGTTTAGAAGATGATGAGGAAAATTGGAATCCACCAGGACATGGAGATATCTACTCTGCTCTTTACTCGTCAGGTTTACTAGATAAACTCATTAATAGTGGCTATAACTATGCTTTTATTTCTAATTCAGATAATCTTGGGGCAGTTGTAGATCCCTTAATTCTTACCTATATGGTCAAGCATGATGTTCCTTTTATTATGGAAGTCTGTCGTAGAACTGAAATGGATAAGAAGGGTGGACACCTTGCCCAAACTAAAGATGGAAAACTAATTCTCCGAGAAGTAGCTCAATGTCCTGAAGAAGAGATAGAGGAATTTCAAGATATTAAAAAATATAGTTTCTTTAATACTAATAACTTATGGATAAATCTAAAGCATCTCAAGAAAATCCTTTTTGAAAATAATAACTTTGTAGATTTACCTATAATCATTAATCCCAAAGTTGTTGCTGATATCCCTGTATATCAAATTGAAACTGCTATGGGAGCTGCTATTAGTGTATTTGAAAATGCTAAAGCTATTGTTGTCCCTCGCTCAAGATTTGCTCCTGTCAAAAAGACTAATGATCTTCTCCTAATCTGGTCTGATGTCTATAAACTAAATAGCGAATACCAAATAGTTTTAACTGAAGGCTTAGACAAAGCTCCAACTATAGAATTGGATTCAGAATTCTACAAAACAGTAGAACAGCTTAAAACACATTTCAAAGAAGTGCCATCCTTAATTCAATGTAATAGCCTCAAAGTTCAAGGCAATATTAACTTTGGTAAAGATGTTGTGATTGTTGGCGATGTTGTAATTCGAAGTGAAGAAAAAGAAAGAATATCAGATGCGATTATCAATAATGAAGAATTCACTTTTTAACTAAATCTTATAATGTGAGGAAATATGCCTTTATTAATAATTACTCCTGAAGAAATTACTGAAAGACTGACTAAAGTCCCTAATATTCCAGAGATAATAAAAGATTACTCTATTAAAGAAAATACTTTTAGGGTTGAATTGAAGATCGAAAAGATACCAATGGATATTAAAATTAATCTAAAATATGACTCCTATACTACTGGAATGATTTTATTCTCATACTCCTGTAATATTCCTAAAATCTTTCTTAACCTGCTTAAAGGAATTATTAACGATAGAACAAAAGGGATTATCACTATAGAAGATGATTTTATTAAAATGAACTCTGGTCAGCTAATCCAAGGTTATGGCTTTAGTGTGGAAATTAAAAATATTAACTTTGAACATGGATTCTATAAAATAGATTTTGCTCTTTAGTTAATTTAACTTTTCTATTTTTAAGCTTATTCAACTTGAAAAATTAATTCGTTGAATAAGCTTATTCTTTTATACAAAGCTACTTTTTTCCCTATAATATTGCTCTTTTTTTCTCAAATCAAGTAAAAAATAGAATTTTTTTGAAATAGTATTTGACAAAATTTCATATTATGTTTTTTTAGCAAACATATAATATGAGTGCTAAATTAAAAAATAAAACAAAATTTAACCTAGTGGAGGTTTAACTATGGCTAAACAAATTCAATTCAGTCACGATGCTAGAACATCACTGAAAAATGGAGTTGATAAACTCGCTAATGCAGTAAAGGTCACTTTAGGACCTCGTGGAAGAAATGTTGTCTTGGATAAGAAATTCGGTTCACCTACTATCACTAATGATGGTGTAACTATTGCTAAAGAAATCGAACTCGAAGATCCTTACGAAAATATGGGTGCTCAACTTTGCAAAGAAGTTGCAGAAAAAACTCACGACTTAGCCGGTGATGGTACTACCACTGCTACAATCTTAGCTCAAGCTATTATTGAAGAAGGTCTTAAACATGTTACAGCCGGTGTCAATCCTATGTATTTAAAGCGTGGATTAGATAAAGCTGCTAAGTTAGTTATTGCAAAAATCCACGAATACTCAAAAGAAATTAATAATCAAGATGAAATTGCCCAAATTGCTACTATCTCAGCTAATAACGATCCTGAAATTGGTAAAATTATTGCTGATGCTATGCAATCTGTTTCTAATGAAGGTATCATTAATGTGGAAGAAGCTAAATCAATCGAATCTTCTTTAGAAAAAGTTGAAGGTATGCAATTCGATAGAGGTTATATCTCTCCTTACTTTGCAACTAATACAGATAAAATGATTGCAGAATTAGAAGATGCTTATATTCTTATTTATGATAAGAAAATTAGTGCTGTGAAAGATATTCTTCCTATTCTTCAAGAAATCTCTCAAACAGGAAAACCTGCTTTAATTATTGCTGAAGATATTGAAGGTGAAGCTCTTGCAGCTTTAGTCGTTAATAGACTACGCGGTGCTCTTAATGTATGTGCAGTGAAAGCTCCTGGTTTTGGCGACAGAAGAAAAGCTATGCTCGAAGATATCGCTATCTTAACAGGTGGTACTGTAATTTCTGAAGAAATCGGAAGAAAATTAGAAACTGCTACTATCGAAGATCTTGGTTTTGCTCGCAAAATTATCATTGATAAAGAAAACACTATCATCAGAGAAGGTCAAGGTGATGAGTCTTCTATTAAATCAAGAGTTGCTCAAATCAAACAACAAGTTGAAGATGCAACTTCAGATTATGATAAAGAAAAACTTCAAGAAAGATTAGCTAAACTCTCTAGTGGTGTTGCTGTTATTAAAATTGGTGCTGCTACTGAAACTGAAATGAAAGAGAAGAAAGCACGCGTAGATGACGCCCTTCATGCAACTCGTGCAGCTGTAGCTGAAGGTATTGTCTCAGGTGGTGGTACTACCCTCATTCATGCAGCTAAAGCTTTAGCTAACTTTGAAGCTGAAACTCATGAAGAAAAAGTGGGTGCTAGTATTCTTATGAAAGCTCTGGAAAGACCTGCTTACCAAATCGCCGCTAACGCTGGTGAAGAGGGTGCTGTGATCGTTGAAAGACTTAAGAACGCTACTGATGTTCACTTCGGATTTAACGCTGCTAAGAATGTTTTTGAAGACCTCTTTGTTGCTGGTGTTATCGATCCTGCTAAAGTTGTAAGATCTGCAGTTCAAAATGCTGTATCAATCTCTGGCTTATTCTTAACAACTGAATGTATCATTACTGATATTCCTGAACCTGAAGCTCCAATGCCTGCAGGTGGACCAGGAATGGGTGGCGGAATGCCAGGCATGTATTAATCAATAAAAACTAATAAATAATAATAGAAACGGAGACTTAGCTAAGTCTCCGTTTTCATTATAATAGGCACTTGTTCAAGTCTAGTGGAAGTAAGTCTATTTTAAAACCCAGATGCACCATTCTACCAGCTGCAGAGGCAGCGAAATCTTTGTAGACAAACAGATGCCAAACAATTCCATAAGCTCCAGAGGAGCGACACAAAAAGCCTTAGATGTACCACTCCTCTGGAGCTATGAGGATTTTGAAGCTTCTTGATTCACTATTATACCACCAGACTTGAACTAGAACTATTTCTATTTTACCAATTCAAATTCAACTTTTGTTGTGTTCTGCATATTGTCTGAGATCGGACAGCGTGCATCTACTTCATGTAAGAAAGCTTCTTTTTCTGCATCTGTCATATCTGCATCAATTTCTACAAAAGCTTTCATCCACTGGAAACCAGCCCTAACATCACAGCATTTACCCATTAAAACATCTACATCTAATTCACCCTCTACCCTAACATTACATGCTTTTAGATCAATTCTTTTTTGCTTAGCTATAATGAGAGCAATACTACCAATACAACCTGCTAAAGAACTAAAAAAGAACTCTAAAGGGGTAGGACCTAAGTCATCACCACCACCTGCTTTGGGTTGGTCAATGATAAACTTATGATCTCTAACTTTTACTTCAATTGCCATATTACTCTGTAATCTTGATTCAACTATTACTTTCTTTAACATATTTCAATTCTCCGAATGTTTTTTTAGGTAAAAAAAAACGCCTCCGAAGAGGCGTCAAGTAAAACTTATTTTTAACTTATTTCATCAAAAGCATCTTTTTGAATTCAACAAAGTTACCAGATTTCATCTTAGTGTAATATACACCTGAAGCAACTTCTTTACCATTGTTATCTTTACCATGCCAAAGAACATCTATTCTCTGATTAATCATATTAGCAGATACATTGGAATTATAAAGATTCTTTACTAATTGACCCTTGATATTGAAAATATTAATAGTTACAGGTCCTGGATTAGCAACTGAGAAACTAACAGAAGTTGAAGGATTGAATGGGTTTGGATAGTTACCAATCAATTGATTACCGAAAGCTACTGGTATTGTTTCTCCACCTGTAGGATTTCCAACTTTAACCATTGTAGGACCAAACAACTCAGTTTCTAAAGAAAATTCTACACTCTGCAACCAATAATAATAGATATTATTTGTTGTAACTTCTCTATCTGTAAAAGTATAGCTATGCTCTTGAGCACTATTTGTTGCATTGATAAATGCTGGGATCATAAGAGCTGAGTCAATGTTATTTTCTAAACCTCTAATGATGAAATACCCAGAGATATTTGTCTCTGATTGAACTGTCCAATTGATATTCACGAAATCTTCAGCAGTAGCTACTGCATCGAAGGCTGAAAGCTCGACAGGGAGGGTTGGGTCTATATAAAACTCTTCATTAGAGTTAATCGAATTTGAAGTTGTTGGAGGCCAAGATGATTTCTTAATGGCAAAGTTAACAAACATCTTAGTATCAGATACACTTTCTCCAGTGAGTTCAGGCATTACAAATGTTACTGACCTGGTTACATTGGTACCAGTAGCACTATCAAAACTTGAAATTGCCGGTTGTAAGGGGTGAACATCTCCCCCAGGTTTAAAAGTTAATAAATAAAAATCTATAACAGATAATGTACCAGTTATACCTTCTGTACTATAAGTAAATTCAACTTTACCTGTACTCCCTTGAGGAATATAAGAACTAACGCCATCATTATTTGATAATGTGGCACTATGTATTGTTATTATCTGCCCAAAAGCCATCCCCACGGCCAATATCAAAATCATCATCACAAAAACTTTTTTCATACTTCCTCCTTATTTTAGGTATATGAATAAATTATTATTTTTTATTATTAAATTTCTCTCCATTCCATAATACAAAGTTAATTATAATGGCTTTGGATATTTTGTCAAGTTATAAAAAAGATATTTTGAATAAATATAATTAGTTAAATTATTAAAGGAGCATAGTGTCCTAAGATATGCTGTAATATAAGGATAATAGCGCGACTTCTTAAATAAGATAAAATAAATAAAAAAAAGAACTTGACAAGAATAGTGTGCTACACAAGTATAACACCATAAGAGGTGATATTATGAAAAAATTTCGTGATGACCAACCAATTTATCTTCAGATAAAGGGAGAGATTGAGGAAGCAATAATAGCTAAGAGAATAGCAGAGGGTGAGCAGATATTGTCGATAAGAGCTCTATCGACAGAGTATCGGGTTAATCCAATTACTATTAGTAATGCATATTCTGAATTAGAGGCTTCTAATATAATCTATAAGAAGAGAGGACTTGGTTTTTTTGTAAAAGAAGGAGCACGGAACATGTTAATCAGAGAGAAGCGATATGAGTTTATACAGAAAGATTTAAAAACTATAGTAGATAAGGCTAGGATAGTCGATATTGATTTACAGGTTATCATAGCAGAGTTGCAGAAACTTTTTGCAGAGGAGAAGTAATGGAGTTAGTAAAAGTAGCTAATGTTACGAAAAAGTACAAAGATCTTTTGGCTTTGGATCATGTAAACACTGAGGTTAATAAAGGTAGGATAGTCGGCTTAGTTGGTAAAAACGGTGCTGGAAAATCTACTTTAATGAAGTGTATAATAGGTTTCACCAAGTGTGAAGGTGAGATTTTCATTAACGGAGAGCAGATTAAATATATGGAACATAAAATATTTGAAGATACTGCTTTCATTCCCGATATTAATAGTCTAGATGGAAGATTCACCGTAAAAGCTTTTATTAAGTTTTTCAAGGGAGTTCATCCTAAGTTTAATGAAGAGAGGTTTGAAAAACTCTTTGCTGCAAGTAATTTGCCATTGGATAAGAAGATTAGCAAATTATCTAAGGGTATGAAGACAAAGTTGTATTTAATTTTGATTTTGGCCTTAGATGTCAGTTTTTTAATTCTAGATGAACCTACTTTAGGGCTAGATATAGTATATCGTAATGAATTCTATAACACTATTTTAAGTTCATTTTATAATGAAGAGAGAACAGTGCTCATATCTACCCATCAAGTGGAAGAAATCGAACACATTCTCCATGATTTAATAATTATAGACCAGGGTAAAATTCTAACAAATGATACTCTAGATAATCTCTTAACTTATTATAAGTTAATAACTATTGATGCAAAAGATAGGGATAAGTTAAAAGATATCCCGCATAAAGTCGTTACTGAAGGTTTAAGTGCTATTGAAGTAGTAGTTCCTCGAAAAGCGAACATTACCGGTTTCAAGGAAGCAATTCCTAACTTAGCCCATATATTCTTATATACTTTGGAGAATTCAAATGAAACAGTTTAAAAGTCTTTTAACAAGAGATATATATCTTAACAAGTGGAGTCTTCTCTTACCCTTTATAGTTGTAGCTTTGTGTTATTTATTAATAATAATAATTGATATGCGTTGGGGAATAGATTTAGCTAATATAAATTATCAAATGGAAGGGGCTAAGAATATTCCTTTCATGGGATTGATAGGAGTTGTGATTGGTAATATTTGGTTAAGTGGAGCTTTGTTGTCTTTGGTGGTTTTGGTTATTATGACACCGAATGCCTTAAATGATAATATTAAGAATCACTGTGAAATATTCTACAAATGTCTTCCTATTCCACCTTGGAAAGTCGTAGCATCAAAAGTAGTATCTTGCATGTTAATCCCCTTAGCGATAGTATTAAGTCTTGCTTTTCTAAATACAGGAATTGCTTACTTATTTTTGGGTAAAACAAGTGTAATATCATTAGCTACTTTACTTAGATTTACTTTCTCGACAATGGTATTTTCTGTACCTTACCTTATGTTATTTGGTTCATTTTTTATTTTTCTATCTGGTATTCTTAGAAAGAAAGTATTCGTTAGATTCATAGGAGTTCTTTTTGGAGCCAACATAGTGATTCAGATCTTTAAGTCACTTTCGGGGATACAGATTAAAACATTATCTGAATATATTAACTTATGGTTATTGAATCCTTCATTTACAGGTTCAAGCATTATTGATGTTGATAAGTTAGTAAATGGCTTTATGAATAAGATGACTTTAGATAGTGGAATACAAGAAGTGAGTAATTTGATTGCTAGTAGTATTTTTAGTTGGGATGGATTTTGTTTAGTGATAACTTCGGTTATATTATTGACAGGTTCAGTTTATGCATATAAATTTAGAAAATTAGATTAGGAGAGAATTATGAAAAAGTTACTTTTTTTGACCTTAATTACGGTTTTGTTTTTATCAGGTTGTGTGGAATACGGAATAATTATTAAAGTTAACAAAGATGGTTCAGGTGAGATAGTAGAAGATATGCTTCTATCTACTCAATTAGTGAATATGGCTAAAGCTTTCGGTTCTAATGATGAGGCTATTGACGCCTTTTCTCAAGAGAAGCATGAAAAGAAAGCTCCTCAATTTGGTGAGAATGTAGTTTTTGATTCATTCCAAGAGATTAATACAGAAGCAAAACAAGGCTATAAGGTAGTTTATAAATTTGATGATATCAATAAAATTAAATTATCTGAAGATATGTTTAGTGAAACTGTAGAGTCTTTAACTGATGATATAAAGATGGAAATGGACGATGATGATGATGAAGTAGAAGCAGAAGAAGATGAAATTAAAATAGATAAGTTTTTTACTTTTGACTATAATAAGAAAGGTAAATTAATTATTGAAAATGGTTTTAGCCAAGCAATAAAAGAAGCTCAAAAAAAGCATGAAGATAGCCTTGAAGGGAAAGAAGTAGAAGAAACTATAAACAAGATGGATGATGAAGATATTGAACAGACTATAGCCATGGCAAAAATGTTTGTTCAAGGAATGAAATTCTACACAAAAATAGAGTTTAATTCTATTAAGGATGCTAATGTTCCTTTCGAAAATAATCAGATAACACTATTTGAAATAGATATGGATAAATTGATGAAAGATACAGAAGCATTTAGTGAATTAATGAGAAATGGAGAGAATGAAGTCTCAAAATTCTTAAACAATGAAAAGAAGATTGACGGTATTACTTTTAATAACTTTGAAAAAATTACAGTTGATTTTAAATAGGGGAAATAATGAAAAAGTTCTTAATAATTACAATTTTAATATCAGCAATGACTGTTTTTGCAATGCCTGTAGATTTTTATAACACTTCAGTTGCTGCACATGAAGATTTTCTTTCTGGATATGTTAATCCTGCAGCTTTAGGTACTACTAATAATAGTAGTTTTACCTTCCTGAAAAGTTATGAAGAAAAAGATTTTACAAGTCCTTATGCCTTAATATATAAAGAAAATGGTTTCTCTTATATGTTGGAAAGTGATCAAGGAACTTATCAAACTATCGCAATGGGAGGGAACTTAGGGAAGAATAAAGTTCTTCGTAATTTTTATCTAGGTTCTTCTTGGGCTTGGAAATCTGGTTCTTTAGATAAGGGAGATTTAGTAAACTCCTTGCTCTATAGACCAGCTAATCAAGTTTCTTTTGGCTATGTATTAACTCACCCAAATGATCTTAAGCCTCAGCATCGAAGTGGTATTGCAATCAGACCTTTTGCTTCTTCCAAAATGGGAGATGTGTTAGAGCTCACAACAGATATTGGTTGGGGAGATCGTAATGCTGAGAGAGGTTTTATCAAACCAACAGTTGGAGTTAACACTAATTTCTTAGGTGGACTTTCTGTTGGTGCTAGCTATAATATTGAAGAAGAAGAAGTTGGTATAAGATTCAGCATGAGTAGTTTTAATGCTGTGATTGGTTCAATCTCTAACATCAAGAAACAAGATGATGACAGTAAGAAGAATATGGGTTATGGATTCGTTTCTCTAAACTCTGATATCATGGGGATGATAAGTGGAACTGAAAGAAAGAAACTCTATGATTTAGATATCTCTGGAACTATCGTTGATGAAAATGTAAGTTTTGATCTTGGCTTTATTTCTCTCAAAATGGATGAAAACTCTACAATGTTAAACATTCTCAACAAGATAGAAAAGGCTAAAAAGGATCCTGAAATCACTGGCATTATCTTTAAAAATAACAATTTTGGAGCTTCATTTGCTAAAAGACAAGAGCTTCTTACTGCCTTAAAAGAGTTTAAGAAAACAGGTAAGAAAATAGTGTTTTACTTTGAAAACATCTCTAATGCTAACTATGCTTTTGCAGCTAATATTGGTGATAAAATCTACCTTAATCCTGAGGGAATGGTAAATTTAGTTGGTATCGGTGGAGCAAGTCCTTATATCAAAGGTATGCTAGATAAATTAAGTATTGATTTTTATAACTTTAGAAGTCATCCTTACAAAACTGCCGGTAATATGTTCTCAGAAGAAGAAATGACACCTCAAGAAAGAGAAGTGCTAGAAAGATTATACGGTGATATTTATGCTGAAATGGTGGAGATGATTAGAGAGGGAAGAGGTAATAAATTAGCTGGTGAAGTTGAAGATATTATTGATAATGGTCCATACTTTATCCCTAGTGAAGCTTTAGCTAAAGGACTTGTTGATGAGTTAGTAGAATGGCATGAACTAGATGCAAAACTTAAAGAAGAGTTTGCTACTAATAAAATTACTAAAGAAATTCCTCATAGAATTAAAGAAGATTGGTATTATCCTGGATTAGACAAAGTTGCTGTTATCTACGCTTCAGGAAACATTGTTAGTGGTAAGGGCCAAGCTGGTAAGGTCATTGGCTCTGAAACAACAGCTAAAGCTATTCGCAAAGCTAGAAGAGATCCAGAAGTTAAGGGTATTATTCTCAGAGTTGATTCAGGTGGAGGTTCAGCTCTTGCTTCTCACATTATTGCTGAAGAGATCAGACTTTGCACAATTGGCAAAAACAAGAAGCCTGTTATCGCTTTAATGTCTGGAGTTGCTGCTTCTGGTGGTTATTATATCTCTACTTGGGCAGATGAAATTATCGCAGAACCAACTACAATTACAGGTTCAATTGGAGTTATAGGCTTAGTTCCAAACTTCGCTAGATTATCTAATCGTATTGGTGTAAATTGGTCTGAATTCAAGTTTGGTGAGAATTCTACGCTTGGTAGTGCTACTCGCGAATGGACTTTAGACGAAAAAGAGATGTTTAAAAACTTTATCAAATCTTCTTATGATAGATTTGTAACAACAGTTGCAGATAGTAGAGCTACTAGTTATGAAGAGATAAATAAGATTGCTATGGGTCAGGTCTGGACTGGTAATCAAGCTCTTAAAAATGGATTAGTAGATAAGTTAGGTGGTTTTGAAACAGCAGTTGAATCTATGAAAGCTAAATTAGCTAGTGGGAATGAAATTGAATTAGCTACTTATCATGCTAGTGATAAAGCTCAACTTGAAATTGCTGTTAGTTCTCTTACTGCACCATTATTCTCTTGGTACAACAAGTCACTCATCAAGTCTCTTGTAGATATCGATAAAGAAATAGAAGTTTACTCAGGTGAAACAATTCTCTATAAAGCCCCATATTATTTCAATTCAATGAATGATTAAATAGTATAATGATTTATAATTAATAAATATTAATAGTTGTTAATTATATATAAAACAATAAAATAGCGGTTATGCCTGTCATCACCGCTATTTTTTTCTTGCCAAATAATTTTATAATCGCTATTTTGCCATTGCTAGATAATCGGGGAAATAAATTACATAAAGGATAGTTGATGAAGCCAATCGATGAATTATTACTTGAGCTGACTTTATTTGATGGAGAGCAGGAAAATTTAGAGAAATTGATAGTAGCCCTGTTAAAACAACTTGCTGAAGAACATCAAGTTGAAAGATGCTACTGTAAATTGTTTGATAATCATTCAATTTGTAATATATCTTATGAATGGCAAACTGATACTTGTAATCAACTTGAAAATCCTGTAGATTTGTTTAATTTCGGACATTATGAATGGGCTCTGAGTAAAATTAATAGTTTAGAAGTAACAGCTATTGAATCAGTATCTATGCTACCAGCTGACGCCCAAGCAGAGAGAGACTTTTTTCTGGATAACAATATTAAATCACTATTAATGATCCCAATTGAAATTGAAGGTCATTTTGGAGGAATTGTTGGCTTTTCAACCTTCACAGCTGAAAGAAAGTGGCGTAAAGATGATATTGAAATTATTCAAAAGATCGCTCCAGTATTAAAGCAGATAGTTCGTCCTAACTACAAAGCATCAATTGCTGAAAGACACTCAATTCCCAAAAGTTATAGTGGCTTGTCATCAATTAGTTATATCTGTGATTTAAGAACCCTTGAATTTAAGTATATTACTCATTCTGCTTATGAACTTTTTGGATGTTATCCTAAAGATATCATCAATAAAAAGACTCTTTTCGACTATTTTTCTAAAGAAAACAATATGCCCTTCTTTCAACAAATAACCAATTATTCTCCTTTAATAAACTATTCTTGCGATGTTAAGTTGAAAGAAAACATTAACGGAATTGGCTGGCTCAGAAACAACTATAGAATATGTAATCATAATGGCAAAAACACCATTCAAGGCTTCTGTTACGATATTACTGATAAAAAACTACTAGACCTAGAACATCGTAAGCATCGTGCTTTCCTTGAGAAGTTAATTGATAATATCCCAGTAGGTATTACAGTCAAAAACTGCCAGACAGAAAAATATGATATTTGGAATAAAGAGATTGAAAAAATTACCGGAATTAGTAGCCAAACAGCCATTAATCATAGTGATGAAGAAATTTTTGGTTCGGAATTTCTCCAAAGGAAACTTAGTAATGAAAAGAAAGTAAGAGAAACTTACTTAGAATGTGCTTGCGAAGAAGAAGAATTATTAGCTCAAGATGGTAGAAAGAGAATAATTAATAATACAATAATTCCTATAGAATTCGATAATCGACTTGATTCAATTCTTAATGTTACTCAAGATGTTACTGATGTGGTAAATAAGAGAGTAGAACTTCAAGATGCAATAGCTAAAGCAGAAGAATCAGATAATCTTAAAACTCAGTTTCTTTCCAATATCTCCCATGAATTTAGAACACCTCTTAATGCTGTTTATGGTTTTTCGGAATTTCTTAAGAATAATAAGAGTATTTCAATTGAAGATAGGGATGAGTATTTAGCTCTAATTATGCATGGAGCCCAAAGATTAATTTCACTAATGGATAATGTCATTAATGTTTCCAAAATTGAATCCAAAAATATCTCAGTTATTAATACTAAGTTCTCTCTGAGCAATATGCTTAATGAAATAGTAGAGCATTATCGACTTGATATTGAAGATAAACAGAAAAATATTGAAATAAATCTTTTCGTCCCTCATCAATCAAAAGAAGTAATTTTTGAAAGTGATGAAACAAATATCAGAACAATTTTTGATAACCTGTTAAATAATGCTATTAAATTCACTGAGAGCGGTACGATTGATGTAGGTTTCACTATTGATGCCAGCAAAAGTATTACTTTTATGATTAGTGATACAGGAATCGGAATTGAAGATGATCAAAAACAAAATATCTTTGACCTCTTCCGACAAAGTAATGGCTCACATACTCGTGAGTTCGGAGGAATTGGAGTCGGATTAACAATCTCCCACAAAATAATTCTTTTGTTAGGAGGACAGATAACCTTAGATTCTGAAAAAGGGAAAGGTTCTACTTTTATTTTTACAATTCCTGGTGGTGTTAGTGTTGTGGATTTAGCTGATACTAATAATCATAACTATTCTCATCAAGATATCTACTCAACTTCAGCTTTCTCTGAAAAATGGACAGGTAAAAATATCTTAATTGTAGATGATACTATTCACATTATTAAGTTCTTCAAAGCCTTCTTTAAACATATAAAAGTGAATGTTGAATATGCCCATAATGGGGTTGAGGCTGTGGAACGATGTCGTAATAATAATATTGATCTAATTCTCATGGATGTTCAGATGCCTAAGATGGATGGCTTAGAAGCTACTCAAAAGATTAGAGAATTCAATACCAAAATACCAATTATTGCCCAAACGGCCTATGCCTTTGATTCTGATAGAATGAAATTGCTGAAAGCAGGTTGTGATGATTATATTACCAAGCCAATTAATAGAAGAGAATTGCTGTTTAAAATGGATAAATACTTTTGGGTAAAGAAAGAAGCTAAATAAGAATAAAGGGAAGGGCTGAATCAGCCCCTATAAATCCACTTTATTTATGGTGTTGGTTGCTCTAATTTAAGACGAGACACTTGAGCTTCAAAAGTGTAGTCTATAGGAGCTTCGATAATTTTTTTAACTTTCTGAGCTCTTAAGATTCTCTTTTCTTTTTGTGTAAGTATCTTTTTCATAACACACTCTCCTTTTTATTAATTTTATATTCAACTACAGATATATCTACAAATATATTATAATTAAAATCAGCATTTTGACAAATATAAATTAACTATTTATTAAAAAATCACATTAAATTAATAGCTAGTTAATATTGATATAAATAAAGTTATCTTTGTCATAATTTAAGTGCTTTTCAAATTTTTATTAACTTAATAGTATAATTATAAGAATAAAACAATTTCCCCTAACTTATTATTAATCAGTTATCTGTAACTATAATAAAATATGAATTTATCAGCAATATCTGTCAAGCCTTTTTTTGTCAGGAAAGTGCCTTGGCCTAATTAAATACTACTTAACTATTTTTGTCTTTCCAATCCTCACTTACTACCCCTTCTTACTCATCTTAATAATTATCTGAAATTCTTATGGGATGTCAGTCTTGGAGCAAGGAAGGACCAGTGGAAAGTAGTTAAGAACTAAGAACTTGATAAGACCTCTTCTGCCGGATTGCATGCACCTTGCATGCGACAAGATCTTTTAAATCCGCCTCGTGAGGGGGACACAGGGGGTGTTTTCTTCTATGGAGTGGAAGCATCTCAGCTTCCATTAACTGGGGTTACGGACCTTTAGTCCGTGAATCTTAAATTATGGAATGGAAGCGTCCCTGCTTCCATCAGGCTGTATTTCAGCCTGCTCTTATCTTTTCTGGCGACGCGGAGGTCCCCAGTCCATAGGCCCCTGTTTCCATTAACTGGGGTTACGGACCTTTAGTCCGTGAATCTTAAACTCCCCTCTTTAGTGCTGAAAGCACGCTAAAAGAGGGGTGGTTGCGCAGCAGCTCTTAACTGGGAAAGTGAGCATCCTGCTCGCACCACGCAGTAGCGTGGTAGATTAGCTTATTTCTGGGATTTCCTGAAATTTAAGCAGTTTAAACACTATTCATCTGCTACCTGGCAATTCACAGCGGAGAGAATCTCCACAATCCGACAGAAGAGGGATTATCATAATCTTAAACTCCTCTCATTATTGATTAACTGGGGTTACGGACTTTT
>OY759729.1:2100000-2387500 GCA_963662585.1 Cloacimonadales bacterium (SeqCode)
CAGCTGCATTGCCGAGTAGCTAAGTTCGGAATGGATAACCGCTGAAAGCATCTAAGCGGGAAGCCAACCTCAAGATTAGATCTCCCCTTAGAGTCATTGGAGACTACAATGTTGATAGGTCACAGGTGTACGCATGGCAACATGTTCAGCCGAGTGATACTAATAACTCGATCGTCTTACTTAATATTTTTTATATACACTCTATTATCTCTTACTGTATAGAAGCAGTAAAGAGAGAAGCACGAAATATACACGCAAGAATTTTAATAAACATTTTTGACAGGGGTCAAAGATGGTGGTAATAGCAGTGAGGATATACCTGTTCCCATTCCGAACACAGAAGTCAAGCTCACTCACGTCGATGATACTGCACTGGCAACGGTGTGGGAAAGTAGATAGCCGCCATCTTTGACCCCTGCTTTTTTATTATGGAGTGGAGACCTCTTCTATGGTGTAGATGGAAGTCTCTGCTTCCACCCTGAAAAGACCATCTTTTCAGGAGATTCAAGAAAACAAGCTTTTCCATCTGCAGGCAGGGACGCCTACAGTCCATAGTAGACTTCTTCAGTCGGACGGTGGAGATTCTCTCCGCCATCTTCAGTCGTTAGACTGAAGATAATAATAATTTTCCAAGTTTCGCAATGTGTTATCAATAGCAGATTAAATTGTATCGTCCGAAGTCCCTTGCCTAGGGCCGAGGAACTCCGGTCTTCAGCTATTTATCACGAGAGTTGCACACGGAGTAGCGACTTCCGACAAAGCAGTCTTGAATTGTATAAAACAAATCCCTTTGCTTCGTAGGTGCGAAAATATACCAGTTATCATCTTAAACCTAAAAGCAAATCGATATTATCTTTCCATAATCTTCATTGCTATAAAATCAAAACCATTAGCACTTAGGGAGCGAATAACTACTACTTTATTTAAGGAGTGGATGCGTCTCTGCTTCCACATTAGATACTGGTATTTCTAGATTTTTAATCAGTTTAGAGACTATTCATCTGCTACTTAGCAATTCACAGCGGAGAAAATCTCCACAATCCGACAGAAGAGGGATTATCACACTCTTAAATTCCCTTCTTTAGTGATTAACTGGGGTTACGGACCTTTAGTCCGTGAATATTAAATTCCCCTCTTTAGTGCTGAAAGCACGATAAAAGAGGGGTGGCTGCGAAGCAGACGGGGTGTTTTCTACTATGGAGTGGAAGCGTCTCTGCTTCCACATTAGATACTAGGAGAGATTTTTAGATTATTAATCAGCTTAGACACTATTCATCTGTTACTTAGCAATTCACAGCGGAGAAAATCTCCACAATCCGACAGAAGAGGGATTATCACACTCTTAAATTCTCTTCTTTAGATGAAATACTTCAGGTTTGCCATCTTTGATCCCTGTTATTTCGTCCGAAGTCCCTTGCCTACGGCCGAGGAACTCCGGTCTTCAGCTATTTCTTTCGCCCGAAGTCCCTTGCCTACGGCCGAGGAACTCCGGTCTTCAGCTATTTATTTCGCCCGAAGTCCCTTGCCTAGGGCTGAGGAACTCGGTCTTCAGCTTGTCCACTATCCGACAGAAGAGAAGCAGAGACGCTTTTACAAAAATATTTCTTGCTAGCATAAGATTAATCACATAAAATTATTTGCTTCAGAGGAGCAGTTTCTGCTAGTCTTGAATAGTTAAGACAAATCCCTTCACTCCGTAGATGAGAAGACTTCTATTCACTAATTTCATCAATTACACAAAGAGGATAAGCAATTTGACAGAAGTAATTTTAATTGATTATTGACAAAAATAGACAGTAATATTTTAATGAGAAAAAACAATAAATTGAGGTAAAGATGAATAAAATATTGATTGATGGTAATAACCTTACCTTAGAGAATGTCTGGGAAGTAGCTCATAATAAAACAGAAATAGCACTTACAGAAGAGAGTAAGGCAAGAGTTATAAAATGCCGTAATTATGTAGATAAGATAATTTCAGAAGGCAGAATTGTTTATGGATTAACAACAGGTTTTGGAAAATTTTCTACAATAACCATCGCTCAAGAAGATATTGCAGAATTACAAGAGAACTTGATTCTTAGTCATGCAACAGGTGTTGGTGAATTTTTCTCAATACCGGAAGCAAGAGCAATTATGTTACTCAGAATCTGTGTTTTAGCAAAAGGTCATTCAGGCATAAGATTATCTACTCTAGAAGCATTAATAGAAATGCTTAACAAAGATGTTACTCCTTGTATTCCTGAAAAGGGTTCAGTTGGTGCAAGTGGAGATTTAGCTCCTCTTTCTCATTTAGCTTTAGTCTTATTAGGCAAAGGTGAATCATATTATAAAGGTGAAAAGATGAGTGGTGCAGAAGCAATGGAAAAAGCAGGTATTACACCAGTTAAACTAGTTGCTAAAGAAGGTCTTGCTCTAAATAATGGTACACAAGTAATGACTGCTGTAGGAGCTTTAGCTTATATCAGAGCATTAAGATTATGCAGAGTAGCAGATATCGCCCATGCAGCTTCTTTGGATGCTTATTTAGGTACTACTGATGCCTTTGATCCATTAATTCATCAAGTTAGACCTCATGCAGGTCAATTAGCTTCATCAGAAAATATTTTAGCATTACTCGAAGGTAGTAAATTAAGAGATTCACATAAAGATTGTGAGAATGTTCAAGATCCATACAGTATGAGATGTGGAGCACAAGTTCATGGAGCAGTCAGAGAAGCTTTAAGTTATGTTAAAAGAGTTTTAGATGTTGAGATAAATTCAGCTACTGATAATCCTCTTATTTTCCCTGATCAAGATAGAGTAATCTCGGGCGGAAACTTTCATGGAGAACCAGTTGCAATAGCTTTAGATACCCTTGGAATTGCTACAGCTGAATTAGCTAATATTTCAGAACGCAGAATGGAGCAATTATTTAATCCTGCACAATCTCGTGGTTTAAAAGCTTTCTTAGCTCCTCGTCCAGGAATAGATTCTGGTTTCATGATAGCTCAGTTAACAGCAGCTTCTTTAGTTTCTGAAAACAAAGTGCTAGCTCACCCTGCATCTGTAGATTCAATTCCTACTTCTGCATTGCAAGAAGACCATGTTTCTATGGGTACAATCAGTGCTGTAAAAGCTAGAACTATCATTGATAACTGTGAACATGTCTTATCTATTGAGTTAATGGCTAACTGCCAAGCTTTAGATGATAGAAAAATTGAAAGTTCAAAACCAATTGAAGCTATTAAAGCAGAGATTCGTTCTTTCGTTAAATATATAGATAGAGATAGAATTATTTATCCTGATATGAGAAATATGAAAGAGTTTGTTAGTTCTTTCCGTCCAATAGAAATTGTTTCTCAATTTTTAACTTTAAATTAAATTTAACAACACGCGGTTGGTAGCTTATGCTTATCAACCGCCTTTTACTAGCTATCAGCTATTTTATTAGGGAGAAAACATGAAGAAAAGCTTCATTCTGCTATCATTATTGCTTGTTCTTATAATGTTGGGAAGTTGTGCATATTACAATACTTTTTATAATGCCAAAGAACTTTTTGAGCAAGCAAGTTCAAAAGATTTAGAGTCGTCAGGTCGAGCAAGTAGAGCTGCACAGCAAGAATTTAATGAAGTAATTAAAAAGTGTACTTCCCTTTTAGAGTTTTATCCTAATAGTAAATATGTTGATGACGCTATTTATCTTATGGCACTTAGTTTTTATAAGAAGGGGGGAAGTACAACCCAAGTCTTTGAACAGTGTGATAAACTTATTCAATATTTCCCTAATAGTGAATTCTATACTGATGCAGTAATTTTAAAAGCTCAAACAAATCGTGACTTGAGTAAAGTAAATGAGGCTTACTCTCTTTTAGAACAAGAGATTCTTAGTCCACGCAATCAGGATGAAGAAGCAAAAGTACTGCTCAAAATTGCAGACTTTTATACTGAAGATAATGAATATGAACGAGCTAGATTTTATCTAAATATAATAATCGATGAACATAAAGCAACTAATGAATTTAAACAAGCATCTTATTATATAGGCTTGAACTACTATGCAGATAAGAATTATCAAGAAGCAATAAAATCATTAGAGAAATTCTTAAAAATCAGAAACGATCGTGAGATAAAATATGATGCTAGGTATTATATTGCTCTTTCTAACTATCATTTAGAAAACTATGCACTTTCTTTGAAACAAGTAAAGAAGCTTTATGAAGATGAATATAGAAAAGATGAAAAAAATAAAGTTACTGTTTTGCAAGGGAAAATACTTTTAGCTTCAGGAGAAGAAGATGAAGGGATTGAGATATTAAACTCCTTAATTGATGGTAATCAGAGAGGGAAATATAGTGCAGAGACAAATTATGTTTTAGGAGAATATTATCTCACTAATACTGATAGCTTGCGTTTAGCTATCGAACATTTTAACAATGTCAAAAAAGCTGATAGCAATTCTGAATTTGTAGAAAATTCTGTTGCTAAGAGCTCTGTAGCTAGTCAAATTCAATTATTCCGAGACAATGATTCTCAACTAGAACCAAAGCAATTAGTAAATGAACAGTTCAAATTAGCTGAATATTATCTTGATATTATGCAACTTCCAGACTCAGCTCTTGTTGTCTATGATAATATTATCAGTAATAAGGGAAAATTCTTACTTTTAAAAGATACTCTTAATACTAAGATGGATTCCCTGCAAGTTTCACTTGGAAACTTATCTCGTCGTACAAAATCAATGAATAGAGATATTGATAGTCTAAGAACACTTGTTCTGAATACCAATACTCTTGCTGATTCCTTAACTGTAGATTCACTAAAGACGCAAGATCTTAATGGAGACAGAATGCTAGTCTTGGAGAGTCAACTTGACACTCTTAATACTCAATTAGATTTACTCCGAAGAGATTCTTTAACAGTTTCCACTCGCTTAAAGAATATCTCTGAAGTTTTAGTTTCTTTCGATGAAGAATATATTCCTTTTGCTAGTTTTATTAAAGCTTATCTCTACATAGATGTCTATAAAGAGCCTACTTATGCTCATGACATTTTAGCTTTCCTCCAAGAGAATTACCCAAATTCTAAATACACCTATACTATTGAAAACTACCTAGCAAATGGAACTCTAAAATTAACTACTAGGCAAAAAGAGATTTCTTTAAAACTATATGAAAAAGCTACTAATAATATATTGGATGACTCTGATTCTACTATAGTCCTTTTGGAAGCAATCTTAGATACCTTGGAAACAGATGAATTAATAAAAGCTAAAATGGCATTAGGCTATCTAAACTACTCTCGAGATGATACTCTTTCTGCTAGAAGATATTTTGAAGATTTAGCAAATAATTATCAGCTTTCAGAAGCTCAAAGTGCTTGGGTTTCAATATTCTTTTCCGAAAATAAGATTAATAAATTGGAATCTTTAGAATTTGCTATTACTGATATTGAAGAGAGATTAGAAGAAGAAACAGAAAGAGATTCCTTGATTAATGATGATGCTCAGGCCAGATTAGAAGAAGAGTTAAAGAAAGAGAAGGAAAAAGAAGAAATGAAAGAACAAGAGAATTTAAAAGATTCTTTTGAAATCTCCCCTCCTTCAGCACCTAGAGGAGCTGTAGATAAATAATGGCAGTAAGCTCTCAACACGACACTTTCTCTTTTAGAATTAATATTTTTATCAAAATTCTGTTAATAATAACTTTTATTATGGTAATAAATGGAGAGTCATACTTTATCTCAGGAATTGCTTTAGTTGGACTTCTAACCCTACTCCTTAAAGGTAAGATTAGAAATGGTTGGCTAAAACTAGTTTCCAAACTATCCTTTGTAATGATAGGCTATATTGCCTTAGATTTTATCTTTACAAATGACATTGAATCAGCCCTGACTTTTGTTGGAAAACTTCTCTGTTATTTACTTTTATTAGTTTGGCTCAAAGAGAGTACATCTATGAAAACCTACTTATCAGATGTTTATTCAGCAACATTTATCTTTGGTGTTAATCTAATATCACGCAAAGTAGACTCATTTTTTCACTATTTCAACTTCTATTTAATTGCTACAATGAAACTTGTTAATAAATTTGTAGAGAGTTACGATCAGCTATTCCCTCAGAGAAGTTCTTTTATTAACCTTTTTCTTCAGGTTTTCTTAAATACAATGATGAGAATACCTGAAACTAAATTAGAGACTAATGCTGAAATGTCTGTTATTAACTATCGAAATTTTGATTGGAAAGCTAATATACCAATAATGGTGATAATTCTTCTTTTAGGATTTCTCTATTGGTCAAACTGTGAGGAATTATGCAGAAGTTTCTTCTTAAGATAGCCTATGATGGATCTTGTTACCATGGTTGGCAGAATCAGCCAAATGGCATTTCTGTTCAAGAAGTTTTAGAAACAGCCTTAACTAAAATAGCTAAAACTAATATAGCTATTGTCGGTTCAGGAAGAACAGATACTGGTGTACATGCTTTAGCTCAGTATGCACATCTTTACTTTCCTCTAAATATGACAACTAAGCAGATTAGATTAGCCCTTCGTACTAAGCTTCCAGATTCAGTTAGAGTTACTGAAGTGCACCTTATAAATGATAATCTTCACGCTAGATTTACAGCATCAAAGAGAAGTTATAAATATATCCTTACTAAAGCAAAGAATCCTTTCAACAGACTCTATAAGAGTTTCGTTCCCTATCAAAAGTTAGATATTGAAAAGATGAAAAAAGTGATTCCTTTTCTGCTCGGAGAACATGACTTTGCCTCTTTCTGTAAGCCTAATCCCCAAATCCCCAACACAGTATGCAATCTTACTCAGTTTGATCTTATAGAAGACGATAAGGATATTATCTTTTATATTAGTGCTAACAGATTTTTGCATAATATGGTTAGACGCTTAGTGGGAACTTTAATCTCTTTTTCTCATCATGATTATGAGCCTAGTATGGTAAAAGATTTATTAGAAGCTAAAGAAGGTAATCAAAATATTATCTTTACTGCCCCACCTAACGGTCTCTATTTATATAATGTTGAATATCCTGATTTTGAGAAACTTGTTTTGGAATCTTCAATCGAGGAGATATAATGAAGAAGATGAACTATTTTATGACTATTGCAGCTTCAGATAATTCTGGAGGAGCAGGAATTCAACAAGACCTAAAAGTCGCAGATAGATTAGGTTTTTGGGGACTCTCTGTTCTAACAGGAATTACAGTGCAAGACTTTTCAGGTTTAGATGCCATCTATCCTCTTCCCTTAGATTTAATCAAAGAGCAGTTCCTTAAAAATATTAATTCTTTCAAAATCGATGTTATCAAAATAGGTGCGCTCTGTTCTCCAGAAATTACAGAAGTTATCACTAAGCTACTCCAAGAACATTACCAAGGAATTGTTGTTATTGATCCAGTTCTTGCTCCTACAAAAGGAAAGTCCTTCATCTCTAGTTCAGATATAGATGTTTATAAAAATCTTCTTAAACAAGCTACTTTCCTTACACCTAACAAAAGTGAATTAGAGCAACTTACTCAAGGGAAAGCTACTTCCTACCTTGAAGCGATTAACCTTGCCCATGAATTAGTTAGGCAAACTAAATGTAATATTTATATTAAAGGTGGACACTTTACTTCTCCACAATCTGATGAAATAAAAGAGTATCTTGTTACTGCAGATAGTCAAATGTTATTTACTAAAGCCAAAGGAATTTTTACCTATTCACATGGAACAGGTTGTTTCTTTGCTTCAGCTTTAGCCTGCTACTTAGTTAAATACTCCAATGTAGAAAAAGCTTGCAAGATGGCTACAGAAGAAGTATCATTATTCTATTCTGATATTAACAAGAATTAGCTTTTAACTTTCAATTCACTCTTGGGTATATGTATTTCAATAACTCCTGAAGAATAAGGTGCAATAGAGTATGGTTGGAAAGTAAGTAATAATCCCTCATTAGTGAAGTTCCAAACATTAAATAAATCTGGGGATGCTTTTATCATATTATCAAAGATGGGAATATTATTCTTCAGACAATAATTTGTGCAATATTCTGCAATTTTATCAACATTCAAGTTCGGGAACTTTTCAGCTAATTTATATCCTTTTAAGTTCTTGAGGTCTATGTTAAAGCTTTTTACTGTTGTATTACCGTGAGCCCCGCCAGTATATTCATAAGCTGTTAACTTCAAGGCAAGTTCAGTCTGAGATTGATAAACAATTTCGAAATTCCATTTCTGTATATAGCTAAAATTCTGATAATACTCATCTTTAACTTTATCTCGGTTGTAGAAAGAATCTATAAATTGCTTAATTCTGGAACTTCTATAATCTGTAATTCTCTTGATTGCAAATACTTTTTCAGCATCTGACATTAAAGGAAATTGAATTGTTTGAACAAATATGGTGTCTTGAGAATTTACTTTAATATACTCATCATTAAGCAAGACCTTTTTAGCTACTGAAGTTGGAACTGGATTTTGAATAGCTCTTTTAGGAACTGTAGCCAGTCTAGATTGATTATTTACCCCTTGCTGTCCATTAATTTCACTAATATACCCTACTAACATTAAACTTAGAACTAAAATTTTAATAACTTTAAGCATTATACTTTCCCTTTTTTTAAATATATCTTTTTATTTAAATATAATAATATATTTATTCTTTTTGTCCAGCTCAAAATTATTTAATATTATAGTAATTATAATTTCAAAGAATCTGACCCCTTTTTAAAAGACTTTTATTCCTTCAATGCAATTCTCAAAAATCATTGAAGGGATGAGTTTTGATAAATAATGTCTTTTTTCTTGAGAAAGAAATACCTTGTTTCCGAAAAGAATTTTTAATAAATAAAAAAAAAAACTTAACGAAAATCATTTAATTAATTTAATGGTATTTAGAATTATATCGTAGAGAATGGAGAGAATATGAAATTAGTAATGGCTCCCTTGTTAGCTATAACTGATAATAAGTTCAGGAATATTTATCAAAAGCACTTCCCGTATTTTGATTATGCAATTGCCCCCTTTGTTAGTTTGACTGATGGTAATAAACTAACTAAAAGGGCTTTTATGGATTTACATCCGGTAGATCAAAAGATGAAGATTATTCCTCAATTGCTGAATCATAACCAAGAATCATTTATCAATGCTTGTGAATTTCTCTACTTCTGGGGCTACCAAGAGATTAATCTCAATTTAGCTTGCCCCGCTAAAATAATTATGAGTAAAGGAAGAGGTTCAGGACTCTTAAATTATCCTGAACAAATCGATAGAATATTAAATAATATCTGTTCAAATTTAGATAAACAAGAATTGACTGTTAAAATTAGAGCTGGAAGATATCATCATTCTGAATTCCAAAATCTCATCCAAGTATTAAACCGTTACCCCTTGAAAGGGGTCATTATACATCCTAGAACTGCTGTTCAAATGTATGAAGATGAAGTAAATCTCGATGTTATAGCTGATGCTATTACTGACCTCTTAGCCCCTATTACCTATAGTGGTGATATCTTCACGATTAATGATTTCTTAACACTACAAGAGAGATTTCCTACCATCAAAAGCTGGATGATAGGAAGAGGCATGCTGATGAATCCTTTCCTCCCTTGGTTTATCAGAGGTGGAAAAGAAAGTATTATTTGCAAGACTAAACTTTTAGAATGGTATCAAGATCTATTTCAGACCTTAGATCAGTACTCTAACAGTGATTTTTATGTCCTGGGAAGAATGAAAAATATCTGGAAGTACCTAGCTAACAGCTTTGACCAAAAAAATGAAATTATTTCTACTCTACTTCCTCTTTTAGATAAAGAGAAGTTCTTTGAGTTAAGTTATAATTATTTAAAAGAATACGAATTAAAATAAGGAATTATTATAAATGTTTGAATATAGAAAAGAAAATAGATATTTTGCCCAAATCACTGGGTCTTTAGAATTAATGGTAAAAAAAGAACTTACCGAACTTGGCGCTACTGATATTGAGATATCCAAGAGTGGATGTCACTTCTCTGCCTCTGATAGAGCTCTTTATAAAATTATTTTGTTAGCAAAAACTCCACAAAGAATTCTAGCTCCTTTAGTAAAATTTGACTGCTTCTCTACCAAATATCTAGGAATTCTTTGTTATAAAGATATCCATTGGTCTCAACTCTTTAGCGTAGATGAGAAATTCGGTATCATGACTAATGTCAAAGATAGTATCATTACCAATTCTCTTTATGCAGGGCAAGTTATGAAGGATTCTATCTGCCACCAATTTATCCTCAAAACTGAAAGGCGTCCTGATTTTAGTATTAAAGATGCTGACATCCTTTTTAACCTGCATATTGATAATAATAAGGCTACCATTAGTTTAGATCTTACAGGAAGCTCAATGCATAAAAGAGGATATAAGATTCAAAGTATTAAATCTTCTATTCAAGAGACTATAGCTGCTGCCCTTGTAAGGGAAACTAACTGGGATGGAAAAACTAAACTTCTAGACTTTATGTGTGGCTCTGGAACTTTCCTCGGAGAAGCTATTCTGAATTACTGCCAATTTCCTAATGACCTGATTAAAACTAATAATCATCTTAAAAGGTTACCAAATTTTAATGAAAAACTCTGGAATGAAGTGAAAGATGAAGTTCAAAAGAACACTAAAATCTTACCTAAGAATTTAATTTTCGGTAGCGATAGCTCTCCTACAGCAGTAGTTGCGGCTAAAGCAAATCTGGCAAAAATACATTACGGTGACAGAGTGGTTGTTCAAGATAGGAACTTTAAATCTATTAATTTTGTGGCTGATTGCACAATTATTATTAACCCACCTTATGGGAACACCTATGATGATCAAGATACTCTTTTAGAAACATATAGGGATATCGGGAAATTCTTTAAAGATAAATGTGAAAACTGCCAAGCTTTTGTGCTTGCAGGAGACCAAAAACTAGTTGATGCTATTGGACTTAAACCTGAGTGGCAAAAGAGTGTTAGAACTGGTCCAGTTAATAGTATCTTTGCTAAGTTTGTGCTGAGATAGCCTTTATCATTCGCTCCTATAGGAGCGAAACCTTTTTTAGGGGTAACTTGTTTGCTACCAAGAAATAGCTCCTCTGGAGCTAAGACTCATCATGAGCTATTTGCTACCAAGAAATAGCTCCTCTGGAGCTAAGACTTACCAATGACCATCTGCTATCAAGAAACAGCTCCTCTGGAGCTAAGACTTACCAATGACCATCTGCTACCAAGAAATAGCTCCGCTGGAGCATCGGAAAAGAACATCCAGTAACCCAAAATAAACCAAATATTTATATTTACTCCGTAGGAGTAGTTTTTTGGTAGTCGAAGATTGAACAGAAAACTTCTTCGCTCCGTAGGTGCGGTTTCTTGGTAGTACAAGATTGACCACCACATAAACCCCTTCGCTCCGTAGGTGCGAATTTAATCAATCAAATAGATATTTTTTATCATATTCAACATCAAATTTATCCATAAAAGAGATATATTCCTCTTCAAACTTAAAGCGTTTGTGATGCATTGGTTGATTAATAATATATTTACACACAGTATCAACCTGAGATTTTGAATACGAAAAACCACCACAACCCCTCTGCCAAGCAAATTTCCCAATGACTAGCCTTTTTTCATTTATCCATTTTGATGAACCTGCTTTAATGTCTCTTACCAAATCAGCAACAGTAAGATTTGGATTTAAACCAACCAAGATATGAATATGGTCAGGATTGCAATAAATGGCGAGGGTTTTAGATTTTCGACTTGCTATTATTTTAGTGATATATTTTTCTACTTCATTTCTGATTGATTCTTTGATGATCCAACACCTTGATTCTGTGGAAAAAATAAGGTGAACAAACAACTGGGTATAGGTATTTGCCATAACATCTCCTCTCTTGTTTTTCTATATTCCTATTATATTCAACAATATTTATAGATTAATCCTGTTTCGCACCTACGGAGCGAAACTTGTTTAGGGGTAACTTGTTTGCTACCAAGAAACAGCTCCTCTGGAGCTAAGACTTACCAATGACTATCTGCTACCAAGAAATAGCTCCGCTGGAGCTAAGACTTACCAATGACCATCTGCTACCAAGAAACAGCTCCGCTGGAGCTAAGACTTACCAATGACCATCTGCTACCAAGAAACAGCTCCGCTGGAGCATCGGAAAAGAACATCCGGTAACCCAAAATAAACCAAATATTTATATTTACTCCATAGGAGTAGTTTCTTGGTAGTCGAAGATTGAACAGAAAACTTCTTCGCTCCGTAGGTGCGGTTTCTTGGTAGAACAAGATTGACCACCACATAAACCCCTTCGCACCGTAGGTGCGAATTTAATCAATCAAATAGATATTTATTATTATATTCAACAATATTTATAGATTAATCCTGTTTCGCTCCTATAGGATCGAAACCTCTTTTAGGGGTAACTTGTTTGCTACCAAGAAACAACTCCTCTGGAGCTAAAACTTATCATCTTTCTGCCTGTCAATTCTAAAACCCTCTTTAACTAAGTTGGGTTGTATATTTATAGTCTAAAGCCTTGGTAGGATTAGTAGCATTTTCATATTCATCATAATAGGCATTAGCAAGGAGAAATATCTCTCATTATATCATCTTTATAACTTAATTAGTAACTTAGTTTATCCTAATTAAATATTATAAATAGAAGCATCAAGCTAAAAAATAAAAGTAGTTAATTTTACTTATTAGCAGAGAAACAGCTTAGATAATTTCATTTTATGATCCTTTAAATGTCCTTTTAGGAGCTTGAAGTATGCCTTCTCTTTTGATATTAACTGCTCTTCACTTGCTACTTCTCACTCATTTCAAATAATAACCAAAGAATGCTTGAGAAGAGTGAGAAGGAGCATTTATAGATCAAAGGGAAAGGGTGAAGCGTGGCTACTTCTGAGTAAGAATCCCATGCCTTTTTATGTGCGGTAAACTCTATAGATTTATCTTTTTCATAGTTTTACCTTTAAGTCAAACAAGTACTCTTTTCCATGATCTATAGCATTATTGGGGTAAATGTTTAACAGTCTTTTACTCTTCATAACCTTTCTTCTATCTCTTCTTTTTACTGTCTTTTGTGGCTTTGGTCTTTATTCCAAACATCATGATAAATTTATCGAATTAAAAAACTTGCATAAATTTAAAGTCTCATTTATTTGGGGTACTAAAGAATAATAAAAGAAATTGAGAGATATTTTTACAAATTATTGTAAGATAGAATTTATAATATTAAAAAAATAGTTGGGAGACAAGATGAGTTTAAAAACATTTATGGGTGGAGCACATCCTCATGATTTTAAAGAATTTTCTAAAGATGCTTTCATCGAAGAATTTCCCCTCCCCAAGAAGGTAATTATCCAATTATCTCAGCACATAGGTGCACCATCAAAGCCGATTGTTAAAGTTGGTGATGAGGTTAAAACAGGACAAGTGATAGCAGAGGCGGGTGGATTTGTTTCTATTCCGATGCACTCTTCTATTACCGGGAAAGTTACAAAGATTGCGAAGTTTCCACATCCAGCAGGAAATAGTCAGATGGCTATTGAAATTACTGGAGATGGAAAGACAGATGAATGGGTAGAATTGATAGATGAGAAGGATTATTTATCCCTTTCTATTGATGAAATGAAGAAAAGAATATTAGAAGCAGGTGTTTGTGGAATGGGCGGTGCTGGATTCCCGACCCATGTGAAGTTATCTCCACCTCCAGACAAACCTATTGATACAGTTATTCTTAATGGTGTTGAATGCGAACCCTTCCTAACAGCTGATTACAGAATTATGTTAGAGCAAGCTGAAGACATTATTAAAGGCTTAAAGATTTTTATGAAGATAGTCAAGGCTTCCAAGGGAATTATAGGTATTGAAGCCAACAAGCCTGATGCAATTAAGCATATAAGCAACTTAGCAAGTAAAGAAAGCAACATTGAAGTTGTGGCCTTGAAAGTTAAGTATCCTCAAGGTGCTGAAAAACAACTAATCTATGCTGCAACCAAGCGTAAAGTTCCTAACAAAGGTGGACTTCCAATGGAAGCGAAAGTTGTGGTTCAGAATGTTGGAACTGCCATTGCTGTCTATGAAGCTGTTTCTAAGAAGAAGCCTTTGATAGAGAGAGTAATCACTGTTACAGGTGGAATTGTGAAAAACCCTAAGAACTATCGTGCAAGAATCGGTACACTTTATTCCGAGCTTCTTGAAGGTGCTGGTGGAGTAAGTGAAGAGATTGGTTCTGTGATTTCTGGTGGTCCTATGATGGGCTTTGCTATTCCTACTTTAGAGACTCCAATGACTAAAGGTTCTTCTGGACTCTTGCTTTTTAATAACAAACAAGCTAAGCGTAATCAAGAAATGAACTGTATATCTTGTGCTGGCTGTGTGAATGTTTGCCCGATGAATTTGATTCCTAATATGATAGTCAGAGCAGTAAAATATAGTGATTGGGAAATGGCAGAAAAGGCTGGTGCTATGGACTGTATGAAGTGTGGAACTTGTGCTTTTGTTTGTCCTGCTAATATTAATATTATTCAATATGTTGATATTGCTAAGTCTAAAATCTTTGAACAACGAAAAAAGGCTAAATAGGAGTTTAAATGTCGAATAATATATACAAAGTATCACCTGCTCCTCATTTACACGAGCATATTTCAACTAAGAAAATAATGTGGATGGTAGTAATTGCCTTACTTCCTGCGATGGCAGTAGGAACTTACTCCTTCGGATTCAAGGCTCTCTTCCTTACTCTTGTGGGTGGATTAGCTGCTGTTGCTTGTGAAGCCTTAATCCAAATGTGGCGTAAAGTACCAATTTCTGTTTCAGACGGTTCAGCCTTTCTAACAGGAATCTTGGTTTCCTTTAATATCCACGCAAATGCCCCTTACTGGTTACCTATTGTTGGTTCAATTTTTGCTATTGCCGTTGGTAAACAAGTTTTTGGTGGCTTAGGAAATAATCCTTTGAATCCTGCTCTCTTAGGAAGAGCTTTCTTATTAGCTTCTTGGCCTACACTTATGACTGATGGCTGGAAGCATACCCTTAAAAATTCTATTAGTGGAATCTCAGAATCTACTATCGCTAATGTGCAGAATATGTCTAACATTGCTTATACAAAAATTACTTCTGCAACTCCCCTAAATGTTATTAAATCAGTTAGAGATGTCGATATGTTCTCCGATGCTGTTGACCCAAGCTTAGTCCAACACACTATTTTCAATGGTTTACTCGATTGGCCTTCACTCGGAAATCTCTTCTATGGGAATATCGGTGGTTGTATTGGTGAAGTTTCTGCTATTGCTCTTTTAATTGGTGGACTCTTCTTAATGATGAAACACATAATCGATTGGAGAATCCCTTTCTCTTATATAGGAACAGCTTTTGTTCTCGCTTGGGCTTTTGGTGGAATCGATGGTCTATTCTCTGGCGGAATTCAGCTTCCATTATTCCATATTCTTTCAGGTGGCTTGATGCTTGGTGCTTTCTTTATGGCAACAGATTATGTTTCTACTCCTGTTACTAAGCGTGGAAGAATTATCTTCGGTATTGGTTGTGGTGTCTTAACTATCACTATCAGAATCGTTGGTGGCTACCCTGAAGGCGTCTCTTACTCTATTCTCTTAATGAACCTTGCTACTCCACTTATTGATAAATGGACAATGCCTAAAGCATTTGGAGAGGTGAAATAATGAAGTATTATCTTAAATTAGGTATTATCTTATTTGTAACTTGTGCCATTGCTACTGGTATTTTGGCCTATCTAAACGGCTTAACTGCTCCGATGATTAAAGAAGTAAAAGATAAAGAAGCTAAAGAAGCTCAATTAGAAGTTACTAAAGTTGATGAAAATGATTCTACTCCTTATACCTTTGAAGCAAGATTCTTAGACTTAGATATCAAGGGTGATTCAGTCTTCTATTTTGTTGCTTTTAATGAAGACAAGGAGAAAGTTGGTTTTGTTATGACTGCCACTAAATACGGCTATTCTAGCAATGTCAAGACAGTTGTCGGACTCAATAACGAATTCAAAATAAAGAAAATTAAAGTGATTGATCAAGCTGAGACTCCTGGTCTTGGTGCTAAATGTGTGAATGCTGATTTTGCTCCTCGCTTTGCTAACTTAGGAGTGAATGAACTCAAAGTTGATAAAGATGGTGGGACTATTCAATCTATCACAGGTGCAACCATTACTACCAGAACAATCAGCAACTCTATCAAGGAATCTCTGCAACTTCTAATGGAAAAGGAGGCTAACTAATGAGTGCTATGAAAGAATTCACTAAAGGCTTTATTAAAGAGAATCCAGTATTTATCTTGGTTCTCGGTATGTGTCCAACACTCGCTGTTACCTCTTCAGTTCAAGATGCTCTCGGAATGGGTCTATCAGCCACTTTCGTTCTTCTCTGTTCCAATATAATCGTCTCTTTAATTAAGGGAATCGTTCCTACTAAAATCAGAATCCCTATGTTTATCGTGGTTATTGCTACCTTTGTTACTATCGTTGATATGGCAATGGCTGCTTTTATGCCACCACTTCATAAATCATTAGGACTCTTCATCCCCCTTATCGTGGTGAATTGTATTATCTTAGGAAGAGCTGAAGCTTTTGCTTCCAAGAATAATGTCTTTATGTCTATGATTGATGCTTTGGGAATGGGACTAGGTTTCACCTTTGCTTTAGTAGTTCTTGGAACAATTAGAGAATTACTCGGTGCTGGTAAAATCTTAGGTTTCCCAATCCTTCCTCAAGCTTATCAAGATAACCCAATGTTGGTTGCTATTTTAGCTCCTGGTGCTTTTATTACTTTAGGATTTATTCTTGCAGTTATCAATCTACTTAATAAGAGAGGTAAATAATGGAATTATTAAGTCAAATAATGATCATGGCCGTCGGTGCCATATTTATAAACAACTTCGTCTTAGCTAAGTTTCTTGGAATCTGTCCTTACCTTGGTGTTTCCAAAAAGTTGGATTCAGCCTTGGGTATGGGAATGGCAGTTATCTTCGTGATGACTATGGCTTCTGCTATCACTTGGTTAATTCAAACTTATCTACTAGTACCTTTTAAAATAGAATATTTGCAGACTATTGCCTTTATTCTTACTATCGCATCTTTAGTGCAATTTGTGGAAATGGTCATTCAAAAGAATGCTCCTGCTCTCTATAAATCACTTGGTGTTTTCCTTCCTCTAATCACTACAAACTGTGCTGTTCTCGGTGTGGCTATTCTTAACTTAACTGCCGATAACGGACTTCCTTACAACTTTGGATTTTCTATTCTTAATGGATTCTTCTCTGGTGTTGGTTTTACAGTTGTCTTAGTGCTTATGGCAGGAATTAGAGAGAAACTTGAATACGCAGAACTTCCTGCTTCAATGAAGGGTATGCCGATTGCTCTCATTATTGCAGGTTCAATGGCTTTAGCTTTTCTTGGCTTTGCCGGCTTAAAGTTTTAAGGAGTGATGATGATAGAAACTATATTAATACCAATTGGTGTTGTAGGTGGATTAGGACTGCTCTATGGCTTAGGCCTAGCTGTTGCTTCTAAGAAATTCCATGTGGAAATAGACCCTCGAGTAGAACAAATTATTGGTGTCTTACCAGGAGCGAATTGCGGTGCTTGTGGAAAACCAGGTTGTGCTGGCTATGCAGAAGCAATCGTTACTGAAGGTGCTCCTCTTAATGCTTGTGCCCCAGGTGGAGCAGATACTGTTGCTCTTATTGCTGGCATTATGGGTCAAACCGCTACTGCAGGTCAGAGAAAAGTTGCTTATATTCATTGTGCAAGTGGTGGCACTAAAACTACCAAACTTAAATATGAATATCAAGGCATCTCAACTTGTAAGGCTGCTGTGAATGTTTCCCAAGGTCCAAACCTCTGTACTTTCGGTTGTGTAGGACTCAATGACTGCTTTGATGCCTGTCCTTTCGATGCTATAATTATTGATGAAAATAACCAAAGAATTATAGATGAAGCTAAGTGTACTGCTTGTGGAGCTTGTGTCAAAGCTTGTCCACGCAATCTTATTGAGCTTATTCCAGAAGATAAAGTTGTAAGAATCGACTGTTCTTCTCACGATTTTGGAGCTCTTCCAAAACAAGTTTGCGGTGCAGGTCATCCTTGTATCGGTTGTGGTATCTGTGCCAAGAATTGCCCTGTCGATGCTATTACTATGGATGGACAACTTGCTGTTATCGATTATGAAAAGTGTATCAATTGCGGTATCTGTGCAACTAAATGCCCAACTAAGGCTATTGAAGATGCTCTTAAAGGAATGCGAAAGAAAGCCTATATTACAGACGAAAAATGTATTGGTTGCACTATCTGTGCTAAGAAATGCCCAGTTGGGGCTATTACAGGAAACCTAAAAGAAGTTCATCATATCGACCAAGATAAATGTGTTGGCTGTGGTATCTGTGAAGAGAAATGTCCTAAAAAAGCTATTGAAATGAGATGATAACTGGGAATGTGGACATCCTTGTCCGCATCTTATAATAATAAAAAAAACTTAATCATAAAAAACCCCTTCTAATTACAGAGGGGGTTGTTTTTTTTATTCTCTTTTAAAGATAATACTTGCAGGGTGATCCGTGGATAGATTCTCTTCAAATATTTAAGATGCCTGCAAGATGCAAGCATTCCCAGTAATTTGTGTAAAAGTTTTCTTTCTTCAAAACTCTGTGAAACTCTGTGTTAAGGTTTTTCTTCCTGTAATCAGTGTAATCTGTTGCTAAAGCTCTTTCTCTTCATCACAACTCTGTGTTAGGATACTCTCCTATACCTTCATTTTACTATACTATAGCAATATATATTACTAATTACTCTTTACATATAGTCAAGCAAATAAAGTTAAACTACCAAAATTACAATTTTATTCTTTTTTATATCTACTCTCAGACTAAATCACATTTTATTTCTTTCACACAAAAAGCTTGACATTTGAATCCAATCTAATATGTTAAGTTAACTTTGAATCAAGAGGTTTGAAATGATTAATTTTTTAATTAGATTATTTTCTCAGCTAAAGAGCAATTGTTCTTTATCCTATGAAGGTAGTTGGGATGGAGATTTCTGGGGGACAGGGATTCTGAATAACAATGATGTGTCATACAGAGTCGACAAAGGGATTACTAGATTTGTAACAGAGAATATGGAGACTTGGGGAGATTCAAAATCTGTAGAAAGCTCACTATCTTCATATCTTGAGTTTCATAAAATGAACATTGATGATTATATTCATAGTATCTTTAAGGCCTATTATGATAATGAGAAGGCATTATTAGAAAACATATCATGGATTAATGAAATTGTTTCTGATAATAAACACATTTTGGAGATTGCTTGTGGACCAAGTGGAGGATTATCCCCTTTAATCCTGAAGCAAAACCCTAATGCAAAAATACTGATGAATGACTTAAGCTTTTTTATTCTGAATCAATGGAATTTAATTAAGAAGAAGTATGATTTTCATAATCTATATTTCTCACTTTTTGATTTAACTAATTCTCCTTTAAAAGACAAAACATTTGATATTATCACAAGTATTTTGGCTTTTGAAAGCACTTGCAATCCAAGTAAAGCTATCCAAGAAAGTTATAGAATGTTGAAACAAGATGGAGTGCTGTATAGTAAAAATTTCGAATTTACTAAAAATACTAAGAATCAATTTTCAGATAGCTTGTTCAAAGCAATCTTGCAGGAAAAAGAAGTAGCTAAGATATTTAACCCACAGGCTTTAATTACTATTTTAAAACAGAAGAAGACAACATCAATTTTAACGGATTTAAATTATTGTGGTTTTAGAATTAAGGATTATGAAACTATCCAGCAATTAACAATCTTACCTGAAGAAAGTGAGATTGCAAAAGCTCTAGCATTATTTGATATTTCTTTGGAATCTGAATATATTAAAATCAAAGCCATTAAATAAGTATTCCTCTTATAGTTATAGGTATATGGTACAATGTCTGTTCGCTTATTATCCAATTTTGTTAGCATGTTAGATTTTCCTATGAATCATAAAAGTTTTGAACTGTAAAGACCGCGAATACAGCTTTTTCTATGGCTCTCTGTTAAGTAGAGTGGCTACTAACTATAATTCTTAAGAAAAACTTCTTTTTTAAACTTTCAGCTAATGGCGGACGAAGACATCCAGACTGTGAAAAAGAAATAATCTATCCACGGATTTCACTAATTACACTAAGATGTAGATTAACAATTTATGGAGTTGCATAAAATCTCTAAAATTAATAAAATCATTATTGTAATTAAGCCAATCTTTTGAAGTTTCATCCTTATCTCCCACCTCTTTTTATATATAAGACTTTTAATCTTGTATTTTCCTGCATTTTTTAATCAATACTTAATCATGACTCCTACAAACATTAATATGAGAAAAGCCCTGATAGGTTTATCAGAGCTTTATCTTTTATAGCTTATTGTTTGTTATGTGGAGTCTTATTCGATAGTAATCTGTTTTGCAGGTTCAATCTGTTTTTTCTTGATAATTAGATCAAGAACCCCATTGTCTAGTTTCGCTGTGATGTTATTGCCTTCACAATTTTCAGGAAGAGACAAAGTTCTCATATATTTTCCTGAGAATCTTTCTTCTCTATGAATTGTAGCATTTTCGACTTTATTCTCAACTTTCTTTTCAGCTTCAATAGTTAACTGATTATTGTTTAGCGATACTTTTATATCTTTTTTGTCAAAACCTGGAAGGTCGGCCTTGATAATAAATTCATTTTCATTTTCAATAATATCAAGAGCCATCCTTCTAAAATCATTAGCTTCAAAACCATTCATCAACTCATCAAACAATGACCATGTTGGTGTGTTATTTCTTGTTCTTAAGAAGTTCATAATTTCCTCCATATTTATTATTTTATTAAACTCTGTAATATTAAAATAACTGATAGAAATAAAAAAGCAAATTTTTTTAGCAGTTATTTGTTATGACTGCTAGTTTATTCTAAAAATGTCTATTTTACAGGCTTTTGCTATTTAATTTTTTTCGTTATCGGTGAATCTACACCTTATTTGATTAGGGTCATTTTGTGCATCTCTTCTTTTTCCTTAGCTTTTAATTTATAGAAATAGACTCCTGAGCTAACCTTATCCTAGCTTGGTTATCGCCATGCCAAGTAATTTTATGCTTTCTTAAATCCTGCACTTCGTTAACAACTAGATTTAACCCAAATAATGCAGTATATCTTTTAGAATAGCATTATATTCATTTGCTAAAGCATTTTACATAATTTCTCAGAGTATATATATTATAGGCTGATAAATTCTGTAAAACCTTTATCAAAAAGAATCTGTTCTCTTCTGTAAAGCTCTATTGCACCAGTGGGGTTTAAAGAATCTACAATATTATTCAAATTATTAGTTAGCAATAGTTATATTAGATTCCTCACAAACTTTAGGTCAATCAAACAAAATTGTATTACATTTAGAAAAGTGCTAACTAAATAAATGATTGTTTATTTTGCATCCAAATTCACTTAATGAGCTATTAAAAAAAGCCTCGCATTTTCGCGAGGCCTTTATATTTTTTATTTTAGTGAAAGTAACACTCCTTGTATCCCTCTCAAAGAGAGGGATAACAAGGTTTGTCTATTTCATTAATATCATTTTGGAAGTTTTTGAATATTCTTTAGTAGTCATTTTATAGAAGTAAACGCCTGAAGAAACGCTTCTGTTATTACTATCTTTACCATTCCAAACAACATTATGGTTTCCTGCTGATCTATTTTCACTTAGGAGAGTTTTTACTTTTTGACCTAAGATATTATAGATAACAACTTCAACTTTTCCAGCTTTATTCATACCGAAAGAGATTGTAGTTTCAGGGTTGAAAGGATTAGGATAGTTTCCTTTGAGTGAAGTAACCGCTGGGATTAACTCGTTATCATTAGAAACAGGGTTAGCAATACCTGATAAATAGATGATGATTTGATTGTTTTCTGGATCATCAGTAGTTATTGTAGCTTCATTTGAGAAGTCTTGGTCTCTTGAAGGAGAGAAGACTAAAGTATATTCAAGTTCAGCACTAGGTTGAATACTGAAGTTAAGTGAATTAACAAGTTCTTCATCATCGTTTAAGATAAAGAAAGGGTCTTGAACTTGGATAGAAACAATACCTATACCATCACCAAGATTAGATAAGTTAAGTGGAAGTTCAGCAGTTTCACCAACTAATATTTCACCAAAATTGAAATCAGTAGTAGTAACTGAAATTTCTGGAGTACCAGGAGCTTGACCACCAGCAGGAGGGAAGGTAACATCATCAAGATAGAAACAGTCATCGTTACTATCAACCATATAATCTTTTGAGTAAGTCCACTGGAAAACATTTTCACCAGCAGCTACATCAAACGTATAATTTTCCCAGCCTGTATCACCACTTAAGTGAAGTTCTTGTTGGCCATTAATGCTGAAATCAACGAAGTCATAGTTAGCTTCAGAAGAAACATGCATCCAGAAACTGAATTCAGCAGCTTGAGCTGAAGTATAAGTCACAGATATTGAAGTTGAACCACTAGGCCCAATATCAGCTGATTTTAAACTATACTGACCAGAGTGAGCATTAGTTGAGAAAGTATAATTATCATCAGTATCCCAGCCAAAGCCTGTTAAAGATTGAGATTCAAAATCTTCTACAGATAAGCCAACAAAAGCTGAATATTCCATAGCAGTATTGAAGCTTCCGTATTGAGCTGAAAAGTCGAAGATTAACTCTTCACCAGTAGCTATTTGGCTACTAAGCATAATTTCGAATGATAATTCTTGGTTTCCATTAACATCAAGATTTTCGATTTGGATATTATTGGTTTCGGCAAGAACCATTCCAATAGGATAGCTAATAGTTACATTAGTTAATTCTGCATTGTAGGCACCATCATTAGTTACAGGAAGTGATAACATAAAAGTTTCGCCTGCATCCATTCTTTGATTGCCGTTACCTATTACCTCAGTAGCTTCGATTTCTCCAAAAGTAATCACAGGAGCTTGGTTAGTTAAGTTTAACTGATACTCCCATTCATTTGCACCATTGTCAGCAGTAATATTAACTGTGAAAGGAATCATATAATCATTAGCAATATTGTGAGGAATTGATATAGTGAAAGCATCAGCTGGAAGTGAGATTACTTGGTCAGCTGAGATGTTTTCAACAGTAACTTCATTATTTTCAATGATTACGCCAGCTTCAGTTGAAGATAAGGTAATAGTAAGATCTGATGAAGTATCAACACCAACATTTTTGATATCAAAAGTGAAGTTTCCATTGTAGCCGATATGAGTTGTTGTAGTTGGAATATTATCAATAACAACGAAAGAACCTTCCGCAGCAGTGATAGTTACTGGCTCTACAGCAGTAATTTTATTAAAAGCTGTAACAGTAAGAGTTAATTCAACTGGATTAACAGGAACATTTTCTAAATTAAGAGTAATATTACCAGTAGCATTTGTATAGCCACTAGCAAGAAGATCACCATTGTAAGAAATAGCTACTAAAGAGTTTGCCTCTCCTGTATTTACTGTATATTCTGAAGATCCAACAAAAAGAATACCTGAATGAGTTAAAGTTAATTCTTCAGGGATATCAGTTCTTACTTGTAGAGATGCGTCACCAAAGATATGCCATGTTTCATACATATCTATACCATCAGAGCCATAAGCATCCATCATAGCACATGAACCACTATAGTAGAGTCCACCGATAGTTGAAAGTTCTTCACCAACTAAAAGGTCAGTGATTTCATCTTCACCACGCATTGGAGAGTTCCAAGATTGGTTAATTGTAGATGCATACATTGCCATAGCACCAGTTGGACTACCATTATGAGTAGCTCTTAACCATGCTTCAGCAAAACAGGTAGTATTTACAAAGTTACCGTTAACACAGGCAACAGAAACGATGAAAGGAAGTTTTCCAACATTGGTTAAGTTATTAACATGGCTATTAGAAAACCCAGTTGTTACCCAAGAGGTATTTGAACCATGACCAACATAATTACCAAAACCTCTACCTTCGTTAATTGCATTAGCTACATGAGTAGTATTAGCACTAGGAGCATAGATCTGGTCAACTGTATCATAGTTATAACCAAGTAGATCTGTTCTGATTAAGTTCATGTGTTGAATATCAGATTCACCCATATCACCTTGACTTCCTCCACCTTCACCAGAGGCAATACCGAATGCTTTTCTAAGGTAGGTAGAAGATGAATTTTCATCTCTTTCATAAGAAATAGTTCTTTCTACTTGAGTAGCTAATTGATCTACTGTTTCAGCAGAGAATCTACCTATGAAGATATCAGGGTAAGAGTCATTACCAGCAACAAGAGCAAACATTGGATCCGCTCCACCACCACCTGAAGATAAAGTTGCTACTTGAGCAGCATCACCAGCGATTTGAACAAATGCTAAATCGTCGTGAGTGTTATAATAATTTTGAATATAATTTTTAATACTGTTTGCATTGTTACCAATAGTTGCGATATCTACCATTTCAGTAGGAATACCTTTTTGGATTTTCCAATCTACATATAATTGCATAGTTGGGAAATAGTTTTGAGGAGCAATAACTAAGATTGTTCCAAACTCATCTAAAGGATCATATCTGTTAACTTCGTAGTTTAAAAAGTGATTTTTGTACATAAAATCAAATGATTCTACATTCTTGACACTACGAGTAAGAATGTTTGCACCTGCTTCAGAACTATTTGCTACAGCTACTCTTATGCTTGTGTAAACTCTTAGTACATTAGTAGCAGGATTGTATTGGAAAGGATTGAAAGTAACAGTAACACCACGATAATTTCTCATGATATAGGCTGAACCTAAAGTAGACACTTCACTTGGGAAGAAATTATCTTCTTCATAAACATCGCTAAATGTATATGGAACAGTAGCAGGATCAATATCTCTAGTGATAACACCCTTAGAAGGAGCAACAGCTAAATTGAAATCTGTATACTCTGAGAATATTACTCTCATTTCAGGTTTTGAATTATCATTAATAATGATACTTCTACTAACTGTAGGAACTTCTGGAGCTCCCATAATATAAGTTTCTGCTTCTTTATCTAAGCTAATTTGATTAAAAGTTTGACCATCAATTACTACTTCTTCTTTATTGAAATAACCAAGAGTCATCTCAATAACTGTTTGATTCGCGTCCGATTCTATTAAGTTAACCTGATTATCAGAGTTTCCTACTCTAACAACCTCTGCACTCAAAGTAATGAGCGTGGTTAACATTAACAATACTACTAAAAGGCTTCTTTTCATTTTTCCTCCATATTATCATAAATCACATTATTTATCATACATTTATTTATATTTACATTAATTAAATGCAAGAAAGGTACCAATTTCAGAGAAAAGAATTTTAGTCAAGATAAAACAGCACTGTTTAGGTTTAGAAATGTAATAAATAGAAGAAATCAGATTATTTAGAATTAGCTTTTAACCCAAATAATTCAGTAGAACTTTTTTAATAGCATTATATTCTTCTGCTATAGTAATTTCCATAATTTGGTCCGAATATATAAATATATGCAGGAAAATTCTGTAAATGATTTAGCTAGAGGAATCTGCACTCTTCACAGGTGAGGCCGTAGCTTCAGCGAAGACTCATCAAAGTCTACTCCACTACCTGGTGTTAAGGTAATAATTAAGCATAAGTTAGATTAATCGCCAATTAGGTTAATTTTATGCTTGACACTATGAGTAGATAATTTATATTAGTAATATGAATGACTTGGAGTAAATATGGAAATCAGTTTCACTAAGAAAGAGTTAGAAAAATTATACGTACTTGGTAAAAGTAGTAAATATAAAATTGATAATATAGTTCTGAGAAAGTTCTTCACTAAAATGAAAATTATTACTTCAGCCAGAGATATCATGGATTTGAGGAAGCCTCCCTCTAATCATTTTGAAAAACTTAGTGGAACTAATAGATATTCAATTAGAGTTAATAAGCAATATCGTTTAGAATTTGAGCTGGTGATCTGTGAGGAAGATGAGAGTTTAAGCAAAGCAATTATTTGTGAATTATCAAAACACTACGAGAATTAATGAAAAGTGATAATAAGGAGAAATTATGTCTGAACTAAAGCCCTTTATAAATATTAGCCCAGGTGATTTAATAAGAGAAGAATTAGAGTTTTATGATATGTGTCAAAAGGATTTAGCTAATATTATAGATATTTCCGAGAAGCACCTTAGTAAAGTCGTTAACGGTAAGGTTAATATCAGCAATAATATTGCCAAGTCATTATCCCAAGTGTTCAAGCAATCCCCTGAATTCTGGCTAAAGGCTGATTATGATTACCATCAACTTAAAATGGATCGTATAGAAGAAAAGAATAGAGAAGAACTTGTCGAGTTGAAGGCACTAATATATAAATACATGCCTATTACTCAGATGTATAAACTAGGTTGGTTATCTAAATGCAATGATTTTGATAGTTTATTACAAGAAATTTGTTCTTTTTGGAGAATTGATACCCCGAACTTTGATTTTCTGGAGAATGATGGTCAGTTTTACTTTCATAAAAGATCAGACGGAACGACTTTCAACTTCAACTATTATTATTCAAAAGTTTGGTTGCAAAAAGCAAGGCTCATTTCAGAAAATTTGGATCTTCCTAAATATGATAAAAGTAGATTATCTACCATATTCGATAACTTAGATAGTTATACCAATATTGATGATGGGATTTCACAGATTATTAATGATTTAAAAGATGCAGGTGTAGGCTTCTTTATATTACCTCATTTACAGAAAACTTACCTTGATGGAGCTTGCTTCAAACAGAATAAAAATCCGATACTTGTTTATACTGGCAGGTTTAATAGAAATGATAACTTTTGGTTTGTTTTAGGTCACGAAATAGCCCATATTTTATATCACCTAAATAGTGAGACAGAAGTTTTTTTAGAAGAAAGTGATGATAAGGAAGGAGCTTATTTGAGTAAATTAGAAACAGAAGCAAATAATTACTCCCAAAGTAAATTAAAAGCCACAGAAATATTAGACTATTTTAAAGATGATGTTAAAGTTAATAAAAACATGATATTAGCCTGTGCTAATCAATTTAATATTCACCCTGGTTTAGTAGTTGGTTTTCTGCAATTTAACAATAAATTAGGGTGGGGAACCAATCTAAATCAACTTAAATTTAAGGTTATTGAATTTATAGATAGACAATATAAATATTAATACTATAATAATCCTAATCAGCCTCTGTATAATCTGGGTTTAGCCTTCTATTTTGGATTAATCTCCTTAACATCATCTCTTCTTTGAACAACTCGAAGAGCTTTTTTTTCTATTAATTGATCTAATAATTCTGCAGTAATTCTAGATTTTCCATTTCTTAGGGGGAATTTTCTATCATTCTCTAATTCTGGGGGGATATCCTTTTTCTGGCAGGTAGCTACTAGGATTGGTAAAATTGGTATTTCAATGATTTTCAATTTACTTTTATTAGTTAGGACAAATTTAAAAAGAAAAGCTTTAATCTCATTGTCTAAATCTTTATAGACGATTAAAGCTTGGTAGTAATCTTTTACTCCAAAGCTAATGCTTATACTTAAAATTGTTCTTATCTTTACGGAGTTAAAACAATCATTAATTTTGCAGTCTTGTAAAGAATTTATAAAACAATCTACTTGATTATCTTCTATTGATTTTTTAAATTTTTGGACAGTATAATAGATAGCGTTATGCATCTTAGTGCCAGCAATCGAGGGTGCAAAAAAATTCTCTTTCATTCTATGAAAAAGTAACATTTCTTGTGTTAAACGGTAAATTCTTGTCTTAAGCTTTTTCAATTCAATTTTATAATTCCGAGCTATTTCCGAGAGGGTTAAATGTTCTAAATAATAGTTTTGTAAAATGATTTTATCCTTGTTAGAAAGAAAATCATAAGAATTAATATCAATATCTTGTTCGATATATTCGGGACTATTATCAGGATAGCCCTCTAATATCATTGGATCAAGATTTATCTCTTGGTCAATTTGCTTATCTTTCATTCTCTTTAAACAAAAATTCTTGGTAACTGTAAACAGCCAATTATCTGTTTTGGCTGAATCTATTCGATTCTCGTTCAGGAAAAACTGAATAGCAGTTAACTGAGCCATCTCCTGGACTGTATCTTGGTCTGAAAAAAAACGATTAGCTACCTGTTTTGAATATTTTAGCACTTTTTCATAATTAATATCCATTAGACTACACCCCTACAAATTATTTGAAGACAATGTTTTATGAGATTTTCAATGAAAGGTTTCCATTTTTGACTCTATATTAGTAGAGAAGCTTAATTTAGGAGAAAGCTATGAAATGGAAACTTATTCTTTTATTAATGATATTAATTTTCAATATCAAAATATTTAGTCAAGAGTTTTATCAAGGTTATCGAGTTGTTTCGTGGGAAGAGATTCAAGGCATGGACTATTCAATTATTAGAGATGCTGATGGACATGATATAGTTCACTTAGAGGAAACAGGTGAAATAGTAGTAGTTGTTGTATTTGAGTCATAGAACCTGAAATACTTTTAGTAATCAAACATATAATAATTATTTGTAATATTAAGGAGGTACTTATGGTGTAAAAGAAATTAATAAAAATATTTGTATTTAGTTTTAATAATGAAGAGCTGAAGGGAATAATAAAATATAAGTAAGTAGATATTAAAATTATGCTGGACAAATTGTATAGGATCAATATTAATAAAATATGTGTATTATCTTATTAATTCTTTACAAGTCTGAATCATTATATCTACTAAAACATAATTATTTAAAAGATAATTAAATGTGTAGTCAAAAAAAATTTATGTCTTTAAAGGAGATAAAATGAAGAAACTCTTTTTTACTTGTTTCTTAATAGGTTTTACTTTCTGCTCGGTGTTAGCAGTAAACCAATATGAAAATACTGATTTTGGATATGTCAGATTTGATGAAGTTAATAGTTTACCAAGAGCTATTTTTAACATTAATGATTCACGTTATTCAGGAAGCCCTACTGAAATAGCAGAGGCTTATATTGCCGATAATTCTTATATCCTATTTAAAAATAGTAAACCGGAACTTGTGCTTTATAAAGAAATAACTGATTCACCAGCTGGTGCAAAAATAACTTTCCAACAATATGAAAAAGGAGTACCTGTTGTTGGTGCATTTACCACTGTAAGTATAGATAAGACTGGTACCGTGACTATGCTAGTCAATGAGTATATCCCAGATATTGAAATCAACACTACACCAGTAATCTCTGCCTCAAACGCCAGTATAATTGCAGAGGAAATATATAAAAATGATATTTTAAAAGTATCTACTGAAAAGCTAGTTGTTATTAATGAGAATAATGTATCTTTACTTACATGGAGATTTTATATGAGATTTGAGGAAGAAGGTTCTCATATAATATATATTGATGCAAATAATGGACAAATTATAAGAAATGATTCTGCTGAAATTGGATCAGGCTATGTTTTCGACCCAGATCCGTCAACACAGTTGGGATATTATGTTGATGATTATGGAGATACAGATGACCCTGTATTTGCTAATTGCTACACAGATGTCGACTTACCAAATATTGATCCATCTGTTAATGGTTTATATAAACTTCGTGGTGCATACGCTTATTCTGATGATATTACTGCGCCTAATGACCCTATTACTTATGAAAATACTAATGATTTCTACTATAATAGGAGTGAAAATGGATTCGAAGAGGCTAGTGTATATTATGTAATAAATAAAGAAGTTTCAAAAGCAAGAGCTCTTGGATTTATCCCATTGTGGGAAGTTGATCCTGTATTACAAATAACCGATTCTGAAGAAACTTTAGCTTTTGATGCACATGGAGAGGTAATACATAACGCTCATTATGTCTGTGATGAAAAGTACATGAAATTTGGAGCACCTACTGATGCTATTGATTTAGCAGAAGATCTGAGTATTGTCTGTCACGAATTTGGTCATGCTCTTCATGATGCCATGGTCCCAGGAGGTTTTGCATCTTCAGGACATATTGAAGATCCGGATTTTTTGAGATTTGTTGAGGGCTTTGGAGATTATTATGCCATCTCTCGCAGAAGAGAAGCCGAAGAACGAATAGGGCTAGGCTATTTTATGCCTAATCAAGTTTCCAATTTTGCTTATCCCAACTTGAGAGTATCTGTATTGCCCCCAGACATTGCAAATTATTCAGATAGTTGGTGGGATGATGAGTACATGAACTTTTATCCTAAAGGAGCTGCCTTTTGTTCAACTTTGATGGATTTGGAATATAATGTGGGTACTGATCCATCTCAGGGTAGGAGGTTAGATCAAGGAGTTGTTACAACATTAGTTTTGGCAACATTCCAATCTGTAGGTGTTACTTTAAGTATTGATGATTTCCTTTATGCAATGATTGAGAATGATTTCAGTATTTATGGTGGAGTTCATTCAAGTACAATATTTGAAGTATTTTCGACACGATTACCAGACCCTTGCTATCTTTTATCACAAGATATAACTTCTACTAATTATCTAAACGGATATGTTATTGTGAATTCTGATATTAGCATTATAGATGCTTCCCTTAGTATAGGGTCACATACAAAAGTCTTGCTGAATGGGACACTAAACATAGAACAAGAAAGCTCTTTTTCACTTGGAAGCTCTTCTACAGTTTATTTCTTTGATAGGGATGAAATTTATGTTGATGAGAGTAGTACGGTTATCTTTGGTGAAAATACTAAGATTATTGGTAAATATTCTACAGTCTTCAAGGACCCCCCTTTTGTTCCTGAAGAAATTCCTGGTAATAAAATTAAAATTTATGGTGATATATATATTGAAGGGTCTGTTACTTTTACAACTGATTCACCGAATCTCGCATATCCTCCTGATTCTGATTTTTCCTGGGATGGGCTTGAACTATATAATAATAGTAATGATGTCGTTGTATTTAATGATGTTTCCTTTAATAATTGTAAGCTCTCCAGTGAGAGACGCTCAATAGAGATTTATGACTCTGCATTTGAAAATTCATCTATCAGCACAAGCCTTGCGGATGTTACAATAGAAGATACTTATATTGATGGCTATATTAGTAGTAAAGGACCACTTTTTACTTTCTCTGGAGATCCAGGTGTTGTATTCAATGTTTTAAACTGTAATATTGAGGGATATCATTCTGGGATTTCTTTGAATGGAAATCATACCTATACGATTTCTTTATCAGGAATTTCCAATAATGAGGCAGATGGTATCAGTATCTCTGAATCAAGAAAGCCTGGTTCAAGTATAAATAATTGTTATATTAATAATAATAATGGAGCTGGTGTTAGGTTTTACTCCTCTGTTGGAGATTTAAATTCAAATAACATTAGTAATAATGTTAGAGGAGTTGCAATAATTAGGAATTCAACTGTAGAAATGAAAAAAATTGGAAATACTGATCAAGTAATAACTAATAATACATTGGAAAATATAAGTTTCTTAGATGATTGCACTGTTTCACTTGCCGCAAATAGGAATAAAATTATTAATCCAGGTACTTACAACATGATTTGCCCTAATTTATCAACAACAAGGGATTTTAACTACAATATGTGGGATACAAATGGATACCCTAATGCTAACTTGTTTTATCCTCCTATTATTGATCCTGTTCAAAATGAAATAGGATATATTCTCACAGAAATTTGGGAAGGAGATAATGTTGATCATTCAGCAGGCCTAGTAAAAAGTATTTTTGATCAAGGTGTTAATGCCTTGAAAACTGAAAATTATGACATCGCTGAACTTAAATTTAAAGAGATAATTGAAGAGTATCCTGAGTCTCAGTATCTTTATGGTAGTGCAAAAAATCTTTTACAACTTGAAGACGATTATGATGACTTAAAAGACTATTTCGCAACCATCGATAACACATCGAACCCTGAGCAAATCTCTAAATACATAAATTACCTTGAATATAATTGTGACTTATTATCAGGAGACTTAGTTACTGCTATGGATTATCTTGAGAATATTATTGAAAGTCCAAGTAGTGAAATTGATTCATTGATGGCATATATTGACTTAATGAATCTAGATTTATTAACTGGGAATCAAGATTCTTTGAGAAAAGCAACATCTTTCTTTATAGACAATAGTACTGTATATTCCATTGATCATTTTGAACATAAACGAAATAATCTAATTGATAATATGTTAAATCTAGATGTGGATGATAATATGCAAGATGAATATTTAGCCTCGATAGTAGAAGCTAAATTTTCAGGTAATTATCCAAATCCATTTAATCCTGAAACAGCAATTTCCTATACCTTACCTAAACAGGGAAATGTTCAAATATCAATATATAACATTAAAGGTCAAAAAGTTAAAACTCTTGTTAAAAACAATAGTGATGCTGGAAGATATACGATTGTATGGAATGGTAAAGATACCAACGAGCGTGAAGTAGCCAGTGGTGTTTATCTGTATAGATTAGAATTTAATGGAAAAAATGTTGATGTTAAAAAGTGTATTTTAATGAAATAGATAATTAAGTTCAGCCCATTAATTTGGGCTGAGCAAAATTTTTAGGAGTTTGTATGAAATATTTGCTAAGTATCATATTACTAATTTTTACTCTGGCTGGAGAGGCTCTAGATTATCAAAGGATTTCTCCCTTTGCTGAAGATGTTCCTATCAAGGGTGATTTTGTAAGTCCTAGCCAAGGTTGGGCATTTAAGTATAGTAATGATGAGCTATACAGTGAGGATCTCTATTTCACAGATGATGGCGGAGATAGCTGGACTATGATTTATTCTTTAGATTATATTTGGGAAAAGTTTGTGGATATACAGATGATTGATAGTCAATTTGGCATGGCGACGGTAAATCTTGCTGGTGTTGATTACCGGGATTATAGATTAACTTATGATGGCGGTTATACTTGGACCTCAATCATAGATACCCTCCCTGATGGTTTAGAAATTCAGTATATACAATTTATTTCCTCTGAGATTGGTTTTATCTGTACCCAGCCTCTAGTTGCTCATGAAAGTATCTCAATATACAAAACCGTTGATTCTGGATTAACTTGGAATCAATCCCAAAATCCTAATAACTCTATAGGGATGCAGAATATTATGTACTCTCTTGATGAAACCAACATTTGGAGTGGAGGGTATTTATATCCAACGATAGATGGAGGTGGACTACATTACTCTAATGACGGTGGTGATTCCTGGCAACTACTCATTGTAACTCAACCAATTTATGATTTAGAAATGGTTACTGCTGAATATGGAGCTTATCTTGGAATACATTACTCGGCACAATGGAACAGTTTAGTATTCACTCATGATAATTTTAACACATCTACTTATGTGTATACCGAGAATGACTTTGCGGATTATTTTTTTGGTTTTTGTTTCCAAAACGAAAGTAATATCTGGGTTGCCTGTAGAATGGGAAAACTCATGCTTAGTGAAAATGGTGGAGCTTCATTCCGTGAATATGTAAATCTAAATGATGATTTACTAGATATTGAGTTTTTTAATGATACAGGTTTTGTTTATAGTGTCGATAGTATCTACAAATTGAATTATCCTGTTAGTAATAATGATTCTGAACAAATATCAGCAAATGACTATCAACTCACTAACTATCCAAACCCTTTCAATCCTCAGACAACTATTTCATTTGCTCTTGAGAAAGCTGAGAGTGTGAAGTTGGAAATATTTAATTCTAAAGGGCAAAGAGTAAAAAATCTTTTGAAGAGCAAGCTTCAACCAGGAAAGCATAATTATGCATGGGATGGGACAGATAACCATAATAGCAAAGTTAGTTCAGGAGCTTATTTTTATCGGCTTGAAGTTGCCGGAGAAAAACATATTAAACAGTGCATATTACTTAAATAAGGAGAAAAGATGAATAGAATGATCTTAATCTTAGCAGTTATATTAACAACAATCCCGCTATTGGCTACTGAATGGGTAGAAATTGACCCTCCAGAGGGGGCAAATGGAGGTCTTAGCTATCAGTTTATTTCTGCAACTGAGGGTTGGGCTTTTAGCTCAAATTATGATGGAACACTGCTCTACCACACAAATAACACTGGACAAAGTTGGGAACAGATATATGTAAGTGATCAGTACCAAATAGATGATCTTCAGATGATTGATAACGAAAATGGTTGGGCTATACTCTATGGAGCTAATAGTACAAATCTTTTTGCAACAATTAATGGTGGTGAAGACTGGTTTAGAGTTAATGTCCAAGTGCCAATATACGGTCATGTTACTGCAATGGATTTCTCAGATATGGAGAATGGGCTTATAGCTGGTTTATCTGATGGCATATCATATTTATACAGAACAACAAATGGGGGTTATGATTTTGAGAACTTATATGAAATTAATAATAGTTTTGAAGTTAGAAATATTACTTGTCTTGATGAAGTAAATATCTGGGTATCAGGCTCTCTTTTCGATGGGATAGCAATATATTCTAGTAATGAAGGTGTTGACTGGGATTTTATTGGTAATTCTATAGAGAACTCTGATTTAAAAAGATTTCACTTCTTAACAGATCAGATTTATGGATTCACTGGGAATTTTATTATAGATGGAGACTTTCTTGGTAATATCCTAATTCTAACCGACGATGGTATGGATACTTACACTCTTCTTGATGATTCAGTATTTGGAGAAAATGTTTATTCTTGCTATTTTATGGATGAACAAACTATCTGGGTTGGAGGTAGTGATAATATGTTTATAAGCACCAATGGTGGAAGAACATTCTCTATTTATCAGAATTTTGATACAAATATCAAGGATATTACTTTTATTGATTCAACTGGCTTCGCTACTGGTGGCAACGGTTCTCTTTATGTTTACCATCCAGCTGTTAGTAATGATGAAGCAAGTGTAGAGGTTCCCATCTTGGACTTTAACTGTTATCCTAACCCTTTTAACCCAGAAACAACTATCAGTTTTAATAATCCTCAAAATGGAAGAATCAGCTTGTCAATATACAATATCAAAGGACAGTTGGTAAAAACTCTGTTAGATGAAGAGATAGCTGTAGGGACTCATAGTATTGTCTGGAATGGTACCAACGAAAAAGGTATAAGTGTTACTTCAGGTATCTATTTTGCCAAAATAACTAATACTACTAGTAATAGTTTAACCAAGAAAATGATTCTCATGAAATAGTTGACAGAAAAAGTAGATAAGGAGAAAAACATATTAAACAGTGCATATTACTTAAATAAGGAGAAAAGATGAATAGAATGATCTTAATCTTAGCAGTTATATTAACAACAATCCCGCTATTGGCTACTGAATGGGTAGAAATTGACCCTCCAGAGGGGGCAAATGGAGGTCTTAGCTATCAGTTTATTTCTGCAACTGAGGGTTGGGCTTTTAGCTCAAATTATGATGGAACACTGCTCTACCACACAAATAACACTGGACAAAGTTGGGAACAGATATATGTAAGTGATCAGAATCAAATAATAGATCTTCAAATGATTGATAGCCAACATGGTTGGGCTATAATATATAGAGGAATGTCGGTGGACCTTTTTACAACAGCTTCTGGTGGTGAAGCCTGGTTTAGAGTTGATGTTCAAGTGCCAATCTCCGGTCTTGTTACTACGATGGATTTCTCAGACATGGAAAATGGGCTTATTGCTGGTTCTTCTGACGGTGTAAAATACGTCTATAGAACAACAAATGGGGGCTACGATTTTGAGGAATTATACCAAACTGATATTAACTTTGTGATTACTGATATTAGTTGCCTTGGTGAAGATAACATTTGGGTTTTAGGTACCACTTCTGAAGGGATAGCTTTTTACTCTAGCAACGCAGGTGCCGACTGGGTTATCCTTGGTGATACTTTAAGCCATGCAAATACATTAAACTATAATTTTTTTTCAGACCAAGTTTATGGAATTTTAGGAGACTTTACGATATATGAAGATATAATCTTTTATGCACTAATTCTAACCAACGATGGGATGGATACTTATACTCTTTATGATGATTCAACTTTTGGGGAATATGTTTATTCTTGTTATTTTATGGATGAACAAACTATCTGGGTTGGAGGAAGGTTCAATATGTTCATAAGTACTAATGGTGGAAGATCTTTTGCTGTCTATCAGAATTTTGATACAAATATCAAGGATATTACTTTTATTGATTCAACTGGCTTCGCTACTGGTGGCAACGGTTCTCTTTATGTTTACCATCCAGCTGTTAGTAATGATGAAGCAAGTGTAGAGGTTCCCATCTTGGACTTTAACTGTTATCCTAATCCCTTTAACCCAGAAACAACTATCAGTTTTAATAATCCTCAAAATGGAAGAATCAGTTTGTCAATATACAATATCAAAGGACAGCTGGTAAAAACTCTGTTAGATGAAGAGATAGCTGTAGGGACTCATAGTATTGTCTGGAATGGTACCAACGAAAAAGGTAATAGTGTTACTTCAGGTATCTATTTTACCAAAATAACTACTACTAGTACTAGTTTAACTAAGAAAATGATATTATTGAAATAGTTGACAGAAAATGTAGATAAATAGTAATATAATACAGAGGGAGGATATCCTCTCTCTGTATTCATTTTAATAACTAGGAGACTTAATGTATAAAATTAATATATTAATAATAATATTGCTAATGGTGACTATTAGTATTAGTGCTACAGTATTAGAAGTAGGACTAGGGCAAGATTTTACTTACAACACTATCCAATCTGCCGTAGATGCAGCAGTAGATTATGATACAATTTTAGTTCATCCCGGAAGATACCTTGAAAATGTAGAAGTTTTAGAGAAAAGTCTTACTCTTGGGTCTCTATTTCTAACAACAGGTAATCAAGCTTATATAGATTCAACTATGATTGACGGGAATGATGAGGATACTGTTCTTAAGATTTATCATAATAGATATGTCCCTGAATTTAAATATATCAAAATATATGGACTTTCAATAACTGGTGGTAACACCTTGACTGACCATTTTAATGAAAATGAGGGTAGAAATTATAAGGGAGGAGGAATTAATATTCTAGGTTATAGCTACCTTGATTCTGAGTTCTCTTCATTCGAATATTGCAAGATTTTTAATAATACATCTTCAACAGGAGGTGGAATCGCAATTTTTGAGTCAAATGTATGTATTGCAGGATGTGAAATTTTTAATAATAACGGAGGTCGTACTGGTGGTGGTATTTATAGTGTAGGAATAGATTATCAATTAGAATTATCTGAAACATATCCTAATTCTGTTTATAATAACAGTGCCGGTAAGGGCAGAGATGTTTATATAGAACCAATAAATAGTAATCCTGCTCAAATAAACGGACTCTATTTTGATAAGATATCAGTTGCTCCTGAAGGTGATTTCTCTCACTACTATTATGTTTCAGATGTAATAGAATGGGATGGAGAGATTACTTACAATGAAACAGCTTATGAACGCATCGAAGCTGATTTATATGTTTCTCCTACTGGCAATGATAATAACACAGGCTTAAGTCCAGTACAAGCGCTAAGGACTATTTCTAAAGCAACCTCATTATTAAAAACTCGTGGAAATGGAGATTATAATATTGTTCATGTCGCTCCAGGATTATACTCTCCTGATACCACTGGAGAGATATTTCCAATCAGTATGGATAGAGGAACCAAACTTGTCGGTGCTGGTTCAACTGAAACTATCTTAGATGGAGAAAATCAGATAAGTAATTTTTTCTATTTTGAAGATAATTCCGATATTTCAGTCTCTGGATTTAGCTGTAAGAACTTATATAGCCGTGCAGCCTGGGCAGGAGTGATAAGATCTAATAATGTTGAAAGTTTAACTGTAAAAGATGTCTATTCTGAAAATATTCATACTTATAGTGCTTTTTTTATCGCTCATAGCAGTGATATTTTAATTGAAGATATAATTCTTAAGAATTATAATTATAATGGTTTTCAGATTGGTGAATCACAAGGAGTTATTCATAATGTCTGGGCAGATAGTCTGAATGTTACTTTAGAAGTAGAAGGGCAACCAACTTCCATGCCAGTTACTATTTCTATAGGTAGTTACAAAATTTCTAATATTGCTGTCACTAACTCAGTTATACCAGGTGGCAGAGCATTTCAATGTGGAAACCCAATTGAGGATAATGATAATTTTATTACCATTAATAATCTCTTAATTGCAAATTGTAGTTATACTCCTTTGGATTGGAATTTTACGACTGTAGGTATATTTGGAGAGCACCAACCTCAAATAAAAGTAAATAATATGACCATAGTTAACAATACTAATAATTGGCCGGCTCTGGTAATCAGAGGTGATGTAAAAATTCGCAACTTAATTCTTGATAATCCCAACATCCCCATCGAAATATATCTGCTCAGAGCAAGTGACCCTCCTAACAATCCAGGTATCTCAGCACTTGATATAGATTACAGCTTAGTTCGGGGTGGATTAGATGCTTTAGTAACAGATTACAATGATGGCTGGACTTTAACCTGGGGAGATAATATGCTGGATGAAGATCCTGGTTTTGCAGGAGGTGATGAGACTTTGTGGTCATCTTATTTCTTAGCTGAAGACTCACCTTGCATAGATGCAGGAGTAGCTGATACAACAGGCTTTTATATGACTAGGATGGATTTAAATGGTTGTGAGCGAGTCTATGGTTCAGCAGTAGATTTAGGTTGTTTTGAATATGGTTCTCCGGTACCCAATAGTGATAATCACGATATAGAAGTGGTACATAGTAATATCATGATTTATCCTAATCCCGCTCAGCTGAATAGTGGACTGAAAGGAGTAACCACTATAGAATTCACTTTGCCGGGAGCTAAAGCTAAAGATATCAAGGTGGGAGTATATAATCTCAAAGGACAGAAAGTAAGAGATTTACAGGTAGGTCAAAGTTTTTATAACAACTTAAAAGTAGATAACCCTACCTATAGTTTGCACTGGGACCTAAAGAATAATAGAGGCCGAAATGTTTCTAGTGGTATCTATTTTATTAAAGCTGATGATAGACAAGGGCATTCTGTTATTACAAAATCGTGTGTGATGAAGTAATCTATCCACTAATTTCACGAATTACACTAATGTAGGGGCTAATCAATATTAGCCCTAGCAGGAAAATGAAAAGATAAAAATTAAAAATGATTCTGAACTAGGAGACTTAATGTATAAAATTAATATATTAATAATAATATTGCTAATGGTGACTATTAGTATTAGTGCTACAGTATTAGAAGTAGGACTAGGGCAAGATTTTACTTACAACACTATCCAATCTGCCGTAGATGCAGCAGTAGATTATGATACAATTTTAGTTCATCCCGGAAGATACCTTGAAAATGTAGAAGTTTTAGAGAAAAGTCTTACTCTTGGGTCTCTATTTCTAACAACAGGTAATCAAGCTTATATAGATTCAACTATGATTGACGGGAATGATGAGGATACTGTTCTTAAGATTTATCATAATAGATATGTCCCTGAATTAAAATATATCAAAATATATGGACTTTCAATAACTGGTGGTAACACCTTGACTGACCATTTTAATGAAAATGAGGGTAGAAATTATAAGGGAGGAGGAATTAATATTCTAGGTTATAGCTACCTTGATTCTGAGTTCTCTTCATTCGAATATTGCAAGATTTTTAATAATACATCTTCAACAGGAGGTGGAATCGCAATTTTTGAGTCAAATGTATGTATTGCAGGATGTGAAATTTTTAATAATTACGGAGGTCGTACTGGTGGTGGTATCTACAGTGTGGGAATAAATTACCAATTAGAATTATCAGAAGCATATCCTAATTCTGTTTATAATAACAGTGCAGGTAAGGGCAGAGATGTTTATATAGAACCAATAAATAGTAATCCTGCTCAAATAAACGGACTCTATTTTGATAAGATATCAGTTGCTCCTGAAGGTGATTTCTCTCACTACTATTATGTTTCAGATGTAATAGAATGGGATGGCGAGATTACTTACAACGAAACAGCTTATGAACGCATCGAAGCTGATTTATATGTTTCTCCAAATGGCAATGATAATAACACAGGCTTAAGTCCAGCTCAAGCACTAAAGACTATTTCTAAAGCAACATCATTATTAAAACCTCGTACCAATGGCGATTATAATATTGTCCATGTTGCTCCTGGTTTATATTCTCCAGATACGACAGGAGAGATATTCCCAATCAGTATGGATCGAGGAACCAAACTTGTCGGTGCTGGCTCTGTTGATACAATCTTAGATGGAGAAAATCAGATTTGTAATTTTTTCTATCTTGAAGATAACAGTGATATTTCAGTATCAGGTTTTAGCTGTAAGAACTTATATTCAAGAGCAGGATGGGCTGGAATTGTAAGGGCAAACAATGTTGAGGCTTTAGAAATGAAAGATCTTAATGTTGAGAATATCCATACTGATGGTGTCTTTGTTATCTTTTACACAAGTAACATATTGCTTGAAGATATCATTTTAAATAATTATAACTATCATGGATTTATAATAGCAGCATCTCAAGGAGTGGTACATAATGTCTGGGCCGATAGTCTTAATGTTACAATGGAGGTAGAGGGTCAGCCTGGCTCTATACCAATAGCTTTTGATAAAGGCAGTTATAGAATCTCAAATATTGCAGTAACTAACTCTGTTATTCCTGGAGGAAGAGCTTTTCAGTATGGTAGTGATGCAAGTGAAAATGAAAGTAATGATTTTGCAACAGTTAATAATCTATTAGTAGCAAATTGTTCTTATACTCCTTTAGATTGGAATTTCACAACAGTTGGTTTTATAGGAGAACACTTACCCCAAATGAAAGTTAATAATATGACCCTAGTAAATAACACCAACAACTTGCCAATATTGGGTATTAGAGGGGATGTTAAAATTAGAAATTCAATTTTTGATAATCCTAATAGCTCTTATGAAATCTATCTGATGGACCCAGCTGAAGTACCAACACCTGGGATATCAGCCCTTGATATAGATTACTCTTTAGTAAGAGGTGGTATAGATGCATTAGTAACAGATTATGATGAGGAATGGATTCTTAATTGGGGAGATAATATGCTTGATGAAGATCCTGGTTTTATAGGAGGTGATGAAAGCTTATGGTCATCTTATTTCTTAGCTGAAGATTCACCTTGCATAGATGCAGGAGTAGCTGATACAACAGGGTATTTTATGGTAGAAACAGATTTAAATGGATGTGAAAGAGTCTATGGTTCAGCAGTAGATTTAGGTTGTTTTGAATATGGTTCTCCGGTACCCAATAGTGATAATCACGATATAGAAGTGGTACATAGTAATATCATGATTTATCCTAATCCCGCTCAGCTGAATAGTGGACTGAAAGGAGTAACCACTATAGAATTCACTTTGCCAGGAGCTAAAGCTAAAGATATCAAGGTGGGAGTATATAAACTCAAAGGACAGAAAGTAAGAGATTTACAGGTAGGTCAAAGTTTTTATGATAACTTAAAAGTAGATAACCCTACCTATAGTTTGCACTGGGACCTAAAGAATAATAGAGGTAAAAATGTTTCTAGTGGTATCTATTTTATTAAAGCTGATGATAGGCAAGGGCATTCTGTTATTACAAAATCGTGTGTGATGAAGTAATCTATCCACTAATTTCACGAATTACACTAATATAGGGGCTAATCAATATTAGCCCTAGCAGGAAAATGAAAAGATAAAAATTAAAAATGATTCTGAACTAGGAGACTTAATGTATAAAATTAATATATTAATAATAATATTGCTAATGGTGACTATTAGTATTAGTGCTAAAGTCTTAGAAGTTGGCTTAAGCCAAGATTTTACTTACAACACTATTCAATCTGCTGTGGATGTAGCTGTAGATTACGATACAGTCTTGGTTCATCCTGGGCGATATATCGAGAATGTTGAAATTTTAGAGAAAAGTCTTACTTTAGGCTCCCTATTTCTAACCACTGGAAATCAGGCCTATATAGATTCTACAATTATTGATGGAGATAATGAATGGAGAATTTTATATTTTGAACATGATCGATTTCTTCCTACATCTAAGTGGTTTAGAATTAGTGGCTTGTCAATAATAAATGGTAATACTTTGACTAATCATAATAGCTTGCCAGAGGGTATAAGCATGCATGGGGGGGGGATTGCTATTAATGGTTACAGCTACCTAAATCAGGAAGATTCAACTATCGAATATTGCAAGATTTTTAATAATACATCTTCAACAGGAGGTGGAATCGCAATTTTTGAGTCAAATGTATGTATTGCAGGATGTGAAATTTTTAATAATAACGGAGGTCGTACTGGTGGTGGTATTTATAGTGTAGGAATAGATTATCAATTAGAATTATCTGAAACATATCCTAATTCTGTTTATAATAACAGTGCCGGTAAGGGCAGAGATGTTTATATAGAACCAATAAATAGTAATCCTGCTCAAATAAACGGACTCTATTTTGATAAGATATCAGTTGCTCCTGAAGGTGATTTCTCTCACTACTATTATGTTTCAGATGTAATAGAATGGGATGGCGAGATTACTTACAACGAAACAGCTTATGAACGCATCGAAGCTGATTTATATGTTTCTCCAAATGGCAATGATAATAACACAGGCTTAAGTCCAGCTCAAGCACTAAAGACTATTTCTAAAGCAACATCATTATTAAAACCTCGTACCAATGGCGATTATAATATTGTCCATGTTGCTCCTGGTTTATATTCTCCAGATACGACAGGAGAGATATTTCCAATCAGTATGGATCGAGGAACCAAACTTGTCGGTGCTGGCTCAGCTGATATAATCTTAGATGGAGAAAATCAGATTTGTAATTTTTTCTATCTTGAAGATAACAGTGATATTTCAGTATCAGGTTTTAGCTGTAAGAACTTATATTCAAGAGCAGGATGGGCAGGAATTGTAAGGGCAAACAATGTTGAGGCTTTAGAAATGAAAGATCTTAATGTTGAGAATATCCATACTGATGGTGTCTTTGTTATCTTTTACACAAGTAACATATTGCTTGAAGATATCATTTTAAATAATTATAACTATCATGGATTTATAATAGCAGCATCTCAAGGAGTGGTACATAATGTCTGGGCCGATAGTCTTAATGTTACAATGGAGGTAGAGGGTCAGCCTGGCTCTATACCAATAGCTTTTGATAAAGGCAGTTATAGAATCTCAAATATTGCAGTAACTAACTCTGTTATTCCTGGAGGAAGAGCTTTTCAGTATGGTAGTGATGCAAGTGAAAATGAAAGTAATGATTTTGCAACAGTTAATAATCTATTAGTAGCAAATTGTTCTTATACTCCTTTAGATTGGAATTTCACAACAGTTGGTTTTATAGGAGAACACTTACCCCAAATGAAAGTTAATAATATGACCCTAGTAAATAACACCAACAACTGGCCAATATTGGGTATTAGAGGGGATGTTAAAATTAGAAATTCAATTTTTGATAACCCTAATAGCTCTTATGAAATTTATTTATTGGACCCAGCTGAAGTACCTACACCTGGGATATCAGCACTTGATATAGATTACTCTTTAGTAAGAGGTGGTATCGATGCATTAGTAACTGATTATGATGAGGAATGGACTCTTACTTGGGGAGATAATATGCTTGATGAAGATCCTGGTTTTGCAGGTGGCGATGAAAGCTTATGGTCATCTTATTTCTTAGCTGAAGACTCCCCTTGTATAGATGCAGGAGTAGCTGATACAACAGGTTACTTTATGGTAGAAACAGATTTAAATGGATGTGAAAGAGTCTATGGCTCAGCTGTAGATTTAGGGTGTTTTGAATATGGAAGCCCTGTGCCCAACAGTGATAATCACGATATAGCAGAGCTGCATAATAATATCATGATTTATCCTAATCCTGCTCAGCTGAATAGTGGACTGAAAGGAGTAAGCACTATAGAATTCACTTTGCCGGGAGCTAAAGCTAAAGATATCAGCGTAGGAGTATATAATCTCAAAGGCCAGAAAGTAAGAGATTTACAGGTAGGTCAAAGTTTTTATAACAACTTAAAAGTAGATAACCCTACCTATAGTTTGCACTGGGACCTAAAGAATAATAGAGGTAAAAATGTTTCTAGTGGTATCTATTTTATTAAAGCTGATGATAGGCAAGGGCATTCTGTTATTACAAAATCGTGTGTGATGAAATAGGAGACTTAATGTATAAAATAAATTTATTCCTTATAATATTGCTTATAGCCAGCGTTAATATTACAGCTACAGTATTAGAAGTAGGATTAGGTTAGGTTAATAACTTGATAAAAAAATTTTGTTCTACAACTCTAAAGTAAATATTTATCAATTTAATTAAAAACTACAAAAAAAAGATGAAAAGAGTTGGTGTTAATCTTTGAAAATGCCCTCTCTATCTTGTACAATTTTAATTTTATTCAGCTTAACTAAATCTTTGAACAATTGTCTATCTACTGATGTTTTACCTTTCTTATTTACTTTTTGGGCACTCTTTAACTCTTCTGGAATATCATTAGCTGAGTGAGAAACAACATACTTTGGAAGGATAGGGAATTCAACTAACTTAATTTTCGTATCATTCTCTAATTGAAATTTAAAAATAAATACTTTTATTTCATTAGCAAAATTTCTGTAAAATATTATTCCTTTATAGTATTCTTCTGAAAGGAAATCAATAGTGATTTTTGTTAGAGTTTTAATCTGAATATCATTGATAATGTCATTTATTTTACAATCAGAAAGTGATTTAGAAAATTCAACTAATTTATTTTCATTTAAAGCCAAGATAAACTTTCTTAGAAAATAGTAGATACCATTATGGAGTTTTGTCCCTGAAATTGAACTACTAAAAACATGATCGTGCATCTTTTTGAATAAGATGATCTCTTGAGTTAAGTTATATATTTTATTTTTTAATCTCTTCTTTTTTATCTTATAAGCTTGAGCTAACTGGCTAATCTTATAATGTTCGTTATAGTATTTGTGTAATAATTTTTGGTCAGGCTTTTTGATGAAGTCATAAGAATAAAAATCAAGTTTGTATTCATCCTTTTCAAAATCATCAATAGCGATATTCTCTAAAAAAGAAGGTTCAAACATTAATTCCTTACTTTTCTGAGATATCTTGAATTGTTTAAAACAGAAGTTTTTAGTTACTGTATATAACCAATTATCTAACTTTTCAGGATCAATCTTGTCACTATTAACAAATAATTGGATAGCTGCTAGCTGAGCAATATCAAGAGCTTTGTCTTTATCGTTAAGGTATTTATATGCAACCTTTAAAGAATAATCTAATACTTTGTCATAATTAAAATTCATTTAACTGCACCTTTGTAATATTATGTAACTCATATATATACAAGATTTTCAACGAAAATAACATCTTTTTTGACTCTAATATATATAAAGATTTATTTGGGAGTCACATAATGAAAAAAATCATGTTATTTCTTACTATTGTCATTTTTTGTACATCTGTATATTCAAGTCAAGGAGAATTTGCAGAATATAGACATTTAACATTAGCGGAAATTGAAAATGTTGATTATCAGGTTGTTTTAAGAAACGAAAATGATGATATTATTCTAGTAATTATCGAAGGGGAGGTATTCTATGTAGATAATGAATGGTAAGCATATCTCAAATTAACCAACAAAATTATATGATGATGGAGTAGTAAAAAAAAGGAGAACAAATGAAAAAAATTACTTTAATATTATTGATAACTGCTTTTGTTGCAGTATTATCGAGCCAAAACATGCGAGATGGGCAAAGCTTTAATTTGTATTATGACAATGAAACTTCATGGGGTGAACTTGATGTAAATGACAATATTGTTCCTACTAGGATGGTCTTTTCATATAATTCCGAATTGAATTTCAACTACAATTTGAACAAATTATTTGGTGATGAAATGGGAGACTGTTATACCCTTTATGGTGATTTTGTTGATTTCAAAATTTACGTAGATGATGTTATTCAATCTGATATTAGATATAGCAATAATGAATTTAGAAGTGCAATGGCGTCAGTATCGCAACAGTTATTTACTTATCAATCGCTATCAGTTGGTGCTTTTGATGTTAAATTTGAATTAATTTTTGATGGACATATGACCTGTAACTGGACTTATTATGAGAGATTGTCTATTAATAAAACATTTTTCATATTGAATGAATATAAGGATTTATGTGAAGACATTAGCTTGTTAAATATTCATCAATCCAGCTATGAAAATTCATCTTATTCACACATTAACAATGAATATATAAATAACTATACGGGAGATAAAATAATTTATTTTGGTTCTCAAAATCCTAATCCTAATAGCAGTGTGATTATGATTGAAGGATTTGATTTTTTTAATTCAGGAGCTCAACTTAGTTATTTTACAAACAGTTCAATCTATGATGAGGTAATTGTGAATAATGATATTTACTATATTCAATTTCATGATACTCAAAAAGATATGAGATATAACGCATTATCAGTCGTAAGAGCAATCTCTAAAATTCATGAAATTAGAACTGAAGATCGGCCATTTACCATTATAGGTTTTTCCGCAGGTGGAGTAATAGCACGATTTGCTTTGGCATGGATGGAAGAAGTAGGATTACAACATTTTACAAATCATTTAATTATGGTCGATTCTCCATTACGAGGTGCATATATAAATCAAGATATACAGACAGCTTTATACAGTATTTCAGGTGATGAAGGTGGTACAGATATAGGAAACAATAATATAATGATTACGGCAACATCGATAATCAAAAATACGCTTAGATCTTCTGCCGCAAGACAAATGTTAAGAAACAATAAATATGCATCAGGAACAAACATTACAGGAGTAGGAAGTGATGATGCACTTTATTTCTATAGTTATCTAAATCTTATTGATAGAGAATACCTAGTTCAAAACTCATCAATGAATCCTCCAAATACTTTAAATAATGATGTAGCAAATACTAATAATAAACCAGGTTATCCATATAAACAAAATAATATTAAGTGTTCAGCAGTTTCTCTCGGGTCATTATTAACTAATGGTGTACCCTCAGTTAATGGAGAGGAAGAAATACTCTTGAGTTTATATCTAGATATTGAATCGAGTTATTATGCTAATGCTACAGTTTTCTTTTGGGAACCTGGAACTCATGGATATAATAATGTTGGAATATCTAAAACTATTTATTGTAATGATGATAGTGATTATTGGCCAGGAGGGTGTTTACCAATATCATCCGAATCAAATCAATTAGTAGAATATGAACTGAATTTAGGTATTGGAGGTGCATTATTAAATATAAATGCTGGTGGATCAGTAGAAGTAAATTTAGGGCTGAGTGTTATGCATAATTCAACATTTATTCCAACATTTTCGGCTCTAGATTTACAATCTGATGATTTTAATTTTGCTTTAACATCCCCAGAAGATATACCTAGACAGATTACATTTAATCATTTATCATCATCGCCAATGAATATTGACGACATCTATTACCAAAGAACTAATCATGTGCAACATGCCTATTCAAGCTATGATTACTCACAACTAAGAAATAACTCTAATCATTGTTTCATTAATGATTATCTAGAAAACTCAAATAACCCTACTTCTCCTTTTGGAATATCATCTCATTATATTTCTGGAAACATCATCTCAAATGATGGTTCACCTCTTGTTAATACAACAGTAACAATTACAAGCTCTAATAATGAAGATTTAGGCATTACAGTAACAGATGGAAATGGCTATTATTCAATACCAATTTACACTATAGATAGTCATATTGATGTTAAAGCACAAAGAAATGACTTCTATACCCAATACTTGGCATTAAGCATCAGTGCTAGTCAGTATGAGTATTCAGCAGATCTTACTTGTTTGCCTATAGATAACGAAGTGTTGTTTGTTTCAGAAAATCTGATTAATGGAAGAGAATATTTTGGCTCAATTCATTCTGCTATGTTATATGTAACCAATAATATACCAGAGAATATTGATAGAGTAGTAATTAATTTATTATCAGATATAACAAACGAAGACTATTTGCAGATTATGAATACTTCTGTTTCTGGTAAGAAAATAGTTCTTAAGGGAAACAACAGAACTATGTCTAACAAACTAATATTATTATCCGAATACGGAGATATTGAAATATTGAAGCTTAACTTCCAAGGAGCAAATCAAGCAATTGATACCAGTTATTTGTTAGAGAATACTTCCTTATCACTAGTTAATTGTAAATTTAAAAACAACAATCAGGCAATTTTCTTTGAGTATCTTGGAATAAACAATAATATAAACATCGAAACTTGTACATTTACTAATAATAGTAATACTGCTGCTTACTCTGACGACTATGATTTAGCTTATCTGAATACAGATTCAATCATAGGGGTTGGTGGAGCAATATATATTAATGGAGGAAACACATTAGAAAATGCCGTAACAATAGATAATTGTACCTTTGGTGATAACCATGCAAAAGTAGGAGGAGCTATTTTTGTGAAAGGAATTCCTGAGCTAACAATAGAGAATTCTACATTTATAGATAACTATATTGATAGTGAAAATATTGTATATAACGGTATTTACAAAGCATCATCAATCTATATTCATGAAACAAATCTGAACCTTAATCATAATATATTTGATGAATTTGTAGATAATAGTACATTTATGAGTCCTGATGCTCTCTTGTCTTTATCTGGGAATTCTGAATTGTATTCTTTAAATAATACTTATATAAATAATTATAGTGGTAGGAGTATTTTATGTTATGATAATTCCCAAATTAGTTGCATTAATGATATTTTTCTAACAAAGGAAAATGTAAATTATGCAGTAGGATGTTATAATGGCACACAAAGCGAATTATCTAATTGTATAATTTATGGTTACGCTTCTTCTAACCCTGTTCCTATGTCCTCAGGATATGAAATTGTAGACCCTCTCTTAGACAGCAACTATCGCCCAATCTGGACATTAGCTCAACAATCTCCTTGTATTGAAGCTGGAGTTAGAGATTTAGATGGTGATGGTTCATGGTGGTTTGAAGATAAGGATGATCAAGATATATATGGAACAAGACCAGAAATAGGTGCTATACCTGCTGATATGGATGGTTGGGGACATGTTCTTCCAGCCAATCAAGTTAGGTGGATTTGTTTCCCTTATACTTTAAATGATCCAAGTCGATATGAACTAACTCATTACCTTGAAGGTGCCCAAGTGAATTTTATAAATCATGACTATACCAATAACCCAGGCACCTCTCCAAACACTCCAGTCTTCGGACAAAAAGGCTTTAAGATAAGAGCGTTTGCAAATGATTATAAAATAGATCATTTTGGTAAGCCTGTTGGCCATCCTCTGCATTATCCAAGTGGTAATCAGATTATCTTATCTCGTTTACCATTTGCTCAATCAGGGTCTAACTTAATAGGCTATTACAAAGAGGATAGCTGTAATCCTATGGATGCTTTCCAAAATCTTTTAGATTCAGGAATGATAGAATCTGTTAAGGGTGAAGATTGGACAATCTATTATGGATATCCTCAGAGTCCTAAAGGAGATATTACTGATTTAGGTTGGCATTTAATCTCTCATACCGGGAAAAGACCATCCCTAGATCTAGGTGAAGCTGTTGATGTTGTGTATTGTGGAGACAGTGAGCAAATTGAGTTTAACTGGAGTGATGGACTTACTGTAGTTCCCAAAGTTAAAAGTATTAAACCGGTTACTTTTACTTACCAAGAAAAAGAGAATTATTTACCATTGCAGGTTAAAATTGCAGATTTCACTCCTGATAAATCTTCAGAGCCTTTCGGAGAATTAGGTGTTTATATTAATGGTCAATGCAAAGGTGCTGGTATAATAGCAGATTCAGTTGTTACTGTTTTTGCTTACTTGGATTCTTTAGTGTTAACAGAAAATGATACCATCTCCTTTGTTATGCATGATTATCATGACAGCAAAAATGTAAAGAAATTTGCAGATTACAGAGTTTATGATTCTATAATTGATAATTATGTTGAGCAAATTTCTCATAAGATTAATGATGAGATTGTATTCTTTGATCTGGTATCTAAAGATGATCAACAAAGCAATGTAATACCGGTAGTAACAGAGATTAGATCAATTTATCCAAATCCATTTAACCCTGAAACGACAATTGAGTTTAACCTAAAGGAAAATAGTGATGTAAATATCCGAGTCTATAACCTCAAAGGTCAGTTGGTAAAAACTGTAATCAACAGTAAATTTGAGGCAGGTAATCATAAAGTAGTATGGAATGGTACTAACTCAAATGAACAGAAAGTTGCGTCAGGACTTTATTTCTGTCGCATGGAAACAAAAGATAAGAGTGTCACTAAGAAAATGATTCTCATGAAATAGTTGACAGAAAAAGTAGATAAATAGTAATATGATACAGAGGGAGGATTACTCTCTCTGTATTCATTTTAATAACTAGGAGACCTCATGTATAAAATAAAGATATTAATGCTAATATTGCTAATAGCCAACATTAATATTACTGCTACAGTCTTAGAAGTTGGCTTAAGCCAAGATTTTACTTACAACACTATCCAATCTGCCGTAGATGCAGCAGTAGATTATGATACCGTTTTAGTTCACCCAGGAAGGTACCTTGAAAATGTTGAAATTTTAGAGAAAAGTCTTACTCTTGGGTCTTTATTTTTAACAACAGGTAACGAAGCTTATATAGACTCAACTATTATTGATGGAAATAATCATTGGAGAGTTATATTTTTTAAGCACAATAGGTATTTACCTTCAGTTAAGTGGTTTAGAGTAAGTGGTTTATCAATAGTAAATGGTAATACTTTGACTAACCATAATAGCTTGCCAGAGGGGGTAAGTATACATGGAGGGGGTATTGCTATTAATGGTTACAGCTATCTAAATCAGCAAGCTTCAATTATCGAATATTGCAAAATATATGATAATACTTCAAGCCAAGGTGGTGGAATAGCAATCTCTGAAGCCAATGTTGATATTGCAGGATGTGAAATTTTGGATAACAATGGAGGACAATTTGGTGGTGGGATTTACAGTATGGGAATTGATTACCGATTAGAATTATCTGAAACATATCCTAATTCTGTTTATAATAACAGTGCTGGTAAGGGCAGAGATGTTTATATAGAACCTGTAAATAGTAATCCTTCATATCTAAACGGACTTTATTTTGATAAAATTTCAGTAGCTCCTGAAGGTGATTTCTCTCACTACTATTATGTTTCAGATGTGATAGAATGGGATGGAGAAGTTACTTACAATGAAACAGCTTATGAACGCATCGAAGCTGATCTATATGTTTCTCCCACGGGCAATGATAATAACACAGGTTTAAGTCCAGCTCAAGCACTAAAGACTATTTCTAAAGCAACATCACTATTAAAACCTCGTACTAATGGAGATTATAATATTGTCTATGTAGCTCCCGGACTATATTCTCCCGATACCACTGGAGAGATATTTCCTATCAGTATGGATAGAGGGATAAAACTTGTCGGTGCTGGTTCAGCTGATACAATCTTAGACGGAGAAAACCAGATTTGTAATTTCTTCTATTTTGAAGATAATTCAGATATTTCAGTCTCTGGTTTTAGCTGTAAGAACTTATATTCAAGAGCAGGCTGGGCTGGGATTGTAAGGGCAAACAATGTTGAGAGTTTAGAGATGAAAGATCTTAATGTTGAGAATATTCATAGTGATGGTGCCTTTTCTATCTTTTATTCAAATCGTATATTGCTTGAAGATATTTCCTTAAAGAATTACAATTATAATGGATTATTGATTGCGGCATCTCAAGGAATTATGCATAATATCTGGGCAGATAGTCTTAATGTTACAATGGAAGTAGAGGGTCAAGGTTTTTCAATACCAATAATGTTCGATAGAGGAAGTTATAGAATATCAAATATAGCAGTAACTAATTCTGTTATTCCTGGAGGAAGAGCTTTTAGTTATGGAAGTGATGTTAGTGTAAGTGATGATTTTGTGACAGTTAATAATCTATTAGTAGCAAATTGTTCTTATACACCTCTAGATTGGAACTACACAACAGTGGGTTTTACTGGAGAACACTTACCCCAAATGAAAGTTAATAATATGACATTAGTGAATAATACAAATAACTGGCCAATATTAGGTATTAGAGGGGATGTTAAAATAAGGAATTCAATTTTTGATAATCCTAATAGCTCTTATGAAATTTATTTATTGGACCCAGCTGAAGTACCTACACCTGGGATATCAGCACTTGATATAGATTACTCTTTAGTAAGAGGTGGTATCGATGCATTAGTAACTGATTATGATGAGGAATGGACTCTTAATTGGGGAGATAATATGCTTGATGAAGATCCTGGTTTTGTAGGAGGTGATGAAAGCTTATGGTCATCTTATTTCTTAGCTGAAGACTCCCCTTGTATAGATGCAGGAATACCTGATACAACAGGTTTTTATATGACTGCTATGGATTTAAATGGTTGTGAAAGAGTCTATGGTTCAGCTGTGGACTTAGGTTGTTTCGAATATGGAAGTCCTGTAGCTAATAATGATAATCATGAAATAGAAGCTGTGCAAAATAATATCATGATCTATCCTAATCCAGCTCAGCTTAATAATGGCTTAAAAGGAGTAACCACTATAGAATTTACTTTGCCGGGAGCTAAAGCTAAAGATATCAAGGTGGGAGTATATAATATAAAAGGCCAGAAAGTAAGAGATTTACAGGTAGGTCAAAGTTTTTATAACAACTTAAAAGTAGATAACCCTACCTATAGTTTGCACTGGGACCTAAAGAATAATAGAGGAAAAAACGTTTCGAGCGGTATTTATTTTATTAAAGCTGATGATAGACAAGGGCATTCTGTTATTACTAAATGTTGTGTGATGAAGTAGAGGATTTATGTATAAAGCAAATATATTGATTATAACATTACTCGTCCTGTGTATAGGATTAAGTGCTACAGTCTTAGAAGTTGGCTTAAGCCAAGATTTTACTTACAACACTATCCAATCTGCCGTAGATGCCGCAGTAGATTATGATACAGTTTTAGTTCACCCAGGAAGGTACCTTGAAAATGTTGAAGTTTTAGAGAAAAGTCTTACTCTTGGGTCTTTATTTTTAACAACAGGTAACGAAGCTTATATAGACTCAACTATTATTGATGGAAATAATCATTGGAGAGTTATATTTTTTAAGCACAATAGGTATTTACCTTCAGTTAAGTGGTTTAGAGTAAGTGGTTTATCAATAGTAAATGGTAATACTTTGACTAACCATAATAGCTTGCCAGAGGGGGTAAGTATACATGGAGGGGGTATTGCTATTAATGGTTACAGCTATCTAAATCAGCAAGCTTCAATTATCGAATATTGCAAAATATATGATAATACTTCAAGCCAAGGTGGTGGAATAGCAATCTCTGAAGCCAATGTTGATATTGCAGGATGTGAAATTTTGGATAACAATGGAGGACAATTTGGTGGTGGGATTTACAGTATGGGAATTGATTACCGATTAGAATTATCTGAAACATATCCTAATTCTGTTTATAATAACAGTGCTGGTAAGGGCAGAGATGTTTATATAGAACCTGTAAATAGTAATCCTGCATATCTAAACGGACTTTATTTTGATAAAATTTCGGTAGCACCTGAAGGTGATTTCTCTCACTACTATTATGTTTCAGATGTGATAGAATGGGATGGAGAAGTTACTTACAATGAAACAGCTTATGAACGCATCGAAGCTGATCTATATGTTTCTCCCACGGGCAATGATAATAACACAGGTTTAAGTCCAGCTCAAGCACTAAAGACTATTTCTAAAGCAACATCACTATTAAAACCTCGTACTAATGGAGATTATAATATTGTCTATGTAGCTCCCGGATTATATTCTCCCGATACCACTGGAGAGATATTTCCTATAAGTATGGATAGAGGGATAAAACTTGTCGGTGCTGGTTCAGCTGATACAATCTTAGACGGAGAAAACCAGATTTGTAATTTCTTCTATTTTGAAGATAATTCAGATATTTCAGTCTCTGGTTTTAGCTGTAAGAACTTATATTCAAGAGCAGGCTGGGCTGGGATTGTAAGGGCAAACAATGTTGAGAGTTTAGAGATGAAAGATCTTAATGTTGAGAATATTCATAGTGATGGTGCCTTTTCTATCTTTTATTCAAATCGTATATTGCTTGAAGATATTTCCTTAAAGAATTACAATTATAATGGATTATTGATTGCGGCATCTCAAGGAATTATGCATAATATCTGGGCAGATAGTCTTAATGTTACAATGGAGGTAGAGGGTCAGCCGGTGTCTATGCCTTTTCTGCTTGATCAAGGTAGTTATAGAATATCAAATATAGCAGTAACTAATTCTGTTATTCCAGGAGGAAGAGCTTTTCAGTATGGTAGTGATGCAAGCGTAAGTGATGATTTTGTGACAGTTAATAATCTATTAGTAGCAAATTGTTCTTATACTCCTCTAGATTGGAACTTAACAACGATAGGTTTTATAGGAGAACACTTACCCCAAATGAAAGTTAATAATATGACATTAGTGAATAATACAAATAACTGGCCAATATTAGGTATTAGAGGGGATGTTAAAATAAGGAATTCAATTTTTGATAATCCTAATAGCCCTTGCGAAATCTATCTGATGGACCCAGCTGAAGTACCAACACCTGGTATCTCAGCTCTTGATATAGATTACTCTTTAGTAAGAGGTGGTATCGATGCATTAGTAACTGATTATGATGAGGAATGGACTCTTACTTGGGGAGATAATATGCTTGATGAAGATCCTGGTTTTGCAGGTGGCGATGAAAGCTTGTGGTCCTCTTATTTCTTAGCTGAAGACTCCCCTTGTATAGATGCAGGAGTAGCTGATACAACAGGGTATTTTATGGTAGAAACAGATTTAAATGGTTGTGAAAGAGTCTATGGCTCAGCAGTAGATTTAGGTTGTTTTGAATATGGTTCTCCTGTAGCTAATAATGATAATCATGAAATAGAAGCAGTGCAAAATAATATCATGATCTATCCTAATCCTGCTCAGCTGAATAGTGGACTGAAAGGAGTAACCACTATAGAATTCACTTTGCAGGGATCTAAAGCTAAAGATATCAAGGTGGGAGTATATAATCTCAAAGGACAGAAAGTAAGAGATTTACAGGTAGGTCAAAGTTTTTATAACAACTTAAAAGTAGATAACCCTACCTATAGTTTGCACTGGGATTTGAAAAATAATAGAGGCAAGAATGTTTCCAGTGGTATTTATTTTATTAAAGCTGATGATAGACAAGGGCATTCTGTTATAACTAAATGTTGTGTGATGAAGTAGGCTATTCACTAAACTTGGAATGCTAGCAGGGATGCTGGTGCTCCCAGTAGCTCCCAGAAAAGTAAGTAAAAAAAGGGCAGAAGATTAATCTTCTACCCTATAATTTATTTAAGAATGCCAGCAAGGATGCTGGCGCTCCCAGTGGCACTCCCAGTATTATTTATGGCTCTTGTTCAAGTCTGGTAGAAATTATTAAGGATTTCCTTGCACCTTATTATTGCATTACAGTAAGTTAGGTCTTATAGTGGACAAGAAATAGAAGTTTTTATGCTAAATAAGACTTAATCCTGACTTGGGAGGGTGTAGTTTTAGCGAAGACTCAAAGGATGAGTCTTATATCCCCAATGGGGATTAATAGTTTAGCCCAGGGTAAAATCCTGAAGGGATTGCAACCCTGGGTTATGATGTACATAAAAAGTGTAACCCTGTAAGGGTTTAATAACAACGAATATACCAAGGTTTTATTATATAAAACAGTTACTCTTCTATTAAACCCTTACAGGGTTATGAACATAATTTTGGATATTGTACCTGGGGTGACGATCCCTATAGGATCTTACCCCAGGCTAATCTATTAATCCCTTTCAGGGATGTTTTAACCTTTACATTATTAACTAAACTGTTTCGTTATAAATTTATCTTTCCACCAGACTTGAACTTGATCCTTATTTATTTCCCAGCCATCATAGCTTCGATATCAGCTTTTACATCTCCTGTTGGTTTAATGTCAAAGTTTTCAACTAAAACTTTAGCAACATTAGGTGATAAGAAAGCAGGGAGTGTAGGTCCTAAGCGAATACCTTTCACGCCGAGAGCTAATAAGCCAAGTAGGACGGCTACAGCTTTTTGCTCATACCAAGCGATGTCAAAGGAGATTGGTAAATCATTGATATCATTAAGTTCGAATACTTCTTTAAGTTTAAGAGCTATAACAGCTAATGAATAGGAATCGTTGCATTGTCCAGCATCGAGAACGCGGGGGATTCCACTAATATCACCAAGCTGGAGTTTGTTATAACGATATTTAGCGCAACCAGCAGTTAAGATAATAGTACCTTCTGGTAATTCGTTAGCTACATCAGTGAAGTAGTTTCTAGTATCATGTCTGCCGTCGCAACCAGCCATTACTACAAATCTTTTGATTGCACCTGATTTGACTGCAGCAACAACTTTATCAGCAAGTGCTATAACTTGATTATGAGCGAATCCACCTACGATAGAACCAGTTTCTATTTCAGTAGGGGCTGGGCAAGTTTTAGCTAACTCTATTATTTTAGAGAAATCTTTTTTGCCATCTACAGGTTCGATATGTGGAACATTAGGATAACCAGCCATTCCAGTAGTGAAGATTCTTTTGGCATATTCTTCTTTTACAGGGACGATACAGTTGGTAGTCATTAAGATAGGACCATTAAAAGTGATAAATTCTTTATCTTGTTTCCACCAAGCATTACCATAGTTTCCTACAAAATGTTTGTATTTTTTGAAAGCTGGATAGTAGTTAGCAGGAAGCATTTCAGAGTGGGTATAGGCATCCACGCCTGTACCTTCAGTTTGTTGAAGAAGTTGTTCCATATCTCTTAAATCATGACCAGAAATAAGGATACCAGGGTTTTTACCAACACCAATATTTACTTCTGTGATTTCAGGATTACCATAGGTAGAAGTATTTGCTTCATCAAGTAAAGCCATAGTGGTAACAGCCATATTACCAGCTTTAAGAACTAAGCCAACCATTTCATCTACAGAAAGATCTTTAGTAGTGGAAGCCAATCCTTCCATTAAGAATTGGTAAATATCATCATTTTCTTTTCCGAGAACTGCAGCATGTTCTGCATAGGCTGAGATACCTTTTAAACCATAAACAAGAAGTTCTCTTAATGAGCGTACATCTTCATTTTCAGTGGAAAGAACACCATGTTTTTCTCCGACTTTCACAAAGTCTTCTTGAGTCTTACCAGTCCAAGTTATAGCTTCACAATCACACTTATAGTTTAAAGCATCTCTTCTTTGGAGGGCTTCTTTAATTAAGGCGACAATTCTTTCATCATCGAAGTTTGCATTTGTAATAGTTGCGAAGAGACTTTTAGCTATAAATAAGCCATTATCTCTATCATATTTGCCATCTGAAGCTAGGGCTATGCCTTTCAAAGCATAGACTAAAGCATCTTGTAAACAAGCTGTTTTTGCTGGCTTACCACATACACCCTTGTTAAATCTACATCCGATATTCTGCATAGTTTCTTGACATTGAAAACAATACATACTCATTTTTCTTTCTCCTATTGTTTTTTTTGTTAAAAGTTTTATTCTTTGTATTTAATAAGTTCTTGAAGTACATTTACTTATCTTTGATATTATAATCTGTTTTTAGTAACTTACTAATAATTAATTCCGGCTGCTTTGACATTTTCTGCATCAAAGGCATGGCAAGGAGTTACTCCATAAACCATATTACATTTAGGACATGAACTTTCAAAAGTTTCCATTTCAAAGGAAGTACCACACTCACATTTTATTTCTAAAGGCATGGGCATAGACTGTTCTGAAAAGCCCATTTGTCTTACTTTATCTACAACATCTTGTCCGTTTTTAAAGCTTCCGCTACAACCATCGTGCATAATTTGGCTCCTTACTGTTTATTCATCATTTTTTTTTCTCTGTTATATGTCGCCCTTGTAGGGCTTAATTCAAATTTTGTACCTGTAGCAGTGTCTTGCGAGCACTTTAAGAGTGTGATAATCCCTCTTCTGCCGGATTGCATGCACCCTTGCATGCGAAAAACCTTATAAAAATCTAATGTTATCTTATTATTGTCTAATGTGGAAGCAGAGACGCTTCCACTCCATAGAAGAAAACACCCCCTGTGTCCCCCTCGCGGAGGGGGATTAAGAAACACCCCGTCATCTTCGATGCCATCCCTTCGGGATTTAAGAGGTATTGAAGCACCCCCTGTGTCCCCCTCATGGAGGGGGATTAAGAAACACCCCGTCATCTTCGATGCCACCCCTCTTTTAGCGTGCCTTCAGCACTAAAGCGGGGACTTTAGAGGTCATCAGCTCGGATGTTATATCTTGTTAAAGATCTAATCTTCATCAGTGACTATCATTTTAATCTGTGTCATCTGTGTTCTATTATTTTATTTATCTTAATTAGTGAAATTCATGAAATTAGTGGATAGATTCTCAATTTAAAAGCTTTTCTCCGCTTCTCAACTTGGTTCTATAAGAGAGAATCTTCTTATCAAGCTCTTCCAAAGTAGTAAGAATCTGACGCTCTTCCTTAGTAGTCTTTATTACTTTAGAGATTCCACCATTTTTGATAACTATTCTCTTATCTGCCATTAGGGCTAAAATTGGGTCATGCGTAGCCATAAGAACTATTTTATTTTCAGAGAGAAGAAGGTTCAAGGCTCTCTTACGATCGATACCGGCATTTTCAATCTCATCAATAAGGATAATTGGGGATTTGCTTAATATGGCTGTATCAGCTATCATAAGAGCACGAGATTGACCGCCAGAAAGACTTGTAATTGGGGTTTGAGGAGAGAACTTCTCACCTGCTAAATCATTAGCTTTTTTGATAATATTTGTTATTACTTGATCGCGGTTCTCAACTAATCTGCTCTCAGCGTGAAGTTCTACAAATTGATAGACAGTCAAATCCATTACGAAATTCATATTTTGGGAGAGTTGTGCTACAAGCTTATCAGAAGTAGAGAATCTCCACTTAAAATCAGGTTTGGCCTTGTTAATTAAAATTGTTCTATTAGTTGGTGTGTCAGCTTGAGCTACCCATTCAATGTCTCCGAGTAATCTACTTTTCCCAGAACCTGTAGGTCCTACAATACTGATGATTTCACCTTTTTTAATCACTAAATCAGTAAATCCCTCAGCATTGCCACTTTTATCATTGCCAGGTAGGATAGTAACAGAATCTACAAGCTCGTTTGTCTTGCCAAGAAAAGCCATCATTTGTTGAATATATTCTACAATTTGCTGATAGAAGAGTTCTGGGTCAATAGCCATATCTTCTCTATATTCTTCACCTAAAGAATTAAAATAGTCAGATAGACTATTAGCTTCCTTTCCTTGATACTTAATATTGTTAGTAGCTAGGAAAGAGTCTAAGAAAGGGTATTCTTGTAATAAATCTTCAATCACTAAATTTGGTATTGTTTTGATATTAACTAGCATAGCTTAATCCTCTAAGTTTATCTTGCGCACATTACCCATTTGATAGCTTTCGCCAATTCTGGTTTCACCTAAACAGTAGGAACAGAGGGCAGAAGGCATAGGGAAGCGTAGTTCTTTCCCTTTCAATGTATCTATGTTATCTTTAGCTTCATATATCAGGGTTGATAGTTCATAGCTTCCCTGACCTGTAAGGCCATTTATATTCATAATCGTAGCTTTAGGATTGACACTATTCACTCGGGAGGCAAAGACTTCTCTCTCTGCTTGAGAAACAATATCACCTTTAGTAATCACAATAATATCAGCAGATTTCAGCATTGGTCCAATCTTCTTAGGAGTATTGATACCACTTAGATTATCTATAACACAAATGGCTTTTATTCCTTTGATATAAGGAGAACAACGATTACAGAGTCCTGCAGATTCACTAATCAAGACATCCACACCGGTTTTCAATCCCCACTGAGTTATCTCTTCCACATTACTAACAAAATAGTGGTCTGGACATAAGGCTCCTGATAAACCTTTCTTAACAGGAATTCCAGCATTCTTGTAGAGAATATCATCATCAGTATAAAGGCAATCGAACTTGGCAACTGCGACTTTTAAGTTTCTCTTCTTTAAAGATTCAATGGTTTTTAAGATTACCGAAGTTTTTCCTGAAGAGGGAGGTCCCGATACAGTTATAAGATTCATTATATCTCCTTAATTGAGCTTTGAAAGAGTTTTTCACAATGTTTAATTGTTGCTGAGATATCGTGAGAATAGATATAATCCCAACCTAACCACATGAATTTATTTTTAGCATCGATTCTGTTATCTACATTAGGATGCACACTTGGGAAGAGTCCACTATGAGCTAACACTTCTCCAACTTGCTGAGAAGCTAAGAAATCAACAACTGGTTGAAGTTGACTCTTACTATTACCCTTGGTTAGCATGAAAATAGGACTGATAATAGCTCCATCTTGAGGCCAAACAGCTTTCATACTACCACCCTCTTTAACCATTTTAGTGAAGAAGTAAGGCATAATAGTAACGATAGGCTTGTTATTGCTTTTCTTATCACTCTTCACCATCTGAGAAGGATGAAGTGATTCTAATAAAGAACGACCTAATTTAACAACACCCTCATCACCATATTTCTTAAAGATATTTAGCAGAATTCCATTAAAAAGATCAAAATCACCTACAGGAAGAGAGACTTTATTCTCAAATTCAGGCTTCATAATATCACTCCAAGAAGTAGGTAAGACTCTATCACCTAATTCTTTGGTATTAATTAAGAAGACTGCAGGAACTACCCCAAGCAGGGAAAAGTGCTCTTTAGGGTCTTTAAGGTTAATTTCTGTGAAGATTTCATTATAGACTTTAATAGGAGAGAAGTCAGCAAAAACACCTTGGTCTTTGAACTTTCCAAACATCTCAAGATCAAAGAACATATCAAATCCTGCAGAGATGAAAACATCAGGAAGATTCATTGGGTCTGTTACTTCTTTTACATGTTCTTCAATCCACTCAACACCCATAGAGGCAGCTTTTAATTCTGATTCTATTGATAATCCAAATTCGGACTTAAATTCTTTGGTGAAGCTATTGAATTTCTCCATAAGAGGAATTCTAACCGGACAAGGTAAAGCTCCTACAACTTTGATAGCCTTTTCATCTCCACTCAACTTATTACTACTTAGAGATATATCAACATTATTATCATCTCTCTCAATAGCCTCTACTAGCAGTCTATTAAATGTATCATAATCTATCTGTTTTAAAGTTAAAGCAGTTTTTAGATTAATAGTTTTAGCAAAGACCTCTCTTTTGGCTTTATCATTCATCTGAGGAAAACCGTTCGAGGTAAATACAGACTCAGTTTCTGGGTATCTCTCAACTATGGATAAAAGCGAATCATCAGCATTGAAGTATGACATCATTCTTCCTTATTTTACTTTATAAATTTAGATGGACTTGCTGGTCTAGGTAGTTTAGAAACTAAGACTCTTGCGAGCCTATCAGTCTCATTATAAATGCAATGGACAATCTCCTTTGGAGATTCAATTACATCATCTTCTTTAACTTGCACTCTCTCATCACCAATCATAATTGTTGGTGAACCTTCTAAGACATAAAACAAGGCATCAACTGGTGTTATATGAGGTTTTAAAGCTTGACCAGCTTGCAATAAAATGTGATTTACTTGGGCAAATTCACTATTATATACCTGTTTAACATCAACACCGTGAGCTGTCTTATATTCTTTCTCTTCTCTAAAGTTTGTAATTTTCATAATCTTTGTTCCTTTATATATATTTAGGTACTACAATACCTAATTAGGTATAAAAAAATATCTTACATAAAATCTGCTAAAACCATATCTTTAAATCTATCATAGATGATTTTTGTTGCCTGAGCGACTTCAGCATCAATAATGCAAGTTCTGAATACACAATGCTTTTTCCCAAAGGGACATCCGGTAACCTCTATTTCACCTTCAAAAAGCTCTATTATCTCTAGGAAGGAAACATGTTTAGGAGAACGGCTTAGTTCAAATCCTCCCTGAGGTCCCCTTACTGAAGTTACTATCCCAGCACGAGTTAACTTCTGGAAAATCTTTGAAAGATGAGCCTCTGATGCTTGCAAGATTTGGGCTATCTCTTTTACACTAACCCTATCTGGTGTTTTAGATGCTATATGCACTAAACCATGCAAAGCTAAATATGTTGCTTCAGACAAATTTAATAATTTACTCATCCTTTCCTCTTTTTTATTTATTGAATATTTATTCTGGTACTACAATACCTGAATACCTTTTTGTGTCAAATGTTTTTTTTATATATTTTTAGTTATGTTCAGTAAAGGTCTATTTTAAAGGGCTTTGTAGAGGCTAATATTTTTCACAAAAAAGGTAGAAGTATATAGAAATGCATAAAAGAGAAACTTATGTCTGCAAATTAAAAAAAAGGTGAATTGAAGAAATGTAATGATTTAGAGTTAAACAGGTACAAGAAAATAATGTAAACATCTATAACGAGGGAAAAACTATAGATGATAGAAATTCTTTGACAATTTAATTTATTGAAATTATTATGCATAAGAAGTTAATAAGATTCTATACTATAAGGAATAAAAAATGAAATTTAACAGAATATCAATACTAATTTTATTGCTACTAAGCCTACTTGTTTTGTCTAATTGTAATAAAGATAATAGTACAAAACCAAAACGAGTCTCTCCTCCTACTTTTTCTCAAGATGCTGGCCTTTATTAAGAAGTGATAGATGTGGATATTGAGTGCTCTACACTAGATTCCGAAATAAGATATACACTTGATGGAAGTAACCCTACAGAATCATCACAGCTTTATTCATCTCCAATTAATATCAGTGAAAGCACTTCGATAAAAGCAAGGGCTTACAAAGATAATTATTAAGCTAGTTTTGTTGCAGAAGCTATTTATCAGTTTGAAATATTAGTTGTTGCTACCCCATCTTTTAATCCTACTGCCGGAACTTATACTGAAACTCAAAATGTCACAATAAGCTGCGAAACAGAGAATGCTGAAATACGATATACTTTGGATGAAAGTGTACCGACAGAGTCATCTCTATTGTATTCAACCCCATTATCTATTAGCGAAAACACAACATTAAAAGCAATAGCTTATAAAGATGGATATCAGCCAAGTGAAGTATTTACTGCCTATTATGATTTTGATAATGGACAAGGTGAAATAATGGTTTTTATTCCTGGAAGTACTTTTACTATGGGAAGAACAACTGGAGATGGTAGTTCCAATGAGTTACCTCTTCATCAAGTAACATTGGATTCATTTCTTATTAGTAAATTTGAAGTTACACAAGCAGAATATGAAGCTGTTATGGGAGCTAATCCATCAAGTAATCATGGAATTGGAGACATTTACCCTGTTAATAATGTAAGTTGGTTTTCAGCTCTTGAATACTGTAATACACTAAGTATAATGGAAGGACTTACTCCATGTTATAACTTAGAAGATTGGTCTTGTAATTTTGATGCCAATGGATATCGACTTCCAACGGAAGCAGAATGGGAATATGCAGCAAGAGGTGGTGCTAATAATAGTGGATTATCTATTCTGGCTCAGATAATATCAGTGATGTAGCTTGGTGGGCAAATAACTCTGGGAACATAAGTCACCCTATAGCTGAGAAATCCCCTAATTTGTTAGGACTTTATGATATGTCAGGAAATGTTTGGGAATGGTGTTACGATTGGTATGGAGCTTATGGATCAGAATCTCAAGTTAATCCAACAGGCCCAGAAACAGGCTTCGGTCGAGTATATCGTGGTGGAAGTTGGTATAATAGTGCAACCAATTGTCGTGTCTTTAGAAGAGATTTTTATACTCCAACTACTGTAGGTATGAATGTTGGATTCAGAGTAGTAAGAAGTACTGAGTAAATTTTACGAATAATAATTGATAAAAGCTATAATCTTCATTAAGGATTAATTTAATTTAAATGGATTCGGAGAGCTATTGAAAGCAAATACTCTGAGTCCCTTCTTCTATGAATTTTAACTAATTCAAAAAGGTTCTTCGGTATGGATTAATTTGTGGAGTCTAACAAATCTAAGAGTAAAAGTCATAATTTCCCTCTAACTAACCTAAATTTGACCTATTCCTGATTAAATTATAGATAAATTCCAAAATTAAAGTTATGATTAAGGCAATGCCTATAGGTATCAGGTCAAATCTATATATACAGCCCTTAAAATATTTTACAGATAACAAAAATGAAGGAATTAAGGTAATGAAAAAAACAGCTATTCCAAACTTACTAATAGAAATTAAGTAGTAGATTACTTTCTTGACCGAATCAAGCCATATTCTAAAATTTCCATAAAACATAAGGACTTCCTATCTAACCAAGATTAGACTTGTTTCTGATTAAATTATAGATGAATTCAAAGAGATAAGTAGCTGCAAAAGGGATTCCTAATAAGAGAAAAGGTAAATGGTAATAAAAGACTACTTTATAATTCCATAAGATTAAGATTGTTATTGCTAGAGATAAAAAGAAAACAACCTTGCCTAAACCGCTTATAGATGAAAAGAAACTATGGAAAATCTCGCGTATTTTAAAAAACATAATTCACTCCTCTTATTTTATATTCTACATAACTTTAATAATTATGCTAGATTTAGCTAACCAAGATTAGACTTGTTCCTAAATAAACCGTAGATTAGCTCAAAGAAGAAAGTTGCAATAAAAGATATTCCTAAAGCAATTATAACACTATAAAAATAAAATACATGAAAAAAGCTATCAACCTTAAAAAAAGCTATAATAAAGGTTAAAAAGAATATGATTTTCCCCAATCGGCTTACAGATGATAAAAATTCACCAGCTCCACTGCCATTTCTATGTAACATAGTTTGCTCCTTTTATTATTAAATACAAAATAACCTATAAGGATAAACAATGTCAAGGAAATAATAAAATAAAACTAAATATAGAATATCGAGAATCTTCAAATATCTTTTCAAAATTAAGCCACATTATCATACTGCTTAGAAAAAGCCTGCTTAAATATTACTAACTTATTCTTCTTCTTTCAATGGGCAGTTAATGCTCTTTCATACTCATTTCAATATTTGTTTGAAACTTATTAGAGATAAATAGTTGAGGAGCAGCGGAAGACAAGGGGATAAGTAGGGGATAATGCTATAAACTAGAATAGGGAAATAATGTATTAGCCAAAAGAATCGTTATTCTGGAGATGAATAACTCAAGTTAAATGACTTCTCTTCTTGAAGATTGATTTCTTTCTTGTGCCTTTGTGCTTGACAGAAAAAATAAAGTAGAGTATTTTTGTGTATTGTAGCTTGTAGAAGTTATAACTTGTATTAAATATATATCTTGTGAATAAATGACTTACTAGTAGGTCATATAAAGGACATAAAGAAGAATAATTGAATATTAAACTAAACTAGGAGATTTACTTACAAGTAAAAAATCCTAATATAAAGGATGGAAAATGCACAGCAAAATTAAAGTTCTTATTTTAAGTAGTATTATGCTTATGGCCGGCCTAATGCTCTCTGGAGCATATCTAAGTAACCAGCCAGTTCATCTAGTGCAAGCAGATGGCACAAAACTTGACTTATACGCAAGTGGTGATGAATATTACAATTGGTTACATGACAAAGAGGGTTATACGGTCAAAAAAAATGATCAAGGTTGGTATGTTTATTTAGAAAGTACGGCAAACAATGAACTGATTTTTACAGATTATATTGTCGGGAAAGTTGATCCTAAAGACTTGGATTTAGTAGCTTGGGCTAATATCTCTCCCAAGGAAATAGGAGAGATTAGGCAAAAAGCTCAAAAGCAACTGAGAGAGATTGGAAGCGGTAGAGCACCAACATCAGGTCAAATAAATAATATAACAATTTTTATCCGTTTTTCAGACCAAACAGAATTTGGACAGAACATCTCAACATACAATTCTATGTTTAATGGAACAAGTGGAAACACTATGCAGTCTTACTTTCTAGAAGCTTCTTATAACACTCTAGATGTAGAGACTAACTTTTATCCTACTTCCTCGACAACAGTTGTCTCTTGGCAGGATTCTCATCCACGAGCATATTACACTCCTTATAGTTCTTCCAATACAATCGGTTATAATGGCGACACTGAAAGTAAAGATAGAGAATTCGCTCTATTAGTAAATGCCGTCAATGGAGTGAGCTTCCAAATCCCCAGCAACCTAGTAGTTGATGGAGATTATGATGGTAAGGTGGATAATGTTTGCTTTATCATCAAAGGCGAGACTGAGGGTTGGTCAGACCTACTCTGGCCTCACAGATGGTCTATCTATGACAGATCTGTGTATATTAATAATAAAAGAGTGTATGATTTTAACTTTCAACTTTCTGAATCCCTAAGTAGTAGTGGCGTTGGAGTGCTCTGTCACGAAATGTTCCATTCCTTAGGAGCACCAGATCTTTATCATTATACTAGTGATGGTATTTCTCCTGTGGGATCTTGGGATTTGATGGAGAATAATGCCAATCCCCCTCAGCACATGGGTGCATATATGAAATACAAGTATGGTAACTGGATTTCAACTATACCGACCATATCTACTTCTGGGACATACACCCTAAATCCTTTGACCTCTTCTACTGGACAATGCTATAGAATAAACTCTCCCAATTCATCTTCAGAGTACTTTGTGCTAGAATTTCGGAAGAAAACAGGAACTTTTGAAAGCAGTGTGCCAGGGAGCGGAATGTTGATTTATAGGATAAATCCTGCTTATGATGGAAATGCTGATGGACCTCCTGATGAAGTGTATCTTTTCAGACCGGGAGGTAGTCCAACTGCTAACGGAAGTGTTTATTCAGCTAATTTTAGTAGTCAAACTAATAGGACAAGTTTTGATGATACAAGTAATCCTTACGGATTTCTCTCTAATGGAAATCCTGCAGGTATATCAATTTCCATGATTGGAAGTTCAGCAACTAGTACGATATCTTTTCAATATAATTTAAGCACTACTCCACTCGATTTGATGGCAGAAACTTCCGGATCTAGTGTAACATTGACCTGGCAGGCACCACTATCTGGTAATCCTTCTAGCTATAAAGTTTATAGGAATGGATCATTTATTGGAAATTCTACTGAAAGGACTTATCATGATTCTGCTGTTAATGTAGGAACTACCTATAGTTATTTCGTGACAGCTATGTTAACAAACCCTCTTGTAGAATCAGACCCTTCTAATACTGTGAATATCACAGTTAGTGACCAGATTACTGTAATAATTGCTAGTGATACTGACTCCAATAGCACAAGCGCAGCCTGTCCAATAAATATCTTTTATCAAAGTTTGCACGGGCAATCTGTCTATACTAAAGCTGAGCTAAATGCCCTTGGTGTGGTGGGTCCTATCAACATAAGTCAGATCGGTTTCAATGTTACTGGGTTACCAGCTATGGCAATGCCTAACTATATTGTCCGCATGGGTCATACTACTGCTACTAATGCAGGTAGTTGGATATCTACAGGACTTAATACTGTTTGGTCATCAGCCTCTTATCAACCAACAAGTACTGGCTGGAATATGTTAACTCTCTCTACACCTTTCTTGTGGAATGGAACTGACAACATTGTTATTGATACTGCTTATGGTTTAATAGGTGCGTATAATTCTTCAGGTACTACCCAAAACTCAACGATGACCAGTGGCTATCGTTATAATCGTAGCGATTCTGTAGATCAGACAAATTTATTCACTGGTGGTAGTACTGCTGGCTATCGTCCCAATTTGAAACTTTCCCTTTTACCAAATCCGTCAGGACCTATGATTTCTGTAAATCCTGGAAGTCTGGCTTATGGAGAAGTGGCTGTGGGGTTAGGTAGCACTAAGCAATTTACTATCCAGAATACTGGTGATTTGCCCCTCACAGGTACCATCACTACTCCAACAGGATACACTGTAGCACTGGCTGAATACCGTTCAGAGCAGAGGATAAGTAATCTTAACAAAGGGAGCCGTAACACACTTAGTTTTAGTGTCAATGCGGGACTCAATGAAATCTATAATCTCACTCTTACACCTACTGCCCTCACTTCTTATAATGGAAATGTGGTGATAGTGAGTAATTCTGAGGACAATAGCAATTTCAACCTTACGGTTACAGGTCAAGGTTTTATAGCTCCAACAATTAATATAGACAATGATGCCCTCACTGCTAATTTGCCTGAGGGTAATGAAGATATGGATAGCTTCACAATAACTAACAGTGGAAGTCGATCCCTTACTTATGAAATTGGAGTTGCAGAGTTACGCAGAAGCAATTCACGAATGAAGGTAAATAATATTCAAATTGAGGGAAGTATTGCTGGAAGCACCTTAACCCTCGATGCAGTGGAATATACACCAGGAACTACCCAGGATTGGGTATTTACAGTTTATAATGCTAGTACTGATAGTGAATGGTTAAAAAATGTTATAATTACCTTCCCAACAGGAGTAACTGTAAATAGTGCTAGTAACTTTGTTGGTGGTAGTGGGGGAGATCTTCTTCCCACACCTACGAGTGGAAATGGTATTACTATTGACTGGTATGGAGTTACAACATCAAACTATGGATTTATTCATGGAGGTGAATCTGCCACAGCTACGGTTAATATAAGTGTTTCTAACTCTTTTTGGGGAGATATATCATTACCTTTCGAAATTATAGGGGATGTGTGGGGTACTGACCCTCATAATATCTCAGGCACTTTGACAGTTGAAGAGGGCATAGCTCCAGTTACCTGGTTTAGTGCTCAACCTCTCAGCGGAACAATACTAGCTGGTCAAAGTCAGCTTATTACTGGTAATTTCTCAGCTATAGATATGCCTGTGGGACAATATCAAGCAATGCTTACTATTTATACCAATGATCCTCTTAATCCAACCACGGAAGTAACTGTTGTCATGGATGTGACCGAACTTATAAGTTTTCTCGATCCACCTATCATTACTTCTATTGAAAACACACCTATGGGAATTAAAATCCAGTGGTCTCCTGTGGAAAATGCTAGATCATATCAAGTATATCGAAACTTTGATCCTGATGGAGAATTCACAGAACATCGAGCTACTACATCTTTGACTGAGTTTGTTGATCCTGATTCTGAAAACTATCCTAACTCTTTCTATAAAATTGTAGGTTCGGACGCAGAATACGAAACAAAATAATTAATAACAGTAGAAAGTTAAGTAAGCCTGGTTTCCTAACTGGGCTTATTTTTTTATTCTTAATTGTAAGTGATTTTTTTAACTAACTCAAAGGATAGATTTATAAGCAATTAAAAAAACATATTGACGAAAATTTTATCTTAAATAACTCTGATTTTATATATGAAAAATAGAATAATTGTTATTGATATCGGAAATACAAACTTAGTTATTGGTGTTTATGATGAAGACCAATTACTCTCTTCTTGGCGGATTCATACTGATAAGAATCGTACGGAAGATGAGTATTTTGTCGTTATGTCATCACTGCTTTTATCAATAAGGGAGGAGATAGAGAATATTGCTATAGCTGTTTTATCATCAGTGGTTCCGCAGTTGAATAGAGTGATCAGAAAGATGTTCGAGAAGTATTTTAACTGCAGATTTGTTCAAGTAAATTCTGAAATGGATTTGAATCTTAAGTTTTTAGTTCCAGAGTATAGTCATGTAGGGGCAGACCTTTTGGTCAATGCCTACAGCTCAATCAATAAATATAAGACTAATACAATAGTCTGTGATTTAGGAACTGCTACAACGATTCAATTAACAGGTAAAGACGGCACTTTTTATGGTGCTTCAATAATTCCGGGTGTAAAAAGCTCTTCAAATCTTCTGTTTGAAAAAGCTTCTCAATTGGCTGATATTAAACTGGAAAAACCCAGCAAAATATTAGGATTGACTACAAAAGATGCTTTATTATCAGGAATTATTAATGGTCATGCCTTTATTTTAGATGGATTTATTCGCAAGATAAAAGAGGAATATAATCTACAAGAGTACAAAACTATAGCCACCGGAGGTATTGCAAGATTGATTTGTAGCTGTTCTCAAGAAGTAGAGATTATTGATGATTCATTAATCTTGGATGGATTGTACCTTATTGCTAAAAATATAAAATAATTAGGATTGTTATTAATGGTAAAAACAAATAGAACAATAATTCTGTTCATATTGCTGGTTTGTAGCCTAAATTTAGTCGCAAGTGAATATAAATTGGGTGATTTTAAGAGCTTTTATGGCAATAAAATAGACTATTATAATCTTGGAGCAAAGCAGTTTCAAGAAAACATCTATTTTAGTAGTAGATTTCCAACCACTGAAGAAGAGATTGATTTCGTTAATCAGCGAGTTGGCATTATTACTAAATACAACTCAGTTCAAGCATATCCCAAAATCTATATATCTTTAGACAAATATTTTGACAATCTTTTTGCTTACTCATTTGATAAAATATTATATCAAAAAACTATGGCCTTCTTCCAAGAAGAAGAGAGAGAAGAATCAGGTGGATTGATTCCTGATTTAGTTTTTGATTTACCTAAGTTTGCCCGTTCTAAAACTGTAAAAAGAATTTTTGGAGATAAGGCAGGTAGATTGAGTTTCTTTGGTAGTGAAAGACTTACTATCTCTGCAACTAGTACTAAGAATGATAATATTGCCTTATCTGAAGGCAGTAATGCTTCTACTTTGACTCCTAAAATGGAGCAAAAACTTAATATGCAATTAAAAGGTACAATTGGTGAAAAAATCCATGTGGACCTAAAATACAACTCCGATCAAGAAGAGACTTTCTTTGACCCTAATAACATTAATATCAGCTATAAAGGTTTTGATGATGAAATTATTCAATCAATTGAAGCAGGAGATATATCTTTAGACTTATCAGGTTCTTCTCAGTATGTGGGAAGTATCTCTTCTTCACAAGGCCTATTTGGTATTAGATCTGACTTAAAAGTTGGTGCTTTAGAATTAACTGCCATTATTAGTCAGGAAGAGGGAAAGAAGAATAAAATGACCTTTGAATCTAAGGCTCAAGCTGATTCATCAGTAGTTAATTCTCGTGATTATAGCAAAAGAGATCGCTATTATCTAATAAATCCTTATGCACTGTTTGCTTTATACCAAGAGGGTGATACAATCCCAGGAACGACTACTCCTGTTCCTCAAGGTTGGTTAAATAATGCGATTAAATTAGATAGTAATGGTTCCATGCTAATCGTGGATGAACAAAAGTTGCCTGCAAATGGTAGCCTATTAGTCTATCTTGATGATATGAATGCAACTAATAATACAGCAACAATACCAGGTTTTGAAGATGTGCAATCAAGTAGTCCTTTCACTCCTCAATTTGATATTCTCGAGGAGGGAGTAGATTATTTTTATGATTATGATTCCGGTATTTTAACCTTAAATAAAACCATAAACCGTAACTATACTTTAGGTGTTAAATATACTCAAAGAGATGGTGTTGCCATTCCTAGGAATGATCAATCCAATGATGAACAGGTGCAGGTTAAGTATATCAGAGTAAGCAATCAAGAATTTGACCCAACAATAAATCCTAACCAAGCAAATTTTGAAAATATTGATGAAGATGGCGATAATTTACCTGATAATAGATTTTATACTTGGCACTATCAATTAAGAAATATATATAGTTTAAATTCTCGTAACATCAATAACGAAGAGTTTTCATTAAGAGTATTCACTAATGATACTGCTGATAATACTTATGATTATTATGTTCCTGAAAATATAGATAATGCTGGTTTTGCAACCCTAAATGAATATTTACGCTTAGATACTAATGGAGATGGTAAAGTAGATGGAAGTGATTCCTCTGTAAATCTCACAAATGGTTTGATTCTTTATCCTTGGTTAGAACCATTCAAACCTCTAGGAGACACTCTTCTTTATCAAAAAGAGAATGAGAATATCTCCTCTACTGATTATCGTTACAAGATGATTGTGAAAGGAAAAATTGGGACTGATGAAATAACTTTAGGACAATCAAATATTCTAAGAAATAGTGTTACTGTAAGGGTTAATGGAACTTTGCAAAATGAGAATATAGATTATTTAGTTGATTATGATTTCGGTAGAATCACTTTCTTAACAGCAGCAGGTAAAGATCCTAATGCTAAAATTGAGATTGATTATGAATTTAAATCTGGCTTTGGCCTTGATAAGCGACAGCTTTTTGGTATTAGAGCAGATTATAAAGGCTTTGATAATTTTAATATTGGTGCTACAGTTATTTATCGTTCTGAGACTGTTCAAGATAAGCGACCGAAGATCGGAGAAGAGAATATGGAGCTATTCCTTGCCGATATTGATGGATCTTTTGAAGTAAAACCAAGATTTATGACAGATATGGTAGATTGGCTTCCTCTTATTGAAACAGATACTGATTCTAATTTTAAAGTCTCTGGAGAAGTAGCTTTTTCTGCTCCAAACATTTATGGTAATCCTGATGGCAAGAAAAAAGAAGCTTACATTGATGACATGGAAGGGATTCTAGATCAATACCCCTTAGGGATTACAAGAAAAACTTGGTCTTTTGCTTCCCAACCTGTAAATACTCTTTTAGCAAAGGCCCACACATATTGGTTTAATCCTGAAAATGTTAAACGCCGGGATGTCTATGATCCTGCGACAATGGATGATGAGGAAGAGAAAGAAGATATTAGTGTTCTTGCCTTAAAAATAGTCAAACCTGAACTTAACCAACCTGAAACGACTAATAGAAGTTGGGGTGGTATCATGAAATATATAGGTAATCAAATTGACTTCTCAGAGAAGAAATATATTGAAATTTTAGTTAAAGTTGATACTACTTACGGGAATGGCGAAGCCAATATTAATTTGAAATTAGATTTAGGTGATGTAAGTGAAGATTTCTACACCCTAAATGGTGGAGATAATTTCCTCAATACTGAAGATGGTATCAGTGATGGAATTATTGATGGTATCTTAGATGTCAGAACAGAAGATGTTGGATTCGATGGGGTTAAGAATGGTTTACCTGGAGATGATCCTTATGATAACTTTGATGATAATAAAAATAGTGATGGCGATTATCTCTTTATAAATGGAAGTGAAGGAAATAACACTTTAGATACTGAAGATTTAAATGGAAATGGTAACTTGGATATCCTTAATAGATATTTGGAGTACTCAATCCCTATTTCTGCTACTAATAATGAGTTTCTTCAATCTGAATACAGAGGTTGGAAACTCTACAGAATTCCTATTAATAACATCAATAATTACAACATTATCACCAATAATCCTGCAATTAATCCATCATTAAGCAAGATAAGTTATGCTCGACTCTGGTTCGAAGTAGATAAAACAGTAAGAATCAAAATAGCAGAGCTAAATATTGTAGGAAACAAATGGGAAGAGAGACCTATTTTACAAGTCAATGAGATAGATTCTGTATTTGTAGAATCATCAGTTTCTTTAGATATAATCGAATCAAATAATACAAGCATTTTAGCCGGAATTACAGACAACCAAAAGGATAATCACTATACTCCACCTAGGGGAACTTTTGATAAAAGCAACGGAATAGAATCTTTTGAACAGTCCCTTACTTTTACAGTAAACAACTTAAAAGAGAAGCAAATTGGTATGGTTAGAAAGAAATCCGTACAAAGTACCAATTATCTTTTATATAATAAACTGAGATTCTGGGTTTATCCAGAGCTAAATGAAGGATCTTTCGCTACAACAGATTCATTGAATGTTATAATTAGGGTAGGTTCTGATTCTACTAGATACTATGAAGTTAAGGAGACGATTGCTCCAATACTCTACGAAACTAAAATGAATAGGAATAACTGGGTAGAAATAGAGATAGATTTTAATGATTTAACTGAGTTAAAAAACCTGGGTTTACTTAATAACTCTAATGCTGATGAATATTATGTTGAGGGAAATAGGGCTTATCGTAAAAAGGGAGATGTTACTCTCTCCAATATCAAAGAGATTAATCTCGGAATTGAGCCTGTTCCTGGAGCTAATTATACTGGCAAAGTTTATTTTAATGATATCAGGGTGGCTGACCCATTTGAGGACACTGGCTATAAAGCAAGAGTATCTATGAATTCATCTTTTGCAGACTTTTACACAAGCTCGGTTGATATTGTCAAATCATCAAATAACTTTATTAACCAACCCTCTAGAAATGCCTCTAGTTTTACTGCTAGTCAGCAATCAACCTCTCTAAATTTCAAGAATAACTTAAAACTAAATAAATTCTTTAGCGATGATTGGAAAATTAATATGCCACTTACTTTCAATTATACCAATACTGAAAGTATTCCTCGCTATAAGCAGAACTCTGATATCTTGAGGGAAAATTTAGATGAAGTTGAGAAGGATAGAGAAAAAAGTACCACTGCTAAATATGATGCTAGCTGGAATTTTAGTAAAACAAAAACTAATAATCCTTGGGCTGATTATACTCTAGGTTCTTTAGCCTTATCTGCAACAGGTTCCTTGACTGATCAGATTACACCTACAACTGCAGATACAACTTATACTTGGAAGGGTACAGTCTCTTATAATCTTAATTTAGGTAATTTACCTAGAGGATTCAGAGTTTGGAAAGATGTAAAACTTAATCTTTTCCCTAGTTCTTTTGATAATACTTTCACTCTTGATGCTAAAAATCCTCAGAAATATGTTCTTACTAGAACAGATACTTTAGTCTATTGGAAAGATGATACATCTTCTTCAAACCTAAATACAAAATTAGCATCTACCGCCAATACTGTTACTTTTCCAATCCTTACTGGAAAAAATAAGACCTATTTGAATACAACTTACAAGCTCACCACAACTCGTGATCTTATGTATGATAATCGAGTAAATGATATTAATATTGGTGAGGAAACAAAATATAATCAGATAATGACTTATAGCTTCACTCCTGACTTATTTACCAATATTTGGAACTTCTCTTCTAATGGTGAAGTTAGGTTTAATGAAAAAAGAACTCAAAAATCTAATATAGCTTCTGTAATAGAAGAGGAAGGAATTCAATTTAAACATGATGGTGATGTTAATAGAAGTCTCAACTTTAACATGACTTTACGAAATTCAGACTTACTTTCTAGTCTCTCTACAAGCATGGAAACTAAAAGAACAGCTAAAGAAGCAGCTAAAGTAGAGAAAAACCTCCCATCCGAAGATGATAAAGGAGTATCTTTACCTGAGGATAAAGACCCTGAAGCAAAGGTTGAGCCTGAGTCTAATCTTGATGAGAAAGAGAAAGAGCGTGAGAGAGAAGCAGATGATGCTCGAGAAAGAGAAAAAGAAAAAGAAAGATTAAAACAAGAAGAAGAAAGAAAAGCTATTGAAGCAGAAAAAAAGCGAGCTTCCCAAGAAAGTGAAGATAAAGCAGATAAAGATCTTTCAGTTAAAGATCGTAAAAGATTAAGAGATCTGCAAAATGAAGAACAAAAAATCATGGGCACTATGAATGATAAATTGAGTCCTGAAGAAAAAGATAACTTTGTTCAAGAATTAGATAGAATAAGGAATGAAATAGCTCAACTATCTAATGAAATTTACACACCTGACGATAGTTTTAAAGATGGCAAAGATCAAGGTGACAAAAGTGGGGGAAGTAAGGAAGATTCTCCGCAGTTCAGATTTGGACTTACAGATATAGTAACATTCTTAAGTAAGGTTGATAATTTAGATATATCATACTCTAATGATTATTCTATGAACTATACAAACTTAGAAGAAAGACCTGATTATAACTTCCAGTTGTCTATTCCTTACTCTTTAGATACTGAATTTATTAATGTTAAAGAAAATAATAATCAAATTGATCTTTCTTCAGGATTGACTTTAAACAGAATCGATACTCAATTCAGTTATTCTTTAGCAGATAGAAAAAGATGGTCTAATACCACAACCCAAACTGTCACGACTATCTTCCCAGATATTTCTATAAATATTAATGATATTCAAAGATATATTAGATTGCAAGACTATTTAACAAGTAGCTCCATCGGGACTAATTTCTCTTATCAAGTTAAAGAAGAGGGCGAAATTGGCTATACAGAACCAAATTCTCAGACATTAACAACTAGTTTATCACCTCTTATAAGCTGGAGAGGTAATTGGATAAATAATGTTCAAACAAGTCTCTCTTATAATTGGACTCAAGCTGAAACTACTACAAATAAAGTATCTTTTGATTATATTACAAATACTAATAATCAAGGCCTAAATGGTAATATAAATTGGGCCTTTAGAGCAGTTGATGGATTTAAACTACCTTTCATCTCAAAATCTTTTGTTATTAAAAATGATATGACTTTAAAAACTGATTTTTCTTGGGATAAAAGCTACTCTACTGAGAAAGGTAATGGCAGGGAAGTTGTTACTAAAAATCTAGTTAATTACTCTATTGTTCCTGGTGCTGCCTATAATTTCCATAGAAATATTAAAGGTGGAACAGACTTTTCTTATAAGTTAACTCAAGATAAAAAGAGTAATAGAGATATTCAAATTACCTCATTTGCTATTTGGATAGAGATAACTTTCTAATTAATGAAGAAGATAATCACTTACATATCCTTTGTCAGCTGACACAGCAAAACACCCTTCTTGTAGAGACTTTGCATGTAAGGTCTCTACAAGAAACAGTCAATTAGACGGGGATTGCGAAACTATGTGAAAGTCCTAATCTTCGTGTCTAAGTCTCTTCACAATCATCTGCATCCCATTTCCTTCGACCTTACCACTTGTAAAGCTATAGATTACAGTTCATTATAAGCAAGAGAATATATCTTTAGCTTTACTTTGATGATGGAATTGATAATTATTAATGAACAAGGAGTTTTTGAATGTATTTAAGAGATTAGAGAAATCACAAAATAATGCTAAGTAGGAATAATTATTAAATTTATAATTCTTGGAAAAAAGATTTCTTCTCATATCATAAGTTAATAAAAAATTATTCAATTAAGATATCTTTAAATAAAGAATTAAATCATTTTTTCAATCAAATTTCAGGTCAGTAATAAGCAAAACTGTTTTTGATAAATTTACATTGTAATTCAGATATTTAAGCTCGTTGTCAATTGAAATGGTAAAGTACTCTGAGCATATTACAACACTTGTTGATGCAAATAGAATTAGAAAAAAAAATACTTTGAGTCTCATATTCTAAATCTCTTCATGATTGATTATGTCTATTAAAGCTTTTATTAGAGAGTCATATTCTACCTTGTAGGGAAGAGAATCATTTCTATTATTGATTATATCAAATCTTCCAAACCAAAGAATTCTTTTATCAATAATTACGAAATTACTCTTATTATGATAATCTATCGTTTTTAAAGTAAAACCTTTATCAATAATCATAGGTTGAAGCTGATTAAATTCTTTTTTATTCTTAAAATTATTCAATACGAAAGTTACTTTAAGACTTTCTAAATCATAGTTGGAAGTGTTGCGAAGAAAATTTTTCATTCCAAGTAAATTTGCTCTAGATGAAACAATAATAAGTTCATTTTTTGCATTTTTAATATCTTGGAGAATATCTGTATAATTATAAATCTTTCCTTTAGTTCTATTGTTATAACTTATAAAAACTGATGAAAAATTATCAACTGTTACAGTATCATTTTCTGAGCTAAGAATTCTTGTAATTGCATTAAATAATGTTTCATAAGGATGATAGTTTTTGAAATAAAAATTATCACCAATAATATATAATTTATGATTAGTTCTAGTAAAAATATGATCAATTATCATTTTGCTTGATTTATTGTCTTCATCATTAATTAATGAATAATCAGTCATTGAACCTTCAGCATCAACTGTATCAAAAATAACTATTGAATATCTTTTAGTATCAAAGGTTGGCACTGAATGGATAGAAACTCTTTTTGAGGACAATAAATTTTCTTCTTTGAGTATTTTGCTTATGAAAAGTGCTTGATCTGAGTATGTTGTAAAGATTCCTATTGAAAAATCAGAATCATTATTAGCTAATAAGCTCTTAACTATATTTGAACAAACTATGGCATTATGAAAATTTACTCTTCTTGAAGGTGAAATATTGAAAAGAACTGGCCTATTTACGCAATTGTTTATAAATACAAGGGGCATATTATCTGATACATTATCAACAAATAACTGTCTATTTTTTCCCTCAGAGTGTATTATTAAACTCCCATGTAGATCTTTATTAATATAACTAAAAATATCATGATTTATGCGGTATTGCACTCTTAACATAACTGCATTACAATTATGACAATTTTCTCTCGTATCAAGTCTATCAAAAATATTAGATTGATAATAAGAGTTATTTTTAGAAAAACTTATTAGAGGTATTTGAGGATAAGTTCCAACGATCACTAGTTTTTCAGTAGCTTTTGTAGCTATCCAGAATAAGATTGGAAAAGGTATAAGCTCTGCTTCATCAAAGATGACAATATCAAATTTCTGAGAATCAAAAAACTTCCTAGTTAATAGCTGATTTATTGTTATTCCAATAAGTGCTGAATTGGATAAGATTGAATTATTTTCTTCTCTAATACAATTATCCAATTCCTTTAATTCCTGTATTAGTGACTCATCTCTAGGGGCTTTTTCCTTATTACTAAAGATTTTATAAATATCATTTATCCTTGCTAATTCTGGTGATAACAACATTTTTATTTTGTGATTTAAGGTTAGACTATGCAATAGATTATTATATGTGTTTTTACAACACTGTAATGCACTATCTAATAAGGTCATTGACTGTATATACTCTTTATCTTGTATTTGTTTTGAGAGAAAAGTGAATGCTTCCTGAAGTGCGTTATTATTACTTGTAACTAGTAATACTCTTTTACCAATATGCAAGAAATTTTCGATTATCTTGGATATTGTAAAAGATTTTCCAGTTCTAGCAGCTCCCCAAAAATATGAGTGGGACATTTTCATAGCATTGTTAATAGCTAAAATTTGTGATTGATTTGCTTGGCCATATCTAACTAGTTGAGGTAGTTGATTTTTTGTGAAATTATAATTTATCAGATTAAAGCTAATTTCGAAATAATTCTTTGAGTCTGAATGTTCAACTAATCGCCTTAATAGTTTTTCTAGAACTATCCATGGTTTTAAAAAAAGTGTTGCTTCCTCTATATGCTCCCTAAAATCCTTTGAAAGTAGGATACTAAGATAGTTGTGGCATCCTGAGGTAATAATACAATCGTACTGCTCCCCATTAATAGTAATAGTTGCGGGACTATTGTCAGCTAATTCTATTAAATCATTATGTTGAAAAATATATAAGTTACTATTTTGATCTGGTTCCTTTGTACCTGAAAAAAGATAATATGATTTTGACCCGAAATTTCTTTTTTGTGCTTCTATTTCTAGTCTAACTGATTCAATTAAAGGCTTAATATTGTTCATAAAGCTCCTTAAATTCGATGTTATCTGATTATAATGTAGGAATTTTTCTCAATTCTCTTCAAGATAATACTATATTTTGAACAGATTCTTAACATAGATTAACATAAGGGCAAAACTTCTTTGAAGAATATTTAGAAGAAGGTCTTGCAAAAAAGAGATTCAATCCTGGAGTAATAAAACTAATGACGAAGATTTTTCCTATCTCTAAATTAAACTATAATCTAGTACTATTTAACCCCCAAATGAAGAAATTGTTTGTAAAAATGTCATATATGACATAAAACAAACTTATCCTTTAAGGATAGCATAATATTATGTAATAGATGTAAATATTATTCTAAAAAAACCTTGAGCTCATCATAAGTCCTTCCTGCTTCAATAACTTCATAATTTTTATTATTATTTAAATAAGTCCATAATTCAGTTTCAATATCATTCATTCTTTTGCTTAATTCATTTAATTGGTCTTTTTTTAATTGAGTAAACAAACTCATACTTTCAATAATATCTTTGTTCTTTTGAAAAGCAGAGAATACTTCAGTAGAGTTCAAAATTCTTTCTCCAATAGACAAAAGATAGAAATCTTTGTTATTTTCATCTGTGACATTAATTATATCAGTTTCATTTATTTCTATAACATTTGAGTAAGTATCTTCACTAGTTTGAATCTTAACAAAAGGAATAGCTTTTACTATATTCTTTAATTCTGGTCTGTACTTTGAAAAACATACTGGTGCGAAGATATTTAGATTATCTCCAATTGAGACTTTATCTACATTATACGAGAAAATTAAAGAATTCTTTATTTTTAAACTATCGGAATAAACTGTTCCTAGAACAATACAATTGTCTAACACAGCTTCTTTTGATACCACATTTCCATAAACTATGGAATTATTTAAGGTAATTCTTTTACCGTAAATATCAGACATAAATTTAGTTTTAACTTCATATTGTGAAGTAATAATATTATTTCTAGCTACTACTGTTGAATTGAATACTATCTCAGTGGTATCAATCTTTGTATTGGCATCAATAACAATATCAGAATCACTAAACATTGTCTTCTCTACTCTTATTGAACTGCCAATGACATCAATACTTTTACCATAAACTGAACCTAAAATATTAGCTCCAGATTTTAGATAAACTTTTCTTTGCATCTCTTTGTAAAATCCAGGTATGACATCACCATGATGCTCAGTACCTACAACATATCTATTACTATCTTGGATACTATCGTTTTGCATATTTCATCCTAGTTATCTATCTTGAAGTACTTATCAAGTAAAGATATTTTTGAAGTATAATTCTTATACTTGTCTTCTATATCTTTGATTTTACTATCTTTATCATTATTACTTGCAATTTTCATTTTTGCTAAATCATATACCTTTTCTAAATCAATATTCTTATCTTTGTTACTTACATCGAGAAGTATCTTAGTTGTTATACTGTTATTCTTTTTGTTCTTAATTTTAACATAATAGAATCCTATTTCATAATCTCCTTCTACTAGTTTTGTCTGTCCAACTCTAGGAAATTGAGAATGAAATTCTCTTCTTCTCTCTATGAATGAATCTATGTTATCTTGTGCAGTATCTAAATTTTCTTTTAGCACTAATCCTCTGTTAGTAGAAGATTCTACTAAATGCTGGGACATTTTTACAAAGTTCAGTTTGGGTTTATCTTTTTTAAGATCTAGTACGCATGAATCAAAGGTCTCTCCTATAAGTGAATAAGCTTCCTTATCAAGTTCTTTTAAATACTTCTCATGTTCATAAGAGTAATTATCCATTAGATTTTCAATTCTATTATCAATTTCATAAACAGATTCTTCAATAAGCCTATTACTCTCATCAATACTTTTATCCATCAACTTTATCTTTTTTTCTAAACTCTTTAAATTTGAGTATTTTTTTATAACTTCCATCTCTATAATATTCATGGATAATGAAGAGAATTGTTCGACAATTTTGATTTTCATATCTTTAAATAATTCAGGAATTTTGTTGAGTACTTGCAATGGTCTCACAATTTCTATCATATCATGATGTAACCAATTACTAATACGCTGTGACACCTTGTTTATAGAATCTATTTCTGGACTATGTACTTCCATCTTCTTAGGGAAATTAACATTTACTTTTCTTTCATCTTCCATAATATTATCCTTTTAAAATTTATTAAAGAATTTATTTTCATTTTTGTCTCTTTTTTTAGTCTGTTTTAAATTCTCTCTATGATGTCTTTCATCTTGTTCTAACCACTGGTTACCTTGGTCGATATTTTCTCTTTGATGTTGTTCATTCTGCTTCCTATCATACTCAGATTGCTCTATATATGTTGATTCCATAGAGTGTAAGTTATCATTCACCTTTTGCATTTCATTTAGTGCTGCTAACTCTCTAGCTTCTCGTTCCATATCTGCAAGATTTTTTGCTTTTGATAAGGTTGTTAACTCCTCATTTAGACGATCCATCTGTTCATTTTTATATGTTGTTAATCTTGTAGCAACTTCATTTTGTAGTTTTTGTATTTCTGTAACATCATGTTTAGCTTTGATACAGATATCACTTATTACATTTGATTGTAGATTTTTATAATTGGTAGCTATCTCATTTATATAATCTACAGATTCACTATCTCCTAAATATTCAATATTATACTCATCAAGCTTATCTTTCTTTTCTAGTACTCTTTCAAATCCGGCATGGAAAAGTTCTCGTTTTTCTCTTTTAACCTCATCAATCTTGTTATATTCTTTATTTTTCAATTCAGTTTCTGCTTTAAGCCTTTCACCATAATTTTCTCTTATCAAGTTATTATATAAGGGTTTTATTACTTCTTCATAACTCTTTGATTTCCTAATAGGTTTATCCGTTTCTTCTCCACATACTGGACATACCCACTTCTTAATAGTAATATCATAATAGCATCTTGTTGTCTCACTTATCTCTGTATTTCTTTGCTCTTCGTGGATAGAATAAGTTTTATTTTGTATCTCATCAGCTATTGATGCGTTGCATATAGGACAGTAGTTAACATAGTCACTAAAAAGTGATGTTTGGAAGAACTCATATAAAGTTGGACAAATCTCTTCTCTTGTTGACTTATTTCTATAAAAATCCATCAAGGAGAGCTTTTCATTCCAGGAAGATGCCCATTCACTCAATGTTGATTCAATATCGTGCCCATAGCACGAATCTACTTCACTTATTAAAGGGTCACTAAAGTTACTATCCTTATTCACTTTTGATAAAACATTATAAATTTCTAAATTATTACATATAGTAGATTCTAGTTTCTTATGTATTACCTCATCACAAGCAATACCTATTTGATCAATAATATTATGAATTTCATTTTCATAACCTTTGATAACAACTTCATCATCATTAGTACTAATATATTCTGACGCCTCTCCAGATAGAATAAAAGGTACTAGATTTTTTTGATTCATTTCATCAATATTTTTTAACACCCCTTCACTATCTTGTATCATTGGATAATCTAATTGTTGTATAGGACATTCTGATTCATTTATAAAAAGGCCAACTGAGTCTGCAAATTTTCTAACACTAAAATTAAGAGTTGAAACTCCAATATCAACAATTTCTGAATTTTGTAATCCCTCATCATCAATATAGTTCATTTCTCCTTTCTTTATATTGTACTGTGTAACTAGTTTATCTTTCTGTATAGGTTTCTTTTCGGTAAATTTCTTCTTTACTGTCAAAAATAGAATTAGTAGTATGATCGATGTTGCTAAAGAAATATAGAAAATTGTTTTATCCACATTTTTAACATAAACTATAGAAGCTATTATAGATAAAGCTATTGGAGGGAAAAATAGTGGATTGTATTTTTTATGTTCGATTTCAATAAATGAGTCAACTTTAGTTTTAACTGTATTAGACTCTATAATTATATTCTGACTAAACTCCAATTTTTTGCCAAGATCATGATTTATCTTCTCAATAAACTGTAGTAAATTATCAACATTAATATTGTTCATTACTCCTCCTCAAGTGTAAATATGACTATATTCAATGTTTGTTATGATAATATTTTTTTTGATGTTATGAGTAAATATTTGATTTTGATATTAAACATTTATTGCTTCGTTAATTCTGCGTTGTTAACTCAAATGTCATTTCTGCAATTATTGTAGCTATCTATCTAAGATTCAATATATTCTTAGTATATCTAAACTTCAAAATAGGGATTAAACAATTTGGTTAACTTAATGATTTTTAACAGATAGTGATTAAATTTACTATTATACAAAATCGAATACCATCTAATCAACTACAATAGTACTTTCATATAATCTCCTAGTTAATTATTTAGTACAAATTAGAGGTTAATAAAAAAAGTGTCAATTAAAATTTCTCTTTTTTGTCTCTTTTGTCTATGTGAGACTCAGATAATTCTTATTATGTCTCTTTCTCTTTGACTAGCACCTATTTACTCTATGTTAAGGGCCTTTTCTTTATTTGTGTAATTAATATAGGTTGGAATAGTTATTTGTTGAGAATCTTGCGTAGATTTTTTTTTTCATCCTTGATCATCAGTCTTAATTCGTGGAAATTCGTTTTAATTTGTCTTAATCCGTGTGAAGGGTCTTTCAGTTTAATGCATTATTGTGACTGCAAATTTTCTTAAGTTTCTCTTAAGATATCTTGCTATAAGAGACTAATATCAGGGTATTAAAAAAAGGGGTTGACACTAAATCTAATGATTAAAATATATGGCTTAAAGAATAAAAAATAAAATATAGGAGGAGATAATGTCTGAAAATTTAAAATATGGATCTATTAGTTCCACTGAGGCGATGGAGTTAGAAAATAAATATGGTGCACACAACTACCATCCACTACCAATTGTGATTGCAAAAGGCCAAGGAGCTAAGGTATGGGATCCGGAAGGAAATGAATACTTCGATTTCCTTTCAGCTTATTCAGCTGTTAATCAAGGACACTGTCATCCAAAAATTATCAATGCTCTTATTGAGCAAGCGAAAACATTAACTTTGACTTCAAGAGCCTTTTATTCAAATAACTTAGGTGATTATGAAAAATTCATCACAGAGTTCTTTGGATTTGATATGGTTCTTCCAATGAATAGTGGTGCTGAAGCTGTAGAAACTGCTATCAAAGTAGCTCGTAAATGGGGTTATGATAAGAAAGGTATTGAAAATGGAAAAGCTGTTATTGTCTTTGCTGAAGGAAACTTCCATGGTAGAACAGTAACGATTATTTCTGCTTCTGTTGATCCTGAATGTAGAGACGGATTTGGTCCTTTCACTCCTGGAATTCATAAAATTCCTTACAACAATGCTCAAGCTTTAGAAGAATATCTCTCAGCTGAAGGCAAGCATGTAGCAGCTTTTATCGTTGAACCTATTCAAGGTGAAGCTGGTGTATTCGTTCCAGATGATGGCTATTTAAAGAGCTGTTATGATATCTGTAAAAAACACAATGTTCTTTTTGTAGCTGATGAAGTTCAAACTGGTGTTGCTAGAACTGGTCGTCTATTAGCTTGTGATTACGAAAATGTTCGTCCTGACATTCTTATCCTTGGAAAAGCTATTTCTGGTGGTGTATATCCTGTTTCAGCTGTTCTTGCTGATAAAGAAATCATGATGGTTATCAAACCAGGACAACATGGTTCTACTTACGGTGGAAATCCTGTTGCTTGTGCTGTTGCTAAAGCAGCTTTAGAAGTTGTAAGAGATGAAGATCTTACTCAAAGAGCTTTCGACTTAGGTAAAATCTTCCGTGAAGAACTTGAAAAATTCAATCACCCAATGATTAAATTAGTTAGAGGAAGAGGTTTACTTAACGCTATCGTTGTTGAACCTAAAGACGGAAAAGAAGCATGGGATGTATGTGTATTGCTTAAAGAAGCTGGTTTATTGTGTAAGCCAACTCACAGACATATCATCAGATTTGCTCCACCGCTTGTTATTTCAGAAAAAGAACTTAGAGAAGCTTTAGAAATTATCAAAGGTGTTTTTAACGCTTTATAATAAGAAATAAAACTTGATATAATAAAAAGGTCCTTGAATACTCAAGGACCTTTTTAAATTTAGAATCTAGATATAATAACCTTTAGAGGAATGCATCATCTGGTTTTAATCATTAGATTCAGAATCATCTTCCTCTTCATCACTATTTTGTTTAAGGGACTGAATGATATTTAAAATAAACTCTTGTTGTTTCTGGGAGAGATTTCTAAAATCGTGAAGATTCTGAGCGATTGAGTAACGATCACTTACAAGTGCAGTTACTTCCTCTGTTGAAAGAGATTCATCTGCCCAGGCTTTTGTAAATACAAATAGGCTATTTTTCTTAGTAATATAGCTATTCCATGCTGATAAGAAATTTTGACAAGTTTCGTCTTGGTAAATTTTATCCCACTGGTTAAAATCGATTCGATTGCTAAGGGTAAACTGGTGAAACATAATATTACTATATTCTTCTAATAGTTGTTTACTTTCATTAGCTGTGAGTTCTGGCCACTCAATTTCTGGGTACCAGTTTTCTTTTTCTTCATCGGTTGCATTCGTTCTTTGTATAAAATTATTTAATCTAATTATTGATATATTTGTTTTTTCCCTTGCTTCAGAGATATCTAATTGCTCCCCATATATTTTTTCAATATTATCTGACATTAATTCAAAGTTAAAATTCTTATTTATATTCATAATTATTTGTTTTCCTAGCGATTCTAATCCTATATTTTCGATATGTTCATTGATGCTATGTTCATAAGCTGGTATTTTTTGAACATCATTAGGAGCTAGCTCTGCAATAAGAAATTTCATAAAAAGGATTTCTCTTATTAATACTTCTGTTTCGTTTCCTATTCCTTCAGCGGGTTTACCATTTGTCCCACCATAATGCAAAAATTCATGATAAATGACTGGTAATACTAGAATAGGATGCTCAAACAGACGATAATAAAGACCCATAGCATTAGGTTTTGATCTATCATTTAAAAGCAAATATCTCTTATGTACCTCACCAGCTTCTCCTGGTTGCATACCCCTTTCCCAAATGGGAGGTGAGTAGTTAGTCCAAAGATGAATGTCACACTGTTCTTTTACATATTCCCCAAGCAACAATCTATGCTCTTCTAATAGCATTAATCTAAGGGGATATTTATGAAGAAAATCGAAAATACCCGGGATATACTTAATTAAGAGTGTACCAATCCAACGAATATGATTGTATATTTTTGCTGATACTTGTTCTAGATCATCAGTAATTTTTAGCAGATCTAAAATCCAAGATATTCCATCTTTGATACTCAGTTCAAATTCTAAGAGATTGTTTGTCGGAATGAAATAAATAAGTCGTTCTTTGAAATCATTTTCAAGGGAATTTTCACTGTACATAGCTTTTAGCATATTTTCATTAATTCTTTCTTTAGATGAATTTTCTAAGTATGGTGATTTATATATATTGTGCAATCCCCAAGCAGCTCCTTGTCGTAAGATGAAGCTATTTTTGATGTTTCTTAGAGCCTGTAACAAGAGTGCTCCTGGAGAAAGTTCATGATTAATTTGGTTCTGCATTTTATCTATTTGCATATCAAAAAAGCGAATTTCATTACGCTTAGCAATAATTAGAGTTTCTAATTCATATCTGTCTCCTTTACCAGAATCATATTCCTCAGTCAGATTTTTATAATCGGTAACTAGTTTATTTCTTTCATTTATATTAGATTGTAATTTATTTTCTAATGAATCAATATGCTCTTTTCCTGTATCAAGAGATTTATAGCCAGGGTCAAGTGATGAACAAACTCCCAAGGCAATTGATAATGCATTTATTGCAGAAGCATGTACAACTGGCAATTTATTTTTTTTCCTTTCCTCGTGATACTCATCTTCAATAATATCTTTAAGACCTATCCAACTTTCTTTTAGATTTTTAACCCATTTATAAGAAGGATTTAGGCGAAGAATATTCGCAGAGCGAACTAAACCAAAAGAGAGTTTAGTATACCCCATTTTTTTTAATGGAGCATGAGGAATAGTTGAATGAGAATCTTTTAAATCTACCATTACAAAATCACTTATTGGATGAGGAGTTAAATTTAAAAGGTTTTCCGATATTTGAATTAACATCTCATCTTCAATAATTCCAGGATATCCAATTGAGAATATATGTAATAATGAAAGTGAATCTTCCTTCTGATTATTATTCCAAAGTAATTTACTAAAAGAATAAGCATTCTCAATTCCTAAGTCTTTAAAAATTGCTTCTTTTTTCAGTGAAAGTGTTGATTCTAACTCTAAATATGCAATCACTTTTTTCATGATATTTTCAATTGGTAATTTCTGTTCAATATAGATTGTTAACCAATCATAAAAAAGAGGACTTTTGATATCAGGGATGATTAATTTTACATTATTTCTTTTAAAGCGATTAATTAAACTACAGAAAATCTCTTTTTCATTTTTTTCTTGAGCGAAACAAAAAAGAATATCAACATATTTCTGTTTAAGTATATTCCAACCTGGGAATTCATGATTAACTAATTCAGCTATAATAGGTGAAGACTTGACAGATTCGGCTATTATTAAACCTAAAGAAATTAACAGACTATGCCATGGAGCATCGTTAATATGTTCTTTAGCTGTATCATAAAAATACTCATCCTCTGCTGGATGTTCCCTAAGGAAATCAGCAATAATTTCAGGTTGTATTTCATTAATAGCTTCGTGTAAAACCATATATCGTCTACCAATCATGCTTAATGTATGAAAAATATTATCCATAATTTACCTCTCTTTAAGATTAGACATACAATATGAAGAGCAAGAAAAAAGTTTATTAATGCCTAATTCTTGATGTTAGTTGTTTAGGGTTTATTGATTGTTCTTATGAAGTCTTAATCTGTGCAATTCCTTTGTCAATGGTTTTGAAGTGATATTTTTAAAATTGTGTGTTCAAATATCTAAAGCAATAACTCTCCTACCAGTACGAGGTTGTTGATACTAGATATAGCTTCGCCCTATGACTTACAGTAAACTACTTAAGCATTAGTATATATTTAGAGATTTGTTAATAACCTTGATAACTTCCTAAAGTTATTCATATCTAATAAATAATCTACAATAAGAAATTTGGATAGTCAAGTAATTTAGAATATTTGTCTCATTAGCATTGTTAACTTATTGTTATTCAGGAATATAAGAAACACTAAAAGTTCCCTGATTTTACTGAATTTATGATATAAAAGGTTATTCCTTAAGACAAAATATGTAATAAAACATTACTTTATGATTCTAAGATGCTTATATTAATACTGAAAATAAAACATTTAATTTAGTGAAATATTATAGTTAATGTACTAAAAATATTTACAAAAATCTATGGAATATCGATATCGTGGAATTAAATGCATATTTAAAAATTGAAAATTCTAAAAATATAAACTAAAATTTTGTTAATGATATACTTAACTGTTAAAAATAAGTGTAGATGAAAAACAACAACTCTGAAATGATTAAATTTTTATAAGTTCTTTAAACATAGTTATTTAAACTGTAAAAAAGTCACAACTATGATGTTGACTTAGCATAAATTGATTAATTGCTTTGGCAATTTTGCATAGATGTTACTAAGCTAGAAGAATCAGAACTCATTATTAAAGTCTCTACAATTAATCTTGGTAGAAAAAAGAGCCAAGAAAAGCGACCTCCTAATGAAGAAGTCGCTTTATCAATTACTAAGAGGGAATTATAAATTCTCTATTTTCTTTAAAGGTCTTGGAGCAGTACCAGGAGTTACACCATCAGCTGAAATATAACCTATAACAGCTTTTCCTTTAGGGTTACCATCTTTATCGGTCTTAAAGAATTCAACTGGAATTCTTACAGCTTTTCCGTCTTTTTCTAAGATGTCATTTCCTTCAGCATCAACTTCAAAAGGATTAATGTCTAACCAGCATAAGCCGATTGCTGCCACACCATCTTGACCATTAACTGATCCTCTTTTAGAAGCAATAAACTCACGCTTTTCTTGGCTTACATTTGGAGAGTTAATACTTGAAGTACAAAGACCAATCTTTTTGCCATCAAGATATACATCTCTATCTACTACAATACCTTCAGAGATAACTAAAACCATCTTTCTGGTGCATCCTTCTTCAATAACTTTCATGATTGCATCTTTACCAACGAAATCTTTAGTTAAGTCAAAAGCAGCATTGAAAAGAGGTGCATTAACTGGAGACCATTCAGGTTTGTATTCTTGGCCCATGAGTGGAAGTCCTACATTGCCTGCAGAAAGTCTATTTTCATCTCTTCCGCCTAAACCAACTAACAATCCACCTAAATCTACAGCTTTTTCTATAATGCGCTTGTATTGTTCTACAGCAACTGTAGCAGGAACATATAATTCCCAACCCCATCTATTTGTGTAACCTGTTCTACTAATATAATAATGTTGGCCTTCATAATCAAATTCATTAAAAGTGAAGAAGCCCATGTTCTTTTCAGGATTATTTCTGTTTCTTAATACTTCTTTACCATATAATTCACTGATAAGCTTGTAAGAGTAAGGTCCTTGAACATCTATCTTAGCTAAATCAGCAGAAATATCTTCAACCACCACATCTTCATCAGCCTTTTTATATTTAAGAATTCTATCTGCATCTGAGATTACTTGGACTTCATGACCATGATCCATACCTGTTCCTGTTAAATCATGACCAGCATTAATAACTAAAATGAATTCTTCTTCAGTAACTCTCATAATAATTAGGTCATCTTGAACCCCACCTTCTTCATTCAGGAGAAGAGTGTATTTACACTGTCCAATCTTCATTGAGGCAACATTAGCTGGAAGTGTTCTGTCTAATAAAGTAACAGAATCTTTACCTGTGAATCTAATTTGTGCCATGTGATCAATATTATATACTGCAACTTTTTCTACAGCTTGAGCTTCTTCAATAACTGATGTTAAGTAATTAACAGCCATATCATACTGACCAAAATTACTTTTCTTCATTGATGTCATTTCTCTATTTAATTTTTTAGCAAGAAAGGGCATGTACCATTGTTCTTCAACATCGCTAAGTATAGTTTTACGAGGTTGAGCAGGGAAATCAAAACCAATTTTACTCATGTGTATATCCTCTAATATTATTTTTAGTTATTAGAATTTTTTATATATATTTTGTAAAGAAAAATTTGTTGCAGGAGTAAAATTAGTAGTTTCTTAAATCGAAATAAAAGTAATTATCGATTGGTAGGGGAAAACATCTTTAACATTTTAGGTATTTCTAATAAATAAAGCAAACAAGTAAAAAGCCCCACTTTAGTAGGGCTTTAATTTATTTACAGTTTAGTTCTTAATAATTTGGACTGTTTCTTTTTTAGTAATTATCTATTTCTACAAAGAAAGAGTTAATTCCAAAGAAATACCCCGTCAGCATAGCTGCCACCCCTCTTTTAGCGTGCCTTCAGCACTAAAGCGGGGAGTTAAGAGCTTTTGTTCTTTAGCTTTTTCTCCCTTAAAACTCTGTGTTAAGGGTCTTTTCTTTATTGAATCACCTTCTGCGTTCCCCTTGTTGAAAGGAAATTTAAGAGAATGGCGGAGAGAATTTCCACCGTCCGACAGAAGAGGTTTTAATTCTGCTGCTAGAGTTATTAAACCCCAAACTCTTCTAAAGGTTGGTTCAACTCTTCAGTTCCAGGAACAGCGAATCTACCGTCTCTGATAATATCAATTTCTTTTCCGTCAGCAGTAATAGCTACGATGAAGTCTAAGTCTTCATAAGGTAGAGTAATATCAGTGTGGCAATTAGTATAAGCTTCTTGGATATTAGTTTTTCTTTTAGCTGAGTGAGTGTTTTCACGAGCAGTAATCTCTTTTCCATCAATTGGATTAAAGACAGCGAAATCTTCTTCCCATGAGAAGCAGGTATCACCGATAGCGAAGTGAGGTCCCATTTTTTCTACTATAAGAATTGGAAGTAAGTTTAGAATATCGAACTTCTTAGCCATTACATAAGCAGGAGTGTTAGTTCCGATAGCAAATTCACCAAGTGGAAGTGTCTTATGAGGGAAGAGTAAATCTTCTTGAATAAGCTTTTTATTCTCTTCCTCATTTTCCATATTAGCACAGGTATATTCTTCCACATAACCATCTTTAAAGTGTAATTCTAACTCTTTAAAAGTGATATTATTAAGGAAAGACTCTTTAACATGAAGAATACCGTTAGTTCCTTCAAGCATAGGAGAGGTAAATACTTCACCTACTGGGATATTTACATCTGCACCACAGTTCACGAAGTTAGTTTGCTTAGTAGGATCTTCCAACTTTTGCATTTTAACTTTGATATCAGTCTTGTTGCCATTCTTACCTTTAACATGTACGAATACAGCTTGGTCCATGACATCAACTAATTTCTGTTGAACTTCTTCCCAGTGTAAAGTATCAATCATATTGATTTCAGATGTTGCTTCGAATATCTCTTCAAATTTTGGTCCAATTTCTGGAACAGGGAAGCCGATAATACAGAAACTTGTTTCTGTGCGTGGCATATATTTCTGAGAAGTCTTGCTACGCTCAATATTGAGTTGTTGTGATAGTTGTTGCTGTTCTTCTGAAAGTTTTAAATTCTCTGCTTTGGCTTGAGGACTAAATGGCTTCTCGCCGAAAGCATCAAAAGCGACAACACCAGCATACTTGGTTAAGACATCTGAGCAATTTTCCGAAACAGTCACTTGATCAGCAATAAGTTGGTCAGTATATTCTTTATCAAGAACCATTGCTGAATCAAATCTGTGGTCATAACCGTATTGCTTATTTGCAGTAGTTGATGTAGCTCTTGAGAAGAGAGGCTTGATATTGTATTTTTCTAATTCTCTCACTAATTCTCTAACAATCCTTTCTTGACCAAGATTATAGACAATTAGAGTAGTTTCTTTCTTACTCAAATCTTTTTTTGCTAGTTCAAAGCCACGAATATAAGCCTTAGTAAGCTCAGAAACTAACTTTTCTAACTTTTCTTCAGGATAATTATTTAAGAATTTAGCAGTTTTTACTTCATTATAAGTGATGTATTTACCATATTGATATAGATAACGGATATCGCTTAAGTCAGCTTCCATAACGATTTTGCCAAAGCCATAATTATCTGGATCAAAAGTTGATCTAGTATTTAACTCTTTTTCTTCTAAAGATAAATTTGTAACATGGGCTTTATAAATAGCAAAGATAGAATCATAATCTTTCTTCTCTGCTTTCATTGAAGCTACGATGTCTAAGAATAGTTGATTCTTTTTAGCTAAGTCATTAATCTCAAAATTTACCACATGAGAAAAATAAGCTCTATATTCAATGTAAATTGCAGAGATTAGTTGTCCAATTTTATCACCATATTGAGCAACAGCATAAGCTGGATTTGCAAAAGAGGTATCGTAGTTTTCAGCTAAGATTTCACTATAAATTGACTGGTTAAAGCTTTCTAATTCTTTGATATCGTGATGTTTGAAATAGTTGTCATTATATTCTTCTTTGAATTGGTCAGCTAAAAGAATTTTTTCTGCTATTGATGCTAAGACAGGTTTGAAAGTGCCTTCACAAGCTTCAATCTCTTTTTGTAGTTCTTTAATTTCATGAATTGTTTCATTATACTTAGGAATGGCTTTTTCATTAACACTCTTTTTTAAATTTAGAAAATTCATTGCATCTCCTTTGTCGCATTGTTGATTTCTATTAGTTTGTTTATTCATTATTCATTAAATTATCATTAATCATATTTATTAATTTACTAATTATCTTATCTTCTTCAATATCGTCAATAGAAAAATTTGCTATTTCTCTATAAAATTCTTCTCTCTCCTGGAAAATATTATACAATTGAGCTTTACTGTTCTTCTTTACTAAGGGCCGATTACTGTTTTTAATTCTCTCATAAAGAATTTCCCAAGGAGGATTTAGCCAAATTACTGGATAGTCTTTTAAATAGTCACGATTAAGGGCTGAAAGAATAACCCCACCTCCGGTAGAAATTACCCCGGAAGGTGGGGAAGAAAGGAGGATATCTCGTTCTAATGAACGAAACTGGTTTTCACCATAAGTCCTAAAAATATCTCTAATGGATAACATACATCTTTTTTCAAGAAGGTAATCTAGATCATAATGCTGGATTCCCAAAGCATCAGCCAATGAACGACCAATATGACTCTTGCCTGAACCCATAAATCCAATAATAAATATTTTTTTCATACTCATGAATTGACAAAATATTATTCTCAGAATTATGTCAAGAAAAAATTGACCTAAGGTTTATTTAATTAATTGAAAAGTTAGAAAAAGATTGGTATATCACTGATATAAATTAATTTAGAATAGTAATATTTATTTATAAGAAAAATAAAATATTTATAAAAGTGGCAGTTTAGTAGATTTTAAATATTTTCTCAATAAACTAAATGGAGGATTTATGGTAAAATTCATTTTAATCGCAATTATTTGCTTTTCTAATTTATTATTAAGTGCTGATGAAGTCACAACAGTAGAAAAAGTTGATTTGCTAAAATACCAAGGGACTTGGTATGAAATAGCTAAACTACCTAATTGGTTTCAGAAGAAGTGTGAAAAGAATGTTACTGCCACTTACAAGCTTAAAGAAGATGGGAATATCTCTGTAATAAATACTTGCATTGAAAAAGATGGAAAAGTTAACCAGATAGAAGGGATGGCAAAAATTGCAGATTCAAAATCAAATGCTAAGTTAGAAGTCAGCTTTGTGCGCTTCTTTTGGAAGAATTGGTTCTATGGAAACTACTGGATAATAGGACTAGCTGATGATTATAGCTGGGCTATCGTTGGAGAAGGAAGTAGGAAATATGCTTGGATCTTAGCTCGAGAAAAAATATTAGACCAAGCTACTATGCAAGAAGTATTCTCTATCTTAGAAGAGAAAGGATATGACCCAAAGGAATTTGAAATGACCTGGCAGGAATAGCTAAAAAAAGACAAAATGCCTTTCACACGAATTAACGCGAATTAAAATGAATTTTCACTAATCTAGTGGCGAATTGCCATAGGCCTTCTTGAAAAGTCCCTTGACACAGAGTAAAGATGAGGTTTAAGAAGTTTTCACAGAGCTTTTAAGAAAAGATTTAAGAATGTGACCAGACCTCTTTTGTCGGAAGGTGGACAGCTTGTCCGCCTCTTTGCAAAACAATGATAATCCCAGCGGGATGCCATATAATAGGGAGTGTTCGCAAGACACTCCAAGAAATCCCCCCGAATGAAAGTCCTTGGCTGTGTTGTAGATGGCATTTTAAATTGGTACACAAATGGCAGTTTAATCTGGTACATCTTCAACACCCCGCCTGCTGTGCAGGCACCCCTCTTCTCCAGAGGGGACTTAAATACCTCGTGAATCGAGAGATTTTCAACACCCTCAGCTAGCTCTGCCACACCTCCGCAAGTGGAGAATAAAGAAAGGAGTTTAAGAGTGTGATAATCCCTCTACTGTTGAACGGTGGACATATTGTCCGCTGTGAATTGGTAAGTTAAAACGAATTTTCATGAATTGATACCTTTTTAATCCCAGCGGGATGCCATATAATAGGGAGTGTTCGGAAGACACTCCAAGAGATTCCCCCGAAAGTCATTGGCTGTGTCAGCGGACAAGGGATAAGAAAAAGATAACTGCAAAAAAAAAGAGACTGTTACCAGTCTCTTAAAATTTATCTTTGAAAAAATTATTTCATACTTGTTGGAATATTATTTCTGCTAATCTTCCAGATATTATTACTTTTCTTTTTAAGTAATTCCTTGATTTGAGACCAAGTAAGAGCAACTCTAAATTGATTACCATCATTATTAGGTATAATATCAGCAAGTTCAACATCTTGATTAAAATCTAATTTATAAACGGTGTAACGAGGAGAGTTATTAGGAAGAGTTGGGTTTTTGTAGATAGCAAAACTATTGCCAGTAGTATAACCTTTTACTATATGATTATCCTCGTTTTCGGAATTCCCTGAAGTTATTATGTAAGCATAATTATCATTAGAAAGAGTATTATCTTCCCATTTCAAACTAACATTATTATAACCATCTAAATATTGGGTAGTTACAGTTAAACTTCCTTCGAATGTTTGATTTTGGCCTGTAGAGGCATTTATAGTTAAAGCAAGCATAAGAGCAATGATCAATAAAAGTGTCTTTTTCATAATATTACCTTCTTTATTATTTTATTATACCTAATAATTACAATTTAGAAAATCATGTCAAGAAATATAATTTATTTACTGGCATACCCCCATTATTTTTATAAGAAATTGATCCGTAGTTGTAGCTTGTCATGATATTCCCCCTTGTGCGGTATAATTTTATTCAATTTAGTGTTATTAAATATGTGCTTTATGATTCTACTCAGTTTGTAATAGACATAGGTATGATTCTTATAATTAGTGCTACCGAACTCAGGGAATTGATATAAAAGTTCTTCCAGATATTTTATTGTAGAATAAACTATATCTACTGCCACCATTAATATAACATTAATATTTTTCAATCCTACATCAGACATCAGCTGAACTTTTTCCTAATTAAACTCCTGCTTGATATGTCTATGGAACTCTTCGATTTTCCATCTTTTTCTGTATCCTTTAACAGCTTTTAATATTATTTCATAGTCTGTCATTGTGCTATCATTAAAGTTACATAGAAAATAAAACAAGCCTCCTTTTTTACCATGCCTTACAACAACTAAGTTTGCTTCAACTATATCTGGATGCTTACGTTTATGTGGATTAATTCTTATTTTCACTCTCTTTGTTCCGCAATTAAAAGTTTTATTATCAGATGTTTTAAACTCATGTTTAAGTTTAATTTGTCTTACTACTGATGAAAAGCTAACTTCGGTATTATCCTCAATAAAAGATCTCTTACCTGTACTTCTAATTATATAGTTATTTTCATTATTTGAAAGTAAAGTTATTAACTTACGGCTATCATAACCTCTATCAAACACAAAAACACCTTTATTATTACTGTGAATAGTAATATCTATAATTCTATCTTCAAGTATATTCTTAGAAGTATCTTCTTCTATAATATTACTATATAATTGACTGCATATTGGGAGTATTGAATAGTTCTTACCATTATCTGTTAGTGATGCAATATTAAGTAAATGATAACCTTTCGCTCTTTGTCCGGTAGAACCATCTCTAACTCTTGATAGTCCTTCTAACTTATTTGATTCTGGCTTCAATATATCTGATTCATCAACTATAAAATATGTGTCATTGGTAGCTTTTGCACTGTTGTATTTTAACAAATTTTCACTTACCACTTTTCCAATTTTCTCATTCTTTAGGTTTCTATATAATCTCTCACATACTTTATCTAAACTAATTTTTTCATGTAAACTTGTTGCTATTTGTCGAACAATAACCGAGCTACTTGAAATGACTCCTTTCGTTATATCTTTCAAGGCTTTATGCTCAGGAATAGTTAAGCCTTCTGAATATTTTTTTACTCTTTTTGAAAATTTACCTTGTAATTTTATTATATTCTGTTTTTTTAAATCCATTGTTAAAGTGCTCCTTTAGAAATTATTTGGTAGATAATCTAATTGTATTTAGGAGCACTTTTTTTGCAAGGATTATTTTTCTTATTTTATTATCTATCAATTAGTTATACTATTTCTAAAAGTGTCTTAATATTAGCCTTGTTTGCAAGCTTTCTCGTAATTTTAATAGAAAAGTTTAAGTTTATTCGTAATACCTATAAATCAATCTTTTTAGACAATTTTTATATCTAACTTACTATAAAACTGAAAGTTCATTATATTATATCAAAGTTTTTTGGGGGTATGCCTGATATAATTTATTTATAAACTCAATTTCTTATCTAGCTTGTTAATAAAGGTCTTTTATCCTTAGAAAAATAATAGGCTCAAGTTCAAGTCTGGTAGAAAATATTGTTAATTCTTGAGTATCTATAGCCGATGTTATTTCTGTATGTAAGTTTGTTTGTTAATTAGCTTCGTAGGAGTATCTGCTTTGTGCATTAGGAAGTCTCCAAAACAAGCTTTGCTCCTTAGATGCGAGTTGATAAGATTAGGTTTGTTAAAGGTTGCACCTAGGGAGTGACATGGGTTTCGAAAAAAACTCAGTGATACAAAGCCTTTAGATAATTCTACTCTTGTTGGAATTTAGATATTCTAGAAGTGCAGGGATATGAAACTGAAAAAATTGAAATTACCCTACAAGACTAGAAAATTCGATTCCAATGTTCATAAAAAATAATTCTTGACATAAATGATATTAATATTTATAAATAATAAAATAAAAATACTGAGAGGATTAGTATGTGGTTTTTCTTTAAATATGATTTTAGAGGTCTTGTGGAAGGTTTAAATAGAGTTGGATGGATAGCTTTTTTTTATTACTATCTTAATACAAATCATATTATTTTTATGTTATAACTTAGATTATGCATCTCACAAGCATGCAATAGCTTATAATATAGGTGGAGTAATTATTAACGGACTAATAGTAGCAATTATAGCTCATGTAATTAGCTCAATATTTACAGATCCTTATCCTGATAAAAAAAAGTAGCATTTTTATTTTAAATGCTACTTTATACTAATTTTATTTGTTTTCTTCCCACCAAAGATAAGGAGTTCCACCATTGATATTTTGATCAACTAGCCACACTTTTTTATAATTCCAATTATTATTAGAATTTTGAACTAATGAATTAAAGTTTTCTTTATTTTCATAATGACAGTCTTCAATATCATCCTGATAAGAATAGAACAAACCAGAGTCAAAGTTGTTAGTATTTGATATCCAGTATACAGATTTAATAGTGCTCATTTCACTGTAATATATCAAAGGACATATCAGTGAGTTATCATCATTTAATTTTATATAAGTATTCTCAATAGAAGAGTTTATAAAGGAACCTATAATTCCAGATATATCTATTACTTCAGTACTAAAAATGTTAAAATTATTAAGTATGATATAGCAATTATCAAAGTTTGAGTCTCTTGTAAAATTAACAAAACCACCACCACTGTTATTACAGTTACCTATTGTTCCGATATCTACATTGGCTGCACAAAATCGTACAATACTGTTTATAGCTCCACTACTCAATCCTGATACACGACCATGTGTGCTAATGTTTCCACTTACCTTGCAGTTTTCTACAGTACTATTAACAATACTAAAAGATAATATACCGCCCGATCCATAACCAGTTAAAAGAGCATCTGAGAAAAGTAAATTTTTTACTGTGCCGTCTCTGATAATACAAAAGAAACCTAACAGAGCTTCTTCATCTACTGAATTTTGCTGGAAGTTATATATTGTATGAAACTGTCCATCAAAATGACCATTAAAACCTTCAATACCTCCAATACCTTTCCATGATTCATTATTACTATTATCATAGTAATTAGACATGTCTATATCATTATCTAAAACAATCCAAGGAACCTTGTTAGTTTTATTTTCACCATACAAATCATCTTTTACCCATATCAAATCGTCTAATGAAACTATTTTATAAGGGGCACTTTCTGTTCCTTCTCCTAAAGGAATACTTTCAAGATATATGAGCGATATTATGAAAAGAAATATAAAATAATGTTTCATATTGTGTCCTCTATATTAATAAAGTTGGGGGATATGGGAAAGTAATCTTTGCTAAGATCATCTAAACAGTAATGTTCAATCATTCGATAAGTTGAAGTTGAATCAGCATACAAATTAAGAAAGGTTATGAAATGATCATATTCTTTAGAAGAATATACTTGCTGTGGATCAACAACATAAATTGTACTTCTTTCACTTGAAGTAATGTCTCTTCCACTAGTATTATCACTTTGACAGCCTGCAATTACTAAAATCAGTAATGCGATAAAAAAACAAACTATTCTAAACATAGAAACTCTTTTTAAATATTATTATATATATTCAATTTTTTTTTAGTGTATTTGTCAATATCTTTTTTTTAGTTTTTAAAATAGATGGTATAATAATGTAAGCTTAAAGTTGGAAGATAATACTATTCAAATTAGGATACCATTCCTGAAGCGTCGCAATAGCTATGGCTACACATACTGGAATTTTACCAAACTGAAACCAAAAAAAAGCACTAAACTGTTGAAAAAAATCAACACTTAGTGCTTAAAATATAATATAGTTATTTTTCTGTAGCTTTTAGTGCATATCTTTCTTGATTATCGATAAGAGCTTGAACCGGTTGCATTCCGAAAGGAGAACCTTGTTCAATAGAATTTAATACAGCTCCACCACCGGTAAAGAAATAGTAATCATCGCGTTCGATAGCTTTTAAGTAGGTTTCATAAGCTACAGCTTTGAATTCTTGCAGAGTATCTCCACCACCAAACATCTTCATGGCATTTTCGTTTTTAGAGATAATTTCATAAAGATCTTTTGTGCCATCTGTGAAATAAGGAGCGAAGCCCATAACTGCATTACAGAAGAACATGTTAGCTCTGCTGAATATCTCTTTTATATGGCGTAATGACCAGGTTTCCCATGAAACATCTAAAATATAATTTAATTCAGTTCCAGGTTTCAAATCGTGGATGAAATGAGTTCTGTATTTGCCTTCTTGTTTTTCACCTAAAACATCTGATTCCACAATATAAGGAAGCTCAACGATTCTCTGTGGGAATTCATTAGCTTTCTCTAAGAATGCTCTAGCAGATTCTAAATCTTTTTCTGTAATACCTTTAATCTTCAGATTATATTTAACAGCAAGGTAAGCGTTGTAGATAACTCCACCCAGGATAAGATAATCAACATGTTCTAAGAGATTATTTAGAGGCTTAATCTTGGTATCAAATTTTGACCCAGCAACAATACCCACAAAAGGTCTTTGAGGTTGAAATACTTGTTTCAAATGAGTAATCTCTTTCTGCATTAAGATTCCGGAATATGAAGGCATATAATAAGTAGGCTTCATCGTTGAAGTATGAGGTTGCCAAGAACCAAAAGCATCATTAACAAAGACATCTGCAATATTAGCCAAGGCTTTACCTAAATCATCTGAATCACCATTCATTGATTCTTCACCTCTAAACCAGCGAGTGTTAGGAAGATAGATCATGTCAATTTTGCTTTTTCTTAAATCTTCTATTAAAGAATATACTGAATCATCATCAACTTCTATCCCATTATCTTCTCTTTTAAACCACTTGGGAATTTCAATATTCAGAGATAATTTCGATTTCATGTATTCAACAATTGGAGTAACTGAATCATCATCAGAAATTGTGATTTTCCCTGTATCTTTATCTACAGGACGACCGTTATGGGTCATTAAAATTAATTTTCCACCTCGTAAGGCAATATTCAATAGGGTAGGTAGAGTAGCATCGATACGCTCAGTATCTTTGATTACACCATTTTTAACAACATTATGATCAACTCTTACTAAGACGATTTTGTCCTTTAAATCAGCATCTTGAATTCTTGGTAAATTACGATTTAACATCTTTACTCCCAGATATGTTCTTTATATAACCAACTAAAAGTATTTAATAAAAGTAGGCAAGTTTTTTTTACGAATATCTAATTTACTTCGAGGCTTTTTGGACACAAAAGAAGGGATGTGTCTAAAAGATCACTAATTTCAAGGACGCTATTTTTCAACTAAGTAAGAAGAAGATTTTTAACAGATAGTAGAAAAAACAGATCTGTGGATTTGTCTGTATTAGGCGAAATCATTAAATTAGTAATAATTTATCTCTTTGGAGTAATGGACTTTCTTTTAATCTTTATCAATCTTTTTATTGACATCAATAGCACATTATTCATAATAAAAAAAAGGAAAAATTAATGAATATAAGAATAATATGTCCAGGAAAAACTAAACAAAAGTTTATCGAAGAGGGGATAGCTGAATATACTAAGAGGTTGTCAGCATTCTGTAAGTTAGAGATAATTGAAACAGCAGATGTTAAATTATCTTCTTCTAACAATATCGAGATTGTTAAGCAAAAAGAAGCAGAAATAATTGGGAAATATCTAAAAAAAGAGCATTATTTAATTGCCCTTGATGAACATGGAAAACAGTATAGTTCAATAGATTTTGCGGGATTTATTGACAGTTATAAGGGAATAAGAAATATTGACTTCTTAATAGGTGGAGTTTATGGTTTAGCTGAGGAATTAAGGAAGAGTGCAGATCTTTTGCTTGCTTTCTCAAAAATGACCTTTACTCACCGAATGATTAGAATGCTGTTAGTAGAGCAAATCTACCGCAGTTTTTGTATTTTAAATGGTAAAAAATATCATTATTAAAAAGAGGTAATTATGAATGATTTAATGTTAGCTGTCAGCTTCTTATGGAAAGGAATGTTAGGTATTTTTGCCTTTATGTTTCTTTTTTATGGAATAATCACAGGTTTAGATAGAATATTCGTGAAAAATAAGAAGGAAACACAGATCTAAAATGAATAATAAAGAGATATTCTTTCAGTTTCTTGAGGAGAATTTTCCTGAGAGAGCTGAACAACTTAAAAAAAGCTTTGAACAATATTATGAAGTATTAGTGGATGCAAATTCCAAAATAAATCTTTTTTCTCGCAAAATGCCTTTAGAAGAGATTTGGATCACCCATTTCCTTGATTCTTTGTTACCTTACAAATTGATTGATAGTAAGAAGAAGAGAATTTTAGACTTCGGAACTGGTGGTGGATTACCCGGGATTCCTATGGCAATAATATATCCTAATATGCAGGTAAATCTCTTAGATGGAACTAAGAAAAAGATTCTTGTGATAAATGAAATGATTGAAATACTTCAGCTTGCTAATGTGGATACTATCTGGACCAGAATAGAAGAGTATAATACTATCAATAAATATGATTATATAATCTGCAGGTCTGTTAAAATTTTACCAACTTTTAAAGAGCCATTAATGAATGTTTTGTCACCAAAAGGTAAGATAATTCTCTATAAGAGCAAAATTTTAGATGATGTAACTCAATTTGAAAGTTATAAAATGAATGATTTTAGTAATGAAATATTAGGGACAAGGAATATAATTGAGATAGATTATGAGTAGAATAATTTCAATAGTAAATCAGAAGGGTGGTGTAGGCAAAACCACAACAGCTATGAATTTAGCTGCTGGATTAGCAGTTCTTGAGAAGAAGACTCTTCTTATAGACCTCGATCCCCAAGGGAATTCTAGTAGTGGTTTAGGTATAAACAAAAATGACATTGAAAAACATATCTATCAAGTTATTATTGGTAAAGTTGATATAGCAGAGACTATATTAACTACTTCGATGGATAATTTGGATATAATTCCTGCTAATATAAATCTTACTGGAGCAGAAATTGAACTGGTTAAGGAGTTTGCTAGAGAACAAAAGCTAAAAGAGGCCTTAAAAAACATCGTTGATAATTATGAGTATATTATTATTGATTGCCCGCCATCCTTAGGTTTGCTATCTGTCAACGCCTTAACAGCCTGCACTGATGTAATAATCCCGATTCAGTGTGAATATTTTGCTTTGGAAGGTGTTAGTCAATTACTCAATACTGTAAGACTAATACAACAGAGCCTTAATCCTAAGTTAAATGTCTTCGGGATTCTTCTAACAATGTTTGATAAGAGATTAAATCTTTCAAATCAAGTAGTTTCCGAGGTTAGGCGCTATTTCAAAGAACAAGTTTTTGAAACAATGATCAATCGCAATGTTAAGCTTAGTGAAGCTCCAAGTTTTGGAAAATCTATTTTTGAATATGATATAAAATCTGTTGGTTCTCAAAATTACTTAGAATTAGCTTCAGAGGTGGTAAAAAAATGAGTTTTGAATTAGGTCGTGGTTTAGACTCTCTTATCTCAAAACTTCCTGAATCGACTAATAGCGAAACAGGAATAACAACTGTAAAAATAGAATTTATTCATCCAAACAAGCTTCAACCAAGAAAGCTGTTTGATCAAGAGAAATTGGAAGAATTAGCAAATTCAATTAAAGAAAATGGGATAATTCAACCGATTATTGTTACAAAAAGTATGGATCAAGAAGGCTATGAGCTGGTTGCTGGGGAGAGAAGATTAGAAGCCTCTAAGCTAGCTGGCTTTGATGAAATACCAGTGATTGTTCGTTCTATATCTCAAAAAGAAAAACTTCTTTATGCTATTATTGAAAATGTTCAGAGAGAAGATCTTAATGCTATTGAAGAAGCCTTAGCTTATAATCAACTAATTAATGATTTCGAAATGTCTCAAGCACAAGTTGCTGAGATGATGGGGAAAGATAGATCTACTATCACAAATACATTGAGAATGTTGAAGTTAACTCCACAAGTGCAGAAACTTCTTCTTCATAATGATATCTCTGCAGGACATTGTCGGGCTATTTTGCAAATTCCGGAAGAGGAGCAACTCAACTTTGCCCAAAAGATTATTAATGATTCCCTTTCTGTTAGGAAAGCTGAAGAGTTAGCTCAGGCTTGGAATAGTAAAACTAAAAAGAAGAAACTTACTTCTCAAAGAAGAAAAGATGTCGAAGAGTTGCTCAAACAGCAATTTAAGCTCAAGATAAAAGTTGAAGAGAAGAATGGGAAAGGTAAAATAGTTATTCAATACAGTAATGAAGAAGAGTTAAAACAGCTTCTTCAGTCACTGGAAAAATAAGTAATGTTTAAAAAATATGATGGTTTTGACCCAACACTCCTAAAATATCTTAGCTTGATTACCCAATTAGGTCTGCTAATGATTAGTTCAATCGTTATATTTTTATTGATTGGACGCTGGCTTGATAAATTACTAGATACAGCTAATTTATTTTTAATTATAGGTATTATTTCTGGTATAGCAAGTGGTATATTCTCTAATTATATACTCTTACGGAAGTTTTATGGAAATAAATAAATACATAAGAAGAATTATTCAAATAATTATCTTGACAAATATTCCCTTAGTTATATCGATATTTATATCTAATAAAGAATGGGTCAGCTTTTCTTATATTTTAGGCTCAATAGCCAGTGCTGGTAATTTTATCTGGCACAGCTATGTCGTGAGAAATGCTCTCTCTATGAATGAAAATGCAACTAAACTGAGAGTTGTTAAAGGATTTTATCTTCGTTATGTTGTTTTTGTCCTTTATGCTCTTATTATTGCTTTAGTGTTCAAAAATCAGATTGATATTATCTGGTTTGGATTTGGATTATTATCTGCCCAAATCTCTATCTATCTAGATATGATATGGGGTATAATAAAAAAATACTTAAGAATCGAGTAAAACTATGACAAAAAAGAAAATTATTTTAACTGCTATGGGCATTGTCTTTGCCATCGAGTTAATCCTATCGTTTTACTTAAACTTCAGTCTAAATGTCGGAACTAACCCTGAAACAGGTAAGTTCGGTTTTTATCTTACTGAAGAGATAGTAGCGATGCAGGATAAAATCAATGAAGAGACACAACCTGATCAGTTTTTAATGGATTCTGAAGTAGTCACCAAGTACAAAGCTGAAAATCCTGACTGGACAATGGCTAATATTATCGAAAATGTCAAATTAAATCACGCTGAGGAAGATTTAGAAATAATAAAAGAGCATATCCCTTGGGGGTCTACTTCGATTTACCTTTTCTTCCATAACTTTCTTGGTGATGGTAAAACTATCAACTCTATTCGTATGATAAGAATGATGTTTATAGTTGATTTGATTCTGATTATATTTGCTCTTATGGTCCGTCGCAAGATTCAGTTTAAACCTGGAAAACTACAAGTTGTTGCAGAAATGATGTACGATTCTTTTGAAAGTTTAGTTGGTGAATCCTTAGGGACTACAAACAAACACTTTACACCTTATCTATTAACCCTTTTCCTTTTTATCTGGGTTAGTAATCTGATAGGATTAATTCCTATTAGGGGAATAAGTGAGCCAACTAGGAATTTAAATGTCACAATCGGTCTCGGTATCATTGCCATTATTGTTGTTCAGTACAACGCTATTAAGAAAAAAGGACTATGGACTCATCTCAAAAGTTTTGCAGAACCAATGTTCTTTTTAGCTCCCCTCAATATTATAGGTGAACTATCAAAAGTAGTCTCTATTGCTTTCCGTCTTTTCGGTAACATTATGGGTGGCGCTATCATTATCTTAGTGGTTTCTGAATTAGTCAGATATATCATGGTACCAATAGTATTATCAGGGTTCTTCGGACTCTTTGCAGGTTCTGTGCAAGCATTCGTATTTACAATGCTAGCTATGAGTTATCTTGCAGTAGAAATAAATGTTGAAGAGTAGGAGGATAAGATGATACAAGCAGATAGTTTCTTATTAATCAGTGCTTATTTAGGTGCTGCATTAAGTACAGGTTTAGCTTCCATTAGTGCCGGAATCGGAGAAGGTTATGCTGCAGGAGAAGCAGCGAAAGCACTTGCAAAACAACCTAAATCCGGTGATAGTCTCTTGAGAACTATGCTTATTAGTCAAGCTGTTACAGAAACAGGGGCTATTTTTGGCTTAGTTATATCCCTTTTGCTAATATTTGGTGGAGCAGGGCATATAACTGGTAGCTGGTTCAAGGTTGGTGCTTTATTAGCATCAGGCATAGCCATGGGACTAGGTAGTATAGGACCGGGATTTGGTGCCGGTTATACCGGAGGACAAGCCTGTAGTGTGATTTCCAGACTTCCAAAAGAATCAAACAGAGTGACCACAAATATGTTGATTGGTCAAGCTTTGGCACAAACTGATGCAATTTTTGCTTTAGTTGTTGCCTTACTTTTATTATATAGTGTCCCTAATCCCACAGCTACAACCACATTAGGTCAGTTTGTTGTGAAAATTAGTGCTTTCCTCGGAGCTTCTTTAGCAATCGGGTTAGGTACTTTAGGACCAGGAATGGGAATTGGTTTTGTAACAGGTAGAGCTTCTAATATGTTAGGACGCTTTCCTCATGAAAGAGGGGCAATTTCAAGAACAATGTTCTTAGGTGCTGCTGTTTCAGAATCAACTGCTATTTATGCTTTAGTAGTAGCATTCCTATTAATTTTCTTCTCATAATCTGAGAATACAAAATAGATGTAAAATAAAAAAAAATAAAAAATCCGTTGGAGGAATAATGGATCTTAATCAAGCAATAGTAAAAGCTGCAGCTTTGTTAGGCGCAGGTATCGCAATGGGAATTGGTGCTTTAGGACCAGGACTTGGTGAAGGTTTCACAGCAGGAAAGGCATGTGAAGGTATTGCAAGAACTCCAGAAAATGCAGGTTTAATCACCAGAACAATGCTTATTGGTCAGGCTGTATCTGAATCTACAGGTATCTATTCTTTAGTGGTAGCGTTATTATTAATATTTACTGCTTAATTCTCAAAATAATGGAGAAAAAATGATTAGTATAGATGTCTCAATGGTCGTAGTAATCTTGAATTTTCTACTTCTCTTATTTATCTTAAAAATGGTTTTATATAAACCGATTAAAGATATGATAAGTGAAAGAGAAAGCAAGGTTTCTGCTGATATTGATGATGCCAATAAATCCAAAGAAGAGGCTAAGAAGTTAGTCTTAACTAAAGAGGAAGAGTATAAACAATCAGTAATTGAAGCTAGAAAATTGCGGGATAATATTAGAAAAGAGGCTGAGTTTGATGCAGAAAAGATTCTTCAACAAGCCTATGAAAACCGTAAATCTATCGTTGCTGAAACAGAACAACAGTTAGCTCATGAGAAGAAGAAGATTAAACAACAACTTCAAGCTGAGTTAGCCGGATTAGTTTCTGGTTTAACTGGAAAAGTATTAGCTCAAAAAATCGATTCTGATAAAGATTTAGAGATTATAAACTCTATTATCGATGCTCGGAGTGAATAATGAAAGATACTAAAGCTGCTGAACGCTACGCTAATGGCTTTGTTGATGCCTTTTCAACAGAAGATATGCAAGAGCTATTAGTAGAAGTTAGAGTTCTTCAAGAAGTATTAAAAGCTAATCCAGAAATATCCGAATTACTTTCTTCCCATGTGATTAAAGAGAAAGACAAGTTAAATCTTTTAGAACCTTTCTCTTCTGAAAGTAAATTTAGTGATTATTGGCAAAACCTAATATTATTGTTGAATGAAAAGAATAGATTAGAACTCTTTAATGAGATTATCTACTTCTTAGAACAATATATATTAAGGGAATTAAACATTGTGAAAATTACAATAAAAACCGCTCATGAATTATCCAGTGAAATGAAAGAAAAGATAACTAAATTCTTAACCGATAAAGTAAAGATGATAGTTGAAGCCTCTTTTCTTCTTTCCCCTGAGGTAATTGGCGGCTTTATTGCTGAATCTGATAACTTCATTGTCGATTCTTCAGTAAAACGAAGCTTAGAGCAATTCAGACTAAGCTTAATTAAAATGTAAGGAATTAAATATGATAAGACCTGAAGAAATTAGTTCAATAATAAGAGATAGAATAAAGAAATTCGCCTTAGATCAAGACATTGCCGAAACAGGTAAAGTGATTCAGGTGGGTGATGGTATTGCTCGTGTATATGGCCTAAAAAATGTTATGTACAATGAGATGTTGCTATTCCCTAATGATGTTTTTGGTATGGCTCTCAACTTAGAAGAAGATAGTGTCGGTTGTGTTTTATTCGGCGATACTACTAAAGTTAAAGAGGGAGATATTGCCAAGAGAACTAAGAGGATTTTGGAAGTTCCGGTAGGCGAAGCCTTGCTTGGTAGAGTAGTTAATACTCTCGGACAACCTTTAGACGGTAAGGGCGAAATCAAGCAAACTGAGTTCTACGAAATGGAAAGAAAAGCTCTAGGTGTTATTTCTCGTCAGCCAGTTGTTGAACCTCTTCAAACTGGTATCAAGGCAATTGACTCTATGATACCAATCGGTAGAGGTCAGCGTGAATTAATCATTGGCGACAGACAAACAGGTAAAACAGCTATCGCCTTAGATACTATTATAAACCAAAAAGGTAAAGAAGTATATTGTGTTTATGTTGCTATTGGTCAGAAAGAATCTTCAGTAGCAAAATTTGTAAGAACACTTGAAGAGTATGGAGCAATGGCTTATACTACAGTTGTTATGGCTGGTTCAAGTGAACCTACTGCTATGCAATATATGGCTCCTTATGCTGGTTGTTCAATTGGTGAGTACTTTAGAGATAATGGTAAGCATGCCCTGATTATCTATGATGATCTTTCTAAACATGCTGTTGCTTATCGTGAAATCTCACTTCTTTTGAGAAGACCTCCAGGACGCGAAGCCTACCCTGGAGATGTTTTCTATCTACATTCAAGACTATTAGAAAGAGCTTCTAAGCTAAGTGATAAATTAGGTGGCGGTTCCTTAACTGCTTTACCTATTATTGAAACTAAAGCTGAAGATATCTCTGCCTATATTCCTACTAATGTGATTTCTATTACAGATGGACAGATCTATCTTTCCAGTAGATTATTCTACTCAGGAAGACGACCAGCTATTAATGCCGGTCTATCTGTTTCTCGTGTGGGTGGTTCGGCTCAAGTTAAAGCAATGAAACAAGTTGTGGGACAGCTTAGATTCGCTCTTGCTCAATACACAGAACTTGAATCATTTGCTAAATTTGGTTCAGATTTAGACAAAGCAACTCTTGCTCAATTAAGAAGAGGACAATCAATTGTTGAAATTCTTAAGCAAGGTCAATTCTCACCTCTATCTGTAGAAAAACAGATCATGATTATCTTTATGGCTAATAATGGCTACTTAGATGAGTTTGATATTGAGAAGATTGCCGAAATAGAAAAAGAGCTAAACATAACCTTAGATACTGAATTTAAAGACTTTACAAAAACTCTTGCTGATGGTGGCTTAACAGATGAAAAGAAAGCCAAAATGGCTGAAATCTGTGACCGAGTAGCAGCTAAATTCAGAATTTAATAGAAGGTTAATATGGCAAACATAAAAGAACTAAAGCAAAGAATTTCTAGTATTACTAACACTCGCCAGATTACTAATGCGATGAAAATGGTAGCTGCTGCTAAATTGCGTAAAGCTCAAGCAAGTGCCGTTAATTTACGGCCTTATGCTGATGAAACTGCTAAGATGATTCAGACTTTACGCGCTAAGCAAACTATTACAGATCATCCCTTCTTATCTCTTAAAACTAAAGCTGATAAAATCTTATTAGTTGTTCTGACTGGTGATAAAGGTCTTTGCGGTTCGTTTAACTCTCAAATTCTTAGAAAAACTGAAAACTTCTTACAAGAGAATCCAAATTGTGATATTATCTCAATCGGTAAAAAAGGTAATGAGTTCTTTAAAAAACATAAGGCTAATATTGTAGATACTTATACAGGTATCTTTCAACAGTTAGACCATCATATTATTACAATAATTGCTCAGGAGCTAGAACAGAAATATCTTCATGAAGATTATAAAGAAATAGTACTTATCTATAACTCTTTTAAATCTGCTATTGAAAGTGTAATTGTTCATAAAACTATCCTTCCAATTGCTAATAACGATGACTTAGTTGTTAAGAAATTAGAATACCTCTATGAACCTGATGAAGATACTATTATAGAAGAATTAGTGAACAAATATACATTTATTGAAATTAAGAGAGCTCTAGCAGAGTCCTTTGCAGCTGAAAATGCTTCAAGAATGACTGCTATGGATAACGCTACTGAAAACGCTTCTGAGCTTATCGATGAACTCTCCTTAGAATATAATAGAGAACGACAAGCTTCTATCACTACTGAGATTATTGAAGTCTCTTCTGGTGCTGAAGCTATTAATAATTAACAAAAGGGGAAATTATGACTGAAGGCAAAGTTATTCAGGTTATTGGACCCGTTATCGATGTTGAGTATCCTGAAAATAAACTTCCTAAAATATATAATGCTCTCATAATAAAACAAGAGAAAAAGGATCTCGTCTTAGAAGTTCAGCAACACCTTGGTGAAAATAAAGTTAGGGCTGTTGCAATGGATTCCTCAGATGGTATCAGTAGAGGAATGATTGTTTTTGATACAGGTGCTCCTATCTCTGTTCCCGTTGGTGAGGAAGTATTAGGTCGCATCATTAATATTACTGGTGATCCTATTGATGAAAAAGGTCCTATTAAATCTAAAGAAAAATGGCCTATTCATAGAGTTTCACCAAGATTTGAAGACCTTTCTGCTGAAGAAGAAATCTTAGAAACAGGTCTGAAAGTTATCGACCTTATCGAACCTTATTCAAAAGGTGGTAAGATTGGACTTTTCGGCGGTGCTGGTGTGGGTAAAACTGTTCTTATCCAGGAACTTATTAGAAATATAGCTACTGAACATGGTGGATTCTCAGTTTTTGCTGGTGTAGGTGAAAGAACCCGTGAAGGTAATGACCTATGGCTAGAAATGACCGAATCAGGTGTTATTAACAAAACTGCCATGATTTTTGGCCAGATGAATGAACCACCGGGAGCTCGTTTACGCGTTGGTCTTACAGGACTTACTGTGGCTGAATACTTCCGTGAAGTTTCCAAGAAAGATGTTCTTCTCTTTATTGATAACATCTTCCGTTTCACTCAAGCAGGTTCTGAACTATCAGCTTTACTTGGTCGTATGCCATCTGCTGTGGGTTATCAACCTACTTTATCTTCTGAAATGGGTGCTCTCCAAGAGCGTATTGCTTCAACTAAGGATGGATCTATTACTTCTGTGCAAGCTGTTTATGTGCCTGCTGATGACTTCACAGATCCAGCTCCAGCTACTACCTTCTCCCATCTTGATGCTTCTACTTTCTTATCAAGAAAGATTGTGGAAAAAGGTATCTATCCTGCTGTTGATCCGCTTCAATCTACAAGTAGAATGCTTGACCCTAAAATAGTCGGATTGGAGCATTACAATACTGCTCGTGAGACTCAAAGAATGATTCAAAAGTATATTGATCTCCAAGATATCATCTCAATTATGGGTATGGATGAGCTCTCTGATGAAGATAAAATCATCGTTAATAGAGCTCGTAAGTTAGAGAGATTCTTCTCACAACCATTCTTCGTTGCTGAACAATTTACCAATACTCCAGGACAATATGTTCCTCTTAAAAAGACTATTGAAGGCTTTAAGACTATTCTTAATGGCGATTGTGATTTATGGCCTGAACAAGCTTTCTTGTTAGTTGGTACGATTGAACAAGCTGAAGAGAAAATGCATAAGTTGAATAAAGATGGTTAAGGTAAAAGTTATTCTACCAAGTGGTATTAAAATTGAAGAAGAGTGCGATAGTATTACTATCCCTGGAGTAGATGGAGACTTTGCTGTTTTAGAAGGTCATACACCATTTATCACCAAGATAAGACCTGGAGTACTCTCAATCGATAATCATAAAAATACTAGAGAATATGCTATTCATGATGGTTTTGTCACTGTAGAAGATGATTCGGTTACTATTGTTTCGGAACGCTTAGAAAGTTCAGATGAAATTGACAAGAATAGGGCAGAGGAAGCTATGAAGAGAGCTAAAGAGAGATTAACTCAAACTAATAACTCTGAGATTGATTTCAGAAGAGCTGAATTTGCGTTGAAAAGAGCTTTAACTCGGATTAGAGCTATCTCAAGTTAAATTACTATTAATATAATAAAAACTCAAGGCTCTCTACTTAGGTGGAGAGCCTGTTTTTGTAATTGAGAATTGAGAATTGAGAATTGAGAATTCTTCAGTCAAAGGATGGCTTCTTCTGCCGGATTGCATGCACCCTTGCATGCGAAATACCTTATAAAAATTGGATATTCTCTTACAATGTCAGCCATTCTTCAGTCGGAGGATGGCTGCTTATGCCGGATTGCCTGCACCCTTGCATGCGAAATACCTTATAAAAATTGGATATTCTCTTACAATGTCAGCCATTCTTCAGTCGGAGGATGGCTGCTTATGCCGGATTGCCTGCACCCTTGCATGCGAAATACCTTATAAAAATTGGATATTCTCTTACAGTGTCCGCCATTCTTTAGTGGAAGGTTGCCTCTTCAGTCGGACGGTGGAGATTCTCTCCGCCTCATTGCAAGGCAAAGATATATCTTCCTAACTGGGAATGTGGGCTTCTAGCCCGCTATCATTGTGCAAACAATGATAAGTTCTTAAATCCCAACGGGATTAAATATCTTCCTAACTGGGAATGTGGGCTTCCAGCCCGCTATCATTGTGCAAACAATGATAAGTTCTTAAATCCCAACGGGATTAAATAAAAGCAGGCTGAAATACAGCCTGATGGATTCACGGACTAAAGGTCCGTAACCCCAGTGTTCGCAAGACTCTCCAAAAGTTTCCTTGAGAAGACAGTCTTAGATAGGCACTATCTCCAATTTTCTTCTTCAACAAGCTTATCAATAATTGTTATTTAGAACTAATTGCCTAAAACAACAAATACTTCTTGACAAAATAATCTTTTTGATTATTATTCACCAAAATAATGAAAACTGATTTTTTATCAGAGGAGGAATTATGTTAAAGACTGATGTATTAGTTATCGGTAGTAGTGCTGGTGGTATGGTCGCAGCTATGACTGGCAAGAAGATTAATCCTGAAAAAAGTTTTACTGTTGTAACAAGTAATGAGAAAACACTAGTACCTTGTGGGATTCCCTATATATTCGGTACTCTAGGTACTTCTAACAAAAATATCATCCCTGTTGCAGAGAATTTTGCTAAGTTAGGAATTGACTTTATTAATAATGATGTTATTGAAATCAATAAAGAAGAAAAAAAGGTGTTATTGAGCAGTAAAGAAGAAATTTCTTTCGATAAATTAATTATTGCTACTGGTTCTTATCCATTCAAACCCTTATGGTTGAAAGGAGCTGATTTCTCAAATGTATATGCAGTGCCAAAAAACAAGATTTATTTAGATGAAATGCAAGAGAAGTTAGCAAGTGCTAACAAAATAATTATCATCGGAGCTGGATTCATTGGTGTAGAATTATCTGACGAACTTAAGAAATTAGGTAAAGATGTTCTTTTATTAGAAAGACTTCCTAATATTCTTAGCCTAGCCTTTGATGCAGATATTTCTGATAGAGCTGAGGCGATTCTGATTGAAAATGGAGTTAAGGTAAGAACTAATACAACAGTAAAAGAGATTACTGGAACAGATCAAGCAGATGGTGTCCTTTTAGATGATGGTACTAGAATTGAAGCAGATGCAGTTATTCTTTCCATGGGTTATAAACCCAACAATGAATTGGCGATTAAGGCACATTTAGGTATTACCAATGCTGGATTTATCAAGGTTGATGAATATATGAGAACCTCTCATCCTGATATCTTTGCTGTAGGTGATTGTGCTGAAAAGAAACACTTTATTACTGGAGAATCTGTACCGATGATGTTAGCTTCTACAGCTTGTGCTGAAGCTAGATTAGTAGGTCTAAATCTCTTTGGTATATCAGCTATTAAAACTTTCACCGGGACTATTTCTATATTCTCTACAGCTTTAGGAAGTAAGGGTTTTGGTGTTGCAGGTATTACTGAAAAGGAAGCCAAAGCTATTGGAATAAACTATGTATGCGGTTCTTTTGAAGGTGCTGATAGACATCCTGCGTCTTTAGCTGATACTCAAAAGCAATTTGTAAAATTTATCGTTGCTAAAGATTCAGGAGTTATTCTAGGTGGTGAAGTAGCAGGTGGCTTATCTACTGGCGAACTAACTAACACTATTGGAATGATGATTCAAAACAGAATGAATATCAGCAGTTTACTTACTGCTCAAGTCGGATCACATCCATTAATGACAGCTTCTCCTGCTGGATTTCCATTAATCAAGGCAGCAGAGATGGCAGTTTTCAGAATGCTAAATAAATAAACTCATAATAAACTCATAAAAAAAGGGTAATCAGATGATTGCCCTTTTATCGTATTATTTACAAACTAATCAAATACTTTTTTATGTCTTAACAAAGGAGGGATGAATCTAAGGCTAATATTTGAATCATTTGCTATAGGATGATAACCTGTGAGATTTTCTAATGAATAAGGGAAGCTAGGTTTAAAACCAGCACGAATCATCATCATTGCAACTTTATCACTAACTTCAGGATTAAGTATATTATAGGAATCATGAGCATAATTATTCCAATTTTCTTTAGCTTTTTGAATAATAGTTAAAAGTGATTCATTGATATTTTTTTTATCCAGCTTAGAAAACTCAGCATTTAAATTCAGATAATCATTTCTTACTAATCTAAAACTCAATATTTCGGCTAATTCAGCTTCATCCTGACAACTTTCAATCTCTTTTCTGCTTATAAAAATATATTCACCAGGATAATAGGGAGCATCATTATTAGTTTCTAAGACAATAGCATGATATTTCATAGTATCACTTACAAGTGAAAGCAAGAGATTGATATATCTCTGAGCATCTTTCTGAGGATTAATTATATCTTTGATGTCCTCGTAGATGAATTCTTCAATATATGGCAGAGCAATAAACCAATTTTCAGATTTATAACTATCATAATCAATCACTATTTCAGGTAATATTTTCTTGTTATTTTGAACTATCAAATGATAGTCTGGAGCAGTGCTTCTTCTAAAGTCGCCTACTTCTCGCATTCCTAAGTGAATATTATCTATCGTCTTATTTTGGTTTTTACTATTTTCCTTATTATCCTTACAGCCAAAATAGAATGATGAACAGCCAACTAAACTAAACATTGCTATCAAGATTAATATTAAACTCTTTTTCATTTTATCCTCTCAATATTTTCTATTCTCTCTAAAATATTAGTATAGAGTGTTTGATTATCAATAATTCTTTCAATCACTCCTGTCTCAAGTAGAAAGAAAAACTCATCCTCTAAATTATGATAAGTTATTTTCTTACTTTTGCCTATTTTATTTTTGAATTCTGAATACCATAGTTTATAATTAGCATAAGATGCTAGTAATCTGTTGACTTGAGGATGATGCTTGTAGAGAACTTTAAGGTGTTTTAAATAGATAAAAATTACTTCATAAAGAGGAAATCTCTCTTTATATAGTTCCCAAGGAATGATGCTGTTAAGCTTTCTACTTGACATCTGCTGATAAACCCTTTCATAAAAAGGATTTGAAAATTCTCGTAGGGGAGAGCCAGAAGGGAAATCTCGACTATACATTTTTTCATAGCTTTCTACATATTGAGGATATTTCTTTTTAATAACATTCATAAAGAGATCTTTATTTTTTCCTGGTCGCAGGGTTAATCCACCAGGTAAGACAAAACTCGGTTTTAGCGATGCGTATAGGTCAAAAAGTCTTTCCAAATCTACTTTATTATCTACTAATTCAGGAAGTAGAGGCATTGCCATAATACCAATTGAGATCCCACGGCTTTTAAGCAACTTTAATGAATCTACTCTCTCATCAATAGAAGAAGCATTTGGTTCGATTATCTGGCGATCTTTATCATCTGGAAAGGTTAAGGAAGAAGCCACTGTAACACCTGCTAGCTGATTCAACTCAGCTAAGAGATCAATGTCTCTAATTATATTAGCAGATTTGGTGATGATAAAGAGAGGGTATTTGTATTTTATCAGTACTTTCAAAGTTTTAGTCATTATCTTCTCTTCTAATTCACATGGTTGGTAAGTGTCTGAAATGCCTGAACCAACTAAAATAACCCCCCAATCTCTTTCTTTGGCTAATTCTTGTTCTAAGAGCTCTGCTGTATTCCTTCTGATTACGATATCTTTTTCAAAATTTCCTTCAACGAAATACCTCTCAGCTCTGCCATCACAGTATTTGCAACCATGTTGACATGCCATATAGGGTGAAAAAGAGTACTTACTCACGAAATAAGTATCTAAGAGACTTCCCTTTTTCAATATCTTTTTTACTTCTCGGTAATGTTTTGTTATCATGAATATATAAAACAAGGATGGTTTTTTTTGTCAATGAGAAGATTGTTTCGGTGTTTCTATCATAGAGGATAGTACAAGTTTTTTTATTTCGACAGTATCATCTTCTTGGTTGAACTAAATAGTCCAGATCCATTTAGCGACAGAAACCCCTGAATACATCCAGAAATTAGCATTCATATCAGTCCAAGAATTCAAGGGAGCTCCACTAATTTTTACTTCAGTTCCTGGCAGAATTGTGAGGGTTACACCTGCATCAATATAGAGTATTTCGGTAACCAAGTAAGGACTATTTTCGGGGGACCATATCGTATCTTCAGTAAGATGACCACCGACCTCTATTGACCAAAGTGAAGCTATACTTATTATACTCATTAATATCATAAATAAACATTTTTTAAACATCTGCCTACCCTCTTTTTTTAAAATATTAAGACTCTCCTTCTTAAAATATTAGAAGGAGAGTTATTTGTAAAGTAATTTTCTATTTCATGAGAATGCCTTTTGTGTTACTAACACCTTTATCTGTCTTAATTCTAAATAAATATAAGCCTGAAGCAACTCTACTATATCGATTATTTACTCCATCCCAAGTAAAATTATGAGAACCGGCTGATTGCTGAGCTAAGTCTTTTGTATAGACTTTTTGCCCTTTAATATTATAAATTTCGACATCTACAATACCAGCTTGCTTAAGAGTATAAGAAATCGTAGTTGTTGGATTAAAAGGATTAGGATATAGAGAGTTTATAATAACATCAGAAACAGCGTTAACTTCTATATTTTCTTCTAATTCCTCATTTTCAGTTGCAACAATATTGTAAGTTAGGTATGGATAGCCATCATTAATTTCAGGATTTATATCCCAGACATCCCAATTTGCAACATCAGCATAGGGATCTCCTACAAAATCCCAAGGAAGATAATCATAAACTTGAGTATAAGTGGCAACATCTTTCATTTGAGCAGTAGTCATACCATCAGCATGAATCAAAACTTCAGGATTTATCTCTGCTACTTCATAATCCACATAATTATCATATCCAACCCAAAACTCATTTCCGCTGGGTATTGTAAATCCTGCATCTCGGCCTGATCCTATAATTCGATTAGCTGTATATGATCTATTTATACCTCCGTAAAGTTGAACATAGAAGTCACCAGCAAAGAGGTTAATACCAAAACTATTACTTAGTTGAGCATAGATATCAACCATAGTGTAACTATTAGAAATAAAACAAAACACTGCAGAACCAATAAATCCACCTGTATAATCTGAACCGGTTATAAATCCTTTGGCACTACAACCAGCTATTTCAGGGAATTGAGGAGCAGGATTATCAGCATCGCTTCCTCTCATGGAACCTACAAATCCACCCACATACTCGAGGCTTTCATTATTTAAAGATTCTATCTCTGTATAGGAATGACAATCCACAATATCATAATCATTACTCCCCACAAAGCCTCCAATATAAGAACCACCATTTAGTGTAATGTATGATTCACTCTCACAGAGAAAAATCTCTCCCCCGTTTATACCTATAAATCCTCCAACATAATTCAAATCATCATGCTCACTGTAAAGTTCTAAGGTGCTAGTGCAGTTTTGAATCCTTGAGCCTGAAGAAGAACCAACAAATCCACCTATCCTACCAGCATAGGAAATTAAGTCTGAAACAGTAATGATAGCATTTGAAAAAGAATACTCTATCAATGAATCAGAAACAAATGCAGATATTCCTCCACTTTTTACATAACATAAAATACTTCCTGATACAGTAACATTATACACAGAACTTTCTGAAGTTATTCCTATAGCTAATAAGCCTACAATGGAACCAGTATAATTAAAATCTCTTAAAGTTAAATTTTTAACTAGACCACCAGTTATCTGTCGGAAGAAACTTGCATTACCATCAACTCCACGATTAAGGTAATGATTGAGAATTTCATAGCCTCCCCCATCATACTGTCCAGAAAACCAAATATCATTCCATTCAGCTACTTCATTTACATTAGCAGACTCAGAAGCATCAATATCCGCTATTTGAAGAAAATAGCTACCCCAGGCCTCTTCAGTCTCAGAAAACCAAACTAAGTGGTCAAATTCACTCATTAAGTATGGGTCTTCTTCCGTCCCTGCTCCAGGGGGGAGTAATCCCTGTCCAAATAACATAACGCTACAAACACATATCAAAGTTACTAAAATAAACTTCATTTTTTGCTCCCTTTTCTTTACAATACCCATATCTTTAAATTTAAATTAAATACAGAGAGAGTAATCCTCCCTCTGTAATCTATTACTATTTTTGTACTTTTTCTGTCAACTATTTCATAAGAATCATTAACAGTAGATGAATTTATTAAAATGTATGAAGAGGTAAAATAACTGGAATAGGAGTGAGGTAACTTTAACTTGGAGGCTTCTACTAAAAACAATTGGAATATTTGTTTTGGAGTAAAATAAATGGAGGAATTTAATAGACAATAAATTATTATGATGTCAACTCATCGTGAGAGCCTACTCTTAAATCCCCAAAGGGGATAAATAGTTTAGCCCAGGGTAAAAGCCTGAAAGGCTTGCAACCCTGGGTACTTGGTGATAAACAAACCTTACCCTGAAAGGGTTAAATAAATTAATCCCACATATATTGTTCATCAATTTCCATGTTGTTTTTTGTCATGAACATTCTGAGTTCTTCTTGGAATGAGATTTTTTTATGATGTTCGTTTTGCTTGTTAATGTAATTGATTGTTACTTGTTTTTGTGCTTGACCAACGGAAAATCCACCATAACCTGCTTGCCAATAAAAGTTAGTATATTCATCGCCTTTTGTTTTGATCCACTTAGATGTAGCTCTTTTAATCTCTCCTATTATGTCCTTAAAACAAATATTCTTTGATAAATTGAAAAAAATATGGATATGATCTTCATACCCTCCAATACAAATCGGATATGAATCATTTTCGTAGATTATTTTGGCAATATATGAATATAATTGTTCACGAATATCAGAATTTTTTAAAAAAGGTACTCTATTCTTGGTAGAAAATACAAGATGCATATAAATTTGAGAAACAGACTGTGACATGAATAGCACCACCTTATATTAATTAAGCAATATTTATTTAATATTCATTATTTGTCAAATAATTATATTTATGTATCCCTTACAGGGATTTTCTCAGATGGAAACCATCTTACCCAGGGTTGCAAGCCTTTCAGGCTTTTACCCTGGGCTAAACTATTTATCCCCTTTAGGGATTTAAGAGTTATCTACTCAGGATTAAATCTTATCTAACAGACAAAATTTGATATAAATAGCACATAATTACTTGATACTTTCTATTTTACAACACTTTACTATATGAAAAGCCTCCATTTCTTTACCAGACTTGAACTTGAGCCTTTTTTAATTATACTTTAATGCAAACAAGGCTTAAGATCTTGGCTAAAAGTGGAATAACATTATAGGGGCGAAGCTTGCTTCGCCCCTTAATCTTATAAATCTTAATTTTTGAGCTTTCTTTTTAGAGAGCTACTCTTAAATTTTGTCCTTATCACTCTTCGAGCTTGAGCTTCATCAGTAGTAGCTACAACTCTGAAGAAGGCTATTCTTTCAGTTGTAGGATAGTTAACAGTATATTCTGTTTCACTAGTGTAGATGTATTCCTCATTTATCAAGTCGAAAGTTGGGCTATCACTCATGTATATCTTATAGCCGTTGGCTCCTAGAACAGGCTCCCAGGAAATGGTAAGTCCTGTACCTTGGTTATTTTCCAAGATAGATATTTCAGGACTAGTAAGAGCTACTTGGCTATTACTAAAGCCAGGTGTTGGTGAAGTAAATTCTTGCCAGATGTCTGCACCATCGGGGTTTCTTCCATAAGAATTATCAGGTGTAATAGCATAAGCTGGAACTTGATCAATAATTGTATTATCTGAGACACGAGTAAGTGTTATATCCTCTCCTCCTGCACTAATTTTAAAGTTAGTATGAATCTCTCCGTTAGCTGCTACTACATTTTGATCTGAAGCCCATATTTGAACAAATTCACCAGCTGGAAGCAGATATTCAGGGAAGATCCATTTATTTAAGAAAGTAGAATCATCAGATAGGTAATAGTTATTAAGCTGAACTTCTACATCTCCATTGTTATAGATTTCAATCCAATCAGATTGTGTGCCAAAGTAGTCAACAAAACCATCACTTGTAAGATTATCATTTTTGCTTAATAATTCGTTTATAAGAAGAGAAGTTACTGGGGCAGTAGATGATATGAAGTTAGCTGTTAGAGATATATCTTGGGTAAGGGTTAGGGTAATAGTCTCTTCAGAATCAAGAACTTGACCTGTCCAACCAGCAAAAACATAGCCAGCTTTAGGGATAGCAGTTATTTGGATAGCTACACCATTAAAGTAATCACCATTCCAAGGGTAAAGATTATCTGTATCTACACCTGGGCAATTCTCATCAATCACGATAGAAGATATTTGGATAATACCTTGAGCTTCATCGTTAACATCTAGGCTAACATTAGAAACACCATCAATAAAGGGGAATTTATCTATATAGTGTTCCTGCACATTTGCTATTCTTACTTCCACAAAATCCCTTAATGCATCAACTCTTGTATTCCAAGAGGTCATGTCTTCAGGAGAAGACCATCTTTGAGTATGGAATTCCATTTCATGGTTTATTCTAGCTTTCATCTCTTCGATTAATGCTTCAGCTCTAGCTTGTCTAAAGTTAGTGTTTAAGAGGTCAGCAGTTCTATTAATGAATCTATCTCTAAACTCAGCTGAACCTGATTTAGGGTTTGGATTTGCAGAGTTTTCGGGATAATCACCGATTAGACTTCGGGCAAGAAGTCTGAACTTATCTTGCCAGTTATTGTGCCATGTAGTAGCATCTTCTAGGGTGTTTGCATTAGCCGTACCACTATATTCACCTAATCCACTATCAAGGTCATACAAGAACCATCTCCATTTACCATCATGACCATAGCCTAGATTAGCATCAATGTTAGGGCCATTTTTTCTCCAAATTTTTAGGTTGTTGTAAGGCCAGTCATAGTTTGCTGCGTAAATTTCAGTAATATAATAATCTAGGAAGTTATCTAAATCTACTCTATCTTCGACAAATTGGAAGTTATCGGCGTCTGCTAAATCATTATTTTCTAAGAATGTTCGTAATTCATTAAAAGCAGTATTAGTTCCATTCTCTGTAACAAAGCTGTTAGCATAAGCTATTATATCAACTTCATCTTGAGAAACGCCATAGACCTCTTCAACATGGTCTTCATCAAAGCGATTTCTAATATTATGAAGTCCCCAATATTCACCATTTAGGAAGAGAACAATAGGTTTATAGTCCATAGTATTAATATTAGTTCCTTTAGCAAGGGTATGAATATAAGCATCACGGAAGTTTGTTTTATTAGAATCTTGTCCTGAGTTTCTTACTATGAACTTATGGAATTCAGTTTGATTGTTGTCAGGGAATAGTTGATATTCAAACGAATCTCCACCATACTCATCTCTAGCGTATAATCTAAGTGATTTTCTATTGCGTCTTGTAGATGCTCCACCGTGGATTCTAGCACCAGCTTTACGAGACATTGAGAGCTCTAAACCAGCATCAAAGTATTCAAGATAAACTTCTCTTTCCCATTCGATACCAGATTGGTAATAATTAGACTCTTGCCATTCATCTTGGCCTCCATCTACAAAGCCACTTCCTGGCACATAGATACCACTATCATCACCAAAGAAGTTTTCGTAATCGGTTGAAATCGACATCACTGATAAATCGAATCTTGTAGTAATCCCTTGGCCAACGAAGTAGGTTTTGGTAACTACTTGGCTTGGGTCATAACCTTCCCCCATAACAAGGCATTTTAACACAGTCGCTTTTTCGATAAGTGCTTGAGGAGAAACCCAAAAATCATTTTCTTGCTGATATTCAGAGGAGCTTACAGGAATCGTTGTCCTAATCTCAGAGAGAACATTAGCTTCATTCATCCTAGAAGCAATAGTTAATGGACCGGTATATACATTAGAAGATTCAGTTGGAGTAGAACCATCTAAAGTATAATAAATAGTGCCATTTGCATTAGGGTTAGTAAGCGTAACTACCTGAGTCTCTTCATAGAAGCCAGCATTGATATCAACACTACACTCTTCTAAGATTGGGAAAGCATCTGATTCATTAATGATCCCAGGAGTAGGACTTGTAAAAATAGCGAAATATGAAGTGTGATTTGATATTCTTCCATAAGAATTATCTTCAGGGATATATATAGCATCAACTTCATCAATCACTTGGGAGTTTATAAAGGAAAGAGCAATATCTTCTCCAGCCCCACTAATCTTAAAGTTGCTATGAAGTTCACTATTGCTATAAAGACTATCATTGCTAGAACACCATATTAGCATATAACTATTAGCCTCTAATATTGTATTAGGGAATAGCCATTTATCAAGCTGAGTGATGTCATCAGTTAGACCAAATCCTCTTAGATTAATAGGGTAATCTTTCTGATTCCAGATCTCTATCCAGTCAGAGTAATCTCCTTCAATATCTGTAATTATACTTCCGTTATCAGAGCATATTTCATTAATAAAGATAGCTTGGTTTAAATTATAGGATAACTCATTTCTGTTGTTGGGGGTCGGGGTTAAAGTCTCTTCCCAAAGAGCAATATTGTCCCACTTTCTAGCCATTGCAGCATTCTCACCAATTACTGCTACCGGTATAGAATCAATAATACTAATACTATCGACATGGGCTAAATAAAGGGTCTCCGAGCTACTAAGTTTAAAGTTCGTGTGCATTTCATTATTATCATCTGTCATGTCAGCATTATCAGCCCAGAAAATTATAATTTCATTTGGGGTAAGAGTTCGAGCAGGGATTTCCCATTTACCTAAGTTGTTTGGATCATCTGACAGATAAAGACCTGCTAAATCGACATCTTGAGTACCATAATTTATAAGTTCAAACCAATCTCCATCGTCTCCATTTATATCATGATAATAACCGCTATTTGAAGCCATAACCTCATTAATATAAATCGGTATTTCAGGTAATTCATATATTGGATTTAATAGATTAGGTGAAGGAGTGAGATATTCATATACTAATTCATAGCCATTAGGATAGCGACCTAAACTAATATCCTCAGAAGTTGGATAAGCATAAAAAGTATCAATAATATTATTTCCATCAGAATCTACTAAAAAGACTTCTTCTCCATTAGAGGAGATAGAGAAATTTGTATGAATTTCATTATTTGGATAAATAGTATCATCTCCACTACACCAAACTAGTGCTACTTCTCCAGGAAGAATTTCTAGTTGTGGGAATGTCCATTTAGTGTAGTTGGTCCAATCATCAGAAAGGAACATACCGGTCAGGTCAAGAGGATTGACACTACTATTATAAATCTCAAGCCAATCGGAAGCCCTTCCATTAGCATCAAGATGTAAGGCTAAACCATTAGCCATGACTTCATTAATGAAAAGATCGTCATTTTGGTTAGCAAATAAATTGCTGTGATATGGGCTAGGAGTGGCGGTAATTTCCCACTCAAGTTCTCCTAAAGCATAGCTCTCATTAGCATTTAAAGTAGGCACTGCTACAGCTGAATATTCAATATTATCTCTACCTGTAAGAATTACATCTTCGCCATTGGCAGAAATACTGAAGTTTGTATGATTACTAGTATTCTTGCCAGAAGCCCAAACAACATGGTATTCATTGGGGAGAAGAGCAATATTATCAAAGTTCCACATGTTTGGCTCACTAGGATCATCTGAGAGATTAAAGTAGTTTAAATTTATCGGGAATAATCCTTCATTCTTAATTTCAAGCCAATCGCTATTCTCGCCATTTTCATCAAACATAAAGTCTTTGTTGCTAGACATAACTTCTGTTAGAATCACAGAGATAGCTGAATCTTGAATCTCATTAGCACTACCCGGAGTCGGGGTAGCCAGAACATTTAGGAAGTTACTATCGAATGATGCTCTTCCAAAAGAATAGTCTTCAGGAATTTCAATTGCTCTAACTGAATCAATTACAGTAATATGATCTACAAAAGTTAGATAGACACTTTCACCCCCGTTTTTTAACTTGAAGTTGGTATTTAGACTATTATTATAGACATTATCTTCATTATTACACCAGACTACTAATCTTTCATTAGGGGCAATTATCCCTTGCGGAATTCTCCATTTTGTTAAATCTTCATTGTCGTCGGAGAGATAGTAATCTGCTATATCAATATCGTTTGTTCCTCTATTATATAGCTCAATCCAATCAGATTGAAGTCCATACTCATCAAGAAATTCAGCTCCAGTAAGTGAAGAATTATCATACATTACTTCAGAAATCACTAAATCATCTGTTAAAATATTATCAGGAGTATCTTCGTGAATAAACTCAGTATAGCCTATTTTCCAAAGGAGGTTATCAGTGGCTGTACCACCATCAGATGAATACCATACCTTAAAGTTTAAGTGATTATTAATAGGGTAGGCCATGATAGATGACCTGTAAATTAGACTATCCCATGAATTACTATCACCGCTTAAAATAGGGCTTTGGCCAACCTCCCAAGTTAAACCATCATCAGAGACTGCTAAATAGAGACTTCCCCCTCTTGTAGTTCCTGCCATACCAACAGAGGCTAACATATAGTATTTACCCTCAATGAAAGTAACATCTAAATGCCATATTTCACTTGTCGGAGTTATCATGGTTAAGTCAGTTGCGATAGGATTAGACCAAGAACTTGTTAAATTGTCAGTAGTTCTCAAATTTATAGTTCTTGGACTTGTTTTAGTATTAACAGTCCACATCTTAAAATTATCATTATCTCTGACAATTGCTGGTGAAAGAATTCTCTCAGTATTACTTCCATTTACAACAAAGACCATCTGGTTAGCACTCCAGTTAAGGCCATCAGTAGAATAGACATAGTTAAGGGTCTCATCTCGCCAACCACTATGCTCACGCCAAAATACATACATTATACTATTATCTTCAGACATCACCATATCTGGATCAGAGTGGTAGTAGTTGTTGGCATCATAAGTTTCAGGGAAAGGAGTCATTATTGGATTAGTTAAGCCTGCCGGTACTTCCCAGACTAGACCATCATGAGAAACAGCTATGCTGGGATTTTCATATTGAGCATCTGAACTAGGGAAGGGGGTATATACCATCCAATATTCATAACCATTCCAGCCATTTTCAAAGTAGTGAACATCAGGGTGTACCACTTCGTTATTCCCCACTATATAAGATTCTATATCTAAAGGGTTAGGGGCATTGCTCGCACTATAACCATTAATATCTAGCTGGATTATTCCAGAACAAAAACTGAAAGTCATTAAAATAGAAAATATTGCCAGAATTTTTTTCATTATTCCTCCCGAATATATAGTTATCTGTTATTGATTTTAAAAACTATTTAACAAATTAAAATATAATTAAATATTACTAGTAAACTACTAAAATTAATAAAACCAATTATTTAGCTTGTAAAATTAGTGTCCAGTTCTATTTTTCACCCCAAGAGGTCTTAATTGTTTTTTAGAAAGTGAAAAATGTTTTCCTACATTAGTGAGATTCGTAAAATTAATGGATAAATTTTTTAACTTTTTAGTGTATGTCGTTCCTGTAGGGCTATCTTTAGACACGAGTATTTCTAGATTTTCTATCAGTTAAACACTATTCATCTGCTACTTAGCAATTCACAGCGGAGAAAATCTCCACAATCCGACAGAAGAGGGATTATCATGCTGTAAACTCCCATCTTTAGTGATTAACTGGGGTTACGGACCTTTAGTCCGTGAATCTTAAATTCTGGGGTTACGGACCTTTAGTCCGTGAATCTTAAATTCCCCTCTTTAGTGCTGAAAGCACGCTAAAGAGGGGTGGCTGCGAAGCAGACGGGGTGTTTTAAATCCCCCTCCGTGAGGGGGACACAGGGGGTGTTTTCTTCCTAACTGGGAACGCGGGACAGACTGTGTGAAAATAGATATGTCAACATGTATAAATGTTTAATTAATGTATTTATTTTCTTGACAAACAGAACATTATATTTATATTGGAAACATAAATATAGGAGAAATATTATGGACTATAAACAAGGCAAAGACAGACATCAAATTCAGTTTTTAACCTATGATTCTTTAATAGGAGAAAATCACCTTGTAAGAGTACTAGATCACTTTATAGACGGGCTCGATCTAGAGAAGTTTAATTTTACCTACACAAAACCAAAACGAGTTGGTAGAAAAGCTTATAATCCTAAATTCATGTTAAAATTGTATGTCTATGGATATCTTAGAGGAATTGTATCAAGTCGAAAATTAGAGTTAGCTACTCACGAAAATATTCCATTTATATGGCTAATGAAAGAACTAAAACCTGATTTTAAAACAATAGCTGATTTCAGAAAAAACAATGTAAAAAATATTAAATCCGTATTTATGGAATTCAATAAATACTCGGTATATATGAATTTAATTGACTTTGAATTATTAGCTATAGATGGTACTTTTATTGATGCAGTTAACCATAATTCTAAAAATATATCAATAAACAAAATAAACACAATTTTGAAGAAAATAGAAGCTAAATTTGATACATTTAATGAACAATATTCGACTAATGACAAAGAACAAGAATCAAAAAATGATAAAAATGAGCAACATTTAGAAAGTATTGAAAAATTAAAAGAAAAAGAAGAGTTTTATTTAAACTTAAAACAAGAGTTAAAGGATAAGGGTTTAACACAAATTTCATATACAGATCCAGATAGTCGAATGATGCAAAAAGATGGAAGCAAGAGAGATGTATCGTATAATTGCCAAAGCGTAACAGACTCTAAAAACAATTTATTGTTAATGGTTGATGCCTGTAGTGATAATACAGATGCGAAGCAACTTTACAGGATGTCTTCATTAACCAAAGAAGCCTATAATTTGTCAGAATTTTCAGTTGTCGCTGATAAGGGTTATGGTTTTGGTAGAGAGATAAAAAAATGTAATGAAGATGGTATTAAAACATATGTAACTATGCAAGATTCAGAGAAAATGAAAGGTACTCCATTCGCAACCTCTAAGTTTAAATATGATAAAATTAATGATTGTGTTATTTGTCCTAACAATAGAACATTAATCGCTAGTAGAAAGAGAAATGCTGATAGAGGTCATGAATATGGTAGTCGCAAAACATGCAAAGGTTGTCCAGATTTAAAAGCTTGTACTAATGACAATAAGCAACAATATAGAACATTTACATTGAATCCTTATTATGAATATGTGGAGAAACAACTTGAAATTAATAAGGTAAGTAAGAATATACTAAGTCAACGAAAATGTATTGTTGAGCATCCTTTTGGAACAATAAAAAGGGATATGAATCAGGGTAGATTTTTAACGAAAGGCTTAGAATCTGTTCGTGGTGAGTTTATGTTTACTGCACTGGCATATAATATTAAAAGAGTATTTAACATTCTCGGATTTAATAAAATGATGGACTCCATAAATGCCTTTTTTAGGAGAGGTTCGTCCAAAGCTGTCTATTTTGTCAAAAACATAGTACTTTTGCTAAGAATAGCAATAAATATTGCCTTTTCGAGTGCTAAATTAGCCTGATACTCGAAATGAACAAAAAATCCAGATTTAAGTTTATCAAAACTCCCTTAAATCAAAAAGTGATTTCACACAGTCTGGGATTCCAGCCCGCACCACCATTCACGAAGGTGAGTGGAGGTAGTTGAAAGTTGTCGGAAGTCGCTACTTCGTGAGCAACTCCCGTCATACTTCACTCCTGCAAAGCAGACAGGGGGTGTTTTCTTCTATGGAATGGAAGCGTCCCTGCTTCTCATCTTTTCTGGCGGCAGAGACGCCCCCAGTCCATAGGCCCCTGCTTCCATCAGGCTGTATAACTGGGGTTACGGACCTTTAGTCCGTGAATCTTAAAATTATGGGGTTACGGACCTTTAGTCCGTGAATCTTAAATTCCCCTCTTTAGTGCTGAAAGCACGCGAAAAAGAGGGGTGGCTGCGAAGCAGACGGGGTGTTTTAAATCCCCCTCCGTGAGGGGGACACAGGGGGTGTTTTCTTCCTAACTGGGAACGCGGGATTCCAGCCCGCACCACCATTCACGAAGGTGAGTGGTGGTAGTTGAAAGTTGTCGGAAGTCGCTACTTCGTGAGCAACTCCCGTCATACTTCACTCCCAGTTAAGAAGCCCTCATCCAATTCTTCATTCTCTGTTAATTTACTGTTAACTGAAACTTAACGATTAAAACTTGACAACATAATTATACCATTTAAATTTAGTATGAATTAGAAGCAAAATATGCTGAAAGGCGTATTATAAGTAGAAAACAATACCACACCATTCTACGCAGATCTTTTATTCATGATAGATAAGTCTATTTGAGTGCTATAGTTAAAAAATATTTTGTTATAGTAAAAGGGGACTGGTACGCCTCAAATTCCTACTTATCATCAATTCGACTAATGTTGAATAATTTATTAGTTTTGAACTTATTTTATTTTTCAACTAAAAACCAAAAAATTTGGAGGATATGTGAAAAGATATCTGAATGTTTTTATCGTACTAATAATGATGTTAAGCATCACTTCGCTGATGGCTGATACATGGACTGAGACCTTTGATGATATTGCAACTGGAAGCTATCTTACTGGTGATGTTGTAATCTCAAGCAGAACCTGGACAGCTAAGGATGCTGGTAATTTTTCTTATGCAAATACCAATATGGGTTCGTATGCTTTTACGATTAATGATGATAAAGCAGGTGCTTATATTACTACACCTGTTTTGAATACAATTGGAACGGTAAGTTTTAAATATGCTTACTTAAATGGTAATGATACCAATGTTTTTGTACTTCAAAAATCTTATGATAACACAAATTTCGTAGATTTAGATACTCATACTTTAGGTGCAGAATCTAATTTAGCTTATGTTAACTACTCTTTTGAAGTTAACGATTCAGCTACTGAAGTTTATATTAGAATCTTAAGTGATGGTCAAAATGCTCATCTATTTATTGAAGATTTCACTGTAACTGATGCAGGTGGCACAACCCCTACTGCTCTTTCAGCTGATTTCACTGCTGATATTACAACTGGAGAAACACCTCTCACAGTCAACTTCACTCCTGCAGTAACTGGTGGTACAGAGCCTTATGGTTATGCTTGGGATTTTGATAATGATAACAGTGTTGATTCAACAGATGAAAACCCTTCTTATACATATAACACAGCTGGCACTTTCTCAGTTAAATTAACTGTTACAGATGGTGCCCTAGCCACTGATATTGAAGAAAAAGTAGATTATATTACAACTGTTGAACCAACTAGTGAAGATGAATTAATGTCTAATGGCAACTTAGAGCTATGGGATAATTCTACTACTCCTACTGATTGGGACAAGAGAGAAAGTCTTCAACAAGAAGGAACTATAGTTCATTCTGGTTCTTACTCTGCTAAGCAAACAGCTGGCACAAAAGATTTAGGTCAATATGTTGAAGGAATAGTTGGTGGCGAAACTTACACTATCTCTTATTGGTACTTAGATAATGATACTAATGCTAAATCAAGAATTTGGTCTAATTGGAGATCAGGGACATCTAATTTAAGTGATGATGATGATGTCTTAAAACCGAGTACTTACTCAATAGATAGTTCTGAGTGGCAACAAATCACTTACACTCTAACTGCCCCAGCTACTGCTGATAATTTCTACTTTGAAGTAAGAAGCTATAATGATAATAGTGGTGGTGGAGTAATCTATTATGATGATTTCTCAGTTATGGGTGCTGGTGGAACTTCTCCTGACTTATTATCAGTAGATTTCGAAGCTGATGTTCTTACTGGACAAGTACCTCTCACTGTTAACTTCACTAATTTAGTTACCGGTGGAGTTTCTCCTTATGGATATAGTTGGGATTTCGATGGTGATAATAGTGAAGATTCAGATGCTGCTAATCCAAGCTACACTTATTATGCAGTTGGAACTTATCCTGTGAAACTTTATGTTGTGGATTCAGGAACAAGTGATGGCACTGAATATAAGACAGCTTATATAACTGTAACAACTGCTGGTGGGGACACTTACTATAGTGGCATCACTGCGACTGAAGGTGAGGCTTTAAAAACTCAGCTTGCTGCATTAATTTCAACTAATACAAGCACAAGCTATGATGGTGCTCGTGCAGCCATGTATAGTAATATTGATAATATCAATAATACTGTTACCTGTGTTTATACAGGCTTAGAAGTTCCTCACAACTATGGTGACACTTCTGCACCTACCGATATTAACTGTGAACACTCTTTTGCTCAGAGCTGGATTGAAGATTATCTCCTTGATACAACTACTGAAAATCGTGCAAAAGCTGATGTTCATCACCTTTTCCCTACTGATTCTGGTGTGAATTCTTCCCGCGGGAATCTTTCTTTCGATAATGTTAATTCTGTAGAATACTCTTATAGTTTTGCTACTGGCTATACTTCCTATCGTGGAACTAATGCTGACGGCGTGACTGTATTTGAACCTGCAGACCAACATAAAGGTGATCTTGCTAGAGCTTTATTATATATGAGCGTTCGTTATGATTTACCTCTTGCTCCTCCAGTACCTAACCCAGGTCCTATCAATGTTAATATGCTTGCTACTCTTTTAGAGTGGAATAGTGCAGACCCTGTTGATGCTGCTGAAATTACTAGAAATGATGAAATAGAAGATTACCAGACTAACCGTAATCCATTTGTTGATCATCCTGAATGGGTAAACGCTATTTGGGGTGGAGAACCTGTTTACACTTGCTCTATTCCTACTATGAATCCTGCTGGTGGTACATTTGACTCAGTTCAAAGCGTTACTCTTTCAACTCTAACAGCTGATGCAGACATCTATTATACTACTAATGGTGATACTCCAACTTCTGCTTCTACTCTTTATAGTGGAGCTATTGAAGTTGCTACTAATATGACTATCAAAGCTATTGCTGTAAAAACTGGCTGGAATGATTCTCAAATGGCATCAGAATCTTATGTAATCAATATCATTCCTACTGTTTCAATCTATGATATTCAGTTCGTAGCTGATCCTGTAACTTCTGATGTTTCTGCTTATGAAGGACAGACTGTTAATGTTACTGGTATCGTTACTGCTGTTTCAAGCTCAGGTTTCAATATCTCTGCTCCTGCAGGTGGTGCTTGGAATGGTATCCTTGTTTATAACAATACTGCTAATCCAACTATAGGTGACCAAGTTACCTTCAACGGAGAAGTAGATGAATACAGCTATTTAACAGAACTTAAGAATATCAATGGCTTTCAAGTTCTTTCTCAAGGCAACTCAGTTACTCCTACAGTAATTACTACTGCTCAGGCATCTACAGAAGCCTATGAAGGTGTCTTAGTTACTGTTGAAACCGTTACTGTTACTGAAGAAGCTTCAACCTATAATGAATGGCTTGTTTCTGATGGTTCAGGTGATATTCAAATCGATGATGAATATGGATACTTCCCTGATCCTGCTCCAATGTTAGGACAGGTTTATTCTTACATTACAGGTATTATTGACTACAAATATGGCTCATTTGGTATTAGCCCAAGAGACGCTAACGATCTTCAACTTGATTCATCTGTAAATCAATTACCTCTTGTAAGCAATGTTTCTCATTCACCTCTAACTGTCTATGCAGCTGATGCAGTTACTGTTACAGCTGATGCTATAGATAATGATGGTACTATTGCTACTATCAATCTCAAGTGGGGAATTGAAACAGGTGTCTATACTACAACTACTGCAATGACTCCTTCCAGAGCTACTTATACAGCTGATATTCCTGCTCAAGTAGAAGGAACTTCAGTATATTATATTGTTGAAGCTACTGATGATGATAGTGGCTTAACCACAAGTGAAGAAGGATCTTATACAGTGAACGCTGAACCTGCTGAAGGTGCAGCAACTGACCTTTTCATTTCTGAATATTGTGAGCCAGATGGTGGAAACACTAAATATATCGAAATCTTCAATGGTACAGGTAATCCGGTAGATCTTTCAGCTTACTCTATTAGTAAGATAACTAATGGTGGAAACTGGGACGAGGCTACTTTAGCTCTTTCTGGTACTTTAGCTAATAATGATGTCTATATTATCGCTAATACTGGTTCTGATGCTACTGTCCTTGCTGTAGCAGATTATACTGAAGGAAGTATTACTACCTTTAGTGGTGATGATGCAATTGGTTTAGCCAAAAACGGCACTGTTATTGATGCTGTAGGTACTGAAGGTTCTGATCCTGGTTCAGGCTGGAATGTAGCCGGTGTTACTAATGCTACTGCAAACCACACCATAGTTAGAAAATCTTCTGTACAATCACCAACCACAGATTGGACTGCTTCCGCTGGTACAGATGCAAGTGATTCACAGTGGATAGTCTATGATGCTAATACTTATACCTATGCAGGATCACATTTGTTTGGTGATGCTGAAATGGTTGCTACACCTTCTATCTCTCCTACATCAGGTCAATATGATGACCAGGTAGAAGTTTCTATCACATGTGAAACACTTGGTGCAACTATCTATTATACAACAAATGGTGATGACCCAACCACAGCTTCTGATGTTTATTCAGAACCATTTACTTTAACAGCTGATGCTACTGTGAAAGCTTTTGCTACTCTTGTAGATTATGTTGATAGTGCTATTGCTACTGAAGTTTATACTGTTGTTGATACTAGTAGTATTCCTAGTGGTATGATTATCTCTGAGTATATAGAAGGTTCAAGTAGTAACAAAGCTATTGAAATCTATAATGGAACAGGTGCTGAAGTTGACCTTACACCTTATATTGTTAGAATTGGTTTTAATGGTGGAGCTTGGTCTACAACTGCTTACGATATGACTGGTACTTTAGCTGCAGGTGATGTTTTTGTAATCTCCAATTCAGGAGCGGATGCAGGAATTAGTGCTGTTTCTGATGTAACAAGCGGTGTTTGTAATTTCAACGGTGATGATGCTCTCGCACTTTTCTATAATGATATCATAATTGATGTTATTGGTGTTCAAGGCATAGATCCTGGTACTGATTGGGATGTTGCGGGTGGTGCTGGAACCACAGCTGATTATACCCTTGTAAGAAAACTTACTGTTACTGAAGGTACAACTGATTGGGCTGTCTCAGCTGGTACAGATGAAACAAGTTCACAGTGGAATATATATCCACAAGATACATTTGCTTATTTAGGATCTTATGGTGTGGAACCAACTCCTACAGTTGCAACACCTGAATTTACCCCAACTGCTGGTTCTTATAATGACCAAGTTGTAGTAACTATTACTTGTGCAACTGAAGGTGCTGCTATCTATTATACTTTAGATGGTACAGACCCAACTACAGGCTCACTTGTATATTCTAGTGAAATTACTATCACAGAAGATACAACTGTAAAAGCCTTTGCTACTTTAGTTGATTATGATGATTCTGCAATTGCTACTGCTGAATATACTATCACTTCAATCACTGCTACTGATGTAGCTGATATCGCAAGCTTAAGAGCTGGTGCTACTGATGGTACAATCTATAGATTAACTGGTGAAGCTTTTATTACTTATCAAAGATCTACTCGTAATCAAAAATATATCCAAGATGCTACTGCTGCTATCTTAATTGATGATAATAATGGTGTTATTACTACTACTTATAATCAATATGACGGGATTACTAATATTGAAGGTACTCTTAACCTGTATAATGGCTTACTTCAATTTATTCCTACAGCAGACCCTGGTAATGCTACTTCAATAGAAAATAGTATTACTCCTCTTACTGTATCAATTACTGATATTACTTCTGCAATTGATACTTATGAATCAAGATTAGTTAAATTAGAAAATGTTAACTTCTCTTCCACAGGTACTTTTGCTGCAAATAACAACTATACACTTACAGACGGCACAGATAATCTTACATTTAGAACTTCTTTCTATGAAGCAGATTATATTGGAGAAGCTGTCTTTACTAGCAATTTAGATGTTATTGCTTTAGTAGCAGAATACAATGGTAATGCTCAAATCGTCTCTAGAGACCTTGCAGACTTTACAGAACTTGCTGGTCCTTCAATAGTAGCAACTCCTGAAATAACTCCTGCTACAGGAACTTATTATACAGAACAAGAAGTTACTATTATTTCTGCTACAGCTGAGGCAACTATCTATTATACTATAGATGGTAATGACCCAACAACTTCTTCTTTAGAATATACTGCTCCTTTCACTGTAACTGCTACAACTACTGTTAAAGCTTTTGCTGTGAAAGCAGATATGACAGACTCTGCAATTGCTGAATCTATCATTACTATCGAAGAGTTAAATATTACTCCTGGTATGATTATTTCTGAATATATTGAAGGTTCTTCTAACCATAAAGCTATCGAAATCTATAATGGTACTGGTGAAGATGTTGATTTAACACCTTACACAGTTAAATTAGGCTCAAACGGTGGTGATTGGGGTAATACTTGTGATATGACAGGTACTCTTGTAGCTGGTGATGTTTTCGTCATTGCTAATTCATCTGCTGATCCTTCAATCCTTGCTCTTGCAGACACTACAAGCAACATTACTTATTATAACGGTGATGATGCTGTAGGTCTTTTATACAACGATGTCTTGATTGATGTTATCGGTACTTACCAAACAGATCCAGGAGCTTCTTGGGATGTTGCTGGTGTAACAGGTGCTACTGTTGATCATACTTTAGTAAGAAAAAATTCTGTTACTCAAGGAACAACAGATTGGGCTCTCTCTGCAGGAACAGATGAAACTGATTCTCAGTGGATTGTTTATCCTGTGAATACTTTCAACTATCTTGGTTACCATGGTATTGATGTGGTAGCTCTTCCTGAAATCTCACCTAATGGTGGTTCTTACACAGATGAAGTAGAAGTTTCTATTACTTGCTTAACTGATGGCGCAACTATCTATTATACTATTGATGGAAGCGACCCAACTACTTCTTCTTTAGAATATACAGCTCCATTTAGCTTAAATGCTGATGCTACTGTTAAAGCCTTTGCTACTAAAGCTGATTATAACGACAGTGAAATTGCTTCTGCTGACTTCACTATAGTTTCTGGTGGTGATATACCAACCGGAATGATTATCTCAGAATATATCGAAGGTGGCTCAAATAATAAAGCTATCGAAATCTACAACGGTACTGGTGCAGAAGTTGATTTAACTCCTTATATCGTGAAACTTGGTTCTAATGGTGGTGACTGGGGTAATACTTGTGATATGGTTGGTACCCTTGCAGCTGGTGATGTTTTCGTTATTGCAAACTCAGGATCTAATCCTGCTATCCTTGCCTTGGCTGATACCCTTAGTACTGTTACCTATTTCAATGGTGATGATGCAATCGGACTCTTCTACAATGAAGTATTGATTGATCTTTTTGGTACTTATCAAACTGATCCTGGTACAGGTTGGGAAGTTGCTGGACTTACTAATGCTACTGTAGATCATACCTTAGTTAGAAAACTTACTGTTACTCAAGGTACAACTGACTGGGCTACTTCTGCTGGTACAGATGCTAATGATTCTCAGTGGGTTATCTATCCAATCGATACAATTGCTATGTTAGGAAGTCATACTTCTCCTCTAGCAATAGTTGATGCTCCAGTGATCAATCCTGATGGTGGAGATTATCAAGATGAAGTGGAAGTTTCAATTACTACAACTACTCCATCTGCTAATATCTATTATACTATAGATGGTTCTACTCCTACAGATGCTTCTCTGCTTTACTCTGCACCTTTCACTTTAACTGAAGATGCTACTGTTAAAGCTCTTGCTATGAAGGATGGAATGGTTACTTCTACTATGACTTCTGCTGTATTCACTGTTACTCAAGTAACATTTGAAGATGGTTTCACTATCTCAGAAACTGAATTTACTTTCACCTCTGAAGTTGGCGTTGAATCAGAAACTCAATCCTATACTATCTATATGCAAGCTGCTGAGCTTGGTCTTGTAGAAGTTACAGGTGATTTCCAGATTCAAGACCCTGATGGTGCTTGGGGAAGTGATTTCTTCTTTGAACTTGTAGATGAAGAAGTTACTATCAATGTGAAATTCAATGCTACTAATGCTGGAACTGTCTATGGTCAAATTATTCATTCTATCGATGGTTTCGATGATGTTATTATTGAACTTACAGGTACTGGAACAGAAGTTCTTCCAACTTCTATCTATGATATTCAGTTCGTAGCTGATCCTACAACTAATGAAGCTTCTGCTTATGATGGACAAGAAGTTATCGTTGAAGGTATTGTTACTGCTAATAACTATGGTGGAAAATACTTTATCTCATCTCCTGAAGGTGGTGCTTGGAATGCTATCTTCGTTTATGATACTGCTAATGACCCTGCTCTTGGTGATTTAGTTAGAATCAGAGCTACTGTTGATGAATATTATAACTGGACTGAACTTGTTTCAGTTACAGAATATGAAGTTCTTTCTTCTGGAAATACTATTCCTGCTCCTGTGGTTATTACAACTGCTGAACTTGCTTCTATGGAAGCTTATGAAAGCGTTTTAGTTACTATCGAGAATGTTACTGTTTCAATTATTGCTAATAGCTTCGGCGAATGGTATGTAACAGATGGTTCTGGTGATGCTCAAATCGATGATGGTTGCTATGTAATAGATCCTGCCGTTGCAGTAGATGATACTTTCATCTCTATTACTGGTGTGGTTGATTTCTCACATAGTAATTATGGCTTGAATCCACGCGATGCTAATGATATAGTAACTACTCCTCTTGTAACTGAGTTAGATACTCCTGTTATTACTTCAATGACTAAAGTTGAAACTGGACTCAAGATTTCTTGGGAGCCTGTAGAAAATGCTAACTATTACTATGTTTATGTTTCTGCTCTTCCTGAAGGTCCTTTTACTCTTCTTACTGATGAACCAACAGAAGTAGAGGTTGAAGGAACAGTTGTAGTAGAATACATTTATCCTGCTGTTGATGGTATGAAATTCTTCAAATTACGAGCTTCTACCGTCCCTATGCCAGTAGCTAAATAATAAATAAATAACTGGGAGCGCCGGCATCCTTGCCGGCATCTTCCTAACTGGGAACGCGGGATTCCAGCCCGCTCTTCTCTTAATAAATTAAAGCCCTGCGAATGCAGGGCTTTAATTTTTGGGAGGGCGAAAGATGTTTCGCCCCTACATTTGTGTAATTCGTGTAATTAGTGGATAGATTCTCTAACTGGGAACCCCTCTTAAATCCCCCTCCGTGAGGGGGACACAGGGGGTGTTCTCTTCTAACAGGAAGCACATGCTTCCCCTAATTCCCCTCTGTGGAGGGGTGGCAGTGTATTTCACTGACGGGGTGGTCTCTTCTAACTGGGAGCGCCGGCATCCTTGGCTGCATATTTTCTTTACTCTTCTCTATTATGAAATTCCTTTATAAACAAATGCCAAGGATTCTTATAAACTCCCTCCTTTTTCATCCTCTGTTTCAAACTCTTAAGTTCAGCATCACTAAGGGCTTGGTAGCTTGCCGAAGCATTAGAAGAAGTCTGCCCAAACTGTATATTATTTTCCACAATTTTAGGTTGGTTTTTCTTCTTTACTCGATAATAATAGGTATTTGGGTTATCAACAATACTTAATCCATCAGCTCTCATTTTTGCTCTCAATCCACGCGGGATTTCCAATTTAACAATTGCCATCTTTGGCTCCTTATATTTTATTTGGGCTAATTATTCAACCCTTCATAAATCTATAGGGCCCACTTTTTCCGAAAATGGTCCAGTTTTTGAAAAAAAGATGAAAAAAGTTGAAATTTTTCTAGGAATTGACCCGAATGTAGGCGCTATGGAATGGAAGGGTCCCTGCTTCCATTAACTGGGGTTACGGACCTTTAGTCCGTGAATCTTAAATTCTGGGGTTACGGACCTTTAATCCGTGAATCTTAAATTCTGGGGTTACGGACCTTTATTCCGTGAATCTTAAATTCTGGGGTTACGGACCTTTATTCCGTGAATCTTAAATTCCCCGCTTTAGTGCTGAAAGCACGCTAAAAGAGGGGTGGCATCGAAGATGACGGGGTGTTTCTTAAAATCCCCCTCCGCGAGGGGGACAAAAAGGGGGTGTTCTCTTCTCTTCCTAACTGGGAACGCGGGATTCCAGCCCGCACAACCATTCACGAAGGTGAGTGGTGGTAGTTGAAAAGTTGTAGTCGGAAGTCGCTACTCCGTGAGCAACTCCCGTCATACTTTACTCTTCACTAAAAAAAAGAGGGGTGGCATCGAAGATGACGGGGTGTTTCTTAAAATCCCCCTCCGCGAGGGGGACAAAAGGGGGTGTTCTCTTCCTAACTGGGAACGCGGGACAGACTGTGTGAAAATAGATATGTCAACATGTATAAATGTTTAATTAATGTATTTATTTTCTTGACAAACAGAACATTATATTTATATTGGAAACATAAATATAGGAGAAATATTATGGACTATAAACAAGGCAAAGACAGACATCAAATTCAGTTTTTAACCTATGATTCTTTAATAGGAGAAAATCACCTTGTAAGAGTACTAGATCACTTTATAGACGGGCTCGATCTAGAGAAGTTTAATTTTACCTACACAAAACCAAAACGAGTTGGTAGAAAAGCTTATAATCCTAAATTCATGTTAAAATTGTATGTCTATGGATATCTTAGAGGAATTGTATCAAGTCGAAAATTAGAGTTAGCTACTCACGAAAATATTCCATTTATATGGCTAATGAAAGAACTAAAACCTGATTTTAAAACAATAGCTGATTTCAGAAAAAACAATGTAAAAAATATTAAATCCGTATTTATGGAATTCAATAAATACTCGGTATATATGAATTTAATTGACTTTGAATTATTAGCTATAGATGGTACTTTTATTGATGCAGTTAACCATAATTCTAAAAATATATCAATAAACAAAATAAACACAATTTTGAAGAAAATAGAAGCTAAATTTGATACATTTAATGAACAATATTCGACTAATGACAAAGAACAAGAATCAAAAAATGATAAAAATGAGCAACATTTAGAAAGTATTGAAAAATTAAAAGAAAAAGAAGAGTTTTATTTAAACTTAAAACAAGAGTTAAAGGATAAGGGTTTAACACAAATTTCATATACAGATCCAGATAGTCGAATGATGCAAAAAGATGGAAGCAAGAGAGATGTATCGTATAATTGCCAAAGCGTAACAGACTCTAAAAACAATTTATTGTTAATGGTTGATGCCTGTAGTGATAATACAGATGCGAAGCAACTTTACAGGATGTCTTCATTAACCAAAGAAGCCTATAATTTGTCAGAATTTTCAGTTGTCGCTGATAAGGGTTATGGTTTTGGTAGAGAGATAAAAAAATGTAATGAAGATGGTATTAAAACATATGTAACTATGCAAGATTCAGAGAAAATGAAAGGTACTCCATTCGCAACCTCTAAGTTTAAATATGATAAAATTAATGATTGTGTTATTTGTCCTAACAATAGAACATTAATCGCTAGTAGAAAGAGAAATGCTGATAGAGGTCATGAATATGGTAGTCGCAAAACATGCAAAGGTTGTCCAGATTTAAAAGCTTGTACTAATGACAATAAGCAACAATATAGAACATTTACATTGAATCCTTATTATGAATATGTGGAGAAACAACTTGAAATTAATAAGGTAAGTAAGAATATACTAAGTCAACGAAAATGTATTGTTGAGCATCCTTTTGGAACAATAAAAAGGGATATGAATCAGGGTAGATTTTTAACGAAAGGCTTAGAATCTGTTCGTGGTGAGTTTATGTTTACTGCACTGGCATATAATATTAAAAGAGTATTTAACATTCTCGGATTTAATAAAATGATGGACTCCATAAATGCCTTTTTTAGGAGAGGTTCGTCCAAAGCTGTCTATTTTGTCAAAAACATAGTACTTTTGCTAAGAATAGCAATAAATATTGCCTTTTCGAGTGCTAAATTAGCCTGATACTCGAAATGAACAAAAAATCCAGATTTAAGTTTATCAAAACTCCCTTAAATCAAAAAGTGATTTCACACAGTCTGGGATTCCAGCCCGCACCACCATTCACGAAGGTGAGTGGTGGTAGTTGAAAAGTTGTTGTCGGAAGTCGCTACTCCGTGAGCAACTCCCATCCCCCTCCGCGAGGGGGACACAGGGGGTGCTTTCTCTCTTCTTAATTCCTCCTCCCTAATAAACATCAGCTTGAAAATTCGAAAATAAAACGCTTTGAGTGAGAAGGAGCAAGGGAAGACCAGTCAAAATAACCTAGAAATCAGCAGATTATCAGCAAATTGTAGAAAAAATTAAAAAAAAAATTTAAAAAAAGAAAAAAAGATTTGACAATCTTTATCTATATTCATAGTATGACATTGTAGTGGTGTGGTGACCAAAACAAAAAAAGAACTTATGGAGGTTCGTATATGAAAAAGTTGCTTGTCTTAGCGCTTTTGATTGCGTCCGTAACTTTTATATTCGCTGTAGAATCAGAATTCAGCGATGTCGTCGGATATGTGAAATATGAATTAACTGCTGGTGATTATAATATGATCGCTTTGCCAATGGGAGATACTGGGATTACTACAACAGCCCAATTAGCAGCTGCTATCAGTCCTGATGTAACTGATATTTCAGTGTGGGATAATGAAACTCATGGTTGGAATCAATTTTCAACAGATACTCCTGGTGGATCATTTAATATTGCACCTGGAGATGCTTTTCTTATTTATTTGGCTGGAACAAGTAATGTTGATTTCTATTGTGCTGGAAATCTTCCAACTCAAGCTAATTATGACTTAGTTGCTAATGATTATCATACTATGATGTTACCTCTTAATAGAAGTGATATAACTACAACTGCTCAATTTGCAGCAGCTATTGGAGATGGAATTACTGATATCTCTGTATGGAATAATGAAACACATGGCTGGAGACAATTTTCAACAGATACTCCTGGTGGATCATTTAATATTAATATCGGTGATGGATTCTTAATCTTTTCAACTGATGTCTATACTGGTTGGAATGCTCCAGCTAGCAGATCTATAACTACTAAGCGTGCATCTGCGCGTAAATAATATCGGGGAGAAAAAATGAAAAAATTATTAATTGTATCTTTATTCTTACTAAGCATGATTGGGCTTATGGCTCAAGGTTCACCTCATACTGCTAAATTTAATTTACAAACTGCAGCTGGTGGATATCATGCATCTGATGCTATTGGATTTAAAGCTTGTACTAAAATGCCGGACGTTTTTGGTGGAGCTGAACAATGGACTGCTACTACATCTATGTACTGGAACTGGCCTGGAGTAGCAAATGATGCTGGTCTTAATTCAGCCCCTACACAGTATTATGATGTATCTGATCCTGATACTCCTGGTAGAATTGTAATCCAAATGTCTCCATTTACAACTTGGGGAGCTGACTTCACTGGTGCTGGTGCTATTGTTACTGCTAACTTCTATTTTGTTGATGGTGAAGGAAATGAAACTGGCCCTTATAATTTAGCAAAAAGTGATGTTGCAAGTACTACCTACCCAGATGTAATCGCATGGGGCGGACCTGCTGGTCCCGTAGCTCCAGATTGGTGTACAGCAGTAAATCCATTAGCAGGAGCTACTGATGTAGCTACTTCTGTTGACTTCGAATGGGCAAATGAAGATGATACTGTTTTATATGATTTCTATTATCGTATAGTTGGTGCTCTTAATTGGACAAATCCTGTTAGTGATTGGAATGAAACTTCAGTTAATGTTCCTAATTTAGTTTATTCAACTGTTTACGAATGGAAAGTTGAACCATTCTTATGGGCAGAATTACCAGGTGGAGATAAAGTATATCCTGAAGGTGAAGTACCTGTATGGTCATTCACAACAATGGGTGCTCCTGTAGTTAACCCTAATTGGGCTGTAAATGCTACTCCTGTTAACGAAGCAACCGATGTAGCTCTTATGCCTACATTAACTTGGACTTATGATGGTCCTGCTGTTGATGGTTATGAAGTATATTTAGATGGTTTCTATCAAGATGATGTTGTCGGTACTCTTGAGTATACTATTGATGAACCTCTTGATTATAACACTGTTTACACATGGGGTGTAAAACCTTATATCTTAGAAGCTGATAAAGGTCTTAAAGGAATGAAAGCAGGTAGAGATGAACCTGGAAAATTATATCCTACAGAAGGTACAATGCCTACTACTACTTTCACAACTATGGCAGAACCTGTAGTTTACCCAACATGGGCAACTTATGCAACTCCAGAAAACGAAGCTGATTCTGTAGCTATCGATGCAAGTTTAACTTGGGCTTATGATGGTCCTGCTGTTGATGGTTATGAAGTTTGGGTTAATGGATTTGAACAAGGTGATGTAACCGAAATGGAATTTGTCTTCCCTGAAGATTTAAACTATAATACTGAATACACTTGGGGTGTTGTTCCATTTATCTTAGTAGGTCCTGCACCTGATAAAAAAGTTTCTAAAGGCCGTCCTGCTGCAGTAAAAAGATATCCTGAAGGTCATAATTATGGCGATGCTATAACAACATGGTCATTTACTACTGAAAACTATGAAGATGAAAGTGACGAGATTCTTGGTGGAATACCAGTTACTGTCCAACTTACTGTAGTTTTTGATAATCCTACTTCAAGTGATGTAGTTATTAATGGACCTGTATCAATTCCTACTATTGATGATGTATTAAATGCTTTACCTGGTAATCATGGTGGATTCTTATTAGGTGCTAGAATATCTCAAAGTGTAGCTGGAACTTTTACCTACACATTTATAGTTCCTGGTGGAGATTATACTGGTGTTGTATATCTTGATGGTGTACAGTATTTTGCTGGTACTTGGGTTGGTGGTATAGTAACTGTAGTTATCACATTTGATGGTTCTAGAGATGATCATGAAGTTGTTATTACAGAACCTACCCTTCCTGTAGAACTTTCATCATTCACAGCTGCAGCTCATGCAAGTGAATATGTTACTTTAAAATGGGTAACAGAATCAGAAAGTAACTTACACGGTTATAATGTGTACAGATCTGAAACAGAAAATCAAGATCAAGCTATCAGAATTAACCCAAGTGTTCTTGCTGCTAATAACACAACACAAACTTCAACTTACACTTATACAGACAGTGAAGTTGAATCTACAACATATTACTACTGGTTAGAAGTTTCTGAATTAAGTAACGAAAACACTTTCCATGGTCCTATCGTTGTAACAGTTGAAGACGATGCTGTAGTTCCTGGTGTTACAGAAACTACTTTCCGTAACTTCGGTCCTTCACCTTTCACAGATGCAACTTCTACTACTCTTAGAGTTAAAGAAGGCGAAACTGCTTCTATTACTATCTATAACCTTTTAGGTCAAGTTGTAAGAAGAGAATCATTTAACGCTGGTGAACATAACTTCACTTTCAATGGCAGAGACCTTAACAACAAAAAAGTTGCTAATGGTATCTACTTTGTTAAAATGACATCTCCTACAGCTTCTAAAAGCTTCAAAATTGTAAAAATCAAATAATTAAACACTGGGAGCGCCGGCATCCTGCCGGCATCTTCCTAAGTGGGAATGTGGAATTCCTCTAAATCCCCTTCGGTGAGGGGGACACAGGGAGTGTTCTCTTCTCATAATAAATTAAAAGCCCTGCGAAAGCGGGGCTTTTTGTATATCCCCCTCTGTGAGGGGGAATTAAAGGGGGTGTTCACTGGGAGCGCCGGCATCTTCCTAACTGGGAATGCGGGATTCCAGCCCGCAATAACTGGGAGCGCTGGCATCCTGCCGGCATCTTCCTAACTGGAATCCCGCGTTCCCAGATAAAAGAGAACACCCCCTGTGTCCCCCTCGCGGAGGGGGATTTAAGAGGGTTCCCAGTTAGGAAGAGGTCTCAACTAATAAAAAGTTGACAGAATTCTATTCTATACATATCTTTATTCTCAAGAAAGGTAAAACATTACTGAGGAGGTTAAGGTGTGTTTTTTATTTGAAGAAGAATTAAAGGGTTATTATAAAAGAAGTGGCATTCCCCACTATGATAATGATATAGTCTATCAATTTATAACATTTAGATTACATGATTCAATCCCGCAAAAGGTAATCGAATACAAAAAAAATGAATTAGCTACCATGAAAGATTCACTAGATAAAGATAGTGAAGAATATGAAAGACAACAGCAATTTCTCCATCGTTATGAAGATAAGGGCTATGGTCAATGCTATCTTAAAAACCCAAAAGTGTATGAAATTGTCGAAAATGCACTTAAGTTTTTTGATAAAGTAAGATATGACTTAATCGAAATGATAATTATGCCAAACCATGTGCATATTATGATTAGACCTTACGAAGGTCAACATCTCCACAATATAATTCAAAGCTGGAAATCTTTTACTGCAAAGAAAGCAAATCTCATCCTAAATCGTAGAGGAGAATTTTGGATGAAAGATTATTTTGATCGCTATATAAGAAATGAAGAGCATTTTATCAAAGTGATTAATTATATTAGGAATAATGATAAGAAAAGAGAAAGATAACTGGGAGCGCTGGCATCTTCCTAACTGGGAAGGCGGGATTCCAGTTAAAAGAGAACACCCCCTGTGTCCCCCTCACGGAGGGGGATTTAAGAGGGTTCCCAGTTAAAAGAGAACACCCCCTGTGCCCCCCTCACGGAGGGGGATTTAAGATGCTTCCCAGTTAAAAGAGAACACCCCCTGTGTCCCCCTCGCAAAGGGGGATATAAGATGCTTCCCAGTTAAAAGAGAACACCCCCTGTGTCCCCCTCACGGAGGGGGGATATAAGATGCTTCCCAGTTAAAAGAGAACACCCCCTGTGTCCCCCTCACGGAGGGGGATTTAAGATGCTTCCCAGTACTACTCCCAGTTAGGAAACTTGCAACCCATATCTTCCAATTTGCATCTCACAATTATATTATAACATTTCATCTAACTGGGGCAAAAATGAGAAAAAAATAAAAAAATAAAAAAAGATATTGACAGATAAATTCAGAAAGTTATAAAATGCACTTAGAATTAATGAGAAATAGATCTTTACTTTGGTCGCTGTTGGCTATATCAAATAGAAATGCCACCACACTACTATAATAAGAGTAGTCAGCAACGGGATAAAGCTTAAAGATTGTAGGGCTATGGTGTATTGTTCAGGATTTGTTTAAAGAGGAATTACGCCACCACTGTAATTCTCTTACTAAAATAAACAAATTTAATGAACCACCAGAGCAAGTAAAAAATTAAATTAGTAACAGCACATTGAAGAGTAGAAAATATCTTATAAAGCAATGTCTGGTACGCTTTTGATTACATCACCACAGTAATCATGAGCGTCCGGGATTGTTGAAAATTTTCCACACTTTCAATTATATGTTACACCCAAAAACAAATAACACTAAAATGTTATGGGAGAAAAAAATTATGAAAAAAACTATATTAGCGATTATGCTGATTATACTAAGTTTAAGCTATGTCTTTGCAGATAGCGTTGTATTTAGCGACTCTCAATCTGGATATGATTATACTCCAACTGTTGCTACAATAACAACTGCAGATATCCCTGGTGGATCAACAATTACAGATGTTTTAATAACAACTTCTTTTGGTTCTGAAGGCTATATTGGTAGCTGGTATGACATTCATCTAAACATTAATGGTACAGACTACCAAAATGTTGGATTTTTGTCAGCTCAAAGTTATATAGATCTAAATGGTTTAGGTCCAAATGGTTTAACTGTTACTGCAACTACTGAAGATTTAGATGAATATGGTGATAGCGGTACTTTAGCACTAAGTGTTGAAGTAGTTTATGATCCACCAGCTGGACTTCCTGATGCTCCTACTTTAGTTGCCCCAACTGCAGGTGCAGTGGATATGGCTCTTAATGTAGATTTAGAATGGACAACTGGTGCCAATACAGATCATGCAGTTCTTTATATTGCAGATAATGCAAGCTTCACAGATGCTGATATAATTAATCCAGCAACTTCACCTTACACTACTGATTTAGCTAATGGAACAACCTACTATTGGAAAGTTGTAGCTGTTAGTACTACTTCTGTAGAAATGGCGAGTGCTGTAAGAAGCTTCACTACTGTATTAGGTCCAGGTAATTATATTTGGCAACTAGTAGATTCTTATGGTGATGGCTGGAATGGTGCAGCTATGGATGTTTTAGTTGAAGATATTGTAGTATTAAATGATATTACATTTGCTTCTGGCTCTTATGCTGAGTTTGTACTCAGTGCAGAAATGGGTCAAACTATCACTTCTGATTTCCATACTAATGGTTCATATCCAAGCGAATGTTCATTTAAATTATATGATTATGAAGGAAATTTATTAGCTAGTGGAAATTCTTCTACTCCAATTAGTTACTTTGTACCATATCCTGGAACTCCTGATGCTCCAACATTAGAATCACCAGTTGATGGTGCTACTGATGTAACAATCGTAAGTGATTTAGAGTGGTCAATAGGTGAAAACACAGATGCTGTTATTCTCTATCTTGCAAATAATGAAGAATTTACTTCTGCTACAGAAGTTCCTCTCACAGGTGCAGATACTCTTTATACCACTACTACTTTAGCTTATAATACAACTTACTATTGGAAAGTGAAAGCACTTAATACTGTTGATGAATATGAAACATCTTCAGATGTGTGGTCATTTACAACTGAAATAGATCCAAATACACCTGATGCTCCAACATTGGTTTCACCAGAAAATAATGCTATAAATGTTGCTATTGATGGTAGTATTGAATGGACAGAAGGTAACATGACTGATCATTCTGTATTATATATTGCTGATAATGCTGAATTTACCGATGCTACAATAGTTAATCCAGCAACTTCACCATACACTAGCTCTTTGGATTTATTAACAACTTACTATTGGAAAGTTGTTGCTGTAGGTCCAACTGCTATCGAAGTGGAATCTTCAGTTAGATCATTCAGAACTGAATACGGTGTTGCCACTGTTCCTTATGCTGAAAACTTTGATGCTTATGCCTCAGGTGTTCAAGCTGACGGTTGGATTACTTTGAATACAACAGGTAACAGTTCTGCTCTTTCAGCTGTTTCTTCAAGTTATGCTGTATCTGCTCCTAGAAGTTATTATCTAACTAATAATAGTGCAAGTACTGGAAGTTTGATCGCATCAACTCCTCGCATGGAAAATGCAGGTAACAGAGTTAGATTCTCTGCAAGAGGTGGAAGTGCCGGTTATATATTATATGTTGGTACAATGACTGATGCAACTGATGATGCTACTTTTACCCGTATTGATAGTCTATACTTAACTAATACACATACTCAATATATTGTTGAACTACCTGCCGATCGTGAAGTAAATTATATTTCTTTCAAACATGGCTTAGGTGGTACTTATAGAAGTATTTATTTAGATAATGTAGTTGTTGAAGAGATACCTACTGCAGCAGTTATTGAATTCTCTCCTGAATCAATTGATTGCGGTTTGTATATAGTTGGAGATACTACAGCTGTAGCTCAAACATTTACTGTAACAAATGTTGGTGCTGTAGCAGCAGAAATTACTGAAATTACTGCTGGTAATGCAAGTTATTTTGAAGTTATTAACGAAAATACACTTCCTTATATACTTGAACCTCAAGCATCAATGACTGTTGATGTTAAGGCATTAACTGCTTTTGTTGGTACTCATGATTCTTATGTTAGATTGAAAGAGAAAATAGATCTTTTCTCATTTACTAATCATGATATCGATGTCACAAGTGTGATTCTTAGCACTCAAGGTGATGATCATAATGACCCATTTATTCTTAATGTGGCTCCTCAAATTGTTGTTAATCATACTACAACACCTTATAACACAACTTTTGACTTCTGTACAGGATCATCAGTTGTTTATAAACTTCCTTTATCACAATCAAAGATAATGGATATCTCACTTGATGGAACAGCATGGGATACTAAACTTTGGGTATTTAATTCATTTGATCAAATAGATACTGCAACTCAAAGTACAGATGCTTGGTACTACAATGATGATGAAGGTAGTGCTAGTACAGGTGGAAGAGGATTTGTGGAAGAAGAAAAATCAAGAGATAGAGCTCTTTGGTCAAAAATGAATCCTTCATTTGCTCTTGCCGGTGACTATTATATTGTTGTCTCAGGTTATTTGACAAATAATGGTGCTTTCACTATGACAATTAATACTGAAGCTATTCCTGCTCCTGTAGCTGCTACAGTACCTTATCCTGCTGATGATGCAGTTGATTTACCTACAAACTTTAGCCTTACCTGGAATAATGCAGATTATACAGAAACTGTAGATATCTATTTTGGACCAGCTGGTTCAATGGTAATGGTTGAAAATGATATAGACGCTGTTGAAGAATATCTTTTAAGTAATTTAACACCAAACACTGAATACGAGTGGAAAGTTGTTAACCGCAATTATGCTGGTGAAACTCCAGAACTTGATGTTGTTACTTGGTCATTCACAACTATAGGAAATCCTCCTGCAGCTGCAACATATAGCTCACCTTCTGATGATGCAGTTAATGTAGCTGTAAATGGAAACTTAGTATGGCAAGCTGTTACTGGTGCAGAAGGTTATCGTGTCTATATATCTACAGATAGTCTCTTCACAGCTGTAACACCTGTTGAACAAACAGCAACTACTTATGCTTACACTGGTGTTTATGGTACTACTTATTATTGGAAAGTAGAACCTTATAATGTCGTTGGTGTACCAACTGAAGGTGTTAATGTTTGGTCATTTACTACCTTGGCAAATCCATTCCCAGAAGCAAACCTTGTCTTTGATGGTGTTAGAACTACAAATCAAGGTATGCCAATGGAACCAGGTGCTGTTTATACAACTAACCAAAATATCTATTATCAATCAGAATTGAATTTAGAAGACTCAGCTATTACTTCTATTAGCTATCTATATAACAGCTACAGTGATTACACTGAAGAAGTAGATATCTATATGGGTCACACAATTAAAAGTACATTTGCTGATGCTTATGATTGGGAACTTGATGGAATGACATTAGTTTTCAGTGGTATCTTAACTGCTACTACTACTGAAGCAATTGTTACTTTAGAATTAGATACTCCTTTTGTCTATAATAATACAGACAACTTAGTTGTTACCTTCATGGCTAAACAATCTGGTTCTCAAAGTTATAGTGCAGATTTCTATAATTACCCAGTAACTGGAAACAGATCACTTCGTGTAACAGGTTCTACTTTCTATCCACTAACAGGAACAATTCCTTATGGTACTTTAAAGGCTTATTTACCTGTAACTGGTTTCAATTATGAAGGTCTTGCTGCTGAAGCTGTATTCACTGTAAATGCTGATACCTTAACTTATGTTGATCAGGTTATGGATGCTGAGAGTGCTCCTCAAACTGTAACAATATCAAATAGTGGTATAGCTGACTTAGGTATTGTTAGCATCGCTATAAGCGGTACTAATGCTGATCAATTCATCTTAACAGATGAAAACACATATCCAGCAACTATAGAAACTGCTGAAATTATGTCTGTTCAAGTTGTATATGCACCAACAACAGATGGTGATCATACAGCTCAATTAGTCATTACTGATGATCAAAATAGAGCTATTTATACAGTAGAATTAGTCGGTAATTCAATTGATACAAATATCTATGCAACAGATTTACCTTGGAATGAATCTTTCGAAGGTGACCTCCTCGGTTGGTATACTATTATTGAGTCAACTACTGACTATGCTAGTATCACATTGAATACTACAGCTACAAATGTTCAAGATGGTGCAAGAGCTATTCAATTCTATAATTCATCTGACTTAACTCCTAATCTTCAATTAATAACTCCTAATATCGTGCCAGATATGGGTGGTTACAGATTAAGATTCTGGATGAAAGGTTCAGCTAATGCTGGAATGATCTTAGGTAAATATGATACAGATTTACAAGTATTTACTGCTGTAGAAACCTTCGCTGTGCCATTAACTTACGAACAAACAGTAATTGAATTTGAAGCTGCCAGAGCTAATGAAAGATTCGTTTTCAAACCTACATTTGATACAGATTATGATTATGTCTATCTTGATAATGTAACATTTGAAACTACACCATTAGTTCCTGTTGCTGAACTTAATGTTGAAGCTATTGATTTTGGTGAAATTGAAGTTGCTACAACTTCTTTAGCAGAAGAAGTTTCAATTACTAATGTTGGTCCTGGTACATTAAATATTGGTAATATTGAAATTATCGGAACTGATGCAGCTCTCTTTGCCTGGGATTATGTTGAAGAAACACCAGATATGGCTTTAGATAACGGTGAAACATTAGAATTAACTGTTACCTTCACTCCTGATGCTCTTGGTGCTAAAGTAGCTACTTTAGTTATTAATGATGACCTTGGAAGAAGAATTGTTCTTAATACTAATTCTAAAGCCAGAAACACCAACAGAAATGCTAATGAAGTTGCTCTTACAGGTTCAGGATGGCTTCCACCACAAGGTTCTACTTGTGCAGATCCACTTCCTTTAACCTTCCCTGCTGTTGATGTTACAGGTAATACTATTGACTTCGTTGATGACTATTCATCTACTTGGATTTCTCCAAGCTCTTCATATATTAATGGAGATGATGTTGTTTATCAATTTACCTTAGCAAATACATTGTTACTCAATGGTACAATAACTACAACAGGTAGCTGGATTGGTGCTTTCATCCTTGAAGTTGAACCTAATGCTACTACTCCTGCTCCTGTAATTCTACAAAAAACTTCAACAACTACTACCTTGACTTATAGTAATAATATGCTTCCTGCCGGAACTTATTATCTAATTATTTCAAGTTATCCTTCACCTCAAAGTATTGATTATACTATCAACTTAACAGCTGATGCTTTACCTGCTCCTGCAGCTGCAGCTGGTCCTTCACCAGCTGATGAGGCCATTGATCAACCTACATCTCTTACATTAGCATGGACTAATGCTAATTATACCGAAACTATAGACTTATACTTCGGCGAGGTGGGTGCTCGTGAAATGGCTCTTGTTCTTGATGATGTGTCTGCTGTCAATACTTACGCTGTTACTGACTTAGATCCAAACACTGAATATGCTTGGAAAGTTATTAACCGCAATTACTCTGGTGAAACTGCTGATACATTAGTTGCTACTTGGACCTTTACTACTATAGGTTCTGCTCCTGAAGCTGTTACTTACACTGCTCCAGCAGATGCATCAACCAACAGACCTCTAAGTGGAAACTTAACTTGGTCAGCTGCTACAGGCGCTAATGGCTATTTCGTTTATCTTTCTACAGATAATACATTTGCAGGTGTAACTCCTGTAGATCAAGCTACAACTACTTATGCTTACAGTGGCTTGGATTACGAAACAACTTATTACTGGAAAGTTATTCCTTATAATGTTGTTGGTCAACCAACTGAAGGTATAGAGGTTTGGTCATTTACTACAATTCTTGACCCAACAATTGCTATGCCTGTTACTATCGATTTCGAAGGTACTACTACTGTTCCAGCTGCCTATATTACTGCTACAAATATGTATGTCACTGGTAGTGGACACGGTAATACACAGAATGTTCTTTATAAGAATATCTATACTGATGCTACAAGTGCTTATATTCAATTCCAATCAATGAACAATATTACAGCAACTTCTGTATTCGAATTTGATTATAGATTTGTTCAATATGCTTCACCAAATCCTGCAACACCATTTGAAGATGATTTTGATTATCTAATCGCTAAAGTATCAACTGATAATGGTGCAACATTCAATGCTATTGACCAAATTAATAGTGTAAATCATGTTGAATCAACAGAATTTGCTAGATATTCAATTGATATTAGTGCTTATGCTGGTCAATCTGTTATCTTCAGATTAGATATGCCAGATGATGATGTTAATGATTATTATTTCGATATCGATAATATCTACTTTGGTCAACCTGCTGTTACAGATCCTGATGTTCCTGTTAACTTCGCAATCGCAATGGACGGTGCTTCAATAACCTTGACTTGGGATGCTGCTGCTAATGCAAACTCCTATAATATCTACGGTTGTGATACACCTGATGGTGAATTTGTAATCATCGAAGCTGTTGCTGGTACAGAACGAACATTTACAGCTACTGAATCTATGAAATTCTATAGCGTTAAAGCTTCTACTGATACTATTGGTTCTGCTAAAAGATTAGGTAGAAGAAACTAATATAAATTAACCCTTAATTAAACTAAAGCCCCTGCTGATAAGCGGGGGCTTTTTTTTATTAACTGGGAAAGCGGGATTCCAGCCCGCTATAAGAAGTGTAAAACACTTCTTATAGTATTTAACAAGCACTTGTAAATGCTTGTTGCGGACGAGGACATCCACATTCCCAGTTAATAAGCCGGCAGGGATGCCAGCGCTCCCAGTTAATAAGCCGGCAGGGATGCCAGCGCTCCTAGTTAAAATAAATAATTTTAAAAAAAACATTTGACAAACTTTTTTAAAATAATATTATTAGTTCAGATTTGTAAAATAATCTATTGTAATGAGTTAGGGCTGTAGGGGCTTGCACCATTAATATGCATCACCACGCACGCTACACAATCCCCCTCAGAATATCTAACAAATTACATACAATAGTGTTTTATGCACATTACAGTATAAAACGCACATTAATTAAGGGAGAAAATATGAAAAAAACGATATTAGCTCTAATGCTATTTGTTTTAAGTTTCAGCTGTATTATGGCTGAAAGTATTAATTTTTCTGATTCAAACTACGGTGCAGACAATGCACCAACAGTTTCAACAATTACAACTGCGGGTATCCCTGCAGGTTCAGAAATTACAGATATTCAAGTAACAACATCTTTCGGTTCAGTTGGATATATAGGTGACTGGTATGATATTCATTTAAATATTAACGGAACTGATTATCCTTCTGTTGGTTGGTTATCAGCTGAAAGTTATACAGATTTAAACAACTTAGGTCCAAACGATTTAACAATTACTGCAACAACAGAAGATTTGGATGATTATGCTGATTCAAGTACACTAGTACTCAGTGTTGATGTATTCTATAATCCACCAGCAGGTACACCTGATGAACCAACTTTAGTCTCACCTGCAAATGGTGCAACTAATGTCGCAATCGATACAAACTTAGAATGGACAACTGGTGAAAATACAGACCATACAGTTTTATATCTTGCAGATAATGCAGAATTTACAGGTGCAACTGTAGTTAATCCTGCTACTTCTCCATACACAACTTCATTAAATTATAGTACAACTTATTTTTGTAAAGTGGAAGCTATTGGACCAACTGATGTATCAGTTATGTCAGAAATGAGAACTTTCTCCACTGAGATTGACCCAAATACCCCAGATATGCCAGAATTAACACTCCCAAGTAATGGAGCTTTAAATGTGGCAATTGATACAAACTTAGAATGGACAAATGGTGATAATACAGATCATGCTGTTTTATATCTTGCAGATAATGCAGAATTTACAGGCGCAACTGTAGTTAATCCTGCTACTTCTCCATACACAACTTCATTAAACAATGGAACTAGCTACTTTTGGAAAGTTGTAGCTGTAGGTCCAACTGCTATTGAAGTTGAAAGTAATGTCAATAACTTCACAACTCCATTTGAAGCAATTACAGAGTTCCCATATGAACAAGGCTTTGAAATGTGGCCTCCTGCAGGCTGGGTATTAAATCCAGAATCAGGAACTGGTGCATGGCTTCAAAATAATGGTACTTCTTATGGACCAGGCTCAGCTAATATTTATGCAGGAACTTATGCTGCTATGTTTAATAACTACTCTTATTCAAATGGAACTATAGGTTCTATGGAGACACCTGAATTAGATTTATCAGGAATGACAGCTCCTCTAGTAAAGTTCTACTGGTGGAATAACGATGGTTCCTCTTCCCCTGCTCATTTGAAAGTATATACAAAAGAGTCAGAAGGTGAATGGTTATTGGTTGAAGATATTGAAGTATATGGTTCAGGAGTAACAAGTTGGGTTGAAAGTTCTAACTTAATTCCTACAGATGTTAGATTCGTAAAATTAGAAGCTGTTAGTGATTATGGGATGAAAAATACTTATGTCGATGGATTTAGAATAGAAGAAGCTCCATTGTCTCCTATCGTAGAAATTAACACAGACCCAATTGCTTTTGGTACTGTTTCTTTAAATGAAGCTTCAGATTCTGAAATAGTATCAATCAAAAATATTGGTGGTGGCACACTTAATATTACTAATATAGATATTATCGGAACAGATGCAGATCAATTTAGCAAAACAGATAGTGAAGATTATGCTCTTACAGCTACTGAAGAGTTATTAATTGAAGTTATTTTTAATCCTACTAGTGCTGGAGAAAAAACTGCTACTTTACAAATCACTGATGATTTAACAAGAGAAGTATATGAAATAGCTCTTTCAGGTACTGGTATTGATACTAATATCTATGAAATTAATATTCCTTATACTCAAGGTTTCGAAACTGAAGAAGGATTCTTAGGTTGGACAAGTAATATTAATTCAACTAGTTCTTACGCTACATCTGATAGATATAATGGATCAGCTAATAGTGGTACTTATTCATACAAAGTGTATAACTCAGATGATACTTCTGCTACAGCAGAATTAATATCTCCAGTTGTAGTTCCTGATATGGATGCCTATAGAGTGAGATTCTGGGCAAGAAAATCATCAACATCCAATACTCAACCATTAATAGTTGGTAAATATAATCAAGCAATGGATAGCTTCACAGCTATTGATACTCTTGATATGACTACTACTTATGCTGAATATACAGTAAATATGGCAACTCCTGTTAGAGCTAATGAAAGAATAGCTTTCCAATTTAGCTTCACAGGTACTTATCAATATATCTATATTGATGATTTAACTTTCGAAGAAGCTCCTGAAGGTGCTTTAGTAGAAATTACTCCTGATGCTCATGATTTTGGTGAAATCTTCATAGCTAGTGAAACTTCACAGACATTCACAGTTGCTAATAATGGTGTGCTTGCTGCGGACATTACTGAAATTACTGTTCCTACAGGTTATTCTCACGAAACTGAAGTTTCATTCCCTTATACTTTAGAAGCTGGTGCATCATTTACTGTCGATGTTACCTTTGCTCCTCAAGCAGAGATGATTTACTCAGGTAACTTAAGAGTGAAAGAAGCTGATCCTGCTAATCCTTTCGGTGGATTTAATCATGATGTTTCTCTTACAGGAACAGGTATTCCAGTTCCACAAGGAGATAATCATAATAATCCATTTATTATTACTCTAGCAGATTCTGTAACTGTTACAGGAACTACTACACCTTTCCAAACTTATTATTCATTCTGTTCATCTCAATCTGTTGTTTATCAATTAACACTTCCAACTGATAAGTTGATGACTGTTTCTTTAGATGGAACAGCTTGGGATACAAAACTATGGATATTCAATTCTTTCCAACAAATCGATGATGCTACAAGTGCTACTACTGCCGACGCTTGGTACTACAACGATGATGAAGGTAGTGCAACAACTGGTGGAGATAGAGCTAAATCAAGAGATAGAGCTACTTGGTCTGAAATGTTAGAAACTTATACACCTGAAGGCGTATATTATATTCTAGTTTCTGGCTATAATGCTAACAATGGTGAATATACTCTTACTGTTGAAACAGCTGATATCCCACTTCCTACTGCAGTAACTACCCCTAATCCGGCTAATGAAGCTATTGATCAACCTACAAGTCTTACTCTTAGTTGGACAAACCCAGAATATACAGATAATATCGATTTATATTTTGGAACTCCTGACAATATGACATTAGTCTTAGATAATGTTATAGCTGTTGAAGAGCATCAAGTAACTGATTTAGATCCAAGTACTGTGTATAATTGGAAAGTCATTGCTCGTAATATTTCCGGAGATACTCCTGAAGTAGATGTTTTAACATGGTCATTTACTACTATTGGTAATGCTCCTGAAGCTACTACTTATACAACTCCTGCAGATGAAGCTACTGACAGACCTATTGCAGGAAACTTAACTTGGTCAGCTGCTACAGGTGCTAACGGTTATTTCGTTTACTTATCAACAGATGAAACATTTGCTGATGTAACTCCTCAAGATCAAGCTGCAACTACTTATGCTTATAGTGGATTAGCTTATGAAACAACTTACTACTGGAAAGTTATTCCTTATAATGTTGTTGGTCAAGCTACTGAAGGTATAGAAGTGTGGTCATTTACAACTATTCCTGACCCTTCACTTGAATTACCAGTAATTGTTACCTTTGATGCATCAACAAGTATGCCTGCTGAAATAATAGCTAATAATATGGGAATCAGTGCAAGTCATGGTAATAATAGTAATGGTTTATACAAGAATATCTATGGCTCATATCCTGATGCCTATGCTCAATTCCAAGTAATGAGAAATGTAGAAGCTGATACAGAGCTTAACTTCGAATATAGACTTATGGCTTTTTCAGGTTATCCTGGTGCTGCTCAAACTATTATTGAAGGCGAATATATCAGAGTTAAAGTTTCAACTGACGGTGGAGCAAACTATGATACAGCTTATGAAATCAATAGTGCAAACCATGTTGTTTCTACTGATTTTGCCAATGTAAGTGTCCCTCTTGGAGCTTATGCAGGTCAATATATTACTGTTAGATTAGAAGCTCACAGAGCTGATGGTGATTACTTTGTTGACTTTGATAACTTCTATTTCAGAGTTCCTCCAACTACTCCTCTTGTTGACTTATCAACAGAAGAAATAGATTTCGGTCAGATTGTTTTAGGAGATACTTCTGATGCTGAGACTGTTACTATTACTAATATCGGTGGTGGAACATTAAATATATCAGGAATCGCTATCAACGGTACAAATGCTGGTGATTTTGCTTATTCAACTGCTGATGGAGCTTCTATGGCTCTTGGCTTTAATGAATCATTAACTATTGATGTAACAACTACTCCTTCAATTAGTGGTGCCTTAGTTGCTTCTTTAGATATTACTGATGATATGAATAGAAATGTTACTTCTATAGCCTTAACTGCTTTAGGTTATGATGCAACTATTACTGGTCCATTCTTCAATGGTTTAGAGAATGAAACTGATGTATTTGGTTGGAATGTCAATCTTGAATCAACAAGTGATTATGCTACAGCAGGAAGATATAGCTCTTCTTCTTCAGCTCATTCAGGAACATACTCATTCAGAGTTTATTGCCCTAATTATGCAAGCACTAGTGCAGAATTAATCTCTCCTGTTATTACTCCTGACTTGAATGATTATAGAGTTAAATTCTATGCAAAAGGTGTTGGAACTATCGTAGTTGGTAAATATAACCAAGAAATGGATTCTTTTACTGCTATTGATACAATCTCTACACTTGCTGAATATAGCTATAATGAATATACTGTTGAATTAACAGCTGCTAGAACTAATGAAAGAATAGCTTTCCAATTTGCAACTTCTTCAACAACTTATTCATCAAAATATATCTATTTAGATGATTTAACTTTCGAAGAAATTCCGTCATCCCCTATCGCTCAACTTTCAGCTTCAGAGATTGATTTTGCTAGTGTACTAGTAAATGAAACTTCATCTGAAGATGTAACTATCACCAATGTTGGTGTTGGTGAATTGATAGTTAGTAATGTAGAAATTACTGGTGTTGATGCTGCAATGTTCGACTTTGATGAACTTACATTACCTGCTACACTTTTAGCTAATGAAATGCTAGATATCAATGTAACATTTAGTCCTACTTCTGAGGGCGAAAAAACTGCTACATTAACTATCACTGATAATACAGATGCTAGTCCTTATACTGTTACTCTAACTGGAACTGCTCTCTTTAATGATAATAATAATACTCCTGAAACAGCTACTGAACTTACATTGGATGTAGCTGGTGAAGAGTTTGCAATTGATATTGAAGATGATATTGACTGGTATAAATTCTACTGCGTTGCTGGAACAGAATTAAATATGTATTCAGAACGCGAAACAAGTGGAATAGATACAAAAGCTTGGTTCTATGGTCCTAAACTGGAAGATGGTTCTGATATAGTTCCTACATCATACAATACATACAATGATGATGGCCACGGTGATGTACAGTTTGAGATTAACACAACAGTCACTGAAGATGGTTGGTATTATCTCCGTGTTGCATATTATGGTGATGGCCCAACATCAGAAAGATTAACTCAAAAGCTAGCAGGAAGTAGGGCTACCACAGGTATATATTGGTTGCATATATATCAAACATTACCAAGACCAGAAGTTCCAGTAAACTTCACTATTGCTAATGATGGTAGTTCTATAACCCTGACTTGGGAAGCTGCAACAAATGCAACATCTTATAATGTATATGCTTGTGATACACCTGATGGGGATTATGTATTTGTAGAAAATGTCGAAGGTTTAACAACTACAATTACTGCCTCAGATACAATGAAATTCTATAGAGTAAAAGGATCTAATAGTGGTGCTCCAGAAGTAGCTGCTAAAGGATTTAGAAGACAATAAAACGATTAATATAACCAAATAAAGAAAAGCCCCTGCCTAAAAAGTGGGGGCTTTTAACTGGGAACGCAGGCATCTTGCCTGCACCAAGCATGAAATGCTGGGTAATCTTAAGAAGTCCAGCACCTAAGTGCAGGACGCAGGCAAGATGCCCGTATTCCTAGTTATTGCCAGCAGGGATGCTGGCGCTCCCAGTGGCGTTTCCAATAGCTCTTCCAGTCTATGCCTTTTCTAACAAAACCACAGCATAAGCCGTCATGCCCTTCTCTGAACCGCTAATTCCCATCCTTTCTTCAGTAGTTGCTTTAACAGATATATCATCCAATGAGCATTCTAAATCATGAGCAATATTGTTACGCATAGCAGGAATAAAAGCTTGAAGTTTAGGCTTTTGAGCACAAATAGTAGAATCTATATTACCTATTTTATATCCCTTTTCCTTGATAATATTCCATACCAGACGCAGAAGTATTCGGGAATCTATTCCTGCATACTCTTCTTCATTGTCTGGAAAGAGTTTACCAATATCACCAAGAGCAAGAGCCCCGATTAGGGCATCTATGATGGCATGAAGTAAGACATCAGCATCTGAATGACCTACCAAACCCAATTCAAAGGGTATATCAACTCCTCCTAAGATAAGCTTTCTCTTGGGGCCCAGTTGATGAACATCATAGCCAAATCCTATTCTCATAATCTTTTCCTCTTCTTAATAATTATTTCAACAAGATTAAATGACTAATATTAATTGTCAAGAAGAGAAGATTTTTACCTCAAAAGCAGAAAGAAAAGAGGTAGGGGCGTATTGCCATACGCCTTAGTTGAAAAGAGTTTAGCCACGAATAAACACAAATAAACACGAATTTAGTAGGGGCGTATTGCCATAGGCCTTATTTGAAAAGAGTTTAGCCACGAATAAACACAAATAAACACGAATTTGCTAGGGGAGTATTGCCATAGGCTTTATTTGAAAAGAGTTTAGCCACGAATAAACACGAATTTGCTAGGGGATATTGCCATAGGCCTTATTTGAAAAGAGTTTAGCCACGAATAAACACAAATAAACACGAATTTGCTAGGGCGTATTGCCATACGCCTTCTTTAAGATAGCACCCCGCTGGAAATACCGGCACACCTCCACGGGAGGGGAATTAAAGCACTCTATCAGAGAAATACACTGCCTTCCCTCTTGGAAACATTGCTGTTAGCAATGAAGAGGGGACTTTAAGAGGTCTTCATTCTTCTCTGAATTCGTGCAATTTGTGTAATTCGTGGATAGATTCTTTTTCTTCCTCTTTTTAATTGACAAAATTCTCCTGAGAAAAAAAGATAAAATGTAAGAAAATTATTAAAGGAGCTAATAATGGCAAAAAAGCAAAGAACAGCGATAGAACCTACAAGAACTGAGGATTATGCGGAGTGGTATCAGCAGGTTGTAAAGGTTGCTGAATTAGCTGAAAATAGTGATGTAAGAGGTTGTATGGTTATTAAACCATGGGGCTATGCCATTTGGGAAAATATACAAAAAGTATTAGATAAAATGTTTAAAGAGACTGGGGTGAAAAATGCTTATTTCCCACTATTCATACCTAAATCATATTTCGAAAAAGAAGCTGAACATGTGGAAGGTTTTGCTAAAGAATGTGCTGTTGTTACTCATTCTCGCCTAGAAGATGATGGACAGGGGGGCTTAAAAGTAGCAGGTGAGCTTACAGAACCTTACATCGTTAGACCTACTTCAGAAACTATCATCGGTGCTTCTTTCTCTAAATGGGTGAATTCTTATAGAGATCTACCCCTATTAATAAATCAATGGGCTAATGTTGTACGCTGGGAATTAAGAACAAGATTATTCTTGAGAACTGCTGAGTTTTTATGGCAAGAAGGACATACTGTTCACGCCACAAGTGAGGAAGCTCTTGCAGAAACACGCTTAATGCTAGATGTCTATGCTAAGTTTGCTGAAGAATATCTAGCTGTACCTGTTGTTAAAGGTGAGAAGAGTGCAGGCGAAAGATTCCCTGGTGCCGTAGCTACCTATTCTATAGAAGCTATGATGCAAGATAAGAAAGCATTACAAGCTGGTACTTCCCACTTTTTAGGACAGAACTTTGCTAAATCATCTGAAATAAAATACCAGAATAAAGCTGGAGAATATGAATATGCTTGGACAACTTCATGGGGTGTTTCCACTCGCTTAATTGGTGCTTTAATCATGGCCCACAGTGATGATAATGGTTTAGTGCTTCCTCCAAAAATTGCTCCTGCTCATATTGCTATAATTCCAATAGCTAAAAATGATGAGGATAGAGAAGAAATACTTAAATATATAGAGAATATTACAAGTGCCCTTAAAGAGAAAAGATTTGATGGCAGAGAGATCATTGTTGAAGTTGATGATACTGACGCTACTTCTGGTGAAAAAAGCTGGAAATGGATAAAACGCGGTATGCCAATTAGATTAGAAATTGGTAAACGCGATATGGAATCTAATTCTGTCTTTATGGGTAGAAGAGATTTTGAAGCTAAAGAGAAGAAAGGTCTAGGCTGGCAAGAATTTGTAGATTCAGTTGCTGAAATATTAACTGATATCCAGAATAATATCTATCAAAAAGCTCTCTCTTTCAGAAGTGAAAACTCTGTTGTGATAGATTCACAAGAGGAATTTTATAAATTCTTTACTCCAGAAAATAGCGATAAACCAGAAATTCATGGTGGTTTCGCCTATGCCCATTGGTGTGGTTCTGTAGAGTGTGAAGAAAAGATCAAAGAAGATTTAAAGGTGACTATTAGAAATATTCCTTTTGAAGCAGAAGCTGAAGAAGGAAAATGTATCTGCTGTGGAAAAGCTTCCAAACAGAGAGTGGTATTTTCTAAAAGTTACTAAGAGAATTGAATACTCTTACCACAAAGACACAAAGAACACAAAAAAGAAAGAGAAGGGTCCACAGATTACACAGATTTACACTGATTAAGAGAGGAAGGATGAAAGAAGAATTATCCACAGATAAGAAAGACTGAGACATCTTAAATCCCGAAGGGATGGCATCTAATAGGGAGTGTTCGCAAGACACTCCTAGAGCATACCCCTCAAAGGGTTCGACGCGCTAGCGGAGAAGCAATAAGAGGGAATAAAGAGACCATCCTGTCAGTGAAATAGACTGCCACCCCTCTTCAGAGGGGAATAAAGCAAAAGAGGAAAGAAAAGGGTCCACAGATTACACAGATTTACACTGATTAAGAGAGGAAGGATGAAAGAAGAATTATCCACAGGTAAGAAAGACTGAGACATCTTAAATCCCGAAGGGATGGCATCTAATAGGGAGTGTTCGCAAGACACTCCTAGAGCATACCCCTCAAAAGGGTTCGACGCGCTAGCGGAGAAGCAATAAGAGGGAATAAAGAGACCATCCTGTCAGAAATATACTGCAACCCCTCTTCAGAGGGGAATAAAGCAAAAGAGGAAAGAAAAGGGTCCACAGATTACACAGATTTACACTGATTAAGAGAGGAAGGATGAAAGAAGAATTACCCACAGGTAAGAAAGACTGAGACATCTTAAATCCCGAAGGGATGGCATCTAATAGGGAGTGTTCGCAAGACACTCCTAGAGCATACCCCTCAAAAGGGTTCGACGCGCTAGCGGAGAAGCAATAAGAGGGAATAAAGAGACCATTCTGTCAGAAATATACTGCAACCCCTCTTCAGAGGGGAATAAAGCAAAAGAGGAAAGAAAAGGGTCCACAGATTACACGGATTTACACTGATTAAGAGAGGAAGGATGAAAGAAGAATTATCCATAGATAAGAAAGACTGAAACATCTTAAATCCCGAAGGGATGGCATCTAATAGGGAGTGTTCGCAAGACACTCCTAGAGCATACCCCTCAAAAGGGTTCGACGCGCTAGCGGAGAAGCAATAAGAGGGAATAAAGAGACCTCCTATCAGTGAAATAGACTGCCACCCCTCTTCAGAGGGGAATAAAGCAAAAGAGGAAAGAAAAGGGTCCACAGATTACACGGATTTACACTGATTAAGAGAGGAAGGATGAAAGAAGAATTATCCATAGATAAGAAAGACTGAGACATCTTAAATCCCGAAGGGATGGCATCTAATAGGGAGTGTTCGCAAGACACTCCTAGAGCATACCCCTCAAAAGGGTTTGAAGCGCTAGCGGAGAAGCAATAAGAGGGAATAAAGAGACCATCCTGTCAGAAATATACTGCAACCCCTCCTCAGAGGGGAATAAAGCAAAAGAGGAAAGAAAAGGGTCCACAGATTACACAGATTTACACTGATTAAGAGAGGAAGGATGAAAGAAGAATTATCCATAGATAAGAAAGACTGAGACATCTTAAATCCCGAAGGGATGGCATCTAATAGGGAGTGTTCGCAAGACACTCCTAGAGCATACCCCTCAAAAGGGTTCGACGCGATGGCGGAGAACCAATAAGAATAAAGAAACCACCCGGTCAGTGAAATACACTTCCACCCCTCCTCAGAGGGGAATAAAGCAAAAGAGGAAAGCAATGCTAAAAAGTTTAACTCAAGAAGTACATGATTTATTATTAGCTAGCAAAAAGAGGATTAGCTTTGCAGAGTCCTGCACGGGAGGATTGCTACAGAAATTAATCACTGATAACAGTGGAAGCAGTAGCTACTTTGAAGGTGGAATAGTAGTCTATAGCAATCGCTTAAAAGAGAAGTTGTTAGGAGTTTCGGCAGAAATACTAACTACTCAAGGAGCAGTTAGTTCCGAATGTGCTTTAGCAATGGTTTCAGGATTAAAAAATCTTACTCAAGCAGATATTTGCATTTCAGTAACTGGGATTGCTGGGCCAAGCGGAGGAAGTGAAGAAAAACCTGTTGGGACTGTATGGTTTGGATTTGATTTAGAAGGAAGGGTCAATAGTAGCAGACAGCATTTTTCAGGAAGTAGGGAAGAGGTTAGAGAAAAATCTGCAGTATATGTATTAAATAAAATAAAAGAATATCTTGAAAATTAAAAAGTAGGGGCCTATTGCCATAGGCCCATCTAGGAAACACCCTGTCATGGGATACACAACCACCCCTCTTTAATCGTGCTTTCAGCACTAAGAGGGGAGTTAAGAAGGTCATTGCTTCGCAATGAGGCGGACAAGATGTCCACCGTCCGACAGAAGAAGAGAGTTGTAGGGGCGTATTGCCATAGGCCCATCTGAAATTGCCAATGTAATAAATTATAAAGTTAGAGGATAGAATGAAAATATTAGTATTAGGAAGTGGGGCAAGAGAACATGCCTTAGCTGTTAAATTTGCTGAGAGTCCTAAAGTAACCCAAGTGATAGTTGCTCCAGGAAACGGGGGAATTTCTCAAGAGTTCCAATGTGTTGAATTAGATGATTTTGGTGCTATTTCTGCATTCGTTAAAAACGAAAATATAGATATGGTTTTTGTAGGGCCTGAACAACCACTTTCTGAGGGAGTTGTTGATTTTCTCACAGAAGAAGGAATAATAGCAATAGGACCTTCAAAAAAAGCTGCTCAAATAGAATCCAGTAAAGCATTTGCTAAAGACTTAATGAAAAAATACAAGGTTCCAACTGCTAAATATGAAGTATTTACTGACTATTCCCATGCAAAAGAATATATTAATGTCTGCAAATATCCCATAGTATTTAAAGCTGATGGTTTGGCTGCAGGTAAAGGGGTGGTTATTGTAAATTCTCAACTTGAAGCTGAGCAAGAATTAAAAGAGTTTATGCTTGATAGTAAGTTTGGAAATGCTGGTGCTAAACTGGTTATTGAAGAATTTTTACAAGGTTGGGAAACTTCTATTTTTGCTTTTTGCGATGGAGATAACTTCGTTTCTACTATATTCTCAATGGATCATAAGCAATTAGAAGCAGGAGATAAAGGACCTAATACTGGTGGAATGGGAGCAATTGCTCCGATTATAGAAGCTGAAAAATATAAATATGATATAGAAAGAGAAGTATTTGCTCCAATATTACTCGGGATGAAAGAATCAGGTTGCTCTTTCACTGGAGTCTTGTATTGCGGCTTGATGATAACCCCAGAAGGTGCTAAAGTGATAGAATTTAACTGTCGTTTTGGTGATCCAGAAACTCAAGTTATTTTACCTTTATTAAAGACAGATTTAGTTGATGTTTGTGAAGCAATTGCTGAGAAGAGGGTAAGCCAATTAGATTTACTCTGGAAAGATCAATTTGCGATAAATATTGTTTGTGCAGCTGGTGGCTATCCTGGAAAATATGAAAAAGGTAAGGTTATAGAAGTTGGTGATATTGATAGAGATAGCAAGGTCTATTATGCTGGTGTGAAAAAATCTGAAGGAAAATTATTGACAAATGGTGGCAGAGTGCTAGGAATTACATCGCTAAGTTATAATAGAGAAAAATTAATTCAAAAAAGTTACTCTTTAGTCGAAAAGATTTTTTTCGAGGGAAAAGTTATTAGAACAGATATTGGACAGAGGTCCCAACGATAATAGGAGGCAATTACTATAATTGTTCTGGCATAAAAATGATTTTAGAAGATGCATTTGGATGTATAAATTACTCCATAGATATGAGAATAATATAGTATTTTTCTGTCTAATAACCAAAGATAACTAAAAAACAAGAGAGAAATTATGACTAACAGATTAATAATAATAGCATTGATATTAGGACTTTTTCAGGTCCTCACCGGATATGAATTTGAAATTTTGGAGATGAGTGAATCTTATATTAGAGTAGGGTTCCAAGTTCCTGATTACACAATTGAAAAAAGTAAAACTCACAAAAGCGCTTCTGATAAAATCAATATTACTGATGCGGAATTAACTTTTGATGAAAAAAGGCCAATTATTCCCTACTTCGCAGATGCAATAGGAATACCAGAAGATGGCGATATTAATGTCAGAATTTTAACCAAAAAGAGTAAAAATTACGAGAACTTAGACTTAGAAAGATGTCCTCTTGTATATCTAGTTGAGGATGAGGTTGAATATAGAAATGAAAATCCTGCTTCTAAAGAACTAAAGAATGAACTCTATCCTAAGAATATTATTGAGAAAGGTGATAGTGCTTTTATTGGTGACAGAAGGTTTTCTACTTTCCAATTATATCCTTTCCAATATAATGAAGCTAAGAAAAAGTTAGTAGTTCATGAGTATATAGAATTTGAAATAACAATTAGTGGGGATATTAGTTCTAATAGAGAGTGGCAATTCTCAGATAACTTTATAGATAATGTCGGTGATGATTTCTTTTTAAATAATAGATTCTCCCAGAAATGGAGAAAAGAACTTGTTTCAGATACTGAAATAGAGAGAGAGACTTATACTAATAATGCCATTGATTTAACAGTAATCGAAGATGGAATCTACAAGGTGACCTATGAGTTCTTACAAGAAATGCTTACTGAGTATCAAGATGAAACAGCAGTTTTACTTGGCTGGAGATTAGATAATATAAATCCAAAATATCTGCAACTGGAAAGCAAACAAGGGTTAGAACCAATTTATTTCTCAGGTGAAGAGGATGGTTCTTTTGATCCTGGAGATTATTTTGAATTTTACGGAATCCGAAACACTGGTGTAGAATCTTATTTTGGGGCTTATACTTCCAAAAATATCTATAAATTGAGACTAATTGATGGCTTTGGCTCTCGTATGGCAGTGGAGAACGGTGGTATCATGGTCTCTAATCCTACTGAATATATCGAGCCAAGGAATTATGACCATAATATTCATCTGGAAGTTCAAAGCTTCTATGAAAAAATCGGTAAAGGTTATGATTATGATGTAAATTATTATAGAGAAGATAACTACTTCTGGAGAAAAATCAAAGCTCCAAATTTAGAAATTGTAGCTTTCGATTTGCAATATCCTGCTGATTTGAATATTAATAAAATAGATGTAAAAGTCTCTTTGTTTGGTTTGACTTATAGTGACACAAATGTTAATGATCATCATGCAATTGTTAGACTTAATCAAGGGATAATTGATTCAAAAGTGTGGACTGGACAAACTGAACAAATATTTGAGAGTTCTAATCTTATTTCTAACTCATTCCTAACCCACGGAGAAAATAATCTCTATATTAGTTTAACAGGTGATACACCAAATGGCGAAAATGAACTTGTTGCTTTAGACTACTTAGATTTAACCTATTGGAGAGAATATAAAACTGATTTAGACTGGATTAAATTCAAGAAACCTAGAAATAAAGGATATGGCTTGTATAACTTTGTTTTAGGAGGATTTCAAAATACCGATGTTTCCATCTACAAGATTGGTAGTAGTAAGATGGAAAATATTAGAGTTGAACCTGCTTTTGAACTTGGAGAAGCTCCTTATAATGTAACATTCCAAGATAATGTTAATTCTGAAGATATTGAATATATCGCTTTAACTGAAGAAAATAAGAAAATCCCTATAGATGTTAGTATTGATAAAATATCAGATCTAAAATCTACTTCTAACAACTATGATTGTTTAATTATTACAAGAAACGATTTCATTGCTAACGAAGGGATTGCTCTGTATAAAAGCCTCTGGGATGAAATTGGCTATAATACCAAAATAATAGATGTGCAAGATATCTATGATGAATTTAATAACGGTGTGGTTTCTGCTGATGCCATCAAGGATTTTCTCACTTATGCTTACTACAATTGGAGTGCTCCAAGAGTAAGAAGTGTCTTCTTAGTGGGAGACGCTACCTATAATACTACTGATAACTCACCTACAGAAAAATATAATATAATACCTTATAGAAAAGTATGGACTTGGAAGCATGGTGTTACACCAAGCGATAACTGGTATGGCTGTGTTGTTGGTGATGATACCGTAGCAGAAATTGCGGTAGGAAGAATCAACATCTGGGAAGCTGATCAAATCAATGATATTGCTCAAAAGAGTTATACTCATATAAAAGAAGCAGTATTTGAAAGTTTAGGTTCTGCTCATGTTACTCTCTCTGCTGGAGGTAAAGTTGGTGATGGAAATGATATCTTCTCTGTTCAAGAAGAGTTAATCAAAAGAAGAATGATTAATGATGATTACAGAGTTTCTCGTGTCTATACAACTACTCAAACAGTAAATTCTAATTTCTATGGCTCTACCTTCTCTTTAAAAGATAATATAGACCAAGGTACAACATTCTTACAGTTTATGGGTCATGGTGGTGGTAGAATCTGGGCTGACTATAACTTACTTAATTTTAATGATATTCGAACTTTAAATAATGATTATTATCCCTTTGTTAGTAGTCTTGCATGTTATGCTTCATCATTCGATTATCCTGGTGCTTCTTGTATAAGTGAAGCTTTTGTTTCTGAACCTAATAAAGGGGCAATTGCAACTGTAGGATTTTCTGGTTTGGGATACTTGAATCAGGATTTAACCTTTGGTACAGCTCTTGCTGATGGATATTTTAGATCAGAACTAGATAATATCGGTGATGTTATTAATTATACTAAAGCAAAATTCTATGTAAAATCAAGCGGACAAGCCCGTATAGCTCTTACTGCTGGTTGCGTACTTATCGGAGATCCTAATGTGCCGATTCATAAGCCTAGAAAGAGATTAGAAGTCTCTACAGATAAGGAGATTTATGCTCCTGGTGATACCATAAGGGTTGCTATGAATAATAGTGATTTAGACTTAGAAAAGGCTAAACTCTTCATTATTGATAAAGATGGCTTAGTGAAAAATATTGCTTACTATCTTCCTGTGATTGCTGGAAACTATAACCACACTTTTGTTATTCCTACAGACACAGCGGAAGGTTTGTTCTACCGGATAAGGGTTGAAAGTTATGATGAAGCTGGCGTTTATTATGGCGAAAAAACAGTGGGAATAGGCAATTCAAATTTTGCTAATATTACTCATCTTCCAGCAAAACCTACTGTATATGATTCTGTCAGCGTTAGCTGTAATATTATTTCTGAGAAAGAGATAAGTAGTGTTACATTAGAGTATAGTACTTCCTCTGCTAAAACTAGGACGACCATACCAATGGAGTTTATTGCAGGTTCTGTAAATGAATATAGAACTACTTTGGCTATTCCAAAGCAAAATGCAGACCGAGAAGTAATGTATTCAATAGAAGTAGTTAATGTAGATCGTGAAGTCATTGTCTCTAATCAATATAACTATGTTGTTCTCGCTCCTGACTTGAATATCGTAACTGGGGAAATGGTAAGTGTAAATGAAAACCCTACCTTAAAGTATATTATTAACAATGCAGGAAACTGTAATTCTCAGCAGACCAATGTTCAATTAAATAGAATTGATTTAGCTAATAGTAATGAAGTTTTAATATATGAAAGTACTATTCCTGGATTAGAAGAGCTTGAAGAGTATGAATTGTTGATTCCTGTAGATGATTTTACAGCAGGTAATTTTCGATTTACTCTAAGAGTTAACTATCCAAACTTGTTTAGTGAAATTACTCAAGCTAATAATACACATAATTTAGAAAATGTGATGAATTATCAATTACTTGATATTAACGGGGGAAGTGTAGAAAGTACTGATAACAGTGCCGAGCTTATCGTACCTGCTAATTATCATCAAAATATGTTATTCAATATTGTTCATGAGGATTATCTTACACCTAATATGCAACCAGATTTGGAAACCGTCCTTGTCGCTGGTGATTATGAATCTAGAGTGTATGATATTACCTGTTTAAACTCTGAAATTGCTGATTCTACAGGTCTTCTTTTAAATGGTGAATTGGATGTAAAGATTAAGTATGCAATGTCAGATTCAACAACTTCTTACTATGCTAATGCGAATCAATTAAAACTTTTTAGATGGAATAGTAGATATCAGAAATGGGTCTTCCAAGGAGGATTTACTTCTACTGATGATGGTACTATTAGAGGTAGGATTAAGCGTCTAGGTAAATTTACTATTTTGAGAAGTAAAGATAGTATTGCTCCCGAGATTGACCCTAATGTGCAAGATCAAGAATTTACTCAAGGGGGATATATCTCAGGAAAAGGAACTATTTCAATAGTTCTATCTGATGCTAATGGAATTGATGTTGAAGAGAATAAATTTGGTTTTTATCTAAATGGAGAAGCTATTCCTGAAGAAAACCTAGTTATTACTCAAAATGACTATAATGTTAATAATATCCCTATAAAATACCACTTGGATTTACCTAAAGGAGAATATACTTTAGTTGTTGACTGCACAGATGTCAGCGGTAATTTTAACTCCTTAGATATAACTTTTAAAGTTAATACTGAATTTAATATTATCAACATCGCTAATTATCCTAATCCGATTATTGCTCAAGCTAATGATCCTATACACGATGGAAGAACTCGCTTTACTTACACTCTTACTGATGATGCAGAAAAAGTCTCAATTGTTGTCTATACTGTTGCCGGAAGGAAAGTCGTTGAATTTGATAACCTCCCAACAACAGTAGGTTATCATGAATATCCAAGAAGTGTTTATGGTTGGGATTGCAAAGATAGAGCTGGATTCGATCTAGCTAATGGTGTTTATTTCTACAAAGTAATTGCTAGAAGAGGCGGTAAAAAAATCGAAAAAATCCAAAAAATGGCTATAATTAAATAGGGGATAAAATGAAAAAAATATACATAACAATAATTACTTTAGTAGTTGTAATAAACCTCTTTGCAGGTAGATATGCAGGCGATTTCATGGCTATCGGTGGTGGAGTCAGAGCTATTTCTATGGGTGGTGCTTTTAGTGCTGTTGCTGATGATGCTAATGCCATTTACTGGAATACTTCAGGAATTGGACAGATAAAAGAGGGGCAGATTTTTGCCATGCATGCTTTCTTATATGAAGGTTTAGCAAGTTATGATAATGTTGTATTTTGTCAGCCTTTACCTAATAATGCAACTATTGGGGTTAATTGGACACGATTAACTGTAGATGAAATTCCCTATTTTAAAGAAAAGTATCTTGCCGGAACAAATGTAGACCAGAGAGTTGCAAATCCTGCTTTGCACTTACCGGGCGAGCCAGATAGCAGATTCAAGAGTACTGATGATCTCTTTCAATTAGGTTTTAGTAAACATGTTCATCTAGAGTTTGATTTAGGCTGGAAGTTTTTCCAAATGCCCTTTGATATTTATACTGGAGGAAATCTAAAATTCATTCGAAGAAAACTGTTTGAAAATATGGGTACTGGTACAGGATTTGATTTATCTTTTCTTTTGACCACAGATATGTCCTATGTTTTTAATCAAGATTTCTTAGGAAAAATTAAGTATGGAGTGAACTTTATGGACCTAGGTAATACTGACATTAAATGGGATTCTCGTTCTGATAGAGTAGATGAAGTTTTGATGAATACCAAAATGGGTGTTGCCCTAGAACAGCCACTTCCCTTTATTAAATCAGATTTAATCTTATCACTTGATAAAGACTATGTTTATGATGAAAGAGTGCATTATGGGGGAGAGTTGAATTATGACCAAAGAGTTGCAGTTAGAGGTGGATATAGTGATGGAAATTATTCAACAGGTGTTGGCTTAAACATCTATAATTTTAAAATAGATTATGCCTTTGTTACTAATGACTTAGGTAACACAAACAGAATTGGACTAAGTTTTATATTTTAGGAGATATTATGAAAAAAGAGATAAAAATAATAGGATTATTACTTCTACTAGCATTTCTATTGGTAGCTTGTTCTGGCGATGATGAACTTGATAAAGATACTATCCCTCCAACAAAACCAAATTTGATTCCTCATCTTGGTGATACTGGTGATGGTGAAATAGCATATAATGGACATAATATCTTCCTCAATGATGCTAATAACGGAATTGATGCTGAAAGCGGGGAAAGAGGTTTCAGATTAATGTGGGATCCCCTTATCTATGATAATGACTTAGAAAAGATATTTATTAATAGATATATGAATGATGATATTGAAAACATTGCAAAGATAGATTCTATAACAGCAGATAATGAATATTATATTGATAACTCAATCTCGGCAGATTATCTTCACGAAAATAAGTTTTCTTACTTTATAGATTTGATAGATCGTGCTGGCAACTCCACTCGTTCCGATACTGTACACTATAGATTAGCTGAGAAAACATATTTACTTGCACCTCAAAATGGAACAAGTTTATCAACTTCTCATAACATGATTTTTGATTGGAATTACACAGGGAATTATGACTTTTATAGAGTATTGCTATTTAATGATTCGGATGTCCTACTTTGGTTTAAAGATGTTCTAATAGATGCACCTGATGAGAATCTACAAGATGATTCATCTGCTCTATATACAGGAGTTTTAGCTGATGGTCGTTACTATTGGCGAGTTGATGTCTTTAAATACGATTATGAATTAGATCCGTATTACGATAATGGCAGAACTTTTTACTATGGCTCAGAATCTGACATTAGTGAGTTTTTGATTGATAGAAACAAAAATTGAGAATAATCTTGACTGATAATAGAATTAATAATTTATTGAAAAAAACATATAAAGGGGCTCTTGTGAGACGATTTATAATTATAATAGTATTATGCTTGTTTAGCTTGTCAATTGCTGCACAAGATACAATCTCTTCAGGTATTAATAATGCATCAGCATACTCATTTTCAGGTGCTCGGGGAGATCAAGAACAGTTAAAAATCAACGCTTATATTTGGGGAGAAGTTAAGAGCCCAGGCTTGTATTTAGTCCCAGATAATACTGACATTTTAACCTTGATAGCTTTAGCAGGTGGTCCATCAGATGATGCCAGATTACAAGATATTAGAATTGTTCGCTCTTATGGGGAACAAGAAGAGACTATTTCAATAGACTTGGAATCTTATCTTAATAGTGGCGATAAAGAGTATAATGTTACTCTTAAACCAGGTGATACAGTGATAGTTAGGGGTACCTTCTATCGTAAATTCAAAGACTTTGTTACTTTCATGTCTGAGATAGGTATTATCCTTACTGTATATATTACAATTCTAAAACTATAAGAGAGGATTCATGGAAAATAACAACAATAACTATGAATATAAAAGTAGTAATATCTTCGAAGATGAAATTAAAATATCTGATTATTTAGCTATTATATATAGGTTTAAATTCTTAGTATTTTTTATCTTTGCTATAGTTGCTATAGGCTCATATTATTATACTTCCAAACAACCTAAGATTTATTCTGCCGGGGGTAAAATTCTTTTAGAGAATAATAAAGGTGGAACTGATTTGTTAATGCTTGGTTCTATGGGAAGTAGTAAAACTAGCTTAAATAATAACATTCAGATTATTCAAAGTACTCCAGTGATGATTAGTGCTGCGAAAAATCTTGTTCAATCAAACAATTTTAGTCAATTCTCTTTACCTACTACTAATATTGCTAAATCTAGTCCTCTTTATGAAAGATATACTCGATCTATAGCTGGAGCAATGAGAGGAAGATTTAAAATAGAATCAATTAGGGAAACTGATGTTTTAACTCTTAGTTATGAATCAGAATCACCTGCAGAATGTGCTGAAGCAATTAATGCTTTAGAAATTGCTTTCCAAGAAGAGACTACTAAGTATGCTAGACTTGAGTTTACTCAAATTAGAGAATTCTTGGAAGAGAGAGTAAAAGAGACTAAGTCTTTCTTAGATAACTCAGAACAGCAACTTAGAGATTTTAAAAAAGAGAATCAAATATCAGAATTATCCCCTGCTTCTCAAAAATTAGTTGAACAAGCTGGAACATTCGAAGCTAATATGCATACCTCTATGATAGATTCACTGCTTAAAGCTACCGAAATTGATATTTTGAAACGCAAGATAATGAATCAAAATCTTATTCTTAATGACTTATATATCAAAGATAGAGATTTAGCTAGAGCTTCTAAAGATACTACTCAAGCAGATGTTAACGATATCTCTGAGATTGTAAGTTCTCAAAATCTTTTTGAAGATGAGGTTGATACAGATTATTTTATCTCTGATGAGGATTTTCCCCAAGAAAGGGCTAAAGAGCAAGTTTCAATTGATAATGTCTTAAATAATACTTTGATTAATAATCTTATCTCCGAAATTGTTGCTAAAGAGAGATATCTTATTGTTCTCTCTTCTAAATCAAATTACCAACAAGATCATCCTGAACTTATAAATCTTAATGAAGAATTATCTAATTTAAAGAGAGAGTTAAAAGCGAAAATTACAGAGACAGTACGCGTTAATACTCTTCAAGATCCATTCTCTTATAGATCACAACTTATTGAGAGATTAGCTAATGTGGAAAGTGAATATGAAATCGTTTCCTCAAAATTAGTTGGTTTAAGAGAAACTGTATCTTATTATCAAAGAGAGATGAGCAGACTTCCTGACCAAGAGTTAGAACTATCAAAATTAACTAGAGATAAATTATTTAATGAGAAGATTCATACTATTATTACAGAGAAGTATGAGGATGCTAAAGTTGCAGAAATATCACAAATTGGAAATGTGAGAATCTTAGAAGTAGCTGGTGTTCCATCAAATCCGATTAAACCTAAGAAGATGATGAATTACCTGATTGGGGTTATTCTTGGTTTAGGTCTTGGTGTTGGTTCAGCTTTCTTAGCTCACTCTTTAGATACAAAATTAAGAACAATTGAAGATATTGAGAATCAAGTGAAAAGTCCTGTCTATGGTACTATTCCTTTGATCGATATACCTGTAGGGGAGTTGGATGAATTAAACAATATGATTAATCATTCACCAGATGAACAGAAAGAGAAGCTGAGAAGATCCCTCACCCATATTACTGGTCAGTTGATTTCTCACTACTCACCAAAATCTCCTACTGCTGAGTCTTACAGATCTCTTAGAACCAATCTTATCTCAAACAAACAACCTGGTCCTATGACTCTCTTAGTAACATCCTCAGCTCCTAAAGAAGGTAAATCTACTACTTCTTCTAACTTGGCAATTACACTTGCTCAAATGAATAGTAAAGTAGTTATCGTGGATGTCGATATGAGAAGACCAACTATTCATACAAAATTTGGTCTCAAGAAAGATAATGGTTCTAGTGATTATTTAATTGATGATACTCTGTTAGTTGAAGATGTTGTTAAACATTCAGGAATACCAAATCTTGATGTGATTTCTTCAGGATTTATTCCGCCAAACCCTTCAGAGCTTCTTTCCTCTGAAAGAATGGATCAATTCATTAGAGAGTTGCAAAGTAAATATGATTATATAATCTTTGATACTCCTCCTATTATTGCTGTTACGGATGCTATCATTATGTCTAAGAAAGTTGATAAAGTACTTTTAGTTCTCAGGGTTGCATTCACAGAAAAAGCCGTATTAAATAGAGCAAATGAAATTCTAAGTAATGTTAATAAAAAAGTAGATGGTTATATTATAAATGGTATAAAAGTACAAAAGTACTATAATAGACATAAATATTACTATTACTACTATTATTATTATTATGGTCAAAATGAAAATAAAAACAAAAAATCAAGAAATATATTCAGTTTCTTACGCAAAAATTAATTTAGTTTTAAATGTCGAATCTCTGCTGAATAGTGGTTATAATAAAATAAGAACACTATTCAGCGAGATAGATTTATATGATAATCTAAAATATTCTTTGACAAAAAGTAAGGAAATTGAAGTTTGGTCAAATATAGCAGAACTGTGTGGTGAGAAAAATCTTATTTACACAGTTGCTACTTATTTGAAAAATAAATATAGTGTTAATAGTGGTGTTAAAATTAAATTAGAAAAACAGATACCTCTTGCTGCCGGTTTAGGTGGAGGAAGTAGTAATGCAGCTAATGCCATAAAGTCTCTTAATCTATTGTGGTCGTTAAATATGACCAATGATGAGATGCATGATGTAGCTGCTAAATTTGGAAGTGATTTAAATTTTTTTTTAGAAGGTGGAACTGCTTGTGGTTTTAATAGAGGTGAGATAATTGAAAGAGTTGAACCAGTACATATCGATAAAATTCTTTTAGTAAAACCAACTTTAGGAATTACTAGTAGAGAAGCCTATAATTTAATAAATATTAGAAAAACTAATAAAAATTTCGATAAATTCTTAGAAACAAGAGACTTAAAATTAATATTTAATGATTTACAAAGCGGAATTATTAATAAATATCCTCAAATTGGAGATATCCTTGGGCAACTTCGAGACAAGGGAGCAGAGATTGCTCAAATGTCAGGTTCAGGATCTACTTGTTATGGGATATATACATCAGCTGAACTTTTGAAACAATCTTATGATTATTTTACGACACAAGGATATTGGACGAAAATAACAAAAACAATATAAATGGGAAGTTAAAAAAATGTTTTCAAGATTAAAGATATTTTCAGGAAACGCAAACCGTCCATTAGCGAAAGAAGTAGCTGATTTTGCAGGGATACCACTGGGTGATGTAGAAGTCTTTAAATTTGCTAATGATGAAACTTTTGTTAAAATTAATGACAATGTGAGAGGGGCTGATGTTTTTATTATTCAACCTACTTGCTATCCTGTTAATGATAACCTAATTGAATTATTGGTAATGATTGATGCTTTTAAAAGGGCATCTGCACAGAGGATTACTTGCGTGATCCCCTATTATGGTTATGCTAGATCTGATAAAAAAGATCAACCTAGAGTGCCTGTCACTGCTAAATTAGTTGCTGACTTACTAACAGTTGCTGGTGCTCATAGAATCATAACTATTGATCTTCATGCGGATCAAATTCAAGGATTTTTTAATATCCCTGTTGATCATCTTTTTTCTATGACTACTTTTGCTAGACATTTTAAAACAATCGCTAATACTGATGAATTAGTTATTGTTTCTCCTGATTCAGGAGGTGCTAATAGAGCGAGAACATTTGCTCAAAGGCTTAAATGTGATTTAGCAATTGGAGATAAGAGAAGAAGTGGAAATGATGATGCAGCAGAGTTATTGAATATTATTGGTAATGTAGAAGGAAAAACAGCTATTCTTTTTGATGATATCATTGATACAGGTGGGAGCTTAACCAAAGTAGCTCATGCTTTAAAAAAGAATGGTGCAACTAGAATTTTTGCTGCCTGCTCTCATGGAATTCTCTCTGGGCCGGCTATTCAAAGATTAGAAGATTCTCCGATTGAGAAACTTTTTATTACTAATACAGTACCTTTAAATGAAAGAAAACAAGCATGTTCAAAAATAGAACAACTTTCTATTGCTGAAATGCTAGCAATTGCGATTAAAAAAATTCATATTGAAGAATCATTAAGTATTCTTTTTAGATAGAACAGAAACGAATGTGGAGGAATAATGGTTATTAAAATCGAAGCTGGAAAGAGAACACTAGGCAAAAAATCAGACCGCAAAGACCTGAGAAAGGATTTCATAATCCCAGGTATTATGTATGGTCAAGGAGTTGAAGGAACACCTATTCAATTCAAAGCTCCTGAATTTATGAAAGCCTACAAGCAAAGTATTGGCGAATTAGCTATTTTTAATATTATTGTAGATGGCAAAGAACATCGTTGCATTCTTAAAGATAAGCAAATTCACCCAGTAAGAAGAGACATTTTACATGTTGATTTCTTATTACTCAATCCGGGCCATGAAGTTTCTTTATCTCTTCCTATCAAATTCGTTGGTGATGCTGCAGGAACTAAGATGGGTGGTATTCTTGATATCATCGTTAGAAATCTTAATATTGCATGTTTACCAAAAGACATCCCAGAAGATGTTGAAGTTGATATCTCAGGATTAGAAATCGGAGATTCTTTACATATCAAGGATATTAAAATCCCTAATGTAAAAATCAAAGATTCTGAAGATGTTACTATTGTTGTTGTCCATGATAAGAACAAAGTAACTGTGACTGTGGAAGATGCTGAAGAAGGCGTTGTAGCAACTGCAGAATAATAATGAAACTTATTGTGGGATTAGGTAATATCGGGGATAAATATTCCCGTACCCGCCATAATATAGGCTTTATTGCAGTTGATTATTTTGCTAAGTGTAATAATCTTTCTTTTACTAAAACTAAGAATTATTACTATGCGAAATATTCTGATGCTATTTTGATTAAACCTACTACTTATATGAATTTAAGTGGTATTGCAGTCCAAAGTGTCATGACTAAATTCTCTAATATCGATGATATTTTAGTAATAGTTGATGATATGGATCTGCCCTTTGGGAAAATTAGAATCAGAGGAAAAGGTGGAACAGGTGGTCATAATGGACTGAAATCCATTACTTCTACCCTTAATAGTCAAGAATATGGAAGAATCAGAATTGGCATTGGTCGTCCTGATTCAAAAGAAGTTAAAGACTTTGTGCTTGATAAATTTGACAAGCAGGAGATGGAGAAAATTAACCAACTGAATGAGTACATGGTAGATCTTATTAATACCTACATTTCTCATGGAATTGAAGAGTTATTAAACTACAATAGTGCAAATTATGTTACCTATTCCGAGAAAATCGGGATCAACTGACCATAGGGAGGAATAAATGGTTAGAAATTACGAGAGTATGATTATTCTTGATGCTAAACTCTCACCGGATGTGATAAAAGAAGTTATTGAAAAATATACTAAAATTATCACAAGTAATGGTGGTGAAATTGTTAAGACTGATGATATGGGCAAAAGAGTTCTTGCCTACGCTATCAATAAGGCAACCGAAGGATATTATTATATCTATTATTTCGCAATGGATGCCGACAGTGTTAAAGTCTTAGAAGAAAACTATCGAATTGATGAAAAAGTAATCCGTCATAACCTTCTAGTTTTAGAATAGAGGTTATTATGGATTTAAGATTCCCAAAATTAAATTCTCTAACTGTATCAGGTAGATTAACTAGAGACAGTGAACTGAAATACACTCCAAATGGGAGTGCAGTTCTTCGTTGCAGTATCGCAATAGATGATGGGTATTGGGATAAAAATGCTAATCAGTGGGTTGAACAAACTGTATTTATGGATGCAAAAGTTTGGGGACCACAAGCTGAAAGACTTAGTAATACTCTTAGAAAGGGTAGCCCGGTGATAATTGAAGGACGCTTAAAACAGCATTCTTATACAACTCCGGAAGGCCAAAATAGAAGAATTACTGATATTCATGTAGATAAAATTCAAAGTTTAGAAACATCAAATAAAACGGACAGTAATGGTTACAACGATAATTATAATAATAATTATAGTGATAATAATCACTCTAATCAACAAAGTAACTATAATCAAAATAACAATGAAAAGCCTCAGTCAACAAATCGTCCTGAGCCTGATTTCATCAATGATGATGTACCGTTTTAATTAAAGGAGAAAACATGCTTTACGACAAAAAAAGAAAATATGGAAAGAAGAAATACTGCAAATTCTGTAAGAATCCAGAACTTGAAATAAATTACAAAAACACTGATGTATTAAAACAGTTTATGTCAGAAGTTGGTAAAATTGAACCAGCGAGATTAACTGGTGCTTGTGCTAAACATCAAAGAAAGATTTCTAACGAAATAAAGAAAGCTCGTCACATGGCTTTATTGCCATACATCGCTGACTAAAAAAGTGTTACTTGCTGTAGTATCAAGTTTAGTCGCAATAATTTCCCCTTTCTGGGGATTGATCTTTTGGACAGTTAATATATGTGATTTACTAAGAAAGAAAGCCAAAGATGTAAATATCGGTTTTGCAATTTTTGGGGGAGTGGTTTTAGTATCCTCTTTCTTTATGGGTTTAGACCTATTGAGAATAGTAGATGTAATAGTTGGGGTAGGTGTTTCAACATATCTATTCACCTCGCTTTATCTTAAAAAAGGATTTAGAATCTCTTTCTCAGCTTTTGCTCTTTTTCAAGGCTCTTATGGCTTATTAAGAAAATATCTTTTTGTTGATAATCTTCAACATTCAAAAGATCTTATTCTAAGTCAGTTAGAAGCAAGTAAGGAGTTATTGCAAAATTATCCAAATTTGGAATCTGAATATCTCAGAATGATTGAGAGTTATTTTAATAACATTGAATTATTCTGGTTAGTTCCAATGATATTTGCCTTGGTAATCGGTACGATTTTCAGCAGAAAAAATGTTCTGATGAAATTTCATACCATTGCCTATAAACTTCCTGATAATTTAGTCTTGTTAATGATGTTAGGAATGGCTCTTGCCATTTTTAAACAGACCCGTTTTATCGGCATACCTGTTACTATAACATTTGTTACCATGCTAACTATCCAGGGTTTTCCAATAGTCTGGCTTTGGCTCTTAGGCTCTACATTTAATAATACTTTATTAAGAATATTAACTTATATTATAATATTACTTAACTTCCACATTTTCATAATGATAAGTTGTGTGGTGGGATTAATTGATATTTGGTTTAACTTAAAAAATGGAGTACAAAAATGAAATTAATATTAATTAAAGATGTAAAAGATTTAGGCATGGCCGGTGATGTAATTACTGTAAAGAGCGGTTATGGAAGAAATTATCTTTTACCACAAAAATATGCAGTGATGGCAACAAAAGATGCTTTAAAGAAAATTGAAGCTATCAAAGCCGATGCTGAGAAAGTTAGAAATATTAAATTAGAAGAGAATAAAGCAAAATTAGCATCAATTGCTAAAATGGCTCTTACTTTTAATAGAAAAGCTGATGAAAATGGTAACCTTTATGGTTCAGTATCAGAATATGATATCGTTGAAGCTATTAAAGAAAATGGCGTTGAAATAAATAAAAACAATGTTAATATCGAAAAGCACATTAAAGAAATTGGTGATTCAGAAGTTGTTATTAGCTTTGGATCAGAATTAACTGCTACTGTAGTAGTATCAGTAATAAAAGAAGAGATATAGGAGTTTTCCATGGTTAATAAGATGGTTCTCAAAGTGGTAGGATACTTATTAGTAATAATAAGCATCTTTATACCTTCTTATGTACGAGCAAATTTCAATTTCAGAAATTTGATGAGTAACGAACACACTTTCACCGGCCTATTGCTAATAACTTTAGTTACTATTTTTGTGGTTATCGCAGGATTAGTGGCATATTATTTAATTAATATCAAGAAGAGTTCTAGTTTTAAGGTGTTAGGTTATGTGATGATAATTGTTATTGCTTTTGTACCTGCAATGTTGATGATGCCTTATGATAATGGCTCAAATGCATTGGGAACCGCATATTTAACATTGGTTGCCGTATCTGTTTTGTCATGGGCTGGTTTTACTATAGCCTTGAGAAAAAGTGCTTAATCATTGAAAAATATAAAAAGTAGTATCTCCTCTGTTCTATTTAATATAGGTGGAGATAGATATCACGATTTAATAGTTATTGCTCTGTCATGGAAGACCATTGTTGGTTCTTATATGGCAGAGCATTCTTCTGTTTTGAAATATCAGAATAATACTCTCTATGTTGGAGTGGATAGTAGCGTTTGGCTACAAGAATTTGTTCTGATGAAGAGTATGTTAATTAAACAACTGAACAAGGTTCTTGCAAATGAAGTTAACTCCCAAATTAATAACCTTGTATTTTTATTAAGTGAGAATAAACATGATTAAAGTATCACCTTCAATACTATCTGCTGATTTTGCTAATTTAGGGCAAGATTTAACAGCTGTTATTAAAGCTGGTTCAGATTTCCTGCATATTGATGTTATGGATGGACACTTCGTTCCAAATTTAACTTTCGGCAATCCAATTATCGAGAGAATAAACACTATTAGCACTATTCCTTTAGATGTTCATCTAATGGTAACTAATCCTTCTGATTATTACAAATTTTTAGCAAATCTTAGGGTTGCTATGATTTCTTTTCATCCTGCTACAGTGCACCATCTTCATAGGGAAGTTTATAAAATTAAAGAATTGGGTATTAAGGCTGGAGTGGCTCTAAATCCAGGAGATTCAATCACTATGATAGAAGAGGTTTTAGCGGATGTAGATTTTGTTTTAATTATGTCTGTGAATCCTGGCTATGGAGGTCAATCCTTCATCGAAAGTACTTATCAGAAAATTACTAAATTAGATAAAATTAGAAAAGAGAATAATCTTAACTTTAAAATAGAAATAGATGGTGGGGTTAATGATAAAAATGCCCCTAAATTAATCCAAGCTGGAGTGGATATATTTGTCGCCGGTTCTTTCGTCTTCAAATCAAATGATTATGCTTTAGCAATTAATTCCTTAAAATAACGGAGAGTTTATGTTCAACGATTTATCAGATAGATTAGATAAAGTATTTAGAAATTTAAAAGGGAAAGGAAAATTATCGGAAAAGAATATTAAAGATTCTCTTCGCGAAATCAGAATGGCCCTTTTAGAAGCTGATGTTAATTATAAGATTGTCAAAAACTTTGTTAAAGATATAGAAGAACAGTGTCTTGGACAAGAGGTAATGAAGTCTCTTACTCCAGGTCAACAAGTGGTTAAAATAGTTAACACTGAGCTAACAAAACTCATGGATACAGGTGGATTTGAAGTTAAACTCCATGATAATAAAATTAATAAGATTATGTTAGTTGGTCTGCAAGGTTCAGGTAAAACAACTGCTTGTTCAAAATTAGCTACTCATTTTAGAAAGCAGAAAAATATCTTCCCTGCTCTGGTTGCTTGTGATGTCTATCGTCCTGCAGCTATCCATCAATTAGAGGTTCTTGGAAAAGAGATAGGGATTCCAGTTCATTCAAATTTAGAAAGTAAAGATGTGGTAAAAATTGCTAAAGATGCCTTGGCAATAGCTAATCAAAAGAATCAGAACTTGGTTATTTTTGATACAGCAGGAAGACTTCATATCGATTCAGATATGATGGAAGAGGTTGAAAAACTTAAAGATTTCATAAAGCCTGATTATATCTTCTTTGTTGCTGATGCTATGACTGGTCAAGATGCTGTTAATGTTGCTAAAGAATTCCATGCTAGATTAGACTTTTCTGGTGTAATCTTAACTAAATTAGATGGTGATTCTCGTGGTGGTGCAGCTCTCTCAATTAAAGCAATTACTAACAAGCCAATCGCTTTTGTAGGTGTTGGTGAAAGACCTAGTGATTTAGAAGTCTTCTATGCAGATAGAATGGCATCAAGAATTCTCGGAATGGGTGATGTTCTTACTCTTATCGAAAAAGCTGAAACTTCTATGAATGAAGAAGAAGCTGAAAAACTATCTAAGAAACTTAAAAAGAATCAGTTTGATTTAGATGATTTTTTAAAACAACTTCAACAAATAAAAAAGATGGGTCCACTTGAAGGACTTCTCAAAATGATTCCTGGAATGAATTCAAAAGCTCTAGAAGGGGCAAATCTCAATGGTAAAGAACTTACTCATGTTGAGGCTATTATTTATTCTATGACTGCTAAAGAACGCACTGATCCTAAAATTATTAATGGAAGCAGACGCCTAAGAATTGCTCAAGGATCTGGCAGAACTGTACAAGAAGTGAATAAGTTACTTAAACAATTTGACCAAATGAAAGATATGATTAAAAAGATGAATAATCCTAAAATGATGAAGAAAATGGCTAAAATGGGTGGACAAGGAATGCCTGAAATTCCTGGAATGCCTAAATTCTAGTATTTAGCTTAAATAAAGACTTAAGCCCTTGCTTACTTATAGATAGTAAACAAGGGTTTTTTTTTGCTTCACTTTCAAGTAGAGTGGGAACTAAATCTAATAGTAAATCAAGAATCTTCAAAATCTTCTTAGCTGCAGAGGCAGCGGCACATCTAAGGCTTTTTGTGTCGCTCCTCTGCAGCTTAGATAATTGTTAGGCATCTGTTATCTACAAAGATTTCGCTGCCTCTGCAGCTGGTAGAATGGTGCCTTTTTTTTGCTTCTTGAACTTTATATTAGCTATGTCTCCTCATCCCTTTCTCCTTCTCACAGATCTTGAATAAATTCTGAATAATGATTGAATTGAGAGAGAATGAGGAGGGAAAGACAATTAATAATGAAAGGAGAGAATAGTATCAATGTATATATATTTTGGGTAGTATTTACTCAAAACTAAAAGAAAATCGGTATAAAATTATTTAAAACTTATAGAAAAGAATCCCAAATATAAATAAAAAAAGATTTAAAAGTCTTGAAAAATATAAGAATAAAACACAATAAATCCCTAAATAAAAGGCTAAAGCGAGAAAAAGAAAATAATAGTACGATTTGTCTTGACACAATTTATCGATAGTAAAATATCGTAACTAATAAAAAGATAATAACGGAGGAAAAGATGGAGACATGTGTAATCAGGCTTAGAATGAGTCAAGCAGATGCCCATTATGGAGGCAACTTAGTAGATGGAGCCAAGATGTTACAGTTGTTTGGCGATGTAGCAACAGAGTTGTTGATAAGAAATGATGGAGACGAAGGCTTATTTGCTGGATACGATTCAACTCAGTTTTTAGCACCGGTTTATGCCGGCGATTATATTGAAGCATGTGGCAAGATTGTCAGTGTAGGAAACTCTTCACGCAGAATGGAGTTTGAAGCTCGCAAGGTAATAGTTTCAAAGCCAGATATTAGTGATTCTGCTGCTGAAATATTAGAGCAACCCATTGTAGTATGTAGGGCTGTGGGAACTTGTGTAGTACCAAAAGATAAACAAAGATTTAAAAACAAGCAAAGTGCTTAGGAAGTCTTATGAATAGCGTCTTATTTGAAAAGAGAGATAAAATCGGGCAGATTATTATTAATCGTCCTGAGTCCTTGAATGCTTTAAACTCTTCTGTATTAATAGCCTTGAATGAAGTGTTGGCAGAAATTGAACAAGATGAAGAATTACGCGTGGTAATTATTACTGGCAGTGGTCGTTCATTTGTTGCAGGAGCTGATATAAAAGAGATGCAAGCTTATGATTCTCTAGAAGCAAGAAAATATGCAGAATTAGGTTTAAGTACCATGCAAAGGGTTGAAGATTTAAAAATCCCAGTCATAGCGAGTGTAAATGGCTTCGCTTTAGGTGGGGGATGTGAACTAGCTCTTGCCTGTGAAATAAGATATGCTTCAGATAAGGCTAAATTTGGGCAACCAGAAGTTGGCTTAGGTATTACTCCTGGATTTGGTGGCACTCAACGCTTACCAAGATTAGTAGGTTTAGCCAATGCTAAAGAGCTGATTTATACAGGTAAAGTAATTGATGCCCAGGAAGCTTTAAGAATCGGATTAGTTAATAAAGTATTTTCAGCTGAGACTTTAGAAGAAGAGACCATGAAGTTAGCTCAAGATATCGCAAAACAATCAACTACTGCTGTAAGATATGCCAAAATCTCTATTAATAGAGGTTTTGATACAACTTTAGCAAATTCATTTGAATATGAAAAGAATCTATTTTCACTCTGCTTTTCTACAGAAGATCAGAAAGCAGGTATGCTTGCTTTTGTAGAGAAGAGAAAAGCCCAGTTTTAGGAGAAACCATGAAGATAGGAATTATTGGTGCCGGAACAATGGGATCCGGAATTGCTCAAGTATTTGCCATGCAAAATCATACTGTATTATTAAATGATTTAGAAGATAGTAGCTTAAACAAAGCTGTTAAAACAATAGAAAAAAGTTTAGATAGATTAGTAATGAAAGAGAAGATTGATGAAGCCAAGAAAGGGGAAGCTCTTTCTCACATTACTACAAGTGCTAACTTAGAAGACTTTTCTGATTTAGATTTAGTTATAGAGGCTGTTGCTGAAAAAATGGAAGTTAAAAAATCTTTGTTCAGCAAGCTTGATGTAATTTGTGGGAAAGAAACTATTTTCGCCACAAACACATCTTCATTATCAATTACCGATATAGCAAGTTCTACTCAAAGACCAGACAGAGTTATCGGAATGCATTTCTTTAATCCTGTTCCTCTTATGAAATTAGTTGAGATTATTAAAGGCTTAGCAACTTCACATGAGACTGTTATGAAGGTTAAAGAACTAACTAAAAATATTGAAAAAGAGCCAGTAGAAGTTAATGAAATGCCTGGTTTTGTGGTTAATAGAGTCTTAATCCCTATGATAAATGAAGCAATTGGTATTTTAGCAGATGATGTAGCTTCCGCTGAAGACATAGACAATGCTATGAAGTTAGGTGCTAATCATCCAATCGGTCCATTAGCCTTGGCTGACTTAATTGGTAATGATGTCAATTTAGCTATCATGGATACTCTCTATGCAGAATTCGGTGACCCAAAATATAGACCACATCCTTTATTAAAAAAATATGTTAAAGCAGGATTGTTAGGTAGAAAAAGCGGTAAAGGATTCTACGATTATACTAAAAAAGTAAGCTAGGACAAGTTTTGAATTCAGAATTTAGAAGATGATAAGTTAAATAATAATAGATAAGGACATGAGGTAAAAAGATGGAATTTACATTTGCTAAGGAGTATGAAGTATGCCGAAGCATGTTTAGAGAGTTCGCTCAGAACGAAGTAAAACCTTTGGCTGAGGAAGTTGATGAAGAAGAAAGATTCCCGCTTGAGACAGTTAAAAAGATGGCTGCCTGTGGGATGATGGGTATTCCTATTCCCAAAGAGTATGGTGGAGAAGGTGCAGACACTTTAACCTATATTACAGCAGTAGAAGAGTTATCTAAAGTATGTGGTACAACAGGAGTAATTCTTTCTGCTCACACATCTCTTTGTGCGGTTCCTATCTTAGAATATGGTACTGAAGAACAGAAACAGAAATACTTAGTTCCACTTGCTAAAGGTGAAAAGATTGGAGCCTTCGCATTAACAGAAGCAAATGCTGGTACAGACGCTGCAGCTCAACAAACAATTGCTGAAGATTGCGGTGATTATTATCTTATGAATGGAAGTAAAATATTCATCACTAATGCCGGATATGCTGATATCTTTATTATCATGGCTATGACAGACAAGAAAGCAGGAACTCGTGGTATTTCCGCCTTTATTCTAGAAAAAGGAATGTTAGGTTTTAGTATAGGAAAACATGAAAAAAAGATGGGAATCAGAGGTTCTTCAACCTGTGAGTTAATCTTTGAAGATGTTAAGGTTCCTAAAGAAAATATGTTAGGCAAAATAGGAAAAGGTTTTGGACTTGCTATGAAAACCCTTGATGGTGGAAGAATTGGTATTGCTGCTCAAGCACTTGGCTTAGCACAAGGTGCACTTGACGAGACTATCTCCTACACAATGGAAAGGAAACAATTTGGTAGAGCAATAGCAAAATTCCAAAATACTCAATTCCAAATAGCTGACATGCACTGCAAAACAGAAGCTGCACGAAATCTAGTTTATAAAGCAGCTTGGAAAAAAGATCAAAAACAAGCCTATTCTTTAGATGCTGCTATGGCAAAATTATTTGCTGCTGAAGTAGCAATGGAAGTAACAACCAAAGCTGTTCAACTTCATGGTGGCTATGGATATACTAGAGAATATAGCGTGGAAAGAATGATGCGTGATGCTAAAATCACTGAAATATATGAAGGAACTTCAGAAGTTCAAAAAATGGTTATTGCTGGTTCAATTCTAAGGTAAAAAAGGAGAGGAAATGAAAATAGTAGTATGTATTAAACAAGTTCCTAACACTAATGAAATTAGGATTGACCCAATAAAAGGTACTTTGATTAGAGATGGGGTTGATAGCATTATGAACCCTGATGATAAAGCAGGATTAGAGACTGCTCTCGAGCTTAAAGATAATAATCCTGATACTACAATAACTGTTATTACAATGGGTCCTCAACAGGCAACTGCTGTTCTTAGAGAAGCTATTGCTATGGGTGCAGATGATGCAGTTCTTTTAACAGATAGAACTTTTGCAGGTGCTGATACTTGGGCAACTTCTTTAACCATTGCTAATGCAATAAGAAAAATTGGTTTTGATCTCATAGTATGTGGTCGTCAAGCAATTGATGGTGATACTGCCCAAGTTGGTCCTCAAATTGCTGAACATCTAAGTATTCCACATGTTAGTTATGTCTCTGCAGTAGAGCATAAAGGTGATTATCTCATAGTGAAAAGAGAATTTGAAGACTTCTATCAAAGAATTAAAGTTCCTACTCCTTGCTTAATTACAGCTTTATCAAGTATGAATAAACCTCGCTATATGAGAGTGGGAAGAATCTTCGATGCCTATAGGAATTTAGAAATTAAGACTATGGGACAAGTAGATATTAATGTAGATGCTGAAGAACTTGGCTTAAAAGGTTCTCCAACAAAAGTTAGAAAAACTGAAACAAAACAGGCTAAGAAGAGTGGAGTAGTACTAGAATTAGATGCTAAGGATAGTGCTGAAAAAATTATCAAAACCTTAGCTGAAAAATATATTATCTAAGGGGACTGAATCATGAATAACGAATTAATCAAAAAAGTAATGGTATTTGTTGAAACAAGAAATGATGTGATTCAGACTGTTGGATTAGAGTTGATTGGTAAAGCTCGAGACTTAGCTGATGTACAAAATGGTCAAGTTATTGCTGTTGTTCTTGGGGATAAAATTAGTGAACAAGATGCTCAAGACTTAATAATCCATGGTGCAGACCAAGCGATTATCGCAAATCATAAATTATTAAAGACCTATATGAATGAACCTTATACTCAAGTCTTAGTTAATATTATGCAAGATGTTAAACCTGATTCTGCCTTGTTTGGAGCTTCTACTATTGGTAGAGATTTAGCTCCAAGAGTGTCAGCTAGACTTCATACTGGCTTAACTGCTGACTGTACTGGCTTAGAAATTGATGAAGTGAGTGGTTTATTACTTATGACAAGACCTGCCTTTGGGGGAAACCTCTTTGCTACTATTATCTGTCCAGATCATAAACCACAAATGGCTTCTGTAAGACCAGGAGTGATGCAGAAAAAAGAAAAAGATGATTCTCGCCAAGGTCAAATAACTTTTTTGGATATTGAATTGGATAGTTCTGCTCTCACTTATGAAGTCTTAGAAGAAGTAGCAATAGTTAAGACTAAAAAGAACATCGAAGATGCTAATATTTTAGTTTCAGCTGGTAGAGGAGTTGGTAATCCTGCTAATTTTAATAAACTTCATGATTTAGCTAATAGCTTAGGCGCTGCCATCTCAGGCTCAAGAGCTGTGGTTGATGCAGGTTGGATTGATCATGCTCAACAAGTGGGACAGACAGGAAAAACAGTCCGCCCTGAAGTGTATTTCGCACTGGGAATCTCAGGTGCTATTCAGCATATTGCTGGAATGGAAGAGTCTGAATTGATTATCGCTATTAACAAAAACCCTGAAGCCCCAATCTTTGAAGTTGCTGATTTAGGACTTGTGGGTGATGTTAACCAAATTATTCCTGAATTAGTCAAAGCTCTTAATAACCTTAAAGAATTAAAGAAAAATAATTAGATCCTGATACATATAACATATAACTAGGGGAGATTCACATTAGTGGGTTTCCCTTTTTTAAACCAGATAGTGTAGTTGAACTTTGTTGAAGAGTGCAGATTATTCTAGCAAAATAACTTACAGGATTTTGACGCATATAATATATATATTCGGAGAAATTATGGAAGTTACTTTTGTAGAACAATATAGTGCTAATCACAGAGGTCTACTGCACTGGCTGGGTTTAATACTCAATTAATATCTTCCAATATCCTCTCTAACACCAAAGTGGACTCTTGCTTTATATAGCTTTTCAACTTCTTCTTTATCCATAACTTGATAAGTGCCTAATTGCTTTAAATTAAAGAATATTTTGGCAAAATGCTCGAGAGTTTCCATACGATAATAAGCAGTCTCAACATCTCTTCCAAGAGTCAAAACTCCATGCTTCTCCAATAAAAAAGCTTCATAACTCTTAACATATTTTTTAATATTATTAGGAAGAGAATCTGTGCCTGGAGTTCCATATTCCACTAAAGGAATTTTGCCAATAGAAACAATAACTTCTACTAAAATTGGTTCATCTAGCGGGATTCCAGCAACTGCTAGAGTGGTTCCATATACAGGATGAGCATGGAATATACCATTAATATCGCTTCTCTCTTGATATACCATAATATGCATTCTTATCTCTGATGAAGCTCTTCCTGATCCTTCTAAAATATTACCCTGCATATCACATAGTAAAATATCATCGTAAGTAAGATAACCCTTAGATTTTCCTGAAGCTGTAATTAAAAACTTGCTATCATCAAGCCTGATACTAATATTTCCATCATTAGAAGCAACAAAACCTCTATCATAAGCCCTTTTACCTAACTCTATTATTCTATCTTTTTCTTCTTTGTAATTCATATTATCCTCCATAGCGAAGATGGTTAGCAGGGGAATTTTGTCAAAGAAAATATCCCTGGATTGATAGATTCTTTGTTTGAGAATGTTCAAATAACTTTTAAAACTAGCCACATTATCACACTTCTTAGAGAAAAAGCAGGAGACCGTTCAAATTAAGTTATTAAAAGCAGACTATGCCGTATATTAAAAATAGTTATTGACAAGTTGCTTCAAATATAATTAAATTAATTAAATAAATATTAGTATTCATAATTAACTTTGGATATCTATTGAAAGTCAATAATAGATTCGAGAATTACATTCTGAGGATATTATTAATAACGAGTTGGAATGAACACAAACATCTGTAACTTAACTTTTTTCATAGATCCTGGGGGAGGGAAAAATAAATAAAATTATGTTTAAAGCAATGATATCAACAGTATTATTTCTATTTATTGGTATGCATGAATGTTATGCACAAGCATCATTACAGGAAATCGTTAGATTCAATATCCCTATAGGCGAAAAATTTTGTTCTCACGTTGAGGCTGGTGGAGATATTAATGGAGATGGAAGACCTGATCTGGTATTCAGTTGTATTGATGAATTAAATTATTCAAATGCTCCCGTGTATATATATTATAGTGTACCGGATAGCAGTGCAGTGCCAGACCAAATACTAACTTCTCCATATCCTAATGAGGGAGGTTTTGGCTATAGCCTTGCTTACAAGGGAGATCTCAATGGGGATGGAATAAGTGATCTGACAATTGGATATGCAAACTATGATTACAGACATGCCGGAGCAGTTCTGATCTATTACGGAGGAAGTCAACCATTTACTGAACCGGATGTTTTTATAAGTGGTGTCGGATTAGGTGAAACACATAGCTGGGATCTATTTTTTAGCGAAGATCTGATTACTGATTGTGATTTAAATGGTGATAGTATCAATGACCTCTTAGTATATGCTCCCGGACCTCAATATGAGAATTGGGGTAATGTATATGCATTTTTAGGTGGAGAAACGTTCAATACAACTCCAACTTTGCACATCAGAGGTAGTGAATATGAAGAATATCTAGGTATTAATATGAAAGTAGGTGACATAAACGGGGATGGTTATGACGAGATTGTACTCACAAATCGCACCCCGGTTAATCAAGAACAACCATGGGGACCATTTAATTACTCGTTAAAGATATATCTGGGTGGGGATAATTTATCTGATATACCAATATATAATATACTACTAGGTAGTTCTCCTGATTTTGGACTTGCAGGAATTATCGCCAATGGCGACCTGAATGGCGATGGATTTGATGATATTTTACTTTCTTGTGCAGACCTGAATGACCAATTGTTTAAGATTATCTATGGACAGAGTAATTTGGCTGAAATGGAACTAGTAGACTTATACTTACCAGAATTGATGTATGGTAGTGTTTTGTCCTATTGTAATTTAGATAATGATGATTATTCAGATTTCACCTTTCTTACTACAAAAATGTCCAATGATATTAATGATTTCTGGAGATTCTCGGTTTATAAGCAAGAATCGGAACAATTTGATATTCAATGGGATTATCTAAATTCAGGATATGAAATAGATACAGGTTACGGATTGGGATACCCACTTAACGACATTACTGAAGATGGCTTTACTGACTTTTTTGTAAGATCTAGAACTACATTCAATCCACCTATGCAAGCTTATGGAACAATCTTATCTGAAAATTATGTAAGTAATTCCGACGAACAAATCCAATCAGTAGTTAGAAATATTCTGTGTTACCCCAATCCTTTTCGGACTGGAGTTAATATAAGTTTATTAGATCCAGATAAATCTATACAATTAGCCTCGATAAATATCTATAATATTAAGGGTCAATTAGTGTATAATGGGGATATTCAGGAAGGGAAACAAATTCATTGGAACGGATTGGATAACCATGGCAATCAAGTTAGTTCAGGAATATACCTGATTAAAGCAACCGATAAAAAAAGTAACAGTTACACTACAAAAGTAGTGAATATAAAATAAAATGGAGGAAAACATGAAGTCATTCACATTACTACTCGTCATGTTAATAGGGTTGATAAGCTTAAATGCTGACAACTATTCTGTTAATTTTGATATCAATGATTTATCCACCACTATCAATGCTATGAAATTTCACGAGTTTAAACTCGCTGATTGTAGTGCTACCAGAGAAATCGGCCATCCAAAATTGCCTTGTAAGGTAGTAAGTTATATCATCCCTGTCAATATGAAAGTGAGCAATCTTTCAATATCAGAAAATTCTATACTTTTAAAAGGAACTTTCAATGTAATGCCAGTTCAAACTCCTGAATTTGAGAATGGAGAGAATGTAGATTTTACACCACCAGATTCTACAATCTATGCACATAATATGATTTATCCCTATAGTAGTGCTCAGATCGTATCTCACTCATATATGGATGGTGCTAACAATATTGTTAGCATTGCATTATTTCCATTACGATACAATCCAGTTACGGGAGTAGTAACATTTGCAAACAATATATCAATAAGCTTTAATTATGTACCATCAAGTGAGCAACCTCTTTATCCCACAAAGAGATTTGCAATTGATACTCCTAAGTATGATGCCTATCTATATAATCTTGTAGAAAATCCTAATGATATAGCCACTCATAGAAACTTATCTAATATTGAAATTGACCCTAGTGGACCCGAAGATTTCAACTACTTGATCATCTGTCCTGATGATGTTGTTGACCTTGAACAAGGAGAAGAGAATCCCTTTGCAGAGTTTATTAACTGGAAAGAGCAAAAAGGGCACCGGGTGAGATTGTTAACCTATAACCAGATAGCAAGCTCAATTAATGCTGGGAATGGAGATGATATTGGAACCTATTTAATAAACGACATTCCGGGAAAAGTAAGAAAATATTTGAAACACCACTGGGAAAACCATGGATTGGCAAATGTATTAATAGTCGGAGGCAAAGATGACCCTAAACGTTATGCTCATCAAATGAGCCAACTAGACCCCCCAATAAATTCACAAATTCCATCTGATTTGTATTTTTCAGATTATAATGGAGACTGGAATAATGATAATGACCCATATGAATGCTATGGAGAATTCAGTAATAGCCTTAATACAGGATTATCTGACCAAATTGACTATCTTCAAGAAGTTTTTATCGGACGTGTTATATTGCCTCCTATTATAGATTCTCCCGCTGGTTCCCCAACTCGTAAACAAGCAATCAAAAACTGGTCAGAGAAACTGATCACATACGAAAAAGGACCGGGAAGTGGATTTGTTGGATACACAGATTATGTCTATTATGTTACATCAAATGAAATTACTACCTCTGCTTATAATACATTAATAGACAATGGCTTCCGAGGTCAGAAAGTCGAATCAGAAATGTATGGAGAAGTTCTAAGACCATCTGGAAGTACAGTAATTGCTAACATAAATGAGTATCTTCCTGGAATCATCATTTTCTCAGCTCATGGGAATAAATGTAGGATACGAATCGCTGACAATGATGATGAATATGATTCTATAGCTAATAGTATCACTTCTGTCGATGGCTATGTTCATCCTTCCTATAGTTATGAGAATGAATCAAATAATGGGATTGATGATCTATCAAATCCATATCAAATGTACTCACTAGTAATAGCCAAGTCTTGTAATACTGCCCAATATGACTATGCCATGAATTGGGGTAATGAAGACGCATACCCTTCTATGGCAGAAGCGTTTACAACTTTTATACCTAGTGTGGGAGGTCCATTATGGTTAGGTAATACTAGAAATGGAATAATTTCATCAACATGGGAGTATAATTTTGTAAATAACGTATTTGCTTCCGATGTTAATACTTCGTACCCTGAGGCAAATCCGTGGAATGCTGGAGCAGGCTTTGCTACTGCTAGATTTCAAGAGTCTTTAGGTAGTTATGCAGCACATAGCATGCATTACTTCGGGGATCCGGATATAGATATCTGGTCAGCAAATCCCGGGAAATTGAGAGTTGAGATAATTATTGAGAGTAACTCTGTTTGCCTGTACGATGAAAATGGTAATGTTATTGAAAACGGAAGGATAGTATTCCAGAGTGATACACAGAAAAGTATCGTATATACAAATAACAATGGTATTGCTACCACAGACATTGTATTTAAAAAAGTTTCTGCATTCAAACACAATTTTGTTCCTGATTTCATTCGGGTTATTAGAGGAACTGAAACTATTTCATCATCAGTAGAACAAGCTTGCGAATTAGAAACAAGAGTAATAGTTCCAGAAAGTGCTACATTAATACTTGATGGTGATATTACATTATTGTATAAATCACAAATTATTGTTGAAGGAGAGTTAAGGGTAATAAGCAACTCGGTTGTTACTGGGACTATTGCCTCAAATCAATATGGCGAGAATAAAATTACAGTCAATGGAAGTATTTTTTTGGGTACAAATGTTGAGTTTATGGCTCCGATTGGAAAAACGTGGAATGGACTTATTATCAATTCCCAGGATAACCTAACACTTAACAATTGCTCTTTCTTACGAACTCCTTTAGAAATTAACAATACTACTGCTCAGTTTAACTCCTGTGATTTATCTGATGCCTTGTTTACTGCCTCGAGCAGCAATGTCATTTTTAGTGATTGCAATATAAATAATTGTAATAACTCTGTAAATCAATCAACTATTAGTTATTCTGGAACTGATGGATTGCAAAGCAATATAGATTGCTCAGATTCTGATGTTATTATACTTGAAGGGATATTTATAGAAAGTCCTTTCACTATTAGTGGAAACCTTTATATGAATGGTACAGAAATGCAAGCTGATGATTGTTCTCATGGTGGCATAGAAACAATAAATTCTGTAGTTAATATTGAGAATTGCATATTTAATAATAATAGCATTTTATGCCGTTCTGAAGGGTTTCATCAAAGTAATGTTTCAGTATATTTCAGCAATAACATGCTCGATACAGGGGGAATAGAATTAGTTTCTATACCAAACTACACAATTATTGACAACACAATAACAGATGCATATTCTTATGGTATTTCGATAAAATTTAGCGGAAACAGCGGAACTTGTATAGTTGAAAATAATACTATCGAAAATAATGGAACAGTGGGCATATATCTGTGGGGTTCTTATTGCGATATAAAAGATAGTAATCATATTCAATTTAACGATTCTTATGGTATTATGGCAAATAGTTTTAGTTCCTGGTCATTAGTTGGTAATAACCAACACAATTTTGCTCATCAGATTATCAGAGACAATACAAATTTTCAACTCTGGATGCACCAAAACTCAACTCCTGATATTGTAAGATTCAACAACATACAAAATAACAACCATAATTCTCCTTGGGTTAAAATTAATCAGAATCCGAATAACATGGTTGATATTCGATACAATTATTGGGGTAATAATTTCCATCCAGAACAAGACCTCATTCCATTTTCATCTTTTGATTTTGAACCTATTTGGATACCTGGAAACATCCCCTATATTGAAGAAACAACAGCAGCCGCTTTATATAGGATTGCGTATAATCATGAACTTACAGAAGAGTTCGCTGAAGCAATAGCAGATTATAAACAATTGATTAGTGAGTTTCCTGACACAGAACAAGTCGTACTTGCTGCCAAGGCTTTGTTGCGAATAGAAGAGAAGAAAAAGTACAAGACTGATTGGAGTTCTGATTTTAATACACTAAAAAATTATTACAATACTGAGAATAACCTTCGTTTAACAAATGACTTTGAGTTTATTACAAACTGCTTGTCTACGAAGTGTGACATTAAATTGGAGAACTATGAAGATGCTATCAGTTTTTATGAAAACGTAATTGACGATCCACCTTCTGTTATTGATTCTATATGTGCTATTATAGATCTAGGGCATGTTTATTTATTGATTGATGATGATAAAAATCAAACCAGTTATGTGGGGAAAAAACCTCAATTCAAAGTAACTTCTTTTACTGAATGGGAATCTCGAGTAAATACACTCCTTACACTATTAGACAACGAAATATTAAATGAAGAACATAATATCCCTTCTACTGTAACCATGATAAGAAACTATCCCAACCCCTTCAATCCTTCGACCACAATATCTTTCTCAATACCTACAGATATGAGATGTAAGTTGGATGTGTTTAATCTTCGCGGTCAAAAAGTTAAGGTTCTTGTAAATGAAAACCTTAAGGCAGGAGAACATAATGTTATTTGGAATGGTAAAAACACAAATAACCGAAAAGTTGCATCAGGTGTTTATTTTTATCGACTAACAACAAGCAAAAAACACTTGACACATAAAATGATAATGATGAAATAAATATATTCACCTAAAATAGGGGTTTGTATCAAACAAGCCCCTTTAACTAAAAGGATACATAATGAAAAGAATATGGTTAATATCTTTGTTATTTCTTACAGCTATGATTTTGAAAGCAACAATACATGAGGTCGCTATAGATGGTACTCAAAATTGGCCTACAATATCTTATGCACTCGAATATTGCATATCTGGAGATACAATATTGGTTCATCCTGGTCATTATAACGAGAATCTAAATTTTTCAGGCAAAGATATAACACTCTTAAGTACTTTCATATTAGATAACAATCCTGAACATATTGAAACTACGGTTATAGATGGTAATCTTGATAAAACAATCTATATACCTAACCAAGAAACTGTTATTATTGATGGATTTACTATAACAAATAATGATGAGCATAATTTCTATAACGGTATTTGGGGCGCTAGTGGTATACAGAATGAAGGTAATTTGGTTCTTAAGAATTCTATTGTTAGAGATTGTACAAATGGTGATGGAGGGGGCATAATTAGTATTGAAACATCAAGTTTAACTCTTGAAAATGTATCTATATATAATAATATAGCCTTAGGCTCAGGTGGGGGTATTTACATAATCTCTGGCTGTGAACTAGAATTGATAAACACATCAATCTATAATAATGTTGCATCTTATGGCATGGATATTGGTTTTAGTGGTTCAGAAGATAATCTTATAGAGTATAACATAAATCTAATAAAGGGAAGTATTGCATTAAATGAATATGATGATTACTTCATTATGGCAAGTGGTAATTATAGAAATTATTATGATGATTATGTCTCAGTAAACATTGAGAGTGGCTATTTTGAAGAAATTGATGAAGATCTGTTTGTTAGTCCTAATGGTAATGATTCTAATAGTGGATTATCTGAAACAGAACCTTTAAAGACAATTACTAGAGGGTTACAGCTAATTAAAGCTAATGAAAATAATAGAAATACACTACATTTAATGCCAGGTACTTATAAACAATCAGAAGGTCAAATTACACCTGTAGGGATAAAATCAAATATAATTGTGCAAGGTTATGGCATTGGAGAAACTATATTGGATGGCGAAGAGACAACAGCTTTTTTGCATTGTGCATATCAAAGCAATATTGAAATTAGCGATATTACATTTAGGGATTTACGCTCAGTATATTGGTCTATAAATGGTTCTCTATCATTTCAAAGTTGTCAAGAGGCCATTATCAAGGACTTAGAATTTGATAATTGTCTGGTAGATGTTGGTTCTGGAATTTATGTTGTTTTCTCAGAAAATGTCAACATTGAAAATATACTAATACATAATGTTACAAATAGTTTAGATTGGGATAGTGCAATGGCTATTGCCATAAAGTATAGTGACAATATAATGTGCAACAATATTATTTATACTAACTCTTCTTTTACAGGTCTTGATAAATTTTTTGGTTATGATATAGATGATGCAGATGTAGAGCTTAGAAACTGTATTATATCAAATATACAAGCCGAGGAGGGTTCAATCTTCCAATATGACAACATGAGAAATGATTATGGCTTAGATAATGAAATAGAGATACATAACATGCTAGTTTTTAATAATGAATTTGAGATTCGGACTATAAATTGGCCCTTTAAGCTGTTTAATATACATCATCTTCCAAGAATATACAACTCAACATTTGCGAATAATAGTGTTAATAAAAGTTTTGTTACCATCTATGGAGGAGTTGAAGTCTTTAATTCAATATTCTATAACCCTGAATCATGGGGTGATTTTGGTATTGCTAATGACCTACCCTACTACGACCCTAATCACGAGGAACAAGAAGCTTTCATTTACAATAGTTTAATAAATAATGACAATTATAATCTTTTTGCAACTTATATCCCTGAATTAGTGCAGTGGGAAGATAACTTAATTGGCCAAGTACCTCTATTTGCAGGTGAATTTAATGATTCACTTGATGTTTCTGATGTTGAATACTATGAACTAGCAGAACAGTCACCTTGTATTGATGCTGGTCACTTTGATACGAGTTTCTTACTTGAAACTGATTTAGCAGGTAATCAGCGAGTTTGGGGTGGTGCTGTAGATATGGGGGCTTTTGAATTTGGTGCACCTGCAGTAGCTAATTATGAGGAAGAAGTTGAAGCTGTTAAAATGTCTAATATCAGTGTTTATCCTAATCCCGTAAACTTAAGTGGAAAAGCCTCAAGAAGTAGTTGTAGTATCGAATTTGTAATACCCAAGCAGACGGATAAACCAGTTGTTTCAATATATAATATCAAAGGACAAAAGGTTAGTAGTTGGAGGGTTAATAATAGTTATCAGGATATGCAGAAACATGCAGGTTTAAGAGAAAATAATAGTGGCAAGCAACTATACTCTACAATTTGGAATATGAAAAACAGTAATAACAGACCTGTTGCAAGTGGACTTTATCTAATCAGAGCAGAAACAGATAACTATGCAGCAGTTGGAAAAATGATAATAATAAAATAGTTTCTATAATACTAAAACTTAAAGCTATGTCAGTTGCAGTTTTTGTTAATGATATATGTTAATTGTTCAATATGTAGAAGTTAAACTGGTATAGAAATTTATGCTTCTCTCTCAAGTAGAGTGGGAACTAAATCTAATAGTAAATCAAGAAACTTAAAAATCTTCTTAGCTGCAGAGGCAGCGAAATATTTCCATTCCTTATTAAGTATATTTTCATCTCTAAATAGTTCTTGACTTATTTTTTAGCAAAGTCCAAAAATGGCATTATAAAAAAATATTAATTTTTGGAGATAATTATGTACAGATTTAGAAAAGATCTGGAGGCTAAAAAAGCTGTCGAGGTTAATGTTCCACACAAGAAAGTAATGATGTGTCTCAATGAGAGCACTCTCAATCCCTTAGATGCGGTCAAAGACCAGTTATTAGAAAACCTTAAATCCGTTCCTTTAAACAGATATTTTAATGATATTACCCCTAAATTAAGAGAAAAATTAGCTGAATATGTAGGTTATGGAATTAAAACAAGTCAAATTTTATTCGGGAATGGGGCAGATGAGATGCTTTATTATATCTTCAACAGCGTGAGAGAAAGCGTTAGAAGTTATGCAGTTTCCCTTGCTCCTTCATACTTTGACTATAAGAGTTATTGCGATGCTGTTGGTTTAGGTTTTGAACCTATTGAACTTAATAAAGATTTTAACTTTTCTGCTGAAGAATATTTAGAGAAACTTAATCACCCTAATTGCAAACTTGGTATTTTGTGTAACCCTAATAACCCAACAGGTAATTTAATTCCAGATAAAAAAATAGTTCATATCTTAGAAAATACTGATAAATTAGTTCTTCTTGATGAAACATATTTTGAGTTCTCAGGTATTACTTTTGCTGATGTCTTGCATAAATATCCTAATTTAATAATAGTAAGATCATTCTCTAAAGCTTTCTCCGTTGCCGGTTTAAGATTTGGCTATCTTATCACTTCTGAAGAAAATGCTAGAGAATTAGGGAAAGTTATGACTGCTTTCCATAGTAGTTTGATGATTCAAACTTTTGCTTACACTATCTTAGAAAATAAAGAAATCTTCTTAGATCATACAGAAAATGTTAAAGATATTAGAAATAAACTCTATATCTGGATGCTCTCTCAAGATTATATCACTGTCTATCCTTCTCACACTAATTTCCTTATCTTCACTATCGGTGACTCTACTCCAGAACTCTTTGAATACCTTTCTAAGAATGATGTGGCTTTAAGACCAGTTTGGGGACACCCATTACTTAAAAACCATATTAGAATAAGTATTGGTACACAAGAAGAAGTTGAACTCTTTATGGGGCTATTCTTGAAGTTTATTGATAGGTTCTAAAGATCTTTTTACTATTAAAAAAGGCACTGATTTCTCAGTGCCTTAATTTATATGTGAATTAATGAATACTATTTATAATCAACTTTATATTAATATTAATTTAGTAACAATGGGCATATGCACCTTGTTTGTTTAGCCGAAGAATATAAAGCTAGTCATTGAGGTTGGTTATTTTCAAACCACAACTCAGTCAAATAGCTTTAACTGAATAATCCTTATGACTATTCAAATAGTCACTTTAATATAATTATTGACAACTCTAGTGGTCAGTTTATATTTTATCTCTCAGATAGAAGATCATATTTTAGATTTAGGGACTGTTACTCTTTTTCTAATTGGATTTTTGTGGCTCTTGTAAATGTCTGGTGGAAATAATATAGATCAATGAGAATTTTTCATTACTAGTGTTATTCTTAGAATATCCCTGAAGGGGATTAAATAGTTTAGCCTGGGGTAAGATCCTATAAGGATCGTCACCCCAGGTACAATATCCAAAATTACGACCATAACCCTGTAAGGATTTAATAGAAGGCTAATTAGTTTATATAATAAACTATTGGTAGATATTTTTTTATTAAACCCTTACAGGGTTACACTTTTTTAATACATCATAACCCAGGGTTGCAATCCCTTGAGTCTTCGCTTAAGCTTCGCCCTCACAAGTCAGGATTTTACCCTGGGCTAAACTATTAATCCCCGTTGGGGATATAAGACATATCCCTTCAGGATTAAGTCTTATTTAGCATAAAAACTTCTATTTCTTATACACTATAAACCATAACTTACGGCTCTTGTTCAAGTCTGGTGGTAGAAACAGAGTAATTATAAATGTTAACTTTTAGTTTATTAATAATTTATATTCCTAATGCTAAAAATTAGTATTTAGTTTTTTCTATTAAACCTTTTGAGTCTTCGCATAAAGCTACGCCCTCACAAGAGCGGGTTAGCTCGTTTTAGGGTGGATATCATACCCAGGGCTGCAATCCTTACAGGATTTGACCATGGGCTATCATATTAACACCCTTCCAGGGCTTTCTTGAACCCTTTCAGGGTTTATGAATTTATAAAACACTGCATACCTCAACTTTAGCTGTCTTTATAACCAAACAACATAAAAAAAGGCACTGATTTCTCAGTGCCTTAATTTATATGTGAATTAATGAATACTATTTATAATCAACTTTATATTTGTTTTTAAGTTCTTCAACTTTAGCAACATAAACTTCTCTTTGTTTCATAGTCATAAGTTCATTAGCAATAGTTTGCTTAACTTGGTCAAGTTCTACATCTTGAGCAGGAGTTTTAGCATCTAATTTGATGATGTGATAACCAAATTGAGTTTTAACAGGTTCTGAAATTTCACCAACTTCCATTTTGAAAGCAGCTTCTTCGAATTCAGGAACCATTCTACCGCGTGAGAAAGAACCTAATGATCCACCTTGTTCTTTAGAAGGACATGATGAATGTTCTTTAGCAGCAGTAGCGAAGTCTAACTCTTCACCCTTAATCTTGTTATAGATTTCTTGGCAAGCTTCTTCGTCATCAACTAAGATATGACTTGCAGAAACTTCTTCAGCTTTAGCATATTTAGCTTTGTTTGCATCAAAGTGAGCTTGAAGTTCTTCTTCGCTAACTTTAGCACTCATGAGTAAATTATTAATATTGATCTGAGTTAAAACAGTCTCTTTCAATCTTTCTAATTCTTGTTTGAAAACATCAGTATCTTCAATTTTATTATCAATAGCATCTGCAAGAAGTAATTTTTGATTAACTAATTCGTTAAGAATTTGGGCTTTTCCCTCATCATTGTTAAATTGAGCAGCTCTTTCTTGACCTAATTGTTGTAGAAAAATATTCACATCTTGACTTGTAATATCTTTCCCTTCTACAGTAGCTAAAATTTTGTTTTCCATTTTATCTCCTCTTATTTATTCTTTGTGTAAGAAATATTTAATTAGCATATTCGTCAAATGTTTTCTCCCGATAAAAAAAATGCCTGCATAAGCAGGCTGTAAAATTGGCGACCCCTAGGGGAATCGAACCCCTGTTGCAAGAATGAAAATCTTGAGTCCTAACCACTAGACGAAGGGGTCAGTTTATTCGTAAAAAACTGACAAAGCTATTTTTTTGTGGCATCTCCAAGGGGAATTGAACCCCTGTTGCTGGAATGAGAATCCAGAGTCCTAGGCCACTAGACGATGGAGACTTGATTGATGTTATATTGGCGACCCCTAGGGGAATCGAACCCCTGTTGCAAGAATGAAAATCTTGAGTCCTAACCACTAGACGAAGGGGTCATAGGAATGGTGATCCAGGATGGGCTCGAACCATCGACTCTCTACTTAAAAGGCAGATACTCTACCACTGAGTTACTGGACCACTAAAATCACATTGATAATCAATGTATTGCTAAAATCTTAAAATATGCTTTTCTTGTCAAGAATAATTTTAAATATTTTCTAAATCTTTAGGAATACTAGAATCATAATGCCATAAATGAGAAAGAAAGCAAGTTCCTAAGAACTTTGTTTTCAGACTGGAGGCAGAGAGGCCTCCAGTCTATTAGCTTTTTCTTTTATAACATTAAGTATATTTTACAGTCTCTCTTCTAAATCCGCTAAAGCATTAATAAAGTAGATGTAAGCTTGATCAGGAGAGTCATAAGGTGAGAAATATTTATGCACATCGCCGTCATTAAAATACTTAGTACACATATAGTAGAAATGGTCAGAAGTAGTAAGTTTTCTAGCTATTTCGATAAGTTGGGGATCACCTTTAGCTAAAACTCTGTCATAGAGTTCATAGAGTGTTTCAATAGCATTATGTTGCATATCGTTCTCCAGCCAGGCAGATAGATCTCTCTCTTCGTCAGCCCATGAGACAGCTTGTGGGAAGGCGAGAGGTTCTTGCTGGTAATTGGCTATTTTAGCTGCGTCTTTGGGATTAGCAAAACCTAAGTGAGGGTACTTTAATACTTCTTCAGGGAGTTTTTCTAAAAAGTCAAATATCCCTGTTTCTGCCCATTGATGTTCCCCGAAGGTTTCATAATCCATAAAGAGATTAAGGAATTGATTCTTGTTATTATCGTTCTTCCAAGTAAGTTGGTCAATCCACTTAATAAATTTTTCTGTTGTAAGTGGGTATTGAGACCAGTTTTTATCTGAGAATCTAAAAGCAATATCATCAGAAAGCTGGTAAGATTTAAGGAGGAGATTCATGGTTCTGGCATAATTTTTGTAGGCATAAAGAGGTGTTCTCCACTTCAAAACTCTTTTAACACCTTCTGTGATAATAGTATCGAACTGGCCAGTTTCATAGACTAAATCAGAAACTCTATCTTGATAGATAAGCTCTGTATTTCTGAAAGTTGTAGGCTTTTGTCCAAATTCTTGGACCATTAGATTAGTATGTTTCTCAACTTGGGCTAAGAATTCATCCTTGTTATAGAGGAAGGATAGTGAGTGATAATAGGTCTCTCCGAGGAATTCAACACAACCAGTATCAGCTAGTTCTTTAAAAGAATCTAGGACTTCTGGATAATACTGTTTGAATTGGTCAATAGTTATACCTGATATAGAATAAGCTATCTTGAATTTACCTTCATATTTCTTAATAAGTTTCAACATTAATTTATTAGTAGGCAGGTAGCATTTATCGGCTACTTTTCTCATAACTTCGCGGTTAAGTCTTTCGTCAAAATAAGATTCATCAGAGCCAATATCCATTACATTAAGATGTCTCAATCTGTATGGTTGATGAACTTGAAAATAGAAAACAACATTAAGCATCTATTTCTCCTCGGTTAGATTCTAACATCTCTTGGTAAATATCTTTAACTTTTTCAGCAGATTTATCCCACTGGATTGCTTTAACTTCCCTTGCTCCTAATTCACCTACTCTTTTGCATTCGTCTGGATGCTCTATAAGGTAGATAAGTGTTTCTGCCATCTCATCAACATTCCAGAAGTCAATTTTATAAGCATGATCAACAACTTCAGAAACACCAGATTGCTTTGAGATAATGGAAGTAATTCCGTAAGCCATTGCTTCAAGTGGTGCTATTCCAAATGGTTCTGACACCGAAGGAAGCATGTAAATATCTGATACTTTTAATACTCTCTCTACTTGCTTTCTGTTTAGGAAACCAGTAAATAAGAAGCGATTCTTTAATTTCATAGAGGCTGAAGAGCGTAATATCTTTCTTGCCATATCTCCGGTACCAGCCATAATAAAGCGTACTTGAGGGTATTTCTTAAGCACTTTCTCTGCTACAGAGAGGAAATAGTCAGGACCTTTTTGAACTGTGATTCTTCCTAAGAATAGCACGGTAGTACCTTTAAACATTCTCCCCTTCTCGAAAGTATTATCTTTTTCAAATGAAAAGGCATTATGGACAATATTAACTTTACCTGTATCGATTTGATATCGAGAAATAATCATCTGTGCAGTATATCTAGAAACTGCAATTACTTGATCAGCGTAAAGCATTCCAGAGTATTCAATTTTGTGAATTCTATCATCACCAGGTCCACCTGCTCTATCAAACTCAGTAGCATGAATATGAGCTATCATTGGTTTTCCAGTCATCTTTTTAACAACCATACCTGCAGGATAGCAGAGCCAATCATTAGCGTGGATAAGGTCAAAATCTATTAATTCTGAGAGCTTTTCTGCACGGAATGCCATCTCTTGAACTTTTTTAAAGATATCTTCATCACCTTGGAGATTAATGATAATATTATCAAAAATACTCTTTTCAGAACGATGTTCAAACTCTTCGGTACGGAAAGTAGATATCATTTTAGAGAACTCTTTCACCAAGGCAGGAGTATAGTATGTTTCTGGAACATGAGTAACTCCTAAATACTCCATTTTCTCTTCGATAGTCTTAAACTCTCTAGTAATAACTTCTTCTTTGCGAGGTTGAAAATTCTCATCTAATAAGATGAAAGGAAGGGTATCCGCATCTTCTTCTTTCCTTAAAGGGAAATATACAAACTCTTTAGTTGGGAGGAAGAGGTCAACTTCTACACCAGCTTTTAGTAGTGATTTTACTAAGCCATAAGAAGCCATTGCTAAACCACCGGCGATCATTGGTGGGAATTCCCATGTTAACATTAGGATTCTCATAATACTATTCCTTAGTCCTTTTAAGTTTTTCGATGATTTTCTCAATATCATAGACTGCTGCAACACTCCAAGCTTCTGCTGGGGCTCCTTTAGGGAAGTGGGGTTTTCCACCATCCCAGATTGAAGCAATAGAAGCGATATAGCCGTGTTTGTATTCATGTCTAAATTGTTTAATTATGGATTCTAAGCCACTGATAACTTCTTCATTACTAATCTTATCTTTAAATAATCTAAGGTAAAGAGAAGCGTAAGGCCAGAGTAACCAAGCCCAAACAGTACCTTGATGATAGGCTTTATCTCTATCTACAATAGTGCCGTAATAGGTTCTTTTAAATTTATGGTGAGTAGGAGTAAGGGTTCTTAATCCATAGGCAGTTAGTAATTCATTAGTAGCTCTTTCAAACACTAGTTTTAGTTGTTCTTCAGTTAAAGGAGCGTACTTCAATCCAGCAGCAATTACAGCATTAGGACGGAATTCATCAATTGCTTCATTATTGGTAATTCTATCACAAAGGCAGTTGTTATACCAGAATTTCTGAAGAGAATTAGCTAATTTCTCAGTGTAAGCTATCACATCATACTTAGCTTGGTATTCCTCTTTATTGGTAGAGATTAGGTTGAATTTATTAATCATCTCTTGGTAGGTTTTATGTGCTTCATACCAGAGGAAGTTTATTTCAACAGGAGCTCCGTCGCGTGGGGTTACCGCCTTTCCGTCAATCTTAACATCCATCCAAGTAACACCAGCATATTCTTCTTTGATATTTATCAAATTATCATCATCAAGGAAGAACATTCTTCTTTCATCATTTAAATAACTGAGCAAAATAGTTTCGGTAATATTAATGACTTTTTCCCATACTGATTTTGTGTTTCTGATAGAAGCTAATTTTCTCAGAAGAATGATATAATAAAGACTTGTATCAACAGAATCGAAATTACCTTTACTTCCTGTTTCAGGGAACATATTAGGGATTAATCCCTCTTGAATATGATCATTAAATCTGAAGATTATCTTTTCTGCTTTATCAATCATATCTGCTTGTTTAATCATGGCACTTAGGACTAAAACAGAGTCTCTACCCCAAGCTCCGAACCATGGATAACCAGCAATAATATCATTATCAGTGATAAAATCTTTTAAACTAAACTCTAATATTTTCATATACTCTTCATGAGAATAGAGGTATTGGTCATTGAAATCTAAATCTAAAAGGTCAAAATTACGGTAGTTATCAGGAAAATCTCGAGGCATTGGTAAATCTGCATAACGAGCATTGATTCTATCGATAGTCAGTTGATGCTCTTCAATTGGGGAGTCTGAGAATAGAATAATAGCTTCTTGGTTCTTCTCTAAGTCAAATCTTATATTAAAAGGTGATACTAAATCTTCATTGCAGTCATAGCCTAACATTGATTCCCAAGGGTAGAAAACTTTCTTATATTCCATATATTTATCACTTATTTCACCTAAGGTTGAAATGCAATAGAGGGATAGATTATTAGAAAGTCTTTGAACTACAGCACCGTAAAAATTATTACCTGGGGCAGCAGAAGTTATAAAATCATTTTCATTAAGAGAACCAGGTTTGTTAAGAAAGTGATGACTGACCATATCTACTTTTGGTCTTAGCTTCATATGAATTAAATGCTTGCTTAAGTTTTTATAGCTAACTAAGATAGTATTTGTTTCATAATCCATTTTAATCTCTTTTCTGATTAAAATATCATTATTATGAGGGAGGGATGAATAGAGGAAAACCGGATAAGGTCTTAGCCATGATTTGACTAAGTGCAGGAATCCTTCTGGATAGATACAATTTTCATAGTTGCAACTATCTAAGTAGATTTTCTCTCCTCTCCATTCAATTCTCTCTTCAATAGAAGTCAATAAAGATGCTCTATTAAGCTTCTTATCCGAAGCAGTTAATAGGCCATGATACTTTCTTTGGTTTATCAAATTACCTGTTCCTAAGGCATAGCTTCCATACTTATTCGTCAATATCCACTCATGGTGTTGAGTTTCAAGAAAATAATCAGACATTTTTTTCTCCTTTCTCAAAATGCTTTATTATTAGTATTGATATTTGATTAATTTAGTCAAGTAATTTAAGAAAAATTAATAAAATAACATAAATGAAAAAATTTCAGCAATAAAAGCTAATCTTTTAAATTTTTGAATAATACTAAATTAACTGTTCTTGCTGGCTAAATTATAAGATAAGAGTAGGACTCAATAATTAAAAGTAAGGAGATTTAACCCAATAATGCAGTAGATCTTTTAGAATAGCACTATATTAATTTTCTAAAGCATTTTACATAATTTCTCAGAGTATATATATTATAGGCTGATAAATTCTGTAAAATGCTTTATCTAAAAGAATCTGCACTTTTCTGTAAAGCTCTACTGCACCATTCAGGTTTAATTCACATTAATACTATCAAATTTGCAATAATTATTCAAAAAACTTGCCAAGATTAAAAAGAAGTAAATAATTGGTAAAAATTAAATAAGAGAGATGATTATGTTAAAAATTAATTTTGTTAATTACTTTGAAGAGGCAATTAAGAAGCATTGGGACTTGCCTGCTTTTTCTGATATAGAAGGAGAAGCAATAGACTATCAGACTGTAGCTAATAAAATTTATTGGTTACATAATATTTTAAAGAGTTTTGGGATTTCCCGGGGTGATAAGGTAGCTGTATTAGGAAAAAATTCCACAAATTGGGCTATAACTTATCTCTCTGTAGTTACTTATGGAGCTGTGATTGTTCCGATTCTTCCAAACTTCAATTCAGATGATATGAATCATATTATTAAACATTCAGAGAGTAAGCTCCTTTTTGTTGGGAATTCTATTATTGATAATATTGAAGAATCAGAAATTCCTAATTTAATAGGCATTATTCACTTAGATGATTTTAAACTTATGAATTCAAAGACTGGTGATGATAGTATTGAGAAAATTAAGTCTGCTATGGGAAAAGAATATAAGATCTCTCGAGAAGAATTCTCACTTCCTAATGATATTTCTAATGATACTTTGGGCGAGATTATCTATACATCAGGAACGACAGGTTTCACAAAAGGGGTGATGCTACCTTTGAATAGTTTAATTGCTAATATCATCGTAGCTGGAGAAATGCTCTCTTTTAGAACTGGGTCAAGGATGCTTTCATTTTTACCTCTTTCACATGCTTATGCTTGTGCTTTTGATTTCCTTTATCCCTTCACTTGTGGTGTTCATGTTCATTTCTTAGGTAAAATACCTTCTCCTAAGTTACTTCTGAAATATCTAAAAGATGTATCTCCTGAAATGATAATGAGCGTCCCTTTGATTTTAGAGAAGATAATTAAGAAGAATATATTCCCTCTTTTAGAGAAGAAGACTATAAAAATCATAACAGCTATTCCTGGTGTAAAACAAGCTTTTTATAGCAAAGTTAGAAAGCAACTTCTGACTGTATTCGGTGGCTCACTTCGAGAGATGGTTATAGGTGGAGCTCCTCTTAATGCAGAAGTAGAGAAGTTTCTTAAGGAGATTAAATTTCCTTTTACTATCGGTTATGGTATGAGTGAGTGTGGTCCCTTAATCTCTTATGCAACTTGGGATAAACATCGGTTTAGATCTGCTGGCCAAGCAGTTAATTATCTCCAAGTGAAGATTGATTCTGCTGATCGGGAAAATATCCCTGGCGATATCTTAGTCCGAGGTGAACAGTTAATGTATGGATACTACAAAAACAATGAAGCAAGCAAAGAAGTTATGACTTCTGATGGTTGGCTTAATACTGGGGATATCGGACTTATAGATAAAGACAATTTTATCTATATTAAAGGGCGTTCTAAAAACTTAATTCTCGGAGCTGGTGGAGAAAATATTTATCCGGAAGCAGTGGAACAAAGCTTTAACAATTTGCCTTATGTTCAAGAATCACTAGTAATGGAAAGAGATAACAAACTTGTTATTTTAGTTTATCCTGATGTAGAAGAAGCAGATAAAAATGGAATTACCGAATCAATGTATCCAAAACTTATGGAGCATAATAAAAATATCTATAACGAAACTGCTCCAGCTTATGCAAAAATACATAAAGTTAATATTGTGCCTGAACCATTCTTAAAGACTCCAACTCAGAAGATTAAGAGATATTTGTATAAGTAGGGGGAATTGAGAATTGAGAATGGAGAATGGAGAATTGAGAATAGAGAATTGAGAATGGAGACATTTTCTATCCACTAATTTCACGAATTAAGAAAATATCCCTTGGTTATATTTTCCTGCGTGATTTAAGAAAGATTGAAACACCCCCTGTGTCCCCCTCGCGGAGGGGGATTTAAGAGATCTGGTCACATTCATAGAATTTTTCTCAAAAAACTCTGTGAAACTCCTCTTAAAACTCATCTTTACTCCGTGTTAAGTGCTTTTTCTTAATTCGTGTGAAAGGTATTTTGTTTCCCTCCATTCTCAATTTTTCCTCTTCAGTCTAAATCTATTATTTTTCCAACCACTCTTACTGGCGATGCTTCTGCCTTAATCTTGAGGGGGAGGGCAATTATTTCAATTTCAGAATAGGGGAGAAGCTTCTCTAAATTACAGAGATTCTCTATAATAAAGATGTTATTACTTAAAAGTGTTTTGTGAATTGAGTATGGTTGAAAATCAGGAGATGGAGTATCTAATCCAACAAGTTTAACTTGTCGCTGAACTAAGAAATCTGCTAATTCTTGACTAATAATAGGATGCTCATAGTAGTACTTAGGCTCTTCATAATATTCACTAAATCCAGTATAGAAGAGGATTATGTCGTCTTTGGTAATAAGTTTATCATAGGAATCATTGTAGTTTATTTGCGACACTTGACTCACATCAAATACTTTTGCTTTTCCTATAAATCTCTCTATAGGGTAGTCAGACATAAACTTATTATTATTGAAGAAATGCCTAGGAATATCAATATGAGTCCCTGTATGCATACCACTATTGAAACTATAAGCATTATAACCATCGCTTTCTACAGTTGCTAGCTGTTTGATAGTTGTAGCTTGATCTCCAGGATATACAGGCATCTCATTTTCTATAATTCTACTTAAATCAATAATTTTACTCATAATTTTCTCTTTATAATTTGCTAATTTTATTCTAGCATTTTCAGAAATAAATGTCAAGTAAAGAATAAATGTTTATGGAACTCTTTCAAGTAAAGTTGGTCTTATGAAAAAAAAGTAATAAATGTATTTTTGAAGTATGCTAGGTTCATAACAGATACAGGACTATAAAAATGCACCATTCTAACAGCAGCCTCTGCAGCTATGAAGATTTTGAAGCTTCTTGATTTACTATTAGATTTAGTTCCCACTTTACTTGAGAGAGAAGCATATTTATTATTCTTGTAATAAAAAAAGCCGGTTTTCACCGGCCTTTAAAACTTTCTTAGTCTAATTAAAATGCCCAACCAAATTTTAGGAATTCAATATTGAAAATTTGCTTGTCAGCTGGGATAAATAGGTCATTATTACCAAATTCAAAATCTGATAAATTATTACCAAGTAGGTATCTACCAAAGCTTAAACTTGTTCCCCAGTAAAGTCCATTGTAAGAGAAAATTCTGTATCCTAACCCTACTCCTACTCCTATATCGCTTATACTTTTTTGCTTGTAATAATCATCATCTTGCCAATTTTCGGGGTATATTTCTTCATAGCCATTAAATTTAGCAAAACGAGTAAAAGCACTTAGATAAAAACCATTTTGGGTGTTTCTTAAGAAATATCTATAATGGCAATCTAGTGTGAAAATCTCAGTATCATACTTATTATCAGGATTGAAGTAATAAACAGGGAAAGCAATCTCAGCTTTACGATTAACATCAAACAAAGAGAAAGTACCACTAAATGAAGAATTCTCAGTTAATAATAATCTGAAAACATTAACTTCAATACCGTACTTTTTATCTTCTAAAGGACTGTTTTTAGTCTCTTTATACATAATCTGTTGGGTGTCATAAATTTTATCAATTTTTTTATCCACTTCTTCTAAAGAAACTCCATCTTTTCTTTCAGTAGCTACTTCTTCCCCTATTAGCATAGTTGTTAAACCCAATAACACTATTAAACTTATTAACATTAGCTTTTTCATATCCTCTCCTTAGTTAATTATAATTTGAAATTAACTAATAGACATCCATTTGTCAAGTAAATTATTAAAATATCGGTATTTTATAGGGTGGATTACATATTTACTTAGTTGGATTGCATAAGGATTTGATTTAAGAACTAGTATTGAAAATATATCATAAATTTTGCTTTCCAAACAAATTTTTATCATGAGTTAAGCAGTGTTAATAAATGAGTAAATTTTAGCTCTTTTTAAGTTTTTTAGCAATAAAAAACATCTTCTGCTAATTTTTTATTTGACAGATAATCCCATTTAATTATTTTTTGTACATAAGTAGATTAAATAAGAAAAGGAGATTTATAAAATGGCTAAAAAGATAGATAAAGGAAACTTATCCATCCATACAGAAAATATATTCCCGATAATTAAGAAGTGGCTCTATTCTGAGCATGATATTTTCTTTAGAGAGTTAATATCAAATGCAATAGATGCTATGAACAAGCGAGTTATAGAAGAATCTGGCATTGATACAAAAGATTTTGCTGTAGAAGTTAAGATAGATAAAAAGAAAAAGACAATTACTTTCAGTGATACCGGTATTGGTATGACAGCAGAAGAGATTGGAAAATATATTAATCAAATTGCTTTCTCAGGAGCAGAAGATTTTGTTGAAAAATACAAAGATGTTCAATCTAATATTATTGGTCATTTCGGTTTAGGTTTTTATTCTTCCTTCATTGTTGCAGAAAAGGTAACTATTGATACTTTATCATACAAAGAAGGTTCAACTGCAGCTGGCTGGTCATGTGAAGGTTCAACTGAGTATGAAGTATATGATGGCAAGAGAAAAGAAGTTGGAACAACAATCACTATTCATGTTAATGATGAATCAGAAGAGTTTTTAGAAGAAGATAAAGTACAGGGTATTTTAGAGAAATACTGTAGCTTCATGTCATTCCCAGTTAAATTTAATGATAAAGTAATTAATGAAAAGCCTGCTTTATGGAACAAGAAACCTAATGAAGCTACCGATGAAGAATATAAAGAATTCTATAAAACAGCTTTCAAACAATATGATGAACCACTTTTCTGGATTCACCTTAATGTTGATTATCCTTTCAATTTAAAGGGTATTCTCTACTTCCCTAAATTTAAAAATCAGTTAGATGTTAATAAAGGACAGGTTAAATTATTCTGTAATAATGTCTTTGTTGCTGATAATTTAAAAGACCTTATTCCTGAATTCTTGCTACTTCTTAAAGGTGGAATTGATATTCCAGATATTCCTCTTAATGTTTCTAGAAGTTTCTTACAAAGCGATTCCGAAGTTAAGAAAATCTCTAATTATATTGTTAAGAAAGTTGCAGACCACTTCAAGAGTGCTTTCAAGGAAGATAGAGAAAAATATGCTTCATACTGGAAAGATATTTCTGAATTTATCAAATACGGACTTCTCACTAATGAAGACTTCTTCAAAGCTTTAGAAAAACAGATAGTTTATAAAACTACAGATGGAAAATGGCTTACTATTGAAGAGTATCTCGAAGCTAATAAAAGTGAAGATAAACCTCAAAAGATCTATTATGCTCCAAGTGAAAATACCCAAGTATCTTACATAGAAATGCTTAAGCAACAAAATATAGATGTTATTTATGCTGAATCAATGCTTGATTCTCATCTCTTCCAAAAGTTAGAAATGGCTAATAGTGATATCAGATTTGTCAGAGTTGATTCTGAAATCAATGATGATTTAGTTGAAGAAGATACAGACTCTAAGCTTTCATTACAGATTAAAGAGATCTTTGATAGAGAAATTAATGGTACAGTAGAAGCATCTTTCGGTAAAGATAGCTATAAAGATTTCTTAAAAGAGAATCCTAATGCTGTTGAATTACTTACTCCTTACCTCACAACTGAAGATGAAAGTACAAAGATAAATGTCTATGATCTTCCTTTAGAAATCAGAGAAAAACTTGGTGATAAAGCAATGAAAACAATCTTTGAACATGTTTATACCGAAGTTCAGGTAGAAACCAAAAAGCTCAAAGCTGAATCAATCCCTGCTATGATAGTTTTTGATGAATTCATGCGTCGTTTCCAAGAAATGAATGCTATGATGGCTCGTGAAGATATGGATATGCTTAAAAATCATAAGTTAATTCTTAATACTCAAAATCCTACTATCAAGAAAATTGTAGAGATGAAAGAGAAAGGTGAAGATGAAAAAGCTAAGACAATGGTGAACTTCGTTCATGAGTTGGCTCTTTTAGAACAGAAACCATTCTCAGGCGAAGAGTTAAAGAAATTCATCGCTGATGCTAACAAGGTAATACAGTTAGTTTAATCATAAAGAAAAGATAGAATAATATGAGGGTAATCCATTGTGATTGCCCTTTTCTTTATTCAAACTCAAAGCATCTTTCTTTGGTCTCTGCCTGCACCTTCTCATTCATCACAATTATTATTTGAAATTTCCTCCAGACAAGAGTTAGGGAGCAAGTGAAGAGCAGTTTAGAAGGCATTAATGCTAGCAAGTAATTAAGGGAATTATGATGCTTTAAAGCTATAATATAGGTAAGATATTATTTTCTCTTGACTCTTTTTAAGTAGATTAAATAACTTACTTTATTGAGGTGATGGAGTTCACCTAAAGCGCCATAATTATGGCTGATGACTCCTAAACGAAGAAGTGACACTTCGTTTAGGAGTATTTTATTGCTGGAGTAAAATAATGGATTTAAATATATTTATTGTGATAATGTTGTTAGGTGGTTGGTTTATGGGGAAACTCTTTACCAGACTAAAATTACCATCTGTATTAGGAATGCTCTTTTGGGGTATCATTTTCGCTTATTTTTATAAAGCCCATATACCGACTGTTATTGGAGACTCAGAGCCATTCCTGAAGTCTTTTGCCTTAATTGTTATTTTATTAAGAGCAGGCTTGGGGATTAGTAAGGTAACCTTGAAGAAAGTTGGTATCACAGCCCTGTTAATGAGTTTCATTCCTTGCATATTAGAAGGAATTACCCTGTTATTTCTTCTTCATTATTTCTTCGACTTCTCTTATGTTACTTCGGGTTTAACAGCCTTTATGATTTCAGCAGTTTCCCCTGCAGTGATAGTTCCTTCTATGTTAGATATTAAGGCTAAAGGAATAGGAGAAACCAAAGAAGTTCCTACAATCGTTCTAGCAGGAGCTTCCATAGATGATGTATTTGCTATCACATTTTTCTCTATCTTTCTTACTTTGAGTAGTCAAGGAAATATAGAAATAGGTAAAATTCTCTTATCAATTCCTGTATCATTATTGCTAGGAATCCTCCCAGGTATTGTGGTGGGATATTTTCTAATCTTTTATTTTAAGAAGAGAATCAAACATATTAAGAGTACGGAACAGACCTTAATCCTTCTAACTATATCTATGTTGTTAGTGAAAGTGGGTGATATTTTCCATAGTGCAGCCCTTCTGGGAATAATGACTGTTGGATTTATAATCTTAGAAAAAGCTAATGAAATAGCCCATGATTTAGCCCAAAAATTAGCTGGAATCTGGATTTTTGCCGAGATTATCTTATTTGTACTTATTGGACTTTCAGTTGATCTCGATGTAGCATATAGTTCAGGATTGAAAGGTCTTCTAGTGATTAGTCTTGGTTTACTAGCAAGGTCAATAGGGGTATGGCTGGCAACAGCCTTCTCAAATCTAAATAAGAAAGAAAGATTATTCTGTATCTTTGCCTATCTTCCCAAAGCAACAGTTCAAGCAGCTTTAGGAAGTGTTGCCTTGAAGATGGGCATAGCTGAAGGAGAAACTATTTTAGCACTTGCTGTATTAGCTATTGTTTTTACTGCCCCCTTAGGGTTAATCCTTATTAAAGTGTTCACTCCAAGATTATTATCTCATGATTAATTTGTTTTTATCAGTTAATGGAATAATATTTTAGAAAGATGAAAGGAGAATAATAATGATTTTAACAGAATTTGATAAAGCCCATGTTGTAAGTAATAAAAATAAGAGAATAGCTTTGGCTATTGTAGAGTTGCCTGATGGTAGCCCTAATGTAATTACCTTAGAGTGGTTTATGAAAACATCCATCAAGCCTGCCATGTTTGCTATCTCTGTTGGACACGAAAGATTCTCTCATCATGCTTTGCAAGAGAACAGATATTTTAACTTAGTTATTCCTTCCTCAGAGATGAGAGAAGATGTTATCTATTTCGGAACAAAATCAGGTAAGAATTTTGATAAACTTACAGAGAGAAATGTAAAGTCTATTCCCGGTAAATATAAGAAGTTACCTATCTTGCAAGACGCTGTGGCTAACTTTGAATGCAAAATAATAACCCAGGTAAATTCTGGAGACCATACGATTTTTGTTGGTGAAGTAAAATATTCTTGGTTGGATGAGAGTAAAGAAATACTTAAGTTGTAAGATGAGAAGAAATAGATTTTGAAGTTTCTTGATTTACTATTAGATTTAGTTCCCACTCTACTTGAGAGAGAACAGAAGTTTTTTAGAGATATTTTGGTATAAAAAAAAAGAGGTTCGCAAGAACCTCTTTTAATATTTTATCAGACTTAAGTAATTAGTTACTCAATTCTTTATATTTCTTTGCATAGTATTGATACTTGTTAGTATCTTTTAATTTCTGAGCTGCGAAAGCTGCTAATTGAGCGGCTGACTTACTCTTTTTATCAACAACAAACCATTTCTCTGAATAAGTTAATAGATCATCAAACATCTCTTGTTTGTACAAGAAATTACAAAATGCCATTAGGTTTCCAGGAGAAGCTTCAAGTTCAATTAAAGCTTTGCTATAGGTATAATACGCATCATCATTAGTTAATTTTGCTGCATAATACATAAGATCTTTGTAGATATCTACATTTTCAGGGATTAAACTATTAGCAACTTCCATTTTGTCATAGGCAGCTTGGAAATCTTCTGTTTGCTCCATAGTTGCAGCATACAAATTATAGTGCTCATAGTTATAAGGATCTTGCTGGGTAAGTGTATCGAATTGTTCAGCAGCTTCTTCATAGCGTTTTAAAGCAAATAATTGTTTAGCATACTGAGTTCTGTAATCGATATTAGTTGGTTCAATTCTTACCCATTGAGAGAACATATAGAGCATTTCATTGTCTATTTTGCCGATGGCTAATTCATCAGGAACTTCAGCTTTGCGAAGTTCTAATTTCTCATTGTTTAAAATCAAGGTTAAGAATCTATAAGGTTCGATATTATCTGGATCTAATTCAATAAGCTTATAATACTTAGCCTTAATTTCGTCAAGATCTCCAGTACCATCATTAGTTAAAGTTTCATATTCTTTATTAGCTAAAAGAAGGACACGAGCGTTTATAGATTCAATTTTTTTACGAGTATCTTTGTACCATCTTCTCTCTTCTCTACTCATATCGTCGCGTTCTACATCTTTTAACTCATTAAAAACAATTTGATACTTATTATAGGCATCTAAGTAGCTTTCATAAGCAATTCTATCATTATTTTCAGCATCAAAAAATTTGATATCAGCTAATTTTTTATTTGCTTCTAAATGATCAGGATATTCTGCTATAACTTCTTCAAAAAAGCCTTGTGCTCTCTCTAAAAGTTGTTGAGCAAAATAAATATTTCCATTTCTGAGAGCTCTTTTAGATTTTGGACTTAAGGAGTCTCCGTTATTAAACACTGAACAACCAGTTAACAAAGTCGCAATTGCAATTAATACTAAAAAGTATTTCTTCATGTAAATCCTCCACGATTACACTTTATTATTTAATAAAATATTAAGTTATTTCTTATTGATAATTACAGTTTATAAAATTCAATCTAACACTTTTTTATCAAAAATCACAATTTGTTAAATAAAGTCAAGAACTAAAATTAAAAGTATCTTCTTGCCAATTTAATTACCTTGATTTTAGTTGTTATAAGATTGGTCCAATATGACTGCTTAAACCTTTATAATAAAAGACTTAGGAGATAATTATGATTCTTGTTTCTGATAAAATTAATCAAAATATTTTTTCTCAAATAATTAAGATATGGGAATTAACAGGTGTAGGAAACCCTGCAAGGGGAGATAATTTAACTAATATTAAGAAAACCCTTCTTAATGGTGGAAAAATCTTTACACTTTATTATAATGATATTCTAATAGGTACTTGTTGGATTACTCATGATTTTAGGAGAAGTTACATCCACCACATGGCGATTCATCCTGATTATCAAAATAAGGGCTATGGAAAATTGCTAATGGATAAGGCTCTTACTTATTGTGAGGAGTTAGGACTTCAGGCAAAATTAGAGGTACATAAAGATAATCCTATTGCTCAACAATTATATCAGAATTTTGGGTTTAAACTTCTTGACGGTTATGAAGTCTACATTAAAAGGGATATCAAATAATAATTAATATCGAGGAAAATCTTATGAACTTTTATTTACCAAGCAATATCTTTTATGGAAAAGATGCTTTTGTCCAAGCTTCTAGTCAGATGAAATCCCTTGGAAGTAAAGCCCTAATTGTTACAGGAAGAAGCTCAGCTCAAAAAAGTGGTGCTTTAGAAGTTACCCTTAATGGCTTAAAAAAAGAGAATATCGACTATATTATCTATGCTGAGATTGAAGAGAATCCAACTTTAAAGAGTGTAGAAAAAGGGGCAAAAATATGCCAAGAGGAAAAATGTGATTTCATTATCGGAATTGGAGGTGGTTCTCCTATTGATGCTGCCAAAGGAATTGCTGTTGTGGTAGCTTCAAATCTCCAGATTGAAGATATTTATAATCCTGCAAAATTTACTCATGCCCTTCCTTTAATAGCAATTCCTATTACTTCTGGCACCGGAACAGAAGCAACTCAGTATAGTGTCCTTACTGATACTGAGAATAAGAAAAAAGCAGGATTTGGTTCAGCTTTAGTCTTTCCCAAAATATCAATTCTAAATCCCGAATTCACTTATTCTTTACCTAAAAGTGTGACTATCAACACTGCAATAGATGCTTTAAGTCATCTTCTCGAAGGCCTCTTCTCCAAGAATAGAAATTCTTTAACCTACCCATTCATTTTTAAGGGTATAAAACTTATACTTGATAACTTAGAAAAGGCTGTGGAAAGTCCTGATAATTATTCTTATCGTGATGCCCTTATGCAAGCTTCTCTCTATGGTGGAATCGTGATAGCTCATAGTGGTACTACTCTTCAACACTCAATCGGTTATCCTCTAACTACAAAATTTGGTACTCCTCACGGAATGGCTAACGGCATAGTAATGGAAGAGATTATGAAAATCTACTATCCAGCTATTAAATCTGAGTTAGATGAACTTTTAGAATATCTTGGAATGAGTCTTGAAGATTTCTTCACTTGGTTAAAGAAGTTTGATTTAAATCTAAATGAAAAATTAGATGAAGAATTGATTGATTATATGACAGATAAAGTTATGGCAACCAGAAATATGGCTCTTAATCCAATCTCTGTATCAAGAGAAGATGTGAAAGAACTCTATAGAAAGATTAGTCAATAACATAAGGAAATAATAGTGTCTGAAATCGAATTATTAGCACCAGCGGGTAGTGAAGAGTCGCTTATTGCCGCTATAGAAGCCGGATCTAATGCTGTCTATCTAGGATTAGATGGTTTTAATGCCAGAAGTAGAGCAAAGAACTTTAAAGTTGAAGAGTTATCTGATATAATATCTTATTGTCATAAGAGAAAAGTAAAAGTATTTGTTACTTTAAATACCCTGATTAAAAACAATGAACTTACCAATCTAATTAAGCTTTTGTTTCAGATAGTATTTTGCCAACCAGATGGAATAATAATTCAGGATTTCTCACTTTTATATTTGTTGCAGAAATTAGATTATAAACATATTCATTTTTCGACCCAAGCAGGTATTCATAACTCTCTTGGAGTAAGTTTTGCCCAAAAGAGTGGGGTAGAGAGGTCAATTCTTGCTAGAGAATTAACCTTAGAAGAGATTACTAAGGCTTCTCAAGCTGGGGAAACAGAAATCTTTATTCACGGAGCATTATGCTATTCTCTATCTGGAAGTTGTCTCTTCTCAAGCTATCTTGGGGGAATGAGTGCTAATCGCGGAAAATGCAAGCAACCTTGTCGGAGAGCCTTTAACTTAACTAAAAGAAAAAAAGAACATCTCTTTAGTTTGAAAGATTTAGAGTTAATAAACTTTTTGCCTCAGCTTCAAGAAGCAGAAGTAAAATCTTTAAAGATTGAGGGAAGAATGAAAAGGGCGGAGTATGTTAGCCAAGTTGTGAAAGCTTATCGCATGGCTCTTGATAAGCCTTCACAACTTGAAGAAGCTAAAAGTAGCTTGGAAAATGATTTTGGAAGAAGCAAAACGGCTTATTTTACTGGAGGAAAGCTAGTAGATTCAATAACTAATCAACCTTTTGCCGGTATTTATCTTGGGGAAGCAAAACTTCGAGGGAATAAGTTAACCTTTAAAGATACTACTAATTGCCTTCTTGGCGATAAAGTGAAACTCTATCTAGGAGAAGAAGATTCTGAAACATATTCAGTTACTGAGATTATTTCTCAAACAGAAATAACAATTTCGATATCTCTTCCTAATGCTGAAAAAGTCTTTGTTTATAAAGTTAGTGGACAAGATGAAAGAAGTTTCAATCACTCCTTTAAAAAACAATACCTCCCTAATATCTCAAAATCTAAAATTAAAGAACTAACGACACTAGATCTTTCCCAAAACAATAAAAATAAGAAAGGAACATTATATCTACGACTTGCCCATATCCAAGATATAGAGTTTATTCCTAAAAGCAGTTTTCAACAGATATATCTAATTCCGCTAGCTGAATTTAACAAGAGTAATTCAAGACAACAAAATAATATCTATTGGGAATTACCGCTTTTTATTGCTGAAGCTGATTTGCTAAAAACTAGGGAACTGCTTACTACAATTTCTCAGAAAGGATATAAAAACTTTGCAATTAGTCATATCTCTCAATTAATGCTACTAGCTAATAATGCTAATATTCTAACAAATGAATATATTTATTCTCTTAATGACTTAGCTATTCAACAGCTAAAAAAGTGGGGAATAGAATCTTATATTCTTCCTACAGAGAATGACATTCCTAACTTAAATCACTATAACTTTAAAGATGGAATAGTTCCCATATTCTTTACTCCGGCTCTCTTTTCATCCAGAATGCCAGTAAAAGAAAATTCAATTAAAGATAACAAAAATAATTACTTAGTTGTCAGAAAAGGGAAATTAACTCTTACTTATCCTACTAATCCAGTCTGTATCTTTAGCTTTATGAATAAATTAAAAGACTATAATAACTTTCTTATTGATTTAAGTACCCCTAATATTTCTCCTGCTGATTTTACTGATATATTTACTTATTTCTCAAAAGGTGTAAATACTCCTAATAGCTCTAAATTTAACTATAAGAAAGGTTTGTGGTAGGAAGTTTCCTCTTGAAGATAATTTTGAGATTAATATAGATAGATTTTAACCATAAATAAAGAAGAATAGGGAAGACTATGATTATCCTCTTATTGAAATCATAAGCTTGCCTAAAATCAAGATTAAGAATTGAGATTATTGCTCGAGAAGTTCCACAACCCCAGCAATCTCTTCCTGTCATGTTTTTATAAATACATACCGTCGGAGCTTTTTCTAGATTTTTGAGCGTTATTCTTCTTAACACAAAGGGTAGTAACAATAAAATTATAATAAGAAGTATTGCTTTGAGTTTGCTAAAATTTGCGAACCAATTCTCTACCATTACCATCTCTATAGCTGTTAGTTACTATCAAAATAATATCTATTATAATCCAAATTCCACAACCACCTGCTGTAAGAAGTTGTAAAATTCCTATTCCAATTTGCTTAGTGTAGAATCTATGAACACCAAATGCTCCAAGAAAAACACATAATAGAAGTGTTATTAACCAGTCACAGGAATCATCGTTAGATATATAACTTAAAGTTATTATCTCTTCCGCTCTATCGGTATCATTAACTACGAAATCTACGGATATACCATTAACAGGTGCTCTAGAATCTTTCCAATTTTCAATAACAAAATAGTAACGACTACCGTTTTCTCCAGCTATTATACCAGTTTTGGTAGACCAATCATAATGAACTACTTTTCCTCGCATTTGAAACTCCTAAAGTCTTTTTTTTATTATGTTAAAACTTAAGATCTTGTCAAGTAATGATTCTGTTAAGATGCTAACAATCCTACTTTTTCTCACTCTTAGCAACAGCTTCCATTAAATGAAGTCCATTCTCATTCATAAAGTATAGTTTATTACCAACTATCTCATACTTTTTGGTCTCGCGTAAAATTCTAAAAAATCTATTTTCCATATCTATGTTAGGTCCAGCCATTTTAGTAGAAATTATTGGGGTAAAAGTTATCTCATTATCCACTAAATGGTAAGAAGCTCTGAAGAAATTGCATCCACCAAAACCATATACTCTATTCTCCTTGCTATCGAAATAGATATTTATATGATCATTATCACCTTGAGGAAGAATATTGATAAAACTATCCGAAATCTTTTTAATTACCCACTCTTTTTCCATCAATATTCCAGGTATTTTTGTTAAGACATAATTCTCTCTCTCATTTTCCTTAACTTCGACTCCTTGAATATTCTGCCATACCAGTCTCTTCTCTTGAACTAAGAGACTTGAATTAGTACTTTCATAATCGCTCTCTAAAGTAATACTATTTCCATCTGCTGACCATATAAATCTTCCTGAAATAGTCGTTAACTTCTTTTCCTCACCTAATCTCTTAGTTCTTTTGATAAAAGTTAAATCTTCTCTGAGTTCAAGATCAGTGTAGAGCTCTTGATTAGCATTTTGAGGAATAACCCCTTGATAATAACCTGACCAATCCAAAGCATCTCTACTGTTATTAGGGTCAAGCTTGATTTCTTTTTCACATGCCAGTATAAATAGTCCTATGATTAACACTAACAAAAATTTAAATATATTCTTTTTCATAATTTCCACCTTTAAAAATATTTTCTTATGTTAATAATAATTATAGATAGAAATTTGTCAAACAGATTTAAAAAATTAGAATAAATTCTCTATAAGAACTAAAAAATATGAGTAAAATAAATTGCCAGCAGATTGATAATTACAAGATCGCTCATGAATTTATTAATAAAATTAGAATTTTTCTCTTGACATATTTTGTCCTTTTTACAATTTGACAAAACAAATTTGTTAAAGATATTAATATATAGGACCTATAGCTCAGTTTGGTAGAGCTTCCGGCTCATAACCGGACGGTCGGGGGTTCGACTCCCTCTGGGTCCACCAATTTAAAAACAGCCTGTTTGCAGGCTGTTTTTTGTTTGCCCAGAATGTTATCTGAGCCGATGGACTGAAAGAAGTCCTGACACCCAACTGACAGGAAGTCAATCTGAGGTCAAGGGCGTTGCTGGCAACGGCAGGGTCTGAAGTAAGACGCAGGAAGAATGTGGAACATAGCGAAAGTAAACTGATTTTGGTTCATGTAGTGGGTAACTCTTCGAAAAGTGAGAACGCCCAAAAGTCAGTCGATTACATGGATTACAACAGATGGATTTACATTCAGGCAGGATAGCTTAACTGGGGAAGCCTGTTAATGTCTCTAATAGAGTAACTATGACTACAAGCTGAAAGGCAAGAGTTGTATTAAGCATAAGCAGGTGGCAGATGATTCCGTAGTAGTGACTAACCCTTTGCCTATGAAAGCTGGTGACAGACTGGAGGATAAAACAGAGGGGACAATATTCTTAGTAATATTGGGGGATATTTTTCAAAAGGAAATATCTCATGTGAAGGGATGAAGATAAACCAAAGAATAAACATAATTAAAGAGATATTTTCTTAAAAGTAGGAAACGAAGAGAATCGAAAGATTCAAGGCTCGGATAGACGGTGGTGAGTACCTTCTTTCTATCATGACCTTACGAGACTGAGTAGATGAAGTTAAAAAAAGGATAATAGTCAAAACCTATAAAATCTTTGATAGATTGCTTTATGCTAAAAACTTCGAAGGTCTTCATTGAATTAACTGTCATTTGAAAGTATAATTTAAACATTGTTTATTGTGAAAAAGGAGAAACTAAATGAAAAAGTGGTACAGTTTAATTGATAAAGTTTACTCAAAAGGTAATCTCTATGAATCTTTCCTAAAGGTAAAGAAAAATAGAGGTGCAGAAGGTATAGATAATATTACTATATCTAAGTTTGGTGAGACTCTACAAGAGAACTTAGAGCAGATTCATTTAGAATTGAAAAGTGGGAAGTATATCCCATCACCTGTGAAACGGGTAGAGATACCTAAAGGAAATGGTAAGATGAGGCCATTAGGAATACCTACTGTAAAAGATAGAATCGTACAGCAGGCAATAAATAACATCATCCAACCAATTTTTGAACCTGATTTTCATCCACAAAGCTATGGCTACCGTCCCAACAAAAGTTGTCAAAAGGCAGTGGCTAAAGCACATATATTAATGGTTCAGGAAGAGCTTCCTTTTGTAGTGGATATGGATTTATCAAAATGTTTTGATACATTAAATCATAAATTCATAATGCAATCATTAAATAGGAAAATAAGTGACGGAACATTATTAAAGTTGATAGAGAAAATCTTAAAGTCTGGTGTTATGCAAGAAGGGAAGTATAGCGAAACTGAAGTAGGAAGTCCACAAGGAGGGGTAATCTCTCCACTTCTTATGAACATATATCTTGATAGTTTTGACCAAGAAATGAAAAGTCGAGGAATCGAGATAGTACGCTATGCTGATGACATTTTACTTTTTGCTAAGACTAAGAAAAAAGCAGAACAATATCAACGAATTGCGGTAGAATATCTAAACTCAATTTATCTCATCGTAAATGAAGAAAAGACACATATTGCGAGTGTATTTAAAGGAGTCAAGTATCTTGGCTTCGAAATACATGAAGCATATGTAAAGATAGAGGATAAAAGAGTAAAAGCGTTCAAAGATAAGATTCGGTCACTGACTCCACGGAATAGCGGAATTAATGTCCAGACAATGATTAAAAGACTTAATCCGATATTGAGAGGTTGGTCGAATTACTTTAGGGTGGCAAATTGCAAAGGAGTCTTTCAGTCTCTATTATCATGGATAAGGCGGCGACTAAGAATGAAGAAAATGCGGGAATGGAAAAGTTGGAAAGCTTTTCACCAACAACTTAGAAGAGTTGGGCATAAAAGTGATTTTCCGAAAATATCTATGACACATTGGAAGAATTCTGGTTGTTATCATATTCATAGAGCTTTACCTAATGAATGGTTTGAGCAATTAGGGCTATATGACTTACTATCGAAACCTACAAGTGTTTTATTTAATTATTATGAATAATTACAAGGTTTATCAGGAGCCGTGTACGAGTCCCGTACGCACGGTTCTGTGAGAGGGATGGTGCTAACGCACCACCCTACTCGATTTTACCTATAAAGTGACACCTGTTTTTTCCTTAAAGCGCCAGCATGATTTCCTTTTTGTCCATAAAAATAGCTATTTTTACTCTCATAAAGATAAATATATTAAACACTTAAGCTCTAACACTGTCAAAAAATAAAAGTGACGGAGGTCTTTCCACTTTTATGAGCTCATCCTCAATTAAGGAAATATTGGAGTCATTTGGGTGCTCTACTCTCTCCAAAATCATAAAGTATTAATTATTTGATAAATAGAAGAATTAAACCTCTTAAATTTGTGACTTCACTTTTTCCATACCAATTAGTATGGAAAAAGTGAAGTTACAATTTCCATTACTACAATAAAACTCAACTAAAATATGAATATAATAAATACTTAAACGATGTCTCAATTATTAATCAGTTTATTAATATTTTTAAGTAAGTAATCTACGTCTCCCTATCATTTGCTCTTTAAGACTAGTTTTCCACTCACTTTCATCATTATAGTTAAAAGTTATATCTCAATAACAACGTTCAACTCTAGGTTTGCCAGTTGCTTGAATGAATGCACCTTCAATTTCACGGTTTGCAGTGTATAAAAGATAAGTGTATGTAAACTCACCATCCATCCAAAAACCTTCAGTGCCATTATTGATGGTAACTGTGAAAAAATTACTAATATTTTCATTATCCTGCCAATAAGAAGGATAATCACTTAGTTGAATAAAGAAATTAAAATCTTCCCCCATTTCTAAATCTATTGCATAAAATTTTACTGTTGTAATTTCTACAGAAAAACAATCGCCAATAAACAAACCGATTCCACAAAACACTTAAAACAACTTTAAACATTTAATCATATAATCTCCTTTTCATAATTTGCGATAAATATTGCTTGTTAATTTTTTCAATCTTATTTTCTATAATATCCAATAAGTTAGAATCTTCTAAATCTATCGTTTCACTAATGTTTAATGAATTAATAGCTTTTATACAGTCTTTAAGTATTGAGTGATCTTTGTTCATTTTATAGAGATCATACAATAAAATAGCTTTCATAGCTTTGAGGACAGTATAATTATAGCTAGGATTATACTTAAATTTCCAATCATTGTTGATGCCCTGTTTAAAATTTATATATCCCGATCTCGTGTAATAATAGAAGAACAGTTTTGAAAAATAAATTTCTTCTTTTATATTGGTAGCTCGAGTTGCTTTTAAAGCATTGTCAAACAAGTTGCTAATAGTATGCGATATATTTTTTACTTGTACATACCTAACTATTTCTACATATATGCTATCTCTAGGTTCTGTAATTAAACCTTTTAGTGGGGAAATCATTGGTACTTTAAACTCTCCTTTATTATTAGTATTTCTCATAATTCTATATTCATCATATAACTGAAAATAATTTTTATAAGTAACATCTGATTTATCCAAAGTGTATATTCTTTTACCTTCTCTAACTTTAAACGCGTTAACACTTCTAAATTTCTTGGTTCTATTCCTTGGAACCATAAAAATGTTCTTAACAATATATTGTTCATCTTCATTAGGCTCATTAGAAAAATCTGAGTGTTTGATAACAATGGTTTTAAGAGTATCTATTTCTTCAGTTTTACTATTAGTATCCATTGCAAATTGTATGCCTAAATAACGTAACCAATAATATGAAAAAAGAGCTATAGTATAATCGTCCTTTATTTCTTTTTTGAATTTAAAACTATTATTATATGTTATATAATTGTCGTTACTAACTCTAAATTTTTCAAAATCATATAATTTATTAGGTTGTCCAATTTCATAACCTACTTTAGATTTTCTATTTTTAGAATAATCTTCTTTGTATTTACCATAATCAACACATCCTACTACTATCCCTTCAAAATCAGCAGAACATCGTGCGTTAAATCTATTCTTATTATATTTAAATTTTCTATACTCTCCAAGTTTGATTGCATTATCTATCCAACCTTCATGAATACTATCTTCTTCATTGTATAATTCTAGAACTTGATGAGGTTTATGGATATAGAAGCGTTGCTTATCATAATCTTCTAGATTAATTAATACAGTATCTAAACGTACTTCATCATTAGGGTCATATAACATCATCATACACCAGGCTGACCCTAGATATGCTTCAGCCAACAAGGTTTTATCTTCGATTAAAGCTTCGAAAATACCATTTGCTTGTTCAAACTTATCTTCTCTAAAAAGTTCCCACCCTTTTTCAAGGCTTTCTTGTGGTATAGTTTTTCCAATTAAAAAAGTGTAAAAAAGTAATAGCACGAGTCCTAACAAGGTTTTCTTCAAAGTTCCTCCTTTGCAATGCAATTATTTTTTTTATTAATACCAAATATATAACCATGCCTTATTCTTGTCAAGAAATTAATAATTTATTAACACACTTTAGTTGAGAATAATGTGTAATAATCAAGCTACCCTCCCCTACAGTTTATCCTTAAAGATCTCGATAATATTACACATCTTCAGGTTTTATTAACAAATCTTCTTAATATCAAGTTCATGTATAAAACAATGTTCAAAGTGTATTTTGTTATCAATTGCTTATATTAATCACAAAGATGTGTTAACTTTAGAGTTAATATAACCTGAATGGTACTCATCTTTTTCGATAAGTTTGAGTAAGTTTGCCATTGAGCAAGGAGCTGATATTACCTTTTTCTTTTCACTCGATTTTGATAATCTTCTTCTACCTTGCCACTTATAAGAATCTAAGTTAACAGGCTCAGGAGAGTAGTTCTTATTAAATAGTTTTAATATTGAGATCTCGATCGCTGTCTCAAATCAACATATGCAAACCGATGTCTCAGCTGAGACGGTGAGATATCGGTTGTTTTTTGAAGCATAAACACCCAACTAGCTACTAACATAAACACTTACAGTGAATTAGTAGCATTGCCGTACCCCCAAACAACCTTTAAAGCTGGCGGAAAAGTTGTAAATATTACCTGCAAATACTGTTAAAAAGGGAATTTTGAGACATCGGTTTAGACAGCGTGTAAATAACTAATAAATAGCACTTTATAAGAAACATCTATCGATATCTCACATGGAAAACTTGGGTGTCACTTTTTAGCTCTTTCCACTTTTATGAGCTCATCCTCAATTAAGGAAATATTGGAGTCATTTGGGTGCTCTACTCTCTCCAAAATCATAAAGTATTAATTATTTGATAAATAGAAGAATTAAACCTCTTAAATTTGTGACAGAGGGTTTTCCATACCAATTAGTATGGAAAAAGTGAAGTCACAGCTTTTGATAACAACAATATCTGAAATATTAAAAGGTATACCAGCTAGACTTCGTGATAGGTCTAGCATTAATACAAGTTTTCGAGAAAAAACAAATTTACTACAACAAGGACATTAAACTCACTTTTTGAGAAGTGTTTAAAGTCTTTCCAATTTATGAAGTTAGATTTAGGCATACTCTAAGAATATATACTAAGAATTTTTAACAAGTCGAGTTGGATGCATATACAACAATAAAATGATGTTTTATGATAAACGGTAATTTTTTATTTTGTAATGTTATAATCAAGAAAGAGGACTACATATGGATATTTCTTATGCCAGCACAAAAAACATTATAAAATAATTGACAAAAAAATATTAGTCTAACATATTTAATTTAGGTGTTATATTGAATAGTGTGTTTATTTTATATAATTATTGAATTTAAAAGTATAAGGTGTTTTTTTTCTAAATTCAATCTATTCGCTTCAAATTAATGAATTGAGAGAATATTAAACGGTCTATTAGTAATACAAATATATTTTGAATATATTAAGCTGTAATATTTATTTACAGTAATACACATCAAAATTAGCAAAGGTTGTTAATGTTAATTATAGTGAATACTATTGTACTTAAAAAGGAGAGCTAATGAATTATAAAAGAATGTTATTTATTGTTGTGTACATTTATTTTAGTTGCTTAATGTCTATTGAAATAGAAATCCCCAGATTACCTGGATCTCTTGATATTGCGGATATAGATTTAGATGGAGATTTAGATATTGTTGTAGGACATAAGACAGCATGGAGCGAGGATTATACTACAATTAGTATTATAGAAAACATTAATTATTGTGATGATATAGTAGTACAAGATACTACATTAGTTTTTTGTGGTTATCAGCATAACATGCATTTAGCAAAGATGAATAGTGATGAGTATATGGACATAGTGTGTTTCTATGCAGATTTATCAAGTGGAACGACAGAAAGATATATAAGAGTTTTATATAATTCAAATGGAAGTTTTGATGAGAATATAGATTTCCCAATAGAAGGAAGCTATACATATCATGATATGGAGAAAGGTAATTTCAACAATGACGAATATGATGATATAGTTTTTATGTCCAATACTTCCAGATTAATTGGAATAATGACAACGAACGGTGAATACTCATTTAATGAAGTAGAGTATTTCGATTTAGGCATGCCACCTCAATCACTGCAAAGTGGAAATATCATGGGTGATGAAAGAGATGAAATCCTAGTACCCTCTAGTGAAATAATGATTTTTAGCAATACTGAACAAGGCTGGACTATAACAGTAGTGGATAGTCTTAATGGTGCCTCAGACGCTGCAATTTACGATATGGATGGTGATGGAGATAATGAAGTATTGACATATTGGGTATCGCCTTTGGGTAACACCTTCATTCTAAGAATATATGAAAGAGAAAATGAATCTTTTGTTAATGTTTTAGAAAACTATTATTACTTCCCGAGTGGGTTAAAAGTTTTTGATTACAATAATGATGGGTTACCTGACATTATGTTGGATAAGTACCTCTTAACTAATTTTGGTAATTATGAATTTAGTGAACCTGTAGATATAAATACTCATGTTGATTACAGAGGGGATTTTTATGATATGGATAATAATGGATATCTAGATATCGTTCAGTGCTATCAAAACTCTGAAGTAAATAGAGGGTATTTAAGAATTATGTTTAATGATGGGGAAGGCAATTTTGTTCCTGAACCGGCAGTCGAAAATGTAGATGATGAAGTGGTGTTTAGTGGTAATAACTTAAGTAATTATCCAAATCCATTCAATCCAGAAACTACGATTAGTTTTAATAATCCAAAGAATAGCATGGTTAACCTAGCGATATATAACATTAAAGGTCAATTAGTAAAAACACTTGTTAATGAAGAACTTATGGCTGGTGTTCATAGTATCGTTTGGAAGGGAAAAAATAATTATGGACAATCTGTTGCTTCTGGAGTTTATTTCACTAGAATTAAGACACTTCATTCTATAGTAACTAAGAAAATGGTCCTAATGAAATAGAAAAGTAATTAGTAATAGAAGATAAGAAAAAGAAAGGCTTGTTAAAAGGCAAGAGTAACAAAAAAGTACATTTTATAATAGTTTCAACGAGTTCAAAATTCTTTTTGTATAAATCATTATCATTTCCTGATCTTTATAGTAATGATGATATTTTTAAGATTGATTACAAAATTACTAAAGGAAAACTAGTTTTTAAAAACCTTTATAAATGGCAGAAACTTATTTAACTGTCTTCATCAATCTTTAACTCTTACAAACATAATTGTAGATTACCTGAGAATATTAACGATCTAGTTTTCTTCACCTAAACAAGATTTTGCATAATAATAACTGAGATCTCGTTCGTTGTCTCAAATCAGCATGTACAAACCGATGTCTCAGGTGAGACGGCGAGATCTCGGTGGCTTTTTTCGAATCCCAAACCCACAACTAGCTACTAAGATAAAGACATACAGTAGAATAGCATCATGACTATGTCCCCAAATAACCTTTAAAACTAGCAGAGAAATTGTAAAAAATACCTGCAAAAGCTGTTAAATAGGAAATTTTGAGACATCGATTGATATGGCGAGTAAAAAACTAATTAAGTAGCACTTTATAAAATCTAACTATCGATATCTCACATGGAAAATTTGGCTGTCACTTTTTAGTTAGAAGGACTTCAAGAGTTAGAGAAGGTTCTACCGGACAAAGAGCGAAAGGTTATCATTTACTTAATATTGCATCACTAACAGATAAGGGTAAGAATTATTCAATACTCCCAATATGCAGTCAATTATATAGTAATATTATAAAAGAAGATACTTCTAAAATATACTTGAAGATAGAATTATAGATATTACTATTCACAGTAATAATAAAGGTATTTTTGTGTTTGATAGAGTTTATGATAGCAGTAAGTTAATAACTTAACTTTCAAATAATGAAAACAAAGATATAATTAGAAGTCAGGGATAACAATGGATTAACTAAAAAAGCTTCTTTTAATATTACTACTGGAAAGAAAAATCTAGAACTAAATTGGGATGAAATGGAAGTTTGTGAAGATAAAAGAGTAAGTTCTTTTAAAAGTAAATCTACCCATGAACCTACAGATTGTGTTATTTATAGAAATAGCTAAAATTCTGAAACTCCTCCTACTCAAGCTAGTCTTATGGCCTACCCCAATCCTTTTTTAGATAATTAGAATCCCTTTCTTAATGCTAGAATATCTGTAAAATATTGGATACTTATATATATACTAAAAATCAAATGTAAATAAGTCCTCTATGTTTACAATAAATATAAACTAATTGGAACATAAAATGCATGATAGTAAATTACTTTGATTTTATAAAAAAACTAAATGGAGGACCATTATGAAACTGTATGTAACTTTATTATGTGCTTTGTTTACTAATATTTTATTTGGGCAAGCATTATGGCAAGAACCTTTGGCAATTAGACAAGCAGGTGATTTGGAATGGCGTGAATCTTCAGTTACTACAGAGGATAATGGAATCATCCATGTTTGGTCTGAATACAGGAATGGAATCAAAAGTGTTTTGGCAATGAAATATAACAATGAAAGTAATCCCCTTTGGGGAGACACCCCAATTATTGTAGCTGAATCAAATGATTCTCAATTTTATGCAAGAATTATTGCTACAAATGATGGTGGAGTGGTGATTGTATGGATAGAACAATCAAATTCTAGCCATATTAGGGGACAAAAGCTTGATGCCTTAGGAAATAGGTTATGGTCTGACCAAGGTATTTTTATTAGTAACCAATTCGATGAAGAGCAAATCAATCTTCTCTTGCTTTACCCCAATCTAGATGGAGGAGCTATTGTATCCTGGATGTATGAAGATACTTCTTTGATAAGTTTAGACAGTAATGGAGATAATCTATGGTCAGAAATGGACTTAAATATTGGGAGTATATCTTGGGGAAATCAAATTGTAAGTGATGGACATGGAGGATTGATAGTCCTTGATACGCCAGAAGATTCTTATTTTACAAATGTTAAAAGAATCGGAGAATCAGGTGATTTATTATGGGAAGAAAATGTTCTTATGCAAAACCCTGGAAGTTACAATCAAGTTTTGAGGTCAATCTATGATAATAACGATAATTATTACATTATGTTAGAGGATTTTAGTGAAAATAGTAAGGGTGTTAATATAAGTAAAATATCATTAACTGGCGAAATTTCTACAGATTCATTATTTATACCTTTAACTGACATAAATTTGGGACTTTATCCAATAAATTACTCTTGTAATGAAAATGGAGATTTATTTATTTCAACTTATACTAATTTTATATCAAATAACTCATACAAAGCTTTTAAAATAGATTCTAATTTGAATCATGTTTGGAATGAGGTAGGTGTTTCAATCAATGACTTCGATACGAGTGATCTTTCACAAGTTAAAATTTGTGCATCAGATTCTGGAGATCTTTTTATTCTAAATATTGATTCAGTTAATAATTATCTAAATCCATCTTATGAAATTAATCTGTTCAAGATAGATGCAGTTGGAAGTCTTGAAAATGATGAGGGTATTTTAGTTTTTCAAAATCAAGGGAGTATTTATGAACCATTCTTAGGGTATCAAGAAGATTTATTCATTACTTGGAAAGAGATGAGCGAAGGTTATTTAAACTTGAAACATAAAACATTCAATGATAACTTACAAGCTCTTACATCAAGTTCAAATGAAAATATAAGACTATTGTTGACTGGTTCAGCCAATAAAAACATGAGTTTTCCACTAGCAGATACAAATCAAATAGCTGCTATTTGGATTGATTATCGTATGGGAGATGGAAATAAACTTAAATATCAAATTATCAATCCTGATGGAAGTTTTGAATTTGCTGATAATGGAATTGATATCGCAGACTTCACTTATGATGTTAATTATGACTTTGATGTTATGGATTTTGTTGCAGAGCAAAATGATGAAGGACAAATATGTGTTGTATGGAGAACAAATAATCTGGGAACTAAAATTCAAAGTCGAGTAATCGATGCAGATGGTAGTCTTTTAGGTAGTGATAGTGGGCAAGAAGTCTATTTATTGAACTCAAATGAAGGAATAATTAATTTGTTTATAAGTTCATACGAGGATACTTTTTACTTGTCTTATTTGATAGAAAGTTATCCTGGTAGTGAAAGAAATATTTATTCAACTCTAAAAAACGGGTCTTTTGAGTGGGGACAAGCAAATTTAATCGATTCTTACTCTGGAGCTAACCAAGAATTATTTGAAATATCTAAGACAATTAATAATTATTGTATTGTTAAAGAGGGTAATCAAAGTCATCATGCCTACAAGATAGCTGAAGATGGATCAGTTTTAGAATCTAATCAAGTTCTATTTGGATACAAGTTTGATTTTGATTGTGACAATGATAATAATCTTTTCTATACTTGGTACTCTGATGGTAAAATTTATCTTCAAGGTATTACAGAGACTGATCAAGAATATTGGAATGGTCCAATTCAAGTTTCTTATGAAGGACCAAATGATTATGTTCAAGCACGATATCCAAAAATTCTTGTAAGAGATTCTGCGATTAATGTTTTATGGAGCCAACCAAATGGTGACTCTGAGTATGGTTTGAGAGGACAAAAAATTGATTATTCTGGTAATAAACTATGGAATCAATATGGCTTGTTAATTTCTACTAATGAATATTACTTCAACTTAACTCATTTGCAAGAAACATTTGATGGACATATTATTGGAGGATGGAGAGAATATCATGGCATTTCTGGGGATTATAGATTAAGTATCATAGACAATAATGGCTCTATTTGTTATGCAGGTTATTCTGCTTCATTTACAGGTTCTGAAACAAGCAGAGATATGCTTTCTATTATTAATTTAGCTAATGATGAAATGTTTGCTACCTGGATTTATGAAGGTGGACTTTATGCACAAATTGTTGATTTAGTCAGTGTTGATAATGATCATAATGAAGTTGCTATAATTTCCAATGAGCTCTTGCAGAATTATCCCAATCCGTTTAATCCAGAAACTAACATATCCTTTAATGTTAAAGAAAGTGGGAATGTGAAGATTGATATCTATAATATCAAAGGACAGAAGGTAAAGACTTTGATAAATGATTCTTATATTTCTGGTATTCAAAATATAGTTTGGAAGGGTGAAGATGATAATAAGAAGCAAGTATCATCTGGAATTTACCTATATAAAATGCAAAACGGTAAGTATAGTTCAACCAAAAAAATGATTTTAATTAAATAGTATCATATGATCTTAAGGTTAGAATAGTTTTTTAACTAATTTTCCTTGAGGATAAATAATTAAAATATAGGCGCAACTGCTTGGTTGTGCCTTCTTCTTTTCGGCATTTTTTGATGGCTTTTTTCGAAAACCAAACCCACAACTAGCTACTAAGATAAAGACTTACAGGAGATTAGTAGCTTAGCAAACTCTCCAAACATCCTTTAAAACTAGCAGAGAAATTGTAAAAAATACCTGCATAAGCTGTTAAATAGGAAATTTTGAGACATCGTTGAGACAGCGTGTAAATAACTAATAAATAGCACCGATATACATCTCACAGGGAAAACTTGGGTGTCACTTTTTAGACATCATAATTCTCTTAATTTTACAATTTAGTATCCTCAACATTTCTTAAACTTCTTAAATATAAAAAGATAATACTAAAAACATAGCCACACTGCAAGTGAGGACAAATTTGCTATAGAATTACTTATCATTTGCACTATATTAAAGAAAATTTTTATTAATTTCAACACCATAATTCTTCAAATAATTGATAGATTCCAAAGAAACTTTTTCCTGAGTTTCCCAATATCACCTCGCATCCCTACTGTAATATTTTTTTTTAAATTTAAAAAAATTAATTCTGCACGATATAGAAAGCCACTATTTATAACACTATCCATAATTCTGTAAGACAATTTATTAGGGTACTATTTTTCCTCATATATGAATAAATTTATTAAAGAAATTTAATTTCCTATTAATCTTCATTTAATATAGGGTGGGTATATTCCATTTGTGAAGTTTAGTTTTCGTGTAAAAAAACAAAAAGGTGGAATAATATGAATACTAATATCAAGAAAGCAAAGCAAGCTATAATTAGAGGAATCTGTTTTGATAAACTTATAACTGTTTTACTCATCATTCTATTTTTATCTAGTAACTTATCTGCTCAGAATCTGTTAAAATCTATTCTCAACACGAAATCAGACAAGTCGGAGAGCGAAGAAGGAACTAAGATAGGATTCAATCCTGAGAATTTTATTAATCCAATACTAAGCACAAATCCCTATCACCCGCTAAAACCAGGACTACAATGGGTTCGTGGTGGAACTACTGAGGTAGGTTCCAGAGTAGTTCCTCATGAGATCATTACTACAATGACAGATGTAATCAGAATAATCCAAGGGGTACCAACTGTTGCAATGCTGGATGAATCTACAGATTCAGGAGAGATGTCTCAAGTTAGTATTGATTATCTAGCCTTGGATAAAGATGGCAATGTGTGGATTTTAGGCGGATATTCTGAAGAATATGAAGGGGGTTTATACACAAACCTGGATGATGCCTGGCTTGGAGAAGGTAAAGGATCTGAGGTTGGTATTCTGATGCCTTCTGAGGTTACCATGGAAACACCTCGTTGGTTTGTAGGAAAATCTCCTGGTGAAGCACCTACTGTAGCCGAACCAGTTGAGATAGGCATGACCCAATGTGTTGAATTCGACTGTTTTGATGATGTTTGGGTAATTCGAGAAGGTGAAGTAGGAGCTATCGATAACGAGTTCAAATATTACGCTCCAGGTGTGGGTGTTATTTATAATGTACCCCAAGACGAAAGCTTGCATAAAGATTTCTTTGAATTATTGAACTTCGTTGAACTTAGTCCAGAAGGATTGGCAAAGGCTAGTCAAACTGTTTTGAAACTAGAAGAACATGCTCGTAAGAAAACAGCACGAAGAGTTTTCGGTCCAGAGCCTGTTTCTAAGAGGGCTGAGAAAAATGAATAACACTGTTGTAAGTCTGACAAGTGTCTCCCATTCGTATAAAACAGATAATGGAGTTATTCCAGTGCTTGAAAATGTGAATCTTACCATTCGACACGGAGAAAAAGTAAGCTTGGTTGGGCCTTCTGGATGTGGAAAATCAACTCTTCTGTCTCTAATTGCTGGACTTATTAAACCTTTTGAAGGAGATATCTGTATCGATGGTGATTTAATGAGTAAACTTAAGGATAAAGACCGTGCCCAAATTCGAGCTAAAAAAATAGGGATTGCTCTCCAATCCGACAATCTTATACCCTTTCTTACTTCACTCGAAAATATCGAATTAGTTTTATCATATGGTAGATATGGGAATAAGCATGAAATAAGGAAACAAGCGGAACACCTGCTTAACAAGTTCGGATTATCTCACCGTTCTCAGCACCTTCCAAGACAATTATCTGGTGGTGAAGCACAACGCGTTGCTTTAGCAGCATCCGTAGCAAACAGCCCCTTGTTATTGTTGGCAGATGAATTCGGGGCTCAACTGGATGCAGGGACAGCTAAACAGGTTATAAGTGAAATTTTACAAGAAGATTTTGCGGTATTGTTTGTAACTCATAATTTAGAACAAGCTCAATTAACTCCAAGCAGATATGAAATCAAAAATGGAAGGGTGGAATTGATATGAATAGAAAGAAATCAATCTCAGCTAAGAATGTAGTTGTTGAATATAAAACATCAGAAGGTACTATTCGAGCTTTGGAATGCAAAGACTTGTATGTACAAAGCACTTCAAGCGTTGCAGTGATGGGATCGAGTGGCTGTGGAAAATCGACTCTTCTAGGTTTGTTGGCTGGTATAGCAATACCTACACATGGTAGCATTAGAATTGGTGATGTAGAGTTATCTTCTCTTAGCGAAAAACAAAGAACAAGTTTTAGGAGAGATAATCTCGGAATGGTATATCAAGCAGATAATCTATTACCCTTTTTAACAGTTGAAGAGAATATTAGATTAAGCCTTGGTATTTCAGAATCAAATACCAAAAACACAAGTAATCGTTTACATGATCTTCTTGATCAACTGGGCTTATCAGGACTTGAAAAACGACTTCCAGATCAGATGTCTGGTGGACAAAGGCAAAGAGTGGCAATTGCCAGGGCTGTATTTCATGAACCAAAAATTATACTTGCAGATGAACCAACAGGGGCACTTGACGAACTAAATGCACAAAAGGTTATTAATATTCTCAGCAGGTTACAGCATGAGATTGGGGCTACACTTGTTGTTGTAACTCATGATCCCAAAATAGCTAAACTGCTGGATACAACTATATATATTAAATCACCTGAAAGAAAAATAAAAGAGGACCTCTATGTTTAAAAGATATGTACTATTAGACCTGATAAGAAATCCGAGAAGAACTCTTTCAACATTAACAGGAGTTATGCTAGGTGTTGGCCTCCTATGCGGTGTGCTGTTTTTTGTAGATGGTCTTTCAACATCAATGACACAAAGATCTGTAGCACCTTTAGCTATCGATATGCAAAGAATCATCAGTAAACATATTGGCAGCTTTGTATCTCTCACTCAAACTATCGCTTATGTGGACAGCGTTAATACACCAGATATAGTTGAAATAACACTCAAACTTAAAAATGAAGGTAATTTTATTGCAAATGATGTAACTGTTCGTTCTCGTCTGAAAAAGGAACTTATATTTATTAAGGGATCAGCAGAAATAGATGGGAAACCCTTAGATAAATTTGAGGATAATCCTTTTGCTCATGGTTTGGGAAGAACTGGATATAATCTTGGTTCAGTAAAACCTGGAGAAGCTCATTTTCTTAGCTACAGAGCAAAAGCTGAAAATAATGCTGAAATTGAGAAAAATCTAATTACCACTTTCTCCACCCGAGAATCTTTAATGCCAGTAAAGGCAAATAAACCTCAACAAGTACCACTCTCAGAACTATCGGATATAATCAGTAAGATTGAAGGAGTGAAACTTGCCGAGCAGCTTTCTTATGCAGATCTTGGATATGATAAGATTACCTTCAAAAATAACTCTTCACCTGGAATGACCAGGATATTTGGGTTGAATAACAGTTATGCAAAGCACGATGAAACAATTTCAATAACAAGTGGTGAACTTATCGATAATGGAGCAGTGCTAAGTATTGAAGCTTCAAGAATTATCAAAGCATCAATTGGAGACTCAATTATAATAAGTCTTCCAGACAGCTCTTTTCATAAAATTATGGTTACGGGGATTGCTGATTTAAGTCGTTCTCGAGCTCTTTTTAACAGCCGTCGAGGTGCAGACCTTGAGGAATTCTTATATATTCCAAGCTCTTTGATCATAACTTCAAAATACTTCGAAGAAATTGTTTTTCCAGCTTATCAGTCTGCAGCAAGTGAAAACGAAGATCGTTTGAAAAATCCACCTGTTCGGGAAATAGATATCTGGCTTGATCATGCTCTCTTAAATGGCTCTCCTGAAATTGCATTAACTGAAACCAAACAAATAAACAGTAGAATAAAAGAAGTAGCTGCTCATCAAGATTATGTTCTTGATAACATCTCCAATACTCTGGAAGTAGCAGTTGCAGATGCACACACTGCAAAAAAGCTTTTCTTCTTCTTAGGAATTCCAGGAGGATTTCTAGCAGCAATGCTTGCAGCTTATGCCGCTAATGTTCTAGCGTCAGCCCAGCGTCGGGAACAAGCAACTCTCAGGGTTAGAGGTGCTTCCGGGTCATATTTATTTAAGATGCTGGCATTAAGAACTTTTCTTATCACAACTATTGGAACAATTTTTGGATTATTATTAGGTTTTGTTATATCCAGTGCCATTCTGGGATATGACTCAATGCTGAATGCTGGTTTCTTAAGGCTTTCGATTTCAGGATTGCTGGGAACAATGGGAGGCTTTCTAGCTACTGGAATTTCATTGTATTTGACGGGGCATGTTTCTATTGTCAGACAAATTAATGAAGAACGAGCTAGATTATCTGAACGAACTCCTTACTGGCGCAGGTTAAACCTGGACATATTCAGTTTTGCAATTCTTGTAATAGGAACTGCAATTGCTTTATTAACGAACTCCTTTGAAGGTTCTAGTGGATCTGTCTATTTTGGCAAAGGTGTAGATCTGAATCTTATTATGTTGGTTTTTCCTGTCATGTTGTGGTTCTCAGGAAGCTATCTTTTTGCTCGCTTTTTAGTAATTTTTCTATCTAATCTTAGAAGAAAACAAAGAATTGGTATCCTAAAACCATGGCCAGGAGTTTTTTGGCTCAGCATAAACCGCAGACCCTGGCCCATTGCATATGGCTCCATAATCATTTCTCTAATTGTTGCTCTTTCGGTTAGCTTATCTGGGTTCACTGCTTCATACAACAGAGCAAAAAAAAATGATGCTCTTTATGCTGCAGGATCAGACATCAGAATTATTCCTGATCCAACATCAATGAATAAAATGCAGATATCCGACACACATAAACTGAAAGTTGATGGTATCAAAGAAGTGACTCCTGTTTACTACAGTGTTCAGAATGTCATTATCAGAAGCAATCGAACATCAGATCCTGCAAATATGCTGGCTGTAGATCCTGATTCTTTTGGTAAAGTTGCACCATTGTATGATCTTGATTTCAATGACATTACTGCTGAACAATCTCTTAACATTTTAAAAAACGAACAAGAATCTGTATTCCTGAGTGATGATATGGCCGATTTCCTGCAGGCTGAAGTAGGAGATACTTTACATGTTCTTCTTGAGAGAGGTTCAAACAAGCAAACTGAGATAATGCAAATCATTAAAGGTACCTTTAAGCGACTTCCAGGTTGTCCTGATGGTGCACATGCATTCATGTCAATTCATGTATATTCAGAAAAAATTCCAGAAAAAGCTCCTGATTTCTTTCTCGCATCAGTGCAAAACGATCAGGTTGAGAATTTTGCAAGTATTGAGAAAGATTTAGAAAATTCAGTTGGTAAGTTTTTCGAATATAGATTGGAAAGCAAGTATACTGTTCTATCTAAAGATCAATCAAGTCTCGCAGCATTAAACATTGCTGGTCTGGTTAAATTAGACTCCATCTTTGCCTTTGTTATGGCAATAGTAACGATTGGTATATTTGTCTTTGGTCTACTGTTCCAAAGAAGAAGAGAATACATCACCTTGAAAGCACAAGGGCTCAAACCTAACATCATCAGGTCATTAATAGCTGCAGAGGCTAGCAGCGTTGCTTTAGGTGGTAGCATTTCAGGTATTCTTGTAGGTATTACAATGGGCTTTTACTTTGTAAAAGTATTACAACCTTTATTCGTTCATGTTCCAGTATATGTAATATCTATACAATCTATTTTTCTTCCAATTTCACTTGTTTTTATTGGAACTGTAATCTCTTCATATACTGGTTCAAGACAAATAAACTCACTCAATCCAATGGAACTATTACGAGATGAATAAAAAAATATTTATGGAAAACTAAATAAATTAGGAGGATAGATGAAAAATCTAAAAAAAATATTGTTAATGGAAGTTGTTGAAAAACATATCATTATGCTAGTGATTATTGTTTTAGCTTTCGGTTCGCTACAGGCTCAAATGAAACCAGAAATCCTTTTGAACATTGAAACTTCTGGGAATGAGATTTTAAGTGATGATTACGAATATGGCATTTCACCCCAGTTAATTTTTGAATGGGAATCAATTAATCTTTTAGCTGAGACAAAATGGTATTTACCTTTACATCCTGAATCTAATCTTGGAGAAGCAGAACTGAATGTGGAACATGTTTTGCATTCCAAAATATGGTGGTTAGATTTTAAGCTGGGTAATACAAATTTGTGGATCTTTGAAGATAGTGAACTTGAAGGAGTCGCTTTTTTCAATCCAATAATGTATATATCCAATATAGAATTTGAATTAGGCTTTGAAACTCAGTATATGCCAGATTTAGCCGTCAAGTTTGCTCCTTCTATCGTTTATGAATTTGCCCTACCTCGTGGAATAGCAGAAATTGGAGTAGGTCAGACTATTGTTCTATATGATGAATTTGCAAGAGGGGAAACAGAATTTCCTATTACCTACGAATTTGATGCGGGAGAAAATTCTACCCTAGGATTTGAATTTACTCCATTAATCACTGAAGATAACGAGTTTAATCTTAATATCATGCTCAAAGCTGAAATATCTTTTGATTAAAAGTTCGGACTAATAAAGCTTTAATGATAACATAAGATAGAACTATATGAAGTGGATCAAGAACTATAGAAAAAATTAAAAAAAGAATGGAGGAGACATGTGTTTACAAAGAGAACTTGAAAAACAAGGCAACTGGCTTTTTACTTACAGAAGTTATTTGCCGATATTAATATTAGCTGTAGGTATTGTCATATATTTTAGAAATTATATTCACCTTGAGATGTTTAGTAGTAAAATTGTGATATATAAGTCATTTTATGCATACTTATGCCTCTTCCTTAGTCTTTCAGGTGTTTTTGTTAGAGTATATACAGTAGGCTATACACCCAAAGGGACTTCTGGTAGAAACATAAAAAAACAAGTAGCACAAAGCTTGAATATGACAGGGATATATTCAGTGGTTCGTCACCCTTTATATTTGGGTAATTTTTTAATCTACCTTGGTATTTGTTTATTAATTGGACATTTATGGTTCGTCATTATATTTTGCTTGCTGTTTTGGATCTACTACGAAAGGATCATGTATGCCGAGGAGCAGTTTTTATTTCGTAAATTCGGAAAGAATTTTACGAATTGGTCTGCAGAAACTCCAGCTTTTATCCCAAGATTTAAATCATTTGTAAAACCAGCACAATCATTTAGCTGGAAAAAGGTCCTAAGAAAAGAAGCTGATGGTATTTTTGCCTTATCCTGTATTTTTTACTTTTTCAATATTGGAAGAGAGATAATTGAGAATAACGGTCATTTTAACTTGATTCTTGGATTTATGTTTCTATTTATTACTATAGGATACATTTTTACAAAGTATTTAAAGAAAAAGACCCGTTTTCTTAATGAAGTGGAGAAATAGCCTGTTATAATGATAGTAGAAGCTTAAATTCTACTTACCAAATTCGCTTGAAATATGTGTAATTTAGAGAGAGGAAGATTTAAATGAGAATTTTATTGGTCGAGGATGATAAAAAAATTGCTGGTTTTATTACCAAAGGTCTTCAGGAAGAAAACTATGCAGTAGATATTTTTCACAATGGAGAAGACGGTCTATATTGGGCTCTAGTAAATGAATATGACTTGATTATTTTAGATATAATGCTGCCTCAGATGAATGGTTTAGAAATCTGTCGGGAAATCAGACGCAATCAAAAAAACACACCAATTATTATTTTAACAGCAAAAGGGTCTATTGAAGATAAGGTTAAAGGCTTGAGGATTGGGGCAGATGATTACTTGAGTAAACCATTTTCATTTGATGAATTATTAGCTCGTATTCAAGCTTTGTTAAGAAGATCGCAGGAATATCAGTCTCAAATTTTAATTGCAGCAGATTTAGAACTTGATGTCGGCTCACGAAGAGTCTCCCGATCAGGGAAAGAGATAATCCTATCAGGTAGAGAGTACGGTCTCTTGGAATTTTTGATGAGGAATAAGAATAAAGTCGTAACTGAAACTCAGATAATTGAACATGTCTGGGATATGAATTCTGAGTTGTTTACGAATGTCGTAAATGTATATATCCACCATCTACGAAAAAAAATAGATGAGGAAAGCTCTCAGAAGTTAATCTATACGCTGCGCGGTCGAGGATATATTTTAAAGGATGAATAAACCACTATGATTAATCATTCAATTCGTACTCGTTTAACAATATATTTCGCTTCAATAGTTGCAATAATTCTTCTTCTGTTTGATCTTCTAATCATATTGAGTTTTAGGGACAATCTATTAGATAATATTGAATCTTCACTATTAAGCAGTTGTTCGGTTATTACAGGAGAGATTTTTAAGCAGGATATATCAGGGAAACTCATTGAAGAAGATAGTGAATATGAAGATGAAATATCTAAGATCTCCGAGCTTTTCCCTGTGGAAATAGCAGAATTAATAGAATCAATGGGGCATTTCGCACAGCTACTCGATGTTCAGAATCCTGCGAAACCTGTTATCATTGCCAGAGCACATTTGAATGAAAATATTAATATACCATATAACCCAGAGTTGGTGCAGAAAATTATAGGAAGCAAATCATCCAAGGATAAATATTTCTTCAAAAAATCACAGGAATTAATGCTGGTCAACCTCTACATTTTGGATCATCTGGGAAATAAATTTGTATTACAAATTGCAGAAACCACCGTTAATTTTAAAAATGATTTAAAGTGGATTTTTACAAGTTTATTGATAGCTTCACCACTTTTTTTACTCATCCTTTCCATATTTGGGTATTTTATGATAAAAACTGCCTTCAAGCCTGTCACCAATATTGTGGAAGATGTAAATAAGATTACAGCCAAAGATCTTAGTTTACGGATAAAATCAATGAGCGGAAAAGATGAGATTGGGAAATTAATTGATACTTTCAATAATCTTATTGAACGCTTAGAAAGATCATTCAATTTAACAAAACAGTTTTCTATTGATGTATCCCACGAGCTCAAAACACCCTTAACCGTTTTAAGAGGAGAGATAGAGGTGATCCTGCGTCACTCTAGGTCGAAGGAAGAATATGTAAGAACATTAAATAGCCTAGTAGAAGAAGTGATCAAATTGCAGGCAATCATTGATAATCTGCTTCTTCTGGCAAACCTGGATGCATCCCGCAGACTGCCAGAATTTGAAGATGTAGATCTGAATGAACTTATATTAGAAACATTTGAAGATCTGCATTGGCTTGCTACCCAGAAAAATCAGAATATTGAGATTAGAGAAATACCTTCTATCAGCATTCATGGAGATAAGACGCTTCTCATCAGGCTATTCAGCAATATTCTGGAAAATGCAATTAAATATTCTCCCAGAAACGGAAAAATCAGGATTTTCTGTAATATATCAAAAGACTCCATGGAAATCAATGTGCAAGATAGCGGACCCGGAATAAGCAAAGAATATCATACCAAAATTTTTGAGAGGTTTTTCCGTATCGATGATTTATATGAGCCCACCAAATCCAAAAGCTCTGGCTTAGGGCTAGCTTTAGCAAAGAAGATAGCTGACCTGCATAATATTACCATCAAACTGAAAAATTCATCTCCTCAGGGCTGCATTTTTTCTTTATCAGCTCCTTTTAAATATGATTAAGAAACTTTAATATAAATATATGATGAAATTTTCATTTTAACGCTTTTATAACAATAATATAGCTTTGTTATCAAATTATACTAAACATAATATTAATAATATATCTGTTATTGTTAATAGAATTTTAGAAATAAGTATTTTAATAGTAAGTGTTTGAGTAGAATAGGGACAGTATAACCATGTCTCTATTTGAAATGTAAAAAGTTGGCATACCCCCATTTTTTTATGAAAAAATGATCCGTAGTTGTAGCTTGTTATGATATTCCCTCTTGTGTGGTAAATTTTATTCATTTTAGTGTTATTAAATATAGTTTTATAATTCTACTCAGTTTTAACAGGATTTTTATTTATAGTCGTCTCTTTCACAACTTACACTTCCTTAGCTTGGAAGAGAGAAAAAAAGATAGAGACTTTTAGTATAGCAAATTACCAAGGTCTCGCTCCCTGCTCAGATCAACAATCTAAAACCGATGTCTCACTTGAGACGGCGAGATCTCGGTGGCTTTTTTCGAATCCCAAACCCACAACTAGCTACTAAGATAAAGACATACAGTAGAATAGCATCATGACTATGTCCCCAAATAACCTTTAAAACTAGCAGAGAAATTGTAAAAAATACCTGCAAAAGCTGTTAAATAGGAAATTTTGAGACATCGGTTGAGACAGCGTGTAAATAACTAATAAATAGCACTTTATAAGAAGCTCCTATAGATATCTCACATGGAAAACTTGGCTGTCACTTTTTATCCACTTTTATTCATGATTTTAATTTTGATACATTATTGAGAATTTTCCCATTACAGAGGCTTTTTAAGAGAAAAAAGTTCTTGCATAATTAAGCAAATCACAGTTAACCTATTTTTATTATTTGCCAAATAGCTTGATAGCTTTATACTAATTAATATGAAGTTAAAAAAAATTAATCTGTGTTTCGGGAGGAACGAATGAAAAGAAATTTCTTTATTTTATTAATATTAGTAACAATAGGCATGTTATTTGCTACTAATGGTATGAATATGATAGGTTACGGCCCAAGATCATCAGCTATGGGTGGATTTAGTTTAGGATTGTTAGATGATGCAAATTCAGTAAATACAAATCCTGCTGCTATTTCATTTTTGGAAGATAAGCAATTAGAATTAAATCTGGGCTTACTGATTCCTAAAGTAAACTTCAAAAATTCCTTAAATGATGTGGAAGGAGAAAGTGAAATCTTCCCATTACCAAATTTCTCTTATGTTCATGGAAGAAATTGCAAATATACATTTGGACTTGGTGTTTACTCTCAAGGTGGAATGGGCGCAACATACAAAGATGTAAAACATGATGTTTTCAGACAGTATGATATGGATCCAATGACACAAGACGATGCTTATATCAGTGATTTAGAATATCATTCTATGATTGCTTATTTCAAAGTTATGCCTACTTTTGCATATCAGATTAATCCACAATTCTCAGTAGGTATATCTCCAAGCTTTGGTTATGCTATGATGGAAATGAAAATGCCTTATTCAATCGCACCTTCAGAGATGAAGGGTCTTGCTCAACCAGGCATGACCTTTGGCGATATGTTTGGTATGCCAATGGATCAAGGTGGACTTGGTTATGAAGAAGTTACAGCTTATGCTGATTTAGGTGATGGTGCTACAGCAATGGGATTTGGTGCAAGAATCGGTGCATCTTATATGGTAAACGAGGATTTATCTTTAGGTTTTACCTATAGCTCAAAATCAACACTTACTTTGGAAGGTGATGCTTCTATGGATATGACAGCACAATTCGGACAAGCTTATGAACGCATGGTTGGTGGTGCAATGCAACAAGGTGCTCCTGATCTTGCCACAGCTCAACAAATGGTAGGTCAACAATTAGCAGGAATGGGAATTGATATGTCTCTTGGTATGATTTCAGATTATGATGCTGAAATCGAAATGTCATGGCCTCAAGAGTTAGGTATTGGTTTTGCCTACAATGCTACACCTAGATTACTTCTTGGTGCTGATGTGAAATGGATTGGTTGGAAAGACTCTATGGAAGAGTTTAAGATGAAATTTAAAAATGGAAATAACCAAAATATAAATACTATGATGGGTTCAGAAGATTTAGAACTTTCGATGCCAATGGAATGGGATGACCAAATTGTGATTGCTTTAGGTGCTGAATTTGCTGTTAATCCTATGTTAGATCTTAGAGCTGGATATAATTTTGGCAACAATCCTGTTCCAGAAGAAACTGTAATTCCAATTTTCCCAGCAGTTGTTGAAAATCATATAACTATGGGTTTAGGTCTAAATCTTAATCCTAGATTATCACTTGATATGGCTTATGAGTTGAATTTAAAGAAAGAACTTGAAGTTGATATAAGTAAGATTGCTAATGAATACAATCAAAGTACAAGTTCACTTTCAGAAAATGTTTTCCATTTTGGTGTTTCTTATAAACTATAATTTAAATAATTGATTTTAACGGAAAAAAAGGAAGTTCTTAGGAATTTCCTTTTTTTCGTTTGCCCAGAATGTTATCTGAGCCGATGGACTGAAAGAAGTCCTGACACCCAACTGACAGGAAGTCAATCTGAGGTCAAGGGCGTTGCTGGCAACGGCAGGGTCTGAAGTAAGACGCAGGAAGAATGTGGAACATAGCGAAAGTAAACTGATTTTGGTTCATGTAGTGGGTAACTCTTCGAAAAGTGAGAACGCCCAAAAGTCAGTCGATTACATGGATTACAACAGATGGATTTACATTCAGGCAGGATAGCTTAACTGGGGAAGCCTGTTAATGTCTCTAATAGAGTAACTATGACTACAAGCTGAAAGGCAAGAGTTGTATTAAGCATAAGCAGGTGGCAGATGATTCCGTAGTAGTGACTAACCCTTTGCCTATGAAAGCTGGTGACAGACTGGAGGATAAAACAGAGGGGACAATATTCTTAGTAATATTGGGGGATATTTTTCAAAAGGAAATATCTCATGTGAAGGGATGAAGATAAACCAAAGAATAAACATAATTAAAGAGATATTTTCTTAAAAGTAGGAAACGAAGAGAATCGAAAGATTCAAGGCTCGGATAGACGGTGGTGAGTACCTTCTTTCTATCATGACCTTACGAGACTGAGTAGATGAAGTTAAAAAAAGGATAATAGTCAAAACCTATAAAATCTTTGATAGATTGCTTTATGCTAAAAACTTCGAAGGTCTTCATTGAATTAACTGTCATTTGAAAGTATAATTTAAACATTGTTTATTGTGAAAAAGGAGAAACTAAATGAAAAAGTGGTACAGTTTAATTGATAAAGTTTACTCAAAAGGTAATCTCTATGAATCTTTCCTAAAGGTAAAGAAAAATAGAGGTGCAGAAGGTATAGATAATATTACTATATCTAAGTTTGGTGAGACTCTACAAGAGAACTTAGAGCAGATTCATTTAGAATTGAAAAGTGGGAAGTATATCCCATCACCTGTGAAACGGGTAGAGATACCTAAAGGAAATGGTAAGATGAGGCCATTAGGAATACCTACTGTAAAAGATAGAATCGTACAGCAGGCAATAAATAACATCATCCAACCAATTTTTGAACCTGATTTTCATCCACAAAGCTATGGCTACCGTCCCAACAAAAGTTGTCAAAAGGCAGTGGCTAAAGCACATATATTAATGGTTCAGGAAGAGCTTCCTTTTGTAGTGGATATGGATTTATCAAAATGTTTTGATACATTAAATCATAAATTCATAATGCAATCATTAAATAGGAAAATAAGTGACGGAACATTATTAAAGTTGATAGAGAAAATCTTAAAGTCTGGTGTTATGCAAGAAGGGAAGTATAGCGAAACTGAAGTAGGAAGTCCACAAGGAGGGGTAATCTCTCCACTTCTTATGAACATATATCTTGATAGTTTTGACCAAGAAATGAAAAGTCGAGGAATCGAGATAGTACGCTATGCTGATGACATTTTACTTTTTGCTAAGACTAAGAAAAAAGCAGAACAATATCAACGAATTGCGGTAGAATATCTAAACTCAATTTATCTCATCGTAAATGAAGAAAAGACACATATTGCGAGTGTATTTAAAGGAGTCAAGTATCTTGGCTTCGAAATACATGAATCATATGTAAAGATAGAGGATAAAAGAGTAAAAGCGTTCAAAGATAAGATTCGGTCACTGACTCCACGGAATAGCGGAATTAATGTCCAGACAATGATTAAAAGACTTAATCCGATATTGAGAGGTTGGTCGAATTACTTTAGGGTGGCAAATTGCAAAGGAGTCTTTCAGTCTCTATTATCATGGATAAGGCGGCGACTAAGAATGAAGAAAATGCGGGAATGGAAAAGTTGGAAAGCTTTTCACCAACAACTTAGAAGAGTTGGGCATAAAAGTGATTTTCCGAAAATATCTATGACACATTGGAAGAATTCTGGTTGTTATCATATTCATAGAGCTTTACCTAATGAATGGTTTGAGCAATTAGGGCTATATGACTTACTATCGAAACCTACAAGTGTTTTATTTAATTATTATGAATAATTACAAGGTTTATCAGGAGCCGTGTACGAGTCCCGTACGCACGGTTCTGTGAGAGGGATGGTGCTAACGCACCACCCTACTCGATTTTGCTTTATAGGAAAAGACTAACTATAATATAATTACTAATCTTTCCGACACCTAAGTTATTGCAAATAAACTACTAATTTGCACATCATAGCGACTTCCGACAGACAAATTTCTTCGTCCGAAGTCCCTTGCCTACGGCTGAGGAAGTCCGGTCTTCAGGGTGTCCACTATCCGACAGAGAGATGTTCAAACCTTTAGAGTGGATATTTATAATTTAAATTTATCAAAATAAGCTTTTTTTCTTGACTATTAAAATTTACAAATTATTAATGTATTTTAAGAAAAAAAAAGAGTATAAGCAGTGGTAAGAACAAGGATATGATGCTTCAAATTTAGGAGTTTTAATGAAATATATAGTGGTTATTATATTTTTAATCAGCACAATAATGTTATCAGGTTTGGCTATAGATGAGGAATTAGAACAGGCTCGAGGAAGATTTGGTCAGATTATAGTAGGACGAGGAGAGGCTGAATCTGAGCTAGAAGCTGATAGGATTGCCTTGCAAGATTTAACATCCCAAATTCTGGTAACAGTCCAGGGTAGTTTTAAGAATATTGCTAAAGAGGATGGAGTAACAGTTGAAGAGTATTGTGAAAAAGTCGTAACTACCTATAGCAATGTTAAATTGGCAAATGCTATCAAGTTAGTAGAGTCTAAAGGTAAGACTAAAATAGTTTACCGATATATTACTAACGAAGAAAAGGAGAGGCTTTTTCGTGAGAGAAGGAGTCAAATTCTTAACTTTGTGATTGAGGGAGAGAGAGCTTTAAAGAAAGATAATATTACTGATGCTTTACGAAATTATTATTGGGCTTTAATTCTCCTAAAATCTCATCCAGATGGAGAGAGTATTAGTTACTTTTGGGGTGATGATGAGAGATTGTTACAAATCGCCTTACCCTCAGAGATGGAGAAAATACTCTCTAAAATCAAGATAGAATTGATTAACAGCAAGTCTGAAGCAAACTCTAATTGTACAGAATTGGTTTTTCAAGTTAGCTATAATAACCAGCCTGTGAATGGTTTATTAATCAACTATCATGATGGCTATCGTTGGTCTCAGCAAACTAAATGGACAAATGGATTAGAGTATATTAATATAAATAATACAACTTTGAAAAGTCAGAAAAGATTGGTATTCAAAATAGATTATACTTTCGCTAATCACAGCTTTTGTGAAGAGATTTCAAAGGCGATGAATAGTATTTCTCCTATTACACTACAATATTCTGAAAAGAGCGTAGAGCTAACCAAGAAAGACTTTGCCCTGCAAAAAAAGAAAAACAATGATTTTACCTATGATTCTAGTGTTAGTAAAATTACTGAATCCATTATTAACGATGTTTTAGATGCTATTTCAACTAAAGATTTAGTGCAGGCAAGAAAACATTTCACCTCAAAGGGTTTTCAACAATTTAATGCTCTGATGGGCTATGGAAACGCCGCAATTATTCCCTCTAAGACAACTATAAAACAAGCTGAATTTACGGATAATAAGGTTATTAGGTCTATACCAATGAAATTTAGTTTTTCTAGCTCCAAAGAGAATTTCACTGAAAGAGTAAATTTTATTCTTGATAAAAATGAAAAGATTGATGGGATTAGTTTTGCCCTTTCGCAAGAAGCTTGCTCCGATATCTTAAACAAAGATTTTGCCACTGATGAAGAGAAAATGCTAATTATAAATTTCGTTGAACAATATAAAACTGCCTACTGTCTAAAAGATATAGATTTTATTCAAAAAGTTTTCTCTAATGATGCTCTAATAATCGTGGGAAATGTTGTCCGCACAGAGCCTGATAAATTTAATGATAAGCTGTATGGTCAGCTAAATAAAACAACAGTAGAGTATGTCAAACTAAAAAAAGAACAATATGTAGAACGCTTAGCCAAGCAATTTAATAATCAGGAGTTCATTAATATTCGTTTTTCAGATAACTCTATAGATAAAGTGATGTCTGATAATAATAAAGTTTTTGGGATTCAAATTGCCCAATACTACTATTCAGCTTCTTACGCTGATGCTGGCTATCTTTTCTTAATGTTCGATTTACATGATATAAAGCACCCTAAAATAATGGTTAGATCATGGCAACCCGAAAAGAATGAAGATGGATCTATAATTGGTTTAGAAAACTTTTCTTGGGAATAAGTGGAAAATAAATAAAAAAAATATACAAGATTGATGAGGATTAAATGCACAAAATTCTACTAATATTACTACTTTTGCAGGTTTCCCTAATTTTTGGAGCCCAATTCGATATAGTCTCTGAAATTGAAGAAGATCCTTTGCACATGGGCTTGATGCAAATGGCTGATAACGATAAGTTGGATAATAACGGAGAACTGGGAGCACTGTTGATAGTTAATTGTGGCATCCAAGATCTCTTCTTTAAAAATATGGTAAGTAAAATATCTCAGATTGATAAAAGTGGTGCTTACTGGGTAGTTATGAAACAAAGAGCTCAGTATTTCGTGCTTTCTAAAGAGGGCTTTGCTAATTATAGATATGATTTTCCTACGCCTCTGGTAAGTGGGGCTGTCTATAAAATGACCATTGATGAACTAAATAAACAAGCTGCTACAGTTACTTTAGTTATTACCTCCAATCAAGATAAAGCTTCTGTTTATGTAAAAGGTGAATTGATTGGAAAAACAGAGAATAAGCTTTTAACTATTGATTTACCCTTAGGCAATAATGAGATTGAAGTTAGAAAATCAGGGTTTAAATCTAAGTCAATAACTCATAATTTATCACCTGAAAATAATAAAGTTGAAATCAATCTGCAAGCAGTTCTCCCGACCGCAGTTACTATCACCACAGAGCCAGAAGGAGCAAGTGTCTATATCGATAATGTCCTCTTTGGTACTTCTCCTAAAAGTAGCTTCTTTGATGAAGGGACTTATCCTATAAAAATCGAAAAAGAGAGTTATGCGACTATTAATGAAGAGATAACTATTAAAGAACCGGAGACAAAGAAACACTTTAAGCTAAAAGATATCCGGGCAACTTTGACAATTAAGACTAATCCTGGAGCTACTGTAATTTTGAATGGTACAAGCTATAAAGGTGGTCTAAAAGACCAAAAACTTAATCCTCAAACTATTAATATTAAAGTGGAAGAAGAGTTTTGTGAAACGATTAGTGAGTCTTATACATTGAAGGAGAATGAGGTTAAGGTATTTGATTTGTATCCTAAAGATATTCGGGCAACTATAACTATCAAGACAAATTCCGAGGCTATAGTAACGCTCAACGGTATCCAATATAAAGGTGGTCTAAAAGACCAAAAACTTAATCCTCAAACTGTTAATATTAAAGTGGAAGAAGAGTTTTGTGAAACGATTAGTGAGTCTTATACATTGAAGAAGAATGAGGTTAAGGTATGGGAACTATACCCTCAAAACATTTCAGGGACAATAACTATCAATACAAACCCTAAAGCAGAAGTGCTAATTAATGGTAAGAGCTTTACCGGTAGTATTCAGAAAAAGAAGTACTTACCAGGGAATATCTCTATAAAGGTAACACAAGATTTTTGTGAAACGATTAACGAAAGTTATAGTCTAAGTTCGAATGAAGATAAAATTTTCGATTTATACCCTCAAAATATCTCCGGTTCAGTTACTATAAACACTAATCCTCAAGCTAAAGTAATAATCAACGGTGAAGTCTATACCGGAAGTGTTAAGAACAAAAAGTATCTGCCAGGCCAAATCTCCCTTACTGTAACTCAAGAGTTTTGTGAGACTATAAAGGATAATTTTATTCTAAACTCAAATGAAGATAAGATAGTTGATTTGTTCCCTAAGGATATATCTGGGTATGTGACTATTAAAACTAATCCACAAGCAAAGATATTTATTAATAATAAAGAATATCAAGAAGTCAATAAATTAAGAATGATCCCACAAGTGTTAGAAATAAAGATTCAACAAGCTAAAGCTGATGATATTGAAAAGGTTGTTACGCTTAAAGCTGGGGATGATAATACTTTAGAATTATTACCTGAAATAAATAAATCCAGAATTGATATAGTAGTTATTCCCACAACAGCTTCCATTGAGCTTAAAGGTGATGCAGGAGAACACTACACAGCTATAGGCAGAAAAAGCTTTACCGATATCCCTATTGGGACTTATGATCTGACTATCTCAAATGATGGTTACAAAACTCATAAAGAAGCCATTAAGCTTACTGCCGATGATATGGTGCAGAAACAGATTAGCTTGGAAGAAGGTTCTGATATTCCAGATACTTTCGTCTTTGTTCAAGGTGGCACTGTTAATATTTGGATATATGAGGTAACTGTCTCAGATTTTTATATTGGTAAATATGAAGTAACCCAAGCAGAGTGGCAAGAGGTTATGGGCAGTAATCCTTCTAATTTTAAGGGAGATAATAAACCAGTAGAACAAGTAACTTGGTATGATGCTGTAGAATTTTGTAATAAAAAGAGTAGAAAAGAAGGTTTAGAAGAAGTTTATTCTGGTTCAGGGCCTAATATTAAATGTGATTTTTCTAAAAATGGTTACCGCTTGCCTACTGAAGCAGAGTGGGAGTTTGCAGCCAAAGGTGGTAATAAATCAAAAGATTATACTTATAGTGGTAGTAATAATATAGCTGAAATTGCTTGGTATGTAGGTAATAGTAATAAATCAACTAAGCATGTTGGTGGTAAAAAACCTAACGAACTTGGGATATATGATATGTCTGGTAATGTTTATGAGTGGTGCTGGGATTGGTATGGTAGCTATAGTTCTAATTCGCAGAGTAATCCTGTAGAACCACCATGGGACTCTTCCCGTATGCTTTTTGGAGGTAGCTGGAGCAGCAGTGCTTACGACTGTCAGGTAGTTAATCGTGACTTTATCAAACCGTTTCGTGAAGACAGCGGTATCGGCTTCCGTCTTGCCCGTAGTTCAGAATAGTTTTTAGCTATAACAACAAGAAATTAGCGAGAGCATTGCTAGGGTGGCTAATTAAAAAAGCCTACCAAGTAATGATAGAGGTAATTTCGAAAGATGAAGCTTATTGTCAATGGAAGGGTTTCTGCTTTTCTTTTGTCGGATTGAGGACAACCCTGAAGACCGGTTTCCTCAGCCGTAGGCAAGGGACTTCGGACGAAGAAATTTGTCTGTCGGAAGTCGCTATTCCGTAAAATTGCTTAAAACTCTGTGAAACTCCTCTTACAACTCATCTTTACTCTGTGTTAAGGGACTCTTCAAGAAGGCGTATGGCAATACGCCCCTACATTCGCGTTAATTCGTGTGAATGTCCAGTCCTAAATAATTTGACTGATTTTTGCAATAGTTATTTTCCTTATTAAATCCTTTGAGTCTAAGCTAAGGCTTAGCCTTCACAAGACAGGGTAATTTTTGTAGGTACTCTTTACCCAGGGTCAATTCAACTTCGTTTTTTCAAAACTTCTTTGAATGAGACCCTGGGCTAATCTATTTAATCCCTTGGTGATATTTTCTTAATTAGTGAAATTAGTGGATAGAAATAGTATTTTAATAGCTGAAGACAATAAACTTAATTTGAAACTTATCACTACTATTCTGCTTAAGTTACTTCCTAATGCTAAAATAGATTCAGCTGGAAATGGAATTATAGCAAAAGACAAAGCAACTAAAAGAGCTTATGACATTATATTAATGGACTTACAGATGCCAGATATGGATGGAATAACATCCACAAAGTTAATTATTGAAGAATTGAGAAGTAAAACACCACCAATCATTGCTCTTACTGCAAATGCCACAGATGATGATAGAGCAATGTGTTTAAAAGCAGCTATGACAGGCTTCTTAACAAAGCCGATAAATAAACAGAATCTAATAAAAGTTTTGAACAACAATCTGCTAAAAAAATAGTAGAGTTTAATTTCTTATTAAAGTATCCACAGCTGTTATCTATTTACTAGAGATTTGAAATAGGCAGGAACTTCTGTTTCGAATGTCATTTTCTTTTTCGTAAAGGGATGTATTATTGATAAAGATGCAGAATGAAGCATGAGTCTTTTTACTCCAGCATCCTTTCCTCCATAGTTTTTATCTCCTGCTACAGGAAAGCCCTTTTCCGAAAAATGAACCCTTATTTGATTTTTTCTTCCTGTAAAAAGTTCAATTTCCAAAAGACTAAACTTTTGAGTTTCTTTAAGGACTTTATAACCTGTTTTAGCAAGCTTACCTTTTGTAGGATCATTAACAGAATAGACTTTATGAGCAGTATTTTCTGTAAGATAGGAAGTAATAACTCCTTCTTTCTCAGCAAGTGTTCCGCATACTACAGCATAGTACTTTTTATTGAATCCCTGCCATTCATCTTGCAGAAAGCGCTTAGCATTTTCATTTTTAGCAAAAACAAGAAGTCCAGAAGTATCTCTATCAAGACGATGTACGATGAATACTTGTTCTCTAGATTTCTGATTACCTTTTCTTACATACAAATTTAATCGGTAATAAGCTGTGTTATCTTTAATTCTTTCAGTACTTATTGTTAAGAGTCCGCTAGTTTTATCCACCACTATAATATCTTTATCTTCATAGATAATATCAAGTCCTCTAGGTTGGTGTCTTTTGGCTGGACTTTTAAAACTTGTTTTATTATTCTGCATTATGTTTCCTTAAAGTTATTGAAATAGCTTGGGTAATAGTTTAGCTATTAGTATTTTATACTGATAGCATAGGCTATTCTGTCAAGTAAGAAAAAGCTATTTTAAATCCTACTAATGAAATTAAGCACTTTAGTGAGTAATCTTTCAGTATTAATCTAGTCTTAATCTTTACTGGTCCTTTGCTCTTTCTATGCTTCTTCTCTCACAACTTGGATTAAGTTCAAATAATGTTTGTATTGAGTGAGAAGGAGCAGGGGATGAGAGTTGAATGATAGTTTTATCACTTGCTAGTTAAGCTTAGAATGAAATAAATCCACAAAGTACTTTAAAAATTACTGCGATTAAACCAGGAATAACCCCCAAAAAACCATATCTAACTAGCTTCTTAAAGTAATCTTCAGCAAATGAATAAAAAAGATCTTTAATCTCTTTTGGTTCCATTTTATTAATCTCATCTTTAACAACTTTCTCTATATCAATGGAAGCAATAGCTTCATTGAGATTATCTCCTAGGGAATCAAAAACTGATTCTAGTAGGTAATGAAGAAGTTCTTTTTTTGTTTCAATATCAATTAATGAATTGGCATTCAAGAAGATATCTTTTATAAAAGGGGATATTCTTTCTTCTAAAACAGCAGAATCTTTTTCTAACAGCTTATTAATAAATTCTTCAAGATCATTTTTCATAATCTCTTCATCATATAAGTCTTCGTTTTGGGTTAATCTGAATAAGATATCTTTAATTAACTCCTTAAGAGATATCTTTATTCTTTCATCAGATTTGATAAGGGTAAGGAGCTTACTTATTTCCTTACTGAGATTTATATCTTTAAGTAATTCATGATAGTAGGTATTTGCTGAAATGTCTGTTATGATATCTTCAATAATGGACTTCGACAGAGTGGCTATTTTCTCAGAAGAGTATTCGATACTGTCTTTTATCTGATCAACTAAGAACTTAATTAGAGGTGATAGAATCGCTAGCAAATCTCTAAGATTTTTGATATTTATAATTTTAAGTAGTTCCTCTAGTGGGATATCTGCAATATCAGTAATTAAATCTATGGCTATTTTAGTGATAGATCTTTTGATCTCATTATTGTTCAAGGTCTCTTTAATATTTAATTCTAGAGAATTTAAGTTGAGTATTTGCTCACTAAAACCGATATCCTTTAACTTATAATCTAATACTGGAAGTAGGATACTAAGAATATCTTGCTCTTTTGATTTCAGAAACAGGGGAAGTTTGTTATTTATGATATCATCAACGATGGGACTTACTTTTGAGGAAAATGCCCCGAAGGGAAGATCTTCTTTAATATTTGTTTTAATTTCCTCTTTATTGCCTTCAGTTTCTTGGCTGATAATTTCGAGCAGATATGATATATTCTTGGTAAGCAAATCAGGGAAAACACCATTGAATAGTTCTTTCAATCTGTTATTTGGATTGAATTCCTGTTTGTTTAAATAATCAACAAGCGGTTTTACTAAGGTATCTTTATCTATGTGATCTTGAAGTAAGTCACTTAGTTTTTGGGAAATATTGTTAACAAAAGCTTTGCCTACTAAATCCTTTAGAGACTTTTCTGAAACATAGTTTTTATACTCTTTCTTATAGTTGTTAGCTAATTTTATTAATTTATCATAGTCTAACTCATCTGCAATAGTTTCAAATAAGATATCAATTTTATTACCAAGAAGTTTAACAATAACCTTACTTTGCTGGCCAATCTTTCGATTAAAGATATTATCCTCTATGTAATTATGAATTTTATCTGTATAATTACTAGTATAGATCTTATCAACAATCCATTTGTTAATATGAGGCAGTGAATCATCTAAAGACTCTTTTAAAATACTTTTAATTTTATTAGTTATTAGGATGGCAAGTTTATCAGAATTTAGTCTTGTTAACTCTTGAAGTTCTTGAAATGAAAAAGAGGTTAGCCTTTCCAGAAAATCACCTTCTCTAAGCAAAACATCAATTATCGCAAAGTTATTATCTGCAATTAGATTGCTTAATGATTCAAGAGCTGAAGCTCTCTCTTTGTAATATAGCTCTTTAATAGAATCATCACTGAGAAGTTTAGTTTTTACAAAGCTAGAGAGATTTATAGCAAACTTTGGTTTTTGAGCAGGAACAACACCAACAAAGGGAGATACAAAAGGTAAAATCTTAATCCAAGGTTTGTAAGGTTTAAAGAGCATCCAGATTGCAATTTGATTAGTTAAAGCACCTGCGAAACCATAAACTAGAATAGACATGCCTAATGTTATGTATGGATAAGGTAAAGCTACTGTTGCTCCTGCATAGCCAACACTCATTATAGCTCCTAATACTGCACCAATAGTATTAATAGGCCTGAGCTCTTTTCCCATAAACTCTTCAACCATTGCACTTATTTCTTGAGGATTGGATTTACTCAGCTCATTCCTAGCAATAGCTGAGATATTGTTTTTTAGAACATCTTTCAAATTATTATGAATTAGGGCATAGGTAGCTTTTTCAATGTTTGTGAAAGATTTCTCATTATTAATTTTAGAATAAAGCAAGTTTAGTTTGAATTGCTTTATTTCTTGCCATAATTTAGATAAATCTACTTCTAACTTAGGCTTAAGATTTAAGTCTGAGACTAATATATGATTTAACAGTGGATATTCTTTTCTTAAGATATTCTTTAGTTTGCCTGCATCAAGTTTTATGTTAATATCAGAATCACTTAAGAAATTAGCTAGTTTGGTATCTTTAATATCTTCAATAAATTCAAGTATTTTCTTAGTAATGCTGTCTTTAAGTTTTCCATTATATAAATACTCAGATTTGTATTTCTCAAGTAAATTAGCAAGTATTTCTCTCTTTATAATTGATAAATCAAAGGAGAATACTTCTCCAAGCTCTTTAGCTAAGAAATCATCAATGAAGGATATATTATCGATTGAAAGATCTTGCAGATTCCTTTGCAGTAACTTAGTTAGGATAGGACTAGTTATTATTTTTTCATCTCTGAGTGTTTTAACAATATTCCCCAAGGTGTTAGTCCTAAGATAGGTAACTAACTGATTAGTCAGTATTCTTGGAGCCCCCTCTCCATACTCCTCAATAGAAGCTTTTATTTTATCTACTATGGAGAATTTCCCAGCAAGATTTTTAATGAAAATATCTATTAATGACTTAAGAATCTTTGTGAAAATTCCCTTTTGAAACTCTTCATCTATTGCTTGATTAACTAGAGACTCTATTTCACTTTTACTTGAAGTAATTAAGTCAATAACTTTGGCTAGAAGATCAGGCAGTTTATCTATAATGAATCCTTCTAATGAGTTGAGGAAATCATCATCTAATAATTGGCTTAGAGTCATAGAAATCTTCTCTAACTCATCAAGGATATTATCTATTAAAGCTACTAACAATTTACTGCCATCTTTTGAATTGATAATAGCTACTACTCTTTTGAAGAGTTCTTTAGATAGATTATCAGGATTATTAATAAAGTCAGCTACTTTCATCTTTTTAAGTTTAGTTTCAAGATTCAAAATCACCTTATCAAGATCCATAATTTCCCAAAGTTCCTGGTAAGATTTATTTACTAAATCATCATAATTGGAAAAGTCTACTTTGTTAATTAGAGAGATTGTATTATCAGTTAATGAGTGTAGGGCGCGTTCAGAAACTAAGGAGTTAATACTTTGAGAACTTAGGAATGTATAAACTAGCTTATTAATATCAGATTCATAGCTTTTAAGATTATTAAATACTTCTTTAGCAGGATGATTAAGAATATAATTAAACTCTTCTTCCGAAATAATGTCAGCAAGAGACTTATTCTTTATTATCTCCATAAGGGCTAGTAAGAGAGAATCTGAATTATCTTGAAAATAAGCATTTATGTTTTCAAAACTTTTATCAATATTGAGAAGTGAATCTAAGGAAATAGCACCAGAAGTATTTGGTAATTCTATCTTAATTGTGTCTGTTATTATCTTTCTAAGTATCTCTCTAAATTTGTCAGAATCAAGTTCATTTATTAGTGTTTTATGGGTGATTAAATCTTTCTCTACTAAATCAGACATATTCTTGATGAAATCTTCATAGCGGTCTTCGATTACGCCACCCATTTTCCAGTATTTCTTAAAGAGCATCTTAATTGCGTAATTATTTGTTAAATAGCCTGTTATGCCACCCAAGAAGAAATCTATTATATAATTTAGTATCATTAAAAACCTCATTTATTGCTTTAATATAAGTAACTATCAACATAAATATTATGCTTCTTATTATGTCAAGCTGGAATAAATGATGATGAAAATTGTAAGAATACTAGTTGAGGGAGAAGTCTGTTCACTTTTTTATCTTGTTCAAATAAAATGAACAGAGAGAAATAATGAACACAAAAATAATAATCTGCTAATATGAAGTACAATGAATAGCTAGATACAATAATAACAAAGTTTAAAGTTATAGAATAAATAATTAATCCTTGACACTTTCTCATAAGCAATTACTTTTTGTTCATTATGTTGATTATGTTCATTTTTAATAAGAAGGTTCAATTATGAAAAATTCTGAGAAATCACTAATTTCATTATGTATTGAAGTTGCAAACAAAGCACTAGGAAGTAGATTGAAGATAAAGCCGGTTGATAGTTCTTTGTCAGGAATAAACTTTGTGTATGGACTCAATTCTTACTATTTTAATACTGAGGTTATTAAGAATATCTCAAGTAATATTCAAATACTTAGACTAAACAATAAGCTTAATAATTATGATACTATTATTTTTAGTAATCAAATTTCTCCATCATTACATGAATATATGGTTGAGAATAGATTAAATTATATTGACTTAGCAGGAAACATGTTCATTGATAGAGATAGTATTCTGATTAATATTAATGGTAAGAAGATCATGAATAGTGCAAATCTACAAGATAAAAATAGACTAGTGTTTTATAGTTCAAGTTTGAAGATTATCTTTCATCTCTTACATAATAAAGAATTCTGTCAAAACAATTACAGATATATTAGTGCAGTTACAGAAGTTTCATTAGGTACAATCACCAAGACAATCAAAAAACTTCAGTCTTTTGATATATTGAACAAGGATAAAGGACTGATTCAGCCTAAAAAACTACTTGAAATGTGGATTGAAAATTATGCTAGGAATATGCGTAGTAAATTAATCATTGGTAAATATTCTTTTACCAAAAAGTTTGATAATGCTGAGATAATAAACAGACTCGGTGATTTATCTCAGTCATTTATAGGAAATGAAATGTCAGCAGAAATATTAGACAACTACTTTCAATCAAAAGTTTTATCTATATACGCTAAAGATAATGTTTCAGATATTATAAAAAGATTATATTTAAAACCAGATCCTAATGGTGAAATAGAAATCTTAGAGATGTTTTGGAATATTGATGAAATAAAAAACTCCAATTTTAGGCAAGCTAGTCACTTCAAGGATAAACTTGTTCCATTACTCTTGATTTATACAGATTTAATAAACTCAAATAATTCTAGAGCAATTTCTGAGGCGAAAAGACTTGGTGAGAAATATGATATCTTATAAACTTCCTAATGATAATTCAAAAGAAATAGAACTTATTGAAGCCTTAATTGATATTATTTCAAAATACAAATCAAACTCGTTACTAGTTGGGGCTATGGCTAGAGATATTGTTCTTACAGAAGTATATCATTATTCTGGAGCTCAAAGGAAAACAATTGATTATGATCTTGCAGTTATTGTTGAATCTTGGGAACACTATCATAACATACTGACTGCGATAGAAGAGATTGGATTTCAAAGAGAAAAGAATACTCAGAGGTTATATTCTTCTGATTTTATAATTGATGTCATTCCAATTGGTAAAGTAGAAGTTGATTCCACAATAAGCTGGCCACCTGATTTTGATATAGTTATGAATGTTATTGGTTTTCACGAAGTATATGAATCAGCCTTAATTTTTTCACTAGAAAATGGGAAGCAATTTAAAATAGCATCTTTAGCAGGATTGGTTATTCTTAAGCTGATTGCGTGGTCGGAGAGAAGGATGGATACAAATAAAGATGCCGAAGATCTATTATTTATTCTGAATAATTATAATGATTTTGATTCCTCATATCTGTTCGAGGAAAATAGTGACTTACTTACTAGTAAAGGTTATGACTACCAAGTTGCTGGAGCTGTTGTTCTAGCTCGTCATGTGCTCAAAGTTCTAAATTCAAATGTTAAGTTACAAGAAAAGCTCATATCAATCTTAGATGTTAATTTAAAGTCTCTTGAAGAATGCAAACTTCTCAAAAACTCAATAAATAAAAGCAATGATTTTTCTTTACTATATTCATTTAATCAAGAACTCAAAAAAATCTAAAGAGCTTTCTCATAACATAAGGCACAAAATATTTTTCAATAAAATAGTTGACGACTCCCATTATTACTTATTTTTAAGTTATGGAGGGTAAAATGGATATAAAAATAATTCCTTTTGAAGACAAATATGCGAGATCTTTATCTACTATGTGGAGTGAAAGTAGTGAAGGTTGGAATGGCTCTGATATGGCTTTTTCAGTTGAATCAATAATTAATGATGAGAAAAAGGCCCATGTGAACACAAATCTTGCAGTAGTCGGTGACAGGGTAGTGGGATATTGCAATTTGAAAGATGATATCATTCCAGGTGCTTATTATATTGGTATGCTCAATGTTATCCCTGCAATGCATGGCCATAAAATAGGTAAGAAGCTTATTCTTAAAGCTCTAGAAAAAACTATTGAGGATAAAATTGGTCGTCTTGATCTATATACCTGGAGTGGAAATACTTTAGCTGTCCCTTTGTATAAAAAGACAGGTTTCTTATGGAGAGATAATCCCAATGGCGTGCATCTTGTTAACTTTATTCCTTTTTTGCTTACTCATGATTTTTTTAAACCTTATTTTACTAAAATAGACTGGTATAAAGATAGAGTTGATGAAATAATCGTTAAACCTGATGGTAGAGAAATAAATAACTTATATGTTTATGAATATAATTGGCAGAATAAAGATGAGAAATTAACAGTCGTTTTTGAAGATAATGGTAAGTCTATTTGTGGTTTTGAGTGTAATGATTTTTCTCTATCTTTATCGATTGATAATATGAAGCTTCCTATAGGAAAAGATCATCTTGCTAAAGTAACAATTACTTCCAAGAAAGATAAGGATATTTCTGTTAAAATTACTGGCATCTCCAATGATTATGTTAATCTAACAAGCGAGACCTCTTTCACTTTAAGAGGATCACAAGAGATAGAACTACCATTTTCTCTAAATGCTATTGATGATAAATACAGCAAACTTGCAAGCAAGCCTGCTGTTGGCTGTAATGTTGAAATTGATGGGAAACTTTTGCCTTTAGGGCTAGGTATTGAACCAACATACCCTCTACAATTACAGTTTGAACAAATCGGAGCTTTACTCTTGAAAGGCTCCGAAAGAGAAATTCTTCTTTTCTGCCAAAACAATTTACAGGAAGACATAGAAGTTGAGTTAGATTTTTCCAATATTGCAGTAGTTTACCCAGATAAATTAGTGTTAAAGATAAAAAAAGGGGATCAGGTTAAGACTACTCTGGCCATTATTGCTAATGAAACTTGTGCTGGAGAGATTAAAATACCTTTAATATTTAAAGGGAGTGGAAAAGAAACAGAAGTTCCTCTTGATTTCAATATTCAAGTCTTAAATGACCCCAAATTAACTGACTTTAGAAATTCCATCAACTATGTTAGTAGAGAGAAAACCTTTCATTTGCAGAAAAGCGATAAATTTAAGCATAATATGTATAATAAGGGCATTGTAGTTTCACTGTCGAATCCTTTAATCGGGAAAGAATATATTAATGAATTTTCTGAAAGTGGTCCTATGTGCACTGAAGTAGTTTCAGGAGAAAATACTCTGAGGGAAGAGTTTGCCAGTAAGATTTATCCAGGACTTGTCTTTATCAGAAGAAGCTATTTCTTGAATAGTGAAAGTAAAGTCGTGTGGTCTGCTCGTAATGATGGTGAGATAGATTATCAGGAAGTAGAGTTTTCTCAAGGAATTGCAGGCTATCCTTTTTATCAGCACTGCTATAAAGAGGGTATTTATACTCATAGCGAAAGCCAATATGCTGATTTAAAAGCTGAAAATTTAACAGAACCATGGATATTGCTGAAAAGACTATATCACACTATTCTAGTTAAATTTACAGGACAAGATAATATTCAAACTATTGGTTGGGAATGGAATCTTAAGAAGAAAATTAATAATCTTAAGGCCAATTCTGAAGTTGAATTATTATCTATTGATTATTACTTTAATCTATTCTTTGATTATAAGAGTGTTAGAAAATTCTTCTACAATAAAACTAACACGCTAGCAGAAATTAATGTCTTCAATCTAGAGAATAAAAGAGGCAATCCCCTTTATAATATTGAAAGAGATAAGGAATTAGATTTTACTATTGAATCTAATGAAATTGAAAATGGATATGTTACTTGTAATGGAAGCAAAATTAATGTTTCTTCTAATGATAAAATTGGAACTATCAAAGCTATAGAAAAAGTTGGCTTAAATAAACACATAATAGATTTATACATTAATAATACTCACTTTCAAGAAGTTAAATATTTTCTTGGCTATCGTACAGGAGAACTAGCACATTCAGAAAAAGATGGTATCTTAACAGTAGATAATTCCACGCTAAAGTTTAAGTCTCATATTAGTAAGCATCCAGGGATATTTTCCTTAGAATATCAAGGAAAAGAAGTACTTGATATTTCCTATCCTGAACCACAAGCTCGCGCTTGGTTTAATCCCTGGTATGGTGGTATCTCTTATGCCGATTCATTTAATGGTCAGGGCAGGTTGATGGAACAAACTTCTACTCAAGAATATGTTGAAATAAGTGATAATTTTAATAATCAATGGCAAGGAATTAAAATATCTACAAGCTATAATAAAAAAGATGATTGGAAAGATGGTTTCGTTCTTAATCAGTATTACTTAACTCTTCCCAATATCCCTCTTTTAGTATCTTTTGCTAAAATTGGCTTAGCAGATAAGTTTCTTACAAGTAATAACTATTTTGCTTTTTCCTTCAATACAGGTCTTGGGGATTTAACAGACTATACAACAGAAGTTCTTATTGCTGATAAGTATTATAAGAGACATGATTGTGGCTTAAAATTAAATCAGTTCGAAGCAAGAGTTATTAAGATTTCTAAAAAAGATGACTTCTCTTTTATCTCTTTTTCTGCTGATAATAATTCTGAAACCAATGCTTTTGCCTCCGATTCTATTATATCTATAGATAAATATAATCATTTAAATAGAAGAAATACTCTGGATAATCATCTAATCTTTCCAAATCAATTCTTTATATTTACTGATGATTTTCCTAAGTATGAAGAGTTGAGTAAGATTAATCAGATTAAGTTTTTTGAATAATTAATATAATGTAGGGGCGAATAAACATTCGCCCTGAATTTTTTATTAAAAAGGAGTTCTCATGAATATAGTCTTTTTCTTGATAAGTATCTTCTCAAATTTTATCTTTACAAAGCCGATTTGGGTGATTTCAAATTTGGCAATAACTCTTTTGTTTATTTCTTCACCTTTCCTAATTAAAGGCTACACTTACTCTGAAAATGTAAAATACTATTTATTAGCACAAGTTTCTTGCTTGTTAACATATCATTTTAGCAATTCTGTATATCAGGGAATACCTTTAGGCTTTTTAAAAATGCTTGCTTTCGTTATTGCTTTTTCATTTTTGATTAAGCTTGCTTTTAATAAGTAGTAAAGAACTTATATGGAAAATAATAAATTATAAAGGGAGAATTTTATGCTACTAGAACAAACTGGAGAGATTAGTTCATTCAGTCATATTTCCTTAAATGTTTCAGATTTAGAAACATCTTTATCTTTCTATTTGAAGACTTTATCTCCCTTAGGATTTAAAGTTGCAGATAAAGAAGATGGAGAGTATGCACGCTTGACTAATGGCATGAACTTTGTAATAGTACTGTGTCCTACAGACAAGAAATATCTTGATTATAAATACCATAGAAAGGCAATAGGACTTTCCCATTTTGCTATTTCTGTTTCCTCTAAACAATGTGTCGATGACATGGAAAAACATCTGCTATCGCTCAATATCAAAACTTTGGGTGAGGGAAAGATTGAATTAGGTTACCGCCGTGGTTATTATTGCCTTCTCTTTGAATGTCCAGATAGAATCATGATTGAAATAGTATGCCATGACCCTTTCTATTTCTCTTACGACAATGAATAATAACTAAGATATAAGCATATAACACAAAAAACCACACTTCAAGAAAATGAAAAGGAGCGATAATGAAAAGTTCAAGGTCAAATATAATGATAACACTAGGAGAAAGAAAGTACTTTTATGATTCCCAAGAGGAAGTATTAAATGTATATACTCAATCAGGAAAGCTTATCAATCAACTAAATGTAACAAAAGAAGCTTGGGAAATTGATCCAGAAGAATGGGATAAGCTAATAGAATCAATCCAAGAAAAACGCCAGCTTAATGAAAAAGAACTTAGCGAGTTAGCAGAAGCACTGCACAAGGCAACCGATTGGAAAGAAGCAAGACAAATAAAGAGAGAAGAAGAAAGAAGAGAAAGAGAAAAACAAGAGACTTAGAAAAAGATTGTAAAGTAAGCCACTTATTCAAGTTTGGTGGTAGAAATTTGGTATTTTTTATATATTATTTATATTCAAAGTTTTTTGAGGTATGCTTATTTTTCCCTTGACAGTTATACTTTTATAACATAATAATGACATTGTTCTTATTTAATTTAATTTAACTTAAACAAAGAAGGTATTATGAAAAAAAGTATTATTATTTTTACTATTGTCTTTTCCTTTGTAAGTTTATTTTCATATCCTGTATCCTCCTCCCAAAAACAAAATAGAGAAAACCCTCCAACTTCCGCAAACATCAAATATCCAGGAATTAATGCAAATCAAGTTACTGAGTCACCCGCTTTTGCTTGGCAGGCAGCTAGTGGTAATCTTTCAGGATATAAATTCTATTTAGGTAGTGATGGTCAAGGAGTGGAAAGTCCTACTAATTTAGTGAATGGAGCAGATTTAGGAAATGTCTTAAACTACTATCCTGATCTAGTATTAGAATTAAATCAGACTTACTATTGGCAGGTAATTCCTTATCATGTTACCAATGGTGATGCTGAGAATTGCCCTATTTGGGTATTTCAGACTAAGGCTGAGGCTTCTTTGCCTAATCCATATAGAAACTATTTCAATGACATAAGTGGATTTACAGGCAATATCACAATGTCAAATAATGGTGGAACTCAAGATTCTGGAGGTGGTCTTTCAAGTGGTTTATCTGGTAATTTTCAGACAATCAATGCTATTGGACCAAACTCTTCCACTGATCAGTTAGTCTTTTATTATAGATTAAGTGAATTTCAGTTGGGTGATAGTGCCTCTCAAGATCCAAGTTTCCTAAGAACTTACATTTCTTATGATAATATCAATTTTCAAGAAATCAATTCATTGTCTTGTTATGATGAAAACTTAAATAACCAATATAATAAAATAACTATTGACTTAACTGATTATCCTGGAACTTTCTATGTGAAATTTACTTATAACATATATCACTTCTATTATTCTTTCTTCGGAACTAGTAACGATCCGAGATTATATCTAGACAACTTATTTATTAGGGAAAATAGCGGTCAGGTTATATTAAATGTCTCTCCTGAATCGTGGAATATTGAAAATGGATCAATCCATACTTCTTATAATCAAAATGTTGTTATCACCAACTATTCAAACTTCGAGTTATCAATAGAAAACTTGTCTATACCAATAAATCCTATTTCACTAAACAACTTTTCCTTAAATAGCTCTCAATCAATAATTACTCTAGCTGAGGGATTTTCCTACTCATTTTCGATAAGTTTTTCTGCTAATGAGTATGGCTACTGTAACTCTTTAGTAACTTACGAATATTCAGCAAATGGTGGAGTTTATCCTGGTGATCCGACACAAACTTTGATGTTTTTAACTGCAGATTGCCCTAATCCTCATATATATACTTTTCCCTACTTGCAAGATTTTTCACAATGGCCTCCCCTTGATTGGATTGCTAATGCTTGGCATCAGTCTTTAGATTCAAACAATAAATCTTGGGCAACATCCCCTGACGGTATGAGTATGAGTTACCCACTAACATTAGTATCACCCAGCTTCTATTCAACATTACCTTTGACAGTACAGTACAAACTGAGTATCCCTGATGAAGTTTGTAGTAACATCCAATTTAAGGTGCAAATTGGCTATTATCATTATTTTTATCAATTAATATCCTGGGAAACTATTGATTCTTTTATTACTTCTGAAAACATAACTTATCAATATGATGATGGGGTGCTAATCAATCAATATGTTTTTATAAATATGGAAATACCATCTGAATATATTGGAACTCCCTTTATATTACAGTTTGAACATTTTGCAATTAATTCATCCAGACCAAAGATAACCGATTTTAAGATATTTCACAATGAAGTGAATAACATTGGAATTCTCCAACATCCTGAACTATCTATAAGCAGAGAAAACTCCCACAATGTTCTGTGGTGGGACCATATTTATTCTGCTAACAATTATGAAATTCAAGCATCAAGCGACCTAGAAAACAATGTTTGGCAACCAATTACCATTACCCCTTATCAAGGTTATGTTTATGATGGTAATGAAGAGTACAAGTTTTTCCGAGTTAAGGCATTAAGAAATTCTTTACCTTAGAAAAAAGATTGATAAAGCCCATGGATTCCATGGGCTTAATCTTATATGATTAAAGTTCAAGTTAGGAGGTTAAACCCAATAATGCAGTAGAGCTTTTAGAATAGCATATTGATTGCCTAATAGAAGGTATAAGTATAATGATTTACCTTTGTTTCTCTTTAATTCATGTGACTATAAAATCACCATATGTATAAATAATCTTCTTGACTTGATAAAGATCCCTTATGATTATGGAAAAAATAGAAAAATTATGAGGAGAAAGATTTGAAACTTATATCATGGAACATAGATTCATTAAATGCAGCACTAACAAGTGATTCCAATAGAGCTGTCCTATCAAGGGAAGTAATAAATACAATTATAGAGAAAGATGCAGATATTATTGCCTTACAAGAGACTAAATTACCAGCTAATGGTCTTAGTAAAGCCCATATTGAGAAATTAGCTGATTACTTTACTGGATATTCTTATGTCTGGCGATCTTCCCAAGAACCAGCCAAGAAAGGTTATGCTGGGACTATGTTTCTTTACAAGGAAAAGTATTCTCCTACTGCTATTTATCCCGAGATTCAAGCTCCAGATACTATGGATTTTGAAGGAAGAATCATAACTTTAGATTTTGGAGAATTCTATCTTACTCAAGTATATACTCCTAACGCCGGAGATGGTCTAAAGAGATTAGCAGAAAGACAAGTCTGGGATGAGAAATATGCTGATTATCTTGAGAGTCTAGATAAGGAAAAACCAGTACTTGCTACAGGAGACTATAATGTTGCCCATAAAGAAATTGATTTAGCAAATCCTAAAAGTAATCATAACTCAGCAGGTTTTACAGATGAAGAAAGACAAGGCTTTACTAATCTACTAAATAAAGGCTTCACTGATACTTTTAGATATCTACATGGCAATGTTGAAAATGTCTATTCCTGGTGGGGACAAAGAATAAAAACAAGTAAGATTAATAACTCTGGCTGGAGAATTGACTACTGGTTAGTTAGCAATAGACTTGCAGATAAAGTTCTTAAATCTGAAATGATAGATTCTGGAGAAAGACAAGACCATACACCTATCTTCTTGGAGATAGACTTATAATTAAAAATTAAGAATTAAGAATTAAGAATTAAGATAAGAGTAAGATCTATCCACTAATTTCACGAATTAAGAAAATATCCCTTGGGATATTTTAATACCGACTTATAAAGTTCGTTTAAACATAATGTTGTACAGTGTAATGATGGAGACATAATAAAAGTGTAATTTCAATAAGAAATGGCACGACCGAGGTCGTGCCATTTAGAGATTAGACTATTTTGAGATATGATACTATTTCGATAATGTCATTTTATGTGTTTTTGTTTTATTGCTATATTTTAATCTTGAGAAATAGATTCCGCTACTCACAGTTTTTCCTTGGCTATTTTCACCATTCCAAACTACAGTATGTTCACCACTTCCCATATTTTCATTAACAAGAGTTTTAACTAGTTGTCCTTTGAGGTTATAAATATCAAGAGTGACCTTTCCTGCCTCTTTAATATTAAAAGATATAGTAGTTTGGGGATTGAAAGGATTCGGATAATTAGCCATAGTTAGATTAATTTGTTGGACACTATTATCATCAATAGCAGTAATTCCACTACTATTAACAGTGCCAGGACTTCCGATTCCTGCTGATGCTTGCCAGCTTGCAGCAAGTGAATTATCAAGTTCAGGACTTATTAATTCAAGAGTATTGCCATTACCGTCTGGTTCAGAAGGCCATTCACCTTCATTAGTATAAACTACAGAATCTATCAGATTTAAGTCTGCATCATATAATCTTGTTGCATCACCAGATCCACTAAGACCAAAATCAAAATCACCGATGAAGTTTGTTACTTCAGGGAAGATTGTATTGAAGGCTTCAAAATCTTTGGTTAAAACAAGGTATGCACCAACTTCAAGACTTGTATTAGCAGGAATTTCATAAATATGTTCATCATCATCATCCTTAAAAATCCAACCGGAAATATCAACAGCTTCAGAAGTAGGATTATATAATTCTACCCAGTCACCCGCATCAAATTCATCAGAAGAGCTATAATTAATCTCATTAATGACAACACTACTTGTTAAAGAACTATTTGCAGCACCAGGAGTACCTAACAATTCAGATGCTTGCCAGCTAGAGGCAAGAGAGTTATCAAGATCAGGATTAATTAATTCTAAAGTACTTCCAGTTCCTGCTGGTTCTGAAGGCCATTCACCCTCACTTGTATAGATTACAGAATCAATTAAGGTTAGATTAGCATCGTATATTCTGGCTGCATCTTCTGAGCTACTAAGACCGAAATCAAAGTCTCCTACGAAATTAGTTACTTGAGGATACACTGTGCTAAATCCTTCTGTATCTTTAGTTAGAACAAGATAGCTATAAGCTTCTAAAACAGTATTTGCAGTGAAGACAAAGGCATGGTCATCATCACTATCTCTAAAAATCCAACCTGAAAGATCAACAGCTTCATCAGTAGGATTATAAAGCTCTACCCAGTCACCGGCATCAAATTCATCAGAGGAGCTATAATTGATTTCATTAATCACGATGTTACCTGTTTCTGAAGTAACATTTAGAGTGAAGAATTCAATAGCAGCTTTAGCAGGTAAGAAAGTACCTTGGTTTGAATTTTGACCGTAGAAATAGTATTCCAAATCACTATAAGCAGTTGGTATTGTAACACCAAAGATACTGTCATTAGCTTGGCCATCATTGTGAGAACCATCATCAAACATTTCTACACTAGTAAATCTATCATAGATAGAACTACGGTAATTAATCCATAAGTTAGTAGCATTTGTTGCTTCTAAAGTGATTGTAGCTTCTGAATTTGCTGAAATGTTTTCTTGAGCTGATACATTTACTAATTCAGGGACATCACCTGAGAAGTAAGATTGTTGTCTAAGCCATGTACATCTTGCTTCCATTAATTCTGTAATACCAATGGTTGAAGAAGCCATGGGTCCTCCACCGGTAGTAACAGTGGAAGTGATGTTTGAAGCAAATTGACTATCAGAATAAGCAAAGTTTGGGTCTGCACTTATAGAATTTGCAATTATATCTTGTATTTCATTAGCTCTATCTTCATACCAACCACTTTCAAAAACTTCTTCCATCATGGTTCTCATGTGGGCAAAGTACATTTTCTGATAGGTTGAATTGGAAAGAATCTTACTAATGATAGGATAAGTATTATCGTTAACATTTAATAGTGGATCTAGCTGCTTCAATGCTGTATTACTTAAACTTCCACCACTTAAAAGCCTATTAAATCCACCAAAGCCCTCGTTTAAATCCCAGACGATTGGATTAAATCTATCGGAAGCATCTTTAAAAAGGTAGTAGTTGTGAGAAAAATTTATAGGTGAATCTAGATTAACAGTTAGATTATCAAAAGCAAGCATCCAAAGATGATTATCAACATTTAGGTATTCTTCTATGTTTTCTGTGTCATTATTTAACACATCTAAGAATTCTATTAATTCAGACCAACCATAATCAGATTTTAATTCATAATAATATTCATAAGCTGTTGAATCTGCTCCCAGATAAGCTAAAATAGACTCTTCTTGAGGCATACCATTAGTAACAACATCTCCCTTAAAACGAATATCTCTACTACTTGGGAAATGAATGTTTTTAAATTCTTTATCAACAGATTGATCATTGGTGTATAGCCCGATAAGATTACCATTTATATAAACATTAGCATAGTTAGCTTCACTTGCAGGCATATACATAGAGGCTATTTCATAACCTAAAGCTTCTCTTACATAGGATGGGTCTTGGTAACCATTAGCAAGTTTTAATGTTCCATAACCTTGAAATGTCTGGCCATCAATTACATGATCTAATTTAATATTTAAAGGGTTTTTAGCCTGGTTTGCGTTATAAGAACTATTCCCTTTATAACGAACTCCAACACTATCAAAGGCCACGCCATTAATGACTGCACTTCCGATAAGTCTTTCTTCATCTCCTGCTGAGTAATAAGAATCTAATATTTGATCCCAGTTACTTTCTGTAAATGTTAACTCAATTGTGTTTATGGTCTCCATGTCATAAAGGCCTTGACCTGATAAGCTACTTAGTAACAAGCATATAACAGTAATGTAATAATATCTCATAATTCCTCCACTTTTTTTATAAATCTTTCTATCTTACTCTTTAAGACTAATGAATAGCAAATATCCTGCACATTAATTAGTATTTTAAAAAAAAAGTTATCCAGTGTAATGATGGAGACATAATAAGTATTGAAGAAAAAACGAATATCTATTATTAGAGCTTACTTGTTTTATCATATCTTAAATTATCTCTAAAAAAACAATAATTAAGATTCAAAGTTATGGCATATCGTACTTTAGTTAAGAAATATTAATGATATTCAGAAAGTAGTATTTTAGAAAACTGTTGACAAAAATCCACACTTTTTAATCTTCAACACAAGATAAGTAATGAGAGGATAATTGTGGCACATAAAGTTTTAATGATAGAAGATAATAAATACTTAGCAGCCCAGTACAACATGGTATTAGAGAGACATGGATACGACATAAAAATCGTGTTTGATAGTGATGAATTTTTTGAAGAGTACGAAACTTTTAAACCTGAAGTCGTTGTGATAAATATGATGTTGACTTACAGTACTTTGAATGGCATTCAGATAACCCGTGCTTTGGTCTATGATTACTCAACTAAAGCTAAGATTATCGCAATCTCATCTGAAGCTACTCCTTTAGAACTAAAAGAAATTCGAAAATTAGGCGTTTTCACATTTATTGAAAAAGGTGAAAATTTTAACCTGAACTATTTAATAGTAAATATTGAAAATGCGATAAAATACTCACAGAATGAAGATGAGAATAAGAATCTCTTACACCACAACAAGAATTTAAAAAAGCAGATATTAAGTAAACATCCATTTTTAGGTTTATGTAAAAGAGTTAAATCTCTTAAAGAGGATATAATTAATGCTACTATCAAAGAGCAATCATTAATTATCTATGGAGCTCCAGGCTCTGGTAAACATATCTCTGTCAATTACTACTATAACAACTCAGCTCGGTTCGGAATGCCATATATTCAGGTAAATTGCCACCAACTCTCAAATGAAATTGATTATCAATTGAGGCATAGTCATATTGATAAAAGTGAAATTATCTCACGGAAATTAGCAGAGTTAATTGAAGAGAATGATTCGGGAATAATTCATTTCGACGAATTAGCTAATTTAAGTAATGGAATTCAGCTTATTTTAGTTAAGTATATCGAACAAGCTAAAGAATCTACAAATATCCCAATTTTCCTTTTTACAACTTCTTATACACTTAGTAGACTTAAGTCTAAGAGAAAGATTAACAGTAAGCTACGAGAAGTTTTGAAAGATAACTATTTAGCAATTCCTTCTCTAAAAAGCAGAGGTAATGATTTAATTATCCTCTTTAAGTACTTCATGGAAACAATGTGTGAGCAATACTTTTTGGAATGCGATATTGAATTAGATAAATTAAAAGATGTCTTAAAAACTTATGATTGGCCTGGTAATGTTGTAGAATTAAAGAATTTCTGTAAAACCATTGCTTTGACTTATAAAAAAATTGATAATAAAGCTGTAATATCTCTCTTTAGAAAATTAACAGCTAATAAAGATTGTAACAACTGCATCCTTGATTTATATGAAATGGATAACTACAAAGAAGCAGTTACAAGTTTTGAAAAGAACTTTCTCTCCTTGAAGCTAAAGCATTATAAATGGAAAATGAGTGAAGTTTCTAGAGTGATAAGTATAGAAAGATCAACATTATACAAAAAGATAAGTCAATTGAATATTGAAAAGGATGATAATGGCGAATAAGAAATATATTCTAGCCTTTGAAACTTCCTGTGATGACACTTCTGTTGCAGTCATAGATACTAATTATGAGGTTTATACTAACTTAATCTCATCTCAATTAGAGCATAATAAATATGGTGGGGTAGTACCAGAAATAGCTTCCAGACTGCACATGAAATCAATTATGAAGTTAACTGACATTGCTCTTGCTGAAGCTAATGTTTCTCTTGGGGACATCTCTGCTATCGCTGTTTCAGTGAACCCTGGCTTAATTGGTTCTTTATTAGTAGGACTTTCTTTCGCAAAAAGTTTATCCTATTCTTTAAAAGTACCTTTGATTACTGTTAATCACATGTTGGGGCATATTGCTGCAAACCTTATAGAATACCCTAATCTTTCGGCACCTTATCTAGCTTTAGTTGTTTCCGGAGGACATACAGAATTAGTTCATTTTATCTCTGAGAAAGAGTTTAAAGTGATTGGTCAAACACGAGATGATGCTGCAGGAGAAGCTTTTGATAAAAGTGCCAAGTTGTTAGGTCTAGGTTATCCTGGAGGCCCAATAGTTGATAAACTTGCCCAAATTGGCGATGAAAATTTCCATGATTTTCCTCTAGGCCTAAACAGAAAAGATAATTATGATTTTAGCTTTTCAGGATTAAAAACATCTGTTGCAAATTATGTGAAGAGTCAGACTCCAGAATTCATTGAAGCGAATAAAGAAAATATTTGTGCTTCACTCCAAAAAGCAATAGTTACTATTCTGACTAAGAAGACAATAAATTATGCGAAACAAGAAAAGATAGATAAAATTATTATAGCTGGAGGTGTTTCAGCTAACAAAGGTCTTAGATTAAAAATGCAAACAGAAGCTCATAAAATCAAAGCAGAAGTATATGTTCCTAAGCTTAAATTCTGTATGGATAACGCAGCTATGATTGGTGCTGCAGCCGTAAAGAAGTTCCTTAGTAAGGAATTCTCTGACCTAAATGTAAATGCATTTTCTACTAAGGGTGTAAGATACTTGTAGATTTTCAAATATATTCTTGACAATTCTAACTAATCTCTGTTAAATTACATTTATAAATAAGAAGGAGTTTAAAATGAGAGTATTTCTAAACATACTGCTATTAATTGTTTTAATATTTACTATAGCTTGCAGTGCAAATGTGTCAGGTAAGGAAGATGCCTTACAAAAAATAACTGAAAAGAATTATGAGAAAACAATTTATTGGATGCCTATTCAGAATCAGAAAATTCAGTTAGTTTATGATGAAAAAGTGAGTAACCTATTACTAGTTTCTTATATCACTTTGGATAAATCACAATTTAATGATGTAAGAGAATTTAGTTTTTTGATTGATGAAGATACAAGAATACAATCATTTACAATTGATAACCAAGCAAGACCAATTGAAAGAATTCTTCAGTATGATGAAACGAATTTTGAAAATCCTTTAGAATATGCCTTTGTTGAAAAAATTAGATTCTTTGGAAATATCTGGAAATTCACTTTAACAGATGAAGATTTAGCTAAAGATGAAATCCGTTTAATGGTGAAATATACTATTTCAAACCAATCTAAAGAAGAAGCTTATAACAAAAATAAAGATGGATTTACCCTTAATGGTGAATTATGGTGGTATCCTTCAACTATGATTGATGGTGGTACTATTCAATTAGAGCTAAATATCAAAGATGATTTTGAAGTAACTTACTTAGGTAAACCATTACCTTCTAAACATCTTCGTTCTTACAAATTCTATGAACATCTAATTCAGAATCTCTTTGACGCTCCACTTTCTCTAGAAGCAAAGAAGATAAAATAATTTTTAAAGAATAGGTAATAATGAAGTTAAAAGAAATTATCGAAAAAAATAGAAGTTATCGAAGATTTGATAACGATAGAAGAATTACTCCTGAAGAGTTTAATAGTCTTATAGATAATGCAAGAAAAGTTGCCTCTGCAGCGAATTTGCAAAATATCAAGTATATTGTCTCTAATAGCAAGAAAATGAATGATGAGATTTTTCGCTGTCTTAATTGGGCAGGTTATTTACCTGACTGGCAAGGGCCAGCTCTTAAAGAACGCCCAAGCGGCTATATTTTACTGCTTGTTAGAAGTGCAATAGAAAAGTATGCTCACTTTGATGCAGGAATAGCGGCTCAGACTATTACTTTGTCTGCAACAGAGATGGGATTGGGAGCTTGCATAATAGCTTCAGTGAATAAAGCTTTATTGAACAATGTTTTAGATATACCTGAAGATGAATATTCAGTTCTTTTGTGTATTGCCTTAGGAAAGCCAATTGAACAAGTAGTCCTTGAGCCTGTGATTGATAATAAAATTCAATATTGGAGAGATGAGAATAATGTTCATCATGTTCCTAAAAGAAGTTTCGAAGAAGTGCTTATTGCAGAATATTTTGATAATGATTAAAGATTAATACTTTTTAAATAAATATCCTTGTGTAAGGAATGAGATAAGTGAGATAGCAATATTTCATTTATCTCTTTTTTTGTCTTTTCATCTATGTTAATAACATCTAGCACCTTGCCAATGGTAGGAAGTTGTTTAAGGAGAAGTTGAGCTTCTTGGGAGATTCGTTTAGTTTTATGGGCAATTGCGCAATCAGAACAGATCATAGCGTGATTATCTAAAGAATAAAAGACTCTTTGGGTGAATAGCTCATGGCATTCAGAGCATTCCAAAAGATTAAAAGGGATTCCTATAATATGATAATAGTGGATGATAAAACGCCAAAAAATAGCAATATGATTTCTTTTGATAGTAGGAAGAAAGGTCAGATAAGTAAGTAAGAGTCGGAAAAGTTTAACAAAATCCTCTTCCAGATAATTCTCAATTTTGGTAAAGAGTTCGACTCCAGCACTTTGATACTTAAATGTTTCATAATTACTTACATCAGCTAAAGAGCTGATTAACTGGGCATTCTTAACTAAGAAAATATCACTGTTCATTGCTTGGGAAAGCTCTAAATTAAGATAGTTAAGATTGCTTATTGTTCCCGAAAGTGTACTTTTTTTGTTGGTTAATCCTCTCACAGAACATTGAATTACACCATATTCTGGGGTTAAGAATCTAAAAATAGCGTGACTTTCCTTATACTTGATTACTCTAAGAACTATTCCTTCACAGGTAAGTTCCTTAGGTTTACTCATTAGTTATCCCTAAAATAGTCATAGCATCTCTATAATCAAGAGGGTTAACGAAGAGAGTTTTTTGATTTTTGTAAGTAACATATCCGGGAGCTGAACCACGGGGTTTTCTCACGAACCTAATCTGAGTATAATCCACAGGAACATTTTCAGATTTCTTAGCTCTACTGTAATAGGCTGCTAATTGGGCACATAATATTCTATATTTATCAGGGAGTTGCTTATTGGCATAATTCCTTAGAACAACATGAGTTCCTTGGAACACCCTAGTATGGAACCACCAATCCCTTCCTTTAGCAACTTTACAGGTTAAAAGGTCATTTTCTGTTGAAGAACGCCCGATGAATATCTCCCAGTTATCATCTATCTTAAGTCTTCTAAAATGGATTTTAGTATCTGTTTGCCTCTTACTAATCTGTTTTGCTGAAGAGAGTTCAACTAACTCTAAATAGTTCTCTTCTTCATTGATATTCGCTATATCATCCTCAAAATCTGCAATCTCTTCTTTTGTTTTTTCTATCTGTTCAGCAATTAATTTTTGACCCACTTTAGCTTTTTTATATTTCTTAAAATAGTAGTTACTGTTGTCTATAGGACTTTTGTCTTCACTAAGGGGAATAATTATTTCGGGGAAATCAGGAAGATAGTAGTTAGGAAGTTTTATCTCTTTCATTCCTTTCTTAATTATATGAATAGATGATTTGAGAAGTTCAGCATAATGTAGCCATTTCTCTTCATCTTGTGCCGTTAAAAGCTCAATTTCTTGCTTCTTGAGTTTTTTGGTAGCCTTATTCAATTTACTATTCAAATTGCTGAGTAAGTTCTTTTTTAACTCCTTTGACTTCTTAGTTATTATTCCATTATAGTAGAAGCTCTCAAAAAGATCGTTAATGTTATCAAATCCACTTTCTAAACCCTCAGTAATTTTCCCCTCAATAATATCAATAGGGTATTCAACTTTATCAGTTTGAGGTGTGAAATTAGTGATAGGTGCTTGCCACTCCATTTTAGGAATAATTTGTCTCTGATTGTTTTCTGCAAAACTAAACTTTTTCAAAGAATCAATTATAATTAACTTTTCATTAATGTTTTCACACAGAATAATATTCTCAAAATTAGCTGCAAATTCACATATAAGCACGAGCTTCTTTGTCTCATTATAAATATCAGTCTTTTCCATTTTGATAAGAAATATTCTATCTCCCTCTAATATTTCAAGGGATGATATCATCGCTTTATTCATATTCTGATTAAAGAGGTTAAGATTTTTCTCTTCTACCCAAGGAAGTAAATCATTGTCAGTGCTGAATATAAATGAGTTCCCTTGATTAAGGGAAATTTGCAATTTTACTTTTGTTTTAAAAAAAGTTAGCAAATACTGATCTTGATACTTTTGCAAACTCTTAATTTCTAGGCCAATTAATTTATTATTATTAAGTTCTTTTAGATATTTATACTTCATAAAATCTCCTCAATCTTTACATAAAATTAACTGAAAAAAATGTCAAATTATTTCTTGACACTAGTGCTATTCCTATTATAGTATTATTATTAATAATATATTCACTTAAAAGGAGAGAAAATGAAAGCGATAAACATCATTTTAATTGTATTAATTGTTGTTTCTGCTGTATTAGCGGGATTGTTGGTATCTTCCTCAAACAAATTAGGGAAGCATGATGCTGTTGTAAAAAGTTATGAAGAAAGAATTTCTGAACTTGAACTAGCTCATAACAATATGCTTGATGAAAGAGATAATTTAATGCAAACTATTACAGATTTGCAACAAAAAGAGAAAAACTATCTTAGGGTTCAAGAACAGCTTTATGAAATAGCTGAAATAACTAAATCTAATAAGATGTCTTCTGCAAATGTAGAGTTAGATCCTAATTATACAACTAATCAATCTTTGGAAACTTTAGAAAAGAACCAAAATGAGCTCAAGAAATTGAGAAATGAAAGAGGACTTCTTTATAGTGAGATTAATTCTCTTAAAAAGGATTTAAACTCTTCTAATGCAGATAAAGAGAAGATTCAAGCTCAAATAGACAGATTACAAGCTGAAATTGATAGAACAGATGTAATGATTGCTAATCTAGAACAATCTATTACTAAAAATCAAGCTCTTATTGCTAAGCAAGAACAAGAGATTAATACTATTTATTTCGTAATTGGTACAAAAGAGCAGTTAAGAGAAATGGGCATTACTTCCAAAGAGGGTGGTGTTTTATGGGGACTTCTTGGTTCTACTGAAATCGTAAGAAATGATTTCAAAAATGATAAGTTCACTCCTAAGAATTTAGCAGAGAATGATGAAATTGAAATTAATGCCTATATTGATAATATCAATATTCATACTAAACAACATAAATCTGCTTATGAATTAGTTGAAGTAAGTAAAGATATTACTGTTCTTAAAGTTAAAGACCATGAACAGTTTAGAAAAGATAAACATCTTGTTATTGAAATAAACTAATTTTATAAAGAAGGATAAATTCTATCCCGAAAGTGATTAGTTAAAGAATTAAAGGGTTACTGAATATTCAGTAGCCCTTTTTTGGTATTTAAATTTGTTCAGTCCTAAATAATTTGACTGATTTATGAAATTAAAGAAGGATAAATTCTATCCCGAAAGTGATTAGTTAAAGAATTAAAGGGTTACTGAATATTCAGTAGCCCTTTTTTGGTATTTAAATTTGTTCAGTCCTAAATAATTTGACTGATTTATGAAATTATTGTTTTTTACTATTAAACCCCTTGTTTATTAGGATCCCAGATATATTTATGAATTTGGAGTTGGAATCGTACATTCAATTTATCTTCTACAATCCACGAAACTAAAATATTGGGAGCAATCTTATCAAAAACAGGGGAGAAGAGAATCTTTCTCCCAAGCAAGTTGTTTTCAAAGATGAATTCCTTACTCCAAAGATAATCATCATAGTCTGATACTACAAACTTTAGTTCATCGTCAGCGTTCATATAGTCTAAATTTGACATACAGAAACTATTCTTTGAACCGCTTTTAATAGTCTTTACATCAATGATTTTATGGACTCTAGGGTCTATTTTATCTAAAGGTAGGGAGCCATTTGTTTCTAAAAGAACCTTATAGTTATTTTTCAATAGTTCACTTATTAAATCAGTAACTTCAGCTTGTAGGAGAGGCTCGCCTCCAGTAATTTCAACTAATTTAACAGGATGGTATTTCCTGATTTCATCTAAAATATTTTCTATATTTAAGGAATAGTTGGCTTTGTAACTATACTGAGTATCACAATAATTACAGCGTAAATTACACTCGGCAAAGCGAATAAATATGCAGGGATATCCAATATAAGAAGACTCACCTTGGATGCTACAGAATATTTCTATCAATTTTATCATTTGTGTATTCTTTTATTTGTTAGTGTTTTGGTAAATATGGAAATGTCTTGTGGTAGTCTAAGAAACTATTAATATATGAGGTAAGTTTTCTAAAGTCTCCTATGACAAATTTTTCTCTTTCTCCAACCTTATAGAAGGAGTATTCGTTAGGATCTACCTGAAAGTTAGATAGATATTGAGCATCACCTAAAAGTGGTTTATGATTGTGTAGTAATAGTTTAATGTTTTCCGCTTTAGCAAAGATAATATTATCAAAAGGGTCATCATAATTTTTATCTAGAGCTAATAATTCAGCAGATGATTCTTCTAAAGAACCATATTGACAAGGTAATTTAAGTGCCTTTGCTGCATTAGAAGTAACCATTTGGAAGATCTCTTTGCTTGTTACTTCAGGGAAGTTGTCTTTACTGAATTTCATCTCTGCGAAGAGATTTATGCTTCCTGAAAGAGTGGAATCAGTACCTAAAACAACATTAGTTTTCTGCTCTAAACAACTTATAATATTAAGGTGTTTGCCGATAAGATTCTCATTTGAGCTAGGGCACCAACAAACAGTTGCACCTGCTTCAGAAATTTCTTTAATTTCACTTTCTTTCAATGCAATTCCATGAATCATAATAGTATTACTTGCCAAGAGCTTGCGAGCTTTAAGATCGGTAAATTCTTGAGCAGTAATATCATCTATACCTTCACCAAGATGTATGATAAAGGGCTTCTTTCCAGCAGCTTTAGCAAACTCCTCTTCAGCACTTTCTCCACCCCACCAATTACCCAGAGGGAGAGAGTGGCATTGTGTAAAATCTTCTATTACATTAATAGGAAAGTTTTTATAGTACTCAGAAGTTTGGTTTGGGGCATGGTCTTGGACAGCTACAACCCCTGAAAAGAGGTTCTTATATACTCCTAATTCACATAAGGTTAATTCTTTTTTATGGGTAAGTACAAATGAACCATCATTAACCCAGTACTTATTTCTGTCTAAGTAAGTAGGATGATTTTTCATAGCATCCACCCAAATATGGGAATTAGCAAATTTCTCTTGAGTAGTGGCTGTTGGATACCAATTACCAACTAAATGATCATGAGAATTTATTAATGCTGGATAAATGATTGTGTTTTGGAATAATAAGTCACCCTTACTCTCTCTATTATACTTTGAATTAACAAGGATAGAAGAGTTTTCTTGGATATTATTAACCGAAAACACAATCTTATCAGCAATAAATTTCATTCTATTCAGCTTTTTTTAACTTTTTAATGATTAAAGGAATAATTTCAAATAAATCTCCAACAATACCTAAGTCTGCTACTCTAAATATAGGAGCTTCAGGATCTTTATTGATTGCTATGATATAGTCTGCTGAAGACATTCCGGCAAGATGTTGAATAGCTCCAGAAATACCTACAGCAATATAGATTGAAGGTTTTACTGTTTTACCTGTTTGACCTACTTGATGTGGGTAAGATATCCATTCGTTATCTACAGCTGCTCTAGAAGCTCCAACAGCTCCACCAAGAAGTCCTGCTAACTCTTCTAAAATTTTAAAATTCTCAGCATTCTTTAAGCCTCTACCACCAGCTACAATAATATTTGCATCGACGATGTTAGCTAAAGAACCTTCTTCCTTAACTTTTTTTATAAATTTAGTTAATCTTTCAGCAATATCTAATTCTAATTTTTCTTCAATCAATTTTCCTGTTTTGGAAGTATCCATCTTGAGAGGGTCCATAACTTTATAGCGAACTGTCGCCATTTGTGGTCTATGGTTAGGAGTTTCAATTCTTGCCATAATATTTCCACCAAAAGCAGGACGGGTTTGAATAAGATTAGTAGTAGTTGGATCTATTTTTAAACCAGTACAATCTGCAGTTAAACCTGCGTTCATGGCAGTAGCAACTCTTGGTAAGAATGATCTTCCTGTATTTGTTGCTCCAGTTAAAATTATTTCAGGTTTGTATTTCTTTACTAATTGTTGCATAGCTTGGGCATAGAGATCATCTGTGAAATCTTCTAGGAGAGGGTCATCTATAACAATAACTTCTTCTGCACCATGATAGTATAATTTATTAACTAAATCTCCAACTTTATGTCCAAAAAGAATAGCTGTTAACTTAGATTCTCTATCTTCAGCTAATTCTTTTCCTTTACCAAGAAGCTCATAAACAACTGGAGCTATATCTTTGTCTTGTTGTTCAGCAAAAACCCAAACACCTCTATAATCATCTTTGTTAATAGTTGACTGTGTAGCTTTTCTGATAAAAATTGCTTCAAAAGGACAAGCTGAAACACAAGCTCCACAAAGTACACATTTATCTGCATTAATCTCTGCTACTTTATCAGTAATTGTGATTGCTCCATAGGCACAGGCTCTCAAACACTTCCCACAACCTACACATTTCTCTCTAATTACTTCAATCATATTTTCTCCATTATATTTTTATCTAATATTTACTTTTATTTTGCGGGCAATTTATATAACTTCCCTTATAATCAACATTGTATAATTTTGTAAAATTAGGCAAGTATTTTTTTTATTTTTTTCAAGATCCCACCTACTGCGCAGGCACCCTTCTTTTCTAGAGGGGACTTAAAAGAGCACAGAAGGAGAACTTTAAACGCCCTTTTTTAGTGCAGAAAGCACACTAAAAGAAGGTAGTCTCTGCTTTAGACTTGGCCCAAACCTGGCTGGCATCTTTATACGACTGGGTGTTTTTCCTAACCTTCAAGCTTGTAACCCAAATAATGCAGTAGATCTTTTAGAATAGCACTATATTCATTTGCTAAAGCATTTTACATAATTTATCAGAGTATATATATTATAGGCTGATAAATTATGTAAAACCTTTATCTAAAAGAATCTGCACTCTTCTGTAAAGCTCTTCTGCACCATTCGGGTTTAAATTAAGAGAATATCAAATTTTTATAAGGTATTTCGCAAGCAAGGGTGCATGCAATCCGACAGAAGAGGTCTTATCACATTCCAAAATTCTGTTAAACCAAGTATTAAGGTTCTTTCCTTACTCTTGAAAATCTTCTTTATCAGTGAAATCTATGTAATCAGTGGATTTATAGTCTTTGAATTTTTCTTCTCATCTCCAGCCATCTTATCCCCAGAAATGCAGAAGCAAGGGAACACCTAAGAAAAGATTAATAATCATTAGGCCTAAGCCAACTCTCCAATAATCACTATATTTATAACCTCCAGGCCCCATCACTAGGGTATTTGCTTGATGACCAATTGGAGTAAGAAAGGCTGAACAAGCACCAACTGCAACAGTCATAAGATATAAATCAGGTGATAATGATTGAGTTCTAGCCAATTCTAAAGCAATAGGGGCTAGGATAATGGCTGCTGTAGCATTATGTAAAAGATTTGTTATGAGCATCGTTAAGAACAGTAACATTCCTACAATGAACCAAGGTGCTGAAAAAGAGGTTATAGACATTAGTAATCTACTGATATGGTCGGCAGCTCCAGAAGAAATCATAGCTCTTCCTAGTGGAATTAATGCTCCAATCATAACAATTACAGACCAATCTACAGCCTTATATACATCTCGATAAGGGATTATGTCAAAGAGAACAAGCAATAAGGCCACTAAAGGGAATGCAATATGAACAGGTAAAATTCTAAAAAATACCAGTGAAATTCCTAACCCGAAAAGCAACGAGTAAATAAGTGTTTTTCGACTATCAGCTAACATATTACCTGCTTGTGTTAATGCCATACAGCCAAGATCAACTATCTGTTCAGGTAGTCTTACTGTATTTCCTTGGATTAATAAGACATCACCTGGACTAATTTGTTGTTGATAGATCCTTTTTGTTTTATATTTATTGCTTCCAGTTTTTGCTAAGAGGGCAATATCATATTTTTCTCTGAGTTTAAGGTCAATAGCTTTTTTCCCTATAATTGGTGAATCTTTCATAACAACAATTTCTATCATTGAAAGATTTTTATCTTTTAATTCATCGATAATAGGGAGATCTTCAGTCATTAGCATTAAATTATTATCTTCAATAAAAGATTTCAAATCTTCAGAATGAGCTTCAATCATGAGAATATCAAAGAGCTTCACTGTTTCGTTCAAACTTATATGGTGAAGATATTTTAAATCTCTAATTATGCCAATTACATCAATTTGATAAATATCACTCTCACTTAGCTCTTTAAGAGTCTTTCCTATTAATCTAGACTCTTTATGAACTAGTAATTCTGTGCAATAGTCCTCAATTTGATTAGTTTCTTCTAATTTGACTGGACTCTTTATTTTGGGCAAGAATCTCCAACCTATTAAACTTAAGTAGATTATTCCGAAGATTGCTAAAAAGATACTGACTTTAAAAAAATCAAAAAGATGAAAGGACGAACCAAAACTCTCTTTCCTAATAGAAGAAACAATAATGTTAGGAGATGAACCGACTAGTGTTAGCATTCCACCAAGAAGAGTTGCAAATGCTAATGGCATGAGAATCAAAGTAGGAGATTGATTTCTTTTCTTAGCTAATTTTATTGAAATAGGCATGATAACATTAACATTATTCATGAATGCTGATACTATAGTTGTTAAAATCGATAAAGGGAAGATTAAACTTATTGGAGTTTTACCAAACCAATTTAATTTTCTAACTATCCAATCCAGTAAACCACTATATTGCATCCCCTTACCAATAATCATGATTGCAACTACTGTAACTACAGCAGGATTGGAAAATCCTAAAAAAGCACTGTTTATTGGTATAACTCCAGTAATAGCAATAATGAATAAGCCTAGTAAAGCTACAAAATCATAACGAATTTTATCCCATAAAAACATTATTAATAAAAATATAAGTGTAAAATAAACAATAATTTGATCCATTAAATCTCCTATATAAAAAAAATAACTCTTATAAATTCCTTAGCAACTATTATTTCCTTTTAGTGAATATTTTAAAGAAGTCATATCGCACTAATATTGATATTGTAGCATATATTATTGAAGTTAAGTATAGCCAAGAAAGATAGCAATCATTCTAAACTATACAATGTTTCTTTGTTGTTCCAATGCTCAATTACTACTCCTTATTACTCTTCTTAATAATTATCTGAAATCTGTATGGGATGACAGTTTTGGAGCAAAGCAAGACCAGTGGAAAGTGGTTAAGAACTAAGAACTTGTGATAAGACCTCTTCTACCGGATTGCATGCACCTTGCATGCGACAGGATGTTTTAATTCCCCCTCCGTGAGGGGGACACAGGGGGTGTTTTCTTCTATGGAGTGGAAGCGTCTCTGCTTCCATTAACTGGGGTTACGGACCTTTAGTCCGTGAATCTTAAATTATGGAATGGAAGCGTCCCTGCTTCCATCAGGCTGTATTTCAGCCTGTTCTTATCTTTTCTGGCGACGCGGAGGTCCCCAGTCCATAGGCCCCTGTTTCCATTAACTGGGGTTACGGACCTTTAGTCCGTGAATCTTAAACTCCCCTCTTTAGTTCTGAAAGCACGCTAAAAGAGGGGTAGCTGCGAAGCAGCTCTTAACTGGGAAAGTGAGCATCCTGCTCGCACCACGCAGTAGCGTGGTAGATTACTTTATTTCTGGGATTTCCTGAAATTTAAGCAGTTTAAACACTATTCATCTGTTACTTATCAATTCACAGCGGAGAGAATCTCCACAATCCGACAGAAGAGGGATTATCATAATCTTAAACTCCTCTCATTATTGATTAACTGGGGTTACGGACCTTTAGTCCGTGAATCTTAAATTCCCCTCTTTAGTGCTGAAAGCACGCTAAAAGAGGGGTGGCTGCGAAGCAGACGGGGTGTTTTAAATCCCCCTCCGTGAGGGGGACACAGGGGGTGTTCTCTTCTATGGAGTGGAAGCGTCTCTGCTTCCACATTAGACAATGCTTGTGATTCCATATTGAAAAATATCATCTCCTTATATATATAAAGATATATAATACATTGAAAGGATCCAGTCTGGTTAAAATATAGGCC
>OY759729.1:2392500-3285000 GCA_963662585.1 Cloacimonadales bacterium (SeqCode)
TAAGTTCGGAATGGATAACCGCTGAAAGCATCTAAGCGGGAAGCCAACCTCAAGATTAGATCTCCCCTTAGAGTCATTGGAGACTACAATGTTGATAGGTCACAGGTGTACGCATGGCAACATGTTCAGCCGAGTGATACTAATAACTCGATCGTCTTACTTAATATTTTTTATATACACTCTATAGTCTCTTACTGTTTAACAACAGTAAGAGAAATGAAAAGTTAATAATTAAAAGTGAAAAATTATTAATAGTTCAAGCACACATAAATACTTAAAAAATTTTAATAATCATTTTTGACAGGGGTCAAAGATGGTGGTAATAGCAGTGAGGATATACCTGTTCCCATTCCGAACACAGAAGTCAAGCTCACTCACGTCGATGATACTGCACTGGCAACGGTGTGGGAAAGTAGATAGCCGCCATCTTTGACCCCTGTTTTTGCTACGCAAAATGAGGGGGAGACATAGTGAGGGGGAGAAATTTAGTATTGCTTCGCAATTAGAATTTAAACTTTCAACAGGGGGAAAAGATGAACTACTTCAGTCCGCCATCTTTGACCCCTGCTTTTTTATTATGGAGTGGAGACCTCTTCTATGGAGTGGAAGCGTCTCTGCTTCCACCCTGAAAAGACCATCATTTCAGGAGATTCAGGAAAACAAGCTTTACCATCTGCAGGCAGTGACGCCTACAGTCTATAGGAGACTTCTTCAGTCGGACTGTGGAGATTCTCTCCGCCATCTTCAGTCGTAAGACTGAAGATAATAATAATTTTCCAAGTTTCGCAATGTGTTATCAATAGCAGATTAAATTGTATCGTCCGAAGTCCCTTGCCTACGGCCGAGGAACTCCGGTCTTCAGCTATTTCTTTTGTCCGAAGTCCCTTGTCTAGGGCCGAGGAACTCCGGTCTTCAACTATTTATTTCGCCCGAAGTCCCTTGCCTACAGCTGAGGAACTCCAGTCTTCAGCTTGTCCACTATCCGACAGAAGAGAAGCAGAGATGCTTTTATTCCATAAGCCTCATCTTTCGATATTACTTCAATCATTGTCACTGGAAGTTTAAACTGGTACACTTTTAGAAGTCATAACTGGTACACTGTTGTAAATATCTTTCTCCCTCCAGTATTTAGGAGGGTTTGCATCCCTTGCTGACAAATGGCATCCCGCTGGGATTGATTTAAGACAAGATGTTTCTTAGGAGTTCTAAATTAACAATCAAAACTATTTTTAACTATTTTAAGCAAAAGTGACCAAATTTGTGAAAAGTTGACCCTAGATATAAGTGAGATAGTTAAAATATATTTAATATCTAATAGTCTCATATCTTGGGAAATTATCTTCAAACAATACATGAAAACTCTACCAATAACACAATATTATCTCCTATGAAGGCTAAATTTAGCTAAGTTTTAGTGAGGTTAACTACACTATTTAGGCACTTTTAGGCCAAAAAACAAAAATAAATATTAGCAGTCTAAGATTTTGTTTGACAGTTTTTCATATTATATTATTTTGTCATTATTAGCAGAAAGAATAAAAGATTGCTAAAGAGGTAATATGAAAAAGAATGAAATTAGACTCAATGTGACTTTAAAGAATTTGATTGATGAGTATATTTTAAACAATGAAGAGATATCTTCTAGGATACTTTTTGAGAAGTATATGAAAGATGTCAGCTCAGCAACATTACGCATAGATTTGAATAAATTAGAGCAGTGCGGTTACATTTGGCAACCTCATACTTCTGCAGGTAGAATACCAACTGTGAAAGGCTTTAAGAAGTATGTTGAGTTACTTTCTGAAGAATTGAAAGAACTGTCTTATCCTCGATTAGAGAATCTTAGAGAATTGCTTATTAATAACTATAAAGATACCCCCTTAGGCTTGCATTATATTATACAGATATTAGCTCAAGAATCAGATCAGCTCTCTTTTGTTGCTGAACCTGAAATTTCTAATGGTACTCTTTCCAATATAGATGTTTTTAATATTGGCAATAACAAATTATTGTTTGTTGTTAGTTTAGATTCAGGAATGGATAAAACTGTCATTATCAATTGCAAATATGAGATTAATGAACAACAGCTAAAGAAGCTAGTCAAATATGTAAGAGATGAGTATCTTGGACTAAGAATTTACGACATTATCAATAAGTATCTATTAGAAATGATAGATAATAAAGAAGAACCAACAAGTCTTATGAATTTATTCTTAAACGAACTTCATAATGCATTAGTAGAGATTAGTGGATATTTTATTCACTTTGATGGTAATATGGCTTTTATCGAGCAACCTGAGTTTGATAATAAAGAAAATATAATGAAATTTTTCAATATAATTCAGAGACAGGACTTACTAATCAATGCTATGCAAGAACATGATGAAAATCGTGATTATGAAGTGCTTATGGGAGATACACTGAACGATGGCTTATGGCACGAATTTGTACTCATTTATGCTAAGTATGAATTGTTTGATATTCCAGGATATTTAGGAATAGTAAGTCCTTTAAGAAACGATTATCGTAAGAATATCTCTATGGTAAGGGATATTGCTAAAACAATTACTGAAACTACACGCAGAGGTAGAATTGTTCCAAAGTTCTAAGGAGTTTTGACATGGCAAAAAAGAAAACTAAAAAGCAAAAAAAAGAAAAAAAAGAAATAAATAAGGATAAAGAAGCTAAGATGTCATTAGAAAAAGAAAAAAAAGAAGAAGATATTGAACTTCAAGATGAAGAGCTTGAAACAAGGGAAGAGCAAGCACCGGAAGAGGTCAATCGGGAAAAACAGTTAGAAGATGATATTGCTCACTGGAAAGATAAATATGTGAGATCAATGGCTGAATTTGAAAATTATCGTAAAAGAACAATGAAAGAGAAATCAGATTGGATTAAAAGTTCGAATGAAGGAATCTTGATACCTATCTGCGATATAATAGACAACTTTGAAAGAGCGATGGGGCAGATGAAAGATGATCATCATGAAGACCCATTTATCAAAGGCATTGTTCAAATTAAACAACAGCTTGATAATTTACTTGTTAAAGAGCATGTTGAGAAGATAGAAGCAGAAGGAAAAGATTTTGATCCTGCAGTGCATGAAGCTTTGGCTCATATTCCTTCAGATTTAGAAGAAAACAAGATTGTAGCTGTGATTCAAAATGGCTACAAATTATATGATAAAGTAATAAGAACAGCGAGAGTAGCTGTTTCAAATGGACAAGCTGTCCCATCCCAATCAGAAGAAAATAATAAAGAATAAAGTGGAGGTAAGAAATGGGAAAAATTATTGGTATAGACTTAGGAACAACTAATAGTTGTGTGGCTGTTGTAGAAGGTGGAAAAGCAGTTGTAATTACTAATGCAGAAGGTTCAAGAACAACCCCATCAGTAATTGGTTTTACAAAAGATGGAAATAGAGTGATTGGTAAATTAGCAAAGAACCAAGCTATCACAAACCCAAAAAACACCGTTTATTCTATAAAAAGATTTATGGGTAGAGGTTTTGATGAAGTATCAAACGAAATTACACAGGTTCCTTATAAAGTAATCTCTGGTGTAAGAAATCAAGCTGCTGTTCATATTGATGTGGAAAACAAAGATTTTACTCCACAAGAAATCTCAGCTCTTATCTTAACAAAAATGAAAGAGACTGCTGAAGAGTATCTTGGTGAAAAAGTAACTGAAGCTGTGATTACAGTTCCTGCTTACTTCAATGATGCTCAGCGTCAGGCTACCAAAGATGCTGGTAAAATTGCTGGTTTAGATGTAAAGAGAATCATTAATGAACCAACTGCTGCAGCTTTATCTTATGGTGTAGAAAACAAAAAAGAACAAAAAATTGCTGTTTATGACCTTGGTGGAGGTACTTTTGATATCTCTATCTTAGATATTTCTGATGGTGTTGTGGAAGTTCTTTCAACTAATGGTGATACTCACCTTGGTGGTGATGATTTTGATAAAAGAATCATTGATTGGATGCTTAATGAATTCAAGAAACAAGAAGGAATGGATTTATCAGGCGATGCAATGGCTATGCAAAGACTTAAAGAAGCTGCAGAGAAAGCTAAGATTGAACTTTCAGGAACTCAATCAACAAATATTAATCTTCCTTTCATCACAGCAGATGCTTCAGGTCCTAAACATTTAAATCTTAACTTAAATAGAAGTGAATTTAATAGATTAGTTTCTGATCTTGTAGAAAGATCTTTAGACCCATGTAAAAAAGCTATGAAAGATGCAGGTATCTCACTTAATGAAATCAACGAAGTGTTATTAGTTGGTGGATCTACTCGTATTCCTGCAGTTCAAGAAGCAGTTGAAGGATATTTTGGTAAAAAAGCTAATAAGAGTGTTAACCCTGATGAAGTTGTAGCTATTGGTGCTGCTATTCAAGGTGGTATTCTTGGTGGTGATTCTAATATGAATGATGTTCTTCTTCTTGATGTGACACCTCTTTCACTTGGTATAGAAACTTTAGGTGGAATCTCAACAGTTCTTATTCCTAGAAATACTACTATTCCTACTAAGAAGAGCCAAGTATTCTCTACAGCTGTTGATAACCAACCTGCTGTTGATATCAAAGTTCTTCAAGGTGAAAGAAAAATGGCTAATGATAATAAAGTTCTCGGAAACTTCCAGTTAGTTGGTATTGCTCCAGCACCTCGTGGCGTTCCTCAAATCGAAGTTACTTTTGATATCGATGCTAACGGAATCATCAATGTAACTGCTTCTGATAAAGGTACTGGCAAAAAACATTCAATAAAGATTGACAGAGCAGGTACTCTCTCAGAAGATGATATCGAAAAAATGGTCAAAGATGCTGAATTGCATGCTGATGAAGATAAGAAAAAAGCTGATGTAATTATTGCACGAAATGAATTAGATAGTGTTATTTTCTCAACAGAAAAAGCTATCAAAGACTACGGTGATAAAGTTTCTCCTGAAGAGAAAAAAGCTGCTGAAGAAGCAGTTGCAGAAGCAAAGAAAATTCATGAAAACGCTGGCTTAACTTCTGAAGAATACACTAAAGCTAAAGATGAACTAGCTCAAAAAGCTCAGAAGATTGGGGAAGCAATGTATGCAGACATGCAACAACAGCAAGGTGCTCAAGGTGGAGTAAACCCTGAAGATTTTGCTCAACAACAGCAACAACAACAAGAAGAACAAAGTAATGACGGTCCTATGGATGCTGAATACGAAGTTGTTGATGACGAAGATGATAAATAAATAAATATATAGTTATCAGAGAACGGTTAAAGGCCGTTCTCTGATATTAACAAATCATTAATACAATGAATAATGATAAATAAATTGATGGTTTGTTTATCAATATTCATAAAGAAGTGAGGAAAGATGGCAAAAAGAGATTATTATGAAGTTCTGGGAGTAGAAAAAAGTGCTTCCGACTCTGAGATAAAAAAAGCATATAGAAAATTAGCAATGAAGTACCATCCTGATAAAGCAGGAGATGATAAAGAGGCTGAAGAAAAGTTTAAGGAAGCCTCTGAAGCTTATGAAGTTTTAAGTGATTCTGATAAAAAAGCTCGTTATGACCAATATGGCCATGCCGGTTTAGAAGGTGCTTTTGGTCAAGGTGGATTTAATTGGAGTGACTTCACTCATGCCGGTGATTTCTCTGATCTATTTGGTGAAGGTGGTTTCTCCAGTATTTTTGAGCAGTTCTTTGGTGGCTTTGGTGGCGGCGGTGGTCGTGGAGCTAGTAGAGGTCAAAGAAAGAATCGTGGGGAAGACCTTCAATTAGAAATATCTATTTCCCTTAAAGAAGTTAATGATGGGGCTGAGAAAAAGCTTAAGATAAAAGTTAAAGATACGTGTGACACTTGTAATGGCTCTGGTTCTGCTGATGGTTCTACTGAGACTTGTAGCCAATGTAATGGTCAAGGTCAAGTTCGCCAAGTAAGACAATCCTTGTTTGGCCAAATTCAGACCGTAGCTGAGTGTCCTACCTGTCATGGTAAAGGTAAAATTATTAAAAATAAGTGTTCTAAATGTACTGGTTCAGGTAGAGTTGATACCTTTAAAGAAATTAAAATTAAGATACCTGCTGGGATTGATGATGGACAGTACTTCCGTCTTAGAGGACAAGGTAATGTAGGACTCAACAATGGTGAGCGCGGTGATATAATAGTTTTAGTACATATAAAAGAAAATGACTTGTTTGAAAGAGATGGGGCAAACTTAATTCTAGAATATCCTATCAGTTTTTCTCAAGCTGCTTTAGGTGATGAAGTAAAAGTGCCAACAATTAATGGTAAGATAAAACTGAAAGTCCCTGAAGGAACCCAATCAGGAAAAGTTCTGAGATTAAGAGGGCAAGGATTACCTCATGTTAATTCTACTTATAAAGGTGATCTTTATATTAAATTAATGGTAATTACTCCAACTAAACTATCTTCTCGTGAAAAAGAACTGCTCCAAGAACTTCAAACCTTTGATAGTGATAAAAAGATGAAACCAGGTAAAGGTTTCTTTGATAAACTAAAAGAATTTTTATTCTAAAATAAATATTATATTTTCCTTGCGGGAGTAATTTAGCTTTCGCAAGGATTTTTTACTATAAGATTATATTTTATGAGGACTTAATATGTCATGTTTTTATACTCCAGAATTAGCTTCTAGCTCTAAAGAAATAACCATTATTGGTTCTGAACATCACCATATTACTAAAGTATTTCGTTTCAATGTGGGAAAAGAAATATTCCTAAACTCTGGGAATGGGCTTTATGCTAAAGCTCTTATCAGAGATATTCAGAAGAAATCCCTCACTTGTGAAATAATAGAGTTTATACCAAGAGAAAAATACTCTCCAGATATCGCAGTAGCATTCTCTCTTTTAAGAAATAAAAATGATCACTTATTAGTGGAAAAATTAACAGAGTTAGGTGTTGCGGAGTTCTTTCCCTTTGAATCAGAATATTCAGTAAGAAAAGCTTCTAATAATACTAGAGATAAATTTTTAATTACTGCTATCGAAGCAATAAAACAGTGTGATAATGGTTATCTTCCCATTGTTAATGAAACAAAAAACCTTAAAGCCCAATTAGCAGAGATTGAAAAGAAAAATTATAATATCTTAGTTGCTTCTGAAAAAGAGCTGTCTGTAAGCTTAAAGGATATTATTTCTAATAACTTAGATCAGCCTGTCTGTGTTGTGATAGGTCCTGAAGGTGGTTTTTCTCTTAAGGAGTTTGAATATTTTACTGATAGACAATATCAACAGTATAAGTTAGGAATTAATATTTTAAGAGCTGAGACTGCGGCAATCTGTGCTGTCTCTCAGATTATTAATATTTTACTTTAAGGTATTTAGGTTTCTCACTTTACCTAAGAGAGCTGCCAAAGCAGGATAGATATCCATATTTTCAACTACCACATTCTCGGGTACATTTAGTTTTTTGGGGGTGAAGTTCCAGATCCCTTGAATTCCAGCTTCTATCATTTCATTTGCTAACTTTTGGGAATTCTTGGCTGTTGTTGTTAATATTGCTATCTTAACTTCTAAAATACCAATAACATCCTTTAATTTTTCTATCGGATAAACTTTTATATTGTTTATTCTTTTATCTACCTTTTCTGGGTCATTATCAAAAGCTGCAACTATCTGTAATCCTGCTTGGGCGAAACCTTCATAATTCAATAATGCATTACCCATATTTCCAACTCCAATTAAGCAAGCATCTGTAAGGTTATCCCAGTCTAAAAATTCAATACATGCTTTCAAAAGTGAATCTACTCTGTGTCCGCGTTTGGGGATACCTCTCACACCAGTCAAGGCTAAGTCCTTTCTAATTTGTGTATGATGGATATCTAGGAATCTAGATAACTCAGAAGCAGAAGTGAATTCTTGCCCTTTTTTCTGCATTGACCGCAAGATATATATATATTTAGGAAATCTTCTTAATGTTAAATCTGAAATTTCAAGTGACATAAGTTGGTGTACTCCTTTGATAATAATAATAATTATATATCGATATTATGTGTCAAGAACTTTTTTTGCAGAAATAAATTTTTCTTAACGACTATGAACAAAACCTATATGCTGAATAAACAGCATATAGGTGACTAACAAGAGAGATTTATTGTTTTACTTCATTGGATGTAGGCTACTACTATAAATGTTACTGATAATATCATCAGTAGCACCGACAGGAGCAATAGCTATCAAACCACCTAAAGAAGGAGTTTCGCGAACTAATTTTACTAATTTGTCTATATCTTTTTCTGAGAAACCTTCATCAGAAAGCTTCTGAGTTACTCCCATAGAGAATAACCACTCTTCAACACCTTTAGCTAATTGATGAGCCTCATCAGGAATTCCTTTTAAGTTTGGAACAATAGGGGCATAGATATCAGCTAAAACTTCTGGACATGCTGGATAGATTGTTTCTAAAACAGCAGGTAAAATCATAGCTAAACCAAGACCGTGAGCTAATTCTGGTTTCAAGGCACTTAGTGGATGTTCCAAGGCATGAGTATAATGAAGTAAGCCGTTATCAAAAGAGATTCCACCTAAGGCTGAAGCATAAGTTAAGAAATAACGAGCTTCTAGGTTAGTAAGATCTTCTTTAATCACTGGTAGGTATTTATGAACTAATCTAATTGTCTCTTGAGCTGTTAAAATTGAATATGGTGAAGCTACAGTTGTGGTTGCAGATTCAGTAACATGATTTAAAGCATCGATGGAAACAAAGAGAGTTTGATGAAGTGGAAGGTCTTTCATTAAAGCAGGATCATCTATTGCCCAGGTAGGGTAGATGCAATCATAAGCTATAGCAGGCTTATAATCTTTAGCAGTGATAGTAACCACAGCGAATCTGTTTACTTCAGTACCTGTTCCATGGGTAGTATTAATTGCTAAGATTGGAGCTGCTTTAGTTGGCACAAAGACACCTTCATAAAGTTCAGCACAAGTATTAGTTGGATATTCCATCATGATAGCTACACTTTTGGCTGTATCAATAGGTGAACCACCACCAATACCAATTACTGCTTTAGCCCCAAATTCTAAGGCTATTTTTCTTGCTTCATCAACAGCTGTATCAGTTGGATTAGGAGTTACTTTAGCGAAATTGATAAAACTTATGTTGTGTTTGTTAAGTGATTTCTCTATTACATCCCAAGCTCCACATGTTTTATAAGAGCTTCTGCCACTAATTACGATAACTTTATCTATTCCTTTAGCTATCATTTCATCAGCTATATCATCAATTTTATGAATAGCTCCTACACCAAAATAATCTTTCACTGCAGTTCTGAGTTCAAACACGGCATTGATATCAGTTTTTCTTTCGTACATTTTCTACTCCTTTTCTATCTTTTAATTACTTTAAATCAATATGTATATATCGAAATAAATTTGATATGCATTTTGTGTCAAGAACTATTTTTCATATATTATCTTATAATAAGTGCATTATAGGGAAATATGGCTTATCATCGAGATAAATCAAGATGAAATAAATAAAATAATATTATATCGATATATCTTTCTAGTGTTAAATTAGCAAATTAATTTATTGACTAGAAATATGAAATGTTATTAATTTACCAATTAAGAGGTGTTATGTTTAAAGAGTTATTATTTATAAAAATTAAAGGAATAGAGATTCCTATAGAAATAAAAAGATTTAGTAAATCCCGAGGCATAAAGTTAATGGGTGTTGGTAGTAATATTCGGGTAACTACGACCCCCTATATTAGTAGAACTAAGATAAAAGAGATTCTTAAGCCATATAGAGAGAAGATTCATGATCTTTTTATGCTAGGGATTCAAGAAGAGCAAATGGAGCAGGAGAAGAAGGATAATTTAGAGCTGTATGCTTATGTAGAAGGATTTCAATGTGAGCTAGTATATAAAGAGTTTCAAGGTCCAATTATAAGTCCATTTCTTGACAAGAAGCAGATTATTATAAGCATGAAAGAAGAGCTAAACTATGCTAATGTTTATAAGGAATTAGATAAGTTTTACACCAATATCGCAAAGAAATATCTGCCAAAATATTTTGAATATTATCTTCCTTGTTTTAATTCAGCTACAAAACCTGAATTGAGAGTAAAGAAAATGCTTAGACAGTGGGGTAATTGTAAGAAATCAACACAGGTTATAACTTTAAATTCTCATTTAATAAAGTTACCTTCAGAGCTGATTGGTTATATTGTATTTCATGAATTAGCTCATCTAGTAGAAGCTAATCATGGTAAAGATTTTTACAAAATTATTGAGCATAAATATCCTAATAGAAAAGAGCTTGATAGAAGATTAAAGAACTGGTCTTTTATTTTAAATGATAATTATATAGAGGAGTATTCAGGTGAAAAATCCAGTTAAAAAGGTATGTGCCATTCATGATTTAGCTGGGTTAGGTCTCTTTTCATTTTTTTTTAATGAAGATCAAAAAATGAATTTGATTCTTGCATCTTGAAATTTATATAATCTATCTTATTAGTGTGGAACTTCAAAATAGCAACTAAGTTTTTTTGAAAATAGGATTTACAATACTTTTATCATAGTCCTAATCTCCTCTTAAGCAAACCTTATCATTTCTTAAGTATCTTTAGAAAACCCTTTGTAATACATATTTGTGGCATTTAGAAAAATTAAGAATTTATTCTGGGTTAAAATAAGTTTCAAGGTTAGGCTTTTACAAATCTATTTAAAATGCAGGTTATAATTTTAAATGCAATTACTTCTATGTTCTTAGATCATTCATTTTCCTTACTACTTATTTGAGAGTACAGAGCAAAGAGTAAGTCAACATCTCTGAGTCTTGAGTCTTTTTTAACAACAGAGATGGCTAATAGAATTATTCAAATTAAGCAAGATAAATTCCCCTCTTCATAGCTTAGCAATATCTTTAAGAGGGGTTGGATGCAAACCATCAGGAGGGGGAAGAAATACATGAAAACGCAAGAGTTTGTGAAAGATAAAAGAATTACAAAAAAGACTTGCCAAAAAAACAGTCCTGAATATAATAATAAAATTACTGAATAACTGAAAAGATTACATGCTTACATATGGAAATAAAAAAAAGGGAAAAATTGTATGATGAAAGACCTTACATTAAATGAAGTGTGTCAAAAATATGGAGTAAGCAGAGAAGAAGTAAGAACCTTTATCAGTAAAGGTCTGTTTAGTTTTGGTGATAGAGAATATCATGATTTGGTTTTCCCACTACAAGATATTACTAAATTAGATTTATTACTTCAGTTAAAGAATGAAGGATTGTCTTATGATAAAGCTATTTCAATTTTAAAAAATAAAACAATCTATCCGCAAAGCGAAACTCATAAAATTGCAAAAAATCACTTGTTTGAAGATTCCTTTTATCGAGAGTTATTCTTTGAATCACCAAGCTATCTTACAATTACTGATGATAAGGGTAATATTATTGAAATGAATAAAGTAGTAAGAGAAAAATTAGGTTATGGTGATGAGATGATAGGAAAATCATTATTGGAGTTTCACCCTGAAGACCTTAGACTAGAAGCAACGGAGAATCTATACAGGATTATAAATGGAGACTTAGAGTATTGTCCTTTAGACATTCTTACTAAAGATGGCCGGAGGATGAAGGTCGAAAGTAGAATAGTTATCGTAGAAAATGAAGGTCAGAAACTAATGTTAGGTATTAGTAGCGAAAAGTCCATTTCTCAGGAGATGGATAAGATGCTGGAGAAGAGAGAAAATCTCTTTAGAACATTGTTTCAAATCAGTATGTCAGCATCAATCATTATCTCCCAAGAAACAGGCAAAATATTGACTGTAAATAGAGCATGGGAAGTTAACACAGGCTACCAATCAGAAGACATATTAGGTAAAACAATTGCGGAGTTGAATATTATCAGCGAAATAGATAAATTAACAACTATTGAAGAAGAGATTGCTGATAAAGGATTTATTAATGATCAAGAGTTAATTTTTAATGCAAAGACAGGAGAGAAAAGAGTCATCAATATCTCAGCATCATTAATAGATTATTATGAACCATCAATCTTAATAAGCGGAGTAGATATAACTGATTACAAGGAATCTCAGCAGCGATTAGAGACAACAGTAGCTGAAAAAATTGTCGAGATAAAAGAGCTTTATGAGTTAAATGAGGCTATTATTGATGCTATTCCAGATTTTGTTGTTTTGCTAGATCAGCAAGGACAAATTCATAAAGTATATGATTCCCCAAATAATGAAATATCACTAATTAATAAAGAGGATCAAGGAAGCAATATTAACAATATTTTTACAGAATCAGCCTCTTTTATAATCAAGTTAGCAGTATCAGAAACATATCTGAAAGGTTATTCCTTCAACAATGTATTTCGTCAAATCATCCAGGGACAAGAAAACTGGTACTCAATTTCTTTAAGTAAGATTAATAATGTTAAGGATTTGGTCGTTGGTGTCATCAGTGATATAACAGTAACTGTTAGACATACACTTGAATTGGAAAATAGTGAGTCTCGTTACAGATCTATATTTAATTCTAAAGCTTCTGCAATGTTATTAATAGATGTAAATGAAGGAGAAGTTTTTGATGCAAATAAAGCAGCAGAAGAATTATTTGGAATTAATAGCAATCTTCTTAAGAGAATGACTTTTAGTGAGTTAATACCTAAGGGAAATGTTATTCTAAGAAATATTACTAATGGAAATGATGTAACAAAAGATGGTGAGCAATTTAAAACTGAGATTTTGACTTCTAAGAAAGAAACAAAACATATAGAATTGTATATAGGAAGCATTTATTTCAACAAACAGAGACGATTAATTGCCATTATTCATGATATTACAGCAGAATTTATGGCTGAATCCTTGTTAACTCAGCAGAAAGTTCGACTTCAAACTGTCATAGATGGTTCTGCAGCAGGTTTATGGGATTGGAATGTTCAGACAGGAGAGTTAACTGTTGAGGGTAATTTCTTTGGAATGTTAGGTTTCAAGCGAGAGGATCTTGAGCCAATCAGCATAGAGACTTGGAGATTATTATGTCATCCTGAAGACTTAAAGAAATCTGACAAGTTAATTCAAGATATGTTGGATGGGAAAACAGATAATTACGAATGTGAAATTAGAATGAAACATAAATCAGGTGATTGGATTTGGATTTTTGATAAGGGGAAGATTATTGAAAATGATGATCAGGGTAATCCTATAAGATTAGCAGGAACTCATATTGAATTTACCGAAAGGAAGAAAGCTCAGTTAAATTTAGAATGTAGGTTTGCAATTGAAGAACTTTTAAACAAAATGTCCAAAGACTTTATAGAAAGTGATGTTTTTGCTACATCGGAGGTTATAGACAGGTCTTTGAAACTGATAGGAGAATTCTCAAAATCTGATCGGTGCTATTTCTTCATTTTTCAAAATGATCCTGAATTAATGTCAAATACAAATGAGTGGTGTTCAAAAGGTATTGAACCACAAATAGAGATTCTTCAGGACTTGCCTGTTTCAATATTCCCTTGGTGGATGAAGAAACTCAAGAACTTCGAAACAATTTATGTTCCTGATGTAGCAAAAATGGAGCCTGAAGCAAGTGAAGAACAGAAAATCTTGCAAGAACAGGATATTAAATCAGTTTTGGTTATTCCTGTCTATTCAGAGAAAAAACTTCTGGGTTTCTTAGGCTTTGATGCAGTGAAAGATTATGCTAAATGGTTGGATTCTGATATCTTCCTTTTAGAAAATGTGGGAGTAATGATAGCTAATAATTTATCTAGGGAAGAATTACTGGTTAATTTGATTGATGCTAAGAAAATTGCTCAAGAAAGTAATAGGATTAAATCTGAATTCATCGCTAATATTAACCACGAAATTAGAACTCCTTTACATACACTATTTAATTTCTTTGAACTCATGAAAATATCTGATCTCCCTGTAGAAATTAAAAAGATTATACCATCAATTGCACAATCAACCAATAACTTAGCAGATATGTTGCAAAGTATCTTAACAATAAATAATATAGATTCAGGGAAAATAAAAATAAATGAAGAGAGATGTAATTTTTCTACAATAGTCAATAATATTATTTATGTTTATAAAGCTGATCTATCTGAAAAAATTATTGACATTGTAGTAGATCTGAAAGAAGAGAAAACATGGGATATAATTACTGACTTTAACCTACTTAAGAATATTCTCAATGCTATAATCAGTAATGCAATCAAATATTCCGAAAAGGGAACAATCAAAATCTCAGCAGAGATTGAAGAAAGTGATAGAACATTCTTATCAATCACAATTTCTGACCAAGGATCTGGTATGGACGAATTTGAAATTAAGAACATTTTTGTTACATTTTACCAAAGCGAAGACTTTATTACAAAAAAGAATTCTGGATTTGGACTTGGAATGCCTATTGTTAAGAAATTCATAGACCTTTTGGGTGGGAATATTGAAATTAAGAGTGAAAAAAATGTGGGTACTGATATTAATCTAAAACTCCCAATAAAATTATCATCTGAACAAGCTCAATTAAAGGAAATAAGCAGAGAAGGAATTTCAGTATTATTAGTTGAAGATAATAGTATCCTTGTTAAAATGATGAAAAAAGTGTTTGAGAAAAACACATTTCATATTTCAATAGCTATCAATGGTCAGATAGCTGTTGATTTATCCAAGAAAAAGAAAGTAGATGTAATCCTCATGGACATTCAAATGCCTGTAATGGATGGTATTGCTGCGGCAAGGATAATAAAAACTGATCCAACAAATCCTAATTATAAAACCCCGATAATTGCTGTATCTGCTCATTTGGAGTATGATGAACTTGAATATTCTCATGAGTTTGATGATTTAGTACAAAAACCTGTAAATTTTAAGTGTTTGTTCCAAAAAATATATAGTTTGATTGATAAATCTAAATAAAGATTGACAGGTCTCAACACATCTCTCAACATAAAATAGACAAAATATATTTTAGTGAGGAATGATGTTAAATGACAAAGTTCATATAGATTTCGATAATGTTTGTATTCCAATTGATCTAAGAGAATATCTTCACTCCAGTAAGATTAAAATATTTACTAATGGTAACCAAATAACGCAAAGTACATGTTATCTTGTTAGAAAGAATATAAGTATTAAAGATATAAAGCAGTGGAAAGAAAAGATTTATAAACAAGTTGAAACTGGTTTATCTTTGAAAAATTATACTTTTATGAAGGAGTATCCAAGTGAAAAATCCAGTTAAAAAGGTATGTGCCATTCATGATTTAGCTGGGTTAGGTCATGTCTCTTTAAACGAAGTAATTGCGATTCTTAGCACTATGGGGCATCAAGTTGTCTCACTTCCTACAGCAGTTTTATCATCAAATACTGCTTATGAGAATTTTAGGTTTTTAGATTTAACTACTCAGATGCCTGGTTTTATCGAGCATTGGCAAGAGTTAGGGCTAGTATTTGATGCTATATATAGTGGTTTTCTAGGTTCACCTCAGCAGATTCATATTGTGAAAGATTTAATTAGAGATTTTCATAATCCAGAGTTATTGGTAGTAGTAGATCCTGTTTTTGGTGATAATGGAGAGTTATATAGTGCTTTCACTTTAGAAATAGTAGATGAGATGAAGAAATTAGTTGAGTCTGCTGACATAATTACCCCCAATATAACCGAAGCATCTTTTTTATTGAATGAGAAGTATCCGCAAGATTTACCTATTAAACAAGCAAAAGACTGGTGTAGAAGATTAGCAGAGTGTGGGCCCAAAGTAGTTGTTTTAACAAGTGTTCCTGATGAATGTGTTAAAAAGAGAACAGGAGTTATAGCCTATAATAGGGAAGAAAATAGGTTTTGGAAAGTTTCTTGTGATTATATTCCGGCTAGTTATCCTGGTACAGGGGATGCTTTCACTAGTGTTCTTTTAGGAAGTTTAATGCAGGGTGATAGTTTGCCTATCGCTTTAGATAGGGCTGTTCAATTTATATCTATAGGAATTCGTTCAACTTATGGTTTCAAGCACCAAGTAAATGAAGGAATCTTAGTTGAGAGAGTTTTATCATATCTAAAGGCACCTATTCCTATGGGTAGTTTTGAGATATTGGAGTAATATGAAAAAGATAGTATTTACAGATTTAGATAGGACCCTTTTCACTTCAGATTCCAAAATATCTCAGAGGAATTATGATTCTCTAGTTAAACTAGGAGAAGAAGGTATTATTAGGGTGATAGTTACTGGTAGAAATCTTTTTTCTGCCAAGCATGTTTTACCTCCTGATTTTCCTTTAGATTATTTAGTGATATCTTCGGGAGCAGGTGTGATTAATTTTCGCACTCAAGAAATTCTTTCTAAAAAAGAGATAGAGAATCAAGTGGTTTGTCGAGTAATAAGTTATTTAAAAGAACTTGATGTAGATTTTATGATTCATTCACCAATTCCTGATAATCACCATTTTGAATATTTTCAAGCATCTAAACCTTGTGTAGATTCCTTAAAAAGAATTGCACATTATAAGGATTTTGCTAGACTTCATCAGGGAGAATATAGGGGGAGTGCATCTCAGTTTCTTTCAGTTGTTGGGGCTGAAAAAGAGCATTTAGTAGAGCATGCAATTGAAAATCTTCCTGATCTTTCTATAATTAGGGCGACTTCTCCTCTTGATCATAAATCTGTATGGATTGAGATTTTTCCTCAGGGAATTGATAAAGGTTATGCTTGCCGAAAGGTTATAAGGAAATTAGCTTTTAAAACTGAAGAGGTTCTGACAATTGGCAATGATTATAATGATCTTGCTATGCTTGAGTCTTTTACAGACTCTTTCGTTGTGGCAAATGCTCCTCAAGAATTGCAAGATAGATTTAAGGTTGTGGCTACTGATAGGGAAGATGGTTTTACAGAAATGCTAACAAAATATTTTGACTTTATAAAGTGAGGATTTTAGATGAAAGTTAAAGATTTATATGAAATACTTTGTAGAATAATGCCTTTAAATATTTCTTTTGATTGGGATAATGTTGGGCTTTTAATCGGTGATGGTCAAGCAGAAGTTGAGAAGGTTCTTTTGACATTAGATATAACTCCTGCTGCAGTGGATAAAGCTATTAAAGAAAAGTGTAACTTAATTTTATCTCATCATCCTTTAATATTTGGTAAGATAGATAGAATAAACAATCCTCTTTTCCTTAAATTAATTAGAGCAGGAATAGATGTTATTAGCATGCATACAAATTTAGACTCTATTCCTACAGGAGTGAACAGGGTTTTAGCCGAGAAATTAGGCTTAGAAAATATCACTTTTATTGCACCTGATGGAGGGAACAAGGTTTTTTGGGGTAAGGTGTTTGTTCCAGAAACAGATGCTAAGAGATTGCAAGTGGCAATAACAGAGGCTGGGGCAGGAGTCTATGAAAAGTATACTAATTGTCTTGTAACCAATCAGGTTATTGCTTCTTTTACTCCTAGTGAAAGAGCAAAACCAGCAATTGGAAGTCCGGGAATCAGAGAATCAGTAGAAGAAATTGAACTTCAATTTAGGGTTGATACAGCTAATTATAATCGTGTTATCTCTGCTATCAAGAAGAATCATCCTTATGAAACACCAGTTTTTCATTTTTATGAAATTAATGATGATAATATTAATTATGGTTCAGGCATGGTCGGAGAATTAGCTTCAGAATTATCTTTAGAGGATTTCGCAGCTCTTGTTAAAGAGAGATTGGCTGCTCCTTTTGTTAAGCTGTGGAGTGCAGGCAAACTTAATAAAACTGTGAAAAGAGTATCTGTCTGTGGAGGGTCAGGTTCTTTTTTAATCAAAAAAGCTTCTTTCATAAGTGATGTTATGGTAACTGGAGATGTTACTTATCATACTATGTTGGATTCAAATTTACCTATTATCGATGCAGGACACTTCTACACTGAAAACCCAGTATTAGAATATCTTAGTGATATCTTACAAGAGCAGGGAATTGTACATACATTTCTTTCTCCTCAAGAGCATGAAATCAGTAAGCTAAAACTTATCTAAGGAATTTTAAATGAAAAAACTATATAAGATGGAAAACAAAATTCAAAAATATGAATGGGGTACATTTGATTATATTGCTAGTTTGTTACAGCTAGAGAATAATAGTGCTGAACCTTGGGCAGAATTATGGATGAGTGCTCATGATAAAGCACCCTCATTTTTGCCAGAAATTAGAAGTAATTTAAACACTGCTATTGCTAATAATCCACAAGAGTTTTTGGGAGAGAAAGTAGCTAAAAATTACAAGAATAAACTACCTTATTTGTTTAAAATTTTAAGTGCTAATAAGCCTTTATCTATTCAAGCCCACCCTAATTTAGAGCAGGCCAAAAGAGGATTCAAGTTAGAAAATGAGCAAGGAATTCTTTTAACAGATTTTATAAGAAATTATAAAGATGATAATCACAAACCTGAACTAATCTGTGCTTTAACAGAGTTTCATGCCATGTGTGGATTCCGTCCTGCCTCAGAGATAATTAACTTTTTTAATCAGCTTGGTTTAAATAAAGTTTTAAGAGAATTTTCTGCCTTTGAAAAAGAAGCTAAGGCTGATAACTGGGAAAAGGTCTTTATCGAAATCATTGCGGGAAGTGTGGAAAAAAAACTACAAATTGTTGAATTGGTTATTAACAATATACATGACTTAAATGATGAATTTGTAAAGGATTGGGTCTTAAAGATGATGATTCATTACCCCAATGATATTGGGATTATCTCACCACTCTTCCTAAATACTTTCATTCTGCAAGCAGGAGAAGCAGTTTTTCTTAAAGCAGGAATTCTCCATGCTTATCTTCAAGGAACAGGAGTAGAGATTATGGCTAACTCAGATAATGTTCTTCGAGGTGGACTAACCCCTAAAAACATAGATGTGAAGGAGTTAGTTTCTATTTTAGAATGGGAGATGAAAGAGCCTGAAATTCAATCATATAATTTTAATTCTCAAGTCATCTCTTATCAAATTCCCATTAATGAATTTTCTCTTAAAAGAGTTAAGCTTACAGGTGAGCTAAAGATAAAGAATGAGAAGCCAACTATGATAATTGTTGTAGAAGGCGAAACTCAAGTTACTTGTGGAGAAGAGTTTAAGAAAGTGAAGAAAGGTGAAACTATTTTTGTTACTAGTGAGGCTAAAGAATTTACTTTAGCAGGACAAGCTCTTCTCTTTGTCGCTTCCACTAACGATAACTACTAATATTCTCAATATAAAAAGAAGGACTGAATTAATTCAGTCCTTCTTTTGTTTAATAAATTCTTTATCAAAAATCTTACTTCAAAGCAAGATGTTTTTTAAAATCTAAATTAGTATCTGTTTGTTCTGCGTCTTGGTCTGTCATCTCTAGGACGATCTTCTCTAGGACGAGCTTCGTTAACTTTAATTCCTCTACCCATGATTTCTTTTTCATTTAAACCATCGATAGCGTTTTGTCCAGCAGCATTATCTGCCATTTCAACAAAACCAAAACCTTTAGGACGACCAGTTTCTCTGTCTTCAATAATTTTAACTGAAGTAACTTCACCAAATTCTGCAAATAATTCTCTTAAATCTTCTTGTGTCATAGTATATGACAAGTTTCCAACGTAAATATTCATTAATTCCTCTCATTCTAACTTCTTGTCGAAGTCTATTTGATTTGAATTTATAAAAGTGTAATTTACTGTCAATCTTTATTTTAATTATTATCTGTAAGTAGTGAAAAAAGAACTTCATATTCTGTCAGAGAGTATGACTAATAGCTTGATATGTATAAGGATATGAAAGGGAAAAATAATTTTAGCAAAAAGAAAATAAAATAACTTTCAGCTGTTAAACCAATTTGATCTAGGGTTATTATTTATTTTGAAGTTAATTTAACTGCAATATTTGGCTTAAATGTATAAATAAAATTCAATTATCATAAATTGACAAATATATAGGGGAAAATATAATAAGGCAAAAGGTGATAATTATGAAAACAAAGAATTAGCTAAGAAAACTTATGATTTAATGAGAGAGTGCTCAAATTTCTACTCATAATGAAGCTACAGAGGAGAAAATCTTTCTAGTTTTATGATATAAAATATAGATGAAGCTCGAAAGGAGACTAGGCTGTTAATAACTCAAGTATTTTAAGGGTAGGTAAAATTACCAATAATATTATAGATTAAAGCTAAACATTCAAGTTGGCGTATATCTATCCAAACTATTCACTGTAAAGTATTTAAAGCTGGGATTAATATTTCTTAGCCTGGGGGAAAGCTTGGACAGCTTGCCACCCCAGGAATTGTATGTCACAAAGGACTAAGCTTGAATGAGATTTATTAAAACATTCAATTAGAATTTTTTTGTATCTAACCTCTATACTTGCTGAATTCCAGCTTACTTTATGCATTATAGCAGTTAGAGGAACAGCTTAAAACTCTATTTGCTTTAAGCTGAAGAAATTTTCTTTCTCTATATTAAGATATTTATCGTTTTATTACTAAGCAATCAGCCATTTTATCGTGTAATGTTTGTTTTTGATCTGTAAAACCTGCCATTAAAAATCCTATCATAAGAATAAAGGCAGAAATTATTTTCCCAAAATGTCTTCCACTTGCTCTGAGAAAACTCAATCTTTGGCCATATATTGTCGTTACTTTTAATCCTAAGATATATTTTCCTAAAGAAGCTTGAAGAGGAGAACTCTCTAAAATCGCAAAATAAAGCCAAAATATTGCAGTACTCATCAGTGCTACGGGAGAGTTTAAAGCATCAAAATAGCTTTGTGAAGGGTATAAGTCGGGAGAACTAAATCCCATAGTTAAGACCCTCGATATAATTGTAATAAAAACTGAATCAATTAAGGCTGCAAAAAATCTTAGCCAAAAGCCTGCATATTTCATATTTCTTACTCCTAAAAATTTTTTTCCAAACTTAAGGTTTATTTTAATCATGTCAATAAAAAATATCATACTTGCAGATTTTATTTATAAATAACTTTCAGAAAAATCCATTAATTATATTAAAATAATCCTTGTATTGCTGAAATAAGGGCTTATTCTTCATGCTAATCAACTCACTCATCTTTGATCCTTAATTCCTTCTTCTCACTCAATTCAAATATTCTTTGAAGTTTTTTCGAACTGAGTGAGAAGAAGGATGGTCAGAGCATTAGGTCAAGAAGAGAGTATTGATGATAAGCACAAATAATAGCCATTAAATTAGTAAAGAAACAAAAAATAAAATAAGATTAAAAAAAATCTTGACTAATTTTAGCAGTCTGAAAATATGTTTGCTAATAAACAGAATTTAAAAAATAATATATCAAAACGGAGGTATAAGATGATACTTAAACCTATTGACGATCGCGTAGTGATTAAATTAGATGAAAAAACTACAGAGAAAAAAGTTGGGAATTTATACATTCCTGATAGTGCAAAAGAGAAACCACAGATGGGTGAAATCATCGCAGTTGGTAATGATGAAGAATTACAAGAAATCGTAAAAGTAGGAGATACTGTACTTTATGCTAAGTATGGTGGAAACGAAGTAGAATTAGATGGTGAGAAATTCTTAATTATTTCTCGTTCTGATATCCTGGCTATTGTGGAGTAATTATGATTGAAGTAAACGACACAAACTTTGCCGAAATCGTAGAAAAATCCGATATCCCTGTATTAGTAGACTTCTGGGCTCCTTGGTGCGGTCCTTGTAAAGCTTTAACTCCTACTATTGAGAAAATTGCTCAAGAATTAGAAGGAAAAATTAAAGTTGTAAAGGTCAATGTTGATGAATCTCCTGCAATTGCTGGTAAATTCTCAATAATGTCTATTCCTACTGTAATCTTGTTCAAAGATGGACAAGTTAAAGAACAATCTGTAGGATTAGTAAACAAAGATAAACTTCTTAAAAAGATTCAACCATATTTATAGGAGTTAATCCTATGTTAGAAACGCCCTCGCATGAGGGCGTTTTTGCGTGGCGGAAAGAGCATGTTGCTCCTCACCTGATGCTATAGAGCTTTTCTAATAGGCTCATGTGTTGAAAATGTGTTCTCTTCACAGGTTATATACTGTTGTGATTTACTGTGTTAAGCTTCAGATTGGCGATAGCTTCGTAAACAGGATTTACTAATTATACCAAAACATAAGACGATCAAGAAGCTCTGTTTAATGCGGTATTCCCGTAACCACTAACTATAAAATTACCTTTAAGAAAACTCTAAAAAGTTAACATGAGAATCTTGTCATGTTAAGAAAACCTCAAAAAAACAGACTATTTTCTCCCAAATTGACCATTTCCCCAAAAAAGTGACCCTATCAGTGTTTGAAGGGTAGTTTTATTAATACCAATTAAACAAATCCCCATATCAACAAAATTCTTTTCATCAATAAATTCTTGCAATAATCTAAATTTAGAGAATTTATTTGACAGTAACTTAGCATCGTTAGATAAGGTAAAAAAAGATAAATAATAAGAGGCAATACAATGATATTAATATTTGATACAATAAAGAATGATGACGCATCTTTCAGATTCAGGCAAAGTATGGCAAGAATCTTAAAAGATGATTATAAATATACATTTAAGAGAATATACAGTAATGATTTAAATCTTGATTACTCAATTTATAGTAAGTTAATAATTTCTGGTTCAGAGTTGTCTGCATCTACTCAGCATATTGAGCAACAAGAAGTTTTTAGTGTGATTAATGAGTTTATTTTTGCCGGGAAACCTGTTTTAGGTATCTGTTATGGTCATCAGATGCTTGCTCGTCTGCTCGGTGGTGATGAGTGTTGTGTTAAGGCAGAAATACCTGAATTTGGCTTCACAAAAGTTAATCTTGTCGATAACCCACTTTTTAAGGGTATAACTTCTTCAGTATTTATGCAGTCACATTTTGATGAAGTGGTAAATCTTGATGATTCATTCAAGATAATAGCATCTAATGACAATGTTAAAATTCAAGCTTTTCAGTGGCAAGATTATCCAGTCTGGGGTCTTCAATTCCATCCTGAACTCAATTGGGAAGAGGGAAGTAAGATGTTAGAGAGAAACTTGAAAGAAGATAAGAGAGTTGCTGAGTATGCTAATTATGATTGTGAGGATCCTAAGGAAGCAAATCAATCTGAATTAATTATATTGAACTTTTGCAAGTTGGAGGAAAGAAATGTCTAGTAAGAATAGGGAAGAGATAAAAAGTAAGAAGATTAGAGCTACTTCAGAGGACTTAACAGATAATTTAATTAATAAAAACTGGGTGGGAATTGGGATAATAATTCTCTTTCTTTCCATATCCTTTTTTAAGCTCGGTTTCTTAGGATATGAACCTATTGCTCATGATACTAATCAATGGCGATATACTGCAAATGAATCTATTGAATACAACAAGACTCATTCTGATCCAGCTCTGTGGAATAGTAATATCTTCTCTGGAATGCCTAACTACCTAATCAGCTTCCCGACCAAATACCCTTATGTAAATAATGCTATAATGGCCATTAATTCTGTGATTAACTGGAAGCTTTCTTTCCTAATCCTAGGTGCTTTAGGAGCTTTTTTCTTGCTAAGATATTTAAAAATAGGAGTGATAAGTTCAACTATAATGGGAATTGCCTTTGCGATATCCTCCCACTTCATTGCCTTAATAGAGATGGGACATAATACCAAGTTTCAAGCTATAATGATTCTTCCCTGGTTATTATACGCATTTATTTATATAAAGGAGAAGAGAAATTTATTGGGTTTAGGTTTTTTCTCAGTAGCGATGATTACTGAACTACGCTTAAATCACTTACAGATAACTTATTATTTATTTCTTTTTTTAGGAATATTCTGGATATATGAATTAGTTTCAGCACTTAAGAAAAGAGAATACAAACCATTCCTTATCTTCACTCTATTATTAATCTTAGGAGTAGGTATTTCAGCCTTGGCAGTAGCAAATCCACATCTTTCTAATATGGAATATGCCCATTACTCTATAAGAGGAGGAGAGACAGGATTAACTAAAGAATATGCCCAGGGTTGGTCTATGCATCCTCTTGAGTTGATTTCATTAGTTTTCCCTAATTTCTTTGGAGGAATTAACCAAGACTACTGGGGGTGGATGTCTTTTACTCAAGCCTACCACTATACAGGTGTGATTATACTTCTTTTGGCTATATTGGGATTCCTTTTATCCAAAAGAAAATATGCTAAAATATTTGGAATCGGAGTTTTAGCTGCTGTAATAATGTCTTTCGGAAAATATTTTCCTCTTTTCTCAAACTTCTTACATGATTATTTACCAGGATTTAATAAATTCAGAGTTCCAGCAACTCATTTAGTGATAGCTCAATTACTACTCATTCCTTTAGCTGCCATCGGTATAGGAGAAATTCTTAAGATGGTAAATGATGAGAAGTTTGCCAAAACAATGAGAATTGGCTTAATAGTAGTGATTGCTCTTTTTGTCTTTAACCTAGTGGGCGGAGAATCACTTTTCTCAGGTATGAATTTCACTTCTGAAGGTGAAATGGCTCAATGGCAACAGTATGCTGGAAATCCTCAACTGCAAAAGCATATAGATAATTTAAAAGCAGAGAGATTAATCTTAACAGTAAACTCTGTTCGTAATGGCTTATTTTTCTTAGCCTTAGGCTTCGGATTAATCTTCTTCTATACTAAGAGAATGATAAGAAAAAACATATTTATAATTCTTATAGGTATTTTTATGCTATCTGATTTAATGCTAGTTAATAGTGCCTACTTTAAGACCCTTTATCCTGGAAAAGAGAATAAGGAGTTGGCAATGAATTCTATTGATAAATATTTAAAAACTAGTCAGCCTACTGGTACTTACCGTGTTTTCTCTTTTGATAATGTAAATGATGTTTCTTGGGCAGCTCACCTGCAGATAATTGGTGGTTACCATGGAGCTAAACTTTTACGCTATAATGATGTACTTAATAATGCTATGAATCTCAATGTTATTAACATGCTTAACGCTAAATATATAATATCTAAAGAGAATATTGGGCAGACTCCCCTTGTAACCATGAAAAAAGGAAGTGATCTTGTAGGACTTTATCTTAATCCTGATGCTTTAGATAGGGCATGGTTTGTGCAAAACTTAAAAATCTTAGAAACTAAAGACCAAAGAATTTCTTTTATGAACAGTAATCAATTCAGACCTCGTAATGTAGCTATTGTAGAGAGTGATTTAGGATTTACAGGAGAGTTAGGACAAGGTGTTGTTGAACAAATTCCGCAAGAAGATTACATGCATAAAGTAGCCTTTTCTGTTAAGAACTTAGATAAAGATGGATTTATGGTAATCAGTGAAACTTACTATCCGGCAGGTTGGAAAGCTTTTGTAGATGGCTTTGAAACTGAAATCTATCCTGTTGATCATATTCTTAGGGGAATAAAAGTTCCTGCAGGAACAAAAGAAGTGGAGATGATATTTGCTCCTGAAAGCTATTATCTCAGTACTAAGTTGTCTTTAGCAGGCATTCTTCTTTCTATCTTAATCTTATTATCAGGTATCTATCTTGATTATTTCCGAAAGAGAAAGCAATTTGCTTAAGCTAAAATCTCACTACTACCGAGATTACAGTTCTGATTTAGAAGAAGCTCTGCAATCTGGCTTAGGAGATTCGCATCGTATTACTGTAGGGAAAGAGATTCCAAGTGATATAGATGTGCTTATTCTGGCTTATCCAACTGAAGATAAGCTTAATATCTCACCTTATCTCAAGTCTCTTGTTATTCCCTTTGTAGGGATTCCTGATTCTACTAAAAAGATTATGAAAGAATATCCTCATATAAAGGTAGTGAATATTCACCATAATTCTCGTCCTGTGGCAGAGTGGGTTATGGCCTTCCTCCAAGCTGGACTCAAGCATATTATTCAGGCTGACAGGGAATTTAGGAAGCATGATTGGTCTCTTAGATATGATAATAACCCTTCATCACTTTTATACCAAAAAAGAGTTCTTATCTGCGGTTATGGCCATATTGGTAAGTTACTTGAAACTTATTTGCTTCCTTATGAAGTAACTATTGATAAGATTAAAAGAAGTAATATTGATCCTGAAGCAGGAGTTTATTCTCTTGCTGATTTAAATAGAATCGTTGGCGATTATGATGTTGTGATTGACCTCTTACCGGCAACTGCTGAAACTGTAAATATCTTCAATCACCAAACTTTCCAGGCTATGAAGCCTAATTGTTTCTTTATCAATGTTGGACGAGCTTCCACTGTTAATGAAGAAGCTCTTTTCACAACTCTAAAAGAGCGAAAAATCTTAGGAGCAGCCTTAGATGTATGGTACAATTATCCTGTTACTCTTGAGGAAAGAAAAAATACATGCCCAACTAATTTACCCTTTCATACTTTAGATAATTTAATTATGAGTCCTCATCGAGCAGGTGGCTTAGGTATGGCTGAAAACGAGATGTTTAGGGTAGATGAATTAACTAAACTGCTCAAAAGGATAGAAGTTAATCCTGACTTACCTGGGTTGGATTTAGTGATTGGCTATTAAGAAGCTTTTTACACTAGTTAACATGAATTAAGAAAAGAGTGAAGACCTTTTCAGTCGGACGGTGGAGATTCTCTCCGCCCCAGGTTAAGAAGAATTTTCAGAAGTCTTCGCATAAGCCAGGCGAATAAAGATAAGAAAGATTTGGTCTACTGATTACACAGATTTCACTGATTTTAAGGACAAAGAGTGAAGACCTCTTAAACTCCCCTCTTAAGTGCTGAAAGCACGCAAAAGAGGGGTGGCATCGAAAGATGACGGGGTGTTTCTTAATGCTCCATAGGAGCTAACTCCTTGTAGAACGATAGCATTCCTCAAAAAGTGGTTGGACCCACTGGGGAGAAGCGATAACACCCAATAAGTGGGAACTTGTCACGGAGAAAATAATGACCGATAATAGACCTTTAGCAGAGTTAATGAGACCCCAGAAGATTGATGAGATAATAGGACAAAAGCATTTAATTAATCAAGATTCTATGTTGCGTAAAATGATAGAAAATGATGATTTGAAATCTATGATTCTATGGGGACCTCCAGGCTGTGGGAAAACTACCATTGCTAAAATTATCGAAAACTATACCCATAAAGAGTTCATCCAATTCTCTGCTGTTTTATCTGGTATTAAAGAAGTTAAGCAGGTAATGCAAGAGGCAGAAATGAAATTCAATCTTACACAAGAACAGACAATTCTCTTCATTGATGAGATTCATAGATTCAGTAAATCTCAACAAGACGCCTTTCTTCCTTTCGTAGAATCTGGTACCATTATTCTTTTGGGAGCTACTACAGAAAACCCTTCATTTGAAGTAATTTCTGCTCTTCTCTCTCGCTGTAGTGTCTTTGTCTTAAATAACCTTGAAGAAGAAGATATAAGAGAAATTATTATCAAGGCACAAGAATTATATCTTCCTGAATTAAAGTCAGAAGTATTAGAATATCTTATTCAGATTAGTGGAGGAGATGGACGCAAAGCTCTAAATAACTTAGATATGCTTCGTACTTATGGTAATCTGGATAATTTAGAAGTCACTCAAGTAGAGAAGATACTACAACAGAAGAGTATGTTCTATGATAAAGGTGGGGAAGAGCATTATAATGTAATTTCAGCTTTGCATAAATCATTAAGAGGAAGTGATCCTCAAGCTGGACTCTACTGGTTAGCTAGAATGTTAGAAGCTGGTGATGATCCCATGTATATAGTCCGTAGATTAGTAAGATTCGCTACTGAAGATATTGGTTTGGCAGACCCTAATGCTATTACTCAAGCTATTGCTTGCAAAGATGCTGTTCACTTTCTTGGTATGCCCGAAGCTAATACTGCTCTATCACAGTTAGTAGTTTATCTAGCAACTGCACCCAAGAGTAACGCGGTTTATACAGCTTATAAATCAGCCCGAGATTTAGCCAAAAACACCTCTCATCTTGGAGTTCCAATGCATATCCGTAATGCCCCTACTAAATTGATGAAAGATCTTGGCTATAATAAAGATTATAAATATTCCCATGACTTCGATTATGGCTATCACTATCAGAAATATTTCCCTGACCAATTAGATGAAACAACTTTCTATACTCCTTCGCAATTTGGTTTTGAGAAAGAGATTATTAAGAGATTAGAATGGTGGGATAAGCTAAAGAAGAAACAGCTGGGGGATGATTAGTAAAAAAAAAGCTTGCCTTTTAAATATGGATTTAGAAAACTTACATGTCAAAAACTTATAAAATTTAATATAAAATAAAAGGAGATGCTATGTCAGCTACCTTACAGAAAATTCAAGAGTTGAAAGCACTTGAAGCAAAAGTAGAAAAAATGGGTGGTGATGCTCAAGTCGCCAAACAACATGCAAGTGGAAAGTTAACAGCGAGAGAGAGAATTAATCTCTTGTTTGACCAAGGAACTTTTAGAGAAATTGATAAATTTGTTACTCATCGTTGCACTAATTTCGGAATGCAAAAAGTAGATATTCCGTCTGATGGTGTAATCACAGGTCATGGTTTAGTAAATGGCAGACCTGTATTTGCTTATTCTCAAGATTTTACAGCAAGAGCGGGTTCTCTTGGTGAGATGCATGCTGCTAAAATTACAAAAGTAATGGATATGGCAATGAAATCAGGTGTTCCTGTTGTGGGTATGAATGATTCTGGTGGAGCTAGAATCCAAGAAGGAATAGATGCTTTAAAAGGTTATGGCGATATCTTCTTTAGAAACTCTAGAGCTTCTGGTGTTATCCCTCAAATCTCTTGTATAATGGGACCTTGTGCAGGTGGAGCTGTATATTCTCCTGCCATGACAGACTTTATTTATATGGTTAAAAACTCTTCTTTCATGTTTATTACTGGTCCAGATGTCATTAAAGCTGTTACTGGTGAAATGACTGATAAAGAGAGCTTAGGTGGAGCTATGGCTCATAATGAATCAAGTGGTGTTGCTCATTTCGCTTGTGAAACTGACGAAGCTGCAATTAATAGTATCAAAGAGTTATTAAGTTTTCTTCCTAATAATAATATGGAAGAAGCCCCAATGGTGGCAACTTCAGATGCTCCAAACAGAATTTGTGAAGACTTAAATTCTATTATTCCTGATAATCCAAGCAAACCTTATGATGTTAAGGATATTATTAGAAGTATTGCTGATGATGCACATTTCTATGAACCACATGAATATTATGCTAAGAATATTGTTATTGGATTTGTCAGACTTAATGGTCGTTCAGTTGGTATTATAGCTAATCAACCAATGGTTCTTGCTGGCTGTCTTGATATCGATGCTTCAGACAAAGCTTCTCGCTTTATTAGATTCTGTGATGCTTTTAATATCCCAATTCTCTCTATTGTTGATGTTCCAGGCTATTTACCTGGTGTTCATCAAGAGCACAGTGGTATTATCAGACATGGTGCTAAATTACTTTGGGTATATTCTGAAGCTACAGTACCAAAATTAACTTTAGTAACTAGAAAGAATTATGGTGGTTCTTATATAGCTATGAGTTCAAGACACTTAGGTGCAGATATGGTCTTTGCTTGGCCAACTGCTGAAATAGCTGTGATGGGTGCTAAAGGTGCTGCTAATATTATCTATAGAAAAGATATTATGAATGCAGAAGACCAAAATGCTAAGAGAGCTGAGTGTATTAATGAGTATGAAGAACTTTTTAATAACCCTTTCGTAGCTGCTTCTCGTGGTTATGTAGATGCTATTATTGAACCTAAAGAGACTAGAATGAGACTTATCGAAGCTTTAGAAATTCTTTCAACCAAGAGTGAATCACTTCCTCCTAAAAAACACGGTAATTTACCAGTATAAAGAGGTATGAATGAATTCTGAGAAAAAGAAAAAAGTCATTGCTGCTTTAAGTGGAGTTATGCAATATTTAGAAGAAGAAAAACAAGAGAACATTAGCATGCAGAGTGTTCAAATTCCGCATAATGTCTCTTCTGCTTGGACTTCTTATGGCAGACAAACTACAATGATGAATGCTCAAATGATGCAAAGAAGAGTTGTAAGAAGATAGATTTTAATAAAATATAGTAAAAAATAAAAGATATATAGATCGGAGGATTTATGATGTTAGATACTCATGGCGTAGTTAAAATGACTGAAATGAAGTATGGACAAGATCGCCCTCAGGCATCAAATCCAATCAAGATTCAAGACCTCTCTTTCCGTGATGGTCACCAATCACTTTTCGCAACTAGAGGTAGAACTGAAGATTTACTCACTATTGCTGAAAAAATAGATAAAGCAGGTTTTTACTCAATGGAAGTTTGGGGTGGTGCTACTTTTGATGTAATGCACAGATACCTTAATGAAGACCCTTGGGAAAGAATCAGAACCCTGAAAAAACATATTAAGAATACAAAATTCTCTATGCTCTTAAGAGGACAAAACCTAGTTGGTTACAGAAACTACGCAGATGATGTAGTGGAAGCATTTGTTCAAAGAGCATGTGATAATGGCATAGATATTTTTAGAGTATTCGATGCTCTTAATGATTTTAGAAACTTTGAAGTAGCTCATAAAATAATCAAAAAGAATAATAAACACTTCCAAGGAACAATTTGCTATTCTCTAACTGAAATGAGAATGGGTGGAGATGTTTATAATTTAGATTATTATATTAACAAAGCTAAAGAGTTAGATAAAATGGGTGTTGATTCTATCTGCATCAAAGATATGGCTGGATTAGTTTCTCCTTATGATGCTTATAATTTAATAAAGGCACTTAAAGAGACTGTTAGTGTACCTATAAATCTTCATACTCACTTTACTTCGGGTATGGGTGATTTAGCTATCTTTAAGGCAATTGAAGCAGGTGTGGATATAATCGATACATGTATGGCTCCTTTTGCTTACAGAACTTCTCATGCCGCAGTAGAGCCTATCGTGGTTTCTCTACTTGGAACAAATAGAGATACTGGAATGGATATTAAACTCCTAAGTGAAATCGACAAAGATATCGAAAAGTTTATTCCTAAATATAAACACTTAGCTGATGATACTAAATTCTCAGTTATTGACCCTGAAGTTATTATTCATCAAACTCCTGGTGGAATGCTGTCAAATTTAGTTAATCAATTAAGACAGATGGATGCTCTTGATAAGATAGATGAAGTCTTCAAAAAGCTTCCTGAAGTTCGTAAAGACCTCGGGACTGTTCCATTAGTTACTCCTACAAGTCAAATCGTAGGAATTCAGACAGTGAACAATGTTCTTTTTGACGGTGATGGTGAGAGATATCAAAGATTTACTGAACAAGTAAAAGACCTTTGCTATGGACTTTATGGTCAGACAACTTTGCCTATGAATCCAGAAGTTAGAGCTAAAGCACTAAAAGGTTATCCACGCGGTGAAAAACCTATTGATGTTCGTCCTGGTGCTATCTTAGAACCAGAATTAGCTGATATTCAAGCTTCTGTAAAAGGACTTGCTAAAGATCTTGATGATGAATTAATCGTAGCTCTTTATCCTGTTACTGGTAAGAGATTTTTAGAATGGAAGTATGGTTTAAAAGAAGTTCCTGAAGATGTTAAGCCTAAAACAATGGATCAAGTTAATGCTGAACAAGACTTAGTTAAAAAAGCTCTTTCCGGAGAGTTAACAGCTAAAAAACCTAGCCCAGACAAACCTGAAAACTTACGCAAATTTGATGTCTATGTAGATGGTGAATATTTCGAAGTTGAAGTTAATGCTGAAGGTGGAATGAGTGCAGCTCCTGCTGGATCTTATGTTCAACCAAGACCTCAAGTGGTCAGACCTGCTGCTCCTCAAGCTCAAGCTACTCCACAAGCAGTTGTCCAAGCTCCAGTTCAAGCTGTAGCTGGTGGTGAACAGGTAATTAAATCACCAATGCCAGGAATGGTTTCTAACTACAAAGTAGCTGTTGGTGATCATGTTAAAAAAGGCGATACTGTTCTTATTCTTGAAGCTATGAAGATGGAAAATAATATTCCTTCTCCATGTGATGGTGTGATCAAAAGTATTCCTAAGAGTTCAGGGGATAGTGTTGGTAAAGATGAAATACTCATCGTTATCGGACAAGAAGCAGTAGCACCTCAACCTGTAGCTCAAGCCCAGCCACAAACACAAACTCAGGCACAGGCACAGCCACAAGCTCAAGCTACTCCTGTAGCAACAGCAAATGGAACTCCTGTTAAAGCTCCAATGCCGGGTATGGTAATGGCTTATAAGGTGAAAGTTGGTGACCAAGTTAATAAAGGTGATGTTGTTCTTGTTCTTGAAGCTATGAAAATGGAAAATAATATCCCTTCACCTGTTAGTGGAAAAGTTCTTCAAATTACTAAATCATCAGGCGATTCAGTCGGTAAAGATGAAGTAATGATTGTGATTGGATAATAAGTAAACTAGTTTAAGTAAGATAATTTATGCCTTGCAGAGGGAAAGCTTTTGCAAGGCTTTTTTGGTATTTGGAATTGGCTGTAATAAATGCTACTAATTTGTTACCTCAATTAGGCAATGGCTTCAGAAAAATATTGACAGTCTTAGCTATTAGCAAGTTTTTGCTAAATTAAACCCAATAATGCAGTAGATCTTTTAGAATAGCACTATATTAATTTGCTAATGCATTTTACATAATTTCTCAGAGTATATATATATTATACGCTGATAAATTCAGTAAAAGCTTTATCTAAAAGAATCTGCACTCTTCTGTAAAACTCTACTGCACCATTCGGTTGAAAGAATATAAAAATATAGGAGAATATTATGGATAAATTAAATGATGTAGTTGCAAGTATGAACTTCGCGTTTATGGCATCAGGCACTAATAAGGTTTCAGCTGCAAACTTCTTAAATGAAAAGGAATCTCTCTTCGTAGATATCAGGTGTAGGGAAGAGGTAGAGACAATATCGTTAAACTTGAAACATCACATGCAATCAATCAATATTCCTTTTCATGAATTCCCTACGAGAATTAATGAACTTCCTAAAGACAGAAGAATAGGTCTTTTTTGTTCTGGAGGTGTTCGTATTGCTATGGCTTACTTATATCTTAGAACCGCAGGATATAATAATGTAGTTATGATCTCAGGTGGACTTGAGGCTATTGTTCCTGAACTTAAACCAGGTAAAGTATTTAATAAAATAAACTTTAGTAAATAAAGACCATTATCATTTTAGCTGCCATATTTATGTTTATTAATGCCTTTATGAAATAAAGTATGGGGAAGTGAAAGCTTCCCCAATTCTAACTTGTTTATGATAATCTATTTCCAACTTTCTAATTTAAGTCCAAATAATTTAGCAGATTCTTGAGTATAGCACTATATTCTTTTGCAAAAGTAACTTCTATAATTCTTCCAAATTCTGTAAGCTATATTGCTAAAAGAATCTGCTCTCTTCTCTAAAGCTCTACTCCACTGTTGGGGTTAAAGCTAACACTCTCTCTCTTATATTATAATTTTTCATTTCATAATAGATCATACTAATAGCTATTAAACAGGCAATTCCGTCAGCAATGGGAGTAGCAAGCCATACACCATCTATTCCTAAATAATGAGGGAGGATAAATAAGGCTGGTAAGAAAATTACGACTTTTCTTAAAAGATTCAAGGTTATAGCTTGCTTTGCTTTTCCAACAGCCTGATAATACATGGCAGACATCATGTGTATTCCTACAAGGGGTAATAGAAAGAGATATATTTTTAATCCATTAGCTCCCATTTTTACTAATTCGGGGTCTCCTTTACTGAACATACCAATTAAGTTATCTCCTAAGAAAAAGACGATAGTCAGTCCTATTACCGAAATCACTAATGAATAAATATAGGAAGCTTTTAAAAGAGTAATTACTCTATCATGAAGCTTAGCTCCATAGTTATAACCTATAACAGGTTGAGCTCCCATCATAAGTCCTCTTAGGGGAGTTTCAAACATAACAAAGATGCTCTGAATTGCTCCAAAAGCACCAATAGCCATGCTTCCACCCGTTGCTAACAAGGCTCTGTTAGAAAAAACTGCAACAAGTGTGGTAGCTAAGTTCATAGAAAAAGGAGATAATCCAATTGCTAACATAGGCTTAAAAATATGCCATTTAGGAAGCATATATTTCTTGTAAAGTGTTAAATGTCTGCTTTTTCCTTTGGTGAAGTGATAGATCACCATGCCCATTGTTACTAATCTTGATAGTGATGTAGCCATTGCCACACCTTGAACCCCTAGATTGAAGACAAATAAGAAAAGTGGATCAAGTATGATATTCATTACAGTACCGATTATGGCAATTTTCATGGCAAGATTTGGATTTCCTTCACTTCTAATTGCCCCATTAGTACCCATAGCTAGAAAGTCAGAAGCCATGAAGGGTAAAAACCAAATTAAGTAGTTGTAGGCGTAGGGCAGAGTAATATCTGTAGCACCAACTAAATATAAGATAGGTTTTAAGAAGGTAATTCCTAGAGTCGTAACAACAACTCCGGCTATCATGAAGAGTCCAAATACATTACCAAGAGTTTCTTCAGCTTCAGCTTTTCTACCTTCACCTAATCTAATAGATATAATTGAAGAAGCGCCATTACTGACTAATACCGCAATGGCTATGGACAAAATGAATACTGGGAAAGTTAGGGTAATACCTGCTAAGGCCTCAGTTCCTAAACCTTTGCCAATATATATTCTATCTACAATATTATACAAGGCTTGCACTGAAGTAGCAATAACTGCTGGTATGGAATAGTTTAACAATAATTTCCAGGGATTTGTTTTGGTAAATACTTCTCTCATAAAGTTATAATTTCTCTTTTTTTTATTTGAATAATATTAAGCTTGTAAGATCTTCAACAGACATTTGAGCTACATCTTTGTCCCAATGTGCTCTACCTATTAAAGTATGAATAAGTAACTCTGTAAGTTGCATTAGACTATAAGAATCTCTTACAATACCCTTATCAATACCAATTTGAATAATTCTAGCGAAAGCTAATCTAAGGGCTTCTCTATTATGAAACATTCTCTCTTTTCTAGCTTTGGTCATAATTTTCGTTCTCCGCCCTAACTCCTGTAATACTCTGATTACAGCTTCTCTTTTCTCAAAAAAAACGCTTAACTTCTTAGCTACACAAAAAATAACTTCCTTAATATCGACGCCTTCTGTGTCTATGCTATTTATCTCTTGGGTAAAAGCTTCTAAACCATGCATAGAAAGCTCATAAAACATTTCATCTTTACTTTTAAAATAAGTGTAGATACTACCTTTGCCAATTTTGCACTTTTTTGCTATATCTTCTATTGTAACTTCGTGATATCTTTTAGTTTTTATAATATCTTCTAATGCATTAAGAATTAATATCTTCTTGTCTAACATATCGTAACTCCTATTATAGAACTGACTGGTCAATACTATAATTGCTCATTAACTTGTCAAGTATAAATTATTCGCAACTTCTCTTCTTCTTCTTTTTCTTTGTACTTCCCTTGCTCCTTCTCATTGAACACAAAGATTAATTGAATTTCATCTGTGATGACAGTAGAGGAACAGGTAGGAAGGAGCAAAGAATCATTAAGAAATAAAATGAAAAGTGGTTATTTATCGAAGATTGCTTATCTTTTGATAAAAATCTCAATGGAGAAAACATGAGCACAAAAGTACATGAAACTATATTAAATAGAAGATCAACTAGAATTTATGACGAAAGACAACTAAGCGATTCTGAAGTTAAACAGATTATCGAAGCAGGACTCTATGCGCCGAGTGCTCATAATTGCCAATCATGGCATTTTACAGTAATTCAAAATAGAGATCTAATTGTTAAGTTGAGTCAAGAATCAAAAAATGTTCTCAAAGGACACCCAGATGAAACTTTCCAGAAAATGGCTAATAACCCTAACTTCAATATTTTCTATAATGCACCAACAGTAGTCTTAGTCTCCGGAGATGAGAAGGGTATGCTAGCTGAAACAAATTGTGCAGCAGCTACCCAAAATATGTTATTAGCAGCAGAAAGCTTAAATATTGGATCTTGCTGGATTGGATTAGTTGCCTTTGCTTTTGGTGGGGAAAATGGAGATACCCTGAAAGAAGATCTAAAAATTCCTAAAGATTTTAAACCTTATTATGCTGTTTCTTTAGGTTATAAGAAAATCCCAAATGGAAAAGCTCCCCAAAGAAAAGAAAATTGTGTGAATTATATTAGATAAATTCTCATTAAGTAAGAAGGCTACTTTCTAGACAAGATAGCAAGTTGTTTCTTATCAAAATAGTGAAGTCTTCTTACTTGCTCTTTAGTTTAAACTGAGAGCATTTTCCCCAAAAATCTACTTGTAAGGGACAATTCTTAAATTTATCTATTTTTTTGGTAGTTCAAAGACTATTGCTTTATTTGTAATTTCTTCCTCTTCAAATAAAAAATCAGGTATGAAATCAAACAACATCTGCATGGTTATCTCATGAAAGAAGTCCCCGACCTTCTCAGAAAGGTTAACGAAATCCTCAAATCTCTTTCTAAAAACTTCCACAAGACTATTTTGATGAAGATAACTTAAGCAATCGTATAACATAGAGTGAATACTGGTAAGAATCTTGGAATCATAATCACCCATTTCTACAGAATAATCTGTACCAACCTCTATATAAATAATCATTAAATCTGCAATCAAGATAGGATTAGGCTTGAATTTTTTAAAATCTGAAATAGCTTTCTTACCATTAATAAGTCTAACTTTATAGCCTTGTTTAGGGTAAAATGCTTCAACTACTTTCTTTACATATATTTTCCAAAGCTTTTCTTCATCTGGTTCTAACCAGTATTCCAAATATTCCTTAACAGGCTTATTCTTTTTATATAGGTCACTTATGAGCATGATTAGTTCATCTTTTTTCAGTGTTTTAAGCTTAATTTTAACTTCTTTTAATCCCATGATATCTCCAGCTAATTTTTAATTATAAGATAATTTTAACACTTGGTGAGATTATGTAAAGGGAAAAATTAATATTTTAAATGCATAAGAAAGAAGTTATAGTGTTCAAAATGTTAGAAATGAAGTGATATTCTTAAGATTTAACGCTTGATTATGGACTGCAGGCATCTCTGCCTTCAGAGATTCAAGATTAGACTGAATACACTTTTGTGGAAGTAAAAACGATTCCACTCCATAAAAAATCCCAGTCTTTATCTTTATTTTAAAGAAACCAGCACCTAACACTTCCCAAGCACTATTTGATACATACTAATCTTCAGAACCGTGAAAAATAGCATTAGAATTCTTCATGTCTGCAGTAGTTTGATCTGTGAAAATACACAGTCCTAAAATAAGAAAGCACCTAAGAACATTCTTAGGTGCTTAACAATATCTTCTGTTATCCTATTTTAGAACAGTTATTTTTCTCATTTCATTCATATTTTTTGAATTCAATTGTAAGAAATAAATTCCTGTTGCTACTGACTGATTTTGACTGTTATAGCCATTCCAAGTTAAAGTATGGTTTCCTTTAGTAAAATATTCATTAGCAAGAGTTTTAACTAATTGGCCCTTTAAATTATATATTTCAAGGCTCACATTACCAGGTTCAATATTAGTAAAGTTTATAGTTGTTCCAAGTGATTTTGCTTCACTTATAAGTAGAGGATTGGGATATATTTCTAGGATAGTTGATATTTCAGGAGTATCATTAGATACAGCATCTTCCATTATCACATCAACAAGAGTAAATTCACCTAGAGTTATTGTTACAGAGAGTGTAACTGTTTCATAATTTGGATGTGAAAATGCTACTTCATAAGTCCCTGGCATATATTCAATAGAATAGTCCCCATTTGTATCAGGAGATGTAGTAAGTTCTTCAATAGTAATTAGTACATCTGCAGGGTCATAATCACTGCTACTAAGGGTAACATTACCCGCAAAACCTGAAACTAATTCATTGGTTAATTCTATTGTTAAACTTGTATATTCACCAGCAATAATTGTAACTTCCTCCTCTAGGGATTCATAATATTCATGTGAGAATATAAGAGTATAAGTTCCAGCTGCATAAGTGAATGAGAAATTTCCATCAGTATCTGGAGCATATTCATCATCACCAATTGTTATTGTTACCTCTTCAACATTATATGCTTCGTTACTTAGTGAAACTGTTCCCTCTATACCAGATTCAGGAGTAATAAGGCCAAGCTGACCATTCCAATTAATGTTTTGTGCCATAATTCGAGTTATTTCAGTAACATTTTCCCAGGCAGAAACTATTTGGTTATTATCATCCATTACTATATCTGCATGAACTATACTTCCAGCTGATGATTTCATTAAGACATCTTCATTCCAAAGGCTATTTCCTTCACTATCAAATTTAGTAGAATAAAGATAGCTTGTATTTCCATTAATGGACCTTTCATATACAGATATTAACTCATTGTCATTAAAAAATAATCCTAGGACACTAGTTGAGCCTGTAAGAAGAGGAAGTATGTTTTCTCCATCATTTCCCCACTGAAGCTCATCATTTTGAAGTTTTTGTCCGTGAATACCTCTTTCATTTTGATTCAGATCAGTAATAACCCAGTTAATATATAGAGCATCATTTTCACTATCATAGGCTAATTTAGGTTCAAAATGTTGGTATGTATTTTGATTTGAAAGATTAAGACCATTGGTGAAAGATACAGCACCTTCACTACTTACATGCTGAACGAAAGCCTCATAATCGTTGTCCATATCTCTATCATCATGCCATGCTATGTAAAGTCCATTATTAACATCCTTGGTTATTGATAAAACTTGAGTCCAACTTGAAATACCACCTGCATTAGACAAAACAGCTGGAGAATCCCATAAAGTCTCACCAGAGCTATTAAATTTTTGAGCATAAACATGTCTTGTAGGAGACCATGAAGGACCACTGTCTTGGTAATACTTCAAGATAAAGTTTCCATCTTCAACAGCTACTGCTTGTGGCCAAGAATATGATATAACACCTTGGGGATCTTCAAGTGTTACTTCATTATCTCCAGTAAGAAGTGTTCCATCTGGTGACAAACATTGGAATGAAGCACAAGCATCACTCATCCAGGCAACAACTATATTATTATCAGATAGGACTGTGACCTTTGGTGCAGCATTGAAGCCCTCTTGCGAAAGTTCAATACCATCAGCTCCCCAGAGAAATTCTCCACTATTAGATATTTTATAAACAAATATATCATTGTTGGTATTTCTAATATCTTGGAAAGCTAAGATAGCGTTATTATCGTTATCCACAGTCATATCCCAATCTGTTAACCATGTCATTGATTCATGATTACTTATTTCTAAACCAGTTGTTTCCCAGAGGATATTTCCCTCTGCATCTAAGTGTTGAAGATAAACATCATATTGCCCACCGAATGAAACAAAGAAACCAACATAAAATGTACCATCAGGTCCATGCTCAATTTTAGGTATCACTTGTTCTGACTCAAAAGTTGAGATTGCTGTATTAAAGCTTGCATCATTACTCCAAGCACCAAACAAGTTAAAAACTACAGTTAGAAATGTAAAAATTAATATAATCTTTCTCATAATTACTCCTTAAATATTATTTTATATGTTTAATTTGAGCAAGATATTCTTTTATTGATAAAGCCTGCAGTCAAAAACTATCAGGAATTACTATTGCGTTAAATTATGATTCTTTAATAAATTAACAAAGACCTTAGTCTTCTTTTACTTAAAACCAATTCTATCAATTTTCTTTCAATATTCATTTGATTTCTTAAGTTTATTGTTAACTTCTTTTTAACATATAATAAGTACTTCATTAATTTGAGTTTGTTGTCAAGTGCTTTTTTTTTACGATTTATTGATTTATGTTTTTCTAAGTTTGAACCTAGCTTTTATTTTATTCTTGGATAGGACTTAAATTGTTTAATAGAAAAAATAAATACTAAATAAGGAGAAGAGAAATCTTTTTAGACACAATGCTAAAAGTAAACACAAGCTCTAAAGAGGGACATTTTTATGGTTTTGGTGTCGCTCCTTTGGAGCTTGTTATTATTTTGTGATTCTCATTCTACAAAGCTGTAACTCCCCTGGAACTCAAAGAATCGATAGTGTATCGTATGTAAATCTTTGAATTCTTCATAATTAAAGGAGGTAATTTTGCTTATGGATATTCAAGAATATGATATATAAATGAATCTATCCAGGTTACTTCTATACTTAAGATGAACTTGAACATTGTTTTACAAGGGTTGGAGTAGAGCTTAGCTTGATTTTAATTTTCTAATAATTTCTTGTATCCTATCATCATCACCCTTTAAGTCAATAGCTTTTTGATAAGATTCAATAGCTTTTTTGGTGTTACCGATAAGCTTATATCCTTCTCCAAGGCTGTCCCAGGCATTCCAAGATTGAGGAAAATATTCACAGATAAGTTGAAATATATTTATGGCAATTTCTTTATTACCCATTTGTAAGTTTTTATAAGCAAGAAGGTTTAAATCTCTTTCTTTAAAATAGGATAAGTCAGAGTCATTTTCTTTAGCTTGTAAAATTATTAGTTTTGCTTCTTCAATATTTTCAACTAGAAGCTTCATGAATTCTTTTTTTGTTGGAGGAAGTTCAAGTCCTAAGTCTGAATTATCTGCAAGAATAAAATCATCAGGGATATTATCATTACTTAAAATCTTATCTTTAGCACTTTGAAAATCATCTTTCCCTTTTAAACAATCGTTGCAGAAGGCAAGAATAAGTTTTAATGTAAGCTCATAAGCTAAATCTCTTCCTCTCCTATTTTTTATTTGATTTTCAGAAAAGCAATGAGCTTGAAGAACATACTGGGAAGTAAAGGCATTATGAGGAATATCTTTGAATCTAATTTGATGTCTTTTTGAATAAATCAAATTATTATAAAAGTCGCTTGTTCTATTTGCTAAAAAAGGTCCATCAATTTCTAAATATTTCAAATCTCTAACAGCGAAATCTGGTCTTATGGGTTGATGATGTTCTTCTAAACTTTGAGGATTTGTATATTCATTATGAAGTCCTATCATTCCCTTAACAGCTAAGTTTTCTTGAGCAAAAATTACATTAGAAAAAGCCCCCAAGCAGAAACCAATTACTACTACTTCATCACTATTGGCATTTTCAAGATTATTGAGGTAACCATATAGATATCTAATATCATTAATATTAGTTCTTAAACCTATATCATCGAATTCCATTTCTCTCGCCGAAAAGCCTGCTGAGGGAGAAGCTATTACTAAGAATCCATAGCTTGCTAATAATTCGCACATCAAGAAATTTTCACTTGCTATTTCATTACCACCAGGACTATAGATCACAACTGGAAAAGCTTCAGATATAGCCTTAGCATTTTCCATTGCCAAGGACCTTCTCAAAAAAACTTTATCGAAATTTTCTGCACTTACTCCTGCTTTTAGATACTTTTCTTTAAGTTCTTTAATAAAATTTTCTTTGCTTTCAGATGAAGTAAAATTAGTTTCAAACTTTGAGATATATTGATAATCAATAAAGCTCATCTTCTCCTTAATCGTATCATCTGTTGGGTACCATAAATTTATTTGCATGGGTCTATAAGCTATAGATTGCTCTTGCTCAGGATATGTTCTTGAATAGTCATAAGTCTCAATATGCTTGTAACCAACCCTGTATTGTCCAGTAGTTAATTCTCCCCATATATCGCTTTCTAAATATGTAGCACCCAAAGGTAGCATGGTCATTGCTATTAAACTAATTATTAGTAATAAATTCATTATTATCTCCTTAGGTTATTTATAATGCAAGAATTTTGTAATTTTATATCCAGAATCTGTAGAAATTTTGAAGAAGTATAGACCATTACTAAGATTTAACTCCTTGGTTGAAAGCCTGAATTCTTTTGTTTTCCTAAATACTGAAATTTGTTTTATCTTTTGCCCCTTAATATTATAAAGATCAATCTTAGATATTTCTTCTTCCTTACCAAATTTGATATTGATATTATTTTGGGTAGGATTAGGATAAACAAGTATGTCAGATAAGTTCTGAACTTCATTATAAACATTGCTAACTATGCTGTTATTCAACCACAAAGTTAAAGGATTGGAAATAGCATCAGCATTTAGAACATCACAACCAACAAAAAAGTCAATATCACTATCATTATCAAAATCTCCTACAGCGATTGGCCATGCCCCCCATTGATAAGAAGCTAAAAGATGTCTGTTAAAATCCCCATTATTCTGAATCCAATAATAAATCTTGCAAGAAGACCAGGCTGTAGCGATTAAGTCAACTTGATTATCATTATTCAAGAAAGCAGGTTCAACAGTTACAGCACCATTTATACTATTTGAGACCAAATGCTTAACCCAACTTTGGCTTGTTTGTCCATCATTTTCCCACCATGAAATTTCATCAGAAGTGAAAGCTGCTCCTATTACATCAGGTAAATTATCATTATTGATATCTGCAATACTAACCCAATGGGCTCTAACAAAGCTTGTAGAATGCTCTTGTTTCTGCCATGTAATTTCATCTGTACCTGAATTATACCAGATCGATATTTCATTATTATCCATTGATGCTCCAATAACATCTAAAAAAGTATCACCATTCATATCATAGACACTTATTGCTTGACAGCCTGGAAAATCATTTGTAACTTCATTTTGAATCCACAGGTTGTTAACTTTCTTCCACCAGAGAATTTTACCTAATCCTGCTGCTGCACAAACAATATCCATATTTCCATCTGAGTCAATATCTTCTGCAATTACCCTATGTGCCCCTGTTATATTGTTAGCAATATCCTCTCTTTCGAAATATAGAGTTTCTTCAAAAAAATTAGTGTAGAAAATGCTTACAAGCCCATTAATAGGTGAAGAAGCGATAACATCTGGATAATTATCACCATTCATATCTTCTGCATATAGATATTGTGGGTCAAAATCGGTTGCTACAATATGCTCAATGGGATTATTCCAATCTCCAGTATTTTCAAATAGAATTATCTCATTTGTAGAATTTCTTGATACAAGAATATCTAAATCTTCATCTAAATCAAAATTTATCACAGCTAAGCCAGGATTATCTTGACCAGGTAGTTCGATATTAAAAGGTGAAAAATCTATAGAAAATAGATTGTTTATGAAACAAATAGCGATGATAATTAGTATCTTTGGCATTCTTATCTCCTTTGTAAAATATTTCGGGTTAACAGATAAAATGATTTATTCTTTGCATATCTATTCCAATATAGAATTTTATTCTAAGTCTTTTTAATTCTTCTCCTATTTCTTTTTTGCTCATTTCTGAATGAAGTAACTGACCAACTTTAGCAAAAAGTAATTCACCTACATTAGCATTATAAGTTATTACTGAAAGATATGGGTCGTTACTCCACAGTGATTTATATAAAGTGTCATCTTTATCATTCATTAAAGAAATAATAAATTCTTCACCATCCACAAATATTTCTAACCAGTTATAATGTTGACTCATAAAAATAGCTGTTGAATTACCTTGAGCAAGAATATCTATGTTTTCTACATTAGGAGCAGGATTAAAAGTCTCAATTATAACATTTACTCCCCTTTCACTAGCCTTGGATAATTCTTCTATAACTTCTTTCCTCTGTAATTGAGCACACATTACAATAATGTTTTTTTGGGCATTTTTAATGATTTCTATCGAGCGTGAATACATCTGACTAATGTTCTCAATAGCAAAAACTCCAGTCATTCTCTCTATTTTGGATATCTTTTTTACCTTTTCTTCAACCTTTTTTTTGCTTTCAAGAAATTCGCTTTCTCGCCAATCAAGATATGTTTTTATCTCCGTAGGATAATACTCAACTGCTTTTGATGCCTCATTCCGAAACACCATGCCTTTTTGAAGCATTACTTCTAAAGCTTTATAAATTTGTGGTTTAGTTTTTTTTAAAATTTTGGATATCTTGTAAGCAGATATGCCTCCTTCCTTCAAGAGTATAATATAAATATCAGCTTCGATTTCTTTAAATCCAACTTTAAGTAAATTATCTTTCATAAATACCTCTTTTTTTTATTAGTAGTATTTTTTATACTACTAATAAATTATGTCAAGGATTTTATAAAATATTTCTGGCATACCCCCATTATTTTTATAAGAAATTGATCCGTAGTTGTAGCTTGTCATGATATTCCCCCTTGTGCGGTATAATTTTATTCAATTTAGTGTTATTAAATATGTGCTTTATGATTCTACTCAGTTTGTAATAGACATAGGTATGATTCTTATAATTAGTGCTACCGAACTCAGGGAATTGATATAAAAGTTCTTCCAGATATTTTATTGTAGAATAAACTATATCTACTGCCACCATTAATATAACATTAATATTTTTCAATCCTACATAACTCATCAGCTGAACTTTTTCCCAATTAAACTCCTGCTTGATATGTCTATGGAACTCTTCGATTTTCCATCTTTTTCTGTATCCTTTAACAGCTTTTAATATTATTTCATAGTCTGTCATTGTGCTATCATTAAAGTTACATAGAAAATAAAACAAGCCTCCTTTTTTACCATGCCTTACAACAACTAAGTTTGCTTCAACTATATCTGGATGCTTACGTTTATGTGGATTAATTCTTATTTTCACTCTCTTTGTTCCGCAATTAAAAGTTTTATTATCAGATGTTTTAAACTCATGTTTAAGTTTAATTTGTCTTACTACTGATGAAAAGCTAACTTCGGTATTATCCTCAATAAAAGATCTCTTACCTGTACTTCTAATTATATAGTTATTTTCATTATTTGAAAGTAAAGTTATTAACTTACGGCTATCATAACCTCTATCAAACACAAAAACACCTTTATTATTACTGTGAATAGTAATATCTATAATTCTATCTTCAAGTATATTCTTAGAAGTATCTTCTTCTATAATATTACTATATAATTGACTGCATATTGGGAGTATTGAATAGTTCTTACCATTATCTGTTAGTGATGCAATATTAAGTAAATGATAACCTTTCGCTCTTTGTCCGGTAGAACCATCTCTAACTCTTGATAGTCCTTCTAACTTATTTGATTCTGGCTTCAATATATCTGATTCATCAACTATAAAATATGTGTCATTGGTAGCTTTTGCACTGTTGTATTTTAACAAATTTTCACTTACCACTTTTCCAATTTTCTCATTCTTTAGGTTTCTATATAATCTCTCACATACTTTATCTAAACTAATTTTTTCATGTAAACTTGTTGCTATTTGTCGAACAATAACCGAGCTACTTGAAATGACTCCTTTCGTTATATCTTTCAAGGCTTTATGCTCAGGAATAGTTAAGCCTTCTGAATATTTTTTTACTCTTTTTGAAAATTTACCTTGTAATTTTATTATATTCTGTTTTTTTAAATCCATTGTTAAAGTGCTCCTTTAGAAATTATTTGGTAGATAATCTAATTGTATTTAGGAGCACTTTTTTTGCAAGGATTATTTTTCTTATTTTATTATCTATCAATTAGTTATACTATTTCTAAAAGTGTCTTAATATTAGCCTTGTTTGCAAGCTTTCTCGTAATTTTAATAGAAAAGTTTAAGTTTATTCGTAATACCTATAAATCAATCTTTTTAGACAATTTTTATATCTAACTTACTATAAAACTGAAAGTTCATTATATTATATCAAAGTTTTTTGGGGGTATGCCTGTTTTATAAAATATTTTTTACTAATAGATTACTGGAGACAAGGTTAGGAGAAGGCTTTCCCTTATAAAATAAACAAAGCACCTAAGAATATTCTTAGGTGCTCAGCAATATATTATGATATTTTGATACTATTTTCAGTAAATAACTTATTATCTTCAGCTAGCACAGGCGTTTAATATATTAAAAGTACTATCTTATTTCAATTTCCAGCTTGGTTTTCGTTTAGCTTTGAAAGCTTTGATACCCTCATTTGCATCTTCAGTTGTGCACAGACTAGCAAAAGCTTCATTCATATATTTAAATGATTTCTCATAATCTAAGTTTTCAGAAGCATAGAAGGAGCTTTTAGCAATCTGTAAAGCAATCGGACTCTTCTGTGCCAGCTTTTCAACCCATGCTAAAGTCTCATTTTCTAAATCAGCATCTGGAACAACTCTGTTGATTAAACCAATTCTAAGAGCTTCATCAGCTTTAATTAGGTCACCAAAGAGAAGTAATTCAAGAGCTTTTTTTCTTCCAACTGATTTACTTACTGGAACAACTGGACCAATGCAATTTAAACCAACATTAACAGCCGTAAGTCCAACTTTAGCTTTATCAGAGAAAATCGCTAAGTCCGCAGCAGCAACTAATCCTGCTCCATTTGCAGCAGCAACACCTTGAACTTGAGCAACAACAGGCTTTTTGATTTTACTAATTGTTACTAAAGGTTGCTCCATTTGTTCGATCCATTCTTTGTATTCGACAACATTCTTGCCAGCAAACTCATTCAAATCAATTCCTGCACAAAAGTGCTTTCCGGCACCTTTTAACAAGATTACTCTCACTTGGTCATTTTTATCGAATTCTAAAAGAGCATTATTAAGTTCAATTGCTAGTTGTGTATTAAAAGTATTTAGTTCATTAGGTCGGTTTAGAGTAATTTTACCTATAAAGTTTTCAATCTCTACAATAATTTCAGAATAATTCATTTTCCCTTCCTTTTTTTGTATGATTAATCTATCAGGCATGGAAGCCTGAGATCAAAATAAGTTAGCTGATTATAATTTATTCAGGGAAGAGTGTTTTGTCAAACTTAAAATTATGAATAGGATATTTTAATTAATTAATGTGGTATTGATTGTACCAGTTTAAACTTCCATTGACAGATTGGCAATAATATTACTAGTATTGTTACTGAAAATAAAGAATGGACACTGGGAACTTTCACACTAATTAACGCAAATTAAAAGGAATTTTCACGAATGTAGGGGCGTATTGCCATACGCCTTCTTGAAAAGTCCCATAACACAGAGTTAAGATGAGTTTTGAGAAGTTTTCACAGAGTTTTAGAAAAGTTTTGAGAATGTGATAAGATCTCTTCTGTCGGGAGGTGGACATTTTGTCCGCCTCATTGTAAAACAATGATAATCCCAGCGGGATGCCATATAATAGGGAGTGTTCGCAAGACACTCCTAAAGTCACAACAAAAAAATAGCCCTACAGGGGCGACATACACCTAAAAAGTTAAATGAAAAGACATAGAGGAATGCAAATACTTTCACACTATTAACGCAAATTAAAAGGAATTTTCATGAATGTAGGGGCAAAACACTTTTTGCCTTCTAAAAACTGGATAATGACCTCTTTAATCCTAAAATAATATCACCAAGGGATTAAATAGATTAGCCCTGTAAGGGTTTAATAGAGAAAATAATAATTCAAAATTGGGTAAATTATTTAGGAGTCTCCTAGGCACGATTCTGTGAGAGGGATGGTGCTAAGGCACCACCCAACTCGATTTATCATACGAAGTTTATTTTACGATTATCGGTACATAAATATCAAATTTAGATGTTTCTGGATGTTCCTCAGAGAATCTTTCATCAAAAATTTCCAATTCATCTCCCTCTGCCCATTCATAATCGACAGTTTTAATCCATTCACAGCTAATATATCCATAGGTTTCTCCTAAGGTAGCTGTAGCTCCTTCATGAGTAAATACCGCATAAGTAGCTGGTTTTACTGTGTAAGTTTCTAAGTTAGGATTGGTAGGAGTATTAGCCTTTTTAATCATACCAACGAAATATGAAAATTCATCATCAGGACCAGGAGCTTGTTCCACAAACTGAGGGTGTGGAGGACAGATAGCTATATAGGAATCATTTTTATAATCGAAGTCTTTTCCTAAAATTTCTTTAAACTCATACCATAGTTGATGAATAGAACCATCACTATGTTTAACCTTTCGTTTTAAACCAACAGCTTTAATTTCAGACATCTCTTTGATTTTGTAATTCATCTTTGTTCCTTTTGTTTTTGTTTCATAGAACTGCAGTACTAATTTTGGTGTGTAATTCATCAGCTGATTGTTTCTTCTATATACAAGAGGAGTATCATGAAACTGCTTTCTAAAGGCTCTAATGAATGATTCTGTAGTAATAAAACAATATTTGCCGGCTAGGTGTTTTATCTGAGAATCTCCTTCTAATAGATCTTTCGAAGCTTCGGATAATCTTCTCTCTCTTACATAACTTTTTAATGTATATCCTGTAAAAGTATAAAATACTCGCATAAAATGATAGAGAGAGAACCCTACATTATCTGCTATATCTTCCATCTCAAGGTTTACGGTAAGGTTCCTTTCAATGTAATCGATACTATTTTGAATAATTCTATAATAATCAGGCATACTATAATTCCTTTCATTATTGACTTTTTTTGCTTATACACCTTCAAGTTATTACTGTCAATTTAATTATTTGAAAATCACTAAAAAGTGACTCCCTTGATAGCCAGGAGGTGGGAGAATGCTTAAATTAGACAAATGGCTTATTAATGGGATTTATAGGGTGTTCATGGCTGTAAAGAATGAGTTTGCTACTCTTGTAATTACTTGTAGATTGTTTGTATAAGCTTGTTAGTATCGAACAACTATCAGAGGCGAAACTATCAAATATTTGACAAAATAGTCAATATAAGAATTATTAGTACAGTTAATGACTAAAGGAGTTATAATGAGTAAAAGTATGCTATTCATTGCACTATTCTTTATTTACTTGGGAGTATCTGCGAACCAGTTAGTTGAAAGAAAAACCTACAGCTATGATGCACTTAGTAGAAAAAGTAGTAGCCAAAATAATGACTCTAAGGAAATATATTTGTTTAAAAAGAGTTCGTTGGAGAACCGTATTACTCCAGTTATGAACCGTTCTTTTCTTGATAAAGTAGAGAACTTGTCATTTGATGTTTTGAATGAAGATATTAGAAACTATAATTATGATTCAAACCAATTTAAAAGAAATGTTGATTATGAGAAACAACATTTCACAATTCTAAATAAAGTTAATGCTAAAAGTCTTTTCTCACAACAAAATTGTGCTGATAGCCTTATTTATTACTTAAAAGAAGATATTTATAGTGATAATCCCAGCCACAAAAGCTATAAAATTGTATGCATTATGACTGATAGGAGAACTCAGCAGTACTTTAATGATAATGAAAAGAAGGATATGTTAATCTCAATTAAGAATGATTTTCTTCCATATATTAAATTAGTAGATGTGAAATCTCCTGATAAAACTTATGCGATTCCAGGGTCAAAATTATCTAGACTACTTTCATCACCTCAATTTACAGCATCTTACTTGTTAAGAGCATTAGGTAATGGTAGTGGAATACCTACATGGCTGGAATCTTATGGTACAAATCTAGAATATGAACATTATACCCTATTTTCACAAACAACCTACCCAAAAGATAGTAAGAATCATTATTCTGATAAACATATACGGTTTGTAAATCTTGATTATCTGGAAGAAATTACTGGAAAAATAATAAGTAATATTTAGCATTTTAAATGCATAAGAAAGAAGTTATAGTGTTCAAAATGTTAGAAATGAAGTGAGATTCTTGAGAGTTAAAGCACGATTATGGACTGCAGGCATCTCTGCCTCCTGAGATTAAAGATTAGACTTAATACAGTTTTTTGGAAGCCTTCTTAAAAAGTCCCTTAACACAGAGTAAAGATGAGTTTTAAGAAGTTTTCACAGAGTTTTAGAAAAGTTTTGAGAATGTGATAAGATCTCTTCTGTCGGACGGTGGACATTTTGTCCGCCTCATTGTAAAACAATGATAATCCCAGCGGGATGTCATATAATAGGGAGTGTTCGCAAGACACTCCTAAAGTTACGACAAAAAGATAGCCCTACAGGGGCGACATACACTAAAAAAGTTGAAAGAAAAGACAAAGAGAAATGCAAATACTTTCACACTAATTAACACAAATTAAAAGGAATTTTCATGAATGTAGTGGCAAAACACTTTTTGCTTTCTAAAAACTGGATAATGACCTCTTTAATCCTAAAAGAAAATCATCAAGGAATTATATAGATAATCCCTGTAAGGGTTTACTAAAATTCATATAATAAATCTCGGGTATACATGCTTTTATTTCGCCCTAAAAAAGGGCTCACTTTTGTTGGGTGTCAGTGTACAGTGTCTTGCGAACACTGCCTATTATATGTCATCCTTATAGGATTTAAGAAACATCTGGTCTGCTTTGCATCCACCCCTCTTGGAAACATTGTTTTATTAACAATGAAGCAGGGAATTTAAGAGTTTTTCTTACTTTTCTTAAAATCAGTGGTAATTTGTGTAATCAGTGGACCAAATATTTCTTCTACCTTTGGGTAAAGGGGCTATCTTTTAGGGCGGACAGAATGTCCACCGTCCGACAGAAGAGGTCTTTTCTTCTTTTAAAATTAGTGAAATTAGCTTGGGATGGCATAACTATAGCGTAGACCCCTGGGTAGATTCTTTTTGATAGATTATTTTTATGTAGTATGTTTGAGTAGATAAAGTAGCTTATGTTTAATGAGTATTATTGGTCGGGGTGAGAGGATTCGAACCTCCGACACCTGGTTCCCAAAACCAGTGCGCTAACCGGACTGCGCTACACCCCGTCCTAATAAAGATGAAGTACAAATTAACCGATAAGTACTTCGAAAAAGAAAGCCAACCTTAAGTTGGCTTGTAAGATGATGGTGGGCGCAGAGGGACTTGAACCCCCGACCACTTGCTTGTAAGGCAAGAGCTCTCCCAACTGAGCTATACGCCCGATGTATAAGAAATTTTAATAATCGGATTAAAAATGATGGTGGGCGCAGAGGGACTTGAACCCCCGACCACTTGCTTGTAAGGCAAGAGCTCTCCCAACTGAGCTATACGCCCATCATTATTAACATAAATCGAATTGGTCGGGGTGAGAGGATTCGAACCTCCGACACCTGGTTCCCAAAACCAGTGCGCTAACCGGACTGCGCTACACCCCGTTTCGAATATGTGATATCATATTTGTGAATTGCCTATTTTCTGTCAAGAACCTTTTTTAAAACTTTTTTAAATTATCAATCCTTACCATTATATCTTACTATAAATAAGATAGATAGATAACTAATAATTTTTTAAAAATGTTAAAAGTTTATCAGCTTCGTCGGCAAAATCTTCGGCAATTAGTACTTTGATAAGGGAATTTTTCTTATCAATAGTAGTATAATTAAATACTCCTTCCCAGGCTTCAAGAATGAAGCAGAAGAGAATTTGATCTTTAGAGTTGATTTGAATAGTCAAATCAATCGTCTTATCAAGTAGAGTTTTTTTATCAATAATTTGAAAATTCATTTTAGTTCTTTTTCTTAATCAAGGCTAATTCTAGGACTTCTGAGATAGTAGAGACAGGAGTAATAGTTAATCCATTTTTAATCTCATCACTAATCTCTTCTAGGTCTTTCTCATTTTTCTGAGGAATAAGCACTTTAAAGATTCCTTCTCTTTTGGCAGCAATAAGTTTTTCAGGGAGTCCTCCGATTGGTAAGACATGTCCTGAGAGAGTTATTTCTCCAGTCATGGCGATATCGTGTCTTACGGGAATATCGCTTAAGACAGAGATGATAGCTGTGGCCATGGTAACGCCGGCAGAAGGTCCATCTTTAGGAACTGCACCTTCAGGGATATGGAGATGGATATCAAAGTTTTTATAGAAATCCTGAGGGATATTATACTCTTCAGCGTGAAGTCTGGCAAAACTTATTGCAGCTTGAGCTGATTCTTTCATAACATCACCGAGCTGACCTGTAAGGCTTATTTTACCTTCACCAGGAAGTTTAACTACTTCGATAGTGAGAGTTTCTCCTCCTACAGCAGTCCAAGCTAATCCATTAACAACACCAATTTTAGATTTTTTATTGGTTTCAGAATGGGAATATTTCTCTATTCCCAGGTATTTATGGATGTGCTTTTGGGTAAGAGTAACACTTTTTTTAATTTCGCCTTTTAGGTGGTCTTTTATAATCTTTCTCAAGACTTTAGCAATAGTTCTTTCTAAGTTTCTTACACCTGATTCGCGAGTATAGAACTTGACTATATAATGAATAATTTCATCACTGAAGTTTATTTTGAGCAATTTTGTTAGGGAATGTTCTTCCATTTGGCGGGGGATAAGGTGATTCCTAGCAATATTTACTTTTTCATATTCTGTATAGCCTGGAAGTTCAATAAGCTCCATTCTATCAAGTAAAGGTCTTGGAATCGAATGAATATCGTTAGCAGTAGTAATAAAAACTACTTTAGATAAATCATATTCGATATCAATATAGTGGTCACGGAAGTGAGAATTTTGTTCAGGGTCAAGAACCTCGAGTAGGGCAGAAGCTGGGTCTCCACGGAAGTCTGAGCTAAGTTTATCTATTTCATCCATCATAATTAAAGGATTAGTAGATTTAGCTTTTTTCATTGAGTGTAGAATAATACCAGGAATAGCACCGACATAAGTTCTTCTATGTCCTCTAATTTCGGCTTCATCTCTAACTCCACCGAGGGAGATGCGGACAAAATCTCTACCGAGAGAGGCAGCAATAGATTTACCAAGAGAGGTTTTTCCCACACCTGGAGGTCCCGCAAAACAGATGATTTGACCTTTTACGCCATTACTGATTTGCATTACACTTATGTATTCTAAAATCCTCTCTTTCACATCTTTGAGTCCGTAGTGATCGCGATTAAGTATCTCTTCAGATTTGTCAATATCGACAGCTACATCATTATTAGCTTCCCAAGGTAGGTCAAGAACCCAAGTTATATAGTTTAATAATACTGTATGTTCTTGTGATTGAGGGTTTATTCTACTAAGTTTTTTAAATTCTTCTTCAACTTTGTCACGGGCTGCCTCAGAAAGAGGAGTATCTTTGATTCTTTTTTTAAGGTTAATCAAGTCAGAATCACTATCTTCAGCAATACCTAATTCTTTATGAATTTGTTTTAACTGTTCATTTAGAAAATACTCTTTTTGAATTTTACTGAGACTAGATCTTACTTCATTTTCAATATTCTTTTCTAAACGAATAATCTCAGCTTCTTTATTTATGTAGAGGATAAGACTTTTGAGTCCTTTTAGGAAATCTGTATGTTGAAAAATAGCTTGTTTGGTTCTACTATTTAAATCTATATAATTGAGACAGAAGTAGAAAAGTTCATCTTTGTCTTCAATCATCTCAACAGCTTGAATTAGCTCATCAGGAATTCTATTATTAAGTCTGACATAGTTCTTAAAAGATGTTTTTAGATTACGAAGATAGGCTTCAATAACATCTAAATCTTCAAAACTAATAGTTTTCTCAATAATTTCTACTTCAGCTTTGAGGTAGTTATCTTTTTGGAAGAATCTTTTAACCTTAACCATTTCTATACCTTCGCAAAGAAGTCTTAAGTTTCCGTCAGGAAGAGGGAATTCTTGAGAAATAAGAGACATTGTACCAAAGCGGTAGATATCTCTAGAAGTTGGGTATTCTTGGAACTCTTCATCATTCTTCTGAGGAATACACAGAATAGTTTGGTTATTTTCAATCGCATCTTTGGCAGCCGCTAAAGTTTGTTTTCTACCTATTAAGATAGGAACTACCACTTTGGGCACTTGAATCATCTTCCTAAGAGGGATAACATTTAAAATTATTTTATCTTTTTTGGATTTTGTTGCCATAAACATTCTCCTTAGTACATAGTTAGCTTTATATTTTTATCTTTAATTTAATAGAATAGAATTTTTTAAAGGGGAAATTAGTCAAGTAATATTAAAATTCTTCGTAGGCAGAGATACTTATGGAGTGACCCTCTTGGGTAAAGGCTATATCAAAACGCATATTCAATTTATCCTCAGAATTTGTCAGTTTATATCTAAAGCCAGTTCCATAGGAGTATTTTAGATTGGAGAGATTAATCTCTTCGATTTCATGGGCTACTTTTCCAGCTTCCACAAAGAGAACAAAGCCTGCTCTAGTATATACTCCATAGGTAAAGGGGGAAGTGCGTATTTCTGCTCTTCCTGCTATTCTGTGCTTATCCATAAATCTTCTTGAGGAATAGCCTCTAAGTCTATCACCCAACTTAGCTAGGCGTTGAAAAGGAACATCGCCATTAGTAATTTTAGCATCTAAATGGGTAGCTAAAATTAGACTAGGTGAGCTGGAAAAATAGTTTTTTAGGTCTATCTCAGTCATTGCAAAGTCATAATCACTTCCCCAGTTTGGCTGATAATTACGATAAGAGAATCTGTAATATAATCCCTTAGAGGGGTAGTTAACTTGATTTCTTGTATCGAGTTTCAAGACTGATCCGATGCCGTTAAACCAACCACCATCATTTCCGAGAGTGTTATCCCAATCGATATATTCATTAATATCTCTTTTGGTAACTTCTAAATGGCCAAACTCAGCATTAACTCCTAAGAAGAGTTCTTTATAAAGCCTGCGATAAAGATCAAATTCAAAGCTGTATTCTATTTCAGTATAGTTAGTTTTAGAATCTTTACTGCTATCATTGCCAAATTCATAAATGTCTGTAGGCCAGCTTCTAGTTCTTAAAGCAAAAGAAGTTGAGTAATCTTTTTGAAAAGCAAATTGAGCTTTTGTGATATATCGGAATTGATTCTTAAGGGAGTGCTGGATAACATTAGACCACTGTCCTTCAAAGTTTTCCTTACTCTGGGCTGTGTCATAAATTACTACACCACCATAGACTAAAGAAGTCTCTTCTGCATAAGCTAAAAGAGGAAAGAAAAACCAGTGTTTAACTTGCTGATAACCATATTCAACTTGTGAAAATAGGGTAGAGGTAAATATTAAAAATGCTATTATTATTTTTATCTTCATTAGCAACCATTACTTCTTCTTGGCATTATGAATATCACGAATTATCTCTTCAACTTTTCTAAAATTAACTTTACCAGAAGCCATTAATGGAAGTTCATCTAAGACATAATACTCCTTAGGAACCATTAAACTTGGAAGTTCTTTCTTCATGTATTTATGAATCTGTTTAGCTTCTATCTCTTTAGTAGTTACTGCAGCAACAATTTCAGCTCCTTTTTTAATATTAGGAACTTCAACCACACAACAGAGAGTCTCAGCAGGTAAGATTGTCTCTAAAACAGATTCAACTCTGGTTAAGGAGACCATTTCACCACCAATTTTAACAAATCTTCTAAGTCTTCCTCTGTGGGTAATATAACCTTCCTGGTCAATTACACCCATATCTCCTGTATCATACCAACCATCTCTAATGCGTAAAGAGGTCTCTTCATAATCATTGTAATAACCAATGGTAACTAAATCACCTTTTACTAATATCTTTCCTTCAACTCCAGCCTTTACTTCTTTACCTGTAACTCTATCTACTATCTTAACTTTTGTGCCAGGAAGAGGTTTCCCAACACTTCCTACTTTATTGTTTTTATGATAGTTGGTGCTAATAACAGGACTTGTTTCGGTAGCTCCATAACCTTCATAAAGTTCTAGATTATGCTTTTGTAAGTATTCATCTCTGATTTGCTTAGGAAGTTTGTCTGCTCCAGAAATAGCAATATTAACAGAAGCAAAATCTCCTGCTTCAGATTTTTGTAAATAGCCGTGATAGAAGGTAGGTGTTCCCACCATGAGAGTAACTTGATGTTTCTTAATAGATTTGCAAACAAGCTTATAATCTAAAGGATTGGCTATAGTGATAGTCTTTCCTCCATAAAGAAGAGGAGTCCAGAAAGTTACAGTAATTCCGAAGACATGGAAAAGAGGAAGATTGGCTAGGAATACCTCATTCTTAATGTCAGGAACAACAGTAGTGAATCCCTTTACATTATGCATTATGTTTCTGTGGCTTAATTGCACAGCTTTAGGATCTTTTTCTGACCCACTGGTAAAGAGGATAACAGCAGTTTCATCTCTATCACCTTTATGAACCAATTTTTGAATCATCTGGGTGGGAAGTTTAGATATTGCCATACCTTTTACTTTATCTATAAGATTAACATTAGTTAGGATATCCTCAATATTTATCATTCCTTCAATAGGCTTAATAGCGAGCTTTTCCAGTAGTTTTTCAGTTGTAACAGTTGTCATGAAATTACACTTCTCTTGAGCATATTTCACATTTTGGAGAGCTCCAACCGAGTAGTTTATCATAACAGGAGTCTTATCAGCTATTAAAAGTGCTATGGTGGTAACTAAACATCCAAAAGATGTTGGAATCATTACCCCAATATTCTTTTCCGGAAACTTTTTGTACTTTTCAGATAGTACTAAAGCTGCCAATAAAAGCTTCCCATAAGTTACAGATTTACCGGCATTAACATCTACTATTGCTATGTCATTGGGATATTTTTTAGCAATCTCAATGAATCTTTGATGTAATTGCATAATTTATTTTTGTCCTTTATTTAATCTATTCTATCAAATCATATCTATTCATTCAAAAATTAAAAGTTGATAGCTGTCAATTAATTTTTATAAACTATAAATTTTTAAGGAGCAAAACTTGTTAGAAAATACTAAACCCAAATAATGTTGTTGACCTTCGTTAACTGCACTATCTGGGTTTAAACTTTTAATCTATTCTCTACCTTCTCTAAAGTAGGCATTTCCTAGATTCTTAGGCATATTGGATCTAGTACCTCTAATTTGGATTAATAAGAGGAAGAGAATGGTAAAGATATAAGGAACTGATTTTAGTAATTGAGGAGATAACTCTACACCGAAGGCTTGCAAACGAGGAATTATAGCTTCCATGCCACCAAAAAGATAAGCTCCAACAAAGACAAAGAGAGGTCTCCAATTTGAGAAGATAACTAAAGCGATAGTAATCCAACCTCGTCCAGCAGTCATGCCATCTCCCCATAAAGAAGAATAAACAACTGATAGATAGGCACCTGAAATACCACAAAGTAAACCACCTAGGAGGGTTGAAAGATATCTCACTCTTGTTACCTTAATTCCCATGATCTCACTGGCAAGAGGTTCTTCACCTGTAGCTCTAATAGCTAAGCCCCATTTGGTCTTATTTAATATAAACCAAGCGATTACAGGAACGAAATATGATAGATAAACAAATATATTATGATTAAAAAGAATTTCCCCAATGAAAGGAATATCTCCTAAAAGAGGGATCTTAATTGGCACAATCCAAGCCTTTACACTTTCAGCAAGTGGCATTTTAACAAAACCTTTACCCAAGAAAGAACTGACACCTCCTCCAAACATAGTAAGAGCTAGACCAGAAACAACTTGATTTGCTCGAAGTGTGATAGTAACAAAGGCATGAATTAAGGCTACTGAAGCTCCAACTAATCCAGCTACTAAAAAGGCTAAGAAGATGTTCTGAGTAAGTACTGCAGTTGCATATCCGGAAAAAGCACCCAGCAGTAACATTCCTTCAACGCCAAGGTTCAGAACTCCTGAGCGTTCAGTGTAAATTTCACCAACAGTGGCAAATATCATAATTGTACCACTTTTTATAGCAGAAACTAATAAGGTAACTATTATTTCATAAAAACTCATGATTAACCTCTCTTAAGTTTAATTCTATAATTTTTGAATAACTCACTTCCCAGGATAGAGAAAAGAATTAAACTTTGCATAACTTTACCAATAGCGACAGGAATTCCTTCATATTGAAGAGCTTCAGAACCAATGATAAGTGAACTCATAAAGAAAGCAAAAGCAACAATGATAAAGGGGTTAGATCGAGCTAGCCAAGCAACTATGATACCAGTATAGCCTAAATCATCAGAGATGTGAGAATGAAGTTTGAATTCTATACCACACAGTTGATTTGCTCCTGCAAGTCCTGCAAAAGCTCCACTTATCAAGAAAACAAATAACATCATCTTATCATAATTTATTCCAGCATAATTGGCTGCTTTAATACTAGAACCAATGATTCTTAGTTCGTAGCCAAATTTAGTATATTTTAATACATAATAAACAATAATAACTAAGATTAAAGCGAAAAATATACCTATGTGAACATTTTGAAAGCCAATTTTGTTGAAAACAGCTTCAGGGGGAATATCTTTGGAAAAAGGAAAATTATCATCTCTTTTCATGGGACCATAGACGAAATAGTCTAAAACGCTAATTGCGACATAGTTTAAAAGTAAGGTAGATATTACTTCGTTCATTTTAAATTTCATTTTTAAAATGGCCGGAAAGAAGGCCCAGAGAGCTCCACCAATCATACTGACTAAGAGAATCATGGGGATTTCCAAGAATTTAGGTAGGGTAGGGAAATAGATGGCAAACCAAGCTGCGAAAAGAGCTCCAATATAGAGTTGCCCTTCAGCTCCTACATTCCAAACCTTACTATTAAGAGCCATAGCGACTGAGAGTCCTGTGAAGATTAAAGGAATAGTTTTTACAATAGTTTCACTAAAACCAAAGGAACTTCCCAAAGTACTTTTAAACATTCCCGCAAATGATGTGAAGGGATTGTATCCATAGAAGGCAAGAATAATCCCAGAGAGAATCAAAGCTACGATAATAGCTATAATATTAAATAACAGCTCTTTATTAGGAGATACTCTCTCTTTTTGCTCCAAGACAACTTTATACATTTTTACCTCCCTTATTCACTTGCAACTCATGTTCTAAGGTTCCACTCATCATTAAACCGATTTCAGTAACATCATATTTTCCGTTAGGAAAGACAGAGACAAAATGACCTGAGTGCATAACAGCAATTCTATCAGCCAACATAAATATTTCATCTAAATCACCAGAAATAAGAATGATAGCTTTACCACTGTTTCTTAATTCTAAGATTGTATTGCGGACAAATTCAGTAGCTCCAACATCTAAGCCTCTAGTCGGATACTCGCATATATATAAATCACTTTCTGCTTCAATCTCTCGACCGATTATTACTTTCTGTAAATTTCCTCCCGAGAGAAGGAGAGAGGGAAATTCAATTCCTGGTTGAATTATATCATACTTCTTGACTATCTCATCAGCATACTCTTTCATCATCTTTCTGTTGAGTCCAAAAACATTACTATATTTCTTATATCGGTAAATCTTCATTCCGATATTTTCCCAAGTAGGACGCTGTCCTGCAACTCCCACATGAATTCTATCTGAAGGAATGTAGCTTATTCCCATAGCGATTTTATCTTTTACACTCAATTTGTTAATCACAATATCTTTAAACCAGATCTTGCCATCTCGGAGCTCTCTGATTCCTACAATAGCCTCGGAAAGCTCTGTTTGTCCATTTCCCGAAACTCCTGCAATGCCGAGAATCTCCCCTGTATTTAATTCAAATGAAAGTGAATCCACTGCTAATAGATTCTTGTCGGAATGAACATGAAGTCCTTCAACAGAAAGTATTTTCTTTTGATCTAGTTGAGCTTTTCTCTCTAGGAGAGCACCACTTTGTTTACCTACCATCATCATTGATAACTCTTCGGGTGTTACCTCATCAGGAGTAACGGTTCCGATTAATTTACCCCTTCTTAAAACAGTAATTCTATCTGCTATTCTCCTAACAACCTTCATTTTATGGGAGATAAAGACAACTGATTTACCAGATTCAGCTATTTTTTTTAAATTTACAAGAAGATTATCTGTCTCTTGTTTAGTAAGAACTGTTGTAGGCTCATCAACTATTAAGACATCAACATCTCTAACTAACATTTTTAGAATCTCAGCTTTTTGTTTGAGGCCGATAGGAAGCTTATCTACGATTGCCTCTAAATCTACTTGAAATTTGTATTCTTTGGCATATTGTTCTAACTCTTGAGAGATCTTTTTGGTATTTAAATAGAGTTTATTCTTAGGATTTCCTAAAATAATATTTTCCCAAACACTTAAACTTCCTATCAAACTAAATCTCTGATGAACCATACCAATACCCAGTTCTAAAGCCTCACCAGGATAACTATAGCGTAGTTTCTTCCCTTTATAGAATATATCTCCTGAATCAGGTTCATAGACTCCTGTAAGAATATTCATAAGTGTTGTTTTGCCTGTTCCATTCTCTCCTAGTAGAGCGTGAATCTCTCCTTTTTTTAGAGAAAAACTGACATTATCATTTGCTTTATTACCGAAGAAACTTTTGGTAATATTTTTCATCTCAACTATTAGATTATTATCGGTTTGCAAAATGTACCTCAACTTTGTTTTTTTATTATTCTGCTTATCCAATTATTTATATTTATGAAATCTTGTGAAATAAAAAATGAGGAAAAGACGATTTAGACTTTTCCTCATTTTTACATTCATTTTATAAATCTCTATTTATCAGTTGATTCAGTGTAAACTCCATTAACAAACCAATCAAATTGATTTAACTCTTGATCTTTCATTATGCTACCTTCAGCTACTTTTAAATCGCCATTATTATCATATAATGGGCCAGCGAAGACTTTGAGTGTTCCATCAATCATTTCTTGTTTCTTTTCATCAACTAATTTAATAACATCTTCAGGAACAGCAGGATTGAAAGGTGCTAGACCTACGATACCAGTTTCGATACCTAACCAGTAGTTTCCTGATTTCCAAGTTTTATTATGTACTTTCTCTACAACATCAGTATAGAATACATCCCAGTTCCAAATAGTAGATGTTAAATTCATTGTAGGAGCAAAATCTCTCATATCAGTATTATAACCGATACACCATACTCCTCTTTCTTCAGCTGCTTGTTGAGGAGCTGCTGAATCTGCATGTTGAGCAATTAAGTCACAACCTGCATCAATTAATGAAGAAGCATATTCTTTTTCTTTGGCAGGATCATACCAACTATTAACAAATACTATTTTCATCTTAGCATCAGGATTGACACTTTGAACGCCTAAATAAAAGGCATTAGCTAAGCGAGTACATTCTGGAATAGGGAATGGGGCAACATAACCAATTAAATTCTTCTTTGTCATTTTTCCAGCTACTATACCTGCTAAATAACGAGCTTGATACATTTTACCAAAATAGGCACTCATATTATCAGTTGTTTTATATCCTGAGCAGTGCATGAAAGTTTTATCAGGATAACTGTTTGCTACATTTAAGGTGTAATCCATAAATCCATAAGAAGTTGTAAAAATTAAATCACAACCTTGGTCAGCCATTTGTCTGATTGTTCTTTCAGATTCTGCATTCTCTTTAACATTTTCAGCAAAAATTGTCTTTTCTACAATATCCATTTTTTCTACTGCTAATCTACCTTCATTATGAGCATAGGTCCAACCTGCATCACCAACAGGGCCGATATAAACAAAACCAACTTTCATTTTAGAAGCATCGGTAGCTTTTTTATCACCGCAACCAGCTATAAGTACCAATAAACTAATTACTAATAAACCTAAGATTAATTTCTTCATGATTTTATCCTTTCATTACTTTTTTGTTTTGTTAGAAAAAGAAAGAGCGAACATTTAGTTCGCTCAAAATTTAGTTAATTTAGAAGTCCCACTTTACAGCAAGTGTAGGGCAGACCATAAGGTCTTCGTTAGCACCAAAAATAAAGTTTTGACTGATTTCTATTTCTGAACCGATTGATAATGGATCTAGCCAAGGCAAGTCCCACCAAATTTGTGGTTCAGTTAATAAAACAAACTGAGAATCTTCAGCAGATTCATCAAAATCAGCATTATCTTGTCCCCAGAAGTCTAAGAATCCGTTAAATACAAGTTGGTCATCTAAGAACTTCTTTTCCCAAACTAAGGTAATTTGGAAATTAGGATCTTGACCTTCAGCATCTCTTAACCAAGCACTTGTATAGAGTGTTACGAATTTAAGATTAATAGGATATTGAATACCAGCTAACCAAACATTACCGAATCCACCAAATGTGTTTAAACCATCATTATATTGGATTCCTGCTTGTAAGCCTTTAACTTGAGGGATATTAAACATTCTGGTGATTTCCCAGTAAGCTACATTAGCACTATTTCTCTCTATGCCATCTTTGTAATCGAAGTCGATGAAAGAGAATGTACTACCCCATGGATCAAATTTGAACATTTCGACAGTTGTGGTAAAGTGTTCGCGGTAACCAGCTTCAGTGTCATCTGTGCTTGCTCCGAAATCATAGTGTAATTGTAAGTTCTGTGCGACTAAAGAAACAGTAAGAACGACAAATAAAAGGGCTAAAAATCGTTTCATGTTTTCCTTCCTTATTGTTTTTTTTAAGACAATGTTATTTTTACAAGTAAAAGTTGACTTGTCAAGTATTATCTTAACACAAAATTAACATTTCAAATAAAATCTAAGGAAGTAAGGGTTAAATTGTTCTAGATCAACAAACTAATAAGTCCCATATTGTTAATCTTCTTCTAAGGTAAAGTATAGATAATCCTAGTATTAAGTCTTAATTCAGCCTTGAAAGTATCAAGCTCTAACAACTATTTATAGAGATATCTCTTAATCTTCATTGTAGGAGTCTTTTCAAATGGCTCGGTCTGTTCTTGAACCTTACTGATTTTAGAAAAGTTAGAGACTTTGGCATTAACTTCAGTTTTTATATTATCTAGTATTTTAGCTATCTCTCTTTTAAGTTTTGATTCTGATAATGATGGAGTACCATATAATTGGTCTATATAGTCATAGTTAAGATGAGTTCTGGCTACTAACTTACCGTTTTGTTCTAGAACTAGAGATTCAGAGACAAATTCATTTTCATTAATGATTGATTCAATCTCCTCAGGATAAATATTTTCACCACTTGAACCAATAATCACATTTTTTAACCTTCCTTTTATATAAAGAAAGCCTCTCTTAAGTACTCCCAAGTCTCCTGTCATGAAGTAACCATCATCTGTAAAGACGGACTTTGTAGTAGCTTCATCTTTATAATATCCCTTCATCACACTATCACCTTTAACTACTATTTCTCCTTCTCCTGTTTCAGGATTAGTGTTGATTAGTTTGTATTGGAGATTATAAACTACAGGACCTGTTGATCTGTAGCGAGTTTTCGCAGGAGGAGCCCCAGCGATTAAGGGGGAAGTCTCTGTTAAACCGTAACCTATAGAATAAGGGAAATTACAGTCTTGTAGGAATTTTTCCACATCAGATGCTATTTTTGCCCCACCTATACCGAAGAATTTTAAGTGTCCGCCAAAGGTTTTATATAATTTCTTACCAGCAATATTATGGAGTGCTTTTCTTATCATAGGAATTGAGTATAGAAATCTCATAAATGGTTTGGAGGTAAGGCTTGGATGTATTTTATTTTTAAAGATTTTTTCCATAATAAGAGGAACACTTAACATAATGGTAGGTTTTACCTTAGATAGGGCTGGAAGTAAAACACTAGGAGTAGGTGGACGCCTTAAATAGGTGATTTTGCTGTTGTGCATTAAGGGAAAGAGGAAACCTAAAGTACTTTCATAGGTATGAGGTAAAGGTAAAATAGAAATTAGTCTGTCATGTTCATCCATAGGCTGGACACTAAAACAGGCTTGAATATTAGTAATCAAATTTTTATGAGTAAGCATCACACCTTTTGATTGGCCTGTAGTTCCTGAAGTGTAAATTATCACCGCAGTATCATTTTCATCAATGTGTTTATTTTTAAATCCCGCAATCTCTCCAATAATCCCTGTTTTATCCAAGACAGAATCTCTTCTATCTAATAATTTAGATTTTATTTTAGCCATTGAAGATGGAGGGTTAATTATATGAAAGTCTTCAATTTGAATTGCTATAATATCTTTTTCAGCACCAAAGAGTGTTTCAAATTTAGGGAAAAGCTTGTTTGACACAAAGATAGCTTTAGCTTCTGAATGTCTGAGAATATGATGGATCTCATTTTCATGAAATTCTGTCAGAATGGGGACTACAATTGCACCTAGAGAGACGATAGCTAAATAAGATATACACCAATTTGGGGAATTCTCACTTAAGATCGATACTTTATCTCCATGTCTAATTCCCTGTTCCTTAAGGAGATTAGCTATGGCCTTGTACTTCTCTCCTAATTCTTTATATTTGATTGCTTTTTCATCTAACCAAGTCAAAGCATCTTTATTAGGAAATCTTTCAATTGCATCATTAATATTTTCTATTATTGTTTTTTTCATTCTTTTCATATACTCACCTATTATTAATTGCTCAACTAAAATTATTGTTCATTTCATGTCAATAAGAAGGAGCGACTTATCAGCAAAAAACATAAAAATCTTGAAAATAATATATTTTAAATTATTCATCTTCAATTAACAAAATACATTTCTTTTCCTTTAATAACAAGATATTATTATCAGCATAAGTTATATTATATAAGCAATTTCTGAGATGTCAAATAATTTTTTACCAAATAAGAAATTTAATATTTGACAGTTTTGAGGATTTTATATAAATTTGGCTTTAAGAAATTTTGGGATGAATTTTTACAAATAAATAAATTAGGAGGTCGTATTATGAAAACTCTAGCTGATTTAAGAAAAATTAGAGAGAAAGCTCAAAACGACATGAAACTAAGAAACAGTGAAACAAGAGTAAAAGTTGTTGTAGGCATGGGTACATCCGGCATAGCAATGGGTGCTCGTGAAGTTATGAAAGCTTTTTTAGACGAAATCGCTAATAGACAACTTCATGATGTTTTAGTAACTCAAACTGGTGAAAAGGGATTATCATCTATGGAACCAGTGGTAGATGTAATTATTGATGGCACAATTAGTGTTACTTATGGCAATATGAATGCCGAAAAAGTTAAAAAAGTGGTAGCAGAACATATTGTTAACGGCAATCCTGTCAATGACTTCATAATTTCAACTGACTAACAACCCATAAGGATTTTTTTATGTATCAGGAAATATTTAAAAAATACGAACCCACTAAAGATAATTTAATCTATATCTTACATGACATACAAGATAGCCACCCTCAACAGTATATTACTGAGGAAGCTGTCCTATCTGTATCAAAATATATCAATGTCCCAATTAACCATATCTATGGTGTCATAACCTTCTACGGTATGTTCTCTACAAAACCTCGTGGAAGAAATATTATTAGACTATGTGAGTCACCTCCTTGCTATTTAAAAGGTTGTGATAATATCTATAGAAAACTAAAAGAAATCTTAAATATTAAACAAAATGAAACTACTGAAGATGGTATATTTACCTTAGAATTATGTGCTTGCCTTGGAGTATGTGGTAATGCTCCTGTTATGATGATTAATAACGATATTTATGGTGACCTTACTGAAGAGAAAGTTGTCAAAATTATTAAAGACATCAAAGGAGAAAAGTAATGAAATTCTATCGTAGCCACATTTTATTAGGTATTAATGAAACTTCTATCGAAGCTGGTGCTAAAAAGATTGAACTAGCTTTAAAAGCAGAACTTTCTAAAAGAAACCTCCAAGACGAAATTGATGTTTTAGAGACAGGCCCTCTTGGCTTCTTTGCAAAAGGTGTTTGCCTTAAGGTATATCCTGAAAATACTCTCTATGAAAATGTTACAGTGGAAGATATCCCTGAATTAGTTGAAGAACACTTCCTTAAAGGAAGACCTGTTAAAAGATTATTAGCCTCAACAACAAGAGTTGAAGCTTATGATTTTAACTATAAAGAGAGAAATGTATTAGAAAACTCAGGTATTATTGACCCTGAAGATATCGAAGAATATATCGGTGTTGGCGGTTATGAAGCTTGGGAAAAAGCCTTATTAGAAATGACTACTGATGAGATTATCTCTGAAGTTAAAGAATCAGGCTTAAGAGGTCGTGGTGGCGCAGGTTTCCCTACTGGCCTTAAATGGAGCTTTACTGCCCCAATCGATTCTCCTGAAAAACATTTAGTAATCAATGCTGACGAAGGTGAACCAGGTACTTTTAAAGATAGATTAATCATGGAAGGCGATCCTCATAAACTTCTTGAAGGTATGATGATTGCTTGTCGTGCTATCGGTGCTAACAAAGGTTTTATCTATATCAGAGGTGAATATAAACTCTGTATTGAAAGATTAAGACATGCTATTAACCAATGTAGATCTTATGGCATCCTTGGTGAAGATATCTTTGGTAGTGGTTTCAACTTAGATTTTGATATCAAAGTTGGTGCTGGTGCTTATGTATGTGGTGAAGAAACAGCTCTGATTGAATCATTAGAAGGTAATAGAGGTAATCCTCGCTTTAAACCACCATTCCCTGGTGTAAAAGGTTTATGGCAAACTCCTACAGTTGTTAATAATGTAGAAACAATCGCTAATGTTCCTACTATTATTAATAAAGGTGCTGAGTGGTATAAGAGTCTTGGTGTTAATGGTGCAACTGGAACAAAAGTTTACACTTTAATGGGTGATGTTGCAATGCCTGGACTTACAGAAGTACCTATGGGAATTACCCTTAGAGATATTATTAATAAGTATGGCGGAGGAATGTTAAAAGGTAAAAAATTCAAAGCTGCTCTCGTTGGTGGAGCTGCTGGTGTAATTTTATCTGATAAACTTCTTGACGTAAAAATGGATTATGAGAGTTTGAAAGAGTACACTGCAGTGTTAGGTTCAGGCGCTATTATGGTTATGGGTGAAGAGGTAGATATGGTTGAAATGCTTTGGTCTATTCTCCGTTTCTTCCGCCACGAATCTTGTGGAAAATGTTTCCCATGCCGTTTAGGAACCCAACAGCTGTATAATATTATCTGTAAAATTAGAGATGGCCAAGGTAAAGAAGAAGATTTAGAAAGTATGATTATGCTTTCAGATGCCATGTTGAAGAGTTCATTCTGTGCTCTTGGACAATCACCTTATATGCCAATTAAGAGTTCAATTTTGAACTTTAGAAATGATTTTTTAAAAAGAATTAAATAAATAGATCTGGAGATGTAAAGATGAAAATGATTAACTTAACAATCAATAATGTTCCTGTAGAAGTTCCAGAAGGCACAACTATTATAAAGGCTGCTTTAAAAGCTGGATTTAAAGTTCCTTCTTTATGCTGGCATCCTGACTTAGCTCCTACAGCAGCTTGTGGAATCTGTGTATGCGATGTGGAAGGCTATGGTGTTCCTAAAAGAGCATGTGCTACTCCTGTTACTGAAGGAATGAAAGTTAATACTAATAGCAAAGAATTAAGAGAATTAAGAAAAACTATTTTAGAATTAGTTCTATCTAATCATGATGTAAAATGTCCTACTTGTGTTGCTAATGGCAAATGTGAATTACAGCAATTAGCTTACACTATGGATATCGATATGGAAAAAGTTCCTAAATTATTAGAAATGCATCCAATTGACTATTCAAGTCCTTCAATCGTAAGAGATAGAAATAAATGTATCAACTGTGGTCGTTGTATCACTGTATGTAACGAAATCCAAACTGTTAATGCTTTAACATTTGCAGATCGTGGTTTCGAAGCTCATGTTGACACAGCTATGAGCTGGGGAATCGGTAATAGTGCTTGTGTTAATTGTGGTCAATGTACAGTTTACTGCCCAACAGGTGCTTTAAGAGAGAAAGACGATACTGATAAAGTATGGGATGCTCTTTTAGATCCAACTAAACATGTTGTGGTTCAAGAAGCTCCATCTATCCGTGCATCATTAGGTGATGAATTCGGTATGGATATGGGTACTGTAACTCCTGGTAAAATGTATGCAGCTTTAAGAGCTCTTGGTTTTGATTCAGTTATGGATACTAACTTCACTGCTGACCTTACAATCATGGAAGAAGGTACAGAGTGTGTTGAGAATCTTAAGAAACATTCTGGAAAACCTGTTATTACTTCATGTTCTCCTGGTTGGGTTAAATTTGTTGAAACTTATTACCCTGACTTAACTCCTTATGTTTCAACTGCTAAATCACCAATGTCAATGTTTGGTGCTTTATCAAAAACTTACTATCCTGAAACTCATGGTTTAGATCCTAAAGATATCGTTTCAGTTGCTATCATGCCTTGTACAGCTAAGAAATTCGAAGCTCAAAGACCTGAACTTAGTAACAATGGATTACAGGATACTGACATAGTTCTTACTACTCGTGAATTCTTGAGAATGATCCACGAAGCTGGTATCGACTTTAAAAATATCGCAGAAGCAAAACCTGATGAAGGAATGAGTTTCTACACTGGTGCTGGTACTATCTTTGGTGCTACTGGTGGTGTTATGGAAGCTGCTATCCGTTCAGCTTATTTCTTAGTAACTGGTGAAGATTTAGAAAATCCTAATATCGAAGCAGTTCGTGGACTTAAAGGCGTGAAAGAAGCTGTTATTACTATCCCTGGTTTCGGTGATGTAAAAGTTGCAGTTGCTAACGGTTTAGGTAATGCTAGAAAAGTTATGGATAAAATCCAACAACAAATTAACGAAACTGGTTCAACTGAATATCACTTCGTAGAAATCATGGCTTGCCCAGGTGGATGCGTTGGTGGTGGTGGACAACCATTCGGTAACAGCATTGCTGATCGTGCTAGAAGAGGTGAAGCTCTTTATAAAGAAGATGCAAATCTTGAATTTAGATGCTCTCATCATAACCCTGAAATAACTAAAATCTATAAAGAATATTTAGATACTCCAGGTTCTCACAAAGCACATAAATTACTTCATACTCACTACTACGGTAGAGATAAGTTCAAAGGTCATGTTGAAAAACAAACTACAGGTTTAGATTCAAAACACTAATATCCTGCTAGAATTATAAATTAAGAGGCGAATTTTTATATTCGCCTCTTTAATTATGCCTACTAAAATCCCAATTTATCCTGATTATTATTGCTTCATAATTAGATTATTATAATAGCAATGATCTTTATACTAAAAGAATAAAATTTGCTCTTCAAGAAAAAATCGTTACTTTTTAAGTAAAATTTGTTTATAGGAGTTTCCATGAAAAAACAAAGTATGCTTAAAATTGTTAATGTCATACTCTTTATTGCATTTATTACAACTATTATTAGTATATTTATCTATGATATAATCCCATCTAGTCTCAATGGAAATGAGGTTCTTGGAGAGATTCATGAGACTGCTGGGATGATTTTTGCAATTTTTGCTTTTGTACATATTGGCTTTAACTGGAAATGGATCAAAACACAAATATTTAAAAAGAAGGGAGAAAAGAAATGAAGAAACTACTAATTATTGGTGTTCTTTTCATTATGATGTCAAGCTTGTTTGCTCATTCTGCAAAAGATGTTACTGCTACTTATGATAAAGAAACAAAATTACTCAAAGTGGACTATGTTCATAAGGTAAGCGATGAAGCTAAGCACTATATTGTTAAAGTTATAGTAGAAGTTAATAAAAAAGAGATTATCACTCAGTTGCTTTCAAAACAGGAAAGTGCTGATGGGGGAGAACTAATTTATAGAATCCCTGATTTAAAAATTGGCGATGAGGTTAGAGTAATTACTGAATGTAATAAGACAGGAAAGAAATCAACTAAAGTAACAATAGAATAAGTAGTGATTGAATGATATTATAAAATACTTGGGTCTTTTAGAAGTATTTAAGAGAGTAAAAACAAAAGAAAATACAGTAGCCCTAAGAAAAGCCTCCTTAAAAGTTAATTTCCCCTTTTAAATGCTTATATCAATAAATAAAACAGACTGTAACAAGAAATAACAGCTAATAATCACTATGTCTTTCTTATTTCTTGACTTAATAATCATCTTCTTTATATATTGTTTTATGAAAATATATTTTGTGGATTCATTTACTGATAAAGCCTTTAAGGGTAATCCCGCAGCAGTTGTTATCCTAGATAAGTTATTGTCTGATGAACTGATGCTTAATATTGCCCAAGAAATTGGCTTTTCTGAGACAGCTTTTTTCTTAGAAGAAAAGAAGGAAAGATTCTCTTTAAGATGGTTCTCTCCAAGAGTGGAAGTTGCTCTCTGTGGGCATGCAACTTTAGCTACAGCCAAAATATTTTTTACCTATCTCCAGCCTAAAGTAAATAAGATAGATTTCTTTACTAAGTATGGTAAACTTAGCTGTTTCCGAGAAAATGACAAGATTCAGATGGATTTCCCTAGAGATATTTCTAATAAAATCGAAATTTACAATGAAATAAAAGATTTCTTTGATTTCCCAATAAAAGACAGTATATTTTTAAGTGAACATAATCATTATTTGACTGTATTTATTGCTGATTCAATAAGACTTGATGATCTATATGTTGATATTAATAAAATTTTGGAACTAGATAAAATTGTTTCTGGAATTAGGGGTTTAATAATTAGCAAGCAAGATAATGGTAAAGTACAGATGAGATTCTTTGATCCTTGGGAAGGAATACCTGAAGATCCAGTAACAGGTTCAGCTGCTTTAGTTGTTGCAGAGTACTGGTTTGAATTTCTAAAGAGTGATTACTTAGAGATTGATCAATTATCCCTCCGTGGAGGAAAAATATTTGTGAAGCGTGGAGAGCAAAGTCTCTCTATCATAGGCACTGCAACAATTATATTAGAAGGAAAAATAATGGTAGGTAAATATGGTGAATAAATCACAAAAGTTTTATTTAGGAGTTTTATTAATATCAAGCTTTGCCTTAATATTAATTGCTCTAATTAATAAAACCAAGATGTCTTTAGAAGGTACAGTAAAGGTAGGTATAAATGGCTAACAAAGCTCAGAAATTTCGTCTTGGAGTCTTTTTAATTACTGGATTTTCCTTGATAATTATTACTATAGCTGTAATAGCAGGAAGTAGTCTATCTCAAAAAAGAGATATTTATTATATCAACTTCCTAAATGAATCAGTTGGTGGTTTAGATGTTGGTAGTAAAGTTAATTATCAAGGTATCGGGGTTGGTCGAGTTGAAGAAATTGTGATTTCCCCCGAAGATGTTACTTCTATAATTGTTACTATTAGTATTCAGGGTGGCACACCAATAAAAAGTGATGCCAAGGCTTCTCTTTCCCCAGTCGGTATCACAGGATTAAATGCCATAGAAATAAAGGGTGGAACTAATGAATCTAAACTCTTAGAACCAAAATCCTCTATTGAAGTTGAGAAATCTCTCTTTGGAACAATAACCAATAAGGCAGTATCAATTACAGAACAATTAGATGAACTAATAAAGAGTTTAAATAAATTAGCTGACCAAAGCAATATCGATAATATTGCTTCTATAATTGGAAATTTAGATGAAATTCTTACAGAAAATCGTTCTACTTTAGAAGGAACAATGCGTAATTTAGAACTAATTTCAGGAGATGTGGCTAAATTTACTAATGTCCTAGAATCCAAATTAGATACCCTAGTTACTTCAGCAACCCAATCAATAATAGCAGTTAATAAGATTTTAAGTAATAATTCTATCAATAATATTATTACTAATCTTGATTCTATTTCTTCAGATTTAGCTGGAGCTGATCTAGATGTTCTAATTACTAGTGTAAATAGCTCAGTTATTAGATTAGAATCAATGATGAGTACTGTTGATAACACTGTTATTAGATCAAGAAGAGATATTTTAGATATTCTAGAATCTGCCAGAGAAGCAATGGAGAATTTAAATGAATTCTCTAAACAGATTAATGATAACCCATCCGCAATTATAAGAAGCAGTAATTAGGAGAGCACATGAGAAAACATAACTATTTTATATTTATTTTAATCGTAATTTTAGTTTCAACAATTTTTAGTGGATGTTCAAATAATAAAGAAGATAATGTAATAAACTACTATATTTTAGATTATATTCCACACCTAGATAATGAAGATTTGAAACAAGTAACCCCCTTCCCTTATAGTGTTGAGATTACAGAAACACAAATACCAAGAACTTATCAGAGAAACCAGATTGTAGAAAAGAATTCTATTAATACTATCTCTTATTCAGAAGACAACTTGTGGGCAGATAAACTCTATAATTCTATTCCTCAATTGCTTTTACAAAAATCAACTAGATATAATTTCTTCGAAAATGTACAAAGAGACTTTTTTACTAGTATCCCAGATTATTATATAGATACTTTTGTGGGAAATATTGAACAAGTTAAAAGCAGTGATTTTGTTTCCGCTCATGTAAAGATGGATTTCTACTTAAGAAATTCTAAGCAAAAAATTGTAGTAGTTCATAGATTTAATAAAGATATCACTGTTTTAGATGATGATATGAGCTCAACTGTCCAAACATTTTCCGAGATAATCTCAGAAGAATATGACAAATTCTTGGTTAAAGCCCAAGAGTTCTTTATTAATGGAACTGAAAGTAAAAATCAAATACCTCAGTTAAATGCTGATATAGTAGAATATGGAGATTATTTTGAAGAGGCTGATATTGAAGGAGAAAATACTGGAGAATTAATAGTTCCTAATTTATCCCAAAGTCCTAATGCTCCATCAGTTTTAGTAATGAATAATGAAACTTCTTACTCAACTATAATTGAAATGGGCCAAGTTAAAACCCTACCTGTAGGAAAATATACCCTCTATTTAGGACAGGGGCAAGAAAGAGAATTAACTTATCCTATTGAGATAAAACAAAAATATAGAACTATTGTAGAACCTAAATGGAGCTCTTTAATTATTAATATTATCGATAGCGGAAAATCCCGAGTAAGAATGTCTTATGATATTTATGAAGGGGATAATAATGAAGCTATCGGATTTGACTTCTCTGCTGCTGATGAAGCTGGTGAAGAGAATAGAGTTTGGATTTTGCAACCAGGACGCTACTTCATAACTATTGATGGTGCTTCCTTCTCATCTTATATAGATTTTACCACTGTTGATATTGAGCCAGGCAAACACTATAATCTTACAATTGTTGTTGATCCTGAAGGTACAAACGGCAAACTCCTTGGAGCAGGTATTCACCCTCAAGAGACTGAGAACTTATTAAAAACCTACTATTCCTCTCAAAACGCCTTCCATCTAAACTTCAATATCAATGCTGATAATGAAACTGAAGAGAAAACTTTTGATGAGAATATAACCTTGAGTAGTCAGTTTGATAAGAAGATGTACTACCAAAGAGATAATATCGATTATGAAGGTAGAATTAACTGGGAACTTGGTTTCAACAAAGCCTCAAATGAAGATTTGAAAATCTCTGTTGATGAATTCAGATTTAATAATACTCTTATCTACAATATTTGGGATCAACTAGGTCTCTATGGTAGATTTGACACTAATTCTCACTTCTTACCCAAACATAGCTATTTTACATCTGAATCAAACTACATAATCTACAATGAGAGTGGCGAAGTTGTTGATTCTCTATATTCTCAAGATAGAGTGAAAATTCAGAACCCTATTTTCCCATTAACCCTTAAAGAAGATATGGGACTTAATTATAGAATCAATAATGGCAAATATGGTAATGTTAACTTTAGAGCAGGTTTAGGTTGGTTACAGACATATAATCAGGATGTACTTGTTTTTGCCAAAGATAATACTTATGGAACTAAACTTTATAATAGATTATCGGATACCTCAACCAAAGGTATTGCTACTTCTATTGTAGGAAATGTTAATATTCCTCAAATTCGCTTGACTTGGTCTTCTACTGCTGATTTACTTATTCCTTTACAGGGAGCTCAGAAGCCTACTTTCGAGTTTATTAATATATTCAATATCAAGCTAATTAGAAATGTTTCTTGGGACTTCAGATTTGATGTTAATTATGATGAAAATGTGAAAGACTATTTCGTCTATAATACAAGTTCCTTCATCAGACTATCATACTTCTTCTAAGATTATGAGCAATATTAATATAAAAGATCAGACACTTTCAATATCGGGCAAGATAGTCATTGCTACTATTACCCAATTACTAAAAGATTATGATCAGAATTTTAACAAAGCGACTATTACTAAGTTGAATCTCAATGCAGTAACCGAAATTGATGGGGCGGGGGTCTCTTTTGTCGAAATGCTATTAGATAGGAATAAGCTGGGAAAAGAGGCCTTAGTGCTAGAAAATCAAGCTATAATGAAGACTATTGAAGTATTCTCTTCTACTAGCGTTAATTCAGCAGAGAAACCAAAAGCTGATAACATCTTCGTAAAAGCAGGTGAGAATTTTCTTTCACTTATGAAGCAACTACTAGATGGTTTATATTTAGCTTCTGATACTATTTGGTGGAGTATATCTGGTCTAGTGAACAAAAAAGGAAGACGCAAAGGTTCTGTCACTGAGCAAGCACTTGTTATTGGTTTAGATGCAATGCCTATTGTTGCTCTCTTATCATTTGTTATTGGTTTTATTCTAACTCTACAATCTGGATTTCAATTACAGAAATTCGGGGCTAATGTCTATATTGCTGATTTGCTAAGTATTTCCATAGTCCGAGAAATGGGACCGCTAATTACTGCGATTATTATAGCTGGTAGAAGTGGTTCTGCGATTGCTTCAGAGATAGCAACAATGAAAGTAACAGAAGAGATTGATGCCTTGAAGATGATGGCTTTGAATCCTATTAAATATGTTATTGTTCCTAAATTTCATGCCATAACTTTAACTATGCCCTTATTAGTAGCTTTTTCCATATTAATAAGCATGGGAGCTGGTTTACTAATCTCTGTTGGCTTTTTAGATGTTGCTCTTGAAGTATATATCTCTCGCTCAATTAATATTTTGGCAGTAAAAGATGTTATCATAACATTAATCAAGACAATCTGTTTTTCTTGGTTAATAGTTATTATCGGAGCTTACTATGGAACAAAAGTTACTGGTGGAGCAGAAGGTGTTGGTAAAGCAACTACCAGCTCAGTTGTTACCTCAATCTTTGCTGTTATCTTAGCTGACGCAGCATTTAGCTTAATCTACTTATAATTATGAAAAAAGATATAATAATAAAAACTACTGACCTTGTAGCTAAATATGGCGATAAGATTATTTTAGATGGAATCTCTGTGGAGATGTATAAAGGTGAAGTTACTGTCATTCTGGGTACTAGTGGATGTGGTAAAACTACTTTACTCAAGAATATTCTTAGGATGTATCAGCCTTATTCTGGCACTGTAGAGATTTTCGGTGAAGAAGTATCTAACTTAGATGAAGATCAATTCAATGAGGTCCTAAAGAGAACAGGAATGCTTTTTCAAAATGGAGCTCTTTTAAACTCTATAACTGTCTATGATAATGTAGCAATTCCTCTAGAACAGCATACTAATTTACCTCGAAGTATAATCGATAGAATTATTAAAACAAAACTACATTTAGTTAATCTAGATCATGCAGTATATCTATCTCCTTCCGAATTATCAGGTGGTATGAAAAAGAGAGCAGCCTTAGCTCGGGCCTTAGCTTTGGAGCCAGAAATACTCTTTTGTGATGAGCCTTCAGCAGGACTTGACCCAATTACCAGCGCAGATTTGGATAAACTCATAATCAATCTAAAAAAGCAATTAAATATGTCAATGGTCATTGTTACCCATGAATTAGCTTCAATTCACAGAATTGCGGATAGGATAGTTTTTCTGCATAAAGGAAAGCTTCTCTTTAACGGAACTTTAGACGATGCCAAGAAATCAGGTATCCCTGAAGTTGAAGAATTTTTCGAAATAGGTTCTTTCTAATTTTTTTACTTGTAAAAATTATCTCTTAATATTTTATTGTAAAAAAATGATTAGAAGGATTTCTTTAATGAAACTAAACATATATTCTTGTATTTTTATTCTTTTCTTTGCTGTAACTTTAGCCTACGCTCAGAGTGATTCTTTGCTAGTTGTAAGTGATTCTTTGCTTTTCAATCAAGCAAAAGAGGATTCTCTCAGGATTGAAGCCTTTATTGATTCTTTAGAGAATCAAAAAGCTAAAATTGATTATGAGGCTTATCAGAGCTTATTCGAAAAAGTAGAAGATTATAAAAGTGCAAGTAGAGATAATTTTAATGCTGATAGAAATAAAGGATTATTTTGGTCATTGCAAGGGCATCTCTTCGGATTAAATTCAGATAATTACTTTATTAAAAAAGATCACTTCTCGGAATTACCTTCCCTTTATCCTACTTTCGTGAAAATGCAGAACTATAATCGACTTTACACAGATTCTAATAGTGGAAGTTTCTATAATTTAGACAAGGAATATTATCAGTTACCAGTAACTGCTATTGAAGTTGTGGCTGGAACAGGTGATTATGATTTAGGTGCAGGCTTTTTCGCTTTGAAGAAGAACAAGTTTTTGGATAAGTACAACTTAGATTTCAGAATGAATTTTCTTAAGGGTGATATGTTCTCTGGCAGTGAGTTGGCTTCTAATGTTAGTACTAATCTAATCATACCACTTAAAAATAGCAGTGTAGATATTGCTTACAACTCCATCTCTTATGAAGGACCCTACTATCGCCTTTCACCAGCTTTCAAATTAAATACTACTATCTTTGAAGAGAAAAGTCGAGCCATCTCTCTTTATTATGCGAATAACTATCTTGATTTAGGATTAAAATACTCTTCAGAAACTTATAAAAGGATTACTCCTACTTCATTGAATAGAGAGTACTTTCAACTTTTATTTGCTAAGAATTTTACTCTAGATAATTGGCAGGGAAAAGCTAGTTATGAATACTATTTCCATAAGGAAGATTTTTATAGTCAAGAATTTAATTCCCTCTCCTCTGATATCGACCAGTTAGTAAGTTTAGATTTTAACTCAGACTATGACCGTCTTAACCTAAGCAATAAATTAGTAATAACTTATCCTTATCAACTTTTGTCTAATACTAATCTCTATTATGACCTAACTAATCAGTGGCGATTAGGAGCATTTACTAATTTCAGGAAGACCCTTAAAAAAGATAATCTTTATACTGACTATGAATTTAGCTCAGACTCAGATTCTGAAGAATCTTTAATTCAAGCGCCTTTTTATCTTAACGAGAAGAATAATACTGGTATCAAGTTAAACTACTCAAAAAATAATTTAAATCTTGCTCTCGAAGTTGCTAATGCTACTATTGAATCAGAACTTCTAGATTCAACTATTACTGAAAACTATCAAGCTATAAAAACTCAGTTATCTGCTAATTATTCTCTTGCTTATGGTAAGTATAGCTTTAAATTAGCCTCATTGATGAAGTTCTATCAGGATTTAGATAATAATGATATTTATTATACTCCTCAAGCCAACCTAACAAATTCCGTAGAAATAATCCGGGATATGGATCATGATAATTACATAAAAGCTGGGATTGCCTATCATTTCTTTGATGCTTATTTAGGATTAGAAGATAAAAGCAATGTTATCTATAATGAGACTTCTCTATTGGATTTATATCTTGGCTTCCAGATAACTAAGCAATTCGAAATTAATGCTTACTGGAAGAATATTCTCGATAATCAATATATTGCAGGAGAAAGAACTATCCCACAATCTATCACTGTTCTAATCTCTTGGAATTTTCTTAACTAATATCATAAGTTAATTACTTAGCTTTTTTTATTTCATAAGCACTATTTTGTGAGTTTGAAACTTTCCCTCAACTTCAATTTTGATAAAATACATACCAGAAGAGGTTAAGTCACCAGCATTATTCTTACCATCCCACACGAAACTATGGTAACCACTATTTAACAAACCATGATAAAGAGTTCTAACTCTTTGACCTTTTAAGTTAAATATAGAAAGCTCCCCTTTACCTGCTTTTGCAACAATAAAGCTAATCTGAGTCTCTGGATTAAAGGGATTAGGGTAATTCCTTAATCCAAAAGCTGATTCATTTGTTGGTAAGATATCTTCATCATGATTAGAAACACTTAGGGGGAGCATGGGGATATCCAAGTTTAACCCTAAGACTTCCATAACTGTAACATCAGGGATAATAAGATCCTGATAATCCCAACGACTTGCCTTAATAGTATAAGTACCAGCTCCACAATGATAGGTGTATTTACCTAAGGTGTCGCTAAATTCAGGGAGTTTATCCATTATCTCTATCTTAACACAATCTAAAGCTTGATTGGTACTTGCATCATAGACATTACCTCTTAGACCGCCTATATAGGCAGAAGCATACTCATAAGCTCCGATATCTACTACTGCTGGCATATCACTGTTACTTGAGAATATTCTTTTATGATAGCGTATGTCAAAATCTGGTAAATCCTCCCGATATGCACCAGCATCTCGGCAAGGTGAGGAAGCAGATAAAGAATAATCATGATTTAATGTATCTGCAAAAAGTGGGTCTGCGTAGATATGATCCTCAACATTGAATGCAGTTCCTTGTGGGAAAAGTAGAATTGAACAATTATTAATCAAACTTGTAATATATCCAGTTGAAGGAGTCCCATACCAAGTGCTTATATCAATTATGTTATTTGTAAATATAGCAGCAGAGCTTCCTCTAGCATTAATTAACCAAGAATAGTTTACAAATGTATTATTGTATATATATGGTGATGTATCATCAGTTAAAAATAGTTTTCCTGCAGGAGAATCTGCTGTTTGTCGTACTAGATTATTAAAGAATCTGATTTGCCCGTCGGGAGCTAATGATGAATTTTTTTTTAAATCCATAACACTACTAACATGTTCATTTGTTTCAATTATATTATTATAGATGTATGAATCGTTTCCCTCTGTTGCTGTCGCAGTAACTTGAACATTTCCCAATAGATAGTTATCAGAAACATAATTTGTCCCATACCCTCCAGAATATAAATTTATGGGATCTAAGTCAACCTTAGTCTTTACTAAAGTATTTTTCCTAGCAAAAACAACATCCGTTGAATCACCAGATGAACACCCCCAGCCTCTTTTACCATTATAGGCATAATTACCGTAACTGTTAATAGCAGGATAGTTCCATTCTATAGTTCTGGCTTCCTCTTCTCTTGCATCAAAGTCATCAAAAAAATTGAAGAGGTAATAGACTTTTATGTCACCCATAAAAGAAGCAAACATTGAATTACCAGTAAAATAACAACTGGCAATGATAAGCTCATAATCTTCAGCAGGATGGTTATCTTCTGAAGTTACTATGTTTATTGCTTGAGAAGAGACGAATGGTGGAGAATAGAAATCACCAGTATCAAAGCTACATTTATATACAACTAAATCCATCATCAGATTACCAGTTCCTAAAGCTATGTAATTATCAGTAAATGTACAATTACTAATATTGATTAATCCATTACCGAATGTAAGAGTTGCAAATGCTTGTTGATAAGCTTCATAATCACAAGTGAAGCCATTATTAATTTCGCAATATTCGAAAGTTGAGATTGGAGCATTGCTTGTAAAATAAATACCTCCCCATCTGTAGTCACTAGCATCTTGATATTTATCAAAAATGATAGGATTCTCAGGAGTGCCAATAGCATTGATTGTTCCGTTAACAATTATCTTCTTGGCAACTGGTTCATTGTCGTTATTAAGCCCTCCCCACATAAAGTGATGTGGATCAGTAGTAACTCCTCCATAGACTAAAATTTCAGTCCCAGGCATAATAGTAAGAGTTACATTACTGTCTACATAAAGAAAAGAGTTTATGATATATGGATTATGTTGAGGATACCAAACAGTATTCTGTGTAATATGACCGGCAACCTCTACTGAGAAAAGAGGTAAAAAGATTAATAATAAGACTAAAAGTAATATATACTTGTTCATTCGAACTCCTTAGGTTGCGGGCTTCGGGAAACCGAAGCCACTTTTAGCTTTTTTTATTTCATAAGCACTATTTTGTGAGTTTGAAACTTTCCCTCAACTTCAATTTTGATAAAATACATACCAGAAGAGGTTAAGTCACCAGCATTATTCTTGCCATCCCACGCGAAACTATGGTAACCACTATTTAACAAACCATGATAAAGAGTTCTAACTCTTTGACCTTTCAAGTTAAATATAGAAAGCTCCCCTTTACCTGCTTTTGCAACAATAAAGCTAATCTGAGTCTCCGGATTAAAGGGATTAGGGTAATTCCTTAATCCAAAAGCTGATTCAGTTGTTGGCAAGATATCTTCATCATGATTAGGAACACCTATGGGGAGCATGGGGATATCCAAGTTTAATTCTAAGACCTCCATAACTGTAACATCAGGGATAATAAGATCTTGATAATCCCAACGACTTGCCTTAACAGTATAAGTCCCTGCTCCACAATGATAGGTGTAATTACCTAAGGTGTCGCTAAATTCAGGAAGCTTATCCATTATCTCTATCTTAACACAATCTAAAGCTTGATTGGTACTCGCATCATAGACATTACCTCTTAGACCGCCTATATAGGCAGAAGCATACTCATAAGCTCCGATATCTACTACTGCTGGCATATCACTGTTACTTGAGAATATTCTTTTATGGTAGCCTATGTCAAAATCTGGTAAATCCTCCCGATATGCGCCAGCATCTCGGCAAGGTGAGGAAGCAGATAAAGAATAATCACCATTAAGTGTATCGGCAAAAAGTGGGTCTGAGTAGAGATGATTTTCTATGTAATAGTATTCAGGTAAATCCATGATAGGAAGAACAGAACAGTTATTAATCAAGCTAGTGATGTATCCAAAAGAGTTACCACCATAACTATAATAGACACCAATAATATTATTTGTAAAGATTGTCTGACAATCTCCAATGCAACTAAGCATTGTGGCATAATTAATAAAAGTGTTGTTATAAATAAATGGAGAAGTGTATCTGGTTGTTACTAATTGAGGACCTGGAGGAGTAGTCCCTGTATACCGAACCAAATTGTTAAAAAACCTGATTTGCCCTCCAGTGGAAGAAGTAGATTGCCGCTCAAATTCCAGCGTACTAGAACCAGGATATGTAGTTTCAATTATATTATTATAGATGTATGAATCGTTTCCCTCTGTTGCTGTGGCAGTAACTTGAGTATTTCCAAGCAGATAGTTATCAGAAACATAATTTGTTCCATACCCTCCAGAATATAAATTTATTGGATCTAAGTCAACCTCAGTCTTTACTAAAGTATTTTTCCTAGCAAAAACAACATCCGTTGAATCACCAGATGAACACCCCCAGCCTCTTTTACCATTATAGGCATAATTACCGTAACTGTTAATAGCAGGATAGTTCCATTCTATAGTTCTGGCTTCCTCTTCTCTTGCATTAAAGTCATCAAAAAAATTGAAGAGGTAATAGACTTTTATGTCACCCATAAAAGAAGCAAACATTGAATTACCAGTAAAATAACAACTGGCAATGATAAGCTCATAATCTTCAGCAGGATGGTTATCTTCTGAAGTTACTATGTTTATTGCTTGAGAAGAGACGAATGGTGGAGAATAGAAATCACCAGTATCAAAGCTACATTTATATACGACTAAATCCATCATCAGATTACCAGTTCCTAAAGCTATGTAATTATCAGTAAATGTACAATTACTAATATTGATTAATCCATTACCGAATGTAAGAGTTGCAAATGCTTGTTGATAAGCTTCATAATCACAAGTGAAGCCATTATTAATTTCGCAATATTCGAAAGTTGAGATTGGAGCATTGCTTGTAAAATAAATACCTCCCCATCTGTAGTCACTAGCATCTTGATATTTATCAAAAATGATAGGATTCTCAGGAGTGCCAATAGCATTGATTGTTCCGTTAACAATTATCTTCTTGGCAACTGGTTCATTGTCGTTATTAAGCCCTCCCCACATAAAGTGATGTGGATCAGTAGTAACTCCTCCATAGACTAAAATTTCAGTCCCAGGCATAATAGTAAGAGTTACATTACTGTCTACATAAAGAAAAGAGTTTATGATATATGGATTATGTTGAGGATACCAAACAGTATTCTCAGTAATATGACCACCAACCTCTACTGAGAAAAGAGGTAAAAAGATTAATAACATGACTAAAAGTAATATATACTTGTTCATTCGAACTCCTTAAAAAAAAAAAATAATCCATTATATTGATCAGCTAAGATTATCCCCTTATATCCTGAATAAGTCAGATTATTATTTCTTCCAGATTGCCTACAATATCAGCTGTTAGAGATAGACAAAAACTAGCTAGTAGAAAGAATATTATTTTTTTAATCATAATTTCTAGGATATTATCCTTATACGGGTTAATGTGGTGAATTCAGCTAGTATAACTCTAATTATAGATATCTAAAAAAAAAGAGAATTACTGATAATCTATTCTATGTATCCTCTTCTAATAAAGAGCCTAGCCTTGTTTCAAACTTCTTAACCCTGATAATCATGTTTGATTAGGTATAAATTATAAACTCAAAATTAGTAAAAGAACTAACATCTTTTATGTCAAGTTTTTTTTGACATTAATATTAGTTACACTTATTGAGCAATCTTAAAAATTACAGTAGTGACTATTTTTTAGTTTATTTGAAGCGTCTCCACTTACCTATAGGGTCTATTTTTTAAAAATATCTAGGGTATATTTACATCTTGTTCTTTTATCTTCTCAACATCAGCTTTATCATCTTGTCAAATGTTACTTTTATTTACATCATAATGACTAAGTTTTTCCTTTAATTATTAATTCTTAGCTTTCCTAAAAAATTTCCTTGCTATAAAATTTGCTTACTATTTTTTGGTAATTAGAAAAATATATATCTAAGGAGTTAATTATGGCTTTTAATTTAAGAAACAGACATTTCCTCACATTACTTGATTTCACTCCAAAAGAAATCAATTTCTTTTTAGACCTTGCTAGAGATTTGAAGAGAGCTAAATACACTGGTACAGAACAACAAACACTTAAAGGTAAGAACATCGCTCTTATCTTTGAAAAAAGTTCAACTAGAACTCGTTGTGCTTTCGAAGTTGCAGCTTTCGATCAAGGTGCTCATGTAACTTATTTAGGACCTTCAGGTTCTCAAATTGGACATAAAGAATCAATGGCTGATACTGCTCGCGTTTTAGGTAGAATGTATGACGGTATTGAATATAGAGGCTACGGACAAGCTGTTGTTGAAGAATTAGCTGAATATGCTGGTGTTCCTGTATGGAATGGTCTTACAACAGAATATCACCCAACTCAAATCCTTGCAGACTTACTTACTATCCAAGAACATATCACAAAACCACTTAATGAAGTTGTTTTCACTTATGTTGGAGATGGTAGAAATAATATGGGTAATTCTCTCATGATTGGTGCTGCTAAAATGGGTATGGATTTCAGAATTGTTGCTCCAAAATCTCTTTTCCCAACTGAAGAATTAGTTGCAAAATGTAATGAAATAGCTAAAGAAACAGGTGCTAAAATTACTCTTACTGAAGATATCGCTACTGGTGTGAAAGATGCTGATGCTATTTACACTGATGTTTGGGTATCAATGGGTGAAGCTGCTGAAGTCTGGGAACAAAGAATTAACCTTCTTAAACCATACCAAGTTAACAAAGCTATGATGGATATGACAGGTAAAAAAGAGACTATCTTTATGCACTGTTTACCAGCTTTCCATGACTTAAAAACCACTGTTGGTAAAGAAGTTTATGAAAAATATGGTATTGATTCTCAAGAAGTTTCTGATGAAGTTTTTGAATCTGAAAACTCTGTTGTATTCGATGAAGCAGAAAACAGAATGCACACTATTAAAGCTGTGATGGTTGCTACTTTAGGCAACTAATCTGATTTAATAAGAATAATATTTAAGGGTCATGACTTGTTCATGACCCTTTCTTTTTGTCACTACTATTCTTGCTTTTATTTTGGGTCAAGGTCAAGTCTGCTGAAAATTATAAAGTACTATGAGGGACCTTATTACTGCATTATTTGGGATTATATTCTTAACTAAACTGTTTCTTTATACATTCATCACTCCACCAGACTTGAATTTGTGCATCAATATACCAGCGAATGTTTCGTAAGGGGTAATAAGAAAGCCTCGCATTTAGCGAGGCTTATATATTTTTATTTAGGGAGATGCCTGCAAGGATGCAAGCCTTCCCAGTTAAGATGCCTTCAAGATGAAGGCGCTCCCAGTGGGTGCTCCCAGTTTTTTATTTCATCAGAATCATTTTCTTAGTTGAAGTATATTTTCCAGATTTCATTCTGTAGAAGAATACACCTGAAGCAACGCTCTTACCATTATTGTCAGTACCATTCCAAACAACAGTGTGAGGACCAGCTACCATGTTTTCATTAAGAAGAGCTTTCACTTTTTGACCTTTGATATTGAAGATATCAATAGATACAGGACCGTTTTCTTTAGTTGAAAAAGCGATTCTAGTTTCAGGGTTGAATGGGTTAGGATAGTTTCCTATTAAGTTATTATTAACAACAACAACATCTAAATCGTCGTTTGGAGTTGAAGCTTCAAACATATTACCAGTTCTACCAGGATTTCCTCTATGCATAATCCAAGGTGAATAAGCAGGACGCTTAAGGTCTAACAAATTCATATTAGTCACATTAGAAACAACTAAGTTTAAATTTCCGTTTCCATCAGCATCACCAATAGCTGGAGCAAATTTCAAGTTATCGTTAAGGTTTAATGGGAAGTTACTTGCTTCACTAGCATCAGCTTTGATTGCATGTAATAATCCATTAGCATCACCAAAGACAGCACAGATTCCATCACCATCAAGGTTTGAAAGAAGCATGTTACCTTCAAGGAAAGAGTTCATGTTCAATGGGAAGTTAGGAATATTTTCACCAGCAGTAGTCATTGCATAGAGGTAGCCATCATAAGTGGTGAACATTAATTCTTTAGAACCATTTCCATCGAAATCATAAAGTAATACATCTTGTTTGATTATTTTATTAAGAGTGTGAGTAAAAGCAGTTGTTCCATCGTGATTGATAGCTTTAATAATACCTTGAGCAGAAACTGTAGCTATTATTTCAGGAAGTCCATCATTATCGACATCAGCAATAATTGGGGCTGCTTCGGTGTTGGTTCCAAGTGAGTATGGGAAACCAGCGATATTTTCTTGAGTATTATAATCAATTGCTAAGAAGTTTCCTGCAATAGTCTGTAAGATAATTTCTTTAGTTCCATTTTGATCAAGGTCAGCGATAGCAGCATTGAAAACAAAGTTTCCAGGGAATTCAGCAGGATATCCTGCATGTTCGCTACCATCAGCATTAAAGATATGAAGTTTACCATTCATGGTACAAACAACAGCATCTTGAATACCATCACCGTTAACATCTGCAATCATAGGAGCTGCTCTAGTAATTTGGTTATCTAATGCGATAGGTCCAAAGAGTATAGAACCATCATTGTTGTAAGCAATTGCTTCTTTATTATTAGTAACAACAAAGAGATTAAGGTTACCATCATTATTTAAGTCACCTGCAGCAACAGGAAGAGCAATAGTAGCACCTGCATTTACAGGGAAACCAGCAAGTTGTTCTTTATTGCTATTTAAAACATTAACATTACCTGTAAGGTCGCCAAAAACAACTTCGCCAGCACCATCACCATTGATATCAAGAATCATTGGAGTAGATTGAGCTTGTCCAGTTAATGGGAAAGGCCATTCAGGGTAAGTTAAACTTAAAGTAATAGGGAATGAAATTTCCTTAAAGTAAGGAATTTGTTGATCTTGATTAGATTCAACGAAGATAGTAAATTCAATAGGTGAAGTTGTAATGTCTGAAGTTGTGGTAAAAGAGAATGGAGCGTCATCATTCCAAACGAAAGTACCAGCAATAATATTGCCAACAGTAGCTGTTGAATCAACAATTACAACACCCGGATAATCACATCTAAGTGTAATATTAGTATTAGTTGAATTGGCCCATGAGATACCTGTAGATAAATCTTGGTGGTTAGTTAATTTAACTTTTAAACTAATTGTTTCACCAGGATTAGGAACGCCATCATTATCACCTTCAATTTCAGTTAACTCTTGATCAACCACAGTAATTTTAGGAACTAAATCGTATAAAACTGCTGTATAAGCATTAATTCTTCCTGCTCCTAATAAACCTTCATAACCAGCATTAATATCATCAATATAGTCTGCTGTAGCTTCAATTCTTTGTCTAAGAGTAGTAGGTGTTAATTCAGGGTGAACAGCTTTAACTAAAGCAGCGATACCTGCAACCACAGGAGAGGCCATTGAAGTACCTTGAGCACTACCCCAACCGTCATTATCGATAATAGAAGAGTAGATGCCTACACCAGGAGCGCTGATGTCGATAGGCTCACCATAGTCAGAGAAATCAGCTTTAGTGTCGTTTTGAGCTGTCGCTGCAACACAGAAAGCATTAGGACAGTCAGCAGGAGCATCGATATATCCATTACCATGAATTTGATTTGCATTACCCGCAGCAACAACAACAAAAGAGCCGTAGTTGTGAGCATAATTAATATAGGTATTAGCATAATTTAAGTTATATGCTTCGCCACCCCATGAGGCGTTAATGATGTCCGCACCCATATCAGCAGCATAAGTAATTTGTTGGTAGCCTGCAGAGATTCCGTTTGAGTCTGAGCTATTAGAAGCACCTTTACAGTTAAGAAGTCTTGCATTGAAAGCAGGACCAACAGTACCGATACCGTTATCACCTTCAGCACTTGCACAACCGGCAACATGAGTTCCGTGATAGTTATTAACCCAGTTTTGCATAGGATTGTTATCATTACTAAAGAAATCCCAACCCATTAAGTCATCGGTTTTTCCATTATAATCATCATCTGAACCGTTACCTGTAAAAGTTCCGTTATCCCAATTAATATTAGCACCGACAGCCTCTTCAGGATTAATCCAGATGTTTTCTTTTAGGTCAGGATGGTTCCATTTAATTCCGGAGTCAGTGATAGCAACAAGAATGTCTGAAGTATCTCTAACAAAATCCCAAACTTGATCAGTCTCTGTTTTGGTGATATACCATAATTGATTGTATAGTTCATCATTAGGAGTATATTTTAAATAGTTTATAGTTACGAAATCAGCCCATAAAACATTTTCGTCTTTTCTGATTGTATCAAGAGCTTGTTCAATTCTCTTGTTATCTTTAATAGTAATTTTATAAAGACATTGGATATAAGTGCCGTTATCATTCCATTCTTTGTGTTTTAAATCTGGGTTATCTTGTTTAATTTCTGTCACTTGATAATCTTTAGCAAATTTGTTAAATGATTCCATGTGAGTTTCTACAATGCCATTTTCGTAAGTAACAGGAATAATCCCATCAATGTTACCAATTGAATCCATCTTGAAACTTACCATAATATTATTATCTTCAAAAACATCTTTGACGAATTTGTCAGCAGTTAAAGATAAAAAAGCGGCAAGAATCGTAACTAAAATAATCACTTTCTTCATATTTTCTCCTATATGTAAATTATAAACACTATAAATTTTCCATTTTATCTATTCAAAAAAAATAGCTATCTGATGTCAAGGATAAATCTTATATTCTCATATATTAAAATATGCGATTAATGAGCACTAAAGATATTAAAATATATAAAGAAGAGAATTGTTATGCTTATTTGCGATTGTTTATTGCTCAAATGCATAGAAAAAAGAGGAGAAGTAAATTCTTCTCTAAATGCTATATTACATAACTTTATAAGTTATTCTCTTTTCACAAACTCTTGATTAGAATTCTTGAGAAATTTTGCTACTCTTTCAAGCAAAGTTGGTCTTAAAAAAAAAGTAATAAAAGTATCCTTGAAGTATGCTAGCTCCAAAGGAGCGAAATCTTTGTAGATAAAAGATGCCACACAATTACCTTATCTTCATTAATTTAGAATTCATCCAAATCCTGCCAATTTTTTATGTTATTCAAAAATTAATAAGAGCTTTGATAGGTAACAAATTTTTATGCTTGAGCAAGGAAAATATCTTTCAAATAGACCTTGTAAGGGATAAAATATCTAAATATTTTGCTCTAGTATTTTAACTTTATAAAGTAAAATTGCTTGAATAATCTTTTTTATTGACATAACACGGGGATAAATATGCTTTACATAATACCAGTTTGTAGGAGTTAACATAAAATGAGTATTAAAGATAATTTTAATTCCGTTAAAGGAAAAATAGAAGATATATGTATAAAAAAGGGAATTAGCCCTGATGAAGTTAAATTAGTAACAGTAACTAAAACACACTCAGTTGAGAAGATAGATGAAGCATTGAGTGCTGGCTCAAAATATATTGGTGAGAATAAAATTCAAGAATCCCAGGCAAAACTTCCATTACTGCAAGGGAGATATGAAGAGTTTCATTTTATTGGACATCTTCAAAGTAACAAGATTAAACAGTTAATGAAATTGAATCCAACTTTGATTCATTCAATAGATAAACTTTCTACTGCTGAGAAATTATCAGATTATTGTGTTAAAGAGAATCTACAACAAGATATTCTTATTCAAGTTAATACTACAGAAGAAGATAGTAAATCAGGTACTGGAGAGGATGAAGCAGTTGAATTAGTTGTACAAGTTGCAAAGTTACCTAATATCAAGATTAAAGGTTTAATGACTATTGGTTTATTTGATGATAATCCTGAAGTTACCAGACCATATTTCCGTAATTTAAAAAGAATTTTTGATTATATAAAATCTCTCAATATTGATAGTGTTGAAATGCAATATCTATCCATGGGAATGACTCATGATTATGAAATTGCTATCGAAGAAGGAGCAAATATTGTTCGAATCGGTAGTGCAATTTTTGGGGCAAGAGATTATACAAAAGAGGTTAAATAATGATTATTTTAGAAAGTTTAATGATACCAATATCAATATCTATATTGGCTTATATCTGCGGTCTTTTTTCGACTGCCAGGGTCTTAGCCAAAACATTTAAATATCTAAATATTACTAAAGTAGGTTCAGGTCATGCTGACACCAAGAATATCTATTCCAATGTGAGTAAGGCAATGGGCGTTATCGTTGGGATTATCGATATAGGCAAGATTTATTTGTTCTTATATCTAGTTAAATATCTGTTAATTAATGTCTTAAAACACCCTGAATTAGCTACTGATAATCTTCTTTTTATTTATGGATTCTTTTTAATTTTAGGACATTGCTTCCCTTTCTATAATAAGTTTAAAGGGGGAAGAGGTATTTTTACTTTCGCTGGGTATTTAGGTTTTTTTGCTCCCATAACCATGTTAATAGTTGGTACAATATCTGCTGTTATAGCCTTAGGATTCGGACAATATCGTGCTTCTAAATATTTTACTGTTGGTGCTCCTGTTATTGCCTCTTTGATAATTTCTACAATTACTCAAGTAACTCCAGGCTTAACAACCAAGATTTTTATTGCTTCTATCTTGATGGTAATAGTTAATTTTATTGTTTCTAGAAAACGGGATGAACTCTAATGAATAGAAATCATAAACTAATGATAAGTATAATCTTAGTTTTTATAGTAGCTACTTTATCTGCCTATCCAAGTATTGACTATGATTGGCAATTACCTGCCCGAAATGTCTCTCCAATAGGTATTGCTTTTGGAGGTGTTAATCAAGTTTACGCAGAAGATTTTGGTGTTGCTAATGAAAATCCAGCCCTTCTAGCCTTGAGAACAGGAACTTATTTCTCTGGAACTTTTAGAAGTAATCGTATGAATGATAAGAATTTAAGTAGCGTCTTGAATCCTAGTTATTTACTTAGTGAAAAGCAGTTTACTTATTTTACTATCTCCATGCCAAAATTTGCCCTAGCCTATCAACCTATAGTTAATAAGAACGAGAAATTTGATAGTAATCAGATGGTTACCTACGAAGATTTATATCTGAATTCTTATATTTTATCTTTCGCAGCTCAAGATGAAGATTTTACAAGACTAACTTTAGGATTTAATCTCAAGTTTATTGATGGTCGTCAGGTCTATCAAAAGCATCTAAAAGAGTATAATCAACTTGTCTTAGCAGAATTTGTTGATGGAAGTGTAGCTGGCTATTCATCTGATATTGGAATAACTTATAGCTACAATACTATGTTGGTTGGTTTAACCCTTAAAGATCTTGTTTCCAGACTCTATTGGAGCGATAGAAATAATGATCATTTGAGGCAAAGATTTTCTCTTGGAGCAGGATACTTTAATGATAATTCTACTTTCCAGTTAGCGACTCAAGGTAGATTTAATAAAGCTGATGAACAGACCTATCATGTGGGTTATGGCTATTCCTTGAATTTCGGAAATGCTACTAGTCAGTCTTTAGGTTTAAAATTAGGAATGTTTAGTGACAGATTCGATGAAATGGATAATATTAATTACACTATGGGCTTTGGTTATACGATAAGCATGTTCAGAATTGATATTTCTGTAATCTCTGCTGGTTTCACTTTAAACGATTCTGATTATCTTTTCTCAGTTACAGTAGGTAAGTAGGTGTTTTCTCTTTCATTTCTTAACTCTGGATTACTTATAGCTTCTTTAAGTGCTATCATACCTATCTTGATTTATTTCTTTGCCAAGAAGAGACCTGATAGAGTAATTTTTAGTTCTTTAAAATTCATTGTTACTAGTAAAGATGAGAAGAATAGTAAGATTAATTTAAAAAATATTCTTTTACTTATTATTAGAACATTAATTATTCTGCTTTTAACTCTGATTTTTGCTCGCCCTATATTTAAGACTTTTTTAGGAATTGATAGTAACTATCACGCCCCCACAACTATTTCGATTGTGGCTGATAATTCTTTAAGTATGGATTACTACTCTAAAGATACCCAACGCTTAGAACTACTCAAAAGTGAGCTTAAATTCATAAATTCTAAGCTTACCGCTAATGATTTTATAAGAATTTATACCAAGGATAATTTTGTCACTTCTCAGAAATTCATGCAAGGAGCTATCGCGGATTCACTTATTCGCAATATCCCTCTTTCCTATAACTCAGTTTCAATAGACTCGCTAGTAGCCAAGGCAATCCAAAACAGTAAGGATATTGAGACTGCTAATCACGAGTTATATGTTTTTACTGATGGTAATGAAGCTCTAAACTTCCAAGATTCTCTCCGCACTATTAAATATATTTTAGTTGATGAAAATCATGATTGGAATAATCTAACTGCTCTGATAAATTCTGCCCAAATTGTTAGTAATAATAATATTAAGCAAATGAGCATAGATTTTGTAATACAAAATTACGGGGAAGATATTGTCAAAGATCGATTAGTTAGATTAAATTATAATGATCGCAGTTATGATAAATTTATCACTATTGAAGCTAATAAAAGCTGGCAAGGTAACTTTACTATTCCTATTGAAAAAAGCGGTTGGCAGAAGGGTTTTATTGAAGTCCAAGATGAATATTACGCCCAAGATAATCGGGCATATTTTAGTTTTTTCTTTAATCTTCAGCCAAATATTACAATTATTACAGAAGAGAATAATGTATCTTTACCTCTTAGAACAATGGCTAATATCTTTGCTGGAAATACTGAGAATGTTAAGTTTATTCCACAAAATCATGTTAATAATCAGTTAATAGAATCTACAGATATTTTTGTCTTGTATAAACTTGAGAGTTTTGCTTCTAATATTGAGTCTCTACTTGCTAAGCTATATTCAGAAGGAAAGGGTGCCTTAATTGTCTTAAGTCCTAACTCTGATTCATCAGTTAAAAATTATGTGAAGCAAGAGTATAAGATTGAGTTAAACTCAGGCATAAGCAAGAATCTTTATCCTGATTGGTATAATCAATATTATGGACTTTTTAGCGGTATTGCAACTAAGCAATTGACAGAGATTCAATTTAATGATTTAATTAAAGCAGAAATCAAGACTAAGAATAATACTTTACTTGCTTCAGGAAATCAACCTATTATTGCTCACTTAAATGAACTTTATCTCTTCTTCTTCAATGATAATAATGATTTGGTCACTAATACAACTTATCCAGTTCTCATGAATAAAATCTTTGAAAACCTAAGTAATAGTAATTTAGAGATATCAACCAACTATTTGGGAAATTCTCTTGAGCTTAGTAGAGACGCAGAAGTTAATGACAAGAAATCACTTAGTAATAGATTCGTCTTTAATGAATTAGGAATTTTTAAAATCAGAAATCGGGCTGATAGAATTAGCTATGAATCTGTTAACTTAGATGAAAAACAACTTAATGAGAGTATCAAAAGCACTGCTGAAGTTAGTAAATCTTATCAAAATATCACTGAAAACTGGGAATCACACCTATTTGCTGAAAGTGGTAGATTCGAACTTCTTAAATATCTCTTAATTGCAGTTTTAGTCCTTTTTCTTGCAGAATTAATTATTGTTAAATCAAAGTAAGAGTGTCTTAAGAACTAAGGATAGAAAAGACCTTGCACACGAATTATCGCGAATATAGGGGCCTATTGATATAGTCCTTCTTGAATTTTCACTTGTCTTCTCATAAGCTAGGCCAAGCCAGGCGAATTAAGAAATTGTCCTAACAAAGGTGTTTTCGTCAATGGAAGTGTAAACTGCTAACCTCTTGTTAATATCTTTTTATCCATTTTTCCTTTTATTCGATAGCATTTTCCATCGATTAGGATAAATTCTTCCCCCTCAATAAATCCTCCTCCTCTCCTCTTTCTCACTCATTTTGAATATAATTCGAATAATGCTTGAGCTAAGTAAGAAGGAGCATGGAAAGAACAAAGGGCAATCACCTTGGATTGCCCAAAAGAGCTTTAATTATAAGAAAGAATTTCTTTTAAAAAGATAGCTTCATTATTAGCTTTATGAGGAAGGGGTTAACTTCCAAATATCCTTAACATATTCATGGATTGTTCTATCAGAAGAGAATTTTCCGCTTCTAGCAATATTGAGTAAAACTTTATTATACCACAACTTAGTATCTTTGAAATCCTTGGAAACTGTATCATTGATTTCGCAATAGGAGTTGAAATCCTCTAAGACCATGAAGTAATCACCATTTGTAAGAAGAGTATCTAGAATAGGTTGGAAAATACCTGCTTCATTTTGATTAAAGTAATCAAGTTTTATCATATCAATTACTCTCTTTAAATCAGGATTAGAATTATAGAAGTCATGTGGATTATAGCCATCTTGCTTCATTTTAACTACATCTTGGGCTTTTAAACCAAATATGTAGATATTCTCATCTCCAAACTCTTCTCTCATTTCTACATTTGCCCCGTCAAGGGTACCAACTGTCAAAGCGCCATTAAGTGCGAATTTCATATTTCCTGTACCAGAAGCTTCGAATCCTGCAGTAGATATTTGTTCAGAAAGGTCTGCAGCAGGGATAATGATTTCAGCTAAAGATACAGAATAGTTGGGAATAAAGACAACCTTGAGAAGATCATTTATTTCTAAGTCGGAATTAATTTTAACTCCTACGGCATCAATAAGTTTGATTATATTTTTAGCAATATAATAACTAGGAGCAGCTTTGCCTGAGAAAACAATCGTGCGTGGAGTCCAATCAGCATCGGGATTAGCTTTGATTTGATTATAAAGATGAATAATATGTAAGATATTGAGGAGCTGTCTCTTATATTCATGCATTCTTTTCACTTGAACATCGAATAGGGAGTTAGGATTAACTCTAACGCCAGTTAATTTATAAATTCTTTTTGCTAGTCTTTTCTTGTTTTGTAATTTAATCTCTCTAAGTTGGTTCAGAACATCTTCATTATCATAATATTTTTCAAGTTCTTTTAGTTGGTAAAGATCCTTTTTCCAGTCTCTACCGATTAGGCCTGAGATATAATTGGAGAGGCTTTTATTACAAGAATCTAACCAACGACGCTGAGTAATACCATTAGTTTTATTATTAAATTTGTCAGGATATAGTTCGTAAAAATCTTTAAATATTTTAGTTTTGATAATTTCACTATGAAGCTTAGCAACACCATTCACAGAGTGGGAACCTTCAATACATAAGTTGGCCATTCGAACTTGTTTATGATCGCCTTCTTCGATGATAGACATAGTCTTAAGCTTATAAATATTACCAGGATAAATTCTGTTAACTTTATTAAGGAGTCGTAAATTTATCTCTTGAATAATCTGCAGGTGGCGGGGGAGAAGTTCTTGGAACAAATCATAACCCCATTTTTCTAAAGCTTCAGGTAGAACAGTGTGATTGGTATAGGCGATGCTTTTGGTAGTTATATCCCAAGCTTCATTCCATTCTAATCTTTCTTGATCAATAAGAATACGCATTAGTTCTGGGATTGCCAAGGCGGGGTGAGTATCATTTAGCTGGATAGCAACTAATTCAGAAATGTCTTTATAGTCTAGATGTTTCTTTTTGAAATTAGTAAGGATATCTTGTAGAGTTGCAGAAACAAAGAAGTATTCTTGTTTAAGTCTCAATATTTTTCCTAAATGAAAATTATCATTAGGATAGAGAACTTTAGAAATGTTTTCAGAAATATTCTTCTTCTCAACTGCTTTTATGTAATCACCTGTGTTGAAGTAATCGAAATCGAAATCATCAGTAGCCTGAGCTTGCCATAGTCTTAAAGTATTGATGTGGTCTGTTTGATATCCTAAAACAGGAATATCCCAAGCAACTGCCATAATATCTTCTGTGTCAACCCAATAGTAGAGAATTTTACCATCTTCTCTTTCGTAGTGTTCAACTCTGCCACCAAACTTTACTCTATAAGTAATCTCAGGTCTTTTAATTTCCCAGGGATTACCATTTCTTAACCAGTTATCAGGTTCTTCTACTTGATAACCCTGTCTTATAAGTTGCTTGAAAATACCAAATTCATATCTTATTCCGTAACCCATGGCAGGATAATTATGAGTAGCAAGAGAATCCATAAAGCAGGCAGCAAGCCTTCCTAAACCCCCAGAACCTAAACCCATATCAGGCTCTAACTCCTCAATATCACTCAAGGAATAGTTTAGCTCTTTGACTAAGTCTTTAACTTCATCTAATATTCCCATACTATTCAAAGAATCAAGCATTAGGCGTCCTACTAAGAATTCCATAGAAAGATAATTGACCATTTTGGTATTATTCTTTTGGTTATCATAATCTGTTCTTAACCACTTTTCAATAAGATTATCTTTAATAGTGAGAGCTAAAGCTAAGTAAATATCACGCGCTTTGATAGTAGTTTTATCCTTAATCATCGAATATTCGAGGTGGTAATAGAATTTATCTCTTAAACTTTTATGTTGATGTTCAATCTGATCTGAAAAAAATATTGAATCTTCTTTATTCATCGTTTTGTGTCCTTTTAATCATATTTGACGATTCATATTAATGAATACAGTTCAAATAGGCAAGTAATTTATTATTAATTTTTTATTACTTCAATCAGTTTTGGATTGGACTTAGTATCCCTAAGGCTTTTTCTAACTCTAGGTCTCTTCCATTCTTAATATCATCAACAGTTTTCTCCACGATTACATCAGGAATGATACCTACACCAAAGAACCTACTCTTATCTGGATTCCTCACCAACATTCCTGTCCAAGAAGCTTTAAGATCTCCAGGTAGAGGTGTATCAATAACATTGCCATTAGCTCCTGCAGTAGGCTGACCAACAAGAGTAGCCAATTTATTGTGTTGTAAGACAGAAAGGTATGCTTCACAGTAACTCTGTGAATTCCTCCCACATAGAGCGATAATCTTTGCTCCTATATGTGGTTCAGCAGGTTGTAATGCCCAAACTAGCCTATCTTCATTAAGTCTAGGTAATTCTTCTTTTGGCTGTATATATCTTTTTATCACTGGGCCTGTAAGAGAATCAGCTTCCGTTAGTAAGTTGCTAAGTAGTTTCGGTGATATACTTGGGTAAAATCTTAGGTCTAAAATAATTCCCTTAGCATTTAACAAATCTGGCATAATTTCATCTAACTCTTTATCGTTCATTATATTGGCATTTAAATATACAATCTCATTAGGGTAGTGGATTACTTTCTCAGGTTTTGTTAATAAATTTTTTAATACATATTCCACTGAAGGTATTTCTTTTGTGTATTCAAATTCACTCTTTTCGCTAGTGGTTTTAAATGTAAAATTGGCAACAGAATCCTGATATGTTCTCATAAAATTTCTAAATAACCTAAGATTCGTTGTCTCTGAATTAGAAGAGATATAGTATGGTCTATTTTCTTGCATCAGTTTACTAAAGTTTTCTCCATTGATTTTGACCACTTCGTCTCCTAAAAGCGAAGCCAGTGAATCATCTAAAACAGAAGTAACTAACCACTTGCCATTGATGGGATAGGTATTAAATGGGGGCAACTTAGTGTTTAATGAACTATCACTTAAAAATGCATGCCCATCTTCTGTTTTGGACATCAAGAGTCTTAAAGCTTGCCTATACTCCAAGAAATTCTTGCTTTCTAATGTTCTATCCAGACAAAGAGACAGTTCATTATCCCAATCACAGATATTATATTCAAAGTAGGGATAGAAGAAATTCAATTCATTCCAATACTTTATTATACCTGCAAACCAAACCCCTCGGTTATCTCTGTTATGCATATCATAAACAGAGTATTTTTGTTTCAACTCATCAAGTTTAGTCTTATCAGCTATCGGATAAGTGTGTTTCATATCACACTGTAGCACCATAGGAAAGTAACAATTTAAGCCTGGGATGAGTTCTTTATCCAGTACTTGACCATAAGGAAGTTCTTCAGAAAATATTTTATCAATAAACCCAAGAGTGTAATTCTCTGCTGAGTTTGTCTTTTGGATAGACATTCTCTTGTTACCCATATTGTTTTCTATCAGAATATCAACATTGCTACTAATACCTCTATTAATAGGTGAAATATTAACTATAAAGTTACTAGGTAAATCACCAATATCTTCTTTAGAAAAATCTGAAAAAAACACCCTACGCCATGTTCCCTTATGCCACTCTTCTACTAAGAAATCATCTAGCATAAGATGTTCTAAATTAACAAATGACATCGCTAAAGGTTCATTCTGTTTTGCTTTACCTTCCAGTTCAAAGCTCTTTTCTGTCCAACCACTTTGACTTAGCTCTTCTCCAACATAATCTCCTCCAAATAGCACATGGATGGCGGTGGCAAGTGAATCACTATCAGCTTTACAAATTTTGAAAGACACTCTAATTTTCGTATCTCCATCTACATAATTTGGCAATTGGGGACATAAGATTGTCCATATTGGTTGTCTCAGTGGTGTTTTATCTATTTTCATGGGGCGATTTGTTCTTATTGACCTGTAGACAGAAGGCCTGTTAATATTATTATACCCTTCATATTGCCAAAAAGTAGTTTTACGACCTGGAAGAATATCACCTAAGGTTAAATCAGGTTTAGTTTGTGAATATAGCTTCAAATCTGGGACAATTGGTAGAAAAAGATCGCTTAATAATTTACTAAGTTCTTCATTATTACGGGCAGGCATTACATACTGAGAGCCATAAACTGCAAAACTATCCCAGTCAATATCTTGAGCTTCATCTGAGGGATAAAAATGTTTAACGAAGCCATAGAGTTTGGTGAATGCGGTGAGATTATCTACTTTCTTATCCTCTACAATTTTATTGGTAGAACATGAACAGACAAGTAACAATACTAGCACGAAAAAAGGTACTTTTAACATAAAACTCTCCTATTTCAAAATAACTTTTTATATTATTCCGATCTTCTTATTTTATGTCAAGTTTTTTTTAGTGTAATTATCACAATTTCGGGGGGACAGAAGAATCTGGCATTTATCCAAGTATTGCCTACTCCAGCAGTTGTATATCCCTGCATCTTCTTATAATTCCATAAAGAATAGGAGTATTTACGAGGGAACTTAGTGAATCTGACGATCGGGACTCCACCTGGGTAACAAATTTGTCCGGAATGTGTATGGCCAGCTAAAAGAAGATCATATCCCTTTCGTTGAGCATCCTTGTAGATATTGGGAGAGTGGGCTAAGAGGATTCTAAAATCATTATGTTCAATAGGAAGTTCAGGGAATTCATGAGACAGATAACGATCTGAATCATCAATACCTGTGATAGTGAGAGATTCTTGCCCTCGCTTAATTTTAAAATATTCATTTAATAGCATATTTATTCCCAGGTCATTAAGAATCTCGGCGATTTTATACTCATCATGATTTCCTAAAACAGCATATACTTTTGAGGTGTTGATATCTTGAAACAACTCTGTGTATAGCGATTTAACCACAGGATAATTCCCAAATGCATTAACTTGATAATCTCCACCCAGCAGGTAAATATCTACCTGCTCTCGCTTAAGAATAGCTTTTATGGGTTTTATTATGGCCGGATTGCCGTTAAGATGGAAGTCTGCTATAAACATTATTTTAAAATTATTAAATTCACTACCTATATTTGGATGGGTTATTTCTATTTGTTTGGTAATAATCTTTTGAGCATTACGATAACCTAAAGCTGCTAATCCAGTTCCTTCAAAAATGTATTTGATTACCTTGGAAATAGGATGAGCTTTTTTATGAGTATGTGATTTTTCTTTTAACCATTCTTTGATTCTCTGTTCACGGGCTAAGCGTTTGGGGTGAATCTCTTTCATTATTCTAAACTATTATTCCTGTCATAGTGGAGTTTGAAGGATTTAATCCCATAAAACATACTTTCAACTAGACTATCCTGATAGCTATCATTATTGAGTTTTATTCCCTCTTCTTTGTTAGAAATAAAGCCTAATTCTAGCAAAACAGCAGGCATAAAAGCACCACGCAAAACAAAGAAATTAGCTGATTTGACTCCACGATCTCTAGCTTCAGTCTCTAAAATCATATTATTCTGGAATTTATAAGCTAGATTAATACTCTCTATTAGTTGAGCGGATTGAATTAAATCACTGATAACATAATCAGCTTGAGTATAATCTTGTAATGCTTCTTGACCTTCAAATTCTTCCACAACAGAGTTTTCTAAGGCTTGAGCAGCCCTTGATTCATCATTTTTTGCTTCTGAAAGATAATAGACTTCAATTCCATGAGCTTTTTTATTCTCAGCAGCATTAGTATGAATTGAAATAAACAAATCTGCTTCATTAGCATTAGCAAATTCTGTTCTCTCTCTCAAAGAAACAAAAGAGTCATCTTCACGGGTTAAAAGAACTTTAACATCAAATTCACTCTCAATTCTTGCTCTTAACTTCTTAGCAAGTGATAGAACTATATGCTTTTCTTGTAGTCCATTAGCACCCTCTGCACCAGGGTCTTTTCCACCATGACCAGGGTCTAAGACTATTACTTGAATAGATGACTTATTCCTTTCATTTAAGATAAGAAAATCATCTCGATAGGCTACCGATTGAGGGAATATCTGGGGAAAAATATCTTTTAAAAAGTGTTCTGGAAGGCAATAATAACCATCGATATAGACAATGGGATAATAGAAGTTATAATACTCATCTTCTAGCAATCCAGTTTGACCATTATAGCTGGCTACATGAGCAAAAGAACTCTCTAAACAGAAAGATATCTCTTTCTTAAAAATATAAAAATTTAGACGATCATCCAAGAGAATCTCTTTAATCTGACCATCTACTACTGAATTTAAGTCATTAAGTCTGAAATAGTTTATTTTATCATGCTCAAATGTCTCTATAAGATAGTATTCATCACTACCTGCAAACTGTACTTTTATTTGTCCAAACAGAGAGAAAAGAGAGGCTAGAAAGATTATTATAAATAGATATTTTTTAAGTTTCATCTGTACTAAAATGCCATTTTCTTGGCTCTATCAGCATCGCGTTGCTGATCTTTCTTTTGCATATCTTCGCGTTTATCATAGTTTTTCTTACCCTTAGCCAAGGCTAATTCTACTTTGCAAAGACTCTTCTCATTTATATATATAGAAGCAGGAATTAAGGTCATTCCTCCCTCTATAATCTTGGAGTTAATCTTCTTTATCTCTCTTCTGTTAAGAAGTAATTTACGCGGACGAGTAGCTTCATGATTGAAATAGGTAGTCTTTTCATAGGGCGAAATGTGCAGATTTAATAACCACACTTCACCTTGCTTATCTACTTTAGCAAAACTATCCTTGAAACTTACCTTACCTTGCCTAATAGACTTAATCTCAGTTCCTCTAAGGACTATTCCAGCTTCGTAAGTCTCAATAAAAAAGTACTCATGGCTTGCTTTTTTATTCCGTATAGACCTCAATCTATCATTATTTTTTTGTTTTGACATAATTATTACCAATCTTTCTTAATTTATGGTGAAGTGATTAAGTTCCATTCTGAAAAGTGCTAATTAACCAACTTTCAACCTTTCAATCCATTATCAGTTAAGACTCAAAAATGTCAAATGATATTTAAATTTTCCCTTATTTCAAGGTATTTGGTGGGGGAAATAAGATTTTTTAGCAATTATTATTTTTCTATTAAACCCTTACAGGGTTACACAAATATTGGTTTGCCATACCCAGGGTCAATTTTTCTTCAAAAAATGAGCCCCTGGGCTAATCTATTTAATCCCTTGGTGATATTTTCTTAATTCGTGAAATTAGTGGATAGATTCTATCTCATTTCCCTATTCTCAGTTCTCCATCCTCAAAGATATGTAATATTGCTTGATTCTTATCATTATAAAGTATTACTTGATAACTGTCTGGACTAATGAATATTTTTGTTCTCTTATCCCAAAGCTTTTGATTTGCATCTTTGTTAAAAGGAATTTCTCTTTTATATTTACTAAGAATATTCAAGCTATCACTATAGAATCCGAATTGCATAAAGTACTCTTTTTGGGCATAGTAGATTTCTCGCATGTACTTCTTTTCTTGAGTAAGTGGGTCTGGAATAAACTTCATAAGCTTGTCTCCGACATAGTTATGACTAAACATCACATTACCCCACATTTCTGGATAGTGCATAGCGATTAAGCCTTGGGGAGACCAAACAATATTCATTTCAGACAAAGGTCTTTTAGTTTCAGGATTAAGCTTTTTTGTGTAGCCATCTTCTTGCTTTTCTAACTGCCAATGAACCCTAGAAAAGTTAATCTTCCAAATATCCTTATCAACTGGAGGAGTTTTTTTGTGAGCAGCTTCAGCTAAAGATTCCCAAGGAATAGCAATTTCTACAGACCAATATTCATCGGTATCTGAAGGGTCATTGAGAGTTCCTTGCAAGTGAACAGCTGTTTGCAGTCCTTTTATATCCCAACTATTAAAAGCCACTTGACATCTATCTCTATATGGCTTAATCACTAAGAGATCCCAGACAGTATTAAGAGCATTTAGTTCTAGTTCATAATAATCATGACTATCACCATCAGGGTCGATAAAGACTTCAAAATCATTATCATGGAAGATAACAGCATCTCTTTGAGTGATAGAAGCCCATAAATCAGACTCTTCTAAATAAGCACCAAAGTAAAAATAGTCCTTATCCCAGAGCATTTTAGCTTTGGTAATAAAGGGGGGAATCGGCTTTAAGCTTCCTTCAATATCCACAAAATCTTCTGTCCATTTAGAATTAAGCCAAGAAGCTTCATCTAGTTTTCCATCGATAGTCAGTTTTTCCTTACTTTGGTAACAGACATAGTTAAGTGGCTCAATATCAAGCATAGGAATAGGGAATTTCCTTTCACCTACAAGTGCTACCGTTAAAAGACATATTAATAAAGTAATTCCATATTTTTTCATCATTATACTCCTTTTAGTACTCTTGCTAGCAAGAGAAGTTTTGTTTATAGGGGGCCTATTGCCATAAACCCTCTTCTGTCGGACGGTGGAGATTCTCTCCACCTCATTGCGAAGCTGTCCAGTCCTAAATAATTTGACTGATTTTTTAGCTATTATTATTTTCTCTATTAAACCCTTACAGGGTTACACGAATATTGGTTTGCCATACCCAGGGTCAATTTTTCTTCAAAAAATGAGACCCTGGGCTAATCTATTTAATCCCTTTGGGATTTAATAACTGGGGTTACGGACCTTTAGTCCGTGATTCCAACAGTCTGTATTTCAGACTGTTTTTAATTAATCCCTTTGGGATTTAAGATATATCATTACCTCGCAATAATGCGGGCTGGAAGCCCACATTCCCAGTTAAGAAGCCCCCCATCTTTTAATTCTCCATTCTCCATTCTCCATTCTTAATTTCAAACTCCTTGTTCAATCAGCATCTTCTCAATAAAGAAGCGTAAGTTAGTTTCCACAAAGCCAATAGAAGTATCCGCTGCTCCATAATAAAGGAAGAGGTCGCTATCATCGTTTACGAATCCTTGATTATCATAATCGAGGGCAATCAATCCAGTAGGGAATACAACATTGGGAACTTGTCCGACGCATTCATAGCTTTCTCTTGGTTCGAGGAAGTTGTATTTAGAGCGGAAGATTACCTTAGCTGGGTTTTCTAAGTCTAGGAAAGAGAATCCTGCTTGATAGATATTGCTAGAAGCGAAATGGGTAGCGACTCCATGATAGATATGAAGCCAACCGTAGCGAGTTTTGATAGGAATAGGACCCGAGCCGATGAGTTCATCCCAGTAGTGAGGATTACCAGTCATGACAAGTTGCTGATTATCCCACTTGAGCAGGTCATCAGAATAGGAGAGATAGATGGAAGAACCTGTTTTTGTACCGTTCTGCAAGACCCTTTTATTTGGTCTTTCTAAGCGAGCAAATCTGCCATTTATTTTCTCTGGGAAGATTACACCATTCCTTACATCAGCATCTGAGACTAATCCTTGAAAGTTAAGGCTTTTCAAATCTTCTGTAGTGAAGAGTCCCAGAAAGCAACCATCGGAAGTATCGATAGCAGTCATGACTAGTATTTTATTATCAAGATAAGTCAAGCGAGGGTCGTAAATATGGTAAATAATAGACTTTACTTTATCTAATCCTGTAAGCATAAGAGGCTCATTATCAATAGTAAAGTCTTTGCCATTATCACTTTCAGCTCTTACTAAAAGGCTTTCTCTTCCTCTGTTTTGGACTCTCATCAGCAGATAGAATTTATCATCTATTCTGATAGCTCCTGGATTGAAGACAGAGGAAACATCGGTAAGTTGGGGTAAATCAGAGCAGATATCTTCCCTAGTAATAAGTTCTTCTTTGATGAATTTATTATTATTGTCTAGATTGCTTGTAGAATAGTTTATATAGAGTTGGTCATAATAGCTAAGGAATCTTTTCAGATAGATAAGGAAGCGATTATAGTCTTTATTTTTGTGAGGAGTCCAGCAATTTTCAGCCAGAGCAATGATTCTAGGAAAAGCCATATATTCAAGTTTAGTCAGGGTTTCTATTCTCTCCGTCCAAATATTAGCTTGCATCCCTAGCATTTTATCAGAGTGAAGAGCAGGGTAGTCATAATTATAAATATCAGCCAAAGAAGATACTCCAAAAGCCCCCATTTCATCTGGATTATGGCTCTGTTTCCAGTCCAAGTAGTAAGGGTGATTTGGGGTAAGAATATAGTTTAATCCTTGCCTATTAGCCTTAGCTACAGCATCTTTTGCATCTCCTCTCCAGCACATAAGGATAGAATCAGCAGGACAAGTAGAATCAGCAATTTCATCCCAACCAATCAATCTTTTATTATGCTTTTTAAGAAGATTATCTAGGAAATTGGTAATCTCTGCTTGTAAATCTCGGTAGGAATTATATCCTTTTTCCTCCATTAATTTAGTGCAAGAAGGGCAATTTTCCCATTGAGAAGTTGGGCATTCATCACCACCAATATGAAAATAGGGAGCAGGAAAGAGGGGAATAATCTCTTCTAAAAGTTCTTCAAGAAAAGAATAGACTTGAGGCTTGGAGGCAGAAAGAATCTGTTGAGAAACTCCCCATTCATTCCACACTTGACAAGTCTCTAGTGAACAGGATAATTCTGGATAAGCAGCCAAAATAGCTTGAGTATGACCAGGTAAATCAATTTCAGGAATTACCATAATCTTCTTTTCTTGGGCAAAATTAACCACCTGAATAATCTCTTCTTGACTATAAAATCCACCATAAAGGCTTCCATCCTGCTCTGTTCGAACTGAGGCTATTGTGGTGAGTTTGGGGTATTTAAAAGACTCGATTCTCCAACCTTGGTCATCACTCAGATGCCAATGAAAGCGATTCAACTTGAGTTCAGCCATTCTTTCAAGCAGGACAAAAATCTCTTCAATAGGGAAGAAGTGTCTGCTCACATCTAGATGAATCCCACGCCAGGCATAGGCAGGATAATCCTCAATTATTAAGGGAAATAATCGGCCTTGATGAAAATAAAGAAGCTGTTTAAGAGTCTGAAGACCATAAAAGAGTCCTGTCTCTGAAGCAACTTCCAGCCTGATGCGAGAATCTTCTATGACTAATTTATAGGACTCCAAAGAAGCTCCTGAACTTGGCAAAATTGCTACTTGCCACTCTTTACTGTCTTGCCTTACTTGAGGAACTTTGGTCAATTCTTGCCTAAAAAGGGCAATGAAAGAAGCTTGAGCTTCAAAAGAGCACTTGGATAGGGAAAAGTTGAAATAATCATCAGAAATTACTTGAACTATGGCAGGATAAGGAATAAGGCTTTTTAACTTTTTCATACTATCTCTACTTAGGACTTAATTTTATAGTTTTAATTTCAAAAGGCTTAAATTCCAAATGGATACTCTTATTTTCTATTGCTAGCTCATGTTCATTCTCTTCTAACATATTGCATTCAAAAGCTTTACCGTAATTATCTGTAAAGAATAAGTCTGTTTCTTGAGCAGAAGCTTTTGCTTCATAGATACGCAAAATTATATCATCACCTACTTCAGAAAACTTCACTGTCTGAAGAATTACACAGGCATTTGAAAGACTAAAGAGAGAAGATTCATTTACTTCTGGAATAAGATCACTCTCAATAATTACTAGCTTCTGATTAAGGGCGTGAGCCTGCTGGATTACATCACTATTGGCAAGACTTCCCTGATGAGGATAATAGGCATAAGTGAAGCTATGCTTGCCTAAATCGGCTTCTTTATCAACATCAGCAGGACTTCTCAATAGGTTAATCTCGAGACTATTATCTTGTACAGAGTGACCATATTTACAATCATTTAAGACTGCGAATCCATGATTGTTATCAGAAATATCTATGAAAGAATGGGCCAAAACCTCAAACTTAGCATAATCCCAAGATGTGTTCTTGTGAGTTGGTCGCTCTATTAAACCAAACTGAATTTCTGATGTAGCATTCATTGCTTTAATTGCGGGAGAAGCTCCTACCCTTAACATTTTATGTTCTTCATTCCAATCAACATTATTTTCAATCTCTATTAAAGTAGAATCTTTATAAATGGAAATAATTTGCTTAATCTCAGAATTACCTATACTCAGTCTTTGATAGATGCTATGTTTAAAATCATTGTTGGTAATTACTTGTCTCTCGATTACAGTTGGAATCTGCGGAGTAGTCTCGCGATAGAAATGGTTAATATCCCAAGCTCCCCAATTATTAGGTAAATCTTCCCATAGTTTTAAGGAATTTGCAGGACCAAGCAAGAGTTCTTTCTCAGCTATTTTATCCCAGATTGAGATGATTGCACCAATATCATCAAGTTTAACAATCAGTAATTCATTCTCAAGATCAAAATTGTTACTGATTAAAGGAGTTTCTTCTTGCTTAACTTCCTCTAATCTATAGACTTTATATCCCATAGAAGGAATTCTTGCCTCGAAATATAAGTTATTGTTCTGATATTGGCTAGGAATCTCATCATCATTAGCATAAATTTTATATTCTTGCTCGGTAGGGAATTCAATAACTTGTGTTCTACTATGACTCAAGCTATTGATAATCAGAATGTTATTTGAATTATTATCGTTCGTTAGCATCCCTGATGTTAAATTATGTTGAAGTAAATCAAGTTTATCTAAGTTCTTTTCAGAAAGAGCTTTTGCATCTTTATAAACCCAAGCTATCGATGAACCAGGAATAATATCATGGAATTGATTAAGTAAAATATCTTTCCAAATTTGCTGTAAGTATTGGTTGGTATTCTGATTTACTAAAACGCTCAAGAATTCAATAAGTTGCATCTTTTGTTCTAACATTCTATTATGTTTCTTCATCAAAGCTTGAGTAGTGTAAGTTCCCCTATGCAGTTCAAAGTAGAGTTCTCCCTGCCAAAGAGGAAGTTTATCTTTATCAAGTTTTTCTATTTTCTTGATGAAATCATGGGCTGATGAGAATTTAAACTTAGGCACTCCTTCTAAATTTTGCTGTCTAATTCCTAATTCAATGTGCTCTTTAGAAGGTCCACCACCACCATCACCAATGCCATAGAGGTTAAGGAAATCATCTGATATATCAGCTTGAGCAAAGCGATTTTCTGATTCAATAAAGCTCTGAGGTAAATTACTGAAGTTGTAATCGTTAGTAGGAAGGAAGTGACATAGTACTTCTGAACCATCAATTCCTTGCCATCGATAAGTGTGATGTGGGAAGGCATTTGTGTCATTCCAAGAGAGTTTCTGTGAGATAAAAGTATTTACCCCGCACTTTTTTAAAATCTGAGGAAGTGAACCTGTATAGCCAAAGCAGTCAGGTAACCATAAGTAATTTATTATTTTATTAAACTCTTCTTTAAAGAATCTTCTTCCGTAAATACACTGCCTAATAAGAGATTCTCCAGATGGAATATTGGTATCCATTTCCACCCAAGTAGCACCTTGACATTCCCATTGTAAGCTCTTAACTCTTTCTTTTATTTTTGCATAAAGATGAGGATAATCTTCTTTAACAAATTGATATAATTGAGCTTGTGAAGCTCCAAAGATATATTCAGGATATTCTTCCATAAATCTTAAAGCTGTGGAGAAGGTTCTGCCACACTTTCTACGAGTCTCCCTAATAGGCCAGAGCCAGGCTACATCAATGTGAGCATGTCCGATAGACCAAGCTGTGAGAGAAGAGGCTTCAGCTGGAAGTGAGAGTAACTCGGTAGTGATTTCTAAGCAGGCATCTTTGTTTCTACCATCATTCCAGAGATTGCAGGCTTGATTCAAACCATAAAGAATTCTCTTCTTTCGTGGTTTTTTATCAGGTAAAGCTTCCCAAAGTGAGAAGAGAGTTCTGATATCCATCCAGAGTTCATAAGCTTGGGCATCAAAGACAACTATATCAGCTTTTTCTAATTTATACTCTTTCTTATCTTCACCAAAAAGACCATTTGCTCCTGTCTCTATAAGTAACTCTATTTCTTCATTACCTTTAGAACTGTGGAATAGAGGCACAAAGTACTTTCCAGCTTGTAAATTCCAATCTATCTTATTAGTTAAACCTTGATGAGGAACTCCATCTACGAAGAGGCAAGCCTCACCTTGAACATCAAGCCAAGCACCAACAAAGGTATTAGTCATTATTGAAGGGACTTTTCCTGTGAATTTGAACCAACCACATCCCCAAAGATCAGCCCATTTCTCGCCAACTTCTATCTTCTTCCATTGGTAATTATTAATTTCAGAATGGGGAATAGGTTTCTCTGCATCATAGATATATTCCGCTTTTAGCTTGATCGGCTGTGAATAGACAAGGTCCCCAACACGCTTAATCCAATGCTGGATTCTCTCTTTATAAATCTTTTCGTTTACCATAATTTATTTTCCTTAAAGTTTTGTTCTTTCATTGATCATTTCTTCTTCAATGTCCAGTCCTAAATAATTTTACCGATTTTTAGCAATTATTATTTTCTCTATTAAACCCTTACAGGGTTACACGAATATTGGTTTGCCATACCCAGGGTCAATTTTTCTTCTAAAAATGAGACCCTGGGCTATCCTATTTTATCCTTTCAGGATCTTTTCTTCTGGTGAAATTAGCCTGGGAAGGCCTAGCCTTTATGCAAAGACTACTAGATGTATTCATCTTTCTTCAAATTTTTAATTCTCAATTCTCAATTCTCAATTTTTAATTTAAGTCCTATTTCTCCATAGGAATAACAATCCCCTCGATAATTATATTCTGGAAGAAGATAAAGACTCCCAATGTTGGTAAGGCTGCGATAACTAAGGCTGCATAACCAACTCCACTACTAGCTCTTTGCATTAGTTCATAGATATGAACCATTAAAGTCCACATTGATTGGTCCTGGCAAACTAAAAAAGCAAATAAGAAATTTCTATAAGCGGCGTTGAAGGCTCCGAGAGCGATAACAGCCAAGATTGGTTTACTAAGATAGAGGGTGAATTGCCAAAATAATCTAAACTCACCAGCTCCATCTAAACTTGCGCTTTCATAAAGTTCTCTGGGGAGACTATCAAAGAATCCTTTGAGTAAGAAGATAAAGTAGCCATCAGCTGCTGCAGGTAGCACTAAAGCCCAGAAAGTATTTAATAGACTTAGATTCTTGAGCATGAGAAAGTTAGGTATTCCCATCACCATAGCCGGGAAAGCCATTGTAAGCATAAACAATAAGATAATCTGATAGCTAAAGCGTGGTTTGAATCTACTTAAAGCATAAGCTGCCAGTGGATTAACCGTAATTGCCAAGAATATAGCAAGCATTACATAGATTGCAGTATTCTGTAATGAACGGGCATCAGATAACATCTGGTCAAGAGCCATGGCATAATTTCTCCACAAGAACTCTTTTCTAATAGCTGACTTCCTTTCTTCAAAGTTATAATAATCGATATTTTCTGTTGGGAAAGTAATATCTTTAAAAGAGGCGTAATTAGTATTTAATGTGCTGTTTAATTCATTAATAGTCTTAAACTTATTTACTAAGAAGTCTCTAAATTCATTGGTAATACTATTAAGATAGAGGTGTTCAGGTAAGGCGACATTCTGGATAAAGTAAGCCAAGTCTTCTACCATAGCTCCGCTATCTGGTATGGGATCAGGAATTGAGATATTGCTAAAATCTGTGAAATTACTTTTCCAGGTTTTATTCAAAGTTGTGATTTCATTATATTTCTCTGCTAACATATTTTGAAAATATTGCTCAGCTTCTAAACTAATGCCTAAGTGTCTGATATTAATCACTCTTTTGGTATAGTGAATCCATTTATCTCTCAAGAGGTCTCCAATTTCTGGAACACTCCTAGGAATAGGAATATCTGACCATTTTGAATAGTTGCTCCCATTTGCTTGGTTAAAGCTAGCTATATCATCGCCATATTCTGGAATCAATTCAGAATTAATAAAGGTGCCTTCAGGATTTACGAAGTAGCGCATCCAGAGAGGAGTCTCTTCTTTAAACTCCCTAAATCTCCCTAAATAACCTGTCTTAGAGCTAACAAAATTTCTTCGATAAATATCTTTCTCTTCTACTACGATTTCTTCCCAGCTTTGAGCTCCAGTATTATATTTTTGATTAAATTCAATTAGACTATTATCATTCTCTTTTCTCAGTTCTTTGCGGAATATTCTCTGAGCATAAGGATAAATACCTCGGCCATAATGCTCAGCTACATAGTAGTGGTAAGGTGAAGGGGGATTGGCAGTAAGGAATTTATTCCACTCTTGATAGATTTTCTGATTAGGTGAGTCAGGTAAAGACACTTCCGAGAAGGATATCCAGCTTCCAGGATAATTATCCATCAATCTACTAGACTCTTCATTATATCGACTTTCAATATATTTTTTGTAGAGTGCTTCATCATTATAGATAAAGGCAGGAATTAGATGTAAACTCGTGCTATCAACATTGCTTTTAAAGGAGAAGGAAATCATCAAAAGGAAGGGATATATCATGGTTAAAGCACCAATAATCAAGACCAAATGAATCGAAGAATTAAGAATTCGTACTCTTATACTTTTTCTGCCAACTTTGCCAATTATACTCATTTATCATCTCCTTTTGCTGTTCTGAACTCCATTTTGGAGATATATTTTATCTGTAGAATCGTAAATCCCATCATCAATAAACTTAGCAACCAGGCCATAGTAGTAGCGAGTCCAAACTTGAGGTAGAGATAAGCTTTTTCAAAGATTAGCAGGTCTGCAACCCGGGTTGCTTCATTAGGACCTCCAAAAGTCATAATTAAGATGAAATCACTTGATTGGGCTGCGATAATAAAGGCTGCAATAAACTGGATTATTATTAAACCTTTAAGACTAGGTAGCACGATGTGCCAAACTTTAGCAAAGAAACCTGCTCCATCAATATCTGCTGCTTCATACATATCATTAGGAATATTCTTCAAGGCAGCCAAATATATCAAGCTACCAGGACCCATTCCTGCCCATATTCCTGGCAGAACTACACACAACATAGCTATTGATTCATCACGAATCCACATACTTTTTGGTAAGCCAATTGACATTAATATTTGATTCAATACTCCACTATCACTAGGTGAATAGAGAAGTTTCCATAGATAGATAACAATAACCCCACTGATTACAGCTGGCAAGTAATAAATTACTCGATAGAAGAGCTTGCCATGGGAAACTTCCTGTAACAGAATTGCTAAAATAATTGGTGGAAAGAAGCCTAAACCTAAGCTTAATGACATATAATAGAGAGTTCTTCCTACTGATGCCCACCATGTAGGGTCAAATAGCACTTCAGCCAGATTGCCTACTCCGATAAATTGACTATCTCCTACTAATTTAAAGTCTTGCACTGCCATTAAAGATCCTGATATCATTGGAATATATTTCCACATAAGAATACTTATCACGGCAGGAGCTAGTAGAATAGTTATATAAAATAGATATTTATTGTTTTTCTTAGTCCTTACACTCGCTTCAGGAGTTAAGATTTTCCAAACTCTCCACAGAGTAAAAGCAAAAGTAAGTATAATTAAAGCTGCAATAATGCCAGCAATTCTCTCCCTTTTTATCTTAACTTCTTCAGGTATAGTTCCAATCATCTCTTCATTAGTTCTTTGCTCTGCTTCTTTTAAAACACTAAAAATTGCTTTTCTTCTCTCTTCTTTCGAGACTCCTAAAGAACCATTTAAATCAAGTTTTATCAACTCATCTAAAGGATAAGTCATAAATTCATAGACTTTTTGGCAATTGTCTCCATAAGGTTCAGGTGTTCCTTCCCTCATAGCAGTTTGAAAAGTTTCTAACCAACCTGCAGGAGCATATCTTAAATACTCTTCATAACCATATCTTTTAAGAAAAACAGGATTCTGCATCCGACCATAACCATTTTCAATCATTATTTTCAAACGAATTTGTCTTGCTTCCTCGCTATCGTAAAACTTAATATATTTCCAAGCTGCCTCTCGAACTTCCTTTGGGTCTCTATCTCCTAATCCAGCATTATTACTTATCCCTGCTTCTGAGAATATTCCCATCATCCGACAATTTATTTCACTGCCACCCTTTCCAGATGGACCAGCAGGACTTGGAGCAAATCCGTAAAGATTAGGATCGTATTCTCCTGACATATTTTGTTGGGAAAGATAGTCCATTCTCATACCTATTTTCCCATCTTTCCACATATAACCCCAATCACCCTCTCTAATAGCAAAACCATTTTGTCTTCTTCCATTTGCATCTTCCCACTCGGAAGTAGTTAGCTCTAAATAGAATTCCATTGCGGTAACTCCGGCTTGACTGGCAAAAGTGGCTTCCCAAAGCTCTTTTTCTTGATCATATTGAACCGCATCTCCACCAGCAGCCCATAAGAAAGGTAACCAATCATAAGCTGCTTGAGGTCCACTTGCTAAGATTGTACCGTAGTTGCCATTTCCAGGATCACTTAAAATCTGAGCATATTCCTTAAATTCTTGCCAATTCCTAGGTGCTTGATTAGGATCCAAACCTGCACGCTTGAATACATCTTTACGATACATTAAGACTCTAACTAGTGTTTCATAAGGAAGCATCCACACTTTCTCTTCAGAATCACCCTTCTTCTTTCTCTTTATCACTTGCCATACAGGTTTTTCTACCCTTAAATCGAAAACCTCAGATTCCTCTCTTGCCATGAATTCATCTAAGGGATATAAGAAATTATTCTGGATATAAGTATCACTTTGTCGGAAATTAACATACATAATATCGGGAGCAACACCACCTGCAATAGCCATCAAGGGACCTGAATCTAAGTCCATCCCATCAATTTTGATGCCAGAAAATGAGCGTAGCTCTATATCAGGATATTTCTTTTTGAAGGCTTCAATAACTGCAATATTTGCTTTGGTATAAGCATCTGTCTTGCGTGGATCAGGTAACTCAAAAACTTTTATGACAATCGGTTCAGCTCCAACAAGGGAAATATCAAAGACTAAGTTAAAAATATTTAATAAACAAAAGAAAAATAGAACTATTTTAATATATCTCATCACACCTCATAGTTATTATATTTGGGATTTTTTACTTATCACAAATTTACCTTTCAAATTCTGTTCCAAGAAATAGAATAATTTTCTTAAGTGTCAAGTTTATCATAAAAATATATTTATTGAATATGACAATTACTCTATTTGTTTGGCAAATATCCTTTCACTTGCGATGATTTTTCCTTGCTTTCTAACTGCTAATCAACTGTCATCTTAAAAGATTTTCGAAGAATATTCGATGTTAGTGAGAAGGACTAGTAGTGGAGCATTTTCTGTTAGTAGGAAAAGGAGCTAGTAGGATAAGCATAAAAAAAATAAGTAAGGTTTTTTTTATAATTTCTTGACTGAAAAATTATAATGATTATAAATGGGTAAAATATTATATATAGGAGTTTAAATGAAGCAAAGTAAAAAATTTAAATCTTTGTTTGGTCTGATTTTAATGGTAACAACATTATTAATTTCTAGTTGTGTACTTGATATTACAGAGGTTCATCAGCCTGAAACAGGCTATACAAATAACAAAGTAGTTACAACAATAAGAGCCAATTTTCTGCAAAGCGGAACAGCTTCTTACTTACTATCAATATTGATGCCCTTGGACTGGGAAATTGCTAATAATCAAATAACTTATAAATTTGCCAATTCTGAGCAACTATATTCTTTCAACTATGATGCTTATAACACTAATAGAATAACAGGGCTTGAAGCAGCTCCAACTGGTTACTATTGGTGGTCTGGAATTTCAGAAGAATCAAATGTAGTTATCGGGGATAAAGCAGTAGCCTATGTTGTTTTTAATACTGGAGATGCAACAGGCGATTATAATTTAAAATATAATATTGGTGATTCTGTAGAAAATGATTTATTTGCCTACACTTCAGGCGATAAAGCGATCACGCTCACTGCTCAACCCCAAGATGCTAGCTTAAGTGATGGAAGAGTATTTCCTGAATTAAATTCTAATCCTTGGGATGTGCATTCTTTTGAAGTTATGTACAACTCTCCAAGTAGAACAATTCCGACTTCTTACAAATTATATTTAGATGAGGTGGAATATGATTTAAATCTTTTAGCTGCTTCTTATCATAATGGTAAATTTGGCTGTGATATTGATTGGATGGAAAAAGGAACTCACGAGTATTACTTCCTATTTGATAATACATTAAGATATCCTGCAGGAAGTGAAAATTTAGAAATAACAATAAATGATATCGATGTTTATGACTTTCCTCTAACAGAAAACTTTGAAATAGATAGTCAATCTCTACATTCTTGGGAAATGGATGGCTATTGGCAAATTGAAGCACCAGGTGGTTATAATGGCGACCCTGCTTCTGCTTTTGAAGGAAACATCTCAGCTGGAACTATGCTTCTTGGTGATGGATTAACCATTCCTGACTCAATTTCGATTTTAGAATCTCCAATATTTGATGCTCGCAATCAAGAAGAAGTTATCCTAAGTTTCGACCACTATTCTATCTTTAGTCAAGACTCTTACTTAGATATAGGTATTCAATTATTTCCAAGCCAAGAGAAAATATTTCATTCTAAAATTTATACTGATTCTGATGGTTGGAAGCATGAAATATTAAACTTATCGAATATGGCAGCTGGCCAGCTTTTTAGAGTCTATTTTTATTTTAATACAGAAGCAATTCCTTGTGCTGGAACTACTATCGATATGGTCTCTTTAGTAGCAACAGCTTATTATGATGCAGAAATGTATTTTACTAATGATATTTCAGTTGCAGATCCAGGATATAACGCTGAGTTCTTATTTGATCTAGCAAATATAGGCACAGATACTGATACTTATAGCTTTGAAATTTCCGGTATTCCTGAATACAGCTATCAACTACAAAGACAAGATTCTGGAGCTAGCACTTGGAGTGATATTGCTTTTACCGGTTTAATTTTAGATGCTGATGGGGCTACTTCTCTTAGATTGATTTCTACAATTCCTCTTGATCCAATTAGTGAGAGTGAAGAGATAGAGTTTGTTTTAACCAGTGATAATGGAGTAACGAATTCACAAACTTTAACAACAATGGTGAGACCTTCTATATTGGGTAATGATAATTATGGCTATATAATGTATAGCTCAGATTACTCTGATTTAGTAGAGTTTAGCTGGATAGATCCAACTAACGCAACAACTATTGAAGAAGCTGATTTGTATTCCGACACTCCTATAAATTTGGACTTTGGTTTTTCTTATTATGCTAGTAATTATTATTCTATCTATTTAACCCCTTATGCAGGAGTTTCATTCGATTATAATAGTGGATATGATAATATAGAATCTATCCCTGGAGCTGATAGTTATAATAATCTCATTGGACTCTACTGGGGTGCACTTGCTTTGGAAAAAGGGGGAGATGCTTATTATGAGCAAGTTACTCTAGCAGGACAAGCTGCTTTTGTTCTCACTTTTGAAGATTGCTATACATCTAATGATAAGGATGAAAGCTTTAAGGCTCAACTTATTCTTTTTGAGAATGGTCAGATTAAATTCCAGTATTCAGACATTCCTGATTATGTTAGAGGAACTTACCCTTTAGTCGGAATTGAAGATTATAATGGAACAGACGGTATCAACTTCCAAGCAGGCTTTAATGCCCTAAAAAATGATTATGCTCTTCTTTTCTCAAGTGAATTTGTCGCAAATAATCCACAACCTGAATCTTACACTTCTACTTTATCAACAACAGATTTAAGTTGGAGTACTACAGGTGACTTCTCTACTATGAAAGTCTATTTTAAAGAGAGTTCTAACCTCTTTGAAGATAGTGATATTATCTATACAGGCGCTCCGATAGACTATCTTGCCAACAGTATTTTACCTCAACTAAATCTTAATTCTACCTATTACTGGCAAATTGTAGGTGAAACTAGTGATGGTTATGAATTAGCTTCCCCTGTTTATGAGTTTAATACAAACCCTGGCTACCTAGCTTCTGGTACAGTTACTGATAGTTATACAGAACTGCCTATTGAAGGAGTCTTAGTTGCTCTTATGGATCTTGAAGGAGAATTTAAAAGCTCTAGAGAATCTGTTTATACCGATGCTAATGGTTATTGGTCAATGACCTTACCTGAAAACGGCTACTATTTCGAATTTACTAAAGATGGTTATGAGACGCAAAGTCAAGTTTACTTAGGACTCTGGGAAGATACTGTTCTTGATGTCGAAATGAGCAGTGCCAGAGCCTATAATCCTAATCCTGCTAGTGGCTCTCAGAATATTAGTACCTCTCCGACTTTGAGTTGGATTAACCCTGCTAACTACAACCATACTAAAGTGGAAATAGCCACTAACGAAAATATGACTGATGCTATCCTAGCTTATGACGGTACTTTAATAGATATTTTAAACAATCTACCAATACTAGAGACTTCAACTTACTATTATTGGCAAGTTACCCTTTCCCAAGACGGTTTATCAAACTTCTCAGCAAGTTATATATGGCGATTTATAACTGACTTTACTGAGGCAGTTCCAACTCCTGATTACACTGAGCAATTCTCTAATTACTCTACTAGAAAAGCCACTAAAGCTTCTTCCGGTTATTTATTACCAGGTGGAGATTTTGGAGCAGCTCAACAAATAATAAAGACTGATGAAGCAGGTAATATCGTATGGCAACATACTTATTCAACTGCAACAAGTGTATTTAGAAAAGCTATTGAGATGGATAATGGACATTACTTAGTGATAAGAGATGAAACAACTTCTTATGTCCTAGGTGAAGAGACTGGTCTTAGTGAAGTTACTTCAAGTGGAGAGATAATTTGGAATCAAAGTTACAAATACTACGAAGGTAATAACTATGCTAATGAAGATGTTGATGATGGTATCATAGACTCTTCTGGTAATGTAGTAATTTGTGGTGGAACTGGATTTGATGATTGGAATTTCCTTTTAACTAAAGCTTCATTAAATGAAAGTGATCCAATCTGGCAGAAAAGCTATGGAAATGCAGGTGCTCAAGAAAAATGTCATAGTGTTGTTGAATCTTCTTCAGGTGGATATATTATGGCAGGCTATCGTGCAGGTACTCCTACTAATGATATAGGGAATTCTAGAATCTTAGTTATTAAAGTAAATTCAAGTGGTACAACCCAATGGGAATATGAAGAAGATAATGTCAATTCTACTGATGGCATAACTACAACAGGTTATAAAGCAATCGAAACAAACGATGGATCAATAATCGTTGTTGGTAATGCCTATAATCATAATACTGATTTTGAAAATAATCAATCAATCGTAATAAAGCTATCTGCTTCTGGACAAGAGTTATGGAAAAAGTACTTCCCAATTCAAGATTATGGTACTGCCAAAGATGTTGCTCTTGATGGCCATGGTAATATATTCCTAGCAGGTATTCCTGATGCAATGAAGTTGGATAGTGATGGCAACCTGCTCTGGTTCTATAATGATGAAGATTACGCAATAGGAAATGATTTCTCAAGCATTATGATAACAGACAATGGTTTCACTATTGCAGGAGGAGACAAACTTACTATCTTCGGTGATAATACAAGTGGTCCTCTCCCAATTCCTGAGAACTTGAGTGTTACTATCATTGGTGATCAAGTAGAATTATCTTGGGGTCTTGTAACAGGGGCTACTTCTTATAGAATAGAATCCTCAACAGAACCTAACGGAACTTATGGATATGAAGCTACTTCTCCAACAAATAGCTGGAATGGAACTAGCTCTGGAGAGAGGAAATTCTTTAGAGTTAGAGCAGAAAATTAAGTAAATAAATATATAAAACGAAAAGGACTCTTACTAAGGTGAGAGTCCTTTATTACTAAAAAACACAATTTTAGCTGTAAAAAAATATTTGACACTTTTCTATATCGGGGATAAAGAATTTTTACTAGTTGAATGTAACTATAGAATTTTCTGTTTATTCAGCTCAAATTTAAATATTTAAGAGAGGCAAACTATGGCGAACTATGGTGATTTATTGAAATGGATGGGCTCCCTTTTAGCTATTTTGTTTTTTATATCTTTAATGATTGGTACTGATTCTTCACTAGATGAAGAGCTAGAAGTATATAAAAACATGAAAGAAAACTACAATCAAAGCCATCAGCAAAATGAAAGGACTGATTTTGAAGAAGATTATAATTCGGAAACTAATATATCGACCAAAAAAAAATCAGTTCCCTTAACTCATACTTTTGCTAGAATATTTGCTTCATTTTGGATAATAGTTTTGGCAGTAGGGATGAGAATTACAGGTAGGATTTTAAAACATAGCAAACGAATACCTTGAAGGTTGAAAAAATAAAGAAATAATTATAAATAAATTTAAAAAATATTTGGAAAATCTCTAAAAACTATTACTATATATATAAATTTAGACTAATTCTAATATTGTTTAAAAAGTTAGGATAAAAAGGGGAAAAATGAAAGATTACACAAAAATATTGAGAGAAAAAAGTATATCTCCCTCAATACAAAGAATTAAAATTTTAGAGTTTCTGGATAATAATAGAACTCACCCGACTGTAGATGAAATATTTACTTCCTTAATCCCTGAGATTCCTACCTTGTCTAAAATGACAATATATAATACCTTAAAGCTATTTTCTGCAAAGGGATTAATTAAGTCTATTCCTAATAGTGAAAATGTTGGACATTATGACTTTAAGGTCTCTCCACATTCTCATTTTAAGTGTAGGAAATGCAAGAAAGTCTATGATATTGATGTAGATTTAGGAGTGACCATCGGGACTGATATTGATGATTATCAAATTGATGAATATAACCTCATTCTTGAAGGCCTATGCAAAGAGTGTAAGAATAAATAAGTAATAAATAAAATAATAATAATAAAAATAGTTAGTTTATAACTATCATTGAGGAGAGTGGATGAAGCCAGTAAAGATTAAGGAAAATGTTTATTGGGTTGGTGGTGTAGATTGGGATTTAAGAAACTTCCATGGCTATCTAACTCAAAGAGGTTCAACTTATAATTCATATTTAATAATTGATGAGAAAATAACTTTGATTGATGGAGTAAAACACTACTTATTCCCAGAATTGATTGAACGAATTTCAGAGATAGTGGATCCAGCTAAAATTGATTATATTATTCATAATCATGTTGAAATGGATCATTCAGGCTCTTTACCTAAGATGCTTCAAGTAGCTAAGAATGCTCAAATAATAGCCTCTCCTAATGGTGAGAAAGGGCTAAAAGCTCATTATGGTAATGACCTAGATATTAAAGTTGTTAAAACTGGAGATACCCTAAACATAGGTAAAAGAGAGCTATGCTTTGTTTTAACTCCTATGGTTCATTGGCCTGATAATATGGTAACTTGGAGTCCTCAAGACAAGATTCTTTTCTCTAATGATGCTTTCGGACAGCATATTGCATCTTCAGTTCATTTTGATGATGAATATCCTATGAACACTTTATTTGATGAAGCACAGAAGTATTATGCTAACATTGTTTTACCTTATGGGGCTCAAGTCCAAAAAGCAATGACAACTGTAAAAGAATTACAGCCTGAAGTTATTGCTCCTAGTCATGGTTTAATCTGGAGAAAACATATCTCTGAAATTATTAAAAAATATGATAAGTGGGCGTCAAATAATGCTGACGAAAAGGCAGTTATTATCTACGACACCATGTGGGGTTCTACAAAGAAATTAGCAAATGCAATAGCAGATGGTTTTGAACATAGTAATGTTCCTTTCCAAATGTTCAATTTGCAATTTAACCACATTTCAGATATTATGACCGAACTAGTAGAGGCCAAGTATATCTGTGTAGGTTCTCCAACTCTTAATAATAATATTCTTCCTACCAATGCTAGTTTCTTAACCTACTTAAAAGGTTTAGCTCCTAAAAATAGAGTAGCTTTAGCTTTTGGTTCTTATGGTTGGGGAGGACAGAGTATTGGCTTAGTTCGTGAAGATTTAGAAAAATGTAAATTTACTATGTGGGATGATATCAAATATCAATATATTCCATCCCAAGAATATCTTGAAAAGGTAACAGAGACAATAATTAATAATCTAAAAGAAGAAAAGGAATAAGGAAATGATAAAAGAAAGATTAGTTAACGCAATTAATGAACAGATTAATAGAGAACTAAACTCAGAATACATCTATTTAGACATGGCAACCTATTTTGAAAGTCAAGGTCTTAAAGGTTTTGCTCAATTCTTCAAGGTTCAAGTCCAAGAAGAGAGATTTCATACTATGAAATTCTATCAATATTTAGCAGATAGAGATGGTAAGATAGTTCTAAAAGAGCTTGCTAATCCTCATCATGAATATAAAACACCTTTAGAGGTTTTTGAGAAGGCTTATGCTCATGAACAATATATAACTAAATCAATCAATGACTTAATGTCTATTGCTATTGAAGAAAAAGATTACGCTACTGTAAGTTTACTCAATTGGTTCGTTGATGAGCAAGTTGAAGAAGAAGCTTCTATGAGCGAAATAATTGATAAATTGAAACTCATCGAAGGATCAGGTCGTGGCCATGGTCTAATGATGTTAGATAAAGAATTTGAGGCAAAAGTATTTACGCCTCCAACAACAGTTTAAAGCTTATAGCAAAAAAAATAAATAAGGAGATATTTAACATGGAAAAATATGAATGCTTAGCATGCGGATATATCTATGATCCTGCAGAAAACAACAATGTCGCATTTGAAGATTTACCAGAAGAATGGACATGTCCTCTTTGCGGTGTTGGCAAAGATATGTTTCAAGTAGTAGAATAATTATAATAAGAAAGGGTTGGTAACAACCCTTTCTTTTCAATTTCTAACAATAAGGAAAATAATGGATAAATATGAATGTGTTGCTTGTGGCTATATCTATGATCCTAAAGAACATAAGGATATAGATTTCTTATCACTACCGAAAACTTTTATTTGCCCCAATTGCGGTGCTAAAATAGAGATGTTTCATAAAGTAGTAATCTTTGATAAAGAGCACTCACCCTTTTATTTTCCTCCTAAAAAATAATAATAATATATAAAAATAGATAAACCTAGATAGGAGAAAGAATGCAAAACTTATCAGTTAATGAAGTTATTGAATTTGCTTTAAACATAGAAAGAAACGGAAAAGCCTTTTATGAAAGTGCTTTAGGAAGAAAAAATCTAGAAGATAATGCTCGTGAATTAATTACAATGCTAAGAGATGAAGAGATAGGCCATGAAAAATATTTCAAAACTTTAAGAGATTCTGATGATTTAGCAGAGTTAGTAGATCCTGATGGTTGGGATATGACTTCTTCCTACCTTGACTCAATCATAAAAGCTCATATTTTTCACAAAGAAGGTGCTTCCATTCAATTAGCTGTAGATGCTAAAGATACTGCAGAAATAATCAAATTTGCTATGCAGTTTGAAAAAGACACACTTCTCTATTTCCATACTCTTTATGGCGAAACTAAAGATATTAAAGCCCAAAAGGCAATCTTCAGTATCATCAAAGAAGAGATGAAACATTTGAAGAAATTACAAGATATTTCTAAAGATTTCTAGAGTATTATAATGTCTGAATTATTCCCTAAAGATGCAGTAGCACCAGATTTTTCTTTAGCAAACAGTGAAGATTTATTTATCTCCAAAGCAGATTATCAAGGTAAGTGGTTACTGCTCTATTTTTACCCTAAAGATGATACTCCAGGTTGCACTCTTGAAGCTAAAGATTTTTCCTTTTATCTTGAGGATTTTAGTAAGCTGGGTGTAAAAATAGTCGGGGTTAGCAAAGATTCTAGTAAAAGCCACTGTAATTTTATCACTAAACATGATTTAAAAATTGAACTTCTTAGCGACCCTGAGTTAGTAACAGTCAAGGCCTACAAAGCCTGGGGCCTTAAGAAAAACTATGGAAAAGAGTATGAAGGTCTAATTAGATCAACATTCTTAATAAATCCTCAAGGTTATATAGCTAAATATTGGTCTAATGTGAGAGCGAAAGGCCATGCAGAGAGAATACTAAAAGAAACAAGAAAAATAATTGGGAATGAATAATCAAAAAGGAGAAAATATGCAAAAAGATTATATGATTATCTTGGTTAATGCCAGAAAAGAAGAAGCTGTTACTGTTCAAAAGATTTTAACCGAATGGGGATGTTATATTAAAACTAGATTAGGACTTCATGGTGGAGTTTTAGATGATTGTTCTCAAAATGGAACTATCTTTTTAGAATTAGCTGGAGACAAAGAGAAACACATTGAGATGGAAAGAAAACTCAACTTGCTTAAAGGTGTTTCTGCAAAAATGATCGATATGGAAGTTTAATTTACTGCTAAAAAAATTAGATTAAATCCCCTCATCTTATTCTAATAAAATGAGGGGATTTTTATAAAATCTAGTTTTTATAGTCTTTTAGCTTTTCTAAAATATCCAACTCTTTTCTCAACTCCTCATCTTTGATATCTGTAGCTTCTTGCGCGAAGTAAGTTATAAATTTAGAGAATTGCTCTTTGTAGTAAGAACTAACAGCTAACTTTTGAGAATTTCTTTCCCATCTTCCTCTTCTTCGTTTTTGCTGAATTCTCTTGGCTTCTTGCTTATTATATTGCCAATCATCCTGCTGGTCATTAGCTTCTATACTTGTTTTATCATTAATCCAATCATGCATAAGATTGACATAACGGGAGAGTAAAACAGCCTTCCTGATGCCATTATCACTTCCTCTTTTTGATTTTGTAAATTCTATATTTTCTTTAACTAACTCAGGTACACCATTTCTATCTTTGTAACTGCAAGTTAATTGAATATCTGATTTATTGCCTGTCTTTTTTAACTTGATTAAAATAATTCCACCCCTAGTCTTCCCATCCACTGATTCAGAAGGGAAGAGAGTATTAACTTTCATTATCTCGCCAGTAGCTTGGTCTGCTTCTGGAGAACCATAGACTGCTTCGATTTTATAGTTATCACTCTTGAGATGAAGAGTAAGGTCAAATACTAAAGGAGTAACCATATAATCAAATTGAATGTCCATTCTCTTTTTAAAATCTTTAGCACTATGAACAGAATAGTAGTTAGCTCCAGGAGTTTTGCTAATATAGTTAATTAACTCACTATTAAGATCAACTCCTACTCCAACAAAAGTAGTATAAATCTTTTTCACAGCATTAACTTTCATTACGCCCCATAAGGAATTTTCATTGGTTACATCGCTATTAGGCATGGCATCAGTTAAAAATATTATTCTATTATCATAATCTTTAGAGTCATATTCAGGGAGCTTGCTATAGAGCTCTGCAGCAGTATTAATACCAGCATACATATTTGTACCACCACGAGGGGAAATATCATTTATATGCCTACGAATAGCATCCATATCTGTTTTCTCTACCAAACTAAAGGGCTTTGCTAAATAAGATTGATTATCAAATAAAACAACAGCAAATCTGTCCCCACTTTTCAGATGCTTAGTTAAATCAATTATGCTCTCTTTAGCAATTTCCATTTTAGACTCTTTAGTATAGTCTTTATTAGGAGTTCTTCTTCTATTACTATCATAATAGTATCTATCAAAACTAGAACTCATAGAACCAGAAATATCAAGCACAATAGTTAAATTCAATTTTTTTCTTTTAAAAGAGCTCTCTGTTAGATTAGAATTCAAACCAACACTCAGATATAATTCTTCTTCATTAGTGAGAGGGTTCTTGTTTTTGTAGGAAGTATAGGCAGGTTCAAAGAGATGGCTTGCCTCTTTAGTAATATTATTATCGAAGAAATAATCATAGAAAATACCTTCATGGGTAATATCTTCTTTTACTGGCATATAGTTATTTTCTATATTCTCGCGGAAATTATTAATATCTTTTGCTCCGCCAACTGAGAAGCCTAATTCGCCCTCAACTACTTCAAAATCATCGCTATAACCCCCGCCAAGATTTTTCTTTCTTGATTGAGGGTTCAGGGAAGTAGATGTTGATTGGCGTGAGCTACCTACTTTATCTCTTGAAATTGGCTTTGAACTTGGTGTAAATTGATTATGTATATCTTCTGCAGAAGTAGTTGAATCATATTCCCAATTGTCTTCTTTCTTAATTTTGACCGTATCTTCTTTTGTTATCTCAGGTAGGGAAACTGCCTCTTCAGACTCATTCCAAATTGGGTCATATTCTGTAGTTGCGTGTCCATTTGCTGACCTTAAAGAATCTTGTAAGCTCCCTTCCTTGTCTACTTGTAATTCTTTACAGCCTGTACTACTAATCAAAAACAACAATAGTAAGGATATAAATAGGATAAACTGCAATTTTTTCATTTTTCCTCCTTAAAAAATTAATATCTATTATTCAAATCTTAGATTATTAATTTCAAACTGATAATCTCCAATATCTGGATATGACTTATTATTAAAAATAGGTTGAATTCTATCTATAAAATCTTTATCATTTATACTTCCTTTTCCCTTGATAGAAGCTATAACAATCTCATCATTTTTGAATATTAACTTAATATCTAATTCTCCTCTAATAGTTTTCCTAAGTTTATATCTATCAAACTCCTGATTAATCCTTGGTAGGAAAACTACCATAAACCATTCACGAATTAGTATATCTTTTCTATGAGAAAGCTCATTATCCTTAACAGGATTATTAACAGATACTCTATTCTCATCAACTAAAAAGTCTAGGATATCCGACTCTTGTTTTAAGTCCTCATCTTTAATATCTTTGGCTTCTTTGTCAAAGTATTCTTTGAAAGTAGAAAAAATTTCTTGATAATATGAACTTACAGTTAATTGGCTAGGCCTGTTTTCCCAATTATTCTTATTCTCTGTTTCTAGTCTAGAGTTACTATATTGCCAATCATCATCACCATCATCCCTAATCTCAAGAGTCTTGTTATTAATCCAATTATGCATCAAATTTACGAAACGAGAAAGAAGAACAGCTTTTCGGATGCCATTGTCTGAGCCTTTTAACTCATGGGTAAACTTGACCTGTTCTGAAATTAATTCAGGAATACCGTTTCTATCTTTATAACTACATTTTAACAGTAGATCATCATTTCCTTTCCCAACTTTCTTTAATTTAACTAAGATTATTCCTCCTCTAGTTTTACCATCTTTAGATTCAGAAGGGAAAAGAGTATTAACCTTCATTATCTCACCTGTAGCTTGATTGGCTTCTGGAGCGCCATAAATGGCTTCAATATCATATTTATCGCTTTTTAAATGCAGGGTTAAATCAAAAACTAAAGGAGTAACCATGAAGTCAAATTGAGTATCCATTCGCTTTATAAATTCTTGAGCATTATGGACTGAATAATAATTTGCGCCAGGTGTTTTGGTAATATAGTTGATTAATTCATTATTTAGGTCAACCCCTACTCCAATAAAAGTAGTATATACTTTCTTTTCAGCATTAACTTTCATTAAGCCCCAGATAGAGTTTTTATCAGTTACACTTTTATTAGGCATAGCATCAGTTAAAAAGATTATTCTGTTATCATATTCATTCGTGTCATAGTTTGGGAGTTTTTCATACAGCTCTGAAGCAGTAGAGAAACCAGCATACATATTAGTGCTACCACCTGATGTAATACTTCTTATATGTTCTCGAATAGCTTGCATATTAGTCTTATTAAGCAAGTTAAAAGGTTTTGCTAAATGAGCTTGACTATCAAAAAGAACAACTGCTAATCTATCATCTTTATTCAGGTGCTTGGTTAAATCTATCATACACTCTTTGGCAATCTCAATCTTTGATCTTGCATCCCATTCACCATCATACTTAATGTTATTTCTCTGTCTTCCATCATAGTAATATTGGCTAAAGCCATGATTCATTGACCCTGAAATATCCAAAACAATAGTTAAGTTTAATTTCTTTCTTTCAAAAGATGACGCTTTTAGGTTAGAATTAAGTCCAACACTCAAGTATAATTCCTCTTCATTAGTGAGAGGATGTTTGTTTTTATAAGAAGTGTAAGAAGGTTCAAACAGGTGTGTAGCCTCTTTTTCAATATTGTTATCAAAGAAATAATCATAGAAAATTCCTTCATGAGTTATATCTTCTTCAATTGGCATAAATCCCTTCTTAATGTTTTCACGGAAGTTACCAATATCCTTAGCTCCACCTACAGAAAAACCTAAATTATCACTTAAAGAGCTGACATTTGGGCTAGCTAATCCTTTAACGACACTTCTCTCAATACTAGTTCCATCATTGTAGCTAGTTTTTGCAACTACTGAAACACGGCTTCTTGATGCGGTCATAGTTGACATAGTATTATCCGTTACATAACTGTCTAGACTAGATGTGACACCATCACCAAGATTTGATGCTATTTGACTGAGAGACTTTTCTTCAATAATTTCATTAGTAGCAAGAGTCGCAATTCTTCTTTCATAAGCTTCTTTCATTTGCTCATCATGATTTTTCTCAGGGGTTACTTCTTCTTCAAGTTTCTTATCTGAAGTAATTGTGTCTAAAATAGTCTTTAAAGAGTCCTCGGCTGTAACTTCTATACTTTCCTTTGCTTTTTTACAGGCTGTAAATATTAGAAGAAATGAAAGTACAATAACTGATAGTCGTAACTTATTCATGTTAACCTCCTATTTAAAATATTATAGACAAATAATGATGGAAAATAATATGTAGTCAAGCTAAAAATAGGGAATAAATAATTTAATTTGATAATATTTAACAAAAAAAATTATTAACTTTTTTATAAAAAAATAGAGACAGTAGCTACTGTCTCTATAGTTAACTATGATTAGAAGATATCTCAAGCCTTTACGATAGGTTTCAATATATCTTATTTTAAATTTTACAGGAAACTTTCACACCTTTCAATGTATCAGAAACAGGACATCTCTCTTCTATAAGAGCAAGTAGCTTTTCAATATTCTCTTTTGGAGAAGGAGAATCGATATTTATTTTATATCTAATCTCTTGATATCCAGTTCTTACATCAGGGTTAATTCCAAGAAAACCTTCTGGGTCTAAATCACCTTCAATATCTACATTACATCCTTTAAGATCAACACCACACTTTTTCGCGAAAGCGGCTGCACAAATAGTCATACATCCACCTAAAGCATTCAAAAGCAATTCTACTGGGTTCATTGCTTTATCGCTTCCTCCAAGTTCTTTGGGTTCATCTAAGCCTACAGTGAAATCTCTAGAAGTTCCTTCACTATAAACACCTACTTGCGACCATTTAACATTAGCTTTAAAAACAGTATTAGCCATTTTTAGCCCTCCAATAAATTTTTATACAATAATAATGAGGTTACTAGATAAAGCAAGTTTTTTAGCTATAAATTAATATTTTTTATAAATCATAGTTTAAATAACTTGTAAAAATAACATAAATGATATCTCTTTTGAAGAAAAAAATGATTATTTTATGATTTCGTAAAATCTTTTATAACAGAAAAATAGGTAAAGAAATCTTGGTTTGTTAATAAATTATATCAAAAAATATTTAAAAAAGTATTGACAGATTATCAGGTATTTTCTAATTTGATTAAACTTAACTTATACGAAGTAACGGTCCAGTAACTCAGTGGTAGAGTATCTGCCTTTTAAGTAGAGAGTCGATGGTTCGAGCCCATCCTGGATCACCATTTGACCCCTTCGTCTAGTGGTTAGGACTCAAGATTTTCATTCTTGCAACAGGGGTTCGATTCCCCTAGGGGTCGCCAAGAGAGCTTATCAGCGTGATGAGCTCTCTTTTTTTTTATAAAAAATAAGTTGCCCAAATTAGTTACTTTCGTAATATTGGTATAATAATAAAGAGGTGCTTATGAATAAGATTAAATTTATATTACTAATAGTTGTAGGCTTAATATTATTAGTAGGGTGTGAAGAAGGTGCAAGTATAAAGATTATAAATGAAACGAACTATAATGTCTATGCTGAAATTGATGGAGATAATTATACTGTAAGTGGTGATAGTAGTACTAAAATTAATGTAGATACCAAAGAAAAGGTCTTTCTTTTTGATGATGGTGTTACTAAAAAGACTTTGAAGATTGAGGGAGAGACTTTCAGAATCTGGGATGACTATGAAGGCTTACCATTAGAAGAAACTGAAGTAAAAGTCACTCCTGGAAAAACTTATAATATTTATTGTAGTGCCAACAGTGCATCTGTCAAAGTAGTTAATAACTCAACTCGAGATATAAGTAAACTAAGCTATCGAATGAGAACCCAATTCTCATCTTCTGAATTGTTTTCCATAACTTTTGATCCTCCATTAACAACTGGTGAGTTTGCTTATGAACATATAATTCCTCAAACAGAAGAAAATAGATTCTATTATAATTTTGAAGTTGAATCTGATGGTGAGTTAATCTATAGTATTGGTGATCAATTTCAAGGTGTTGAATTATTCATGGGCCAACAACACTTGATAGAAATTGGTGGTAGATAAGAAAGAAGTAGCTTGAAATTAGCTTAGTATTGGCATAAATTTGGCTTAAAAGTGCTTTTGTAAGGATAATAATTTTAAAACTATATCTTCAAAGATTTTTTCCTTAGCCCTTGTTAGAACTTTTAGAGAAAAAATGCTTTCTGAGATAAGAGAAAAATTTTATTCTTATTTCTATAATATCATGTAGAGAAACAGCTAAATCTCCTATTTAGCACTGTAAGAAAGCTCAAGAAAAGCCATTCCTGAATCTAAAATAAACTACAACAATGAGTATTATTAACAATAGAATAAAGATAATCCAAGACCAAATACTTTCTTTTTGCTTGGATAGTTCAGCAATAACTTCTTTGTTAGTTTTAATAAAATTTGCAGGAAGATCTCTAAAATTATCTTCATGAACTAATTTATTCCTAATAGTAGCTATATATCTAATCTTCTTAACTAAATCAGGAGATAGTTTTGCTTCAACTGAAGTAACTTTACTGTGCAATCCCTTACCATTAGCCTGATATCTCTCAGCTAGCAATTTCTCTATCTTTTTATTATACTCTATAATTTTCCATTTATTCATTATATAATATTAATTTATTCACTAATTATGTCAAGGCTTTTCCATTTACCTTGTTTAAATCTTAGGAATAATACTAGGCTGAAACTGAGGAAGGTAAAGACAAGGACTCCCCAGCCAGTAACTGCTGATAGACCTAATATTTTCAAGCTAACAAAGAGATTTGCAACTGCTAACCAGTGCATTATGATAAAGGCAAACATGGTCCAGTGGGTATCTCCTGCTCCTCTCAAAGCTCCCACAAAAGAGATAGTAACTGCATCGGCAAAGATATAGATAGTTGCTAATCTTAGCATTGCTTTTGCCATAGGAAAGGCCTCTTTGAAGATATCAGAAGGTGAATCAGGTTTAAAGAAATTTACTAATGCATCGGTAGTGAATACATAGAGTAAGAAGATTATTCCGGAATATACTAATGCTGTTTTAATGCCTGAATAGGTTGCTTTGCTGGCACTTTTAATATCTTTAGCGCCCATGTATTTTCCAACTAGACTAGTTACTGCTATCTGAATACCTATCAAGGGCATGAAAGAAACATAATCCCAATTGAACATTATTGTGGAAGCTGTTGCAGATATTGCTCCTTCTGAATGAAGTAGTAAAATCATGCTTGTGAAGGCGGCAAGACTCATAAAACTTTCAAAGCCTTGAGGTAGTCCATACCAGAGGAGTTTCTTCATTATTTCAGGATTGAATTTAAAAGATGTCATAATATGAAAGTCCTCTCTAATTGTCTTAGAAAAATAGAGCATGAATAATATTAAGACACCAACAAAAGCCCCGATATTAGTTCCAATTGCCGCACCTCTAATTCCTAAGGCTGGGAAGCCAAACTTTCCATAGATCAAAGTGTAATTACATACCACATTGGTAATTAAAGAGGCTACAGCTGCTATCATTATGAATTTTGTTTTTCCTAATCCAGAAAAGAAAGATCCTAAAGCAGTTCTTAAAAGTAAGAAGATAGAACCCCACAGGAGGGTTGAGAAATATTCTACTTGTAAAGGGAGCTGATTGGGTGGGATATTCATATATTGGAATATAACTTTGGAAAGAGGGGTAGTGATAAGTAATATAGGATAAGCCAGTATGGCGATTAAAATTGCTTGAAAAGTCGTTACTGCCGACCTACTTTTAAAGCCAGCTCCTAGATATTGGGCAACTAAAGCTGTTGAATAGCTAATTAACCCTGTAAAGAATATTGTGAAAGTAGTTAGATAGACTCCGCCACCTAAGGATGCATTCATGTGATCAGGACTCAATTTAGACAAGAATATCCTGTCTGTAAAGGTCATTATCGCATCACAGCCCATAGAGGCAAACATAGGGAGAGCAATTAATAGCATTTCAATAATACCACCCTTGGGGTGTTTGTTTTCATTCATCTAACTATCCTCAATTAAAATTATTACATTAATGTCACAAAAATATAGGAAGTTATTTCGGCAAGGTTTTTAAATTAGTAATCAATAATTCAGTAGCATTTGCAATCTTTATCTGTGAGGCTTTAGCTTCAGCATAGACTTGCCAAGGTTTTCTGCAAGATCTAGATTAAATCTGACTTAAGTAACCGAGGATGGTCAATAAAAGTAATGCTAATAAAAAAAAGCTCTCCGAAGAGAGCTAAAATCGTAAGATTTAAAAGTTATTTTTTTTTGTGTCTGTTTTTGCGAAGTCTTTTCTTCCTCTTGTGAGTAGAAATCTTATGTCTTTTTCTTTTTTTACCGCATGGCATAGTATTGCTCCTTATTTAAATGTGTCTATAATTTCATTTTTAAATTCGCGTGAGAATTTAAAAGTAGGAACTGTTCTTTCAGGAACTGGTATAGTTGCATCAGTTCTAGGGTTTCTTCCTGTTCTTGGCTTTCTTTGTTTCAATTTGAAAGTACCAAATCCACGAATTTCGATATGGTTCCCATCTTTCAAGCAATCTTTCGTAGTAGTGAAGAAACTATCAACGATTACGCTTACATCTTTTCTGATAATACCAGTCTCATTAGCTATGATTTTTACTAAATCTGCTTTTGTCATTTCTTCTCCTTATTATAACAATATTATTTCTTTCTTTATTATATAAAGTATTTAAAAATATTACTTTAGAATATCTGTCAAGCATTTTATGGAAAAAGATAAAAATACCTTTTAATTAATAAAATTAGATTATAAAAAAAACTTATAATCTCTCAACAAGAAAATAAAGTATAACCCATTTGTTTAATTATGGATTATCTGTCAAGACATCTTTATGCTATTCTTAAATTTAGTCAATTTTCTTGGCATAAGAATATTCACATATAGAGGTAAAGGCAAGACTGGAATTCTTAAGATAATTTTTTGAGCAAGACTAGTTAATTTCTCAAAATTATTTTTGTAAAAAGAGAAGAAAAACTCAATATCTTAAAGTATATATTTTTTAAAATTTGTATTTAACAGAAATTTCAGAAGCTAAACCGTTAGACTTTCCACCTAAGAAGTTAGGTCCATCGAATAGCAATTCTTTTTCTAAGATACTATCGACACTGAACTTACCAAAGTTAAAGGTTAAACCTAAATTCATGTAAAACTCTTTTTCATAATACTCATATTTAGTTCCATTAGACTTAAACATTATATGAGCATAAGTTTGATTTGCACCAAATCTTCCAGTTAGCCATGAAGTAATTTCTGATTCTGCAGCAAGATTGTATTCAGGGAAGTAAAGAGTATTAAATTCAACGGTTCTTTTAACGGAGTCAGAATCAGTATCATTATATTCTGTTAATTTATTTGTTGTGGGATTGTAGATAATCGGTGTAACTCCAAAAATAAGATTGTTCTTGTTATTTGCTTTATATTGCATGCTAAATCCTAGATCAAATATTATACCTGTGAGTTCTTTCTTACTTTTGTCAAAATTATCAAGATTTTTATAATCCACCTTCATATCCTTCATAGCGAAACCAACTTTTACAGCTAACTCTAAGTTAGATTCCGGCCTATAAAATTTTCTGCCATCAAGGGAAAGAGATGTATAGCTCAATTCAAAATAATTTAGCTCTTCATCATTTACTTCATAACTTTCACCTTCAACATCAGTAACATTAGCCAATTCAAATCTAAGTCCAATATCTAGGTCATTAGCGGAATAACCACCAAAAAAAGAGCAGAAATTTGCAACAGGATCTATATTTAAAGTAGAGCCATTGTATAAACTGTATTTAGTAGCTGAGTTAAAATCGGATGAAGTTCCAAAACCTACAGCAAATTTATCCATAAAACCAAAGTTGAACTCAACACTTTTGGTAATATCCATGTCATAAATTGTATCTTCTGGAGGCTGGTAATACCAAAAATTTTCGTTGATCTCTGTATCATGGTTTAAATATATTCCTAGTTTGTATTCAAGAATAGGAATATTTGCACTCATAGACCATTGAGTAGAAGCAGCTGTTTGATTTAATTCGCCAACAACCACACCGCTATAGTTAAAGATAGTTGCAGGGAACATAAAGACATCAGTATCATCTTGAATCAAGCCGTAAGGATTTCCTAAGCCACTCATTCTACTTTGAGTCGCAAATACACTTATAATAACAAATAAGCTTAGTAATAAAATTAATATTACTTTCTTCATAATTTACTCCTTTTACTCCACATAGTTTTGAAAAGTTAATCATCACTGAAGCATTAAGCAATAGTGGAGATCAATAATTCATTTTACAATATACTAACATATCCAAAGTCTTATTGGTAGACTTATTTTTCTACTAAAATATTATGGGTATTGTTAATTTATGATAAAACAATTTAAAGTATATTTTTTTTGTCAACAAAAATATCCCTAAATAGCTAATGATAATTTCTTTGCCTGAGAATAATCACATATCTAGTTAAGGGAAGTTTAGAGTTGCTAAGATAACTTATTCACTAATCAGAATAGTTTTCAGAAATATTCTTGTCATTAATGGTTTAATCCTAGACAGGGGAATTCAAAAAAGGCTTATGGAAAAGTAAGGTCTAAAAGTTAGATTTTGTTTTTAACTAAAGTGATTAATTAATATTAGCAGAAAAAAAAGAGTATGGAATGAACCATACTCTTAATATTTTAAAATATCTAGTTTAGAATTTGTATTTAACAGAAATTTCAGAAGCTAAACCGTTAGACTTTCCACCTAAGAAGTTAGGTCCATCAAATAATAATTCTTGTTCTAATACACTATCAACACAGAAGTTACCGAATGAGAAGGTTAAGCCTAAATTCATATAGTAATCTTTTTGGTAATATGTGCTTTCAGTATCATCTTGATTGTCACTGAAATAGTTCACTTTATCAGTAACATGAGCATAAGATTGATGAGCACCCATTCTTCCAGTTAACCATGAAGTGATTTGTGATTCTACAGCAAGATTGTATTCAGGTAAGAAGAGGAAAATCATTTCGTCTTCTTGCTTAGTGGAATCATCGCCATTATAGGTGGTAGTTTTTTCAGTCATTGGATTATAAATAAATGGTGTTAAACCAAAGATGATCTTATTTTTATCATTAGGTTTAACTTGAAGACCAAATCCTAAATCTAAGATAGTATTTGTTATTTCTACATCATTAATTTTGGTCCCATCTAATTCTTCAAGGTTATATTCAGTCATATCCATAGCATATCCAGCTTGAACAATAACTTCTAAATTGTAGTCAAGAGTTACGATTTGTCTAGCATTAACTTCAAAAGCAGTATTAGTCATTTCAAAATATTCACCTGAATTAAGAACATCTTCTGCATTAGCCATTTCAACTCTGAAGCCAAAATCCATATTATTAGCAGAATAACCACCAAAGAATGAATAGAAATTTGCCTTTGGTTCAACTGTTTTTGTTCCTTCAGCTAAGACATATTCTTCTTTAGCTTTATAATCTACTGCAGTACCGAAACCTACAGCAAAGATATCCATAAAACCAAGGTTAAATTCAACACTTTTAGGAATGTTTAAATCTGAACCATATTCTGGAATATCAAATCCTGTGTCTTTGTTTAAATAAACGCCTAATTTATAGGCAAGAATAGGAATATTTGCACTCATAGACCAGTTAGTGGATCCGCTGAATTGTTGTATTTCACCAACAGCCACACCACTATAATCAAATATAGTTGCTGGGTAGGTAAAGACATCAGTATCATCTTGAATTAGTCCGTAAGGGTTTCCTAAGCCACTCATTCTACTTTGAGTTGCAAAAACAGTTGTGATAACAAATAAGCTGAGTAATGTAATAATTACTACTTTTTTCATAGTCGTACTCCTTTCCATGTACTTAATTTTTTTTTATAACTTTTGTGAAGGACGCATATAGTGTGGTGTTTATCCTTCATTTCACAAAATAAAATTAAAATTCTTATAGTGTCAATAAAAAAATCATAAATTAGCTATTTTACACAAATAAGGCAGGAGAACTTGGAGAGGAAAAAGAAATTTCTTGCCAGAAGTAAGCTCTAAAAATTTTCTTCATAAAGAAGGAGCTTGCTAATGATAATTCAGATTTATGGTAATAAAAAATGTAAAGATACTCAAAAAGCACTTAGATTTTTCAAAGAGAGAAAAATAGATATTCAATTAATAGATTTAACTCAAAAAGGTATGAGTCGAGGTGAAATTAAGAAAGTTGCTTTTGCGGTCGGGGTAGAAAATATGATTAATAAAGAATGTGATACTTTCCTTAACAAAGGATTAAAATATGCTTCTTATGATGGTGAGGATATTCTTTTTAAGTACCCATTAATTACGGTAACTCCAATTGTTAGATGCGGAAGTAAAGCCAGTGTAGGCTATGCTCCAGAAGAGTGGAAGAAGATGCTTTAATGGGGCTATTTCTGTTATAAGTAATTTGGATTAATTAGATAAAAAGGACTAAAGAATGTATTATTTAATAAAAGTTGCCATTACTGCAATCTTGGTTGTGATAATTTCCGAAGTATCCAAAAAAAGCTCAATAATAGCTGGGGTTTTGGCATCAATACCCTTGTTGTCTTTTATTGCATTATTTTGGATGTATTACGAAAACAAGGATTTAACAGTAATTATAAATTTTTCTAAAGCAATATTCTGGTTAGTAATTCCCTCTTTATTATTCTTTCTTGCTCTGCCTATTCTACTTAAAAAGGGAGTTAATTTCTATTTGTCGATGAGCATTTCGGCATCAGTGATGGTTTTATTTTATTATCTAATGGTAGTGATTTTAAAAAGATTTAATATAACAATATAAAGGAGAAATTGTGGAAATTAAAAGATTTGAAGGAACTGGAAGAATGAGTAGGGTTGTGGAACATAGTGGGACTCTCTATTTATGTGGTCAGACTTTTGGAGATAGTGATAATATCAAAGAACAAACCAAGGGTGTTTTAGATAAAATAGATGATTTATTAGCTAAATATGGTTCAGATAAAAGACATTTATTATCGGTTACTATCTATTTAAGAGATATGAAAGACTTTGCTGTAATGAATGAATTGTGGGATAGTTGGGTTGAATCAGGTTTTGAACCAGCTAGAGCTACAGTTGAAGCAAGATTAGCCCGTGAAACTTTACTGGTTGAAATGTCAGTTATTGCCACCAAAAAGTAATAATGAAACAGATTAACCTGCAAGAAATAGAAGAAGAGCTTTATCAAGAAATTGGAAAGGTGGGGATTGTTTTAGATTCTCAAGTGAAGAAAAAGTTGGAATGCTCACTTGAAAATGAGACCAGTCCTTTAGCCAAGGAAATTCTCTCCGATATTTTGCTCAATGGACAAGTAGCTGAAGATCTTCAGAAACCTCTTTGCCAGGATACTGGAGTAGCTGTATTTTTTATAGAAGTTGGCTCAGACTTATGCTTTTTGGGTTCATTGCAAGAAACTATTGATTCAGCAGTAAGAAGAGCTTATCAAGACTTCTATTTTCGCAAATCCATGGTAGAAGATCCCATTTTTCAAAGAAGAAACACCAAGAATAATCTACCAGCAATAATTCATTGGAGCTATAATTCAGGGGATAAACTGAAAATATCTTTTGCTGCTAAAGGTGGAGGTTCGGAGAATATGAGTAGATTGAAGATGCTCAAACCTTCAGATGGTGTAACAGGAGTGAAAGATTTCGTCCTTGAAACTGTTAAACTAGCTAAGAGTAATCCTTGTCCTCCCATTATCGTTGGGGTTGGTGTAGGTGGTAATTTCGAGACTTGTGCCTTGCTTGCTAAGAAGTCACTCTTCAGAAGTCTTACTGATTCTCATCCTCAAGCTCAATGGGCAAATCTAGAAGCTGAACTTCTGCAAGAGATTAATAAGACAAATATTGGACCTCAAGGCTTAGGTGGTAATACTACTGCTCTTTCTGTTAAAGTAGAATATCTTCCTTGTCACATTGCATCACTTCCAGTAGCTGTAAATATTCAATGTCATTCTCATCGCCATTTCACCTTAACATTCTAAGAGGTTTATTTATGGAAATTCATACTCCACTAACTATTGACAAGTGTATAGCTCTCAAAGCCGGTGATAAAATATATCTGACAGGTACGATTTATACAGCTCGAGATCAAGCTCATAAAAGAATTGTAGAAGCAATTACCAGAGGTGAAGAAATTCCTTTTCCCTTGCAAGATAATATAATATTTTATGTAGGTCCTACTCCTGCTAAACCCAATGAAGTAATCGGTTCTGCTGGTCCTACAACTAGTTACAGAATGGATACTTATACTCCTTTTCTTTTGGATAGAGGATTAAAGGGAATGATTGGTAAAGGTGAAAGATCTATTCAAGTAATAGACTCTATTATCAAGAATAAAGCTGTCTATTTAGTTGCTATCGGTGGAGCTGGTGCTTTACTCTCATCTTCTATTCAAGATGCTGAAGTGATAGCTTATCCTGATTTAGGTCCAGAAGCAGTATTCAAACTTAAAGTTGAGAAATTTCCCTGTTTCGTAGCAATAGACACTGAGGGTAATAATCTATTCAGTGATTGAAGTCTATTAATTCCTACTCTGCAAAGTCTTATTATGGAGTGGAAGTGTCAGTGCTTTCACTCTGAATATTATTTTTTAGCCTAAGTTATTTAGAAAATAAATAATCCCCCAAAAAATCTTCCTTGACTAAAAATCTGCTATTATAAAAATGAACTCAAAATAGATGTGGAGTTCAATTATGAAGGTAGAGAACAATGAAATTATTGATTTAGTATTTGTTAAAGCTAAGACACTAATACTAACTAATGGCTTGAAAAACTTGAATATGGATGAATTAGCGAAAGAGTGCAATCTTGCCAAAGCAACTCTTTACAAGATTATTGGTAGTAAGGCAGAATTGGTAGGTAAGATAGCCATCTACTTTTTTGAAAATACCTTTGCTAAGTTCTATAATTTTTACTTAGAATCTCCATCTTTAGAGAAATTAGTTGAAGAGAGTTTAAACTCAATTGAAGAATTATCCGTTGGTAAATTGAGAATTTTAATAAAAGAGATTTATGTTGAATACCCCCATATTAAGGCAGAGATTGAGGAGTATATAATTAATTTAGAAGATAAGTTCTATAATCTTTTTAGGAAATATCAAATTGATGGTTTAATTACTAAAGATATAAACTTAAGATTACTTATCGAGATAATTAGAAAAACACTTCAGACATCAGTCAACAGTGAAGATAGTGATGAAATAATCAAAGAGAAAATAAATATATTCAATAAACTAATAATTAGAGGCTTACAGAAGTAGGAGGATGCAAATGAACATTAACAAGAATATCACAAAAGCAAAATTACTTATCCTAATAGTGATTGCCTTAAGCATCTTAGGGTGTAAAAGCGAAAATGAAGTCAAGAGTGCAAGTAGCAAACTTGTGAAATTATATGAAATAGAGGATCTTACAACTACAAAAGTTCGTAATTTTGCAGGAAGTGTTGTGGAAGGTAAAAAAGCAAATCTATCTTTTAGAATTTCCGCTCCAATAGAGAAAATACTAGTTGAAGAAGGTCAATTCGTAGATAAGGGACAAGTGATAGCTAAGCTTGATGCTCGTGATTACCAGCTTCAGTACCAAGCAGTAAAAGCTCAGTATGAACAGATTTCTAATGAAGTTGAGCGGATAGAAACTCTCTACAATAAAGGAAACATTTCTGAAAATGATTATGAAAAAGCGAAGTCAGGCTTAGAGCAGATTACAGCAAAATACGAGAGTGTGGAGAATTCACTTGAGGATATTGAGTTGATAGCACCTTATTCTGCTTTCATTCAAGATATATTCTTTCAAGAAGGCGAAATTGTTAAAGCTGGACTTCCAGTAATTTCAATCATAGGTGATAAAGATTTCCAAATTGAGTGTGATATTCCTGCTTTAGTCTATGTGAATAGAGATAAATTCTCTTCATTTACTGTAATATTAGAGACTTCTCCAAAGAAGAAGATACCCTTAGAATTGCTTAACATCAAGCATAAATCTAATTTAAATTCTCTCTATGGTGTCTATTTTAAATTAAGTAATAGTGCTGAAATAGATAGTCGTTTAGCAGTTGGAATGGATTGTGAAGTTGAGATAACTTATGAATTAGAAATAGATGAAAATGAAAGAGTCATAAAAGTTCCTATTGAGTCTATAGTACAGAAAGCAGGTGAAAGTTTTGTGTGGTTATGTAATGAAAATTCTGAAGGTAAATATATTGTAAATAAAAGAGATATAAGTATTGTCGGGATTGATGATAGTGGATTTGTTTTAATTAGTGATGGACTTCGTGCAGGGGATAAGATTGTTAAAGCTGGTGTTCACGAGCTTAAAGATAAGCAGGAAGTTGAGCCAGTAAAAGAAATAACTCCAACTAATTATGGAGGTCTATTATGAATCTCACCGATTTTGCTTTTAAAAACAAGCGAATCGTCTATTTCCTCATCTTAATTCTTTCTTTAGGTGGAATAGTAAGTTTCTATTTTATCAGCAAGTTAGAAGACCCTGAAATTAAAGTTAAGAAGGCAGTGGTAGTTACTTATTATCCAGGAGCTAATCCTAACCAAGTAGAGCTAGAAGTAACAAAAGTAATAGAAGATGAAATAGCCACAATGGGTGATTTAGAGAAGGTAACTTCCCGCTCTTTAGCAAATTATTCTGAGATTCAAATATCTTTAAAATCAACTGTTAAAGATTCTGAAGTAGAACAGAAGTGGGATATTCTGCGTCGTAAGGCAGAAAGAGCAGCTTTAAGCTTACCTTCAGGAGCATATTCTCCTGTGGTTGTGGATGATTTTGGTGATATTTATGGTATTTTTTATGCAATGACTGCTGATGGCTATTCTTATGAAGAGATGAAAGATTTTTCTGAACGAATCAAGCGCGATCTTTTAGGTGTGGAAGGTGTTAGGCGAGTTTTACTTAATGGTGTTCAAGATTACGCTATCTATGTTGAGATGCATCCCTCTAAAATGGCTAACTTAGGTGTTTTACCTGCGGAAATATTACTAACAGTTCAGGCTCAAGATAAAGTTGTTTATGCAGGATACTTTGAGAATGATGATAGTAGAATCAGATTAGAAATCGGCAATAGCTTTGATTCCATAAGCGATATTGAAAATCTTGTTATCAAGGGACATGAGCAAGATATGCTTCTCTTGAAAGATATTGCCAATGTGGAAAAAAGAATAAAAACTCCCATTAGTAAGAAGATGTTATATAACGACCAAGAATCTATAGGGATTTCTATTTCTATGGAAGCAGGTGATAACATTGTAGAGCTGGGTAAGAGGGTAGAAGCCCAATTGGCAATAACCAAGCAAGAACTTCCAATAGGAATAGAATTTCACAAAGTTTTTTATCAACCAGAGAAGGTAAATGTTGCTGTATGGCAATTTATGTCTAATTTACTTCAATCAATTTTAATAGTTATCCTAGTTTTGCTCTTTACTATGGGTTTCAAGAGTGGTATCTTAATAGGAAAAGGACTTATCTATACTATTCTTTCATCTTTTGTCGTATTATTTGTCTTAGGGGGTACTTTACAAAGAGTTTCTTTGGCCTCAATTATCGTTGCCATGGGAATGCTGGTAGATAATGCGATTGTGGTAGTAGATGGAATATTAGTAGATTTGAATCGAGGAATGGAACGCAAGCAAGCTATGAGGAATACAGCTAAAAAAACTGCTCTTCCCTTGCTAGGAGCTACAATGATTGCTATCATTTCATTTCTTCCTATCTTCTTTTCTCCTGATACCGCAGGGACTTATACCCGTGATTTATTTATCGTTCTAGCAGTTACTTTACTTTTTAGTTGGGTTTTTGCCCTTACACAAATACCCTTAGGAGCAGATAGAAAACTCTTCCCAGCCAAAAAAGGAAAAGATGGTAAGACAAAGAAAGAAAATGATTCTCTTTTTTATAGAACTTTCAAATTAGTCTTAAATAGAGCTTTCAGACTTAGAGGTGCAGCAATAGGAATAGCAGTTCTTCTACTTCTAATATCACTTTTTTCTTTTAAATATATTAAAAAAGCTTTCTTCCCTGATTTCACCTATAATCAAGTCTATATTGAATATAAATTACCTGAGACCCGCAAGATTGAGAGAGTGGCGTCTGACCTAAAAGAGATAAGTACTTATCTTCAAGGTATAGAAGGAATTACTAATATTACTACTAGTTTAGGCGGAACCCCAACTCGTTATAACTTAGTCAGAACTATTTCCGAGAATACTAAGAGTTATGGTGAGTTAATCGTTGACTTTAAAGATTATGAGACAATGATTTCTCTTAAAGATAAAATCCAGACTCATCTAATAAATTATTATCCAGAAGCTAAAGCTAGAGTGAGATTATATAATCTTATCGTGAATAGTCATTATTCTGTCGAAGCTTTATTTAAAGGTAATGATGTGGCAGTTCTCAAGCAGTTAGCAGATCAAGCCAAAGATATTATGCGGAACTCTCCTTATGCCATGAGCGTAACTGATGATTGGGAAGCTCAAGGAAAGCTTCTAGCTGTGGATTATAATCAAAGAAAGGGCAGAAGAGTAGGTATTGATAGAACCGAGGTCGCAACTTCTCTTTTGATGGCTACAGATGGTGCACCTGTAAGTACTTACTATGAAGGGAATAAACAGCTTCCTATAATAGTAAAGTCTGTAGAATCAGATGGCTCTAGAATAAAGGATTTAAAAGATGTTCCTGTTTGGAGTATTATGCCCAATTTAGAAGTTGATAAAGATGAACTTAAACTACTCTTTAGTGGGGCAAGATCCTTAGATGAAGTTAAGAAGTCTGTTTTGAGTAGTTCACCTTTAAGCTCAGTTTCAGATGATATAGCTATTAATTCTTATGAAGAAGTTATAAGAAGACATAACGGTTCTCGAGCAATTATGGCCCAATGTGATCCTGCTCCTGCTTCAAATGCTAACGAGCTTTTTAAGGATGTGAAGTCTAAGATAGAAGCAATGGACCTTCCGACTGGTTACTCCTTGGAGTGGTATGGAGAACAGTATGATCAGAAAAGTGCTATGAAATATATCATTATGTTTACTCCAATTGCCTTTATTCTGATAATCTTGATTTTAATCGCTCTTTTCAATAGTTATGCTAAGATGTTCGCTATTCTTTTATGCTTACCATTTGCTATGATTGGAGTTATCCCTGGTTTAATCATTACCGGAAAAGAGTTTGGTTTTGTCGCAATAGTAGGGGTTATTGGTTTAACAGGTATGCTGATTAAAAATGGCGTGGTTTTGATAGATTCTATCGACTTCGATATAAAATCAGGTAAACTTCCTTTTAAAGCTGTTTTTGATTCGGCAATTGCCAGATTCAGACCTGTGATGATGGCTTCCTTAACAACTATTTTAGGAATGATTCCTCTAATCCCAGACCCAATGTTTGGAAGTCTCGCTGTAACAATAATGTGTGGTTTATTAGTGGGAACTTTGGTAACCCTAATTCTACTACCACTGCTCTACACAATATTCTTCAATATCCATCCAATGCACGACTATAAAGGAGAATAATAATGCGTAAAATATATTTCATTCTATTGACTAGCCTTATTTTAGGCTCAAGTAACCTCTATTGTATAACTAAAGAATCAGCCTTAAATGAGAGGGCTGGTATTGTTGCTAAAGGGGAGAGTAAACTCCTCACTCTTCAAGAAGCCCAAGCCTTAGCCTTAGAAAACAACAAACTAATCAAAGTAAGTGATTCTAAAGCTCAAGCTTCTCATCAAACCAAGAAATCTCTCTTTACTAATTATCTTCCAAAATTAGAAGTAAGTGCTAACTATCTTTTACGCTCTGAATCTACAGAAATGACTCTTGAAGGTGGTTATCTTCCAACCTATAATTTTAATGATAATACTGGTCAATTAGAGCCAAATCTATACATCAATCCGCAAACAAATCAACCTCTTTATGGCAGTGACGGACTTCCAATTTTTAATCAATATGCTCTTTTCCCTGACAAAGATTTAGAGATTTTACCTAAGACAGGTTTCACTTCTGCGATCTCTGTCAAACAGCCTATTTATACTGGTGGAAAAATAACTTCTGCCTACAAAATGGCTTCTATCGGAGAAAAAGCTTCCCAATTAAATCTTGAATTTACTAAGGAAACCGTTCTTTTTACCACAGAAGAAGCCTATTGGAGAGTAGTTTCTCTTACTGAAAAGACTAAAGTTACTAAGAAGTATTTAGAACTTGTATCAAAGGTTCTAAAAAAAGTTCAAGATAGCTACGATGTGGGAATGGTTAATAAGAATCAACTTCTTCAAGCAAAAGTTAAATATAATGAAGTTCTCTTGCTTAACCAAGAAGCACAAAATGGACTCGATCTAGCAACAATGGCTCTTGCTCAACAAATAGGAATCTCTCTTAATACTAAAATATTACCTACTGAAGAGTTAACAAACACTGTAAAAGAAAATCAGTCCTTAATTGGCTCAGTTGATGATTATGAAAATAGATTAGATTATCAAATGCTTAAACTAAAACAAAAAGTTGCAGACTTAAAGATAAATCTTAATAGGGCAGACTTCTTACCTCAGATAGGTATTCTTGCTTCTTATAATTACTTAAGCTATCAACTTAATGACCAGAATCACGATGATTTTAATGTCAATGCTATGGCTCAATTCTCTCTACCAATCTTCCAATGGGGCGAGAGTTTCTATAAAGTTAAAGAAGCTAAAGTTCAGCTTAAAGAAGAAACTTTCCAATTGGAAAATGCCTCTGAAATGATGAAACTCCAAATTAGCCAATCTATTATTGATGTGGAAAATAAGAGTATGAATCTAACTCTAGCTGAATCTTCTCTAGAACAAGCTGATGAATATCTTAAACTCGAGACTGATAATTATGATGCTGGCATGACAACCCTCACCGATCTTCTTAATGCTCAATCGCAATGGCAAAAAAGCTATTCAAATTATATCGATGCTTTGCTTGATTATCATATAGCTTATAATATGTTAGCTAAAAATTCTGGGAAATATAAGCAGAATTTATAAATATGATAAGACCTCTTCTGCCGGATTGCATGCACCCTTGCGTGCGACAGGATGTTTTAAATCCCCCTCCGCGAGGGGGACACAGGGGGTGTTTCTTCTTATGGGCGAATGATGATTCGCCCCTACAAATCCCCCTCCACGAGGGGGACACAGGGGGTGTTTTCTTCTATGGAGTGGAAGCGTCTCTGCTTCCACATTAGACTCTGGGATTTCTAGATTTTTAATCAGTTTAGACACTATTCATCTGCTATTTACCAATTCACAGCGGAGAAAGGTGTCCACAATCCGACAGAAGAGGGATTATCACACTTCCACATTAGACAATGATAAGATAACATTAGATTTTTATAAGGTTTTTCGCATGCAAGGGTGCATGCAATCCGACAAAAGAGGGATTATCACACTTCCACATTAGACAATAATAAGATAACATTAGATTTTTATAAGGTTTTTCGCATGCAAGGGTGCATGCAATCCGGCAGAAGAGGGATTATCATACTCTTGAAATTCTCTCCAATTCCCCTCCTCTTTCTCATTCATCCCAAATAATATTTGATTTTTATTCGCGATGTCAGTGGTGGAGTAAGGGAAGAGTATAGAATGTAGAAAGAAAAAGCAGTAATTTATAAATAATATTATTTTGTTAAACATGACTAACATTATTGATAGCCCTTATAGAATATATATTCTATAAGGTGGAAGATTTATAATAAAAAAACAAGAAACTGGACCACTTTCTCAAAAAGTGGGCCCTATAGTATTGTAGGAGCTGTGAATTTAAAAGTGAAAATGGAAATTTGAAGAAGAAAGGTCCTTAACACCCAGTTTCACAGATTTTAATAAAATCTCTTCTGCCGGATTGCATACACCCTTGTGTGCGAAATACCTTATAAAAATATGATAATACCTCTTTTGTCGGATTGCATACACCCTTGAGTGCGAAAAACCACACAAAAATATGATAATACCTCTTCTGCCGGATTGCATACACCCTTGTGTGCGAAACACCTCGCAAAAGTTTGATGATAACTCTTCTGCCGGATTGCATACACCCTTGTGTGTAATCCCAAAGGGAAAAATATCCCCTAACTTTTTAGTATATGTCGCCCCTCCAGGGCTATCTTCTCGTAGAGACCTCTAGGAGTGTCTTGCGAACACTCCCTATTATATGTTATCCCTCCGGGATTTAAGAGTTCAACTCTTGCGATAAATGGAAAATTTCATGAAAACCAAAAAAAGGGCAATATAAACATTTTTTCTTAATAGGTAAGCAATTGGCAAGTAGAGCTTGATGTTTGAACAGTCTCTTTTAAAAGTAATTTCAATTTATATAAATTTTACTTGACGCTTAAAATAGAAAAAGATGAATTAGGTTTAGTTGGTTTATTGGATAGTACTAGTGTAAATAAATGCACATTCTCAGCAAGGTTTGATTGGGTAAATTGTGTTGAAATTATCAGGTTATATAAATTTTTTAAAGTAGGGGGTTGTATGTCAAACTTAATAAATTTCTCTTCATATAATGTAAGAACACAAATCAGGAATATCATTAATGAAAAATATAAAGAAGGTTTTCCGATAGTTAAAGAATTGATTCAAAATGCTAATGATGCTAAAGCTTCGGATATATATTTCTTAATTTCTGATGGAATACCAGATTGTAAGCATCCCCTTTTAAGAATCAAATCGCTTATCATTATTAATAATGGTGAGTTTACACAAGGAGATTCAAAAAATATTCTATCGATGTGGAGTGATGATAAATCACAAGAGAATAAAATTGGGAAGTTTGGTTTAGGCCTTAAAAGTGTATTCCACTGGTGTGAAGCTTTCTTTTGTTATGCTAATATAGTGAAGGAGAAACTCACATAATTTAAAGAACAGAATTAAATACATTATTTGTTAATTATCCTGTCTCTGGAGCTTGACTTAGTATATAATTTACTATATTTGTTCTTTTATCTTGACATGATTTTAAATGAAAAGAAAGATTACTTTAATGAATTAATATTCTAATAAACTATTTATTGAAATATTAAAATGTCATAAAATTTATAGCAATAATTTTTGAACAGGGAGTTTTTTATGCTATCAAAGCATCATCAAAAGTATTTAGCTCACTTACTTACTAAAGTTGGTGGTGAAGGTATAGATAAATTATCTCAATCACTATTTAATGCAAATGTTGATTTAAATCCACATCAAGTTGAAGCAGCTCTTTTCGCTCTAAGAACGCCTTTCACTAATGGCGTCATACTTGCTGATGAAGTAGGTTTAGGGAAAACAATAGAAGCAGGTTTAGTAATAGCTCAATATGTTGCTGAGCATAAAAGAAAGATATTGATAATTAGTCCAGCCTCTTTAAGAAAACAGTGGGCCGTTGAGTTGGAAGAGAAATTCAATCTTGAATCAGATATTTTTGATGCAAGAGAGTACAAGAGAGTTTCAAAAGAAGGCTATATCAACCCATTTATGAAAACAAATATTGTTATAGCATCATATCATTTTGTAGCTAGAAAAGCTGAAGATATCAGAGCTATTGATTGGGATTTAGTAGTTATCGATGAAGCTCATAAGCTAAGAAACTCACACAGACAAAGTAATAAAATAGGTCAGGCATTAAGATGGGCAACTGAAGATAAAAGGAAAATCTTGCTTACGGCTACTCCTCTGCAAAACTCAATTACTGAATTATATGGAATTTCAGGAGTAATAGATGACAAAATATTTGGAGATTTCTCAACTTTTAGAACTCTATATGCTAATGCTGATGGTGATTTATATGATTTAAAGAGTAGAATTGCAGGATTTTGTCATAGATCCTTAAGAAAAGATGTAATAGAATTCATAAGATTTACTCAAAGAAAGCTAATTACTATTGATTACAGCCCCTCAGAAGAAGAAGCTCTTCTTTATGTTACAGTATCTAACTTTCTTCAAAGAGAAGATACTTACTCTTTCCCCAAACAACAAAAACACCTTATTGTACTAATTGTTCGAAAAGTGTTGTCTTCATCTTTTTATGCTCTTTCTGAGACACTTATTTCTATCAAGAATAGGTTGGTTAGCCTAAGAGATGAAATTCCTGTAGAAGAAGATTTTGTTACTGCATTAATAGACTCAGTTGATATTGATGAAGAGTACTTAGAAGATTATGAAGATTATGAAAATAGAGATGAAGATAAAAAGATTGACCGAAAAAAACTAAATTCTGAAATAGAAGAGGTAGAAAGACTGATACTTTGGGCAAAAAGTCTAGGGATAGACACTAAAACTAAAAGTTTAATTCAGGCTTTATCAATCGGCTATGCAGAGTTAGAAAAAGTTGGGGCTAATAAGAAAGCTGTTATCTTTACTGAATCAAAACGCACATTGGTATATTTACAAAATTATTTAGAATCTAACGGGTATTTAGGTAAGATTTGTACCTATTCAGGTTCTAATAATGATACTCTTTCAAGAAAAATTTATCAAGAATGGTTAAATAAAAATAGCGATAAGATTGTTGGCTCAAAATCAGTTAATATGCGACATGCAATTTTAGATTTTTTCGAAAATGAAGCTCAGATAATGATATCTACAGAAGCTGGAGCCGAAGGTTTAAACCTCCAATTCTGCTCACTTTTAATCAACTTTGATTTACCATGGAATCCTCAAAGAATTGAACAAAGAATTGGAAGAATCCATAGATACGGACAACGATTCGATATTGTGGTAATAAATTTCTTAAATAGAAAGAATGCTGCAGATAAACGAGTTTATGATCTTTTACGCTATAAATTCAACCTCTTTGAAGGTATCTTCGGTTCATCAGATGAGATTTTAGGTCAAATTGAGAAAGCTTCGAATATAGAAGCAAGAATATCAGCAATTTATCAAAATTGTCGTACAGAAAAAGAGATAGAAGAGCAATTTAATAATCTCCAAAAAGAGTTGGAAGAGATAATCAATAGCAAAATTGAGACGACTAAACAAAAACTATTTGAAAATTTTGATGAAGAAGTTCATCGGAAAATTAAGATAGAGTATAATGATGCTTTGAATTCCTTAGATGAGTTTGGTAGAGACTTTTGGAGATTAACTAGAGCAAACTTAGATAGTTGTGCCCTTTTTGATGAGGATAAGTTAACTTTCCAGTTACATAAAAATCCACTACCGCAGATAAAAAAAGGAAAATATTACCTACCTAGTAAGAGAAATCAAGAAGAACAAAGCGGAAAGAGATACACTTTAGATACTGATTTAGGAAAATACTGCTTAGAGTCAGCAAAAAATTTAATTTTAACTACAGATTTAGTAAGTTTTAATTTGACAGAGTATCCTCTCAAAATATCAGCTTTAGAGCAGTTCCAAGGTCAAACAGGCTACCTTTTGCTCTCTAAATTAACAATAGAGAGTATTGAAAAAGAAGAATATCTTCTATTTTCTGGTTTTACATCCAAAGGAGAAGATTTGGAACAGGCTATTTTGCAAAAAATGTTTAGGTTGGATTCCCAAAAGGAAAGGGAAATATCTATCCCCGAAGAAGTAAATACTAAGTTAATTTCTGATAATAGAGTATATGCAGAAACAGTAGTAAGGAAGTCTTTAGAAACAAACAATTCCCTCTTTTTAGAGAGAAGAGATATGCTCTATAGATGGGCTGAGGATGTAGTTGAAGCAGCAGAAAGAAAACTACAAGATGTTAAAAAAGAGTTAAGACTTGCAGAGAGAGAAGCTGGAAACTGTAAGACTTTAGTTGAACAGAAGCAGGCACAAGAGAACATTAAAACTCTTGAAAAGAAAAAAAGAGCAACCCGCAATAAAATATATGAAACTGAAGATATGATTGCAGATAAAAGAAATATATTGATTAATGAATTGGAAAAGAAAATGGCTCATAGAAAAAGAAACCAAGTTCTTTTTATGATAAAATGGGAAATTAATTAGGAGTTAAAATGACTAAACTAAATGAATTACAAAATAAATTATTAGAACTTTTTGAATTAGATAAGACTGATTTAGACTTTGGAATCTATAGAGTAATAAATAAACGACAAGATCAGATTAAGCACTTTATTAACAATATTTTACCTACAGATGTTAATAATATTATCTTATCCACCAATCTTCAGCAAATAACTGAAGAGTTTGAACAAGCAAAAAAAGAGTGTCTTGAAAATTTTGGGCCAAGTGCTTTTAATGAAAATGGAGAGTTAGAAGATATTTATACAGGTGGTGCTATAGGCAAAAAGTATCTTGAACTCAAAGAAAAGAAAGATAGCAAAGTCGAAATTGATAAGCTTGAATCTGAGGTATATTCTCACCTCTTAGATTTCTTTAGTCGCTACTATCAAGATGGAGATTTTATCTCCCAACGCCGTTCCGCTATTAAAGATAAATACGCAATCCCCTATAATGGTGAAGAAGTTGTAATGCACTGGGCTAACAAAGATCAATACTATATAAAATCTTCTGAACTCTTGAAGGATTATACTTTCCAAATTAAAGATAAGAAAGTTAAGTTTCGACTTGCTGGAACTGATGCTGTAAAAGATAACAATAGAGCTAAAAGACTGATGGTTCTCTACAAAGATAAAGATGGACAATTTGATGATTCTGCTCCAGTTAAGATTGAAGTAGAGGAAGATTCTTTAGTCATACCTTTTTATTTCAAAGCGGTTAAATCAGATAAAAAAACAAAGCAATATTATATTGATTTAGAAAAGGATATAACCGATTCTCTAAATCAAGAATGGAAAGAACTTTTAACTTCTCCTGATGATAACTTTACAGGTAAAGATAAAAGAACTATTATTGGTAAGCATCTTATAACCTATACAAAAAAACAGACTTCTGATTTCTTTATCCATAAAGATTTAGGAGCTTTCCTTAATAATGAACTAGATTTCTTTATCAAAAATGAAGTTATGTACCTGGATGATGTAGTCAATAAACCTGCAGACTATCTAAGCAGTGAAATTAGAAAAATTAAGGCTATCAGGTCTATTGCTCAGAAAATCATCACCTTCTTAGCTCAAATTGAAAATTTCCAAAAAAAACTATGGTTAAAAAAGAAATTTATCTATGAAACCAACTACTGCTTTACCTTAGATAGAATACCAGAAGAATTCTATGGAGAAATAGCAAATAATGAGAAACAAATAGAAGAATGGATTAAGCTATTCTCTATTGATAAGATAAAAGGAGATGATACTATTATCTCCTTTAAGAAGTTTGACAAAGCTGATGATAAAACTAAAGTAGAATTCCTAAAACAAAACAAATTTCTTGTTCTTGATACTGCTTTTTTCAAACTAGATTTCAAATATCAGATTCTTTCTAAAATTGATAATCTTGATGAAGGAACTGATGGTTTGCTTATTCACTCAGAAAATTTTCAAGCATTAAACTTGCTCCAGACTCGTTATAAAGAGAAAGTTAAATGTATCTACATTGACCCACCTTATAACACAAATGCATCAGAAATAGCTTACAAGAATGGATATAAGAATTCTTCATGGTTGTCCTTCATGAAAGATAGACTTATATTATCTAAAGAAACTATTCGAATAAATGGATTTATTTTTATTGCAATCGATGATTTAGAATTGTTTAAACTAAATGAATTAATTGAATCAATCTATTCAAGAGATAATTTTCTTGCTAATGTCAGTGTCATTCATAAACCAGAAGGAAGAAATCAAGAAAAATTCTTTGGAACTTCCAATGAGTATATGTTAGTTTATGCCAAGAATAAAGATAAAGCGGCGTTTGAAAAAGTAGTTTTAGATAAGGAATTAGAGATGAAATTTACTTTTACCGACACTCATGGTATATATAGGCGAAAAAACTTTATAAGATTAACAGATGGAAAGTATGCTTTAAGAGAAAGCAAACCAGGTTTTTATTATCCTATTTATGTAAGCAATGATTTCACAAAAATCGATATTTCTTCTTTTGATGATTCAATTGCTTTATATCCAATAACAACTCAGGGCATTGAACGAACTTGGAAAACAAAACCAGAGACTTTTCTTGAGTATCTTAAAAAAGGTAATATTGAATGTGTAAAAGAAAATGGTGAAATAATTATCTTTGAAAAATTACGCGAGAACCAAGTTATTAAGACTCATTGGACAAAGAGTGAATATCATTCATATCACCATGGTACAAAAATTCTAGAAAATATTTTGGGGAATAAATTATTTGATTTTCCAAAATCTATCTATACAATTATTGACACTTTAAAGATATCTACAAGGTTTAATGATTATATTCTCGACTACTTCGCCGGTTCAGGAACAACTGGACATGCAGTAGTAAATTTAAATCGAGAAGATGGTGGTAAACGAAAATACATTATGGTTGAGATGGGGGATTATTTTGATACAGTAACCAAGCCTCGCATGCAAAAAGTTGTTTATAGTACAGATTGGGATAATGGTAAACCTACTACTAGAGATACAGGTATCTCACATTGTTTTAAATATATCCGTTTAGAAAGCTATGAAGACACTTTAAATAACTTAGTTTTAGAGGATAGTTCATTAGACTTATTAGGCATAAATATTCCTGAAGATGTTAAGCAAGACTATTTAATTAACTACATGTTAGATATTGAGAGTAGGGATAGTCTAATGGATATTAAGAAATTTGATAATCCTTTTGATTATAGCTTAAAGATTCATAATTATGAGACAGGCCAAGCTGAGTATAAACAGGTAGATTTAATTGAAACATTTAACTATTTGTTAGGAGTACAAGTAGATGAGTTTAAGCTTAAAGATGGCTATATAACTATTGAGGGTAAAAATCCTAACAATGAGACCATTTTGATTATATGGCGTGATGTAGCTAAAAAAGATAATAATAATCTTACTAATTTCTTAACAAAAAATATGAGAGTTAATCCTGCTGATACTGAGTATCGAGCTATCTATATCAATGGAGACCATAGATTAGAGGATCCTCATAAGAAGATATTCAATATTGCAGAAATCTTTAACACCTTGATGTTTGATGGTGTGGAGGTATAATGTCAGAATCACCTTTAGTTACAAATCCTATAGAAAGGCAGAATATTCTCAATAATCAATTTGCTCTATCTGAAATTGAAAAGTCTCTGGGCATTAAGGGTATATTGTTTGAAGGTTCATATCGATTTACCAAGAAACAGATTTCTGATTTCTATGAAGTTGACCCAAGAACAATTGAACGATATCTGGAAAAGTATAGCTTAGAGTTAGGTGAAAATGGCTATGAAGTTTTACGAGGTAAAAGACTAGATCAGTTTAAGTTAAATGTAAAAAAGCTCTCTGACCCCGACATTGATGTCGGAGTCAAAATTAGAATGTATGGTATTTTTGATTTTCGCTCTTTTCTTAATATAGGAATGTTACTCACAGAAAGTGATGTTGCTAAAGAACTTAGGCAAACTATTTTAGATATAGTAATTGATACTATTAACCAAAAAACAGGTGGTGCTACAAAATATATTAATCAGAGAGATCGAGATTTTGTTGCTACATTCTTTAAGAATGAGAATTATAGAAAAACATTTACTGATGCACTTAACAAATATCTTGATATGGGGCAGTTCAAGTACCCTTATTATACTGACAAAATCTACAAAAGTATCTTCAAAGAGAAGGCTGACGAGTACAGAAAGATCTTGAAATTATCTCCTCAAGAAAATGTAAGAAAAACCTTATACTCAGAAGTCTTATTATTAGTTTCTTCATTTGAATATGGATTTGGGGAATTATTGAAGAGTAAGTCAGAGCTGAAAAAGAGAAAATTAACTAAGAGTGAAGCAGATGCTTGTTTTAATGAGTTTGAAAACTCAGCTCATTGGAGACCTCTTATTGAAGATGCCAGAGTGAAAATGGCAAGTAGAGATCTATGCTTTAGGGATGCTTTGCACCTCCAGTTAAAAGAGTACCTTGCTCCTTTACCTAAAGAAGATTTTGAAAAGTTTCTTGGTTCCAGTAGTAAGGATGTAGCAGAGCAGTTGGAAGAGTTTAAAGATATTTTTAAAAGATTGAAGGAGCGGAGTTAATGGAAATTAATTATATTGATTTACCTGCCCTGCTTAATATATATCAAAAAACAATCGAGGTTTCTGGTGGTGGAGAGGCTGGTATCAGAGATAAGGGCCAGATAGAGAGTATTCTTGAACATATTAAAAATGACCTCTACTATCCCTCTTTTATTAATAAACTTACCCACCTCTTCTTTTCCTTAAATAAGTTTCACTGTTTTACAGACGGCAACAAAAGAATTGCTATTTCTGCGAGTGTCCTATTTCTTACGATTAATGGATATTTCTCTAGAATTTCAGAGTTTATTATTGAAATGGAGAATATTACTCATCATGTAGCTGCTGGTGAAATAGACAAAGATCTTTTAGAAGAGATTATTACAGCAATAATTTATGATACTTATAATTATGATGAAAACTTAAAGTTTAAAATTTATAAAGCAATTAGTTAGAAAGGATTTAAAATGGAAAAATTATCGCATAGATTAATTATATATGATTGGATGTTTACCAAGTTAGGCTATAATGATGCAAAAGCAGGGATGGAAGATTTAAGCTCTTTTATGCAGAGAATAGAGACTGGCTGGAATGAGCAAAATATCTTCTACTTTACTGAAGCTCTCAAGCTAAACTTACCTCAAACAAGAGAGATTACTAACCAAGATTTAGACATTTATGATTCTAATATTTATAGCCATTGGAGAAGAATCACCAAAGAAAGAGTTATTGTCGAGCATAGAGAGATTTTTCCTCTCTATTTTCAATATATCGCTCTACTCTTCACTGAGTACTATCTTCATAGATTTTTCAAAGACCTTAGTAATAACACCAATAATTTACTAGAAGAGCTAAACCATTATAGAATTACTTATAATAGAAAATATACTCGCAAAGGTGATTATATTCCAGTTTTTGCTTATGATGATTTTAGAAAGATTGCTTTTTGGATGGCTACCGGGAGTGGAAAAACTCTTCTCATGCATTGTCATATTTTACAATTTCATCATTATCTAGATAAATATCAGCTTCATAGATATTTTAATAAAACTATTTTAATAACACCTAATGAAAGTCTCTCAAAACAACATCTTGAAGAGTTAAATTTATCCAATATCTCAGCTATGGCTTACTCTAAAGATAGTCACGAAAACATAGATAACAGAATCGAAGTTATTGAAATAACCAAACTTAAAGAAGTTAGTGGGGTTACTACTGTAGCAGTTAGTGAGTTTGGTAGCAATAACATAGTTTTAGTAGATGAAGGACACAGAGGAGCTGCGGGAGATACTTGGGTTACAAATAGAGAAAAGATGAGTGAACAAGGCTTCTCTTTTGAATATTCTGCTACCTTGGGCCAGGCAGCCCAAACTTCTGATTCTATCAACAATATCTATGCTAAATCTATATTGATGGACTACTCCTACAAATATTTTTATCATGACGGCTACGGAAAAGATTTTTACATAACAGTTTTAGATAAACTTGAAGAGGGATATAATCAGACAGTTTCTCAGCACCTTTATTTGACAAATAATCTCTTAAAATTCTATCAACAGTGCAAATTATACCAAAATAATGAGGTATATTATAATGATTACTTAATAGATTCCCCTTTGATGATTATTGTTGGTTCTACTGTTACTGGTAATAGGATGCAAGAAAGAGATACAGATATCATTACTACCATTAAGTTCTTTGCCAAGTTTATCCAAGACAAAGCAGAGAGCTATAGTAACATTAAGCTGATAATTAGTGGATTAGCTGAGCAATTAGTAGATGGATTGGTAAACTATGAAGCTTTCAATTATTTAGACAGCTTGTTTCCTATTCATCAAGCAGATTCTGCAGAGTTAATTTATAATGATATTTTAAGTACTGTCTTTAATTCTCCTGGGGGAGGATTACTCCACGCTGTTAATATGAAAGGTTCTGGAAGTGAAATAGGATTAAAGGTAGGTAATGGTAACGATTACTTTGGTGTAATAAACATTGGTGAACCTAGGAAATTATGGAATATGTTGCTCGAATCTGATAACATTACCACGATAGAGCAAACTATCTCCTATTCACTCTTCGATACCATTAATGACCATAATTCACAGCTTAAAGTTCTGATAGGAGCTAAAAAGTTCACGGAAGGTTGGAACAGCTGGCGTGTTAGTAGTATGGGACTAATAAATGTTGGTGTAAATGAGGGCTCGCAAATTATACAACTCTTCGGGAGAGGAGTACGCCTGAAAGGATTTAATTTCTCATTAAAGAGGACTAATACAAATAACAATACTCCAAAACATCTTGATTTATTAGAGACTCTTAATGTTTTTGGTATAAATTCTAACTATATGAATCAATTTAAAGAATATGTTGCAACAGAAGAGGTTATTGGAGAAAATAAAGAAGAAGAGATTATGTTACCAATAATTTCTAATATTGTTAATCCAGACCTCAAGGTGATTCTACCACAAAAAGATACTCCTGACTTCATAAAAGAAGAAATCTTAGACTTTAAGCTAGAGAAAGAAATAAAAGGGAAAGTGCAGTCTGACTGGTATAGTAGAGTTTCCAGCATTACTAACAAATTTAATCTTGAATATAGTAATAACAATCAACTTAATGAAGAGTCTTTTAAGAAATATCATCTTAAATATCTAAACTATGATCAGCTCTATCTAGATTTACTGAAATATAAGAAAGAACATGCCCGTTATAATGTAGATATTAGCTTAAACAGTGTCATAGAACTTTTAGAAGATAACTCATGGTATGAACTATACATACCCTCATTTTTGATGAAATTTGATAGTTTCTCAAAAATTAGGCTTTGGAATGAAATTGCTCTATCTCTTCTAAAGTCATATTTAGATAAATTCTATAAGCATTATAAAAATAAGTTCCAAGCACCTTACAGAGAGTATCGAACATTAAAAGATGTATTAGAGTCAGCTGAACCTCAATGCCTGGCCTTTAAAAAAAATCTAGAGTTTGAATACAAGGCAATAGTAGATAATAGTAAGGAGTTTTTAATTCGTAATATTAATAATTTAAAAAAGTCTCTTACAAATGGAGAATTTACTCCAATGAACTTAGGTAATTTTGAGATTGTTAAATTTGATAGACATCTATATAATCCACTTTTCTCTGTTAAAAAAGGTAATCTTGAAATCAAAATTTCTCCAGTTCATCTTAATATACATGAAAGGCAGTTTATAAAAGATTTAGAGACTTGGTGTAATAATAACAAAGATGGGTACTTACAAAACAGACAGTTATATGTTCTACGAAATCAAGAGAGAGGTAAAGGAATTGGCTTTTTTGATGAGAGTAACTTTTATCCAGATTTTATCATTTGGTTAGTAGAAGGAGAGAAACAGAAGATTACTTTTGCTGACCCACATGGACTTATTCATGCTAAAGGATTTAAAGACCCTAAAATACGCTTATCTAAAACAATCAAAGAGGTAGAGATGCAATTGAAAGATAAAAATGTAAGTTTGCATTCATCAATTCTATCTCCTACTAGATATGATGAGATTGTCCATTGGGAGAGTGCCCTGCCTGGGAAAAATGAATTTTCTAAGCATAATGTTCTCTTTATGTATGATGATGAAAATTATATTGATAAATTGATAAAATTACAGTAGAATTTAGTATACAAACTCTTTTTGGGGAATAGGTTGGGTATTAGAAATATTTGACCTATTAAACCCCTCCAGGATTTAAGAGCTTCTTATCAGGTATTTGCTAACTTTTTAGTATATGTCGCCCTTGCAGGGCTATCTTCTCGTAGAGACTTCTAGGAGTGTCTTGCGAACACTCCCTATTATATGTTATCCCTCCGGGATTTTAGAGGTTATTACCCAATTTTTAGAGGGCAAAAAATGTTTTGTCCCCCATTCGTGGAAAGTCCTTTTAATTCGCGTTAATTAGTGTGAAAGGTATTTGCATTTCTCTTTGTCTTTTCTATCTTCTTCGTGTAATTGGTGAAATTTGTGGATAGGTTCTTTTCTTTTAACTTTTTAGTATATGTCGCCCTTGTAGGGTTATTATCTAGTCGTTAACTCTAGGAGTGTCTTGTGAACACTCCCTATTATATGTTATCCCTCCGGGATTTTAGAGGTTGTTACCCAATTTTTAGAGGGCAAAAAAATGTTTTGCCCCTCCATTCGTGGAAATTCCTTTTAATTCGCGTTAATTAGTGTGAAAGGTATTTGCATTTCTCTTTGTCTTTTCTATCTTCTTCGTGTAATTGGTGAAATTTGTGGATAGGTTCTTTTCTTTTAACTTTTTAGTATGTGTCGCCCTTGCAGGGCTATCTTCTCGTAGAGACTTCTAGGAGTGTCTTGCGAACACTCCCTATTATATGTTATCCCTCCGGGATTAAAGAGGTTATTACCCAATTTTTAGAGGGCAAAAAAATGTTTTGCCCCTCCATTCGTGGAAATTCCTTTTAATTCGCGTTAATTAGTGTGAAAGGTATTGCATTTCTCTCGTGGAAATTCCTTTTAATTCGCGTTAATTAGTGTGAAAGATATTCGCATTTCTCTTTGTCTCTTCTATCTTCTTCGTGTAATTGGTGAAATTTGTGGATAGGTTTTGTTTCTTTTAAACAGCTTTGAAAAATTGAAAGGGATTGTTTGTTCTGTGGTAATTTCCCTAAGTAGCAGAAAAAACAAGGTAAAATGATTTTTATATTGACATTGACGCAGTCTAAGAAAAAATTATAAAAAAATACCCAAAAAAGGTTTAAATATGAGAAATAAAGTCGATAAAGTAAACAATAGAAAACAATTAGCAAAGAAGAAGAAACCATTTGTACAGGATTGGGTAGAGGCCATACTCTACGCCTTAGTAGTAGCTATGATAATTCGTAACTTTACTTTCCAGAATTTTAAAATTCCTTCAGGTTCCATGGAAAACACACTTTTAGTGGGTGATTATTTGGTAGCCAATAAGATGAAATTCCATTTTACTGATCCTAAGCGAGGGGAGATAGTTACTTTTAGAATGCCAACAGATCCTGATAATCCTAATGATATTGATTTAAGTGATCCACAAAATTCAATGAATCCTTTTGCTAAATATACAGGCTTTTACAAAGAGTTGTACGCACCTCTTTATATTAATACCGCTAAATTCTTTGATATAACAGCTTGGACTTGGTTTGGAATTACTTATTATGCTCCTAAAAATATTGTGAAGAGGGTGATAGGCCTTCCTGGCGATACTGTAGAAATTATCAATCGAGAGATTCTTATCAATGGTGAAAATATAGGGACATATCACGGAGTCTATAAAACATATTTTAGTTATCCTAAGTTACTTAATCAATTCACTAGTTTTTATAACAAAGATAGGGCTGGCTATATGACTAATTTTGGTAATAATTCGCCTGAAGCAGTTGCTCAGTATGTCTATTTTAACTTTAATGGCTTAAATGAGGATTTGAGTAAAGTGAGTATTCAAGGACCTGATCAAAGATTTTTAAGTTTTATTCATGAATATAATGCAAGCAAGGAAAACCCATATCAAATTTCTTGGGAAAATGAAGAGATGGGGACTCCGGATAATTTTGGTCCGGTAACAGTTCCTGAGGATAATTATTTTGTAATGGGTGATAACAGAAATAATAGCTATGATGGCCGATATTGGGGCTTTTTATCTCGTGAACATATTAGTGGTACTCCAAGTTTGATATTCTTCTCAAGAGATGAATCTTCTGTAGATAGAATGCAGGGAAGAGATGCTGTTAATAGATCGGGAAAAGTCCGTTGGGATAGGCTCTTTAAAATAGTGAAATAGTGAAAAAGCAAATTAATCACTTTTATATACATTTTCCATTTTGCACAAGTCGTTGTGGATACTGCTCATTTTACACTGAGCAGTTTTCACTTATAGCTAGGGATAATTTCGTTAAATTATTAACTTCAGAAATTAAAGAGTCTAGCTTACTCTATGATTTTGATCCTAAAACAATCTATTTTGGGGGTGGAACTCCTTCTCTTTTATTTCCTGATAAACTAAAGGAAATTATTGAGCAAATTACAGATAAAGCTGAGAATTGCGAAATTACCTTGGAATGCAATCCTATTACTTTGACGAAAGCTTATATTGAAGATCTTGCTCAAAGTGGAGTAAACAGGGTAAGTTTGGGTATTCAGTCTTTACAAGAGTCTAACTTAAAATATTTAGGTAGGAAGCATTCACCTCATCAAGTAGCTCAAGTTATCAAAGAACTTAGAGCCCATGGCTTTAAGAATATCTCAGGTGATTTAATTTATGGTATTCCCAATCAAAGGATTATTGATATTCAAGAAGATATTAAGGAATTTTTAAAATTAGATTTGGATCATATCTCTATTTATTGCTTATCTTTAGAAGAAGATACTTCTTTATTTAAGGATTTAAAACTTATTCCTGAAGATGAAATTGTAGCTGAGATGTATCAGCTAATTTGCGACAAGTTAGAAGAATCAGGATTTGAGCAGTATGAGATATCAAATTTTGCCAAGGGTAATTGCTGTTCAAAAAATAACTTAGCTTACTGGGAGCAGAAAGATTATTTAGGCTTAGGAGCAGGAGCTTATGGCACGATAGCTAATTTGCGTTATAATAATAGTAGCTTTAGTGAATGGGAGATGGATGTTAAAAACAAAAGATTATTCCCGAACAGAGAATATTTAACAGAAAGAGACAAAATGAATGAATATATAATGCTTCAACTTAGGCTAAATAAGGGACTAAGTACTGAACAGCTTAAAATAAAATATAATTTTGATATTTGGGCAGAAAAAAAAGAGCTTATTCACTCTTTTCTTGAGTCTAATCTTATAGAAAAAGAAGAGGAAAGATTATGCTTGACTTATAAGAGTAGGTTTATATCAAATTATATTATCTCAGAATTAATGGAGGACAAGTGAAGAAAGTAGGGATATTTATCTTATTCTTAACTAGTATTTTAATAATAAATAGTGAAATATTAATTCCTATGGATAATAGTCAGAGTAATCATCTTAGAGCTTATGGAGTTGTTTTTCGAAGCTTACAGAATCAACAAACTGCTAAGTGGCTTCTTAATTATCGTGGTGGTTCTTTCTTGTGCAATGATAGTCAAACAGTTATTAATGACTTACACTTAAGTGGAGTTAGTTATGAGAATATTTCAGGAAATGAAGTTGCTTCTATTTATGCTACAATAAATGAAGAGAATATGGATGTTGTCCTTTTAGAGGTAGAACCTAAAATAGCTGTTTATACCCCACCGAATAAAGTCCCTTGGGATGATGCGGTTACTTTAGCCTTGACTTATGCAGGAATAGAGTATGATACTCTCTGGGATGAAGAGGTAATTACTAAAGGTTTAGATGATTATGATTGGGTGCATTTGCATCATGAAGATTTTACTGGGCAGTTTGGTAAGTTTTATGCATCCTATAGATTTGCCGATTGGTATCAAGAAGAAGTAAGAATTAATGAAGAGATGGCAGATAAATTAGGCTATAATAAGGTCTGGGAATTAAAGCATGCGGTAGCTGAAAAAATAAGAGCTTTTGTTGTAAATGGAGGATTCTTATTCGCTATGTGTGGAGCTACAGATACTATTGATATAGCTTTAGCAGCTTCGAATGTAGATATAGTACCTAAAGAGTTTGATGGTGATGGGATCGACCCAAATTATCGTTCAAAGTTAGATTTTACCCATACTTTTGTTTTTGAGAATTTTAAGATTGAAGAGAATCCAATGATCTATGAATATTCAGATATAGATGCTTCAGATTATGCTGCGATTAGAGGGGCTGAAGCTGATTATTTTCAGCTCTTTGATTTCTCGGCTAAGTTTGACCCTGTTCCTACAATGCTAACTCAAAATCATGGCTCAATTGTAGATGGCTTCTTGGGTATGACTACTTCTTTCAAAAAGAAATATATTAAAAAAAGTGTGATTGTCTTGGGTGAAATCCCTAATTCTGATGAAACTAAATATATTCATGGTAATCTGGGAAAGGGTACTTTTACTTTTTATGGAGGACATGATCCTGAGGATTATCGCCACTTGATAGGAGATCCTGAAACTGTATTGGATTTACATAAAAATTCCAAAGGCTATAGGTTGATTCTCAACAATGTTCTTTTCCCAGCAGCAGAAAAAAAGAAATTAAAAACATAGGATAGATTATGAGTAATTATTATAAAAATAGAAGAAGTATCGAAATAAAAGTGGGGATTTTCTTTATCCTTGGAATAGTTGTTTTAACTTTAGGCGTGGTCTTTCTACAAGATATTTTTTATTCTGGCGATCGAGAAGAAATTACGATAAAATTTCCCACCACTGATGGTTTAGATCCAGGGGATAAGGTGAAGCTTAACGGTATTGCAATAGGAAAAATTACTGATATATCGTTAATCCAGGAAGGTGTTTTGGTTAAAGCTATGATTCAAGTACCTGAATTTCAGCTTTCAGAAGATTCATATTTCCTAGCTTCAGAAAGTAGCTTGATGGGGGGACATCACTTAGAAATAATCCCTGGGAGTAGTAGTGAAAAACTTGATTTTAATAAGCTACAAATAGGAAAAACTGGTAACTCAATCTATGGAATGATTAATGAAGCTAAAACGCTGATAGTTGATCTAAGTGGTGTAATTACTAGTATTAACAGTAATATAGATATAATCGATTCAACTAAGGTTTTTATACATAACTCTGATAAGGCGATAAAAAATCTGAACTCAATTCTTACTGATAATAAGCAAGATATTGAAGAAATTGTAGCTAATTTGCAGAAATCTACCCACACTTTGAACTTGCTTCTAACTAATAATAAGAGTAATATAGATAGCACTTTAACTAATATTCCTGAAACGATTAATAATCTTAATGCTAATTTGGCAGAGCTAAAAGACTTTGTTTTTAAGTTAAACGCTATGTTTGATGAATATCAAGAATCCGATAGTACAGTCAGAAAACTCTTAGAAGAAAAAGAACTCTATGAGAAATTAAATAAAACTATTGATGAAGCAGATAGTCTGCTTAAAGATATAAAGAAAAATCCTAAGAAATATATTGATTTAAAAATCTTCTAAGGGGGATACTTGCGTAAGATTCTACTAATAGCGATATTGTTAATAAATATCTTATTTCTTAATGCTCAATACTTTGGCAGAAATAAGATTCAAGATAGAAAAGAAGAGTGGTCTGAGTTAAATACTATCCATTTTGATATTTATTTCCCTAAAGGTAGCGATGAGTTTGGTAAGATGATTTCTATTATTGCTGAAGATGCTTATTATTATCTTAGAGAAAGTTTTAATACTCCTCTTAAAGGGAGAATTCCTCTTATAGTTTATCCTTCACAACAAGATTTTATGACAACAAATGTGATTAGTCAACTACTATCAGAAGGTGTTGGAGGATTTACAGAGAGCTATAAAAATAGAGTAGTTATTCCTTTTAATGGATCTTACAAAGATTTAGAAGATGTTTTAACTCATGAATTAACTCATGCTTATGTTAATGCTTTAGATAATCAAAGTGCTTTAAAAGGCTCTTATGGTTCTACTAATAGTAGATTACCTTTTTGGTTTACCGAGGGTTTGCCTGAATTTTTATCCTTAGTAGGAGAAGAGAAACATAACGATATGTTTATCTTAGATTTAGTTCTTAATGATAAACTCCAGCCTTTAGAACAGGTCGGGGGCTATTTTGCTTACCGACAAGGTGAATCATTTCTTAACTTTATCAATAGCGAATATGGTAGAGATAAGGTAATGGAACTTTTCTATGCCTTTAGACATCAAGGTGATCCTGATAAAGTAGCAAAAGAACTTTTTGGTATGACTTTCCACAATCTAGAATTAAGCTGGAAAAACTATCTTAAAAGGAAATACTTACCTTATTTAACTGAAATGAAAATGCCTTATGAGTTTAGTCAGAGATTAACTGACCATGAAAATGAAGGTGGATCTAGGAATTATGGGGGAAGAATAAGTCCTGATGGCTCTAAATATATTTATTTCACAGATCGGAATTGGCGTCAAAGTGTTTGGTTAGGTAGCTTTTATGAACCTGAGAAAAACAATAAAAAGATTTTCACAGGTGAAGCTACAGGTAAGTTTGAAGGTTTTAACTATGATAAAAATAATCTTTGCTGGTTCCCTGATGGAGAAAAGTTTGCCCTTGTAGCAAAAACAGCTAAAGGTGATAGAATATATTTTATGAACACCAAGGGGAAGGTTCTAGATATCATTGAGATTGAGGGAGTTGATTCAATTTTTGAATTGGATATTTCTGATGATGCCCAAAAAATGGTATTCTCAGGGGCGTCAAATTTTCAAACAGATTTATACATCTATGATCTTGAAACTAAAGAGATAAATCAAATAACTAATGATATCTACTTCAATAGACAGCCTAATTTCTCTAAAGATTCTGCCAAAATAGCATTCGTTTCGGAAAGAGTACTAAATCCAAGACTCAGAGATGGTTACTTCTCAGGATTAACTAACCACATCTATATTTATGATATCTTGAGTAAGAGCTTTGAACAGGTTACTTTTGGTGAAGACAATTACAAACTTCCTAAATGGATAGGAGCTAGCAGTGACTCTCTTTTTGTATTGAGTGATGAAAAGCTTTCTAATTTATATCTTTTAGATTTAGTAAATAATCAAAAAGCTCAAGTTACAAATGTTATCTCTGGTGTATTGAGCTATGACATGAGTGATAATAGATCAAAGCTATTGTTCTCTGACTATCATGACCGAGGATGGGACTTGTATTACTATGATTATCCTTTAGATAATTTAACCATGGAAGCTTATCCAAAACCAGTTCCTGTTGCTTTTGACAATGATAGAGAACTTTTCTTTAATGAAAATCGATATCAAGAAATAGGGAAAGCAGATAGAAAATTCGAAAAGGTGTCTGTTGATTTAAGAAACTTTAAAGGTACTATCGTTGACTTCAATAAAGAGAGAGAAGTTGATAAGCCTGATAGTCTAGTATTCCTAACTAATTTCCAAATTGATGATGTTCCTGATTCTTTAAGAGTTACTCCTACAATTGGGGATTATAAAGTAAAATTTAGATTAGATAATATCTGGGGTGGGGCAGGATACTCATCTTCAGATGGGGCCGTTGGCTTTGTCCAAGCTAGTTTTAGTGATTTAATGGGTAATCATGGTCTGGGAGTAAATCTCGGCTTAGCAGGGAAATTAGATGACTCTAGTTTATCCCTACGCTATTTATATTTGCCATACAGAGTAGATTTCGGTATAGGTGCTCATTACCTTAATTCCGAATCTATCTACAGAGACAGATATTCTCCAAATGTATTTTATAAAAAAAATGAACAGCAGATGGGCCTTAGTTTAATGACTAATTACCCACTTAATAAATTCTGGAGAATTGAACTTACTAACTTAGTCTTTAATTATAAATCTGACTGGGATTTATCTCTAGATTATGAAGAGAATTGGACAGGGATTGGGGAAGAGCTTGATCCAGTTTTTTCTAAAGAAGATTATTTAATTTATAGACCAACTTTATCAATCGTTCATGATAATTCCCTTTATGGTCCAACTGGTCCTCTAATGGGCTGGCGAGGAGTCTATACTCTTCAAGCTGATATCGGTACTAAGGAAGAGGAAAGTATTACTAATTACTTCGATATAAGAGGCTATAAGTTCTTTAATAAACGCTATGCAGTGGCTGGAAGAGTCTTAGGTGGATTCTCACGCGGTAAAGGTGCTTATGAATTTGAATTAGACTCTTTCCAAGGGGTAAGAGGTTATTATGATAATGAACCAGGTAGAAAAAACAAACTTATGACCAGTTTAGAACTTAGATTCCCCTTCTTAGATTATATGGATATAGCCTTCCCATTACCTCTTGTTTTAGGTAATATCAGAGGCGCTGTATTTACTGATGTGGGGGTGATTTGGGGTGAAAATGCTTATGATGAAGATTATAGCTTCGATGCTATAAAAGATAATAGATTAGAAGATATTAAAATGGGCTTTGGCTTTGGTCCAAGATTTAGTCTGGGCTATTTAGTCCTAAAATTCGATTTTGCTTGGGATACAGATTTAGTGGATTATGGGAAACCAACCTATTTCTTCAGTATCTATGAGGAATTTTAATTTAATTGAGAATTTTAAGAAGACAAAGAGACAAAAGGAATGTAGGGGCCTATTGCTATATACCTTCTTGAATTTTCATGAATTAAGAAAATATCACCAAGGGATTAAATAGATTAGCCCAGGGTCTCATTCAAAGAAGTTTAAAAAAAACGAAGTTGAATTGACCCTGGGTAAAGAGTACCTTCAAAGATTACCCTGTAAGGGTTTAATAAGGAAAATAAGAATTGTTAAAAAGTGGTCAAGTTTTTAGGCTTGGAAAATAATCGCGAATTAAGAGGAATTAAATCCCCCAGGGATGACATCTAATCGGGAGTGTTGGCAAGATACTCCTATGAGGATACCTCTCAAAAGAGGTTCCACACGATAGCTGAGAATCATTAATAAAATGTAAATAGCACGATAAGGCATTGATAAACATAATTAAACGATCAAATTATGTAGAACAGTATTTCCTAACAAAGGAGTAGTAATGAAAAAAGTAATATTCATACTAATAGTTTTATTAGGAGGAATTGTTTCTTCCTATAGTGAAACACTAAGTTTTTCTTTAAAAAATAGAGAGATAAATTTTATAAATGAAAATAATGGGGTAAGAATCACTCAAGCTGATAGCTACTACTCCGGGGATAATAATGAACCTTCTATTCCCATTCTGGCTCACTATTTTGAGATTCCTGAATTTACGAAAATAGAATCTGTAGCGATTCAGCCAACTAATTTCAAAGATATTACTTTAAATAAAGCTCTGCTAAAACAACCTGAGCAGGTTATCATGAGTCAGGAAACTTATCAAGGGCAAGAAGATCAAGCTTATCTAGGAGAAAATTTCCCACAATCATGGCTATTTAATTATGGCTCAAGCCTGGCAGGAAGCAAAAATGTAGCTTTTATCGCAGTTTATGCTTGTGGTTATAGTCCTGCAAATAAGAGTCTGCAAGTGCCTAGTGATTTTACTGTTAATATTACTCTTGCTTCAGCTCCAAAAGTAAAAAAAATGAGAGATTCAAGAATCACAAGGGAAATTCAGCAACAATTAAATCTTGGTTTTGATAGGGAATATGAAGAAGAGACATATCTTTTAATTTATCCTCAGATGTTTGAAAATGCCTATCAAGCGCTTGTTAATTTTAGAAGACAAGAAGGACTTGAAGTTATTACTGCAACAAGTGAAACTATTTATGCAACTTATCCTGGTAGTGATAATGCAGAGAAAATTAGAAATTTCATTATTGAAAAATATGAAGATGCTAGTGTCGATTATGTTACTTTAGGTGCAGATACAGAGTATATTCCTGAAAGAAGATTATGGGCCTTTGATTGTAATTATGGGATTGAAGATGAGAATAACATTCCTGGTGATATCTATTATGCTAATCTTAATGGCGATTGGAATGCTAATCAAAATGAACTCTATGGGGAAGATGAGGATGAAGTTGATCTCTTCCCAGAAGTAGTTATTGGAAGATTACCTGCTATGACTACAAGTGATGTCGATGCTATAACAAATAAATTAATAGCTTATGAAATGGGGGCTTACCCAGATTATTCCCAAGGCTTAGGTCTTTCTCAAAACTTGTGGGATGATTCTAATAGTGTCTATGTTCAAGAATATATTGAAGAAATGTATTATCCTGACTTCATTAATAATGTTATTTTGAATGAAGATGAGAATAATGTTGTTAATGCTCAGCTTAATTTTAATAGAAATCCTAATATAATCCAGCACACAGGTCATTGCTTTTGGAGTGTTATTGCTCTCGGGAGTGGGACTATAAACGCTTCGTTCGTGAATGAAATGCAAAATGACTATGCTGGTGTAATGTATTCGATTGGCTGTTGGGCAGCAGCACTAGATTTTGATGCTATTGCTGAAAAATTACTCAGAGTACCTGAACATGGACTTTCTAGCTTTGTAGGAAATTCTCGTTATGGTTGGGGTGCTCCATCAGCTGATGGATTTGGCTTTTCTGAATTCTTCCAAAAAGAGTTTTCCAAACTACTATTCCAAGATAAAATTACTAATATTGCGACAGCCAATCAGTTACAGAAGATACCCTTTGTGGCTTATCAAAATGGTACTTCAGTCTATAAATGGTGTAGTTATCAGTTAAACACTCTCGGGGATAGTTATTACCATCTCTATATCGATGAGCCAAAGGAGCTATTAGTTGATTATAACTCTAATGGAGATAACTATACTCTCTTTGTCTATAATGAGCAGGGACCTCTAGCAAATGTGGTTGTATCACTTAATGCAAATAGCTTTCTGGTAACTGATAATAATGGAATAGTAAGCTTTATGGCTGAACCAAGTACTTTAATTACTCTTTATAAAGAAGGATATCAAATTAAAGAGTTGCTGTTAGAAAGTAGTTATGAAAGCTGTATCAGTGAGTACCAGCTTCCTGAAGTTGTCTCTCCTAATAGTGAAAGAATCATTAGCTTTAAAATCAAAAATGGCTTAGACATTGACCTTAGCTGGGAATTAAGGGTTAAAGAAGGGGAAACACTTTTAGGTCAAAGCTCTGGAAATCTTACAGCAGATATTATCTCAGATTGGCTTGAAGTTTCTTTCGACCAACCTCAGGGAAATATCTTAAGCTTAGAGCTCTATTCCAATACAAATAATGAAATTTTAGATACAAAACTTATCAATATAAATTTGGCTAAACCAGAGATAGAGTTATCTAACTTTAATGTTAGCCCCTATCCCGTAGAATATGAAGGCTATAACACTTTTTCCTATACCGTTAAGAATACCTCTAATCACTCTATTGAGATTTCTAATATAGAGTATTATTCAGATGAATTGCAAATTGGTATTGTATTGCCTATGAGAACAAGCTTAGAAGCAGGTGAAGAAGCTACTTTTGGCAGTGATTTTATTTTGCAAGAAGATGTTGATATTGCATCGATGAATATTAACTTTACCCTATCTAATGACTATTGGCAAGAGCAAACTAAATTATTCACTTACTTTTTCTCAGTTGGTCAACAAAGCTTAAGTGAGAACTTTGAAGCTGAACCTACTTGGTTTGAAGAATCTGCTTGGCAAAGAACTGATTTCTATGCTTATGGTGGAGATTACTCCCTTACCTGTTCTCCTGAAACTTATGGAGAATATGATTTAGACTTACCGCTACTAAGCTATACTGACGATATAACACTATCTTTTATGTATAAATATAAAATGCCAATGTATGGGGAAGATGGAATCTCTATCTATGTTATCACTGATGATATTCAAGAGAGAATTATCTTTTTAGGATCTGGGGGAGCATTAGATAATCAAGCAAAAGATCCTGATGATTTTATCTTTAGTGATTGGGCCGAATATTCGTTAAATTTAGGTGATTTACTCCTTAATAAACCTGATATTGGTAGCGAATTTACTCTTAGATTCAGTTTTACTTATATTCAAGATTCTAGTGTGATTAACGATTATGCTACTATTCCGGAACTAGGAGTCTTCTTAGACAATATGCAACTTAGTCATAATGGACAAGTTGTTTCAAACGAAGAAGATATTGAAGCCCTAAATAATCATATTTCTCTCTATCCTAACCCTCTTAGGAATTCTCCTCTCTCACTTAAGCATAATAATAAAATAGGTGATGAATACGAAATTTATATCTATAATCTTAAAGGACAAAGGATTGCTTCTTACAAAAGTAGAATAAAAAGTATGGACAGAGATGCTATCCAACTGCCAATCTTCCAAAAAAATAGAGATCAACTTTCTTCAGGGATATATTTCGTGAAATATAAAACGGTTGACACTTCTGAACTGAAAAAAATACTTTTCCTAAAATAAAATCAAACATCTTAGGAGTCCAAAATGGATAACACAAAAAAGATACTTGTCATTAACTGTGGTAGCTCTTCTTTAAAGTATGAAGTCTATCTTATGCCAAGTAAAGAAAGTATCGGTAAAGGCTTAGTAGAGAGGATTGGAGAGACAGAAGGACACATCTGCCAAGAAAGTGCAACTGGAACCTATGACTTAGTTACCCCAATTAAAGATCATCAAGCTGCTATGGAATTAGTTGCCTATGCTCTTACTGATTCTAAACTAGGCATTCTTAAAACTATTGATGAAATCGAAGGTGTTGGACATCGTGTAGTGCATGGTGGAGAAGATTATGCAGAATCAGTAATAATTGATGATGATGTGATTGCTTGCATTGATAAAAATTCCGAATTAGCTCCTTTACATAATCCTGCTAACTTAACAGGAATAAAAGAAAGTGCAAAACTTCTTCCTGGTGTAAAGCAAGTTGCAGTTTTCGATACAGCTTTTCATCAAACTTTACCACCTGCTGCTTATCTTTATGGTATTCCTCATGAATTCTATGATAAGTTTAAAATCAGACGCTACGGATTCCATGGCACTAGTCATCGTTTTGTAGCTCAAAAAGCCCTTGAAATGTGTAAAAGAGATGAAGTTAATACAAATATTATTACCTGTCACTTAGGAAATGGAGCTTCTATTACTTCTATTATGAATGGGGAATCCGTGGATACCTCTATGGGCTTTACTCCCCTTGCAGGACTATTAATGGGTACCAGAAGTGGCGATATTGATCCTTCTATAGTCTTTTTCTTAATGGATAGAGGTTATAGCAGTCAAGATTTGAACGATATTTTGAACAAGAAAAGTGGTCTTTTAGGCATGACAGGTATTTCTAATGACTTAAGAGATATTGAAGCTGCAGCAGAAGAGGGAAATGCTAGAGCTGTTGAAGCTTTAGACGCTTATGCTTATCGTGTTCGTAAATGTATTGGTTCATATTCTGCTAATTTGGTAAAAGTAGATATCTTAGTCTTTACCGGTGGAGTTGGCCAATATGGTGTTAAAATGAGAGAAAGAATCTGTAAAAGAATGCAGAATATAGGTGTTCATATCGATATTGAGAAAAACAGAAAAGTTGGAGGAAAACCTGGTGTTATCTCTGAACCATACTCTCCTGTTACTATCGTTGTTATGCCTACTAATGAAGAGCTTCAGATTGCAACTGACGCTTATGGATTAATCTTCTAACCAAGTTATACTACATTAAAATTATAAAAATAAAAGCCACAGCAATGTGGCTTTTGTTTTTTAGCTGTTGAATTGCTTCTCAGTCGGACGGTGGAGATTCTGTCTGCCCTCTTAAATGGCTGGATTCCTCTTCAGTCGGACGATGGAGATTCTCTCCGCCCTCTTCAGTTAACTGAAGAGAATTAAGATTAATCCTGAAAGGATAAGTCTTATATCCCTAACGGGGATTAATAGGTTAGCCCAGGGTAAAATCCTGACTTGTGAGGGCGAAGCTTAAGCGAAGACTCAAGGGATTGCAACCCTGGGTCGTGATGTATAAAAAAGTGTAACCCTGTAAGGGTTCAATAAAAGCATGTATACCAGAGATTTATTATATAAATTTTATTAATCTCTTACGGGTTATTTCCATAATTTTGGATATTGTACCTGGAGTGACGATCCTTATAGAATCTTACCCCATGATAATCTATTAATCCCTTTCAGGATGTTTTGATCATTACAATATTAACTAAACTGTTTCTTTATATATTCATCTTTCCACAAGACTTGAACTTGAGCCATAATTTTTTCTTAATAGTTAAGTAATTGGCAATTAGAGCTATATTTGAACAGTCTCAATAACAATCAATTAAAAGTGCTTAATAATTATTGACAGAAGTTGTTTCCATTTATAATATTGAATTATTTTAGTAATAACAGTTTTTTCACAAAGAAAAGGAGGAAATAATGAAAAAGATTGTGTTATTTATTTTATTAGTATTGTTGGCAGTAGAAGTTAGGGGAGATTTTCAAACAGAATTTGGTAATGAAATCCAAAATAGTGAAGATATTAAAGAACAAAAAACAATAATCCAGAAATATCTTAAAATGGCTAGTTCAACTAATGATCATAGGATAATTCAAGGATATTGGCGTAATATTGATAAAAATGAATGCAATACTTATTATCGAACTATGTACGAATCAAATACAAGTGATGCAGAAGCAAACTATCTCTGGGCAAGAGTTCAAGATGAAAAAACAATTTCAAGTGATATGGGCAGAGAAATAATAAAAAATCATCCTGACTATTATTGGAGTTATAGAATTTTAGCATCAGACCTATTAAATCTTACAAGAAGTGAAGATGCTGAGGTAATGAACTTAGACTATGTTAAAAAAGACATAGAATTATTTGAGCAAGGATTAAAGAAATTTCCTAATGATGGTTTTTATAAATTAGTAAAATTTAATATTTTACAAGCAAAAGGTAAAACTGCGGAAGCTCTTGAAGTAATCAAGAGTATTAATGACCCCGAAATGGTTGATGCCTTTTGGTGGGATTTAAATAAAATTATTATCGCAGAAAAGGATGTTGAAATTTTTGAAAAGTTATATCCGCAAGTTATTAAATTCAACATTGATAATGAACGGATTGAATCAGCTGATAGTATAAAATTTTATAATAGTGAATTTTTAAATTATATAATAAATACAGAAGATAAAAGTGCTTTGACAAAATACTTGAAAGAAAATCCGAATGCAGAAGAAAATGTGGGTACTAGATTTGCTTTAATGCAGATTTATTTTACTTTTAACAATTACGAAAAGGCACTTGATGTACTAGAAAAAATGGTCGATTCTGAGCAGATAAATTATCTAATGATGAAAAAGGAAGAAGAATTCAAAACAGTCCACGATAATAAAAGATGGAAGAATATAGAAAAAAGAGCTCGAAAGAAGTGGAATAAAAATAAAGAAAAGCGTAAAATAGAAGCTCTTAAAGCAAGATTAGATAGGGACGCATCAGACTGGGAACTCGAGGATATTAATGGATATAAAGTTAAACTTAGTGAGCTAAAAGGAAAAATTGTAATTCTTGATTTCTGGGCTACATGGTGTGGACCTTGTAAAATGGTTATGCCTAACTTAGATACCTGGATGAAAAATGATATGCCTAAAGATGTTGAAGTTTATTCTATAAATATTTTTGAAGAAGATCCAGAAACAGCAAAAAAATATTTCCAAGAGAATAACTATCAAATGAGACTTCTCTTAGGTAATGATGATGTTGCTTCTGCTTACGGAATTAATTCTATACCCTATATCTGTATGATAGATAAAACAGGTAAAATAGCTTATGAACAATTAGGATTCACCTATGAATTAGAAGAGACTCTAAGTTTTTGGGTAGAGTCGCTATTAAAAGAATAATTAGTAATATCTATATAATTATTAGCCCCCATAGTGCATTCATTATGGGGGTAAAAATACCTAATTACTCACCAAAAATAATTCCCAACTCTCTTATAGCGTTAGCTTCTGAATCAGAGGAGTGCACAGCATTAGCAGTGATAGAATCAGCATAAAGGTCTCTAATAGTACCTGCTTCTCTTTTAGAAGGGTCAGTATCACCATTTATTTGTCTAAGTCTACTGATAGCATTTTCTCTCTCAAGCTTGAAGGCAATAGTTATACCTGAAAGCATAAAGGTTTTTAGGTTAGCAAAAAAAGGTTTTCCAATATGCTCATGGTAGAATTCATTAATTAGATTCTCATCAAAATGAAAATATCTAATGTCTTTAATTATGAAATTATCTTTTTCAATTATGGATATTATTTCGCCAATATTCTTATTCTTTACTGCATTAGGTTTAATCAAGAGAAGTGTAGTCTGCATCATTACGAGCTCCCTATTAGTTAAAAAAAAAGAGGGCAACTAAGTACCCTCTTAAAGTTATCTTGGTAGTTTAAGACTCTAAGAAGTCTAAGGTTGCTACTTTTATAGAAACATCTCTATTGAGGACTTGAGACATTTTAACTTTATGATCTAAGATATCTTTCCAAACATCTAAAACTTCATTTTGTTTAAATTCAGTTCCAGAGTAGTTCTTGAGCATATCTACATAGAAAGTATCTCTATCATTCTCGATAAGAGTGATAATGTACTTAAATCCACTGCAAGCAAGATCATAATCTTTGAATCTAACATCAATAACGCCGTACCCTAACTTTAACAAACTATCAAAATTAATTTTGAAATTTTGAATATTATTATTAGTATTATCAGTCATTTGCCCTTCTTCCTCTTATTTATTCTAAGATTAACCAATCTTGATCAATAACATTAAATGATTTTAAATAGTTCTCTTTAAGTGATTGGTGATTCTCAGCTGTTTGAACTTTATTGATAAGCTTATCGATTTCATTAAGTGATTTAATTCTGTTATCAAGTTTTGCTTTAACTATATTAAGTTTCTCCCAATTTTCTACTTTCTGAGAAATTTCAGTTTTAGCTTTAGCAGAAGGATTTTTCATTTTGTCATGTGCTTCAACTGAACTAACTAAAGAGTTTCTGTTATTAGAAGTTAGACTAGCAATAGTTGCATTAAAGTTTTGATAGAATTCTAAGTAGATGTCAATATCTTGATATTTGAAATTATCTTTAATATAAGTTTCAAAAGAGAGAAATAATTCTCTATTTGCATCTGAGATTAAATCAACATTCAAATCAAATTCATCAGGAGAAATTTGGTTTTTAAACTTGGTAATAGCATTGTCTCTTTCTTGGGTAAGAGTAGGAAGATTTTTAATGCTTTCTTCCAAGAAATTTGCACCTAAATCTAAATAGGCAGTTCTAGGACCTACTTCATAAACTTCATCATCCATATTATAGATGACTTGAGCACCTGCAGTACCAAAGTTTTCAGTTGTTGTAGCAACAATAGTTGAATCGCTCTTTAATTGGTAGGAGAAATATTTATCTTCAACACTATTTATATCAAGAAGATTAATATTATTGAACTTTTTAATTTGATTATAAGTTAATTGATATTCGTTATTTACAGGTTTAAGTCCTTTAATAAATGTTATTAATTCAACTACTTCAGTATTGAACTTATCTTCTAAACCAGGAGTAACAAAGTTAATAAGTTTGTTTTGGGCTAAATCATAAAATTCAAAGAACTTATCATCTTCTAAGAAAGAACCTAAATTAGGTAATACATCATAATCGAATTTAAGTTGAACTAACTCTAAATCGCTTATGTACTTATCAAAATTTGATAGATAAGCAACTTTAACAAGAGGTCTTACATCGTTTCTTAAGAAGTTTAGGTAGTCTTTCTTTTTAGTAAAACTCATGATGTTTTTAGCAAAATCTTTTTCAAAATTTACATATTTTAAAAAGTCATTAACTTCAATTGAATATTTTAAATTATTATTATTCAATTCATTAACTTCACTTAGTTTTAGCTCTTCAATGATTCCTGTTTGGTTATAAGCATTCAAGATACTATTTACATTATTTTTCATTTCTCTAATTTTTGGTTGTGCTTTATTAGCTTGAGTAAATGGCACAATAAAAACAATTAAAATACCAACAATCATTACAATCATTAGGTATTCTACTAAAGAAAATGTATGGTCTTTGATTCCTTTAGCCATCATTCCTCCATTTAGAATTTCTATTTTAGCAATTTCACTACCTTAGTCCATTTTGTCAAAGGATTTTTTTATTCTTTTTAAAATCTATAGGAATATTCTGTGATTATTATTGTTTGGGAAGTGTGTAAATAATAATCTAGTATGATGATATAATAAGAAATAGCAATATTTAATTCCGATAATCCAGTATTATATGAGAAAAAGTTACTTAACTCAATCAAGGATTAATAGTAAAAATTAAGGGGAATATATTGGATTAAAGTTAATTCTCTTTGATGATATGCTAATTAATCTCCAAGTTCAGTTGTAATATTTTGCATAAATCCGATAATCGACTCTGCTCCTGTAATATTATCAATTTCTTCTGCAACTAATACACATTTAATAGATATAATCTTTTTATTGATATCTATAATCTTGAAATGTATTACATCTTGTTTGTTCATCATGACTTTTATTTTCTTAATACTTTCAATTAATTTTGCTTGATCATCCGGGACTACTATAGTTAGGAAAGAATCAAAGTCATTAATAGATGTTACTTTATATCCAAAGATGGTCTCTGAGTCTGTATAGATATCAAAGAAAGAGTTCTTTAAATTGATAGAAAAATAGAAAGCGTTAAGAGAAGAGCTCAGTGTTATAAGTGTTTTTTTTCTGAGGTGATAAATACTTCTTAAAGTAGCAAGAGAGTTCTTTAAAGATTGAATAATATCGTTGTTTTTTTGGTTAATGTTCAATGCATTTTGTTGTTTTATGGTACTTTGGATAATATTGATTAAAGAGTTAGTATTAAAGGGTTTTTCTAAGATGAAGTCTATTAGATTACCTGTAAGAAACTCTTGGTATTCAGTTAATTTTATATAGGAAGTAGAGAGAACTTTAGTGCTACTTGGGGAGATGGTATTAATTAGATTAAGGAATTCATAACCTGTCAAATTAGGCATTTGTGAATTACAGATTATTAGGGCAATAGTTTCCTTCTTGATAGTTAATTCTTCAATGACATTGAAGGCAGAGGTTGTATTATTAAAGGCTACAATAGTGAATTGATCAGGAAAATATTTAGAAATAATCATCTCTAGAGTATCAGGAAGGAATGGTTTATTATCAACAATAATTATGAATGCAGGCATATATTATTTCCTTTTGTTAAGATAGATTGAAACGATAGTTCCTTTAGAACTTGAATCAATCTCTAACTGAGCCTTGTGGTTATCGGTAATTTTTTTAGCTATTACTAATCCTAAACCAATTCGTTTCCCAGCAGTTTTGGTAGTATAGAAAGGTTCAAACAAGTGTTGTTTGCTCTTATCATCGATTCCAATCCCATTGTCAGAAATTCTGAGGACAACTCTATTATCGAAATCATTTATACTAATTTTGATTAAGCCTTTTTCATCTTCATCAATCGCATCTAAAGAGTTTTGCAAAATGTTAGAGAGAAAGATAATGAAATCATCAGGATTGCAGATTATCTCCAATTTTGGAGGCAGGGATAGTTCTATTTTAGTATTTTCTTCTATTTGGTATTTAAAATAGCTTAAAGTTTTATGAATGAGTTGAACTAAATCACATTTCCCCATTGTTTTAGGGTTAGATGTTTCAACAAATCTTTTCAAGGAGTAGGCAATTCTAGTCAGGTTCTCCAGATCAAAATTTATATTATGTTTTAGTTTTACTAAGTTCTTTATTGTCATTAAGAAGGAGAGTATCTTTTCATTTTCATGATGAGAAATTAGAGGTCTAATGGCTTTTAGATTAGCTTGAAGTCCTATGTTAACTATCAATTTAGAAACATTACTGATAGTTGCAAACTCCATTTCTTCCATATTTCTTAAGGAAGGAATAATATCTTCAACTCTTTCGGGGTTTGTGAAATTACTTTCAATTGTCTCAGAGATGATTTTTTCTGTAATAGAAGATAGAAGAGTAATTTCAGTTTCAGAAAGGAGCGGTATAATGGTTGTCAGGTTTTCTAGCATTATATCTATTTCATTGAGAAATGCTTCATTAGAGAGTTTTAGAACAGATAAAGGTTCATTAAATTCATTAGAGATTCCTCTAATTAAGGATTCTATTTCTGTCATTTTGCCTTGGTGGACTAAGAAATCTAAGTTTGCTTCGATGTATGATTTTTCGGAGGAGAGTTTTTTGAGTTTATCTCTAAGTTCTTCTTTATCGTTTAAGAATTCTTGTCTCAGAGTGAATAACTCTTTGTTATGAATCTCAAGTTGCTGTTTAATTTTCTCTTTAAGTTCAGAATACTCATTGAATATTTTCATTTCAGCAGTAATATCTTTCAAAAAACCAATTGCAGTTACTGAGTTTTCTTTCTTTGAGGGAGCAAATCTTTTCCCTTTTACTCTTAGCAATTTACTTTCATCGTTGATAGTTCTAAACACCAGTTCAATGGAGAGGGTCTCAATTTCTCCTTTTAAAAATTGTTGAATATGATTTAGAGCATCTTTATTTTTAAAACAATCCAGGTTTTCTAGAATATGCTGGAGAGGGAAGGAGTAATTATCAATATCCTTATCGATTATGGAAGAGAAATTATTACTAAAAGCTACTCTATTAGAAGATTCTTGATAACTCCAAGCTGAATAATTAGGAAAACTAGAGAAGAAATCTGATAGTTTATCTGAGAAGATATTCTCTGTAGCTGGTAGTTTTGCTTCTGCTTTCTCATTGATGAACAATAAATAATTTAGCTGTTTATCATTTTGTTGGTTGTTGGGAATTATCTTGCAGACTAAGGTTCTATTTTCATTCTGTAAATGAATTTCAGTTGTAGAATTCTTGATTAATGTTTTAAAATTTAACTTTAGCTTGAGCTCATTGAAGATAAGATTTGCTATAGCCTCATCAGGCTTTATTGAATCATGATTGACCTTGGTAAGCGTTATTATTAAATCAATTGTTGCTTGGTTGTACCATTTTATTTCCCAAGTGTCTGATATGCTAATCACTGCTTGATTGATTGATTTTAAGAGAATTCTGTTAAGATGATTCGTCTTATTTAGTCTCTCCTCATAAGAGTTTATTTCTGATACATCATTAATAAAACCAAAGCTATTTTCCTGGGAAATATCCCTAAAATATTGATAATTCTTGCTAAGATTATCTGCTTGAAGCTTGTTTTCTTTTCCTGATCTTGGTAAGGCATGCTGATTAAGAAATTCGTCTAATAGTTGAGCAGAATTTATATTTTCTGAATCAGGGCCTAGGTAGCTTTTTAAGTTATGGGATTTTATCAGAGTATCATGGGGTGAAGAATGATACCAATAGGGTAAATTCAACTTTGAACTCATATTTGCTAGGAGTTTTTGCATTATTATTAATTCTTCTCTATATCTATCATTTTGAGATAGTTTTTTGTAAAGAAGTAAGAAGAGAGAAATTGTTGTTAAGGTGAGAAGTAGCAAGGCAATAAGATAGTGAATTGTTCTGATTCTTTTCCCAATATATTTATAGGTAAAGCGGTAATTTGAGGGAAGTTTTTCAATAGGAATATTATAGCTTTTCAAGGCAGTTCTATTGAAAAAGTACTGATTACTCATATAGATAACTTCATCATAGGAACTCCTTCTTTTATGGTTAATTAAGTCAAAAAGAGTGGTAATTGAGAGTAATCCCAGCTTTTGAAAATCTACTACAAAGCCTCCAATAAAATTGTTTGTTATCTGATGTTTGTGAGTGGTAAAGACTTTCAGATTTGGGTTCTTAGTGAGGTAAAAGGCTAAGTCATTATCATTTACTCGATGAGGTTCATCACTGAAAACATATTCAGAGAGTAAGATAATAGTCTCTTCTTTTATACTACTTATATATTCTCCATACTCTGTTAAATTCATATCAGGAATAAATGATACATTCATTTTAGTGAAGTAGGATAAGTTTTGTCTGATTAAATTGTAATTTCTTTCCACTATGGGGGAGCTAGAATTTGCAATTATCTCAATTCTTTTAGCAGAGGGAAATAGATCAAGAGCTAAAGTTAAAGTTGGGGCGACATTAATATCTTCATTGATACAGAGATAATTAGTAAAGAAGTGGGGAGTTTTAATCACTAGGTCAGAATTGGATAAGAAGATAGTGGGTGTGTTACCAAATTTTCTAAATTCATCTTTGATCATGGTGTTAAAGGCAGGTTTCCCAATGATTATAAATCCATCAATTTGTTCAAAAAGTTCTAATTTTCTTAAAGTTCTTCGAGCAATTCGGGTAGGTGCTAGAGAGAAGATGTTAGAGGCATCTAAATAAATAGTATGAATATAAATATTGGGAGAAGAGATATTTCTGACATAGTTTTCTATACTCTTGTCAATCTCTCTATTTGCAGTTAATTCAGAATAAAAAGAGTGAATAACAACAATATGTTTCTCATATTGAGGAACACTATTTAGTGTAGTAGGTAAGATGATTAACAGCAATATAGAAAATACTTTAAGAAACAAATAAACTCTCTTCATAATTCCACCTTAGTTATAAGTAAATATTAACTATGATTGAATAAATGTCAATAAATTTATTTAAGATTTTATTTTTTTTGTTAAAAATGGTATTTCTATGCTATTAGTATAAAGCTTGAGTAAGTTAGTTGTTATATTTCTTCCTTTTAGGGATGATTTTACTGCGAAATACCAAGAAAAGAAATAATCCTACACTTCCAGTAAGGATAGCTATTCTGGCATAGGAGTTATTCTCATCTAAGAAGAGGTAAAGAATTATAAATGCAAGGGTTGGAAGAGACTTAAGAATAATAAGAAAGAGTGTTTTGAATATATTCCCTTCAAGCAGATAGCTGACCAGGGCAATAAAGCTTAAGTGGATAAAAACAGTCGTAATTGCGTAATAGATTAGAGCAGTTTCAAAGCCAGCAAAATGACCTAAATATATTGCTAAAGATTTTAAGGTTAGATTCAAAATCATAAAAACCATTTCAATATGAGGTAATTCTAGTACATAAGGTAGGCTTGAAATAGGATTCATTAACATTGTCGTAGCTAAAGGAAAGGCTAAGATCACTACGATAGGAAGTGCTTCATTCCATTTATCTCCCAGAATTAGGGGAACAAAATTGAGGACGAAGATTACTAGTAGAAAGAAGAGGGGGAAAGCTAGGAGAGTAACTATATTAAAGAATTTATGAAGTTTAGTATATATTTCACTTTTGCTCATGAAGGTAAAAGTAGGGAAGAGGACTTGTCCTAAAGAGTTGCAGGCTAAAATAACAGGCTGTCCTATCAATTGATTAGCTAAGTAGTAGATACCTATAACGATAGGGTTAAAGAGAATACCTAGGATAATGACTGGTAAATCGTTAATAAGTAGGGAAACAATATTATTAGATGTAACTGTTAGTAAAAATTTGTAGTTCTTTCTGTAGCTTGTGAAGAGACTTTTAATTAGCTTAGTAGTGAACATTTCCTTTATAGTATCTTTTATTAACTTAGATTCAAAGCTTAGTAATAGGATAAATTCTACTAAGTTGCCAAAATAGAAGATGATAATTAAGCTTGTGATATCTAATTTAAAGAAATAGAAGATAACAATAAGTGCTGAATAGACCGCTACATTGATTGTCTCAATTATTGAGAGAAGCTTAAATCTCAGTATTTTCTGGTAATAGGCTCTGACAGCAATCCTTAATATCTCTAAGCATATTAAGGGACTAAGGGTGATTAAGAGAGTGGAGAGAATCTCGCTTTTGTAGTATTTACCTATGGTGGGGGCAATAAGATTCAAGAAGATTAAAGAGAAACCTGAAATTAGTAGAGAGAAGAGAAAAAGCTGTTTAAAGAGAGCTTTAGTATTCTCTTTTTTTACTATTAGGAGGTCTTTAAATCCAAAGAAAGAAACTCCTGTGAATATTCCTAAGACCAAAGAAAACTCTCTAAAAATTCCAAGATCCTCTTTACTGATAGCTTTAGCGATGATTAAAAATACCCCAAAAAGAATTACTTTACGGAATAAAGCAGTAAAAAGAGACCATTGAAAAGATTTAAGTGTGTTTCTTTGCATTGAAATTACTTAGGTGAGTGGAGTCCTAATCTATTACCTTCAGTATCATGGAAGATAGCATAATAGCCATGTGCACCGAGAGATGTTTTTGCTAGTTCAACTTTCCCACCTGCAGGCTCAATTCTGAGTAAGACATTATTCAAATCTTCGCCTCCTGAGAAATAGGGAAGGAAACCAATTTTTGAAGGGGTTAAATTTGGACCTTGAACAAGGGCTCCAGTGGCTTCTTCTGTCTGAAAGAGTCCCATTTTGTATTCCCCAGCTGCATCTTGCTTAATCTCAAATTGGAAGATCTCACTATAAAACTTACAAGCTCTGTCCATATCTAGAACAGGGATATCATACCAGTCTAATTTTCCTATCATTATAACTCCTAAGTTATTGATTTAGTTTTAGTTTTAGTTTTAGTTTTAGTTTTAGTTTTAGTTTTAGTTCTCTAACTTAATTATCTATTATCAAGATACCATTGACTAACAGTATTTTTGAGATACTCGGCTTCAGAGAAAGTTACTCCAGCAGGGACATACATGACATCTTGAGCAGATGCTTGAAATAGTGTTTGGTAAAAACATAAAGAAGCTAAGTAAGTTCCTTGCCAAGAAGGATGTGAGCCATCAGAATCATATAAAACAATCTCTGTATTATCTTCAAAGACATAATTAAAGAGTTGTCCTACTGCTACAACAGTAGCATCTAATAAGTTACCCGCTTCTAAATATGCAGAACTTAATCCTATTATCTGTGTTTGGTCATATTCTCTCGCCCAAGTCATAAAGAAACAGGTTTGTGCTCCACTAAGGTCGATAAGACTATCTAATTTAGTTGCATAAGTAAGAAAAGTAGGGTTATCTAGGATTGGCATTTGACTCTGTTCTTGCAAAACTACAAGATCCCAATCACCATTTAATATGGCAGCTTGGGTATTAATATTATTAAAATGGTTTTGGAGAGTTAAGCCACCACCAGTAATAGCTTGAACTTCTACTCCGAGATTTTCATCTGTAGATTGAGTAACATTTCTAAACATTTGGTCTAATCCATCATTATAGTAAGTATAGCTATTGCCGATGAATAAGACCCTTTCCGGTAGAGCTTCATGAATTTCCCAATCTACTATAATCTCGATAGAACCTGTTATATCATTAATAATCATAGTGAGGTTTACTAGAGAGTTTTGACCAGGGAAAACTTCAACTTCAGCTTCTCCGGAAGCTACTATATAGTCGTTAGAATATAATTCAACTTCTAAATGCCAGATTCCAGGATTAAGATTAGTAATAGAACCACTAGCATTAGCGTCTGTAATAGCTAAAGCTTGAGTGATTTCCACATCTTCCTTGCTTACAGTTGCTATTGCTTGAGTAATAGTTACTTCTAGCTCTTGTAGGGGAGCCAAAGAGATAGTAATGGGAATTAATCCCTTCTCCTGAATATCATCATTAGAATTTGTGGTTTTGCTGCTACAAGCTATTGTGAGAAGTAATATTAGCATACTCATTAAAGCTACAATTCTCGACACTATCTTATTCATAGGAACTCCTATTTTTCATACATTTCTGGTCGGCGATCAGTAAAAGCATTATTATGATCAGTAACTTTTTTGTCAAAGGCATCAGCAGGATTAATTCTTACAAACTCTATTCCTTCTTCAGTTTTATTAAGAGAGGTTAACACTTCACCTTTAGTGTTGAGGATTTGACTCATTCCAGTGAAGTAAAGCTCTTTTTCTCCATTAACTTCAGTACCAATGCGATTAGAAGTAATACTAAAGACTCTATTCTCTAAAGAACGAATGGTCATAGCTTTCTGACACCATGGAAGCACCAAGTTAGAAGGGTGGGCGATAATCTGAGCTCCTCTTAAAGCTAAAGTTCTAGCAGCTTCAGGGAATTGCCAGTCAAAGCAGATCATCATTCCAACTTTAACTCCACCTTTAGCAGGGAATACATTTAGTCCAGAATCACCTGGGGCAAAGAAGATTTTTTCTTCAAAAAAGAGATGAGTCTTGCGATAAGTATAAATCTCTCCATTAGGGTTAATAAGTGAACAAGAGTTATAGAGAGTGCCACTAGCATTTTCAGGAAAGCCAACAACAAAACTACAGTCTCTTTCTTGAGCAAGTCTGCTAAATAATTGAGCAGTCTTGCCTGTTTTGGCATCTTCTGCTACACTCATTACTTCTTCTTTAGAATTAAATACATAGCCTGAAGTTGCTAATTCAGGTAGCACAATTAAATCAGCTTCAACATCAATGAGCATATTTTCTAAGTTTTTTAAGTTCTCATCTACTTTTAAAAGTCTCGGTTCGAATTGTAAGACACCTACTTTATACATTTTTCATATCTCCAAGTTTATAGTTTCCAAGGTAAAAGATAGTCTTTTATCTCTTCATTGTAGTATCTATCAGTCATTGTAGCAATAAAATCTCTAACTTTTTCTTCAAATGAGAAGTTCTTTGAATACAAATCGTTTTTATGATTAAGAAAGTGGAGGAATATTTTAGACTGAGTATTATTATTATTCAAGTCATTAAGATATTTTTCATAAAGAATATCCATTGACCTATTAATTATTTGATTAGAGTGTTTAACATTTTCATCAGTATAGATATATTTATAGTTGAAGTTTTTAAGTTTTAGCAGATAATGAGAGGTCTCTTCATCAAAGGCAATATATTCATTTTGGTAGCTATTTACAATAACACTTTTCACTAAAGTATCTATAATTTGGGAGTTAGAGTTTCCAAGAAAGTCAGTACAATCTTGAGGGAGCTGTTCAGTTTTAAGAATTTTAAATCTAACAGCATCCTCGATATCTTGTCCAATATAAGCAATAGTGTCAGAAATTCTCACTACACAAGCTTCCATAGTTGCAGGCATCCAAGAGGCATTTAATCCTTTAGTTTTTTTGTCAATATAATCCTTAATTTCAGCTTCTGTCTTATCTCTGTGAGGTCTAAGTACTGTATTATGAACTTCACCATCATGGGAAATAATACCATCTCTGACTTGGAAAGTAAGGTTCATTCCTTTGCCTTTTTTGGCAATATGATCAACAATTTGTAAAGATTCTATATTATGATGAAATGAACCAATTCCGTGTGCTTTACAGACTCTAGAGAGAGCACGCTCGCCATCATGACCGAAAGGACAGTGCCCAAGATCATGACCCAAGGCAATTGCTTCAATCAGCTCCAAGTTAAGTCTCAAAGCTTTACCAATAGTTCGGGAAATTTGAGAAACATAAGTTGTATGCAAGTTGCGGTTAGTCATTTCTTCATCAATCAAATTAGTGAAAGAAAATACTTGAGTTTTGCCGTGATATCTGCGGTAGGCACCACTATAAAGAATTCTATCTCTATCTAAAGCAAAGTTAGTTCTTATGTGCTCTTTAGGCTCAGTATTAGCCCTAAAAGCATCAGTATCTTTAAAAGCAAAAGGTGATAAATTTTCAAAAGTATTTTCTGTAATCTCTTTAAATATTTCTTTCTTATTCATATTTACCTCGTTAGTTAATTAACTTTTTTGTAAAACATAAATCTTGGTTCAAAACCTTCTCCTCGTTTTACTTCTTCAAAATATGTTTCGATATGACCAGCTTGTTTCTCAAAAGTAAAACCATTCTCAAAAAGAGCTTGGAAGTCACTTCTTTCACTAAAATGCTCGATAATCCACTCTGAATATCCCGGATGGTCAGTAGCAATTTCTACTCTTCCTCCAGGAAGTAACATTAGATTAAGAGCATCTATAAAATTTTGATTGATTAAACGATATTTGAAGTGTCTGCGTTTGGGCCAAGGATCAGGATGCTGAATATAAATTAGGGGTATAGAGTTTTGTGCTATCACTTTCGTAATCTCTTTATCTACATAGTGATTCAACAATCTAACATTAAAATCTTCTTCTAAATCTAATTTTTTCATTATTGAAGTTATTCTATGCGGATTAAGCTCAATCCCAACAAAATTTATATCTCTATTCTCACGACATTTCTGGGAAATAAATTCCCCTTTCCCAGAACCAATTTCAATATGAACAGGATTATTATTCCCAAAGATTTTAGCAAAATCTAAGATTACATCCTCTTCTACTTCTAAAACAAATTTATCTTTTCTCTGCTCATAATCAGCAGGTTTTCTTACAGTTCTTCTTCCCAAAATTTAATTTCCTCTTCTTTTCAATAATTTTATCTATAAATCATCATCTTCATCATCTGTATTAACTTCTTGAACTTGCATTGGTAATTCAAACAAAAGAAGTCCTATTGCAAGTACTAACCCAATCATTAAGTATCTATTAGAAGCTGTATAGATAACTGCTCTAACCAATTCTATATTAATCTCTTGCTTGTTTAGAAGAAATAAGCCTAAAACTGAGATTGTGTGGGCTATTATACCACCGATAATGAATACAATATTCTTCAACTTAAAGCCATTAATTACAAAATATGCAAAATAAGTAACACCTATTAACAAAGCAAAATTGATGAAATTTATTAGGTAGAGTGAGAATTTACTAAATACTTCTAATTCATTACTTCCTAGGCCTTGAACAGCCAAAAAAGAAGCTATTGCCGCAACTACAAAAGCTAGGTAACTTAACTTGTATTTATGTAGAATGATAAATAGGGCATTAGGAATCACAAAAATACTCATTTTTAGACTTGTATTAGTGATAGAACTACTGTTTCCCCTTCCTAAAGCACTAAAAAGATAGTTAATAATAAATATAACTACCATAGGTACAATTACGAGAGCTACTGCTTGAATTATTGGTCGTAATCTATTTTGCATTTGAATTTTCCTTATCTATATTACTATTTATAACAATTATAGCGATTTGCTGTTTTATGGCAAGTTTATTTTTAGTGCTTGGTTAATTCTGCTAGAAGTTAGAAGCTAAAAACTTTACCTCCGCTAAGCTACTACATGGGATAAGAGGTAAATGAGAGTGAGGGAGTCCAGCCCGTTTCAGTGTTTTTTGGCAGGCTGAGCTATAGCCTGATGGAAGCAGGGACGCTCCCAATCCATAAAAAGACCTATGGACTGGGGACCTCCGCGTCGCCAGCTGGAAAACATGGACTGGGGACCTCCGCGTCGCCAGCTAAAACATGGACTGGGGACCTCCGCGTCGCCAGCTAAAACATGGACTGGGGACCTCCGCGTCGCCAGCTAAAACATGGACTGGGGACCTCCGCGTCGCCAGCTAAAACATGGACTGGGGACCTCCGCGTCGCCAGCTTGAAAACTTGTTTTCCAGAATCTTCCTGAAAAGAATAATTTTCAGGGAGAGAGCACTAAAGCTTCTATTCCATAATTTAAGATTCACGGACTAAAGGTCCGTAACCACCAATTAATGTAGATGGAAGCAGAGACGCTTCCATTCCATAATTTAAGATTCACGGACTAAAGGTCCGTAACCCCAGTTAATGGAAGCAGAGACGCTTCCACTCCATAGAAGAGAACACACTGTAGACCTCTTTAATCTTGGTTTAATGTGCTGTATTCTTGTCTAGCCTCTTAAATCCCGGAGGGATAACATATAATAGGGAGTGTTCGCAAGACACTCCTAGAGGTTACGACAAAAAGATAGCCCTGGAAGGGCGACATATCCTAACAATCTTTCACAGCTTCTGTTTGTTCCTCTTAAATCCCGGAGGGATAGCATATAAGAGGGAGTGTTCGCAAGACACTCCTAGAGGTAACAACCATAATATAGCCCTAGCAGGGCGACATATCCTAACAATCTTTCACAGCTTCTGTTTGTTCCTCTTAAATCCCGGAGGGATAGCATATAAGAGGGAGTGTTCGCAAGACACTCCTAGAGGTTACGACAAAAAGATAGCCCTGGAAGGGCGACATACTCTAATTAAATTGACATTGATAGGAGATAAATGACATATTTATTGACAAGAATAATAAATTACAAATATTTAGTTAAATGTTATGGAGGTAGTTATAGGACAATCATTGGTTCAAAATTATATGCATATTATTTTTAGTACCAAAAATAGGATGAGTTATTTGAAAGATTTTAGGCAAAAGGATATCTTTAGGTATATTTGGGAATTATGTAATGAAAAAAAATGTCAGATCATAAAAGTGGGAGGATATGAAGACCATATTCATATCTTGTGTTTATTAAACAAAAACATTGCCTTGGTAGATTTGATAAAATTTCTTAAATCTAATTCATCAAGGTGGATTAAAGTAAAATTTCCAGAACTAAGCTTGTTCAGTTGGCAAGAAGGATATGGTGCTTTTTCGATTAATCCACAGCAGACTGATGCTGTGATAAATTATATTGAAAATCAAGATAAACATCATAAGAAAACATCTTTTCAAGATGAACTATTTTATTTCCTAAAAAAGTACAAGTATGATTATGATGAGAGATATATTTGGACCTAACTTCTTATTAGGTATATATCGCCCTTCCAGGGCTATCTTCTTGTAGAGACCATTAGGAGTGTCTTGCGAACACTCCCTATTATATGTTATCCTTTCGGATTTAAGAGGGTAAGCTTTGTTTGTAGCTGGTTGAGGAACAGACTGATGGTATGATAGGTTATATTAATATCAAGATATACATGGAATTAACTTCTTATTAGGTATATATCGCCCTTCCAGGGCTATCTTCTCGTAGAGAACTCTAGGAGTGTCTTGCGAACACTCCCTATTATATGTTATCCCTCCGGGATGTAAGAGGGTTCTTATCAAGTGCTTGCTAGCTATTTAGTATATGTAGCCCTTCCAGGGCTATCTTCTCGTAGAGACCATTAGGAGTGTCTTGCCAACACTCCCTATTATATGTTATCCCTCTGGGATTTAAGAGGTTTAGTTTCAAGTGCTTGCTAGCTATTTAGTATATGTCGCCCTTCCAGGGCAATCTTCTCGTAGAGACCATTAGGAGTGTCTTGCGAACACTCCCTATTATATGCTATCCCTCTGGGATTTAAGAGGTTTAGTTTCAAGTGCTTGCTAGCTATTTAGTAGATATCGCCCCTCCAGGGCTAACTTCTCTTAGAGACTACTAGGAGTGTCTTGCGATCACTCCCTATTATATGTTATCCCTCTGGGATGTAAGAGGTTTCGTATCATCAAGTGTTTATTAACTTATTAATATATCGTCCTGTCCCGCACTCCCAGTCAAAGAGCCAAGAGATGTGTAATGGATCTTATCTCTTCCTCCCTTGCTCTTTCTCACTCAATTCAACCATTATTTGGAATTTATTTGTGTCCCATGAGAAGGAGGAGGGGAGGATCATTAAAAGATAGTAAAAAAAGAGAAGGCTATTAGGCCTTCTCTAATTGAATTAAACTAATGCAAGAACATTTATTTGCTAAAGTACTAGTTAATAAAAATATATTCTCCAGCTTGGTAATCAACAGTGATTTTATTATTTTGGGATACCTGGCCAGCGATTATTTTAGAGGCTAGTCTATTTTCAATTTCTTTTTGAATTATTCTCTTGAGTGGTCTAGCCCCGAAATGTGGGTCATAACCCTGTTCGGCAATCTTTTCAATAGTTGCTGGAGTGAAATCTAAAATTATTCTATGCTCGAACAATCTATTCTTTAGATTATTAAGATTTAGCTGAACAATTCTTTTAATTTCTTCTTGATTTAGTTTTTGGAAGACAATGATTTCATCTAATCTATTGATAAACTCAGGTTTAAAATATTGATGAAGAAGAGGGAAGATTTTGTCTTTTAATTCTTCATTATCACTATTTTTATCATCATAAATCATTTGCGCACCAATATTAGAAGTAAGAATAATAATGCTATTCTTGAAATCAATAGTTCTACCTTGTCCATCTGTAAGCCTTCCATCATCAAAGATTTGCAAAAGAATATTAAAGACATCGCTATGAGCTTTTTCTATTTCGTCAAAGAGAATTACTGAGTAAGGTCTTCTCCGAACAGCTTCAGTAAGGTAGCCACCTTGGTCGTAGCCTACATATCCTGGAGGGGCACCAATTAGACGAGCCACTGAGTGTTTCTCCATATATTCTGACATGTCAACCCTGATTATAGCCTTGTCTGTGTCGAAAAGAAAATCAGCTAATGTTTTGGCTAATTCTGTCTTACCTACACCAGTAGGGCCTAAGAAAAGGAAAGTTCCTATAGGTTTGTTTTGGTCTCCTATTCCAGATCGAGATCTTCTAATGGCATTGGAGAGGGCGGTTATTCCTTCTTTCTGTCCGATCACTCTTTTAGCAAGAATATCTTCCATTTGGAGAAGTTTAGACGATTCATTAGTCAGAAGTTTAGTAACTGGAATATTTGTCCATTTAGCAACAACTTCGGCAATAATTTCTTCATCAACATTCTCTTTGAGAATTCTTTGATCAAGAGGGATTTCCATAAGCTTTTCTTTCTTTTCTTTCAGCTCAGCAATTTTATTAGGGAGATTTCCATATTTTAATTCAGCTGCCTTGTTGAGTTCTCCATTTCTTTCTGCTTTCTCAATATCACTTTTGATTTGGTCAATCTGTTCTGAAGCAGTATTGATATTATTAAGCAATTCTTTCTCGTAGCTCCATTTAGCTTTTAAATTATTCTGGGTATCTTTAAAATTAGATATATCAACATCTATTTTCTGCTTTCTTTCTTTAGACAGTTCATCTTTATCTTTTTTCATAGAAAGCTTTTCAATTTCAAGTTGTTTAATCTTTCTGGCTAATTCATCCAACTCTACGGGCATGGAATCAATCTCCATTTTGAGTTGGGCACAAGCTTCATCAACTAAGTCTATCGCTTTATCTGGCAGGAATCTATCAGTTATATAACGATTAGAAAGGTAGGCAGCAGATACCAGAGCACTGTCAGTAATCTGAACTCCGTGATGAATCTCATACTTATCCTTAATTCCACGGAGAATGGATATTGTGTCTGCTTCAGTAGGCTCTTTTACTAAAACTGGTTGGAATCTCCTCTCTAAGGCAGGGTCTTTTTCAATATATTTTCTGTATTCATTGAGAGTTGTAGCTCCTACACAGTGCAAGGAACCACGAGCTAAAGCAGGTTTAAGCATATTAGAAGCATCCATTGAACCTTCAGATGCCCCTGCTCCTACAACAGTGTGAATCTCATCTATAAAGAGAATTAACTTACCTTCATTACTTTCAACTTCCTTTAAAACAGCTTTAAGTCTGTCCTCAAATTCACCCCGATATTTGGCCCCAGCTATTAAAGAAGCCATATCTAACTCTAAAATCTCTTTATTCTTAAGATTTTCAGGTATGTCACTATCGATAATTCTCTTGGCTAATCCTTCAATAATAGCAGTTTTACCTACACCTGGTTCTCCAATTAAAACAGGGTTATTCTTTCTTCTTCTAGATAATATTTGGATGACTCTTCTTATCTCTTCATCTCTACCGATAACAGGGTCTAATTTTCCATTCTTAGCTAATTTAGTAAGGTTACGGGTGTATTTTTCCAAAGCCTGATACTTTACTTCAGGGTTTTCGTCTGTAACTCTCTGATTACCTCGAACTTCTTTTAAAGCAAGTATTATAGCATCATAAGTAATTCCATACTTTTTTAATAATTGCTCACTTTTCTTACCTTTTAATATTAGAGCTAAGAAAAGATGTTCTACACTTACAAAATCATCTTGAAGCTTCTTTGCTTGCTGTTCAGCTTCAGTGAAGATATCATTTAATTCTCTTGAGAGATAGTTTTGAGTCTGACCTTGAATCTTAGGTAATTTATTCAGCTCATTATCCGCATCTCTAATTAATTCCCTGAGAGGGATGTTAATTTTTTGTAATAGAGGAATGGCGATACTTTCTTCAGTCTTTAAAAGACTATTAAGAAGATGTATTTCATTAATCTCTTGGTGGGAATATTCATTAGCTAATCCAGAAAGATTATTAACGACTTCCCGTGATTTGATAGTATATTTTTCAAAATTCATATTCTCCTCCTAAAAAGATATTTGTACACAATATAATCTATAAAGGAAACTTGGCAAGTAATTTTTTAGCAGAGTAGTGAAACGATTGCTAAAAAAAAACTATAAATTGTGGGAACACTCCCTATTATATGCTATCCCTCTGGGATTTAAGAGGTTTAGTTTCAAGTGCTTGCTAGCTATTTAGTATATATCGCCCCTCCAGGGCTATCTTCTCGTAGAGACCATTAGGAGTGTCTTGCGAACACTCCCTATTATATGCTATCACTCTGGGATGTAAGAGGTTTAGTTTCAAGTGCTTGCTAACTATTTAGTATATGTCGCCCTTCCAGGGCTATCTTCTCGTAGAGACCATTAGGAGTGTCTTGCGAACACTCCCTATTATATGCTATCCCTCTGGGATTTAAGAGGTTTAGTTTCAAGTGCTTGCTAGCTATTTAGTATATATCGCCCCTCCAGGGCTATCTTCTCGTAGAGAACTCTAGGAGTGTCTTGCGAACACTCCCTATTATATGTTATCCCTCTGGGATTTAAGAGGTTTAGTTTTAAGTGTTTGCTAGCTATTTAGTATATATCGCTCCTCCAGGGCTATCTTCTCGTAGAGATCACTAGGAGTGTCTTGCGAAAACTCCCTTTTATATTGTATGCTATCCCTTCGGGATTTAAGAGGTTTCTCAAGAGGCGTATGCAATATGCCCCTACATTTATAAAACTCTTATTTTGTGTCTTTGTGTCTTTGTGGTGAAAAAAAAAGCCCTGCAAGCAGGGCTAAATTTGTCAATCCGCGTTTTTAAATAAAATTACATCTCTATTTACATCTCCCAAAGAGTAGTAATTCCCATTCCGCCACCGATACAAAGGGAGGCTAGACCCTTTTTATTGCCTCTTTTCTTCATTTCATGGAGAAGAGTAACAATGATTCTAGCACCTGAGCATCCGATTGGATGACCGATAGCAATTGCTCCACCATTAACATTGGTTTTTTCTGTATCAACAATAATTCCATCTTCTGCTAAACCTTTAATAACAGATAGAGATTGTGCAGCAAAAGCTTCATTTAATTCTAATAACTCAATATCTTTCATATCCCATTCTGCTTTTGCTAGAGCTTTTTTAATAGCAGGAACAGGACCATAACCCATAATTGAAGGATCCACACCACCAGAAGCATAATTAACTAAAGTTGCAAGTGGTTCATAACCTAATTCTTTAGCTTTTTCTTCACTCATAAGAACTAAGATAGCAGCACCATCGTTGATTCCTGATGAGTTGGCAGCTGTAACAGAACCATCTTTTTTAAAGGCTGGTCTGAGTTTAGCTAAACTCTCTTTAGTTACACCAGCTCTAGGAAATTCGTCAGTAGCTACAGCAAGAGGATCTTTTCTGCGCTGAGGAACCATAATTGGAACTATCTCATCGTTAAATCTACCACTATTCATTGCTTGTTCAGCTCTATTTTGTGATTGAGCAGCAAAGGCGTCTTGCTCTTCTCTGCTAATATTCCACTGGTCTACTAAATTTTCAGCAGTGAGTCCCATGTGATAACCATTAAAGATATCATATAAGCCATCATGAACCATAATATCTACAATAGATTTATCGCCCATGCGTGCACCCCAACGGGCATCTTTCATAATATAAGGAATTTGACTCATGTTCTCTGTTCCACCAGCTATCACAATATCTGCTTCACCAAGTGCTATCATGGCAGAAGCAAGAGTAACACTCTTCATTCCTGAGCCACAAACTTTATTAATAGTATAAGCAGGTACTGTATTAGGAATACCAGCGTTTATTGATACCTGGCGTGCGACATTCTGACCTAAGCCAGCACCAATGACATTACCAAGAATAACTTCATCAATCTTGGCAGGATCTAAGTTGAGTTCTTCAAGCAGATTTTTTAAAACCTGAACTCCGAGCTCAACAGCTGATACATCTTTAAATTGACCACCAAAGCTACCAACAGCACTACGCTTAGCAGCTACGACAACTGTCTTTTTCATAAATCACCTCTTATTAGTTTTTTTATTTCTCTTCTTGTTTAATTTCTTTTATCATCTTCTTAAGGTCAGATTCATCATAGATATAAGTCTCATTACAAAAATGGCAATTCGCTTCTAATTTACCTTCATTAGCTAATGCTTCAGCGATTTCTTGATCTCCAAGGAGTTTGACACCATTCCAGAATTTCATTTTACTGCAATCACAGGAGAAAGAAGGTTCCATTTCATCAGTAACTGTAAAATCAAAACCCTTAAGAACAAAGTCTCTGACTATGGTCTCGATATCTTTACCCATATCTAATAAATCTGATATATTCGGCATTTTATTAACATTTTCCTCTAGCTTACTGATTACTTCTTCAGTAGCAAAAGGCATTAACTGAACAATAAATCCACCTGAACTATTTACTGATGCATCTGGATTTACCAATATTCCTAAAGCAACAGCTGATGGCAACTGCTCAGATTGTAGAAAGTAGTAGGCTAAATCATCTGCAATCTCACCAGATATTAGTTCTGTCTGACCAGAAAAAGGCTGTCTGACATTTAAATCTTTAATGATAGTCATGGTTCCGCTTCCGACAGCTTTAGCAATGCTTAATCCATACAAGGTGGACTCAGCTTCTAGTTCTACACCTGGTTCTTTCACATAGCCTTTAATTTTTCCCTTATTGCTGCTAACTACGGTAGCGCCTTGAAGGGGACCATCAGAATCTACTTTTAAAGTTACTGATGATTTTTCATCCTTTAAATCCATTCCTAACATTATACCTGCCGAGAGCATTCTCCCTAAGAAGATAGTAGAAGTTATGGAAAGGAAATGTGATTGCAGAGCAGTTTGAACAGTTTGGGTAGAATTTACAGCAAAAAACCGTATCTGTTTGTCAGCTGCAATACCTCTAATAGCTTTATCTTTCATGTAAATTTTACCTCACAATAAATTTAATCCTAATAAAATGATTTTCTTAGATATGTCAATAAAAAAGGCATACTAAATTTTATTCTTGACACAATACCAGAGAGTTTGAAATTTGCAACAAAATATTAGCAGGAGACTTAAAATGGAATTTTCAAAAGAACTATATTACACTGAGTCCCACGAATGGGTTAAAGTAGTCGGCAAAGAAGCATTTATCGGTATTACAGAATTTGCTGCTCATGAGTTAGGTGACATCGTGTATGTTGAACTTCCACAAGTAGGAGATGAAGTTGAAGCTGGTGAATCAATAGGTTCTATCGAAGCTGTTAAAGCAGTTGAAGATATCAACTCTCCAGTATCAGGCGAAGTTATAGAAGTTAATGAAGAGTTAGAAGATTCTCCAGACTTAATTAACAAATCACCTTATGAAGATGGTTGGATTTATAAAGTAATTTTAGAAGATGAAGAATCTGTTAAAAATCTTTTAAGCGCACAAGAATACGCTAAATTAATCGAAAACTAATAAATTATCTATAGAGACTGTAGCATAATTATCGTGAAATTAACTTTTAGAAGTCAGAATTAAAAACTGGTCTTTTTAGATGTTAATGAATAGATTATCTTACAGCCTCTATTTTTTTTAAAAAAAAGTAATAAAAAAATGAGTATATCCCATATATCAGAAAATCCTTTCTTAATAGTTATCTCAGCTCCTTCTGGAGGAGGTAAATCTACTATTCTTGAGCGCGTTTTGAATGATTTTAATAACATTCGTTACTCAATCTCTTCTACTACTCGTAAACCTCGTGGTGAAGAAAAAGATGGTGTGGATTACTTCTTCTTAGATAATGATGAGTTTGAAGCAAAAATAGCTGAAAATGAGTTTTTAGAGTACGCAAATGTTTTTGGAAATTATTATGGAACTTCCGCTAAATTTATTCAATCATGCTTTGACCAAGGTCAATTCGTGATAATGGATATTGATGTCCAAGGGTGTTTGAAATTGGAACGAACAGATTGTCCTTTGGTTAAGATTTTTCTCCTACCTCCTAATGCTCAAGAATTAGAATCTAGGTTGAGAAAGCGAGGAACAGATTCTAATGAAGTTATAGAGAAAAGATTAGCTACTGCTCGACAAGAATTAGAACTAATAGATCACTACGATTACTTAGTAGTAAATGATGATTTAGAAAAAGCTGTATATGCTGTGAAAAATATTATTTGGGCAGAAATGCACAAAGTCGCGCGTTATAATGATATTTATCACTCTTTCTATAATAACATTGACAAATAACAAGCTCAATATATTATTGATTATGAATATAAAAAAGGATAGGAAATAATTATGATAAATCCGGAAATTGAAAAATTCCTTGAGAAAAGTGACATGTCTTACATGTTCTGCTTATTAGCAAATAAAGAGATTGAAAGAATTAATAAACTTCCTCAATCAATTAAAGATGCGTTTAAAAAAACTATCACTGAAGAAGCTTTAGAACATATTGCTAAAAACTATATCCCAGATTATATGTTTGAAAGTAACGAAGCTATGATTGAAAAAAGAGACGAAGAATTTGATATGAATTATGATGATGATGAAGATGATGATTTTAAAAGCTTAATGGGCATTTCAGAAGAATAAAAAATATATTTAGCTATCTCTAAAATAGGGATAGCTTCTTTTTTTATATGAAAAGTTATAACTTAGAACTACTAAAAATATCTGGTCTAGATTTTATCTTTAAAAAAAATCTTAAAGAATCAGCACTCTCTAACAATAATTTAGACAACTCTTCAAGTAATTTTCTAGCAGAGACTCAAGTATCCTTAGATATTCTAAAACTTAAATATAGTAGCTGTCAAAAATGCCCTCTTCACCAAAGAAGAAATCATTTAGTTTATGGTGATGGTAATCCTAAAGCTCAGATTATGATTATCGGAGAAGGACCTGGAGCTGAGGAAGATAAGAGTGGTAATGTCTTTGTAGGTCCTGCAGGAGAACTACTTACCAAAATGCTACAGGCTATTAATATTAATAGAGAAGATATTTATATCACTAATATAGTGAAATGCCGTCCTCCCCAAAATAGAGATCCTTTCCCTGCTGAAAAAGAGGCCTGCTTACCTTATCTTATGGAACAAATCTCTATAATTAAACCTAAAATATTAATTCTCCTTGGAAGAGTAGCTGCCAATACACTCTTAGCTCATGATAAAGAAGCTAGCTTAGACTCTTATCGTAATAAAGAGTACTACTTTCGGAATATTAGAACTTTCGTTACCTATCATCCAGCAGCCTTACTTCATAATGCTAGTTATAAACTTCCTGCTTGGCATGACTTGCAATATATTCAACACTATCTGGAAAATAATTAAGAGCTATTTGCAACACCTCCTAACTGGGAATGCGGGATTCCGGCCCGCACCAGGCACATGTGCCTGGGGAATCTATTAGTCCAGCACTTCTGTGCTGTAGGCAGTGTAGATGGAAGTTTAAACTGGTACACGGGCTGGAATCCCGTCTTCCCAGAAGATTCTGGAAAACAAGCTTTTCCATCTGTAGGTAGGGACGCCTACAGTCCATAGGAGACTTCTTCAGTCGGACGGTGGAGATTCTCTCCGCCTCATTGTGGTAACAATGTTAATTAATCTTAAATCCCGTTGGGATTTTGAGGGTTTGCACCCCTTGCTGACAAATGGCATCCAGCTGGGATTTTTAGAAACACCCTGTTGTCCCCCTCATGGATGGGGATTTTTAGAAACACCCCCTTTGTCCCCCTCATGGATGGGGATTTTAATGAATACCCCCTGTGTCCCTCTCATGGATGGGGATTTAATGAATACCCCCTGTGTCCCTCTCGCTAATGGGGATTTTAATAAAGAAAAGCCCCGCATTGCAGGGCTATAATATTTGTATTTATGGAAGACTTCCCAGTTAAGATGCCTTCAAGATGAAGGTTCTCCCAGTGGGTGCTCCCAGTTTTTTATTTCATCAAGACCATTTTACCAGTTTTTCTATCATTACCAATTTGTAGTTTAAGATAATAAACTCCTGAAGCTACGCTTCTTCCTTTACTATCATCACCTTTCCAAGTATATTTATACTTATCACTCTTAAGTCTCTCATTAACAATTTCTTTTACCATCTGACCCTTGAGATTATAGATTCTAGCTATTACTTGTTGAGAATCACCTTTACTACTTTTTCCTACTGAGAAGGAGATAGTTGTCTCAGGGTTGAAAGGATTAGGATAATTTCCTGTATAGTCATTTACTAAGAGAGATATATCATTTTCATTTGAAACAACCTGTGTGGTAACAAATTGACTAATTACAGACCAGCCAGAATTACCAAAGTTGTTATGAGCTTTTACTCTCCAGTAGTAGCGAGTTAAAGGATCTAACTCAGGAATAATATAAGATGCTGTTTCAATATCTGTTATTTCTATCAAATCACTATAAAAATAAACATTTTTACATACTTGCAAAGAATAATATTGAGCAGCAAACACATTCTCCCATTCAAACTCAACTTCTTCATAATCAACATAGACAGCATTATTAGCTGGTAATTGAGGATTAGTATTATTAGGAACTGTAGTGAATTGACCAGTGGTGAAACTGAATGTTTCTGAGAAATCACTGGAGAGTGAACCATTAATAGCTTTGACTTTCCAATAATATGTTGTAAATGCGTTTAAACTTGGAGTTTCAAATTCATTGCTTTCGTTAGTATCATTAAAGAAGATATCTTCAAAACTACTATCTGTAGCTAATGATAATTCATAAGCTGTTGCTCCCATTATAGGTGACCAAGATATGATTGGGTCAGTATCTACTTCGGTAGCATTGTTTTCAGGATAGACCAACTGAGGTGTTGCTAAGTAAGAGATAACTGTAAGAGGTTTATTAATAATATCAAATTTACCTGTAGCTAACTCTGTTACTTTCAAATATACGGATTCAGAATTAATTTCTGGTATTTCCCAGTTATAACTTCCGGAATTAGCATTTACTTGAGCTATCTCAAGCCAGTTCTCACCATTATCAATGCTGAACTCAAGTGCTATATCAGTTACAGAGTTTTTTCTGATCCAAGTAATATTGTTTTCACCACCAGAGATTAAAGATTCTCCATTAATCAAGGAAGTTAAATAGATATTAGAAATATCAACTTTAAAAGTAATTGAATCTTGCTCAACAACAATGTCATAGATATCTACACCAGTATAGTTACCATTAGTACCTGTTGCTGGTGGGATAGTGTTTTGTCCGAAACTATTATTATTACCGTTAAAAGGAGCCATGGAAAGTTGCCCACCACCATTAGAATTTCCGTAAGGACGATAGATATAAACTTCATCTGGAGGGCCACCGGCGTTTCCTTCACCAGCATATGAATTATTAATCTTGTAGGTTAAAAGACCTTCGCTTGGAAGTCCTGATTCAAAGAGTGGATCTATTCTTCTATACTCTAAATAGATATCTTCTGCATAATTCCATGATTGGATTTTATACACTTGATTCTCGGAAGATGAAACAGGGTAGAGTGAATAAGTTCCGCTCTCCTCAATCTTAGGAATTTCAGGCATCCAATTGGTATAAAAATACTTCATATAAGAGTTCATGTGTTGAGGAGGATTAGTGTTATTAGCCATTAAATCCCAGATTCCTACAGGGTCGCCATCTGAGTTATATCTGTATAGGTCTGGAGCACCAAGTGAATGATATAACTCATGACACATGACACTAGTACCGCTACTGTTTAAATGCGTCTCTATCTGGAAATTAAAGTCCCATACTTGGTGACCATGAATATAAGCTTCAGCATAATAGAGTGACCAACGATGAGGCCAAAGAAGTGACGCCCAATTGTTTGGACTTCCTTTAACTATATAGATGACATTATCTACATAACCATCATTATCACCATCAATAGGTAAGTCTTCTGGTATCATAGATTCTACAAATTCAGCTGCATTAGCTAAAAGTGTATGTTCGCGGTATCCTCTTTCTTCACCAGAATCACCACCTTGATATCCGATAGGATTGGCTGCTGAATAGGCTTCATAGTAACCTCTAGGATTTGGATCTTCATAAGCTACAATTGTATTTTCAGGTGAGACAGGTGGAAAGAATTCCCCAGAGACATCTAGTTGGCCATAAGAGACTTCATGATAGTAGTTTCTTACAGAATTAGCATCTAAAGACTGATCATTTAACATATCATCATAAAGAGAGATATCTGTGCTAAAATCACTATCACCTTGGAATTTTATAAATATTACAAGATTGACTAATGAACCTACTGAAGGGGTTCTTTCTTCTACTCTAGGATTGTTAGCGTAAAATTCATCTCTTTTGGCTTTCCATTCTTTAGCATCGATATTAATATTAGGAAGAAGTCCTTTACTTGCCGGTAATGTCTCTCCGGCTCTATATGCTGTAGAAATAATTTCATTACCTAATTTATCAGCATAGACATAATATCCTGCTTGGTCACGGGTAATAGTATATCCTTCCTTATCATGGAACCAGTGATGGAATTCATCTCCAGAAGCATAAAGAGAAATCATCTTGCCATCAGGTTGTTGAACTTCCATTGGGACATCTTTTACATAAGCACTAAACAACATAACTGGTAATAATACCAATATTAAAAAAATAAGTCGTCTCATATATCCTCACAATTTTTATTTATATATCCTTTAATAATATATTAATATAAATCAATAATTATGTCAAATTAAATTACTCAAAAGCACATTAACTTAAACAAATGACACTATTTAGAACTTAAAATACATATATATATAGATAAGAGAAAAAAAAACTTGTTTTTTTGAAAGAAAAAGTTCATTTAAAAATGGAAGTAAGTAACTTTGTTCAAGGGCAGTGTCTTTGAATAAAGTGATATATAATATGTGAATAAAATGACATTTTATATAAAATCTGCTTTTTATATTGACAGAAAATCAAGATCTACTTGTATAAAAAAAAGGTCTGATAACTTACAAGTTAGAAGGAGATAGTTATGTTTCTTAAAAGAGTAGAGATAGATAAATTTAGGAACTTTCAGAATGCTGAAGTAGAGTTTAGTGAGAATAAATTCTCCAAGGTATATTCAATTGCCTCTATAAATGGTGGGGGAAAGAGCACTTTACTTCAATTCATCTATATCATGCTGTCTTGTTTTAGAGAAAAAAAACTCCATAAATATATAATAAATCTTCTAGAAACGGAAAATTATCCTTCTGATTATCAAAATAGAATAGCTCGTTTTGTGATAGCAGATGAGCAGGATATTGATTTAGAATATATGGTTCTACCTGCCGAAAACGAACTTTTTAACAGTAATTTATTAGCTGAGTTAGAGAACTTAGAAGCTGATTTAAAGAAACATCATGAGGATTTACGACAATCTGCTGAATTTATAAAATTCTATGAAACATTAAAAAAATCAGACTCTGTAACAAATGAACTAAGAAGTCTTGCTCTCAAATTTACTCCTATAGTTGTATTTCCTAAAAGCAAAGATTATGATGTCTATAATAGGGTAAAAGGCTCAGATAAATTGCTTGATTTCCAAGTGTTTGCCGAGTATATTAAGAATCGAGATAGCTATATTGTTGAGGACAAAACTCAAGCAATGACTAATAGAAAAAAAGAGTTAATAGAGGCTATGAAACTTCAAAAAGAGCAACTTAAAGCAGAAGGCTTTAATTATATCACAACTTTTGCAGATAATAAACTCCTCTTGTTACTTAAATCAAATGTGGATAATGATGTCTTAGATAAAATTTCTCATGCAGTATATCTTAATGGACCAGATACTCAGATCTATCTTTTTATGTCAAAAGAAGATAAACAAACTCTACTTAACAATACCAGCACTACTCACTACTTTGATTATGATAAATTTGGTAATGAAATCTATGTTGCTAATAACTATAACGATAGAATCAGGAAAGTAAAGAGAGATTTAAAAAACTATAATACCTATGATTTTGTTTCTAAAAAAATTATAATTAAAGCTTGCAAAAAAGCCTTTGAAGAAGATAATAAGGAGAAGCTAAGAACTAACCAGTTCGGTTGTCATTATGACGATTTTATTAAAGACTTAAATACCTTCTTTGATGATAAAAGAATTGAAATTACTGATGAAATGAGCGATGTTAAATTCTATCTCTCTTCAGAAGAAAAAGAGTTGAGTCCAGAAGATTTAAGTCATGGAGAACTCAAGAGATTAAGTATCTTTATCTGGCTGAAATATCTGATTGAAAAAGGTGCTATTATTCTGATGGATGAAATAGATATTGCCCTTCACCCTAAATGGCTCTATCGTATATCCAAGGATTTAGATAGATGGGCTAATCGTAATCAAGTAATACTCGCTACTCATTCTCCACAGATAGTAAGTGCTACCTATTATAAGAATATTATTAAGTTAGAAAATGAGAATTCTGTGGTGAAAGTTAAGAAATACATTAAACCTCCTGTAGATAGAGATATTAACGCTATCGTAAGAACAATTATGGATGCCCCTGATTTTCCACTAGAACTTTTAGAATTACACAAAAAATACAGAAAACTAGTTGATGAAGGCCAAGCTAATACTCCTGCAGCTAAAGAATTACGAGAAGAGATTCTGGAACATGAGAGTGAAAACTCAGCCTTTTTCCAAGATATAGACTTTGATTTGGAACTTATGGAATGAAGTTTGTAAGAAAAACGAAAGCCCCTAGATTCTTTAAACTTGATACTCAGCACTTAAAAGACTGGGGGAAATATAAATCAAAAAAGAAGAGAGACCTAAAGCTTCATATTTTAAGGAATGAACAATATTACCTCTGTATTTATTGCGAAGGAAAAGTCAATATGAAGGATTCGCATATTGAGCACCTCCGACCTAAAGATATTCATAAGTATCCTGGCAAACTTTTTGATTATCATAATCTTACTGTTTCTTGCAATGGCGATTGCCAAGACATGTGTTTAGATGATCAGCCCCATACTTGCGGACATATCAAAGCTAATCTCTATGATGAGAACCTATTCCTTAATCCTACAGAATTAGAAGATATCGAAGATTACTTTGTCTATGATAGTGATGATGGCAGAATACTCCCCTCGCAAAAAGCTCCAGAAAAAGCTATGTATATGATTTATACAGTTCTTAAACTTAATGACCCTCAACTCTGCTTAGCTCGTAAGATTGCTTTAAAAACTTTGCAGAGTAAAGTTGCTTCATATCCCAAGGAAAAGAGAAAAAATATCTTAAGTTTATTACTCAGAAAACAGAATATTGCTTTTATTAGTTTTCTGAGATATAGATATCGAAGTTTACTTCAGAGTTAAAAGTTCTTTCAAATGAATTAGCTCGAATTACTCTGTGCTTGAATCGTGGATTTGTTTAACTGTTTAATCCTATGTTGGAAACCCTCTTCTGTCGGACGGTGGGCAACTTGTCCGCCTCATTCTACTAACAATGACAATCTTAAATCCCGACCTGTGGAGTATAGCTTTATACTTTGCTAAGGCTATTCCGAATGTATTAGCGATGCCTCAAGGGATGACATAGAATAGCCTGAGATAAAATCCCGCAAGGATGGCTAGCTTGGAAAAGTGATTTCTATAAAAAAAAATAATTGCTCAAACATTAAATGACATTATTATATATATTTGAGTACTATTAAATAAAAAGTGAGGAGTATATTATGAAACGGGTTCTGTTGCTAATGGCTTTGTTAACTTTTCTTATAACTAATTTATGTGCAAATGTAGGTGATTCTAGAAAACCCATATCTCTCAGAGATATTAGTAAAAGACAATTAATTCCAAATAGTAGGTTCACTCCTGCATATACTTTTGCTATCGAACCTGTCTCCATAGTTGATAACTACTATGATTATTTCCCAGGTTCATATTCTGGAAATCCAGTTCAAAGGGTTCAAACTGATAATTTAGATGGAAACTTTTTAACTTTCCATTTTCAAGGCACTGCATCCTCAGAGAGAAAGATTTATCATGCCTATGTTGATAACACGGGCTCTGTTAGTTATGATGGTATTTTTGGCGCTTCAAATGGTAGGGAAGGGTATCCCGCCCTAACTATGTCTGGAGGAGGAAAGCCACTTGTAGCTTATCATGTTGATATTGATGATGATGAATCCCTTGAAGTTGTTTTTCGTCATAATGCAATGCTGGATAACAATTTGTATTTTCATTCAGAACCCTTGAATATTATTGATAATCCAGTTGAGATTATGGTTGATGGTGAAGCTATTTCAACAAATGAGTTTATCTGGCCTTCAATCCAGATTGGTGATTCTCCAATTAACAGTTTAAAAAGAGTTTATATTCTAGCGAAAAACGCTATAACTAATGGCAGTGGTTTTTCTGAAAATGTAATTATTTATTTTAATGATTTTAATGAAGAAGATCTTGAATCTCAAGATTGGACTAGCTCAAGTTGGTCATCAACTACTATTCCGCAATTAGATGCTTGGAATGTTTCTAACGGTGATTTGAGAAGAGCCTATATGTCTTTCATAGCTCATGAAGATAAAATCTATTATATTGGCTATCATACAGCTTATTCCGGCTCTAGTACTAATGCAATACCTCTGGAGGAAGGTAAGTTGACAGCATTTGTTTGTGATAACTATGGTGCTGGAGTATGGACTCAACACTCAACTTTCGGGGAGTTTGCCTCTATCAATCCACCCTATATTGATCCCTATACAGGTGATGAATTAGTTCCTGCTCAGTACTATTTTAATGACAATATAACTGATGAGATGCTAAGCAACAGCATGGGGCAATCCAAGAACTTTAACGCTGGGGTAGATAATGAAGGAAGAATTCACTTCCCGGCTTTCTATACTTTAAATGTTGATGACGGCTCTTACTTCCATGATTTTCACACTGTTAAGAATATCACTTTTGATACTAATACCCTAGAATGGAATCTTGCTGAAGTTTACCCACAACAAAGAAATGGGACCGAGCCATTTATACCAAATGACCCTATAGATATTACCCAATATGATAGTATGGAAAAATATCCACATGACGCTCTTTGGCAATGGTGGGATCAAGACGGTGATGGACTCTATGACGAAATTCTTGATGATGGAACTTGGGATGGTGTCGATGATAGCATAACTGAGGATTTGACTGAATATTGGGGACGCCCAATTGTGTCTACAATTTGGCCCTACATGTATTGGGATATAAACGCTGCTGATGGTGCTATGATGCATCATTTGCATACTGCTCAAATCACTGATGCTAATGATGAAGGTATGATGGCTATGGTTTGGCAAGAAACCTGGGGATCGGCTTTGTTCAAAAATTTAGACTCATATCCTCAAAACAAAGAGTGGGAATATATGTGCGGACTTGTCATTTCGGTATCTAATGATAATGGCAGACACTGGTCTGAACCTATTTTCTTAAATGGGGTCGATACAGCTGAAATGGCAGAGGAAATACCTGAATTCCCATATCTTGGTAACGAAATTGATTATGTTGGATTAGATGAAGATGGCAACAAGATCGGGCGTATCTATGTTATGTATCTTGATGATGATACTTATGGCTCATCTGTGCAAAGTATCGGTCAATCTACTGGAGGTAGCATGAAATTCATGGCTCTTGATGTAACATTTACAGATGCACCTACAAGTAGTTCGGACAATGATGTTGTTCCTAATATGTCCATGCTAAAGCAAAATTACCCTAACCCTTTCAATCCTACTACTAGGATTAACTATAATGTTGTAAAATCAGGGAATGTGAAGCTTAATGTTTATAATGTAAAAGGTCAATTAGTAAAAACTCTTGTAAATTCAACCAAAAGTGCAGGTTTAAACGAAGTTGTATGGAATGGTGATGATAATGCTGGTAAAAAAGTTTCTTCTGGTCTTTATCTCTATAAGTTGGAAAATGGAGGAAGAAGTGAAATGAAGAAAATGGTAATTATGAAATGAATTGAGAAAGACCCTTCAAACAAATTACTCTGTGCTTGAATCGTGGATTTGTTTAACTGTTTAATCCTATGTTGAATAGCATTTTCTGTCGGACGGTGGGCAACTTATTCGCCTCATTCTACTAGCAATGACAATCTTAAGTCCCATTCAGGGAAAATATCTAAAAAGGATTCAGTAGGATAGCCTTGGGTAAAATCCTGACTTGTGAGGGCCTAGCTTTTAAGCGAAGACTCAAGTGATGCAAGTCCGAGAAGAAAATGCCAAGAATAAATTCCCTTGACTGGTTAGCGGAGAAGGAATAAAAATAATAATTTAATTTGACAGTAATGTTAAAATATATTATTATAACTAAAATGAAGAAAATCTACGGAGGAATATATGAAAGTAGAATCCTTTGACAAAGTTAAATTGGAAGATGTGAATGTAGAAGGTGCTGTTGGAACTAAAATTAGATGGTTAATCTCTCAGAAAGATGATGCTCCAAACTTCGCTTTAAGAATGTTTGAAGTTCAACCTGGGGGTATGACTCCTTTTCATAGTCATGCTTGGGAACATGAAGTATTTGTTCTTGAGGGTGAAGGCGAATTAGTCCTTGCTGGTGAGAAGAAGCCTTTTAAGAGGTATGATGTTATATATGTAGATCCAGAAATATATCATCAATTCAAAAATACTGGGGAAACAGTAATGAAATTCCTTTGTATTGTTCCACATGAAGATGCTCCAAAAAAGAAGAAGAAAGATGAAAGCACTGGCAATCCCTTTGCTGCTGGAACTGCCAATAATTGTTAAGCAGACTGTTAAAAAAACTTTGTAAGGATTTCTTTTAAAAAAAAAGAGATCAAGATTTAAGATGTAAATGGAGAAATAATGAATAAAAAATTAAAAGAATTTTATAAAGAGTTAGTTACTGCTCAAGGTCCTTCAGGTTTTGAGTATGCTGCTCAGAAAGCATATTATGATTTTGTAAAAGATTACTCTGATCAAGTTGAAGCAGATATTAATGGTAATGTTGTTGCAACTACTAAAGGAAAATCAGACTTTTCCGTTATGATTGCTGGTCATGGCGATGAAATAGGTTTTATGGTAAACCATATTGATGCTGAAGGTTTTGTATATGTTAGAGTATTAGGTGGACTTGATGTTACCCTTTTACCTGGCTTAAGAATCAGTATTGTTCACGAAGGTGAGATAGTGAGAGCTATCTTTGGTAAAAAAGCAGCCCACATGGTTAATAAAGGTGATAAAGCACCTGATAAAATAGAAGAACTTTGGCTGGATATTGGAGCTAAAAATAAAGAAGAAGCTGAAAAAAGAGTCGCTATTGGAGATTTCGGTACATTTACTCCTAGTTATGAAGAACTTACAGACGATATCGTAGTTAGTAAAGCTGCTGATAACAAAACAGGTGTTTTCGTTGCTGGCTTAGTTCAGTACTATCTTTCTAAAGAGAAAGAGCAAATTCTTGCTACAGTTCATAGTGTCTCAACTGTTTGTGAAGAATCTAACGGTAAGGGGGCTTACACAATGGCTGATACTTTAAAACCAACTATTGGTATAGCTGTTGATGTAACTTTCGCTTCTGACCACCCAGGTGTGGATAAAAGAGTTTATGGTGATGTTAAAGTTGGAGGTGGTCCCGTTATTGCAATGGGTTCATCTTTAAATCCTAAAGTATGGAAATTGCTTATCGAAACAGCTAAAGAGAAGAAGATACCTTATCAAGTAACTGTTGATCCTAACAGAACTGGTACAGATGCAGATTCTTTCTTCAAACTAAATGGGGGTATAGCTACTTCTGTTATTAGTATTCCTAACAGATATATGCACTCACCAAATGAAGTTGTTTCTCTTAAAGATTTAGAAAATACTGCTAAATTAATTTTTGAATTTGTGAAAAAGATAGAAGCGGATATTGATTTATATCCTTTCCATCTTAACTAAATCAAGTACGATACAGTAAAAGACCCTCATATATGCCAATGTGAGGGTCGTTTTTTTTTTCCACTTATGCCACTAAATAGCTTTCTTTTATGCCTAATTCAAAAAAACATTGACATATTTTTATCATACTTGATAATTAATTTTAATCTAAAAATAATAAACAAGGAAACTATGAATGATCGAAGTTAAGAATTTATCTAAACAATTCATCCAAAAGGATGGAGATTTATTTACTGCGGTAGATAATGTTTCTTTCCGTGTTGATAAGGGTGAAATTGTCTGTTTACTTGGAGTGAATGGAGCTGGAAAAACAACTACTATGCGAATTCTCTCAACCGTGTTTGAACCTACTTCGGGTACAGCTGAGATTGAAGGCTATGACATAGTTAGCCAAGGACATGATGTTCGCCGTAATCTTGGATTCCTATCAGGAGACACAGGATTATATACTAGATTAAAAGTTAGAGAGTTCCTAAGGTATTTTGGTGATCTTTATGGTTTAGAGCGTAGAGTTACAGATGCTAGAATCGAAGAGATGGCTGATATGTTGGATATGCGAGAGTTTTTGGATAAAAAGATAGATTTCCTCTCCACTGGTATGCGTCAAAAGGTATCAATTGTAAGATCAATAATCCATAACCCTCCTGTAATGATTTTAGATGAACCCACTTCTGGCTTAGATATCTTAACAGCGAGAAACATTGTTTCTTTCATCAAAAGATCTAAAGAAGAGGGTAAAAGTGTACTTTTCTCTACTCATATCATGAGAGAAGCTGAAAGGTTAGCAGATAGAATAGTGTTGATTCATCAGGGTAGAATTCTGACTCAAGGTACTCTTGACGCTTTAAGGGAAGAAACCCAACTATCTGATTTAGATGATATATTCGTATATTTTGTAAATAAAATGACAGACGAAGAGGTTGCAGAAAATGAATAATAAAAAAGTAAGAAAGATATTTTTTAAAGAGTTGTTAGAAGTCTATCGTGATAAAAGAACCCTTTTTTCAACAATCTTGTTGCCTCTAATTCTTTATCCTGTTATTTTTATCGGAGTCTCATCTTTAATGACCCGTCAGAATCAGAAAATGGAAGAAGAGACTAAAGTTATTGCTTTAGAGAATTTTGATAATTATGCTGATTATGACAATGAAGAATTAGATTTCGTTGTGGAAAATATTCAACAAAAACTAACTTCAGATGATAAGATAAAAATCTTTAATGGTGAAAGTGAAATAGATACTCTACTCAAAGAGGGAGTTATTCATACAATTGTTAGATTAGATTCAATTTCATTTAAAGAACCTCAAACATACTATTTTGAATATAAATATGATGGTTCAAGCGATAAAAGCAGTTTGGCTTTAGATAAAGTTAAATCCATAATTAGTGATTTTGAAAAGGACTTAATTCGAGTTCGCTTGAGTAAGATTACTGACTTAGCTGAAGATGATGCCTATCTAAATCCTCTTTCTCAAGAAGCTAAATTAACCAATGTAGCATCTTCTCAACAGATGCTAGGTATGGTTGTTGGCAGATTACTTCCTTATCTTCTAATTATGCTTTTGATTAGTGGAGGAGCTGTCGTAGCGACAGATCTAGTCGCAGGAGAGAAAGAAAGAAAAACTTTGGAGACTCTCTTAGTCTCTTCAGTCTCTCGTAATGAAATAGTCATGGGTAAATTCTTCACTATTGTTACTGCAAGTTTGGTGAATGTTGTCATAAATATGATATCTATGTATTTCTCTTTCAAACTGATGGTAGGACAGTCAGGATCTTCTATGGTTGGGGCTAACATTCCTTTATCATCATTTGTTTGGGTCTTGCTCTCATTACTTCCTTTAGTGTGTCTAGTTAGTGCTCTATTATTGATAATCTCTACTTATTCTAGAAATATGAAAGAAGCAAGATCTTATGAAAGCCCTTTAATTATGGTCGCTATGATGTTAGCTATGGTTTCAATGTTCCCGGGTTTTGAGATGAATAAAGGTCTAGCCTTGGTTCCTATTGTGAATATATCCCTATTGTTTAAAGAAATTATGCTTTCCGGAGTAAATTTAGTTCATTTCGGCTATACTGTAGGCTCAACTATCATTTTGAGTGTTATTGCGATAATTATGACTATTAAAGTTTTTGCCTCAGAGAAAGTACTTTTTAGAACTCAAACAGAAACTTCTTTCGCTGGTTTAAAAAAGAATAAAGCACAACTTTTAACTCCTGCAATAGGGCTTGTCTTCTATATGGTTATGATTGGTTTACTCTATTATATCGGCTTTGCTTGGCAAGGAAAAGCTTTTGTAAATGGCTCAGTTGATCAAGAAATATTAATGCGAGAGGTCTTAAGAACACAGATAATTATTATCGGTTTACCTGTAATGATTTTTGTAAATCTTCTCTTTAGGAAAGGAAAGAATAGTGGGGATAAAAAAGAAGCAAGAAAAGAAATGAAAAACTTCTTAAGATATAAATCATTTAAGTTAAGTAATTTAGTCTTAGTTCCCTTACTCGCAGTACCTGCAATAGTAATCTCCTCATGGCTTACTAAGATAGTTAATTATTTCTATCCTATTCCTGAAGATTACTTTGCCGGAATGATGGAACTAATGACTGGTAAAGAACTACCTCTTATGGTGATTATCGGTGTGATAGCTGTTGCTCCTGCTATTTTTGAAGAACTACTATTCAGGGGCCTATTACCTCGCTTCTTCGAAAAGAAAGGTGTCTGGTCTGCTATAATCATAACTGGTATTCTCTTTGCTATCTTCCATTTAGATTTCTATAAGCTTTTACCAATCACTTTCTTAGGCTGTTGGTTGGGATATTTACTATTTGTAAGTAAAAGTATCTATATCCCAATGTTAGCCCATTTCATGAATAATTTCTTGGCAGTAATGCTTGGTCAAGAATTTATCCCAACTAAATATGCTAGCCTTGTAGAGGGAAATGACTTAACTTCGATATTAATATTAACAGGCTCAGTGGCCATCTTTATCATAATAAATTTAGTAATATACAAAACAAATAAAGGTTTCGAGGAGATTAAATAATGTGTGGAATAGTTGGTTATTTAGGGAGACACAGCGCTGTCCCTATTGTTCTTTCAGCACTAAAAAAGTTAGAGTATCGTGGTTATGATAGCTCAGGTATTGCCATTTATAATGGAGATGAACTTAAAGTTTTCAAGGAAGCAGGAAAAATTATTGAATTAGAATCATCACTTCCTGAACCTAACTTAACTATGTCAAATATTGCGATTGCTCATACTCGTTGGGCAACACATGGTGAACCTACTAAGTTGAATGCTCACCCTCATCAAGATAAATTGCATAATATTGCCTTGGTTCATAATGGAATTATCGAGAACTATAAACAGTTAAGAGATATCTTAATAGAACATGATGATTTCGTTGAAGGTGAAACTGACACTGAAATATTAGCTCATGTGATTGGCTATTTCTATAACAAACATAAAAGTTTAGAGGCTGCGGTTCGCTCAGCTCTCCATTTGGTTGAGGGTACTTACGGTATTGCAGTATTTTGTAAGGACAATCCTAAACAAATTATAGCTGCCAGAAAGGGTTCTCCCCTTATTCTTGGAGTAAGTAAAGATGCTTATTTTTTAACTTCTGATGTAAATGCAATTCTTACTCACACTAATCAAGTTATCTATCTTAACGATAAAGAAGTAGCTGTGATTAATGAAGATAACTACCTGATCTCAACTATTGATAATGTTCCAGTTGACCCTGAGATAGCTACAATCGAATGGGAAGCCTCTTCAGTTGAAAAGAATGGCTTCAAACACTTTATGCTTAAAGAAATCTTTGAGCAATCAACCACTGTTCGTCATGCCTTTAGAGGTAGATTATACGACTGTATGGCTACAGCTCGCCTGGGTGGACTCAACATGCTTCCATCTGATTTAAGAAAAGTTAAAAGATTGCAATTATTAGCTTGTGGAACATCCTATTACTCATGTCTATTAGGAAAATACTTGATTGAAAGAATGTCAAGGCTCCATGTAGAAGTTGAATATGCTAGTGAATATCGCTACCGAAATCCAATTATTGAAGATGATACCTTAGTTTTTGTTGTTAGTCAGTCTGGGGAAACTGCTGATACCTTAGCTGCAATGAAAGAGGCAAGCGCTAAAGGTGCCAAAGTTATGGGAATTACTAACGGCATCGGAAGTACTATAGCTCGAGAGTCTGATGGTGGTGTTTACATCTATGCTGGTGCTGAAATAGGCGTTGCTTCAACAAAGGCCTTTACCTCTCAAGTAACGATTTTATTCCTCTTAGGACTTCTTTTTGGCAGAATGAAAGGAATATCACCGATAGAAGGCATAGAGTACATTAAAGCTCTCAAGAAAATCCCTGAACAAATAGATGAAATTCTCAAGCTCAATGATAAAATTAGAGATATTGCAGCTAAGATTAAAGATTCTACAAATGCCTTGTATCTTGGTAGAGATTTGCATTTCCCTGTCGCCTTAGAAGGGGCTCTAAAACTTAAAGAGATTTCTTATATTCACGCTGAAGGATATCCTGCTGCCGAGATGAAACATGGACCAATTGCTCTAATAGATGAAAATATGCCAGTGATTGCTATTGCTCCTAAGGATGTTTTATACGACAAAATTATATCAAATTTACAAGAAGTGGTTGCTCGTAAGGGAAGACTATTTACAATCATCACTGAATCTGATGAGCAGATAGAAAATATGTCTGAAGAAGTGTTAATTGTCCCTAAAACATTATCAGAGCTTCAACCAATATTGACTATAATACCACTTCAATTACTGGCCTACCATGTTGCTGACTTAAGAGAACTTGATGTAGATCAACCGCGAAATCTTGCTAAAAGTGTAACTGTTGAATAAAAATAATAGTACATCATGGAATATATAAAACACAATAGAAAATTTCTGTAAAAAAAACTTGCGTTCTTGATGCTTCTTTTTAAAATGTCACTAAGGAAAAATCTATTTGGATATTCTCAAAAAAAGAGTCAATACTGATAGATTTAGATTTGTTATATTAGATATTATTTACTTGGAGGAAAATAATGGTTAATAGAGCTAAAGAGTTTATTAATGTTTTGGATGTTTTACAAGAAAATTTGTCTCTTAGAGATAGCAACTTAAAGAAATGTGATGATTTAACAAAAATTGATTGCTTTTTATTGCAATTCCTTTATAATACTAAAGGTAAGGTGATAATGAATGATTTAGCAGATATACTGCAAGTATCTCATAGCAGAGTTACAAGATTAATGGACAATCTATGCAGTTTAAATTTAGCTAAAAGAGAACATTCAGAGGAAGATCGAAGGCAATGGTATGCTGTGCTTACTCTCGAAGGAGAATATAGAGCAAAAATGATTTCTGATAAAGTTATAGACCATCAGAAAAAAGTACTCAGCTTGATACCAAAAGAGAAGTTAGATGAAATATTAGAATCTCTCGTTATCTTTACTAGAGCCTTTGAGAATATCACCCAAAAAATGGAAAAGAAGGTGTAATTAATGATTGTTAAGACATTATGGAAGGATAATATGCAATTTGATTCCGAAATCAACGGACATCATATTATCCTCGATGCTAATGCTGAAGTTGGTGGTCAAGATAAAGGTCCAAGACCTAAAGGTTTAATGTTAACAGCTCTTACTGGTTGTACTGGTATGGATGTGGTCTCTATCTTGAAAAAGATGAAAGTTAAAGATTATAAATTCTGGGTAGAAGCTGATGCTGATCAAACAGATGAACATCCAAAATATTATAGCAAGATATATTTAACCTACAACTTCGAAGGTGAAGATTTACCTGTAGAGAAAATCAAAAAAGCTGTAGATTTATCAGAAGAAAGATATTGCGGTGTCTCTTTTATGCTTAAGAAAGCTGCTGAATTTGAAACAAAAATAATTGTAAATGGTGAGGAAATATGAGAAAATCAATAGTTATTTTGACTGTGCTATTCCTATTGCTTTCTGTTATTGGCTGTGCACAGGAAAAAGCAAAAGTTGCTGAAGCTTCCAATCAAGTAGAATGGATTGAAGATTATGACTTAGCACTTGAAACTGCTAAAGCTGAAAATAAAACTATATTAATAAACTTTACTGGTTCAGATTGGTGTAAGTGGTGTATAAAATTAGTTGATGAAGTGTTTTCTCATCAAGAATTTGCTGATTATGCTAAAGCAAATTTAGTAATGTTAAAAATTGATTTTCCAACTACTTTCAAACAACTTCCTAAAGAAGAACAAACTAAAAGAATGGAACTTCAACAAAAATATGGAGTGCAAGGTTATCCTACTATCTTGTTAACTAACTCAAATGGCGATGTTCTAGGCCAAACTGGATACCAACCAGGAGGCCCTGTTAAATATATTGAACATCTCAAAGCGATGATTGAAAGAAAATAAATAAATATAATATTCTAAAAGTCCTTCAATTGAAGGACTTTTTCTTTTATCTAATTCATAGTAAAGGCATCTAATAAAGGTAATTATTGATTAATGTTAATGAGTTTTTTTTGCACTCTTTCAAGAAAAGTGGGTCTTAGAAAAAAGGAATATGGCAAGGGATTTCGGACGAAAGAAAGTTGTCGGAAGTCGCTACTCCGTGAGCAACTCCCGTCATAAATAGTTGGAGACCGGAGTTCCTCAGCCGTAGGCAAGGGACTTCGGACGAAAGACCTTGAGCAGCAGTTGGAGACCGGAGTTCCTCAGCCGTAGGCAAGGGACTTCGGGCGAAAGACAGATTCACTGCTATTCCCTTGTTCGTCCCCTGCTACTTCACATTTAATTCAAAGAAAATTCGAAAAATATTGTAGTTGAGTGAGAAAGACCAAGGGAAGAGGATAAAGTAATAACTTGATTATACTCTTAAGTCCCCTCTAAATTTCTAGAGAAATGTCAGACACTTGTTAAAACCCTAATTTTTAAGATTAAGTGGAAAAGATAAATAATTATCCTAGTTTGATATTTTAAGTAGAGTTGCTAGGTCTTTATCCAAACTCTAGCCCTATCATGTATATACTTATAATCCCTTAAATATCTTCTAATTATATATATTGTTTTAGTAGTTAAATGTTGGATTCAAAGGAGATTCAATCTTTTATATATCAGTATTTCAGTGTTTTATGTTAAACTATCTGCAACTAAATAAAAGGCAATATAGATCAATAAAGACAAATTTATTAACATCTTGGATAAATCATTTGACAATAAATAATCTTCTTACAATCTTGTAAAAAAAACATAGGATAAGGTATGAAAAAGAATAAGCTAGGCCCCTATTTATATATTTTACCTGCAATGATCATAATTATTGCTTTTAGGTTTGTCCCGATATTGTTGTCGTTCGTAATAAGTTTTTTTGATTGGAAGCTTACCGGAGTTGATAAATTTGTTGGTTTTGCCAATTACGCAAAGTTATTTAGTGATCCTGAATTTCTTCAGTCAATGACTAATACTATTTGGTTTGTAGTCATGGTGGTACCAGCCACGGTGATTCTATCACTCCTGTTTGCAGTATTACTGAATAATGTTAAATGGCTACGGGGATTTTTCCGAACCGCCTATTTTTTACCCTATGTTACATCAATGGTTGCTGTTTCTATTGTCTGGAAGATTATCTTTCAACAAAGAAGTGGCTTATTAAATTATTTCTTAGAGGGAATTGGCTTAGAACCTCTAAAATGGTTAAATGAACCAACTGGAATCTTCACTATGATTTTTCATAATTTTGGGATAAATCTCCCTAGTTGGATGGGTGGACCTTCTTTAGCCCTTTTCTCTATAATGATAGTAACAGTATGGAAGAGTATAGGATATAATACTATTATATATCTTGCTGGTCTCCAAAATATAGCCAAAGAGTATTACGAAGCATCTTCAATTGATGGTGCTAGTAAGCCAAGACAATTCTTTGGGATTACCTTACCTTTAGTTTCACCAACTACTTATTATGTTTTAATGATGACTACTATTGTTACTTTCCAATCATTTTCGCAGATTTATTTAATGACAGGTACTCCTGCTGGGGGACCTCAAGGAACCACTTCTCTTATTGTTTATTACATTTTTGAAGCAGGTTTTATAGATTTAAACTTCAGTTATGCTAATGCAATAGCCCTAGTATTATTTGTTGTGATTCTACTTTTAACGCTGATCCAAAAACGCTTAGAAAAGCATGTTACATACGAATAGGGGAGAAGAGCAATGAAAAATACACCTTTTAATGTTTTGATTTATACTTTACTGATTACTTTAGGTTTTGTGATGGTTGTTCCTTTTTTATGGATGATTAATACAGCCTTGAAAGATCAAGTAGAAATTAATGATGGGAATATTGGTTTTAACTGGAAAAATAAATTTACCTATATTAAAGAAGATGGTAAAAAACTTGGAATTAGCAGAGCATTGGAAATTGGGGATTCTGTACTGGTAAGTACTTATTCAATTGATGGAAAATTAATTCAGCACCCCAAAAATCTGAATAAAGAGATTTCTTACGATTTAGATTATAAATATAGATTGGATGATGGAAGAATAGAAAATAGGACTAAGAGAATTGTCTTATCTGATGAAGCAAAATTAGAGTATATCATGGTTCATAAGGATGATATTGTGGAAGGAAGTTATATAAAACCTTTCTTTGGTAATTTTCTTCGAGCTTGGAATAAAGTTCCTTTTGGACTTTATATAAAGAATACTCTTTTTGTAGCTTTTACGACCTTGATAGGTGTGTTATTTACCTCAGCTTTAGCTGCTTATGCCTTTGCTAGAATGAACTTCTTTGGTAAAGATTTTCTCTTCTATTTATTAATTAGTATGATGATGGTCCCTCAACCAATTTATCTAATTCCATCTTATATCGTATTAAGCCAGCTAGGTTTAGTCGATACATATTTTGCTTTAATTGTACCTTGGGTGGCCAACATATTTACTATTTTCCTCTTCAGGCAACAATTTAAAACAATTCCTCAAGAATTATTTGATGCTGCTGCAATAGATGGCTGTAGTATGTTTGGAACTTTATGGAGAATAGTATTACCACTCTCTAAACCTGTGATTGCAACTGCCTCAATATTCTCTATTATTGGTAGCTGGAACAGTTTTATGTGGCCTCTTATAATGACAGATAGTAAGCATTTAAGAGTTCTTCAAGTAGGTCTTAGCTACTTTAGTCAAGATTCAGGAACAGAAACAGCTCTATTAATGGCTGCTTCTACTTTTAGTATTTTACCTTTAGTATTCCTGTTCTTCCTTGCCCAAAAACAAATTATTGCTAGTACTGCTAAATCAGGTCTAAAATAGAAATTCGGAGATAACATTTTATGAGTCAAAAGAACCAAGTAAGAAAAGGATTTGAAGTCCCAAAGACTATTAAATCTAAAGAAGATATCTTAAAACCGATTCAGATCATTAACCCTAAGCATAATGGTATTATTGCCTTTGTTGTCTTTGTTTTTGTGATGATTGTGTATCAAATGACAAATTCTCCATCCCTAGCTTTTTGGGATGCAGGAGAATATGCCACAACTGCTAAACTCTTTTCAGTCTTGCATGCCCCAGGAAATCCTACTTATATAATCTTAGGTAGATTTCTAAATATCATAGGGTTAGGTATGTCAACACCTCAAGTTACTAGTTTCCTCTCATCTTTATGGGGAGCTTTAGCGGTGATGTTTACCTATTTATATACTATTAAAATAGTTAGTATGTTTGAAAAAAGAGTCAATATTGCAGTTCCGATTGGTATAATTGCAGCTATCTTTACAGCTTTCTCTTATACTTTCTGGACAAATAGTGTTGAGCCTGAAGTTTACTCTGGTTTAGCTTTCTTTATAAACTTTATTATCTATCTCCTCATGGTTTGGTTGCAAAAATCTGAAGATTTATCCCACCAAAATTATCTTATCTTTATAATTTATCTTTTCTTTTTAGGATTTGGAGTTCATCAAACTGTATTACAAATCGTTCCAGCAGTTTTATTAATCGTTGTTTATCCAATAATTAAGCCATTTTTTAAAACTGATGCTTTCTTTACTAAGATAGTTTTCTGGATGATTGGCCTATTTGTTTTCTATTTTATAGTTAACTCTTACTCCACAGCCCTTTCTCAGCCTCTTTTTGCCTTAGCAATAACACTTGTTTTAATGTATTATTTAAGAGGAAGAGTAAATTCAACTGCTTGGACTTTAGCCTTAATCGCTATTATTATTGGCTTCTCTACTCATCTTTATATTCCAATTAGAGCTTCTTTCAGACCATTTATCAATGAAGGTGACCCACAGAACTGGGAAAGATTTATGGCCTTTTTTAGAAGAGAACAGTTTGGAGAAACCAATTTTGTTAACAGAAATGCTAACTTCTTCACTGTTCAATTTGGAACTCACTTCCTAAGATATTTTAATTGGCAGTATTTTAACACAGAAGCTTTAAGTAAATTTATAGCTTTACCCAAAATACTTCTTGATAACATCTTTATAACTTTGACCTACCTTTTAGGCCTTATTGGAATGTTCTTCCACTTTAAAAAGAACAAGAGCTCTTTTATTTACCTATTTTCATTCTTTATTATGGGCTCAATTGCCATGGTATTTGTAATGAATATTCCGCTAGAGACCCCGCGTCCTCGCGATTACTTCTTCGTTACAGCTTATAATATCTGGGCTTCTTTTATGGCTATAGGCTTAATTTATGGACTAAAAAGCTTATTCAAAAGTGAAAAGCTTTACCCTGTAGTTTTATTAATAGCCTTTATCTTTCCTACTTTAACTTTATTAACACAGTATCATTTCGTGGATAGATCAAAGGAATTTTACGCTGCAGAATACGGAATGAACTTTCTTAATTCTTTGGAAGAAAATGCTATAATCTTTACTAATGGAGACAACGATACTTTCCCATTATGGTATGCCCAAGCTGTTGATGACCCTTATATCCTGGCAAATCAACCTGACTCTGTTGCTGCTGCTGAAAATGTTATTTATGATCAAGCTACTGCTGAAAGAATTGCCATGGCAATGGACTTCAAAAATCGGGAATGTTATGGAATAAGAAAGGATGTTAGTGTTGCTAATTACTCTTTAATGAATACTCCTTGGTATATTAGACAGCTAAGAGATAGAGAAGGAATAAACATCGCTCTGCATGATTCTCAAATTGAAGCTTTGGTTACACCTGAGAGATTTAACGGTCCTAAGGATTATAAAATTTCTCTTCCTGGCTACACAAAAACTTTTACTGTACACGAGAAAGATCTAAGTTTAGGTTATTGGAGAGGACAAGATAAGGCAGCCATGCAGATTATTAAAGATAATTTTGGTAAAAGACCAATTTACTTTGCTTCAACAGTTGGAAATCAATTCCTTGGCTTAGATGATTACTTGGAAGATCATGTTATCGTCTATAAATTAGTACCATATAAATTAACCCAAAATAACTCAATTCGATGGGATAAATATATAGACCTCCTAGAAAATGTCTTCGTTGTTGACTCCATCATGGACAACACTACTTACAAAGATGAAGTTGTTGCTCGTTTAACAGCTCCTTATATTCAACATTTTCAAAGATTAGCTCTTTATTATGAAGCAACAGATGAACCTAAAAATGCTATTAGAAACTATGAAAAAGCCCTTAGAATCTATGAATCTATTGAAGATCATACCTTTAAAGGTGTTCATACAATTGCTAATAGAATTAGGGTTGATCTAAAACAATTAAAACAAAAAAGTAACTTATAGTAAAATAATGATTTATGGAATAGAATCTGCATCACTATATTGGTGAGTTTAGTGGAGGAATTATGAAAAAGAAATTAATTGTTTTATTCTTATTAGTATGTACTATTGTTTTATTCGCGGGTAATAAAGGTTCTGAAAATGTTACTGATTTTAATGTAACACCTGAAGCAATAAGTGATCTTGCTGTTATTAGTTTTCATTCTAATAGTGAAGTCCACTTAACTATTGAAGTACTTAATCAAGAGGGTGTAGTTGTTACTACCATTGCTTCCAATTTCTTTAATGTAGGGGATTATTCTTTAGAATGGGATCGTACAGATTTCTCTGGTAATCTTTTACAAAATGGTAGTTATACTATCCAAGTTAAAGAAAATAAACGCTTTGTTACTAAGAGAAAAACTTTAATACTAAAATAATTTAAAACACAACTCGGTTAAAGTGTAGGTTCTACCTACACTTTTTTTTTGTCTATTTTGTAGACACTTATCTTACTAACTCCAATAAACCAAAGAAGTGACAGACAGTTCCCCCCATTACGAAGATATGCCAGATTGGATGATGGTAAGGTAATTTTCTCCAAGCATAGAAGACTACTCCGATTGTGTAGGAAGCTGCTCCAATAGCCAACCAGAGAAATAGAGACATAGGGAGTATTTTCATCATCCAATATAAAAATCCAAGAAAGAGCCAGCCCATTGCTAAATAAATAGAATTAGTTACATGACTTGACTTTCCTTTGGTTAAACACTGCATGATGATTCCTAAGATTGTTAAAGTCCAGATAATACCAAAAATGGTCCAACCTAGAGCATTTCTCATAGCGAAAGTTATCGGAGTGTATGTCCCAGCTATAAGAAGATAAATGGCTGATTGGTCAAATATTGAAAAGATAGATTTTGCTTTTTTATGAGTAATACTGTGAAATAGGGTAGATGAGAGATAAAGAGAGATAGAGCCAAAGCCATAAAGAGCATAGCCTACAACCATTATAGCTTGGTTTACCAAAACAGCCTTAGCAATAAGAATAGCCATTCCTGCTATTGCTAGAAATAGTCCAATTCCATGCACAATACTAGAAAATATCTCTTCTCCTAAAGATTGATGTCCCGAGATGGGATTTTCATCATACATAATAATGCCTCCATATCATTTTTATTAGTGAGTAGTTACTTTTTGTTTTATATTTTAGATTTATTTAGATATTCAATAACCAAAGTTCTTACTAAGAAAGATGGATCTTTTTTCATCTTATCTATTTCTGTTTTAGCTAATTCAGAGTCAATAGTTTTAAGAGCATTGGCTACACTAAATCTAACCTTTTCATTCGGAGATGAAATATATCTAGATATGAGTGGGATATATTCATCCTTTTTGAAGTTGGCAAAAGCTGAAATACAAGAAAGAATATATTTTTCAGACTCATAGAAATTCTCTATAGGTGGTAAAAATTGTTCCAGCTTCAATGAGGCAACTAAGGAAATTGCATTCTTATTAGCTAAGCTATCCTCAGAAACTAAAGGATCAATTAACTGAAATTGGGAATTACTACTATTTTCAAAGAACTCTTTAATTGCTCTATATTCCTTGGTATCCTGGGTATTTATTTTATTAGATATAATATATTCTACTGTCTCGGTTTCTCGGTTAAGAAGGATTTCTCGGGCTCTGCGTACTCTATTAACAACATTTCCTACTTCCCATTCCGAAGCATATAGAAATATTTCTTCTATGGATGCTAAAGAGTCTATATCTGCTGATAATTGTTCTACTGCAGAACTCTTTTCACTCTCTTGCGAAAGGGGCTTCAAGTCTCTTCCTATGCCATAAAGACCTTGTTCCCAGTCTAAACTATCCTGCATGCTTTGATGAGGATAAAAATCTTGGCCTGCTCCATCGATGAAGAGTCCTATAGACCCAGAAGATCTAGCTTTTTTCCCATATCCATAGTTGCTATTTGTGCCATTTTCATAACGATCATTACCAGACTTGTCTAAGAAGATACCAACAGAATTTGTTAAGCCTAAACCATTACCTCCTTCTATTGAATAGTGGTCGTTACCAGCTCCATCTATCAAGAAACCTACTCCGAAATCATGACCTGCACCCTGTCCAGGCCCATGTTTCGAGTAATAACTATCTTCTCCTGCTTCATCATAAAGAAATCCCCCAGCCAAATGAATGCCTGAACCTTGAGGGTAATAAACAGCATTATAGAAGTCGTTGCCAGCATTATCCAGTAATAGACCTAAGCCATACCAGTAACCAACACCTTGAGCATAGACTCCACCTAAATACCTATCATTTCCTGCTTTATCAATCAATATTCCTATTCCACCACCAAAATTAGGTCTCATACCAAATCCCATTCCTTGTCCCATACTTCTATAATCATTCGGGGAAAGAGGGGCATGAAATTCACTATTCCCACAGATGTAAGTATCTGTGCCGTCTTTATCTAAGAGAAGAGATATTCCCCAAGTGGATGCAAAACCTTGACCATACTGCCCTGTAACAAAGATGTCGTTACCTGCTTCATCAATCATTATAGATGAAGCCAGAAGGGAAGCTGCTAGCGAGAAGGATTGAGTATTATAGTAATCATTGCCAGCAAAATCAATAAATTCTTGGAAGCCTAATTTAGCTGAGAAAGCCTCATCTTGGGCAGAATAGTTGTCATTACCACTTAAATCATAAGCATAAGAGAAGCCAAATTCAGCAGAGAAGAGGGAAGTCTCGGAACGATATTGGTCATCTCCAGATGCATCAAAAAGAAAGAATGATTCTTGATTATTAGTTATAAAAGAGTAGCTGTCATTACCAGCAGGTTCAATTATAGCTATGGTATTGTCTAGAACATGAGAATCATCATAAATGCTTCCAATGATAATTTCACCATATTCAGTAGGGTAAATAATATTCTCTTCTTGCCATAAAAATTTATCTAAGTTCTTATAAATAAAGTCATAAAAGGATTTAATAACTAACTTATGCTTAAGATATTCTTTATTTTCAATAATAACAGGCTGATAGAATATATACCAGTTAACTCTTTTTACAATATCTTCAAATTCTAAACTTGTTAATTTAATCTCATCATTTTCTTCGGAAGAATTTTGATTAAATGCTGAAGAAGAGAATGATTTTAAAATCTCAATCTCTTCAGCGCTAAGTTGAGCAAAAACATGATTAAAATGTACTTTTCTAATAGAAATATATGTTTCAATAATATCAATCAACTCTTCCATTTCTAGACTAGTTTCCAGAAGCTCATTGATGGTTTCAGGATAATTTAATTCAATATCGTTATTATTCAAAAACTTATAAGCAAGTTTATCAAAATCTTCTCTATTATTGATATTATTAATCTTTTCAGCATAATCTAAGAAGTAAAAGGGGTTATTGATTGAATTAACTATTACCTGATTTTTTAAATAAGTTTCATCTGACCAATCTTTTAGGAACATCAAATCTTGAGTTGATAAGTCAATCTTCTCTAAGGTCTCTTGAACTAATAATGAATCTTGACTAGTAATTATTTCTCCATGGGAGAGAGAGAGAAAGACCAATAAGCTAATTAATAAGGTATATTTCATTACTTCTCCTAATGTTAATGCTCACAACGAGTAAGTAATATCAGATTTATAAATAATTGAAAAGTCGTCAAGAAAAGATATTGACTTTTTTAACCAGTTATTTAACGAATAATTTTAATGTAAGAAGTGTAACCAAAATAAGAAAGCTCGTTATAGAATGTGAGACACAAAATATGGAAGATAAAGAATTAGTTCTAAAAGCAAAAAAGGATATTAATGCCTTTGATGAATTGTATAAGAAGTACTTTCCTTTGATAAATAGATTTGTTTATCATAAGGTAAGTGAAGAAGAAGTGCGTCGTGATATTGTATCAAATGTCTTTTTTAAGGCCTTAAAAAATATCAATAAATTTAAGTATCTTTATAAAGGAGCCTTCTCTGGTTGGCTTTATAGAATAGCTATTAATGAAGTTACTGACTACTATCGTAAAAATGGACGAATTAATAATTTAGTTAAAGAAGTGAAATTAAATCAGATTAGTCCCTTAAGTGAAGATATAGAAATAAATTATGAAAATTTAAAAATTGCTTTAAAGCAGTTAAATGAAAAAGACCAAAATGTAATTATTCTCAGATATTTCGAGAAGATGAGCAACCAAGAGATTGCTGAAATTCTTGGAAAAAAAGAGGGTGCTGTAAAAGTGCAAGTTCATAGAGCTATGCAGAAATTAAAAACCATTATAATTGAATTAGAAGGAAGAAATAATGGATAAATTTGAAGAAAAACTTATTAATCTTAAAATCCCAGAGATATCAGATAAATATCTAGAGTATGAACTTAAAGAGAAATTGGAAAAGAAGTTTTTTTATAATAAGTTCAAGCTACCATATCAGCTAGCTTTTGGCAGTGCGATCGCCATGTTAATACTTACTATTAGTTTTGTGGTAAATCCTAATATTGCAGGTAAGATAAATAATGCTATTAGTGGAAAAAATCCCCAACAAATAGCTGAAACAGATCTTGTCCCTAGCCATGATAATCATCCAGAAACTGTTGAAGCTTGGCAAGGCTTTGAAGGTTTAGCTCAGTTAGATAAGAATAATGAGAATATGATAAATGAAAAGACTAAAACCATTACTGATGAAAATGGAGAAATAAAAACTATCAAATATCTAAATCCTGATGATTTTGAAGAAGGTAAAGTATATATGATTAGAAAATATAAATCACCTGACCAACAAGGTATCATTATGATTAACGAAATCGAGAATAGATCTTCCTCAAAAGGTGTAATCCGCAAAATGTGAGGTTAATGTGAAGAAAATTTATTTCCAGACAATTCTAATACTTGTTTTCACTCTTATGGCTATTTCAGCATATTCAGAGGTTTATCTTGGTGTTTATCTTACTGAATTTGACTCTAAAACCGACTATGATATTACTCAACCAGATTATGGATTAAAAGTTCATAAGGTGATTGAAAATTCCCCTGCTGATGAGGCTGATTTGCAAGATGGTGATATAATCCTAGAATTGGAGAATCAAAAATTAACTACTATTGACCAATTAGTAGATATTCTTAAAAAAAATAAAATAGGTGATTCTGTTGAAATTAAATACTTCAGAAATAATAAGACTTTTGCTACTAAACTGAAGTTAGCTAATAAAGAAAAAACAGAAATTTCTAATATTGAAGATAGAATTAAAGAACTCTTAAGTCAAAGCAAGACTTTTATCTTCAGATATGAATCCCAAGATGATAATGTGATTGGGATAGAGATTTCTCCAGTTAACACGGATAGTCTAGGCGTTAGAATTGCCAAAGTTCTACCCAAATCACCTGCTGATAAGGCAAATTTACAAGTAGGTGATATTATTACTAATATCAATGGTGCCCAGATAAGCAAGACCACTGAAGTTATAGACACTATCCAGAAAGCTGAAGCTGGGACATATATTACTCTGGAGTTTTTACGCAATAATAAACTCAATAAAATTCAAGTTGAAGTAGTAAAAAGAAAATCAATTTTTGAGTAGTATAATTAAAGCGAAAATAAGATTCTCTCTCTTTCGTCCGAAGTCCCTTGCCTACGGCTGAGGAACTCCGGTCTCCAACTGCTCACTGTCTTTCGTCCGAAGTCCCTTGCCTACGGCTGAGGAACTCCGGTCTCCAACTGCTGCTCACGGTCTTTCGCCCGAAGTCCCTTGTCTACGGCTGAGGAACTCCGGTCTCCAACTACTCACGGTCTTTCGTCCGAAGTCCCTTGCCTACGGCTGAGGAACTCCGGTCTCCAACTGCTGCTCACGGTCTTTCGTCCGAAGTCCCTTGCCTACGGCTGAGGAACTCCGGTCTCCAACTGCTGCTGACGGTCTTTCGTCCGAAGTCCCTTGCCTACGGCTGAGGAACTCCGGTCTCCAACTGCTCACTGTCTTTCGTCCGAAGTCCCTTGCCTACGGCTGAGGAACTCCGGTCTCCAACTGCTGCTCACGGTCTTTCGCCCGAAGTCCCTTGCCTACGGCTGAGGAACTCCGGTCTCCGACAACTCAACTTTCTTTCGCCCGAAGTCCCTTGTCAGATTACTTTTTTTTCTGAGACCCATTTTACTTGAAAGATTGCCAAATTTTCTATCCAAATCTCTTTAAGAGCCCTAGAGGAAATTAGTATCATCTAACAAATATAGTAATGTAAAACTGTAATAAATCCTACTTTAAAGCCAATAAAATATAATAAGCAAAAAAAAGTATTTGACAAATTGTTAGTGCTTTCTAACATGGAGACAAAATTAAATAATTGTTAGTTATCTATAACTAATTAAGGAGTCATTATGAAAAAGTTAGTTTTATTACTTACTCTAATTTCTTGTTTTCTTGTTGTTAATGCCCAAATACAAATGCCACAGTTGCATACGGGAATAATGTTAGATTTGAATACTTATCAAGGGCACAGTGCCAATAATGGAGATTATAATACTTCAAATAAGTTTAAAATCAGAAAAGCCACAATAAACGCTAGTGGTACAATCGGGGAAAATACAGATTATGCCATTGAAACAGGTATCTGTTCTTGTGCAGGTAGTGGGGGGCAGTGGCAACTCCTTGAAGCTGAAATTGGTTATCATTTGAATGATAATATTACAGTAAGTATCAAGCAGGGCCATGTTTTAAGAGGTTTTTCTGCTTCGACAGAATGTCTTGTCAGGGTACCTTCTGAAAGACCTGATTTTGTTTTAGCTATGTCAACATGTCATCCATTAGGTTTTGTTGCAAATTTCCAGTATGAACTTCCTTACAATGCAGATATCGAGTTTGAGACAGCTTTTATGAATGGTGATACGACTTTGGATGGAGAAAAAGACTATAATTTCGGAACAATATTAAACACTCCTCTTTCCGGTTTAGCTCTAACCGGGGTTTATAATTTGGTAGAGAAAAAATATTACTTAGATGGAGGAATGAAGAGTGAAGAGGGATACAGAGCAATTGGTGGTATTAAATATGATTTTTATGATTTCAATATAACTGCTGAATATTTTACTGGTAAGGGATTTCAAACAAAAGATACAGAGAATGATGCCTATTATCTCTTAGGAAGTTATAGGCTTAACACTAATTTCAGCAAGCGCATTGAGTATATTCAGCCTTATGCTAGATATTCATTTTGGGATAAAGCAGCTCAATCAAGCAGGGGGGAAGACTACGATTATCTTGATTTAGGTTTGGTAATATCTTTGGATGCATATACTAAATTAAACTTTAACTACAAGGACACCATATCATTACCTAAAGATATGGAAGAGCTTCCTTCAATGTTTACTGCCAGAATTCAAGTAAGTATTTAGGAGAATAGAATGAGAAATATTTTATTTATATTATTAACACTGCTATCTTTTGGATTATCTGCTGAAAATATTACATTCTACCCAACTAATGATAATTATACTGATGCTGAACATCCTGGTACAGACAATGTCATTACTGAATTATGGACAGCAAACTTTATTCCTGCAGGAAATTTTCAGAGAATCAATATTGATTTTGAGATTAGTGAATATCTACATGATGACTTTCAAAGTGCTGAGTTAAAATTAACTAGGTTTTTTTCTTGTCCTTCTACAGGTAGTACTTTAGTTAAATTGTATCCGATAACTCAGGCTTGGGATGAATCTACTTGCAATCTCCATCAACATTTAAGTTATGATGAAAATATCTTTACTCAATTCAATTTATCAGGTACTCCTGGGTCAAGTATCCAACAATTTTCTTTGAACCTAACAAGTATAATTCAGTTAATCATTGATAATGATATGGACTTTTATGGATTCGTAATGATAGCTGATGAGAATCAAAAATTCAGTAAATTTTATTCCAAAGAGCATGCAAATATTGAATATAGACCAGTTTTAGAAATTACTTCTTCTCCTGTTAGTAACGAAAATGTTAACACCATTATCTCTTCACTTGAAATAACAGCTTTTCCTAATCCATTCAACCCAACAACAACAATAGAATTTGACAATCCATTGGGGCAACTCGTTGAAGTAGCTATCTATAATATTAGAGGGAGATTGGTAAAGAAAGTTTCTGGGATTGAAGTGGATGCAGAAAAAAATAGAGTAATGTGGAATGGGCTTGATGAAAGTAATAAAAAAGTTTGTAGTGGAATCTACTTATGCCAGGTTAAAGTTGGAAACAATTTAGCAACAGCAAAATTAGTACTTCAAAAATAGAGATTATTATGAAGTATTTTATTATCACTATAATTCTAATGATTACCTGCAGACTTACAGGATTAGATAACCATGAACTACTTGTAGAATATATAGAAAATTCTGAAGATTTTGTTACATACAATCTAGTTAATGAAGAAGAAGCTAGTTATTTGAAAGCTGAAAATCATCAAGGGGAGATTAGTTATATATTTATTAGCAGGGAAGTTGAAGAAGTTAGAGGCTATCAATCTAAAAGTAAGATTATATTGCATGTAAATAAAGATAAAATAATTCAAGAAGCAAAGCTATTTCGAAGCAAAGATACTCCATCCTTTGTAAAAAGAATTCAAAGAAGCAATTTTTTTCAACAATTTGTTGGTTGGAATGGTAATCGTGAGATAATAGCAGTTACTGGAGCTACGATTACATGCAATGCTGTGGAAACTTCAATAAGCAATATGCTAAAAAGAATAAAAGAAGTCACTCTAATAGGTGAAAAAAATTCTGAGCCATAAGCATATCCTAAAGGTAGGGGTTATAATTATTAACTCCTACCTTACTGTCTTAAGTTTGTTTTGATCTAATATAAAAATGAATTAACACCAACTTTTATATTAGTATTGATAGATTCATTATTATAGAGTTTTCTAATCTCTAATAGATTTAGTACATCATAGCCATTTTTTGCTAAAAACTTTAACATCTTATGATTATTAGGATGGACATGGATAAAAGCTGTCTCTTTGCCATAATCAACAGCTCGCTTATTAACTATCTCTAACAGAGAACTTGCCACAGAGTTTCTTCTTTCTGCTTTATGAACAAAGAGTTGATCTAGCCAGACTGTTTTATCAAATATTTTAAGTATAGCATAACCGATAATAGTGTTGGATTTAACTGCTATGTATATTTCGTAGTCAGAGCTAAAGTACTCAGCTAATTCCTCTACTGCTTGGGATAAACTATAATTAAGTTTTCTTTTCTTTAAGAGAGCTAATTCATTTCTAAACTCTGCTAAGAGAAAACTCAAATCATTATTATACTTTTCTTCACTATTTATTTTTATTATTTTCATCATATTAACCTCATAAATTAACTAAATTATGGAGATTAATCCAATTATGTCAAGAAAAATCAGTAAATTGAGATTTTTTTATTGACATAATAGAAGAATAGATTATATTGATTATAATATTCGAAACAAAAGGATTAGTCTGCTTGTTTGGAATTTTAAAGATATTCTAAAATCCTGAGATTAAGGTAAAATACTAAATTCAAGGGATGGAGAAAAAGAGATAATGATAATTACTGGCTAATTATAAATATTATTACTCCGTCCTGATGACGGAGTTTTTTTTATGGAAAAAAAAGTAAGAACAGTGACGATTACAGTTCATGACAGAGAGAAATCTTTTCAACAAGTTTCTTCTATCTTGCACGATTTAGCTGATAATATTATGTTAAGAGTTGGCTATCCTATGCCTGATCAAAACATATCTATCATCTTTATTATTATTAAATTAACAAATGACGAATTAGGTGCTTTCACTGGAAAATTAGGTCAAATCACATCAGTAGATGTAAAATCAACAAGTTTAAAAATATAACAAATAGAGGTATTACAATGGTTAAAATTGACACACGCGGACTCGAATCATTTATCCCAGAACAAGAGATATTTGATTATTTAGAAAAAACTAAGAATCCTACTAAAGCTAGAGTAAAAGAGATTATTGCTAAATCACTTAACAAAAACAGATTAAGTCCTGAAGAAACAGCAACTTTGATTAATTGCGAAGACCCTGAACTTATCCAGGAAATCTATAAAGGTGCTCGTGCATTAAAAGAGAAAATATATGGCAACAGAATTGTTTTATTTGCTCCGTTATATGTTGGGAATGAATGTGTAAATGACTGTGCTTATTGTGGTTTTAGAATTTCTAATAAAGAGACTCATAGGAACACTTTAACTATGGATCAATTAGGTGAGGAAGTAGAAGCTTTAGAAGCACTTGGTCATAAACGCTTAATCATGGTTTATGGTGAACACCACATGTACTCTCCTGAATTTATCAGAGATACAGTGTTAAAGACTTATGCCACAAAAGTAGGTAAAGGTGAAATTCGTCGTGTTAACATTAATGCTGCACCTCTAGATATCGAAGGTTTTAAAACTGTTAAATCTTCAGGTATAGGAACTTATCAGATTTTTCAAGAGACTTATCACCAAGAATCCTATAAGAAATTCCATCCATCAGGACCTAAAAGTAACTATTTATGGAGACTTTACGGCTTAGATAGAGCTATGGAGGCAGGAATAGATGATCTTGGTATTGGTGCTTTAATGGGCTTGTATGATTGGAGATTTGAAGTTATGGGACTTCTCTATCATACTATTCATTTAGAAAATAAGTATAACATTGGACCTCACACAATTTCTTTCCCTAGGATTGAACCTGCTAATAATACAGAAATTACTGAACAACCACCTTATGCTGTTTCAGATGATGATTTCAAGAAATTAGTAGCTATTCTGCGTTTAGCTGTACCTTACACTGGATTAATTCTAACTGCTAGAGAATCTATTGCTATCAGAAATGAAGTGATTGCTTTTGGTGTATCCCAAATTGATGCTGGTTCTAGTATTGGTATTGGTGATTATTCTCATAAAGATGAAGAGAGCTTTAAGAAGAGTCAGTTTGTCTTAGGTGATCAGCGTTCACTTGATGATGTAATAAGAGAATTAGCAACTCATGGTTTCCTTCCTTCTTTCTGTACTGCCTGTTATCGTTTAGGTAGAACTGGAGAACATTTCATGGAGTTTGCTATCCCTGGTTTTGTTAAGAAGTTCTGTACTCCTAATGCTATATTAACAGTTTCAGAATATGTTCATGATTATGCTACTGAAGAGACAATTAAGGCTGTTACTGAACAAATTCAGCGTGAAATAGAAGATTTTGAAGATGAGAAGATTAAACAAGAGCTTAAAGATAAGTTAGTAAGAGTGGCTAATGGAGAGCGCGATCTTTACTTCTAAATCAATGTAATACAGATAAATCAATAATTTAAGCTAACAGCTTTCTCTTATAAAAAAAGAAAAAATTCAACTTTTTCTTGACATAAAAGCAAGTTGTTAATAAAAAGGTTTTACTTATCTGAAAAGATGTGGCGGGATAGCTCAGTTGGTAGAGCAGAGGCCTGAAAAGCCTTGTGTCCCCAGTTCAAGTCTGGGTCTTGCCACCATTAAATTAAAGAAATGTACAAAATTGGCGGGATAGCTCAGTTGGTAGAGCAGAGGCCTGAAAAGCCTTGTGTCCCCAGTTCAAGTCTGGGTCTTGCCACCATAAATTATGGCACTCAACATCGAGTGCCGTTTTTTTTATTAGAAACCGGATAATCTCTGAGGAGACAAAATGTATTTAATCAAGAATATTTCAACCCGTTTAGCCCATCACCCTGATTTAGCAAAAGTAATAGCTCACAAATTCGAAATTACTGAATCAGATTTTAGAATTGTTAATATTGTTCGTAGATCTATTGATAGTAGAAAGAGAAATAATGTATGGTTAAACTATACTGTAGAAGCTCAATTCTATGGTAAAGTACCAGTTCATAATGATATAGTAGAAGTTTTAGAAAAGAAAGAAAAGATGGTAGAAGCTATCAATCTATCAGATAAAAATCCTGTAATTATAGGGTGTGGTCCGTCATCTTTATTTGCTGGATTAGCTTTAATTGAAGAGGGATTTGCTCCTCATTTTTACGAACAAGGTGAGAGGATTGAAGCTCGTGATGAAAAGGTTGAATATCTTTGGTTACATAATCAACTTGACCCCAACTCAAATGTTCAGTTTGGTGAAGGTGGAGCCGGTGCCTATTCTGATGGAAAGTTAACTGCTCGTAATAGAGACAAATATTCTGATAAAATATATAACTATCTTACTCAATTTGGTGCTGATAAAAGAATCAGTATTGATGCTTTACCTCATCTTGGTACAGATGGCATTAAGAAAGTTACGGCTAATATAATAAGTTATCTTGAAGAGAATGGAGCAGTCTTTCATTTTTCTCATAAGCTAACTGATATCAAGAGAGTTGATAATCGCCTAGAGTTAACTATTAATAATGAAAAAATAACTCCGGAAATATGTCTTCTCGGTATAGGTAACTCAGCAAGAGAACTATTTACTAAAATGCATGAGAATAATATAGCTATGGAAGCTAAATCTTTTGCTATTGGTTTCCGTATTGAACATAGTCAAGAGTTTCTTAACAATCTTTTCTATGGAGATAAGTGTGATTTTAATGTTACTGGTCCAGCTACTTACAGATTAACTGCTAAAGCAGGGGAACATAGTGTTTATAGTTTCTGTATGTGTCCTGGTGGTTCTGTTGTTTGTGGTTCTTCAGAAGCAAACAGTATTGTTACTAATGGAATGAGTTTTTCAGAACGCGATGGTAGGTATGGTAATTCAGCTATAGTCGCCTCAATTGAACCAAGACATTTTGGTACAGATGTTTTAGCTGGTATGCAGTTACAGAGATCTATTGAAGAAAAAGCTTTTAGAGAATTTTATAATGCTCCTGCTCAGGTAGGTCGTGATTTCCTTAAAAATAAATTAACTGCTAAGTTACCTAAAACAACTTACAGGCCAGGTGTTTATAGCAGAAGTATGGGCGAATTATTCCCACTTTATGTTACTAAAGCATTAGTTACAGGAATGAAGCATCTAAATAAGAGATATCAAGGTTTTGTAGATAATGGTGTGCTTATAGGTCCTGAAACAAGAACATCTTCACCTGTTAGAATCTTAAGAGATCATCAAACTTGCGAAAGTATTAATACACCAGGCTTATACCCAATTGGGGAAGGCGCTGGCTATGCAGGTGGAATTATCTCTTCAGCTGTAGATGGAATGAAGGTTGCTGGCAGATTTAAACTTAAGAAATAGTTGAGATAAATAATTATTTAAGAAAATATATAGAGAAAAAGCTCCCACTAAAATGGGAGCTTTAATTTATAGGAAGTTATTTACTTCTGAATAATATGCACATCTGTTTGAGGGAAAGGAATATTGATTCCATTTGCATCAAAAGATTTTTTTACATTTTCAATAACATCAAAGTGAACATTCCAGAATTCTGCCAAGGGCATCCAAGCACGAACTTTAATATTAACAGAACTATTAGCTAATTCACCTACCCGAGCAAATGGAGCAGGATCTTTTAGGATTCTATTATCCTTTTCTAAAATATCTAAAATTAATTTCTTAGCTACTTCAAAATCATCACTATAAGCAATGCCAAATGTCCATTCATTTCTTCTAGTTTCTTGAGCAGTATAATTAACAATATTTCCATTTGATAATGGTCCATTTGGAATAATTATCTTTTTATTATCTACGGTTTTTAGAATAGTATTGAATATTTGGATTGAATCAACAGTACCCATGAAACCTTGAGCTTCGATGAAATCTCCACTTTTAAAAGGTTTTAATAAGATGATTAATACTCCCCCAGAGAAGTTACTAAGACTACCTTGGAAGGCTAAACCAACAGCAAAAGCCATAGCACTCATGATTGCTATGAATGAGGTCATCTGAACTCCAATCATAGTAGCTACACTTATTACAACAAGAACTTTCAATAATATTGAAATAATACTGATTAGGAATTCCAGAAGAGTTACCTCTACTTTAGCTCTTACTAGGGCTTTTCTAACGATTTTGGTTAAAACTTTAGCTAGCCAAAATCCGATTATTAGGGTAAGAATACCCAAGAGGACTTTTGGTGCGTACTGAATAGCCATATTTGTTATTTTTTCAACAATTGTTTCCCAATTTGGCATAATTTGCTCCTTATTATTAATTGTTTATAATATGATTGTTTTTTTATAAAAGGCAATAAATTATTTTTTCTTTATTTTCACTCACAATGAAAAATCTTAGGGTAAAAAAAAAGAGGTTGTTTCCAACCTCAATTATTACTTATTAAATAAACTTATTCTGCATTTATTTTAAATTCTTTGGCAAGATAAGCTGATATTCTAGCTTTTCTTCTAGAAGCAGTTCTCTTGTGAATAACATTACTTTTTGCAGCTTTATCTAATTTAGAAAATATTGTGCTAATAAGTTCTTTCTTCTCGTCTAATGAGATATTAGAATGCATCTTTTTATCAAGAGTAGATAAAGTTTTCTTCACATAATGATTTCTCGCAGCTCTTTTGGCTTCCTGTCTTAATCTCTTTTCGGGAGACTTACTATTTGGCATTGTTCCTCCAATTAATCTATCTTTTATTTTTGAATTTAATTTTATATAAGTGAAAAAATAGAATTACCTTTTTCCTGTCAATAGTTTTTTTACTATTTTTTTATATATATGGAAAATAATCAGTTAGAATTGTTTATTGTTCAATCTTTGGAGATTATTTTTGTTAAGATTTGATCAAGTTTATCTATTTGCTCAATAGTGGAATAGTTTTTGTTATTGGACAAATTACTAGATAATTTCTTATTCCAGTGAGAATAAAAATTCTCGATATGAAGTTTTAAGCTGTTAACATCTGAATAGTTAGCACATTTCCCGGCATGACACTCTTGAATAATAGCATTGGCGTCTCCATCTTGGGGTCCTATGCAAAGGATAGGAACATTAGCGCCAAGATATTCAAATAGCTTGGTAGTTAGCATTCCTTTATTCTCTGGATAATCATTTATCAATAAAATTAATAATTCAGAGTTAATCATCTCTTCTATTGCTTCTGAATGTGGTAGGTAGTTTTTAATAATAATAGGAAAGTTTGTATTAAAAGGATTGCTTTCATAGGTACCAATAAAGGTAAATTCAATATTATTATGTAATTGGGGAAGGTTATTGAGAGCAGTAATGATGGAATTAATATCTTGAGCTTCAGTTAATTTGCCCACATATTTTATTCTGAATTTATCGCTCAATATTTTCTTATGATTGGCAAAATCTGCGGGATCATAGGAGTTGGTAAAAGTTAGCTTATTTCCTTTAGGTAGGCTCTCTTTGATGGAATCTGAAACTATTAGATTAAGGTCGGCTTTTTTTATTACTTTTTTTTCCAAATGTTTATTAATTAAATAGGATAGTTTATTTTGCTTAGCTAATTTAAGGAAGTAGATGTCTGCCCAGGGATCACGAAAATCAGTAACCCATTTTATCAGGAATTTACTTTTTAGCTTGAGTCCGATAAGCTGACTTGAGTGAGGTGGGGAAGTAGTTAGTACTATTTCATAGCTATTAGCTTTAAGGAGTCTCACAGCCTCTTTATAGGCTTGCTTGTTCCAAATAAACCTAGCGTCTGGGATAATCAAATTAATTCTAATCCAATATAAAATCTTTTTGAGGAGAGTATCTTCTTTATCAGAATTTAAGGAACCGTAGGGAATCCCAGCTTTATCTTTAGTTACTTTCTTATAGAAATTTCCAAAAATAGGTGTTTTAGTTCTTATTACTTTTATGTTATCAGGGATATTTTTTTCCAGAGAGTTATCAATAATGGGATAATCTCCCTTTTGAGTAGTCAAGACAGTTATATCCCATCCTTTTGCAGGCAGGTATTTAAGGATTCTAAGCCATCTTTGCACCCCAGCACCTCCACAGGGTGGGAAGTAATAAGTTATTAGGAGAAGGCTTTTCATAGCTTTTCTATAACCTCAATAAAAGGAGTCCAAGAATATTTTTCATTTTCGTGGGAAATGTGTTTGAAGCTTTCTTCTAGATTGCCTTTTAGATAGAAATTAATAATAGCTTGGGAGAGAGCTTCAATATCATTAGCAGGGACTAAGTATCCAGTTTTCCCTTCTTGAACAACTTCTGGAATACCCCCTACACTTGAAGCAATGACTGGCACCCCAAAAGCATAGCTCAACTGGATTATTCCACTCTGAGTAGCGTGTTTATAGGGCAGTACGCAGACATCAGCAGATAAGAAGAACTCTTGAACCTCTTCATTTGAAATATATTTATCATGGAATACTATTTTTTTCTCAAGATTATGTTTCCTAATAATATCTAGGTAGCTTGATTTATCTCCATAAACTTCACCAGCAATAGTTAGTTTGAGATTAGGGAGTTTTTGCAGAACAGCAGGCATAGCTTCAAGGAGGATATCTAAACCCTTATATTGCTTTATATATCCAAAGAAAAGAAGATTGTTCTGAAGCTCGAAGCTATGTTTTTCTTGTTTAGCATAGAAGTCGTAAGTAGGATGATTTAATTTGAAAACTTGATTTTGCTTTAGATTAGGCAATAGTTTAAACAGACTTTGAGAGACATTATCTGACATGGTGATAAAATAATCTGCTTTTTTAAGAGCATACTTGCTAAGCGACTCTCCACCAAGCCATTTTTCATGAAAATCAATGTTATCAATGATATAAAGAACTTTGGTTTTATTCTTTTTCTTTATTCTTTTAATTATATAGCCAAAAGCGGGAGCAAAGAAGGGAATCCAATATTTAAGAATTAGAATATCTGGTTGATAGGCCTTTATTTCTCTTATCGTTTTAGCAAAAGTAAGAGGATTGTAAGGAATTAAGTGAGATTCAATAGGTAAATCAATTATCATTTCGCTATTTTCAACTTGTTCTTTACCTGGGAAAAGCAGTTTAGGATATTGTTTTTTAAAAGAAAATATCTTTAGGGTGTGTCCATTTTGCTGTAGTTTTTCAGCAAGAATAGCGATAAACTGAGCAATCCCTCCTCTTAGGGGGTAGGCAGGACCGAGAAAAGCTATCTTCATTAAGGCATTCCTACAAGTTTAACAATTTCTTCAAAGACTGTTTCAACGGCTATTGTTTCCATACAAGCTTCATCACAAGTGTTTTTATAGCAACACTTACATGGCTTATCTGGTTCTAAAATAGTACCTAAACCATAGAGCTCAAACTCATGTTTATTGAAGATATTATTAAAAAGTACTAACTTCTTTTCTAGAGCAATTGCCACATGCATTGCCATGGTGACTGAAGTAACTACTAATTCACAACTTTTAATAATAGTAATAAACTCTTCTAAAGGTTTTACTCCAAAGTATAAAGCTCTTCCGCGTGATGATATTCTCATATTCATCTCATTTTCAATTTTTCCTCCAAAAACAACAGGGGTGTAACCATTTTTGTTAAGTTTTTTGCAGAGTTTAATCCAATTCTCTTCTCCCCAGAGTCTTGTTAACCAACGATTTCCGCATCCTGGGTTGAGTCCAATAATCTTCATTGTATTATCAATACCATAGCGATAGATAGGGTTAGGAGGATCTATTATGTATTTCTCTTTATTATAAGGGTAGCCACATAATTCGATAATTTCTTGAGGATAGCTCTTGGTATTTTCTTTACAGAGGTCATCCCAGAGTCCTGTTTGCCACTTATGACAAGCATCTTGGTCTGCAGCTTGGCAGTGTCCCCATTCATCCATAGAGTAGCCTTTTAAGTGATTAGTTTTCACTGTTGTAGCTAAGGCAATAGCTTCTCTATCTTTATCTAAATTATAGACTATATCGAATTTTCTAGCTTTAAGCCATAAAATATTATCAGTATTCCATTTTAGGATAGAGTTAACATGAGATTTAGGGACAAACTCAACAGTTTTAGTTATCCAGGTAATATGGGCTTTGGGGAATGATTTTCTAATCAAGTGGAGAATTGGGGTAGTTCTGAGAACATCACCACTTGCTCCTAGCTTAATAATTAAAATTTGGCTGTCAAACTGTTTGTATTCAGGACAATCACAACAGTGGTAACCCTTTTCTTTATGTGGTTTACAAGGCATATCGCCAGTAAAGTAGATGCAATCATTATTTATTTTCATATATTCTCCATTTAGTTAAGTAGGAACTTTTTTGCATCATTAAAACTGATGTATAAAAAAGAACGCTTAATTTGGTCTATCAAAGTAGCATATTGGGGCAATGAACTAAGAACTAAGGCATTACCTACAATAATAATTTGCTCTTTAGAACGAGAAAGTGCAACATTTAGTTTTCTGTCAACTCTTCTATTTGAAGTGAGTGATTGTAGAAGCTCTAATTGATGATGATAATTTACTGTTAATGAATAGATTATGATATCTCTTTCCGAGCCCTGATATCTTTCAACAGTATCAATAGTTACTTGGTTTTGGACTATAATATCTGAAGTTGATTCTTTGATTAAGTTGATTTGAGATCTCCAATTACAGATAACCCCAACTGTATCAGCTGTTAGTCTGTTATTCCAACAAGAGCTTATTGATGTTAGTAGTTTTGTAAGAACTTGAGCTTCAAGGTGGGAGATTTTGCTACTACTTTTATCAGGGATATCAATAAAAATACATCTGCTTTGAGAAAGAATATTTTTGACTATTGGGTCATTACTATTAGCATAATTTTGGAAGAAAAGGTCAGAGTTCTGTCGCTCCATTTTACTTTTCAACAAATTGTTATAATTTAAATTTATAAGCTCAGCAACATCACTGTGCATCCGAAAGTGATAAGTTAAAGTATGATAGGCCTGATTCCAGCCTTTAGTTTGGGCATTTAGGAAGAGTCTTTCAAACAAGGATTGACGATAAGTATGAATATTAAGTTTGTTTAGAAGCTCATCAGTACATTCTTGATTATTTTCGCTTTGAATACTGATAGCTGGTAGTTGGTTCTGGTCACCAATTAGGATAAATCTCTTAAAATTTTTGGTGATGCCAATAAGCTCAACTTCGATTAACTGGGAAGCTTCATCAATGAAGAGTGTATCAAAAGTGATGATGTTATGCAAAGCTTCCTTATGGGCATGATAAGAAGCAAGGGTAGAACAGAATATCCTATGCTCACTTATCTCCCTAGAAATATCTTGCAGTTTTTTATCAGAAGTACAGAGATTTGATAAGGTGGAAATAGAATCATCGTTATTACTTCCTAAGCGTAAGTAATTAAGATTTGCTTGGTTTAGCTTAAGGCATACTTCATCAATAGCTCGATTAGTAAAAGCTAGAATTAGTACTTTCTCAGAACTTTTATCATTTAGGTAACGGACACAATTTAAGAGGAATGAAGAAGTTTTTCCTGTTCCAGGAGGTCCTTGTAGTAAAAAGTAATCTTGGGCAGCCAGAGCTTTGGTGATTATCGGATTGAGATATTCATCAGCATCTTGATAGGTAAAATCAGGATTAATTTTTGGTTCAAGCTGACCCAGAAGTAAATCTCTGTTTAGTTTAGGTGAGAGGATAAACTCGGAAAGAGAAGTCATTAATCCATAAAGATTTGCATCACTAGAGTCTGATTCAATAATCCAGTTATTTTCCTGCTCAAAGAGACTTTTATTTATTTCTGCATTTTTAGGAGAAAGTTTAACACATTCTGAATCAATGTGAATTAAACTACATTTTAAAACTTGAGAAAGAACTTTCTCAGCATATAAATAGAGAATTACCCGATCTCCTTCTCTGAGGCTTAGAGTCTTTTTATCATTTGGTCTTCTAAAGATGAGTAGATTATCTTCTTGATCAATAAAATGAAGATTTGTTAAAGCTCTTGCATTATCTTCTTTTTCTAGCAGAGTAGAGTTCCACATAGAAGAAAAGCCTGATCTGCTAGCATTAATTCCTTTTTGACTAGTGTAAGCTCCAGTCTTTGTTGCCCAAATTTCTCTAAATAGAAAGCTAAGGTAGTTGGTGAAATAACTTTTTTCTTCTAGAGAAAGATTTCTAACTGCATCTTGAAGCATCAGGAATCTATCTAAACTAAACTTTGGAATCTTAGTCATATCAATATTCTCTAGATATTTTACAATATCAATAGTTCCTTGGGCAAGAGCTTTAAACTCACTTACAATACAGTTTCTTACCATTAATATATGTTGTTCCATATAAGGGGCAGGAGCAACATTTCGAAGTTCTCCTTGTTTATCTTGACTGTAGAAAATCATGGAAGACCCGCTTCTGTTTTCTCCATAAAGTGAACTTAATAACATATCATAAACATGTACTTGCACTGCGTGATTAACCCAAACACCATATTTTGGTAGGCTTCCACTTTTAAGCTCGAAGATAGAGCGTCGGTTAGGTTCATCTGTTTCATCTTCTAATAAGCCGTCTAATCTTCCAAAAAGACCATACTGGGGTGAATAGAAAGTTGGCTCTGTTGTTATTTTTATATCTTTGATTCTTTCACATAAATTTTGTAAATTAGGATAGTGATAATTTTTGATTGAATCCATAATGTTTAAGAGATTATTAACTCCTAAACTCAAAGAAGTAAGAATAGAAGAGTGAACACAATCTCTAAATATGCTGGTAAAATCTCTCTTACCTGAAGCAATCATAACATCTAACATCTGGTTAACGAAATTACCTGTTACTATGGGAATAGAAATACCAACTTTATCAAAAAGTGAAAGAAGTGCTATTTTGTGATAAGCAGAGTTATTTTGAAAACATTTAGCTATACTAGTTGCATCCAGCAGGAAATCAGGCTCTAAGATGATTTTTGTATTCGATTGAGTGAAATAGACATTCTCATCATTAGAATTCTGTTTGATATTATAAAATGATAAATTACAACCCTGCCAAAGTAATTTAGCAATACTCCCTATTTTTTTGCCATAGACAAAATTATCTTTGCTATTAACAGAATCTTTTAAATCCCAGGCAAGTATCTTAACAACCTCATCACTATCCTGCTCATAGCCAAGAATCTCACTCTTAAAGCTATTATCATCTTGCTGGATATGTTCGTAGCTCTCAACTACTAGACATAAACTTGATACTTGGGTATGAGCACCTTTCTTTAGTTTAGAAAATTTTTCTATCTCCAAAGTGGCAAATTCTGCTTCAATGAACTCAATTCTTTGGTCAGTAAATTGTAAGATTAATTGATAAAGATAATAGAACGAACTTTTTACTCTATTTTGAGAAAAGTCCTTAATCTCATTATGAATAACTTTGTTGAGGAAGATTCTTACCCCATTAAGATTAGCTTGTAAATCACTCTCGATGCTATAATACTCATTCGCATAAGTGAATCTACTGTATAGATTAGGAAAAGACTCTTTAAAATCACTGCTTATTTCTTCATAAAATGATTCTAATAGATTTCTTAATTTCAATACTTGTAAAGATTTTGCATTTTCTTCAATATTATAAATCTCTTCTAACCAATCAAAATAGTAGGTAATTCTTTCATTACTAAGTACTCTAACCATTAATCACTTCCATGTTTATTATTCTTATTGTAATAAATCTGAGATTAGAGATGATTAGTCAATAGATTTTTTTGTGATTGAGAAATAGCTGTGCGATTGTATGATTATAGGGCGGTGGAAACAGGGATGCTTCTACTCCATAAATAGCTACACCAAAAAAAGATTGTTGATAAGCCTAGTATTTTAAGCGTATGTAAAAAGTATCAAGAATTTTACATATTTTAGCTAAATATTAAAGTCGCTATATATTTATCCAAACTCTTCTCTGCGATGTATATAAATACTATTTTGCTTGAGTTTGAATAAATCTAATAAGCGATCTCTTTTTGTAAAAAGAGACCAAAAACTCAGAGAAGTTGACTTTTTCAATACTCTAAAGAGCAGACTGGAGTACAGTCTGCTCTTGAGTCAAATAAATTCTATTTCAAACTAGCTAAAGCTCCATTATAATCAGGTTCTTGAACAATTTCGGGAACCAATTCATTATATATAACTTTTCCCTCTTCATTAAGAACCACAACGCTACGAGCCATTAATCCAGCCATAGGTCCATCTACTATTTTAACACCATAGGCTTTTGAAAATTCTTCCCCTCTCATTTCACTAAGAGTGATAACATTATCTAATCCTTCCGCGCCACAAAATCTAGCTTGAGCAAATGGTAAGTCACGAGAGATACACAATACTACAGTATTTTCTAGGTTATTAAGTTCAGCATTGAATTTTCTTACTGAAGCTGCACAAACACCAGTATCTAAACTAGGGAAGATGTTAAGAATAACTTTCTTACCTTTATAATCACTTAATTTTGCTTCACTTAAATCCTTTTTCACTAAAACAAATTCAGGTGCTAGGACACCTAACTTTGGTAAATTTCCTATTGTATTTATTTCATGTCCTTGTAATGTAATTTTTGCCATTTTTACTACTCCTTTTTTTTACTCTAATTTTATACTTAATATAAATTGTTACAGGGGAATTGCAAATTATTAATTAAATAAAATCTGAAAAAGTCACTATAATCAAGTATTTTAATCAGTAAATTAGATCATAACTCTTAGATTTTTAATTTATCCTTGTCTGCTCTTTCTCACTCAACTAAAATAATTTTTGAGATTTTCTTGAGTTGAGTGAGTAATAAGAGGACGAGAGTATTAGACATTAAGAGGAAAATAAGAGGCTTTAATCTGTGATATGAAAAATTTTAAAGAGAAAAAATCTCAAACTGGACCATTTTGCTAAAAAGTGGGCCCTATAGTATTATGTAGGCCTATGATCAATCAGAAAATAAGAAAGGAGTAAAAAAAAGTGAAAGTAAAATTTAATTTTGGAATAAAAAGTTATTCAGGAAGAATAGATGATATAATTTTCGCGAATTTTGCAGATAAGTCGGTAGTTTTGGCAAGAAAGTTACCACTTAAGAGAAAGCTTACTGAACAGAACAAAGTTTTTAGAGAGAGAATGAAGCGAATAAGCACTTTATACTCTGTAATTTCAGAAGGCTATAAAAATGATCTAACTGCTTATTGCAGGGAAATGAATAGGTTAGAAAAATACAAAAATCAGTTAGATATTGGCCGATTTGGAATATTTACTAAAATGCTATGGGCCGCATATAATGATAGTCAAAACCCCTTATCTCTAGATGATTTATCCCCGGATAATCTGATAATAGGAGTTTATTCTCAGATTAATACTGTTAGTACTGCTATAGAAAATGGTTATCTTCCAAGAGTTAAGGGTAGTAGAAAATTCATAAATAATATTGTCTCGTAAGAAAAATACACATAAATTCTTCCTTTGGGCTATGTTTATTCTAAGAAGGATTTTTATTATTGACACTTAAGCTATCTATATTTTAATGAAAAGATAAAATTTGGAGTAGAAGAAATTGAAAAAAATAATATATTTAATGCTCGTAGTAACTATCATAAGTGGTTGTAGTACATTTGTTAATCTTATTGAAGAAGATCATTCTTCTTTTAATTTAGTAGAATCTTCCATAAGGACTAGTGATAATTCTTCTTATGAAGAAGAAGCTATAACAGTTGAAGAGTGTGAAGATGAAAGAGAAATTAATAACTTAGAACTAAACCAAAAACTATATAATTATCAAACAACAATAGACTCATTATATCGTGAGTTAGCAGATAAAGATGCCCACATTGATTCTTTGATTTTTGAGATAAGTAGATTAAAAGATAATATAATTATCACAGATGTAGGCTTCCCTTCTGAGATTGAATTTGCAGGACAGATCATTGATCTTTCGATAGAGAGGAATTTAGAGAGATTTGAAAAAGCTTATAATAGTGAATTAAAGTCTGCAGTCCGCTATATGCCTCGTTCAGGGCGCTATTTTGCTTTAATGGATTCTATCTTTACTCAAGCAGGTGTGCCTGTTGATACCAAGTACTTGGCTATTGCTGAGAGTAGATTAAGTTATCGTGCTCACTCTCCTATGGGGGCTGATGGGGTTTGGCAAATTATGCCAAATACAGGAAAGCACTACAAAATGCAGATTAATGATTTTGTGGACGAAAGACGAGATATTTATAAATCTACTGAAATTGCAGCTCGACTTTTAAATGATACATATCGTTATTTCTCTAATAAAGGTGCTGAAGATTGGTTGTTAGCTTATTGTGCATATAATGCCGGTATGGGTAATGTTAATAAGGTTCTACAAGCTCAAGGTGGTAGCAAATTTACTGATTTAATTTTCAAAACCCAAGAGACTAATGAATATGTTTGGAAAGCTATTGCTATCAAATATATTTTTGATAATGAAGAGAAAATATTTGCTAAGAAGTTTGAGAGAGAAAAAGATATTCTCGAGGAAACAAAAGTTGTGCAAGTTACTCTTAATGGTCATTATAAGTTAGATGAGTGGGCAAAAGCTCAAGGAACAAATATTGGCACTGTTTATGAATTAAATCCCTGGATTAAGATCTATCGTCAAAGCAGACAGAAATATTCCGCAATTAATGATGTAGTATTACCTGCAGGAAACCATAATATTCTTCTTCCTAGGGATGCTATTTCTGATACTGTAAAGGTTGCAGAACTTGAAAAACAGTTCTTAAATAAAAATGCTGGTTACTTTACTCATCATACTGTTAAAAAAGGTGATAATCTTTACGATATAGCAAGAAAATATAAAACAACTGTTAGCAAGATTAAACAACTTAATGGTATGAACTCCAATATGATTCGCCCAGGTCAGAAACTAAAACTATATGGTAATGCTTCAAGCAATGGGGATGGTCTTTATACTGTCCAAAAAGGTGATTCTATTAGCAGTATAAGCTCTAAACTCAAAGTGAAACAAAAAACTCTAATTAGCAAGAATAATTTGCAGAAAAATAAAAGTGGAGTAATTTTAATATATCCAGGACAAAAATTAACTTACTAAATAAAATAGATTTTTGGAAATTAAATTGCAGGATAGCATGAGGTCAATAGTCTTAAATAAAAAATAACCAAAGAAGGTTCACTATGAAACGAGAAAAACTAACAGATTTAGCAATAAATCAAAGCGGGTTTATATTCGACCCAGCAACAGGTTATAGTTACAATGCAAATGAGACAGCAATTCAGATCATTAATCAACTTATAGATGGTATTGAAGTGGAGCAGATTGTGGCTCAGCTTACTGAAGAGTATGAAGTAGCCAGAGATGAAGCATTATCTGATGTTGAATATTTTTTAAGAGTTTTAGAAAACTACCATTTAGTGGAAAGACAAAATGTCTATTAATCTTAACCACCCTGATCTTGTAATCGCAGTTTCAGGATTAAAAACTGGCGATAATCCTCAACCAGGTGTTCCAATAATTCGCAGTATTCGTAATGCCGGTTTTAAAGGAAAGATAGTCGGACTTATTTATGATAATTTAGAATCAGGTATTTATTATCCTAATTTAGCTCAAGAAATTTATCAGATGCCTTATCCTTCAGAAGGAAAAGACGCAATTCTAAGCAGAATAGATTATATTCTTACCAAAACTAAGATTGATGTTCTTATCCCAACTCTAGATTCAGAAATCATTGGTTATATTAGATTAGAAAAAGAACTCAAAGCCAGAGGGATTAGAACTTATTTACCAAGTGAAGATCAGTTAATTTTACGCGATAAAGCTAAAATTTTCAAAACATTCCCAGAGAAAGGGATTGCAGTTCCTAAAACAGAGTTCTTGGTAGATGCAGGTAAGATTTTTGATTTAGAAAAAGAAATTAAATTTCCTGTCTTCATTAAAGGAAATCTTTATGAAGCATACCAAGCGAATAATATTAATGAAGCAATTTACTACTTTAATTTAATTAGGGACAAATGGGGATTACCTGTTTTAGCTCAAGAAAAAGTCGAAGGCGATGAGTTTAATGTATCCTTAGTCGGAGATGGTAAAGGTAATATTTTAGGAATGATTCCGCAAAGAAAGCTCATTATCACAGACAAGGGTAAAGGTTTTGGGGGCGTTGTTGTTAACAACAAAAAGCTTAATGAATTCACTAAAAATGTTATAGCTACCTTAAAGTGGCAAGGTCCTTGCGAATTGGAATTAATAAAAGATGATGAAGATAATTTCTTTTTAATAGAAATTAATCCCCGCTTCCCAGCTTGGATCAGATTAGCCGAAGGGGCAGGACAAAATCTTCCTGCTATGGTGGTTAAGTTAGCTTTAGGTGAAGAAGTAGAGGCTTTTACCAGCTATAAAGTCGGTACAATGTTTATCAGACATGCTGAAGATATTATTGCTGATATTAATGAAATGGGACAATTATCAGCTATGGGAGAATTAATCAGAGGAGAAAAAAAATGAGAAAAAAATACAATCCACCTAGGATATTGAGAAATCAAGCAGGACTCAGCAACAAAATTGCTTATAATAAAAATGCTATAAATTTTCAGGACAGAATAGAAGGGATACCTGTAAAGACTTTAACAGAGAAATATGGTTCTCCTCTTTTTGTTTATTCAGAAGCTAAAATTAGAGATAGTTATAGAGAATTGAATTCCATTATTAAAAAATTCTACAGTAATAGTGAAGTATCTTGGTCTTACAAGACTAATTACTTGGGAGCGATTTGTTCTATCTTCCATCAAGAAGGTGCTAAGGCTGAAATTGTTAGTATAATGGAATATGAGATGGCAAAACACCTTGGTATTAAAGGTGAAGATATAATTTTTAACGGACCAGGAAAGAGAAAAGATGACTTATTGAGAGTTGTTGAAGATGGTGTTGCAGTTCATATTGACCATTTTCAAGAGTTAATCATGATGGAAGAGGTTGCTGAAGAGTTGGGAATTAGACCAAAAGTTGCTATTAGAGTTAATATGGATACAGGAATCTATCCTCAATGGCAAAGATTTGGTTTTAATTATGATAACGGAGAAGCTTATAGAACTCTGCAGAGATTGATCCAAGGCAATAAGTTAGATTTAACAGGACTTCATGCTCATATTGGTACTTTTATGCTTGATGCTAATCCTTATTATATCTCGGCATCAAAACTTTTAGAATTGGCTCAAAGAGTGAAAGATAATTTTGGAATTGTAGTAGATTACATAGATCTAGGTGGTGGATTTGCTTCTAATAATACTCTGCATAATCAATACACACCAGGTGAATTTTCTTCTCCAAGCTTTGATCAATATGCTACTGCTATTGGAAAAGCCTTCAATGAATCTAAATTTGCTAAAGATGAAGAACCAAAGCTTATTCTTGAGACTGGTAGAGTGTTAGTTGATGAAGCAGGGACTCTCATAACTCAAGTTTTAGGTAAAAGAGATTTACCAACAGGAGAAAGAGCTGTTGTTATCGATGCAGGTGTTAATATTTTATTCACTACCTGGTGGTATAATCTTAAAATACTTCCAGCTCAACCTGTATCAGGTACTTCCTTACCTACAATATTCTATGGCCCTTTATGTATGAATATTGATATTGTTAAACACTCAACTCCTTATCCTGATCTTAAAGTGGGCGACCAATTAATAGTTTTCCCTGTAGGTGCATATAATGTAACTCAGTGGATGCAGTTTATTGAATATCGTCCTGGTGTATGCTTAATCTCTGAAACAGGTGATGTAAATTTAATCAGAGAAAGAGAAGGTTTAAGCGATATTAATACTAGAGAAAAAATACCGGAATACTTAAGGATTGTTTAGTGACTGCTATTCTTAATGCCACTAAAAATCTTGGGTACTCTTTAATAAATTCTTATTCCTCTATCCTTTTCAGTGAGAAAAGGATAGTAGGAATATTGATTTTACTAAGTACTTTAATTGAACCTTTAACCGGAATAACAGGAGCTTTGGGTGGCTTAGTTGCCATCTTTTTTGCCAGAATTTTAAATTTTGAAGATTGGACATCTAAAACAGGGATACTTGGTTTTAACAGTATGCTAGTGTGCCTTGGGGTAGGATTTTTCATGCCCAATGAGTTACTTTGGACATCAACTTACTGGCTAATACTCTTTGGTAGCTCCCTAATTACCCTGCTCTTGTTCATTACACTGAATTATCTGACAACAACTTATCTTAACATGCCTTCAATGAGTATTTCCTTCTCTATTGTGGCTATCCTATTATCTTTTTTCATCATGAGAATCGGAGAAGTTACAGCAGTTCAAGATAGATTCAGTTTCTTTAGTAATGAAATGTTTGATACCAATCTTATTACCTACTATTTTCAAAGCTTGGGAAGTATTTTCTTCTCACCCTATATAATTTCAGGTATTCTAGTTGTTATAGCTCTTATTCTTACTTCTCGGATTGGCTTTTTATTAAGTCTGATGGGTTTCGGAATAAGTTATTATCTTGTATCTATTTTCAATACAGATTATTTAGAAACCATTGGCTTATATCAAATCTCTTATACAGCCTTTAACTTGATGCTTATAGCTATTAGTCTCGGTGGAGTTTTTTTAATTCCCTCCCTTACTTCCTATATCATAGCAGGTTTTGCTTGTGTTTTAGGTTTCATTATAACCTATGCTTTTCAATTCTTGTTTGAGAATTATTTCGTAGCTCCTTATGCTTTTCCGATGAATATTACAGTGATAGTAATAGTAATTGCCTTGAGATTACGACTTCAGGATAAGCATCCTAATATGGCTAATTTTGGGATATTTGTTCCGGAAGATAATCTAAAATACTACTATTCTAAGATGAGAAGATTCTATCAAGCTGATGGACTTCAATTCTACTTACCTTTTGTGGGAGAATGGATTATTACTCAAGGTAATCAAGGCGATATCACTCATAAACTCCAATGGGCTTATGCTTGGGATTTTGAAATAGCTAATCGAGAAGGTCAGACTTACCGAGGTGACGGAACTCAAACTCAAGATTTTTACTGTTATGGAAAACCTGTATTAGCTTCTGCGAATGGCTGGGTAGTGAATTTTGTTGATGGGATTGAAGATAATCCTATTGGTCAGATAAACACTAGAGAAAACTGGGGTAATTTCGTAGTTATTAGTCATGGTTTTGGGATCTTTTCCATGTATTGCCATATCAAAAAAGGAACAATTAAAGTAAAGAATGGTGAATGGCTTGCTAAGGGTGATAAGCTCGGTCTAGTAGGGAATTCTGGAAGATCAGCTGTTCCTCATCTACATTTTAATGTGCAAAGAGGAGCAGAACCAGGAAGTCAAACTATCAAATCACAACTTCTTAACTATAAAATGAGAGATGAAAAATTATCATTCAAGGCCTTTGGAATACCAGGAAAAGGAGATATAGTTTCTGCCTTGATTCCTGTGAATTATCTTCAAGATTTACTTCATCTTAAAGTAGAGGATAGCTCAACCTTCAAAGTAAAATGCGGAGATAAAGAGTTCCTTGAAAAATGGATTGTGGAAGTAGATCTCTTTGGTAAATTCTTTATCAAATCTGACAGAAAGTCTTCTTTAGAATTTTCTGTTTATGATGGTATTTTTAATGTATTAGATTTTCAAGGTAACTCCAAGAGTGCTCTCCAAGCTTTAGCTATCTTGATGAGCAGACTTCCGCTTTACAAAGAAGAAGAAGGAATCGAATGGAGTGATTTACCTCCTTATTCTATAATGCTAAAACCTTTCTGGGAAAATAGCTTCATGTTGTTACAGTCCATAGCTAACATATCATTGTTAAAGAGCAAGTCATTTGCTAAAATGGAAAATGAAACAATAATTGTTGCTACTAACACAGATTTGAGTATAATGGGTAAGCAAGTGAAATCCTATAGTGGTAAAGTAGAGATTAAAGATTTGATTGGCTTTACTAAAATGGAATTAAATCTGAATGATAAAGAAATTATGACAGTAGAGTTGGTAGAAGAAGAAATTGAGAATTGATGACATAGAGAGATGGAGAGAAAAATTGACCCTGGGTAAAGAGTAGCTACCAAAAAATTACCCTGTCTTGTGAAGGCGAAGCATTAGGGTAGACTCAAAGGGTTTAATAGAAAAAATGAGGGAAAATGAAAAAAATATTAATTATAATTATGTTATTTGCTATTACAGCAGGATTATTGGCGACTACAAAAGTAGATGAATTAGTGGAGAAATCTTATGAGTATGAAAATAAGGGTGATTATCAGCAAGCCTTAACAAATATGTTTGCTGTTACTCATTTAGCCCCTTCTGATGCCTACTATAATCTTAGAACTGGCTGGCTTTATTATGCTTTATATAACTATACAGATGCCTTGAAATACTACACCATTAGTTATAATATTGATCAGAACTTTGAATCTCTAGAAGGAATTGTCGTAAGTAATTATATGATAGGCAACTGGGATAATACCATAGAATATGGGAAAAAAGTCTTAGCAATAACTCCCAAGAACTTTCTTAATCTGGCAAAAATAGCTTATAGTTATTATGCTAAAGAAGATTGGGTAAATGCTTCTCTCTATTACGGAAAAGCATGTGAAATATATAGTTATAATATCTCTTGTTTAGCTTATTACCTAAGTTCACTCGTTAATAATAATCAGCTCAAAGAAGCAAAATTAGTCTTTCAAAAACTTAAGAAGTTAAACCCAAGTAATGAATTTATAAAGCTATATGAGAATCAGTTTAAATAGATTCTTAGCAATATTAACTTTAATCTTTTTTACTTCTCTATTCTCTTCAACAGTAGAAGAGGCTAAACGAAACTTAGATTTGGGCTACTTCGTCATTTCGGAATATCTTTATAATGATTTAGTAGAGGCTGGGCAGGTAGATGAAGAAGTTTTAGTTGGCTTATCGCTAAGTTTAATAAATCAAGGCAAATACCAAGAGATGATAGCTTTGTCTAAGGGGTATACTTGTAATAGTGCTATTTATCAGCGTAATATTGCTTATGCTTATTTCGTAACTGGTGAATATCAAAGAAGTTATTTCTATTATAATAAAGCTGTTAGAGAAGATGAATCTTCTCTTCTTGATATTTCTGGACGGGGCTGGTCTGCCTATTATTTAGGTAAGTTCTCTCTTGCTCACGATGATTTTAAAGTAATAAATAATTCAGAATATAAAAATTCTATTTATGATGGAAGTAATAGTTTAAAGCAATATTGGAAGAATAACTATAGTGGAGTATATGTAATTTACAGTGAAGAGAAAACTAATCTTAACTTTAACTATAGTCTCCATTTCTATAATTTTAGTATGGGAATAAATTATAATCAAAATAGAACTGATGAAAGCAATAGAGAAATGATAACCCTTAGTTCCAGTTTTAAATCTGGAAAATTCTCATTAGATTTTTCTTCAATGAATGCTAAGGGAGATTATAAGAAGCTGTATGATGGATATGGTCTGGCTATAAAGGTAAACTATCTTATGATGCCTAAATATTTTCAAAGTAATATTTCTTTCCTTGGGGGATATAGCTATTTTGAATCGGTATCCTCGCAACAAGGCAGACTAGATGTAGGATTTAATACACAGAGATTTGGTATGAGTTCTGGACTTAGTTATCTTTATTTAGACTATATTACTCCTGATTATGACCAAGAAGAAATTCTCTATCATGGATCAATCTATTATAAAATAATTCCTGCTTTAACTATTGATTATAAAATAAACTTGGGGAGAGGTCATTTTGCTTATAATGAATATTTAATCCCCTATGATGATTATGCAATTGAGAATTTATGGCATAGTGTAGGAGTTACTGGTAGAATCAAGAATATATCTCTGTATCTTAATTATATGAATCAAGATTTAGAAGTTGATAATATGGGAGCAGGAGTTGCTTATGTTTTTTAGATTCATAATTATGTCTCTTCTTCTACTGAGTATTTTTGGCTGTAATTTGCGTGAAGATAATACCTTACCTTCTGGCCTTTCTCCCTTTGAACTAATTGATGATGCTATCTATATAACTGGAGAGGGCTTATATGCAACTTCTAAAGATAACACGAATATCTTGGTAAGTCAAGAAGAAAGTAGTGGTTTTGAATTTGTTACCGAATCCTATAATTTCACCCCAAGTTCTCAAAGCTACTATATTAGTGTAGTTGATGATAATGAAGAAATAATTGAAGTGGAAGATTTCTTCCCTCTTCTTGCATTACCCACTGAAGAATTTACATATCTTGGTTTTAAGTATCAAGGTGATTATGAAAGATTTTATCCTTACCCTAAATCAGCTTCGATTAATGGATATGGGGCTTATTATGAAAGAGACTTCTCTTATTTCTTGTTAACTGATAATGGCTTTTATCAGACTGTGAGTGAATCTGTTTCACATTCTACTGTTACAGTTGAAATTAATCCTACTGAAACAACAGATGCTAATGTCTCACTCTATCAAGCTCAATTTGTTATTCCTAGAAAGCTAATCCCAATGGGAGTTCAACGAATAAGCCTAGAAAAAGTAGAGTCTGATAATCTTACTGAGTATAACTTATCCCTTTTAAATTTACCTGTAATGTTTAATATTATTCAAAACAACCCAGAAGCTGAGAGGAATCCTATTCTCTATCTTCCAGTTCCTCCCGATACAGATATATCTAATATTCTTGTGAAACAAATTCTTCCTGATCACAGAGAAGTTGTTTTAAACTACAGTGAAGAAGTTGATTCTTATAACCAATACACTTACTATGGAAATACAATAATTATCCCTGTCAATAATCAAGGGAAATTTATTATAAACGAACAATAATTTGGAGAAAATATATGAAAAGAAGTTTATTAATTATTATTTGCCTGTCTCTTTCTATTTTTGCCTGGGGTACAAACTTCCCGACAAAGCCGACAAAAAAACAAAAAGACTTGAGAATTGAAGAACAATTATCCAGCTATCTTTATAGCTTAGCAGATACTTTAACCTATGAATTACAAGATAAATACCACGCTGACTATTCTTATACAGGAACTAAAATAGAGTCAGTCTTAGTAAAAGAACTAATTGATAATAATTGGTCAGAAATAGAAAATTATCAGTATCAATATGATGAAGATAGAATTACTGAAGAAGTATATCAAATTTATGACAACGGCTGGCTAAATTATCAGAGAGAGAGTTATACATATAATGAAGATAATTTACTTATTACCTATCAACAAGATAACTGGCTTAATAATGCCTGGGAAGCTTATCTTCTTATTGACTATATCTATGATGCTGAAGGGGTATTAATCAACGAAGAATGGACTTATTATACCACTTCCCGAGAAATAGATACTGCTTATGATGTTACTTATCAGTATGACCAAGAAGGAATGGTAGAAGGGGAAACTTGGACTTACTCAATAGATAATATCAATTGGATCAACTACTTGAAAGGTATCTACCAACGCAATGATGATTATGTAATCGTGCATGAAGATTGGCAATATTGGAGTGATAATGTTTGGATTAGTTATCTTCAATATACCCATACCTATAACGACTTTCTCTTAATAGGATATACAGAAGGATTAACTTTCCTCGATAACCAATGGCAATATTATGATAACTATTCTTATACTTATAATACGAATCAAAATACTGTCGATATAATTGGGAAATTATGGTCTACTGATGCTAATAACTGGGTTAACTCCTATAAATACCACTATGAGTATCAAGAAGTTATCACTAGTAATCAAAATGTCGAAATAGCTAATGACTTGAATGTCTCCGTTTTTCCTAATCCAATTATAAATGAAATTAAATTTGCTTCCAAAAATCAGCTGAAAAAAGTTTCTGTGTATAATCTAAAAGGTCAGAGAATATACTCTTCGTTTCTCAATGATAAGCAAGGTACACTTCTTAATCTAAATAATTATCCAAATGGTATCTACTTCTTTAAATTTGAAGATGATAAGGGAAATGTAGCTGTTACTAAGAAATTAAAAATTAAGAATTGAGCTACAGGGCAGGCCTTCATTCCTGAAGGCAATACTTTTCACATGGATTCATACTAATTGAAACAAATTAGCACGAATTTAAAAATGACCTAATACAGTGTTTTAATAATAAGAGCTAGACTTCAATTGTAGTTTATGGTATAAAAATAGCTTAATATATACTTCTTTAAAATAAATATAATAACAGGCATACCCCCAAAAAACTTTGATATAATATAGTGAACTTTCAGTTTTATAGTAAGTTAGATATAAAAATTGTCTAAAAAGATTGATTTATAGGTATTACGAATAAACTTAAACTTTTCTATTAAAATTACGAGAAAGCTTGCAAACAAGGCTAATATTAAGACACTTTTAGAAATAGTATAACTAATTGATAGATAATAAAATAAGAAAAATAATCCTTGCAAAAAAAGTGCTCCTAAATACAATTAGATTATCTACCAAATAATTTCTAAAGGAGCACTTTAACAATGGATTTAAAAAAACAGAATATAATAAATTTACAAGGTAAATTTTCAAAAAGAGTAAAAAAATATTCAGAAGGCTTAACTATTCCTGAGCATAAAGCCTTGAAAGATATAACGAAAGGAGTCATTTCAAGTAGCTCGGTTATTGTTCGACAAATAGCAACAAGTTTACATGAAAAAATTAGTTTAGATAAAGTATGTGAGAGATTATATAGAAACCTAAAGAATGAGAAAATTGGAAAAGTGGTAAGTGAAAATTTGTTAAAATACAACAGTGCAAAAGCTACCAATGACACATATTTTATAGTTGATGAATCAGATATATTGAAGCCAGAATCAAATAAGTTAGAAGGACTATCAAGAGTTAGAGATGGTTCTACCGGACAAAGAGCGAAAGGTTATCATTTACTTAATATTGCATCACTAACAGATAATGGTAAGAACTATTCAATACTCCCAATATGCAGTCAATTATATAGTAATATTATAGAAGAAGATACTTCTAAGAATATACTTGAAGATAGAATTATAGATATTACTATTCACAGTAATAATAAAGGTATTTTTGTGTTTGATAGAGGTTATGATAGCCGTAAGTTAATAACTTTACTTTCAAATAATGAAAATAACTATATAATTAGAAGTACAGGTAAGAGATCTTTTATTGAGGATAATACCGAAGTTAGTTTTTCATCAGTAGTAAGACAAATTAAACTTAAACATGAGTTTAAAACATCTGATAATAAAACTTTTAATTGCGGAACAAAGAGAGTGAAAATAAGAATTAATCCACATAAACGTAAGCATCCAGATATAGTTGAAGCAAACTTAGTTGTTGTAAGGCATGGTAAAAAAGGAGGCTTGTTTTATTTTCTATGTAACTTTAATGATAGCACAATGACAGACTATGAAATAATATTAAAAGCTGTTAAAGGATACAGAAAAAGATGGAAAATCGAAGAGTTCCATAGACATATCAAGCAGGAGTTTAATTGGGAAAAAGTTCAGCTGATGAGTTATGTAGGATTGAAAAATATTAATGTTATATTAATGGTGGCAGTAGATATAGTTTATTCTACAATAAAATATCTGGAAGAACTTTTATATCAATTCCCTGAGTTCGGTAGCACTAATTATAAGAATCATACCTATGTCTATTACAAACTGAGTAGAATCATAAAGCACATATTTAATAACACTAAATTGAATAAAATTATACCGCACAAGGGGGAATATCATGACAAGCTACAACTACGGATCAATTTCTTATAAAAATAATGGGGGTATGCCAGAATAAATATAATAATATTTGACAAATAATGATTTACTTAGTATCTTTGATAAACTTATGTACTGAGGAGTTCTGATGAAAAAGATAAGTAGATTGTTTTTAGGAATAATAGTTTTTTTTAGTATATTTATAGCTATTAGCTGTAGTGATGATAACACTACTAAACCAATTCAGGTTTCAGCCCCAGTGTTTTCTCCCATAGCAGGAACATATTACAGATTCTTACAAGTTACCATATCAAGTGAAACTTCTGGATCTATAATCCGTTATACTACTGATGGAAGTGAACCAACAGAATCATCACCATTATATACTAGTCCAATAGCTGTTGAAAAAATAACTACTATCAAAGCTATGGCATTCAAAGAAAATGGTTCACCAAGTGCAATTATCTCTGCTAACTATAATCTTGTAATGCCAGTAATAGCATCTTTAGAATTTACTCCTGCTGCTGGAAACCATAATTTTTCTAAGATTGTTGAGATTAAGTGTGCAACTCCTGGGGTAGAAATCTTCTATACTTTAGACGAAAGTGAACCTAGCCAAATGTCAGAACCATATAACTCTCCAATATATATTACTAGTAATACAACTATAAAAGCAAAAGCATTTAGATTTAATCATTATCCCAGTCAGACCTTAGTCGGAGAGTATATTATTGATTACCCTGCTGCAACAAATCCGAGTCCTGCAGACAATGCTTCAAACATAGTTTCAACTCCTATTCTTTCTTGGGAAACACTTGCTAAAAAAGATAAGAATTTAAGTTTTGATCTCTATTTTGGTACTTCTGCGAATCCAATCTTGCTTTCTGAAAATCAAACAGAATACACTTATCAAACAGCTGAGTTGAATCTTGGAACTACTTATTATTGGAAAGTTATTACCCATGATGGAGAGATAGAGAGTGAAAGTCCTGTATGGAGCTTTTCAACCGATGTCCCTCTTAATGCCTCACCTGAAAATGATGCTGTTGATGTTACTTTAAATCCAACTTTAACTTGGGAAGTAGCTGTAAGAAGTACTTTTAAAGCAAAAGATTATCTTTATGATGTTTACTTAGGTGAAATCAATTCTCTTGAATTAGTATCAGAAATGCAATCAGAAGAAGTTTATATTCCACCTCAGTTAATAGAAGGGACTACTTACTTTTGGAAAATAGTAGTCACTGTAGCTGATTTACAAGTTGAAGGACCTATCTGGCAATTTACCACTAATCATGCCCCAGAAGCTCCAGTAAATATTTTTCCAGAGAATAACGCAGTTGATGTTACTCTCCATCCAACTTTAAGATGGCTATCAACTGATGCAAGAAATTCCCAAAGTAGAAACTTGAGCTTTGATGTATATTTCGGGACTAGCAATAATCCTGAATTAGTAGCAGATAATCAGTTAAATCAGACTTTTAGGCCTAATGACTTAATCGAAGAAACTACTTATTATTGGAAAGTTGTGGCAAGTGACGGTGAAATTGAGGTTGAAAGTCCTGTGTGGAGTTTTACTACAGGGAATCAGTAAGTCTGACTATGAAGAAAGAAAAATTAAGGCACTCTTTCAAGTAAAGTGGGTCTTAGGAAAAAAAGTAATAAAAGTATCTTTGAAGCTTGCTGAGCTTGTCGATAAGGATATACCTTTTAGCTTTGAATTTCTACCTTTAGATTTAACTCCTCTTAACGAGTTGATACTTCATTACTAATTTTTATATTCCTAAATTAAAAAGATCATTTATTAGTATTTATGAGCGATAGAGACCTATATTTACATTTTGCTTGATAGTCTCATCCTTCCCGACTATATCATTATATTCCTCTTACTTCTCGTAAATCGAGCATATCTTTTTAAATCCTTTGACAGAAAAAGAATAATCATAAAATCTGGTCATAGTTATAAAAATATGTAATCAGGAGATTTATATGTCAGAGAAATTAAATTTGACCAAATCAATGAAGCTTTATGAAGAAGCTTTAGAGTTAGTTCCGGGTGCTGTAGCAGGTATTAGAAGACCTTACAACTTTGTTCCCGGTGAATATCCTATCTTCTTTGACCGTGCTAAAGGTGGCAAGGTTTGGGATGTTGATGGAAATGAATATTTAGACTTCTTATGTGCTTATGGTCCGATAATCGTAGGTCATTGTGAAGAAGAGATTGATAATGCTGTAATAGAACAAATCAGAACTAAGGGTTTTTGCTTCTCACTAACACAAGAGATTCAAAATAAGTTAGTTAGAAAACTTCAAGAGCATATTCCTTCATGTGAAATGGCAGTTCTTTTAAAAACTGGTTCAGATACTACAACAGCAGCTGTTAGAGCAGCTCGTGCTTATACAGATAGAAAGATAATAATCAGATGTGGATATCATGGCTGGCACGATTGGTGTGTGGAAGTCAAAGGTGGAGTATTAGAAAAGAATTATGAAGATACTCTTGAATTCACTTATAATCATTTAGATGAATTAGAAGATTTAATGAAAAAACATGGTGATGATGTTGCTGGTATTATCGTTACTCCAGTTGGACATCCACTTGGACACGAAGTAGAAATGCCTAAGCCAGGTTTCTTAGAAGGTGTAAGAGAATTAGCTACCAAGCATGGTTCTTTGTTAATCTTTGATGAAATCAGATCTGGTTTCCGTTATTCTATGGGGGGCGCTCAAAAAGTTTTTGGAGTAACTCCTGATTTATCTACTTTCGGTAAAGCTATGGCTAACGGTTATGCTATTGCTGCTTTAGTTGGTAAGAAAGAATTTATGAGTGTCTTTGCAGACAAAGCTTTCTTGTCTTCTACTTACTTCCCAAATAGTGATTCCCAAGTTGCTTCTTTAGCTACTATTTCTTTCTTAGAAAAGTATAATGTCTTAGATGTAATCAAAGCAAAAGGTGAAAAGTTTGCAGCTAACTTAAGCAAAATAGTAGCTGATTCAGGACTACCAGTTAATTTCTCAGGTGGTGCTTTTATGCCATTCCTTACTTTTGTACCTGATGCAGATAAATTGTATAAGAAAGCAAGGGTTCAATTCTATACTGAATTAATCAGAAGAGGTGTCTTCTTACAACCTTATCATCATGGATATATTGCATATCGTCATACTGAAGAAGAACTTATTCACGCTGCAAATATGATTAAAGAGTCATTAGACGCGATTAAAAAGTTTTACTAAAAAAATAAAAATAGAGAGGTAAATTAATGGAACCATTAATTCTTACTGCAGCTATAACCGGTGCAGAAACAACTCCTCAAGATCAACCGAATCTTCCGTACACTCCGGAAGCTCAGGCTAAGGAAGCTCTTGCTTGCTTTGAGGCTGGAGCTAGAGTTATTCATCTCCATGTGAGGGATGATAATGCCTTAGCTACTCAAGATGTTAATAGATTTAAAGAATCTATCGATGCTATTCGTCATGCTTGCCCTGAAGTGATAATCCAAATTTCTACAGGTGGAGCTGTTGGTGCTTCTTTCGATAGTAGAATTGCTCCTTTGCAACTAAAACCTGATATGGGTACTTTGAATGGTGGTACTTTAAACTTTGGTAATGAGGTATTTATGAATGCTCCTGGTGATATTGAAAGATTAGCTGAAGCATTTAAAAAATATGATGTTGTACCTGAAGTTGAAGTCTATGAATCAGGTATGGTTGATTACATTGCTCGCTTAGTTAAAAGAGGAGTAATTGTATCAGAACCACTTCACATGCAATTTGTGCTTGGTGTACCTGGTGGAATGAGCGGTCAACCTAAGAATGTAATGTATATGGCTCAACATCTTAAAGAGCTTATCCCTACAGCAAGTTGGGCAGTAGCAGGTATCGGTAGATATCATATACCTGCTTCTATGATGGCTATGACTCTTGGTGGACACATCCGAGTTGGTTTTGAAGATAATATCTATTACCATAAAGGTGTAATCGCTGATTCTAACGCTCAGTTAGTTGCAAGAATGAGAAGAATAGCTGAAGAGATTGGCAGACCTATTGCTACTCCAGCACAAGCAAGAGAGATTCTCGCTTTACCTGCTAAATAATAAGTAAACTAATAATTAAATATAAGGCGGAATTAATTCCGCCTTTTTGTTTGCCCAGAATGTTATCTGAGCCGATGGACTGAAAGAAGTCCTGACACCCAACTGACAGGAAGTCAATCTGAGGTCAAGGGCGTTGCTGGCAACGGCAGGGTCTGAAGTAAGACGCAGGAAGAATGTGGAACATAGCGAAAGTAAACTGATTTTGGTTCATGTAGTGGGTAACTCTTCGAAAAGTGAGAACGCCCAAAAGTCAGTCGATTACATGGATTACAACAGATGGATTTACATTCAGGCAGGATAGCTTAACTGGGGAAGCCTGTTAATGTCTCTAATAGAGTAACTATGACTACAAGCTGAAAGGCAAGAGTTGTATTAAGCATAAGCAGGTGGCAGATGATTCCGTAGTAGTGACTAACCCTTTGCCTATGAAAGCTGGTGACAGACTGGAGGATAAAACAGAGGGGACAATATTCTTAGTAATATTGGGGGATATTTTTCAAAAGGAAATATCTCATGTGAAGGGATGAAGATAAACCAAAGAATAAACATAATTAAAGAGATATTTTCTTAAAAGTAGGAAACGAAGAGAATCGAAAGATTCAAGGCTCGGATAGACGGTGGTGAGTACCTTCTTTCTATCATGACCTTACGAGACTGAGTAGATGAAGTTAAAAAAAGGATAATAGTCAAAACCTATAAAATCTTTGATAGATTGCTTTATGCTAAAAACTTCGAAGGTCTTCATTGAATTAACTGTCATTTGAAAGTATAATTTAAACATTGTTTATTGTGAAAAAGGAGAAACTAAATGAAAAAGTGGTACAGTTTAATTGATAAAGTTTACTCAAAAGGTAATCTCTATGAATCTTTCCTAAAGGTAAAGAAAAATAGAGGTGCAGAAGGTATAGATAATATTACTATATCTAAGTTTGGTGAGACTCTACAAGAGAACTTAGAGCAGATTCATTTAGAATTGAAAAGTGGGAAGTATATCCCATCACCTGTGAAACGGGTAGAGATACCTAAAGGAAATGGTAAGATGAGGCCATTAGGAATACCTACTGTAAAAGATAGAATCGTACAGCAGGCAATAAATAACATCATCCAACCAATTTTTGAACCTGATTTTCATCCACAAAGCTATGGCTACCGTCCCAACAAAAGTTGTCAAAAGGCAGTGGCTAAAGCACATATATTAATGGTTCAGGAAGAGCTTCCTTTTGTAGTGGATATGGATTTATCAAAATGTTTTGATACATTAAATCATAAATTCATAATGCAATCATTAAATAGGAAAATAAGTGACGGAACATTATTAAAGTTGATAGAGAAAATCTTAAAGTCTGGTGTTATGCAAGAAGGGAAGTATAGCGAAACTGAAGTAGGAAGTCCACAAGGAGGGGTAATCTCTCCACTTCTTATGAACATATATCTTGATAGTTTTGACCAAGAAATGAAAAGTCGAGGAATCGAGATAGTACGCTATGCTGATGACATTTTACTTTTTGCTAAGACTAAGAAAAAAGCAGAACAATATCAACGAATTGCGGTAGAATATCTAAACTCAATTTATCTCATCGTAAATGAAGAAAAGACACATATTGCGAGTGTATTTAAAGGAGTCAAGTATCTTGGCTTCGAAATACATGAATCATATGTAAAGATAGAGGATAAAAGAGTAAAAGCGTTCAAAGATAAGATTCGGTCACTGACTCCACGGAATAGCGGAATTAATGTCCAGACAATGATTAAAAGACTTAATCCGATATTGAGAGGTTGGTCGAATTACTTTAGGGTGGCAAATTGCAAAGGAGTCTTTCAGTCTCTATTATCATGGATAAGGCGGCGACTAAGAATGAAGAAAATGCGGGAATGGAAAAGTTGGAAAGCTTTTCACCAACAACTTAGAAGAGTTGGGCATAAAAGTGATTTTCCGAAAATATCTATGACACATTGGAAGAATTCTGGTTGTTATCATATTCATAGAGCTTTACCTAATGAATGGTTTGAGCAATTAGGGCTATATGACTTACTATCGAAACCTACAAGTGTTTTATTTAATTATTATGAATAATTACAAGGTTTATCAGGAGCCGTGTACGAGTCCCGTACGCACGGTTCTGTGAGAGGGATGGTGCTAACGCACCACCCTACTCGATTTATGGGTCTAATTTCTCCAGAGCCTAATGTTTCCTCACTACATTGTCAAAATGACATATCTATATAGCATATAATATCTAATACACCATTTATGAAAATACTCTCAAAAACAACCTAACTTCTTGTATAATATAAGTATAAGTCTTGTTGTAAAATGTGGAACACTCTGTGCTATTATAAGTTGTATGAAAAAAATAATTATTATTGATGATGATATAATGAGTTTAGAAAGCTTAGATCGACTTATCACTGAGTGGGATTTTGTTACTGAGACATATTCAAGAGAGAATGATATTTCTCAGCAAAAGATTATGAGCTCTTATTATTGTGCTATTGTCGATTATAAACTTCCTAATACTAATGGTATTAAGGTGTTAGATGCTTTTAAAAAGAAAGATAATAAGATTATTCCAATTCTAATTAGTGGATTTGAAATTGATCAAGAACTTCTTAAGGAAATTGAAGCAAAATATATCTATTTTCTTAAGAAACCCATTGATATACAGTTATTAAAAAAAATTATAAACCCTAAAATGGAGAAAAAATGACAAAGAAAAGATTATTAAGTGGATTCTTCACTCTTTTATTATTGTTAGGAGTGAGTTTTGTAGGTGCTATTCCAGAAAATCAAATTATTCCTTTTGCGATTCCTTTTGCTCTTAGTGCAAACTCTGATGCTTCAATAGTCGTTGGTTATGTAGGTAATAATGAAGGAGCGTATTATTGGACAGAAGAGAGTGGCGTAGTCTCTTTAGGTCCTGGTGATGCTAATGGTGTTTCTGAGAATAATAAAGTTGTAGGAACAAGTGTTATCAGTGATGATAATGGCTCAAGAGCTACAGCAGGGTATTGGAATCTAGAGGGTGAATTTACAGAAATTGGCAATTTCCCTGGTATCGAGCCAACAGCTGATGGCTACTTTAGTGATGGATATGCAATCTCCTCAGATGGTACGGTAATTGCTGGAATGGGTTGGACTGGTGGCTGGACTGCAAATGCCATGAAATGGTCAGAAGAGACTGGTATGATAAACTTAAGATCTTCTGATGAGTCTAGTAGGGTTAATACTATGAACTCTGATGGTTCAATTGTCGCAGGTTGGCTAGAATCAAACTATATGCGATATGCTGTTTACTGGGATGCTGAAAATGAAGAACATATCATTCCAGGTCTTGGTGATAGTGAGGTAATGTCAGTAAGTGCAAATGGTGAGTTAATGGTCGGTAACTCTGACTCTCAAGCCTTTATTTATGATGGTCAAGAGACAGTTCTTTTTGGCTCATCAGAAATGGGTTGGAGCACAGTAACTTCTCATGTTACTAACAATGGTTTAGTTGTTGGTTTAGAAAGGAACTTTTTTGAAAATTCTCAGTATGGAATTATCTATAATGAAACTATGGGAGTAGTTTCAGCAAATGAATACTTCACACAAAGAGGAGTTGTAATTCCCGAAAATTATACAATTTATGCAGTATCATGGGTCTCTGAAGATGGTAGAACATTCATAGGATGGGGTGGAAGTGATTCTGCAGGATTCATTGTAAGATTATCTGAATCTGCTTTTATCACAGGAAATGTTACAGCTGAGAATAATGGAGATGTTACTCTTGCTACAATTACAAATGGTTTTGAAACAGTTAATCCTAACGCAGAAGGTAATTATGAATTAACAGTCAGTCCTGGAACACAAACTCTAACAGTAACTATGCCTGGTTATTATACTCAAACTTCTGACGAGATTGAACTTCTTGCAGGTGAGACTGTCACAGATGTTGATTTTGCTTTAGAAGAGATCACTGATTCAGCAACAATTCAAGGAAACATTACTTTAATTGGGGGCTCAGCAAGCATTGCTCAAGCTACTATTCAAGCCGGAGAATTTATGGCAAGTCCTGATTCTGAAGGCAATTATGAATTAATAGTGGCAACAGGAGCCTATAATCTTTCCATTGCTTTAAATGGATATTTTGATTACCAGTATGAGCTAACAGTAGTAGCAGGGGAAGTTTTTGAGTTAGATATAGAATTATATTCTCTTGATACCATAAATTCACTTGTTATTAATGTTAATGGTGATGCTGATATTGATTATGCTAATACTAGAATTTTCGTAAATCACCATACTCCAGGGGGGAATTACTTCACTCCTCAAGAAGATGGGACTTTAACACTCGGAATACTTTATGAAGAGAATATTACTATCTCAGTTTATGCACCTGGTTTCTTAGCTGAAAGAGTAGAAGGAGTAACTACAAATCCAGCTAGACCAACTATTGTAGAATTTAATTTAGAGAAAGTCTATAATGCTCCAAGAAATCTTAGTAGAAATGAATCAGGTTTACTAGAATGGGAAGCAGCTTATGTTTTAGATAGTTATGTAGATAATTTCGAATCTTACCCTACTGGATCAGGTATCTGCTTGAACAATCCTATGTGGTTGCCAATTGGTGGGGCTATGGGAAGTGAAGTGGAACCTGTAATTGCTGAAAATAGCTATATTAATGATAGTAAGTATCTTGAAATTACTTCTACTAACGATGCAATAGTTGATGTTGGTAAAGTTCTGGATATGGAAGATAATTTAACAACAGGCAGATATGAAGTAAACTTCGATATTATGGTTCCTAACGGATTTGCAGGACATTATAATATAATTCGTTCTTTAGAAGACTTAGAGTTTAGTTTAGAGGTTTTCTTTAGAGAAGATGGCACTTTACAGATTCATCATAGCGGGGATGTATTTGCTAATGGAAGCTATAATCATAATGAATGGATTAAAGTTAAGCATGTTATTGACTTAGTAAGTGATTCAGCTTCACTCATGATTAATGGCCAAGAAATCGCTTTATGGCAATTCTCAGCTCACGCTTATGACGCAGGATTTGGAGTTAATAGATTAGATCTAATCAATTTTAGTGGAGACTCTGAACCTACAGTTGAGGAAGCATCTCTTTTCTACATAGATAATTTTGCCTTTAGTGAAATCGATGGTTTTGGAGCTAATGGATATTTGGTTTATAGAGATGATATGTTATTAACAAACACCCCTCTTTCAAATTTGGCTTACTCGGATGTTGATTTAGAAGATGGTAATTATAACTATGCCGTAACTGCTCTTTATGATGAAATAGAGTCAGACCCTGCTGTATTAGCTGTAGAGATAAATGGAACAAGTAATGATGATAATAATAATGTGGGTTTAGTAACAACTTTAAATGATAATTATCCTAATCCTTTTAATCCTGAAACAACAATCAGCTATTCAATTGCTCAAGATGATTTTGTCTTAATTGAAGTCTTTAACATAAGAGGTCAGAAAGTGATAACTTTAGTAAGAGAAAACCTCAAGAAAGGTGCTCATAATGTTGTCTGGAATGGTTTAGATAAGAGTGGAAATCAGGTAAATAGTGGTTTATATCTTTATAGAATGAAAGTTGGGAATCAAACAAGAACTAAGAAAATGACCTTAATCAAATAAAAATAATAATCTCTTTATTTAATAAAAGAGGATATTCTCTCCTTAAGTGTCAGAAGGCATAGCTTAGCTATGCCTTCTGTTTTATATAGACTTTAACTCATCTTAGCCATTCTTTTAAATCTTCTAAAGGAAACATTTAAATAGCGAGCTGATCTAGAAATATTCCCATCAAACTTCTTTAATATTTTGTGGGCTAATTCATACTCTAATTCATCAATAGGGAAGAAGTCGTTGGGTAATTTGATAGAAAAGTTATCATCGAAACTACTTTTTATATTACTTGCTTTTCCGATGAATGCCTCTAAATGACGAATATTCAATTCAGATTCATCATACAATAAAACTACTCTATCAATCACTGATTTTAACTCTCTAACATTTCCATACCAAGGATTATTCTCTAATACCTCTAAAGCTTGGTGTGAAATGCTTTTAAATGATTTATTGCGAAGAGAACTGGCCTCCTTTAAGAAAAGAAGAGCTAGCATACCGATTTCGGGTACTCGTTCTCTTAAAGGTGGTATAACAATGTTTCCAGAATTAATACGATAATAGAGGTCTTCCCTAAATTTACCTTGAGCAATACTTTCAGTTAAATCAACATTAGTAGCAAAAATGAACCTTACATCTAGTTTAATAGATTTTTTACCTTGTACTCGATAAAACTCTTTTTCTTGCAAAACTCTTAACAGTTTTGGTTGTAATTCAAGAGGCAGATCTCCAATTTCGTCAAAGAAGATTGTACCTCCTTGAGCCATTTCAAACTTCCCGATAGAACCACTCGAAACAGCACCTGTGAAAGCACCTTTTTCATAACCAAAGAGTTCACTTTCAAAAAGAGTGTTATTAATTGCAGAACAATTTACTGAAATATATGGCTTATTACTAGTATTTTCGCCTTGATGAATAATCTTAGCAATAATCTCTTTACCGGTTCCAGTTTCTCCATTTATTAATACAGGCAGATCTCTGTGATTATGGTATGCTAAAGCTAATTGCACTACTTCTTGCATCTTGGCTGAGAATATCCCAATTCTCTTACCAGGAAATAGCTTATTAAAAATTAAATTATACTGCTCTATTTTTTTATTTAGATTATTACTACTTTTAGGGTTCTCTATCTTATTAGTTTGCTCTTGTTCAATATTCTTTAAAATACCTGCTAATTCTTTAACATTCAAGGGCTTGAGTAGATAATCATAAGCTCCTGTTCGTAAAGCTTCCAAACTTGTCTTTAACTCTCCATAGCCAGTTATTAAAATAACTTTGGTTTGATTATTAGTATCAATATTCTTAATAGCTTTAAGAAGATCAAGTCCATTCATACCAGGCATTCTAATATCTGAAATTACTAATTCATATCTCTTCTCTGAGTAGAATTTAAAAGCAGATTCACAGTTGTCAAATTCTTCAACATGGTGCATTAAAGGGTCTCGTAAAAAGTCTGAAATTGCTCTTCTACTTACTTCTTCATCATCTATTAATATAATATTCATCCTTTCTCCTCAATTGAATCTAATAAAGGTATTTTTATGGTAAACTTACATCCTCCAAACTTGTTTTTGGAATGAGTTACCTGGGCATTTAAATCTTTAGAAAAGTTCTTAACAAGGGTTAATCCTAAGCCTGTTCCAAAATTCTCTTCTTTAGAACTAACAAATGGTTCAAAGATGTTTTCAGCAATTTCAGGAGGAATACCCTCTCCGTTATCATCAATCTGAATCACTGCTAAATCTTCTTCTACAGAGGTCGTAACAATAATTCTTTTCTCGTTATGTGAAACACTATCTAAAGCTTGAACTGAGTTGGTTATTAAATTAATAATGATTTGCTCTAGACTGATTTGCGAGCCATAAACTAGTAATCTTCGAGGGATGAAGATTAATTTTAGAACAATTTGATGAGATTTAATCTGTTGCTCTAAATAACTTACTGCTAAAGATATAACTTCGTTAACATCTAGCTCTTGCTTCTCAATAGCATTTTTATGTCGCCAGTAATATCTAATATGATTAACAATTTTACTTATTCTCTCAGTAGCTTTTATTATGTACTCAATTCTTTCTCGATAGCCTATAGGTAAAACTTTCTCTTCATCATCTTTGTATATCATAGCTTGAGCATCAATCATGATAGCATTTAAGGGTTGATTAATCTCATGAGTTATACCAGAAGCCATAACACCTAAAGAGGCCATTCTGATAGTTTTTTCATTATAAGAAATATTTGAATATTGACTTAATTTGTTTTTTCTTCCAGACTCAATTTCTTCCATCTTATCATTCAATTTGCTTAAGTATATCTTTTCAGTCAATGCTTGCCTTAACTCAGAGTAATGGAGTGCTTTTTCCCAGTTTTTCGCTGTCTTATAAATTTTTATCGCCTCCAAATAGGAGAACCAAAGAATTTCATCTAGTGCTGATTCTTGAGAGATATCTATTGCTCTTTGCAAGTATTCAATAGCATGATTATTGTCTAGTAATTGAGAATAAGCCTCTGCTATATTCAGGTAAGCGAAAACGCTTGTTCTCGCAGTGATTTCCTTTGAATCTTCAATTATAGGCAAAAGAATATCGAGGGATTTCTGTGGCTCCGCTTGATTGTTGTAATAATTACTTAACTCCACAACAACACTAAAGAGTTCTTGCTTATCATCAGATTGTTGAGTATAGTTATAAGCTTTAGTAAGTAGATTTAATGCTTCATCTGCTTGTCCACGACGGAGAATTAGATTAGCATAATTAATTATTATAGAACTATTCTGAGGTGCACTTTGGATTATTTTCTTATAAATTTCCAGAGCTTTGTTTTCTTGATTTGTCGCTGTATAGAGAGTAGCTAAATTATTCATAACTTTAGCATAAAACACCGTATCTCTAAACTCATAATAGATTGAAGCAGACTCAATTAAATACTCTAAAGCTATTTCAAATTTACTTCTCTTATAATTTAATGTCCCTTCTCGAAAGAGAGCTAAAGCCCGAACTTGCTCCCAGTTAGGATAGTGAGCGTTCTTTATGATGTATTTATAGTAGGGAGAAATTATTTCTTCATCAGAATCATCCCTAAAGAGCTCAATAATCTCCTTGGCGATATTAAGTTTTTTCAGATAATCTCTTTCAGATTTAAATCTATCTTCAAGTTTTATTATATTCATCTTATCTCCGTTATTTAATCTTTGGGACTTATAACAATTTAATAATTTAACCTTAATGTGTCAAATTTTTATATTCAATACTTTTACATCTAAGCTTAACTTTAATGAATAAAGAATTTTTAATATTTTTATGAAAAATCAAATGTCATAGATTGGTGAAAAGCTTTTCTAGGATGTGTGAATTTATTGGCTAAAATTAAAATTAGTAAAGTTAATATTGAAAAGAAATAAAATTAATTGACAAAATTATCATTCTAGCTATTTTATAGTATATTGAGAGGAAAATATGAATAATAAAGAAAAAGATGAACTAAAAAGTTTTCATAACTATATGGCAACTAAGTTGTTTAATGACACTTGGGAATTATTAGATAAAGCTGATAGAAGCCTAGAAGAGGATGTACTTATGATTCATACAGCCCATGCTTCTTTATACCATTGGTTGCAATTTGGGGAAGCAAAGAACTTTTCTATTGGTGAATGGCAGGTTTCAAGAGTATATGCTGAATTAAAGATGGGTGAATCTGCTCTTAAACATGGAATTGCTAATGTGGACTTATGTAAGAAGAATAAACTAACAGGTTTTGAATTAGGTTATGCTTATGAATCTGTTGCTCGTGCATATAAGATATTAGGAAATGAAATAGAAAAAGACAACTATCTTAAAAAAGCAATTTCGGAAGCAGATAATATTATTGATGCTGAAGAAAAAGAATATTTAAAAAACGATTTAGAAACTATATAAAAAAGGAGATTAAAATGAAGAAATTTCTTATTTTAATGCTTGTTATGGCCTTGACCTTAATGTTTGTTGGTTGTGGGGATGACAATAATGACGACCCTGATGCAGTGACTAAAGTATCATTCAGAAATCAAACTAACGCAGATATTACTGTCGTAATTGATGGTATTGATGGAACTTTAATTGCAGGCGAAACATGGAATTACACTTTTGTAAATGCTACCTGGAATGATGATGATATGATGGCTGTAGATTATACACTTAATGGCCTTTATATTAAGACTACTGACAGAACAGTAACAATTGAAAAAGATAAAACTGTTACAGTTAATGTTATAGCTGAAGGCGGAATTGTTGTCTTAAAAAATAATCATTATATTGATATTAACTCAGCTTTAATCTATCTTGCTAATGAAGCTCCTAGTGGTAGTAATAGTCTAGTAACACCTTTAACTCCTGGTGACTCTGTCATGGTTCTTAAAGATGCTGAAAGCTATCGTGTTAGTCTTATGTTAGCTAATGGAACTTACGAAGCAATTGATGCTTTTACAGTTGCTGATAACCAAATGAGTTATGCTACTATTACTGCAGAAAAAATGTTAGCAATGGATAACCAAACTAATGGCGAAGTAACTTTCAGATTAGATGGTGGTTCTATTAATAGACTTAATGCTAATACTTCAGAAGATGTCATTCTAGGTGAAGAATATGGACTTCAAGTAGAAGTTTCTTATAATGGTCTTTATATCTTTGCAGGAACTGACACTTTCAACTTCTTTGATGGTACTACTTACGATGTTATTATCACTCCAGATGGTGGAGCTATTTATATCGTTAATGGTACTAGTGATAATATCACTGAAGTTTATATTGCTCCTTCTTCTGATACCGAATGGGGTCCTGACTACATGAGTGGTACAATTGGTGCAGGTCAAGAGTATGCATGGACTGTTCAAGCTGGTTCATGGGATGTTAAAATTGTTGATGATGCTGGTTTCTTTGCAGAAATCTTTGACATTCAAGTTACAGATAATCAATCTGAATATGTCGATTATTCAGACAAAGCTAAAACTCGCGGAACTTCTTCTAATCTTAAGAACAAAGCTCACTACAACTATCCAGTTGGTGGAACAAAAGTTGAAGGTAATTAATAGTTAATTACTGAACTATAAAAATATAGGGTTGCTTAGGCAACCCTTTTTGCTTGACCAGAATGTTTAGGTTTGCTAATTGAACAGCAAAATAAATTCTAATAATTTCATATAAACTTTTAAGCTGTATTATTAAAATATACTAATATGATCCAATGATCCTTGGGATCCCACTATAATGGGCTTTTTAAGACAAGGATAAAATGATATAATAAATCAAAAATGGCAAGGTATCACTTGTGTTTTTCATCTAAGGCAAAAAATAACTGAACCAAGTATCTAATCTATTAATCTTTTCTCTCTCTTATCTTTTTCAGTTTTCTACTTAGGGAATAGCTAGTTATTCCTAATAGTTCAGCTGCTTTTTTTTGTATTCCATTACTCTTAGATAAAGCTCTATTAATTATCCATTCTTCACATTCATCTAACCTTAAAGAAGGTAAATCTGGATAGTTATCACAAATCGAACAAGGAGCTTGTTGAATATTAATAGCATCTGCATCAAGAATAGAATCATGACACAGAATAAGACTCCTTTGAAGAATATTCTTAAGTTCTCTTATGTTTCCAGGGAATTTATAATTAACTAACAAGTCTAATGCTTCTTTTGTAATAATTGGTGTTGATCGACCTTGATTAGCACTTAATGTTTGAAGATAATAATCTACTAAGAGAGGAATATCATCCTGTCTTTCTCTAAGAGGTGGTAGATAAATTTCCATAACATTAATTCTATTTAGCAGGTCGAAGCGGAATTCATTACCCAAAGCCATTGTAGAAAGGTCTTTATTAGTAGCAGAAATTAAACGGAAATCAACCCTAATATCTTTAGTAGAACCTATCCGATGGATAATTTTCTCTTCAATAACTCTTAAAAATTTAGATTGCATTTTCAGGGGCATATCTCCAATTTCATCTAAAAATAGGGTTCCTTTATTTGCTGCTTCAAAATATCCAAGAGTTTGATTTGCAGATCCAGTAAAAGCACCTTTCTCACTTCCAAAGAAGGCACTCTCAATGAGGGATGTAGTAAAAGCTGCACTATTAACACTAATGAAAGAATTTTTTTTTCTTAAACTCGCATAGTGAATTAGACGAGCTATTGCTTCTTTACCAGAACCTGTTTCGCCAATAATGAGAACAGAAAGTCCATCGTTTTTAGCTACCATAAGAGCCTGATGGATAACATTTTGCATTTGACTATTACAGCCAATTAAGGGAATTTTTACCATTTTCTGTAACTCTTGAGAAATTAAAGATGTGCTTGTGTAGTTAGTGAGAGCCTTTCCATTTAAGATAGGCTTTTCATATTCCTGTTTTATGGCTTGGATTTCTTGATTATAAGCTTCATTCTTCACCTTCATTTCAAATTCGATTGATTTTTTATAATGGTCATAAGCTGCTTGAATATTTCCTTGCAGTTCATACACCTGACTAAGCAGAGCATGATTTTCAGCTAGCTTATCAAGAAGTTGGAGTTCTTCAGCAAGCAGTTGTGCTTTAGAAAAAGCATTCAAGGACTTGGGGTAATCATTCAAGCCTTTATAAGTTAATCCAAGTCCTTGAAGAATCCCTAATTTATGAAGTTTATCGTTTGTTTTAGAGTTTGCTTTATTAGCTTTAGTAAACCACTTGTAAGCTGAATTAAATTGTTTTTGTTTTATCTTAATGTTACCAATATTAATCATTATGCTTGCCATATCATTATAATAATTAAGGGTATTGGCACAAGAAAGGGCTCTCTGAAGGAGTTCTTCAGCTTTATTAACTTCTGTTAAAACACGATAACAATTAGCAGAATTTATAGCTATAGCTATAAAAGTATCTGGGTCCTTGCTTTCCATTTCTGATGTTAGAAAAGGTTCTAAGTACATCAAGGCATCTTTATATTGTCCGATAGAACCATAAGCTATCCCCAAATTATTACAGATGGAAAAGTAATTATCACTATTCTCATCGTGAATTCTTTTCTTGGCTTCAAGGAAGAAATGAATTGCTTGTTTTAATTTTCCTCGCATAGCTGATATTCTACCTAAACCACTATATGCTAAGGATAGAACTTCTTCATTTTGAATTTTCATTCCATATTGCATTCCTAGTTGATAATATTGATATGCTTTATCTAAATTACCTGAACATTCATAGATGTAACCAACATTAGAATATCTTCCTGTTAAAGTACTTGTATTTCCTAATTTCTCTAGGATTTCAATTGATTTTTTCCCTTCATTAATAGCTAAATCAAGCTTATTCATCATCCATAAAATAAAACTTAAATCAGCTGTAATCTCTGCTAAATCGAGATTTGTTGCCAAGTGGGTTACATGCACATTATATTGTTTATAGATATCTTCAAAGTTATGACCTTTGGCATAATATCGTATAGCATGAAAAACTTGCAGGTAAGTTTTTGTTAGCAAGACTGAAATCTTTTCTGGTAAAATAGGATCAAAATTCAAATATTGCTCAACAATGTTAGTAATTCCTTTAAAATGAAGATTATAGTCCATGCTTTCCAGTTTAATAATATTCTCCAATTTTTCATATAAATCTTCGATTTTCTCTAATCTACTCTTAGCTGATTTTTTTACCATTCGTGCTCCTTATATAAAAATGCAATTAATTGCAATAAATATTGCATAAACGCAATTATCAGTCAAGAAAAATGATGAATAACTTTTTTATAAGAAATTAGAAAATTTGTAACATACTGTTATATGGAAAGATACAATATATTAACATAAGAGAAGTGCTTTTGGAATCTTCCTTGCAGTATTAATAGTAGGAGTGTAAATTATGAAAGATAATGAAGCTTATGAAGTAAGTGACTTACATGAAAAATGGTTAGATGAGTTACATTGTTTAATTGGTTTTACTATTACTTATGCTAATGGAAGAATAGATAATCAGTTGAGAAATTGCAACAAAGAAACTTATTTAAGAGAAAAAGCAAAACTTAATTATTTAAGAAAGAAATTTTTAAAAGAAAAAAACTAAATGGAGAAAAATGATGAAAATTATCGTATTGGTTATGTTATTTTTACTTACAGTTGTTTCCCTCTTAGGAATTAATAGTGCCTTATATTTTGATGGACAAGATGATTATTTACAGGTAAACTCAATTAGCAGTAGCTTATTTCAAGAGACTTCATATACAATTGAATGTTGGTTTAAAGGAGATGATATTACCACTTCTACTGGTAATCAAATCTTATGGGGAATCAATGGTCCTGTTTCTAATCCAAATACTAATATCCTGATGATTGCAGTTCACGGAAATGTTATAAAAATTTATGATGGGAACAATGTTAATTCTTATACAGGAACTTCAATTATTCAACCTTCTGTATGGTATCATATTGCACTTATGAAGTTTACTGATAATAGTTTCTCTTTATATCTCAATGGAATTGAAGAATTATCTGGTTCCCTAGTCACTCCGATTGCTAGCAATAGTACTTTTTCCTTAGGCCAAGAGTGGGATGCTAATCCTAGTGATTTCTTCCAAGGACAAATTGATGAATTTAGAGTTTGGAATAAGATATTAAGCCAAAATGAATTAAGACAAAAGTCTTACCTTGAGTTAGATGAAGATGAAACAGATTTAATAGCTTATTATAACTTTAATAACTCACTTGCTGATCAATCTGCTAATACTCACGAAGGCTCTTTCGTTGGAGGACCTATTCAATATCTTCCTTCCTCAGCAATATATGGAGCACAATCATGTTTAGCTTTTCACGGTAATACTGGGGATACTAGAGTAAACTGTGGTAATATAATTGATCCTAGTACCTTATCTTCTTTCACACTTGAATGCTGGGTAGAGCCTGATCTTTCTAGTGGAAGTCATAATAGAAGGTTGATAACCCAAGGTCCTTTAACATGGTTAGGTATAAATGTAAATAGAAATGTATACACAAATTTTCCTGATAACAATTCAATTATGATTAGCTCAACTGAACTAACTTATGGTATTTGGAATCATCTAGCTTTAGTATGGGATGGAGCAAATATTTCTTTATATATTAATGGTATTAAAGATGATATAACAGAAGCAGCTAACTCTCTTAGTTCCAATAACTCAGATGTTTACTTAGGATATGAAGTTGATTTTCCTTCAAATCACTACTGGGGGTTGATGGATGAATTAAGAATTTGGAGCATAGGCAAGTCAGGAAATCAGATTAGAGAAAATATGTGTAGAAATATTTCTGGTAGTGAAGCTAACTTACTTGCTTATTATAACTTTAACAATACTTCAGGCTCGATAGTGCAAGATTTATCTGGAAAATCCCATGATGGCACCTTGACAGGAAACTACTATTGGTTACCTTCTTCAGCTTTTAATATGCGTTTGGATACAATTGATAATTCTTGGTCAGAGGAATCTAATTGGTCAGATGGTATTCCTGACGAGAATGCTAATGTTGGAATTTATAATTGGGGTAATGAACTTGAATTACCAAATTCGCAAAGTTATAATAATTTCTATATTGCAAATGGTGTGACTATTTCCCTAGTATCTTCGATAGATATTACAAGTTCATTAATAATTGAGGGAAGTTTGAACTTAAATACCAATACTATTAATCTTAACGAAAATGCCAATTTAATTGATGAAAACGGAATTTTATCTGCTGATAGTGGAACTATAGAAGCTACTATGGAACTTAATAATGTTAATCAAGATATAGCTGGGTTAGGCATTACAATTTCAGAATCAAGCAATCTAGGCAATACTAGAGTAATTAGAGGACATAGAGCTTTAGGAAGTCAAGCAATTAATAGATATTATCAAATTACATCTCAGAATCAACCAACTAATGCAAGTCTTGTATTTACTTATTTAGATTCTGAACTTAATGGACATCAAGAAAGTGAACTTAAGCTCTTTAAATCAGAAGATGGCGTAAATTGGATAGAGCAAAACTCTTCAATTGACACAGAAAATAATACTTTAACATTATCAGGTATAACTAGTTTCTCTTATTGGACTGCAGCTCCAAGAGGTTCTGATCAAACCCTTCCTGTAACATTATCAACTTTCACTGCAGTTTATGAAGAGAATAAGGCAATTATTAAATGGGTAACTCAATCTGAAAGTAATAATCTTGGTTGGAATGTTTATAGGGCAGAGATAGATGAGCAAACCCAAGCTATTAAACTCAATAACCAATTTATTCCTGGCTCTGGTTCAACTTCAGAACCAAGTAACTACCAGTACCAAGATGAATATCCTGTAACTTATGGGAATGAATATTTCTACTGGTTAGAAGCAATAAGCCTTAATAATGAATTAACTTATCATGGTCCTATTAACTTAATAATTTCTCAAGAGGAATTTGAAGAATCTTCTCCTGAAATACCCCAAAATTTTGGTTTATTGCCAAATTACCCCAATCCTTTTAATCCAAGTACTACAATAGCTTTTGTGATGAAAGAAAGTGGAAAATATCAGATTAGTATTTATGATGTTAAGGGAAGAAAAGTGAGAAATCTATTCTCAGGTAATGTGGAAGCTAATGAATTACATAAAGTAGTTTGGAATGGTAAAGATTCACAAGATAAGGATGTCGCTTCAGGTGTCTTTTTCTATCGCTTAACAGGTCAAGGATTAACTCAAAATCGTAAGATGATTCTATTAAAATAGAAAGCTGGGAGCACTCACTGGGAATGCCTTCATCTTGCAGGCATCTTAACTGGGAACGCTTGCATCCTTGCAGGCATCTTAACTGGGAACGCTTGCATCCTTGCAGGCATCATTTAAATAATAACATAGAGCCTCGCTTATGCGGGGCTTTCTTACTATCTGCTTCAAACATATCCAATATCTTTATACCATCTCCAATTCTATAATCCTATCTCTTAAACCTGCAGCTTTCTCAAAATCTAATTCTGAAGCTGCTTGTTTCATCTCTTTTTTCAAGAGATTAATAATTTTCTCTTTACTATCTAAATCTAAGTACTCTAAGAAATCTTCTTTACTTGGTTTTCCCTTTTTCTTTCCTTTTGAACTATAGCCTGCATAACCTTCAGCTACTGATGTAGATTCCATAATCTCATCAATACTCTTATAGATAGTAGTTGGGGTGATATTATTCTCTTTATTATATTTTAATTGTTTTTCTCTTCTTCTATTAGTTTCATCTACAGTACTTTTAATAGCAGCAGTAATGTTATCAGCATAAAAAATAACCTTGCCATCGACATTACGAGCAGCTCTACCTGAGGTCTGAATCAAGGCTCTAGCAGATCGTAAGAATCCAACCTTGTCAGCATCCAAGACAGCAACTAGGGCAACTTCAGGCATATCTATACCCTCTCTTAAGAGATTAACTCCTACTAAGACATCTATCTCGCCAAGTCTTAATTTTCTTATAACCTTTGTTCTTTCAATAGAATCAAGACTGCTATGCAAATAGTCTGATTTTATCCCGGCATTCTTTAGATATGTTGATAAATCCTCAGTCATTTTCTTGGTAAGAGTGGTTACCAAAACTCTTTGTTTTTTCTTGGAGTGAATTCTTATTTCATTTAATAAATCATCAACTTGAGTTCCTACTGGTCTTATTGTGATATAAGGATCAACTAATCCTGTTGGTCTAATAACTTGTTCTACAACCTCTCCGTAAGTTTTATCTAATTCATAATCGGCGGGAGTAGCTGACATGAAGATAACATTCTTATGATGCTTTTCAAACTCTTCAAATTTAAGTGGGCGATTATCATAAGCCGAAGGTAATCTAAAACCATATTCTACTAAATTCTTTTTACGAGAGAAATCACCTGCGTACATGGCTCTAGTTTGAGGAATAGTAACATGTGATTCATCAATAACTAAAAGATAATCATTGGGGAAATAATCTAACAAGCAGAAAGGAGGTTGACCAGGTTTAGCCCCTGTCATGTGTCGGGAATAGTTCTCTATGCCAGAACAGTGACCAAGCTCCTGTATCATCTCTAAATCAAACTCTGTCCTCTGCCTAATTCTCTGAGCTTCAACGAATCTCTCATTCTTTAAGAAAAAGTCATGTTGTACTTCTAACTCCTCTCTGATCGAAACCATTGCCTTCTTCAACCTCTCTTCAGACATCACAAAGTGATTAGCAGGATAGATTGCATAAGAGTCGTGAGAAGAAATTATCTTATTATCTATAGGGTTCAATTTCTTTATGGAAGTTATTTCATCACCGAAGAATTCCACTCGAACACATGTATCTAAATAAGCAGGAAAGACATCAACAGTATCTCCTTTAACTCGGAAATTACCTCGCTGGAAAGCAATATCATTGCGTCCATAATGAGCATTAACCAACTTTGTTAAGAATTCATCACGAGGTATTTCATCGCCTACATCAACTCTAACTAAGGCTTTTTTGTAGTCTTCAGGAACTCCTAAACCATAAATGCAAGAGACACTTGCAACAACAATAGTATCTTTCCTCTCCATTAAAGACATAGTAGCTTTTAACCTAAGCTTCTCAATCTGGTCATTAATACTTGAATCTTTCTCTATAAATATATCTCTTCCTGGGATATAAGCTTCTGGTTGATAGTAGTCATAATAAGAAATGAAATACTCAACTGCATTATTAGGGAAGAATTGCTTTAACTCACCATAAAGCTGAGCCGCTAGGGTTTTATTGTGGGATAAGACAAGAGTAGGCTTACCTAATCTTGCTATAGCATTAGCTATAGTAAAAGTTTTTCCTGAACCTGTTACGCCCAACAAAACTTGATGCTGTTTACCTGATTCTACACCTGCAACTAACTGATCTATCGCTTGAGGCTGATCACCCTGAGGTTTATATTTAGAGACTAATTCAAACATTGCTTCCTCTATTATTTAATTTATTACTATAATATTAAGTTTTACTTAATTGGCAAGGAATATTTCTCTAAGAGGGACGAAAATACATCACCCCTGAGACGCAGACAAGAAAAGATTTTTCACCACTAAGACACAAAGTCACAAAGTCACAAAGAAGAAAATACTTAATTCTTAAATCCCTTCTTCATTGATTGAAGCAATGTTTCTCTTCAATTCCCCTCCTCGGAGGGGTGACAGTGTATTTTACTGACGGGGTGGTTTCTTCAAGAAGGTGAAAGATGTTTCGCCCTTACTGAGAAACTTCTCTTATCCTCTGCTTAACTTGCTAGGTTGGCGTAGTTCCTAACGAAGACCCCTGTGTTAAGAATCTTTTTTTCTTTTCTTTTTTCTTAGTGAAATTCGTGAAATTAGTGGATAGATTCTTCTAATTTTAATCTATACACTCATTACCAAATATCTGACATTGCCTTAACTCTAAAGAATTTAAATCTTTCTTCACCAGTATAGACATATCCTTGGTATGGACTTGTAGCAAGAGGTATCCAAATGCCTGATGAAAGGTCATCACTAGCTTCTATTAAGTAGCTATCTGCATAATTTACATGCTCCCAATGTAAAACTGGATAACCACTTTGTTGCCTTACTTCAACTTCGGGTTCTTCTAATACTTGTGGTAATGATAAGTCTCCGGAAAAAACTTTAAAATCATCGATTAGAATAGAATCATTAACATAGTTATCTATGGTAAAAGAGAATTTTACTCTGTGATTAGCATAGCTTTGAGGTATTATAATTGAAACCCTATTTTCTGAATTAATTAGAATATTGTTGTCATAATGTATGATCGGATTGTCTAAGTCTGAACTATAAATAAACTCAGCTGTGATTGTATCAGTATTTATAATCCTGAAATCAAGTATTACCGGTTCATCAATTACCACTGTGTCTAGTTTTCTAAGAGTAAATTGCACAATAGTTTCTTCATTTAAATCAAAAAAAGGTGTAGATACTGATCCAATAATACAATCTTCATCTGAAGATGAATAACACCATGAGTAATTATCATTAGAATCTAAATGTCTTGAAAGAATTGATGGTTGCCAATTCACAAAAGGAAATTCTTCAAAATCTTGAATATATGGGTATTGCGAAATTATCGGGTTTGTACATGAACCCGTAAGTGTCATTAGGTCAATGGTTGGCTCTGCTGCTGAGCTACCTTCCAATGCAACTTCATAAGTGATATTAGTACTATGATTGCCATAATCAAGAGGGGTATAGTTGACTGTGAATGTTTGCCGATATCCCTCAGGTAAGATGAATGAAGACTGATAATCTGTCATTGCAAAATAATGTAGAGTAAAGATACTGTTAAAAATTCCTAAATTCTCAATAGATATTTGATAAGTACTTAGATTAGTTATTGTTACTTCTTGAGAGCTTGTGTTGTTTTTTGCTGTTTCACCTGCATCCCAGGAGGGAGGTGAAACATCTAACTCTCGAGCTAGAGTATTTTCACGGACAAAGAAATTATCTATAAAAATCTCAGGGCTTATACCAAAAAATTGATCATAATAAAATTGATATAGGTTATATTGAAATTTGATGTAGTATGCTCCTGGATAATCATCAAGATCAATGGTAATTTTATTATATTGATTATTAAGAGGGTCATATTTTGAGAGATAATCAACTGTTTCATAATTAACCTTATCATAGGAGATTAAAATTGTTAAGAATGAATCGTCTGGTGTTAAGTCTTGAGATAGTTGGTAAATTGGTAATCTATAATAAAAAACTAATTGACTCTCATCCGTTATAGGACCAACTGAATTTGTGCTAACAATGTTACCGCTCCGAGCTGATGACACTATCGCTCCAGTAGATTGTGTGCCTCCATTAGAAGTTGTTGTAAGATTTCCTGTAAAGTTGTTACTGTTTTCAAAGAATTGCCTGTAGGGCACAGAATCAGATGCTTGGGTTTTAGTTTTAAAGCTCCAAATCGGACAATCTATCGCATCGCCATTTTCACTATGGCTAGGAACTACTTGCCAGTAATAAGTTTGGTCTAAAGATAATTCGAGATTGGGATAATAACTTAAAGCAAGTCCGACATCAAGTCCATTGACTAAGTTTGTTGGGCCGATTTCTCCTTGGCCATCTGTTCCCAGATAAAATTTATAACTAGTAAGTTCACCTGTTGCTTGATTCCAACTAAACATAGGATATTCAGTTACCTCTTGAGCTGCTAAAGCTGGAATTTGGGGTGAAGTTGGTAAAGGAGGGGGAGAATCGCGAAAATCTGTTCTTTGTGAATTATCTATAACATCGTAAAGTTGCACACTAAAAATATTCATTACAAATAAAATAAACCCAAGAATTATTAAGAATCTTTTCATACTACCTTCTTTCTCTAATCATTGTTAGTAAATACTGTATGGGGTCATGTATAATTAATAAAATAATTAGAATAATTAATTAGTCAAGAGAAAAATATGTGACTATGTTTCTATATAAAAAATATTACATTGAGCACATATAAATGTCTTAATAGAACCGATGATATGCTAATAAGTGGGGGTTATTTAGAGACAAATAATAAGGTCTAATCTAATAAATATAGAGAGACAAAGAGAAGTGCCAAAACCCTTAACACGAATTAACACTAATTAAAAGGAATTTTCACCAATGTAGGAGTATTTCCATACGCCTTCTTGAAAGTCCCTTACACTAGTGTCTAATGTGGAAGCAGAGACGCTTCCACTCCATAGAAGAAAACACCGTCTGCTGCTCAGCCACCCATGGTTGGATGTTCGCACCTACGGAGCGATTCTTTTATTTGGGTGTGGCCTTTTTGCTACCAAGAAATAGCTCCTCTGGAGCTAGAAATTGCTACTCCAGCCTTCAGATTAAAAGGGGAATTTAAGAGTGTGATAATCCCTCTTCTGCCGGACGGTGGACAGCTTGTCCGCCTCTTCGCCTCTTTGCAAAACAATGATAATCCCAGCGGGATGCCACATAATAGGGAGTGTTCGCAAGACACTCCTAAAGTCACTGCAAAAATATAGCCCTGCAGGGGCGATATACACTAAAAAAGTTAAAAGAAAAGAAGCTATCCACAAATTTCACCAATTACACGAAGAAGATAGAAAAGACGGATAGAAATGCAAATAGCTTTCACACGATTTAACACTAATTAAAAGGGATTTTCGCGAATTTACCTAACCTCTCCCATCAGCATCTCTAAATTATCAATAAGGTATTTCTGTCCTTTGCGATTAGCCATAACTTGATCATACTCTCTTCCCTCAAAGCTTTTATGAACTGTTATGAAACCATAATCTGCTGAGTTAGGCAAAGTAATGGTCATTTTTTTATTGTTTTCATTGATGATTTCTCCCAGTATTCCTAAATTTTTCAAGCTGAGAATAATCTTGTGAGCTGAAGCTTTCTTGCTTATAAACTGGTCTATATTCTCATTAACTATTTTGGCAAAGTTGCTAAAACCGATTGTATCGTAAGGAATATTAATATTCTCTTTTTGTTTTGCTGTAATTATGAATTGGGTGTTAGTATTTTTAACAGGTCTTTTAGCTCTTTCTAACATTTCAGCGCAAAACATAAAGCATCTAATCATTTTGGGGTTATTAACGAAGTTTGATTCTTCAATTTGTTCTTTTGTGAAAGGATTTATACCTCTAGCTATTTCTTTCAAAATTTCTTGAGCTCTGGTAATGAGTTCTACTTCTGAGTTCATGATTCAATATCTCCTTTTGCTTGATTCATTATTATGTCAATAATTGTAATTAAATATTATTCGTCAAGTATATTTTAAAAAGAATAACAAATATATCATTTTTAAGTCTTTTTTTCTTGTCTCTTTACCAGTATTCTTTTGTCTCTTAATAGTTCTTCTCACTCATCTCAAGCAAAAACAAAATAGTCCATGAGATGACTGAGAATGAGCATGGGAAGAGCAGATAAAAAGAAGGGATTGAGAAAAGATTATTGACTTTTTTTTAACTTAAATATAATATGTACTGAAATACTTAAAGTGACATAATTGAGTGTAAAATTATAGATTTAGTTACTTTAAGAAAAAGGAGATCCAATGAATCCTGTAGAATTAATTATAAAAAAGAGAGATGGGGTAGAGCTGACTAAAGAAGAGATGAGTTTCTTCGTAAAAGCTTATATAGATGAGAAAATTCCTGATTATCAGATGTCTGCTTTACTAATGGCAATTTTCTTTAAAGGCATGGAAACCGATGAAATTGTTAGTTTAACTGATGTCTATATTAATAGTGGTGTCAGAGTAAATTTTGCTTCAGATTTAAACACAGTTGATAAGCACTCAACTGGAGGAGTTGGAGATAAAATTACTCTAATGCTTGCTCCCTTAGTTGCTTCCCTAGGAGTAAAAATTCCTATGATTTCAGGTCGAGGTTTAGGACATACTGGCGGGACTTTAGATAAACTTGAGGCAATTCCTAATTTCAGAACAGACTTTAATAGTAATGAATTTAAAAAAATGGTTATGGAAAGCAATCTCTCTATAATTCAACAGAGTAAAGAGTTGGTTCCTGCAGATAAAATTATTTATGCTATGAGGGATGTAAGTGGAACAGTAGAAAGTTATCCTCTTATTACAGCTAGTATTATGAGTAAGAAAATTGCTGAAGGTGCTCAGAACTTAGCAGTTGATCTTAAGGTGGGAAGTGGTGCTTTCATGAAGAATCTAGAGCAAGCTCATGCTTTAGCTAAATATCTAAAACTCACTGGTGAGGCTTTTGGACAGAAGGTTGCCATCACATTTACCAATATGAATAGTCCTTTAGGAATAGCCATCGGTAATGCTATTGAAATAAAAGAGACTATTGAATATTTAAAGGGTGCTGATTTACCAGATATTGATGCTATTACTAAAGCCTTGGCCATTAATATGGTGCTTATGAGTAAAATTGCCTCTACTAAAGAAGAAGCTTTAGCTATGATAGAAGATTCTCTTAAGAGCGGAAAAGCTCTGGAATATTTCAGAAAATTCATAGAAATGCAAGGTGGCGATAGTAGAATTATTGATGATTACAATTTACTTCCTCATACTGAAAGAATAACTGAAATAAAAAGTGATAAAGCAGGTTTCGTAAAATCTATCGACAGTAAAAGTATTGGTTATGCTTTAGTAGGAATTGGAGCTGGTAGAAAGAAATTAGAAGATGAATTAAATTACGCAACAGGTGCTGAACTCTTTAAGAAAATCGGTGACCAGATAGATAAAGGAGAAGTCATTGGTTTTCTCCATTGCGATGATATTTCAATGATTGACTCTACTATTAAAAGAATAAAAGATTCTTATATAATAACTGAAGAAATCATTCCTAAAGAAAAGATAATTTTAGATGAGTGGGAGATATAATTTGACAAATCTTCGGCTTTTCTTTCTATGACTATAAATAACACTTATTTTATGTTGTTAGTATAATTAAACATTATAGAGTCTTTAAGAATATGCTTGACACGATGATAATTGAAAATAATTTGTCATTTCGTATAGAAAAATAAATATTAAAAAAATAAAATTAAATAGATAAGGAGCTGAAAATGCCGGTACCTAAACGAAAAACTTCAAAGTGTAATAGAGATAAAAGAAGAACTCATTACAAAGCTGTAATGCCAACTTGGACTACATGTTCAAGCTGTGGCGAACCTACTAGACCACATCATATTTGTCAAAAGTGTGGAAATTATGATAAAAGAGAAGTTATAGAAGTTAAATAAATGCGTATAGCTTTAGATGCTTTTGGTAGTGACAAAGCACCTTCTCCAGAAGTAGAAGGTGCTGTGTTGGCTATCAAAGAGAATCTTTGTGAAAAGGTTCTCCTTGTTGGCGACGAGAAAATATTAAGTGCAGAATTAGCTAAATACTATTACGATAAAGCAAGAATTGAAATTGTTCATTCTTCTGAAGTAATAGAAATGACTGATGTCCCAGCTGAAGCTGCTCGTAAAAAACGAGACTCTTCTATGGTCAAGGCTATTCGTCTTCATAAAGATGGATTAGCTGATGGCGTAGTAAGTGCTGGTAATTCCGGAGCTATGATGGCTGCCTCTCTTTTTGTTCTAGGACGCATAAAAGGGGTTTTAAGACCTGCTATTGCAATAACTTTCCCTACTAAATCAGGTAGCGAAATTATTCTTGATGTCGGTGCAAACGCTGATTGTGATCCAGAACAACTTGTTCAATTTGCTGAATTGGGGAGCATGTATTCCCAATTCATTAATAAAATTGATGAACCTAGAGTTTCACTGTTAAATATTGGTGAAGAGGATAAAAAAGGGAATGAATTAACTAAAGAAGTTCATCGCCTTTTAGCCTTAGACCCTAAGCTTAATTTTATCGGAAATATCGAAGGCAAAGATGTCCTCAAAGGTATTACAGATGTTATCGTTTGTGATGGCTTTACAGGAAATGTTATGCTAAAAACAGTCGAAGGAGCTGCTATAGCTATCTTCGAAATCTTAAAAGAACAATTTGCAAAAGACTGGGTTGCCAAAATAGGAGCACTTCTTTCACTTCCTGTATTTAATTATCTTAAAAAGAAATTAGACCACACGGAATATGGTGGAGCTCTTCTTATTGGATTAAAAGGTATTCCTATTGTATCTCATGGTAGATCTAATAGCAAAGCTATAAAAAATGCTATTAAATTAGCTGCAAAATTAGCTGATACCGATTTCATTAAGCAATCTAGTGATTATTTTGAAAGGAAAAAAGATGAAGTATAAAGCTAAAATAAGTTCTTTTGGACACTATGTTCCTGAGAAGGTTGTAACTAATTTTGATTTAGAAAAAATAGTTGATACCTCTGATGAATGGATTAGATCAAGAACAGGTATGTCTGAAAGAAGAGTGGCTGCTAAAGGGCAAAATACTAGTGATTTAGCTTACAATGCAGCAATTAATGCTATTGAAAAATCTTCTGTTAAATATAAAGATATTGAACTAATCATCGTCGCAACTATTTCTGGTGACCACGCATATCCTTCAACTTCTTGTTTAGTTCAGAAGAAGTTAGGGCTCAAAGGTATTCCTGCTTTTGATGTCTCTGCTGGATGCACAGGCTTTATCTATGGAATTAACATAGCTAAGCAATTTGTTGAAAACGGTGTTTATAAACACATCTTAGTGGTCGGAGTTGAACTTCTTTCTAGATTCTTGAATTGGGAAGATAGAAATACCTGTGTTCTCTTTGGGGATGGCGCTGGTTCAGCTATTGTCTCCCGCAATGAAAGAGGGGATATCTCTGAATTTATAGACGGAGACCTAGAAGCTGATGGTAGCCAAGATGATATTCTAGTTCAACCTGCTGGTGGTTCTGCAATGCCGGCTACTGCAGAAACTGTTAAGAACAATCTTCACACTGTCCACATGGACGGTAATAAAGTTTTCAAGCTTGCTGTAAAATCAATGTACTCATCTTGCGAAACTTTAATCAAAAGAAATAATATTAGAATCCATGATATTGATTGGTTAATCTCTCATCAAGCAAATATGAGAATTATTGAATCACTTGGGAAAAAACTTAAGATTGATACCGATCATGTTATCGTTAATATAGAAAGATATGCAAATACTTCAGCTGCGACCATACCTATTGCTATTTCAGAAGCTATAGAAATGGGTAAAATCAAAAGAGGCGATTTATTGTTGATGGTTTCTTTTGGTGCAGGATTAACTTGGGGTAGTGCTTTAATCAGATATTAGGATTATTTTTTTTAGTAGAAAATGAATTTAATTCATTTATCTATAAATCTTAATTTTGAATAAGGAGAAAAATTATGAATAATAAAATTGCTTTTGTTTTTCCTGGTCAAGGTGCCCAGTATGTCGGAATGGCAATGGACTTCGTTGAACAAGAACCTGAATTAAAAGAGATTTTAAATAAATTTGATAGAGATAATAGCGTTGAGCTCTTTAGAATTATGTCTGAAGGACCTGATACAGATCTTACTGATACTAAATTCACTCAACCAGCTATTTTGTTCCACTCAATTGCTGCGTGGAAAACCTTAACCAGCAGATTAGAAATCACACCAAAATTTGTCGCAGGACACTCTCTTGGAGAATTTACTTCTCTAGTTGCAAATGGTGTGCTGACTCTAAGTGATGCTATGTATTTAGTTCATAGAAGAGGGCAGTTTATGATTGAAGCTAATGAAGGGAAACCTTTTGCTATGGCTGCAATTATGGGCCTTGATAGTCAAGCAGTTACAGAGCTTTGTAAAGAGGCTGAAGATGCTGGTATTGTTATTCCAGCTAATTTTAATTCACCTGTACAAACTGTTATCTCTGGCAGTAAAGAAGGTGTCGAGAAAGCTATGCAAATAGCAAAGAGCAAAGGAGCTAAAAGAGCTATTGCTCTGAATGTAGGTGGACCTTTCCACTCTCCTTTAATAGAGAAAGCTGGAGTCTGGCTTCAAGAAGAAATGGAAAAGATGTCCTTCCAAGATACAACAATTCCTGTAGTTTCTAATGTAGATGCTCTTCCTCATAACTCTTCTGATAAAATTAAAGAGAATTTAGCAAAGCAAGTTACCTCTTCTGTCAGATGGATTGAATCTGTTGAATATATGATAGACAAGGGTATAGAGCTTTTTGTAGAGTTTGGTCCTCAAAAAGTTCTTAGTGGTATGATAAAGAAGATTGACAAAAATATCTCTGTTGTAAATATTGATAAATTAGAAGATATTGAAAATGCTATTGAGGTAATTCAAGAATATGTATAATATGAAAAATAAAGTTGTGTTAGTAACTGGCTCTGGTCGTGGTATCGGATTCGGTATTGCTCAGAAGTTTGCTGAAATGGAAGCAAAAACAGTAATCTTGGATATTAATCAAGAAATTGTCGATAAGGCAGTTGCAGAACTAAATCAATTGGGATTTACTGTCTATGGCTACGCTTTAGATGTTACTAATTCAGAACTAGTAGAAAGCGTTTTAAAGCAAATTAATAAAGATTTAGGTAGTCTAGATGTTTTAATTAATAATGCTGGAATTACTAAAGATAATCTTCTAATGAGAATGAAAGAATCTGAATGGGACGCAGTAATTAATGTTAACCTCAAAGGTACTTATAATTGTACTCAGAAGATTTGTCGTTACATGATGAAACAAAAGAGTGGAGTGATTATTAATATTGCTTCAGTTATTGGTATTATGGGTAATGCAGGACAAGCTAATTATGCTGCTTCAAAAGGCGGGATAATAGCCCTTACTAAATCCACAGCTAAAGAGTTGGCTTCTAGAAATATTAGAGCTAATGCGATAGCCCCTGGATTTATTGAAACAGATATGACAGCGTCCTTAAGCCCAGATGTAGTAGAAAGTTATGCTAAAGCTATTCCTCTTGGTAAAATGGGTAAAGCTGAAGATATAGCAAATTTATGCTTATTCTTAGCTTCTGATGGAGCTAAATATATAACAGGTCAAACCATCAATGTTGATGGTGGACTTATAATGTAAGTAGAAATAAAGAAAAAAGAAAAATAACCATGGAGGAACTAATGGATATTGAAGCAAAAGTAAAACAAATTATTGTTGACGAATTGAGTGTTGAAGAGAGTCAAGTAACTAATGAAGCTAAATTTATTGAAGATTTAGGTGCTGATTCATTAGACACAGTAGAACTTGTAATGAAGTTTGAAGAAGAATTCGATATCGAAATTCCAGACGAAGATCAAGAGAAATTGAGATCAGTTGGTGAAGCTGTAAGTTATCTTAAAGGAAGATTAGCTTAATTAAAGCATGATTACTTTGAGTTAAGGCTTCTCTCAATTGAGAAGGCTTAACTCAAATTGTTTTTTAAAAAATCTAAGGAATATTTATGAAAAGAAGAGTTGTAATTACGGGACTGGGTGCTGTTACTCCTGTAGGGTTAAATGTAGCAAGTTTATGGGAAAGTTTGCTATCAGGTAAATCAGGAATCAGTTTAATAGAAAAATTTGATACAACTGATTTTACTTCAAAGATAGCTGGTGAAATTAAAAACTTTAATCCTGAAGACTATTTTGATAAGAAAGAGATTAAAAAATTAGACTTATATACTCAATTTGCTTTAGTCGCTGCTAGAGAAGCTATGAAAGATGCAGGCTTAAATCCTGAAAATTACGATCCTGAAAGAGCAGGTTGTGTGATGGGTGCCGGTATTGGTGGTATTTGGACTTTCCAAGAGGAAACTGAAAAGTTCTTTAATAAAGGAGCTAAAAGAGTAAGTCCATTTTTCATCCCTAAGATGATTTCCAATATTGCAGCGGGTCATGTTGCTATCGAGAATAACCTCAAAGCAATTAACTTTAATGTTGTGAGTGCTTGTGCAAGTGCTAATCATGCTATTGGTACATCTTTAAGATCTATTCAATATGGTGATGCAGATATCATCATAAGTGGTGGAGCTGAAGGTGCTGTTAATCCTATGGCAATGGCTGGTTTCTGTGCTATGAAAGCATTAAGTACAAGAAATGAAGAACCTACAAGAGCTAGCAGACCTTTTGACAAAGAACGCGATGGTTTTGTAATGTCTGAAGGTGCTGGAATGTTAGTATTAGAAGAGATGGAACATGCTTTGGCTCGTGGAGCTAAAATTTATGCAGAATTAGTAGGCTATGGTGCCTCTTGTGATGCTTATCATGTTACTGCTCCTGCTGATGGTGGTGAAGGTAGTGCTCGCGCTATTAACTTCGCTATCAAAGATGCTGGATTAACTCCTGCTGATATTGATTATGTTAATGCTCACGGAACTTCTACTCCTCTTAATGATAAGAATGAAACTGCAGCAATAAAAACAGTTTTTGGTGCTGATGCAGGGAATATCTCAATAAACTCAACCAAATCAATGGTGGGACATATGTTGGGTGCTGCTGCTGGTATTGAAGCTATTGTTTGTTGTTTATCAATCAGAGATAGCAAAGTTCACGCAACACTAAATTATGAAAACCCTGATCCTGAATGTGATCTTAACTATACACCTAAAAATACAATAGATAAAGAAGTTAGAGCAGCTGTTAGTAATTCTCTTGGTTTTGGAGGACATAACTCTGCTATCGTAATTAAAAAATTTGTAAAATAATATAGAAGGGGGACTAGTTCCCCCTTTTCACTAGATACTGTGAAAAGAGTAGCGTTACTACTTTTTTCAGAGTTTCTTCTGAGAAAGGAGCTTTATGAAGCAATTAATTAAATCGTTAATTGACCATTTCATCAAGGTCGAAAAGACTAATTCTGAGGGATGGGATAGAAAATTAGATGAACTGCAAGCAAAGATAGATTATAGATTTAAAAATACAATTTTATTGAAGAATGCCTTAACTCACGACTCTTATTACAAAAAAGAAGAGAGAGTTAATAGCGATTTATCACCTTTTGAAAGAATGGAATTCCTAGGGGATTCTGTCTTGGGCTTAGTTATAGCTCAAGAGTTATTTGTCTTATTCCCTCAAAAACAAGAAGGTAATCTCTCCAAACTAAAATCTAAAATTGTCTCTGAGAAATTTCTCACTATGAGATCAAATGAAATTGAATTAGGTGAATACCTACTTTTGAGTTCAGAAGAAGCCAGAAGCGGAGGAAGGAAAAAACCTTCTATTGTTTCTGATTCTATGGAATCACTAATTTGTGCTATCTACTTAGATGGAGGAATGACGGTCGCTCGTAAGTTTATTAAGAAGTTTATTCTGAATAAATTTGAAGATTATGTTAATAGGGAAGAGCTGATTAATTACAAAAGCATTTTGCAAGAATATACTCAATCTAAATATCAAATACCACCTATTTATCAAGTAGTTTCCGAAAATGGACCTGATCATCAGAAAGAATTTTTAGTTGAAGTATTCATTAAGGGCACTTCATTCGGGAAAGGAAGAGGGGCTAATAAGAAGAGTGCTCAACAGCAAGCAGCTAAAGTTGCTTGTGAAAAAATAAAGATTAAATAATGCAAGTTTTCCCTGTATTTTTACCTCTTAAAGGTTGTCCTTTTAGATGTATTTATTGTGATCAATATCTAATTACAGGTTCAGACCATTTTAATCTAGATGAGCATTTAGCAGATATTGCTAACTTTTGTCGCAAGCACCAAGATGTAGAAAAGGAAATTGCCTTTTTTGGCGGAACTTTTACAGCTCTTGATCTGACATGGCAAAGAGAACAATTCACTAAATTATCATCTTTCATCAATGATAAGACAGGCATTCGTTATTCTACTAGACCTGATTGCTTAACTAAAGAAGATTTAGATTTAGCAAGAGAGTTGGGGGTTAAAACTATAGAGTTAGGAATTCAAGACTTTTCAGATGAAGTCTTAAAGAAAAGTCGGAGAGGCTATAGTCAAGCTAAAGCAATAGAAGCATGTAAGTTAATTAAATCTTATGACTTCAATCTTGGTATCCAAATTATGCCAGGATTACCAGCTTTCTCTCAGGATAGTCTAAAAGAAACTCTAGCTATTATTTTAGAGTTAAAACCAAGCTTTGTTAGAATATATCCTACGGTTGTATTGCAAGGAACAGTCTTAGCTGACTTATATTCTCTGGGAGAATTTAAGCCTTTACAATTAGATGAAGCAATAACTATTTGTGTAGATTTATACCAAGAATTCACTGAGCATAATATCAAAGTGATTAAGATGGGTGTACAAATAGATACTATTGATCCTAAAGCAATTATCGCTGGTCCTTATCATAAAGCTTTTGGAGAATTAGTTCAATCTAATATTCTTATCAATGAATTATCTAAGCAAATCCCTCACGATGCTAAAGAGCTTGAAGTTATCTCACCTAGAAAGTTAGTATCCAAGTTAACAGGTCATTCCAACTATGGCTTAAATCTTCTAAAACAAAAGCAGGCAGACAAAAAAATCAAATTAACTGTTGACACTAATTCGGATAAGTGTTTTATTAGAATAAACTCAAAATAAAAGAGAGGCAAAATGAAACATATAATTATCTTTTTACTAGTTGTTTTTTTGGTTTCTTGTGGGATAACAGATTTCGAGATGCCAACTTGGGATGTGGAATTTACTTCTATTCCTTTAATGAACGAGGATTTCCCAGCTTCCGATCTAGCAGGTGAAAATATCATTATTGAAGATGGTTTACTTATTGGTATTATCGACGATCAATTGGAGGAAGCGACACCTGAGTTATCAAAGAATATTGTCGATGTAACCCCTAATGTTTCTTTGCAAAGTAATAACTCAGTTGCAATTAGATTTGAAATCCAATCAATTAATTCTAACACTTCTTTTAGAATTATAGATGGGAAATTTGAATCAGGTGAGATGAATGTTTTTTTTGTAGGGGATGTTAATAATTTTAATGAACTTCAGCTTACTTTTGGCCAATTACTTACAGAAGATGGGGCGGAACTTGTCTTAGTCCTTCAACCTGGAGATTTTGTTGATAACCAATATATAATAGATTTAGCTGGATTGACTCTAGCAGACCAAAATATTGATGGCGAATTCTGGTTAATTGATATAGATGTTTTTGCCAATAGTTCTTTACCAAATGGCACTAATGTAGGTCAAATTAGATTATCGATAGATGATGAATTATTTTTTAGCAGCTTCACTGGTTTTATAAATGATGTCAGAACTTTAGATACAGAAACTAATGTTGATATTGATTACCCAGAGAATGTAGAAAATGCAATTATCTTAGATGAAATTTCTATGTATTTTGATATTTATAATAAAATTGGTTTTGAATTTGAATTGATGGGTGATCTGATAGCTTATAAAGAAGGTGTCGTAATAGATTCAATTAAGATTGAAGATTTAGAGGGTGTTGATTTTACTATCCAAGCAAGTGCAAGTGAGGGAGAAGAGACTCTTACAAGAATTGAAGTCATTAATAATGATAGAATTAACCACATGCTTAGATTAATGCCTGCTAAAATAGCTTTTTTAAATCCTACTTATAAAGTCTTTAATTTAGATGATGCTATCCCTGGATTCGTTTCAAATCAGCACACTATTAGGAGTGATTATAAAATTGAAATCCCTCTTAAAGCTACATTTAATGACGATTTTATTATTTATCCAGATAAAGTTTATGAAGTAGAGATTAGTCCAGATAACCAAGATCTTATCAATGATAATATTAATAACTCGAAAATTAATTTAACTTTAATCAATGATTTCCCAATTGGTGGCCTTCTAGATCTGTTTATCTCTTCTGTTGAATTGGAAGCAGATTCTTTGGCTCTTGAACAAGCTGAATTGAAATTTTTAAATTATAGCATCGAAGTAAGCAATGATGAACAAATGTATGAATTGGAGTTAACTAAGGAAGATTTAGATCTTTTCCTCAGAGATATAGTTTATATGAGAGCAAGGGTTCGCTTCTATAATAGTGATGGGGTAGTAGCTATTTTAAATGAAAATAATCTCAATGTGAAGGGTTCACTTGATATTTCTTTGAAAGTAGAGGTTAATTAATCATGAGAAAGAGTACTTTACTTATAACTATTTTTCTTTTAACTGTTTTGTCAGTATCAGCCTTAACAGATTCTTATTCTATGGCTTTTGCTGATAGTTATTTCTCAAGAGCCAAGGGTGCTGGTGCATTGCACTGGAATCCTGCTAACATTGGAGAGAAAGCTTATTTAGATTTGCCTATCTTAAACACTAATATAAACTTAACAAATAATCTCTTTAACTTAGATATGAATGGAATTTCTGGTAAATATCTAACAGATAAAGATAAAGAAGATATCTTAAAAGAAATTGACGGTAGCTTTGTGGTTGATGGCTCTTTTAGAACAGTAATTATGGGTATTTCAGATAGTAATAAAGCTTTTAGTATAGGATTAAATGCTTTGGTAACATCAAAAATATCTGAAGAATTCATTAAAATCAGCCTTTATGGAACTGAAGCGGATAATTATCATTTCAATAAGAATGATTTTGATTATAATCTTCTTTCTTATGCAGATCTATCTGCAGGTATTGGTGGTTTAAAACTAGCTAAGGTTATTCCAGCTTTAAACAATACTGATATTCCTGAAATTGAATATGGCTTTTCAGGAAGTATTCTTACTGGGATTGCTAATATTCAATCAGCTTCTTTCACTGCTGACTATGTTTCTAACATGACTGAAGGACTTAATACTGAAGCTAATCTCAAGCAGAATGAGGGCTTTGGAGGTCTAGGATTAAAATTTAATCTTTCATTCAATTCCCAGATTAATGAAAAGCTATCTGCGGGTATGGGATTTGATAATATTTTAGGATTCATCACTTGGACAGGTAAAACCAGTGTTCGTGAAAATAAATACTGGACTGAGGGAGTTTTCATTTCTGATTTAGGTGAAGATATTTTATCTGATGAAAATGATGTAAAAGATGTATCAAACTACACAACCAAGTTACCTGTGATTTATCGCTTTGGAACACTTTATGACTTTGGTAACATTGATTTATCTCTTGATTATAAACATACTTTTAATGACAATAGTTATAACTTAGGAAGAAATAGTATAGCTTTAGCAACAGATTTAAAGTGGATAAACTTCTTACCTTTCCAACTAGGAATTAAATTAGGTGATGGAGATAATCTTGTCTCAACAGCTTATGGACTTACCTTCAAAGGTAACTATTTCCAAACAGGTTTTTCCATGCAAGTAGCAGATACTATATTCCCTGGAAAGAATTCAAAGTCACTATCTTACGGTATTCATACCCAACTTAGTTTAAATTAAGAAGAACTAACCAAATGATATTTATTGCTTTAATAATTGCCTCAATATTCTCTTTTGTTATGTACAGGAAGACATTTCCTGAACTCTCGTTACAGAGGAGAGGAATTTTATTTTTCCTAAGACTAATCTCATTATGGATAGTGCTAGCATTTTTATTAATCCCTATCTATAAGGTAACAAAAGTAGCTTGGCAAAAACCAAAAGCAGTTGTTTTGCTAGATAACTCCGATAGTATGGAACTTCTACAAAATAATAAAACAAAATCTGAAATTATTAACTCCTTTCTTGATGAGATTAAGGATGATTTAGCTAAGAATTTTGAAATAGAGTATTTTAATTTTGCTGCCTCTCTAGAGGGAAATCGTAATAATAGCGATTTAATCAAGACTACTGAAGAACTATTCTCGCAAAGTAGCAATAATCCTACTGAGATTTTCCTCTTATCAGATGGTTACTTCATCAATAATAAATTTGCTCAATTGAGGGATTATCCATTTAAAATTAATACTTTTAGCTTCTCCAATCAGCAGATTGAGCAAAAGCCAAAATTTCTTAATGTGAGATCTAATAGAACAACTTTTCTTAATGATCCTACTCCTATAGAGTTAACCACTAACTCGCAAGGTGCACAAAATCTAACCATTGTGATTAAAGATAAAGATAAAACGCTTCTAAGAAAAAATATTACAGAGACAGATTCTAATATTGTTAAGCATCTGCTTCATCTTAAATTTGATAAAGAGGGTTTATACGAACTCTCTATAATTCTCCAAGATAATAAAGAAGAGTTTGATACAGCTAAGTTGGTCGTTAAAGTAAATGACGATCAAAGCAATGTCGTTATCTTAACAGATTCGCCAGATTGGGATGTCAAGTTTATTAAGGACGCAATCAAATTAGATAATCGCTTTAATTACAGATTTGTTACAGTAAAAAATAGAAAGTTATGGGAAGCTAATACAGAAATATCTCTTAGTGAGCTTCTCTCTGACTGCCAATTGCTAATTCTTAATAATGATAATAGACTTCTTCTAAATACTAATGAGAGTGATTTAATCAAGAATAAGGTTGATAAGGGACAAAATTTGTTTCTTATTGGAGATATTATCAACGGTTTAGATGACTACTATCCTGTTAGTAAATCCCAAATCGATAGGCAATATGAAGGAAAGATTATTCCTGGGATAGTAACTAAGAATTATACTACCTTTAATGACTATTTACAGGATTTTCAAGATTTCCCACCTGTGAAGTACAGGTACTACACTCTCAAAAACAGATCTCAAGAAATTGCAACTATGGATAATATGGATAGATCTCCAGCAATTACTGCTTTTAAGCTTAATGAAACAAAAATTCTTCATTTTGCTGTTGAAGATTTTTGGCGATTTGCAATGCGAGTTGATAAGGATAAATATCAAGACTTTATGCTTAATATTGTCCAGTGGCTGAGCTCAAAAAGTGGTGAAAATTTCCTAGTATCAACTGATAAAGATGGCTATTATTTTGGAGAAACAATCAACTTTAATGCCTCAATATTGGATGAGAAAGGCGATTTTATCTCTCAGAAAAAGCTTAAATTGGAAGTCAAAGATGATAAAAACATAGCAGTACTATCTGATTTCTTATTATGGAAAACTGATAATTACTCCTATGAATTGAATGATTTAAAAGCAGGTAACTACTTCTACAAAGTTACTGATAATGATACTAAGCAGATGAAAGAAGGAAACTTTATTATCTTTAATAATTCGCTTGAACAAGCTCATTTAGATTTTAATAATGTTGCTCTCAATGAAATTTCTAATATTACTAATGGACAGAACTTTGCTAGTGAAGATATTAATTCGATGCCTGAACTACTCAAGAGAGAGAAAGTCTCGATAGATCTTTATAGTGAATTCAAAATTCTCTATAATAACTATTTCTTGTTACTAGTAATATTGTCTTTCTCAATTGAATTATATTTCAGAAGAAGATGGGGCCTACTATAAAGATTTCTCTTGCTTAGATTTGTTACCTTGGGAGGATAAAATGAAATTAAGAAAAAAAACTAATAAAATTAAATTAGGTAATCTCTATATTGGTGGTGATGCTCCAATAACTATTCAGTCTATGACTAATACTAACACTGCGGATGTAAAAAGCACTCTTGAACAGATTCATCAGCTTGAAGAGGCTGGTTGCGAAATTATTAGATTAGCAGTGCCTGACCAAGCATCAGCAGAAGCTCTTAAATATATTTTACCTGAAGTTAACATACCAACCATAGCCGATATTCATTTTGATTATAAACTTGCCCTTGCTTCCATTAAAAATGGTATTGAAGGCTTAAGACTAAACCCAGGGAATATCGGGGAAGAGTGGAAGGTTAAGGAAGTAATAAAGGCTGCCCAGGAGCGTTCTATTCCTATTAGAATAGGAGTTAATGGTGGTTCTCTCTCTCAGAAAATTATTAAAAAGTATGGCTTTGGGGAAGAGGCGATAGTTCAATCAGCTTTAGAACATGTCCATATTCTAGAAGATAATAACTTTACAGATATCAAGATTTCGGTAAAATCTTCTAATCTTGATTTAATGATCAAGTGTTATGAGAACTTAAGCAGTAAAGTAGCTTATCCTCTTCATCTTGGAGTAACCGAAGCTGGAACTTTTACTCGGGGAACTATTAAATCCTCAATGGGTATTGGTATGCTTCTTTATAATGGAATTGGTGACACTATTAGAGTCTCCCTTACTTCTTCTCCAGTTGATGAAGTGCTTGTTGCTAGAGAAATTCTGCTTAGTTTAGGTCTAAAAAATGGCATGGAAATAATATCTTGTCCCACTTGTGGCAGAACTAAGATAGATTTAATAGGATTGGCTGAAAAAGTAGAAGAAAGACTGACCCCATTTAAAAATAGGAATATCACTGTTGCTGTCATGGGATGTATTGTTAATGGTCCTGGAGAAGCAAGAGAAGCTGATTATGGTTTAGCTGGGGGAACAAAGGAAGGACTTCTCTTTAAAAAAGGTGAAATTATTAAGAAAGTTCCTGAAAGAGAATTAGTTGAAGAATTATATCAAATGATAGCTGCTGATTTCCCTGATGAATAGAAGCTTAGTAATTGCTTTTTTTTTACTCTTTGTTAAGGGAGTCTTAGCTGTAAGGATAGCTGAGACAGAATTTATTGGCAATAGTGCCTTATCAAATCAAGAAATATACTCAGTCCTGAGTTATGAGAATGGTTCTGAATTTGATTTTCAATTAGCGAATAAATCTATTGAAAATATCTATAATTTATATCGTCAAAAAGGCTATAATTTTATTAATATCGCTCCTTTAGAAGTTATACCCCTAAAGGCTGATCAGGTAAAAATTATTTTTACTATTCAAGAATCATCTCTAAACAAAATTGCTAAAATTACTTTTTCAGGAAACTATGCAATCAAGGATTTAATCTTTTATGAATTGCTTGCTCAACAGGATTTCTCAACAAAAGATATTAACAAGATAAAGCAAATTATTATAGATCAATACTCTTCAAGAGGTTACTTCTTCACGGAAGTGAGTATTGAATCGATTAAGGAAAGTGAATCTGGAGCAGAATTAAATTTTCAAATTATAGAGAATAGACCTTTTAATCATAAATATTTTAAATTTAAAGGTAATAAAGTAAGCAAGGATTACTCCTTGATTAAGATTTCCCGTCTAAGCCGTAAATCTCAGCTTACCCCTAATGCTCTTTCTCAAAGTAGAGATAGACTGCTTGCTAAGTCTTACATTACTGAATGCTCTATTAATCCTCTTGATTATGAAACTCTGCTAATTGATATCAAAGAAGGAAAGATGACTAGCATCTCAGGTATTATGGGATATAATAGTAAAAATGATGATTATCCTTTTAGTGGTTTTCTTGATTTCTCTTTTAATAATCTCTTTGGAAGTGATAGAGTGCTAGGATTTAAATGGAATAAACTTCAGAAAGATAGAACTGATATTGAACTTACTTATCACGAAACTGGTTTAAAAGATTATTATTTCTCCTCTGATTTTGATGTTAAAAGAACTGAATATGATACTTTAGCTACCCTTTCAGAGCTTGGCTTATCTCTTAACTATGATTTTCTTAATCAAGATATTGGTATCTATACCAAATATAGTCATTATGATGTTATTGCCTCTTCTAGTGAAGAAAATCCTGAAAAAATTACTTCAGTTGGAGTCTTTTGGCAACAAAACTACTTTGATCATCTCTATAATCCTAAAAAAGGTTATCAAGCAAGATTTGCAATAGACTATAATATGAGCTCAATCGATGATTCAAATTATAATATTAGCCGTGCATCTTTTGCCTATGCTTACTCTGTTAACAATAAATTCGTAATTTTTAATAGATTAAACACCAATTATTCCACAAAGAAGAATTTATCCAATTATAATAACTTCAAGTTAGGAGGGTTTTCTTCTTTACGAGGTTTTCAAGAGGAACAGTTCTCAGGATATATGACTGCTTGGAGTAATCTAGAATTACGCTATTTGTTTGGTCTGAATAATAACTTATTCCTTTTTACTGATGCTGGTTATCTTGAAACAATGAGTTCTACTCTTGTCACTAAGCAAGGTCATCTATATTCAGCAGGACTAGGCCTTAGGATTGCTACTAGAGTTGGCAATCTTACCTTTGAATATGGTGTAGGCTATAATAATGGCTGGAATTCTCTCTATGATGGTTTAATCCATTTTGGTGTGGAAACAAGTTTCTAATATTCATTATATTAGTGATTTACCCTTACTTATCCCTTGCTCTTCCTTTGCTCCTTTATACTCTTCACAAATGATATTCGCTTCTTCTTCGATTTAAGTATAAAGATGCAAGAGAAGAGGATTAAGTAAGAGGAGAATAAACCATAGACAGGAATAATTATTGTCCAAACTAGGGCAAATTCCAAAGGCATTTGATATTTTTAACCTAATAGAAAAAAATATCTTACAAAATTGAAATTATTGCATTTTTGGAATAAAAGTTACATATTAAATAAATATTACATGACGCCCAGTTTAACTGACCACTAATAGCCACTTAAGCTGATATTTAAACTAAGAACATATACAGACTAAATGAATAGAGGTAATGTATGACTCAGAAAAAAAACTTTTTTCGTGTAGTGATCGGACTATTAATAATGCTAACACCCGTTTTAGCATTTGGACAATTTAGAGTTGAGAACGAAACCCGTTCAAACTTAAACATTTTATTTGAAAACCCTGATTATGAAATCAAACAAGAGATGATTGGAGCAGCTGAATATGACTATATCAGCACTCAAGTTCAAACTGTAACAGTTGAAGTTGGAGCTCCTGAACTTCCTTTTTACTCTTCTACAATTGAAATTCCTAATACTGGGAAACCAACTATCAACATTCGCATAATCGAATCTGAAATTATTAAAGATGTTAATATTAAACCTTTTAGAGAAAACGAACTTCAATCATTAACTTTTGATAACACTCTTTATACTAAAAATGTATTTTATCCCACAACTATAGCACAAATTGGGGAACCTGCAATCTTAAGAAATAAAAGATTGGTTAATTTTATAGTGAATCCATTTAGATATAATGATTCTACTAATTCTTTAGAGGTTATTAAAAAAGCTGAGATTGAAATTACTTTCGAAAATGAACCTTCTGTAAATGAAATTACCAGATCCTTTATGAAAGCAGATGTTAATTTTGAGAATTTCTTCTCATCAGTATTATTAAATTATAAAGAACCTACTAGTAGAGATGATTACCAAAATCCTACTATTCTCTATATCTATCCTGCAGCTTTAGCTAATAATCCTGTTATGGAAAATCTTTTTAATTGGAGAAGAGAACAAGGTTGGACTGTTTATACTGCTAGTACTACTTTAACAGGAACATCAACTACTTCTATCAAAGCATATATACAAGATGCTTATGATACTTGGGAAAATGCCCCTACCTATGTTACTTTAATTGGAGACGGTTCAGGTTCATTCTCTCTTCCTGTTTATCAATTATCTAGCTCTTATACTCCAGGTGGAGACCACTGGTACACTCTATTAGAAGGAAATGATGAGTTGGAAGATATTTTTATAGGTAGAATTTCTATTGATGACATGATTGATCTTTCAACAATAGTAACAAAAACAATAAAATATGAAAAAGCTTCAGTTATTCCTGATTCTACCTATTATACTAGAGCACTTTTAGTTGGAGATACATCTCCTTCAGGTCAATCTACAATTATCACAAATCTATATGTTAAAGAGATAATGAATGATTATAATGATGATTATACTTTTATCGAACATTATGGCGACTCACCTGCACCTTCTCAAGTTTCGAGTGGTATGAACGCTGGTGTAGGTTTTTGGAACTATCGTGGTTGGATTGGTATGGATGGCTGGGGAACTGGTCAAGCTGCTGCTTTAACTAATGTTAATAAATTAACTGTCTGCGTTATTTTAACTTGTTCAACAGGAACATTCTACTCAGGTGAATCTGTTACTGAAGCAGTTGTTCGTTCAGGTTCAGCTTCATCGCCTACAGGTGGTGTTTGCTCAATTGGATTAGCTACATCAGGTACTCACACAACTTTCAATAACTGCCTTAATGGTGGTATCATGGGTTATCTTTTCCAAGAAGATGGCTGGACTATGGGTGCTGCTAATAATCGCGGTAAATTCCATCTTTGGGAAGCTTATGGGATTTCTAAGCCTGAAAGAGTTCAATTCTTTAGCACAATCTGTAATTTAATTGGTGACTCTGCTTTAAGAGTATATAAAGAACAACCAAAATCATTTGATACTGAATATATCGAAAATATTGCTGCTGGTACTAATCAATATAAAGTTTCTACTACACTTGATGGACTTGCTTTCTCTCATGTATGGGCTACTTTAAAAATTGGTGAAGATTATTATACTGGTTACACTAACTCTTATGGTGAAATATTCTTTAATATTGCTGAAGATTCAACTGGTGATGGAACTTTAACCCTTACTAAAGAAGGATATCAACCACAACAATATGATGTCAATTTTGGTTTAGAAGCACCTGTTTTAAATGCAACAGCTATTACCCTCTATAATGAAGGTACTGAAGTTGAATTTGTATCTCCTGGAAAGTCTTATGCTCTTAAGGTTGAAGCAACTAATAATGGTAGTGCTGATGTTACTAACATTAGTGCTTCTATCACAGCTTCTACAAATGGTGTAATTGTTACTGAAGGAAATGCAAGTTATGGAAATATCGTGCAATCTGCAAGTGTAGAAAATACTGATAACTTTGAGTTCTCTGTTGAAAATAGAGCTTATGAAAGTGATATTGCTATGAACATAGTTTTATCTAATTCTTCTTATAGTTGGGAAAGACAAATAATCTTACCTGTTCATAGTCCTATTATCCAGGTTTCTGAATATGATTTAGCTAATACTGGTTTTGGTCCTGGTGAAACTTCCGTAATTAGTGTGGACCTAATGAATAATGGTGATGGAGCTTTAGTAATGGCTGATGCTACACTTTCTACAACAGATAATAGAGTCACAATTAATTCTGCTGACGCTTTACTTGGTTCACTTGTTAGTGGAGCAACTGGTACAGTAAGTTTTAATATTACTGCTTCAAATGATTTATTACCTGGTGATTTAGTTCCTATGATTGTTACTATTGATGATGATGGTTTTGAAACCGAAAGTTATTTCAGTCTTCAAGTAGGTGTTGCTTCTGTAACAGATCCTCTTGGTCCTGATGCTTACGGATATTATATCTTTGATTCTTATGATACAGAATATGCTGAATGTCCTGTATATGATTGGGTAGAACTTGACCCATCTGAAGGTGGAGTCGGAACTATTATTCCATTGCCTGATAATGGCGATAATCAAGAGAAAGTTGCGACAATAGATTTACCATTTACTTTCAGATTCTATGATGTAGATTATGACCAAATCTCAATATGTTCTAATGGTTGGTTAGCTATGGGTGAAACTGAACAAGCAACCTTTAGAAACTGGAGATTACCTGGCCCACTAGGTGCTTCACCAATGATTGCTCCTTTCTGGGATGACCTTTTAACAGGTTCAACAGGACAAGTTTTTGTAGCTCATGACCAAGCTGAAAACTACTTTGTAATTACTTGGAATGAATGGAGAAATCATTATAGTACTAGTTATGAAGAGACTTTCCAAGTCATTCTTTATGACCCTGAATATTATGCTTCTTCAACTGGTGATGCTCCTATTAAAATTCAATATAAAGTTGTTAATAATGTTGATAATGCCAGTGGTAACAGTCATGGTGAATATTCTACTGTTGGTATAGAAGACCATACAGGAACTGTTGGTTTAGAATATACTTATAATAACAGTTATCCTCAGGCGGCAAGACCACTTGAAAATGAAATGGCTTTATTCATTACAACTAAAATTGGACAATTACCTCCATTTGTAATGACTCAACCAAATGATGTTACTTTTGAAGAAGATTATTCAGATAATACAATAGATTTATATAGTATCTTCAAAGATCCTAATAACGATGTCTTAGAATTTAGCTTCTCAGAAAGTGATAATTTGAATTTAGAATTTGATGAAAATGGTTATTTGGTCATTACTCCTAACCAAAACTGGAATGGAACAGAAACTGTTACTATCTATGCAGAAGATGGTGTTACTGATTTTGTAGTATCGGTGTCATTCTTAGTTACAGTAACTCCTGTTAATGACAGACCTTCACTTCAATCTAAATTCCCTGTAGATACTAACTTTGATTCAAATACAAATATACTCACCTTTAGCGTTGTTGTAAATGATGTTGATAGTGAATTAGCTTATGAATGGAAGATTGATAATGAAATAGTAGAAGGTGAAGTTTCAGATACACTTAATTTCGTATTTGATAGTGTTGGAGAATATACAGTAAAATGTTATGCTTCAGATTCAGATTTCACTGTTATTGCTACTTGGAATGTTAATATTGCAGTATCTAATGATATTAATGTAGTTGCTGTAAATAACCTTTCTCAAAATAATCCTAACCCATTCAATCCTACTACTAATATTAATTTCTCATTGAGTAAAAATAGTAATGTTTCTATTATTGTTTATAATGTCAAAGGACAAAAAGTTAAAACTTTAGTCTCTGATAGATATACTCAAGGAAGTCATAATGTAGTTTGGAATGGTTTAGATGATAACAATCAACCTGTAGCCTCAGGCGTTTATTTCTATAGAATGGTATCTGATGAATTCCATAGTACTAAAAAAGCTATAATGATGAAGTAAAATTATTAGCCAAATTTGGTGAAATAAATAGAAATATAAAAGCCCCCTTGATTCAAGGGGGCTTTTCGTTTGCCCAGAATGTTATCTGAGCCGATGGACTGAAAGAAGTCCTGACACCCAACTGACAGGAAGTCAATCTGAGGTCAAGGGCGTTGCTGGCAACGGCAGGGTCTGAAGTAAGACGCAGGAAGAATGTGGAACATAGCGAAAGTAAACTGATTTTGGTTCATGTAGTGGGTAACTCTTCGAAAAGTGAGAACGCCCAAAAGTCAGTCGATTACATGGATTACAACAGATGGATTTACATTCAGGCAGGATAGCTTAACTGGGGAAGCCTGTTAATGTCTCTAATAGAGTAACTATGACTACAAGCTGAAAGGCAAGAGTTGTATTAAGCATAAGCAGGTGGCAGATGATTCCGTAGTAGTGACTAACCCTTTGCCTATGAAAGCTGGTGACAGACTGGAGGATAAAACAGAGGGGACAATATTCTTAGTAATATTGGGGGATATTTTTCAAAAGGAAATATCTCATGTGAAGGGATGAAGATAAACCAAAGAATAAACATAATTAAAGAGATATTTTCTTAAAAGTAGGAAACGAAGAGAATCGAAAGATTCAAGGCTCGGATAGACGGTGGTGAGTACCTTCTTTCTATCATGACCTTACGAGACTGAGTAGATGAAGTTAAAAAAAGGATAATAGTCAAAACCTATAAAATCTTTGATAGATTGCTTTATGCTAAAAAACTTCGAAGGTCTTCATTGAATTAACTGTCATTTGAAAGTATAATTTAAACATTGTTTATTGTGAAAAAGGAGAAACTAAATGAAAAAGTGGTACAGTTTAATTGATAAAGTTTACTCAAAAGGTAATCTCTATGAATCTTTCCTAAAGGTAAAGAAAAATAGAGGTGCAGAAGGTATAGATAATATTACTATATCTAAGTTTGGTGAGACTCTACAAGAGAACTTAGAGCAGATTCATTTAGAATTGAAAAGTGGGAAGTATATCCTATCACCTGTGAAACGGGTAGAGATACCTAAAGGAAATGGTAAGATGAGGCCATTAGGAATACCTACTGTAAAAGATAGAATCGTACAGCAGGCAATAAATAACATCATCCAACCAATTTTTGAACCTGATTTTCATCCACAAAGCTATGGCTACCGTCCCAACAAAAGTTGTCAAAAGGCAGTGGCTAAAGCACATATATTAATGGTTCAGGAAGAGCTTCCTTTTGTAGTGGATATGGATTTATCAAAATGTTTTGATACATTAAATCATAAATTCATAATGCAATCATTAAATAGGAAAATAAGTGACGGAACATTATTAAAGTTGATAGAGAAAATCTTAAAGTCTGGTGTTATGCAAGAAGGGAAGTATAGCGAAACTGAAGTAGGAAGTCCACAAGGAGGGGTAATCTCTCCACTTCTTATGAACATATATCTTGATAGTTTTGACCAAGAAATGAAAAGTCGAGGAATCGAGATAGTACGCTATGCTGATGACATTTTACTTTTTGCTAAGACTAAGAAAAAAGCAGAACAATATCAACGAATTGCGGTAGAATATCTAAACTCAATTTATCTCATCGTAAATGAAGAAAAGACACATATTGCGAGTGTATTTAAAGGAGTCAAGTATCTTGGCTTCGAAATACATGAATCATATGTAAAGATAGAGGATAAAAGAGTAAAAGCGTTCAAAGATAAGATTCGGTCACTGACTCCACGGAATAGCGGAATTAATGTCCAGACAATGATTAAAAGACTTAATCCGATATTGAGAGGTTGGTCGAATTACTTTAGGGTGGCAAATTGCAAAGGAGTCTTTCAGTCTCTATTATCATGGATAAGGCGGCGACTAAGAATGAAGAAAATGCGGGAATGGAAAAGTTGGAAAGCTTTTCACCAACAACTTAGAAGAGTTGGGCATAAAAGTGATTTTCCGAAAATATCTATGACACATTGGAAGAATTCTGGTTGTTATCATATTCATAGAGCTTTACCTAATGAATGGTTTGAGCAATTAGGGCTATATGACTTACTATCGAAACCTACAAGTGTTTTATTTAATTATTATGAATAATTACAAGGTTTATCAGGAGCCGTGTACGAGTCCCGTACGCACGGTTCTGTGAGAGGGATGGTGCTAACGCACCACCCTACTCGATTAGGAGATCATACAATGAGATTTAAACCCAATAATGCAGTAGATCTTTTAGAATAGCACTATATTCATTTGCTAAAGCATTTTACATAATTTCTCAGAGTATATATATTATCGACTGATAAATTCTGTATAACCTTTATCTAAAAGAATCTGCACTCTTCTGTAAAGCTCTACTGCACCATTCTGGTTAAATACCAAGAATTCTTTTATCCCTATCAGCATTTTCATATTTATCAAAAATTGGTATATTCTCTTTAAGAGAAATAGGTGTAATAGTAGGTTTTTTTGTCTATGTTATTGATTATACTAGCACCATCATTAACTGTCCTTTGCTTGACCCTGACTGTTTAAATAATTTTCTTTCGGAGAATAATCAAAATAATTTCTGGACAAGTTTTTCCAAGTAAAATAAATTTGTAGGAAGAGGTGAAAATGACTTTTGATCAAATATATAAAATACTAGAAGCTCGATTTAAAGAGTTTCCAACACCCGTTGTCGATTTCATAGAAGTTCAGACAAAAGACCCATTTAAGATTCTTGTAGCGACTATATTGAGTGCTAGAACTAAAGATAGCACCACTACGAAAGTCGTTGAAGAACTATTTAAAGTAGTTTCTAAAGCTGAAGATTTTAATAATTTATCCATTCCTCAATTAGAAAAATTACTCTACCCTGTAGGTTTCTATAAACATAAAGCTGAATACTTAAAAGCTCTTCCAAAAGTCTTAGAAGAAGAGTTTAATAATAAAATTCCAGAAGAAATTGATGAACTTATTAAATTACCTGGAGTAGGTAGAAAAACTGCCAATTTAGTTAGAGCTATAGCCTTTAAAAAACCTGCTGTCTGTGTTGATGTCCATGTTCATAGAATTTTTAACAGATTAGGAATGGTAAGAACTAAAACTCCTCTAGAGACAGAAATGACACTAAGAAAAGAACTTCCTGTTAAATACTGGATACACTTTAACTCCTATTTTGTTGCCTTTGGACAGAATCTCTGCACTCCAAGAAAACCAATGTGTAGTGAATGCCCTATTTATGATGGATGCAGAAGAATAGGGGTAAAAGAATCAAAATAATTGAAGGAATTAAGTTGGAGACCGGAGTTCCTCGGCCGTAGGCAAGGGACTTCGGACGAAAGAAAGTTGTCGGAAGTCGCTACTCCGTGAGCAACTCCCGTCATAAATAGTTGGAGACCGGAGTTCCTCGGCCGTAGGCAAGGGACTTCGGACGAAAGAAAGTTAGTTGTCAAAAGTCTCTTCTGCGTGAGTGAGTGAGCAACTCTCGGACGAAAGAAAGTTAGTTGTCAAAAGTCTCTTCTGCGTGAGTGAGTGAGCAACTCCCGTCATAAATAGTTGGAGACCGGAATTCCTTAGCCGTAGGCAAGGGACTTCGGACGAAAGAAAGTTAGTTTTCAAATCCCGGAGGGATGGCATATAATAGGGAGTGTTCGCCAGACACTCCTAGAGTATCTCCCCATGGTGCTTGGACGCGTTAGCGGACAAGGGAAATGTAGATAATTGCAAAAAATCGGACTAACTATTTTTTTGAGGGCGTATTGCCATACGCCCTACTGAAGAAATTTACTTGGAAGCAAAATCCTTAACTTTATAACTGTATATAAGATTTGTTACAGGTAAATCAGCAATATTATCCAGCATCTTTTTCTTATTTAACTTATTGATAATTTCACTAACAAAATAATCTAAGTCATTTAAATAAGGAAATTCTTCTTTGTGGCAACTAGGCATGTCATATTTAGCAAGAAGTACATCATGCTCAGATTCTAAATGAGCTTCTAACTTTGCCACATGATATTCAATCTCAATTTTTATATTATTTATGGTTAATATATTATTGTCAAATTTCATTACAAATGCATAAGTATTGTTCTTAGTAATCACATCACATACTCTAGGTAAAAACCTTTTAAATAGCTCTATTTTGAATTGATTCTCTAAGGAATTCATCTTTACTCCCTTACATAATTTATTTATATAAATTATAATGGTATATTCTCCTTAGGCAAATAATTATTTAGTCTACATATAGACTTTTTTATATCACTAAGGTAGCACTCTTTTTCTAATACTCTTTTACATTAGCTTGTAACTTCTCTCTTAACTCTCGTTATAAATAGTGGGTTCCTAAGAAATAATTATTTTTTATTGACTTAGATGTTAGTTAATAATAACTTGAAAAAAACAAAATAAAGAAGAGGTAGTTAATGAAAGGTATAGTGAAATGGTTTAATGAGAATAAGGGATATGGATTTATTCTTTCTGATGAAAATGTTGAATATTTTGTACATTGGAAGAGTATTGTAACACCAAACCCAATGCAACAGAAAATTCTTATTCAGGATGAAAGAGTGGAGTTTGACACTATAGAAACCCCTAGAGGTATTCAAGCAATTAATATTATTAGAGTTGATGTTTAGTATGGTAAGGAAGTAATTTCCAGAACTTAAAGAGGGCGGATTTCTATGGGAATTACTGAAAAACAAGAGTTTTTACCTATATCGAAAAAGGATATGTTGGCAAGAGGCTGGGATCAGCTTGATATAATTATTGTATCAGGCGATGCTTATGTAGATCATCCCAGTTTTGCTGCTTCCATTATTGGAAGGAGCTTGGAGGCTCGTGGTTATAAAGTAGGGATAATTTCACAACCAGATGTAACAAATACCAACGATATTAAGTCTTTAGGAGAACCACGATTAATGTGGGGAGTTACTTCAGGGAATATGGATTCAATGGTTAACCACTACACAGCCCAGAAAAAGTTGCGTTCAGATGATGCCTATACTCCTGATGGAAAGATAGGGATTAGGCCTGACAGGGCTGTAATTCGCTATACAAATTTAATCAAACAGATAAGTAAAGATAAACCAGTGATTATCGGAGGAATTGAAGCTTCTATGAGGCGAATTTCTCACTATGATTATTGGAGTGATAAGGTCAGGAATTCTATTCTGATAGACTCTAAAGCTGAGATGTTAGTTTATGGAATGGGGGAGAAGATAATATTGGAAATCGCAGACAAGTTAAATGCTGGCTTTCCTATTGAATCATTACAAGATATTGAAGGGACTGTAATTGTTGTACCAGATCTTGATAAGGCAATTCCTTTTAAATGGCTTCCTGATGCTGATAAATGTTCTGATAAGAAGGAATTTCTAGAACTAACTAAAATTTTTCAAAGTAACTACTCTTCATCTGTAATATATCAAAAGTATGATAGAAGATTATTAAAGCACAATCCTCAACCCGAAAACTTCTCTACTCTCGAAATGGATCAAATTTATAATTTACCCTTTGTAAGAGAAGCTCATCCTATCTATCGGAATAAGAGCTTGAAAGCCTGGGAACAGATAAGAGATTCTATTACTGCCCATCGAGGCTGTGGAGGGGGATGTAATTTCTGTGCAATAGGTTATCATCAAGGGAAAAAGATTAGTTCAAGAAGTCCAAAATCTATTATAACAGAAGTAGAAAAGCTAACTCAGAAAACATATTTCCATGGTACTATAAGTGATGTAGGCGGACCTTCAGCTAATATGTATGGAATGGCATGTAAACTTCCTAAAGGCTTAGTTTGTAAGAGAAGTTCTTGTCTATATCCAGAAATATGTCCTAACTTTGAATATAACCATGATGAATATTTGAATTTATTAGACAATGTCAGCAGAATCAATGGTGTTAATAATCTCTTTATAGCTTCAGGAATCAGGTTTGACCTTGCATTAAAATCACCAAGATTCATTAAAACTATTGCTAAGAAATATATTGGTGGGCATCTTAAACTAGCTCCTGAGCATACTGTTCCTAAAGTGCTAACTCTTATGAATAAACCAAATATAGGACTTTATGAAGACTTCTCTAAGCAATTTCTAGACTTTTCCCAAAAGGCTGATAAGAAGCAACAAATTATTCCTTATATAATAGTTGGACACCCCGGAACTGATACCAACGATGCTATAAAGCTAGCCTTGTACTTGAAAAAACATAATTTAAAGTTAGAACAAGTGCAGGAATTCTATCCAACCCCTATGACTCCAAGCACAGCAATGTACTATACAGAACAAAATCTAACTGATGGTAAGGCAATATTTGTCGCAAAAGGAAGGAATATTAGACTACAAAAAGCCTTAGTTCAATGGTTCATTCCAAGTAATAAAAAGTATGTTATTGAAGCCTTAAAATCAGTAGGAAAATTGAACCTGCTTGACGAGTTCTATCCTAGTAGTAGGAAGAGTGAACCTGCAAGCTCTAAAGCAGATTCTAAATTCAAATCTAGGAAAAAAAGTAAATCTACCTACAGAAAGAGCAATAAAATATAAAAACCCCCTTTTATTATCATTTTTAACAAAAGTTATCTTGATTTATTTGTTAGTAGTGAGGTAGATTTGCTAACCATCAAATGAATAACTAACTATATATTTCTATATATTAAGAAGACAAAACAATTATCTTAATGCCTCAAATGTTCAATTTCCTGATTATGAGACTGTTCAGCCTAACTTATTGAAATACAATCTTTATGTTTTCGGAAATCCCTAAAAACTGCACTTTTTTGTTTATAACCATAAGCTTCAATAATAGACTTTTTGTTTTAACTCAATCCCAAATAAGGAAATAATCACTGCAGGATATTCTCTGTATTCTCCTCTTATTCTGAACTAGAACTTAGTATGTTTGCATAAAAGGCCAAGGATTATTTTGACAAGTATACTAGGCAATTAAGAGGTGTTGACATCTAAGTATTTAACTAAATAAAGTACTACTTTAAAAGAGTTCTCAAAAAAAATATTAAAATTAAGGTAGCCATACCCAATTCTTACTATTACTATAGCTTAATACGAAAGATAAGTATCATATTAATGAAAATACAATCTCTTAAGATGGTAAATAATACTGAATTAAGTGTTTTTATTAACATTCAATAAAAGTAAGATAATTATATATTGTCTTAATATCTTAAAATATTAATTTATATTTTTGTTAAAAGTAGGATTATATTTTTTTAAATACAAATAAATATAAGATGACTAACCCTGATCAAGTCATTTATAAATTTAAAACAAAAAAAAAATAATAATTTATGAAAATATTCTTGACAACTAATTTTGAAATAGATAAATTTGTAATAATTGTGATTGAGGAGAAGAAAATGAGTAACATCGCACATAAATATTTTTCATTTAATAATTATATTTATTTTGAGTGTAGGGGTTTTATGCTCAAATTTTCTTATGATGACTTACTAAATATTTACAAATTGTACTCTACTCTACTCTACTCTACTCTACTCTACTCTACTCTACTCTACTCTACTCTACTCTACTCTACTCTACTCTACTCTACTCTACATACCTTTTATGTTTATAAGCTCTATCAAATATTGTGTCGTTTCAAATACAGTACGAGAAAGGTTAAACGATTATTCGTTTAACCTTAAAGCCTGGATATGGAAACTTATAACGAAAGATTTTTAGCCCTTAATGATAAACATTAAGATGTTTGATTTGATAACATTTTTATAAAGGAAACATAAAATGAAGAAGATTTTAATAATGATATTGTTGATGGCATTGAGTTATCTTTACTCAGTTGATATATCTCTAAAAGTAAACGATCCAACAACGCAATACAATGATAGTAACTTTAGGACAATTAATGATGCAGTACAATATGCTTCAGTAAATTACAATGATACTCTTTACACAGTAAAAATTGATATATTTGAAAATCCTGAAATGATAAATAATCCTGTCTATGAAGATGGTGCTTATCGAGAAAATGTAGTTACATCAGGCTTGTGTGGATATGAGTTTTATTCAAGTGCACAAAATCAAATTATTATATATCCATTAGTACCCTACAATCCAGTTATATCCCTTTTAGGGGGAGGTGTTAAGACAATGAAAATTAATAATTTTACTTTTCATAATGATAGTCAATACTTGCAAGAAAACAATGTAGGGATTTACATCAAATCTCCGAATACTGTTATTGATAACTGTCGATTCATTACAGGTCTATATCGGAGCCCTTTTACTAATGATATAAAATTAGTACATGACAACCAAAATGAATCTTACGAGAAAGAGCTATTTGTAAATAACTGTCTATTTGATACTAGTATGGAAAGTTTAATAGATGTTCCTCAAATAGAATATCCAAGAATTTCATGTAGTCTTATTGGAGATAAAACTTATATAACTACTTATACTTTTCATGGAATTAATAATCGATTTATTAGTACAGGACCAGCAGCATATTCTACAGGGGCTAGGAATATATATTGGGATAACAATTATAGTGAATTGCATTACTGCAATCCAAGTTTACCAACATTTTTATTTACAAACTGTGATTTTGGAAATGGAGTATACTGTACTAATAACACTTCAGAGATAGGTGGTTTTGAATTAGAGACTTCACCTAGATTCGAATCTTTAATTGTAGGTAATATCTATAAGGGGTTTAAATTTATAGTAAATCATCCTTCCGCACCCTATGGAACAGAATCAAAGTTTGATAATAATGTAATTATTACTTCTGAAGATAGCAGATTTTCTAGATTTTTATATACATCAATTTTCTCAGATGAAATTAATAATAATAACTTCCTGAATGAAGTGTATACTCAAGGTGATAGACATCAAGTTTTAGCCTTAAAGAGTGGTTATCAGATATATAATAATATATTTTCAAATTATCAATTAGAGCCGATAAATTTCGTCAATCAAGATAATATTGTCGGTAATATGTTCAATAATTGCCCCCATACAGATTTTGATGACTTAAATATTACTGGTGAACCTGTTTTTACCGACTATGATGCTTTAGACTTTTCACTTGTATGGCCTACTCCGGCAATTGGAAATGGCTATTCGTCAATATATGATGATCAGTCTGACTCAGTGTATGATATGAAACTACTCACCTATCAAGATGATACTATAGATATTGGGGCAATACCATTTGACCAAGATAGAAAACAATATCATCATTTTGAAGAAGGATCTACTACCCAGAACTGGACAGTTTTCCCAGCTTTAGATAAAGTGAATGAAGCTACCATGCTATATGGTGGCATTACCCAGACTGTGTCTAACAATAATATGATTGTGATGTTTAAAGATTTACATGATCAGTGGGGCAATTATGCATCAGTTGGTTATCTAGATTGGAATGAGGATAATGATTATGTGCCTCACTTTTTCAATTGGATGAGCCAAGAAGACCCAGAAAAACTAATAGAACCTTATCTTGGATATAAAATAACCGCTCAGAATGATTTTGATCATTGGTTCGGTGGACTTCTACAAGATCCTGATGTGGATATACCACTTCCAGAAACCTCAAATGAGATATGGTTAGGTTACCATGTTCCTTTTACTTCAGACGCATTAGTTGCTTTTTACGAAATATTAGGAAGCTTACAAACTATTAAGCATAAAGATTGGGCATTATATTGGAATGGAACTAAATGGACTGGGAAAACATCTACTGGTAATACCAATCTTGAAATAGGTGATTTTGTTGTGATTGAATATCGTAGCGATGCAAATCCTCCCACTTCCTTTAATTGGACATACCCTGCCTATAGCAATCCAAATTCATTTAGATATCAAGATGCTACTTATGTTTCCTATGAAGAAAAGAGTGATTATTCACCATTCTTTGTTGATATTGATGAAAATTCAAATATCGAAGAAATTGTTCTCTATGCCAATGATGAATGCATTGGTGGGGCTAAGACTCAAGGTGAAACTACAGTCATGGTAAAAGCTTTTATGGAAGACCTTCCTAATGATTGTGAAATTTCTGTTGTAACTTTTACAGGTGCTAAATCATCTAAAAAAGCTAATCAAATCTCTGAATACAACCCTAATTTACAGGTATGGGATATGGTAAGTAATATTATTAAAGATAACAGAAGTGCATATCATGTCTCTCTCAGAAAAGATAATAATTCTATCCTAGAGACAAATAATATTGTTACTACAAACTACCCAAATCCCTTCAATCCAGAAACAACAATAGAATTTAACAATCCTCTTCAGGGTCAAGTGAATATTAATATCTATAACTTGAAAGGACAGCTGGTAAAAAATCTATTACAAGATAATTTAACACAAGGTGTTCATAAAGTTATTTGGCAGGGAAGAGATAGTAATGATAAGCAAGTAGCAAGTGGTGTTTATTTTTACAAAATCTCAAGTGGGAATAAGCAAAGTGTTACTAAGAAAATAATCTTAATGAAATAGAAATTGAAAACACCCCCTGTGTCCCCCTCGCGGAGGGGGATGTGTGGGGTGAAACCTGCTTTCTTAATATCCCCCTCTGAGAGGGGGACTAAGGGGGTGGAACAATAAAACGAAAAAGCAAAGGACAGATAAATGCACAAAATGCTCATACTCATATTAATGTTAATTACTTTTAATTTACATGCTTTGTTAGAAGTCTCTTTAGATGGAACAAAGCCCTATACTGAGATCCAAACAGCAGTTAATAGTGCTGAAGTAGGTGACACAGTTTTAGTATATCCCGGAACTTATTTTGAAAACATAGATTTAAGTAATACTCATAATATTAGCCTAATATCCCTGGAAGCAGTTACTGATGATACTACTTATGTCTCAGCTACAACTATCAATGGTTCTCTTAATCAAAATAGTGTAATTATCTGTAATGGGAATAACACCAACTTTTTAGTTAGGGGATTTACCATAACTGGTGGTTCAGGTATGCAAGGTAATGTGTATTCTCTTGGTGGTGGAGTCTTAGTTGTTGCTGGTAATATGAATTTGGTTAATTCTATTGTTAAGTATAATTCTGCTGATAGAGGAGGGGGGGTGATAATCTTTCCTACAGTTAGCTTATATCTTAGTGGGACCATTATCAGAAATAATTTAGCTTATGACTCAGGTGGGGGATTACAAGTAGCCAGTAGTTATGATGAACAACCAAGTATTGTTTTTGATCGAGAAAACAGGTCTTCTATCTATGATAATTATGCTAGTTTAGGAAGTGACATCCATTGGTACAATCATAATGGAGGCAACTGCGATGTATATTTAAAGAAATTTACTGTTAGTGAATATGAGTTCTATTATGCCAGTTATTTTGATCCTAATGGAGGCTATTTAGATATTGGTTATAATCCTTATTATGTTTTTGATATTGAAGAAGGAGTTCATGAACAAGTAGATGCTGATTTATATGTATCAATGACTGGTGATGATAATAATAGCGGTTTAACTCCTGAGCAAGCCTTACGCTCTACTTATAGGGCTTTTCAGATAATAAAAAGTAATCATGATAACCAACGGACAGTCCATTTACCTACCGGAAATTACAGTAATTGTGCTAATGGTTATGAAAATCTTCCCATCACGGTCAAGAGTAATACTACTTTGAAAGGAGTTTCGGCTGAGGAGACTATTATTGATGCAGAAGATATGAAAGTTGTCTGGTATACTGGGGTTATAAATGCTTCAATGACAGGGGAAAATATTACTATCAAAAACATGTCTTTACAAAACAGGACAGGATGTGTTCTCAGATCTGCAGCAGTAATGAACTTGAGAATAGAAAACATCATAATTGACAATTGTCAAAATATCGATACTTGGGATAGTCCACTACTTTTAGGAAGTGTAGCCTATTCGTCTGTTCACATGAAAGATGTACTAATTAAAAATGGTATTTCTGACCTGTTTGAAGCTGTTGGATATGTAGAAGGTATTGATGTTACTTTAGATAATGTAATCATAAAGGATAATAGTAATACTCATAATAGTGATGCTGGAATTGTCGGAACATTTCAAGTTTATGCAAAAAATCTGTTATCTGTAAAAAATAGCCAATTTATTAATAACCATAGTTCTATTCAGAATTTTGGTGGTTCTAACATTAGATTCTATTCACAGTCAGACTCACTTTATACTATTATTGACAATTGCATATTTGCAAATAATAGTGATGGGAGTTCTTCTAGAAATATTCATTCGTATAGTAATAAGGTATTGGTTAATAATTGCACTTTCTCAAATAATACTGGTGGCATGGATTATACAACAACCTTAAGTGCTTTAGAATCAATAGAAGTATATAATACAATTTTTTATGCTAATTCTCAAAACTATGCTATCAAATATGGACCTGGTACTATTGAGATTGATAATTGTTTATTTAGTAATGATTCAGATAATATTATTTATACCTCCAGTGGTGGTCCTTCAAATATTGGAGAAAACAATCTCTACGAAACTAATCCTCTTTTTGTAGGAGGAGACCCTGCGATAAATTCCTATTATCAGCTATCAGGTGATGAAGTTAATGGATACTCTCCAGCGATTGATGCCGGTACTGATGATTTTTCTTTTATGCCTGATTGGTATGAAGTAAGTGAGTTTGATTTATATGGAACTCCTAGAATTTTTGGTGATAGAGTAGATTTAGGTTGTTATGAATATCCTGGATATACCAATAACCATAATAGCGAAATAGTTTTAAATAATCTTACTGCTATTAATTATCCAAATCCCTTTAATCCTGAAACAACCATAGAATTTAACAATCCTCTTCAGGGTCAAGTAAATATTAATATCTACAACTTAAAAGGGCAGCTGGTAAAAAATCTATTTAAGGATAACTTGAGTCAAGGCGTTCATAAAGTTATCTGGCAGGGAAGAGATAGCAATGATAAGCAAGTATCAAGTGGTGTCTATTTTTACAAAATCTCAAGTGGGAATAGAGATTCAGTAACTAAGAAGATAATATTGATGAAATAAAGTTGAAACACCCCCTTAGTCCGTGAATCTTAAATTATGGAATGGAAGCGTCCCTGCTTCCATCAGGCTGTATTTCAGCCTGCTCTTATCTTTTCTGGCGACACGGAGGTCCCCAGTCCATAGGCCCCTGCTTCCATTAACTGGGGTTACGGACATTTAGTCCGTGAATCTTAAATTATGGAATGGAAGCGTCCCTGCTTCCATCAGGCTGTATTTCAGCCTGCTCTTATCTTTTCTGGCGACACGGAGGTCCCCAGTCCATAGGCCCCTGCTTCCATTCCATAGGAAACACCCCCCGTGTCCCTCTTGAAGCTTCCAACAAAGGCTATGGAAGGGGATATTAGTTGTTGAATCGGAACAAATATATCTTTTCTTAACTTATGTCTGGTTTTTTAGAAAATTTAGCAGAAAGAGCAATAAAAGATAAAAATCTAATTGACACAATTATAGTTTATTCAATTAATGATATAAAATTAAATATATATGATAAAATATCCGGAGTAGCAAATGTTAAGAGTATTATTAGCCGTATTTCTGTTATCTACTACAGTGGTCATGACCGGATACCAGTCCTCTCCAGATGATGAAATTACTCTTAAAGAGAATGAGTTAAAATCTAAGAAAAAAGAGATTGATTCTTTAGAGAAAGATATTAAAAGATTACAGGCTGAAGAGAATGCTCTAAAAAGTAATAGATCTCTCACTAGTAAAGAAAAAGAGATAAAGAGTAGAAAACTAAAACAATTGATTAAAGATAAAACTTATTTGAAGAATAATCTTCAATGGTTGGTGAGTCAAGCTGGGAATGTGGAAGATAATCTTTCCCAAAAAAGAGAAGAGTCTCAGCAGACTAAAGCTAATTTTGAAACTTTAAAAAATAGCTATGAAAAAGAATTCATAGATCTCTTTATCCTTAATATTCCTAATGATAATAATGATCTTATTCGTAAAAAAATTCTCCTAAAATCTCTAATGGCATATCAAGAAGATGAAATTTTTGATCTTGATACTGACTATTTAATAACTGAAAATATTATTGTCCAGAATGAGAGTAAATTATCAAATATCAATGATAAAATTGAATCCAAACAGAAACAACAGGACGAAGTTGATCAAGAGTATTCTGAGTATAAACAGATAACTGATGAGTTAGAAAGTAAAATTGCCAGTCTAAGTGATAAAGAAGCTAAGGTTTTAAAACAAAGAAAAGAACTTCTAGCAGAGAAAGAAAGATTGGAAAGAGACGCAGCTGAACTAGAACTGTTTATAGATGAATTAATAAAAGGTAAGAGTGATATTGACGCCTCTAAATTAGTAAATAATATTTTGATAAAAAGACCTTGTCAAGGAAACATAATTAAAGAATTTGGTGCTAAACTGAATCAACTTTCAAAAGTAACTAATAAGGGAATAGAGATTAATGCTACTCCTGGTAGTCCGATAGAAGCAGTTTATTCAGGTGAAGTTATCTTTAGTGGATTAGTTAGATCTCGGGGACAGCTAGCGATAATAGACCATTTAAATGGCTTTGTTTCTGTCTATGCTAATAATAGTTCTTTAAAAGTTAAAAAAGGTGATCAAGTTCAACAGGGTGATGTGATTGGGATTTCCGGTACGGACTCTGATGGGCGTCCAGTAGTATATTTTGAACTTAGAAAGAGTAATATTCCTGTAAATCCAAAGATTTATTTTAAGAATTAATAATTAAAGAGATAAGAACACAGATGATATAAAAATTTGGGAGCAAAATTGAAGTTATTTAAAGATATAAAGTTTAAGCATGTTGATAAGATAATAGATAAATCATTTAAACTTGATTCTGTGTTTTTGCACCATACAGGCTATATGTATGGTATAGGCACAAGTATTGATAGTGATGCCGGTATTGATAAAATTTCAAAATTAAAGTCTCGTGATTCTGCCAAAGGTTTTGTAGTATTAGTCTCTAATGTAGATGAAATACTTAATGTGGCAGATGATATTGATAGTAGAACTGAAAGATTATTGGAGCAATATTTACCTGGGAATGTTACTTTTGTTTTAAAATGTTCTGATCCTAGATTTAGAAAAGTGGCTCTTAACGGTACAGTTGCCTTTAGAGTTCCCCAAAATCCTGTACTCTGCCACTTTATCAATAAAATCGGTACTCCTATAGTAAGCACTAGTGTTAATAGGAATGGTTTACCCCCTGAAACAGATTTGAAGAAGATAGTGGCAGATTATGATAGCTGGTTTGATTTTGGCTTCTCAACTGTTAAACATTTCCAATTGGCTGATGATCAGCCTTCTACGATAATTAAAATTGATGAAGATATAGAGTGTATTCGTGAAGCTTCAGTGCCCTATTATGAAATCAAGCAGAGTTTTGATCAATCCATGATTCTCTTTGTTTGCACAGGTAATGTGTGTCGTTCTCCGATAGCAGAATATCTGTTAAGAAAGAAAATTATGGAAGAAGAGCTTCCTTATAGAACTGCTTCTGCTGGCGTTTTACAAGACGGAATGGTAATTTCATCTAATTCCTCAGTATTGCTAATTGAAAATGGAATGGATGCTACTGCCCATGTTTCTAGGAAATTAAATCTAGAGATAATCCGGGATAGTTGGTTAATTCTTACTATGGAAGAGAAACATAAACAATTTTTTGAAAAGAACTTTCCTCAGTATAGTCATAAAGTATATACTTTATTAGAGTTTTGTGGGGGAGAAGGTGATGTAGAAGACCCTTATATGGAAAGTATTGAGAAATATAGAATAGCCTATAATATTATTGAAAAGAATATAGATTGCTTAATTGATATATTAAAAAAAGAGGTAAAATAGATGATTGAACCTAAGATTACGCCTGAGATTGTCCAAGAGCATGGAATTAACCAGGAGGAGTGGCAATTAATTTTAGAAACTTTAAAAAGAGAACCTAATTTCACTGAATTAGGTATTATCTCTGTGATGTGGTCGGAACATGCGAGTTACAAAAACTCTATCAAGTTAATTAAGACATTACCTAGAGATGGGGAAGCAATGTTAGCAAAAGCCGGTGATGAGAATGCTGGAGTTGTTGATATTGGCGATGGTTTAGCAGTTTCATTCAAGATAGAAAGTCATAATCACCCTTCAGCTGTAGAGCCTTATCATGGTGCAGCTACAGGAGTTGGTGGTATCTTGCGTGATATCTTTACAATGGGAGCAAGACCTGTTGCTGTTTTGGATTCACTAAGATTTGGCAATCCTAATGATAGTAATGTTAAATTCTTAATGCATGGTGTTGTTGATGGTATTGCTGATTATGGAAACTGTTTTGGAGTTCCTAATGTGGGTGGTGAAGTATATTTTGAAGATAGTTACTCAGGTAATCCACTAGTTAATGCTATGGCTGTAGGTGTTTTGAAACATGAAAATTTAGCTAAGTCAGGTGCTGAAGGTGTAGGTAATTTAGTAATGTATGTGGGAGCAAAAACAGGTAGAGATGGTATTCATGGTGCTACTTTTGCTTCAGTTGAGCTTACTGATGAATCTGAAGAGAAAAGAACAGCTGTTCAAGTTGGAGATCCTTTTATGGAGAAGCTTCTTTTAGAAGCGACTTTAGAGACAATTGAAGCAGGTGTAATTGTAGCCATCCAAGATATGGGGGCTGCCGGATTAACCTGTTCAAGTAGTGAAATGGCTGGCAAAACAGGTGTAGGTATTGAATTAGATGTTAATCTTGTACCTAAGCGTGAAAGCGGAATGACTCCTTATGAAGTTATGTTGTCAGAGTCTCAAGAAAGAATGTTGATGATTGTTGAAGCTCACAATGTTGAGAGAGTTCAAGCTATTTATGAAAAATGGGATTTACATGCTGAAATTATTGGTAAAGTTACTGATGACGGTCTTTTAAGAGTTAAAGAGGGTGATAATATCAAAGCAGAGTTACCTGCAAGAATGTTAGTTCTTGGTGGTGATGCTCCTCAATATGTGCGGGAACAAAGAAAACCAGCCTATATTGATGAAGTTCAGCAGGCAGATTTATCTCAAGTGCCTGAACCTACAGATTATAATGAAACTTTGTTAAAACTAATCTCTTCATATAATATTGCTTCTAAGAGAAGTATTTATAATCAATATGATCACATGGTTCAGATTAATACAATGGTTGAGCCTGGTTCAGATGCTGGAGTTGTCCGCGTAAAAGATACCAATAAGGCCTTAGCTTTGTCTACTGACTGTAATGGTCGTCACTGCTGGTTAAACCCTTATGAAGGGGCTAAAGGTGCAGTAGCAGAGTCTGCTCGTAATGTAGTATGTAGTGGAGCTAAGCCTGTAGCAATTACTAATTGTTTGAACTTCGGAAATCCTTATAAACCAGAAGTTTATTGGACTTTTGCTGAAGCTATAAAGGGTATCGGAGATGCTTGTAGAGCATTTGATACTCCTGTTACTGGTGGAAATGTATCTTTCTACAATGAAAATCCAACTGCTGCTATTTATCCAACTCCTACTATTGGAATGTTAGGCATTGTTGAAGATAATACTAAAATCATGGATCAATATTTCAAAGATGATGGTGATGTTATTATTCTGCTAGGAGATAAAGCTAGCAACATCGGTGGTTCAGAATATCTCAAAGAGATTCACGGTAAGATTTTAGGAAATGCTCCAGAAGTTGATTTAGCAAAAGAGAAAAGACTTTATGAGATAACCTTGAAATTAATAGATGAGAGATTAATTAAGTCAGCTCATGATTGTTCCGATGGTGGACTTGCTGTAACAATTGCAGAAAGTTGCTTTTTACCAAATAAGACCTTAAAAGGTGCTATAATTGATTTAGATTTTGAGAATAGAGCAGATGCTGAATTATTTGGTGAAGCACATTCTCGTATTGTTATCTCAACTGTTCCTGAGAATGTACCTATGATAATTGAACTTTGTGAAGACTTCACTTGTTCTGTTATCGGAGAAGTTTCAGGCGATAGATTTAATATAAACAATATTATCGATATAGCTATTGACGAATTATATTCTAAATGGTATAATAAAATTAAATAATATTTGACAGAAATTAAAAGAGACACAAATATAGGAATATTTATTGTGTCTCTTTTTTTTAGAAGTGACAAACAAAAAAAACTAATTAAATTGGAGGAGGAATGAAAATGAACTTTTTCTTTAGTGGACCCTTTTGGGGTGTTTTATTAATACTTTGGGGATTGTCTTTAGTGCTTAAAGGTTTTTTCCCAAGTATCCGCTTACCTCTTGGAACTATTTTTGTTTCAATATGTATAATTATATTTGGTGTTCAGTTATTAATGGGTGGTTTTGGTGATAGGAATAGACATAGAAGCAGACATTCTGAAAGTGATATTAGTCATGGTTTTTCCGAGCGTCAAAGTGGTCAATTTTCTGAAGAATTAAATGTTGTTTTTTCCACTGATTCAATTAGAATGAGCAATATTGATCTTTCAAATCACGATAGGTTCGTAGATATAAATGCTGTCTTTGGCAAAGCTATTTTATATGTGGACCGTGATACACCAGTAAGGATAGAAGCTGATGCTGTTTTTGGCAAAGTATTTAAAGATTCAAGATTAAAATGGGCTTCTGGTGATGAGACTGCTTTGATAATTAAGGCAGAAGCTGTATTCGGATCAGTTGATATTATAGTTTTAGATAGATAATGAAAAAAATTGCTTTTATTCTCTTAATGATTTTTGTATATTCTTCTATTTATGCTGAAGATGTAAAAATTGGCTTAGCATTGAGTGGTGGTGGAGCTCGAGGTCTCGCTCATATCGGTCTACTCAAAGTGATAGATGAAATTGGTTTAGAGGTAGATTATATATCCGGAACCAGTTTCGGAGCTTTAATTGGAGGAATGTACTCCTTAGGTTATACTGGGCAAGAGATAGAAGCAATATTTCTTAAGTTTGACTTTAGAAGTCAGATAAGTGATTCTATAAGTAGAAGAGACCTCTTTATTGAAGAGAAAAGATGGCTAGATTACGGAGTGGTAAACTTCAATATTGATGAAGATTTATCTCTAAATATTCCGATGTCAATACTTTCAGGAAATAATATGCTCCAGAAGTTAGCAAAGTACTTAAACAGAGGAATATATTATCAAACTTTTGATGATTTTCCTATTCCTTTTAGATGTAATGCAACTAATCTAACTACTGGTGAAAGTGTAACTTTTAAACAAGGTAACTTGATAGATGTTGTAAGAGCTTCCATGGCATTTCCTACTTTGTTAGAACCATTTGAAGTTAATGGTGACCTTTTTGTAGATGGGGGAGTTAAGGATAATCTTCCTGTCCAGGCTTTAACAGATATGGGATCTAATTACATTATTGCCAATAAAGTAAACACTCCTCTCAAAGGGAAGGATGAATGTGAGGATTTTATTGCTGTGTTAAATCAAACCATCAACATCAATATGAATGTCTGGGTTGATGAAGCAGTAAGGAAGTCGGATTTAGTGATCCTTCCTGAATTAAATAGTTATAACAATGCCAGTTTTGATGAAATGCAAGATATTATTAGATTGGGAGAAGAGGCTGCACGAGAAAATATCACTGAATTACTTAGATTAAAATCCTTACAAGATAAAAGTAAAACAAGAAAGCATAGCTTTAAACTTCCTGAGCAATTCTTTGTGAATACTATCACAACTTCTGGCAATACCACAATTCATAGTTCTAAAATCAAGCTTTATTCTGGACTTAAAGATGGTAATTATTACTCTTATAATGATATCTTAGAGGCATCTAAAAAGTGCTATAATACTAAGTTCTTCCACTGGGTTTATCCTAAGTTAAGTTATGATAATAGTAACTACAATTTAGAATTTGTTGTTAAAGAGAAAGCTAATAGCCTTTTAAGTGTGGATGTTATCTACGATACTTCAGATGATTTGATAGCTCGTGCGACTACTACAATGAATAATGTTCTGCAAAAGAACTCAAAATTACTTGCTAGTATTCAATTAGGTGGAATAAACTCATTAACCTTTGATTATGTGAAGAACTTTGGCGATTTATATGGTGCTTATTACCATGTTTTCCCTTATCTTGAAGAGATAAAAATGTATAATTACAACTTTGAAGGGAATAAAAGCAGTAGAATCAAGAAGTTGGAGTATGGCTTAAACCTGGGAGTAGGTTTTTTTCTTAAGGATATTTTAGTAGGAGAGGGTTATCTCTTCGGATATAGAAGTCGTTTGTACCAAGATGTGGCTGAATTAGATTTGCCTCAAAGAAAGTTTAAAGCTTTCGGAGTTGGGGTTAAAGCATATCATGAAAGCATTGATGATTTGAACTTTCCTTCCAAGGGAAATAGGGTAATGATAAGTTATAGGAAAGCCCTAGATTCATCTCTTTCTGATGAGTCTTTCGAAAAGGTTTATTTTGACCTTTTTAAAGCACTTCCCCTCAATTCTAATTTATCTCTTCAAGTCGGTATGGAAGCTGGAGCACTTAGAAATGCCTATTTAGCTACAATATTTTCTCCTTTCCAAGTAGGTGGTATTGATTCTTTTACAGGTATGGATAGACATAGTCTCAATTATGAAGCTTATCAAAATAACAGAATTGGTCTTTTATATAATTATAAAAAGAGATATTTTATCAATATGAGCCTTCAATACCTCTATAAAGGGGATTTGAAGGAGGCTGGGCAATCCATTATCTCAGATAATGTTTTAGATTTAACTCTAGGCTATAAATCGCCAATTGGTCCTTTGAGGATTACTGTTGCACATGACTTTGTAGAAAAATTTAACTATTTTATTTCTTTTGGATTTACTAAAGATATATTTAAGTTCTCAAAAAATTAGGAGGAATTATGATTCCGGTTATTGATCTTCATGCTGATACATATATGAAAAAAGATATATTTAACACTCTTCCATGGATAAGAAAAGCATTTTTTAAAATGCCTCATGAACAAGAAAAAGAGACTCAATTCTCTGAAGATATTACTAAAGAGGCGATCATAGGTGGGAATGTTAAACTTCAAACTCAATCACTTTTTATTGGTCAATTAGGTATTACTAATCCCCTACATAATGGACTTAAAATGCTTGCTAATATCAAGCGGGATATTAAAGCTGATTCTAACTTGTATCAATACTATACTATAGAGGATTTTTATCATAATCACGATAAGTACGGTACCCTGATCTCCATTGAAGGTTTAGAATTAATAGCCAATGATTTAGACCTTTTGGATATATACACGGAACTGGGAGTAAGAATGATAGCTCCAACATGGAATCGTGCTTTACCTTATGTTGGTTCTGCTGTGGAACCTTATGGGATTTTGGAGCAAGGAAGGCAGTTAGCTGATAAAATTAATGAGTTAAATCTAATTTTTGATGTCTCTCATATTTCTGATCAAGGCTTTTGGGATTACTTGGATATATTACAAGTACCAATTATTGCTTCTCATTCAAATTATCGTAAGGTTGTCCCTCATGAGAGAAATCTTTCAGAAGAGATGATCAAAGAGATTGATGATCGAGGTGGTGTTATGGGTTTAAACTTCTATCCTGATTTTATGAAGACTTCTCAGATAAAAATATATGAAGATTACCCTCTAGGATATTCTGCAATCTACAATATGCTTGATGCTATTATCTCTGATTTTGGCGATGATATAGTTGCTTTTGGTTCGGACTTTGATGGCATTTCTAAATATTTGGAAGGAGTTAAAAACCCAGGATTTTATCAGCATTTTGCTAACTTCCTAAGAGAAAGAAAAGTATCTGAAAACACTATTGAAAAGCTATTCTATAAAAACGCTTTGCGTGTTTTAGAAATGATATGAGGTGATTATGGAAAGATGTAGTTGGTCCTTATCTGACCCTTTATATATAAAATACCATGATGAAGAGTGGGGAACTCCCCTTAAAGATGATCAAATGTTATACGAATTTTTAGTACTAGAGAGTATGCAGGCTGGACTTAGCTGGTTAACTATTCTCAAGAAGAGAGAGAACTTTAGACAAGCTTTTGCTAATTTCGACATAAAAGAAGTTGCAAGTTTTACTGAAGTCAATATCCAAGAACTGCTCAATAACAAGGGAATTATCAGAAACAATCTTAAAATAAAGGCAGCTATTAATAATGCTAAGAAAGTATTAGAACTCCAACAAGAATTTGGCTCCTTCGCAGATTACTTATGGGGTTTTGTAGATCATAAAACAATTGTTAATAAATTTCATAGTATTTTAGATATTCCAACTTCTACTTCATTATCAGATAAAATTTCTAAAGACTTAAAAAAGAGAGGTTTTAAGTTTATTGGTACAACTATTATCTACTCTTTTATGCAAGCTGTAGGTATGGTAAATGACCATGTTGTAGATTGTTATCGTTACAAAGAACTAAATGGATATTGAAATAGAGATTGAATTTATTTAATATTATTTGCCTATGTTAATAAAGTCAGTGGCGTCCCCGATGCGATTCGAACGCATGACCTTCTGTTCCGGAGACAAACACTCTATCCAGCTGAGCTACGGGGACACTAATTGCTTGATAATAGAGCTTAGTATATTTGTCAAGAGCAAAGTTATCTTTAACAAAAACATTTTTAGGTCGTTATTGATAAAGAAATAAAAATAAAAATTGACGGGATTATAATTAATTAGTAATATGACTTAGATAAGATAACTATTGGAGATAATAATGAACAGATATAAAGGACATAAATCTAGGAAAAAAACAAATAAAAAGATATTAAACAAGCATTTGAGAAAAAGTACTATTATGGGAGATATCTTTAAATCTGTTCTCTTATCCGCCTTTGCAACCCTTTTTGTGTTATTGTGTACTTTAGGTTACTATATGTATCAGCGAAATATCAAGTATTCTGTATCTATGCTGGAAGAAGAAACCAATTCAATAACTGTAGAAACTGATCACTATTTCAAAGATATTATGACAATTATGGATATTTTATCCTATTCCCAATGCCTTTATGAAGCCAATGAATCTCCTGAGAAACGAGAATTGCTTCTTGAAATGATTTCTGATATTGAAAAGAATAAGTATAATATAAACAGTCTTTTCATTGGCTATACAGATTCTTTCTTTTTGACAGATAAGAATATTTTCCCTGAAAATTATAATTTCCAAGAATCACAATGGTATAAAGATGCCCTTATCACCCACGATAGTAATTATAGTGTAGGAAAGTTCTCAAATCTTACAAAAGGGGATACACCAAAGTTCTTTATTAGTAAATCATTTTCTCAAGATGGTGTCAAAAGGGGAGTTATCGGTGTAGATTGTATCTTAGACCCTGTATATAATCTTTTTGGTTCAAAATCCTTGTTTGAATCAAAAACTGTTATGTTAGTTAATAGTGTAGATCAACTTATTTTAAGTAAAAATCCTACCATGGTTGATGAAATGATTTTAGCTAATCACCCCGAAATGTTTAATTCAAAAAAAACTTCCTTCAAGATAAGCCAAGGTAGAGATAAGTTTCTTGTTTATTCTCATCAACTAGTACATAGCGATTGGTTTTTAGTAAGTAAGATAAATTTTTCTGAAATTACTTCACCTATTCTCCCCCGAGTACTCATTCTCTCTATAGCATTAATTATAATCACTATTGTTGTTTCAAAAATCTACTCTATAGTCTTAGGAAGAACAATTGCCAAGCCTGTTCTAGAAGTTAGTTTAGCCCTTCAAAGCCTTGCTAAAGGAAATCGAAATATAGATCCCATCGAAAAATATCCCCAAAATGAAATCGGGATGATGGCGAAGAGTTTCAATACTTTTTTGAAGAATACTGAGATTTTGAAAGCAGATATTAATGAACTTAAAGAGACTAAAGCAGATTTATCATATTCTCTTTCTTTGCTAAATGCATCCCTAGAATCTACAGATGATGGTATTTTGATTATTAACAATAATGGGTACATAACCAAATGGAATCAGCGATTTTTAGAAATTTGGGGAATCACTGATGAAGAAATACACTCAAGGGTTGATGCGAATTTACTACCAAGAGTCGAAGATAAAATCATCAATGCAGATGAATTTATTAGCCAAATTAACAAGGTTATGGAAAATCCTAAAATGGTTAGTTTTGATATTGTTGAATTTAAAAATGGTACAGTCATAGAACGCTATTCTTATCCACAGCAAGTAGAAGATAAGATAGTTGGAAGAGTGTGGAGATATAGAGATATTACCCAGATAAGAAAATCAGAATTACTCCTCAAAGATAGTGAAGAGAAACACAGAGTGATGTTCACTCAAACTGTAGATGCTTATTGTATTATTGATAATGGTGTGTTTACTGAAGTTAATCATGCCGCTGATAAAATGCTTAATTCCCCCAAAGGTTGGCTAGCGGGTAAAACCCCAGAGGAAATTTCACCTGAGTATCAACCGGATGGTAAACTTTCTAGGATAAGTGCTGCTGAACATATTGAGATGGTTAAACAGAAAGGAAAACATAGTTTTGATTGGATTCATCTTCGTTATGATGGTAGCCAATTTCCTGCTGAGATTACTTTAATAACAATTAAATTAAAAGAAAAGAATTTGATTCTTGCCATCTGGAAGGATGTTACAGAAGAGAGAGAAATTGCTGAAAAGCTTAAAATAAGTGAAAAGAACTTCCGCTTGTTCTTTGAAACTATGGAAGATATGATATTTATCAGTGATTATCAAGGAAAATTAAAATACACTAATAGGATCGTTTCTGAAAAATTGGGATATAGTTTTGATGAACTTAAGGATATGACTATTATTGATCTTCACGAAAATAATGATGGTCCTAGCTTAAATGAAATAATGACCTATCTAATTGATGGTAATGGTGTTAATTGTCCACTACCAGTCAAAAGAAAAGATGGAGATCTTATAGGAGTAGAAACTAGGACTTGGCTAGGAAAATGGAATGGTGAGGAATGTCTTTTTGGTATTAGTAAAGATATATCCAAGCAACAAGAAGCCTTGATGAATTTTAATAAGATCTTTGAAAGTAATCCTGCCTTAATGGCTCTTTCAAGTTATCCTGAAAGGCGTTTTATTGATGTTAATAATAGTTTCTGTAAGACTTTAGGATATAACAAAGAAGATGTTTTGGGGAAAACAACTCAAGAACTGAATTTAACTATGGAAATGGGAAAGCTAGATAGAGCTTCATCCAAATTACTTGCAGAAGGTAATTTTACTAATCTCCAATTAAAAGTTTCTAAAAGAGATGGTAGAATAATAGAAGGACTCTTCTCAGGCGAATTAATTGAAACAAATGGTAAGAAGTTCTTTTTAACTGTAATGACTGATATTACAAACATGAAAAAACTAGATAGGAAGCTAAGAGTATCAGAAAGGAAATATAGGTTACTTTTTGAGAACATGACAACTGGTTTTGCTTTACATGAAATGATCTATGATGAAGATGGCAAAGCCATTGATTATAGGTTTCTAGATATTAATCCTGCTTTCGAAGAATACACAGGAGCTAAAGCTGAACAACTTATTGGTAGGACTGTCAAAGAGGTATTTCCTCAGACAGAAGATTACTGGATAGATACTTATGGTAAAGTGGCAAAAACAGGTGAATCAATCAATTATGAACAGTATTCTCAGGAATTTGGTAAGTACTTTGAAGTAAAAGCTTTTTCTCCAGAACCTAATAAATTTGCTGTAATATTTTCAGATACAACTGCGCGTGTTAAAGCCCTCAAAGATTTAGAAAAAGAAAAAGAACTTGCTCAAGCAGCTACTAAGGCAAAATCAGAATTTTTAGCCAATATGAGCCACGAAATTAGAACTCCACTTAATGGAGTAATCGGTTTTACTGATTTATTGTTAAGCACTGATTTGACTGAAGGTCAAAAACAATTTGCTGTAAATGCTAATGTTTCAGGAAAAGCACTTTTAGGAATTATTAGTGATATTTTGGATTTCTCCAAGATTGAAGCGGGGAAAATGGAACTTGATATTGTTAATTCTTCCATAACTGAGATTATGGAGCAAGCAGTTGATATTATCAAATTCTCAGCATGCAAAAAAGGACTAGATGTTATTTTAAATCTTCCTGTTAATTTCCCTGAAAGAGCTATGGTTGATCCACTTAGATTAAAGCAAATACTTCTCAATTTACTAAATAATGCTGTTAAATTCACCAAAGAAGGCGAAATAGAGCTTAGTGCTAAATTCATTTCTCATAATCAGAATTCTGGCAAGTTTATTTTTAGCGTAAAAGATACAGGTATTGGAATTTCTGAAGAGGCATCTAAAAGACTGTTTAAAGCCTTTTCACAGGCTGATGGTTCAATTACTCGTAAATATGGAGGTACTGGACTTGGCTTGGTAATCTCTAATTATCTAGCTGCTAAAATGGGTTCTCACATTGATTTTATCAGTGAAGAAGCTAATGGAAGTGAATTCTATTTTGCTATTGATACTGAATATGTGGAAAAATCAACAAGCAGAAAAGATATTTTTAAGAATAATAGAGTATTACTGGCAGATCAAAATGTACACTTCATGGAAACCGTTAAAATGAGATTAGAATATTGGGGAATAGAAGTTTCTCAGGCTACAAAGTTTGAAGAAATTGCAAAAGCTATATCACAAAAGAACTATAGAGCCTTAATAGTGGATGAAAGACTTATTTCTAATGATGATTATCAAGATTTAAATCAACTACTTTCTAAAAGTGAAGAGTCTAAGAACAGCTCTATTATAATAACCTATTGTCCTAATGATAATGTAGAGATAGTTAATATATCTAAAGGGATTAATGCGAATCATATCATGACAAAACCACTTATGATAAATGATTTATTTACTACTATGAAAAGTATTTGTGATCAAAAAAAGATTACAAAGAGTAATAGTAATAAGGGAAATCATTCAATCAGGCAAATCGAATCAAATCGTCCTTATAGAATCCTAATTGCAGAAGATGTCGAGATGAATATGGTTCTAATTAAAACATTGATAAAGAAGATTATTCCTAATGTTGAAATCAAAGAAGCAAGAAATGGTATGGAAGCGGTTCATATCTATAAGCAGGAATCGCCTGATCTTATTCTAATGGATATCCAAATGCCAGAACTTGATGGATTAGGAGCTACTAAAGCTATTAAAAAACTTGAGCAGGATAATGATGAAATCACTCCAATTGTCGCTCTTACTGCTGGTGCTTTTTCAGATGATAAAGAGAAATGTCTCAAGGCGGGAATGGTTGACTTCTTGACCAAACCTATAAGTGTTAAAGAATTAACTATAGTCTTAGAAAAATTCCTCATGAATTAAGAATGATTAAGACTCCATAAACTTCTTTGTTATTTCACTTTAACTGCTCCTTTACTGTCATGTCAAATGATGATCGAATTTTTTTTGAGATTACAGTAATGGAGCATGAAGAGTTGGTTAAGAAAGGGGGAATGAAGAGCTTTATTTCTATTAATTCTCACTTATTAATCTAATTCATATTTACCAAAGGTCTAATATCTTCTCTCTTAATTACTTCTGGAGAGTATTCCCCTGAATAGAGGCACTTCCCTTTATCGAGAACTATTAAGTGTTGGCAGTGTTCTGAGAAGGATAGGAAATCATGGGTTATAACGCAAGTCGAACTGATAACTTCAGAATGAAGATTATCTATAAGTTTAACTATACCTTTAGTTGTTACAGGGTCTAAACCAGTAGTAGGCTCATCATAGATAAGATACTCTGGTTCCATACTAATAGCTCTGGCTAAAGCAACTCTTCTTTTCATACCACCTGACAATTCAGCAGGATATTTACTCCCGATATCCGGGAGATTAACCTTTTCTAAGAGATTTGAGACTTTAGCCTCGATATCTTTTTCTTTAAGCTTGGAGTGCTCAAATAGGGGGAAGGCAATATTCTGATAAACATCCATTGAATCAAAGAGAGCTCCAGATTGAAAAAGCATGCCTACTCTTTTACGCAGGGAATAGACTACAGAGTTATTAGAATAATCTATTATTTTATCATCTAGTTTAATTGAACCAGTGAAATGGCGGAATAATCCAATAATAGACTTAATAAGAACGCTTTTACCACTTCCACTATGTCCTAAAATTACAGTAAATTTTCCTCTTGGAATCTTAATATTTATATCACTTAAGACAATATTATCTTCAAAGCCAATGTTAAAATTCTCAACTCTAATCAATTATCTCTACCTTTATCCCTTCTTTGAAACGGCAAATAGGTTTTACGGTTATCCTCTGTTTTTTCTGTAGATTATTGCCTGTATAATATATTCTGATATAATGGTCTGAGAGTGAAGTCCAATAATCTTCTTGTTCTTCTTCAACAATCGCAGTTAATTCTAAGTTATTATTAATTATCTTATCGATATAGATATTAGTCAAGTTATTTGATAGCTCAATAAGTCTATTGCTTCTTTCTTTCTTTATTGTTCCGTTGATTTGATTCTTCATAGTGAAGGCTGGAGTACCTTTTCTTCGGGAATAGGTAAAGACATGCAGATAAGTAATTGGTAAAGAGGCTAAGAAATCAAAAGTCTCTTGGAATAACTCATCAGTTTCACCAGGAAAGCCAACAATTACATCAATGCCAAAAGCAGCATTAGGGAAAATAGCAATAATATTCTGGATAGTTTGTCTAAACTCAGCAGTAAAGTAATGGCGTTTCATAGCTTTTAGAATAGTATCAGACCCGCTTTGTAAAGGAATATGGAAATGAGGCGTGGTTTTCTTACTCTTTCTGAAGAATGCCAGAACATCTGAAGTAAATAATTGAGGTTCAATGGAGCTAAGTCTAATATTATCTAAGCCCTCAATCTGTTCAATATCTTCAAGTAGATTAGCGAGAAAATAGTCTGGGTAGAGATCTTTACCGTAGAGTCCCATATTTATGCCACCAAGAACAACTTCATGATAACCATTAGCGACTAATATTTCAATCTGATTAATTACTTCTTCTTTCTTTCTACTTCGAGATCTTCCCCGAGCATAAGGAATCGCACAATAAGTACAAAAGAAATCACAACCATCTTGAATTTTTACGAAAGCTCGAGATCTATCATACATTTCTGTTGCTTTCATCTCACTAAATTTCTTAAACTTCATAATATCGTCAAAGCTATCCTGCTTGGAACAGTAGAGGTCATAAATAATATTCTTATGTTGATTATCTACTACAATATCTATATCACCCAAAGTTCTAAGTTCTTCACGATTTCTCTGGACAAAACAGCCAGTTATAATAAGAACAATGTTAGGATTTAACTCTTTTCTTTTAAGCACTTTTCTAATAGCATTACGACTTTTGAAGTCAGTTCTATTAGTTACGGTACAAGAATTTACTACATAAACATCAGCATCCTCTTCATAAGCTACGAGCTGAAAACCATGCTCTTCAAACTGAGCAATGATGCCAGCAGATTCGTACTGATTTATTTTGCAACCAAAGGTTGCCACTGCAATTTTATTCATAATAGTCTTTTAAAAATTTGTAAATTACTCTTCCATAGTTCTTATGTTCTTCTTTAAGTACCTTGTGAGCAATTATTTCTGCTGTTTTAGATCGATGAGTGCGGACTCTTTTCTGAAAAATAATATTCCCCTTATCATACTCTCCGTTAACTTGATGAATAGTGATTCCTGAGAATCTCTCCTTATTCTCAAAAACAGCTTGATGAACATTCATACCATACATTCCTTTACCGCCAAATTTAGGTAACAAAGCAGGATGTATATTTAGAATGGGTATGTTAATGGAAGTAATAAAATCATTTTGAAGTAATTTCATAAATCCTGCTAAAACGATTAAATCAATGTTGTTAGCTTGGATATAATCTGCAAGCTTATTCTGATATGTTCTTATCTCTTTGCACCCTATAAAGTTATGAGGAATATCAAAATATTCGCACTTTTCTATTATGGGAGCATTTTTTGTGGTTATAATAACAGAAGAGACATCTATAGGTATATTTTTCTTTTTCAGATAATTAGCTATTGCTACAAAGTTAGAACCTCTACTTTTACCTGAAGTTAAAATAACAATCTTATATCTTCTCAAGCGAAACTCCTTTAGTAAAAAAGAAAATCCCCCTGTGATTTAGAAAATCAAGGGGGAATAAATTTATCTATTTCTCTTTAATATCGATCTTAATACTTAATTCTTCTAATTGCTTAGTATCAACTTTAGCTGGAGCTTGACTCATCAAATCTACAGCTTTTAAGGTTTTAGGGAAAGCAATTACATCTCTAATAGATTCAGCCCCTGTCATTATCATAACAAGTCTGTCAATACCAGGAGCAATTCCACCATGAGGAGGAGTTCCATATTTTAAAGCTTTCACAAAGAAGCCAAATCTTTTTTCAATCTCTTCATCATTAAATCCGGCTAAGTTAAATATCTTCTGTTGAATGTCAGCAAGGTGACAACGAATAGAACCTGATGAAAGCTCCATTCCGTTACACACTAAATCATATAGCTGTCCCTGAATATCACCAATTTTTGTTGGGTCATCAAAGTAGCTTAAATGCTCTTCTTTTGGCATAGTGAACATGTGATGCATTGTTTCCCAGATTTGTTTGTCTTCATTAAATTCAAACATAGGGAAATCTGTAATCCAGCAGAAGTTAAATTCCTTTGGATCATAAAGTTTTAACTCTTTTCCGAAGTAATTTCTTAACCCAGCAAGTACTTTGAAAACAGTAGAATTTTTATCTGCACCAAAGAGAATTAAATCTCCAACTTGGGCATTAGTTTTAGCTAAAATAGCTTCTTTCTCAGGATCTGATAAGAACTTAGTAATACCAGCATCAAGTCCTGCCTCTGTAACTTTACAGAATGGTAAGCCTTGAGCTCCGAGATGTTTGGCAATGTCTGTTAATCCATCAATCATCTTACGGGAATAAGATGCACAAGCAGGGGCAACAATACATCTAACAGAACCTTTGTTTTCGAAGGCATTTTGGAATACCTTGAATTCAGAGTTTGCTAATATTTCAGAAAGGTCATTTATCTCCATTCCGAATCTAAGATCTGGTTTATCACAACCAAATCTAGCCATAGATTCTTGATAAGGGATTTTCTTAAATGGGATTTCAATATCTACGCCAATACTCTCTTTAAAGATATATTTAAATAGTTCTTCATTAATTTCAAAAATCTCTTCTTGAGTAACAAAACTCATTTCCATATCAAGTTGTGTGAACTCAGGCTGTCTGTCAGCTCTTAAATCTTCATCTCTAAAACATCTAGCTATTTGGAAATATCTATCAAAACCTGATATCATTAACAATTGCTTGTAGATTTGAGGGGATTGAGGAAGAGCAAAGAATGTGCCAGGATGTACTCTGCTAGGTACAAGATAATCTCTTGCTCCCTCAGGAGTACTTTTCATTAGAATAGGAGTCTCAATTTCAAAGAAACCACGACTACTAAGAAACTCTCTAATCTTCCAGACAATTTTATGCCTAAGAATAATATTTTTATTCAAAACTTTTCTTCTTAAATCTAAGAATCTATATTCTAAGCGTAAATCCTCGTCTGCTACTTGATTCTCATTTACCTGTACAGGTAGAGGTTCAGAAACATTGAGAAGATCTAATTCTTCGGCAATTACTTCAATATCACCAGTTTCTAAGTTAGCATTAGGATTGTCTCTTTTAGCAACAGTACCTGTTACACTGATAACGAATTCATTTCTTAACTTATGTGCTTTAGTAATAACTTTCTCATTCTCAGGATTAAAAACAATCTGAATTACTCCTGAATGATCTCTTAAATCAACAAATATTAATCCACCTAAATCTCTACGCCGGTGTACCCAACCCATAAGGGTTACTTTTTCTTCACTATTACTTATATTTAAGTCTGTTGCAAAATGACTTCTTCTTTTTCCTGCTAATAAATCGAGCATTATTACTCCTATAAATTTATGTTTAAAGACACTTTATAAATCGCTATTTAATTTTCAAGACTTTTTTTGTAAAAATCTAACATTTCTTGAAACATAATGAAATATTTTCCAGCTATTAATGAATCTATCTATTCTTAAAGAACTATGTTCATTGGAAATTCTCTGAATATATCTGATATCAAGTTGATGATTAAGTCCATACCCACCAAAAAGAAAATCAATTTGTTGGCTAACTTTCTTTAAAACATCTCTACTTATTCCTACATCATTATGAGGTATCGAACCAAGACTATAATCTAAGTTAAATCTCTTGCTAATATCTAAAGCACTATCGACTATTCTGTATTCTTGTTCAGAAGCAGGCATATCTTTCAATCTTAAGTGATCTCGAGTATGACCACCGAAGTAATATCCAGCTTTTATCATTTCTGAGATTTGCGGAGAAGATAGATAAGGACTCTTTTCTTGTAAGTAGAGATCAGAGTCTATTCCCGCTATGGTTAATAAAGAGTTTATTGAATGATCATCACTACTTTTTAGAGATAATAATTTCTCTTTAATACTTGTAATCTTGCAATCTAACATATATGACATGTGTTGAAGAATGATTGGACTTAGGTAAGCTAATTTAGATATTAAGAGGGAAACTTTTGCTCGGTAAAACATCGCTTTGTTATCTATAAAGTCATTATTAACGAAGAAGAAGGCTGGTAGAGAATATTTCTCTAGAAGTGGATAAATTGTATGGTAACATTCAGAAAGTCCGTCATCAAAAGTTAATACGACTCCTCTTCTATTAGCTTGAATATCAGCTAAATCTAATATTTTGTACTTTCTTACAAGTACTTCTAAATCCTGACCAAAAGTAGCTATATTTTTGTGAGAATATAAGTTTTCGACTAAAGGATTTCTCTCATTACTTACTAAATGATAATAGATAGGGATTATTTTCATGGGCTTATAGTTTTTTGGGAGGATTTACTGTCAAGTTATTTGAAAAGTGTGATTGTCTGTAATCTTATAAAAAAAATAATGGTAAGTTGAAATCGCAAGATAAGGATTTATTAGAGGATAAGCTCACCCTAGAAAATAATCTCTAGCCTATATTTGTCAAAATAAAACTTGACTCTTTACATTAAGAAAGGAAAAATATTATTTTCGGAGGTAGATTATGAAAAAAAGATTATTAGTAGCTACGGGTGGTGGAGATTGCCCTGGCTTAAACGCTGTGATAAGAGCTATAGTTAAAAGGTCAAGACAAGAGAGCGACGATTGGCAAGTAATTGGAAGTATAGATGCTTTCAATGGAATACTGCAAGATCCTATGAGATTAATGGAACTTACTCCAGAAGTAGTTGCTGGAATTCATGTTAAGGGTGGTACTCTCATTGGCACAACTAATAAAGGTGGACCTTTTGCTTGGCCTGTCAAAGATATTAAAGGAAATATTACCACAATAGATAGATCTCATGACTTAATAAAGAGAATTCAATATGAGGGTTTTGATGCTGTTATAAACATCGGCGGAGATGGCTCCCAAAGGATTTCTCAAAAGCTTTTTGAAAAAGGATGCCCAATTATTGGTATTCCTAAAACAATTGATAATGACCTCTCTTTTACAGATTTTACTTTCGGATTCCAAACTGCAGTTGAAATAGCTACAGATGCTATTGATAAATTAGTAACTACTGCTGCTTCTCATCATAGAATATTTGTTCTGGAAGTTATGGGAAGATATGCTGGTTGGATTGCACTTCATGCTGCAATTGCCGGAGGTGCTGAAGTATGCCTAATTCCAGAAATCCCCTATAATTTAGAAAAAATTAAAGAGAGCTTGAATGACAGAATAAAAGATGGTCCAGGTTTTGCTGTGATTATCATTGCTGAAGGAGCTAAGCCAATCGGTGGAGAAATGGCTAATGAAGGTTTTAAAAGTGTAGAATCCCATGAAATCCACTTAAAAGGTGCAGGTGAGAGATTAGTTCAAGAGATTAATGATTTAGATTTAGGAGTCGAAACTCGTTTATTAGTTCTAGGGCATTTGCAAAGAGGTGGAATCCCTAATTCCTTTGATAGAATCTTGGCTGCTCAATTTGGTGTCAAAGCTTTTGAAATGGTTCTGAATAAGCAATATGGAGAGATGGTTTGTTATACTCATCCTAATTTAACTACAGTCAAAATAAAAAAAGCAATCAAAGAATATAATCTTATTGATTTAAATAGCGATATCATTAACACTGCTCGAGGATTAGATATAAATTTAGGAGACTAAAAAATTTATAATTTTGTTTAGATTTTTCTATCCACTAATTTCACGAATTAAGAAAATATCCCGAAGGGATTAAATAGATTAGCCCATGGTCTCTTTTTTTGAAGAAAAATTGACCCTGGGTATGGCGCACCAATATTTGTGTAACCCTGTAAGGGTTTAATAGAGAAAATAATAATTGCTAAAAAATCGGTCAAATTACTTAGGGCTGGACAAGAGAAAAGAAATTTCACACGAATTTCACGAATGTAGAGGCCTATTGCCAAAGGCCTTCTTGAAAATGCCTTTAACACAGAGTCTTTTCAAAAATTTTTAAGAATATGATCCGACCTCTTAAATCCCCCTCCGTGAGGGGGACACAGGGGGTGTTTCCTATGGAATGGAAGCGTCCCTGCTTCCATTAAGCAATAATCCCCCTCCGTGATGGGGACACAGGGGGTGTTTCCTATGGAATGGAAGCGTCCCTGCTTCCATTAAGTAATAATCCCTCTCCGCGAGGGGGACATAGGGGGTGTTTCTTTTTAAAGGCGAAGCATTAGTCTAGCCTCAAAGATGTTAAAAATTTCTAAAAAATCACTAATATCATATAGTACTGTAAATTATTTACGACATAATATTGTTTGATTCCAGAAATTGAACTTGACAGAACATAGAGCTTTTTCAAACTCATAATAGATTATTCGGGTTAAATTAAGGATATCTAATTTAGGAGATGCTGTGAAAACAAAATTATTTGTCTTATTCTTTGTGTTAACTTCTTTTTTAAGGGCTGAAGTTATTTTTTATGATAATTTTAATCGTCCAAATGGAGAAGTAGGTAATAGTTGGATTACGGTTGGTCCAGCAGTTAACTCTGAAATTGAAGCTGGAGTAATGAAGATTGACGCTGGCTTTAATCGTGGAATTAGCAGATCTTTTACAGAAATCAATAGTGGAATCTATTATGTCCAATATGATTGGAAATTCTCGGAGAGTGATTGGTTTGTTTCATCTTTTCCTAGTGATATTCCTGTTCATCTTCTTTGGGAAAACACAGGCTCATTTTACACTGATCCTTCTGGAGTGTATGCTAATCCCGTACTGATCGGACAAGTGGCTGTGAATACTTGGGCTACTGTAAAGTGGAAGGTCAATATTGATACTAATCAATACTCAATCTGGATAAATGATGATCTGCTTGCTGAAGATCTTACAAGTAATCCCATTAATCTGTTTAATAGCTTTACTTTCCGCACAGCAAATGGTTCTTTTGGAACTCAATTCATAGATAATTTTGTAGTTTTTAATAATACAGCCCCGCAAATTCCTAGTGGTTTAATAGCTTCAGGAAGTGTGAATGAAATAAGCTTAAACTGGACCGAAATAGAAGATCAAGATTTTATCACTTATAAAATTTATAGAAGCCTTACTAGTCCTGCAACAGACTTTCTTGCTGAAACTCAAGGTAATCAAAATAGTTATATTGATACTAGTGCAGAAGCAAATACTGATTATTTTTATAGAATAAAAGCTGTTTCTATGAATACTTTAGAAAGTCCTTATTCTGAAGAAGTTACTAGTCATTTAATGCCCTTACCTGTCTTAACTCCTGAAAGTTATATCCTTAATCTAAGAGTAGATAATCCTAGCGAAACTATAGATTTTAGTCTTTCAAACAATGGCTCTTACCCTCTACATTATAACTTGTTAGGAACTGATGATTTAGCTCCTGAGAATCAATTACCAATTATCTCAGATTTTTCTCCTATGGGGATTCATTCTGGACATGCCTATTATGTTAGTAATTCTGATATGGACTGGCATTCAGCCAAAGCACTTTGCCAAGAAAAGGGCGGACATCTTGTTACTATTTCCAATCTGGAAGAGAATACCTTTGTCTATGAAAATACTCAAGGGAAAATTTGGCTAGGTTTTACTGATGAAGAGCTTGAAGGAAATTGGGAGTGGATAACTGGTGAGCCGGTTAGCTTTACTAATTGGTTACCAGGAGAACCAAATAATAACAATAATGATGAAAATTATGCTCATCTTAGACACACAGCTCCATTTGATAAATGGAACGATGAAGATGGTTCTTCTTACACCAACTTTTATGCTGTCTTAGAATTTGATTATTTACTATCTCCATCGATACTTATATTTGATCAAAGTTCTGGAAACATAAATTCGGGAGATTTCCAAGATATTTCAGTCAGTGTTGATGGTAATAATTTAGCTGATGGGATTCATGAAACTTCAATTAGGTTGAATGTTCAAGGTATAACTCAACCTTATTATTACCCAATAACAATCAATGTTGATTTTAATCCACCTTCTCAAGTAAGTAATGTCTCTGTTAATAGTCAAGTTACTGATGCTAATCAAATCGGGATAAATTGGGATAGTAATAATGCAACAGAACAGGTTCTGGCATATAAAATATATCGTAGAGGCAGAGATGAAGTGGATTGGAGATTACTTGCTACTCTTCCTAATACTCAACTTTCATATACTGATAACCAATTTACACCAATTGATAGTACTTTTGTCTATTACTCAGTGACTGCAGAAGACTGGGTAGGCAATCTAAGCCAAGCATCTGAACCTATTATAGCTTCTTTACAAAGATATTTAGCTCCTGAATCCTTAGTGCTTGCTAATATCGAAGATCGAGATATTCAACTTTCTTGGAATCCAGTAACTCATACAATTACTGGAGTAGCTGGTACCCCAAGCTGTTACATCATTTATAAAAGTCAAAGACCATTACCTTTGTCGGAATATGACTTTCTCGCAGTCTCTTTTACTCCTGAGTATACTCATAACTGGGCCCTCTACTTCCAACCAGCAGATAAATTATTCTATATCGTTACTGCTTACGGGGGGAATATGCAAAGATTAAATCAAATATTATCCAGGAAAGAGAGTTGGAAAAGGGGAGAATTAGAAGAAAAACTAAGGGCATTTAGAATAGATGATTAAGAATGTAGAATTTGACAAGGTAAAAATGCCTGCATGCTTGTAGGTATTACTGTATTATTTGGGTTAAACAGGAAGTTGAATTAGTCTTTCTTAACTAGGATGTTTTCAATCCTCTTCCCTAGATAGCTAGCTTATCATGTCTAAATCGTTTCTCTAGTAAAATTCTAAATTCATATTCTTCTAGCAATAAAATCTATTGACACAATCACTATAAAGAAAAAATATAATTATCTTGAATAAAAATTTTACTTTTGAGGAGTTAAATAACTATGAAAACAATATTTGTTAAAGATATAAAAGACTATTTAGGTGAGGAAATTCATCTTCGTGGTTGGGTTAGGAATATTAGGAAAAGTGGAAAATTAATGTTTATCATTTTTAGAGATGGTACAGGAACTATTCAGACTGTTGTCTATAAACCTGGCATCGGAGAAGAAAAATTTGAGCTTTCCAAGACTTTGACTATTGAGTCATCTGTAGAAATTTGGGGTACTCCTAAAGAACATCCTAACAAACCAGGTGTTTATGAATTAGATGTTACAGATTTAAAACCTGTATGTATCTCTCCAGAATACCCAATTAGTAAAAAAGAACATGGTCCTGATTTCTTATTATCTAACCGTCATTTGTGGATAAGAGCACCCAAGCAATGGGCTAACTTAAAAGTAAGACATACTGTTTATCATGCTGTAAGTGAATATCTTAACAATAATTCTTTTACTAGATTTGATTCCCCTATTTTAACTCCTAATCCTTGTGAAGGTTCAACCACTCTCTTTGAAGTAGAATATTTCGACCAAGGTTCAGCATATCTTTCCCAATCAGGACAGCTCTACTTAGAACCGGCAATTATGACTTTGGGAAGAGTTTATGATTTTGGTCCTGTTTTTAGAGCTGAAAAATCAAAGACAAGAAAACACTTAACTGAATTCTGGATGATGGATGCAGAAGCAGCTTTTGTTGAACATAAAGAGAATATGGAAATTCAAGAAGGATTAGTTAGACATGTTATTAGAACAGTCTTAGAAAAATGTCCAAAAGAGTTGGAAATATTAGAAAGAGATGTTGAGCAACTTAAAAAAGCTGATGCTCCATTTAGGGTTATGACTCATTATGAAGCTATTGAATTTTTACAAAGTAAAGGTTGTGAAATCTCTCATGGTGAAGATTTTGGAGCTAATGAAGAAGCTTTATTAACTGAAGGCAGTGATGTCGCTCTATTCATTGAAAAATGGCCTAAAAAAATTAAAGCTTTCTATATGAAACAAGATCCAGAAAACCCAGACTTAGTACTTGGTTCAGACTTAATCGCCCCTGAAGGATTTGGCGAAATTATTGGTGGTTCTCAGCGTGAAGATGATTATGATGTTCTTCTTGCTAGAATGGAAGAAGAAAAGCTAGATGTTAGTACCTATGAATGGTATTTAGATATGCGTAAATATGGTTCAGTTCCTCATAGTGGATTCGGTATCGGTTTAGAGAGATTAGTTCAATGGATGACTGGAACCAAACACATCAGAGAAGTAATTCCATTCCCAAGAATGATTTATAGAATTTATCCATAAGATATATATTTTAGATTATGCAAAATATTAAGATAAAGAAATTTGACCAGGATTCTCAAGTAGATTAATTAATATATGAAAGATAATGAGCATTATAATCTAAATGATAGACTTGATTCTAAGTTAAAAGATAAATTACTGGAACTCAGTTTCTATACTGCTTGTGCAGGAACAATATCTATAGCTGAATCATTAATACCTAAGCCTTTTCCTTTTTTAAAGATTGGCTTATCAAATATCGTTATAATGCTGTTAATTATGAAAAGAGAAGAGGTCTCTGCTATCTTAGTCTTATTAGGAAAGATAATATTATCTGGCTTGTTAGTAGGTACACTTTTAATGCCGACAACTTTAATAGCCTTAGGAAGTGGCTTTGTTTCACTCTTAATAATGGCTTTTCTTGGTCGGATAAAATTTGGTCTTAGTTGGGTTGGAATTAGTATAATAGCTGCTGTTGCCCATAATTTAATGCAATTAGTTATTGTAAGAGCGATTATGATCTATTCAAATTCTCTATTTGAATTGATTCCGCTATTACTTATATTGGGAATTGGAACCGGGACTATTACCGGGATAATTGCAATTACCTTAAAACAACGCTTACCACGGAGCTTTAATGAAAAGAAAATATACGAGTAAAGAGAAGACAAAGTTTATTAGATTAGTACTATTCTATTTCTCGATACTGTGTGTTCTGGCAGTTGGAGTATCTTATGGTGTTTATTATATTTTTAAGATAAATACTAATAATTTACCTTCTCCAGCAGAACTGATAAATTATGAGATATCTTTACCTTCCAAGGTTTATGATTGTAGGGGAGAGGTTATACATACCTTTGCCACAGAACAGAGAGCTTTGGTTGAGTATAATGAATTACCTCAACACCTGAAAGATGCTATAACTTCGACTGAAGATAGAAACTTCTATACTCATTTTGGGATTGATGTACTAGGAACTCTTAGGGCTGCGATAACTAACCTAAAAAGGGGTTCCGCTTCTCAAGGAGCTTCCACTCTAACACAACAGCTTTCCCGAAATTTATTCCTCAGTCATGAGCGTTCTTGGATAAGGAAGATCAAGGAAGCAATGGTTACTCTTCTGATAGAAAAAGAATTTTCCAAAGAAGAGATTATGGAAATATACTTTAATAAAGTATATATCGGAGAGGGTGTTTACGGCGTTGGTAGAGCATCAAGTTATTATTTTGGTAAAGATGTTAAGGATTTATCAATTGCTGAAGCAGCAACTTTAGTTGGTATGCTACAAAGACCGAATTATTTTAATCCTAGAAAAAGAGTGGAAAGAACTACTCAGAGGAGAAATTTAGTTCTTTCTAGAATGTATAAAACAAATAGTATTACTAAAGAAGAGTATAAAAGAGAGAAAGCAAAAGCATTAGTTTGTGTCGAGCGTGAATTTGATGAACTTAACTCATTTTATCTCTATTATATTGGAAATGAGTTAGTAAAGAAATATGGTAAAAAAGCACTTTATGAAGATGGTTTATCTATACATCTTACTTTAGATTGGGATTTAACTCAATATGCAGATACTTTACTTAATAGACAATTAACCAAAATTGAAGACGAACTTGGATATGAGATTCGCTATTCCAACTATGATCCAAATGTTACAGATATTAAGACTCCTTACATTCAAGGTGGGATATTTTTAGTAGATGCTCATTCTGGACATGTTAAAACTATGTTGGGTGGTCGCAACTTTAAGCATTCAAAATTGAATAGAATTATGCAGTCAAGACGCCAAGTAGGTTCTTCTATAAAACCAATTCTCTATACTGCTGCCTTAGAAAATGGCTATACCCCTTCAACAGTGATCAGAGATGATGACTTCCGAATTAGAATGTTTGGTTGGGATAGAATTCCTCATTTAGAAGATCTTCCTGATTCTCTATTGGCTGATTCAACCTATGTCGATTCTTTAAAGAAATTAGAGAAAAAGTACTTATATTCTCCTTCAAATTATACCAAAACTCAAGGTGGATATATTACTTTAAGAAAAGCTATTCGTAACTCTTTTAATATCTACGCAGTAAAAACAATGTATGATATCGGAAAAAGCACAGTAGCCCAAAAAGCAGATAAATTCGGGATAAGAGTCCCACCTTATTACTCTTCTGCTTTGGGAACTCCAGAGCTAAAACCAATTGATATGATAACAGCTTATACAGCATTTCCTAATCAAGGAAGAAGGGTAAAACCAATTTTTGTTGATAAAGTCTATGATAAATATGGCAATCTGTTAGAATCATCTACAACCGAGACTATTCAAGTCTGTGAGCCTGATGTAGCTTATTTAATGTCAGATTTAATGACTTCAGTTACTAAACCAGGTGGTACTGCTGGTTCTTCTTTCCATAGTCCAGAAAATAGAGCTCTTTATCCATGGCCATCCGCTGGTAAAACTGGTACAACTGATGATTATAAAGATGCTTGGTTTATAGGTATGAATGGAAAATATGTTATTGGTATTTGGACTGGTTTTGATAATTATTCTGCACTAAGTGGAGATACTTTATTAGTGAAGTTTGATACTTTAGGACATAAGATAAATGGAATAGGTCATGGTGTTGGTGGTGGTTATGCTTGTGCTCCTATCGCTAGCAGAATATTATCTCGCTTGATAGTTAATGATAATGGAGGAAAAATGCCTCCTGCCAACGATGCTCGTTATTCTTTTAAAAGACCTGATAGTATAATAGAAGAGTACATTGATCCTGATACTGGTTTTAGAACACTAAATAGAAGTAAGGGAATAAAAGAAGTTTTCTCTAGACGCTTCCCTTTACCTCAACTACAACGCCCAGGATTGAAATACAACTTCCCTCCACTGTATAGATATGATGACCCTAATCCTATGATTGTCGATGAACTTAATAATTAGGAGTAGTTAATGTTATCATCAATAATCATCTATATTACTTTAATTGCAGGCTTTCTCTACTTCCTTCTTGCTGCAATATACTCTTGGTCCTTTCATCATATTAAACGAAAAAGAAGTTTTAAAAAGAGATTAGTTTCTGTAATTATAGCTTGTAGAAATGAAGAAGATACTCTTCCTAGATTATTGACTTTGTTAGTGAATCAAACATACCCTAAAGAGTTGTTTGAAGTTATTATTGCTAATGATGAATCCTCGGATTCAACTGAGGAAATTCTGAAAAGATTTTCAGCTAAATTTAAAGTGATTAACTACTTTAATGTAGTAGATAGAGAATTAGCAGTAAGTCCTAAAAAGAACGCACTTTCTCAAGCAATAGCTCAATCAAAAGGTGAAATATTACTTCTTACTGATGCAGATTGTTTTCCTAAAAGTACTTGGATTGAATCTATGGTCCAAGCTTTCACAGATGATATTTCTATGGTTGCAGGATATTCTTCAACAGAAATAGATTGGAAAAAAGCTTCTTTTGTTCAGAAATTTGAACATATAGATCTTTTATGCCTCTACATCGGGTTAGCAGGTGGCTTTGCCATGGGTAAACAATTTACTGCCATAGGACAGAACTTAGCATATACCCGAAAAGCTTATGATCAAGTAGGGGGATTTACTAAAATAAATCACCTTGTCTCTGGTGATGATTGTAATTTCTTACAACTTGTTAGAAGAGAAGGTTTAAATATTAAATTCAATTTTGAAGAAGATAGCTTTGTGAAAACAAAAGCTATTCCCTCTTGGAAAAAACTATTTAATCAACATAGTCGCTGGTTTTCTAACCTTAAATTAATGCTTAAGGCCAACACAGAATTCTTTATAATACTAGCAATATTATTTATCTATTATGTTGGCATAGTAGCTACTCTTTTCATTGATTGGCGAATCTTCGTACTAGCCTTAGCTCTAAAGTTTGTAGGCGAGATGCAGATGTTTTATTTCTCTTATCCTGTTTTTAAAGTGCATAGGAGATTGATTTGGTTCTATCCAGTATGGATGGCGATTCAAACAGTATTTAATATTCTGACTATATTTATTGGTCAATTTAATTGGTTTGTATGGCATGGAAAAAAGCAAAAAATTGCAAAAAGGAATAATGATGAAGTATTTGATAGTAGATGATTTAGGATTAAATTTTTCAAGTATTGCCCCTTTGCGTTCTCAATTAGAAATCAAAGCAGGAATCTTAAAATTAAGACAGAAGATTGAGGGCTATTTAGGTATCGAAGAAGTTAACCTAATTATTGATAGAAAATTAGAAGAAATTTATCAAGAAAGATACAGTGATAAAACTATTAACGAACTAGCTCAGGGAGAAATCTGTTTTCTTAATGGTAGAATAAAGATAACTGAAGAGATAGCAGATATTATTATTGAGCAGGAAGTTAATTCTGTCTTAACTAATGAGAATAATGAATTTATATCTATAAAAATTATTAATCAAAATCCTACTCCTTGCGATAGTAATGAGTTTCTTAAAATGGATTTTTCAAAGCTAACTAAACGAATCAAAGATATTAAACTATGGACTTCTCTTGATGAAATAATCTTAGCAAATGGAGATTTAATTCAACAAGACTATACAGATTTTTTCTATGATAAAGATAACTATTCAGAAACAGAGCAGGGTGTAACAATTATTAACCCTTATAATGTCTGGATAGGTGAGGGAGCTGTTTTAAAACATGGAGTTGTGTTAGATGCTTCTAAAGGGCCTATTATTGTTGATGAAGAAGCGGTGATTGGACTCAATACAACAATTGAGGGACCTGCATATATTGGCAAAAAAACTCTATTACAAGCTTCATCTTTGATTAGAGAAGGGACATCTATAGGTAAGTTGTCAGATATTGGTGGAGAAATAGTAGCCTCAGTAATTCAAGGATTCTCTACCAAACCTTTTAAGGGAACTCTCAATAAATGCTATGTTGGCGAATGGACTAAATTTGAAGCTGGGATATCTATTGATTCTGACTTCTTTGATTCTGAAAGAGTTACGATTATTAGAGACTATTCTCTATCATTCCTCTTTAGTAATAGTTCTGCTGAAAATATTTGTCAATATCAGGAAATGAGAAAAACAAAATTAGAAGCCATGAAGTTTGACAGGAATGTTAAGTTCAGTAAAATAGAACACAAGCTTCTTAAACAATATTTAAATGAGGAAATTTAATGACAAAATATATAGAGATTGAATTTAGATCAGGAAAGATTGCTTATATAAAAGTTGATCATGAATTAGAACTTAGACCTGATGATTCAATTATTATTGAGGTTGAACGAGGTATTGATTTTTGTAATATATTAAGTACCTATATTCCTGAAGAACAAGTAGATAAACTGAAAAGTGAATACAAAGAGTATAAGTATGTTAGAATGGCAGAAGATAATGATGTTAATGCTATAGAAATTATTCGAAGCAAAGAAGAAAAAGCAAGTGCAACATTCTTGGAAATCCTAACTAAATATGACTTTGATATGAAACTAATAAGTACAGTTTACCAATACGATGGTAATAAACTAACTTTTAATTTTACTGCTGATGGCAGAATTGATTTTAGATTGTTTGTACGAGAATTAGCTAATATTTTCAAAACCAGAATTGAACTTCACCAGACTACCGGAAGAGATGAAGCAAAACTGCTTGGTGGCTATGGTATGTGTGGGAAAGTATATTGCTGCGCATCTTTTATGAGAAAGTTCAATCAAGTTACCATTAAAATGGCTAAAGATCAGAATTTAGCAGGTAATTTATCCAAAATATCAGGACCTTGTGGCAGATTATTATGTTGCCTACAATTCGAAGAAGACTACTATGAAGAGATTGCTAAAGACTTCCCTGTAATAGGGACTAAAGCTCTCTTATACAAGCAAATGTGGTATGTCTTTAAAAATGATTATTATAATAAGAAAGTTTATCTCTCTTCAGAAGACCAATCTATGGAAATAATTAGTTTGGAAGATTTTAAAAAACAAGCAAGAATAAAGTATGTGCCAGATGACGACGACATTAGTTCAATCCCCGGAAGTTATTAACTTCTTAGACTTAACTCCTCAGCAATTTTATCAAGCTGTAAAGGATTTAGGTCAAAGCAAGTTTCGTGCTACTCAAATTTTAGACTGGGTCTATGCAAAAAATGTATATGATTTCCAAGAAATGTCTAATCTTTCCAAAGAATTACGAACCTTAATTAAGCAAAGATTCCGTCTTTTCTTACCCAAGGTTAAAGAATCATATAAATCTGTTGATGGTTCAGTAAAATTTTTATTAGAATTGTGGGATAATAACCATATTGAGATGATTCTTATGCCTTCAGAAAAGAGTGCAACACTATGCATCTCTTCCCAGGTTGGTTGTTCAAGAAAATGTAAATTCTGTGCTACAGGGAAATTGGGTCTTACCCGAAACTTGCTAACTTCAGAGATTGTTGGTCAAATTCTTCTAGCTAAGAAATATATTAAAAATAGAAAACTAACCAATGTAGTCTTTATGGGAATGGGTGAACCTCTTGATAATTATGAGAATGTTGTCCAAGCAGTTAGAATTATTACTGACGAAAAAGCAATTAATCTTAGCTCTCGTCGAGTAACTATTTCAACATGTGGTGTTATTCCCAAAATTAAATTATTGGCCCATGAAGATATCAAAGTAAAATTAGCTGTCTCTCTGAATGCTGTTCTTGATAATAAAAGAGATGAGATAATGCCAATAAACAAGATATTTCCTCTTGCAGATTTGAAAAAAGCACTTTTGGATTTCAGACATGCTACTCCTTATAGAATTACTTTCGAATATGTAATGATTAAGAATTTTAATATCGGAAATGATGATGTTAGAGCACTCTTGAAATATCTTGGAGACCAATCATGTAAATTGAATTTAATTGCTTGGAATCCTGTAGAAGGAATTGAATATGAGGCTCCAAGCGAGAAGAATATCGAGGATTTCAAAGCAAAACTAACAACGCTTCAATGCCCTGTTATTCAACGCGATAGTAGAGGTAATGATATAAATGGAGCATGTGGTCAATTAGCTGGTGGATTATTAAATAAATCCTAAAGATGCTTAAATCAAGGCAGATTAAACTAGACAAATTAATTTTAGATGAGTGAGGAAAAAATGGAAAATGTGAAAAATATTGCTTTAAAAGTTTTAAAAATTGCTGATCCTAAACCATGCAAATGTGGGGGAGAGCATCAAGTATGTTTAAATTGTAGAGTATGCAGAGCTAATGAAGAAGACAAATTAGCTACTGACTTTGATCATTTAGCTCAATACATCGATCACACAATCTTAAAGCCTGAAGCAACTAAAGATGCTGTTAAAAAACTCTGTCAAGAAGCTGATTATTATCTCACTAAATCTGTTTGTGTAAATCCTGCTTTTGTAGAATTTGCTCATAAGAATCTCAAGAGAGTTTTAACCTGTTCAGTGGTGGGTTTCCCTCTATCAAATTCTCTAACCCAGACTATCCTAGCAGAGACTAAAGAAGCTATTGCAAATGGAGCCAAAGAGATTGATATGGTTATTAAAGCTGGTTGGTTGAAAGATAAAGAGTATGATAATATATTAACTGAGATTACTGCAATTTCACAAGCTTGCTCAGATAATGGCGCAATTTTGAAAGTTATTTTTGAAAACTGTCTCTTAACTGATGAAGAAATAGCAATTGCTGCTATTTTATCCAAAAAAGCAGGTGCTGAATTTGTTAAAACTTCCACAGGCTTTAACAAGAGTGGAGCAATATTGGAAGATGTAGAATTAATGAGAAGAGTAGTAGGACCAAAGTTAGGTGTAAAAGCTGCAGGTGGTATCAGAGATCGTGTTACTGCTAGAGCTATGCTTAAAGCAGGTGCAAATAGAATTGGCGCTAGTGCCACAGTAGAAATTTTGAAGGAAGAATATGAAGATTAATGTCGCTGGTTATAATATAGATAAAAGTTTGATAGATACCTTAGATAATATAAAAGCAACACCTGAGGTGATATCAGCTGCTTATGCTAGAATTAGTAGAAGTAAGAAGGATGTCACTTCCTTAAGAGAAGAAGCTCTATCTGAGGTCGAAAAAGCCAGAAAATCTAACAATAGTATCATTTTTGAAATGGGGCATAGCTCCATAGCTGAACATGTGGTCTTTAATTTAGACATTTTAGATGTTTCCAGATACTTAACTGAATTCATTCAGAAATCAAGATTAGCTTCTTTTACCGAAAAATCTCAAAGGTATGTTACTTTAACTTCTGCTTATTATATTCCTCAAGAATTAACAGAATCTCAAAAAGAAGAGTATATTAACTTAATGGAATTTTTATTCTCAAGCTATGAAGAGATGTTTCAGATAGCAAAAAAACAGCTTATTAAAGAGAATTTTTCAGGTTCTCAAAGGGAATTAGAAGGTAAGGCAAAAGAAGATGCTCGTTATATTCTTCCTTTATCTACTCAAACCCAAATGGGAGTAACTATCAATGCTAGAAGTTTAGAACGATTATTAAGAAGATTAGATGCCTGTGGTCTTTCAGAAGCTAAAGAACTTAAAAATATGATTGTAGAACAGGTAAAAGATATTGCTCCTTCAGTAATAAAATATACTGATGCTGAAGTTTATGAAAGATATAATAAGCATATTCCTGATTTTCCTAAAGTAAATAATAGATTCAATTGGCAACTTAATCATCATACTGATAACCCTGATTTAAAGATTCTTGCCTATTATATTTTTGAAAACAGCGGTGAATCATTAGATAATATCGAAAAATATCTATCTTCATTATCATATCATGAATTAAAAGCAATGTTTAAATCGATTTTTGAAAATATGAAAGCCTATCATCTTCCGATTAAAGCTTTTGAATCTGCTGAATTTGAGTTTCAATTCAATATATCTTCAAGTTGCTACGCCCAACTCAAACGACATAGAATGGCAACAATCATAAAATCTCACTATGAAATAAAAAATGGTTTTGTTATACCTCCTCAATTAGAGTTTTTAAAACAAGCAAATAGATTCCAAGAGGCTAATGAAAAAATTGCTAAGTTATACTCTCAATTAGACAGTAGTATCGCGCCTTATGTTCTTACCAATGCTCATAGAGTAAGAGTTGTGATGAAGGCTAATCTGCGCGAATTATATCATTTCAGCAGACTAAGAAGTGATAGTCATGCTCAATGGGAAATTCAAGAATTATCTGACTTCTTAATAGCAAAGATTCAAGAAGTTGCCCCTTTATCAGCTTCCTTGATGATGGGTAAAGATGAATTTAATAAAGTAGTTTTATAAAAAACTTTGTCTAGTCCCCTTTCAACTTTTAAGCTGAGAGGGGATTTTTTTTTAGGCTCAATTAAAGTCTGCTAGAAATTATTTTTTGATATTAATTTGGGTTCTCTCTCAAGTAGAGTGGGAACTAAATATAATAGTAAATCAATAAACTTCAAAATCTTCTTAGCTGCAGAGGCAGCGACACAAAAAGCCTTAGATATGCCGATCCTCTCCAGCTGGTAGAATGCTGCATTTTTATAGTCCTGTATCTCTTGTGAAGTTAGCATACTTCCAAGATACTTTTATTATTTTTTTCCTAAGACCCACTTTACTTGAAAGAGTGCCTTAATTTGTATTTTTATCGCCTCTTTATATCAAAAAGATATTTTACTATATCAAAATGATATAGAATTTAAAAAGGAAATAGTTATAGAAAATTTAAAAATACTCATAAAGTTATATATAACAATAATATATGAAGATTGGAAAAGTTTGGAACAGTGAATGCAATTAGTAACTGTAAGAAAATAAATTTCGGAGGATAAAATGAAAAAGTTTTTAATAATTACTGTGTTAATGGCGTTCTCATTAACCTTTGTGTTTGCGCAAGAAATGAGCGAAATTCAAATGGAAAAATTTGAAGGGAAAATGGAAAAATTCGCAGATGAGATGGAAAATTTAGCAGAAAAGATTGCTGAGGAACAAGGTCAAGTAACTATTACTGTTAATAGTAATGATACTAAAAGAGTTTATCTTGGTGTTTTTCCTCAAGATTTATCATTAGATGATGTTCGTGAATTAAATTATGATTTAAATTATGGTGTTTTAATCTCTGGTGTTGTAGCAGGTAGTTCAGCAAGCAGACAAAAAATATTCGCTAAAGACATTATCTATGAGATTGATGGTAGAAAAGTTACAAATAATAAGGCCTTTACAGAAATCCTTAAATCTTACAATCCTGGTGATGTAGCTGTTATGAAAATTTTTAGTGCAGGTAAGCATACAGAAAAAGAATTTACCTTCGAAGCTAACCCTCAGTCAAAAGATGCGAATGTAAAAGTTGATTTAATAAAGAAAAAAAGTGAAGTTGATTGGAATTCTGTAGCAATTAACTGGATTCCACGCTACTATCAATTTGATGATATCGATGATGTTAATGGCATTTTTGGACAAATGGGTTTTGATAAATTAGACGATGATGGTATCTTTATGAATGGTTTTGGTTTCAGAATCCATGCTGGTAAAGGTTTCTATATTGGTGGAGAATGGAGTTGGAATGAGACAGATAAAAAGGTTAATATAACAACCGAAAATATAACCAATTATCCTAATACAGATCCAACTGCGAATTTCCAAAAAAGTAAAGAAAATTTTGTTAGAGAAATGAAATATTATAACGGATTTGGTGGTGTTACTTTAGATAAAAGAATTTATTTCACTAAATATTTCCAACCAGGAATCGGCTTCCTATTAGGTGCTGGTACTCAAAGATTCGAGTTCTCTCAAACAAACGGAGATTATGATTGGGATAATTTAAATCAAGATTTCAATACTTCAGGTAATAATCACATGGTAATGAATAGAGATTTTATCATCTTCCAACCTAGAGCTGATTTATACATCCCAATCCTATCATGGGTAGGTGTTAGAGGTGAAGTCGGCTATATGTTAGGTTACAGTCCTCAATCAGGCTGGCAAGGTGGAGATTATGATTATGGTATAAAAAACTCACCAGATACTAACTGCCAAGGTTTAACTTTCTCAGTTGGTCCATGGATCGAGTTTTAGAATAAATTAGACAAGTCGTATTAGTATATATCCTTCCACGCCCAATCCAACCCCGGATTGGGCTTCCCTATAAAAAATATATTTTTTTCCTTGTCAATTATTTTGAGTAATATTTAAATAGTATCAAGAGGTAAAACGATGTTTGAGAGTTTAGGAAACTATATCTTGAAAGGTGTAATAACTTTTACACTTTTAGTGTTGTCTTCTTATGAAGGTAACGACGCAACTTTTAAGGCCTTACAGGTAAATTATTTAGAAGGTGCTATTGGAATTCAAGTCCAATTAGAAAGTGCTTTTGAGAATGATTTTGAAGAGATATTTAAAACAGGTAAAAGTATAGATATCTGGTTTAATACTTCTGTAAGTAGCCAAGGTGTAGTGTTAGAGGAAGAGGAATTTAGTCATAATGTTACCTATGATCCTCTCCTAGATAGCTATTTACTATTTAAAGGTTCAACAGATGAATCTATGGTCTGCGAAGACTATCAATGTTTAGTAAAGGAACTCTCACAAATTAAATGGCATTTTAGACAGCTTAGAAGTGTTTCAGATTATGATTTTTCTATTAGTGCTCATTTGGAGAAAATCTACTTTGAAGAGATGGATGATGATTTTAATCTGATGCTATTGTGGAAGAATAAAACTCCTCGGTTAAAAGAGAGGATTAGGGTAAATTTAAATAACTGATATTGGAAGGTTTAATGAAGTATCGTCCAGGGATTAGATCCTATTTTATAATTACTTTTATTGTTGTTTTTGGGTTGAGTATATATTTAATTAATAACTATTTTCTAAATCAACAAGAGAGAATTAAGGGGTCTTTTAGTAATATTGATGCGAAACCACTGGTCCAGAATTTGAGATTGGAAACAGCTCAAGACTCCTTGCTCGCAACAAATCTTCTTAATAATATAAATAGTCTTAAAGCACTCACAGCTACAACTTTGATCGAAGTTAAAAGTTATTCTTGGCTAATTATTTTCACTATAGCTCTGGTTGCCTTTGCTTTCTTTATCCTAATAATAATGAAGTTTAGTAAGCCGATTATTGAGTTGCAGAAAGCAACAGAATTGATACAAAAAGGATTTTATGACATCTCTTTACCAGAAACAGGAATAAGAGAGCTTAGGGATTTGAAGAAATCTTTTAATACTATGTCTAAAGAGTTAACCAATACTCAGGAAAAGTTGGTAGAGTCTGAAAAACAAGCAATTTGGAAAGATCTTTCTCGAGCCCTAGCTCATGAAATAAAGAATCCTCTGACTCCTATCCAGTTAACATTACAGAGATTAGAAGAAAAGTATGATGACAAGGATAGATTCTATGCTTACTTTCCGCAAGCAACTGAAGTTATTCATAATGAAATTCAGAACCTTTTATCCATATCCAGAAACTTCTCAACCTTTGCCAAATTAGTAGTTCCAGAAAAAAGTGCTTTTTGCCCTAAGAAAGCACTAGATAATATAATTGATTCCTATAGTGCTAACTTTACCATTAATCGGAATTATAATACTAACAAATTAACCTATTTTGATCAAGACCATTTTTATCAAATTATAACTAATTTGCTTCAGAATGCTATTGACGCTAGTGACCGTGGGACACCTATTGAAATCTCAATTAAAGAAGACCATACATTACTTATTATTTGTATTGAAGATCATGGAATTGGAATTGCTCGAGAAGATATTAGTAGGATTTATAATCCTTACTTTACCAAAAAGGTTAATGGTAGTGGGATTGGATTAGCCTTAGTTAAGAAGTTTATTGAGGCTAATGGTAGTGCTATATATGTAAAAAGCCAAGAGGGTATTGGCACAAAATTTAGGTTCTCTATGGAGATTTTTAATGAAAATTCTGATAACAGATGATGAAATAAATATTGTAAAATTATTAAAAGAGATTTTTGAAGAAGATAATCATGATGTAGAAATTGCTTTTAATGGCCAGCAGGGTATTGAAAAATTTAAATCATTTGCGCCGGATATTACATTTTTGGATGTGAAAATGCCTGTTTTAGATGGTGTAAGTGCTTTAGAAAAAATTAAACATATAAACTCAGAGGCTACAGTGATAATGGTCTCAGGGCATAGTAACATCCCTATAGCGGTTAAGTCTATTAAAGGTGGAGCTTACGATTTCCTAGAGAAACCACTTTCTCTTCCTCAGATTAAGGTTACTCTCAACAAGGCTATTCAACATATCAGAATGAATAATAGGGTAGCAAACCTGCAGAGTAATCTCGACTCCAAATACCAAATGATCGGTGATTCTTCAGCCATGAAGCAGTTAAATAGTCTGATTGATAGAGTCGCAGCTACTAATTCAAAAGTCCTTATTCAAGGTGAAAGTGGAACAGGTAAAGAACTTGTAGCCTGGTCAATTCATACTAAAAGTAATAGGTCAGAGGGAAGTTTCATTAGATTTAACTCTGCTGCAATCCCTAATGAACTAGTTGAAAGTGAGCTTTTCGGCTATGAAAAAGGTGCTTTTACAGGAGCACAAAATTCTAAGAAGGGAAAGATTGAAGAGGCTGATGGAGGTACTCTTTTCTTAGATGAAATAGGGGATATGAGCATGACGGCCCAAGCAAAAATATTAAGAGTTATTCAAGAAGGTGAATTTGAAAGAGTTGGCTCTAATAAGCAAATAAAAGTTGATGCTAGAATTATAGCTGCTACCCATAAGGATTTACAGAAATTAATATCTGAAGGTAAATTTCGTGAAGATCTCTTCTATCGTTTGAATGTTCTTCCCTTAAGAGTTCCACCCCTAAGAGAAAGAAGAGACGATATAAAAGTTCTAATTGATTATTTCACTGCTTTAAACTCTCAAGAGATGAAAATTAAACCCAAAAAGTTCACTAAAGAGACTCTAGACTATCTTAAGAATCTTCCTTTCCCAGGAAATGTGAGAGAGCTTAAAAATCTTATTGAAAGGCTCTTTATTGTTTCAGAAGAAGAAGTCATTGATTTAGATTTAGTGAAGAGTTTTCATAACCCTAATTCCAATAGTGATGACTTTTGGGATGAGACAATTTCTTTTGCAGAGAAGAAAACCCAGTTCGAAAAGAGATATTTAGAAATTCAATTGAAAAAAAACTCGGGTAATATTTCTAAGACATCGCAAGCGTTAGGTTTACAGCAGAGTAATCTCTCTAGAAAGATAAAGGAACTAAGTATAACTCTTAATTAAAGTAAAGAATTATTTCATAAAATATAAATGTTTCACGAATGTATTTTGTAGCAAAATAGGCTTGACAATACCTTTCTTAATTCCGATTCTGACATAGAGGTACTTGTCACATGAAAAAAATCTATTTTACATTATTATTATTCGGAATATTTGGATTATCACTATGGTCTAATGAACTCGCAGATTCTCTTAAATTAGAAATTGAATCACTTCCTTTTTCTTACTTAAAAGGCGACAAAATATGGGATTTAGCTCTACTCCAAGGGAATGAACTCAACCAACCTGAGGAATCCATAAAAAACTATCTGAAAGCTACAGAGATGTTTGTGGAAATGGACTCACTGGCAAGTGCAATTAAAACCAATAGTAGTGTCTTTATCATGGCATTTAATAATCCTGAATACTTTGAATATTCCAAAGAAGCCTTCCCTCGACATTTAACTTTCCTAGATAATGAAAAACTGCAATCTTACAAAACTAAATTATTAAGAGATATGCAAATTCATCTCAATAATGCCTACTTCCTCAAGGATATGGACCATCTTCAAGAAGGTTTGTTGCTTATCGAAAAGTACTTTGATGATAGAAAAAATGATTCAATGAAAATAGATTTTGACCATCTTCAAATATTAACCATTAATCACTTTTATGGTGAAGAAAAAGCCCTAAATAAATCTATGGAAATCTACAAAGCTATTGAAAATGGAGATTATAACCTAAACTTTGGTAAAAAAAATATTATGAGAGTTAAGATTCTCTCTGTAATGCAGAATATTTATTACTATAGGGGAGATATTGATCAATCTAATCAAATCTTAGATCAAGCTAAAACTATTGCTTTTGATGTTTATACTAATTACACCGACAGTCTCTCTGTCTATGAAAAAAATGATTTAAGATCAGATATAGCCCAGTTAATGACTTTAAAGACTGATAATCTTGAAATTAAAGAAGAAAATTTAACTGCTATTGAAACAGGATATCTTGATGTAAATAAATTTGCTAAAGCATTCGATAAAGATAGAGAAGTTAATAATTATGTAAAAATAGCTCACGCTTATGATGTAGTTTTTAGTGGAAAACATCGAAAAATTAACTACTACTTAACTAAAGCTGAAAATGAAATAGAATTAGTCTCAAACTCACTTTTCGTTACTAATTTTTACCTTACTAAAGCAAGATATCTACTCAATGTAAAGGATTATGAAACTGCCGATCTATGCTTCCTTGAGGTCGAAAAATTCATAGATAAAACAAATCAATCTTGGATTAAATTCAACTATATCTTAGAACGATCAAGGTACTATTTCGAAACTAATCAGCCTAAAATTGGCTATGATATGGTTACGAAATTTTATAAAAACATCGATAAAGATTTCTCCAATGATATTGCTGAAAAAACTGCTGAATTGAATAATCTTTTAGCAACCCAAGAACTTAAAAGTGATAAGATAAAGTTAGAAAAAGAACTGGAAATTAAATCTCTGAAGAGTAGTAGAGAAACATTAGTAACTACTCTAGTTGGTATAGTTTTAGGCTTTACTTCCTTGCTACTTATTAATAATGTAAGATTGAACAAAAAATTAAAATATTCTCTCACTACTCAGAGTGAAACACTACAAAAAGAGATGATTATTAGCCAAAAAAGAGCTGAAGAATTAATCGTAACAGAAAAACTATCTACTACAGGACAGATTGCTTCTTCAATAGCTCATGAAATCAAAAATCCACTTACTAATATTATTACTGCTTCCAAATTATTAAAACACTCAAATAATCAAGAGGAAATAGATAAATACTATCAAATTTGTGAAAGAAATTCTTGGCTAGCAATCGATAAAGTTAATGCTCTTCTGGAATATGCTAAGCAGAAGAAGATGAACTTTCAGGATTCTTATCTCAAGACAGTTCTTAAAGATGCTTATAGTCTGACTAAAGGCTCATTAGAAAACAAGAACATTCAACTTGATTTAATCTATAAAACCCATGATGATATGGTTAGAATTGATCAAAAAGAGATAGCTGGAGTAATTGTTAATATAATTCTTAATTCAATTCAAGCTATGGGTGAGGATCAGGAAAATAAACTAATTGAAGTTATCTTAAGTAAAGAAAATAACAACTTCATTATCGAAATTACTGATAATGGTGCCGGTATTCCTCAAGAAATTTTATCTGAAGTGTTTAATCCCTTCTTTACTACTAAAGAGAAAGGTACAGGTTTGGGACTTAACTATGCCCAGAAAGTTCTGATTGAACATTACGGTAAAATTGAAATCAAATCACAAGTTAATAAAGGTACTCATGTGATTATAAAACTTCCTGATAATTTAATTTAAAAGATCTTGTATTTAATCTAATTACCTCCTAAAACTAAGATGATTCAACGCAAAATATAAGTTTGTTTTGTATCACCTATTACATTATTTTAACTAAAAGTACTGTTAATAATTATAATTTGTCCACATTAGTAACTTTTAAAGATAAGCGCTCGTAGAAATTAAAAATTTCGTAGTTCCCAAACAATTGTTAAATATAAACTTATAAACAAATACCAGTAATAATTATGTCTCTACTGAAAAAAAAGCTTGACTCTGATTATTAATAACTGAAATAATGTTTACAGAGGAAATTTCAAGAATTATAATAGGAGTTATTATGAAGTTACTAATTACGGTTTGGTTGTTTTTATATATCCCTTTACAAGTATTATGTCAAACCTATCCATCTGGCTCTGGAACATTTGAGGATCCATATTTAATCGAGAACTTAAGTAATCTTAAGTACCTGAGTGACAGACAGTATCAAGTTACTAATCCCCCAATTTATACTCCAGGACTATATTTTCTTCAAACAGCTGATATTGATGCTAGCGAGACCATAACTTGGAATGATGGTGATGGTTTTAGACCTATTGGTAATGCAAGTCTTAGTTTTGAAGGAAACTATGATGGACAAGGTTATGTTATATCTAATTTATTTATTAATCAAAGTGGAAATTACTGCGGATTATTCGGGAGGGCAGCAGGAGCAAATATTAGTAACATAGTTCTTAAAGATGTCTCTTTTAGCGGTTATAAACATGTTGGTGGTCTGGTGGGGTATGCTACTAGTAGAACAATCGTAAGTAACTGCTCTACTAGTGGAACTATTTTTGCCAGTGGGGATATTTCTGTTAATGGAGTAGATTCTTTTTGTGGAGGTATCATAGGGACATCTAATAACAGATCTGAAATAATTAATTGTTCTTCCACGGTTGAATTATCTGGGGTAGATAAAATAGGGGGAATAACAGCGTTTGTCTATAATGATTGTAAGGTCTTAAATAGTTATTATATTGGAAACATTACTGGAAGAAATTTTATAGGTGGAATCGTTGGTTTTATGAATGGTTTAACTACTGCTCAAATTAAGAATTGCTACTCAGTAGCTAATATTAATTATCAAGAATCATCATTTTGTGGAAGTCTAATAGGTGAAAATGGTACTTCTAGTATCGAGTCTTGTTACTTTCTGAATGATGATAACTTCCCAGCAATTGGGCATGATAATACTCCTACTAGTTTTGATTCATCTAACTTTCAGGGCTTAACTGAGAATGAACTAAAAACTTCTACAAGTTATATATCTGATGGTTGGGACTTCCTAACAACTTGGAGCTTATTAGATCCTATCATCAATAATGGATATCCCTACCTCTATTGGCAAGAAGAAGGGCAACATTCTCTAATTGTAATAGATGATGAAAATACTCAAAATATCACTGCTCCAGATCTTAATGTTGAGATAGATTTCACTTCAGCCTTACCTACAGGGACTCAACTTTTGATAAATTTACACGATTCTAATAATGTTTCTTGCAATGGCTTATCAAACTCTCAAGAAACTTTAGGATCTAATTTTTGGCGAGTTAAGACAACTTGCACAGATTCCATCTTTTATAATTTAAAATTAGATTTAAATGGAATTCAGCTTCCAACGGATTTAGAAGAAGTTAAAATATTTAAAAGAGAAGATGCCAATAGCGATTGGGTAGATGTTGTAGATTTAGGTGCTGAAGTCACCTGGTTGAATAATACTGTCTCTATTTCAGGATTATCTTCTTTTTCTGATTTTATCCCAGTTCTTGAAGATGCTACCTTGCCAGTCGAGTTATCTACTTTTACAGGAGATATAATTGATAATGAAACTATTAAGTTGAGCTGGTCAGTTGAATCTGAATCTAATCTATTAGGCTATTATCTGATGAGGAGTAATGACATTAATCTGGCAAATGCAGAGGTAATCCCCTCATTGATTCAAGCTAATAATAGCTCTCAGACTCATACTTATAGTTTTATAGATCATCCACAAGCTAATAATAAAATTCTCTATTACTGGCTCAAGAGTGTAGAACTTAGTAATCAATCAGAATACTATGGCCCTGTTCAGATTATTCTAAATGATGAATCAGATAACTGCCCTCAAGTAATTTACGGGAATCAACTTAATAGTCCCTTCCCAAATCCCTTTAATCCTACAACCACAATTAGCTTTTCCCTTGCTAAAGCTCAAAATGTAGAACTGAAAATATATAATATCAAAGGACAAGTTGTCAGAAATTTACTCACAAAGTTTATTGAAGAAGCAAATATCTATCACACAGTAACATGGGATGGGAAAGATAATAGTAATAAAGAGCTTAGCTCAGGAACATATATAATAAATATGAAGCTAGATAAAGAGCTGATTAATCGAAAAGCAATATTAATGAAATAGTCTTGCTTTTAAACCCGAATGGTTCAGTAGAGCTTTACAGAAGAGTGCAGATTCTTTTAGATAAATATATATACTCTGAGAAATTATGTAGAACGCTTTAGCAAATGAATATAGTGCTATTCTAAAAGATTTACTGTGTTATTTGGGTTAAAGAACTTCAATGAAAAGATAAAAGTAACAACAAAAAAAGGAAGTGGAGATATCTCCTCTTCCTTTTTAATATCTTTAGAAATTATTTATTTAAGATTGATAAATTTCAAAACCTGAGAATCATAATTTGATTTTACTTTTACTAGATATACCCCTGAAGATAAGTCTGAAATACCATTCCAAGTTAGTTGGTGAGGTCCAGCTTCAAGAGCTTGATTCTTAGATACTTGAGCAACTTTTTGACCTTTAATATTATAAACATCAATAGTTATCTCAGATTTTTTGGTTAAATCAAAGCTAATATGAGCACTACCCCTACTTAGAGTTGAGTTAAGTGGATTTGGATAAATAGTAAGATTCTCCATTACACTGTTAGAATCAATAACATCATTACTATTAGGAGTACCTACAGCGAGATCTACTTGTAAAACAGAATTTGCTTGAATTTCAGCTTTCACATAGACGATTAACTTATCTTCAAGTTCTGCTACTTGGACAAGATTCCCATTAGTTACTGATATTTCTCCGTGATCTGGATTATTCATTTCAAATTTAATTAGCAAATCATCAAAGGCAATATTATGCATATTTACTATTTCAGCACTATTTTCATAGACAGTTCCATTATTAGGGAATTCATAATTTATTTGAAAATTCTGTCCTGAAGAACCTGCTGATACAGAAGCTAAGGGTTGAAGAACTCCATTGCTTACCTTGATTACTCTATACTTTCTATTTCCATCACAAGTAGAACCTGTTTGTAAATCATAAGGAGCTTGATTTATATTACCTTGATCATAATGAATATGACCACTAAGTGCCATATCAACACCTAAATTATTTAGATTAATTTGATCAGAAAAATCAAAGTGATAGAAAAGGACTTTAGTCTCTTCTTCCGTAGCAACTTCAGAATTAAGCCAATTCATTTGATTATTCGTAAAACTTTCGTCCCCAAATATACTTGGTAAGTAATCATCATAATTAATATAGCTTTCCATTCCGATAAACTTAACTCCAGCATAATCAAATGAGTAGTTCTGAGTTCTGTAAGGATAGACACCATTCGGATTCTCTAAGATATCCCAACCAAAGAATTTATACCAATTACTTCGGGAATTTCCATCAGGCATTGGAGTTCCCTGCCAACCACCAATATCGTGGTTACCTGAAACTAAATATACTGGTGTCTCTAACATGCCTAAGAGGTTTTTGGCAATTGAATAATAGCGAGCATCTAAGTACTCTTCTAACTCACCTTCGTTAACAATATCTCCAGTAAATAAGACAAACTTAGGATTCAAAACATTTATATCTTCAATTACTGTAAGAAAATCTTCTACTTCAGTCATATCATTATAGTAGTTATTCTCATGAGAAAATAGGTGGGTTGGAAGGTGGGTATCTGTTACATGAATGAAATACCAATCATCTGATGTGTTAGCTTCAATTTTAACAGCATTTTTTACTTCATCTACTTCAAGAGTAGGAGCATCAACTATTAAATCAAATAACTCATAGAAAGGTAGAAGTGGTGTTTCTACAGTAATTATATGTTCCTCTCTAACTGAATCATAATAGGTGCTAACAATATCTAATTCCTGCTGGAAATCTTCATATCGGATAGATATTTCCCAACCAGTTGTATTAGATGGGGCAGATGCCCAAATTTCGAAGGTTTCGTTAGGATGAGTAATGGTAGGAATAGAAAGTATAGGTCTTTGAACTGTAGTTAAAATATCACCTTGCTCTGTTGAAGCAATAGAAATGTTTAAATCTCCAAAACTAAATGATTCTACAGCTTCATCATTCACGGAACATTCGAAAGCAAAGAAACTTGTATTGCCCATACCTATTGGATTAAATGATAGATTAAATAAAGTTGAAGCTGAATTAGAAACAGCACTTCCTGAGTAGTCCACTGTAATTGTATTAGAAGTATAAGAAGATGTGCAATTCGATAAAATCGCAGAGTTATAATCTAATCCTGTGAATTCAACCATATTATTATTATATGATAATTCAATATGGAAAGAGTTAATCTCTAAACTATCTTGATTAAAGATCTTTAAAGGAACATAAAACTCCTCTGCTTGGTTAATAAAGAGTTCTTCTGTGGCAATAGTAATGGGCATATCTCCGACTGTAACATCATTTATGCTTCTAGGATTTAAATAAAATTCACCGTAAGAGTAACTTACTACTCCAGTAATGGAACTTAGAACACTGCCTTCTATAGCATCAAAATTCTGACTCATTAAGCTGATACAGCCAGTTCCAATTCTAGCACTTCCTGTTCCATCATTTATCTTTAAATTTCCATATTGATCATAAGTTTCTACTATTGCAGCATTATGAATAGTTACCAAAACTCCTTCATAAGCTTCCATACTATTTAATTGACCTGTAGTGATATTAGTTGGTTGAATAACATTCCCACTAGATAAGACATTAACATTGCTAACACTTTTTATCTCTGTTAAACCATAATATTCATAGACTTCACCACTTACTGACACTTCATCACCAATATTTAAGGAATAGTTATGATAAATATAAACTCCTTTCCAAGCACCACCTTCGGGCATACTGATAAAAAAGCGTTCATTACTATAATTATTAGCTGTTACTATTCCAGTAACTGTAACATCATCCCCTTCATAAGGTGAGGGATAAGTACTATCTTGACCAGGATTTGTAGTGTGCTGTATATCATATATTGTTAATCCATAAATATTTGAGGATATTAATAAAACGAGTAGCATTATTATTCTATACATAAGATTCTCCGATTTTTTTTTCATTAAATATCTAATAGCAAAATTGGTCAATGATTTTTATCTTATCTACATTTTAGAATCACTAAAATACACTTGAAAGGACTCAGCACTGGGATTGCCTGCATCTTGCTTGCGACAGACTATACTCAGCCTGTTTATTAAAAGGGCGTATGGCAATACGCCCCGACAGTTGATAAATCTTCAAATCCATTACGAAAATTAAAACTTCTTCTTATAAGAGTGACAATAGGGGAGACTACCCTTGTTTTGATAATAGTCTTGATGATAGTTTTCTGCTTGATAAAAAGCTTCAGCATTTTCTAACTTAGTAACTACAGCATAACCTTTATCTTTTAAGGTAGAAATTAGTTTTTCAGCTATATTCTTTTCCTTTTCTGAAGAGTAGAAAATAACAGAACTATATTGTTCTCCTATGTCAGGTCCTTGACGGTTTAACTGGCCTGGGTCATGTATTTCAAAGAAATATTTAGTAAGTTCTTCATAAGTAATTTTGTTAGGGTCATAGATTACCTCGGTAGTTTCAATATGGCCAGTTCCGCCTTTTACCACTTCATAATAGCCGGGATTAACAACATTCCCTCCCATAAAACCTACACTTGTAGAAATTACTCCCTCAAGTTTTTGGAAATAATATTCTACACCCCAAAAACAGCCACCAGCATAATAGGCTTTAGCTTCTGTAACTCTTTCTTGAAAGTTCAAGGAAATAGAATTCACACAATGGCGAATGTTCTTATCAGTAAATCCCTCTCCCTCAAAAACATGACCAAGATGTCCACCACAATTAGCACAGACTATCTCAGTTCTAATCCCATCAGCATCAGGCACTTCTTTTACTCTTCCTTCGATTGCATCATCAAAACTTGGCCAACCACAAGAAGAATGAAATTTATCTGCAGAATCAAATAACTCACTTCCACACTTCTTACAATGATATGTCCCATCTTTAAAATGCTCTACGAACTCACCAGTAAAGGGAGCTTCTGTCCCTTTTTGCTCTATAACATACTTTTCCATCTTAGTCAATTTATTATCTTTACTGTACATAATTATTGCTCCTATCATAATGAGTAATATTAAAAAAGCTCTTTTCATAATTACCTCACTTTTTATTAAATAATATATTGTAATAATTATAAAATGCCAATTATATGAATTGAGGAGTAAATATTTAGAAAATTTAGCAGAGAAATAGCTTTTGTTTAAGACTAATGGAGCTATGAATATTTTAATTATCCCTAAAGGGGATTGAATAGGGTAGCCCAGGGTCTCATTCTAAGAACATTAGCGAATTAGAATTGACCCTGGTAAAAATCACCTTAAAACCCTAATCCTGTAGGGGTTTAATAGAAAGAACTGAAAATAAATTAGTATTATTTGAGGCATAAATTATTGATAATTTAAAACTTACCAGTAATATTCGCCCTATTTTTACCTTCAGACTTAAACATGAGCCTAAAGTACTTATTCCTTCAAATGTGTATTCAATTCTTCTACCAATACATCAACGCTTGTAGATGGATTAGAATTATATACGACTTTCCTATTGGCTAACTTTCTAAGCTTTTTAGCATTTTTCATTGCAAAATCTTGTCCTTGCTTATTATTAGTTTTCCTTCCTAATTCTTGGAGAACATCATAGATTTTAGGATCATTCTTCTTATATTCTTTTCCCAGTCGTTTTGTAAGTAAATTTTTAAATTCAGTTCTTGAGATGCCTCTATTCCAGTATTCAAAATGGAGAAGATACCAAAGCTCAAAGGCTTCATTAGAATAAGCAATATTAATAGTAATCTTTGAACTTTTATTTAGTTGATTTTTATATTTTTTATTTAATTTCTTTTCAATACTTTCATACTTCAGAAAACATTCATTATAATATTCTTGAGGAAAGCTGTCTTTATCCATAACTATCCAAAGACTCTCATAGATTTCATTATATTTCGCTTTTTCTTCCCATAGTCTAATAGCTTCATTTAATAATGTTTTTGTATTCTTGCCCTCACCCTGAATAAGTACTTCAACACCAATAGGTGAAAAGGATTTAAAATAATTTGGTTCTGTTTTTTCGCCTTCGCAAACAATCATCATGCTTTTAGACATTTTAACTTTCTTTTTATCATTATTTCTGGTTAGTGTTTGTTTCTTCCTTTTGAATAAATCATCTGTTCCCATGACTATTCCTCTTCAAAGATTGATTCAATATTACCAATGTATGGAAGGCCCCCTAACTTACCTAAAAGATAATCTTTACTAAATATAGCATCTTTTCTGTAATTTTCGATATCACTCAATGAGTATAATGATGATGAACCAGCTTTAGATTTATCTACAATATAAATCTGATCCCTGCGAAGTATGTTATTATTCAACAGAATAGTGTTATGAACTGTGCAAATTAATTGGGCATTGCTTGTATTTAATTTAGAATTAAAGATCTTTATAATTGTAGTAACTAACATAGGGTGCAATCTAGCATCTAGTTCATCAATTATTAAAACTTGTGAATTTTCAATAGCTTGTAAGATTGGACCAAGGATAGAGAAGAATTTTTGAGTACCCTGTGATTCTTCGTTTTTAAAATCAAATTCTATCTTATCTAATAACAGTTCTTTCCCATTATATTGGTCATGAATTGTCTTTAATTTAATTCTATTTCCATATAACTCCTTTTCTTTATCGCTAAAAATATTATCTTCTTTGATTTCATTAAAATCTACGATTCCGATATCCGCAATCTTTAGTATTTTAATTAATTTATTCTTAAATTTAACATCATTACACATTCTACTAGAGATTGGCCAAAAATCAATGTCTTTAATAACAGTAACATCCTGTAATTTAACAAGCCAATCTACTAACATATTAGTGATTTTATCTTTATCTCCTTTAATTTCTTTCATTAAGCTTACGAATAAAGACTCAGTGTTAATTTCACCGATTGCTTTATATACTTTTTTCCCATCCCCAAATTTTGTCCCAAAATTAAAAATATCTTCTTTGCGGGTAAAGAGCATTGATTCTTGAGCTGTAAATCTTCCAAATAGCCACTCGGAAACAATTTTACCCTCTTTAATTTGGAACCCGTATCTTAATTCTATAAATTTTTGTTTAGAAATTCTAGTGAGGTTATTAGCCATAAAAGTAATTTCGAAAGTTGTTGGTTCATTTTTATTGGCAATGTCTAATTTATAGTAGTAATTTTCTGGAATAGTTCCATAAGCAAGTACCTTCTTTCTGATAAAGAACAAAGCTTTTAGAAGATTACTCTTACCGCTTGCATTAGCTCCATAGATAGCTACACTTTTCAAAATATTAGTTTTGTTAATTTCCGTAATTGCACCATCAAGATCATCTTTATTTTTTTTTGTTGATGCTAACATACTAAAAGTCGTCTTTTCTTTAAAGGACATGAAGTTTTCAACACTAAATTCTAATAACATCTCTACTCCTTCTAATCTCTACTTATGTAATAATAATAAAATATAAAATATAGTCAAGATATTTGTTATTTTTTTTTAAATTTTACCAGAATAATTAATATTATTAGGATATATGAAATTCTACTATCTCATAGTATAAATGTATTGAGGGATTTTTGAAATTTAAAAACTACTTCTTTATAATTCCTTATTGTGGATAAATTCGTCATATTACAGTGAATTGTTATAAATTACTAATGATTTTTTTTTATAGGGAACCCACAAGGCATCTTAAAATATCATTTGCTTTTAATCAACAATTAAATATAATTTATATAGCTAATGCTACAATAATGATTTATTAAAATGATAATAGATAAACTAAAAAAATACTAAGTTAAAATAAATGGAGGCAAAATGACAAGATGGCATAAGGGTATAGATGGGATTTCTTCTGTTACAAAAGAAGCTCAACATTCTATAGAAGATTTCTTTAAAATTAAGAATTACCAACCAAAGACTGATGAAGAGAAGCAAATATTTGAAGAATTCTCATTAATTACTAGCAGTATGGCAATCTTAATTTATGTTGCGAATGCTGATAGAGTTATTAATCCTGATGAGAAAAATCAGATAATATCTGATATAATCTTCCAAATGGAGCAAAGACCTTACGAATTCATCAAGCTTTCTGAGAAATTTGGTAAGAATGAGAAAGAGATTATCTTAAATATTTATGATAAAATGTTAAAAGATTACCAAACAAGTAGCCTAAATTTAGATAAAATTATTAATGACCTCTGCGTTTATTATCGTAATAATACAGAGAAGCGCTTATATCTGATTCGCCTATGTTACTATTGTGCACTATCTGATAATGTTTTTGATGAAGCTGAAAAGAAGGCGATACAAATTATAGCTGAGAAAATGGAAGTACCAAGTGCAGACTTAAAAAGAATAGAAGAGGAAGTTAAAGAAGAAATTGCAGGGAAATAAACTCTAATACCTATTTAATCATACAATAACCAAATTATAAGCCTAAGTGTTATTAATAGCACTTAGGCTTTATCCTATTTTTTTCCCTGTTAAAGCCCTAGGAGCTAGTAGATTCTAATGAAGAACACAGCTTCTTCTAGCTTAACAAGTTAGATATTTTCTGCACAAAATCTATTCAAAATTATGGTTCTCTCTCAAGTAGAGTGGGAACTAAATTTAATAGTAAATCAAGAAGCTTCAAAATCTTCATAGCTGCCTCTGCAGCTGGTAGAATGGTGCATTTTTATAGTCCTGTATCTGTTGTGAACCTAGCATACTTCAAAGATACTTTTATTACTTTTTTTCTAAGACCCACTTTACTTGAAAGAGAGCCAAAATTATCTGCAGAATTACTTACTAAATTTCCAGATCAAATCAACTCCTGTAGCATTTTCTCCACCTTGGGTTCCTTGAAGGTAGAGTTGTGGTATTATCTCATATTCAAGTGTAATTTTCTCTGGAATTACTTCATTATCACTACCAAAAGAAAGTTCTCTCTCATAGCTTAGGAAAAGGTCATTAGTAAGGTATTTTCCTACAAGAACCTGAGCTTGTCTCCAGTTAGCATCACTCTTAAACTCAATAACATCAAGGTTTAAGCGATTCTGTAATAAACTAGTAACCCGGGAAGCTATTTGATTAACTAAAATCTGGGTAGCTAAATTATCTTCTCCTGAACTATCCATCTGACTTCTCTCTCCAGAAGATAGTTCTGCAGTGCTTTTTCCAAAGACAATATAAGAGACTCCGTCACCTTCTGATATTGGCTCATCATCTAAGAAGAATTGGATAAGAGGTTGCTGTAATCTTCCTGTAATATGAATAGAGAGAGTTACTTTCTCTTGTGAAGAACTTCTTAAAATGTAGTCAGCTATTATGGAAATTTCAGGATTCATGTCACTTTCCCCTTGGAAATAGACATTACCTTTTGTGATGATAAACCTTCGTCCATAAACAGTATAGTTTCCTCGAAGCACCATCACATTCCCGGATAGAGTAAAATCAGGACTATTCTTAATAATTTCCAGTTCACCCCCTAGTTCTACATTCATTTCTTTAGATTTAATCCAAGTGTTATGTGGGAAGGATAGCTTTAATCTTCCTCTTAGATTTTTCATAAGTTGGGAAGGTTTTTTCTCTAATTTAGCTTCAGTATTTTCAGGTAAATCACTACTTGGGGAGTTGGCTAAAAGTAGAGGAGTGGATAATATCACTTTTTTCTTCTCTTTTCCTAATAAAGCAGGAAGGTATAACTTGGCTCTTAAAACATTAAGGTAACCAGAGAAAGTTGGATTTGTGCTATTTCCCGCAATCTCAATTTTAGAATCAAGCATTAAGTCCATATCACTATTTTTCATAGCCTGCCAGTTTTTAGCTTCTAAAAAGAATCTGAGAGAGTCTAATCTCGCATCTTTAAGGTTTAGAATCGTAGAAGCATTGGCTTGTAAATAACCTTTTTTACCCGAAGGAAGAGAGAATTTTTTTAACTCTAACTTGTTATTGTGGGCTTGGAAATCAAGGTTAATATTCCGATAATCAATTCCTAGACTAGGAAGCTTAAAGGCTACATCTTCAACCAGAAGTTTGGCATTGATAAGTGGCTTATTAAAGGTATTTTCTAGTGTAGCAGAAAGATTGAAATTACCTTTAACATCTTTAACAGCATCAGTATAATCATTAAGTTCATTTAAATCAATAGGTGATATCTTTAGATTAAGATTCAATTGCTCATCTTTAAGGAATTTAAATTCTTTAGTAGAAATATCGGCGTGGAAAGGTAGAAATCCTGTTAAGGATATAGACTCTTCTTTAGCTCTATTAACCTTTAAATCAAGTTGAGCAAGATTATCTTGATAATCAACATTACCTGTAATCTTCTTAATTTCTATTTCTTTCAAGGAAAGATTATCAAGTCTCCAAGCAAGAGATAGTTTAGGATTCTTTATATCTCCTTTACCTGCGATATTCAAGCTTAGTTTTCCCTTTATTGTGGCAAGGTCGGAGTTAAGATAAGACAAAGGCCACAGTGCCAAAGAATCGCATTTAACAAGGATATCATAAGACTCTTGGGAATCTAAAGTAAAATTAGCAATAATAGTTTGGGTGTCAGAAACTAACTCTAAGTTTTCGAGAGAGAATTGATTAGGATCAAAATTAACTTTAAGAGTGTCAGGTCTATTATACCAATTCTGTCCCAGGGCATTAATCTCCAGCTTAGAGAAATTAGCTAATTTCTGAATAGGGAAAACATCTCCTCTTAAGCCTATATCCAATGTATCAGATTGAATAAGATTTAAATCAAGGAATAGCTTGTCTTGGGTATATTTAACATCAATCCAAGTTGAATCTATAGGTAAGTTGGGAAGCTCTATTTTGGTGAGTGAACCTGTAAAATCAACTTCAGGTATTTTATCTTTTAGCTTAACTACTGAATTTCCTATAAGAGAAGCAAGCTGGTAATCCTGATACTTTATGTCTTGCAAATCTATTGTTGTACTTGCTATTAAATCTTCTACACTACCTGATGCTCTTCCTGAAATTCTACCTTTTAAAGCTAAGTCAGCTTGAAGCTCTTGCACAAACTGAGGCAGAGAATTTAACTGAAGATTATAGGAAATATTATGATCCCCGTAAATATTACCTTGTCCTTGAGCAGTGATTTCTAAACCATCATAATCTAGCTCCATCTCGTTTAGATTATAATTCCCCTGTTGATAATTTCCTGTTAACTTAAGCTTCTCAATAGTTTTATTAGCAAAGGATGAGCTTGCAAAATTAAAGTTGAAATCAGAATTAATTTCTTTAGGGTCAAGTCCCTTACCTTTTAAATCAAACTGGGTATTTATTTTGGCTTGATAAGGCCAAGTAGGAATAATTTTCAAGATATCTAAATCCCTAAAAGAACCAGATATAGCATAGCCTACTTCATCTAAAAGATTAACTAAATCTGCAGTAACATTTATCTCTCCAAATTCACTTTCAGCTTGTAAAGAATTATTAAGTTGAGCTGGGGAACCTTTGCTGTCTAGCCTAAAAGTGTAAATTTTGTAAGTGTTAAAAGAAGACTTATCAAGTTGCAGGCTTAGGTCTGCTTCAACTTCAGGCCAAGAGTCCCCTTGGATAGAAGCTATAAGATTACCCGTAAGCTTTGATTGAGGAAGGTCACTTTTCCAACTATTACTATTAATATTTTCCCAAGATAAGTCTAGCAAGGCAGTGAAAGGGTTTTGCAGATCTGGTAATTGAGCATTTAAGATTACTTGTTCATCAGCAAGATTAACTGTGATGTATGAAGAGAGTGAATCTCCATGCACTAGCACTTCTCCGCTTAAATTTGGCTCACCTTGCAGGGGAAATGAGGGTAGCCATTTCTGAATTTCTGAAAAACTCAAAGGTTCAGCTTTGAAGCTAAGATTGGCTATTCGAGAAGGCTGATTTATCATATCTCCTCTTAATATAATCTGGGACTTTGGCGATGAAATTAATAGTTCTTTTAAACTAATATCTTGCTGATCATTTCCTTGTAAATCTTTGAGAGAAAGAGTAATTTCTTGTGGCTCTACTGCAAGCTCAGCCTTACTTAGTTTCCACTCTAAGACTTCACCTAAACTGGCTTGAGCAAGAATTTGTGTAATGGAAATCTCACTAGGTATCTGCTCAGGTAGATTATCACCAGAGATATTTACATGGGAGTTGGAAAGACTAAAGCTTTCTAATTCTATAAGCCAAGAACTTGAGCTTGGGTCACTTTTAGTAGTTTCTTTTTTAATAGGAATATTAGTTATATTCCAGATTCCCAGCTCATCTTGATGTAGATTAACTTTTAAATCTGATAGTGAAATTGCTTTTATTATTATTTTTTTATCAAGTAGAGATCCTAAATCATAACTTATGGCAATTTCTTTCAAAGAAATCAATTCTGTTTTACTAGCATCTAAGTTATGCTCAGATAATATAATATCTTCTAGTATTAAATTATTAAATATATTTCCTTCTAAACTAGCAATTTCTATAGAACCATTAATCTGCTTATTTACTTGAGTAATTATTGTTTTACGGACAAAATTCAAAAAGAAGGAAGATTGAATTAGGAAATAAGCAAGAACTAGGATAATAATAAAGATTCCTAATCCCAGAGATGAGTAGAATAAAATTCTATTTTTTCTTTTACCCATTAAAATGCTTCTCCGATATTCAAGTAAAACTGAAATTCTTTATATGATTTGGATAGTGGGAAGGCTACATCAAAGCGAATTGGACCTAAAGGTGTTTTTATTCTTAACCCAGTACCTGAGGCATACTCCAACTGGCTGAGATTATGGTCATAAGTTCCAGTCCACACATTACCTGCATCACAGAAGATAACTCCTGAGATAATATTCCAGATTGGATAACGAAACTCTACACTTGATTCTAGGATGCTGTTGCCACCTAAAGAAAGGTCATCATCGCTTTTAGGACCTAAATCAAAACGAGCCCAACCACGCACAGAATTACTTCCACCAGCATAAAACCTATCAGCAATAGGAGTTAATTCACCAGCTCTAAGTGATTTCATAAATCCATATTGCACTCGAGTAGCTAACACAAGTTCTTGATAAATATTAGTATATTTTCTTACTTCAGATGAAGTCATTGTATAATGATAATCACTATTGAAGCCAATTCCTACCCAAGTTAAGGCTGAAGAAAGGTACCAACCGCTTAAGGGTGAAAACATAGGCTGGGAATCATCATATACCATTCCTATTGTTGCAGAAGATTGCCTGTAATCTCCTTTCCCTTCTGCAATTAAATCATCTTCTAAGAGGGGAGATGCTGTTTTTAAATTATCCCACTCCACTCCGTAATTCAAATAAGTTGAGACGAAGTTTCCTAAGCTTAGTTGATAGTTAATAAAAGAACCGATTCTCGAAAGTGTATAATTTGTCTCATCTTCTTTACGGGCAAAAGGATTTAAGGTTAAAGATCCATTCGGGTGGAATATGGCAGGTTGAGTAAGCTTTAGTGATAAATTATAAGGTTCCAGGAAAGAGTATTTAGCAAAGAAGACTGCTTTACGAACTCCTCCTAAAAAGCCTAACTTAGTAACAGTTACTGCTGTTCTAAATTTATCTTCTTGTCCATAACCCACACCTAACTTAAAGCTAAGTCTAGGAGCTTCTTTTAAATCAATCTGAATAGCTATAGTATTATCAGTTTCTTCATCCAAAACACTACGAACTGTCACATATTGAAACATTCCTAAGCCTTGAATTTTTCTTTGTAAGTTCTGTAGGTATTTCTCACTGTATACTTCTCCTTGAGGAGCTAAATATTTTTCTAAAATTGAATAGGGAACTTCTTCCACCCCAGTAAAAGTTGTTGTTCCAAAATAACATAAAGGTCCTGGTTTTAAATCAAAATCTATGCTTACTCTATTGTTTTCTTTTTTAAGGCTTAATTTATAGCTTACTTCTTGGTAGGCATAACCTTGCTTTGCTAACCACTTTCCTAAAGTGTTTTGGACTTCTAGCAAATCTTCATCTCTAAATCTAGAAGCTTCTTGCAAGGGTAAATCTGCTATAAAGTAATTCAAAGCTTCTTGTGATAATGAAGAATCAGCAGATTCTGGAATCTGTAGATTATAATTAATCTTTTCAATTAAAATAGGCTTATTCTCGTCAACAATGAATTCAATCTCAACTGCTTCTTTTTCAGCAATTTCTGTAATTTTAGAATCTACTTCAACATCAAGAAAACCCTCTTTTTGATAGAAGTTTTTGATTAAATCTAAATCAGTGATTAAATCAGCTTCATAATACCGCTCAGCTTGAGTCCAAAACAACATTTTTTGCCAGAAAGATTTTTCTTGTAAAGTAAGTTTCTTTTTAAGCTTACTTTCAGAGATAGACTCCATTCCGCTAATTTTCACCTCTTTTATCTTATTATTCTCTTGGGCAAAGAGGGAAGAGAAGAGACATAAGGCAATAAGTCCTATTAAATATGTTTTTTTCATTATAACCATTTTTTTCTTTTGAAATAGATGAGCATGCCAATAGCCATAAGGACCATTACACCCCACATTATGAAGTAAGAGTACTTGTAGTGTAGTTCGGGAACAAAATCAAAATTAGTCCCATAAATCCCTGCAACAAAGGTAAGAGGAATAAAGATAACAGAAAAGATAGTAAGGAATTTCATTATATCATTTAACTTGCTACTAATAGTAGTGTGATAGATGTTTAACTGGTCAGAAAGAATTTCTCGATAACTCTCAGAATAATCATTAGCTAAACTGATATTGGCTAAAAGCTCATTAAAATGAATCTCTGTTGTATCAGCTATTAAATCAGACTCCAATTTAACTAGGGAAAGTATCATATCATGGGCAGGTTTAATGTTCCTACGCAGGAAGTTAAGCTCCTGTTTATAGTGATTAATACTATCTATAATCCCCTTAGGTGGATCTTCAAAAAGACTATTTTCTAGCTCCTCTATTTTATCTCCCAATATACTGATTGCATAGATATAATTATCTACTACAACATCTAGTAGAGCAAAAGCTAGGTAGTCTGTACCAGAAGAACGAATTCTCTTTTTCTGATTTCTTATCCTTTCTCTAACTGGCTCAAAAACATCTCCCTTTTTTTCCTGAAAAGAAATCAAGACAGATTTAGTGATGATTAAACTTAAATGTTCAACCGAAAGTTCACTCGTCTCTTTATCTATCTGAAGCATCTTTATAGATAAAAATATGCAATTTGAATGCTCTTCAAGCTTTGGCCTACTTCCAATATTCATCACATCAGACAAAATTACTTTGTCTAACTGAAAACCTTGTGCTATGTCTTGCATTACTTTCTGATTATGAAGTCCATCTACATTGAACCAAGTAACTGTATCTTTGTCTCGATATTTTAAGACATCCTTTACTTTCTCTAAACGAATTTCTTCCATATCACTTGTATCAAAATCTATTACTCGCAGTAGTATGTTATCTATTTTCTGCTTACCAAAAAAGAGCAAGTCATCAGGTGAAACCCCGATTTCATGTTTATGCTTTTTTATAAATCTAGACATGGTATCCTCCATTTATACTTTAAGTTCAGACCGATCTTTTTTACTTTATCAAACAATAATATTATTCCAGAATATCTGAAAATTAACTATTATTCTAGTATCTAAAAAATAATTTATTCTGTCAAGGATTTGTAATGATTATTTCTTTGGGAACTAAGAAGTGGGGAAAGTGGAAGAGGCCACCCTGTCAGTGAAATACACTGCCACCCCTCCACGATAGGGGAATATAACTCCCACGAATACTTATACTCTTAGTTCCTCTAGCAGTTTAAACTACCATTGATAAAGATTGCAAGACTCCCTTCTATATTACTATAGGTCCCACTTTTTCTAAAAGTGGTCCAGTTTATAGAAAATACTTTAAAAACTTTTGCCTTATAGAATATATTCTATAAGGTCGCTAAGTAATGTTAGTTTTGTGTAACAAAATAAGTGTAATGTATAATCATTATATTTCCCATCCTTTCTTGCTGTTCACTCAATGCTCCTTCTCACTCATCTCAAATAAACTCCAAATAATGTTTGTCTTGAGTGACAAGGAGCAGGGGAAGACTATAAAGATGAGCTCTTGTTTCCCCTTGCTGAAGGGGTTTTAAAAAATATGGAAACACCCCCTGTGTCCCCCTCGCGGAGGGGGATTTGTAGGGGCGAATCATCATTCGCCCATAAGAAGAAACACCCCCTGTGTCCCCCTCGCTGAAGGGGATAAATTATAAATGAGCAAAGACTTCTTTTGCCGGATTGCATGCACCTTGCATGCGAAACACCTTATCAAAATCTAATATTATCTTAAGATTACCCAGCATTTCATGCTGGGTGCAGGCAAGATGCCTGCGTTCCCAGTTAAAAGCTGCTTCGCAGCCACACCTTTTTTAGCGTGCTTTCAGCACTAAAGCGGGGAATTTAAGATTCACGGACTAAAGGTCCGTAACCCCAGTTAATGGAAGCAGGGACGCTTCCATTCCATAGTCGAAATCACCCCCTGTGTCCCCCTCACGGAGGGGGATTTAAGAAGAAACACCCCGTCATCTTCGATGCCACCCCTCTTTTAGCGTGCTTTCAGCACTAAAGCGAGGAATTTAAGATTCACAAACTAAAGGTCCGTAACCCCAGTTAATGGAAGCAGGGACGCTTCCATTCCATAGTCGAAATCACCCTCTGTTTCCCCCTCACGGAGGGGGATTTAAGAAGAAACACCCCGTCATCTTCGATGCCACCCCTCTTTTAGCGTGCTTTCAGCACTAAAGCGGGGAATTTAAGATTCACGGACTAAAGGTCCGTAACCCCAGTTAATGGAAGCAGAGACGCTTCCATTCTATAGGAAACACCCCCTGTGTCCCCCTCGCGGAGGGGGATTTAAGAGAAACACCCCTCATCTTCGATGCCACCCCTTTTTTAGCGTGCTTTCAGCACTAAAGTGGGGATTTTAAGAGTGTGATAATCCTTTATAGTGACTTTGGCTTAATTTCGCTACAGCCAGGACCTTGCATAGAGCTTCTTCCTCCGGAGATTGGACTTATCGAAATCTGGGTAGAAATTCTATCTTTTAGAGAAGTAACATGAGATATTACTCCAATAAGTTTTCCATCTTGGTGGAGACCTGATAAGGATTCTAAGGCTGTTTCCAAAGCATTTTCATCTAGAGTACCGAATCCTTCATCAAGAAATAGAGAATCAACTCTTACTTTTTTACTAGCCATTTTGGAAAGTCCTAGTGCTAAAGCCAAACTAACAATAAAGCTTTCTCCTCCTGAGAGGTTTTTTGTTGATCTCATTTCTCCTGCTTGGTAGTTATCTATGACATTAAGTTCTAAAGGTTTATCTTTATCACGAATTAGCAAATAGCGATTAGTCATCTTGGCTAATTGATCATTTGCATGAAGAACCATTAATTCAAAGGTTAAGCCTTGAGCGAAGTTTCGGTACTTTTTACCATCAAAGGAACCAATGAGCTGGTTAAGTCTTTCCCAGCGATCATTCTCTTTTTGTTGAGCCTTAATAGTTACTTGCTTTTGCTTTATTTTTGCTTTTGCCTTATTATTCTCAGTAATTTTATTTCTAATTTCTGCCAAGCTATCTCTAAGCTTTTCTAAAGCAACTAAATCTTCTTTAGCTTCTCTAACTAAATCATCTTTGCTTTTATCAGTAATATTCTTTATCTCTTCTTCTTGCAAACCTTGCTTGCTATCATTTAATCTAGCTTTTAGCTCGGTCATCGCATCATCAAGTTTTTTAGCTTCTTCTGATAAAATGTCTTTTTCTTCATGAGTTATTAGGGCAAGGAGAAATTGCTTTTCCTTTAAGAATTCCTTTTCATTGAGCTCTTGTAGGAAATCTTTTTCTTTCTTAACTAAGTCAATCTTTCTTTGCTTAATTTTAAGTTTAAGAGACTCTAATTGCTTACTCCTTGTTACTAAATCTTGTTGAAGTTCAATATTCTTATCTCTGCTCTGCTTTTCCTTATCTTCGGCCTGGTTAAGAGCTTTTTGAAGTAGCTTCTCTTCTAAATCAGGATTTTTATTTCCGTATAGTTTAACACGCTTTTCTCTGAAAGTAGTTTCATCTTCTTTCAGTTTTAGCAATTCTGCATGCTTGATATTTAACTCGTTTGTATGATGGTTAATAAAATCATCGATTGTCTTTATTTGGCTTTCAATAGCTGTAAGATCTTTCTCTAATTTACTTTTATCTTCTTGGCTAGAGATCCATTTGTTAAGATTATTGTGAAGAGTTTTTAATAACTCACTATTATCGAGAGGAAGCTTAGGGTCAATATTTAAGGGCTTAAGCATCTCTAAAATTCTAGCTTGTAATTCAGAATACTTAATAAGTGATTTAGCTAATCTACTTTTTGAATCTTTAAGAAGATTCTCAGTACTTTTTACTTCATTCTCTATCAAGACTTTATTCCTATCTATCTCAACTAGTTTCTTAATAAGATTTTTCTCTGCTTGTTCTAATTTCTTAATTTGATCTTCTTTATCTTCCGCCTGTTTAATTATTTCATCAATAACTTTAATTTCTTCTTCTATCTTATTGCTTTGCGGAACTTTATCATCTATATATGGATGTTGAAGAGAACCACAAAGAGGACAGGCTTCTCCTTTTCTTAAGCTTTTTCTTTCTTCTTCTAATAATTTGATCTTATTGAGGAAATATCTTTTTTCTTGTAGAGCCTCTTTCTTAGCTCTAAGTTCTCTTAAAAGAAAACCAGCCAGTAAATTATCTAATGACTCTTTTACTGCTTGAAGATCTTTAGAAGCTTTGGCAATTTCCTCTTCTTGCTTTTTCTTTATTTCAATCAAGCTGTCTAGTTTTTGAGCAGACTTAGTGCCTACTAAGTTAGACTTAGCAATCTCAGTTTCCAACTCTTCTAGCTCTTTTTTCAGAGAATCTAGACTTCTTAACTCGTGCTCAACTCCTGCCAAGTTACTAACAAGCCATTTATCAGCTTTGTGGAGGGTAAGGTACTTGTTAACATCCTTAATTTTAAGAGCATTTTCTATCTTTTTCTTTTGCTCTTCTGCTAAGCTTGTTTTCAAATCTTGAATCTTCTTGGCAATAGCTTTATAGTTTTTTTCTTGATTTGATATGTTTTTTTCTTGTTCTGTGATACTTTGATCCAGAGACCGAACTTGCTTGATTAATTCAGAAGCATTATATTTATCTTCTTTTGCCTTTTTTGTTATCTCTTGGGCTTTCTTCAATAATTCAGCTTGCTGACAGGCAATTTCTTTAAGTTTGGGAAGATTTTCTTCTAGTTCTGTTTGAGAAGCTAGTTCATTAATCTGCTGATTTCTTAAGTCAGATAGCTGAGAATAATTAACTTCTAGGGAGAAAGCTCTGTTTGCCCAAGCTAATTTTTCTCGTTTAGCTTTAAAAGCTAGTAATTCAGCCTGCTGTTTGATTTCTTCTCTTTCAAGATTGTTAATCTTTTCTTTAAATTCAGCTATCTTATTTAACCAGTTAAGAGCATTGTTAGTTGCAAGATATTTAGTCTTTAATTCTTCTTCGCGCTTCTGACTCTCTTCAAACTTATCTTGTAAGTATATTTCTTGCGCTTCATTAAGTAAATCAGTACTTTCAATTTCTGCTTTAAGTAAGTTTAACTTCTCTTTTTCTTCTTTGCTTCTTTCATAAACACTTTTAGAAATATCTGAATAAACCTTAGAACCAGTTAATTGTTCTAAGATCTTAGACTTTTCATCTTCTCCTGCATTTAGAAAAGAGTCAAAACCACCCTGAGCTAATAGTACAGAACGAGTAAACCTCTCAAAGTCCATACCTGTTTTCTTTTCTATTACTCCTAAAACCAAACTTTTCTTAGTCTCAATTGGTTTTAGTGTTTTAGCGTCAATAATCTGATGTTCAACATCTTGTAATTTACCACTTGCTTTATTGCGTGCCCTTCTCTGTTCCCAATGACAGCGGAAGATTCCTGCTTGAGTTTCAAAAAGAACTTCAGCATAGCATTGGCCAGTATTACGAGACATAATCTCATTTTCACTTTGATTAATTTTTTTAAGTCTTGGTGTTACCCCATACAAGGCCAAGCAGATGGCATCAAGAATTGTAGATTTACCAGCTCCTGTAGGGCCAGTTAGGGCAAATATACCGTTAGAAACATAATTAGGGTCTGTAAAATCTATAATCCATTCACCATAAAGAGAATTGAGGTTTTGAAAGCGTAACTCTAATATCTTCATAGTTCTTTACCCTGAACGAGTTTTATTCTTAGACTATTCAGCATTTTTATCCTCCTCTCTTAGGGCTTGCACAATTTCATTATAGGCAATCGTAAGCTCTTTGCTCTCTTCTTTAGTGATATTGGAAGCATCAAGAAGACGCCTAAAAACTTCCTCAACAGTAAGATCAGAAAGAGTTTCATTTTCAGCATTTGCCATTGCTAATCTTTTTGTAATTTGCTTATTTTCAACTTTTCTTACTTCTAAGAGAGTATCACTAACAGCTTCAGTAATGATTTCCCGAAGATTAGGGATAATCTCTTTGCCATTATATTCAATTTCTAACCATGCATTGCTATTCTCTTTTTTAAGCTCTTCAATCTTTGCTTGAATCTCATCAATAGTGCCAGAAACACTAATAAGTCTCTGAAAAGTAGGCACAGTAAGTTCTTGAATAGTTGGCTTAGTATTAATAAATTCAACAATAATTATTTTCTTTTCCTGCTGAGCTTCACCAAATCCCATGGCTAGGGGTGAACCACTATAGCGGATATGCTCTTTTTTGTTAACTAACTGGGGAATATGGAGATGTCCTAGAGCAAGGTAATCTATAACTGCAGGGAATTTATCTACAGGGAAATGGGTCAAAGATCCTATATAGAGGTCTCTAACTCCATCGTCTTTTTGAGTTTCACCTCCTGCTGTGAAGAGATGTCCCATGGCAATTATTGGGATATTATCTTTGTTGAGCTCAACTCTTTTTTCTTCTGCAATTTGACAAACTTCTGAATAATGCTTAGTAATGCCTTCAATTAATTTGGCATTCTTATCATCAATATTTTCACCTGCTTCAGCTGTTCTAATATCTTTGTCGCGTAAATAGGGGATAGCACAGATGATTGCTTCTACTTGATTATCTGTACTAAGAAGAATTACTTCATCTTCTAATGATTGGGAAATGGAACCTACAATATGAACATTCAGGGCTAAAAGAAGCTCTTTAGGAGCATCTAAAAAAGATGGTGAATCATGATTCCCAGCAATAACGACTATGTGTCGGCAAGAAGTCCTAGCTACTTGCCCCAAGAATTGATAGTAAAGATTTTGAGATCTGTTACTAGGAGTAGCAGTATCGAAAACATCACCAGCAATAAGCAAAATGTCTATCTTCTCTTGCTTAATAGTTTGGACCAACCAAGTTAAAAAAGCTTCAAACTCCTCATACCTCTTTTTATCATAAAGAGATCTTCCCAAATGCCAATCTGAAGTGTGTAGTATTCTCATTGTGCCTCCTGAATCTCTTTAAATCCAAACAAGACAGTAAATCTTAACAAACTCTACTGGTTTTTTGGGTCAAGTAAGAATCATTAAGATCTACTGTAGCATCAAGGTTCATAAGATTATAAATATTATTAATTTATAGCTTTAGGTTATATTTACTAATTCTTCTATGTAGAGCATAAGAAGTAATTCCGAGTAACTTTGCTGCTTCTGTTTTAACGAACTGAGTTTCTTTCATAGCTTTAAATATAGCTTCTTTTTCAAGTGCTTCTAGATTCAAAGTTCTTGAATTAGGTAAAATTATATTATTAGTTTTAATATCCAGATTTAAATTATAAACATCATCAGCTGTTATTTCATTTCTACTATTGAAAATAATTAATTTCTCAATAATATTCTTGAGTTCTCTAACATTTCCGGGATAGTTATAATCGCTTAGAAGCTTAAGAGCTGAGATCGAAAGCTGAGGTTTTTTTATTTTTACTCTTATACTTATCTCTTCTAAAAAGGCATTTATCAAAATAGGAATATCATCTTTTCTTGCTCGAAGTGGAGGAATATTTATTTCTAAAGTATTAATTCTGTTTAAAAAGTCTAATCTAATTTTGTTTTCTTTAACCTCTTTTTCAATATCTCTATTAGTAGCAGAAATAAGACGGAAATCAACTGGGACTTGCTTACTAGAACCTAGTGGTGTAACTTTTTTATTCTCAAGAACTCGTAAGAGGGCTATTTGAATATCTTGTGGCATCTCGCCGATCTCGTCCATAAAAACAGTGCCTTTTTGGGCATATTCAAAATAACCTATGTGGTCAGCCACTGCTCCTGTAAAAGCTCCTTTTTTATGACCAAAGAGAGCAGAGTTTACTATTCCAGGTGAAAAAGAACCACTATTAACAGGGATAAAAGGATAGCTTTGTCTATTGCTAGAGTAATGAATTATGCGTGCTATGATATCTTTACCTGTTCCAGATTCGCCTCTAATTAAGATACTGGCTTCACAATTGGTGGATGCAAGAAGAGCTTTACTTATCAATTTATGCATTGCAGGATCAGTACCTAAGAGGTTGACGCCAATTTTAGCAGATAATTCTCGAGAAATTAAAGAGTCTTTGCCATGAAAGATAAAGTGTTTTCTACTTGAGTTTCCTACAAGAGTAAGTTCAGCTTTCCTTTTTTCTTCTCTCTCTTTACCCGTAATATTCTCTTGCAGTTTTTCCAATAACTCGAAGCAGGAATAGGCTTTTTTATAATCACCTATTTTAGCATAACAAAAAGCTTGTTTTTTTAGGGTTTTTATTTTTAAGTGAATATTGTTTGTTGATTTTGCCAGATCAATCAACTTTTCTAAATAAGTTAAAGAACCCTGATAATTTTTCTGTTTCATATCTATTTCAGCAAACTTATCATAAATTGATTTTAAATTTCTATAATTTTTAAACTGATTGCCTAAATCAAGGGCTTTTTGCAATAGTTCAAGACCTTCATTTACTCTATTTGTTTTACTATATAAATCCCCTAAGCTTATATAGAGACTGAGAACTTGGTCGAGTGCTTTTACTTTCTGAGCAAACTCAAGAGATCTTTGAAATTTCTCTTCTGCAAGTTCATAATCTTTATAAGAAATTAGTAGGTTCCCTAAATTAGTCTGTACTGCATAATAAAGTTCTGGGTCTCTCTGTAAAATCCACTCTCTATCTACACTTTCATAGAGTTTTTTTGCTTTATCCGTATTGTCAATAGATTTATAACACAGTGCTAAATTGTTGATTACAGCAATTCTATCAATATCTTGCTCTCTATCATATAAACTCAAACTATTTTCCAAATATTCTATTGCTTTTTCATAAAGATTCTTACTAATATATAAGCGTCCTATTGCGTTATAAGCAAGTTTTAAAGAATTAATAGAATTGTAACGAAGAGCAAAATCTAACCCCTCATAATAATAATATTCAGCCTTATCAAGATTTCCTATAACTTCATAGAGATAACCAAGATTAGTATATCTCCCCGGTAATTCATCAGGCTTACAGTATTTATTGGCAATATCTAAAGATTTTGATAAATAACTAACCCCAGTGTCTATATCTTGCTTTAACCACATTAAATAACCAAAATAATCATAAATATTTGCTAGATAAAAATAATCTGTAAGATACTTTTCATTGGCCAAGAATACTGCTAGGTATTGATTAAACCAGTCTAGATTATTAGAAGCTCGAACAAACCTAAAAAATAATTCAAAGTTAGCACTAATTATTGCTCTTATATCTTTACTAGGTTTTTTTTCAAATTTTAAAAACTCATCCCATTTCATCATAAATTGTTGGAAATACTTGTCTATTTCCATGTTTTTTTCTTCAAAACATTTAGTAAAGATTTCCTTAAATATCTCAAACTGCTCTAGCCTACTTGCACCTTTAACTTTACCTAATAATTCATCCATAACAACTCCTTCGATATCGCACTCATTGCGATAATGAACTGCGAAAACGCACTAACTCGTCAAGTTAATTTTTTATTGAAATAAATTATTGTTATTGCTTTTAGTCTAATTTACTGCCCTATAAGAGATTACAACTATTATAAATAATAATATTATTTGTGGCTCTATTACTGCTATTATATATAATAGTTATTTTTAATGTTAATGTTTTGCAAAAAGGAAAAGAGTGAAAAAGCTATAATAATTTCTAGTTTTTTTTATCTCAATTTTGGTAATTGAAAATGAAAAATTGGTTCTAACTACATTTCTGAATGGATCGAGTACAGAGGGTGCTCCATATTTATTTGGAGATTATGCAGATTTATTAATATCATCTACTGATTCTAGTTAGTGGAGAAGAGGAATTTTTTTGTAAAAATGTCTTCTCCAGCAGCTCTAATTGCTTAAAAATAGTTAAAATAAAATAGTTCAACACAATAAAAAAACTCCAAATGCAAAAAGCTCCGGTCTCCTTTGGAGCTTTTTGCTCTTTATGGAATGGAACTTATCTTTCCTGGTGGCAGGGACGCCCCCAGTCCATAGGTCCCTGCTTTTATTTAATCCTTTTTGGGATTGAAGATATATCATTGCCTTGCAATGATGCGGGCTGGAAGCCCACATTCCCAGTTAGTGCGGGCTGGAAGCCCACATTCCCAGTTAGTGCGGGCTGGAATCCCACATTCCCAGTTAGTTCGGGCTGGAATCCCACATTCCCAGTTAGTTCGGGCTGGAATCCCAGACTGTGTGAAATCACTTTTTGATTTAAGGGAGTTTTGATAAACTTAAATCTGGATTTTTTGTTCATTTCGAGTATCAGGCTAATTTAGCACTCGAAAAGGCAATATTTATTGCTATTCTTAGCAAAAGTACTATGTTTTTGACAAAATAGACAGCTTTGGACGAACCTCTCCTAAAAAAGGCATTTATGGAGTCCATCATTTTATTAAATCCGAGAATGTTAAATACTCTTTTAATATTATATGCCAGTGCAGTAAACATAAACTCACCACGAACAGATTCTAAGCCTTTCGTTAAAAATCTACCCTGATTCATATCCCTTTTTATTGTTCCAAAAGGATGCTCAACAATACATTTTCGTTGACTTAGTATATTCTTACTTACCTTATTAATTTCAAGTTGTTTCTCCACATATTCATAATAAGGATTCAATGTAAATGTTCTATATTGTTGCTTATTGTCATTAGTACAAGCTTTTAAATCTGGACAACCTTTGCATGTTTTGCGACTACCATATTCATGACCTCTATCAGCATTTCTCTTTCTACTAGCGATTAATGTTCTATTGTTAGGACAAATAACACAATCATTAATTTTATCATATTTAAACTTAGAGGTTGCGAATGGAGTACCTTTCATTTTCTCTGAATCTTGCATAGTTACATATGTTTTAATACCATCTTCATTACATTTTTTTATCTCTCTACCAAAACCATAACCCTTATCAGCGACAACTGAAAATTCTGACAAATTATAGGCTTCTTTGGTTAATGAAGACATCCTGTAAAGTTGCTTCGCATCTGTATTATCACTACAGGCATCAACCATTAACAATAAATTGTTTTTAGAGTCTGTTACGCTTTGGCAATTATACGATACATCTCTCTTGCTTCCATCTTTTTGCATCATTCGACTATCTGGATCTGTATATGAAATTTGTGTTAAACCCTTATCCTTTAACTCTTGTTTTAAGTTTAAATAAAACTCTTCTTTTTCTTTTAATTTTTCAATACTTTCTAAATGTTGCTCATTTTTATCATTTTTTGATTCTTGTTCTTTGTCATTAGTCGAATATTGTTCATTAAATGTATCAAATTTAGCTTCTATTTTCTTCAAAATTGTGTTTATTTTGTTTATTGATATATTTTTAGAATTATGGTTAACTGCATCAATAAAAGTACCATCTATAGCTAATAATTCAAAGTCAATTAAATTCATATATACCGAGTATTTATTGAATTCCATAAATACGGATTTAATATTTTTTACATTGTTTTTTCTGAAATCAGCTATTGTTTTAAAATCAGGTTTTAGTTCTTTCATTAGCCATATAAATGGAATATTTTCGTGAGTAGCTAACTCTAATTTTCGACTTGATACAATTCCTCTAAGATATCCATAGACATACAATTTTAACATGAATTTAGGATTATAAGCTTTTCTACCAACTCGTTTTGGTTTTGTGTAGGTAAAATTAAACTTCTCTAGATCGAGCCCGTCTATAAAGTGATCTAGTACTCTTACAAGGTGATTTTCTCCTATTAAAGAATCATAGGTTAAAAACTGAATTTGATGTCTGTCTTTGCCTTGTTTATAGTCCATAATATTTCTCCTATATTTATGTTTCCAATATAAATATAATGTTCTGTTTGTCAAGAAAATAAATACATTAATTAAACATTTATACATGTTGACATATCTATTTTCACACAGTCTGTCCCGCTTTCCCAGTTAGTTCGGGCTGGAATCCCATTTTCCCAGTTAGAATGTGTCTTTGCATTCTACATATCTATCTGGATTTTCATCCCACCATAAATTTTCTTTCCTTCATTGACACCACTGAAATCTTTCATATTATCCATCAAGCCAATTTCAGGAACTAAGAAAGCATTTTTAGAAATATTTATTTTCCTTTGTATGAAGGCACTCATAGCAGTATCATCATCAGACCAAAGTGAATTAGATGTTTGAAGATAGCTGACACCTGTAGTTAAAAGTTTGGAACTAACAATAAAAACACCACCTAAAGTCTGTGTGTCCTCGAAAGTTTTATTGACTGCATCATATACTATGGAAGACTGTGTTATTGTGTATATGCCATAGTTTTTTGCATTCATACCATAACTAATTTGTGCAAGAAGATTAAGCATTCCAAGGTCATATTTCCCTGTCAAAGTTACTGCATAGGCAAGAATCAAGTCATCAAGATTATCAGAGTTAAAATTCTTATTATATTTATTTATATTAACACCTACAGAAGTAGAGAAATAGATTTTAGGATCAGTATATTCATAACTTAGGTTAATCTTGGGGATAAGACTCTTTAAGCCTCCATGATTAGTAACATCGACTTCTTTAGGAGTTAAAATCATGGCATTGAATCTATCTTTGAAAGTGAACTTGACCATTGGTAATCTTCCATCGTAGAATAATCCGTAATTGATAAAATTAAGATCATCGGCATAAACCTGGTCTCCATAGGCTGTAAATCCCGAATAATTTTGTCCGATAGTTATCGACATATCATCTTTTGTTATTTTTCCATAAAGTAGCCTTAAGTTAACTTGTGAAGGAGAAATACCAAGTTCGAGTTTACCACTTACATCATTGCTTGTAAAGATAGCTCCCAGGCGACTGTTTCCTTGCATTGCATAGTTAAATGCCAGATTGCTTTCGTTTATACCTATTTCAGGTGGATAAGAATTCCAATCATTGTCTGTGCTCTCATACCATGATGATAAACGAGCTGATCCATAGAAGCTTGCTTCTGCCCTCAAGAGGGTTACTGCACCTAACATAATAACTGTAATAAAACAACTTAGTAGTACTTTTTTCATTTTTGTATCCTTTGTAATTATTTAATAGGGTTTTATTAGACTGCAAATTTTGTAGCCTAATCATTATAACTAAATTTCCATTGTAGATTCAGAGCTCTAAGTCCCCCTGATAAATCTAAGTAAAAGTTCTTTATACCATTTTTTTCTTAATATATGGTACAAAAAGTAATGCTATAACTGTACAGATAGAAGCAATTAAGAGATAGACATTAAAAACAGGGCTATATATTCCCAATATTGCTTCTTGATCAGAAATCATGTCTTTAGGAACTGTGGCTATTCCAGCAAGAAGACCAGCTATTTTTCCACCTAGACCAATTGTCAATAAAAATATTCTCATCATCATCTGTCCAGTCCTGAATAATTTTTACCGATTTTTTTAGCAATTATTATTTTCACTATTAAAGCCTGTGAGTTTACGCTAATGCTTCCCCTTCATAAGAAAGGGTTACACGAATCTTGGTGTGCCTTACCCAGTGTCAATTTATCTTTGAAAAATGAGACCCTAGGCTATCCGAGACTGTTCAAATTATCATATTAAGTATATTTCACTGTCATTCTTCATAATGAAAAAGGAAGATAGATTATATTAACTTTTTTAATAAATCCCTTAATGTTAGTAAATTTCTTTTTGCTTAGATTAGTCAATTACAGGGGCTTATTTCATAAAAAAGCATAAATTTTACATTATTATAGTTTTTTGGGAAAGAATTTTAAACCGATTTTATAATAAAACAAGTTATTCTACAAATTATTTTGTAATAAAATTGTATTCTTAAAACAATGTATAACATCTATTTAAGAAATAGAATAAAATGTCATATAAAAATATATCAAAAAAAAATCTTGACAGATTTACAGCTTTCTATAAGTTGGAAATCGAATGATGACTAAATCATCAAAAGATATTTAAAAAGTTAATAGAGTGAGCAAGAGTGAAACATAAGAAATAATATTTTTATGAGTGCTAGGGTTAAAGAAGTCAGCTTCTTAATCTCAGTATAAACTCTGTATTGATAAATATCAAGTAAATCAGAACTTCTTTGTAGAATAACTTAGCACTCATATTTTTATAGATTATTAAAGAAAAATAGGGTTAAAGAAAACAGCAAAATTAAAACCAAACATACACATCGATTGTAGTTTCCAGATGAATCTTATTAAGCAATTAATTTAAAGCTTCATCGAGAGTTATTCTTTGTAAAAGTACCTATTTTTCTTTATATTTTTTAATTTACTGTATACATATCAATAACCTCAACTGAAAAAATCTTGTATTAAAAACTCCTGTCATTGTTAATCAAGCTTAAAAAAAACTAAGGTTGAAGAAGTCAGCATCTTAAACTTTCATATTCAAGTTCTGACCAAAATCAGATCTTCTTCGTAGAATAACTTAGCTTTTCCCTCTTAGGGGAAAGGGTTAAAGAAATCAGCAAGTAAAATCTAATAGCAATTCGATCTATATTAAAGAATTTCTTTGTAGAATAACCTTTCTCCAATTTTATGAAAAAGACAAAAGATAACTTAAAGCCACAAGGAGGCTTCATGAGTAATACATTTATTAAGGTTATGGAGTATAATAATAATTTAACGCTTAACGGCATGGCGACCCACTCCTCAAGTGGGAATAGGCTCTTTGACTTATTTGTAGAGTCTGGAGCTATGAGATATAGCGAAGTAGAGAAGATACTCCTAAGTGTTTATAATGCTTGGGAAGTGGATAAAGAGACTGCCTTGAAACTACTATTTTATGCTAGAGACATAGTAGAAGGTAGTGGAGAGAGAAGGTTTTTTAGATTAGCTACTGAGTTTTTGCTAACCCATAAAGAGGATAGCGAAAAGGTTTTGGATAACTTAGTAAAAGAAGAGAATTTGAAAGAAAACATCATCCGTGTGGATGATTTAGTTTACTTGGCAAACTCTCTTCTGGGTAGAAACCTGAAGAGGAATAAAAAAGTAGATAAGATTTTAGGGTTATTGTTTAGAATGTTGCAAGATGAAGAGATTGGTGGAATTGTTGCTAAGTGGATGCCACGAAAAAACTCTCAGTACGCGAGAGTAGTAAAGTATATGAGAGCAAATGGTTTTATTAAAAGCTACTCTCTCTACCGTAGAGAGATTGCTGGTAAAACCAAGGTGGTTGAGCAACAGATGAGTAAAAATGAATGGAAGGAAATTAATTTAGAGCAGACGCCTTCTGTGGCTTTAAAACAGTATAGAAAAGCTTTTGCCAGGCATGATATACTGCAAGCTTACTTAGAGAAGGTTGAAGCAGGAGAGGCTAAGATTAATGCTAAAAGGTTAACCCCTTTTGATATAGTACATAATTTGATGGTAAGTGAAAGTACTAAAGAACTTCGCAAATTGGCAGATTTGCAGTGGAAGAATTTAAAAGAGTTAAAAGACCTGCCAGCAGAATACAGGGCATTACCTGTTATAGATGTTAGTGGAAGTATGATTATGCCTGATTATATCCCCATGAGCATGGCTCTTGGTTTAGGGTTATTTTTGGCAGAACGCAACCCGAACCAAGCTTTTAGGGACTATTTTATTACTTTTAGTAATGAACCTCAGTTCCAAAAGATTGAGGGTTTGGATATATATGATAAAGTTAGTAATGCCATGCGTGCAGATTGGGGTGGGAGAACTAATTTAGAAGCTACTTTTGAATTAGTCTTAAATAAGGCTAAGCAAGGTAAGGTAGCTGCTGAAGAAATGCCTACCCATATTATAATATTTAGTGATATGGAGTTTAACAGATGTGTGAGGACCCCAAAAGATAATGCTTGGCAGATGATTAACCGCCAATATGCTGAAGCTGGTTATACAACACCAGTTATAGTATTTTGGAATGTTGATGCTAAATCATCCAACTTTCCAGTGAAGTTTGATGAAAGTGGAGCATTGCTTTTGAGCGGAAGCTCGCAGAATGCGATGAATATAGTGCTTAAACAAAAGTATGAGAACCCGATAGACTTGATGTTTGAAGCTATTGATAGTGATAGATATAAACATATTAAGTTTTAAGATAAATATTTTAGTGCAGTCTCTAACTGAGATTGCACTTTTTTTTGCTCTTGCTCCAGAAGGTTAATTTCAGCTAACATTTCAGGGATAGAGCCCTCCATATCTCTTTCCTGATGAAGATAGAGAGAGGTGTTTAAATTATAATCATTAGCAAGAATTTCCTCTTGAGAGACTATTCTTGAAAGTCCTGGAATTTCTTGCCTATTTCGATAGATATCAGCAATTGATTCAGGGGTTAACTCATTTCCATTAATATCATTTATCATTATAATATCAGTAGTAAGTTTCTTAATTTTCTTAGTCTGGGGATCGTAGCTGTTTCTTGCAGGACTATATACTGAAATGACGAAATTATTCAAGATTCTTTTCCCATCCTTCAAAGTAGGTACAATGATAGCATCTAAACTATTATAATGAGCTAGGATTTCTTGACGATATACTTTCTCGTCTCCTTCCTTGTAAAGAATACTATGCGGAAGTATTAAGATCATTAGTCCTGTTTGTTTTAACCTTCGACTCATATTTAAGATAAAAATCTCATCACTGCTAAGATGTTGGCTTTGCTCCTGAGAATATACTTGCTGGTCTTCTCTCATTACTTCTTGCTCAAGCTTAATTAAATCCTTTGCAAAGAGGGGTGGCTCAGAAATAACCATATCTACTTTAGAGTAGTGTTTATTATCATTCTTAAAAGAGTCTTGCACCTTAAAATGAGCCTCTAAGCCAGCAAGAATAGTGTTTAATTCAGCAAAGAGAATTAACTTTTCTTCATTATCCTGTCCATAAAGCTTAATTTTTTCTTCACAAGTGACTGCAGACTCTATTAGTAATGAAGCAGATCCACATGCAGGGTCGTATATAGATTTCACTCCTCTTCCTTTGAGCAAGTTGGCGACTATACTATTTAATTCTTTATGAGTTGAAAATTGCTCTCTATTCACTCTGCTGGCTAATTCTAAAATCAAGTCATTATAGAAGAGTTCTTCATAGGAATCTTTTTTATTGTTTGTTAGTAATTGAAAAAGCTCTTCTTTAAGGGAAAATAGAGCAGTGTACCCCTCTTTATCATTAACCCACAAACCAATTTTAATCAGTTTAATAATATTCACATTTTTATCATTTAAAACTTCAGGATAGTATTTTAATAGTTTTTTAACAACATTGATAAAAGTTGAGGGGGAGGTATGTTTTTTGAAGTTTGTAAGGAGAATAAATTCATGATTAGAAGACTTTTCCCACATCTCAGCTTCAACTTTTTTAAAAATCAAGTCTTCTTCCTTCGTAGCTTTCTCTTCAAAGTAATTATGAATTAGCTGTTTATACCTTAGCACAAAGAAAGTGAAAAGTAAAAAGATATCGCTATTCTCAATTCTATCGTAAGTAGATATTTTAGCATTAAAGTCTTCATATATCTTGAGACTTTTTATAATTTTATTATTCACCATCTTTACCACCTATTTTACTATTTATAATCTTTTGATAAAGACTTTCTTTTTTTAAATATATTGAATTAAGAAGGCCTAACTCTCTCTGCATCAATTCATAAAGATCAATTATTTCTTTTTGCTTTTCTAAACTGATTTCTTCAATTTCTATATTTTTAATAGTTTCTGCCTTGATAAATTTCATACTACTTGGAGAGGTTACTCGGTTAAAGAAATCCTTCATTGCCAGACTGTTAAGATATATAGATAAGTATTGAGGAATTAGAAGATTTTTATCAACTCTTAATATTGTAAAATTAGAAGAGATAAGAGTGTTTTGTTTTAGTTGGTCAGGGAAAAAACCAGCTGTAAAAGGAGAGCTGTTTCTGATAAAGACATCTCCAGCTTGGATTACATATTTCTCAGGAATATCTCTTCCAGCCTCAAAATCTTCAAATTGAGTTTCATCCATCTTACCATAATTATCTAAACTCTTAATCGTTAGAACTCTATATTCTTGCTCAACTTCTTGATTATTCTTTGCCTGATACCTAGTAAGCACAAGTCCTGAACCTATATATTTTACAATATCCTTTAATTTCACTTTCACCTCATCTAAAATGTTATATAGCAAAATAACAAAGCTGATATTGCTGTCAATACTTTTCTTAAAGCTGCCTTTCTCTCTATCCTCCTCGAGACTGTTCAAATTATTATATTAATTTTTTTAATACATGGTCTGAATTTAATTTTCTTCAATCCCTGAAAGGGATAAGTAGATTAGCCCGGGGCTTGTATTCCGAAGGAATTAACCCCGGGTAAAGAGTCCACCCAGAAAAGTGTATCCCTGTAAGGGATCAATAAAATCAATCCCATAAATATTTTTCATTATAATCCATATTATTCTTTTCAATAAACAGCAAAAACTCTTCCTTAAAAGTCATTTTCTTGTGATGTTCCTCCTGCTTTTTAATGTAATTAATGGTTTTATTCTTTTGTGCTTCTCCAACTGAAAATGCACCGTAACCAACTTGCCAATAGAAATTTGAAAACTCATTTCCTTTGGTCTTTATCCATTTTGATGTGTTCTTTTTTATAACACTTACAATATCCTTTAAGCATACATTTTTAGATAAATTTAGGAAAATGTGAATATGATCAGTATATCCTCCAATTTCAATTGGACATGAATCATGACTTGTTATAATCTTAGCAACATATGCATATAATTGTTTTCGGATATTATCATTTTTTAAGAATACCATTCTATTTTTTGTTGAAAATACAATATGCATATATATAATTGATAATGACTGTGACATAATAACTCCTATTTATATTTTATCATTGTAATAAATATATATTTTAATTATTTTGTCAAATTAATTTCTTATTAATCCCTTTCAGGGATAGGGATGGTGGTGGGTATGTATCATCCCTGGGGTTAATCCTTCCAGGATACAACACCCAGGCTAATCTACTTATCCCCTTTAGGGATTTCTTTGTATTCTAATTTTCGATAGAATATTAATACACCTGTGTCCATTCCTAAATAATTTGACCGATTTTTTAGCAATTATTATTTTCTCTATTAAACCCTTACATGGTTACACTAATATTGGCTTACCATACCCATGGTCAATTTTTCTTCAAAAAATGAACCCCTGGGCTAATCTATTTAATCACTTGGTGATATTTTCTTAATTCGTGAAATTAGTGGATAGAAACTATTAGCAATTTATAATATTGAATTATTGCTTTTTAAAAAATTATTTTTCATCATATAGTCCCCTTATAATGGCATTTATTAACACCATTGTTATGTCTATAAATAATATTACTTGACAATAAAAGCCTCAATAAAATAATTGTCATATATCAATATGAATATTAATAAAGGTTAATGTTTAAAAACAATTGAATCCTTAGTAGATAAATAAAATAGATTTAATTTCTACTGTGATGATAGGGGTAAGGATGAATTATGATGGACAACACGGCTTTGGGAAGAGGGATGAATGAAAATCTTTTCTGTAGGAAGGTTTTTCTTCTTAAGCTTTCTACTTCCACCCTGAAAATAGTATCTTTTCAGAAGTAATCTTCTGTAAAGAAGGTTTTCTAGCTGGCGGTAGGGACGCTCCAAGTCTATAGAAGACGCCATTTCATCTCTTCATCTCTTTTACCTGACGCTTAATAAAACTTGACATATATAAAACATCTAACTAAATTTGTAATGATTAATTAACTTAACAAACAAGGAGTAAGTTATGAATAATAGTGAGTTACTTTTAGAAGAAGAACTTTTTGTCGCGATTAAAACAGTAATTGAAAAAGGAAGAGAAGAAGTTGCGATAGCCGTAAACTCTGGGTTAACTGCCATCTATTGGCAGATTGGCAAGAGAATAAATGAAGAAATTTTAAATAATAAGAGAGCTGACTATGGGAAACATGTTTTACAGACTCTTTCTAAACAACTGAGAGAAGAGTATGGTTCTGGTTGGAGTGTAAAGCAACTACAACATTGTCTCTACTTTGTAGATATTTTTCCGGATATTCAAATTGTCTCTACACTGTGGAGACATTTGAGTTGGTCCATTTTAAAATAATAATGTATCTTAAGAATGAGTTAGAACGAGAGTTTTATCTGCAAATGTGCCGCCTTGAAAAGTGGAGTGTTCGAACCCTGCAAAAGAAAATAGATTCATTGCTTTTTGAAAGAACTTCTATTAGTAAGAAGCCTGATGAATTAGCTAAGTTAGAGTTGGCAGAACTGAAGTCTGAGGATAAAATGACTCCTGATTTAGTCTTTAGGGATCATTATGTTTTAGACTTTCTAAATCTGAAAGATAGCTATTCTGAACGCGATTTAGAGACAGCAATTTTGAGAGACTTGGAGAACTTCTTAATTGAATTAGGAATGAAGTTTTCCTTTGTTGCTCGTCAAAAAAGAATGATTATTGATAACACAGATTTTTATCTTGATTTACTTTTTTACCATCGGAAATTACGCAGGTTGGTTGCGATTGAACTAAAAATTGGGAAGTTTAAAGTAGCTTATAAAGGTCAGATGGAACTCTATCTTAGATATTTAGAGAAGTTAGAAACAGAAGCAAATGAAGAAAAACCTATTGGCTTACTTCTTTGTGCAGAAGGTAATCAAGAACAGGTTAAGTTGTTGCAATTGGATAAAGCAAATATTAAAGTCGCAGAATATATTACTAAACACTTACCCAAAGATTTATTAAAAGATAAGTTACATCAGTTTACTAGTACTGCGAAGCAATTAATGAAAAGCAGAATTAAGGGTTAGAATGAATATAAGTAATGGTAAATAGTTAATAACACAAGGAGTAGATTATGAAAATATTATCTTTATTAAATACAGTTTTTATACCGGTAGTGCGAAATGGCAAAAGCTTCTATATGTTTCTTGATTCAGGTTGTCCCATGTCTTTTTCTAACCTTATTAATGAAGTTACTTCAGCTGATTTAGGAATTGAAATAGATTTTATTCACCCTCTTCACATCATAAATTCAATAATGTTATGAAATCTCTCTCTGATTTAGTTGGAATAGAAGTTGCAGGTATATTAGGTTTAGACTTTATTACCTTATTTGATAATATATTAATCAATATCAGGGAGGAAAAATTAGAATTTAATGTTGCTAACTTTAAAGCTGATTTTGACCTAGATTGCCAATTTACTGGATTTATCACTACTTCAATTTCTCCGATTAATCCTGAAAATGATGGATTAACTGTTTTTGATACTGGAGCATTCCAGTGTATGTCCTTCAATCCTATTTTTGACAACTACCCAATTTCAAGATCATGGAAGTATGTTTCATTTATGGGAACAATGAATATGGATTACTATAATAATATCGAATTATATTTGCAGGAATCCTACAAGGGTAAATACATTTTTGGCATAGCAAACAATTTACCTGAATTACCTTTTGACTACATATTAGGTATGAATTTTGTTTCAGAATATGAGTTACTTATTGATGTGGTTAATTATAAATTAAGATTTAAGAAATCAAAAGCACTTCCTATTCTAAATGTTCATCCGACTTATACCACTGGCTTCCAAATAAAAATTGATGATAAGATCCTTGTTAGTCATGTTAGGGAAAATTGCCCCAATGATGTCAATATCGGCGATGTAATTGAAATTGATGGAATTGATATGACACAAACTAATAAGGTGAATTCAATCTATAATACTCTTGTTTATAGTTCAAGTAAAAATCCAATTACTGTTATAGTAAATGGGGAAGAGAGAGAATTGGTAATGACTGAATTATTTAAGGCTTGAGAGGACTTTATTCAACTCAGAAGGGCGAACAATGATATGCATGTAGATTAGTGCCATTTGTGGATATATTTATTTCTGTGTCTTATTTTTTACAAAAAAATAGGGGACTTATGCTAAAGTCCCCTAATAATATATTATTTTACTTCTTAATTTTCATTCTTTCAAAGAAGAATTAAGTAAAAAAACTATTCTGCTTTACGAACAAGACGGAAACCAACATTTCCGTCGTTAACATAAGGGCCCTGATGAGCACGATGAGAAACTCTACATTGATCAGCACTATCAGACCAGCCACCGCCTCGAAGCACATAAATAAAGCCTGAATCAGCACCTGTCGGATTAGTCACTGCTTGGTTAGAATAAGGTCCATAACTATCAAAGCACCATTCATAAACATTACCTGACATATCGTAAATCCCTAAACTGTTTGGAGCTTTAGTGCCAACTTCTTTGACTCCATAGGGGGCATTATTTTCATCACACCAAGCCACATCGTCGAAATTAGATGATCCTGCATAGAGGTAATCAGGATTATTGCTTGCTCCTCTAGCTGCATACTCCCACTCAGCTTCGGTAGGTAATCTATAGCCACTAGCAGTCATGTCACAAGTAAAAGTGTTAGTCTCATAGCAAGGGATTAAACCTTCTTGAAGACTTAACCAGTTACTAAAGTAAATTGCTCCTAACCAGTTTACTTCACTTACTGGACATTCTATACTCGGCACAATTTCATTTGCCTCAAAATAGAAAGAACCATTTTCATAGCCTAGTGCACAGTGTGGCATATTAAGATCGATTATTCGTGTATTATGGTAATAGCCTAAAGGAGTTACTCCTTCAGCATTTAGAAATTCAATAAACTTGCTATATGTTTGTTCATACTTGTTTATGTAAAATGGACTAAGGGTTACTTGGTGAGTTGGTAGTTCTTCTTCATGAATACCTTGGTTTGTATCACCCATTGTAAAGGTCCCTCCAGGAACAAAGATTGCTTCTGCTGAATTTTCATCAATATTGTAATAAGCTACAGCTATTTCACTCGCTTGGTAGCCGTCTTTGAATGCTTTGGCTTTTATAGTTGTACTTTCTAAAATATTTAGTGGGTAATCGTATATCATAGAGCTTTCTTGATTAGGTTGGCTTCCATCAAAAGTATAACGAATTTCAACATCAGGTGTTGAACAACCGATTGATACTACTTGAGTTTCGCTGTAATAACCAGGGGTAGGGCTAAAATAAGGTAGAGCAACTTGATCAATTCCAGTCATTGTATTATCTATAAAGATTGGCCAAGTAACTGAAGTAAGGTTGTCATTAGTATCATAAGCTGTTGCTCGAATCTCATAACGGCCATCTTCATATTGATAACTATCAAAGATATGAGTGAAATGGTCATTGTCATCAGGAGTTGCATCTACACCTAATTCTTCATGGTTAAGTGACAAACTGCTTATTCCAAATTCTACTTCAGAAACCATAACATTATCTGTTACATAAACATCTAAAAGTACATCTCCAGAAACAATACTATTTGGTGCTGGAATATAGGTCTCTCCAATAGAAGGATTTTCGGTATCTTCAATAACCTCTTCAATAACTGTGAAGCTTCTGATAGGTGATTTTATTACTCTATCTCCTATAAAAGAACCATCTTTACTCACTTTCACTTGGTAATAATATGTTTGCCCAATCTCTAATTCTGTTTCAACATGGTGAGTAATGCTATTGATACTTCCAGTTATTTCACTAAAATTAACTGTTGCTTCATAAGCTTTATTAAGGGCACTAAAGGGATCATTATTCTCATCAATAACTAGACAGTATTTCTCTTGAGTGAAATCTGAAGGATCCAAATCTGGTGAATCGATAAATCCCCATACCACATCTGGACTTGGAATTGCAGAATCAATAGGGCTATAAGTATCAATTGCTACATAAGAGTAGGTATAAAAATCAACTCTACTTTCCTTTGAATCAAGGACATTATTATTACTATCTAGCAATTCAATATTGAAGATAAGAGCATCAAAACCATCCACAGTTTGATATAAGTTAGCTAAAACAGCTTTATCCATAATATATTGATAATTAAAATTTACTTTTTCCATTCCTAAAACAATTGAATTTGACATATTGTTAGTAACAAAAGGAAGATAAATTATCTCATATTCACCTGCAATATTAGCTAGAATATTTCCTAAATTCTGAGTATTATCTATAGTCTCACCTAGCAAAGAAAGTGAAATATGGGCTGAAATAACTTCATTATTATGGTCAGTATATCCAACATTAACAACCAAATCATCAGTAAATGAATCAGAAGATAAACTAACATTTGAATAAGCTGTAGGAATAACTAGTATTTCATTAATCTCGGGACCTTCTCCCCAGAATGGAGCAAACCAACATAACTGATCTGTCATAGCATTTAGGGTTTCGCTATCTTCATTATATCTTGTAGGAAGTTTAGACCACTCACCATTTAGATACCTTCCAATGAAAACATTATTAGGATCAATCTCATTGTCAGATTCATAATCAAAGCTGATAGCAACTGAGTTATTAAACATAACCTCTTCATCATGAATGATTTCGTAAACATCACCGATTAAATCATAATCAGCAAAACTGATATTCTCAACATTTTCTAATTTGTTAATTTCCAATTCAAAACTTTCTGAAACAGTGCCTGCTGCAAAATCAAGCATCATTTCTCCGTAATTTACTATTGTTTCTTGATTAGCACTAATTGTCTGAGTAAAAGTTTCAGAATCAGGTTTAGTACTGCTATCATCACTACAAGAAAAAACTATTAGTAAACTAATAAAAACAACAACTCTTCCAAAAAATAATTTCATTCTCTCTGTCATGAAATCTCCTATCATCTTTGATAGAGGTTAAAAGCTAGAAATATCGATATTTGTCAATTATTATTTGGTTTGATAAACTGTATAAATGCTGGAGAGACTGTTCAATTATCCAGCCACCTTATCCAATAGCTTATCCTTAGCGAAGTCAATAATATTGCATATCTTCAGGTTTCTTGACATTTTATAATGATTGTTTATTGGTAACAAAGCCTCTTTACTGGGAATGTGGATGACCATATCCGCTTCCGAGCGATAGCTTGGAAATTTATAAAAATCCCGAAGGGATGACATATAATAGGGAGTGATCGCAAGACACTCCATACAATACGAGCAGAAGTGAGCCCTAGAGGGGCGACATATTCTAATCAAATACGAATTTAAGTCCAGATATAACACTCATCATAATATTGTTTATACTTTTTCAAGAATTAGATTAGTTCATTTTGTAAAGATACTTTGTGATGGTGGTTTTCTTGGTCTTGAATGTATCCTATAACAGCATAACTTTGCTGAGGATTAATTGAAAATGCACCGTAAGCTTCTTGCTAAGAAAAAAGGTTTAACTCGGGAAATCTTGTTTTGATCCATCTTGAAGAATTGGTTTTAACGAATCTGACTAGATCAACTAGGGCAATTTTTTTATCTAACTTATAAAGAAGGATATATCGCCCCTTCAGGGCTCACTTTTACAAACATTCTTTGGAGTGTCTTGCGAGCACTCCCTACTATATGGCATCCCTGTGGGATTAAGATGCATTATTCGGATATTAGAGATATAGTAATGTAATCAAGCTAGATGTCAATTTCAAAAATGTAGGATAATAAATAAAAATTGTGCACTAATTATAGCATTTGAAAAATCAAATCACTATTTATCAGTCATTTATTCTGAACAGTCTCTAATTCTGAAAGTGAAATCGAACTCTATTTATCTACCCTGTAAATATATTCAAGAGAAAATTCTTCTATGCCATCTTTTCTCATTTGCTTAAGAGTATTGTTGCCAATAAGGCCATCAGAGGTCATATTATTTTCATTTTGATACTGAATTACAGCAGATTTTAAAACAGAATCAAAAACGCAGTCAATCTCATCAGAATAATACTCCTTTTCTTTCAGAAATTCTTTAACTGTCTTAATAGTTTCAGATAAATCATCTTCTTGTAAATATCTTCTATTAGTTATAATGGATAATGGCTTTTTATATTTTTCGAATAATTTTTCACCAAAGGCTAGATTCTTCCAAAAACTTCTTAATTTATTAGGAGAATATTCCTTATGATGAATGAAGTTCTTGCTGTATTCAGTAACTTCACTCTCTGTTTTTTTAGCAGATCTGAAAGGAAAAATATGATATTGAATTTTACCGTATTTAGATGAATTATGGTGTCTAGAAAAAGCATAAACAGGAATAAAATTCTTGTTAAGGAAAGATATACAACCAATAGATACACAGTTTCCATGAACACATATTGCTCGACCAGTATCGCTGAAACCAGCCGTAGTAGTATGTCTTTGGTCAATTTGATTTGGGTAATTCAAGCAAATCCTAAAAGCTGAACCTGTACCTACTTCTCCTGATTGTTCAACATTATTAAGGTCCATCCACATAAACCATTGACTACTATAATAGGCAAAATCACCATAATAAAATCCCTCAGGTGTTTTAGAATCTCCTGCTTTCAACTTAGGTCCTGGCTCAAAGTCCATGGAACAAATAGGCAGTGTTAAGATTAAGGATAAACTATCTTGTGATGAATCTTTTGACCATATTTCACACTCTCTCTCCTGCTTAAATACTCTAATGACAGTACAATCAGGAGGATAGTTAATCTTCTTTTCAATATCAGAATAACTCTTTAAGGTGATTGAATCGGCAAGAGTCAAAATAGCCATGGGATTAGTGATATTTTGTGAAAATAAAAAAGCTGAATATAATAAGGTGAGTATTAATATTATTTTTTTCATAGTTCCTCTCTAATTTCTTATCTTATTAGAATAATTTTCTTTAAACAAGAGATAAGAAAGGCTGTTAGGGATGCTTATAACCTCTCTTGCTAGTGTAAAAATATTCCAATATTCATAAAATGTCAATACTTAATAGTGCCTAGCCTAGCCTAGTAAAATCATATTGATCACTATAATGATAACTAAGACTATATTATAAAGCTTATTCTTCTATGTCAAGAAGATTATTAGAATGATTGATTTTGATTGTAAAGAGACAGAATTTTAAATATTCTTAGTCATCATTCAATACCATAACCTTAATATAAGGAACTATTACTTCCCTCATCTTACAATCTTTAGCTACTTTATATAGCCTGTTTAGATCTGATTTTATTCTTTTCAATTGCGTAAATCTTGAAAGAAGCATTAGGCTCTTTAATTTCTATTATTTCTGGTGGATATATTGTATCAGAGAAATAGAACAGTTTTACTGGGGGTAATCAAGAGAAAATCTTGCTGTACTATGTGGTACTGCTACATAAACAAAATTAGGGTTTATTGTCGATAGAAGATAATAATGCAAAGCTGAGTTAAGGCAATTACTGACATACCTATATTTTTCTTAAAATCTGAATATATCAATTAATCTAATCTTATTAAATTGGGTTATTCCATTTATAATTTGACATAGAATAATAGTTAAGATATTGTAGATTTATATTGTATAGTAGATGATTTAAGCTATACAGTGAATTTTCAAAATAATATCTTTAAGGAGAAATAATGCAGTTACCAAAGATAAATATAAATGAAGCAGATTTATATGAAATACTAAAAGGCTATGCTGTTGAAGAATTATATCTTTTTGGATCAATATTAAGGGAGGATTTCACTAATGAAAGTGATGTTGATATCCTGATTTCCTTCAAGAAAAATTCTAATTATTCTCTCTTTGATCTTATGGATTTACAGGAAAAGTTCGAACAATATTTCAATAAAAAAGTTGATTTAATTGAAAAAGATGGGATAAATAACCCATACAGAAGAAAAGAAATATTATCTACTGCGAGAAGAATCTATGCTTGTTAGTGAAAAAGATAGATCTTATATATGGGATATTACTCAAGCATGTGAAGATATTCTGAATTTTATAAGTAACATTGATTTGACAGAATTTGAAAGAAATAAATTAACCTGATAGTTGAAGTTTAGTTCCTGATTAGTAATTTCTAATATAATTCTCAAGTTTTCATTCACTAATCACACTTTATCTATCTAATCTGAAGGAATGTCATTTAATAGGCAGGGTTCGTTAGACCATGTATATTTAAGCCCAAGATATATCTTAGCCTTGGAAGAGCGATATTATTATTAATTTTGCTATGTTAACAGAAACTCCGTCCGAAGTCCCTTATCTACGATTGAGGAACTCCGGTCTCTTTGCTTTTCGTGGTTTGGTATTTATATATGAAGGTTGTATATTAATACGAATCCATATATTGATATTGTCAAAATAGGGCAAGTTGTATAATTGGTAATAAGTTTTTATTATTATTTGATTAACTTTATTATGTAATATTCCCTTTTTGGGAAATTTATATTTACAGATTAAACAGGTTTGGGAAAGTTGAAATGAAATTACTTAAGAGAAATACTCTTGTAGAGTAGGGAAAAAGATTTCCTAAGGCAAAAATGCATCTTGATTCTTGGTATTTTGAAGTTAAAAATGCTTGTTGGAAAAATACTAATGAGATAAAAGTAAAATATGCACACGCAAGCATAATTGGAAATAATAGAATAGTTTTTAATATTCAAGGTAATAAACATAGATTTATTGCCGAAATAAACTACAAACAACAATTCGTATTTATTAGGCTTTTAGGAACCCATAAGGAATATGACAAAGTGAATGCGGAGGTGGTTAGTGATTATTAAGATAATAAAGAATGAAGAAGAATATAATTCAGCAATTGAATTAGTAGAGGAACTTATATCCAAAGAAAGAACCATAGAAGAAGATGATCAACTAGAATTACTAACCTTTTTGATAGATAAATATGAAGAAGAACAATATCCAATAGAATTACCAGATCCGATTGATGCTATCAAATTTAGAATGGAACAAGAAGGACTAAAGCAAAAAGATTTAGTACCATATATTGGTTCTAAAAGTAAAGTTTCTGAAGTATTAGCAAAAAAAAGACCTTTAAGTATTAACATGATCAGACAGTTACATGCAGGTCTTGGTATTCCAGCAGAAGTACTTATTCAGCAAAAAGATGAAGATATACCAGAAACAAAACACAATCCAGATGAGTACCCATTTAATGAGATGTATAAAAGAGGGTACTTTGTTGATGCACCAGAAACTTTAAATAAGGCTAAGGAGTATGGTGAAGAACTTCTAAATAATTTTTTTTCAGAGGGTTTTAATAATTATAGTAATTATTCTTATTATAGAAAATCTACCAAGGATTGCGATTCTAAAGCTATTGATGTTTGGAAAGTTAAAATCTTAAAAATGATTGTAAAAACTGATATTCCAAAATATAAAAGAGATGTTTTATCTGAGGAAAATATTAGAGCATTAGTTAATTTGAGTAGCTTAGATGATGGACCTAAGTTAGCAGTTGAATTTCTTAAAAAACACGGAATTCATCTTATAGTATTAAAACACTTCAGTGGAACTCATTTTGATGGTGCTGTTTTTCTATCACCTACAGGTAATCCTGTTATAGGCATGACACTTAGATTTGGAAGACTTGATAGTTTCTGGTTTACCCTATTACATGAAATTGGTCATATCAAGTATCACTTAGAAAATGATAAAACTTTGATTATAGATGATTTAGAGGATACTTCTAAATTACAAACTGACAACATAGAACAAGAAGCTAATGAATTTGCTCGAAATGCTCTCATTCCTGAAGACTATTGGGATAAATATGGGAGTGAATTAACTACTCAGCATTGTAAAGATACAATAATGAAAGTAGCAAATGAACTGAATATTAGCTCTGCGATAATTGCAGGTAGAATTAGAAATGAGTTAGATAATTATACTATTCTAACAAATCTGATTAAGTCTGATATTAGGAGCTTGTTTGAATATTAAAAATATGAGTAGAAATATGATTTATTGTGATAAAGCCACATTTTTTTAACAATAAGAGGATAATACTTTGATTAATAGCGGAAAAATGAAAGAATATATGATAGGAAAAACAACATCTCTAATAGCTGAAATTAGCCTATTAACAAAAAGTGGTTAATGATGCTATTCTCGATATGATTATTGGAATTAGTAATGTCATAACATAACTTCTATGTATAGTGATAAAATTTTAGATTGCTTTCATTTTTCCTCTTTAATCCTTTTTCAACATATAATAGGTGCTTCTACCACTACCTTTCCTAACTAAGAGTTTTTCTTCTGTCATCTCAGCTAATAAGTTTGTTGCTTTTGTAGTTTTAAAATCGAAAACATCAATTACTTGCTTACGAGTTATGGTTTTATTATCTAATAGATAAAGTAATATGTCTTGTTTTTCTATTTCTAAACGACCGTAATCGACCGTAATCGATCGTAATCGATCGTAATCGACCGTAATCGACCGTGGATATTCAATAGTTTGATTATTATTAACTGAAGATTCTGCTTCGGGTCGAAATAATTTAACTTCAAAGAAATCATTCTTTTCAATAATTTCAGGTTTTTTAAGGCCTCTATTCTCACACGAAATTAAGATACGATTAATGCCAGTACCCCATTTTTCTATAAAGTTGAGTTTATTCATCACTCTTGCAAGTACTTTATTTCTAATCTCACTTCTTCCATTAAAGATATCTTCATAAGTTATTTTTGGTGGAAGTGATCCAGGGGAGTTGATAGAAATATAACTATCAAAAATATTAACTTTAATATCTCTACCAGAATTAGTGTAATCACGATGGACAATGGCATTTAGCAAAGCTTCTCTAATTGCCTCTAAAGGAACTTCAGGTATATCTTCTCTTTGTAGCCCTTTTATCTTTGCACCAACATTGATATGATTATAACAAAAACTTTCAGCATTCTCCAATTGAGAAAAAATATTGCCAGTATATTCTTTTTTATCAATAAATTCAACCATATTATCACCCTTGAATTTAGCACATTTTATACAAGAATGTTCATACAGACCAAGAAGAATTAGTAATCCTTTTGTAGGGTACAGTTTATTGATTTCTTTTTTAGCTAATCCAAGATTTAGGAAGCTTGATTCATCTAAATCTATACCCAGCTTCTTGAATCTAGTGGAAAGTGGACTTAAATCTAAATCTTCAAAATCTAGGTTATAATCTATCTCTTCATCAAAGCTCGTATTCCTACTTTGCCTATGGAGATCATTAATGGTTTCATTATCTGCTTTGCGATTAGTGGCTCCCAATCTAATGTAGACTTCCTCTTTATTGCCTGCTTTTTTGATATGATATGGAGATTGTGGACCCTTTGAAACATCAATTACAAGAATCAGCTTATTTTCAATAGCTACAGTAAAGATGTCTATCATTATTAGTGGAGATATTTTATCATATATTACCGATATTAAAGAATCTTTTATTTCAAAAATATTAGCATCATCAATACCTATTATTTCAAGATTATCTTTAACCCCAATAATGAGCTTTCCTCCTGAAGTGTTTGCAAATGCACATACTGTCTTTGCTATCTTGTCATGAGAAGGAATTATCTCTTTCAGTTCAAGTGTTTTGCTCTCACCCTTTGTTATCAGTTTCTTGTAATCCATATCTACTCCAAATTAAAAGTTAGTTTAAGTTAAGATAGTCTAGCAATAGCAAAGATGTCAAGATAAATGTGAGTTAGAATATTTTAATTAAAGAAAAGCTGAAAAGAAAATAGTATTTGCTTCTTTCTAGTAGTTTTTTTGTAAGATTATTATTATTGATATTCTACATTAAAGGAATAATATCATGTACTATACTTAATCTACAAAATTTCTACTTCATTATTAATACATATATATGTGTAAATGCTATCCTGCTCTTTGTCTTAATTCCCAATCTCAAACCCTAAATTCTTATATGCTCTTCTTCTTTTGTCGTACATTTTAATCAACTTCTCATAATTTACATCAACATAGTCATACACTTCAACTGAATTTTTATCTTCATGACATCTTACTATTCTCCCAACATATTGCTGAAGTGTTCCTTTCCAAGAAATTGGTAAAGTGAGAAATAGAGTGTCAAGTAGAGGAAAGTCAAATCCTTCTCCTATGTATCTGCCAGTAGCAATAATTATGAAAGAATCTGAATTATTTAACTCTGCTAAAGTACTCTTAACTAGGACTTTTTCCTGTTTCTTCATATTACCTTTTAGAATAATAATATTATCACATGCAGGACTTAATGCTTCATACAGTATATTTAGATGGGAAACTCTTTCTGTTAAAACTAAGATCTTTCTTTTTCGCTTAAATGCCCTAATTACACCACTGCAAATGAGATGATTTCTTGCAGTATTCTGGGATAAATTAGACATTAAATTCGCTAAGGTAATATTATCTTCAGGAAAGATTGTTCTAATTTCTTGTTTGATAACTTTCATTGACTCAAACTGTAATTTAAGATTTGTTCTATATTTAATTGCCCCACACTGCATGAAAATAATGGGATGATGTCCATCTTTCCTAGTAGTGGTTGCAGTCATCCCTAAGATGAATTTAGCTCTTGATTTCTTAAGTATTTTCTCAAAAGTATAAGCTGCGATATGATGACACTCATCGATTATTATCTGTCCATATTGGTCAATTCTCTCCATTGATAAGTTTTTAAGAGTTTGAATCATTGCTATATCAATTTGCAAAGTTTGCTTAGTCTTTGAAACTCCTAAAATTCCAATATCTGCTCCTTGAGTATAAATAGCAAGTTTCTCTTTCCATTGTTCTAGCAGTTCTTTTCTATGAACTAATATTAAGGTGTTGACTTTCCTCTCTGCTATAAGTTTAATAGCCAAGATTGTTTTTCCAAATCCAGTTGTGGCTAAGAGAACAGACATTTCATGCTTTGAAATCTCAGTAAAAGCTTCGATTTGATTTTCTTTCAATGCTCCGATAAATTTACAAGCTATTTTAGTCCCAATATTTCGTTGGTCATCAATAGTATATTTAATGTTTTCAATTTGGAATATATTTAAGACATCTTTTAATAATCCTGTTGGAATTGATATCAACTCAGGAAAATTTTCACTACAACTTATGAAACGAGGAATTTTGAAAGTTGATCTCCTACTTGCTTGAGCAATATAGAATTCAGGATTAGGAAATACTGCCAATTGGATAAGTTTATATAAAATATGCTTAGGTAATCCATGTTTACTAACAAATATTTGATTAGATATGATGATCTTTATTTTTCGATTTTTAGATATTACAGTCTTAGGAAGTTCAATTGTTTTATTCTTTATAATATTCTGAATACCCTTTAGGGACAACTTCTTGACAGTCGAAAGATATGCCCATTGGTCAGGAAATGGTTTGAATTCTTGGGAGACAAAAACTGAACAGTTATTTAATCTTGCTTTTTTTTGCAGGGGTAATGCTATCAGATTCCCAAAACCACCTTCTGGTAAATAATCTTGATTAGGAAACATTCTGTCATAGGAATCTAAATCTAGTAATCGCTCTGTCTTTCTTGTCTCTGAAATAATAAATGAACCAAGTTTTCGTGCATCTATAGCTGTAATTTCTTCTGAGAAGAATATCCATAGATGTGCTCCATTCCCAGAACGAGAAACCTCTATTGAAGCTGGTATATCAAGTCTGAGACAGCTAGAATAAACAGCTTCAATATCCTGTTTCCACTGCATTTTATCGAAGTCTATAGCTAGGAAATTACAATTATCATTACTCAAGATAGGGTATATGCCAATAACAATTCTACCTGCTAAATGGTCATAAATAACTTTATTTTCTATAGTCTGAAGATCTCTATTTTTGCATATACTACATTTTATCTTAGGTAAATTACATTTAGCTTTATTCCATCTGTTCAGACAAACTGGAGAATACCCTGATTTGTTGTTACTTTCCCATCTTTGAGCAAACAAATCTTCCCGTCCTTTGAACAATGACCTGAATAGGGTGATTTTAGAGTTTGTTGTACTGCGATTGGTTATAATTATTTCGGGATTTATGTCTGAAACTACCTCTTCTTCTGAAATACCTAACAGTTTTCTGAGTAATTGATAAAAAGTGACACCCTTGATAGCCAGGAGGTGGAAGAATGCTTAAATTAGACAAATGGCTTATTAATGGGCTTTATAGGGTGGACATGAGTGAAAAAGCGAGTTTGCCACTTTTGTAAAAGCTTGTAGATTGCTTGTAAAAGCTTGTTAGTTTTGCGTTAATTTTGAAAGTATTAAATAACAGTAGGTTAGGATATTTGTAGGCTTTGAATTAAACCGAGAGTAAAACAAATTTTGGAAAATGAAAATATGAAAAGTGAAAAAGCGTTTTGCAAAAGCGTTGTGATAGAAAAAAAGTGACAACAACATTGCCACTTTGAAAAACCGACCTGAAAGCCACTAATAATAAGAAAAACTTACAGTTTATTTTGATTTAAAAAGTGACAGCAAGGTTGCCACTTTGAAAAAGCGTTTTAAAAAAATAACAGCACTTTTACCTAAATGAGAAAGCGTTTTTTGTAAAAGTGCTGATAAAATTATATTCTAATCATTAATTCTCTTGATAGCAAATCCAGATATCTCATAATAGTATTGATTAACACCTGAAGTTCTTTGATAATCATCTTGTTCTAAAACAAAAGAAGATACCCTGATATTAATAATTGCATCAGCACCTTTAGCTTTTGCTTCTTTAACTAAGAGGTCCATAGCCTCTTGAAGATTTGCATGTACAATTATAGTGCTCCAGTATGTTTGCTTTTCATAAACAATGTTATCTTTATCAATATCTGCTAGTTTTTTTCTAAGCACTACTCCATCAGATATTCTGAGTATTCTATTTGCTTGGTATGTTTGAAGCATTTTAGGACTCTCAAAAATACTGTCCTTGCAATAAGCATTTACTAGTCCTATGGGAATATACTCATTTTCATAACTCATAGGTGTAACAAATACTCCTTTCTCCATATACTTTTCAAAATCAAGAAATGTTATAATTTCATAGCCTGGATTTGAATAAGTACTGCAACCACTGATCATAATCAAGGTAATCACTATAAGAACATAACCAACCACTTTTCTTAAAATAAACATACTACCTCCTAATTATTGATATATTTATTATTTATAAGATCTAATCGAATACTCAAGTACCCCTAATATATTTATCGTAGAATATTGATTAATTAAGATAGGTTTGTAGTCATCATTGATAGGCATTAACCAGGAGCATTTATTATCATGATCTAGCTTAAGTAGTTTAAGAGTGATACCATCATCAATTCTGATAGCTACTATCCTGTTATCCATATCATCATAATCATAGAATTTATTAATGATCACAACATCGCTGTGTTGTATCTCTGGGCTCATGCTCCATCCGTTTACTCTGAAGCAATAGAAGTTATCAGGATCACTTATAAGCTCAGTTGATACAATGATATTGCCTAAATCACTCATGTCTGCAACTTCAAAAGGATTACCAGCTGCTATCTCCCCCACTATGGGAAGTGAAACTACAGAACTATTAACTTGTGATTTATTGGATTGTTTAACTTCAACTTTTGAATTGGATTTACCAAGTTCAATATATTGTTTTAGCTTATCTGCGTTTAGCTCTGTTTTAGGTTTTTTATTACCTTGCTCCATAAACATAAAACCTTTACCAGTGATAAGCCAATCCGTACTGATATTATAACAATTCCGCATATTTTCTAATAAACTGATAGGTGGTTCATGAACTCCAGATTCATATCTGCTATAATTAGATTGGGTTAAATTGATGCTTTTTGCAAAATCAGTCTGATTTAAACCAATTTTTTTTCTTACCTCTTTTAGCCTGTCTTTCAGCAACTTACACCACCTGTTATTTTATTTTATATCAATATCGCATAATTTCTATTGACACTTATGCGATAACGCATATTATTGGCACATCTAATGACAGATAAGAATAAAACATTAAAATAGTCAAGAAAAAATAATAATGGGAGAAAAAGAGATGCACTTAGAAGCAAAAGAAATCAGAGCTGCAATGACTGCTAACAGTATTAATAGCGAGAATCTTTTGGATTATGTTAATGAGAAAACAGGTTTAGATATTTCCTTAAATTATTTAAACAGAATAATCTCAGGCAATAGAAAAAATCAAAAGGTTGAAAAGGCAATTGAAGATTTATTCGGTCCTTGGGTTCAGGGGGCAATAAGAAGTAATAACCAGATACAATTTAATGATATTCAATCAGATAAGGAGAGTAGAGATGCTAGATTATAATGCAAGTGAATATAACAATGGCAATAAGAAGACAATCGTTAATGGTATGTTAAGAGAGTATTACCATGAAAGAGGGTGTATATTTGTAATGATTGTTGATTATACATTTTTAGACGGTGGTTTCTTAGCTATCAAAAGAGTTCAGATGATGGAATGTTTAGATGAAGAAGATGCTTATAATGAAATCTGTAAGGTAACTACATTCTTACATTTAGATTCAGTTAAATTTTATTTATGGAGATTAAACGAGTATCAGAGTGCTATTGTTAACTCACCTTACCCAACAACAACTGCCTGCTTGATGTTAAAAGGTCCTGTTACAACTGAGAAGATTGATGCTATTAGACAATTTTTAAAAAGTCACAAACTCAAGTTTGAAAAATCACAACTGATATAACCATAAGGAGTAAGCCATGATAACAGCCATAGTAATATTATCAATAATTGTAGTGTTGTTAGTTATGCATGACATAGCTGGTATAGGTAAAGCATCGGATTTAGAGAGTAAGAACTTCGAGCTTAAAGCTAGTAATTATAGCTTAGAGAAGAAGAACAAGGACCTTAAGAATAAGCTTAGCTTAGTAAATCAGAACCTAAAGAGCCTAAAAGGCATTAGACAGAGATGTTCATAGCCAATGGGGCTTTTAGTAGCCCCACTACTATGAATATTAATAATTCTTTAAGGATTAAATGGAGTTAATTATGTGGTTAACAGTAAAAGAAGTGGCTGATAGGCTTGGAATTAGTACCAAGACTGTTAGAAGAAGATTAAAGAAAGGTGAATGGGAATTTAAGGAAGAACAAATTGGAGCAGGTAAACCTACAATTCTAATTTTAATCTCTGATACTAATAATAGTTCTAAATTGGACACCTCTAAATTGGACACCTCTAAATTGGACACCTCTAAATTGGACACCTCTAAATTGGACACTCCTAAATTGGACACTCCTAAATTGGACACTCCTAAATTGGACACTCCTAAATTGGACACTTCTGATCATGTTGACAAACATAAACCACAGAAAAAAGCAGATAATGTTAAAAAGAAGAAGCAGACCGTAGTTCCTCCTGAAGGAGGAAAGCGGATGTGGTCATCCGCTCTCCCAGTTAGTAAGAGGGGAAATGAAGAGAATCTGCAAGCTGGAAACTTACAGTCCATAGAAGGTATAATGGCTAAGTATGAAGTAAGCAGGAGTAAAGCTTACAGGATAGCTAAGAAGGAAGGCTGGGAAGTTATTAAGTCTGCTATTCCTGGTGGAGGCACAAAAAACTTATACTTAGTTCCGAGTTCTAAAGAGATAGCACCATGTATTGAAGCAGGAGTGGTTGAGTATGATAATACTATACCTGATTTAGAGGAGCAGGTCCCTGTTCCTGAAGATGAATTACAGAGAGCTCAGTTAAAAGCAGATTTGTGTGAGGAGATATTGAATGAGTATGATAGGTGTGGCAGTAAGTTAAAAGCTATCAAGAGTATTAATTCAGTATATAACACAGGTTTGTTTTCACCTAAGCTTTATGAATTAGAAGGTAAGAAGGGCGAAAGGACCATGCGTTCTTGGCTTGATGTATATCTTGATAGTGATAAGGATTTCAAGAGCTTAGTTAGGCTAAACAGAGCTTCTGAAAGTAGCATTGCCAGTGAGACTGAGCAAGACTTCTTACTTAATCTACTGCTTAATGATAACAAGATCAAGATAGGATCTGCTATTAGGAAGCTTAAACAGATGGCAAGAGCAGGTAAGATTGAATCCAGGACTAGTGAGAGATCACTAAGAAGATGGGTTGAATCCTGGAGAGATAGCAATATTCAGGAGTGGAACACTTTAAGATATGGAGTTAAGCATCTAAGAGATAGAGGTATAATGACATTATTAAGGAGTGAAAGCTTGAATGTTGGTGATGTACTGGTAGCTGATGGTCATATATTGTCCTTTGATATTATTGATCCATTAACTGGTAAGGCTAAGAGAATGATGCTGATATTATTCTTTGATTGGGCTTCCAGGTATCCAGTTGGAGCATCTTTAGCTAATACAGAAGATTCTGAGCATATCTCTTTAGCTTTGAGAAATTCCATAGTTAATATGGGCTACAAACCTAAGAGTGTTTACTTAGATAATGGTAGAGCTTTTAGAAGCAGGTTATTCCATGAGAAGTGGGAGGACCATGATTTAAGCAATGAATTAGCAGGTATTTATCCTCGCTTAGGAATTGATGTTACTTTTGCAAAGCCTTATAATGCCAGGGCTAAGGTGATTGAGAGATTCTTTAAGACAATGCAAGAGGATTTTGAAAGGTTTATTGATACTTTCAGAGGTTCAGGTATTGGAGATAAACCTGCTTACTTAATGAGGAATGAGAAGTGGATCAAGAAGCTTAGAGAAAGACAGCCATTAACAGTAGAACAAGCTAAGTATATGATGGCAGTTTATTTTCAAGAAATGTATGGAATGACTCCACATGCAGGCTTAAATGGTCAAAAGCCTTATGAGGTATTTAAGAGTTTTAAAGCTCCTAGGAAGCGTCAAATAAGCCTATCTGAGCTTAACTTTATGATGCTTAAGAATGAAAGCAGGAATATAAGGAATAATGGCATACAGTTTGGAAATGTGCTTTATTACCATGATAATCTGATAGGTATGCTGGGAAGTAAGGTTAATATCAGATATGACATTATGGATATGAGATCTATTCTGATTTATGATCAAAAAGACAGGTTTGTCTGCCAGGCTTATGCAAGAACAACTACTCATCCATTTGTTAAATTGGCTGAAGATAAGGCTACTTCTGAAAAACAACTTAAAAAGCAATTAGCTTATCAACACAGATTAGAAAAGGATATCAAGGCTAAGAGTAACATCATTAGGAAGCAGGTTGATGAGAGAGTAGCTGAGTTTAAAATGCCTGAGTTAAGCACTAAAAAATCAAGCTTTAATGATAGTGGGTTTATTGAAGCCCCTAAATCCCCTGAAGGGGACTTTGAGAAGAAGAGGATTGAAACCACCCCGTCAGTGGAATACACTGCCACCCCTCCACAGAGGGGAATGAAAAGTGATGAAGAAGAAGCTTTAGAGAAGTTAAATAAGTTATTCAAGAATACAGGGTTATAATGATGAAGACTAATAGAGAACTATATTTAGAAGCAATGGACCTAATAGGTAAAGAGGTATTGGAAGTTAAGCAAAGAGACTTCCTGCTTAGGTTAATAAATAAGCATAAGAGGGTCAATACTAATTCTACCCTACAGAGGGTAAATTCAAGGGATATTGAGGAGATTATTCAATATCTTAATAAGTGTACCAGTAAAGAGTTTAGAGCCACAACACCTGAAACTAAGGCTTTAATCAAGGCAAGAATGAATGAAGGCTTTAGAGTTGATGATTTCAAGAAAGTAATAGATATCAAATGCCAACAATGGCTTAAAGGTGAGCAGTTTAAATATTTAAGACCTAAGACCTTATTTGGTAGCAAGTTTGAAGGCTACCTACAAGAGTGGATAGTGGATAATAAGAAGAGAATGTATAGAAATCAGGCTGTAGAAGTTGCCTGCAAGGATGCAAGCCTTCCTAGTAAAGAAGAAGATAAGAAGGCAAGAGAATGGGTTGAGCAAGGTAAGAAGCTACTTTCTCAAGCAACTCCACAAGACTGGAAGGACTATCTAGCCCAGGAGAAGTTGTTTAAGAAATTAGCTTTAAGAAAAGGTATTAATGATAACTTAGTTAAGAACTTATATATACAATTTTTAAAGAATAAAAAACTAAGAATGGGAGAAAAAAAATGAAACAGTTAGCAATGAGTACTACAAAGAATGTTGTTAATGGGCAAAAGATGATTCAGTATTTGTTAAACAGACCTAAAACTGAGATGGTTGGACTTGGAATGATCTATGGTCAGCCTGGTTTAGGTAAAAGCAGATTTGCTAAACAGCAAGCTATTATGAATGATTATGTTTATCTAAGATTAGAGGCAAGTATGGCTCCAAAAAGCTTTTTAATACGCTTATTAGAGGCTATAAAAACTCACTTAGGAATGTCTAAAACTTCTATTTATGGTAGCACAAATGATATTTACCACAGGATTTTAGATATTCTAAAGAGCTATGATAACTTAGTGATCATAATTGATGAGATTGATTATGCCTTTGATAATAAGAAGATACTGGGCTCAATCAGAGATATTGTAGATCAGACACTATGTGTGATTATATTAGTGGGTATGAGTGATGCCAGAGAGAGGTTACTAATGGCTGATGCTCACTATTTTGATAGATGTAATTACTTCTGTGAGTTCCAGGAGATAAGTGAAGATGATATCAGGCTTTTATGTAATGAAATACCTGATGTAAAAATTGAAGATAAGATAGTCAGCTTCCTTAGAAAGGTAACTAAAGGTAACCTAAGAAAACTAATGAAAGCTCTTTATTCAATTGAAACAACTTCTAAGGCTTATGATATTTCAGAATTTACAGTAGAACAATTAAAACTTATAGAAATTAGTTAATAAAGGTGAGTAATGGTATCAGCAAGAAAACAGATTAAAAATTATATAGATTATGCAGATAAACCTTTTACTTCAGGTATGATAAGAGATGATCTGCAGATTAACTTCATATTAGTAAAGCGAATTATTGCTACTATGGTTCAGAGCAAGTACATCAAAGCTGTGAGTAAAACAGGGAAATTTAAGATTTATGTGAAGAATCCTGAGTTTAAAGAAGATAATATCAGGAATAAATATGGGTATAATTATCAGACAATAAGTGAAATTATAAAGCTCATAAAACAAGATAATATCAAAAGTTCAAGACAGTTACATAATATAACCAATCATTCAAGAGGATTAATTAGAAGATATTTAACAGCTCTATTATCAGGTGGTTATATAGCTTTTAATGATAATCATTTTATTGTAACTAAGAAGAGATTAATAAGCGATTTGGTAGGTAAAGAATATCATGATGGCATTTTAAGTGAATGCAAGAGGAGAAGCAATGACTAAGAAAAAGGTATCTTGTAGTGTTTTATACGATGCACAAGGCAGAGAATATCCAACTAAAATATTGGATAAGCAGATAGTGAAAAGAGATAAGATGGTAACTAAGCTTCTTAAAAAAGCTAAGGCTTTGAATGAGAAGATAGCTAAAGAAAAGGCTAAAATGGTGGCTGAGATTGAAGATTACTTAGCTGATACAGCAGAGCAATATGGTGAGAACTGGAAGGGCAATGCTGAGCTACTTTCCTTTGATGGAAGTTCTAAGATCGAAGTTAAGTATAAGGAGAGAATCCAGTTTACTGAGAAGCTTCAGATAGCTAAGCAGAAGATTGATGACTGTCTGATCAGATGGAGTGAGGATTCTAATATTAATCTTCAAGCTGTTATTAGAGAGGCTTTTCAGGTAGATAAGAAAGGCGAAGTTGCTAAAGGTAGAATATTATCACTAAGAAAATACAACATCAAAGATAAAGAGTGGAAACTGGCAATGGACCTGATTAATGAAGCTATTGAAGTTACTTCTACAAAGCAGTATATAGCTTTTTATGAGAGAGAAGATATTAATAAATCGTTTAACCTGATCACCTTAAACTTCAGTTCGATTGAATAGTTTAAGTTATAAAATGAAAGTTGCTATATCTTTATTCAAACTCGGCACTGCGATGTGTTAAAACACACCTTTGCTTGAGTTTGAATAAACCTATTAGCAATCTCTTTTTGTAAAAAGAGACCAAAAACTAAGAATAATGAAGTCACAGAAGGGGAATTTATGGCGGAGAGAATCTCCACCTTCCGACTGAAGAGGCAGGAGTTCCCAGTAAGAGTGTTGCAAGAGTGTACAAGCTGATTTGACAGAGGGAGATAGAATGACCAAAGTAGTATTTGATGATAAGAAATTTTATACACCAACAAGAGTTGCTGAACTATTATCAGTTAACAGATGTACTGTTTATAGAATGATTAGAAGTATAGATGAGCCATTGCCAGCTGTAAGGCTTAAAGGTAATGGACAGCTTAGAATAAGTGGATTAGAACTTAATAAGTATTTAGAAGAGCATGAGGTTGATCCACTTAATGAATAAGAGTGGAAGTGAAAAATTGAGGTATCGCTTTGCGATGATATTTGAAGTGCGGACAGGATGTCCACATTCCCAGTTAATAGAAGAACCACCCCCTGTGTCCCCCTCGCTGAGGGGGATGAAGAGGATTTAGGAGAAATTATGACAGAGAAACAGGCTAAGTATGCTAAACAATTAAGAAGTCAGATAGTTATTTATGCTAAAAGAGACTTGGGTATGGAGGTTGAAGAATTGCATGATATAATGGCTAATATAGGATATGGGAATTCATTACGCAAGCTTAGCCTTTCCTCTTTGATAAACTTAAAGAAATTATTGCAGGGAGAAGAGCTTACTCATGACTATATCAAGTTTGATCAGCAAGATAAAATGATCTATGCTAAGTGCCTTAGATTAGGTATTAAGATGGTTAACTTGAATAATTTTATTAGCCATAAATGGGGTAAGTCAAACCTTAAATACATGACTTCCAAAGAGAAGGGAGGCTTGATTAAGGTGCTTGAACATTATGAGAAGGAAAGGCTGTAGGGAGTGAAAAAAAACCTTAACACAGAGTTACACAGAGGTGAAGAGGAGTTTCACAGAGTTTTTTAAGAAGATGCCTGCAGGGATGCAGGCGTTCCCAGTGGAGGTTAAATGAATAGTAGGGATTACAGGGAGAAAAGAGAGTTAGCTAAGCAGTTGTATCTTAAGGGTGAAACTGAGGTTGTTAAGCTTGCTAAAACATTTAGTGTTAGTGAGAATACTATCAGGAACTGGATTAAGAAGTATGACTGGAAAAGCGAATTAGATGAGATTACAAGTTTAGAAGATAATATTAAACTAGCTATTAAAAAAGCATTAATCAAGGCTTTAAATGAGTATTCTAGGTCTCCACAAGATACTGCTCTGCAGTCTTTAGTTTCATTACTAAGGCAGTATAAGAAGGAGTTTGAACCTAACAGAGATTTTGTAGAATACCTGAAGAAGTTCTTAGATTGGTTAGTAGATTTCTTTTTGATTAAAGATGAGAATATTGCTAAAGCTATTCAGAGTGAGATTTTAGGTGATGGTGGGATAATTGAGTATTTTAGGGAGAGGGCAAGCTCTTGAGAATTGAGAATTGAGAATTGAGATAAAAACCACCCCGTCAGTGAAATACACTGCCACCCCTCCACAGAGAGGAATTGTAAGATGCCTGCAGGGATGCAGGCGTTCCCAGTATAAGGAGATTAGATGATTAAGATAACACAAAAAGATAATAAGAAGTTTGTAGAGATTGCTGAGAAAAGGGCTACTATAAGACCCTTCAGGGATAACAGTGAAAGAGATATTCGTAAGAGAATTGCTAAGATCAAAGGAGAAGGTTGGAAGGCTTTTTCTTATTTTTGTTATGAGTACTTCCCTCATATCTTCCAATTAGCATTCTCTCAAGGGCATAAGGAAGCTTTTGATTATGTAGAAAAATATGATGGAATTAATGCTGTTTCAGGTTATAGAGGTATGGGTAAAACTGTTGAATTAGGTATTGTTTACCCTATATGGAAGCTGATTAAAGGTGAAAGCTATGTAATACATGTAGCTTCTGATGAAGAGCTTGCTACTGAAAGAACAGCTTTCACCTATAATGAGCTGTCTCAAAATACCAGGCTGATGAATGACTTCCCTGAACTCATGCCAATTGATAGTGATGAGAGTGATTTCTTTCTTAAAAATAAAGCAAGAATAAGAGCTAGAGGTATTAAGCAATCTATCAGAGGTACTATAAACCCTAGAACTGCTAAAAGACCAGGCATTATTATCTCTGATGATATTGATAAAGAAGATAATATTGGAAATCAGACTATTGGCAGAAGAAAGATGTCTAAGATCATCAAAGAATGTGGTGGTGCTTTAGATCCTTCAGGTGGTAAGGTGATCTGGCTTGGTAACCTGGTGCATCCTAATTATGCAATCTGTCAGTTTGAAGAGCTGATCAAAGATGAAATTAAAGCTTCAGATGATTACCAGGAAACAGACTTCGATGTTTATAATATTCAGCATCTCTTTGGTGATGATAAGTTTTTGCTTAGATTCCCTGTTGAAGATAAAGATGGAAATTCTGTCTGGGAAGACCAATATCCTACAAGTAGCTTGCCAAATCTTAAAAAGAAGTTTGGATTAACTGGCTATCTTCAGGAGTTTATTGGTAAATCAGTGATTGAAGGAAATATGTTTAAATACCACTGGTTTAAGAAATGGAAGGTGTTACCTAAAAAGTTTAGAAGAGTCTGGTTGTATGCGGACCCTGCTTGGGGCAAAAAGGGCTGTTTTAAGGCGATAATCTCCATAGGCTATGATGGATACCACTTTTATGTTATTCACTGCTGGATAAGGCAAACTGAGAACTCAAAGTTCTTTAAATACTATTATGATGCCTTCAATGAGCTAAATAGGAAGTATGGAGCTAAATTTAGAGCTTCCATGGAAACTGTCTTTGGTCAAGATAGAATAATAGCTGATATGGATAAATGGCTAAAAGAAAATAACTACCCTACAATTGGTTATAGAATAAAGAAAATCAATACCCAAGAGAATAAGAACCTGCGTATTGAAAGATCTGATACTACTATTGAAACAGGTAAAATCTTATTCCCTGATGGTCAAGATACTCCTACGCTGATTAGCCAGTATTGTACTTATCCAGATGGCTATGTGGATGGACCTGATGCTACTGTTGGTTGCTTGGAGAGGTTTGGAGAGTATGATTTGGGAAGAGGTAGGGTTAGGGTGAGGAGTTTTAGGAATTAAGGCTTTCACCACTAAGGCACAAAGACACTAAGAAGAAGATATTAAGCCACGGATAACACAGAAAAACAGGGATAAGAAAAGACCCTTAACACAGGTGTCTTCGCTAAAGCTACGCCAACCCAGGGAGTTACACAGGAGTCTTCGCTAAAGCTTCGCCTTCCCACAGGAGGTTAAGAGGAGTTTCACAGAGTTTTTAAGAGAGGAAGATAGAAACTAAGTTGAAGCTGATTGATAGAGATAAGAAAAAAGATTGACTAAAGATAATGGATATTGATTGTTAGGGAAATAAGGAAAGGGAAGGTTTTTATGAAAGAATATTTTTTAACAAATTTAATAGAATTTATAAACTTATTTGTTAGTTTAGTTATTACTGGTTTAGGTATATGGGGTAGTTTCTGGTTAAAAAAACGAGATAAGAAATACAATGAGAATTTAGAAGAGTTTAAGAATAATCTAATGAAAAAAAATAGAATTTTTGAAGATAAATATACTAAAGATAAAGAGCTTATCAAACAGATTTATCTTGGGAGAAATTTAATAATAGAATTATACAATTCGTATAAGTTCAATCCAATTGATATTTATCATAACACCGAAGAAAGGGACAGTCCCCTTATGAACACCATGATACAAGTTATACAAATCGTTGATAGAATAGAGATTGATAGAAATTTTTATGAGCAGACCTTATATGATTTAGCAATTATAATTCTTAAAGAATATAAAAATGTAATTGAAAAACTGATTCAAGCTCAAGGATACCCAAACATGATTTATGACAAAGTTGAAATAAATACACTACAAGATCTTATAATTTTATTCGATTCTGAATTTAAAAAACATTATAGCTATAATAATCAATAGGGAATAACATGAACCACTTTGATAAAATGATGTATGAGTATTACATGGTATTGAATAATGCCTGGAGGGGGCAGATAAAGGTATCTGCTAAGCAGGCTATTCAGATGCTGAGTGATTTGCCAAAGCATGAGAGGCTTAAAGATAGTCATATAGACGATATTGTGCAGGTAGTAGCATCTAATATGGGAGAAGAGTTTGCTTCGCTTGTAAGGCAGGAAACAAAGGCTTTTACCACTAAATCTATGCGACTAGGTATTAATGATGCTGTTAAAGATGTTAAGTCTAATATTTCAGTAGGGCTGTTTGGGATTAGACAGCAGAAGTTAGAGACTCAGATCAATAAACAGAACCTCTTCTGGATTGGTAATAAGTTTGGCACTGATATGGAAGCAGGCTTTAAGAAAAGCTTGGTAGAAGCTGTTTCATCAGGCTATACTAAAGAGATGCTTGCTAATAAACTTCAGGAGCAATTTCAACACCTGGGTAAGCAATCAACTGTTTATTGGCAAGGTTTAGCTGAACATACTGGGCTAAGGATTAGAGAGTTTGGAAGATTAGAAGGCTATAAGAAAGCTGGTGCCAGAGGTTATAGATTATTAGTTATCCTGGATGATAGAACTTCAGAGATATGCCAGGCTTTAGCAGCTGAAGATAGAATCTACCCACTTGATGAAGCTATTGATACTATGGAGAGCTTGCTTAATATTGATACCACTAAATCTGAATTAGCTGAAGTAAAGGAGCAAACTAAAAAGCTTGCTCCCTGGGTTTCTGAAAAACAAATCAGATATGAAAATGATAAGCCTGTAGGAGTTAATGGGGACCATACTCCCTTTCCACCGTTTCACTGGAAGTGTAGGACTACTACGAGGGTGGTTTAAATAAACTTAAATCTCATATTTAAATTATAACTATCTATATTTACATCTTTTATTAGTTTTATGAATTGCTTATCTAAAGATAATAATAAGTAGTTGTCTGCACAGATTGTATTAAATATAACTAAGTCATTAATATCATTCTTGTTAACTTTCGTTCCTTTTTTTATGAAGGTTTCTAATCTGAGTTTTAGAAATTTAATAGCTTCTTTTGGCATATGATGCTCTAATCTTATTCTTTCTTCAAATGTATTTAAAAATTCTTCTTTGACTTGATCATATTCTTTCGATTTGAAAATTTTATTGATATTTTTTTCTTTTTGAATCTTATACCAAAGTCTATTCTCCTTTGTATCATTATTTATGTAACTCAATATTATACCTTTTCCATAAAAGTCATTTATAGAATTTTTATCATTAAAAGTATAACTTGCAATATAAAAAGTAATAAACCAAATACTCAAACATGATGTTAGTAATAGATTAAAATCCTGCTCGAACATTCTATCTGTATTACTATTTTTTTGTCCTATTTGTAGTGTATTTTTAAAAACAGTTTCAAATAAACCTAAGTTATCCATTAACATCTTCTCTAAAAGAGTACTATGACTTTCGTGTTGTTTTACAGATTTGTTAGAATCATAAATAATCATGGATAAAATTTCCATATAACTCATAACTATTGATAAAAGAATTGCAACTGTTAGATCAGATTCTGAAGCATGTTTCGTGTTAATAAACTCGTTAACTTGAGTTTCATTATAAGACATATTTATCAAGTTGTCGATATCTATTTGCTTCAAGGGAAAGTAATGAGAACTTATAATCTCAATATTATTATCTCTTAGATAACATAACTGTCTAGAAATCTCATCCATCGTTGATATATCACTATCACTTTGAACCCTGGATATCATTTCATACAATGACACAGAAGTTATTGATAACTGGTAATTTTTTAAAATTGTGTTTTTATCAGAATCTGTAATCATTATATTCTTCTTATATCCATTAAAATGATAGAATATATTCGTATCTATAATAACTTTTGGTTTATCCATTTTGAAGTCTCCTTGTAGGGTTTTATAGAATTATAAGTAATAATTCAAAAAAATAATCTCTGGATAGCTTTTTAACTTAGAAAATTCAGTTAGTAAATGCCTGTAAGCTAACTATTAAACTTGCTCAGGGTTTTCTGAAAAACAAATCAGATATGAAAATGAAAAGCCTGTAGGTGTTAATGGGGACCATACACCATTTCCACCGTTTCATTGGAAGTATAGGACTACGACGGTGGTGGTGTAATCATTGTTATTAATCTTTTTTAATCTTTAAAAAAGCTTGTTTTAAATGTTTATACTTGTTTCTCTTATCATCAGAGACAATAGTCAATACATTTTCATCCTGACTGGCTTGTTTGATTAACTCTGAAAAATTAGTCTCAAAACTATCTTTATCAATTATTCCATCATTGTATTTCTGACACGCATAGTCAAGTCTATTTAAATATGATTCCATGACTTCATTAATCTGACCTTGATAAATCTTCTTTTGATCATCAGTTAGCTCTCCCATTTTAACAAAATCAGCTGTAATAGAAGTAAATCTTTCTCTTTGTTTATTGATATCATTAAGAAGATCTTTCTCTAAATTAGTTCCTCCCATTTTTTTGTTATATCTATCCATGGAATAATTTCTGTAAATATTATATAGAGAAATTAATAAAGCACAACTAGCTAAAATGCAGTTAAAGATTTCCATTACTATCTCCTTGTTTAGAGTTATCATTGTTATTGAGAGTTTCAACTTCATTTTGTATGATTTCTATTGCTGGTTTTAAGTACTCCATTGTTGCACTAACTGAGCTTAAAAAGTACTCACTCTCTTGAGCTTCTTTTATAAAAATAGGTTGTTTGATATTCTCTAATACTTTCTGAAGTACTTCAGATTTGAATTCTTTTGATAAAGGTTTTGAGTTAGATTTGTAGCTTAACGAATTTAGTTCATCAATAATTCTAATTGTTTCATTTTTTACTTGTTTACCATCAGATATGCCAATCAATCTGTTTGAATATGATTTAATCAGATCTTGTTTAGTCATTTTAACTCCTTATATATAATTTTTTATTTGTCGTTCATTTTTATATGAATAAATATAATATTTTTTAGGATATTATTTACTATCTATCAGTAAGTATACATTTAAGATTTATCCTTGGGTAACAAAGTGGAAAGCCAATCACTCCCTTTGCTTCTCTCAGGGGCAGTTGGCCCTAATTCCTTTATGAATTGAGATGCCTGAGCTCTTCCCTTAAAAGAATTGATTTTTAAGTTAGATGAATCGGCATAACTTATCCTGCTAATATAGGATAAAACTAAAATTTCTTTAGTCCTAGTTAAAGCTACATAAAATAATCTTCTTTGTTCTTGTAAATGCTTCTCTTGATTTGCTTCTTTGTCTTCTTCGCTAGGTAATATTCCTTGATTACAGGAACAAATGATTACAACTTTACTACTTAATCCCTTTGACTTATGAATAGTCATAATTTTAACATACGGTGAAGATTCTGATGGATCAGTTTGATTTGTATACTTTATTATTGAATTGAAAATTTCTGGAATCGAATTAACTTCTTCAGGCTTGATGACTTTTCTTAAATCAAAAGACCAATCGCTATCATTTGGAAAAAGTCTGTCAAAAACAGCAAATGGTTCCATGACTCTGAGAGTATTTAATTCTTCTAAAAGAATATTAAAAATCGGTAACAAGTGTTTAGTAACTTGTTTATCAACTAATTCTTCATTTTTTATTTTTAATAAGGCTTGCCATGGGGATAGATTATTTTTAATACAAAGCTCTTTTAAATGTCTATATTTATTTGATCTATAATTAGCATTTCCAAATCCTAATAGAAATCTAAGAGAAACTCTATCCTCAATGTTTACTAATAAAGATAATTTCGCTATACTGACCTGAAATTCTGTATTACTAAAAATATCATTTGTAAAATATCCCTGCGACAAAATATTTCTTTCATGTAATTTGTTACCTATCAAAACTCCATTACGTTTTCTAGGAACAAGTATAAGAATATCCTTCGGGTCAATCTCTTTTTGTTGAATTAAGTATTCACAATATATTGATATTCCATCTGCTTCATCTTCAAAATCAGACCATTGAATTATTGAGACTTCTCCCTCCACATTACTCTGGTCAGATAATAAAACAGGGGTGTTTGGATTTAAACGGTTGTATTGAATTAATTTATTAGCCATTTCAACTACAAACTTTGGACATCTTCTACAAGTATTTAATGGAATATCTACTGTATTTTGATGGTTTAATGAAAACTGAGCAATACCCTCTGGATGAGCAAACTTAAAGCTATAGATTGATTGATCAGAATCTCCTACAATAATCAGATTACTATCTTTCGCTAGACGATCTATCAATGATTGTTCAGCTTTATTTAAATCTTGATATTCATCAACTAAAATATAGTAATTTGAATTAAAAGTATTTCCCTCAGGATTATCCCTCAAGTAGTCTATATACAAGGAGATAACTTCACCAATAATCATTGCTTCATGGAATGTAAGCCATTCAGTTATCAATCTATTAAAGACTCTATCTATTTCGTTTTCTGGCCATCCTGGCACATGATGCTGTAGTGTTGCCCATGATGCTTCAAATTCCTTAAGTTTTTTAAGCGTTTTTGTTATTTTATAATTATATTCTTTAGGAATCAATTCAATCAAATCATAGACTAATGGTGCGAATTCAAATTTGTCTTTGATTTTCGAATTTCCTAGTAAGAGACGAGGTTTTCGGTTATTAAACTCAAAAACTGAGTTTGAAGTAAGCATTTTAAAAGAAAATGAATGTAAAGTTGTAGAATTAATTTGTTCTGCTCCTTCTACTTGAATTTTACTCAATTCGCATTTAAAATCTTGAGCAGCATTTCTTGTAAATGTTACTGCCAAAATTTTATCAGGTTGAACCCCTTCCTCCAACAATTTTTGAACTCTTTTTCTTAAAGCATAACTTTTACCAGTACCAGGGCCTGCCATAACCCTAATTAATTTATCTTCAGATGAAGCAATATCTCTTGAAGGACCAATTAAGCCATCATCCCAACTCATGTTAAACTCCTTTTAAAATTCTTAAACACTTTACTTACAAGATTATAATCATATTATCAGAGATCTTGTCAAATTAAATTATTTAAATATCAAAAAAAAACTGTCGCACCCATTAGCAAGCGTATTTGCCAACAATTTAATCTCTTTTAATATGCGTTATGAGTAAAGATTAATGAAATTAAAAGTTAAAAATTAAGAATGATAAATTGCGGTATTGCTTCGCAATAATATTGAATACCACCCCGTCTCGGAAATACCGAGGCACCCCTCCACAGAGGGGAACTAAAGAGAGGCTAAAATGAAAGAGATTAAAAAGAAAGAGTTTGTGAGTGATTGGAGTGTGTATCCAAACTTCCAGGAATGGGAGTTTGCTTGTCCATCATCTGGTAAAGTTTATATGCAAAAGCGATTTATGGATAAGCTTCAGAGGGCAAGAACAATAGCAGGAGTTAGTTTTCATATTTCAAGTGGTTATCGAGATGAAGCTTATAATGATTCTTTGCCTAACAGTGTGCCAAATTCAGCTCATATATACGGTTTAGCCTGTGATATATGGTTTGATTCGATGTTAGACAGATTAAGGGCATTTGATGCTTTTAGAGAGGTAGGAATCAAGAGAATAGGTATTTCTAAGGGTTTTATGCATGTGGATGTAGATGAGAGTAAGCCTGAAGGGATTTGGGGATACTAGGGGAAGTGAAAAGATAAAAATGAAAAGTGAAAAATTTAAGACTTTTACACGAATTAGCTCGAATAAAGACGAATTAACACGAATTAAGAGAAGAAAAAAAAGTTTTTTGAATCAGAGTTTCAGGAGAAATACAAAACATGATTTTACCAGTAGCTGTTAGTACCGTAATAAAAGTTCTAAATCTACCAAATGATGCTAAGATCACTTCTGTGTTTGATGAGCATGAAGATAGAGTAATGACACTCCTAGAAAGGTTTTCAGACCCTTTAGCTTGGGAGGACTTATTAAATGAAAGTGTTGATAAAAATCAACAAAACTCATATAAGTTTGCCTACTGTTATTTACTCTTAGCGTACACTATTCAATTTCTTAATCTTAAAACTCTTGGAGAAGGTATTATTAAGACTACAGGTTTTGATAGTAATTCTACTGAGTTATTAACTGGAGCTGAGATTGCTTCCTGGCAGAAGAGATTGGAAATAGATGCTTTAGAGATGATTAAAGAATATTTGAGTGAGAGTGGTTATGCCAGGTATAGAGAGTTGAAAATGGGAGTTAGAGCAGTGGGAGTTAAGGCATGCATTATATAATTAAAAATGAAAAGTTAAAAGTGAAAAATGAAAAGACCACCCCGTCAGTGAAATACACTGCCACCCCTCCACAGAGGGGAATAAGAGTGCCAGCAGGATGCTAGCGTTCCCAGTGATAGGAGTTCAGGATGATAGAAGAGAAGATTAGCAAAGAAGTACTAAGAGCTATTTTAAAGGCATTAGAGCAGAAGTTTAATCTGATTGGTTCTATTGTGGAAGGTGAAGCTAGAGAGAAGATACTTCAGGATGATATCAAGGATAAAGGTGATTTCTATCAAAATGCAGGCTATGAGGTGGTTATTGGTAATGATGCTATCACCCTCTATGTAGGTTCTAATGTTCCACATGAACAATATGTTTTAGGTGGTAAGGTGCCTTCCTGGACTCCCATTGCTCCTTTGAAAGGCTGGGTTGAAAGAAAGAAGTTAGCCTGGGTTGATAAGAAAGGTAAGCCACTCTCAATTACTCAGATGGCATACATGATTCAAGCTAAGATTAAGAGAGAAGGAATTGAAGAAAGAAATGTCTTTGCTGAGGTTCTGAAGAAGAAAGAGAGTTGGATTTATCAGCAGTTGGATGAGATTATAATATAATTGAGAATAGAGAATTGAGAGTTGAGAATTCTGGGGAATGAGGAGAATAAATGGATTTTAGGAAGTTAAGAGAAGAGGTTGTAGTTACTTTAAATGCCATTGGTATTAGTTTGGCTGATATTCACTTAGATAAGGATGCTAATCCTCGTAATTTCCCTTGTGCTATTGTTAGTTTGGCTAGTTCTAAGGGAGATTTAATGACTAGCTTTAGATATGTTAAGCATAAAGCTGTAGTGAGAGTATTCTTAGTGATTGATGCTAAAAGTGAAGATCCTGATGCTGATATTTATAAGCTTAGTATGTTATTCAGAGATGCTTATTTATCTAAGTTTAGAAGAGATATTGATGAGATTGATTACTACCCTAGCAGGGCTGATGCAAGTCGAAAAGTGATGATCGCAAAATTTGATATAAAGAGCATATAAGAAAGTTAAAAAAGAGACAATAACAAAGAGTAGAGGGCATTCTATGAGGGTAGAAAAGATAGCAAATTACAATGTAGGGATATTAAGCTCTGATGATCTATTAACTAAACACTATGGAACTGAAAAGATAGATTTAGAAAAGTATGATTGGGCAGGATCTAAGAAAATTACTAAATCAGATACTAATAAGAAGGTGGTTTATCCTCCTGTTTCTATGCATAAACTGCTCAAATTAGCCGAGGTTAATGAATATCATAATGGTTGTATAGATGCTCAGATAATGTCCACTGTAATGGATTTTAGCTCTTCCAATAAAAGCTTTAATGCCTGGATTGATAAGGCTGTATTTCCTGAAAATCAAGACCTTGAGCAGTTATTAGAGGAGTTTTTAAGATATTACTTAGAGTGTGGTAATGGCTTCTTATTGAAGATGAGAAATGCTAAAGGAGAATGGATTGGTTTAGAGAGGTTATTACCTACAGAGACTTTGATAATAGAAAGCTATGATAAGTATGGTTTCTTTACTCCTGATTATCTGCAGATTAAAAACAATAAGAAGACTCTCTTTGATGGCAGAGATGTTATTCATCTTAAAAATCCTACTTATAGATCAAATGCCTGGGGATTGGCATGTTTACCTATTATCACAAGCATCTCTATTTTAGAAGAGATTAAAACCTTTGATTATAATAACTTTAAGAATGGTCTGTTAATAGATTACTTCATTATAGTTGAGGGGGGAACTCTTAAAGATGATGTTATTGAAGATGCTGAAGGTAATGAAGTTTTGAAAGATGCTTACACAGTGATCAGAGAAACTCTGCAAGGAGCTAAAGGTAATGATGGCTCACATTCTACAGTATTAATCGAAACTGAAAGCAAAGATACCAATATCAGATTAGAGCCAATGAGACAGCATGAGAAAGATGGTGGTTATTTAAAGCTTAAAAAGGATTTAAGAGAAGGCATTTTTGCTTATCATAGAACACCACCCAGGGTGGTAAGTCAGTTAGTAGCAGGTTCTTTAGGAGGAGATAACAATTCAGATATGATACTATTTTATAATTTCGTAATCAAGCCTCTTCAGAGTCGATTAAAAAAGGTTTTAGCAAGAGAGTTTAGTAAGGACTCGGATTTCACTTTAAAAGCGACAGAAATCGATTTTGGCGATTTGACTACTATCTTTCAGAGTGAAGATGAGAAGATATTTAATAAGTTGAAGGGTTAAGGGAAACACCCCCTGTGTCCCCCTCGTGGAGGGGGATTAAGAGGAATACCACCCCGTCTCGGAAATACCGAGACACCCCTCCGAGGAGGGGAATGGTTCCCAGTAAAAACAATGGAGGAAAAAGAATGTTTTTTAAGAAAAGAAAACAGTTAAAAAAGGGTGAATTAAGAGATATTGATGTTGATTATGTATCACTCTTGTTTGATGACATGAATCCAGCTAATCGCAAAGGGTATGTGTTTAAGTGTGAAGATGGTAAAAAGCGTATTATCAAAGGTATTTCTAAGAAATACAAGTCTGAAGTTATTGGAGATACAGGTTACTTGTATGTAACAGTTATGGAACCAAGTGTTAAAGATACTCAAGATGATCATGCTAATGAGATTGAGGTTCAGAAGGCTTGTGAGAAATTTGCTAAGAAGGGATTAACAGGCAAGAATGATGTAAATCATAATGGCAAGGTAGTTAATGACTTCTTCATTCCTGAGAATTACATCCTTAAATCAGCTGATCCTGTGCATTATCCTAATACAAAGCTTAAATCCTGGGTTCAGGTTATTAAGTGTGAAAACTTAGAGAGTGACTTATGGAAGAAAGTTGAAAAAGGTCAGTTTAATGGTGTTTCTTTAGCAGGTGAAGCTAACGACATTGGAGATAATCATGATGAGATAATCAAGAGTATTGAAAAGAGTTTAGCTTCTTTAGTCAGCTTAAAGAAATCAGCTGATGGTGAAGGTTCTAATGAAGTGGCAGATCAAATTGCAAAGTTAGAGGGTGAAATAGCTAAGCTAAAAGACTCTAATAAAACAGATGACACAAGTGTGGAAGAAGTACTCAAGAGCATTCAGAAGTCTATCAAAGAGACCTCTGAAGCTGTTAATAAAGCAATATCAAAATCACTTAAAGGAGAAGCAGAAAAGGAGTTGGTTGTGGATAAAGAGATATTAATCAATGGTGCAAAGGTTGTAGTTAAGGGAAGTCATAAAGAGATTTATAAGGGAATAGCTGATGTAGATGGTGGTCAAAAGATGAATATCTTAACTCCTAATACTACCAGTTTATTCATTGATGAAGTTGTTGAAAGCAGAGGAAGTGATACTCTTAGTGATATCACAGTTGTTCCACTTATTAAAGATGAGAAGATTGATGCTGGCTTGATTGAAGATTTGATCTTCAAAAATAGTATTGATGGAGCTTTAACAGGTCAGGAAGTAGGCACTTCTGATATTGAATGTCCTACTGGTATCTTATTTGCTGAGTTTATGTTAGGTCGAGATGTAGTGGAATTCTACAAAGATAAGCATGGAGAAGAAGCTTTTGGTGCTTATGTAGAGCAAAAAATAGCTTCTAAGGCTGAGAAAGCTTTAAGAACTCTGCTCTTTAAAGGTGATAGAACTTCAGCTAATGCAAAGTTTAAAGCTCTTAATGGAGTGATTAAACTTGCTTCTGCTGGCAGTGATATTACAGAAATTGATGCTTCTACTTATGACACATGGGTTAAGAGATTTGAACAAGCTTTACTTGGCTTTGAAGATGATATCTTAGAAGAACAAGAAAACTTCAATATCTATGTTTCTCACAGAGAGTTAATTAAAATCAGAACTGAGCTTGGTGATAGACAGACTAATGCTGGTGATAAGCTTATTCTTGAAGGTGGTAAAATCTCCTTCACTGGTATTCCAGTTAAAGGTAGATTAATGCCTGAAGGCTATATTGTAGCAGGATTAAGTAAGTTCATCATTATTGGCTACAGAACTGATGCAGAGCTTAAATTAGAGCATCATGGCTCAGATTGGAAGTATCACTGGTACATTAGAGTAAGACCTGGGATAACTTATGTTCCTAACTTTGTGAAAGTGTATCAATTAGCTACTCCTACACAAGGATAAGGAGGTAGATCATGGGTATGGCACCAACTGCATTAGATAAACAAGTTAGTGATTTCCAGGAACAGATAGCAGTTTTTAATCATGGTTCTAGCTGGATAGGAGATGGTTCTTTTAGTGATATAGGTGAAATCCCTCCTGAAGTATTGTTAAATCAAGGAGAATTTGAAGGTTTTCTATCTTCAATGTTTACTCCAATCTCAGATTTGGGAGAGAATCCAGGTAAAGAAGAATCTAAGGTAGCTAAGTTTAAAACTACAAACTTCTTAATTGAAGGTAAGCGTACTAACACAATCGAACTGACTTTAATAGGTCTTAATCAGGTTAGAAAAGACTGGCTTGAAACACAGTTAAATAAAGCAATTAGGACTATTGCTTTATGGTCAGCTGATAAAGCAAGCTGTTTAATCTTCAATGGTATGAGATGGAGCTATGAGAGAAGTAATGAGTTTAATGGCTTATATACAGCTACTATAAGTACTGAATACTCAGGTCCTACTAAGGATAGGTATTTTATCATAGATGGTATCCCTGAAACTGCTGTGTAAATCAGTAAGGAGAAGAGATGTCAGTATGCGAACACCACGAGAGTTTAGTAGGAGATATTAAAGATATCAAAAAGAAGTTAGATGGTAATGGCAGACCTGGGATATTAGAGAGATTAAGCAGAGTGGAAACTAAGCTAAATATAGTCATCTGGTTGAATGGGTTAATGGCTGGAGTAATGATAGCCAGTGTTTTGAAACCGATAATAGGAGGATAAGATGAGTGAATTACTAAATCATCCTGCAGTAGTATCTGCAATAAGTGTGGTAGTAACAATGATCATTATAGGAGTAGTTTATTTGATTAGAAAGAAAATGCTTTCTATCGATAGTGTACTTCCTACTGTTCAAAGAGTAATAGAAGCGATACTGGGTGCTTCCAGGTATGAACATCCAGCATCACAAATAGAGAAGGATATTAAGAATATTCCTTCTGCTGAAATGGCTAAATTAGCTAAGAAACTAGCAACGGATAATCCAGTGCAGAAAGTATATGATATTGTGACAGAACCTGCTAGGAGAGCAGGAGAGCAAGATGGTTCAGGTTGGCTTAAAAACTTAGCTACTGGATTAGGTCGAACGGCTATGACTGGACTTGCACAAGGATTAGCAAAGAAGCTGTTTTAGAGAAACACCCCCTTTTGTCCCCCTCGCTGAGGGGGATAAGAGAAGATGCCTGCAGGATGCAGGCGTTCCCAGTAATATAATGGAGAAATAAAACATTCGAGAGTAGTATAATAGGCTGGGTAGGAGGAAAGAGACTTTTAAGAAAAAGGATCATTCCACTTATCCCAAAACATAATTGGTACTGTGAGCCATTTGGTGGAGCAGGTTGGATTTTATTTGCTAAAAGCAATGATGCGAAAGATTGGAAAATAGAGAATAAACCGAATTACCGAGAGATATTTAATGATATTAATGGTGATTTGATAAACTTCTGGAGATATATCAAATACCACCCAGATGCTTTTCATAAGGAGTTAGAACAATACATGGCTTCCAGAGAGCTTTTTAAAGAGATGATAGAAATGAAACCTAGAACAGACTTAGAGAGAGCTGTATTCTTTTATTATAAGCTATCTTGTTCTTTTGGTGGATTATCTCGTTCATTTGCTTTAAGAGGTGGTTCTAACATTATCCCTCTATTCAATAAGGATAAAGTTGATAAAGCTTCTAAAAGGCTGGCTAATGTGGTAATAGATAACCTTAGCTTTGAGAAGTTAATTACTAAGTATGATAGGGAGTTTACCTTCTTTTATGTTGATCCTCCTTACTATGAGAAAGAGAAACTTTATGACAGAGATTCTGTTGATGCTTTTACTCAGCATAAGAAACTTAGAGAGCTTCTTGGTAAGGTAAAAGGCAAATGGTTACTCTCTTATAATGATCATCCTAAAGTAAGAGAATTATACAAAGGTTATGATATCCAGGAGGCTGAAACACTTTATTCTCTATCAGGGAAAACAATACCAAAGACAGAGATTCTGATAAAGAACTATTAAACAAGGGCAGACTGCGGTCTGCCTTATTATTAAAGGATCATACGATTATGAGAAATGAAGATATTATGGTATCGCTTCGCGATGAAGATTTAAAAAGCGGATGTGGTCATCCGCACTCCCAGTTATAAAAGGAGGAAAGCATGAAGGTATATGATGATATAAATACATTAAAAAGGGCTTGGGATATTTTAAAAGAGTGTGGCTTAGAGTTTCTGTTAACTGGAATATCAGGAGACTTAGAAATAGATGCAGTAAAACTCCTAAACAAATTACTATCAGAAGACAAGTTGGTTGAGTTTATGCAGGTTATTACTCATGATAATACTGCTTCTTTTGAGTATATGAAGCTATCTGAGGTGGCAGAGATTGCGAATTCTTTTTTTACCACTTCTGGAGCAGGCTTGGGTGCTTTTCTGGGTCTAAGAAAAGCGTAAAGCATAAGCATAACATCTTTAGAGATTATTACTTATCATTAAGTATGTTAGGCTTAAACTGTAATGAGATAAGTATTGATGAAGCATACTATTACATAAACAAGGTTAATTCGGAGACTAAGAGATGAAACAGCAAAGATTAGTATTAAAAGTGGTTGTTGATGGTGACCAGGCTCAAGCATCTTTAAATCAGTTAGAAGGAACATCTAAAAACCTAGTTAATAAGATTGTAGATTTTGGTGTTAAAGGTGGTGTAGCCTTTTACGCTGTTAAATCTGCAGTTACTGGTCTTTATAATGGTATAAAGGGTTTGCTTGATGCTCATTTAGAACAAGAGAAAGCTAACAGGCTCGTTACTCTTGCCTTTAAAGAACAGACTTCAGAGATGCAGAAATTTGCTAGTGCTATTCAGAAAGTAACTAACTATGGAGATGAGCAAACTCTGCCTTTAATGGCTAAGCTCTCTACTACTTATAAGCTTACAAGTGAAGAGATTAAACAATTAACTCCCTTATTATTAGACTTTGCTGATGCTAATGCTTCTACTGGGATGTCTATCTCTTCAGCTTTTGATCTTATGGGTAGAGCTGTTAATGGTCATACAGATATGCTAAGCAGATATGGTATAGAGCTTGATAAAGCAAGACTAAAACAAGAAGGTGTGAGCTACTTAGTAGAAAAGTTAGCTCAAGACTATCAAGGAACTGCTAGAGCTTTAGCTGATACAAGACTGCAATCTGCCAATGCTATTGGAGACTTGAAAGAAGAAATGGGAAGATTGCTTTCTAATGTAATGGATCCTTTTATTAGAAAGACTTTAGAAGCTACTTACAAGCTTAATGATTTCTTTGCTCAAATGGGAAAGAGTAACAATCTAAGCAAGGCAAATCAGGAAATTGCAGAGCAAAGTTTAAGGTTTGAAACTTTGACTTCCAGGTTAAGAGTGCTTGGTGATGTAACAAACTCTACTGATGCTGATAAGGAGCTTTTTAGATCTACTTTAGTTGAGCTTAAAGATACCTTTGGTGGCTATATTGGTGAAGTTGATACTACTATAACTAAATACCAGGACTTAGTAGATGCTGTAGATTCTGCAAGAGATGCTATGATTAGAGAAGCAGGTTCTAAGATGGCATTAGCTGAGAATCAGGACCTTATAGAGCAGATAGCTAAAGATAAGGTTTCTATGCAAGAAAGCTATGATAATATTGCTGAATACCAGGTAAAACTAAAAGAGTGGAAAGACTCCTATAATGAGGCTTTAGATAGTGATTTAGGTGATGCTGTTTTATCTAAATATGAGACTTATATCTCTAAATATGAAGCTTTGATTACTGATAATGAAGAAAAGATTGAGAAACTGAAAAACAATATTGAGACTTCCCACAAGAAGATTGATGATATTCAGAAGTTTTATGCTTCTGCCTTTGAAAAGAATACAAGTCTCATAATTAATAGTCAAGGGACTTTCACTGAGAGACTTCAAGCTGTTGATGAGCTTTATAATAAGGGTAAGCTTGAGAAGTTAAGTTTAGAATTAAAGCAAACAAGAGAGACTTATGAAGCTATTTCTGAGAGTGAAATTGATGCTAAATTAGAAGCTTATACAAAAATAAAAGAAATAGAGAAAGAAATTGAAACTGAGAAAGAAAACCAAAGGAAAGAAGCTGAAAGCAAACTCTTAGAAAGACAGGCATTAGAAGAAAAGTATTCTTTATTATCTATTGAAGATGAGAAAGAAAGAGCAATCAAAGAGCTTGAAATACTTAGAGATAAAGAACTTGCTAAGGCTGATGAGCTTAAAGTTGGTGCTGAGAAAAGAAAGCAAATAGAAGAATACTATGCTAAAGAGATTGCTAAAGTAAAAGAAGCTGAATCAGAGACAAAAACAGATGTAGTAGCAAAACAAGAGAAAGTCTTCCAGGATAAACTTGCCCGGTTGAGAATAGAAAAAGAGCTAGGATTAGCTACTTATGATGAGCTAAAGCAGGCTTTGAGTGATTATGCTGAATTTGCTAAAAGAGCTTATGGAGAGCAATCTAATGAATATCTTAATGCTTTAAATGATATGAGAATGGCAAATATGTCTTGGGGTTCTAACCTTAGAGATATCTGGAAAGATGCTTTTAATAACCTTTATCAAGAAGGCTTCGAAGAGGGAGAATATGGACTAGTTAAAAGAGAAGAAGCTTATATTAACTATCTTAGCAGGCTTATAGCTAAAGAGAAAGAAGGTTCTGCTACTAAGAAGGCATTAGAGTCTGAAGTATTTAAACACCAGGTTGAATTAGAGAAATCTAAAACAGAGCTTGTAAAGGATGGAGTAGCTTCTACTTTAGAGATGGGCTCTAGGCTAATGACTGCTTATCAAGGACAATCTAAATCAATGTTTAACATAGGTAAAGCTCTTGCTATTGCTAATGCAGGGATGAATACATTTGAAGGTGTAACCAAGGCTATTGCTTCTTATCCTCCTCCTATATCTATCATTATGGCAGGTATTCAGAGTGCTTTAGGTCTTGCTGAAGTAGATAAAATTAGAAAGACAAAGTTTGCTCCTAAAGCTAAGTATGGTGGTTTATCAGGCTTATTAAAAGGACCTTCTCATGCTAATGGTGGCATCTTAATAGAGGCTGAAGGTAAGGAGTATATCACCCAGGGTAAGAGAGTTGATGAATTAGGAGTTGGTTTCTTTGACTTCATTAATTATGCTCCTTTAGAAAACATAAAGAAGGCTTTTAGTGGAGTGTCAATCCCTGATGTTCCTGGTCCTGCAGTAAGTCCTAACTTTGCTTATGCTACAGGTGGTTTAGTATCTTCAAACAATTCTTTCATTAATGATCTAATCACTGAAATCAGATCTTTAAGACAAGAATTTAGAGAAAAGAATATGACTGTAAATAACTACATCTCTGCCAATGAAGTAATTGATAAGGCTGATAGTGCTAAGTTTAATGAAAAGAATGAAGAAGGAAGTATTGTGAGGAGCAGATGGTAGATTATAGAGTAGAGTTTGTTACTGCTGAATTTGGCTTTAATCCTGTAGTTTATAACTTCAATACTGGTTTAATTAATATAGAATACTCTCCTCAGAAGGTAGCTATCAATAACAACTTTGACCAGGAACCTGATAGAGTTGAAATTGAGATTATTCTGGATGATTGGCTTAAGGCTAACCTGGTTAATGGTCTTGAAGTTAGAAATGCTATTAGTAGCTATGATATTAAGGTTTATAGGGGCAATATCCTTGATTTTAGAGGTGCTGTGCTTTTAGAGGGACTTGGATTCAAACATCCCGATAAAGTGCTTAAATTTAAGGCTTATTCCTATTCTCATTTGCTAAATTTAGAAAAAGATGCTAGCTACTTCCCTGCTAATAGGACTTTAGATCTTATCATGAGTGGGATAAGTCAGAAGGTAGCTGAAAGGTATAACAGAACTTCTAACTTCCTGGATAAAAACATTATCTATAACAATACTGAACTGACTGATTATGCCTTCTATGAGATAGCCTCCTTTTATGAGACTGCCTGCTTAGAAAGGACTTCAGATATTGGTTATGACAGCTATACTCTTCCTTTTCACAATGATGCTATAATAATTAAGTTTAGGAGGATTGATTGGGTTATCACAGAAAGAGATGTACTTAATCAAGGAGATAACGACTATACTTTATTAATGAGGAGTTTTGTTGCTGAAATATCAAATAAAGTCTGTATTGATATGGATATCCAGAGTGAGAAGATTGGAGATTACTCTTCTCTTGATAGTGCTAGAAATGCTATTGAAACAGCTAAAGAAGATTATCCTGATCACTATGAAGACACTTCCTGGATTGGCAGGAGAGAATATTCCTTCCTTGAGATATATGGAACTACTTATAAGGTTGCTTCTGATAACAGAACTCTTACCATTTCAGGCAAAGTATTTCCAACTTCCTTAATCTTAAAATCTGATAATAGAAAGTATCTTACTGCCTTAAAATGCTTCCTGGTAATTCATAACTTCACTATTATCAAAAGAGAGGCTGATGGCTTCTTAAGGATAGTCAGAAACCACTGGGGTAATACTGATCATGGAGATATAACAAGTGATGTAACTGAATGTGAGGAGATTAGGAATTTTAAACAGGTAGTGCCTGATTTTAGCTGTTTAGATGCTCTCTACAATTCTGCTGAACCATTGATAATTCTCTTAACTGACTATTATACTTCAATTGCTAATAAAGCAATCAAATACAAGCTTAAAATAGATGATATAAACAAGAATAACCTGTCTGTCTTTGATATAATAAGAGTTAAGGAAGAACAGTTATTCCTTACAGAGCTTAAAAGAGACTATATCAAAGATGAATACCAGGCAATAGCATGGAGGACTAATGTATAATAAAGAAGTAAGATTTATCAGAATAGCTTCCAGTGTTTCAATGCTTACCTTAGAACATGCTGAAGTAGATTATTCTCCTCATAAGAAGTACTTGATTGATAAGACTAATGCCTATGATCCTACTATAACGATCAGGAGAGAGCCTTATTATGAAGATAGCTTTAAAGTTGATGCTATCCTAAATACTGATCAATATAACGAGCTTAAGGACTACCTGATGGAAGAAGGTAAGCTTTATATTGAATATTATGATGAAACTGGTAAGAAGCAATTCCCTGTGATTATAGAGAAATACCCTAGTCAGGTTGATGACTTAAGATACTTTACTGAAGTAACAAGAATTGAATTAAAAGCAATATATAAAGAACTATCTCCAATTAACTATGATGAGGCTCCTGGATGGGGTAACTCATGGGGTTTAAGCTGGGGATACTAAAAGGAGGATAATATGACTGAGACAACTAATTATGGTTTAAAAAAGCCTGCTGAAGGCTCTTCTGGTTGGTCTGATGATGTGAATAATAACTTTGATGTAATCGATAATAAAATGAAAGCTAATGAAGGGATTGGAGAGACTTTAAGTGAGCATTTATCAGGTACTCCAGGTAAGCATACTGCAGAGCAAATAGATTCTCAAACTGCTGATGCATTGGTAAATGGTAGTTTGGAAAATCTGCTACTAGCTATTGTAGGGACTACTAATCCTAGTGAGTTTACTAAAAGCTTGAATGATTTGAGGATTCATTTATTAAATGGTGGGCACTGGGCTAATAAAATATCATGTGGTTTTGCTTATCGAGGAGCTAGTGATGTAAATACTGCTTTAGACAAGATATTTGACAAACATCCTTATATGTATTCATTTAGGCATATTGCCGATAGTTCTTCTGTTGATATATTAGAATCAGTATTGCAGTCTTATGCCTCTTTACAGCCTGACCTACACGGGGCTGTTTCAACTGAATTAGCAATTCAAATTCTTAAAGATGAAGGAGACTTCTATGTTCAAGAAAACACCATCACTACTAAGATATATAAGAAAATAGAAGACTATGCTGGTATTACTAAAGAGCATTTGGATAAGATTAATATAGGTGGTTTGACTGTTGGTTCTACCTATAAGATCATAATATGGTTTAAGAGAGTTGATGCATCTGGACCTGAAGATCCATTATAGGAGAGATAAAACGCTTTTGCAAAGTGGCAATGTTGCTGTCACTTTTGAAAATGCGTTATTTTATTATTTAATAGTTAGTTATGTATAAAAGCTGTCGAAATTGTGGCAATGTTGGTGTCATAAATTGGCAAAATAGGTGTCACTTTATAATTGATTCTCTTTTTTTAGTTTTTCTAGCTCTTTAATATTTGAGTTATCTGACATAATTAATAAAATTTTGCTTTAATAAGTAGTTCTGAATGTTCATAAATATCCCTTTTTATTATTTATAAAAAAGCCTAAGCAGCAATAATAAAATCAATTACTCCATTATTGATCTGTAAAGAAGAATAGTAAAGAGAAATTTATAAAAAAGTTGTACTCCCGGCACGATTCGAACGCGCGACCTTCTTCTTAGGAGGGAGTGACTAAATGTTAAATTACTGTTTAATAGATATTTATGATAGTTACAAATTACTTGCATGACAAATGCATGACAGAAAATATGGTGTAATTTATCTTATCAGAGGAAGGTATGGCAGTGTTATTTTTATAAATTTATCATTACATACTAATGCTAATAAAAGATATTCATCTATGATATAGGTGTTTTTGTCAAATATACGAGCTTTTCTATCCAAAACAAAGTTTGTATGAGCTTATTGCACAAATCCATCGATAAGGAGTAGATTTGTAGCTATTTGGTAGATGTTGTATATAATCACTATATTCAACAATATACAAAACCTATCTTATGTTATGGGTTAAGTTTAAATCGATAAAATCTCCACTACTCCACTGTATATATTTTATCTGAGTTTTGAAGGGCTAGAAAAGTTTTTGACTGAGTTTTTGTAAAGTATTTTAAGATAATTTGGCTGCACAAAAGATAAACAACAAAAAGTTATATTTTTACTTGACATATTAAGATAATATTGCAAATTTTAAACAATTAATTCTCATGGAGAATAATAATCAACTTCTGATGACTCCCTAATAGTTGTTAATGGTGATAAGTAAGCTAGTAATGCTTTAGAGATTAATTAGAAGAATAGGAGAAGTTATGGCTAAAACCAAAGAAATTAAAGAAGAACCATTAGAAAAACAATTATGGAAATCTGCAGATAAACTAAGAAAGAATATTGATGCTGCAGAATATAAGCATGTTGTTCTTGGTCTTGTCTTTTTAAAATATATATCAGATGCTTTTGAAGAGTTATATGAAAAATTAGTTACTGGTCAAGGTGAATTCGACGGAGCTGATCCTGAAGATAGAGATGAATACAAAGCTGAGAATGTCTTTTTTGTTCCAAGTATGGCAAGGTGGAGTCATCTTCAGGCAAGTGCTAAATTACCAAGCATCGGTAAGATTGTTGATGAAGCTATGGATGCTATTGAAAAAGAGAATCCATCCCTCAAAGGTGTTCTACCTAAGGTTTATGCCAGACAAAACCTCGATCCCACAAGTCTCGGAGAGCTTATAGATTTAATCGGAAATATAGCTCTAGGTACTGCTAAGGCACGCAGTGCTGACCTACTTGGTCATGTCTTTGAATATTTCTTAGGTGAATTTGCTTTAGCTGAAGGTAAAAAGGGCGGACAATTCTATACTCCTCGAAGTGTGGTTGAGCTTCTGGTTGAAATGCTTGAACCTTACAAAGGTAGAGTCTTTGACCCTTGCTGTGGCTCTGGTGGGATGTTTGTTCAATCAGAAAAGTTTGTAGCTCAAAGACAAGGCAGAGTTAATGACCTTTCAATCTATGGACAAGAGAGTAATCAAACCACCTGGCGACTATGTAAAATGAACCTCGCTATTAGAGGAATTGATAGCTCTCAAGTAAAATGGAACAATGAAGGTTCTTTCCTTAATGATGCTCATAAAGATTTAAAAGCTGACTATATTATAGCTAATCCTCCTTTTAATGTTAGTGATTGGAGTGGAGAACTACTTAGTCAAGATGGACGCTGGAAATATGGCACACCACCTGCAGGAAATGCCAATTATGCTTGGATTCAACACTTTATTTATCATCTTGCTCCAAATGGCTTAGCAGGCTTTGTTCTTGCTAAAGGCTCTCTTACTTCCAAAACTACTGGAGAAGGTGATATTCGCAAAGAACTTATTGAAGCTGGTCTAATAGATTGTGTGGTTAACTTGCCTGCAAAACTATTTCTTAATACTCAGATACCTGCTTCACTATGGTTTGTGAGAAGAAATAGAAAGCACAGAGAAAATGAAATCCTCTTTATAGATGCTCGTAATATGGGATATCTAATCAATCGGAGAACTAAAGAACTATCACAGGAAGATATTCAAGAAATAGCTGATACTTATAGGAAATGGAAGAGGACCACCCCGTCAGTGGAATACACTGCCACCCCTCCGCAGGAGGGGAATTACTGCGATATCAAAGGTTTCTGTAAATCTGCAAGCATAGATGAAGTAAGAGAGCTTGATTATGTTCTCACTCCTGGGCGTTATGTTGGACTTGCTGAAGAGGAAGATGATTTTGATTTTGAAGAGAAATTTACCAAACTAAAAGCTGAGTTTGAAGAGCAATTAAAAGAAGAAGCTGAACTAAACAAGAGAATCTTAGAGAATTTGGCTAAAGTTAAGATGCCAGAGGATGATTAGAATGAGTGAATGGAAAGATGCTAGATTGGGAGAATTTGCAGAAATTAACATGGGGCAATCACCTAAATCAGAATTTTATAATAGTACTGGTGAAGGATTACCATTCTTACAAGGGAATAGAACTTTTGGATTTAGAAATCCTAAAATTGATACATTTTGTACAGACTGCAAAAAAATAGCAGAAAAGAATAGTATTTTGTTTAGCGTTAGAGCACCTGTTGGTGATACAAATATTGCTCACACTAAAATATGCATAGGTAGAGGATTAGCTTCGTTAAATGCATATAACAAAGAAAACAATTATTTGTTTTATCTATTAATTTTCTTAAAAGAAATAATCGTAAATTCAGAAACTGGATCTGTGTTTGGTTCAATAAATAAAACAGATTTACATAATATCCCCTTTAGGCGTCCTCCCCTCCCCGAGCAAAAAGCCATAGCAGAAGTACTATCCAGTCTTGATGATAAGATAGACTTACTTGGCAGACAAAACAAAACTTTAGAAGAGATGGCTGAAACACTATTTATACAGTGGTTTATTGAAGAGAGAGATGAGAGTTGGGAGGAGGTAGTTTTAGGAGCTGCCATTCAACCTAAGAAAGGAAAAAACATCACTAAAACAGATGCTATTGACGGACCATATCCAGTAATAGCTGGAGGATTAAGCCCATCTTGTTTTCATATTAAATCGAATACTTTAGCACCAGTAATTACTATTAGTGCCTCTGGAGCAAATGCAGGTTATGTACAATTACATCATACTCCTGTTTGGTCTTCAGACTCATCATATATTGATAATAATATAACAAGATATGTTTATTTCCATTATGTTTTCTTAAAAATCAATCAAGGACTGATATTCGATAAGCAGGAAGGTAGTGCACAACCACATATTTATCCAAAACATATAATGGAACTTGAATATGTTAATGTCCCTGAAAATTTACTTTTAGAGTATGAAAATATTGTTTCTAACTACTTCAGTAAAATCAAAGTTAATATAAAACAAATCAATACCTTAGAAAACATGAGAGATAACTTATTACCTAAATTGATGAGTGGAGAGGTGAGGATTAAAAATGCAATAACAGGAGTTTAACATGGAAAGATATAAAAATCTAAGTGGTAAATCCCCAATAACACATTATCAGATAGAAGATGATCGGATTATTGTACAATTCGATACAGGAAAATCATATTCATACAGTTATCGCAAAGCTGGAAGAAATAATGTTGAACTTATGAAAGTACTAGCTCGAAAAGGGAAAGGACTAAGTGCTTATATAACAAGAAATGTTAGATATCTTTATGACTAATTTAAAGGTGGTAATATATTTAGCAATTTTTTACTAAATAAAAAAATGGCAGAAAAAAATGTTTAAAATTAAAAGGGGAAACAATGATACGAAAAATAGGTATGTTCTTTCTATCATTATGGTTATTATTTTTTTTGATAATTATTATAACAATACAAATACCTACTTATTTTGGTAAAGATTGGGTATTTGTTGGTGTTAGTAATTTATTGACTGATAATATGATTCCAATTGTCTGCATATTTGCTTTAATAGCTGGGAGTATTTCTTATTTAGATTTTATCTTTCAGAGTAAAGGATCAAGGCAATTTCCATTCAAAATTTCTAAAGTAGAAAAAATTGATTATGAACATTTGACTTTTTTGACTACCTACATAGTTCCTTTAGTATGTTTTAAATTTGATAGCTTTCGGTACTTAGCCGTATTCTTCATTATTCTATTAGTTATAGGAATTATATATATAAGGACAGATTTGTTTTATGCAAATCCAACATTAGCTATATTAAAATATAAAATATACAGAATTAATGGGGATTTCAGAAATGGCAAATCAAGAGAAAATATTATATTGATAAGCAAATCTTATATAAAAGAAGGGGATATGGTGCAATATAAAAAACTAGACGAACGAATTTACTATGCATTTAAGGAGGATGATAATGCAAAAGATAGACCTTGATAATTCACTTAAATTTCTTTTCACACACACCGACAAAGTTAAAGTCCTAGTCTATGCTCTTTTTCAAGGGAAAGATGAACCCGTACTCTTAGATATTAAAAATGAAGAACTACCCGCAATCAAAAAAATGTTTGTTGAATCAATAGAAACTAATATTATAAACAAAAAAGATTACAAAATCTTAGATATCTCTTCAGCAGATGATAGAAATAAATGTTTTTATCATTATGATCTTGAAATTCCTCAAGAATTAAAAAACCTAGAAAAAATTACAAAAGAAGATACTTTCCAAACCTTCAGTTTTATAAATGACAAATTAGATATGATTGATGCTTTGCTTATTGCTTTCACATATAACGATAACGAAGTTTCTTTATACAAAAAGTTATCATCTATTGAAGTGATTGGTAGAGGAGGTTATATTCTAAAAAAAGCTACTCAAAGATTTGAACGATTTGAAGATCAAATGCTAAGAATTAGTCCAAACTTTCAAATTATAAGAATAAATAAAGATTATATTATAACAAAAATTGAGACCTTGGAGAGATTTTTTGGTTTCTTAGAGGTAATACAAAAAGAAGCTGCTTTAAGTATCAGTTCAATTGAGAGAATGTCAATAGTTGCTGATATTGAAAGCTTTAACGATCTTATCAGCGATGTTTCTTTTGCACGAAAACTAACAAAAATAGCAAAAGATTCTCCAGTAATAAAAAAACAGATACCAAATAATATTATAATTAAATTCTCTAAATCACATCCAGCCACAAAAAGCTTAAAACTTAATGATGATAAAACAAAATTTAATTTAAATTCAAAAGCTTCAAAAGTATTGTTTTTGAAAATTTTAAATGATGATTTATTAACTTCAGAGCTTACTCAACTGCATTATGATAGTTTAGCAAAAGATGGTTTTGAAGAAGAGTTAACTCCTAAAGTTTGATAAAGAGAGTAAAATGCCTAAACTAACCGAATCCACCATAGAATCCTTTGCCATAGAGCTCTTAGAAGTCTTAGGCTACCACTATATCTATGCACCTAATATTTCTCATGATTCAGACAATCCTGAGCGAAGCTCTTATGAAGAAGTTTTACTTATTAATAGATTAAGAGAGGCAGTAAGGAGAATTAACCCTGATACACCTTCTGAAGTTCAAGAAGAGGCTATTAAAGAGCTGCAGAGGATTGGTTCACCTGACCTAATTACTAATAATGAGCATTTCCATAGAATGTTGACTGAGGGAATCAAGGTAACTTATCAGAGGGATAATCATCCCAGAGGTGATTTAGTCTGGCTAATAGACTTTTCTAATCCTGAAAATAATGATTTTGTGGTAGCTAATCAATTCACAGTTATAGAAAATGGGATTAATAAAAGACCTGATCTAATTCTTTTTGTGAATGGACTTCCTTTAGTGGTTATTGAACTCAAGAATCCAACTGATGAAAATACAACAGTTAGGTCGGCATACCGACAACTACAGACTTATAAAAGCTCTATACCTAGCCTTTTTATCTATAATGGATTTATGATAGCTTCTGATGGTTTGGAAGCTAAGGCAGGTTCTCTTTCAGCAGGTTTTACCCGTTTCATGGCATGGAAGTCTGCAGATGGAAAAGAGGAGGCTTCTAATTTGGTTAGTCAGTTGGAAGTTCTTATCAAAGGAATGCTCAATAAGGAAACTTTGTTAGATTTAATAAGACATTTTATTGTATTTGAGAAGTCTAAGAAAGAAGATGTTAAAACTGGCATTACTACAATTACAAGTGTAAAGAAGCTAGCTGCTTATCATCAATATTATGCTGTTAATCGAGCTGTGGAATCAACTTTGAGGGCGACTGGCTTTAATTCCCCTCCTGAGGAGGGGTGGCATTCGAAGAATGACGGGGTGGTCAATTCCCCTCCTGCGGAGGGGTGGCAACGTACGTTGACGGGGTGGTATTATTACGACCCAAGAACCGAAGAACCACCTCCCCTCTCCGAGGTACTCCTCCACAAGAGGAGAATTAATCCTCTTCTCTCCGAAGAACAAACACCTTACATAAAGAGATCTTTCTCAAATTTCAGGAACTTACCTTATAATCCTAAGCTAAAAGAGAGAGCTAAGGAGTTAAGAAAATCAGGGAACTTACCAGAAGTAATATTTTGGAAGAGAGTAAAAAATAAAAAGTTTAAAGGTCTAGACTTTGATAGACAAAAGATAATCGGTAACTATATTGTAGATTTTTATTGTAGTAGTCATGGCGTAGTTATTGAAATTGATGGTAGTAGTCATAATGATGATAAATATGAATATGATAAGGCAAGAGATGAATATTTAATCTCTTTAGGATTAGAAGTTATTCATATTACGGCTAAAGATGTTTTTCAGAATATGAGGTTGGTAATGGAGATGCTGGATAGTCATCCAGTGTTTGAAGAGACCACCCCGTCTCGGGAATATCGAGCCACCCCTCCGAGGGAGGAGAATACCACCCCGTCAGTGAAATACACTGCCACCCCTCCACAGGAGGGGAATACCACCCCGACTCGGGAATACCGAGCCACCCCTCCACGGGAGGGGAATTGGTGGGAGGAATCTCCTGATAGTTACGGGGTTGTGGGAGTAAATCAACAACCTGTAGGAGATAGAAAAGGTGGAGTAGTCTGGCACACTCAAGGTTCTGGTAAATCTCTTTCCATGGTATTTTATACAGGAAAGATAGTTCTAGCCTTAAACAACCCAACTATTCTAATAATAACAGATAGAAATGATCTGGATGATCAGCTCTTTGATACCTTTGCTTCTTGCACTCAGTTATTGCGACAAGTTCCCAAGCAGGCAGATAATAGACAAGAGTTAAAAGACTTGTTAAAAGTTGCTTCAGGTGGTGTAATCTTTTCTACTATTCAGAAGTTTCAACCTGATGAGGGTAATATCTATGAAACATTATCAGAAAGAGAGAATATAGTTGTAATTGCTGATGAAGCACACAGAACTCAGTATGGATTTAAACCCAAAACAATAGATGATAAAGACTCTGCAGGTAATGTAATAGGTAAAAAGATTGTCTATGGCTTTGCTAAATATATGCGTGATGCCTTACCAAATGCTACCTACTTAGGTTTTACAGGAACTCCGATTGAAAGTACTGATGTTAATACTCCTGCTGTCTTTGGTAATTACATTGATGTTTATGATATTGCTCAAGCTGTAGAAGATGGGGCAACAGTTAAAATCTATTATGAAAGTAGATTAGCTAAGGTAGCTCTTACCGAAGAAGGTAAAAAGTTGATTGCTGAAGTTGATGCAGAATTAGCAGATTATAACAAGAGTGACCAACTAAAAGCTAAATGGACTACTTTAGAGGCATTAATAGGTAGTGAAAACCGAATAAAGAAGATTGCTAAAGATATCATCTCACATTTTGAACAAAGACAGGAAGTCTTTTCAGGTAAAGCAATGGTGGTTAGTATGTCTCGGAGAATTGCAGCTGAACTCTATGAAGAGATAGTCGCTCTAAAACCTGACTGGCATTCTGATGATTTAACTAAAGGTTCTATCAAAGTTGTTATGACTTCTGCTTCTTCTGATGGTCCAACTATAGCAAAACACCATACCACTAAACAGCAAAGAAAGGCTTTGGCAGATAGAATGCGAGATCCTAATGATTCCTTAAAGATGGTTATAGTCAGAGATATGTGGTTAACTGGATTTGATGTTCCTTGTCTGCATACCCTCTATATAGATAAACCGATGAAAGGGCATAACCTCATGCAGGCTATAGCTCGAGTTAACAGAGTCTATCACGATAAGCCAGGTGGTTTAATAGTAGATTATCTGGGAATTGCAGCAGATTTAAAGAAAGCACTTTCCTTCTATTCAGATGCAGGTGGAAAGGGTGATCCAACTATCTTACAAGAGCAAGCAGTTTACTTAATGTTAGAAAAACTGGAAGTTGTATCTCAAATGTTTCATGGTTTCCCTTATGAAGAGTATTTTGAATCAGATACATCTAAAAAGCTTACCACTATTCTGGGAGCTGAAGAGCATATCCTAAGTATAGATGATGGGAAAAAGAGATTCATCAATGAAGTAACTGCTCTTTCTAAAGCTTTTGCTATTGCTGTTCCGCATGAACAAGCAATGGATGTAAAAGAAGAAGTATCCTTCTTCCAAGCAGTAAAAGCAAGGTTAGCTAAGTTTTCTTCAACAAAGTATGGCAAATCAGATGAAGATATAGAAACCACTATTCGCCAAGTGATAGATAAGGCTTTAGTAACAGATCAAGTAATAGATGTATTTGATGCTGCAGGGATTAAGAAACCAAATATTTCTATTTTATCAGAAGAGTTTTTACAAGAACTTAGAGATATGCAACATAAAAATGTGGCTATGGAAGTTCTCAAGAAACTCATTAATGAGGAGATTAAATCACGAGCCAAGAAGAATTTAGTCAATAGTAAGTCTTTTATGGAGATGTTAGAAGATACCATAAGAAGATATCAGAATAAGATAATAACAGCTGCTGAAGTAATTGATGAGCTGATTAAGCTAAGTAAAGAGATTGTTAAGGCAGATGACCAAGCCAAGAATATGGGACTAACAGAATATGAATATGCTTTCTATACTGCTGTAGCAAATAACAAAAGTGCAAAAGAGCTAATGCTTCAAGATAAACTTAGGGAGTTAGCAGTTGCTCTAACAGAAAGAGTTCGTAAGAATGCCTCAATAGATTGGACTATTAAAGAGAGCGTTAGAGCTAAACTAAAAGTAATAATCAAGAGAACACTTAGACAGTATGGATATCCACCAGATATGCAAAAACTAGCGACAGAGACTGTGCTTAAACAGGCTGAGTTGATAGCTGCTGAATTGACGGAGTAGAGTGTTTGGTAAAGACTTGTTATTATTATATTAAAATAGAAGAATTTGCCGACTAAAAGTTAAAAGAAAAGAGGAGAAATTATGGTTCCAGATTTAATTAATTTAGGAAAATTATCTAAACCAGCTACTGTACTAATAGAAAAGGTATCTTCAGCAATTGGTTTCTTGTATGAGCCAAACAGGATAAAAAGAAAAGCTAAAGCTTGCAAAATAAAGAGATTTCTTATTACCAATGCTGATGAATGGGAAGGTAAGGGTTAGGTAAGTTATAAAGAATATGGGAAATGTTAAAGACCTGATAATTAAGAAAAGTTTATACCTAGCTATAATATTTATATTACTTCTTGCAATTAGCATTGAGTATTTAGCATGCAATTTCCTATTAGCAGACTTTTGGTTTGTTTATCATGATAATAATGTTAATTTTCAGATTCTATTTACTTCGACAGTAACATTAATAGCTTTAAACCTATCAATGTTTGGAATTCTTACACAAGTAAAATCTGATCAAAAATTTCTGGGTGTTAGTTTTGCAGAAGCCTTTTCAAAATTATCTGTGTTTGCTAGAATGAATATTAAAAATATATCTGTTTTAGAAATCCTCCTTTTCATATCCTCATACATATTTTATAGTTATAAAATGTTTAATGCGATGACCTTTACATGTTTCGTTATGATTATTATAGTTCTAAAAGTTATAACTACATTCTGGAATTTAGTATTCAAAAAAGAATATTTTTATGATACTTGCTACCAAATCATGGAAATTAGTCTTTGGGAAAATAAAAAAAAAGGTAGTTTCTATGACAAGTTAAGTTTGGTAAAATATAATATTGATAATGATTTTCTTGAACTTATTGAAAAAGCTGATTTTGAAGATTTAAAACTACTAATAAGCTACTCTGATAAGTTAGCGGGTAAATTTCCTATATCTTTTCATACTAGTAAATTTGAAGTATCATTCAAATACTTCAAATCTGGTATCACAGAGATAAAGAAATTAGCTGAAAAATTATTAAATGAGTTAATGAATATTGATACTCAATACGATAAGACTGTTCTGATTATATACGATAAAATTAGAAATACTTTTAGTAATAACAGCTATTCTACTATCAAGAAAAATGAGACTATTTTTGATTTTATTGCTTTACTTCACAGTATTTTAATCAATAACAAAAATGAGGATTATCTTATTGGTGGAGAGTCATATACTCAAAGATATTTTTCCTTGCTATATTACGATGTTTTTATTTCTATTGATAGAAACATAATCTTATCTCAACAAGAAAAGACAGACTTATTATCTTCATTCCTGAAAACATATTGCTCTTTAGCTCATAGTGGGTTTAAATTAGGTAGTTACATGATAGATAAAAATGATTGTATGCATTTCCCAGTTTTCGTTAATTTGGTCAATATCTCAAGACTCTTGGTGAATGCCCTAAGAAATGGAGATTACACTATAATTAAACTTTATCAGAATGAAGTTTATGATTTTAGAACATATTTAAATATTAATAATCTTTTTGAGAAATCTAATAAACTACTATGCCTTGTTTGGTTTTTATTAATAAAATCAAGATTATTCAAAATGCATGCTGAGGAAGCTATTTTACTTGAAAACTATAGAACAGAAAAAATCTATCTTTCCAACAATGAAGTTAGTTTATACGAAGCAAGCAAGCAGGGCATTAATGAATTACTAGATAATAGTAACCAAGATAACAAAGATTTATCGCTACAATACCTTTTTAAATTATTGATTTTATATTCTCATGAACTACAACATAAAACAGGTCATGTCTTCTCTCAAAATTATGATATGCCAATTACTCTAGTAGTATTTGTAGCTCTTATATCTAATTCTATCGGTAATGTAAGACCATTTGATGTTTCTTTCTTTGATCATGAAAGAATAAATTTTAAAATGTATCGGTATTTTGAGAGTTTAAGAACACTTTGTGAAAATGCTACCTCTGAAAATTATCTAGAAGAACTGAAGAGAGATAAAATTATTGGCTGTATTATTGATATGTACAAAATAGAACATATAGCTATAGATAGTTTTAAGAATAAAGTTGATGAACTTTATGAGTTTTTCAATAAGAAAATTACTAAAAATGAATAGTATCTGGGGAAAGATAATTTTACTATCAAATATGTGCTTGAAGAACCTCTTAATAAATCAATTGAGTTTAGTAAATAAGATAATGATTAATATTTAATGAATTAGTTAATTAAATAAGTAAAAATAAAACAATTTAACTTGAAAATATAAGGAGAACTACCATGATATTTTTTGAATATTACAGATTAGGTAAAAATAGGAGGTCTAATGTCTAATAAAGAACTAAAATCTATTACTCAAATATTTGATAACAAGATTTTCAGGATTCCAGATTATCAAAGGGGTTATGCTTGGAGAGAAACACAACTTATAGATTTCTGGGAAGATTTGCTAACATTAGATGACAACAGAAAACATTATACAGGGGTTTTATCTATCAGAGCTGTACCTGAAAACGTATGGAAAACATGGAAAAATGAAGAGTGGTTACTAAAAGATGAAGAATATAAAGCATTCTATATAGTTGACGGACAGCAAAGACTCACAACTGTTTCAATCCTATTGCAATGTATTTTTGAAACTGCTGCTAAATATAGTAGTGAAAAAGAAGAGATATATTTTGGTTCTAAAACATTATCAAAGCTTATTGAGCAGTTCATTGTTGTTATGAAACCACCACAGGAGATTGTTAAAACCTATTTATTAGGATATGAGTCAGATAATCCATCTTACAAGTTTTTGATTCATAGAATTTATGATGAACCTTATGGGGGAACAATTAATGAAACCTTTTACACTCTGAATCTAGAAAACGCTAAAAAGTTTTTCAGTAAACAGATCAGTAATTTGGTGGATAATCATGGAATTGAAGTTGTTAAAAAGCTATTTAATAAATTAACAAGACAATTAATGTTTAACCTATATGAATTAGATGATGATTTCGATGTATATGTAGCATTTGAAACTATGAACAATAGAGGTAAAAAGCTTTCAGACTTAGAATTACTAAAAAATAGACTTATATATTTAACAACACTTTATCCAGATAAACAAGTTTCTGATGATGTAAAGTTTAAAACGAGAAGTAACATAAATGATGCATGGAAAGAAGTCTATTACCAATTAGGACGTAACAAAAGCAAACCACTAAGCGACGACGAGTTTTTAAGAGCTCATTGGATTATGTATTTTAAGTATAGCCGCAAAACAGGAAAGGACTATATACATTTTTTATTAGACGAATACTTCTCTCCCAAAAAGATATTTGATAAGATTGAAATACAGACAGAAAATCTGTCCATGATTGAAGAGATTTCTAGTTGTGATCAAGATGAAGATGATGCAGATATTAATGAAGAAGAAGATAATGAAAATGAAACAATTAAGTCTATGTTACAGATAAAAGACATAAATGATTATGTTAGAAGCTTACAAGAAGCTTCCACATATTGGTATGATACAAACTTTCCTTCTTTAAGTAAAAATTTATCTTTAGATGAGAAAATTTGGATGGATAAACTAAATAGGATTGGTGTCGGATCTTATAGACCTTTGATTATGAGTTGTTTTGTTAAAACAACAATCGGAGATGAATCAAGGATTAAACTACTCAAAGCAATTGAAAGGTTTATCTTCATAGCATTTAGAGTAGTTAGAGCTTCAACAAGTTATACTAGTAGCATATACTCAAGGGAAGCAAGAAACCTATATAAAGGTGAAACAACGATTGATGAAATACTGGAATCTTTTGATAGAAACTTAGACTGGGTATTTGATAATGGATTTTTAATGTATAACTCTTTTAAAGATTTCATTAGCAAAAAATTTAAATCCAGTGGGAAAGGATTTTACGGATGGAAAGACATTTATTACTTCCTTTATGAATATGAAGAGAAGCTAAGAGAGATAAGAAATAATCCTAAAATTAGTTGGGAGAATTTTATCATAAAAGAAAGGGATAGAGTTTCAATAGAACATATATACCCTCAAAATGCTAGTAATGATTATTGGAAAGAAAAATTTGGTTCTTTTTCTGAAGACCAACGTAAAGTACTTAATGGATCCCTTGGGAATCTCTTACCTCTATCTGCGATTATTAATTCAAGTCTGCAAAACTATGATTTTCCTACAAAAAAAAATGTTGTTAAAGACTCTAATGGAGAAACGATAAGAAATGGTTATTCAAACGGATCTTTATCAGAGCTTGAAGTGTCAGCATATGATAAATGGACCGCTGATGAGATAAAAGAAAGAGGTTTAAAACTTCTTACTTTTATGGAAAAAAGATGGAACTTCAAGTTCCCTTCAGAACAGGCGAAACTTGAAATACTTCATTTAACATTCCTAGAAGAATGAGTTAAATAAGTTCAAATATAAAAAGTTCACTTTTTCAGTACATCATTGCAAAAAGTGAACTTTTCCCTATAAACTATAGTATCTTATCTAGATTAACATAAACATCATCTATCTGATCTTGAGTAATTCCTACATAGCGTAAAGTAACAGCCTGGGAGGAGTGGTTAAATATCCTCATTAGTAAAGATAGATCAACTCCATTCTTGAATGCATGATAACCAAAAGTCTTTCTAAGAGTGTGTGCTCCTATTCTGTTTCTAATACCAACTCGGTAAGCGTAATCATTCAAAAACTGCCATACATATTGCCTACTCCAAGCTTGATGCGTATTGACCACATTATTAGAGTCAGAGAGGAAGATATAATCCTCATATCTTAGTTGATTGCTAACCCACAATTCTAATATCACTTTTCTAACATTATCAGATAAATGAAACTGTTTAGCCTTCCTAGTTTTCTTCTCCTTGATACTAATACTTTTTTCTGGAGAGTAAGAAACTAGAAACGACAAAATCACCCTAATCTACCTTCTCTCTCCTAAATTTTCTCTTTTATTTTTCACTAGGAACCATTCTTAACTAAACTCTTTGAAGAATATGCTTTAGGTCTTTTTTTTAGAAGTCGGAGAAAATTTCCACCGTCCGACAGAAGAGGTCTGGTAATATTTTAAAACTATTGTGTTTATTGTATTTTCGGGGTCATATTGTAATTCTAAATTTTTAATTCTAAATTCTTAATTCTTTAGTGGTACCCCCGACGCGATTTGAACGCACGACCTTTTCCTTAGGAGGGAACTGCTCTATCCAACTGAGCTACGGGGGCACTGCATTCAAAAAGGTTAAAGTGGTGATTGGTGTCAAGATTTTTCTTAATTAACAGGTAATTGGAGATGGGGAAGAGGGGTTTTTCATTCATTTTTTAGAGGGCAAAAAAGTTTTAGCCCCTACTTAGGGTTAATTCGTGTAATCAGTGAATAGATTCTCTTTTCTTTCTCATAATTTATTTACAGTATTCATATAGATTATATTTAGCTATTTTTCTGGCGATAGAATTAGCAGTTATTCCTAGTAATTTAGCAGCTTGGAGTTGGACACCATTAGTTTTAATCAGAGCCTCTTTGATTGTATTTCTAGTAACTTCTTCTAAGTTAAAAGTTTCTTTATTGCAGGGAGTTGTCTCATTTTGGAGGTTGAGGTAGTTATCCAAAACAATGTTTATATCTTCTTTATTGGCCAGGGAAATAGCTATTCTCTGCATAATATTTTTTAGTTCACGGATATTTCCTGGGAAGGAATACTGGAGCAATTTAGCTTCAAACTCTTGGTCAATGATAGGCATCTCTATATTAAGTTTCTGGCAATAGCTGGAGAGGAAGGATTCAGCTAAGGATGGAATATCATCACTTCTTTCTCTAAGGGCAGGAAGTTTAATCTCATAATTACAGAGACGATAGAAGAGGTCAATTCGGAATTTATTTTCTCTGGTTAATTGAAGCAAGTCTTTATTGGAGGCACTAATAATTCGGAAATCAGTTTTTACTGGAGAAGTTGAGCCTAATGGATAAAACTCTTTGTCTTCTAGAACTTTGAGAAGTTTAGTCTGGATATCTAGTGAGATTTCTGATATTTCATCTAGGAATAGAGTTCCTTTATCAACGATATTGAGGAGTCCTAATTTATCTTTATCAGCACCAGTGAAGGCCCCTTTTTTATAGCCAAAAAGCTCGCTTTCAATAAGGGTTGGACTAATTGCTGTTAAATTAAACTCGCAGAAATTCTGATTGTTTCTATTGCTTTTATAATGAATATATTGTGCTAGCAATTCTTTACCTGTGCCTGTTTCACCTGTGAGTAGAACATTACTAAAGGTAGCGTTAGCAACATTTAAGCACTCTTGTTTTATTCTTACTAATTCTGGAGAATTGCCAATAATAGTTTTTTCTATTTTTTGGGAGATGGATTCAGAAGATAGTTCTTTCTTTATTGATTCTTCTTGAGATATTTTTTCATAAGAAGCTAATAATTCATGATAATAATTCATTTCTCTTTCTTTTTTATTGAGAGATATTAGGCTTGAGATATTTCTGTATTGTCTTAAATATTCTAATATTTTTGCTCCATTATTTAGTTTTGAATAGTACTCTATTAAGAAGAAGAGATATTCCTGATAATATTCTCTTTTTTGATCAATTATCTCATTCATTTTAGAGTCAATTTCAGCAAGATTAATATCTTTAAGATTCCCTATTGATAGATAGTGGGAATAGAGAAATAGACTTGGAATTCTTGCAATCATATCCTTATCTAGTTGGGCAAAGAATCCTGTAGCTTGCTCTTCTTTATTATTCATAACTGCTACCATAAAGCCTTCTATCAATACTCTTTGCAGAGTTTCCTTAGCTTGACTCATAGATTTTATCTCTTCTAAGATTGCTGTCGCTTCAGAATAAGACTTCAATTGACTTAGCATTCTTGCTTTGGTAAATCTTAGCTGAATTTTATCTAATGGTGAATCTTCACTCAAACAGATATCAATAAACTTTATTGCTTGCTCTAGCATTGAATTTGCAGCATAGGATATTCCCAGGGTGTGATTTGCTCTATAATAAAGTCTTTTATCTTTTTTAATTGTTTCATTAGAGATTATCTTATTCATATAATAGATAGATTCGAAGAAGTTACCTCTGGAAAATTTGTAATATCCTAAACTTAAATAGTAGAATGCTTTAGTTTCTTCAGAATTATCCAGAGCAATATAATTAGTAAATCTTTTATATATCTCTTCATCCTTTTCTTCTAGTCGTTTTGAAGAATAGTAAGTAAGAATCTGACAGTAAGCTAGAGCTATGCTGTTATTAGGATTATAATTATCAATTACATAAAGAATCTTACTAATTAATTTTTCTGTTGAGCCAATGAAATAATAGACAGATTGCACCATGTAAGAGGTTAAAATCTCTAAGACCTTATTTATATCAGAAACTATTAATCCAGCATTAATGATTGATTCCAAGAGCTCATCAGAAGGTGATTGGGTGGTTATGTTAGATTCAATAGTTGCTGATTCTAAGAAATATACTTGAGAAACCTTAGTTGGCTTATAATTGTTGGCACAGAGCGTTAAATAGCTATTATAGATATCATAACATTTTTTAACTGTTTGATCCCGAGGAAGTGAGCTTTTATTAGTAATTACTAAATCTTCATAAAGTTCTGTAATCTTTTTATTCAAATCTTTTTTGTTAATTTCCATTTCTTCTCCTAAGAATTATTGTCGCACCCCCTGTGTCCCTTTCGTAGAAGGGGATTTAAGATGTATTGAAACACCCTGGTCCCCTCACGGAGGGGATTTAATTTAATGGAAGCAGGGACGCTTCCATTCCATAGAGACACCACCTGTGTCCTTCTCATAGAAGGGGATTTAATTTAATGGAAGCAGGGACGCTTCCATTCCATAGAGACACCACCTGTGTCCTTCTCATAGAAGGGGATTTAATTTAATGGAAGCAGGGACGCTTCCATTCCATAGAAAACACCCCCTGAGTCCTTCTCATAGAAGGGGATTTATCTTAGGTAAATTTTTAACATTAAAGTAAAGTTCGTCAAGTTAATTTATTATAAAATCCCGAAAACGGGAAAAAGTATATGTCGATATCGGTATATAGCTATAGTGTTCTAGGGGGAAAATATTTTATCTAAATTTGTAAAGGTATATATAACAGCATGATAGGAGTTATAATGATTCTGGCGTCTATTTTGCTTAATAGTATTATATGAAACATGAAAAAAAAATATCTGTTAAATTAAAAAGAAGTCTCGAAGATTCCCAAAAAATCGGAAAGTTGAGTTTTAATGGCCACCAATGGGCTATTACAATTATAACTAAAGATGATGAAATAAATAATTTTGTCTTTGATTCCGAGGAATATCGAGAAGTTATACAAATAATTAAAAACCATGAATTCCAAAGGAGTAAAGATGAGTAAAGGAAATAAAGAATTTGGAGGAAAAATGAAAAGAATTTTTATTATGATGTTTTTAGTGTTTATCAATATTGGTTTACTCTTCTCCTTAACAGGATTCGGTGAATCACCACTTTTTGAAATCACAGATGATACTTTACCAGTAACCCTCTCATCATTTATGGCAATTCCCAATAATAACAGTCAAGCGATTGCTATCAATTGGACTAGTCAAAGTGAATCAAATTTAATTGGATATCATATTCACAGAGCAGAAATAGCTGATTTATCAACTGCAAATATTGTAACTTCTACTATTATCTCAGCTCATAATACTACATTAACCACTGATTACTCATTCCAAGATGCTGAAGTAGAAAGAGAAACAAGTTACTACTATTGGCTTCAAAGTATTGAGTATGATGGGAATAACTTCTTTGGTCCGGTATCTGCTAAAATATCAGATGATAACGATGTACCTAGCTTACCAAACAACACTGAGCTTCTCGCAATCTATCCAAATCCTTTTAATGGAAATATTGCTACAAATATTGAAGTGAGAGTAAAAGAGAATGAGACAAGCCAACTCTCAATCTATAACCTTAAAGGTCAATTAGTTAGGAAGGAAAATTTAGTAGCAGGCGAATATACTATCGTCTGGAACGGTTTGGATAACGCAGGTAAAAGATGCTCTAACGGTATCTATTTTGTCCAAATGAAATCAGCAACATACTTTAAAACTTCTAAAGTTTTATTAATGAAATAGGAGAAAATCATGAAAAAATATTATATTATAATCTTAATTATCTTTGCTGTAAGTTTCCTTTTTCCTGCCTCTCCTGTTGTTTCAAATGTTCTAGTAACCCCACAAGCGGGTAGTTTCCTTATAAACTATGATTTAGTTGCTGAAGGACAGTGCCAGGTTAATGTTATAGTTTCATCTGACGGTGGAACAAACTACGATATTGTTCCAACCAGTTTAAGTGGTCATGTTGGAAATACTGTAATGTCAGGAAATAATCAGATTATCTGGAGAGCAAGTACTGATAATATGGAAGTTGGGGACAATTATAAGGTAAAAATCATAGCTCGTGATAATCCAATTATTCCTACTAATCCACTAAATGCTGAGGAAATTGTGTCTTTTGTAAAAATTATTGGAGGAAGTGTTGAGGGAGGTAGCTTTAGTCATCCTATGATGGAAACCACTGTTGAAGATTTCTATATGAGCAAATATGAAATTACTCAAGGGGAATATGAATCTGTCATGGGAGTTAATCCTGCACTAAATGCAGGTACTGGAAATGATTACCCTGTATATAATGTAACTTGGCAGGAAGCAGTTGAATATTGTAATGCCAGAAGTATTCAAGATGGGTTAACCCCTTGCTATAATACATCTTTCTGGGCTTGCAATTTAAATGCAAATGGTTATCGCCTTCCCACACTTATGGAGTGGTTATATGCAGCTAAAGGGGGTAACCAGCAACCTGCAACAGACTACAATCAATGGGCAGGAACTAATGTTGAAACAGAAGTCACTAACTATGCCTGGTATTCTGCTAACAATACTCCGAATGGAACAAAAGAAGTTGGAGGGAAAGAACCAAATGAGTTAGGGCTTTATGATATGACTGGTAATGTTATTGAATGGACTAATGATAGTTATATGTGGGGTATGTTTTATGAGGTAAGAGGTGGTAGCTGGAATAGCGATGCTAACTCATGTGAATTAGGTAATGTAAGTTGTATTAGCCCAACTAATATGTCTGATGAATTAGGCTTTCGCATTGTTCGTAGTATTCCTGTATCAGCTCCTTAAGTTGTTGCCGATCCTGTAATTTCTCCTGAAGTTGGTAGTTTTGATGAAGTTCAAACAATAACTATAGTATGTGAAAAGCCAGATGTTGTGATTTATTATACTTTAGATGGAAGTGCCCCTGATGAAACAAGTAGTGATTTCTATATTAGTAAGTATGAAGTAACATTAGCTGAATATCAAGCAGTAATGGGTACAAATCCAGCTCACAATTATGGGGTAGGCAAGGGATTTGTGCTGGCGAATTAGTCATAGGCTTCTAATAAACACCCCCTATATCCCCCTCGCTGAGGGGGATTTAAGAAAGGGCTTGTCTAAAGTGGGGAGTTTGGGAGTGTGATAATCCCTCTTCTGTCGGATTGAGGACAGCTTGTCCGCTGTGAATTGGTAAATAGCAGATGAATAGTCTATAAACTTTTAGTTTCCATCAGCAATCAAAGGGGAATTGAATAGGTTAAGACTTTTGTTTTCTTTATTATAATAGTAATAGCAATTTTAAATCCCGGAGGGATAACATATAATAGGGAGTGTTCGCAAGACACTCCTAAAGGTAACCACCAGAAAATAGCCCTAGAGGGGCGACATATACTGAAAATTTAGCAAACACTTGAGAAGAATCCTTTAAATCCTTAGGGATTTAAGAGGAAACACCCCGTCTGCTTTGCAGCCACCCCTCTTTTAGCGTGCTTTCAGCACTAAAGCGGGGAATTTAAGATTCACGGACTAAAGGTCCGTAACCCCAGTTAATGGAAACAGTGACGCTTCCATTCCATAGGAAACACCCCCTGTGTCCCCTTCACGGAGGGGGATTTAAGAAAGGGCTTGTCTAAAGTGGGGAGTTTGGGAGTGCGATAATCCCTCTTCCGTCAGATTGTGGACATCCTTGTCCGCTGTGAATTGATAAATAGCAGATGAATAGTCTATAAACTTTTAGTTTCCATCAGCAATCAAAGCGGGGAATTTGAAGATGTTGTACCAGATTAAACTTCCATCTACACATCTTTTAGTCTGCCTTTTCAGATTTGCTCCAGAGGAGCAGTTTCTTGGTAGCCTTGAATTAGTTAAAGAAATCCCATCGCTCCGTAGGTGCGAAGATATACAAATTATCATCATTAAAGCTTAAAATAAATAGGTTTTTTTTATCATAATCTTCATTGCCATAATATAAAAAGCAATTCGCACCTACGGAGCGATTGTTTTTGGGGTGTGACCTTTGTGCTACCAAGAAATAGCTCCTCTGGAGCTAGAAATTGGCACTTCAGACTTCAGTACCAAAACTAGCAGTTGAAAAGTGTGATAATCCCTCTTCTGTTGGATTGAGGACAGCTTGTCCGTTGTGAATTGATAAATAGCAGATGAATAGTCTATAAACTTTTAGTTTCCTTCAGTAATCAAAGGGGAATTGAATAGGTTAAGACTTTTGTTTTCTTCATTATAATAGTAATAGCAATTTTAAATCCTGGAGGGATAACATATAATAGGGAGTGTTCGCAAGACACTCCTAAAGGTAACCATCAGAAAATAGCCCTAGAGGGGCGACAAATACTGAAAATTTAGCAAACACTTGAGAAGAATCCTTTAAATCCCTTAGGGATTTAAGAGGAAACACCCCCTGTGTCCCCCTCACGGAGGGGGATTTGTAGAGGCGTATTGCCATACGCCCATAAGAAAAACACCCCGTCTGCTTTGCAGACACCCCTCTTTTAGCGTGCTTTCAGCACTAAAGCGGGGAATTTAAGATTCACGGACTAAAGGTCCGTAACCCCAGTTAATGGAAACAGAGACGCTTCCATTCCATAGGAAACAGAGACTCTAAAGAGGGGAATTTAAGAAAGGCCATTAAGATTTAGCATTAAGTTTGAATTTAATCTTATTCTGTGATAAACTGCTAAATGTTAGCCTCAATAATCATCTTCATCCACTGAATAGCCTCAATAGGGTATTTACCTATAGCAGTTTCATCGGATAATGTTACACCAGAAGCACCATCAAAAATAGCATTAGCAACATCAGATATCTCGGCTCTAGTGGGAATACTTTTGGTAACCATAGACTCCATCATCTGGGTCGCGACAAAGAAAGGTTTCTTTAATTCCTGGCATTTTCTACTTATTTGCTTTTGGAGGGTTGGGATTAAAGGAATAGAAACTTCAATTCCTAAGTCACCTCTGGCAATATAGAGGTAATCAGATTTCTGGATAATGCTATCCATGTTAGCAAGTGATTTGGCTGTTTCGAATTTGCTCAGAATAAGAGCTTTATGGTTAATCTCCAGTGAAGTATAATAATCTTGGAACTCTTGAATATCTTCTTCCGAATTTACAAAAGAAAGGGCAAAGAAATCAGGTTTGAGTAGAGCTGTTTCTCGGATAATCTCCTTATCATGGCTTGAGAGAAATTCTTGGTGAAGAGATTTGCCAGGGATAGAGAAGTGGCAATTAGGTCTAAGAATGTTATTATTATCAATAGTCAGGGTTAAGTAGTCTTGATTGATATCAGTAATAGAACCAGTAAAATCTCCATCTTGGAGGTAGAATCTATCGCCTGTTTGGATAATGCTTTTATTAATTGTTGAGGAAAAATAATAATCAACTTTTTTAGGCTCAAAATAGATATTCGTGGAAGAAGCTGCAGATAGGTTATGATTAGTTTTTAGGTTAGCTATTCTCACTTCAGGACCTGGGATATCAATCATTATTTTTACAGGAGATTTAATTGTTTCGGCTACTTTTCTAATTAATATAATAATTCGTCTAGCTGAGTCTATCTCTGTGTGAGACATATTAATTCTAAAAATAGTTGAACCAGATTCTAACATCTGTTGGATAAGTTCTTGAGTAATAGTATTGGTATTAAGAGTAGTAATTATTTCAGTCATCTTAGCTTATTCCTTAAAAGGATATTATGTTTTTTGGGTTGATTGTTGGTAGTTTTGTAATTAATTCAGCAGTCTTGCTATGAAGATCATCTAAATCCCCATTATTCATAATTACAAAATCAGCTTTCTTCTCTTTAATAGTATTGGAAAGTTGACTTGTAATTTTTCGGATAGCTTCTTCTCTAGTTTGATTATTGCGTTTCATTAATCTGAACAACTGCTTATCAGGAGAAGCAGAAACGGTAATGATGTAATCAAAGTGCTGTTCTAAGCTAGTTTCGAAAAGGAGTGGAACTTCAAAAAAGAGATAATTACCACAAGTCACAGTAACTAATTCTCTCATTCGCTTGAAGATAAGAGGGTGAGAAATTGAGTTTAAGAAGGCTAAATTATCTTTATCTTTGAAGACAAGTTTGCTTAGTTTTTCTCGGTTTATAGTCTTGTTATCTATATCTAAAATATCCTTACCAAATTTATTAACTAAACTAGCTTTAACTTCTTCTGAAAGAAGAACTTCATGTCCAATAATATCAGTTGAATAGACTTTATAACCTGTAGCTTGTAGTTCTTTCACAACTTCAGATTTTCCTGAGGCTATGCTTCCTGTAATTCCGATGATTAAAGGTCTATCCATAATTAAATCTCGAAAGCACTTTCTTCAATTGAACTTAATACTTTAAGAAGTTGAGCATTATCTTTAACATTATGAACTCTGATAATATCTATTTTTTTATTGAAGGCAAGGGCTGTAGTAGCCATTGTTCCGCCTTCTCGCTCTTGAGGAGTTGAAGGGGATAGGGAATTAATAAAACTTTTACGGGAAGCTCCGAGGAGGATTTTACAACCTAGAATATGAAATTCATCAAGTCGTTTTAAGATTGCTAAGTTATGTTCTAAGGACTTTCCAAAGCCAATTCCTGGATCGATAATTATTCTATCTAGAGCAATACCATTTTTTTGACAGAAGGAGATTCGCTCCTCAAAGAAGTCTATAAGTTCATTAATTACACTATTATAAGTTGGGTTTTTCTGCATGGATTCTGGATTCCCTTGCATGTGCGTTAGGCATACTTGACTTTTGGGAAAGTCTTTCAAGACTTCAATCATCTGTGTATCGCCCTGTAAAGCTGTGATGTCATTGATTATATTGGCTCCAGCTTCTAAAGCTTGTCTGGCAACTTCAGCTTTGTAAGTATCTACTGAAATAGTGACAGAGCTTGCTTCTCTAATTGCATTCACAACCGGAATAACTCTTACTAGTTCCTCTTCTAAGCAGACTCTTGGAGAGCCTGGACGGGTTGATTCTCCTCCAATATCAATGATAGAAGCTCCCTCATTTATCATTTGGAGGGCATGAGAAAGAGCGTGCTTAATATCATAATGTTGATTACCATCAGAAAATGAATCAGGAGTAACATTTAAAATCCCCATAATAGTAGGGGAGAAGTTTCGACCTTTATCTTCTAAGGCCCAATATAGAAGTTGATTACGAAATGAAGTTAGTTCTTCTCTAATCTCAGGAAGTCCCATGCTAGTGTAATGCCTCATTCTAGTGATTAAAGCTAAAATCTTGTTAGCACCACCCATAAATAGTAGGTTAGTACTTTTCTTTTCACCTTCTACAATCCCCTTACTCATGGCAATATCTGCTCCGATGATTAGGGCTTCTTGCTTGAGAATATTAGCTGCTCCTGTTTGGACATTATGGAGAAGTAGTGATCGCCCTACAGCTTTGGGAGCCATTACTTCTACTCCTTGAGAAGAGACTCCGATTTGCTGGAGTATCTCTCTTGCATCTTGAATAGTGTTTATCGTTATAATTCTGTTTTTCATCATATCCTCTTTTGCACTAATTTTACCATGATTAAGATTAGCAACTAGGGAAAAATGTCAAATGTTTTTTGAAAGTGGCCTCTTCAGTCGGACGGTGGACAGCTTGTCCGCCACTTTTTAGTGATTAACTGGGGTTACGGATTTTTAGTCAGTGAATCTTAAACTCCCCTCTTTAGTGCTGAAGGCACGATAAAAGAGGGGTGGCTGCGAAGCAGACGGGGTGTTTTTAAATCCCCCTCTGTGAGGGGGACACAGGGGGTGTCTTCTTCTATGAAGTGGAAGCGTCTCTGCTTCCACATTAGACAATGGTATTTCTAGATTTTTGAGCAGTTTAGAGAATATTCATCTGCTATTTACCAATTCACAGCGGAGAGAATCTCCTTAAAACTCATCTTTACTCTGTGTTAAGGGACTTTTCAAGAAGGCGTATGGCAATATGCCCCTACATTCGCGATAATTCGTGAAATTAGTGGATATATTTTTTAACTTTTTTAGTGTATGTCGCCCCTGCAGGGCTTTCTTTTTGTCGTGACTTTAGGAGTGTCTAGCAAACACTCCCTATTATATGGCATCTCGCTGGGATTTAAGAACTGGGGTTACGGACCTTTAGTCCGTGAATGTCAAACTCCCCTCTTTAGTGCTGAAGGCACGATAAAAGAGGGGTGGCTACGAAGCAGACGGGGTGTTTTTAAATCCCCCTCTGTGAGGGGGACACAGGGGGTGTTTTTCTTCTATGTGAAGTGGAAGCGTCTCTGCTTCCACATTAGACAATGGTATTTCTAGATTTTTGAGCAGTTTAGAGAATATTCATCTGCTACTTAGCAATTCACAGCGGAGAGAATCTCCTTAAAACTCATCTTTACTCTGTGTTAAGGGACTTTTCAAGAAGGCCTATGGCAATACGCCCCTACATTCGCGATAATTCGTGAAATTAGTGGATATATTTTTTAACTTTTTTAGTGTATGTCGCCCCTGCAGGGCTTTCTTTTTGTCGTGACTTTAGGAGTGTCTTGCGAACACTCCCTATTATATGGCATCCCTTTGGGATTGAAGATATATCATTGCCTTGCAATGATGCGGGCTGGAAGCCCACATTCCCAGTTAAGATGCTTTCACAATTCTCAATTCACAATATAATATAGCATCCCTTTGGGATTTAAGAACTGGGGTTACGGACCTTTAGTCCGTGAATCCATCAGCCTGCTTTTATTTAATTCCCTTGGGATTGAAGATATATCATTGCCTTGCAATGATGCGGGCTGGAAGCCCACATTCCCAGTTAAGCTGCTTTCACACTTCTCAATTCTCAATTCTGATTAATATCCACCAACTTATTCTGATATTGAAGTACATACACACCTGAACTCATGGCTTTAAGTTTACCCTCTTCATCAGCTTCTTGTAAAATCTCGATAACCCAGATAGCCAACTCGCTATTTCCCTCAAGGTTTTGGAGTGAACCTCTGATTTTGCCATCTCTAATCTCGAAGTAAACTTTGCACTTTTGGGAAACTTTCTTAGTTGGGTCAAATTCCTTACCAGCAAATAATGAGCGGATTAGAGAGTCGTCTCCTCCGTAATTAGTATCTTGGAAGAAATCATTCGTTCCTGTGAAAGATATGAAAATAGTATCTTGCTTGGTTTTACTAAACTTCTTAGTATCTATTTTGATAGGATCATTATCTCCTAAAGATTCGTGAATATCATGCACATCATAATTAATAATGTGAGAGTTAGGTGATAATACATCTCTATTTTTCTGGGCATAGGTTGAGGCTGTGTGAGTTCTATCTTGGAATCTATCTTCATTTTTATCATCAAATAGATTAAATGTATAATCTTCATCAGCTTCAGATTCTATTTCGCCTTGAATAGTTGGCTTCATAAATTGATCAATAGGGATTGAAGAAGCTTCTTTTTTTTCAATCTGAGCTGTTTTTGTCTGTTTAATGGCTTCAACTTTTGCTTTAATAACTTCAACTTTCTCCATTTCAATAGCTAACTCTTTTACTTCTGGGGGAGTATAATCAGGGATTTCCATACTATAAAGAAATAGCAAGGCGTGAAGCAAAATTGAGATTAATATTGGGATTAAAAAGCTCTTTTTCATAATTAATCAACATCATAACGAGTTGGGTAGGAGATTCTTTTAGCTCCTACTTCTGTTACCATATCATGGACAGGGACAATGTTCTTCCACTGTACCTCTTCATCTACCCAAATTTCAACTTTTGAATCAGGCTCGCGGATTAATCTTGTTCTCAGCTCATCAACAAAGTCTGCTTGGTTATATACCTTATCCTTGTTATCTAAGCAAACTTCATTATCTTTAGTAATAATCACCTTAATAATGTTTCCAGAAGGAAGCTTACTTGTGCTTATTGATTGAGGCAGATTCACACCAATAGAGTTAATATTCACAAAGTTGGAAGAGAGAAGGAGAAATATGATTAAAAGAAAGACAACATCAGTCATAGAAATTAAGACTGTGGAAGTTATCTTTTTCTTTTTTACATCTATTTTCATTATCTACTTCCTGTTACTTTCTCTATGTTTAAGAATCAAATGATGCCCAGTCTCTTCTATTTTACCAGCAATACTTTCGATTGAAGAAACAAAGTAATTATTGAATATTAGGGCAATAATACCTACAACTAATCCACCAATAGTTGTTAACATAGCTTCCCAAATACCGTTTGCCAACATACTAATATCAACTCCACCTTTTGAAATACCTATATTCATGAATACTTTGACCATTCCTGAAGCAGTTCCTAAGAAACCAATTAAAGGTGCAATTGCTGATAAGGTAGATAAAACACCAATGTGTTTTTCTAAACTCTTAATCTCAACCTTAGCCTTATTTTCCATCTCTTCGTTAGCATCTTCTTCACCATAAGGAAGGTACTCTACTCCTCTTTTCAAGGTATTTGCTAAAGGTGATTCGATTATTGAAGTTTCAACAAATTCATTGATGTCGGCTAAATTAGTGAGAGAATCAAGCTCATTAGCAAACTCTTCGTCTAGCTTTCTAGCCTTGTAAATTACGATAAATCTTTCAATTATGACAGCTATTGTTATTATAGACGCTAATAACAATACATACATCAACATTCCGCCTCTCGCTATAAACATTCGAGCTCCTCCGAATTAAATTATATATCTTTTTGTTTTTATTTTTCTTTAAATACATCCCTGCTAGGAGAGAATCAATATTTGCTCATCTTAAGAGACCACTTTACTTTCCCAGTTAGGAATCACAGTGCAATGAAGCCTGTAAGATGCAGGACTTCCCAGTAATCTTATATTTGCTTTAAATTACCATCAACATCTTGAGGTTTATTAAAAAATTCCTCTTCTAATTTTTCCATTTCTGCTAAAGCTGAGTTCAACATTTGAACCCTTTCACTGTAAGTAACAAAAGCTGATTTAAAGCCGTTAATGATAATATTTTTAACATCCTTGTAGGTAAGATTTAATCTATCAATAACGAACATGAATTCATCAGTAACAGTAGTGTCTGAAACTGTTCTGTTATCTGTATTAAGAGTAACTCTTAAACCGTAATCTAGGTAGAATCCAAAAGGGTGAACATCTAAAGATGGTACAGCCTTAGTATGATAATTACTTTTAAAACAAATTTCTAAAGGAATTCTGTGGTCATTAACATAGTTAAGAAGATCTCCGTCTTCGATTAAGCGAGTACCATGTCCGATACGGTGAGTACCACAATAGTGTAAAGCTTGATGAATACTATCTGGTCCATAAGCTTCTCCAGCATGAATAGTGATGTTCAAATTATTGCTTAAAGCTAATCTAAAGGCTTCTTCATGGTCTTTGGCTGGATAATTGTACTCAGCACCAGCTAAATCAAATCCGATCACACCCTTATTTTTATAGGCAACTGCTAATTCTGCTAGTCTTAAAGATGTTGCAGGATTTATGTTTCTGATACCACATATAATTACCGCTGTTTTAATATTGTATTTTAACTCAGCTCTTTTTAAACCCCTGATAACAGCATCGTTTACTTCAGTTAATTTCAAGCCTTCATTGGTATGTAGAATAGGAGAGTAGCGGACTTCTATGTAACGGACATTCTCTTTTGCAGAATCCTCGGCTAATTCATAAGCTGCTCTCTCTAAACCCTCTTCGTTCTGTAAAACTAAGTTGGTAATGTGAAAGCCTTGAAGATATTCATCTAAACTCTTACATTCGTCTCCACAAGAGATCATGGTTAAAAGTTTCGCTTTATCCATTGTTGGTAATTTTATCTTATTTTTCTTAGCTAAATCTAATATTGTGTCTGGTCTGACTGATCCATCTAAATGAACATGAAGATCTGTCTTCGGTAGTTTTTCAATAAATTCTCTATTTAACTTCATTTTTCCTCCTAAAGTTATTTAATATGTTATTATAATTTGATACTATTAATCTGTCAAAGAAAAAATATGAATTAAATCTAAAATACAAAATTTATTTTAAGAAATTAAAGATAAATACAATCCTACTAGAAAGCTTCTAGGGAGGGTCCTTATATAAGATGGAGAATGATTATTTGTTCCTAGAAACTCCTGATGAAGGGAATCATTAAGCTAATTTGAGAGGGAAAAGAAAAAAAATAAAAAAAACACTTGACGGCTAAGCACTATAAAAGAAAATAACATAAATATAAAAGATGTGTAAGCATCTACCTAGCGATTCTGCCCTGTGGATATTGTGTAGGTCTAAGATTAAATAATACTTATGAAGTATAGATATTAATAATTGATAAGGGCGGATTTTCGGATCCGCCCTTTTTTTGTTAAACCGAAAACCTAAATAAAATGGAGGTTTCTTATAATAAGGATAAGAAAAGGAAGCGCCAAGACGAAAGAAGTTGTACCTAAAGAAGCTTATAATGAGCAAATTACAGCGAGAGAAGTAAGATTAATAGACGCTGAAGGTCAACAAGTTGGCGTTGTAAGTATTGTTAGAGCAAGAGAAATTGCTGAGCAAGCTAGTTTGGATTTAGTGGAGATTTCTCCATCAGCTAATCCACCAGTCTGCAAGATAATGGATTTTAGTAAATACTATTATCAAAAAGAGCGTAAAGCTCGTGAAGCTAGAAAGAATAGACAAGAAGTGCAGGTAAAAGAAGTAAAATTCGGACCAAACACTGAAGAGCATGATTATAAGTTCAAGAAAAAGAATGCTATTAAATTCTTGCTTCAACATGATAAAGTAAAATTCACTGTAAGATTTAAGGGTCGTCAAATGGCTCATAAAGAGATAGGAGAAGAACTCTTACTTAAATTAATGCAAGAGTTAAAACCGATTGTTGATGTTGATCAACCAATCCGTTCTGAGAGTAGAATCATGTCTATGACTCTTTCTCCTAAAAAAGATATTGAAAAACTTATCGATTTATTAGAAAAAACTGATGATGATGAACTCGAAGTAGAAGTTGAAGAAAATGAATAATATAAACTGGAGGAATAATGCCTAAAATTAAAACCCACAGAGCTGCGGCTAAGAGATTTAAGGTTACCGGAAGTGGTAAAATTAAAAGACATCATGCAAAGTCTGCTCATATTAAAACCAAGAAAAGTTCTAAATTGAAAAGACATTTGAGAGATTCTGACATTGTCAGAGCATGTGATGAACCAAGAGTAAAGAAAATGCTTTGCGGCATTATGTAAACAAAGGAGTTTAAAAATGGCAAGATCGAAAAATTTAGTAGCTTCTAGATTAAGAAAGAAGACAAAGTTAAAATTGGCTAAAGGTTATAGAGGTGCAAGACATAGACTATATAGAATCGCTGCTCAAACTGTGGAAAAAGGTTGGGGTTACGCATATAGAGATAGAAAGCAAAAGAAAAGAAACTTCCGTAGATTATGGATTACCAGAATCAACGCTGCATGTCGCAACGAAGGTATCTCTTATAGCAAATTCATCAATGCTCTTCATAAAGCAGAGATTTCAGTTAATAGAAAAGTGTTAGCTAATTTAGCCTGGCACGACCAAGAAGCTTTCACACAATTGGTGGAAATAGCAAAAAAACACATGGAAGCTTAAATGAAAGAAAAGCTCCAGCAGATAATAACTAAGGCTGAATCAGAATTAAACTTAATAACTTCAAAACCTGAATTGTTAAATGCAAAATCCAGAATAGTCGGGAAAAAGAGTGAATTAAACTCTTTGATGAAGAATATTAAGGAAGTTGCTCCTGATGAACGCCGAGAATTTGGACAATTAGTTAATGAAGCAAAGAATTATCTGCAAGATTTAATCGATAAAAGAACTCAGATTATCGATGAATTAATTTATAAAGAACAAGTTGCGTCTTCCCGCATTGATTTAACAATGCCGGGAAGAAGAACTGTTCAAGGTGGACTGCACCCTCTCACCAGAATATGGAGAGAAGTGGAGGACACCTTTCTTAGTATGGGATTTGAAATTGCAGATGGTTTTGATGTAGAAGATGAGTTTCATAATTTTGATGCTTTAAATACTCCTAAAGACCATCCTTCCCGTAACTTAGCAGATACATTTTATGTAGAAGATAATATTCTTTTAAGAACCCAAACTTCTACAGTTCAAATTAGAACAATGGAAAACCATCAGCCACCAATAAGAATTATTGCTCCTGGTCGTTGTTATAGAAACGATAAAATGGATGCATCCCACTCTCCTGTTTTTCACCAGGTAGAAGCTTTGGTTGTTGATGAAAACATCTCTTTCGCTGACTTGAAAGATACCTTGAATATATTTGTTCAGACAATGTTTGGCAAGAATATTAAATCAAGAATTAGACCACATTTCTTCCCTTTCACAGAGCCTAGTGCTGAGATAGATATCTCATGTGTTAGTTGCGGTGGAAGTGGTTGTAGAATTTGCAAAAACAGTGGATGGCTTGAGATGGGTGGAGCAGGAATGGTTGATCCAGCAGTTTTAAAAGCTGTAGGAATTGATTCTGAGAAATACACAGGCTATGCTTTTGGTCTAGGTATTGATAGAATTACCATGCTCAAATACAATATACCGGATATGAGAATACTCTTTGAAAATGATTTAAGATTTTTAAAACAATATAGATAGGGTTTATCGAGGAAATTATGAAAATTAGTTATAAATGGTTACAAGATTATATAAATTTAGATGTAGACCCTAAAGTATTAGAAGATCACCTTACTTTCGCCGGCATTGAAGTTGAAGCAATTGAGTATATTGGTGAAGATTTAAAACAATTTAAAGTTGCAGAAGTGTTATCTGCTAATAAATTAGAAGGTTCTGACCACCTTCAGGTCTGTCAGGTAAATGATGGAAGTGGGGAAGTCTTACAGGTTGTTTGTGGAGCTCCAAATTGCCGAGCAGGTTTGAAAATAGCTTTTGCTCCCGTCGGTTCAGTTATTGGTGGTGAATTCAAAATCAAGAAAGCCAAACTAAAAGGTGTTGCTTCCCATGGAATGATCTGTTCTGCTAAAGAGTTAGGTATTTCTGAAGATCATGATGGTATAATGGAATTAGATTCTAATGCTGTTATTGGTCAAGATTTAGCAACATATTTAGATTTTAATGATGTTGTGTATGATGTCGAAATTACCCCTAACCGACCTGATTTATTAGGAATTCTGGGCGTAGCTAGAGATTTATCAGCACTTTATCATAAAGAACTCCACTTACCCCAAACCAAAGTAGGGGAGAGCTTTAATAACATTCAAGACTCTTTAGATCTAGAAGTTCAAAACAGTGAAAAGTGTTATCGCTATATCGCAACAGTCATCAAAAATGTTACTGTTAAAGAATCTCCAGAATGGCTAAAAAAGAGGTTATTGGCTGTTGGACTTAGACCTATCAATAATATAGTAGATATAACTAATTTCATTCTTATGGAAACAGGACATCCTATCCATGCTTTTGATTATGACAAATTAGCTGGTCAAAAGATAATCGTAAGAAATGCTTTTGAAAAAGAGAATTTCCCCGCATTAAATGGAGAAAAATATCTCTTATCTGAAGATGATCTAGTTATTGCAGATGCTGAAAAAGCTGTTGGTTTAGCTGGTGTGATGGGAGGAGCAAATTCAGAAATAACTTCTGCTACAAAGAATATAGTTATTGAATCTGCTTGTTTCAACTACGCAACTGTTAGAAGAACTTCTCAAAGACATAAGCTTTTCTCAGACTCTTCCTACAGATTTGAAAGAGGTCTTTCACCTGAGACACCTCAATTTACTAAAGATAGAGCAACTAATTTGATATTAGAATTGGCTGGAGGAGAACTTCAAGCAGGTAATCTTGATGAATATCCAAACCCAGATTCTGCTAATATTGTGGTAGAACTTAGACCTGCAAGAGTTGAATTGCTCTTAGGTGCTACAATTCCTTTAACAGAGATTAAATCTTATCTAAAATCATTAGGACTAGAATTACTAGCTGAAACTTCTGAGAAATTGAAGTATAAAATTCCTCATTTCAGAAGTGACTTACTTAGAGAGATTGACTTAATCGAAGAAATTGTAAGACTTCACGGCTATAACAATATTCCAGTAAGAACTGTTCCTCAAGGAATAATGAACCATAAAATCTTTAGATTAGAAAGAAAAATCAAGGATTTAATGGTCAGAGCAGGTCTGTATGAAGTTATTAATCTTACCCTGTTTGATCCTGAAAATTTAGACAAATTAAGAATTCCTGAAGATGATTACAGAAGACACTTAGTTGAGTTAAAAAATCCTCAAAGCAATCTGCTTAGAGCCATGCGTACAACTATGATTTCCAATCTTTTGAATTGTGCTGAATACAATATTAATCGGGGAAATAAAGATGTCCGTATTTTTGAACTTAACAAAGTCATTCTGAATAATAATGATAAGACTACTGAAGAAAGGAAGTTCCTTACCTGCTTATTAAGTGGAAATAGATTTGATAATTACTGGAAAGATAAATCGGCAAAAAGTGATTTCTATGATATAAAAGGTATTGTTGAAGATTTATTTGTAGAAACAAATCTACCAATTAACTATGAAACTTCTCAAGAAAAATTCTATACAGAAAATCACGCTTTGGATATTTTCTCCCAAAAGATAAAAATTGGATCTATAGGACAAATCGACCCTAAAGTTGCAAAAAGTTTTGATATCGATACTGTAGAATTAAAACAAGATGTCTATATTTTAGATGTTGATTTAACCCAAATATACGAAATAATGAACTTCTCAGAAAGAAATTTCCAAGAAATTAATAAGTTCCCTAATGTTCACAGAGATTTATCATTTAATGTCAATTCTGATGTTAAAGTATCTGACATTATTTCTTCTGTTGAGCTTGTAAATAAATCAGTTGTGAAAAATGTCTCACTCCTTGATGAATACAAAGGGAAGAATATCCCGCAAGGGAAAAGAAGTTTGACTATTAGTTTAACTCTAAATTCTGAAAATAAAACATTGACAGATAAATTTGTTGAGCAATTAATGAATAAAGTTAAACAAAACTTAGAAAAAAATTATAATATTGAAATGAGGTAAAAGAAATGAATCAAGTAAACATGAATAATATAAATCAGAAGATTCAAAAGCTAATTGAAAAATACCGTGCTTTAGAAGCTGATAATAATAATAATTTAGAAACTATTTCTAAATTGGAAGAAATTGTTGCTGACCAAAAAAATAATATTGCTAATCTTAACGATAATTTAGAAAATAAAGAACTTCAAATTATGACCCATGAAGATACAATTAAAGATTTAAATCAATCTCTAGAAGATTTGCGAGTAGTGAGAACCAACCTTGAAACTAAAGTTAGTGAACTCCAAACTGCCCTTGATAACATTGGTAACACTGCTGATGAAATTGATTCTAAACTTTCTGATATGTTCCCTGATTTAAATCTTGCTGATTTAGATAACCTGTAGATTGCTAGATAAAGCCATGAAAGAAATCCAATTTGAATTATTAGGAAAACACTTCAGCGTAAAAACTGATGACCCTGAGAAATTGGATAGAACAATATCTGATTTAAAAAAATTCTTGAGAGAAATGTCTTTTGATTACAAAAGCTTAGATCTCGATAAGTTTCTACTCTATTGTATGCTGAGAATGACAGATCAAATGATAACAATTCAAGATCAATTAGCTCAGTTTAATACTCAGATAGATACAATTGATATTGATTCCTTTTTAGACGAATAATTTTTATTCTGCAATATTAGTGATCTTACATTGATTAAGAACTGCATAAACATAGGGAATCGCGCCGTTGGTGGCACTCAAGCCGTCTTTGTCACGGATCGGTAAAGCCGATAAGGTAGATACCCACCTTGAACATAGTTCTAGGTTTCAATATTAGACACGGTATTGCGGAATATTTTTCTGATAAATTAGGAAGAGAAGAGATCCTCTGTTGAGGATAGAATATAGATAAAGAGAGGATTTAATGGATAATATTATATATATTGCCATAGGAATTATTGTCGGAATGCTTATTATGGGGGCTATCTATTTAGTTCTCAGGAAAAAAGCTTTTAGTCTAATCAGTAACCAAAAGGTTATTGCTGAACAAATCATTGAAGAAGCACATGAGAAAGGAAAATCCTTAAAGAAAGAGAAAATCTTAGAAGGCAAAGAAGAATGGTTCCAACAGAAGAAAGTGTTGGAAGATGAAATTAAAGAACGCCAGAAAGAACTTCGTAAATTAGAAAAAGCATCGACAGACCGACTTGCATCCTTAGATAGAAGATTAGAATCTTTAGAGAAAAAAGAAACCACTTTAACACAATTAGAAAAAAAGAATCGCAAGTTTGAAGATACTTTAAATAAAAGAGCCGAAGAAATAGAAAATCTAATTGACGACCAACAAAAGAAATTAGAAGAGATTGCTGGTATGACCCACGAAGAGGCTCTTAATAAACTTAAAGCCGAATTAGTTTCTACTGCCAAAAAACATACTGCTGGTGAAATTAGACAAATGATTGAGCAATTAAAAACTGATGCTACAAGTAAATCAGCTGAAATATTAGCAACTGCTATTCAAAGAATGGCTGTTGATTATGTCTCTGAATCTACTGTTTCAGTAGTCTCCCTACCTTCAGATGAAATGAAAGGTAGAATCATCGGTCGTGAAGGAAGAAATATTCGTTCATTTGAAAAAGCATCTGGTGTTGATTTAATAATTGACGATACTCCAGAAGCAGTAGTTCTATCTTGTTTTGATCCAATTAGAAGAGAAATCGCTAGATTATCCTTAGAAAAATTAATTTCTGATGGTAGAATCCATCCAGGAAGAATTGAAGAAGTTATCGAAAAAACAGGTAAAGAGATGGATGAACATCTTATTAAAGTTGGTGAAAAAGCCTTCTTAGAAGCTAATGTTCATAATATCTCCCCTAATATTATTAAAATTCTTGGTAGATTAAAATATCGTACTAGTTATGGCCAAAATGTTCTCCAGCACTCAATTGAAACTGCTTGGATTAGTGGTATTATGGCTGCAGAATTAGGACTCAATCAAGAAATGGCTCGTAGAGCAGGTCTTCTTCATGATATAGGAAAAGCTATTGATCATGAATTTGATGGTTCTCATGCGGTAATAGGTGCTAACATTGCTAGAAAGAATGGTGAATGTAAGACTGTTATCAATGCTATAGAAGCTCATCATGAAGATGTAGCTCCTGATACTGTTTATGCAGCTTTAGTTCAAGCATCTGATGCTATTTCCGGAGCAAGACCTGGTGCTAGAAGAGAGATGTTAGAATCTTATATGCAAAGACTTTCTAAACTAGAAGAAATTGCTGGCTCTATAGAAGGTGTTAATAAATCTTATGCTATACAAGCTGGTAGAGAATTAAGAATCATTGTTGAACCAACTAATGTCAATGATGAAAGTGCTGCATTTATTGCACAAGATATAGCTGGGAAAATTGAAAAAGAAGTTCAATATCCTGGTACAATTAAGGTAACAGTAATTAGAGAGACCAGACAAATAGCTGTTGCTAAATAAATTATGAAAATACTATTTTTAGGCGATATCTATGGAAAACCTGGAAGAGAGTTATTAAAGAGAAATCTTAAATATCTTAAGAAAGAGTTTTCTATAGATATCTGTATTGCTAATTTTGAAAATCTTGCTGATGGGAGAGGAATTAGTGAAAAATGTGCTAAAACTACTTTCTCCTATGGTGTTGATTATGCAACAAGTGGTAATCATTTATGGGATAAGGCTGATTCCTTAACTTATCTCAAGCAAGAACACAGAATTTGCAAACCTATTAATTACCCAAAACCTGAAATCGGTATGGATTTCATTAAAGTTAAATTCAATGAGAAGAACCTATTAATCGTTAACCTTGCAGGGCAAAGTTTTATGCCTGCGGCTGACTCTCCTTTTGAGGCTATTGATAAATTATTGGTTGATTTTCCTCTTGAAGATAATATTATTTTTATCGATTTTCATGCAGAAGCTACCGCTGAGAAAAAGGCCATGGGCTGGTTCTTGAATGGTAGAGTTTCAGCATTAGTAGGTACTCATACCCATATCCAAACTGCTGATGAACAGATTTTAACCCATGGAACTGCTTATATCACTGATGCAGGGATGACTGGTGGGCACGAATCAGTAATTGGAGTTCAAAGAAATATTATTCTAGATGCTATCAAAGATGGCGTTCATAGACCTTACAAGGTCTCCCAAAAAGGATTAGAAATTAATGGTGTTGTTATTGATATTGATGATGATACTAATCTTGCTACTAAGATAATAAGAATTAGGAGATGCTTTGATGGAGAAAATTCTTAAAGCAAAACCTTTGATTAAAGATAAATATAAAGAACTTAAAGAGGATATCGAGAAGTTAGCAGAACCTTTAATTATGAAGGTGATTAGACTTGGAGAAGATCCTGCTTCAGCATTTTATGTTCAGAATATTTTAAATCAAGGTAAAAAAATGGGTGTTCAAGTAGATTTAATAACCTTAGAAGAGTCTACTTCTCAACAAGAATTGATTAGTTTGATAGAGAGATTTAATGCTGATACATCAGTTGCAGGGATAATGTTACAGAAGCCTCTTCCTAAGCAGATAGATGAATCAGAAATTAATTCTTTAATAGAAGCAACTAAGGATGTAGATGGCTTCCATCCCGAGAACTTAGGTAAACTTCTCTTAGAACAAGAGGGTTTGTTTCCTTGCACAGCTACAGCATGTTTAACAATGATGGATTATTATGATATTGAAACATCAGGTAAGAATATTGTTGTTTTAGGCAGAAGTGCTATTGTGGGAAAACCTCTTGCTAATATGTTACTTAGGAAAGACAAAACAGGTAATGCTACTGTAACTGTATGTCATAGCAGAACTAATAATCTTAAAGAAATTACTCAAAGAGCTGATATTTTAATAGCTGCTATAGGTAGAGCAAATTTTGTTACCCAGGAGTTTCTCAGAAAAGATTGTATTGTTATTGATGTTGGTATCAATGAAATTATTGATGAAGTCGGAAAGGCCTCTTATGTTGGAGATGTCGACTATAATGATGTTTTTGACAAAGTTGCAGCAATAACACCTGTTCCTGGTGGTATAGGTTCAGTAACTACCTATGAGCTCTTTAAAAATCTGTTAAAATCAAAAAAAATAGTTAAAATTAAATAAATATATTGACTAAATAAAACAAACTTGAAAAATTAACTTTAAAATGATAATAATTAATGACCTTGGGAGGATGTTAATGCGTAAAGCTTTAAAAATTAGTTTGCTATTAGGGACTATTGCTGTTCTTTTAGCTCTAACTGCATGTGGAGTTGATGGTGATTATAAAAGCAATAAGGCACCTCAAATAAGTATTACTTCATGGGAAGGTGCTGAAAATGAAAGTGCTGCTCAAGATTTAGATAGTCTTGTTTTCCAACAAAAAATTTATTGGAATGCTACTGATGAAGACGGAACAATCGCTGGCGTAGCTTATAGAATCTTAGATGAAAATGGCGATCCTATTGCTACCCCTGGAAATTCTGTAATCGATGAGATTGGAGAATTAGAATCTATTACTTATGAAGGTGAAGAATTAGTTGGTTGGGTTGTGCATTATAAAACTGGTGCAGATGAAAATATACCACTAAGTTCAGACCTCGCTAAGAAAACAATCTGGTCACAAGAAAAATATGCTACAATTAATTTCCCAGCTAATGAAGATGGTCAACCTGCTGTTAAAATTAGTAGCTTTGAAGTAATTAGTATTGATAATAGAGGCGATGTAAGTAATCTTGCTAGAAAGTCTTTTAAAGCAGTATCTTCTGTTCCTACTTGTATTCTTTCTACTTCAAGAGGAAATCCTGATGGAAAACAAGTTGGTACCGGATTATTCATTACTTTTGCAATGAGCACCACAATTGGTGATCCACTTTCTGTTCCTGGTGCAGATTACTATGAATACAAAGTTGAAAAGTATATTTATGATGAAGATGCTGATTCTCTTGATGTTCCTGAGTTATTCGAAGCAGGAGAATGGGTTTCTACAACTTCTCGTGAAGTTCTTTTAACAAAAAATACAAGTCCTTCCTTATCTCCTGATTTTGATGGTATTGATACAGATGCTCAGCAACTTACTTTTACCAGAGTTACTGCTCATGCATATAATTATGCAGGTGTTAAATCAAATGATTCAATAATTGAATTTGCAGTAAAAGAAGGTTTCCACCCTAATACAGTTATCTATCCACAGAAAACTTATGGTTTAGGTGATAATCATTACATAGACTATGTAAATTTAGAAGACCAAGAAAATTATCCTTATATCTTAAAAGATGGTGCTATACCAATTATCTACGCAACAAAACTATTTACTAATCAGTTAGGTGAAAATATTGCTGTTAATTCAGTGAACTTTAAACTTTATGCAAAATGGGGATATTATGGACAGTATGGTAATCGTATCACTACTACTTCAGGTGCAATTGCTACAGTTTATTCTGATAGTCCTTATGATGATGAAATAGCTCGTGTTCTTAATGAAGCTGATAACAAGGACTACTATTCAGAAATCGTGGCTTATGATATTCGTTTTGATGATGAACCATTCGACTTCTTCGCTTTATCCCAAGATCCAGAAAATATAGTTACTCATGAAGATGGAACTCAATGGTTAAGAGTACCTAAGAATAGTGTATGGTCAATTTCTAAAGGCCTTGAATTAGGTAATCTAGAGAATGGTATGCATAAATTAGAAATTAGTGCTGTAGATTTACAGTATGAATATGACCCTACTCCTGCAGTATTTGAATTTAATCTTGTTGAGAATGTTCCAGCTTCTGAAAGAGAGGGTGTAATGGTTCTTGGAGCTTCTAGTTTCCCTACTTGGTCTACTACTCAAGTTTACGCAGACTCTGTATATCAAGAAGTGCTTAGTGGTTTCTCAGGTGTTGAATTCTTCAGTAGAAATGAGATTAATGCTGCAACAGGTTTATCAATAAATGCTTGTAATCTCTCATATTCTGACTTACAGAATTATAAAACAATAATTTATAGAGAAGAAATTGTAGGTAATACTTATTTTGCTGATGATTATGATGCCCTCAAACTATATGTAAATAGTGGTGGAAACATTATCTTAAGTGCTGCTGGTAATCTAAAATCAATTAATGATGTTATGGTTAACAGAAATCGTAGTATGTTTACAAGTTATTTCGGCATTAATTTTAGTAAAACTGCTATTAATGTTGTACCTTCAGGTAAATATTACTTTGATAAATTTATGCCAACTAGTGAAATTTCTTCTTTACCTAATCTTCCAGAATTAGATGTCTATTTAGGACATTCTCATAACTTCCTTGTATATCAAAGAAATGCTATAGCAGATGTTTCTTATTTTGCAGAGAATTATGCCTTCCCTGATGATCCTTTTGCTAAAGTTATTTATAATTCTGATATCAAAACAGTAGGAGAAGATACATGGGCTCCTACAAGTGAGGAAGAGTATAATCTCTATAATAATATTCCATTAGCAGTTGGTAAAGTAACAACTCAAAACAAATGTTTTGCTTTCGGTTTCCCATTATCATTCATGGAAAAGACAGAGTTAGTTCAATTATTTAATGAACTTCTAAATGATTAATAAAATAAATAACAAATAAAATAAAAAATGGCAACGCAAGTTGCCATTTTTTATTGAAAAAAGGAAATTATAATGAAATGTAAGACTTTTTTACTTCTCTTTATTTTGACAGCAGTTTTGTTTGGATGTACTAGTTATGGTAAAGCTTCAAATCCTCTAGATGGCGGAGAAATGATGTTTTGGAAAGTGTCTGATGAAGACAGTTGTGTTTATCTTCTAGGTTCAATGCACTTTGGTAAAGCAGAGTTTTATCCAATGCCTACCGTCATAGAATCTGCTTATCAAAATAGTGACCTTTTAGGTGTAGAAATTGATATGCTTAGCATTGATACTAACGCAATGCAGATGTCTTTGATTCAGAATATGTCTTATACAGATGGTACTAATTTAATTGATCATATCAGCCCTCAAACAATAGAATTATTAAGTTCTTATCTACAAGAGAAAGGACTGAGTATTGATAGTTTTGGGAATATGAAGCCTGGAATGATCACTATGTCTAGTTCGGCAATGGAAGCACAATTAGCAGGACTAAATGCAGAATATGGAATAGATATGCATTACCTTAAAAAAGCAAAAGAAGATGATAAAACTATTGTTGAATTTGAGTCAATAGACAGTCAACTTAACATGCTTTTTGCTGATGAAGAGGTTGCTGAAGGTATGCTCTATAGTACCCTAAAAGAATCAAAAGATTTCAAACTTATGTTAGATTCACTGGCTACTATCTGGCAAGCAGGTGATGCAAGAGCGATGAATGAATTATTGACTCAAGCTGAAACGCAAGAAGAAGGTAAATATTTAGAGACTCTTTTTGGAGATAGAGATGTTAAGATGACCAATAAAATCGAAGAAATTCTTGCAGAGGATAAGTCTGGATTTATAATTTTAGGAGCTGGACATTTTGTTAATGATACTGGAATTATTAACAGATTGGCTACTTCAAAAAAGTATAAAATAGTAAAATACTAAATTATTTAAATTTGTTATTGACATATAAAGCAAGAACTTTTTGATAAAGAAAAAGTTCTTGCTTTTTTTTATAAAAAAGGAGACTCGTAATAAATGAATTTAGCTGTAGATTTACATTCGCATTCTGGATATGCTGGTGGAGTAGGGACTATTCTTCTGGAAGATATTTCGCAAACAATGAAGAAAAAAGGGATCGATGTTTTTGGTACAGGGGATGTTTTACTACCTCAAAGATATCAGGAGTTAGAAGAGATTCTTAAAGATTGTGGGAATGGACTTTATAAATTAGATAGTCAAGATAGTTCTTCTTTTTTACTTCAAACTGAAGTTATTCTTACTGTGAAGTTACCTGCTTATAAAAACAAGACAGTAGCTCATCATATTATTCTTTTCCCAAATTTCATATCTGTCAAAAAGTGTGCCAAGCTTATGGATAAATGGAAGCAAAAGAACACAATTGGAAGACCTTTTATAGTCTCAGAAAATCGAGAAGAGATGATTGCACATCTTAATGAGATTATTGCAATTCATCCTGAGATTGAGATTATTCCTGCTCACATTATGACTCCTGATGGGGTAATGGGTTGCAAGAATATGCTAACTGATATTGAAGAATTTTATGGATCTTTCCTACCTAATATTCATGCTGTAGAAACTGGCTTGAGTGCAGATCCTGAACAACTAGAGCAAATACCAAAAATAGCTGACCTTACTTTCATTTCCAATAGTGATTGTCATAGTTCTGCATTAAATAGGGTTGGTCGGGAATTCACTATACTAGATGTGGAGAATATTTCATATAGTAGTATTATTACAGCTATTAGAAAGAATAAGGTAGTTTTAACTGCTGAATTTAATCCTGCAGAAGGCCGGTATTTTAAAACTGGGCACTCAGCTAAAAGGCATGTAAATAAAGAAGAGTTCCTGATTGAAGCACGAAGCTCTGAAGATTTAATATGTCCTATCTGTCATAAAAAAATGGTTTTAGGTGTTTTTGATAGAGTGAAGCAGTTAAAAGATGAAACTATTATCCCTAAAACAAGAAAATCTCTTCACTTGATTCCTTTAGTTGAAGTTATCTCTAATTCACTATCTTTGAAGAGTATCACTTCTGTCAAAGTAACTAAAATATATGACGAAATAATTACACATTTTTCTACTGAAATAGGATTATGGTTAGCAAGTGAAGAAGAAATTAGAGAACTTCTTGACAAATATATTCCTGCAGAAACATTGAATGCAATTCTCGCTGTAAAGGATGGAAGATTTGAATTCTCTCCTCCTGGTTATGATGGAGAATATGGTAAGTTAATAATAGAAAATAAAATATAATTTGTACTAATGGAGGTACACTATGGAAATTCGTGATTTTATACCTAAAAGATTTGAAAAGCTAGCAGAACAGTTAAATAATAATGAAGCAGTAATACTCTTTAGTAACGAAGTTACACATGCAGTGAATCGTTTTGAACAAGATAAGAACTTTCTTTATTTCACAGGTTTAGAGATTCCTAATGCCAGATTAGTAGTTACCAAGCTTTCTGATAAATTGACTTCTGTTCTCTATATAGAAAGAAACATTCCAGAAAAAATAGTGTGGGATGGAGCAAAGATGTATCCTGAAGAGGCTACTGAAATATCTACAATTCAAAATGTTCTTTTTACTGATCAATTCGAAGCAAACATAGCAGCATTTTTCGCAGCTCAAGATATAAAAAAGGTCTATTTAAACTTCCAAGCTGGAGAAATGAATAAGCCACTTAATTTAAGATTATATTTTGCTGAAGAGTTAAAGAGAAGGCTTCCTGAGATTATAGTCAGTGATTTTAGTACTGTCGTAAGACCGCTCAGACAGATCAAAGATGAGTTTGAATTAGAACAGATGCAAAAGGCTATTGATATCACTGGTGAAGGATTAGATGTTATTTTTAATTTTGCAGAAGCTGGTATGTTTGAATTTGAATTAGAAGCAATGCTATATAATGAAATGCTATCAAGTGGTTTCAGATTCTGGGGATTCACTCCAATTATAGCCAATGGAAAAAATGCTACAACTTTACACTATATTGATAATGATACTGAAATAGCAGAAGATGCTATGGTTCTTTGCGATGTAGGAGCTTCCTGTTATGGTTATAGTGCTGATATTACCAGAACTTTCCCTATTGGTGAGAAATTCACTCCAAGAGGAAAAGAAGTATATCAAGAAGTCTTGAATGTTCAGAAAGAGATCATTGAAATGATTAAACCTGGAGTCACTATGGTTCAACTAAATGCCAGAACAAACGAATTAATCACTAAGGCTTGTCATAAGTTAGGATTAATTAAAGAGGATAGTGAATTCAGAAAGTACTATATGCATTCTATAGGTCATCATCTAGGTTTAGATACTCATGATGTTGGCTTAAGAAATTCTGTACTTGAAGCAGGAATGGTGATTACTGTTGAACCAGGACTATATATTCCTGAAGAATCAATTGGAGTTAGAATTGAAGATGATATCTTAGTAACAGAGACTGGTTATAGAGTATTATCAGAAAATATTCCAAAAGAAGTAGAAGTCTTAGAAACAATCAGAAAGGCTGCATTAAATCGATGATTAAGAAAAAAATAGCAATCTACCCGGGTACTTTTGACCCAATAACTCTCGGGCATATCAATATAGTTAAAAAGGCTTCTGAGATGTTTGATGAAGTAATAATGGCTATTGCCAAAGATAACTATAAAGAGACTTTTTTTACTTTAGAAGAGAGAACTGCTTTATGTCAAGAGGCTCTCAGCGATATACCCAATGCCAGAGCTGAATCTTTTGAAGGACTGGTAGTAGATTTTGCTAAGAAATTAGGAACTAATATTATGATTCGTGGCTTAAGAGCTGTTTCAGATTTTGAATATGAACTGCAATTAGCTTTGATGAACAAGAAACTAAGTTGTGAAATAGAGACTATTTTCTTAGTACCACGCTTCGAATTTCTTTATCTTTCTTCCAGTATGGTGAGAAATATCGCTTCTGTGGGTGGAGATGTCGAAACATTAGTTCCTAAATGTGTTGCAGATGTTCTGAAACAAAGGAGAGGATTGAAATAAGATGAATCAATCAACTGATAGAATTCTTCCTTATGATGTTAATGCTGAAGCTGCAGTATTAAGTGCCATGATGTTGGATAATGTTGCAGCTTCCACAGCAATTTCAGAATTAGAGGATAACTATTTCTACAGAACTGCCCATAAGATAATTTTTCAAGCTATGAAAGACTTGTATCGAGATAGTATTGAAATTGATTTAGTTACTCTTTCAGCCAGATTACAGCCCAATAACTTGAGTGAGAAAGTAGGGGGTAGTGATTATCTTAATAAAATATCAGATTTTGTTTTATCTACGGCAAATATCTCTTATCACTTGAAGATTGTTAAAGAGAAAGCTCTGCTAAGAGAATTAATAGTTACTTCAAATAGTATTATCGAGAAGTGTTATACTGCAGAAGAGGAAGTAGAAGAAATAGTTGATAGTGCTGAACAGATGATTTATAATGTTACTAATAAGAGAAGCACAAACTATTTTAAAGATATTGCCACTATCATGGGGGAGACCCTTGAAAATATTAATGAGGTTGCTACCTCCCATACTTCTGTAATTGGAGTTTCTACTGGATTCACTGATTTAGACAGGAAAACAGGTGGATTTAAGCCTGGTCAGTTGATAGTTCTAGCTGCTCGTCCAGCTATGGGTAAAACTGCCTTGGCTCTTAATATTGCTTTTAATGCTATCACTCATCATAATAAAAAAGTTGCTGTCTTCACAATGGAGATGGAAGGTGATGAATTGCTTAAGAGAATGCTCTCTGCTGCTTCAGAAGTTCCTATGGATGCTATTTTGAAAGGCTTTGGTATGACTGATGAAAAAATGTTAAGAATTACCAATTATGGTATGATGCTTTCTGAAAAAAAGCTTTTTATCGATGATTCAGGTACAAACTCCCCTTTAGAAATTAGAGCAAAGTTACGCAGACTTAAATCTGAAGCAAAGGGTCTTGATTTAGTCTTAATAGATTATCTTCAATTAATGTCTTCTCAAAGATTTAAAGATAACAGACAGCAGGAAATTGCTGAAATATCCAGAGCACTAAAGATCCTCGCTAAAGAGTTAGGTGTTCCCGTTATTGCTCTTTCTCAGTTAAATCGTGGTTTAGAATCTCGTGAAGATAAAAGGCCAAGACTTGCCGACTTGCGTGAATCCGGAGCCATTGAGCAGGATGCAGATATGGTGATGTTTATCTACCGCGATGAATACTATAATGAAGATTCTGCTGATAAAGGAATTGCCGAAGTTATTATAGGAAAGAACAGACATGGTGCTGTGGGTACTGCTAAATTAGTATTTATTCCACACTTAACAGCTTTTAGGAATTTAGAACGAAGTAATACTGAAGTTGAGATATGAGTCTGATCGCAAAGTTAGGTGCTTTTGTAATATTTAACGGGAAAGTAATTGAACAGATTCCTTTTATCTTTAAACGAAGATACTATTTCCTACGAGTATGCAAAAAGATAGGGCTAGATTCCTTATGGTTGATTATTATCACTTCTATATTTACAGGATTCGTAACAGCCTTGCAAGCAATTTATCAGACACAAGGAAGAATACCTCTGAACTATCTTGGAGTTTTAGTAGAGAAATCAGTGATTATAGAATTAGCTCCGGTGCTTACCGCTTTAGTCTTAACTGGCAAAATAGGAGCTGCTCTTACAGCTGAAATTGGAACAATGAAAGTAACAGAACAAGTTGATGCTTTGGAATCAATGGCTATAAGTCCCTATAACTTCATTTATATGCCTCGTATCCTTGCTGGGGCAGTTATGGTGCCAGTACTTACAATATTCTCAATGTTAGTAGGAATCTTATCAGGTTATTTCTTTTCTGTTTTTAAATACCAAATCTCTTTTTATACTTTCTTCTCCAATATGCAGAACTACTTCACGATGAGCGATGTAAATGGGGGCTTAATTAAAGCTTTTGCCTTTGGAGTAACAATTACTTCAATAGCTTGTTTTCAAGGTGACAGGACTGCTAATGGCTCCGAGGGAGTAGGTATTTCCACAACAAACACTGTGGTCTATTCATCGATAATGATTCTTGTCTTAGACTTCTTTGTTGCCTGGATATTATTTTGAGGTGTAAGATGAAAAGAAACTATTATTTTAGTATTATATTTTTTGCTATGATATTACTTTTAATTGCTTGTAAATCTGAGATTAAAGAAGATAATATTCTTGTGGAAGAGGCTGTTCCGAAAGAGATTATTGTTACAGATTCTTTGTATGTATTAGCTACTGAAGACTTTTTTGAACTCAACTTAGTTGATACTTTAGCTCAGGGATTCCTAGAAAAGAGTCATACTAAGATTATCTGGGAGAATGGTGGCACTAAGAAACAGCTTATTGACAAGCTAGCCGAAAGTAGTTTTATTAGCTATCCTGATCTTGTTCTAGGCCTATCAAATGTTTTCCAAACTGAGTTAGATAGTTTAGATATTTTCCGTAAACTTGACGATCTTTATTTCTCTAAAGTTAGATCAAATAATAGATTTGACAAAGACAAAAGATTTGTTCCTTACCAATATTCTTATCTTGCTTTAATTAAAAAAAGTAGCAATAAAAGTGAAATGCCAATTAGTTTTGGTGTGATGCAAAAGGAAGAGTATTTTGATAAAATTATTATCCCTGATGCATTGAATACCGAAATAGGCAGAGCACTCTTTAATAGTATTGAAGGAGTTTTCAAATTTCATGGTTATGCTGCCTGCTGGAATAGAATTAAAGGAAGTATTTTCCTGATAGTAGATGATGAAAAAGAGGCTTTTGACAAGTTCTGGGAATACGATGATAAATATCTTTTTTACCCCGTTACTAAAGTAATAGATGGTTATGCTGCTGGATATCCACAAACCATGGATTACTCTTATATGGCAGAGGGAAGTTATAAACTTATCCATTCTTCAGCTATTACCAAGCGATGTAAAAATAGCACCAAAGCAGAAGTTTTTCTTCTTTGGTTACACAGACCAGAAACTCAGTCTTTAATTGTAAAAGCCACAAATTGGTATCCAATTGTAGAAGTTGCTTCTAAAAGTGAAGGACATAGGATTATTGATTATCCTAAAACTGTTATGAATAATAAAATCAATCAGAAGGTCGTAGCCAAATATCTTTCCGAATGGTTAGACTTCTGGAAAATATATAAGGCGAAGTTTTAATGAACAAAAAGTTTAAAGTTGTTTTGTATCAACCTGAGATTCCTAGTAATACAGGGAATATTGGTAGAATATGTGTCGGAGCTAATTTAGAATTACATATCATTAAACCAATGAGATTTTTGCTCAACGACAAGTTAGTTAAGAGAGCAGGATTAGATTATTGGCATAAATTAGATATAACTATTCATGATTCACTAGAAGTTTTTTTAGCAAAGTATCCAGATATAAATGTCTATTATTGTACTACCAAAACAGACAAGTCTTATACCAAACTTCAATATCATAAAGGTGATGCTTTTATTTTCGGACCTGAATCAAGAGGAATCCCTGAAGATATTCTCTTTAGTAATAGGGATAAGAATATTACTATTCCTATGACTGGTGACATAAGATCTATTAATCTTTCCAACAGTGTGGCAATTATTCTTTTTGAAGCTCTTAGACAGATAGATTTTGAGTTTTAACACGAACTGTTTAAAATTACTTTTCACCACAAAGACACAAAGACCACCAAAAAGAGTTTCACAAATTCCACCTAGACACAAAAACCTAAATGTAGGGGCAAAACATCTTTTGCCCTTCTAAAAAAGAAGAATCAACCTCTTCTGTAGGATAGTGGACAACTTGTCCGCTTCATTGCCTTTTTCTGTCGGATAGTGGACAACTTTGTCCGCTTCATAACCATAGCAATGATGTAGAAATCATGGAATGAAAGCCATCTTACATCCCGGAGGGATAGCATATAATAGGGAGTGTTCGCATGACACTCCTAGAGCCACTACCAAAAGATAGCCCTGGAAGTGCGACATATACCAGCTATTGCTAGTTAAATCCTTTCATCATAATCGTAATTGTACAATAATATGTGCCATCTTCTGTCGGATAGTGGACAACCTATCCGCTTCATTGCCATAGCAATGATGTAGAAATCATGGAATGAAAGCCATCTTACATCCCGGAGGGATAACATATAATAGGGAGTGTTCGCAAGAAACTCCTAGAGCCACGACCAAAAGATAGCCCTGGAGGGGCGACATATACCAGCTATTGCTAGTTAAGTCCTTTCATCATAATCGTAATTGTACAATAATATGTGCCATCTTCTGTTAGATAGTGGACAACTTTGTCCGCTTCATTGCCATAGCAATGATGTAGAAATCATGGAATGAAAGCCATCTTACATCCCGGAGGGATAGCATATAATAGGGAGTGTTCGCAAGACACTCCTAGAGTCACGACCCAAAGATAGCCCTGGAGGGGCGACATATACCAGCTATTGCTAGTTAAGTCCTTTCATCATAATCGTAATTGTACAATAATATGTGCCATCTTCTGTAGGATAGTGGACAAATTGTCCGCTTCATTGCCATAGCAATGATGTAGAAATCATGGAATGAAAGCCATCTTACATCCCGGAGGGATAGCATATAATAGGGAGTGTTCGCAAGACACTCCTAGAGTCACGACCCAAAGATAGCCCTGGAGGGGCGACATATACCAGCTATTGCTAGTTAAGTCCTTTCATCATAATCGTAATTGTACAATAATATGTGCCATCTTCTGTAGGATAGTGGACAAATTGTCCGCTTCATTGCCATAGCAATGATGTAGAAATCATGGAATGAAAGCCATCTTACATCCCGGAGGGATAGCATATAATAGGGAGTGTTCGCAAGACACTCCTAGAGCCACTACCAAAAGATAGCCCTGGAGGGGCGACATATACCAGCTATTGCTAGTTAAGTCCTTTCATCATAATCGTAATTGTACAATAATATGCATATAATTTTGAATCAATGATTGTCCAACAAACACCTTCATAACTATAAAAAAATATTTGTAATTTATTATTTTTGTCAGTAAGTATAATGTACACTTATCATCAATTTAAAATTGGATATGCCGCCCCTCTAGGGCTATCTTTGGGGAAATCCTTTTGGAGTGTCTTGCGAACACTCCCTATTATATGATATCCCTCCGGGATTTAAGAAAGTAAACTATTAGTTTTATCATTCGGGATTTAAGAAAGTAAACTATTAGTGTTATCCTTCGGGATTTAAGAAAGTAAACTATTAGTTTTATCATTCGGGATTTAAGAAGGCAAACTTTTTGTGTTATGCCTCTGGGATTTAAGTAGCTTTTTAGCTATATTATTTCCACCAAACTTAAAATTGTAGCAAAAAAGAAGCCCCTAATTCAAGGGGCTTACATTTAAATCTAAATTTCACTTTCTATGTTAATCACTCCAAGGATTCTCTGTTAAAGATCTTTCATAATTGTTTATCCAATTTTGATTCTCTTCTCCACCTGAAGTTACCCAGCCTGCGAAATCAGGATAGGCTCTAAAAATTGGAATATTCTCTTTAACTGCAGGAACCCAACTATCAGTTGAGAAGTAGAGGGCCCAAGGATAGTTATCTTCTGTTTTATACCAATTACCTGGGAACAACAAAGAAGCATCATCACCAGCACCAAAATTATCAATATTGGCATATTCTGTAGGAGGGTATCCTGCAAGATGAACTTCTAAATCTCTATGATCACTTCTAAATAAGAAGAAATCAGGGACTGGATTTTCAGCTTGTTCTTCATTAGGATCAAAGTTGATTCTAAGGGACATATCATCACCTTGAGTGAGATTCATATCTCCGATATCATGAATTAAAACTGCTGTATTTGCAGAGAAGTTGTCAAGGTATGTCATTGTTGACCAATCACCATTACTTTGGCCATTTGACCAGTTAGTAGGTAAGGAGTAGGCAATAATTGAGTTTAACATATTTCCACTTTCTATTGTGTTATAAGTAGTAGTTGAACCTGTTGTAACTGCATCAATAAACCTGACAGCTAATCCATTATGCAAACTAGCACCTGCTTTCATTACTTTAAAATATAGATCAAAATAGACTATTTTATTATCAGCATTTACTTTGAAACTAGAGTCTGTTACATAAATATAGAGATCATTGAAGTCATAATCACCTTTATCAGGCCATAAATCTTCATACATAATAAATCCACCAGGGACACTTATTTCACCTGCTATATTTGGATTTCCTGGTTCTAAATCTTCTGAATTAACTACTCCATCACCATCAGAATCTACTGCTGTAACTTCAGTATCATAGAGATTAACTAGCCAGTTATTTAATCTTACATTTCCTTGAAGACCATTATATTGACCTACTATAATTAAGTATTTAGCATTGCTAAGACTATTATTTGCTCTATCTGAGAAAAATCTATTAGTATCAATATATGACCAAGGTGACCAAGGGAAGAAACTTATGTAGTTCATATTCTCATCTAAAAATATGTAGGTGTTGGTTATATAAGCACGATAAGGACATTGATTCAAATCTGCAGTATTAGCAGTTTTGGCACCTTCAAGATTTTCATTAAAGTAATCAAAATCTCCAACATCTAGTGTTTGCATAATTACCCAATCAGTTCCTAAGAGAAGATGATTGTTAATTCCATTAGCAACACTTCTAATTTCTCCACTACCTTCTGGATTAAACTTATATTTATGCCACCCTGTATTTGCTTGAGGCACTTGAGTAGGGATGAAGATGTTATTGCTGGTCATAAAGGTTTGAATCATAGTTGGATCAATATTATTGATTGTCTGGAAATCTGAATCATCATCATCAATTACAGAAGAAAAATAGGGGTCAATATTTGGTTCATAAGCAAATCTCTGATTTTCACTACTTGGTACTAGGATAGTATGTTCCTTAGTTGAAGTAGAGATTTCTTGAGAAAAGTTATAAGCAGGAACTTCAACGATTAAATTATCATAACCTTTGACAGAGTTAACATTCATAACTAGCTGACCATTTTCTAAGAATTTTCTGGCTAGAACTTTGCTGTTATGTCTAACCACAACAACATTTTTTTCTTCAATATTAGTATTCTCTAAAGAGATATTTAACTTAATATACTCAAGATTTGTCCAGTTAAAACCATCAGGAATATCTAAGTTTTGATAATCAAGATCAGTAGATGTTGATTTATCATTGTTACAAGCAACTAATCCAAGTAAAACTATCAAAATTAAGAAAAGAAGCATTTGTAATCTTTTCATTTTTTTTCTCCACTATTTTTTTGAAATTATAAGCAATTTTGTAATTTAAGCAATGAAATTATTTTAAGACATCGCTAACTGTTGCACTCATTGAAGCAGGAAAAGCCCCAATAATTATTCTTTTCAAGGCAAGAGTGTTATCCCCACACCCCAAGGACATTTTTCTAAGATTGTAAGAAGCAAGGCAACTATCAGAAAAGCAATAAAATAGGTAGCTACTACTCTTACTACATAATGAATCTTGTTTCATTTCATATAAAACCTATAGAAATTAAAGTAAACAAACAAAGCAACAAAAAAGATTGATAAAGCTGATAGATATAGAACATTAATGAGTGGGAGTTCATTACCTAGCCCCCAAGTCTCTGCAGTGAAAGCCATAGGTATGGCTAATAGAGAAGAACCTACTATAACTTGAAGAATATCCCGCGGTTTAAATTCTACCATTAAAGGACGAAGTAAGTGGTCTAAAATATTACCATCATCATCTTTTATGGGGGTAACTTTATAGAGAGACCTACCAATTCTTTTAACTTGAGTATCGTTTCTAAGATTTATCTATACTCCTTAATTTAAATATTATGACAATATAAAAATTAGTCAAGTGTTTTTTTTAGATGAGGAATATCTTTTGTTCATGCCAAGTCCAAAGAGAAGAAATGTAGCAAAGATAATGCTTACAGTATCTGTTAAAGTTTTTAATCAAAAATAGAATATATCCCTCTATTCTTAGAAGAAATTCTCTTAGAGTCTGGCTTCGCTAATAAGAATGGCTCTCTCTCAAGTAGAGTGGATCTTAGGTGAAAAGAAGAGGCTACTCGACATTAGCTAAAGTTAAAAAAAAGAATATTTCTTGAGTATTATAATTAGAAACCACTCTACTTAAAAAAAGAGCCATAAGAATAGGATTCACCAAGTAATCAGAGAGATGAAAATCACATCTGGAAATGATGATGATGCAGGCTGATCATGTATTAGCTATAAATCAAGGTAGAGCCCAATTAAGAGCTGAATATGAATTTGCTAATGAAACTTCTAGATGCAAATTCTATATATTCATCTGTGATTAATTTGATGCTGGACTTGAATATATAGGAGTTTTTTAACTGTGATAATTAATCTATTTTATTTCTAGCAATTCTAAATCCAAGACCTAAACTACGATGGGTAGGTGGGTTATGATCTCTTCGCCAATGAGAAACTTCGTAATTATTAACTCTACAAACATCTTCTTCATTCCGATAATCCCCACCTCTATTCATCCGCTCATAATCTGAGTATTTATCCGAAACCCACTCCCAGACATTGCCAGACATATCATAGATTCCTAATTCATTAGGCTTTTTAGTTCCAACAAAAGCTAACTCTCCACTAGAATTTTCATTGAAAACTGCTACTTGATTAGCATTATTACTACCACTATAAGTAAAGCCTTTAGTTTTATTTCCACCTCTGGAAGCAAACACCCATTCATCTAAAGTAGGTAATCTAAAGCTTTCTGAATTTTCATTATTATATGCTGATTCATAAAATGGACTCAGATCATGAATCTTACTCAATGCATCGCAAAAACGAATTGCCTCATACCAAGTAACTTCATTTTTTGGTTTGCTTTTAAAGATGTCCATACTTAAATATTTTTCTATTTCTTCAATATTTTGTAAGAGCTTTGTTTTATCTGATAAAACATTATCGACCAACGAAACAAAATCATAGAACAAATCGGTAACTTCATATTTACCAATATAGAATGCATCTAATTGTGCTATATTTGGATAATCATTATATAAGAATTGAATATTTATAGGTTCTCTCAAATAACTATATTCATATCTTAATTCCTGTTTAGTAAACTCTTTTGTTTTATCCAAAGCTGAAATTAGAATTAAATCTGGATTTAATTTTTTTCTAATCTTACTTTTTAAAGTTGCAATATCATCATCATCATATTGATTTTCGAACTCTAGTATTTGGTTCTCAATTTTTTTTAAGTGTTTACTTCTGGGAAACATTTTCAAAAATTGCTTCTTATCTTTATAATTATTAATGTTTTTATAATAATACTCTTCTGCTCTTTTAAGAGTAAGTGTGGCCGTAACTTCAATCTTATTATCCATCTTAGCATGAATATATTCAGAATAAAGGAGAGGATTAATCTCATCATTAGTTTTTAGAATTAAGTTATACCTGCCAGGGTCAATTTCTACTTCTAATTTCCCTTTTGTACATCTACCTATTTTTTCATCTCCAAGATAAACAAAAGGGTTTTCTATATTTGCTGTAATCTTTAAGATAGGTAACGAAGCCCATAGGTTAATGGGAAGTGAGAGAAAAGCTATACATATTATTATAAAAAATTTACTTATCTTCATTTTTATCTCCTTATACTTAGAATTAGATATCATTAAAGAAATAACTTCAATGCTAGAAATATTAAAATTACGGAAATTAATCCTCCTGAAGTAAACAATAGCAGTTTTCTTTTAGTATTCATATCGAGATGATTATTGCCCTCGGAAGTAACTAAGTTATTGTTTTCTTCTATATAGTTTTCTTTATTATCTTCGTTTCTATTCTTTTCATTACTAATTCTATTTTGTCGCTGGGCATATACTTTTTCTTTTCTTGATTTATCTAAATCTATCCATTGACATTTATCATTATTTTTATCTTTATCTTTAATTTTTTTTCGTTCTTTACGATTAATCTCATTTACTTGATTAATTTTACTTACTTTTTCAGGGCTCAAATCCATTCTAAATTCTTGCAGAGCTGTTTTGATAGACTCATTCAAACTTGTATTCTCTCTCTCTTCCGAATTTGTTTTAATTTTCTTCAACTCAGGCTCATAGAATGACTTCATAAATCTTATCTTTGTATGTTTCAGTGTTGGATATCCCTGATTATCTGCTCGATTAATCTCCCAAACATTATCAAAATCCCAGCCAGTATCTGTATATGTTTCTTTCTTCTTTAAATCTGCATAATAAATCTCATTATTAGCCTTTTTTAATTCAAGACAGTCATCAATTTCATAATAACAGTTGGTTATATTAGTGTGTATATTCTCCTCAATAAAGCGACTAAGCCTTCTCTCTTTATATACATAACAAACAGAGAAAGAGTTAGTTATATTAGAATAATTAACATCATAGACAAATCCAGCGTGTTTATCTTGAGATGTAATGAGCGATTTACTATAACAATTTTCTATATCCGTAACAAATATAGAAGCAATAAAACCAGCACTTTTACCACCATTTTTTATCATTGCTGTAGAGTGTGATTCAGTTATTTTTGAATCTGAAGCTTTACCAATAAATCCTGCATTAGTAGCTGAGTCAATGTTATACATATACATAATTTCAGTCTGACAATTGCTTATTATTGTTTTGTTACAATTTCCAATTAATCCACCTATCTCAATACTTTTTGAGCGATCTGAGAAAAGAATGTAAGAAAAGCGTTCATTATTATCTTTTTTGCCCTCTTTCAAGATTTTAATTTCGCAAGAACAATTGGTTATATGAGAATTATCAACAGTAGCGGCAAGACCTCCAATAATAGCCCCATCAATTATGTCTCCTCGGACAGTTATATTTCCAATTGTTGATTCATTAGTGATTTTCCCTGCTAAAATACCAACATTATTAAAGCCTGTGATTTTAGCATTTTCTAATATTAAGTCATTTACTCTGCCTCCAATAATTTCTCCAAACAATCCTAAGAATTTTGAATCTTGATTATCAATACTTAGGTTTTTTATGGTGTGTCCATTACCGTTAAAAGTGCCATATAAGAAAGGAATATATAAATTTGCGTACTCTGTTAGGTCTAAATCAGCTTTAAGCTCATATTTTGCTTTAGGGTTATGCATTGTAAATATAACATTTTGTAAATCTTCAGGAGTTTTAATCAATATTGAATTGGACAAATCTATGTTTTTTAGTGATTGAGATAAATATTGTTTTTTCCATTCAGAAAATAGAGCATCAGATAATCCAAGTTGAGATTTAACTTTTTCTCCATTTAGAAGAGACTTATCATAATTATAGAAAGAGTTTATAATCTTACTATAATCCAAATTATCTTGGGATAAACCATCCACATTATAGCTAAATTTTAATAATGATAATCCTACTAATATTCCAATACCAGAATCCCCATTAACATTGCTAGTTGTATAACTATTTTTGATGTAGCTATCATTTAGCCCTACTAATCCGCCAATGATTGAAGTGTTATCAGAAAAACCTCCAAAATGTTTATCATAGCCACCGCAAACAAGATATGCATCAGACACATAATCTAATTCCCCTTTTACGGTTCCCATACTATAACACTTAACAAGCTCTGTTTTTAAGGTATCCTGATCTTTTCTCTTTGAGCCAATATACTCTTCAGTTACATGTCTAACATTCTGAGCAACTAATCCTCCAACTGTATGGTAGCCAAAAATATCACCAGAAGCAAAGCTATCAATTATTTTACTTCCACCAGAGTTTTCTCCTACTAACCCTCCTACAACTTTATTACCTTCCACCATTGCAGATGATGAGCTAAGTTTTATTATTGAAGAGTTTTTATTTATTCCTACAAGACCACCACTATTCATTGTGTATAAAATTTCTTTTTGTGGATTCTTTTTGAATTCATCATAAATAGCAAGATTATTCCCATAAATATAATCACAAAGAATCTCTCCGGAAGAATGACAATTGATAATTTGGGAACTATTATCACTTACTCCAGCTAAAATACCAATGTTATTTAATCCTCTAATCGTTGCACTTTCTATCCATAAATCTTTCACTAGGACAGAATCTAAATAACCAAAAAATCCTACATTAGATTTTTTGGGTCGATTAATATGAATATTAGTTATCTTGTGATTATTACCATTAAAAGCGCCTGTGAAAGCTAAAGAATCATTCCCGATTGGGGTGAAACCTGCTCCATCATTCCAATCAATTGTAGTTGAAGCGTCAATATCCCTTGTTAAAATAAAGCTTTTATCCCAATATCCAGGTTTAGATGATATTTCTCGTAACTTTTCCAAGGAAGATATTTCTATAATTTTAGAGTTTTCTAACTTATTATTAGTATTTGAATCTACTAAAAAAGAATATACTTCTGACTTTGTTTGATGTTGAGAATTATTTTGCTTAGCTAGAACTAACCAATAATAGGAAGCACCATTATCTAAATCATTTAGACTATATTCTTCAGTTTTTAAGTTACTCCTTATTAGAGCATTTGGATTAAGATTTACTACTTTTTCTTTATCTCTGTGTAGATAAAGATCAAATGAGTCAGTATACAGATTCTTATCCCACTTTAGGGTAACTGATTCAGAGAAAATTCTACTGCAATTCTCAAGCTGTATCAACTTTGGGGGGTGGGGATAGCTTCTAATAAATGTGAATTTAATACCAGTTACAGGAATATTATAATTATTATAATAAACATTCAAAGTTTGAATATAATACTGTTTAGTTTTTTCGGGATAATAATATTCTTCCTTAGAATCATCATTAGGATAATATTCATTATTACTAAAAACTCTATCAGTAGATTTAAGTATGTTTTCTATTTCAGAATAGTTAGTTCCTAAATAAATATTCCTCTTTTCATCATTATTAGCTTTTAGTTTAGCTACAATTTCTAAATTTTCCTGGGATAAATACTCAAATACTCCATCAAAAAGTACTCTTGTCTCCAAATAGATATAATTTCCTGCAATAAAAACATCATCTTGAACAAGAGTTCTTTTGGAAAACAATCTAAAGTCACTTAAGTCAAACTCAGTTCCTGAGTCAAATCTATTATATTTTTGTGCAGTATGGAATGTTTCTGTCATGTCCTTATCTGTATTTTTTAAATATACATCTATTTGAAGAGAATTAATAACATTTTCCAGAAATGGTAAACTATCATTTAGATCTGATTTTTTGTATGACCTTATATTATAATAATATTGTCTAATTTTCTCTAAGTCAGATCTATCAAGTTCAATAACAACAAAATATTTTAATTCTTGAATTCTCTTTGGTTGACCTAATTCAGGGTTTGTAAAAATATAATTGTTCTCTTCAAGAAGCTCACGATTTCCTTTAAATTCTTGTTCGAGGTAAGGTTCTTCTGTATTCAATCGATTTCCACAAGAAAAAACTGATAACACTAAAACTAAGATAATAAATTTAACCAAATTTCGCATTTTTCCTCCTTAGTTAATCTTTTAAATAAGGATAACCGTTATTTTTAAAAGTATTTATGCCCCAGATATTTTGGAAATCCCAACCTGCTTCACTAAAGGTCTTCTCAGATTTCATTTTTAAAGTATGTTTACCAATTCCACCTCCACTTACATGACAGTTGGAAACATCTAAATCCCAGAAAGAGTCATTAACTGTAGAACGGTAAAGAAAAGCTGTTAATCCACCGATTTTTCCATTAGGAGATTTTTTGCTCAGTTCTAACTGACCCGATGCATAACAGTTACTAATCTCTATCATAGATCCTCGACCTATAAGTCCCCCGATATTATCTTCACCTGCTACCTTACTTCGCGAATAACAATTAGAAACTATAGCATTGAAACACCTCCCAATCAAAGCTCCTCCATATCTATTAGCAATAACTTCACCAGTGGCATGACAATAAGATACATTGGTATTTGTTGCTTTACCTACTATTCCACCTACATCTTCATAGGTTGAAGATATTATATTTTCGGAAGAAGAGCTTTCAATTTTGATGTTATTATTATTGGATTTGCTTACATTGCCTTTAGAACTTTCTCCTGTAATTCCACCAACTTTCTGTCTGCCTGAAACTTTAGTATTAGAAATACAGTTTGTGATATTAGCTGAACTTTTACCAACAATACCACCAACTTGATTTTTTCCCTGAACTTTACCCGAGACAGAGCAATTGTCAATGAAGGAATCCCCGGCTAATCCTACTAATCCTCCAGTGTTATTTTCTCCAGTGATATCAACATTCTCTAATTTAAGATTATATATTTTTCCACCGCTGATTGCTTGGAATAATCCTACAGGAGAGATCTCTGGACAATTTATGCTAACATTGGATATTGTGTGCCCATTACCATCAAATTCTCCTTTAAAATCAGGAATCATAAAATTAGGATGCTTTGTCATATCTAGATCTTTTGTTAATTTAAATTTTGTTCCATCTCTTCTACCAAAATAGCTAACATCCATAAGTTCAGTTTCGGAAGTAAGCAAGTAATATCCGTTTTCTTGTTTTAGATTACCTGAATATTCTTCTCGAGATGATTTAGCTTTATTGTTATTACTACTTATGTATTTCTTGTTCATACTATAAGGACTAATAATCTTTTCTCCATTTATTAAGGTATTTTCATAAATATAATAACTATTCTTAAATTCACTATTATCATACTCAGAAGGAGAAGAATTTCCTGCTAGATAACCAGTACTAGAAGTAGTTAACTCACCTTCAAAAATACAATTCTCAATACTATTACCATGCCCCCATCCTATCAATCCCCCAGAATTTCCACCACCATTAATTTTACCTGATACTTGAGAGTTTTTTATGATGCTCTTATTACAATTACCAGCTATTGCTCCCGATGATGAGCTGGCATTAAGGGTGATATTGATTAAATTAAAATTTTTAATTGTTGCATTATCTAAATTTCCAAAAAAACCTTGTTGACTATTCCATCTATCATCAATTAATAAATTTTTAATTTTAAATCCTTTCCCATCATACTCTCCCTTAAAAGGAATTTTTGAGTCTCCGATAGGAGAGAATCCTTTCCCTTGATTCCATTTATGTGAATCTGAAGCATTTATATCTGCGGTTTGTACGAAGTATTTGTCCCACATTAAAGGAGACTCACTTAGCGTCCTTAAATCATCTAAATTACTAATAGTAATTGGGTCATCTTTTGTTCCTAAATTAGGCCAAGGACTCTTAGTCGTAAAACTATAGTCACATATAATATCGTATTCTCCAGCTTTTTTTAAAACTACTTGCCAGAAGTACTGGTTATACTCTTTTAGAGTTCCTATTATTTTAAATTTTATCTCTCCAGTTCCTTTTTCGATAACTTTATTTGTTGGAGGATAATTGTTCCCAAAATAGAGATCATAACTATCATAAGGAATTAGATATCTTGCTTCCAAAGTTGGTGAATAATCTATATTTATTGCTAAATCTGCCGGAGATATTTCTTCGCTTATTTGAATCTTGTTAACTGGATAGCCATTGTTAATTTTAGAATTTATATACCAGAGTTTATCAAAATCTTTATTGTTTTTTTTATACATTTGTGGGTTTTTCATCTCAAGAGTAGTTCTCCCATATTTCCCATCTATTTTAGAGTTAGGGAAGAAATCCGAATTATAATATGAATTTTCTATCCTGCCATGGGAATACCCAGCTAATCCTCCAGTTTTTTTAGGGTCTTTTCCTTCTAACCAAGTTACAGAATAACTAGAATAAATCCCTGAATTATTATAACCAACTAAACCACCAATGTTCTCATTCCCTGTTATCTTAGCTTGTACAAAACAGTTTTCTATTAATTTAGATGAATATTTATCTTTTGTAAAACCAGCAATTCCTCCAATATTATTATAAGCTTTGATATTCATATCAGTAATTCCTAAGTTAATAATCTTTCCAGCAATAACTTTGCCAAATAAGCCAATATTACTTGTATAAGGACAATTAATTGATATATTTTTTATAATCTTACCATTACCATCAAATACACATCTAGTAACAGGGATATAGAAATTTGGATGTTTAGAGAAGTCTAAATTCCTTGTTAGTTTAAATTTATACTTTGAAAATCGAGCAAAGTAAAATAGATGTTTAAAATCCTCTTCTGTGTTGATTAAGTAATATTCTCCTTCAGATTGATAAATTTTTCCGATATCCAAATGGGTAATTCGGTCTTTTAATTTATTGAATACATTAGTATCAACAGCATATTCTGAGATAAATGGTTCATGATTAACTAATGTATTCTGATAGTCATAGAAGCACCCTATTGAATAACTTTCGTGTTCAACACCTTCAAGGTAAGTAATAGTATCTTCTTCAAGTCCAAAAATAGCACCAACATTTTCTTCTCCAATAATTCTCCCATCTACAAAACAGTTAGTAATAGTTGATTCACTGCTATTTCCACATAACCCACCTACATTTTTATTCCCTTTAATTGTAATGTTTTCCAGTGTTAGATTTTTTATAGTTGCTCCTGTTAACTCACCAAAAAGTCCAACATTATTAAATTTAGTCCTATCAATATAGAGGTTTATAATCTTAAAGCCTCTACCATCATAATTACCATTAAAACCATAATTACCATTAATTGGAACAAATCCAGCTCTTCTTTTCCAGTTTTTAGTCTCTGTAGCATCAATATCTTGTGTCTGGACATAATACACATCATAAGAATCTGATTTTAAGTTAGATAAATAGACAAGATTTTCTAATGTTGAAATCAGATAAGGATCAGATTCTGTTCCTATACCTATTGGTTTTATCATTTTTGCAAATAAATTAATGGTTATTAAAAAAATTATGAGAAACACTATCAACTTTTTCATTAATCCTCCCATTTTAAAAAGAATAAATTATAAATTTAGTAAAGTTAATCATCTAAAATTTATTCAAGCAATACCATTTAATGTAGAACTCATAACACTTTTCACTTTTGTTTATTGCAGCAATAGTGGTGAATATTGCAGAAACATGATTATAACTTTTTCTCTTATGTAAAATATTACTAATCATATTAGTTATGTCAAGATTAAATATTATTTATTTTTTGAAATAATTAACTTTTATTTAATATAATGTTAATCTTAATTAGCCATATAGTTTATGTATTAGTGTTTTCAAGTTATATCTATATAGGGGATGGAAAGACTATCAAGATTATCATGGTGAGAAAAGTTATCTAATATATTATAAATTAAAAGACTATTATAATGTATCTTTTTTTATTATTAAACTGTTTAATGCTCGTTTTCTTGTTACCATCTAAAGAAGAAAGAATTGAGTGAGACTGTTCAAATAAGTTTTCACAACTAAGCCATATTATCCCACTTCTGAGAGAAAAGCAGTCCATAATATATATTGTAACAGCCTTATTTACAATAAATTATAGCGTAGTTTTGTTAATATATGTTTTACATATAGGCTCATTATTGTACTATAAATAGTATTAAATGATAAATAATGGCTGTTGTCAATAGAGGATTATGGAACATTAATTTAGGATTTCGTCTGTATTTTTGGGTGTAACTCTACTTCAATCATTGGTAATGATAATAATTTAAGGGAACAGTCTCGTATTATTTGCGACAAATAGGATAGGATAAAAAATGCTAAAATCTTGCGTAATTCAAAGAGTGATAAGGATTAATCTAAGCCTCAAACCTTGTAGCTAAACTGCTCTTCCAATGCTCCACAACTGTTAACTCGAGCAAAATTCAAATTTTAATTGATTTCAGTGATAAGGAGCAAGCTATGACAGTAGATTATACGGGATGAGGTGTATAAAAGTCTGCCTAAACATAGAGAAAGCTATTGGTGGATTTCTACTGCATTTGTAAAGTCTTGGAACTAATATTTAGCCTTTTTATATCCCTAGCCTACACTTCTGTATAATCTAAATTAACACGGCTAGTAGCATGAGAGAAGGCGATAGCAAAATCGCCATAGCGGAAATTAAATTGATTTATGTGAGAGAAGTATAATCACTAGGATAAATTTTGCCTGGGCCTAGAGATGAGATTGAATATGTTCCAGAAGAATTCACTAACAAATCAAAACCGCTTATATAAGTCACCCAGCATGGACCTTTAGGTGCTAATTACCTTGCCCCACTTATATCAATGATTAATGGAATAAACTTCCATGATAAAAATATTTGGGAGGAGTTGAAACTAATTTTAAGCACTATCATTAATAAGGGGATTATTTATTAATCCTGAAGACTCAAAGGAGTAAGCTTTATGTATGAAGGAAAGTTTATTCTTATTATGAAACAATATTACTTAATCAATTAAATTGCAGTTCTTCCTCAAAATCTTGCACTTACAAACAAGTTAAGTCTTATTTATAACAAGTTTGATAGAAGATTAGTTATTGACAAGTTAAGCACTAAAAACAAACTTGGATTAAATAAATATTAATATAAAGTAGGAGAACTTTATGGAAGGTACTTTTAATCAATCAATTATGGACAAACTGCAGAAAGCAACAAATGAAGCCCGTGGAAGTATTTTGAAAATGACAACTTTAGCTAAGTCAGGGCATCCGGGTGGATCCATGTCCACAATAGACTTATTAATGTCAGTCTATGAAATAGCCAATATAAATCCACAAAATTATAGAAATGAAAATCGTGATATAGTAGTTGTGAGTAATGGGCATATTTCACCGGCAGTCTATTCTGCTTTGGCCAATAAAGGATTTTTTGCCATTGAAGATGCAATTTCTCAATTTAGGTTAGCTGGAAGTACTTTTGAAGGACATATTGAAAGAACTGTTCCTGGAGTAGAGTGGGGAACAGGAAACTTAGGACAAGGTTTATCTGCTGCTTGCGGTTTTGCTCTTTCTGCCAAATTAAAGGGAATCGATAACCATACTTTCGTCTTTATGGGTGATGGTGAGCAACAAAAAGGTCAAATTGGCGAAGCAAGAAGATTTGCTGTAAAATATGACTTAAGCAATATTACTGTTATAGTTGATTATAATAAATTACAGATTTCTGGAGATATTTCAGATGTAATGCCTCAAGATATTAGAGATAATTTCCTATCTGATGGTTGGGAAGTAATTGAAATTGACGGACATGATTTTAAAGAAATTAGCAATGCCTTGTATGATGCTAAAGAGAATGAAGCTCCAGTAATGATTCTAGCTAATACAATTATGGGAAAAGGTGTTTCTTTCATGGAAAACAAAGCAGGTTTCCATGGTGCTCCTTTGAATAATGATCAGTTGAATGATGCCTTAATAGAGTTAAATGTAGAAAATGATTTTGCCCATTTAACAGAACTCAGAAAAGATTTTACTCATAGATCTCACCCTGAAGTAAATCACTTTAATCCTGATTTAACTGAAGGAGAATATCGCCTTTATGAAAAATCAACCGATAACCGTTCAGCTTGGGGTAATGCTTTAGTTGATTTAGAAAATAGCAATAAAGAATCACAGACCCCTATTGTAGTGTTTGATTGTGATTTGGCTGGTAGTGTAAAGACTGCTGATTTTGCTAAAATAGCTCCAGAAAGATTTATTCAATCTGGTATTATGGAGCACAATACTTCTGTAGTTGCTGGTGTATTATCAACATGCAATTTCCAGACATTCTGGGCAGATTTTGGTGTGTTTGGGATTGATGAAGTTTATAACATGCATAGATTAACAGATATTAATCAAGGAAACCTTAAGGTTGTAGTAACTCATGTTGGTTTAGATGTAGGTGAAGATGGAAAGACTCACCAATGCATTGATTATATTGGAGCAATGAGAAATATCTTTGGTTTCAAAGTAATTGTTCCTGCAGATCCAAATCAAACAGATAGAGCTGTTAGATACATGGGAACTAACCCTGGTAATATGGTTATTGCTATGGGTAGATCAAAGCTAGCTCCTCTTACTAAAGAAAATGGTGAGATTTTCTTCGATAAAAATTATAAATTTGAATATGGTAAGGCAGATAGAATTAGAAGAGGAGAAAAAGGTGCAATTATAGTTACTGGAACTCTGGCTAATACTGCCGTAAAAGTGGCTGATTCTTTAAAAGAAAAAGGTATAAATCTCCAAGTATGGAACATTTCTTCTCCTTTAGAGATAGATTTAACAGCTTTAAAAGAAGCAGTCCAAACAGGACTTATTTTTACTCTAGAAGACCATAATGCAAATTCAGGTTTAGGTCTTTCAATAGCTGAAGCTATAGTAGAGAATCAATTGAAAGCTAAATTAGTAAAATTTGGGGTTAATAATTATGCTGTTTCAGGAAGTTCTGATGATGTATTTAGACTTTGTGGCTTAGATGAAGTTACCCTGGAGAAAAAAATATTAGATGAAATTAAATAACAAAGTTATAATTAAAGTTGTCATTATTATTATGGCAACTTTAATTATCCTCAGCTGTGGTACCAATAATGTTGTTACTAATAATGATGTTATCACAGAATATAATGAGGATGTGGTAAAAGTTGCAACATGGAATTTGAAAGAGTTTCCTCTGACTGATAATACTATTAATGAATTACAGAACTTAATTCCTCAATTAAATGCAGATGTTTTCGCTATTCAAGAAGTAACAAGTACTTCAGAATTTAATCTATTAGATAGCTATCTTAATGATTATAGTGTTCTTTACACAGAAACATATATATATGATCCAAGTGATGAGGATAGTTATTATAATCCTGTCTTAGGTTATATTTATAATAATCAGAGAGTGACTGTTAATGCTAGTTATGAAATCTTTAAAGGGGATAGTAGATTATTTCCTAGAGAGCCCTTTGTTCTAGATGTAACTTGGAAAGGTATTAACTTTATTCTTATCAATAATCACTTGAAAGCAGGTGGAGATAATTACTTAAACGAATCTGATGAATGGGATGAAGAGACAAGACGGAGAGATGCTTTGGATGCTCTTCATAACTATATTGTAGAGCACTTTAGTGATAAGAATGTGCTTCTTATGGGAGACTTTAATGACCAGTTTCATGAACCTATAGAAACAAATGTCTTTACAGCTTTTATAAATGATGATAATTTTGTATTCGCAGATTATGAAATGAGTTTAGACAGTGCTGATTTCTCTTATCCAGGTTGGCCTTCTCATCTTGATCATATAATAATTAATGATAATTTAGTAGATGTATTTGCTAAACCCTTGTCTGATTGTTATACTATTAAGTATGATAAAATAATGAGTAATTACATTACTAGTATTTCAGACCACAGGCCTGTAATCATTGAATTAGACTATAAAAACTAAGAGAAATTAGAATTACTGACTAGGAATAGGCAATAAAAGTAAAAAAGTTATAAATTACAATAATTAGATTTTTTAATATGGAGATAATTATGAATAAGAAAATCTTAATCGTAGATGATGATCAGTTATTAAGAGATGTTGTAGGACAGTATTTATCCAAGAATGGTTATCAAGTGGAGATTCCAAATTCTGCTTTAGAAGCAATAGAAGTTTTTAAAGCAGGTGAGTTCTCTTTAGCAATAATAGACTTAGTAATGCCTGATATCGGCGGAATAGAATTAATGGAAGCACTCATTTCCAAGGACCCAAACCTAAGAATCGTTATCATGACTGGTTATCCTACAGTTGATAGTGCTTATAAAGCAATGGTTGATGGTGTCTTTGAATATATTATCAAGCCTTTCAGAATGAAAGAATTATTAGAGGTTGCCCAAAAGCTAATTGGATAAGATGAAGTTAGTTGTTAAAACACATAAAATAGCCGATTTCTCTAAACAGGACTTGATAACAAATACTTACCTTAAAGCTGACTTTCTTTCTTTATTAAGAAAGTACTTTAAATTAGATGTTAATTATCTAGTGGTAACTAATATAGATTTACAGGAAATTGTTGCTATCACACTCTCGGTCGAAAAGAAGATTTTGGGAATTTCTTCATTGATTAATCCCCAAATAATCTATTACCAACCGATAGAATTTTTCTCTTTAGACAGAAAAAATCCTAATGAAAATCAACTAATTGAAATTGAAATATTCAAGAATATTTCTGCATATTATAACAAATACTATTTTAAAGTATCTAAAAATCTATCTCCAGAAATTGAAGATGTTAGAGGCTTTGTTTGGTCAGGAATGACTGCCCTTCCTCTTTATACTTATAGATTTAATTTAGCTACATACTCTTCAGATAACTTTTTTCGTAAACAGAGAGCTTCTCTGAGAAAAGCTGAGAAATTAGCTTATAAATTCATTCAGGAAGTAAATATCCCTAGCTTTTTAGAATTAGTCAAGGGAACTAAGCAAAGACAAGATTGGAATTTTAATTTTAGTGATGATGTATTAACAAACTATCTTACTGATTTGTTAAAATTTGGTTTCATTCAGCAATTTAGTATTATCAATCAAGCAGGTTTTGTTGTTTCTACAATGTTTTGTTTGATGGATAAACAGAATAAAATAGCTTATGCTTGGTTGGCTGCAACAGATGTCAAAGAACTATCCAATGGAGTCTCAACTCTACTATTTCATTCTATTTGTGAGTATTTAAAAGCAGAGTATGATATTTTCGATCTCTGTGGTGCCAATACCGATACTATTGCTAGGTTTAAAGCTTCTCTAGGAGCTGAATTAAAAGTATTTTATAGAATTAAACTTTAACTATTGACTTATTTATTATTCTCTGCATAATTTGTTCAATTAATAAACATTAAGAACAATAGAGGATATATGAGAAAAATTGTGATAATTGAAGGTGGTACTTCTAGTGAGAGAACCGTCTCTTTAAATAGTGCTAATGAGATTTTTAAAGCCTTGGATTCTAGTTATTATGAATGCAAGAGAATTGATCCCCTTAATTATGAAAGTGTTGAAGAGTTTATAAGACAAATCAGAACAGAAAATCCCTTAATAGTATTCAATGCTCTCCATGGTGGTGATGGAGAAAATGGTAATATGCAAGCACTTTTAGAAATGGCCAACTTGCCTTTTACAGGTTCAGGCTCACTATCAAGCAAACTAGCAATGGATAAGTATGTATCAAAATTGATAGCCAAAGATTTAAATATTCCCATTCCACAAGCCATTATAATCGATAAAAACACTTGCTTAGATAATTTAAAAATTGACTTCCAAACTCCCTATATAGTAAAACCTAATAGTGGGGGCTCTTCAGTAGGAATTACTAAAGTTGAAAATATAAAAGATTTAGCAGAGGCTGTAAATTCGGCCTTAGAATTTGATGATAAGGCCCTGATTGAAGAATTTATACCAGGAAAAGAGATTACTGTAACTATTTTGGGAAATCAAACTTACCCACCTATAGAAATTAGACCTAAGAATGGCTGGTATGATTATCAAAATAAATACACTAAAGGCAATACTGAATATATATGTCCAGCGGAAATCTCAGCAGATAATACTAGCAAAGTAGAAGAAATGGCTTATAATTTCTTCAAGAGAATATCTGGTAAAGTTTATGGAAGAGTAGATTTTAGATTCGATGGGAAAGAATTCTATTTTCTTGAAGCTAATACTCTTCCAGGAATGACTTCGTTAAGTCTAACTCCGATGGCTGTAAGAAGCAAAGGAATTGATTTTAAAACACTACTGATAAAAATAATTGATTTATCTCTCTCTAAGGAGGAGTTATGAAAAGAATTATAGTTTTTCTTCTCTTTTTTGTTTTTATTACAACTATATTTGCTAATAATGCTTATGTTGTAAGACTCTCTTGTACTCAACCGGTTCTGAATATTCTTAAGGTTAGCTATTTTGATCCTGCTGAACCATATTCGCAACCAACATTATTTTGTTTAACGACAACAATCCCACCTCAACATGAAAATGATAGTAATGACTTTGCTTCCTATGAACTGAGTGTTGATTTTTTCTGGAACGGTGATAGATTAACAGGGACAACCTTAAATCCAGTAGATTACCCAAGTTTATCTAATGAATTTGGTAGGCTTTTTTCTGTTACTAATAGAGACTTGATTACCTCAACAGATAACAATTTCTTCGAGGCTGATGGTGGTTTTTCTTTTGATGATATTATTGATAGCAATCCTAAATTTAAAGATTTTGTTTTAGAGACTGGAAGATTTCCTGATGGAAATTATAGAATCGATATAGCTTTAACACCAGAAGACGAAGGACTTTATCAGGGAGATCAGGCAAGTGTCAGCTTCTCAGTAAGAGGAATTCAATCAGTAAGAGTAATTTCTCCTGGAGTTACTGTAGGCTCAACCAATATTCCTACCAAATTCCAACCTATTATTTTCAATTGGACTACATCAGGATTCAATAATAACTTTATCATAGAAATTAAAGAATTTGATCAAATCTATGAATTAGACCCAACTAATATCGAATACAATGGCCGAGTTGTCGAGTCTCAAGAAGTATATAATAATACTATCTATAATCCTACTTTTGCTTTTCAAGAAGATAAATATTACGCTTGGCGTGCTAAAGTTAAATTTGTTGGGGAGGAATCTCTAAATCAAGAGGGATATGAGCAATACTTAGCTAGTAGTTATCATGTATTTAAGTTTGGTTGTGCTCCTAATGTTGATATTCCTAATCCTTTCCAAGAGGAGCTCTTTAATAATCTTCTAAATTTAAATATTGCTGAGATTAATGCCCTAATAGAAGCTGGTTATTTCCCTAAAGACGGTATTCAACTTAATGGCCAAACAATTTATGGCAAAGAAGCTGTCGATAAACTCAGAGCATTATTCATGACTTATGATATCGAAGTTAGTGTAGAATAAGGGAGATGATTATGAAAAAAATATTAACAATTACTTTATTATTATTTGCTTGTTTTATGATGGCAGAAGATATTGCAATATTCACTAAAATACAGGGTGAAGTATATAGTGTGCAAGATACAATAAAGACTTTTCACCAGCAGGGAGATTTTATTGGAAATAATTCTACTATCTACTCTAATGCTGACTCTTATGCTCTTCTTCAATATAAATTCACCAATGGATCATTAAGGATATTTCCCAACTCAGTAGTTAGTATAATTAGTCTTGATAGTTTAAATACTAAAGTTTCGCTTTCTGGCGGTAAGATACTTAATGATTTAAAAGATAAAATTACAGGTTCCTACACTGTTGAAACAAACTCAACAGTTGCCTCAGTTCGTGGTACCGCTTTTGAAGTGTTCATAACCGAAGAGGGAACCGATGTAAAAGTTGTAAATGGTAATGTGGATGTTTTAAACAAGATATCAGGGAAAAGCCATTCTTTAGGAGCAAATCAAAGATTAATCTCTCGTAATAGTGGAGAATTGATTGAACTTACACCTGAAGGTAATCCTCTCCCAGCTCCAGAAGATGAAAAGGAAGAACCTAGTGAATCTTCTAATCAAAGCAGAAATAATAACTTAAGTTCACCTAATGATCTTTCATCACCTCCTTCTGACATTAGCTCAATTAGGCCAACGGTTGTAAAAACAGAAACTCCAGTTAAAACTACTCCTAAAGAAGAAGTGAAAACAGAATCAGATACATCTGAATTCTACCCAATTGCTGTAGTTCTAAAGATTAAAGGGGAGCTTCTTCTAATTAGAAATGACCAAGAATTAGAATGTCCAGTAGGAACTATCTTGCAGAGTAATGATAAAGTTAGAACTGCTGATAACTCTTTAGCTTTAGTCAAATTTGTCGATAATAGTAGTCAAATCAGAATCTTCTCTAATAGTGAAGTGATTATCAATGCTGAGCATGACAAGGAATTGTTGAATAAGAACTTAGATCTAAAAGGTGGCTCAATTCTTTCTAATGTGAATAAAAAGATTGTAGGAAAATATTCTGTCTCAACTTCATCCACTATTGCCTCAGTCCGAGGTACTGAATTCTTAGTTGAGTTAATAGATGGTATTACTAGGGTTATCGGTTTCTCAGGTCAAGTTGAGGTAGAGAACAAAGAAACAGGTGAGAAAGTTATGGTAACTAAAGGTAACACTGCTACATCTAAAGAGGATGGTACTCTGGATAGGCAAGAAACTGGTGAGATTCCTGCTGATGTGAATGAAGAATTGCAGTCAATTGAGTATGAAAATACAATGAAAATAAATTTTGAAAATGAAGATGGTTCAATCAAAACAATTATCTTAGAGTACTAGGGGGATATGATGAAAAAGATTATACTATTTGTTTTATTAGTATTGAGTGTTGCACTATATTCTGAGATAAGCATTGATCATACAGAACCATATATTGCTTATAGAGATTCAATAATCAATCTGGATATAACAATTGAGGGTAATTGGCAAGATGTAACTGAAGTAAATATCTATTATCGTGAGAGAGGTGATGTTGCTTTTAGTACTTTAAGTATAGACCCTCAATCAAGCCAAAATGGTGATTATGAAGCAGCTATTTCTGTCTCAGAGTTTTCTCGAGGAATAGAATATTACATTGAAGCTATAACCCTAGATGGTAGCCTAAAAACTTATCCTGAGAATCAACCAACATTAAGTCCGATTATGGTTCAAATTATTGATAATGTAATGAACACTGATTTTGTTGTTCTCAATGATTTAAAAGATATTGAAGAAGGAACTGAATTTTCTTTATCAATCTCTCTTTTCAATATCCAAGATAAACTAGACTACAATACTATAAAGATCTTTAGAAATGGCAAAAATGTGACTAAAGATCTAATAATAACACCAACACTCTTAGTCTATAATGTTAGGAAACTAAAGAAGAGTTTTAATTTTCAAATTACTGCCCAAACACTTGCTGGGGAAGCACTGGATTCAGGTGAGCTAAGGGTGGAAGTTAAACAGAAAATGTTTGCTTATGAACTACCATTTAACCTAAGAGGAAGTGTTAACTACAAAGGAAATACTAATAAGTTCTCTTATGATGATTCTAATAACCAAGGGAGTGAAGAATCTACTAATACCCATAGTGCTATTTTTAATGTTAGTGGACATAGTAAATTCGTTCGACTTAATTCTAGGATTTATCTCTCTTCTTTAGAAGACTCTGATAGACAAGCAATAAATCGTTACTCATTTGATGTAAAAGTTCCTCACTATAATTTATATCTTGGGGACGAGACTCCTTATTTATCTGAATTAACTTTAAATAGTACAAATGTTAGAGGATTTGGTAGTAAATTACACTTCAAATATTTCTTACTTGAAGGATATTGGGGAAATAGTGCTCGCGAAATCTCAACTAAAGAAGAAAACGGGATTTATATTCCAGGTACATTTAAGAGGGAAACAGGAGCAGTTAGATTAGCTTTCGGTAATCAAAATGCTTTCCAATTCGGTTTTAATTTAGCCAAGAATAAAGATAGAATTTCTTCACTTAACTACTCAGATTATTATATCCCTCAATTTACTTCATCCAATGAAGATGATGAAGAGAGTGAAACTGATAAGCAAATCATTAATCCTATTGATAATCTTGTCTTCTCTACTGATTTTAAACTTACTAGTCCTAGAAAGTTATATACTTTCGGAGCAGAAATTGCTATGAGTGCTTATAATTCAAATATCATTGATGGCGCAATATCTCAAGAAGAGCTAGAAAATGATATCGGCGAGGATTTGCCTTTTGACCCTGAATCTTTAGATGGCTTCTTTATAATTAATAAGAATACGGAACCATTAAGTATATCTTCTGCAAACCTTGCTTATAAAATCTATAGCAGTCTGTATATTGCTGGAAATTTATTCAGTTTAAATTACTCACAGACAGGTAGCGCTTTCAACTCACTTTCCGCAAAAAATGTTAATCCTAATACTAAAGAACTCACTTTCTCAGATAATATTAATTTCCACAATACTGTTTTTGTTGATTTCTCTTATAGTAGAGTAAGTGATAATATCTCTGAAAACTTAGCAACAACTAATGTATATAGTAATTATAGCTTAAATTCTCTATTCCGCAGAGATAAACTACCTATACTTAGATTTAGTTTTAATAAAGGTAGAACTAGTATTGAGAACAATGATAATATTGAAATTTCTGAAGATTTTGATGAATCCCAAGAATTTAGAACTATAGCTTATGGTGCTGGTATTGGCTATGATTTTGATATGGTCCCCTATGTCCCTTTTAACATAGATTTTGATTATCAAACTAGCCTTGATGAAGATGATTTACGAGATGCTTATAAGTATGAAAACAATAGTTTTTATTTCAGATATCGTTCTAAAATGACAGAGATTCCTCTTTCAACAGAAGTAAATTTTGGTATAACCAAATCAGTAGGCCATATTTCTGGTTACGGCGAGGAAGATAGTGCTTATTACCAAAAGGAAAAATGGGATAAATCTTCCGCAAGAATAAAAGTCCAATATGAATTACTTGATTCTATGATTGTGCCATTCTTCGATTATAGAATTAATAATAATGAGAATGAAGATGATAGTGATTTAAATAATAGCTATTCTGCTACATCCTTGGGGTTAAGTTATTACCCATTCAAACTAACTTCTCTAACTTCAAGCTTTACCCTAAAAGATAAAAGCTATGAAAGAGAAGGAGCTGATTATTCATCAGTAAATTGGTATCTTAATATCATTCAGAAATTCTAATAAAAATGAAATTAACTAAGTATAAATTTGTTGTAGTAGCTTTCTTTGTTTTTTTTATAACAATATTTAGCTCTTTTACCAACATATTTATTCAGTTAGAAACTAAATTATATGACCTCTTTATGCAACAAAGAGGTCATCTTTCTCTTACTGATAAAGTAGAGATTGTCGCAATTGATGAAGAAACAATGAGAATTTTAAACATTCAATGGCCTCTGCCACGCTCTCTCTATATTCAAGCTATAGAGAATATCAGAAAAGCAGGGGGACAAGTAATTGTCTTCGATATTCAATTCCCTGAAACAGCCCAGATTTCTCTTATAGGTGATGAAAATCAATTCTTAGTGGAATCGGTGAATGAAAAGTTAGAACAATACGATAGAGAATTAGGAGTTATTTCTAAGGAAAATAATGTTATCCATGCCTGTAAAATTGAAAAAGAAGGTAATAGTCACTTCTTACTTCTTCCTAATAAAAGAACAATGGAAGCTAACCCTAAATTAGGTTTAGTTTCTAATTTTACGGATAAAGATAACTCTTTGCGTAAATACCAAGTAATGGATGAACTCAACAAGAAAGACTATTATTCCCTTTCCTTAAAAGCTTTCTCTCTTTACCAACAGAGCCCAATTGAAGTCAACAAAGAAGAAAAACTAATCTTGTGTGCAAATCAAGAAATTCCCTATTTTTTAAATTATCTTACCTATATCAACTATCGCAATAGTGCTGGAAGTTTTACCGGAGACAGAACAATAAACTCTGCTAGCACTTATTACTCCTTTATAGATCTTATAGATTTAAACTCAGGATTAAGCTCTGATGAGATGGATTTCTTCTCTGATATTGAAATTGATGAAGAACTAGCAGCTAGGTTTCAAGATTTCGGGATTAGCACAGACGAGATTACTAAGACAAATTTAGATAAACTTATCGAGAAGCAAGTCTTTAAAAATAAGATTATCTTCATCGGTTCTACCTTGAAGGAACATCATGACAATTTTAGTACTCCATTTGGGGTAATGCCTGGGGTGGAAGTACATGCTAATTTCTTAGATTCTTTAATTGCTGATGATTTACTAACTCATATTAATCACTACTTTTTCCTTTTAATAATTCTTCTCGTAATTGTTTTATTTAGCTTGGTATGCCAAAAATATAATGCCTATAAAACCTTAGGTCTGCTCCTAATTATGCTTGTTATTCATTATTTAGTAGTCCTATCTGCTTTGAAGTACTTTAATTTTATCATTCCTAAATTAGAAATAATCTTCTCCTTAGTAATTATTTACATCTTTAACTTAGTTGATAAATACCTGCAAGAAGCAAAAGCTAAGAGGGAGATTAAATCTGCTTTCCAACATTATATGGCTCCTGAGCTTGTTGAAGAATTAATTTCTGACCCTAAACAACTTCAATATGGGGGAGCTACTAAAGAAATATCAGTTCTCTTCTCTGACATTCGTTCTTTCACAACTTTTACTGAATCTCATCCTATGGAAGAGACAGTTGCCATGCTCAGAGAGTATTTAACAGAAATGACGAAGATAGTGATAGAGAATAAGGGAATTATTGATAAATTTGTAGGAGACGAAATCATGGCCCTCTTTGGCACTCCTATCAAGGATGAGAATCATGCTTATAATGCCTGTAAAACAGCTATGGTAATGCGGGAAAGACTTACTCAAATGCAGGAGAAGTGGAAAGAAGAAGGGAAGGATATAATAGAAATAGGAATTGGTGTTAATTCTGGATTTGCAGTAGTAGGAAACTTAGGTTCTGAGCAAGTTTTTGATTATACTGCCATTGGTGATAATATAAACTTGGGTGCTAGATTAGAAGCTTCTAATAAAAAGTATCCTAGTGATAATAAGATTATAATCTCAGAATTCACCTTGAAGCATATTGAAGATAGGGCAGAAGTTGCTTTTATTTGTAATGAACAGGTTAAAGGTAAGAACTTAGGTGTTGATATTTATCACCTACTGAAACTTAAATAAAATTATAAAGAAAGAGTCGTTTATACTTGACATTAATAACTTAAAATGAATAGTAAACTATTCTAAGATATATTTTCGAAAGGAGGAGAGATGTTGAAAATTTCGGTTAAAGAATTACAAGAATTTATGGTAGAAGTTTTTTCAAAATTAGGTGTAGCTCAAGATGAAGCAAAAATATGTGCTGAGGTCTTAATTGAATCAGATTTACGAGGAATCGAATCACATGGTATTGGCCGTTGTAAAATGTATTATGACAGAATTAAAGCAGGGATTCAATTTCCTACTACTAAGATAGATGTAATTAGGGATAAATATGCTACTGCTGTCTGGGATGGTAATCATGGCATGGGACATGTTATCTCTCATAAAGCAATGCAAACAGCCATAGATAAAGCAAAACAGTATGGAATCGGATGTGTTGTAGTAAGAAACTCTACTCATTATGGTATTGCTGGCTATTATGCTTCAATGGCGATAAAAGAAGATATGATTGGTATGACCTTCACAAATGCCAGACCTTCAATAGCTCCTACAAATGGTGTTGATCCAATGCTAGGGACTAATCCAATTTGTTTTGGAGCTCCTTCTAACTTGGAATATCCTTTCTTATTTGATGGGGCAACTTCTATTTCTCAAAGAGGCAAGATTGAAGTGTTAGATAGAGAAGGTAAAGAGACTCCAATCGGTTGGGCTATAGATAGAGAAGGAAATCCCTTTACCGATACCAAAAAACTCTTAAAAGACCTTGTTTCTAAACAGGCTGCTATGTTACCTATTGGTGGGGCAGATGAAGAAACTGGTTCTCATAAAGGATATAGTCTGGGTGTAATGGTTGAAATTCTCTGTGCTGCTTTACAAAATGGCTCCTACTTGCAGGGATTACATGGTTTCGATGAAGAGGGCAAGCAAGTACCATATAAATTAGGGCATTTCTTCTTAGCAATTAATATTGACTTCTTTACTGAAATAGACGACTTTAAGAAGATAACTGGAGATATAATGAAAACTCTGCAAGGCTCACAAGTAGCTCCTAATAAAGATAAGATTTGGATAGCAGGAGAGAAAGAGTATTATAAAGAAAAAGAAGTCCGTGCTGAAGGAGTTCCAATTACACCTGCTCTCTTAAATAATCTCAAAATAATGAAAAAAGAGTTAGGTATCGAGTTATTGGATATTTAAGAAAGATTAGCTCAATAATTGTTTCGCTTGACAAAAATAATATAAATTACATATATTTAAAATAATAAAAATAATATATTAAGGGAGAAAATATGAAAAAGATTTTTATGTTTTTATTGATTCTACTACCTCTTGTTCTAATGGCACAAGTAGGTGGTGAAGAGGGTTCTCAATCTACTGATTTTCAAATGGGTGGTTCTGTTGGAGCTACAACTATTAATGGAGAAACATATACTAGAATAAGACTAAATCCTGAACTCTCATTTTGGAAGTTTGGAGTTGGTTTAGATATTGATTTGTTAATAACTGGGGCTGGAGATATTAGAGAAGAGGATTGGGATGAATGGCAAGACTACATAAACAAGATTCTCTATCTAAGATATGCTCATCGTGGCGATCCCTTCTATGCTTTAGTAGGAAGTTTCCCATCTTACACTTTAGCAAATGGACTTATTATTAATGGTTATACTAATATGCTTAACTATCCTGATCAAAAGAAGATAGGTGGGTATATGGGATTTAATACAGATATTAGTGGTTTTGGTATGGAAATGTTTGCTGCCGATTTTAGACAGATGGATATTTTTGCCACCAGAGCTCATTTCAAACCAATGAAAGTATCGAATTTTCCTCTCTTAGAGAACTTTGTCTTAGGAGCATCTTTTGCTCATGACAGAGACCAATATTTGAGATTTGAAGATTCAGATAATGATAATGTTCCTGATATTTTTGACGATTTCCCCAATGATGGTGATCATGCTGTTGATACTGATGGAGATGGTTTTAATGATGAAGAAGATATTGATGCAGATGGAGATAATATTTATGATCCTCTAGATCCAGATATTCAGTTAGCAGAAAGACCTGTTTATGATAAAGCAGAAAGTGTAAGTATCCTGGGTGTAGATTATTTATTACCTATTATTGATCAAGAGTATCTTAAATTCTATCACTATGCAGAAGCAGCTAAGATTGTAGATTATGGTATGGGTTTTATCTTCCCTGGATTCGGTGCTAAGGTAGCTATCTTTGATTTAAAACTTGAAGGTAGAAGATTTGAAGATGAGTTTATTCCTGGATTTTTTGATTATTTATATGATGATCAGAGAGCTTTTGTTGTAGGAGAAGAGATTTATACTAAAACTTCAATTCTTAATTCAGTGAATGCTTCCACAGGTTGGTATGGTTCAGCAACAACAAACATTGCTAATATTATCTATTTTGATTTAGCTTATCAAGATATGTATGGTAAAGATGTAATAACTGGCAAATCTCTTTGGGCTGGACTAAGAGCAGATACAAGTATGATACCAAAGATTAAAGAAGCATCGATAATGTACTCTCAAACAAATAAGCAATACATCAATTTTACAGAGTTTAGAAATGAGAATGCTACCGTTAATGGTAAAGTTTCTTATGAATTGGGTGGAAACTCATTTCTAGTTGGAAATTATCAAGAACGCTATTCTGATACAAATGGTGATGGTAAAATTAAAGGTGAAGATGAAATCGCCAAAACATTCAGTTTTACTGTCGAATTTTTATTCTAAGATTAAAATATGGAAACATACCTTATAATAATAAATTCTTTGTTATTACTTCTAGTAATTGTTCTGCTTGTGAAAAGAAGCAAGCAGACAGTTACTGTAGAGAGAGAAGAGACAAGTGAATCAAACCATTTACGGATTACTGAAAAAGAGAATAATCTGCTTTTCCGACTCCATGTTCCTGCTATTAGAATTAATATCGAAGGCTTGATAGAAGAATATAACTATAAAGCTAAAGATTTGATACCTAATATAGAGCTAGGAAAAACTTCTGAACCTGATTTAATAATCTCGTCTTATGAACCTCAACTCCCATTTAAAGAGGCTTTTATTAAGAGGGAGATAATAACAAAGAAGTTAGTGCTTGGGCAAAAACAATATGAAATGAAGATTATACCTATCTACCAACATAGTAATATAAATGGATTTTATGAGATTTTTACAGATATTACAGAGCTAGAAGAGTTACGCAAAAGTAAAGAACAACGCTCTAAATTAGAGACTATTGGTCATCTCTCAATGGGAATGGCTCATGATTTCAATAATATTTTGCAAGTAATCATCGGTAATGCTGAACTTTGTTTAGATTACGGTGAAAGTAATGAAGTATATACTGAAAATATTGATACTATTATTCAAGCAGCTAATAAAGCCTCTTCTTTAACAAAACAGCTTCTTATCTTCTCCCGTAAGCAAGAAGTAGAATATATTGAAATGGATGTCAATGACTCCTTAGTATATATGCGTAAGATGATAACAAGACTTATTGGTGAGAATATTAATATTGATTTAAAACTCTCCCAAGCTCCTGTTAAAATCAAAGCTGATGAGATACAATTTGAGCAAATTATTCTTAATTTATGCTTGAATGCTCGTGACGCTATGGAGAATGGTGGTACTATCAAAATCTCTACTGAAGAGATTGAGGTAAAAGAGGGAGATTTCTCATCTAATGTAGAGAGAAGAGCAGGAAAATACTTGAAATTATCGGTTGCTGATACTGGAGTTGGTATATCTCCTGAACATATTGAAAAGATTTTTGAACCCTTCTTTACTACTAAAAAACAAGGTAAGGGTACAGGCTTAGGTTTATCTAATGTTCAAGGTATTGTTAAACAATACAATGGCTTTGTTGATATTGAAAGCAATATTGGCTTTGGAACTGTATTTAAAGTCTATTTACCTGTTTATAAAAAGAGCTTAAGTAGCGTTCTAGTAGAAGAACAATTGGAAAAGAAGAAAGTTTTTGGCAAACAAGAGAAAGTTCTTCTAATTGAAGATGATAATCTAATCTGCAATGTTATCTTGAAAATCCTTAGAAAGAACAATTTTTCAGTTGTAGCTTGTAAAGATATTGCCTCAGCTTCTGAGATAATTAAGGAGAAATTAAATAGCTTAGATTTAATAATTTCAGATTTAATTCTTCCTGATGGTGATGGATATTCTCTTTATAATTCTTTAAAGAGCATAAATAGTAATGTCCCATTTATCATTACCAGTGGTTACTCTAAAGAAAAAGAAGAACTTAAGAAACTAATGAGTGAAGGTATTATGTTCCTAAGAAAACCATTTTCATCTGAAGATTTGCTAAATGCAGTTTTCACTACTTTGAAAAATAATGATAACAAATCATAAAATTCTAAAAACTTAATGGTAAATTATGTTAGATAAAGCAATGAAGTCAATATTAATAATTTTCTTCTTGAATATTATTATCTTACCCTTTTGGGCTTTAAACAAACTTGAACAGGAAATCAGTGATCTAGAAAAATCCACTACTCAAGATTCTATTTTAATAAGACTTTATGAAGAAGGATATAATCAATTCCGAGTGAGTGATCCAGCAAAATCTATCCAATATCTAAAAAAGTTAGCAGTCGTTCATGAAAATATGGGTGATGTAGATAGGAAATTTGATAGATTTGTTAGAATTGGTCAAATGTATCATACACTAGGAATGTATCCCTTTGCCTTAGAATATCTTTTTGAAGCAAGTGACTACTTTTTGAAAGTAGATGATGATATCAGATTAGCTTGGCTGTACTCCGATATTGGAAATGTCTATTTTGCTCTGGGGCAATTTGATATTGCTGAACCATATTACAATAATGGACTTGATATTATGCTTGATGGTGATGATAAGTATGGTCAGTCTGTAATGTTGAGTAATATAGCCTTGTGTCAAGGAGCTAGAGGTAATTACCAAGAATCTTTAAAAAAATTGGAAATAGCTTTAAAACTCAGATTAGAACTAGGTGGTGTATATGCAATTGACCACGCTAAGCTTCTCATTGCAAAACATTATGCTACTGTGGGAGAACTTGCTAAATCAGCTAAGGTTTATCTGGAAATCTGGGATGAGAACTTGTATGATGAAGAGTATACTGATGAATCAAAAATTCTAAAAGCTGTCTCTGGAGCAGCCCTTTTTAGTTACTACAAGAGTCTGGGTGATAATGCTATTGCTGAAAAGTATCTTGATGATAGTATATCATTGATAGAAGAAGTTGGTGATAATTTTAGTTTAGTATCGGTTCTTGCCCAAAAAGCTAATTATCTGGTTGAGAAGAATCAAAATGATGATGCAATTAAAATATATAGAGAAATATTGGAATCTGCTAAAAATCATGGCTTTATCTCTAAAGCTCATGATTATTCTGATTGGTTGGTACAAATAAATCTTAAGGTAGGAAATATAGGAGAAGTTGAAAAATACTATAGGGATTATTCTGCATTGACCGATTCACTTCTGAACCAAAAGAATCCAGAGAATTTAGTTAAGCTTCATTCAATTATTCAAAACCATCTTAAGGAAGTTGAGAATAATCATCTGAAAAAACAGCAGATTTATTCAAGAAGAATTTTGATCATAAGTATTATATTTTCGTTTATCATCGTCATCATGATAAGCTTAATTTATATCAAAGATAAGAAAGATTTTGCTAAGATTAAAAACTTAGCTAATGCTTCTTCTGAAGGTATTATTGTTCATGACCGAGGTAATATTATTGATTATAACAATCAGTTTAAGAGCATGTTTCAGAAGACAGATTCTGGCTTAATGCCCAAAAATATGTTAGAATATGCTCTCAATGATGGTTATGAAGATTTAAATAGGCTTCTTCTTGCTGACGAAAAAGTAGAATTAAAAACAAAACTACTTTCTGGTAATGGAAAAATTATTGATGTTAGAATCACATCAAGACCTTATACTTATAGACACAAAGAGGTGCGAGTTGCAGTAATCCAAGATATTACAAATATAAATCAATATATTAATTCGCTAATAGAAACACAAAAAGAGTTAAAAGTACTAAATACTACCAAAGATAGATTATTCTCGGTGATTGCTCACGACTTAAAGAATCCTTTTAATGCAATTATCGGCTTCTCTAGTTTAATGAAAGATTCTTGGAAAAGTATCGATGCTGATGAAGTTGATGAGATGTTGGAGATGATTAATGAATCTTCTATTTCAGCCCATACTCTTTTAGAAAACCTCCTCGATTGGGCGAGAATTCAAACAGGACAATTTAAAGTTAATCCTACAACTTTCAAATTATGTAATTCAATCAAAGAATCTTTTTCTCTTTTGGCAACTTCGATAAAGCTAAAGCAAATTGATGTAAATATTGAATGCGATGATTCTATAAAGATTTTTGCAGATTCTAGAATGCTGAACACCATAATTAGAAACCTCTTAACAAACTCTTTAAAGTTTACTCATGTTAATGGAGCAATTAATGTTAAAGTTAGTGAAGATTCGGAGTCGATTAAAATCTCTGTTGCAGATAACGGGGTTGGTATTTCACAGGAAGATTTAGAAAATATGTTCAAAATCGATAGAATCACAAGTAATGTAGGAACTAATAATGAGAAAGGAACTGGTTTAGGCTTAATCCTCTGCAAAGAACTTGTTGAAATCCAAAAAGGGAAAATTATCATTGAGAGTGAGTTAGGAAAAGGAAGTAATTTCACTGTTCTTTTTCCTAGAAAAGAATTAATTTAATTTTAAAAAAAAATACTTGTCAAAAAAACAGATGAAAATAACTTTTCTCAAAGTCGGGATGTAGCGCAGTCCGGGTAGCGTACCTGAATGGGGTTCAGGCGGTCGCTGGTTCAAATCCAGTCATCCCGACCAGTAGAATAATCTTAAAAAGTTCTTGACGAATTTATGGGGTTTTGCTATATATGAATGATATATATAAGGGAAGATATATATCTATACTAATACGACTTCTATTTTAATTAATTAAATAAAAAAAAATATATATGAAAAATAGGAGTCCAGATGAAAAAACTATCTATTAATGGATTAAGTAAAACTTATTCTAATGGTACACATGCTCTTAAGGAAGTTAATTTAGAAATCACCCAAGGTATGTTTGGGTTATTAGGTCCTAATGGAGCAGGAAAATCAACTTTAATGCGAACAATTGCTACACTTCAATCTAATGATACTGGTAATATCAAATTTGATGGTATTGATATACAAGAGAATAAAAATGAAATCAAAAAGAAATTAGGCTTCTTGCCTCAAAATTTCGATTTTTATCCTAATCTATCAGCTTGGGATACTCTTAATTATTATGCTGTTTTAAAAGGAATAACTAACAATACAGAAAGAAAGAATCTTGTTACTGAATGGTTAGTAAAAGTTAATCTTTTTGATCAGAGAAAGAAGAGAGTCGGTGGCTTTTCTGGTGGTATGAAACAGCGTTTAGGTATTGCTCAGGCACTGATTGCTAATCCTGAATTAGTCATCGTAGATGAACCAACAGCAGGTTTAGATCCTAAAGAAAGAAATCATTTTCATAATATTCTTTCTGAAATCGGGGAAGATAAGATTGTGATTCTATCTACTCACATTGTTGATGATGTAAGTGATCTCTGTAGGGATATGGCTATTATTAATTTTGGTCAAGTTATTCTTCAAGGTTCTCCACTTACAGAAACTGAAAAGTTAAAGGGTAAAATCTGGAGAAAGCTAATCAAAAAAGATGAATTAGATTGGTATTCTAGCGAGTTTGAAGTAATCTCATCTCATCTCTACATGGGTGATATTAGAATAATTGTCCATTCAGATTATGAGCTTAATGGTTTTGAAGTAAAAGAACCTGATTTAGAAGATGTTTATTTCAAGACAATACCTCATCAAGGCGTTAAAGCCGGAGGTCAATAATGTTTCTAAGCCTCTTATCTTATGAATATAAATATCTGCTTCGCAGAGCTTCAACTTATATTTATGCCCTAATATTCTTTAGCTTAGGTTTCCTCCTAATGAATGCTTTTGCAGGAGCTTTTACTGGAATTAGAGTTCAAACAATGAATAGTGGGGCTGAACAGAGTTTTACCAATAGTTCAATTAATATTATGATGATTTCATCAGGATTAAATCTCTTGCTTATCCTCTTTATTGGTGGTTATTTAAGTGATATATTGCTGAAGGACTTTAGTCATAACTCCTTCCAATTAGTCTATACTAAACAGATTAGCAAAGCAAAATTATTATTTACCAGACTATTCGTTGGGATTACCACAGTAATAGGTATTTTCTTTTTCTTACAGTTTGGTTTGATGCTAGCTCAGTTTTCACCTTGGTTAGATGCTAAGCAGTTTCAATCATTCAATGCCTTGTATTATCTGAATCCCTTCTTTAAAATCTCTGTAACTAATATTATAATTGCCTCAGCTTTCTATACTTTAGTAGCGATAATAAGTAAGAAGAAACTTTATGTAAATATGTCAGCTGTCTTAATGTATCTTGTTTATACAGCAGTTATGGCTTTTAATAGTAAATTAGAACTTAAAGAAATATCTGCTTTGTTTGATATGTTTGGATTATCAACATTAGGAATGATGACAGAAAACTGGACAATCGCTCAACGAAATACAGAATTATTACCCTTCTCATCTTATTTTATGTATAATAGATTACTTTGGTTAGGAATAGCTCTTTTAATTTATTTACTTTCTTTCAGATTATACCAATTTACCTACCCACTAGCTAAGGTTAGTAAGAAAGAGAGAAAAAGTAATGAAATACAAGAAAAACCTGCTTATATTCATTATGGAATTATCTCTATCAATTGGAAGATTTCAACTTACTTTAAACAATTTTGGCACTATTTTAAAATAGAATTAAAAATACTAACCCGTTCTGTGATCTTTAAGGTTTTTGGAGTGGTTTTTATCCTCTTTGTTTTTAGTTCATTAGCTAATTATAGTGCAATATATGATACAACAGTTCATCCAGTAACCTACATTGTAGTTGAGAATTTAAAAGGAATAGTCTTAGCTTTTGCAGTACTCTTTATTGCTGTTTTCAGTAGTGAATTAGTCTGGAAATCTCGTTCTGCCAACTGTGATTTCTTTGAAGATTCTTCGCCATTAAGAAATAGTATTAGAGCTATTTCTCATGTAGCTACCCTAATTTTATCAATTTCCCTATTGTGGGTAATAGGAAGCATTATAGGAATGGGCTATCAAATCTATTATGGCTATTATAATATTGATTTAAGTCTTTATCTGATCTATGGTGGAATGTTACTTCTTCCTGTCTTAATGTATTCTGCAGTATCTATTCTAATCCAAAATCTTATGCCTAATCGAATGGCAGGAATTATTTTCTTCTTTGGTTTTTTCACAATAGTAGAATATCTCCCTTATATGGGTTTAGAACATCCTCTTTATCACATGTTTGATATTCCAGGAGTTACTTATTCTGATATGAATGGCTTTGGATCTTTCTTACCTAAATTCTTCACTTATACCATCTATTGGTTAAGTTTTTCCTTAATTCTTTTCATTTTAGGAATAAGATTATATCGCACTGGCACTGATCAGGGAATGAAAGCTAGATGGAAGAATCTCTATCAAAGATGGACCCTTGGTGAGCAAATATCTCTTGCTCTAATGATGATATTCTTTGTTACTAGTGGTAGCTATATCTTTTATAATACTAATGTCCTAAACACTTATAGAACCCAAAAAGAGAGAAGAGAACTTAGTGTAAGATTCGAAAATGATTATAAATATCTTAGTAAATTAAAGCAACCTCGAGTAACTACTGTTGATTTAAATGTTCAGATTTATCCTGAAAAGTTAGATTTAGGGGTTACTGGAGAATTAGTTCTTAAGAATAAGGAAATTGTAGAAATTGATACGCTACTCTTTTTTGCTAATCAGAGTAAGGATAACTTTAAATTCAACGCCAGTAAAGATTATGATATCTTGAAAATAGATGATGATTTTAATCTCTATCTTCTCAAGTTTAAAACTCCTCTTTTACCTGGTGATTCTCTAACTTTTACCTTCTCAGACTACTACCAACATAAAGGTTATGAAGTAGATACAAATATTTGTGCGAACGGTACTTTTGTTAATAGTAGTGCCTTTATGCCTGAATTTGCTTTCGTCGATTATTATGAACTTTCTTCCAACGAGATTAGAAAGAAGTATGATCTTCCTCCTAAAGAGAGAATGGCTGAGAGAGATGACCTAGAAGCAAGAAAGAATCACTATATTTCTAAAGATTCTGATTGGGTAAATTTCTCTGCAACAGTCGGAACAAGTAGTGACCAAATTGCTGTTGCTCCTGGTTATCTTGTTGATTCTTGGGAAAATGAAGGTAGAAAACAGTTCCGTTATGAAATGGATCATCCTATTCTCAAATTCTTCTCCTTCTCTTCTGCTCGCTATGAAATAGAGAAAGATACCTGGGTCTCGGATTCAGGGAAAGAAGTAGCTTTAGAAATCTATTATAATAAAGGTCATGAATACAATTTAGGCTCAATGATGAAAGCCTTGAAAATGGGTTTAAGCTACTACTCAGCTAACTATATGGAATATCCTCACCGTCAAATGAGAATCTTAGAATTTCCTCGTTATGCCACCTTTGCTCAATCCTTCCCAAATACTGTTCCTTACTCAGAAGGTATCGGATTTATTGCTCAGGTAGATAGTAAAGAAAAACAAGATTACCCTTTCTTTGTTACTGCTCATGAACTTGCTCATCAATGGTGGGCTCATGTTGTAATCGGGGCTGATGTGCAAGGAGCTGTGCTTATGAGTGAAGCTATTGCCCAATATTCGGCCTTATCAATTATGGAAGAAGAGTATGGTGAAATCAAACTAGGAGATTTCCTCAAACACGAGCTTCACTCTTATGTTACGGGAAGAAGCTCGGAAAGTTCTAAAGAAATGCCTCTCTCTAAAGTCGAAAACCAACAGTATATTCATTATAATAAAGGTTCTGTTGTCATGTATGGACTTAAGAAATATATTGGCGAGGATAATGTAAATAGAGCCTTGAAAGCAGTTGTAGATAAATATGGCTATCAAGAAGCACCTTATATAAACTCGAAAGAGTTTTTAGATGAAATCTATGCGCAAGTTCCTGATTCCTTACAATATCTAGCTAAGGAAATGTTTGAAGATATTATACTCTACAGTAATCAGATAAAAGAGGCTGAAGCCACTAAAGAAGAAGATGGCTATAGAGTCGATCTCTTGCTAGATTGCTATAAAATTCAAGCAGACTCCATCGGTAACGAAACTGAAATTCCTTTGGATGATTGGATTGAAGTCTTGGTCTTCTCTGAAGAATACATAAATGGCGAGAAAGAAAAAGTAATAGCTAATCCAGATAATCGTTGGTTCAAACTCACAAGTGGAGAGAATAGAATCTCTTTAACTGTTCCTGAAAAACCAATAGAAGCAGGTGTGGATCCTCTCTATAAATTATTGGATAAAAATGTATTTGATAACTCAAAACAGATTAAGAACATAAAGGAAAAAGTATGAAAAACTTAATTTTAATCATCTTGCTTTCACTCTTAGCAATAAATTTGCTAGGTGAAAAGATAACTGATGATTTATGGCTAAAAGCAGTTCAATTAAAAAGTGAATCTATGAACGCTTATCCTACTAAAACTCAATATATCTCTCAAACTAAAGATAAAAAGGGAAATGTGGAAGAAGAAGAAACTATAATTATCTCCCATCAAGAAAATAATGGTCAGATAATAAACTCATTTCTTGAAGGTACTAATAGCAAGGGTAATTTGACTGAAGAAGACGAATCAGTTAAGAGATACTTAAGTATGTCTGCAATTTCAGAAGATGAAGGTATGTTTAAAACTGAGACTTCTGAAGATTTTACCCTTAAAAGACTTGATAATGAGATGATTGAGGGGAAGGACTACGCTAAATATAAAGTAAATTCTAAAGCAAAGTCAGATGATGGTGTCGTTGATAGTGAAGGCTTTATCTGGTTAGATTCTAACTCTGGTGCTCCTTTTAAAATGACTTTAGATGTGGACCCTCACAAAATGGTAATTAAAAAGCTAACTGTAAATACCTTATATTCCCTTTCGCAAGCAGGTTTTTTACAAACTGATAAAATCGTTACCGATATTGTAATAAGCATTGTTTTAAAAAAAATGTATATTACACAAACTATCTTAAGAGAAAACTATTTGCAACTTAATCAATAAAGATTAAAGTGAATTTAAATAAAAGCTTGTCAAGATTTGGCAAGCTTTTTATTATGGTAGAAGAAATTACTTTGGAGTAAAATTATGAACTTTATTATTCTTGATACAGAAACAACAGGATTTGATAAAAATGATAGAATTATTCAATTAGCTTATATTGTTTATGATGGTATGAACTTAGAACCATTTGAAACTTTCTGCTACACTGAACAACCCATTAATTTTTCAGCTATGGCTGTCCATCATATCACACCAGATATTATTCAAGGTAAAGAAAAACTTACAGAGACAGAAGTATATAAATTCTTAGAAGAACTTAACACAGAAGAGAATTATCTTGTGATTCATAATGCACCTTTTGATCTAGCTATGCTTGCCAAAGAGGGTTTTGTTAATAAAATGAAACTAATAGATACCTTAAAAGTTACCAGACATCTTGCTCCTAATTTAGAATCTCATGCTATGCAATATCTTCGTTATCATCGGGGATTATACAAAGAAGAAGCAGAAATTACTCAGTTGTTAGGTGTTGAAATTAAAGCCCATGATGCTATGGGAGATATTATTGTCTTATACTTACTTTTAAAGAGATTACTGGCAAACAACACCCCTGAACAATTAGTAGAACTTACCCAAAAACCAAACCTAATTAATAAACTTAGATTCGGAAAATATAGAGGTCAATTAATCTCTGAGGTTGTCAAAACTGACCGTCAATACCTGCAATGGATGGTAGAAAAACTTACTGATTTAGACCCTGATGTAAAATTCACTATAGAACACTTTTTAGGTAAATAACTAAAAAAGCGGATTCCCAACTCAAGATTGCTATTAAACCCTTACAGGGATATGTTGAACCCTTTGTAGGAGGATATTGGTATAGGCCAATTGCAGGGGCCTATTGCCATGCGCCCAATTAAGATTATATCCAATCATCTTTCTTTCCTTTTCCCTTGCTCCTTTTCTGTCATCTGGAAAAAATATCAAATAATCATAGTGTTTAGTGATAAGGAGCAGGGAAAGAAAAGAAGATGATGTCTTACGCAGTCAAGTTCTTGAGGATTTCACTGATGAGATTATAGATTTATATCACCAATTGAAGAAAGAGAAAGATTCATTTTCGGAAATGGGGATTGATTTTGAGGAAAAGGCCTTTTATGATATCTTAAAATCATTAATGATTAAACCCAATAATGCAGTAGATCTTTTAGAATAGCACTATATTCATTTGCTAAAGCATTTTACATAATTTCTCAGAGTATATATGTTATACGCTGATAAATTCTGTAAAAGCTTTATCTAAAAGAATCTGCACTCTTCACTAAAGTTCTACTACACTATCTGGGTTGAAATGGAAGCATAGGTGTCGTATGGGAGAATCAATATCCTCCTAAATGTTTTGCAATTGGAATAGCTTTTGTCTTAAATCATTAAAATTTGAATAGTTTATAATTTTATCATGGCTTAAACGGCCAACAAGAACACCTGGATGAATTTTTTCTTCTTTCGCGAATGAGAGGATTAACTCTCGGGTAATTGAAGCTTGCTTAATTAGATTATTATATTTTTCAGGAGGGATTAAATTTTCAGAAGCGAAAGTATCAGCTTCTTCTTCAAAGCTGGAATTTGTATTTAAATGTTCGATTAGTGTCACATTTTTATTATGACCATAATATATATGTCCTAATTCATGAAAGAGGCTAAACCAGAAAATATCAGCATAGATACCTCTATTACTTAGTTGAAGAATGATTTTATTTGGATCTTTTCTGTTGATAGCACCTTGAGCATGTGTTTTGTTAATGTGGGGGACTAATACTAAGGCTATTCCGCAAGAGGATAACTTTTCTTCAAGTAGGGGGATATACTCTTCAGGATTTTTAATAGTAAGAGTTCTTATATCTTTTAACAACTGGTTAAACTTTCTTTTAGAGAACTTTTCGGTCTGAATATCAGAGGCTAAGATCTCTCCTCTTCTTAACCAAGTAGCTAAGGCATAAGATTCTGGTTCAAATGTTGTTGAAACTCTAAAAGCTACAGGCATTGTTGTGGAGATTAAAGTTAAATTAGCAACTTGGAAAAAAGAACGAAGATAATTAACCTTCTCCTCCATTATTTTAGTTGCTTTTAGCCAGTTTAATTTGACTAATTGTGGATAATTTATAGATTTAACTATCTCAATTTCCTTTTCCATACTTTGTGCTTCTTTTTTTCTTGCTGTTGCCTCCTGATATATTGACTCTAATCCTATCCAAAATGAAGCTGGTAAACCCAAAACACTTTCCAGCTTTAAAGCTGTTTCGGTAGTTATAGGAGCTTTACCTTTAATAATTTCATTTATATGCTTAGGGCTTATTCCTAACCTTTCTGACAAATCTTTTTGGGTCATATCCCAGTTAATTAAATACTCTTTAAGAGTTTCTCCTGGTGGAACAGGAATTGGGGTATCTGTTTTTTTAATCATGATAGTCCTCCAAACTTACAATCTTTACAGCAATAATGTCTTTTACTTTTTTATAATTATGTGGAATAGCTTCAATAATCATTCTGAGTGGATGTTCTAAATCAAGAGCAAACTTTCCTTTTAGGTTTCCTGTTAAACTATGGCATCTTCCAATTTTAAATTTAATCATTAAGTCTAAATTTGGTATTTTTGTTAACTCATTATATCGTTGAGTAATCTTTTTGGCATTCTTAGGACCATATTCTCTATTCATTTTCTTATTATCATTAATTATTTTCTTTAATGTTCTGTCAGAAATTTTTACTTCCAAAATAACCTCTCATTATATAAGTACAAATTAAACCATATTATTAAATAAGTCAAGATAAATAACCTGTTAGGTTAAGATTTTTATTATTTTATATTCTAAACTCATGTTAAATAATGTATAACAAATGAAGTAAATTGGCTCAATTTCAAGTCTGGGATTCGAAAAATAGTAATAAAAAAGGTTGATTTATGGTTTATCGATACCTTTTATTATTAATTGTTTTAATTGATGCTAATATTCTTTTTATTGAACCATTTGTAGGGGCGTATTGCCATACGCCCAGAAATTTATTGATTAATAATAATCTTATTATTTAAAGTTGCATCTTTTCTTAATTCATCTACATAGGAGTGGAGATATAGCTCAGATTTATTATCTATAAAGCAATTGAGCATTAAGTCTTTATGATCTTCGTCACTATTAGGTTGGTAATTTCTTCTTTCAGTAACTAAGATTAGGTGATAGCCAAATTTAGACTTTACCGGAAGGCTAACTTCATCGATTGGGAGTTTAAAGATAACACTGTCTAATTCCTCTATAAAGGAATCAGCTGATACAAAGCCCATATCTCCGCATTGGACACCTGCTGGACATTCAGAGAAGTCATTAGCAAATCTTTTGAAATCTTCTAAGGTATTGATTTTCTTTCTAAAGGCCATTAGTTTCTTATAATTTTCCTCAGTTGCACCTAGCAATAAAATATTATAAACATGGGCTTGGGGACAACATGAGAAGAGCTCAGAGTTAGTTTTTGCTAATTGTGAGACATCTTGAGTGACTCTTTGTTTAATAAATGAGCTAAATTTATCTAAGAATTTAGTGATAAATAGAGATTCTTTAAGATAGTCTTCGTAGCGAGATCTGCTGAGTTTATGCTTTTCCAAGTAGTTATCATATTGTTCTTCAGTTTCAAAAGCTTGTGAAACTTCAAAAATTCTATCATTCCACTCATCATCAGTAACTTTAACCCCGAATTTATTTGCTTCGTGCAAAAGAAGGTATCTATCTACTAAGTAGTCGATTGCTTTTTTATTATTTTCTTTCTCTTCGCAATTGCAGCCTGAGAATAAGACTTGAGCATAATCATACTCTTCTTGTGTTATGTTATAATCATATACATTGGCAATAATTTTCATTAATAAACTCCGATATTTCCGTGATTGTCGATAAATTTTGATATAAAATTATCTATAGTATTATAAGTAATCGATTTTCTGAAAAAAACAAGATTAAAATTATTTCTTCTGTACCAGGTTAGCTGTCTTTTGGCATAATTACGGGAATGTTGTTTGGCTAAATTGATACAATCTGCAAGATTTTCTTTTTGTAAAACAAAGGGAAGCAATTCTTTATAGCCTACTGCTGATAAGCCTGGAGAGTCTGCACGATAGCCCATATCTAAAAGTTGTCTAATTTCTTCTAATAAGCCTGAAGTAACCATTTGATCATATCTTTTATTAATTCTGTCATAGATATCTTGTCTATCATCTAACAAGAGAATATTTAGAACTTTTCTTGCTTCTAACAATCCTTGTTCTTGCCAGTAGCTACTTAGCTGTTTATTGGTGCCATAATATACTTCTAAAGACCTGATAATTCTTTGTTTATCGTTATTAGATACTTTTTGAGCAATGATAGGGTCAATCTTCTCTAATTGTTGGTACATGAGTTGGTTACCTAATTTATCCCAATCTGCTGAAAGAGAATCTCTAATCTCGGGGGATATATCAGGAACTTTACATAAACCTTCTAGAAATGAGGAAATATAAAAGCCAGTTCCTCCACAAATAATAGGATATTTTATATCTGTCTTATCTACAATGTCGATTGCATCTCTGGTAAATCTACCGGCACTATAAGCTTCATCAGGGGTAATAATATCTATCAGATGATGTTTGACAAGAGCTAACTCATCTTGACTTGGCTTGGCTGTAGCTAAGTCCATATACTTATATACTTGACGCGAGTCCGCAGAGATAATTTCTAAATTAATCTTTTGGGCTATTTCTAAAGCTAGCGAACTTTTGCCTACAGCTGTAGGTCCTTGAATTATAATAACAGGTTTCATTAAATTATTCTTTTAAATTTCTTTTTAAAATCTTCTAGGGAGTAGTTAATAATTAAGGGGCGACCATGAGGGCAGTAATAAGGTACCTTACAGCCGAAAAGATCGCTGATAAGCTTGATCATTTCTCTAGCTGTTAAAGGCTTACCAGCCTTGATTGCGGCCTTACAAGAGACAGATTTAGCAATACTATCTCTAAAATCTTCAGTTTCTTCAAATTCTTGTTCTAAAGTCTGCAAAATTTCTAAAAATATCTCACCACCACTCCATTCTTCAAGTTCAACAGGGATTTCATCAATCACTAAAGAATTACCACTAAAAGTTTTGATAGAAAAACCTATATTATGAAAATCTTCAATATTGGCTTCTACTAACTCTCTTAAACTCTCTGAAATGTAATTAGGTAGGTCGATAACGATAGGGAAGAGGAGTTTTTGAACTTCAGCATCATTCCCTTTCATTCTGGCAATTAGCTTTTCATAGAGAATTCTTTCATGGGCTGCATGTTGGTCTATAACCATCAAGCCTTCACCAACTTGGATGAAAATAAAAGTATCTTGAAATTGCCATGGTTTGACAGCTTCTATCTCACTTATAACTGGTAAATCTATTCTTGCTTCATGTTTGTTTATTATTGCCTGAGAAGGATTCTGCTTGCTTTCTGAAAGAGGCTCATCTTGATCGAAAATACTAGCTTGTACTAATTCACTAAATTCTTTCTTATAGGAAGAGAAGCGAGGTATTTCAGGTTTAGAATAGCTATTCTCAGAATTATCCTGGGTAAATCTTCTTTCAGGTAACTCTGAGGGAGGAGTAAAGGATCCATGATTAGTTTCTTGTCTGGAAAAACTATTTGTTGGTTGATTAAACTCCTGAGTTTGCTGATGAGGGTGCTGTCTGCCTCTTTCTTCAAACTCGCGAGTTGAATTGGCAAATCCTTCCCCAAATTTATTCTTTATAGATTTAAACTTTTCATCTTGAAGTTGGTTTAATCTGTTAGTAATAGAATCTTTAACTGCATTATAGACAAGATGGGCATCTCTAAAGCGAACTTCTCGCTTAGCAGGATGAACATTTATATCTATTAACTCAGGGTCTATTTCAATGAAAAGAATATAAGGAGGTAGAACCCCGTGTTGCATATATCTCTCTTTAGCAATAAAAGGCTGATAAGCTGTTTTTAAAGCTTTAATCACAATCTTATCACTTATGTAGCGTCCGTTGATAAAGAGGTACTTAAAGCGTTCAAAGCCTTGATGGTACTCCTCTAGTCCCGCAATAAAGCCTTTAATAGAAAGTTGATTAGTGTTATAGCTTAAATCAATAAACTCTTGTTCTTGGAAAGACTTACCAAACACTTCCTTAATTCTTCTATTATAGTTACTTACGGCTGGATAGTTTAGCTTCTCTCTATCATTAGAAATTAATTTAAATGAGACATTAGGGTAAAGAATAGATTGATAATGAACATAATTTAAAATATGCTTAAATTCAACTATATCACTCTTTAAGAACTTTCTCCGAGCAGGAACATTGAAGAATATCTTCTTTACATAGATAGTAGTACCTGTGTTTGCTGCAGTTTTCCTTACATCTTTGAGGTTTCCACCATCTACGAAGATATCTGTAGCTACAGCAGAAGTTTCATCTTTTGTGATTAAATTGAATCTGCTAATAGAAGCAATAGATGGAATCGCTTCTCCCCGAAAACCAAGACTACTGATGTGAACAATATCTTCAACATCTTTAATTTTACTTGTAGCATGGCGTTCTAAGCAGAGAAGAGCGTCGTCGTTGGACATCCCTTTCCCATCATCTGTTACTTGAATTAGCTCCTTTCCGCCTTTTTCTACCTTAATGTAGATTGACTTAGCCCCAGCATCTAAAGAGTTTTCGACTAACTCCTTAACTACCGAAACAGGTCTTTCAATTACTTCTCCGGCAGCTATTCTATTGGTAACATTCTCGGAAAGTACTTTAATAAAGTTCATCTCTATAGTTCCTTAAAATTAAATTTATTAGAAATCATCGTCTTCCAATTCATCAAATGCCATGCTAGCTCTTAATTTTGAATAGAGAATATCATCACTTTTCAAAACCTTAATCATAGAGTTTTGTACTGACTTTTTATTGATAGAGTATTGGGCATAGGTCTTATAGCTATTCTCACCAATATGGATAGTCTTGATAAACTCTTTGGTGATTGGGTAATTATTTTTTTGTATTTCAGCAGAAATATCATTTTTGAGCTTATTGAATTTTATCTCATCATAGCCGGAAACTTTACGATATTTCTCAGCTTCAGTTCTGGCAAAATCATTAGCAAATTTCATCTTTGCTTTCTTACATAGAGCAATAGCATTTTCTATAGATGTGCTCTCATTATTGGCAATAGCTATCTGATTAACCATAACTTTCATATTATTATAACTTACTTTAAACCATGCAGGTATAAAATCTTCTTCATATTTTACTTTAGAAGTAATAATTTCTTTTTTAGTAACTTTTTGTTCAGTAATTTTATCTTTTTTTGTTGCTGTTAATCCAGCTTGCTTTAATAAGTGTAAATAAGTCTTAGAACTTGCAAAAGCAGTTGCGATATCAGGATCTTTCTGAAATTGATTAACAAATTCTTTTTGAATTTCTGCTAAAGGTAAACCTACAGCAACAAAACAACGATATTCACTATCATTCTTCTGGATAAAAGCTGTTTCTACTCTCTTTAAATAAGGAGAATAATCTTTGCTATAAATTAAATTACTCTTAGCATTAATTTTATTGGACTTAAACTTATCTTTGGAGCCACTCTCTTCTAGAATCATTTCAGTTAGATTTACAACGAAACTCTTCTGATAGTGAAGAAATTTTGCTTGAGCCGAATTTATAGCTTCTACTTTAATTATCTCTTGATCACTACCATCAAGAAAAGCATAAGAGTGTAGATATTCTTCATTGCTAAGCTTTTCCCACCATTGAGGGCGATAATTTTCATCAAATTTATTAGTTTCAATACTACTATTCTCGGAATTTATAACTTGAGGATTTTGCTCAACTTTGCTTTTGCAACCAAGAATTAATAAAGTTAAAGCGATTAAATAAAATGCTAAAGTGATTTTTTTTAACATACTCTTCTCCTATTATGAATTTTCTCTAATAAAAAAATAAGCGAGGGATAAGTCAAGCAAAATTATCTAAAGACCTTATCTAGCTTTGAATAGTAATGAGATGATAAATATAAAATATTTGTTTTTAGTATAATATCAACTATAATTTCATAAAAAATTATTAAGGAGTGATAATGCGTTTTAAAAGAAATTCAGTAATACTATTGTTTGTTATTGTAATGACCTTAATGTCAGGTTGTTATGGGAACTTTGCTCTAACAAGAAAACTCTATAATTGGAATGGTTCAGTTGAGGATAAGTTTGCTCAAAGTGTTGTAGGCTGGGGTTTGGTGATTTTACCTGTATATCAAACTGCCATGTTTATTGATGTTGTTGGACTCAACTTAATTGAGTTTTGGGAAGGTGAAAATCCTTTGGCAATGAATATCGGGGATATTGATTCTCAGATAATTACAACTGATAAGGGTAGATATGAACTTATAGCTACTCAAAACAGATTTGATTTAGTATCTCTTGAGGGTGAAAGTGTTGGAGACTATATGAGTCTTATTTATAGTCCTGAAAGGGAAGAATGGAGTCTTGAAAATGATGGTAATAGCCAAGTTGTAGCTAAATTTCACGGTAAAACTGTTGAGATAATCTATCCTTCAGGCAAGACAGAATTCTATAATATGTAGAATTAGAAATTTAATATAATATAGTAATAAAAAAAGCGGGTTTAGCACCCGCTTTTACTTTGGAGATTTTCTTAGTGATCGCAGAGGTTTTTACCAGCTACGAGTTCACCTTTGAGATAAGTATTAACAATATTTTCTAGAGTGTCATTTTCAACACCATAATATACATCAACATTGTTTTCTTTAAAAAGTTCTTGAGCTTTATTACCCATACCACCAGCGATAACTATGTTTGCACCATTTTCAGCTACAAATCTTGGATACAAACCTGGTACATGTTCTGGTGGAGTTACCCACTCGATATTAGTGATTTTACCATCTTCAGTGGTTACAAAAGCAAATTCTTCACAATGTCCAAAATGGGCACAGATTTGCTTATTTTCTGTTGGAAGTGCTACTATTAATTTCATAATTTCTCCTAATTATAAATATATTTTAGTTTTTAAAGGCTTCTAATTCATTATTTAAATATTTGCTGATAACTTCTTCAGCAGAGATATCTTCTTTACAGATAAACATCTCAATATTACCTGCTTCTAGTACTTGGAAAGCATTTTTACCTGGTCCGTTACCTGTTAGAACAACATTAACTCCTGCATCAAATACTTTTTGAGAAGTTTGTGGACCTGCACCGTGTGCTGTTTCTTGAACTTCTTTATTATCTATATGACTATACTCTTTTGTCTCTGTATCATATACTACAAAATAATCTGCTCTACCAAATCGAGGCTCTAATTTTGAATCTTTTTCGATTCCTACTGTACTTACGGCTATTTTCATTTTTCCTTCCTAAGGCTTATTTTTTATTTATTATTCTTTCTAGTTGATTCCACACTTCAGCTATTGTCTCTTTGGTGTAGAAGGGATCATATTCATTTATTGCCTGACCACTCTTAACTGCATGTATGAAATTCTTGTTATAAGTGAATTCTGTTAAGAGTGAAATTTCATTCTCTAATAAAAATTCTTTAATTTCTGCTGAAATATTATTGTTTAAATCTGATTTATTGATTATACAGGCAGAAGGGATTTGAAACTTCTTAAGTAGCTCAACTACTCTTTTTAAATCATGCAGAGCTGACATCGTAGGCTCTGTGACTAATAAAGCAATATCTGCACCACTTAAAGATGAGATTACAGGACAGCCTATTCCTGGAGAACCATCAACAATAATAAAGTTCTTCTGCATCTTCTCTGCTTGAAGGCGAGACTCTTTCTTTACTTCTGCTACCAATTTACCTGAGTTCTCTCCACCAGGTAAAAGCTTTGCATGAACCATCTTTGTGTTTGTTCTTATATCCGAAATATAGAAATCTCCTACTAATCTATCAACCATAGTGATAGCATTGTAAGGGCATATATGATAGCATAAACCACAGCCTTCACAACTTAAAGGGTCAACTTTCTTATAATTACTTAAAGAAATTATAGCATCAAAACGACATTTCTCCTGACATAATCCACAATTCTTACACAAATCACGATTTACAACTGCCTCTTTACCACTAAAGAATTTTCTCTTCTCAAGGGTCTTATTGGAAAAAATAAGGTGCATATCAGCGGCATCAACATCGCAGTCCGCAACTATACATCTATCTTGAAGATGATAGGCTAAAGCAGCTGTGATTGTTGTTTTACCTGTTCCGCCCTTACCGGAAATAACTACAACTTCTTTCATCTTTTTCTCCTCATTAAAGTAGTTACTTTTTCTGCAATTTTCTCTATCTCAGCGAGGAAGTCAGCATCACTCTGATATATTAAAGAGCCTTTAGAATATAGTTCAGCTATAGATTGCTTCTCAGGAATCGCTGCCAGTAATTCTAAATTCTCTTTTGTACAATAATCTCGAATAATATTCTCTTCACCATCATCTTTATTAATTATAATAGCAAAATCCTTTTTGAGTAATTTGACTGTTTCAACTGCTATTCTAAGATCATTTAAGCCAAAAGGTGAAGGTTCTGTTACTAAAAAGACAAAATCACAATTCTTAACTGTCTCTACTACAGGACATGATGAGCCTGGAGGAGAATCGATAATCCCAATCTCAGCAGGAATATTCTCTGCTATAAAATCAAAACTTTGCTTAATTAAAGGAACAGCCTGCTCCTGACCAATATCTAATCTAGCTTCTAAAAAAGTTAAGTTCTTATCATTAATTTGAGTAAAAAGTCCTAACTTCTGAGGCTTCATCTCAATAGCCTGAACTGGACAAAGCTCTATACAACTATAACAACTGTGACATAATTCATTGAAAAATAATACTCTTTTTCCTAACATTGTTATAGCATTGAAGGCACAAACTTCTTTGCACTTGCCACAAGCAATACATTTATCTTCAATCAGAGTCGGAACTTCTTTATATACTTTTTTTTCTTGCCATAATTGGCCTTGCATAAAAATATGTGAATCTGGCTCTTCTACATCCATATCTGCTAATAAAACAGCTTGGGTTTGAGCTAAATAGTGAGATAGATTTGTGGAAACAGTCGTTTTACCTGTTCCACCTTTTCCACTTGCTACTGCGATTTTATACATAATTAATACCTCGATTGCGGGTTTTAAGTTTAAGTATTTTACTTATTATCTAACTCTTCTAATCTCTTTTTATAAGAGCCTAGTTTGTCAGATAGATAATTAACTATATTCTCTAAATAGGATTTGTTATTTAAGGCCTGACCGTCTTCATAATTATCAAATCCATATCTACGGCGGTTACCATATCCCATACCGCCGTTTCTTCTTCCCATTCCACATCCTCTACCGTTACCTCTACCACGATAACCAAAATCATCTGCAAATTCACGATCAGATGTGCAATTTCCCATTCCTCTTCCAGTCATTTGTCCTCTTCCATTAGGACCGCTTCCATCTCTATTTGGCATTATTCCTCCGTTTTTCTCCCTCTTCTGCGACAACATCTTCCATGACCAAATCTTCCTGCGAAGTCTAGTAGGTTGGTTGAAGAACATGAGGGACATTTTTTTACATCAATTTCTATATCTATTTTGAACTTATGCCCACAATCAAGGCATTCGTAAAAATTCTCTCTAAAATGAATATTTCCACCTTCAATAGTTAACTCTTTACCATTTATTAAAAAGTCTGCTATCTTCTGTTGAGCACTATCTAATAGTCTAGTAAAGGTCGGACGGGATACTCCCATCTCTTCAGAAGCTTCTTGCTGGCCCAACTTATCAAAGTTAGCTAATTTGATTGCTTCAATTTCATCCAAACTTAGTACTATTTTTTCTAAATCTGCTCTTCTTACTCCCACTGGTTTAAAACTGTTAAAGCGGGGAGGACAAGCTACCATTCTTTTTATTTTAGGTCTCGGCATAGTATCTCCTATTCGTTATGAAACAATAATGAACAATGGTTCATAACTGTCAAGTACTATTTTAACCTTTTTTCTTTTTTTTAACTCTATTGCTTTATTGGAGCTTTATTGGGCTTCTATTTGTTCAGTATTGGACTAAGATAATAGAGGCTTATCGTTGGCTAAGTGAACAGCAATGATTACTAGATTTTAAAGGAAGATAGCTAGGGTATGGGAAGAGTTATTGGTTATGATCCAGTATTTAAAGACATTTAGTTATAATCAAGATTCAATTTTCACTGGTAAGAGTTCATCTAAAGCGAAAAACTGGAAAGTTGTTAAAAAGACTGCTAGACTCTTTCCCTAATTATGATAAAAATACCAAGAGTATAATTTTACATAAATATATATTGACAATTTTGTATCAGAGAAATAAATGGTGCTTGTAGATTGATTATAAACAAAAAAAACATTATTTTATTAACATTCAGAGAGGTTTGTTTTATAGATAAACTCCTGAAAAACAACACAATACCATTATAATATGGAGATTACAGAAAATGTCCAAAAAAAAATTAAATATAAAACAGAACTTTAAATTATTAAAGCCTTATCTTTGGAAGGAGAAAAAACTTTTAGGATTAGGTTTGATATTAATGATTTTTGTTTCGCTCGCTCATCTAGTAGATCCATTGATATTGGCTCATATTGTAGATGTAAGTGTACCAAACAGAGATTTAAACGATATGTATCGTTATGCCTTCTTCTTTATAGGCTTAATTATCATCTCAGGAATAGCTTCTTATACACAGATAATTATCCTTTCGAAGTTAGGATTAAAAGTGATTACCGATATCAAAATGAAGCTTTTTTCTCATTTGATGAAGATCTCAGTCTCTTTCTTTGATAACAGGCCAGTGGGTGATTTTATAACTAAAGTAGAGAATGATAGTGAGAAAGTGAGATTTCTTTTTTCGGAGCTCTCTATTAGAATTATTGGTAACTTACTCTTCTTCCTTGGTGTGATAGCTGTTATAACCTATAAGAGTCCTGATGTCTCTGTCTGGATACTTCTAGCAATTACAGCCATAGCGATAGCTTACAACTATTTCATGCGTTTTATGGGAAAGATTTTTCAAAAAGTAAGGGAGAAGTATTCTGAAGTTACAGCTAATATCAATGAATATGTGCAAGGAATGCATGTTATTCAGACTTTTCATAAAGAAGATGAAGCAATAAAAATCATAGAGAAAACATCTAAAGACAAGAAAGAAATCGAAACTAGGGCCTCATTCTTAGAATATTCAATAGAAGGCTTTTTATTGTTTTTGATTGAGTATTTCTTATTCATCTTAATAGTTGTATTGATTGTTCCTCAGATTTTTGCTGGAACAAAATCAATTGGTACCTTGATAATCTTTTCCCAATATATCAACAGGATAATATGGCCACTTATTCAGCTCTTAGAGAATGTGATGCAGATTCAGAAGTCTATGGTTTCACTTACTAGGATAAGAGAGCTGAGTGAACTTCCTGTTGAAGACTATTATCATAATGAACTTAGTATAGATAGTTTCGAGAAAGAGATAGAATTTAAGAATGTCTGGTTTGCTTATGAAGCTGAAAATTGGATTTTAAAAGATGTCAGTTTCAAGGTTAGAAAGGGCGAGAAAGTAGCTTTGGTTGGTCCTTCTGGCTCAGGTAAAACTACTACTATAAGTCTAATTTGCGGATTCTATAAATACCAAAAAGGTGAAATTATTATAGATGGAAAGCCTCTTAATAAACTCAATATTAAGAAGTGGAGAAAGAAAGTGGGATTAATCTTACAAGATGTTCTGCTTTTCCCTGGTAATGTGATAGAGAATGTCAGAATTTATGATGATTCAATTTCACCTGAAAAAGTAATGGAGTCTATCAAAATGGTTCATGCTGAAAAGTTCTTTGAAATGGGCTCCTTACAGAATATTATTGCTGAAAGAGGACAGAACATATCTCAAGGCGAAAAGCAGTTGTTGAGTTTTGCTCGTGCTCTTACTTTCAATCCAGAAATAGTTATAATGGATGAGGCTACTTCTTCGATTGATACTGTGACAGAGAGAAAGATACAAGAATCGATGTTGCAGGTATTAGCTGGTAAAACAGCCATGATAGTTGCTCACAGACTTTCTTCAATTATTGATGCTGATAATATCATATACTTTAAAGATGGTCAAATCAAGAATCAAGGAACTCATGTTGAATTGATGGAGTCTAGTGATGATTATAGAAATTTAGTTAACCTTCAATATATGGGAGGTCATAATGAATAAACATATTAAATGGGTAATTAATGAGTGGAAAAAGTATAAAGGTTTAGTAGTGATAATGATTGCACTTACTATTCTAACTTCTTTTATCTCTTCAGTTTATCCATATTTATTTAAAGTATTAATAGATAAAATAGATTTTCTGCAAAAGAATAAGGCAGATTATGCAGACCCAATGAAAGAGATTTATCGTTTTGTCTGGGTAATTCTTGGAGTAGGGGCTGTTCGTTTAATAACTTCAATCTATCCTGCTGTAAGAGCTTGGATTAATATGAAGTTTGAACACTCCCTGAGAATGAGATATTTTACTGATATCACTGAGAAAGACTATAAGTTCTTTAATAAATTCAGAACAGGTGACTTGGTTACAAGATTAACCAATGACTTAACTGATTTTCCTAAGATTGCTTGGTTTCTCTGTTCAGGAATATTCAGGGCTTTCAACTCCTTGGTGAATATTATTTTCATAATGTTTATGATGTTCTTCTTGAATTGGAAGCTTACACTTTTTTCGCTAATTCCTCTACCAGTGATGATTGTTGTTTTCTATCTAGTAAGCACTTCTTTAGAGAGGAAATATACTAAGAATCAACAAGCAATTAGCTCAATAAATTCTCAGTTGGAATTAAGCTTCAGTGGAATTAAGATTATTAAAGCCTTCCAGTGTGAAGATAAGTATAACCGCTTCTTTGAGATTGCTTTAGAAGAAAGATATAATACTGAATACTCTTTGATAAAACTTCAGGCAGGATTAAATCTCATCTATGAATATATTGGCTATTTTGGGCAGATTGTTATTCTCTTTTTCGGTGGCTATATGGCAGTGAAGGGAGAAATTACAGTTGGTACATTCTTAGCCTTTTATACTTACTTAATGATGATGATCTACCCAATGCTAGATCTTCCACAACTCTTCATCTCAGGAAAACAAGCCTTTGTGAATATTGATAGATTGGAAGAAATTAAGAACTTCCCTAATGAAAACACTAGGTTTACCAATGAAGTAGCTGTAGATAAGTTTGACTCATTCCAATTCGATAATATTTCCTTTGGATATGATAAAGAAACTCTTTTTGAATCCCTTAATTTATCTATTGATTCTCAGAAGAAGACACTCCTAATGGGCGAGGTTGGTTGTGGAAAATCAACTCTTATTTCTCTACTAACAGGACTAATCAAGCCTGATTCAGGAGTCCTTCTCATTAATGATGTTAATGTTGATAAATTAAAAAGAGATGACTTCCTCAATAATATCGGCTATGTACCTCAAGACCCACTTCTCTTTAGCGGAACTATCTTCAGTAATGTAACTTTCGCTGTAGATGAAGTAGATCAGGAGCTATATCGCAAGGTATTGGAGACTTCTCAACTTGAGCAAGAAATTGCTAATTTTGAAAAGAAAGATCAAACAACCATTGGTGAAAAAGGAACTGCTGTTTCAGGTGGTCAAAAGCAAAGGATAGCTATTGCTAGAGCTCTGATGAGACAACCAAAGTTCTTAATCTTAGATGATATAACCTCTAGTTTAGATGCCGAAAATGAAAGAAAACTCTGGGTTAGTATGAAGAAATACTTCCCGGAAACAGGTGCCTTAATGGTGTCCCATAGAATATCTACTGTCGCCTATGCTGATGAAATTATCTTTATTAATAAAGAGCATAAGTGCTTTAAAGGGACTCACCTTGAACTTCATAAAAATAATATCGAATATAGAGAGTTTATCCAAACTCAAATGACTAGTAGCAAAAAGGGTTAACACAAAACTCTAATTCATAAAACACACAAAGTAATGCACTCCGACACAAGTTTTCTCCTTGTTTAAATGTTGGAGTGCATTTTTTATGTTTTTAAAATATCCTAGAAAGGGTACTTAAGAGACTCCTATATTCTTTGCATTCGCAAGAGAGTTGAACCACTATTGGTGTTTTTCTGAAGCAATATTTAGTAACGAATTCTTATTAGTTATAATAAATCTGGGATTATTATCGCTTCGCAATGAGGCTGATAAAATGTCCACCGTCCGATAAAAGATGCTTAAATCTCTGTTATTTTATCTGTGTGGGCTAGCTTTATGCGAATACTCCTATGTTATTGACTTTCTCTTTGGTAATTTAATTCTTCTTCAGGTTCTCTCTCCTTAGTCCTTAAGAGGCATCTCAATAATTTTTTGATTGTTATTTTGGATGACTTTTAAGGGCTAATTGAGGAGTGGCAAGAGAAGGTAAATAGTTCTAGCAAAAAAAGGCTCAAGTTCAAGTCAGGTAGAAGTAAATTGTCTCTTATAGGGTTCAACAAGACCCTAAAAAAACATATGGTTCTCTCTCAAGTAGAGTGGGAACTAAATCTAATAGTATATCAAGAAACATCAAAATCTTCTTAGCTGCCTCTGCAGCTAGTAGAATGGTGCATTTTTCATAGCCTGTATTTGATGTGAACCTAGTATTCTTTAAAGACACCTCTATAACTTTTTTTTCTAAAATGCACTCTACTCTGGAGAGAGCCAAACATATTTCATAAACAGTTACTCTAAATCTGTATATTCATGATATATGGTGTCTTAACTATATGTATAAATGTCATTTTATCAATTAAATTGCATTTAAATAAAAAAATAATCCATATATAGTAAGATAAAAAAAGAATTGACAGTTAATTTTAAAATAGTAATAATTGAATTAGTATAGATAATTGGTTGAAAAAAGTCTATATCAAATTGAAAAAATGCAAAGGAGCTGAGATGAAAAGTTTACTAGTGTTAATTTTAAGTCTTTCTTTTATCGGTTGTGCTAATTATAAGAGTTTGGATGATGTTTATTTTAATCAAGAAGCTGATCAAATAGTTTCAAATCAAGAAAATTTACAACTTTTTACAGGTAAACTCAAAATTAAAATTGATGATGAAAAGTTCGTATTGGATATTAAAAATGGAGTAAATTTTACAGAAAATATGACTTTAAATCTATCCCAGGTAGAAGAATCTTGTGAGGATGGAAACGGCCCCTTGCTAATAAAAGGAACAGGCCTACCTTTCACTGGGGATTTAATAATTATAAATGAAGGAATTGATACTTTCTTAAAATTGTATTCCCTTGAATCTTATCTACCTATAAAAATAATTACTGAATCTAATTTTAGCTTTGATAGAACTTATAATCCGAAAAAATATAAATTTATAGATTATCTTAATACTCCATATTTTGATGATTACCAAGAAGAAGTAGAACTATATGAAATGTCGTATGAAGAAGCAATATTATATGAAAATAAATTATATGAAGAATTTAAAGATTCTCAGCGTTTTAATGAGTTAGAAATAGAACTAAATATGGAGACGGAAGACAATCTTGAAGAGGATATTACTGGAGATCTTGAAGCTGGCCCAATTTTGGTCAGACCTCTTTCTAATGGATTTTTTATGGATAAACTAGGAGATATGCAAAGGTTTAACCCTGAAATTATAGCTGATGTTTCTTTAATTGATGGTTTTCATTCATTGTATTTTGATGACTTTGAAAAATACATAATCAATTATGACAATGGAGTTTTAACAGGAGAGATGCAAGAGTATAATTTTAAAAAACTTATTAAAGAGGTTGAGTTAATGTCATTAGAAGATTTCTTAGTTTATACAAAGAAATCTCCGACTGATTATCCGAATGAAAATCTTCAATCTAATCATTTAATTAAAAAAGAGTATTGGTCAAATGGCACTATTAAAAGTCTTATATCGTATAAAATCAATGAAAATACACTCAATGGCCCAGTTTTAGCCTATAGTAAAAAAGGTACCCTAAGAGCTGAGGCTAGTTTCCTAGATAATGAATTGATTGGCCATTCAAAGATTTATGACGATTTAGGAACTATTGATGAAGTCGCTTTTTATGAAGATGGAAGAACATCATTAATCCATTATTATTACCCAAATGGACAAATTAGGGAAACTATAAGCTATGTCGATAGTTCTTATGCTAGAACCGAGAGTAAATACTATCCAAACGGACAATTATTATATTCCTTAATCTATGATACAGAGGATAATCTGAGCAATAAGGAATTTAAAGTTTACTATGAAAATGGTAATTTAAAACTATCAATGCAAGAAAATAATGGTTTAATTGATGGTATTGTTGAAGAATACTATGCTAATGGCCAGATTAAGAGTACTACAAATTATAAAGATGGCTTAGTCGCGGGGAAATGGTCATTTTGGAAAAAAGATGGAAGCATTCTCGATGATGGAGAAGTAAAAAATGGTACTGGTTTATATACTTATTATGATTTTGAAAATGATATGGCTCATAGTTTAGCCTATGAAAATTATAACATTATCAGCCTAGCTATCTTAGATTACCATGATGAGCTTGATGAATTTGAAATTATTGATGGGATTCTAAGTAGTAAGAAAAGTAGTGATGAAGATGATGTTATTGATGAAGATGATGATTTTGATGAAGACAGTTTGTCCCAGAAGTTAGAAATGGAACATTTTATTAGGATGATATCTTATAATGATTTCCCTTTTGATGGCTCTTTTCCTGAATTGATAAATTTTTACATAGATGAAATTATAACTTCTGATTGGGAGAAAGATTCTGATGAGACTAGTTACTAGTTTATAATAAAAAAAGTAATTTAAGCATAGAAAAAGAATTAAGGAGAGAATATGAAAAGAATTCTGATTTTAATCATAGTATTTTATAGTTTAAGTTTATTTGGTAGTTCAATTACAGATTTAACATTAGAAGAGAATCTTATAGTTGATAAATTAATAGCTCAAAATGTAGAAGAGATCTACAATAGTTTTCAGGAAGTTCCTGACTTAAAGTTTACTGATAGTAATGGTAGAGCTATTGAAGGATTTGGTATGTACTTTGAAAGTGATATCAATGAGAAAGTCTTTACCAATGTCAAGAAGTCCTTTACTAAGACCAGATTTAGGGTATATGAGAAAGAGAGAGTTGATAAGTTATTGCAAGAACAATCCATCCAAATGCAAGATTTTTACTCTAAAGAGGGTCGTTTGAGAATTGGTAAATTTACTCAATGGAAAGGATTTTTAATTGGTAATGTTAAAAGTAGGATAGAGAATAAACTTGGCAAGAAAGGGATCTATTTAGAAATCTCTTGTGATTTTATAAACTTAGAGACTGGGGAATTGATTTGGAGTGAAACATTCAGTAGTTTCCATAAGATGAATTTAGCTCTTTACTACTATTTTATTGGTATTTTTCTTATTTTGCTATTAGCTTGGCTTTTTAATAATCTGAGTCAGGGCTCCAAAACAAGTTTAATTATGGGGCTAGCAGTAGTCTTAATGCTTGCTTTTACAATTTGGTATTTTGTTTTATAAGGTGGTTACAATGAAATTAAAAAGTAAGATCTTTCTATTGTTTATAATATTAATTATTTTAGTTTCTTGTTCTAACAATCAAAAACAGATTGTGGAAAATAATCAACAAATGAGAAAAAATACTATATCTAAAATAGAATTACCCTGGTATATAGCTAACACCCCTCAGAATAACTCTAAAATAATCTATGGAATAGGTAGTGGTAGTAGCTTGGAGGGTGCTGTCGCATCTGCCAAAGAGAGTATCTCTAGCTTCTATAAACTGTATGTGGAAAATCAATACCAAGGTTATGAAGAGTCTAACCAAATTAATAACCAAGAGTATTATCAAGAGTATATATCTCATCAAAAAAAATTATTATCTAATCTCAATATCCCAGGTATTACGATTGTTGAAACTGATAGAGTTGATAAACAGTACTATGCACTCGCTTCTTTAGAAAAAGAGATTTTAGAAAGAAGCCAAAGGGATATTAGATATCAGATAGAAGAGTCTTTGAATAGAGGGGTAGAGGAAACTAATCCCGGATTGAAATTACAATCATATTATTTAGCAGCTTCTTTGTTGAGCAAGTTGATTGAACCTGTGGAGTATCAAGGTAAGTTAGCATTTAATTTCATTGCCGAAGAGACTATTTCCATTTTTGAAAATATTAAGATAGACTATTTCTTTACCAGTCATTCTCGCTTAACAGAGTACCAAGGATTAGTGGTGTCGATAAAATCTAATATGGATGTTTTAAGTGGCATCCCTATGTCTTTAGGAAATGTTAACTGTTATCCTGATAATGAAGGAAGGTATTACTTAAAAAGCAAAGAAAGCAGTCCTTATAACTTAATGATAAAGGTCGCAGTTGATAACCTTAAATTATCTCCTGAATTGCAAGGAAGAGAAATAGCAGATGCCAGGAAATTAATTAGTCTTTTAACACCTTTTGAACAGAATTTATATATAATTCCTCCGGTTGAGATTACTGCTTATCTTGATTTAAAACACTTTGTTAATAATGAAGTAGCTGGAAATAATCAATTGCTAAATCAGGTTAAGCAATATCTTCTTCAAAACAATATTTCACTTACAGATTACCAAAAAGATGCTAATATGATATTATCAATAAGTACTTACTGTGATGAATCATCGTATAATCAGTATTTAGGTTTTGCTTATAAAGCGGGGGGGACTATCTCCTTTAAAGGTGTAAATAAAGAAATAGAAGTCAGGGATTTAAACGATAATAAAACAAGAGAGAAAACTAAGAGTTTTGCTCAACAGAAAATACAAGCAGTTTCTTCAGCAACTGAAATTTTAAACGATCTCATCATTGAGGAGTTGAAGAAGATTAGGCTTAAATAGCTAAATAAGGAGTTAGAATGAATAATCAAGAGTGGAAAAATTTGTTGGATCCAGCAGATAGAAGTATATTAGACAAAAAGATAAGGACACTTGCAGAGATAGGGAAAATAGCAAAAAAAATAGCAGATAAGAAGAAAAAAGAACGAACATTTGTGCGGAAAACAGCTCATAAGATTTTAGGAAGTCAAGAGACTGCTATAAATTTAAAAAAGGATATGGATGAAGAGATTGCTTTAAGAAAAAATGCTAGTGACCCTTTAGAAAGAATTTCAGTTTTTGCTCATGCCTTACTTGTGTTAATCGAGTGTGAAGAGTTAAATTCTATGAATAATCCAGTATATAAACAGGCCTATCTTCAATATGAAGTAGGATATATTCAAGAAGTTCAAAAATTCGTAGATATGCAGTATAAAGAAGATTTTAATAATGTTTTGATTAATCATTTAGAAAATGCATTAGAAGTTTTAGTTGAGAAAAAGAATAGTGAAGCTGTGAAAAGACTGAAAGAAATCCCAAACTACAAAAAACTTTTGGATTCTTATAAACAATTAAAAATGAAGTTTGATTCATTGTTAAAGAACTTTAATAAAGAAGATTTAAAAGAGTGTATTCAACTACTTTGTATTTTGCAAAATAATGATTTATCCCAAAAAGTAGCTAAGGATTTGGTTAACTCCCTCCAAAAATTATATCAAAAGATAAGTCTAGAGCTTGTTAACAATATAATATTTGAGCAAAATCAAGTAGCTCCTAGCATTCAAGCAATTATTTCTTCCATTGATAAATATCTTGATATTAGAAATGCTTTTGGTGTTTCAGGAATTGATTTGGGTAGTGAAGAATATTCTGCTAAGAGGGATGACTTAAAGAACTTAAGTATTGAATTATTGGAAGTTAACAAAAATATTGAAGAAGAACTGAAAAGTATTTCTAGCGAATCAGCTTCCTCGGAAAATAAACTGGTTAACTATCTCAAATTTGAACGAGAACTTGAACAATATTTAAAGAAGTTTGCTTATCCTTTTGTTGAATCACAAAAGCAAATTATGAGAATTAAAGATATTCAGCAACAAATCCAAGAGAAGAGTCTGCAAATGCGTAAACAATTTTTAGCTCCTTTTAAGGAGAAGATGAAACTTAATGCCTCACTTATTCTAAAAGAACAATTGTTTCTCTGGAATAACTTAGAAAAGAAGATTAATAATGAAGTTGATTTACTTGCTAAACAAGGAATTAATTTGCTGGAATTAAATGATCTTCTTCCAGAATTAGAGGCAACAAGACTGAACTTTATCAAGAATAAACTGCAAGAACTCCAAATTAATAAAGACAAATTCTGTGAGTATCAGGAGGCTTTGACCCTATTAGCCCAAGAACTGTCTCCAAGTGATATTGAAACATCTGGTATAGCATCTGAGTTAAAGAAAGTTGTTGAGTTCGGACAGGAAATTGAGACTGCTCAACAATATATGAATAAACTAAAATCTGTTGAAGTTGAAGATTTTAAACCTTATGACTTTTATTCAGAGATATCTTTTTTAGAGAAATTCATAACTAATAATAGAACAAGTAAGTTTATTATCTGCTCTGATATTAAAGCAATATTTACTGATATTGTTGAGTACTATAAATCATTGCTTATAATATCCACTGAGTTTTATCAGAAGAATGCCTGGAAAGGTAATCTTATCCTACAAAAACCAGGGACTCAAGTAAAAATCATTTTGTTGGATAAAGCTCAATTGCAAATTGGAAGAGCAGATAAAAGTGGTCAACTAATTACTGGAAATAGACTATCTCTACCCTGGAATAGAATTTCAGGAGAACACTTCTTGATTGATTTTCAGCAAGCTTTTCTGAAAGATCTAAATTCTTCTAATGGTACTTATATCAATAAACTTCCGCAAAAAATTACTAGTGAATCTCTAGCTAGTGTTAAGGAGTTTAATTTGGCATGCGATCTTACCTTTAAACTGGTTTATGATCCTAAAAATTATAGTGTCTTCAATTTTAGTAGTTTTAGTACTAATTTTGATAACACTCCAGTATTCATAACTAAACAGGCTTTAGAAGATAAACTAAGAGACAGCTTTTTTGTTTATTTGCCTACTGACCAAGCTAATAGCAAACTCTTCATTAGGAAATATAATGGGATGATTGTCATGGATAGTGAAGTGCTAGATAAAGATGATTGCTATATAATCGAAAGGGACCAAGATTCTTTCTACTATACTGATACTAAAGAAAATATCTATAAACAACCAATTCAAAAAGAAAATAATAACTTCATGACTTTAGTTGTAACAAACTTGATGATATAAAAAATTATTTTTTTAAAGGAGTAAAAATGACTTTTTGTACAGAATGTGGTAAAAGCTATCAGGATGAAGCTAATTTTTGTCCTTATTGTGGCAAAGCAAATGTTTTAAAGGATAATCGTAAGCAGGAAAATAATAAAGCTAATGAATTCAGAAACTCTATAGATGACTTCATCTTTGTTGAAGGTGATACTTTTAAAATGGGATCTGAAGATGGGGCTGAAAACGAAAAACCTGTTCATCTAGTTTCCCTTTCTGATTTTTATATTGCAAAATATCCAGTAACTCAAAGTGAGTGGGAAGAAGTGATGGGGAAAAATCCTTCACATTATAAAGGAAATAAAAAAAATCCAGTAGAAAGTATAACTTGGTATGAGGCAATAGAATATTGTAATAAGAAGAGTATTAATGAAGGCTTAAAACCAGCCTATTCTGGCTCAGGAGAAAGCACTAAATGTACTTTTAGAAATAATGGATATCGCTTACCAACTGAAGCTGAGTGGGAATATGCAGCAAAGGGTGGTAAACTTTCCAAAGGATATATTTATAGTGGGAGTAATAATATTAAAAAAGTAGCAGAATTTGAAGGTAATAATCATTATTGTACTAAACCTGTAGGTGGAAAAAAAGCTAACGAACTTGGTCTCTATGATATGACAGGTAATGTTTTGGAGTGGTGTTGGGATTGGTTTGGACATTATATATATGATTTGCTGATTGATCCACAAGGACCTACAGCAGGTTCTAACCGCGTGATTAGGGGTGGGAGCTTTTACAACTCAGCTCATTCTTGCCGTGTAGTGCGTCGTAGTTACAGTTTCCCAGCTAATAGCATTAACTACATAGGCTTCAGACTTGTTCGTAGTTCAGATTAGTTTTTTGAGCTATTAACAAGATTAAAAAATTAAAGTATAAATTTTGAAATAATAGAAAAATATTCAAAGGAGCTAAAATGCCTTTTTGTACAGAATGTGGTAAACGCTATCAAGATGAGGTAAGATTTTGTCCTCATTGCGGTAACCCAAATGCCTTAAAGAAGAATGAAAAACAAGAAGTTGAAAATTTTAATGAGTACAAGCAATCTACTGAGCTTGGTCAATCAGGAGACTATGGTAGTCCTGAGGATGCAGGAATTAGAAGAAAAACTAATGTTTCGCAAGCTGGGAGTTATGGACTAGATGAAAGAAATCTTCCAGAATTGACTTCTTTGGAAAAGGGACGCTACACTATCCTAAAAAAGTTAGGAGCAGGTGGATTTGGGGTTGTTTATAAAGCTTCAGATGCTAATTATGATGGCGAAACTAAAGCTTTAAAAGTTATCTATAGTGAAAACTATAGTGATAAGTTAGTGATGCATAAGCTAAAAACTGAAGCTAAAAATATGATTAAGATTAATCATCCTAGAGTCGTTAGACTTTATGACCTCCATTTTGAGAATGAAATTAAATTCATGGATATTGAATTTGTTGATGGTGGCGATTTACTAGATTTAATGCTAAGAAGTCCAGATTACAAAATCCCGGAAGAGAGAGTCTGGGAGTTGGCGAACCAAATTGCTCAAGGTATGCAAGCTGTCCATAAGGTAAACCTTATTCATCAAGACCTTAAACCAGAGAATATACTTCTAACTAAATCAGGTGATGTAAAGATTACCGATTTTGGAATTTCTGAAAGCTTTAGGAGTTCTAAATCAAGAATAAAAGAGACAGATGTTAAAGGGACCTATGTGTATGCCTCACCTGAGCAGTTGGTAGGTAAAAAGGTAGGTAAGGAGGCCGATATTTGGTCTTTTGGAGTAACTCTATACCATATTTTAACAGGTGAAACCCTTTATTCTGGTAATCAAAGTAGTGATGTTTTACTGCAAATAGAAAATCGTGAATTTGAACCTATTGCCGAAGTTTCTGTTAAGATGAATGCCCTACTAGCTAAATGTCTTATGAGAGATTATAAAGAGAGGTTTAGGGATTTCGGAGAGGTGTTGGAGTTTATTGATATGCAAGAAACTCCAAAAGTTCAATCTAAATCTTTAGCACGACGAAAATCAGTTAAAGGCTTCGTCTTTGTCGAGGGTGGTACTTTTAAGATGTGTTCTTTAGATGGTTTTGGATATGAAAAGCTAGTACATAATGTAACTTTATCGGATTTTTATATTGGAAAATATCCTGTTAAACAAGCTGAGTGGGAAGAAGTAATGGGTAAAAATCCTTCTAAATTCAAGGGAAACAAAAACAATCCGGTAGAATGTGTATCTTGGTATGATGCAGTTGAATTCTGTAATAAGAAGTCTATCAAAGATGGTTTAGATCCCTGCTATAGTATCAATAAATCTAAGCAAGATGTTAATAACAAGGCCTGGCCGGATGACTTAAAATGGACATTAGTATGTGATTTCAGTAAAAATGGTTATCGCTTACCTACAGAAGCAGAGTGGGAATATGCTGCCAGAGGTGGCAATATATCAAAGGGCTATACCTATAGCGGAAGTAATAATGTAGAAGAAGTAGCGGAGTATGAAGGTAATAATGATAAATCGACTAAACCAGTAGGTGGGAGAATTGCTAACGAACTTGGCATATATGATATGTCAGGCAATGTTTGGGAATGGTGTTGGGATTGGCATGGAGATTATTCATCATCATCCCAGACTGATCCTCCTGGTCTTAATTCTGGCTCTGAACGTGTGATTCGGGGTGGCAGCTGGAATTACAGTGCATCTTATTGCCGGGTAGCTGGTCGTTCCGACGAAAACCCGTTTTGGGGTCGCCACAATATAGGCTTCCGCCTCGCCCGTAGTTCAATTTAATTTTGGTTTAATTAAAAAGGATAAGTTATGCAATATTATGGATTAAGTAAAAAGGGGAAGAAATCCGTAGAAAATGAAGACACTTATGTTCTTCCTGCAGGTAAAGAAATTACAGGGAAAGAGATTTTTAACCTAGAACCAAATTTTGATAAACAAGGCTATCTTTTTGTAATATGTGATGGGATGGGTGGACATCAAGCAGGAGAAATAGCAAGTAGATTAGCTGTAAGTTGGATGTGGAAAGATTTTTATACCGCTGATGAGATTGATGATATGCAAGTGTGGATTCAAGAAGAGATAGCTAGTATAAACAACAGGTTGTTCAATCTTTCTGTGGAGCATGATGTCTATAACGGTATGGGTACAACCATTGTCGGAGTAATTATTAAAGATAATCAAGTCTATACTTTCAATGTTGGCGATAGTAGGGCTTATCTTTTGTATGATAATCAGCTAGCACAGATAACTAAAGATGATTCTGAAGTGTGGGAGATGCTTGAAAAAGGACTTTTAACTAAAGATGAATTAGTTAAGAATAAGAAAAGTCATTTAATTACCCAAGCATTAGCCTTAGCTCCATCCTTAAAAGTACGAACTTATTCTCCTTTTAAACTTGAAATTGCTTCTAAAATACTGCTTTGTTCAGATGGGGTAAATGATGTGTTGACGGATTCTCAAATAAATGATATATTGGTTGAAGATTCTGACTTACAAGAGATAGCTAACAGTTTGGTAGATTCATCACTTAAAGAAGGAAGTAAAGATGATATAACTGTGGTAATTATAGAAGCCTAGAAATTGAGTAATAACATTTAAGCAGATAATAAATAGAACCAGGAGGTAAGATGCCATACTGTAGAAAATGTGGAAGCAAGATGGATGATAATGATTTTATGTGTCTAGAATGTGAAAGTCTAACAAAAGAGCAAGAGCTTGAGTTGAATGGTTATCCAGACAAGAAAGGAAAAGCCTTAAATTATCAAGGGTTTCGCTGGGCAGTTTCAAGTTCTGCTGGTAGAGGTGTATCATTTGCCCTTCCTGAGGGATATGTTCGTAACCTAAGAAAATCAATTATTGCAGAGCTTGATACTTATAATTTAGGCTATCTATTTATTATTTTTGATGGTGGTGCTGGGAAAATATCAGGAGATATGGCTAGTTTTAAGGCAGCTATGGATTTCTGGACAGAGTACTACTCAAATTCTAAAGTTGTGGATATAGAGGCTCGAATTCAAGAAGTAATTTCTAAAGTTAATACAAATTTGTATGAAAAGTATAAAGGAAGAGTTTCTTATGGAGAAGTTGGGACAAGTATAAGCGGAATAGTTATTAAAAATAATCAAGTTCATTGTTTTAGTCTAGGGGATAGCAGGTGTTATCTTGTAAAAGACAATAAGATAGAATTAATTACTCAGGATGATGTTGAGGAGGATAGACGAACTGAAATTGATTTAGCTAGAAATAAAAAAATGCACCCAATTACAAAAGGACTTGGTTTTTCTCCTACTGCAGAACTTCATATTTATCCACCTTTCACCCTTAACACTCAAAGCAAGATACTACTTACTTCTGCGGGGATTCATAATGTACTGACCGCTGAGCATATTCAAGAGCTAGTGGTTCAAAATGCTAGTCTTAAAGAGTTAGCTGATAAGTTAAGGCAAGAAACAACCAAGATAAACACGAAAACTGATTTTATTTCAATTTTGATTGATAGAAACCCGGAAGTAGATTCAAGTGAAACAGTTAGTGATCATTGTCCATATTGCGGCAATGAAATAGATACTAGTGATGTATATTGTACTTATTGTGGGAATGCTCACGAATTTAAAATTAATTCTCCTTCTCTTGCTGAAAAGAAAATCAAAAACAGAAAAGAGTTTGAAGCCTCACGATATCACCGAATAGATAGAATTGGTGAAGGAAGTCGTGGTCTTGTACTAAAAGTAAAAGATTTCAAAGATGATGGAAGCATAAAAGCTTTAAAAATATTAAATATCGACCAGTTACAAGATGAATCTCTATCCTTTGAACTTGAATTAGAAGCAGAGAAAATGGCTAATATTGATCATCCATTTGTTGCTAAATTCTGGGATATTCATTTTCTGGATGATATAACTTTCTTGGAACAAGAATATGTACCAGGAGAGAGCTTAGCTAAAATTTCAGAGAATACTGCTAATAAAAGAATTTCTGAAAGGAGAGTTTGGCAGTTAGCTAGTCAAATATCTGCAGGTATGCAGGCAATTCATCGAGCCGATTTACTTCACCTAAATTTAAAAGCGGAGAATATCTTACAGACTAAGTTGGGTGATATAAAAATAGCTGATTATGCTATAACGGAGCTTTTAAAAAAAATAATTCCTAATTCCCAAGAGTTACTAATCTATGCTTCTCCAGAACAATTAGCAGGTAAAGATATTGGTAAACCAGCTGATGTGTGGTCTTTTGGAGCCTTGCTATATCATCTTCTAAGCGGTAAAACACTCTATTCTGCTACTAGTAATGATGATTTACTTCAACAAATTAAAAAACAACAATTTGCACCACTTTCAGAGTTATCAGATTCAATGAATGCCCTGCTTGCTAAATGTCTTAACTATTCACCTGAAGCTAGGTTTAGCAATTTTACTGAGGTAAGTGAATTCATAGATAATGCTTTAAAACTTTTACCAAAATTAGAAATCTCAGAAGATATTTTCATTAATAGCGTTTTAGTAGAGGGTGGGAGTTTTCAGATGGGCTCGGAAAATGGCAAAGATAATGAAAAACCTCTACACAAGGTAACTGTTTCAGATTTCTATATTGGAAAATATCAAGTGACTCAAGCAGAATGGATGGAAATTATGGGTGAAAATCATTCTCTGTACAAGAAAGAAAACAATCCTGTAGAAAAGGTAAATTGGTATGATGCTGTGGAATATTGCAATAAGAAAAGTATTAAAGACGGATTAGATCCCGTTTATTCTGCTAGCGGGAAAGAGATTAAGTGTGATTTTAGCAAAGTTGGTTATAGATTACCTACCGAAGCAGAGTGGGAGTACGCAGCTAAAGGTGGTAAACTTTCCAATGGCTATAAGTATAGCGGTAGCGATAAATGCTATGAAGTAGCTTTAACTTGGGATTATCATGTTGATTTCCCTAACCCTGTAGGTATTAATGCTCCTAATGAACTCGGTATCTATGATATGTCAGGTAATGTTTGTGAATGGTGTTGGGATTACTTTAACAAGTATTCAGCTGAAGAAGTAACTAATCCTCTTGGTCCAATTCTAGGTGATGAAAGAGTTATCCGAGGTGGAAGTTGGGGATCATCTGAAAGCTCCTGTTGCGTGAGTTATCGTGAATTTAGAGAACCTAATAAGAGAAATTGTGAGATTGGGTTGAGGATTATTATAAATGCAAAATAATTATATAGTGTCTTTTTAAAAAAAAATAAGAGAATAAAATGAGTTGAATTATATCTTTTTAAAAATCGTGTAGTTTTTTAATTCACTCAAGCATTTTGAGTGTAACCAAGGTTTATTTGATTTACATAGAAAAAATAAGATACTTGTCTGTATCTTATAACTAAGGAGAAAAAATGCCTTTTTGTACAGAATGTGGGAGGTCTTATCAGGATGAAGCAAGATTTTGTCCTCATTGTGGTAATCCAAATGCATTAACTAAGAATATAGAACAAGAAATTGATAACGCTCATAAGCTCAGGAAATCCACTGAGCTTGGTCAATCAGGACAGTATGGCATGTCTGAGGATTTAGAAATAAGAAGAAAAACTAATGTTTCTGATGGTGGTAGTTATGGTTTGGACATATACAATTTAGAAAATGGGACAAAATTAGAAAATGGGAAATTTACTATAATTAAGAAACTAGGACAGGGAGGATTCGGTGTTGTCTATCAAGCTTCAGATGAGAATTTCAATGGGAAGCTAAAAGCCTTAAAAATTATCAATAACGAACATTACAGCGATCGCTTGCTTATAGATAAACTCAAGAATGAAGCGATTAAAATGATCGATATAAATGACTCTAATGTTGTTAGATTATATTCTTTATATCTAGATGGTAATATTAAATTCTTTGATATGGAGTTTGTGGATGGTGGTGATTTAGTTGATTTAATGCTTAAATATCGTGATTATAAAGTTCCTGAAGAGAAAGTTTGGGAATTAATTCCTCAAATAGCCCAAGGAATGCAAGCAATCCATGAAACAAAGATTTTTCACTTAGATCTAAAGCCCGAAAATATTCTTTTAACCTCTTCAGGAAGAGTTAAAATTACGGATTTTGGTATTTCAGAAACTAATAAAAGTTCTAAATCAAGAATAAAAAAAACAGAAGAAAAGGGGACTTATAACTTCGCATCTCCAGAGCAATTGGATGGTGATGAGGTAGGACGGGAATCAGACATTTGGTCTTTTGGTGTAACCTTATATCATATTTTAACAGGTAAAACACTTTATTCAGGGAAGTCAAGCTCAGATGTGATTACTCAAATTGAAAGAAGAGTCTTAAAACCTATCATTGGCGTATCTGATAAAATGAATGCCTTGCTTGCTAAGTGTCTAAAGAGAGATTATAAAGAGAGGTTTAGGGATTTTGGAGAAGTGTTGGAGTTTGTCAAAACAGACTATTCTCTATCAATTTTTGATAGTTTTGATTATCTGTTAGATTTAGCAGTTAAAGGTGATAAAGATGCTCAATATAAGCTTGGTGATAAATACTATTATGGTTCTGGTGTAGAAGAAGACGAAGCTGAAGCAGTGAAGTGGTACAGAAAAGCAGCAAAACAAGGGAATAAAAAAGCACTAGTCGCTTTAAAAAACATCCAAGAAATTGTTAAAAGAGATAGCTTGAATAAAACTAAGATAGAAATTATACCCAAGAGTGGTAATGATAGTTTTTTAAATTTGGCAAATCTATCCAATGGCTCAAAATTTATTAATGAGCGTTACACTATTCTTGAAAAGTTAGGAGCAAGTGGATTCGGAGTTGTTTATAAAGCTTCAGATGCTAATTATGATGGTGAACTTAAGGCTCTTAAGGTTATCTATATTGAAAATTATAGCGATAGATTAGTTATGCATAAACTAAAAACTGAAGCTGAAAATATGATTAAGATTAATCATCCTAATGTTGTCCGACTCTATGATCTTCATTTTGATGGTGAAATTAAGTTTTTAGATATGGAGTTTGTGGATGGTAGTGATTTAGCTGTTTTAATGAAACAATATCCTAGATATAGAATTCCTGAAGAAAAGGTTTGTGAGTTAGTTCCTCAAATAGTTCATGGAATGCAAGCTATTCATGAAAAAAACATACTCCATTTAAGCCTTAAACCCGAAAATATTCTCTTAACTTCTTCAGGAAGAATAAAAATCACGGATTTTGGTTTCTCAGAGAACTTTATGGAAGGTCCTACTGTTTATGCTTCCCCTGAACAATTAATAGGAAGGAACATTGGTAAAGAGACCGATATATGGTCATTTGGTGTAACCTTATATCATCTTTTAACTGGCGAAACACTTTATTCTGTAACTCAAAGTAGTGATATTTTAACTCAAATAAATAATCAGGAGTTTAAACCTATCTCAGGAGTATCTGATAAAATGAATACTCTGCTAGCTAAATGTTTGAAGAAAGATTACAAAGAGAGATTTAGGGATTTTGGAGAGGTGTTAGAGTATATAAAGCTAAGTAAATTAGACAAATATATATCTTCAAGTAGTTCAAAAGTTGAAGAAATCAACAATAGTAGTAAGCAGAAAACAAACTCATTATATGAAACAAAATTTAAATCAAAGAAAAAAATACCTTGGATTCATAGTGGTGAGTACTATGTTGAAAAATTTAAACTCAAACTATATTGGATTGGCTTATTCATTGGATTGATTATATTGCTATACCTATTATCCTTTCTAAAGGTCGATATATATAATTGTTTGGGAGATGGATATTTATATGGAAAATGTCTGATAAGTCAAAATCAGGAAAAGGCTTATCAATGGTATCGAAAATCAGCAGAGAATGGTGATGTGTATGCTCAGAATAATCTTGGTTGGATGTATTATAATGGTAATGGTGTAGATAAAGACTATACTGAAGCAGTAAAGTGGTTTAGAAAAGCGGCAGATCAAGGAAGTGCATATGCTCAAAATTATCTTGGTAGTATGTATTGGAATGGTTATGGTGTAGATAAAGACTATACTCAAGCAGTAAAATGGTATCGAAAATCAGCAGAACAAGGATATGCAATTGCGCAAGATAATCTTGGTTTGATGTTTTGCAATGGCTATGGTATAGATAAAGACTATACTCAAGCAATAAAGTGGTACAGAAAATCAGCAGAACAGGGTGATGCAAGCGCTCAAAATAATCTTGGTTGGATGTATGAAAATGGTTATGGTGTAGATAAAGACTATACTGAAGCAGTAAAATGGTATCAAAAATCCGCTGAACAAGGAAATGCATTTGCTCAAAATAATCTTGGTTTGTTGTATAAAAATGGTTATGGTGTAGATAAAGATTATTCTGAGGCAGTAAAGTGGTACAGAAAATCAGCAGAACAGGGAAATGCATATGCTCAATATAATCTTGGTTTTATGTATCATAATGGTTATGGAGTAGATAAAGACTATTCTGAAGCAATAAAATGGTTTAGAAAATCAGCAGAACAGGGAAATGCAAGTGCTCAAAATAATCTTGGTTGGATGTATTGGAATGGTTATGGAGTAGATAAAGACTATACTGAAGCAGTAAAATGGTATCAAAAATCCGCTAAACAAGGAAATGCAAGTGCTCAATATAATCTTGGTGTTATGTATGAAAATGGTTATGGTGTAGATAAAGACGATGCTGAAGCAGTAAAATGGTATAAAAGATCAGCAGAACTAGGTGATAAAGATGCTATAAAAATTTTAGAAAAAAAGAGAATTAGTATTGATTAATCCTTGAAGTGCCACCAAAAACTATATTTATTATAAGAAATAAAAAAATATCTTTCGTTAAAAAAATAGAATAAGCAAAAAAGACAAAGGAGCAAGGATGCCTTTTTGTAGAAAATGTGGTAATGATATAGAAAATAATGATTTGTATTGTCCGGTTTGTGGTGAACCCAACAAGCTAATAGCTAAAGCTAAAACAGCTGTTACTGATAATTCTAATAATTTACGCTCACATACTCTTGTTTCCGAAAGTGGAAGTTATGGCTTAAATGTTAAAAATCTCCTTGTAGGTACTACATTGGAAAACGGACGCTACACTATTCTTGAAAAGTTAGGAGCAGGTGGATTCGGAGTTGTTTATAAAGCTTCAGACGCTAATTATGATGGTGAACTTAAGGCTCTTAAAGTTATTTATAGTGAAAATTATAGCGATAGATTAGTTATGCATAAACTAAAAACTGAAGCTAAAAATATGATTAAGATCAATCACCCTAATGTAGTCAGACTCTATGATGTTCATTTTGATGGTGAGATTAAATTTTTAGATATGGAGTTTGTGGATGGTGGCGATTTAGTTGATTTAATGCTAAACTGTCCTGAAAACAAGGTTTCTGAAAATAAAGTATGGGAGCTGGCTAAACAAATTGCCCAAGGGATGCAAGCTATTCATCAGGTAAATCTTATTCATCAAGATTTAAAACCAGAAAATATTCTACTTACTAAATCAGGAGTCGTTAAGATTACTGACTTTGGTATTTCTGAGAGCTTTAGAAGTTCTAAATCGAGAATAGAAGAGAGTGATATAAAGGGAACCTATATCTATGCTTCTCCAGAGCAATTAGTTGGAAAGAATGTGGGTAAAGAGGCGGATGTTTGGTCATTTGGGTCTACTTTATATCATATTCTAACTGGAGAAACACTTTATTCTGGGATTCAAAGTAGTGAAATAATTCTACAAATAGATAGAAGAGAGTTTGAAGAAATTCCTGACATCTCAAGTAAAATGAATAGAATGCTAAGTTTGTCTTTAAAACGAAATTTCTTAGAACGATTTAATGATTTTGAACATTTATTAGGTTTTATTAATAATAATGCTGAAACAGAGAATTATTATAACATTGAAACAACCAAGGTCACTTCTAACATAAAAATGAATAATGGTAGTTATCTAGAAAATAGCATGATTTTTGTAGCAGGTGGGGTATTTTTAATGGGATCTAATTGTGGAAAATCTGTTGAAAGCCCTGTTCATGAAGTAGAATTATCAGATTTCTACATTGGGAAATATCCAGTTACTCAAGAAGAATGGATTGATATAATGGGCTCTAATCCTTCACGATTTCAAAAAGGTAGAAGAACTGAGAGTGCATTCATTTTTGGCTGGGAAATTCTTGGGGAAACATTGAAACATCCAGTCGAAAGTATCTCTTGGACTGAGGCCATAGAATTTTGTAACAGAAAAAGTGTTAGGGATGAGCTAGAACCAGTATATTCAGGTCCTAGTGGTAATCCAATATGTGATTTTAACAAAAATGGCTATCGGTTACCAACTGAGGCTGAATGGGAATTTGCAGCTAGAGGGGGGAATCACTCAAAAGGTTTTGTCTATAGTGGAGGAACTAATATTGATTTTGTAGCATGGTATAAAGAAAATTCAAAAAATTCTACCCAGCAGGTAGGTTTAAAGAAACCTAATGAACTTGGTATTTTTGACATGTCTGGAAATGTTTATGAATGGTGTTGGGATTTGTTTAAGCCATATCATAAAAAATCAGTAAAAAACCCTAAAGGGCACAAAAGCATTTTTATCAACTGTCCTATTGTTGTTAGAGGCGGTTGCTGGCAAAAACATGACAGTAGTTGCTTGGTCTCTTCTAGATTTAATTTTTTGAGAAGAGGGGGAATTTTAAAATCTTCAAAATCATATATCGGTTTACGATTAGCCAGTAGTGCTAAGCAGACTAAAATTAGTTAATATTATCCTGGACACCTCAAACAGAATAAAGAGAAAATTTTTTGAAAGTAATGTTTATTGGGTCAAACTTTTAGAATACGGAGAGAAAATGCCTTTCTTACAGAATGAAAAAAGTCTTTATGACAGTACTAAATTGGGAAAAGAACTTTACACTATTCTTGAAAAGCTAGAAAATTCCATAATGAGGTTTAAATGAAATACTTAAAATATATAGTCTTACTGATTTTATATTTTGTTCTCTTTTCTTATGCAAAACAATATAAGGCAATTGTAAGCAAGATAGAGTTCTCAAGTTTGTTATTATTTATTGCACTATTTATAATATGTAGTTTCTTTAGCTATTTTTATTTAAACAAGAAGATACAATTTTGGCAGGTATTTGCTCATGAAATATCTCATTTGATCTTTGCTCTTTTATTTTTTAGAAAAATTACCAGCTTTGTAGTTGCCGAGAATTCAGGCTCAGTCTCCTACCAAGGAAGAGGAAACTGGATAATTACTTTGGCACCTTATACATTTCCTTTAATAACACTAGTTCTTCTTTCTTTTGCCACAATAGGTAATTATTATACTATTCCTCACAAAATTATAATTACAGCTAGTTATTCTCTCTATTTTTCAAGAATGCTAGCAGATTTCTCTTGGAAAGAACCTGATTTGCTGAAAGCTGGTAGAGTTTTCTCAACACTTTGGGTAGCTGGGATAAATGTCATAATCTTCCTTTTTATATTATTTTATCTTCAAAATGAAATTGATTTTATTCTTAACCTTACTAAAGGATTTATTCCAAAATTCATCTAAGGAGGATATGATGAACTATCAAGATGAGTTGACTTTAAAAGAGACAGGTATTCTTGCCCAAAAAGATTTAGAACTTTTAGCAGAGTATAACATTGAGACCATCGAACAACTATTAGGGGCTACAAACGGATTACAGAATATAGATATTTTTAATGAAATGGATAACAAAGGCCACAAAATTGATTTATTGCTAAAGCTTGTCCCACAAATAATCTTGGAAAGCTATCGTAGATTTGAAAATGACCAGCCTACTGGTCTTTTATCTGATGAAGAAGAAGGGATAAATCTGGAGGATGATAATGAGAGAGAATGATCTTCTTTATAATTTATTCAGTCAAGTTAATAAAGAAAATGCTAGAAAATATGCTAATTCTTTAAAAAAGTATAATATTCATACAATTGGTCAATTATATGGAGCTCTTAACCCTCTTTTACCTAAAGTTACTGCACATCAAGTTAAAGAAAAAGCTTTAGCTGCTAATTACTTAAAATCTATAGAGAAAGTTAGAAGTCATGAATATCAAACAGCTACTTTAAAGAAAATTATTAAGGCACCTGCAGGAGAAATTGATAAAATAAGTAAGTTACTTAATAAAGTAGAAATTCCTGCTAGTTCCTTAAAAAACAATAAATCAGTGCTCTCTTTAGGTTGTAAAAATTCTAAATATAACTTTAGAACAAGTTTTTGGTCTCAAGCTCCTATACCAATAAATAGAGGGGAAGGACTTTTCGTAGTACCTAACTACTCTGATGCTGGAAGTGTCTTTAATCAAGGACAGCGTGGTACTTGTGTAGCTAATGCTACAGTTACCTTACTTGATTTTTTAACTAAAGAAAACTATTCCCGTCAGTTTCTTCACCACCAATGTAAAATGCTAGATGGAAGTCCCAATACGGGAGGAACCTATTTAGAAATAGCTGCAAAAGTTTTATCCTTGGAATTGCTAAAAGACTATGGTTGTGTTGATGAAGACTCGTGGGGATATAATCCTTTTGAAGATTCAACTGAACATCAGGGACCACCACCTGAGAAAAGTTTTAATGGCCAACGCTTTGTAGGTAAAGAGATAGCCTATGTGCGAGAAAGCTCATCAGTAAAAGATATTATAACTCTTCTTTCAGGTAGTAATGTTGCAAAACCTGTCCCGGTAGTAATTGGTGTTACTCTTTATTCATCATTTAATAATTACTCTTCTCAGCGAACTGGTTGGGTAACTATGCCTTTACCTGGTGAATCAATTATTGGTGGACATGCCATGTTGATAGTTGGTTATAATCAAGAACAAAAGCTTTTCTTGGTTCGGAATAGCTGGGGATTTGATTGGGCTGTTGAAAATAAATGGGGATATCCAGGTCATGCTATAATTCCTTTTGCTTATATAAAAAAATATCTTCATGCAGGATTCTCGGTTACTGAACATGATACAGAAGAATTTGTTGTTCCTGAAAAAGACAGGCTATACAATAAAAAAATTAGGTTAGAATCAGGTCAATTAGCAGCATCAAAAAGAAGTGCAACTACTCATAAGAAGACAAAAAAGACCACTAAGAAGGCTAGTAAAAAGAAAGGCTTTTTTGAAAGATTGTTTAATAAATAGTAAGGGGAAAAATGTTATTAATACTAATCTTTCCGACATGAGTTAAGTTGTTGTTTAACAGTAAAATAAGTCAATTTACTTCTTGACAAAAATACCTCGTATATGATTATAGTTTAGTTGTTTACGGAAATAAACGAAACTATAAAAAACGAGGTATATATGCTAAAAAAATACAAACAGGGAAAAGTGTCAAGCTTGAATTCAGGATTAAAACTAATCTTTCCGACACCTAAGTTATTGCAAATAAAATACTAATTTGCACATCATAGCGACTCATATGTCTTTTTATCAGTTGATTATGCAATTCTGCCATTATACCGAATATCTACCTCTGTGATTTTATCTATAATTTCTTCATTTTCAAAGAATTTTCTTATCATGATATCAACATCCTTTCTTAACTCAGTTAAATTTGTGTATCCATAAGCTATTGAATAATCGATGAAGTCTTTTACTTTTTGAGTAAAAATCGTATTAATAAATATGATTAATGATGCATCTTCAATCTCTTCATAAAATTCAATTAATAACTGTTCCATAGAAGGATATGGTTTTTGCTGTTTTTTGTAACATAGTATGTTATAAAAAACATACCTAATAGTCAAATCAGCTATCATAGCAGAGTATTTTGAAGAATGGCTCTGATTATATCCAAAATATTGTTTAATCTCTTTAAATACACATTCTATTGACCATCTTCTCATATAAATTTTTAAAACTTCTATTTCTGAAAGTTGTAAATCAGTTGCTAAAATAGCCTTCCATCTTTTAACATTAGGGTACTTAAAAAAGCATATTTTAATCTTTTCTATTACTTTTCTTTCATTTATTTTTCTTGAACTTGAAGTATCTAATAATTCAACAATAACAGATTTATATTTTATTCCTGATTTCCTATCATAAAACCATTTATCAGCTATTTTGTTTAGGGTTTTCAAATCACAAAATTGACTTTTAAAATTATATTTCTGAGAACCATTTTTTAACATAGACACTAGTGTTATTCCAAGTGGTACAAGTCTTTCAAATACAAAGTTATAACTTGTGTTGTTATTGAACCAAGAATCCCATAATACATATTTAAAAGGTATTTTTCTCTGAATAGTGCGTTTTATCATTTTAATTACAATTTGAGTCTTCTTTTCTTTTGAGAAACGATTTCTTTGCTCAGTATGAGTGCCTTTGTGGTATCTGGGTATTTTTGACTTTTTGACTTTTTTCTTTCCAATTCTTAATTCAAAATCTAATACAATAGCTGATACCCCATTACTCCACACTTCAGTTATGTTTTGAAACCCTTTGAAGTATTTTGATAAACAGTGATCATGAAACCAACAGATATATTCTGTCTTTTTCCCTGTTTTTACTTTCGATGTATCATCAAAAATTATACAATTATCATTTTCACAGGAAGTATCACTTAGCTTAATAAACCTTAAAGCAACTTTATATAATAGATTTCTCCATTTATAATTAGAGTTGTTTAGCATATCATTAATGGGTGTTTTAAATTTTGATATATTATTGAATTTTAGACCAAAATATAAGGAATTTTTATTCTCAAGAATCATGAACATAAAAAGAAGCATCAATTCAATGATGGTATGACCTTTTTGTTTTACTATACCAACTTGCTTCAAAATACTTCCAAATTTAAATATTTCATATAACTCTATTATTAATCCTGAATTCAAGCTTGACACTTTTACCTGTTTGTATTTTTTTAGCATATATACCTCGTTTTTTATAGTTTCGTTTATTTCCGTAAACAACTAAACTATAATCATATACGAGGTATTTTTGTCTAGAAGAAAATTGACTTATTTTGCTGTTAAACAACAACTTAACTCATGTCGGAAAGATTAGTGATAATTACACCTTCATTTGTTAACTCAAATTTGTTGTGGCTACTATCAATGATGAGCTCTAATTTCCCGAAATATTTTTCTATAATTTCTGATATTGCCAATCGGTTATTTTTGGCTAAAGTTAAAGTCTGGTGGTAGAAAAGAAGTTTTTATAAAAATAAAATACTATATAACAACATGCTATCCTGATTATGTAAATATATATAGTAACTTGTACTTACTATTCTACTAACCAAGCACGCAAAGAACAATGACTATACCACCAGACTTGGTCAAGAGCTATATAATCTAATGTTATTTTTTATAAGTTTTCTCCCATAGTCTTTGAAATGTAAAATCATTTATCTCCTTTAGATACTCTTCACCAATTTTTGAGAAGCTAGATGGAATTTCAGTTATTTCTGGTGCAGAATAAAGACCAAGAAGGAGGAGCATGAATTTTTCTTCTGCAGTAGTACCCATTTTTGTAATTTCTGTGATTCCAGCTAAATCACCCTCTACTGCTTTATCTTTTAGTTTTTGCAATTGTTTACTGTATCTATTTTCTCTTTCAAAATGATAGTCTCGAGCATAAGAAAATATTTTGTTCATATTCGAACCATTTTCATCAGTTTCAATCAGTATCTTTTGGGCAAGACGAAATCCTGACTGAATAGGGGATGCATTACCGCAGACATCAAATACTTCTGAACGATAATTATCATCGTCAAGATTAACTAAAATATCTTTTAAAATGCTTTCCTTATCGATTCCTTCAGATCTATATTGTTCTTCAAGATGTATAATCAGATAACGCAAAATATACTCTTTTGCCCAACCCCGTTTATCTTTACATTTCAGGCACCAATCGGTAATTTTTTTCTTACTTCTAAAAAGCTTTTCTTGATTACTATCGTCTCCCTTAATATACTCACGCAAAGACTCATGAAATAGCTGATATGTTTTTTTTCTGATAGGGTTTTCTATGCATAGTTCTTGGCAAGCATTCAAAGCTTTTTTTTCAGCTAATTCGTCATCTACACCGCAGATTGAAGCTAACATCTCTCCGGAAAGATAATCTTTTGCAACTGCCAGAGTTCTTAGAAATTCTAATGAAAATGGGGTTTGACTTATTCTCTCGAATATCTTTTCGTACATTTCTTCCATTTTTTCAGGTAGATTGATAGCATTGTTAATTTTAAAATCACCTTGGTAAAGACCTTCACATAATAACTTGAGGTAAAGAGGGTTACCTTTGCTTTTTACCGATACTGCCTCAACATAATCTTGATGTAAATCATATTTATTTACATGCTCATGTAGCAATGATCGGGTATCTTCTATACTAAGCCCGCTAATTTTTAATTGATTGTGATTTTCTCGATCTAGCCTATTATAGACTTTTTCTTTGACTTCAGGATTTTCTCGTGATGAATAAATAACCAAAATTTTACTAGGTACATAGGCAGGTAGGGATTCTAGTAATTCTTCTACTTCAGCCCCTTCGTCGAGACCATCAATAATCAAAACAAGTCGTTGATGGGATTTTAGAATTCCCGAAATGTGTTCTAGTGATTGAGAAATCGCTTCTTGTTTTTCTTTTATACTAGCCCCAGGTTTTATACCTGTACGGTAGTTGCGTTGTAAGCTAGCAAACATATGATCTAAAAATTGATCAGTGTTGTTTGTTCGCATATCTCTTCTGATAAAATATTCAATAATACATAGATCAGAAGCTGATATACCACCTATAATCCCAGCTTGTTCTCTAATCATTTGTGACCATCCTAACATCTGAACAGTTCTTGCTAAAAGTGCACTTTTTCCTACACCAGGACCTCCCCAAATCATCAAAAAACCTCTTTCGTTCTGAGATAAAAAATCTGTCATTTTTTGTAGTTCTTTTTTTCTACCTTTGAAGTTCTCTGTAAGTAGCTCTACTTTGTCTTTAAATTTATCTGATGAAATTTCTTGCCAATCATAAATGGGATATTTTTGTAGAAGTTCATCTTTTAATGAAGAGCTCCTTTCATGTAGGCATCTATCATAATTAAGAATAGTTGCTTCTTTTTCACGAAAATCATTGTAAAAGAAGTAAAGATTCAAATCCTTTTTTAAGATAATTAAGGGATGAAGAGATAGTGGACTCCCATCTTTTTTTAAAATATATACTTTTTCATTCTCTACTTTTAATTCTATATTTCTAAGATGATAAGCTTTTGAAAGCAAATTTTTAAAACGGGGAAGATATTTATCTAGATCACTTTGACACTGTTTATCAGGAGGTGTAGCTCCGTGAGCATACCCATTCCGGAAACTTATTAGATTATCTCCTTTTTCAAGTTCTTTGAATAACAACCCTTTATTACTAAGATACTTTTCTATTCCTAGTAAAGCTGGTTGGTAGTTACTTTTGATCATATCTTGATTACATTCTCTAGCAAATGCCCACCAAATACCTAGACTCGGAGTTCTCAATCCTTTACAGAGAAGCCCTTTCAGGCTGTCTGAGACATTTTCTTTTTCAAAATAGTCACTGACAACAATAACAGTATGCAATTTTATAAAGGCTTCGATGGCATCAATTAATCGATGAACTTTACGAAAAGGTTGAATCTCTTCATTAAGCTCTTTGATTACTTGTCTGAGTATGTGAGGAAGTTCTTCCTCTTTCACATCTACTTCTTTTTTCTCTTTAATGATTATTTTACATAAGGGGGGATCTAAAGAAGGATTTACTTCAACAAGGTCACTGTGAAGTTCTTCTGCTTCTAGCAAAGCTGTTTGTAAGGGTACAATTGTGGGTTTCTTGTATGATGGTGAGATTAATTGAATTGGATCTGTATCTATTTCTCTATTTTTTCTCATTTTTACTCTCCTTTTGCAATTCGATCAATAATTTCATCAACATCGAGTTTTTCTAATAGTTCTTCTTCCATAAGAGAGAGTAAAATCCCTTTTTTTAGATATCCTGCTACTAGATCAGGTTTATTCTCTATTTTGCTGATATAATTTTTTAATTTCCGTTTATTGATATATTCACCAATAATATCACTGTTAAGAAATGTCTCAACCAGTTCTCGAGAATTAGTATCCTCTGAAGAATCTGGAAAAAATTCTTTGATAAGATTCTTGACAAACTCTGATTCGGGATGTTGTTTCAATAAAGTTTCAAGAAGAAGAGTGAGTTGTTCCGATTCTGTTTCCATTATAAAAAGTAACTGATATACATTTTTAATAGGTTCTGTAAATTCAGGTATATTCATTAACTTGCTAGCCAATCTACTCTTAATCATAAAGTCATTTACCTCATTCAGCATTATACCAGCTTCTTCAGGAGAGTTCTTTGCTAAAATACCAATAAAATTAGCTAATAATTTCTCTTTTATATGTGGAGAAGAAATTTCTTGAAGACAAGTTTTTGCTTTCTTAATATTATTAGCTTGAAGATAATAGTTTGAAATTGCTGAATAGACTTTATCTCTCCAAAGGGGATTATTTAAATCAGAAATTAATTCCAATATCTTCTTTACTTTTTCATTAATCCCCATTACTGAATAGAATAAGCATGCTTCTGGAGCAATCTTTCTTAGTTCTTTTGTATCATTATAAAAGGGCTCTAACAAGTTTTCAACATAATCAGTAGACCATTCTCTAGCATTCTCTTCTATATCTGTAAGTTTAGATAATATAGTAGGAGTGAATTTTTCAGGGAAAGATTGGTTAAAAATTTTTTTATATAAGGGATATTTTAACTTTATAGCAGAAGTAAAAAATCTTTTTATTGTTTCTGTTTCCAGCTCTTTTAGTTTTAAGAGAATTTCCAGAACCTTTAGATGGTTGGTTACATCTAGTTTTTGTAAGACTAAAAAATCAAGCACTTTAAAAAGTGTTTCTGTATACTTTTTGATATCATGTGTTTTTTCTAGCAGAGCAACCCACTCTTTAATATTATTTTCAATAAATTCTACATCTTGTCTCTTCATAGAAGTTGTCATTAAAATCATGGCTTTTCTAAAAGGATTAATATTATATTCTAGTTCTCGCAAATTGATACAATTTGCTAAAGGGTCAATACTTTTCATTGCAATACAATCATACAATCTTAACTCTTTTAAAGAATGTAGATAACTAATACTTGAAATATCGATTAAAGATCCACACCAGCTTAAATCTAATTCTATAAGATTGGTAAGATTTGCAAGTCCATCAATATTTTGCAATGAATCACACGAATTTAAATTTAATGTAGTCAGATTGGTAAGATTTGCAAGTCCATCAATATTTTGCAATGAATCACACGAACTTAAATTTAATTCAGTTATGTTCGTGAGATTTTTCAGTTCATCAATATTCTTTAGTGAATTACAAGAACTTAAATGTAATTCAGTCAGATTCGTGAGATTTTTCAGTCCATCAATATTCTTTAATGATTTACAGGAGCTTAAAATTAACTCAGTCAGATTCGTAAGATTTTTCAGTCCATCAATATTCTTTAGTGATTCACAGGAGCTTAAACTTAAGCCAGTCAGATTTGTGAGATTTTCTAGTCCATCAATATTTTTTAGTGAATTACAATAGCTTAAATCTAATCCAGTCAGATTAGTGAGATTTTTCAGTCCATCAATATTCTTTAGTGAATAACAATAGCTTAAAATTAATACAGTAAGATTCGTGAGATTTTTCAGTCCATCAATATTCTCTAGTAATTCACACCAGCTTAAATCTAATCCAGTCAGATTAGTGAGATTTTTAAGTTTATCAATATTCTCCAGTAATTCACAGGAGCTTAAATCTAATTCAGTCAGATTGGTAAGGTTTACTAATCCATCAACATTCTCTAGTGATTTACAGGAGCTTAAATTTAATTCAGTCAGGTTCGTGAGATTTTTCAGTCCATCAATATTCTTTAGTGATTCACAGGAGCTTAAACTTAAGCCAGTCAGATCCATGAGGTTTTTCATTCCATCAACATCTTCTAGTGATTTACAGTAGCTTAAATCCAATTTTGTCAGATTGGTGAGATTTTTCAGTCCATCAATATTCTTTAGTGATTCACAGGAGCTTAAACTTAAGACAGTCAGATCGATGAGGTTTTTCATTCCATCAATATTCTCTAGTAATTCACAGGAGCTTAAATTTAATTCAGTCAGATTAGTGAGATTTTTCAGTCCATCAACATTCTCTAGTGATTCACAAGAGCTTAAATCTATTTCGGTCAGATTCGTAAGATTTACTAATCCATCAACATTCTCTAGTGATTCACAGGAGCTTAAATCCAATTCAGTTAGATTGATAAGATTTTTTAGTCCATCAATATTCTTTAGTGATTCACAGAAGCATAAATCTAATTCAGTCAGATTGGTAAGATTTATTAATCCATCAACATTCTCTAGTGATTCACAGGAGCTTAAATTTAATTTAGTCAGTTTCGTGAGATTTTTCAGTCCATCAATATTCTTTAATGATTCACAGGATCTTAAATTTAACTCAGTCAGATTCGTAAGATTTACTAATCCATCAACATTCTCTAGTGATCTACAGTAGTTTAAATCCAATTCAGTTAGATTTTCTTTGTCCTGAAACTTAGAAAAATCGATTATTTCTTCATTTCTTGCTTCAGCAATATCTTCTAATTTTCTTATTTCCACTTTTACTCCTTAGTTATTATTACATTTAGCTTAGTTGTTATTTTCTTAAAATGGTCAGGTTCAATTTTTTTTGAACACTCCATTATAGCTTCAAGTAGTTTTTCTTTAGGATAATTAAATTTCATTTCTTGGATGGAATCTAAGTTATCAATAATGAAATTACAGTATTCATCAAGCTTATCCTTAGACTGGAGTTTAAAGGCGCATTTTATCAAACCTGTAATAGCAAATGTTTTTGATATGATATCTTCTGAATAATCAAAGGAAATCTGGTAAGAATCCAGACTATTTGCATAATTCCCTAATTTGAATTCGCATTCTCCTATTAGACTATTCATTTGGATTAGTCCAGTTCTATTATTTATCTTTTTAGATATTCTTAAATTTATATTAAAATGATATTTAGCTTCAGCAAAATCATCTTTAATCATAAGACATCTTCCAATTCCACTATTTGCCATGGCTAGTCCTAATTCATCATGTAAATGATATTTTTCAAAAATATTTAGTTGTTTACGATAAAAATCCTCAGCTTTGTAAGCAATCTCAGATTTATCTTCTTGATCATCTTGAATTGAATTTATTAAGAGATAAGCTAAAGAGTTATAAACCCGACCTTGTATCTTTACTGCTTCGATACTGCCAGTTTTATTATCTAGTAACTCAAGTGCTTTTTCAAAGGAATCTTTAATTTCGTTGGAATTAAAACGCGGTAGGCATAAGCCAAGAAATTGAAAAATCTCAGCCTTTTCTAATGTATTTGAAACGCTTGGAAGTAATTGTTTTGCCAGCAATACAGCATTTTCAAAATAAACTTGTTTTCGGGTTAAATTTCCAGTATTGTATAATAATCTTAAAACCTTTATTAAAAGGCGGTTTGAATATGAAGTTATATTTTGTTCAAGGACTTGTATCCAAAAATCAGCTTTTTCAATCATTGTTATGTTGCCCGTCAAATGTAGTATATTCAACTCTAAAACTTGACATTCTTCTGCAATTTCTTTCTTTCTTCCGATAATAGTTGCACACTCTTCAGCCATCTGTAAATACTCTTTTGCTGTATTGTAAGAATAATTACCTTGAGCAGACTGAGAGGCCTTAACGCAGTATTTATACCCTTTATCGGCAAAGGTAGAACCTGCAGCGTAGAAGTGCAATGCTAAATCGTATAAGTGCTGATTTGAAAGAGATAGTGTTTTTTCTAAAGACAGAGCTATTCTAGCATGGAATTCTCTTACTAATTGAGATACAGTGTTGTCATTAGGTCCTTTGGCTTTTATAGACATCTTACTGCGTAATGCTTCCAATACAAAAGAGCTGTTAAATGTATAAAAATCATCATTTTCTTTTACATCAGAGATTAACTGAGTTCTTGTTTCTATTAAATCAAGGAGTTTAATAAGTTTTAATTTTGACATTTCTAAGCTTTCTGCAACAATACTAATCTTGAAAGTCTTTCCTATACAAGCTGCACATAATAGAACTTCTTCATATTCAGGGAATTTATCAATATAATCTTCAATAATCTTTCGCATATTTTCAGGAACAGGAAAAGCATTGTTTTCGTTGAATTTATCAGACCAATCAAAGCCTTTATCTTTCTTAACAAAGTAGCCTTCTTTTATGAGAAACTTTAGCATTTCAGTCAACCAGTGCAATTCGCCTTTCCCTGATAAATCTCTGCCGAGTTCATTTACTATTCTATTGGAGACTCTTCTATATAACCCTAGATTCTCTTCAAGTAATCTGACTTTATCCTCTGGAAGTAATTCTGTAACCTCGGTAATTGAATCCTCATTAACTAATTCACATAATTGTTCCTTAGTACGAGAAACTATTATCAATCTTATATTTAAATCAGCTTTTTCAATCTCATCGATTAAGAAAAGTAGTAGTTCCTTCGATGAATCATCAGCCCATTGGACATCATCAATACCTATGAACAATTCACATTCCTCGGACAATTTTTTTAACAAATCAAGAATTGCAATATGAATTTCTGTTTTACCAGAAATAATATTATCTTCCTCAGAAGAGGGTGGTATAAATATACTTGATAAAGGTATGACATTATCTAATAAAGAATTTACTACGGAATCAAACTGATTACAACTTTTAGTTATCTGAATTAGATTTATATTCAGTTTCTCTGATAGAGCTTTCTGAAATGGAGCATAAGGTATTTTACATGTCTGCTCATTAAAACTTTCAGGGCAGTTTCCATATAGGATTTCTGAACTGCCATCGTTTAGTAGTTTTTGTAACAAAGAGGTTTTACCTCTACCAGAGTTCCCAAAAATTCCGATTACTTTATTTTTTTTTATTAAGAGTTCAGCTTTATGAAAAGAACTAAATTTAACATAAATTGGATTCTCAATTCTGGCTTCGAATTCTTTAAGATTGGCTGGTGAATCAATAGGATTAGATTTGGCTTCATTTACTGCTAAAGTAGATTTCTTTTTCTGAACTTTGTTGCCACTAATTAATCGAGGAGATAATAATAACAAAATACTAAATCCTGCGAGAATCATATATTGAATATTACCTAAGAAAATTACAGTTCCAAGAATAATTGCAGATAATACAGGGCTTATTAAATCCATAACATTTTTTATGAGTTTATTTTGATAAAAATGTCTAGCTAAAATAAATGAAATAAAAATCACTAAACACAGCAAGAAAAAACTGATAAGGATTCCTTTAATTTCAAAGAATAGAATAAACAATGACGAGAAGTAACCAACTGTACCAAATGCCGTTGCTGAGAAAATTATAAAAGGATCTTTAATCTGCTGGAGCAAATTGAATCTCTGTGACAGAACTTTGAAAATAAATAAAGGGGATAGTATGATTAGAGTTCCGGTGAGTATGGGCCACCAGAATGATAATATCGCTAAATTCTCACTTGGGGGTGAAATATGGTTCATTATTGCAATAATGACATACGGAAAATACTTACCAAAAGCAAAAGCGATTAAAGGAACATGTACATATTTAAGTAGCGATAAGTAATTGGTTTTTGGATTTTCCTTTTTGAATAAAAGCATAAATACAATAATACTTAGTAATAATAGGGTAATGTTTGTTAAAATTATAGGTAATTGCATATCTCTTTTATCTCGACAGAATCCCATTACTGAAGCAGTGTAAGTTGGATTAACTGCTCTATTTTGATAAACATTGCCAGATAAAGTGAAAAAATAATAATCATTAATCACATCTGATTTTGAAATCCATACTATTAGAATATTTTCAGAAGAGCTATACTCAGATAATTTTTCAATGATTTCTATATTAATATTTCCTGTTCTTAACTCCTTCAATTCTTCAGGATTTAGATAAGAGTCTATTGTTTTTTTGTTTTGAACAAAATAACCTGAATTAGTATTGAATAAATACAACACTTCATTTTCATAATTATCCTTTCCCTCCTTATCCAGGAAAAATACATTAAGTTGCGGAATCTTACTTCTTATAAAAATCTCATTGGCTAATTTTTCTGAGGCAGAAGATATAGCAATAATATCCGGATCATCCACTAACTCATAAGTAACTAAAGATGCAGAATTTAGTAGTATGGGAAGAGTTAGCAGGTTTTTGAGAGGAAACAAACCTCCATAGGTATCATGTGCCATATCAATCTGATTATCTAAATCTATCTTTAGATTGTCTATTAATGATTGATACTTGATTTTTGTATTTTCATTCAAAGAACTTGATTTAAGCACAGATTCTGCTTTAACAAGATAGTTTAAACCCTCTCCATAACAGCTCATACTCCCTTTTTCAGCTAAACCAAACCAATAAAAAGTTTCAGCATGCTTAATGTATTCTTCAATACTTTTAGAATTGTTGACTTCAGAATAAGCAGTTTTTGTTATTACCAAAAAGAGTAAAATAATAATCTTTATATGTAATTGATTAAAAAGCTTCATTTTTACCTTCCACTATTTTTGTTTATTAATATATCTAATATGAAACAATTTCAATAATGCAAAAACACCATATGAAAGGATTGATGAAAATCCAAAAATAATAACAAATTGTATCCAGCCAGCAATACTACTTTCGGGGAAAAAAGCAGTATATTTTTCAGCAAATGATTTATCCATATGAATGCCACTAAAGAAACCAGTTGTTAGAGCAAAGGGAGCAATGATTATAGTTATAACCGTGCCAATAAGTCTAGAAAAAGAAGTTCTAATATCTTTCACTTGAGCAGCTAATGATTCGATCTTTTGTTTTGCATCGTTAAATTTTTTATCAATATCAAGAATTAGTCGTATATTCTCGTATGATTTCTGCTGGAAATCATTATCAGTTATGGTATCAAAGAAAAGAATTTGTTCTATTTTCATTAGTTTCCATCTGTCTGAAATGATTTCATTATTTGTAGGCGCTATGGATCGGTGCTTTATGAAATCCAGAACAAGATTTTTCAAAGTAATTTTCTGCAGTGTGGCCAATAATACGATCATAGTATTTTCGAGGGAGAGTTTAGAATAATTGTCTGATTCAAAATTTTCTTCATCTGAGAAAAATAGAGCAAATCCCCTTTCGGTGCCATAAAATACCATTTCATTATTATCGGAGACATTAACTAATGAATTCATATGATTTAGACATGCAATTCTATTGTGAAAATCATTTGAGATAGAATCAACAAGTCTATGAAGTATCCTTTTAGCATTACCTTCAATTTTACCAAGATTAAGTTCTACTGGGTTTAATTTAACTGTAGATAATATGAAGTTTTCTTTTTTGCTCACTACCTGTAGGCCTTCTTGTAGTAATGATTGATAGTCAAATTCTCTTAGTTTTTTGATTGCAGTAATTAATTCTCGAAGACATAATGATGACTGCAATTTGAAACCAATATAGCAGATAGCATTTTCTAAACCCATAAAAATTACAAAACTCTGTGATAGTTTTAAATGGTCGAATGTCAGTCTATTAGTAAATTGCAAAGGAATAACTTGCAAAACTTCTTCAAAACCACTTTTGCTAAAAGTTTGGCGAATTTCTTCAGAAAAATTAGAGAAAAGTTCATTAGAGTTTAATTTTGCATTTTTGGGAAGAAAATCAGGACTTGTAATTCTCACTGGAATCATCATTGAGATAAAAGCATAGTCAGTGTGGACAAATTTAGCAGGGTCACCATATTCCCAAATAGTATTCAGCATTTCAATCTCAGAAATTTGTGATGCACAAACTCGCTTATTATCTATAGTTATTGAAGGTGAATCCACTATCGTAAAAAAGTGACCTCTACCATCATACCAAGGTGAAATTATGTTAGTGCCAAATCTACCCTTACCTTGTTCTACTCGTTCACGGCCCTGAAGAGTTTTTAAATTAATTAAATCTTCAATATTTTGTTCTTTTTTTTCAAGAATACTACCTAAATTTTCTAGATGAAGACCACTCCATGGATCAGTACTAATGATGTAATGAATGAGATTTCTATTCTCAGAATTTTCAATTCTTAAAGAAGTCACCAATAAAGTAAATCCTAACCCTAATTCACTATTTTTAAAATCTGATCTTGCTAATTCACGAAACAATTCGCTTTTAGGTTCTCTTAAGTATAGTCCATCAACTAAACTCCACTGAGTTTGAGAATTACTGTAACTTTTTGTCTTAGGTAATCTTAATTGAAATTTAATTCCTCTATCAATATCTTCTAAATAATCTCTATATGCTTGCTCGAAAGAAAGTTTTGCTTGTATAGTTATTAATTTCTCACAAATTGAGTCTAATGAGTTTCCTTTAGATAACAATGTATAAACTTTATCTATAATTTTTAAACCATGTTTTACGATATCTATATCATTATTTACTCCTGAAGTATTTAAAACCGTTCGATAAACAACAACCCAATTCTTGCGAGGGTCAATATTTTTTAGTAAGCCCTGGTCATTTTCGGTAACCCAGTTTACAAGTTCTTGCACATAGATGTTATTTTCTGGTACGATATTGTCTTCAAGGATTTTTCTTAAGAGCCAAGTAGTAAATAAAGCATCAAGGTCAGGACTTTCGTGTAAATAGATATTGCAATATAAATCATCATTAAAATGTGGTAATATGTATTGTTTATACACATTGCAAATTAATTCTGCTGCACTATTTTCATCTACTTCATTGTGATGGTGGTCAATAACACCCAGACTTACACGGTTACCTACATCTAACCAAAAGTTATTTTTTTCAATATTTTCTGGCGCTATTTGACCTTTATTGACGAAATGAAAATTAAATTCCATAATGACTCCTTATAAAAATTTGGTATGATATAAAATTGACCAATAATTTTAACTCTTTTTCTTAAGTAATAATTCCTCTAAGTTATCCACTTTTGGAGTTCTTAGATTATAGATTGGGAATAAGATAGGATAGATAGTTGTGATATTTTATAAATTTTCAAAACAATATATATCATCACTTGTAATAATACTAAACTTTTCTATTAAATTCATTAACTACTCCTAACCTTGTTTAATCTAGACATCATGAAGAATCCCCTAAGGGATCAATCTTACTTGCATGAATTATGTAAAGAATGATAAAATAAAGAAGCGTAGAAATGATCATATCGGATATTATTGACCAATATTTGAAGATTTTCTCTTTTTCTTGTTTATAAGATTCTCTCTTTTATGTGTCTTAATTATATCTAACATTATAAAACCAATTATAACATCAAATCCAAATTTAATAGTAACAAAAAAATATGTCAATATAAAAAATTATATCAATATAAAAAATTGTCTGAGACTTGTTATTACGCTAAAAATCATAGGCTTTGATTTTCAACAGATTAGTTTTAAAGTCTCTATTTTGTTTGTAGTAACTACATATTGCAAATTTTACGGCTAAAAGAGGTGGACCATCGTAGGATGGAGTGGTGGTGCTCTAAGGTAATTATTTCTTTTCAGTTATGGAAATAATCTAACATAAGTAGATAGCTGACAGAGTAGAATAAGTGCTCAAAACAAGCTATCTGAACCTTGAAGAGGATGTTTCTATTTTTTTTTAACTTCTAAAACATTTATTCTATAATATTGACTTAGAAGATAATGTTTCTACTAATAATTATCCTTTAGTTATCAATGCTATTGAGAATACTTTTAATCTCATTTATATCATATTTAAATAGATTTTTAATACTATATCTACTAAAGAAAGCTTTTTTAACCTCATTTGAAATTTCTTCAGGAAATTCTTCATTTTTATTCCAATTTATTCCAATTTCTTTTCTCATTTCATCATTAATTTCACCGTAATCTTTTTTATAATTATCAGCTTTTTTCTTAATTAGCATACTCAAGTGATTGATCACTTTGAAGTCTAATTCTATTTTTTCTAAGAGCTCTAATGATTTGGAGTTTTTAAGTATAATTTCTTTATCTTTCCAATCAAGTTTGTTATAGTTACATAACAAAACACTATCTAATCTTTCACTTAAGATCTCCTCAAAATAATTTTTCTTAGCTTTCACATCAAATATTTCTTCTGAGGGTAGTAATAATGCAGATAATTTATTTCCTTCATAACAACCTGTATCAATCCCAAAAATATTACCCTTTGTTCCTCTCTCAACATTTTTATACTTAGTATGTCCAAACACTATCTTATAATTACCTTCAAATGAATTAAACCATGGAGTACTCTTATTGTCAAACCCTATTCTACCTGCTGATCCAATTCCTAGAATATATTTGATTTCACTATCAATTTCCCCATTCTTTATTATCTTAAGCTGTAAATTATCTTCATTAACACTATTTTTCCATCCTGCATGAACTATTAAATATTTTTCTCCAGAATACAATTTTAATTCTATATACAAAGGTAAAGTTGAAATAAAGTCAATTATTTCAATATACTCATTCTTGCTCAGCATATATCTTTGAATTTCTCCCGAAAAATTTCGCTTATCAAATAAACTTTCATTATTTATCATTTTTTTAATGTGTTTAATTTCATGATTTCCCATTATTGCAAATGCATTAGGGGTCTGTTTAAAAAAAAGCACTGTTTCATGAGTTTTATACCCTCTATCAACAATATCACCTACAGAGATGATAATATCAGTTCCTATCTTAATTCCGGATTTTTCAATCAGGTTTATCATTTCGTCGTAGCAACCGTGAATATCCCCTATGATCAAGGCATTTTGATTCTTTTTGAGATTGATTTTCATGACATTTACTCCTATATATAAGTGTTTTTAATTCAGCAAAATTATTTTCGTCTATATTATATAAACTATTTATTTATAAAATATAAATTGGAAGTTGAGTTTTTTCTTAAGAATCCAATAAAATTCCTTTCATTAGGTTATTGATAAATGTCCATGATTGAGGACTTCCCTTACCATATGAAACGATCGTACCATCTAGATTTTTGGTTTGCCCATACCAGTTTGTGTAAGTGGGTGGTGGTAACTTTGTGAGGTGCCATGAAATAAGAGAAGAGTGTTGTAGGCATTCTTCCCCAAATCCTAAAATCATCCTCTTCTAGTTTTTTTTGATCTCTTACAATCACCACTCTAATTTTCAATTTAAATAGTAATTCTTGGTTATCAGTCATCCAATAAAATATGTTTAGTAGATCAGAAGACATCAATTCATTGCAGTTAAAAATAAATATTGGTACTAAGATTTTATCAATATTATCTAAAATATTCAATGAAAAATTCTTTATTTTTAAAGTTGAAGAAATTTCGTTAATTAAGAATTTGCTGGTAAGCTTTATATGTAGTAGTGTTTTTGACTGTTTATGCTTTAAATATGACATTAGCTCATTCTCAAAACTCGAATCCAATAACATAAAAGGCTCTTTATATAACAGATAATATTTGAACCATTTTAAAACATTATGATTATCTAAATCACTATATATTTTATTTAAGTTATTTATTCGTGTAATAATTTCATCTATGGTTGGATCATCTAAGTTGCTGTCTAAAAAACGTAACAAATGCCAAGCTTCATTTAAGTCATTTTTTGTAGAATCAGTCTGATAATGAATCACTGTTGGGGAGATTATATTGGAAAAATATAATAACTTATTATCTTCTAAAGCAATAAAAGGAGAAACTTTTATATTACGAAAATATATATCTCTATCATTCGCATAAACTTCTGGTAAATTTTTAAACAACTCTGTCTCTCCACCCCACAAATTTGAACAATCACTTATTACCTCATCCTGAGTCTTATCTTTGGGGTGAACTAATTGGTTTCTAAGTTGAATGGTCTTTACAATTACTCCTTTGCCCTTTGTTTCTCTTTTTTTTATGTAATTTGTAAGTTCAGCAAGTTCTAGACAATTACTATTATTTGCACAAAAAATTAATAAAGTGTGTAGACTTCCTAAAGTTTTATTAGCAAAATTACTATTTAATTTACTTATTATTCCACAAGGTACATTTCCTTCATTAAGATAACTTGCAAGGTATATACTAATAAGTTTTATGACTAACTGCTCAACATCATTTCGTATAAAAAGCTCAACATCGTTCAATATATCATTTTTATTCAAAATTTTAGCTTTGATTTCCATTTTATTCTCCAAAAAATAACTCTGGTTTTTTATAAAGATTTTGTAAATACTGAATATTAACATCAGCATCATCTGATAACTGAAAAGATGCTCTATCATTGCAAAAAGATAATTCTACATTCTCTAATAACTTGCATAGTTCACGAATTTCGATAAAAACCTGAGAATTAGAATCGTTTGTAACAGCCAATTTAATTCTTGATAAATTGTTTAAAACAATGTTATATTTTTCGTTCTTAATAATATTAATAACATTTTGTATGTTCTCATGATTTACTCCAGATAATGCTAATGTCTCAATTTTGAAATCATTAGGAACTCTTTGAAGCTCGTTTATAGGTATTTCTAAATAATAGATATAGTTGCTGAAAGGTATATTGTTGAAGTCGATAGGCTCAATGGTTTGATTTATATAAAGCCTTTCTATCCAATTGCCTCCTCTATCATCATAACTAATTTTCAAATCATTTATTATAGTTTCTGAATAGGGAGTTTCACCAAAAGAAATGTGATTGTTACTTATTTCTATGTTAGGGTGTTTATCACTGAACCTAAGGTCTTTATTTACAGGCAAGCTTTGTTGCTTGGCTAATAGTAATTTCTCAATGGCTTGGTTGGTAGAGAGGTAGGGGTATTGAATACCTTTTCCGGTTTCTCTATCTAATGTTTGAACCTCAAGCGTAAAAGTCCTAAGTTTTGGTAGGGTTTTGATTGCTTCAATAAGTTTATCATAATATTCAAAAGATTTATTTTGGTAGTCAAACAAGACTAAATTTTCAAGTCCTGTAAAATACTTTAATGATTCTAACTCTTGAATCGTTTCTTCTCCATTTAATTCCATTCTTTTAAATAATGTAATTTTAGAATTGTTAATACTGGGTAGTTTCTCAAATTTTACCAAGTGTTCACAGGGCTCATTGGGTAGCCAGTTCAAGGATGCAGGTTGATCACTTACAACATTAATTCTAATAGGTAAATTATACTTACTTATTTTTTGGCACTTATCAGTTGTCGAATTATCTAAAACTCTTACTAAGTATTCAGTATCAGAAAAAATAATTGGTTTCATATTGCTAGGATCTGGAATAATTAAGCCACCAGTTGTATAACTTGTAGATTCAATAATTTTAATATTTTTATTAGTTATTACCTTTACATTTGGATTAGAACATTCAATAAATTGTAGTGGCCATAAGTTTTTTATATTTGTTAAATTATATCTTCTATCAACTTTTTTAGGTAACTTCAAAAACATAACTAAGTTATTTTCAATTAGATCTTCAATCATTTCTTGTTTTATATCAGAATCATATAAGTTTAAGGAATAAAAATAACCACCATCGTCATTATTATTAGATATATTTTTTAAAGTGTACTTTAATTCTTTTTCTGATAATATGTTAGGAATCTGTTGATACTTCATCCTATTTTTATATTTATAACTATGAGAATATTTATAATTACTTCTTAATATTTCATCTTTGATCAAGAAAATTTGGAAATACCCAATACTCATAAGTATAAAAATCAAGGGATAAAAGTAGAATGCTTTATTAGATCGTCGCATTCTAGCCAAATTTGTAGTCCTATAATAGTAGTAATTAACAATATTTGATATCTTTAACTGAATTAAAACATCTCCAATAATTACTAAAACTCCAATAATGAGAAGACCTTCTATAAAAAGATTATTGTTTCTAATTGCCAAATTTCTAAGTTGAAGCCCTATATATGGATCATTAATTTCTGAAAAATTAAGAAATTTAAGCAAAAAAGAACTAGACACAATACTAACTAGTATTAGAATTCTTATGAATATCTTTTTTATTGAGCTATTCTTTAGTACATCCTTAAAGCCATAAAAATTTTTTCTCATATTTATGCAATCAAACTCGTCAAGTTTAGCAGAAACAGTGCATTTTTTATCAAAAACTGTTAACTTTTTATTTGTAAAAAAACTGAAAGATAAACATGATATTATTGGGAATAAAACTAATAGTATTATTATGCTAACAACTAATTGAGTTGTGGAAGTCATAGTTAGTACTTTAGGTGTAAAAAGTATCACAAAGGATAAGATTATTAAAATTCTTGATAAAAAAATGTTTGTTTTGACTTGATCAACTCCATTACTGTAGTATGCTCTATCAGATTTTTCGACACTCATAATAAAACTTAAAAGTATAAAAGTGTATAATAAAACAAAGGACGAAGATTTAAGATTGTTGAATTTTAAAGAGCTCATTTCACTAGTAGCTGCTATTGAATCACTAGATAAACCATAAAAAGAAAAAATAAACCATATTGTAACCACTGAATAAATCAATATAATGAATATCATCAATATCCTATATCTAGATAACTCATCATATTTGAATGTCACATAGTTTATCTTTTCCATGTAGCTATAATTAAACTTAATCATTCTATCTTTAGAATTATCAGATTCTAGTGCATGATCATTAGGTAGATTTGAATTATTACTCTGTTTTGTATCTTCTGACGATAACTTTTCAAGTTCTGGTGTATGATCTATTGTTTTATTTAAATTATTGCTATGTTTAGTATCTTCTGAAGACAACTTTTCAAGTTTGAATGTATAATCTATGATCAGCTTTGAATCAACTAAATCGGTATATTTTGATTTATTAACAATCTTATCGAATTCTGTTTTTTCATTTTTTTTTAATTGTGATATAAGAAACTTTTCACCGCCATACTTTTGTGACAATTTTTTTAATTTTATCAGAAGAAACAACTTCTCACTAAATCCAAACCTACTAGCAAATCTAATCAGTTTTTTAAAAATAGTTAGACGAGTATTATCATTAGTTATCTTTTCAAAAAAATTCTTTAGTGTTTTTTCAACTGATGGATTATTGATATCACTACGGTTGTTTAAAGCTCTAAGATAATTCAAAAATTTTAAAGGGGAATCAACTAAATCTTTAATTTGATGCTCATGCTTAGATAAAAAATCTTCCCACGATAAGTTTGGACGCATATTCAGAGATTCTTCTTCTTGTAAATTATTGTATAGAATTTTAGCATTTTGTATTGTGAAGTCACCTAAATAGTGTACCCATTGGTCTTCAGCAGAATTGCTTAGATAGGAAATACTGAGAATATTACTTGATATAGGTATTTCTTTATCTTCAAAGTCTTGATTACTCAACCAATTAAATTTCTTGTACTCTTCTAGATTTAGGCTAACAATGAATTTAATTCCTGGTTGTGCAACATCATCTATCCAATTAAGTAGATCATCAATTGCTCTCAATTTGTTCCACTTCTCATCAATTCTACTTATATTATCAACTTCATCTATAATAAAAACTAGTTCTTTTTCACTTTTATTCACAAGCTTTTTAACATTTTTCTTATTTAAGTCACAATTGTAGTTTAATGAACTAGAAAATAATCTGTAAAAAGGATTTTCTTGCCATTTGGGGTTGATGTTCGTAAAGTCAATTCCGTTTATAAAAAACACTGAGTATTCTCTTTTGAGAAGATTATCACAACAATATGCACAGAAGGCGGATTTACCTCCTCCTTTATTTTTACTTATTACCAGTAAGTTTTTATCTGATTGCAAAAAACTATCAAGCTTATTGTTTGGTCCATTAAACCCATCAGGGACACAATATAGCATAGGATTTTGACTATTATAAATACCCATATATGAATAAGATGTGAGAGTTATGTCAGTAATAATTTTAATTCGTTCATCAAACCTAGTTCGCTCAAAAGAATTTTGCGGTGCGTTTAAAGCTCTAACCCTATCTAGTAACTCAACAAGTTTTAAATATAGATCTTGAACAAAATTTTTATTAGAATATTTCTTGCTAAAAATTTCATAAGACTCCTGACCTTGATAATGAATTTTTATATTTTTTGCATCAAAATCTGATAGTAAAAGAAGCTTGTTTTCTTTGTATGACAATAATAATGGGAGCATTCTGATTTTAGTATTATCACTAAACTTAGCATAGGTAGTTATAGAATCAGCTACAGTTAATTTTAGGTCTGAACCATTTAGGACATGTCCTTTATCGTTAACTAGTTTAATATCTTTAAAAAAACTCAAGCCGTTAAGAAAAATAGCAAATAGTCTTCTGATTGATCCTATCTCTCTTTTAGCTATACTAGGAGTTACACCACCATGGGAAATTGAGTTTCTATAATTCAATATTTCATTGAGTAAAGCTTTTGATTTTGGATGTAGTACTTTTTTAATTTCTGAATCGTAGATAAAATCAACAATTTGATGACTCAATGGGGTAATATTTTTCTTCTTTAGTTCTAAAGTAGCTTCTCTTAAAAAACCTACATAGTTACCACCTAAAGGTCTTGATAGTATATTCTCAATGTGATAATAAATCTTACCAATCTTTATCTCATAGGCAGCTAGCTCGCTAAGTAAAATATAACTAAGCAATTTAATTGTTTCAATGAAAATCTTGTCACATAATATTAACCATTCATCTTCGTTTGTTTTATTACGATTATTAATGTACTTATTAATTTGGAAAGCTATTGGATGTGGTAGTGAACCTTTAATCCTTTCTATAACTGAATCTAACTCATTTTTCTCGAATTTATTATCAATCATATACCAAACTCCTCTTGAATAGATAAATAAAACAACTTAAGTTCTTGAAAAAAACTGAACCATTATAACTAGTATTTCCTACAATTTTAAAAATTATTTCTAAAAGAGTTATTGTTTTACTTCATTTTCAAATAGTTAACATATTCAACCAATATCAATAAACATTATAAAATTTTAAAGAACTAGTGTCAAGAAGAAAAATGATCATTTTTTTCAGTTTAGACATAGAAGATTTCAAAAGTATCGAAATCTTATCAACTTTCTAAAATCATCTATTATTATTAAGAAGGAGTATTAAATGAGAATGCTAAAATAATACAGTTTTAACAAAAAATATAAAATCTTAAGACGATACTATTTACCAAGGCACAATGGTATCTTATTGAATCAACATAATTGGTAATAAAATCTCGAAAAAATATCAATAATTATCAATAGGGCAAAATATTTTCAACTTTTTTTTAAGTGACCAAGTTTGAAAAAGTTGATCCTATAATTATATGAAAGATAGTTTAAATAATGCAAGTTTTAAAAAGTTAGATTATAATTTATAGATTTTAGTGATATTTAGTGTTATGAATTTTTGGTTGAATAGTAAAAAAGGGTTAACACAAAACTCTAATTCATAAAACACACAAAGTAATGCACTCCGACACAAGTTTTCTCCTTGTTTAAATGTTGGAGTGCATTTTTTATGGCTAATGTATAATACAAATAATGTATAAACTTGATCCCTTCATCAAATCCCTAGTCTCCGATATGCTTTAAAGATTTGCCTCACTTTTGAATAATCTTGTTAATGCTCCTAGGAACTAACACCCAGCATTGCAGAAAAAAAAGTAACTTTTAATTCTTGACACAATTCCTTATTCCTTGAAGTTGAGCTAAAATAATATTAATAAAGAGGATAAGATGTTAGATTTGATAAAAGAATCATATACAATAACCTATAAGCTATTAGGTGAGTTTATTGAATCAGCAGATAATCTTAAAAAGACTGAGGAGATAGGGCAGAAGCTTGCCTCTATCTTTGAATCAGCCGGTAAGGTCCTTATCTGTGGAAACGGTGGTTCTGCGACAGATGCCATGCATTTTGCTGAAGAATTTACTGGCCGTTTTCGTGCTGATCGTAAGGCCTTACCTGCAATTGCTTTAGCTGATTCTTCTCACATTACTTGTGTGGGAAATGATTATGGCTTTGATGAAGTATTTGCCCGTGGGGTTGAGGCTTATGCAAAAGCTGGTGACATGATAATCGGCTTATCTACAAGTGGAAATTCCGAGAATGTTATCAGAGCTTTTGAAGAAGCTAAGAAGATTGGCTGTAGCACAGTAGCTCTTTTAGGTAAAGATGGTGGTAAATTAGCAGGAAAATGTGATTATGAATTTATAATTCCAGGTCAGACATCAGATCGTATCCAAGAATTGCATATGATTATTTTGCATATAGTTATTGAAGTAGTTGAGCGGATAATGTTTCCTGAGAACTATAAAGATTAAAAAAAATAATATAAAATACTAAAAAATATTCTTGACAAACAATAGGGAGATTTTAAATTGACCAAACGTGCGAAAGTGGCGGAATTGGCAGACGCGCTGGACTTAGAATCCAGTTGGGTTAAACCAGTAGGGGTTCAAGTCCCCTCTTTCGCACCATTTTTATTTTTAAGAACCCCTATTACAACACAAATTTAAATTTTAACATTAATAATATATATATATAAAGGAGTTAATTGTGAAGGTTGAAGTAAAAGAAATCAGTTCAGTTGTCAAAGAGCTCACCCTTACAGTAGAAGCTGAGAAAGTAAATAAAGATTATCAAAAGGCCTTGAAAAAGGTTAGTAAGATGGCTCCTCCAATTCCCGGTTTCCGTAAAGGAAAAGCCCCAATGTCTGCTGTAGAAAGAAACTATGGTGATTATATCAAAGAGGAATTATACAAAGACGGTGTTGATAAATATCTTAAAGAAGCAATAGAAGAAAATGATATAAAATCAATTAGTGAATTTTATCCAACATCTTATGAGTGGAATAAAGGTGAAGATTTAGTTGCAGTATTCAAATTTGAAGTAAATCCTGAAATTAAATTAGAAAATATTGATGGTATAAAAGTTCCTTTCAAAGCTAAAGCAATTGATGAAGCTGTAGATGAATATCTTGAAGAAATGAAGCAAAAGAATTCTGAAATGGTTGAAGTTGCTGATGAGATTCAAAACAATGATACAGTTGAATTTGAATTAACATTTACTCACAATGGTGAAGAGAAAGTTGAAGTAGTAACTGTTCCAATTTCTCAAGAACAAGAAAATCATGACAAGATAGTTGATGATGCTATTGCTAAGAAAATTGGTGATAAATTCCCAACAGAAATATCTTCTTTTAGTATTCAAAGTGTTAAACTTGATGATGGAAGTGTAGAAGTTAATGCTATGGTTAATTCAATTCAGAGATTAAAAGAAGCTGTAATCGATGACGCTTTTGCTAAAACACTAGATTATGATAATTTAGCAGCAATGCGCGAATCTTTAGCTCAAGAATTAGCTTTAAAAACAGAGAAGAATAATCAGAATGAACTTAATAAAAAGATCATGGAATCTATCATCGCTGAAAATGATTTCCAAGTTCCAAGTGTAATTATTGCTAATGAAGCTTACAGACAAGCTAAGCAATATATGCCTGGTAAAGAACCTGATGAACAAATGATTAATATTCTTTCTCAATTTGTTACTCCTCAAATCAAAGAGATTTATGTCTATGAAGCATTAAGAAAAGACTATGCTATAGAAGTAACAGACGAGCAAGTTGATGCTTTAGTAAAAAAACTTGCTAAATTAGAAGATATCACAGCTGAAGAATTTAGAGAAGAACATAAAGATCTCTTTGAAGATGATAGAATGAAAGATGAAGTAATGTTTGATCAAATATTCACTGACTTAGCTAAAAAAGTTCAGATAATTGATCCAGAAGTTTATGCTGAAGAGAAAAAAGCAGAACTTCAAGCTAAAAAAGATTCAACTGAGACAAAAGAAATAGAAAATAAAGAAGCATAATTTATTAATAAGGAGTATTCATGCCTTATGTACCAATGGTAGTAGAGCAAGTAGGAAGAAGCGAGAGAGCTTATGATATCTATTCAAGATTACTAAAAGATAGAATTATTTTTATCGGAGGTCCTATTGATGATCATGTAGCAAATCTTGTAGTAGCTCAATTATTGCACTTAGAAGCTGAAGATCCAAAGAAGGATATTAATATATATATAAATAGTCCTGGTGGTGTTGTTACTGCCGGTTTAGCTATTTACGATACTATCCAGTTTATAAAACCAGATGTATCAACAACCTGTATTGGCCAAGCAGCCAGTATGGGAGCCTTTCTTCTTACAGCAGGAACTAAAGGAAAGAGATATTCTCTTCCTAATAGTAGAATAATGATTCACCAACCTCTTGGTGGTGCTCAGGGGCAAGCCTCTGATATCGAAATCGCTGCTAAAGAGATTCTTTTCTTAAAAGGTCATTTGAATAGTATCTTGCAAAAACATACTGGACAGCCTTTAGAAAAGATTGAAAATGATACAGATAGAAATTTCTTTATGACAGCAGAAGATGCTAAGAAATATGGTTTAATTGACCAAGTTATTGAAAATAGAGGTTAAGGTATATGGCAAAATATACAAACTCTAAAGATATGATTTGCTCATTCTGTGGTAGGGGAGAAGATGAAGCAGGAATGCTAATTCATGGCTTAAATGCTAACATCTGTAAGCATTGTGTCTCTCTCTGTGATGACCTTTTTGATGAAGAGGAATCTGTCAATAGGGGAAGTTCTCAGGATGAGAGTGTTAAAACTCTACCAATTCCTAGCGAGATTAAGAAGTTTCTTGATCTCTATGTAATAGGACAAAACTCTGCGAAAGAACTACTTTCTGTAGCTGTTTATAACCATTACAAGAGAATTTTTAGAGCAGATGAACTTGATGAAGATATTGAATTAGATAAATCTAATGTTTTAATGATTGGACCTACCGGAACAGGTAAAACTCTCATGGCTGAAACTTTAGCCAGAATGTTAAAAGTTCCTTTTGCTATTGCTGATGCGACTACTTTAACTGAAGCTGGTTATGTTGGTGAAGATGTGGAAAATATTCTTACAAAACTTCTCCAAAATGCCGAGTTTGATGTTGAAAAAGCTCAGCGTGGTATCATTTACATAGATGAAATAGATAAGATTGGCAGAAAAAGCGAATCAACTTCTATTACTCGTGATGTTTCTGGTGAAGGTGTGCAACAAGCTCTTCTAAAAATCTTAGAAGGATCAATTGTTAATGTTCCACCAAAAGGAGGCAGAAAACACCCAAATCAAGACTTTATTCAATTAGATACTCGCAAAATTCTCTTTATCTGTGGTGGTGCTTTTATCAATATTGATAAGATTATTGCTAATAGAGTAGTTAAAAAGAGTGTCGGATTCGAGTCTGATTTAGCTGAAAGAATGAATGAACACAATCTTCTTGCAAAATTAGAACCCGATGATTTAGTTCGCTATGGTCTTATTCCAGAATTGATAGGTAGATTACCAGTTGTCTGTACTCTTGATGAACTCGATACAGATGCCTTAATCAGAATTCTTACAGAACCTAAAAATTCTATTGTAAGACAATTCTCTAAAATGTTGAAACTTGATGGAGTAGAGTTAGAAATCACTACCGAAGCTCTGAAAGAAGTTGCTAACATTGCTCAAAAGCAAAAAACAGGTGCTAGATCTTTACGCTCTATCTTAGAAAGAAGAATGCTAGACATTATGTATAATCTTCCTGATATGCCTGATATTAACAAGTGTATTGTTGATGTTGATTATATCAAAGGAGAACGAAATGAACCTGTCTATGAAAAGGTTGAGTTCCCTAAGGAAGAAGCTAAGAAGCCAACAGCTAAGACCAAGGCTAAACCAAAAGCAAAAGCTAAAGCTAGTACAAAATAAAACTAGTTCAAGATAAATTACAAGAGGTGAAGAAATTCACCTCTTATTTTTTGGGTCATATTTTAGTCAGTATGTTTTTAATATTTGAAATCCCGCAGGGTACTTACTTTAATTTTGTGCTAGCAGTTTTAAGTGTTAGACATCCTCTTCTGTCGGACGGTGGAGATTCTCTCCGCCATTCCTCGTTAAATCCCCCTCGGCGGAGGGGAAACAGGGGGTGTTTTCTAACAGAGAGTGCTGATAGGGTGGAATCTGGTGACACGGAGGTCCCCAGTCCATATTATGGCGGACAGAATGTCCATCGTCCGACTGAAGAGGTATTTTGCTCAAGCAGATGTTGGATTAATTAGCAATTATATTTCCTATTCAGCGACTAAAAGCTTTAACTCATTTTCGGTGTATTTCATAGCGAAGGACAATCCAGAGTTTAACGATGAACATAATGCTTATGCAGAATTTGTTATTGCAAACTGCTAATCAGTTAATACAAATTTAAAAAGCTAATTGCAATGTTTGAAACAATTGTAAATGCTTTTTAAATTGTTAAATTTGGTATAACATACTTAAAACTTAGTATGAATTCTCACAATACAAATGTATATTTGAAATAATAATTTATTTATACTATTAATTCATTCATTTCATTCTCATAACAAATCATTAATCATTTAATTAAAGTTTTTTCTTTATCAAACTTTTAAACTCATCGTAATTACCTTTAGAACTTTCTATTAACTCTGTTACTAAATTCACAGGAATATTATATCTATATATCATAGTACCTGGAATACTTTTATTTTCTGCGACCTCTAATATCTTGTTTTTAATCAAGTCACTGAGCAACTCATTTATTTCTGAAGTATAAGCTTTTCCATATTCTTTAATAAGAAGACCTTCAGTAAACATACTACTTCGTTTTAATAATCGTGTAATTTTTGAGATAATTTTCATATTACAATCTAGTTTAAATTCATTAGCTACTTCATTTTTTTCATTTCCAAAATAATTTTCTACTATAGAAGTAATTATCTTTGGGTCATACACTTCTGAGTGATCTTCAAAAACAATGAAATTAACACTACTGGATTTAATTTTAATCTCTTGGCTTGAGTTCGCACGATTAATTATCAGTGTTTTAATCAAGCACTCATTGAAATGACAGCTCTTAATATTTCCTTTCAATAGATCAATTACCTCAAAATTGCATTTCTCAAAATTGATATTTTGAAGTGGAGCTGAGAGATTAGAAAAATCAAAATATAATGATTCCACATCTATGTCATCAGTGTGAGAAGTACTCAAAAGGTACGGTAGTATTTTTGCGATGTTAGTATTTAAAAATGAATATGAATGATTAACAAGAACCAATGCTTTCAAATACGAAATAGTGTTATCAACTTTTTCACTTGATATTTTTTCAATTATACCTTTAACTGTACTTTCTGTAAGAATTGCAATCGACAATAATCGTATAACATTATTATTATTCCTTTGTTTTATCTGTCTTGAGATGAATGATGCTAAAAAATAAAATCTAAACTCATCATGTTCAAAAAAAATAGAACGTTCAATAGGTACCAAAATCGCATGATTTTTTATTCTCTCAGATACTTGCTTAACGGCAGTAAGGTCTTTTTTCCCTATATCTTGAATATATTCTTCAATCCATAAATCACAGTATTCATAACTTAAAGATTGAGATTGATTTAACCACATTTCCGATGCAAAAAGTTCAAGAAGTCCTAGATGCTCTTCCAGAGTAAGCAATAAACCCGACCTCTTAAATCTGTCCTTCCACTTTAAATTCTCACGGTTAATCGCTTCAATAATGAATGTTGATAAAAAATTAGATGAACGACTAAAGAAGTTTTTCATGTAAGAATCCAAATCAGTTTCTTTATCGTTACAAACATCTATTACAATATCTATCAACTTATTGACAAGGAAAGGACGAGTTAATATTGGGTGATTATTACCTATCATGCTAACTAATCCAGAATATATTTTTTGTCCGTTTTTTATACTTCTTAATTTACAATATTCTATGAAATCTTTTTCATTCCATCTATTTATTTGAAACTGATAATTATTGATTCCAGATTTAAAGAAATCCATCAATATTCTAGCTCTAATTGGGCTTGCTTCGTTAAAATATGCTTTCCTAGATGCAATTATAATCTTACCTTCAGAATCAAATTCATCAACAAAATTACTTAGTGATTGGAACATATCATTTGACATATCCATAAAAAGTTCTTCAAAACCATCAAGTACAATAATTATCTTCTTCATTTTAATAAGCTCTACTAAAATATCCCAACTTAAAAAATGAAACTTAAAATAATTGACAATCGTTCCAATAATCAAATGATCTAAATGAAAGAATTGCTCCCCACAAAGATCTATGGGAATAATTAAAGGCTTTTCAGGATTTCTTAAGAACTCAGTAGCTTGTAACTTTACAAGTTCATGTATAGTTGTACTCTTACCCTCTCCTGCATCAGACAACAGCCAAAAAATTTCTGAACAATTAGCAATAGAATCTCCATTAAGAATGGTTCTAATTTCATCAATAAGATCGCAAGTTTTCTTCGGTTTATCATCTATAAGTTCACCATTTTCTATAACATAATCTGATTGACCTTTGGGAGTAATAAATGCTGATATTTTCAACTCCGGAGAATTCATTTTTTCAAGGATTCTCTCAGCTAAAAAACGCATTTTAATTAGTTTTACTGTAATCCATATTTCAGCTTTTAAATCTAAATCATCATCACTAATGTAAATATCTCCAGATTTGTTGATAGTTTTTATAAAGTGAACTTCACTATAATATGAGAACACAACTTCTCCTTTACTTCTGTCTTCGGTTATGTTATCAGCTACTTTGTTTAATAGAGCTATAAAGTGTTTGTAATTCATAGTTTATATCCAATTCTGTTAAAATTATTATTTCTCTGGAAAAGACTTGTATATCTAAAAGAATCTCTGTTCATATCTATCAAATGAACTTTTAAATAATTGGTTGCTATCAATACTCCAGGAATCATATCATCATCAGAAGAAACAATAAATACACCTTCATTTGGGTCTTTAGTATTACTTTTGTGAGAAATCTCTATCAAATCAGCTACAATCATTGAGTCAACCAATTTCTGTTCATTTTGATAGAAGAAATCATGAAAGTAACCTTCATCACAAATTTTCCTTTCATTTTTTAAAACTGAAAACAAATCATTAACTTTGCAATTTTGACATTTATTACATGTTTTATTAGTTCTAAAGATTTTTCTAATATTCCTATTCGTTCTATATGTAGCAGGTATAGTCACACCTTGAATTAATCCAAAAGCAATATCACATGTAACAGGTATATTAATATTGTCATGTATAATAGTAAAATTTCGGCTTCTACCAATTTTTTTTTGAACTAAGACCGACATATCAGTTTTATCCTTACCCCTCATCCATCCTCCATAAAGTCGGAAACACAGTTTAGAGTTTTTAAACAACTCACTTGAACAGGAAAAAATTATTTCTTCACAAATTCTTTTTATTGAATTCTCTCTACTAATACTTTGAGGGAGATTATCATAATCTACTAGTATATATTTATCTTTTCTATTCAAGTAGCCTCCTTCTTTAGGAATATATTAATTTATAAAAAAACTAAGTTTATAGTGTTGTCAAGAACTTTAATTTATTTTATGGCATACCCCCATTTTTTCAAGGATTAATTTTCTTATTTTATTATCTATCAATTATTTATACTGTTTCTAAAAGTGTCTTAATATTAGCCTTGTTTACAAGCTTTCTAGTAATTTAAATGGAAAAGTATAAGTTTATTTGTAATGCCTATAAATCAATCTTTTCGGACACTATTGATAGCTAAAATAGTATAAAACTGAAAGTTCGCATACTATATCAAGTTTTTTTGGGTATGCCTGCTTTAATTTATTTTCTTGTACCATTAATAAATTATTATTGAAGAAGTAAAGATTCTATCAATATCTACTTTGAAAGTAAGCATATCCAATTATCATTAAACAACAAAATTTAAAGCATACAGATTCTTTGGAAATCTTTCAAATAAGATTGCAAAGACATTAGTATCAATAAATGTCAAACTGTTATTGAATTAGTGAAGTTAGGCTGTATCATTAATGGATCAATGAAGATATTGTGTCATGTCTTGATTAAACCAAAGTACTCGCAAAACATTATATAATTTTTCTTTAATGTGTTTTTTGATCTTATCTAATTTTGCTTACAAATTCTTAGGATAATAGCCTTTTAAGTTGCAAAAAAGATATCAGTTGTAACAAAAGAATAGAAGCACAAGATATTGAGATATATGCTTACAAGTTATAAAAACTAAAGTAACTTTACACATTTATTCACATACATTCAATAATCTTCAACTTATTTCTAAGGAACATATATTACATATAAATTGTGCATGCAAAATAGTGGGATGTGTGTAATCTTAATTTATTATACGATTGCGATGAAAAATAAATATGGGGCATAGTTTATATATGCCCCAACAGATATTATTTACTTTTCCCTTGATTAGCAACAGCTGCTTGAGCCTTGGCTATTTCATCTTGATTACCTAAGTATTTACTAGAAATAGGTTTCATGTTTTCATCTAATTCATAGACTAAAGGAATACCAGTAGGAATGTTTAATTTTAAAATATCTTCTTCAGAAATATTGTCTAAATATTTCACTAAAGCTCTGAGACTATTACCGTGAGCAGCGATTATTAATCTTTTTCCGGCTTTAATATCAGGAACAATTTTCTCATTCCAATAAGGGAGTACTCTAGCCACTGTATCTTTCAAACATTCAGTAAGAGGTAATTCTTCTTTGGTGAGTGAAGCATAACGAGGGTCATTGCCAGGGAATCTTTCATCAGCTTCTTCTAAGGCAGGAGGAGGAGTGTCGTAAGATCTTCTCCAAATAAGGACTTGGTCATCACCATATTTTTGAGCTGTTTCAGCTTTATTCAAACCTTGCAAAGCACCATAATGACGCTCATTTAACTGCCAAGCACGCTCAACGGGAATCCACATAAGGTCTAAACCTTCAAGAGTATGCCATAAAGTTTTGATTGCTCTTTTCAATACTGAGGTATAAGCTTTATCAAAAACAAATCCTTCTTCTTTAAGTAATTTACCCGCAGCAATTGCTTCTAAATTTCCCTTTTCTGACAATTCAACATCTGTCCAACCAGTGAATTTATTCTCTTTATTCCATTGGGATTCACCATGTCTAATTAAAACTATTTTATACATATTTTTCCTTTAAATTATTTTAAACTCTATCTATTCTTATCAGTGTTTATTAGTGTTATCCGTGGCTGATATTCTTCTATTTTCTTCAGATTTTTATGAATAAAGCCTAACACTCGATCTTTGTATCTATATTTTTATATTTGATTCCACCATCATTGCGTTCTTCTTCTCTTGCCATGATATAAAGTAAGTCTGAGAGTCTGTTAACAAAAGCGATTATATTAGGATTTACTTCAGTATGATTATTTAATTCAATAATCCTGCGTTCAGCTCTTCTGGCAATGGTTCTACAAACATCTAATTTAGCAGACTGCAGAGTATTACCAGGAACCACAAATCCTGTAAGTTTAACTTTTTCTTCAAAATGATGAACACAATCAGTAAGTTTATCAATATCACTTACTTCAATTGGGGTAACGAAAGCTTTCTCAATCGAAGCTAACTCTCCCATTATTCTCATTAATTTATTCTGAACCTCTTCTAATATATCATGTATTTGGGAGATTTTAACAAAGTGTTTAGCCTCCCCAATATGAGAATCTAACTCATCAACTGTACCATAAGATTCTACTCTAATGTCGGACTTCTTAATCCTCTGACCAGACCATAGGCTAGTCATCCCTTTATCGCCTCCCTTAGTAGAAATACTCATGTTAACTCCCTATTTAGTTGCAGTTACAGAAATTTCTACTAGTCCACCAAGTGGTAAAGCTGCAACTTCGAATGCGTAACGAGCAGGGAATGGAGCTTGAAAGTACTTACCATAAATTTCATTTACTACTTTGAATTGACCAAGATCCTTTAAGAAAACTTCTGCTTTCACTACATTCTCAAAACCCATACCAGCTTCTTCTAAGATGGCTTTTAAATTAGAGAAAACACGCTCTGCTTGAGCTGCAAATCCTTCTTCAAATTTACCTGTCTCAGGATTGATTCCTAAGGCTCCTGATACGAATAAAAAACCGTTTGCTAAAACTGCTTGTGAGTAAGGTCCGACTGCTGCCGGAGCTTTTGGTGTTGATATAACTTTCATTTTAATTCTCCTAGATATTTATATTTTTTACATATTAATTGATAGGGTTTGGATGTCAAATGAAAAATGATATTTCGCAGGAGAGATAACATATCAAGCTGTTTCAAAGAATGATAAGTATAAGTATGATGACATAATTCAAAGAGTAAGAAGTCTATTCATCATCGCCTATCAAATCAGTATGTAGTCTTCAGAAGATTAGATTTGAATAACTCACATATTTAGAAGCAAAAGAACCACTCCTAACTTAACAATATTCCAATTTTTCTTGACTGAAATATCTAATAGTAAAATAGTTAATTTATAGTTACAGTGAATTATTACTAGATTTTATTCTAAGTGGTATTTCCTGTTCAATAGTAGGATAAATGGAGGTTTAACTATGAAGAAAGTTAAGAAAATTAAGAATAATTTAAGTGCTGTAAGAAGTGTTCAAATAGATCAAGGTGCTTATGATGGAAGATTTGCTCCGAAAGTTTATGATGATAAGAAAAAGAAAGTTAAGAGTGGTTATCGCAAGCATAAGAATCAAGATAATGGCTAGAATGATTTTATCTTGAGATCTTAATTTAAAAGAAGTTTACTAGTTTAAGATTAGTAGTTATAGTATTTAATACTAGTAGTTTATGTGATTTTATTTAGTTATAAATTACCCTCATAATGTTTTATCTCTAAGTCTTCATCCCTTGCTCCTTCTCACTCAATTCAATGATTTTTTGGTTTTAAATCGAAATGACAGTAATGGAGCAGAGGAGGAGGAATTGAAGTGGATTAAGGAAAGAAAGTATAAGAAACGCCCCCTCATCTGCAGACGCAATCTTCACCATAATATAGCCTCTGACAACAAGTTTTAGTTCAAATTTAACAATATTCCCCAAAAACATCCAAAAAGCCCAAAAATTATCTTGACATAAAAAGAGAATAATTAATCGATATAAATATATCTATAAAAAGAGGTGTAAAAATGACCGACAAGAAAATGATAGATATCAGTATTTGTATGGGAAGTAGTTGTTATCCAAGAGGTAATAGAGAGACTTTAGAAAAATTGAAAGTTTATATCAGTGAAAACAAGCTAGAAGACCAGATAATAATGAAGGGAAATTTATGTGAAGGGCTCTGTAAAGATGGACCAAATATCAGAATTAATGGTGTAATATATCATGATATAGACTATTATAGCGTCCTAAAAGTAATAGTAGAAATTCTTGAACAGGGGGAATAATGAATCCTAATAACTTACCAGTCTTTACCAGATTTGCAGATTGTCAAGATTGCTACAAATGCGTGCGTGGGTGTCCTGTAAAAGCAATTAAAGTTGAGAATCATCATGCTTCAATTATTCCAGATCTATGCATTCATTGTGGTCATTGTGTAGAGATATGTCCTGTAGAAGCTAAAAGAGTTCGCGATGATTTATCTAAGTTGAAGATAAACATTTCCTTGAATAAGAAAGTTGTGATTTCTTTAGCTCCATCTTGGAGAAGTGAGTTTCCCCGTCTAAAGAAGGAGCAGATGATTAGGGCTTTAAAGTTATTGGGTATTGCCCAAGTCTCTGAAACTGCTTTAGGAGCTGAGGAGGTAAACAGTCATTTAACAAGCTACTTGAGTGATGCACAGGGAATTAAAATTTCAACAGCATGTCCTACAATAGTAGAACTTGTTGAGAAGTTTTACCCAGCTTTAATAGAGAGATTAGTTCCCATGGATTCGCCTTTATTGGCTCACTGTAAGATGTTAAGAGAGCACTACGGACCAGATTTTCTTATAGGTTTTATCGGTCCTTGTATTTCCAAAAAATTAGAAGCTGATAAATTTCCGGAGATATTAGCTTTTTCAATAACTTTTCAAGATTTACATAGATATTTCAAGGATAAGGGAATTAATCCCTATAATTTAGAAGTAGAAGAAGGAATGGTATTTTCACCTACTAGTGCTAAGGAGGGTACTCTTTATCCCATCGAAGGAGGGATGATAGATACCTTACAAATTATCGGAGAAAGCAATTATCAAAGCTATTCTATTTCAGGAACTGACGAAATAATAAAGCTATTTGATGATTTACTGGAAAGAGGGGTTAAGAAGAATATCTTTATAGAGACTCTTTCTTGTAAGGGTGGTTGTATCAACGGTCCTGGGTGTATAAAAGAAAAATCATATCTCTTAAAGGAGATGGAAATCATTGAGCACAATCCTTTTGTTGGGAAGAAGACTTTAGCTTCAAGTAAGGTAGATATTAAGCAAGATTATACTCAGAAATCAGTAACAATAGAAAAGGGTAATGGTTTATCTATTGCTGAAGTATTTAAAACAATAGGAAAGAATCGTCCTGAAGATGAAAAGAACTGTGGGGGATGTGGCTATAATACCTGTAGGGAATTTGCTCAAGCTATTATTGATGGCAAAGCTGAAGCCTCAATGTGTGTTTCTTATTTGAGAAGTTTGGCACAAAAGAAGGCGAATGCTCTCTTTAGAACCATGCCTTCTGGGGTGATTATTGTGAATAAAGAGATGATTATTCAAGAGTCTAATACAAATTTCTTTAAGATATTAGGATTAGATTCTCATTTTTCCACTGACTCAATCGAACTTGATGGAGCTCACTTAGATAAAATGATAAGCTTCACAGGAATGTTCAAAGAGGTTTTAGAAAAGGGGAAAGATATATTAGACAAAGAGTTGAGGTATGGAAATAAATTTCTTAAAATATCTATCTTCTCAATAGAAAAACATGAACTGGTTGGTGCTGTTTTACAAGATATCACTCTTCCTTCAACTGCGAGAGACCATACCATAATGCAAGCAAAGAAAGTGATAAATAAAAATTTAGACATGGTTCAGAAAATTGCCTATTTGCTAGGAGAGAATGCTGCAGAAGTAGAGATTGCTTTAGATTCTATTATTGATATTTCGGGTATAGATAAAGCAGAAAAGGTTTCTGAGGAATAAGCATGCAATTAGATAAGAACTTTTTTATAGAAGTGGCTTCTGTTCAGAAATTTAAGCATGGACAAAGAGTTTGTGGCGACACTTTTAAAAGTATGAAAGTTGATCATGATAAAAGAATTCTAGCAGTTCTTTCAGATGGATTAGGTAGCGGTGTTAGAGCGAATGTTATTTCTACAATGACAGCTACAATGGCCATAACCTATTCATCAAATAAATATGATAATATTAAAGCTGCTGAGACTATTATGAATACTCTTCCTATTGATAGTGTTCGAAAAATAAGCTATGCTACTTTTACTATCGTAGATATCGATTATGCTGGTAGATGTGATATTATTGATTATGATAATCCCCCTTTTATTCTGATAAGGAATGGTAAAAGATATGAAGTTCCTATAAAGAAATATAATGGTAATATCAGCAATTTAGCTAGGAAATACACTTTAAATATGTCTAGGTTTAATCTACAATTAGGCGATAAGCTAATTATCTTTTCAGATGGAGTAAATCAATCAGGAATGGGCTCTAATGCTTTTCCTTTTGGTTGGGGGATAGTAAAAGTGCAAGAATTTTGTGAATACTTATCTAGTAAATATCCAAATCTTTCTGCTAGAAGCTTTGCTCAAGAGATAGTAGAACATGCCAATGCAAATAGTAATTATAAGCCCCAAGATGATATTACCTGTTGTGTTATAAATATCAGGGAGCCAAGAAGATTAGTTGTTATGACAGGTCCTCCAATAGATAAAGCTAGAGATAGTTATCTTGCTGAGATCATTAATAATTTCTCAGGTAAAAAGGCTATTTGTGGAGGAACTACTGCTAAAATTCTTTCACGAGAACTCCAAGAAGATGTGGAAGTTGATATCACTTCTTTAGACCCAATAGTACCCTGTTCTTCCAAAATGCAGGGGGTTGATTTAGTTACTGAAGGTATGATAACCATGGGTGAAGCATTAAGATATCTAAAGAGTAAAGAGTTTATTGAGGATGTTAAAACTGAGAATGGGGCGACTAAGTTGGTGAAACTATTCTTAAATAGTGATATTATTGAATTTTATGTAGGGACAAAAATCAACGATGCTCATCAGGACCCTAATATGCCAATCGAATTAGGTATTAGAAGAAATACTATTAGAAGAATAGCAAATGCTTTAGAAAAACGCTATTTAAAAGATACTAAAATCACTTTTGTATAAATAAAGAGGAAAAAATGAATGAACAAATCAGAATAACAGTTTGTTGTGGTACAACTTGCCACTTGATGGGAAGCTCAGAAATACTAATTTATAAAGATGAGATTGAAGCAAAATATAATCATCAAGTTGCTATTTATGGCTCTCCTTGTTTAGGGAACTGTAAGGATTACGCTGCTGTAAATGCTCCTTTCGTTCTTGTTGGAGATGAGTTAATCTGTCAAGCTAACAAAGATAAAATCTGGCATACCCCCATTATTTTTATAAGAAATTGATCCGTAGTTGTAGCTTGTCATGATATTCCCCCTTGTGCGGTATAATTTTATTCAATTTAGTGTTATTAAATATGTGCTTTATGATTCTACTCAGTTTGTAATAGACATAGGTATGATTCTTATAATTAGTGCTACCGAACTCAGGGAATTGATATAAAAGTTCTTCCAGATATTTTATTGTAGAATAAACTATATCTACTGCCACCATTAATATAACATTAATATTTTTCAATCCTACATAACTCATCAGCTGAACTTTTTCCCAATTAAACTCCTGCTTGATATGTCTATGGAACTCTTCGATTTTCCATCTTTTTCTGTATCCTTTAACAGCTTTTAATATTATTTCATAGTCTGTCATTGTGCTATCATTAAAGTTACATAGAAAATAAAACAAGCCTCCTTTTTTACCATGCCTTACAACAACTAAGTTTGCTTCAACTATATCTGGATGCTTACGTTTATGTGGATTAATTCTTATTTTCACTCTCTTTGTTCCGCAATTAAAAGTTTTATTATCAGATGTTTTAAACTCATGTTTAAGTTTAATTTGTCTTACTACTGATGAAAAGCTAACTTCGGTATTATCCTCAATAAAAGATCTCTTACCTGTACTTCTAATTATATAGTTATTTTCATTATTTGAAAGTAAAGTTATTAACTTACGGCTATCATAACCTCTATCAAACACAAAAATACCTTTATTATTACTGTGAATAGTAATATCTATAATTCTATCTTCAAGTATATTCTTAGAAGTATCTTCTTCTATAATATTACTATATAATTGACTGCATATTGGGAGTATTGAATAGTTCTTACCATTATCTGTTAGTGATGCAATATTAAGTAAATGATAACCTTTCGCTCTTTGTCCGGTAGAACCATCTCTAACTCTTGATAGTCCTTCTAACTTATTTGATTCTGGCTTCAATATATCTGATTCATCAACTATAAAATATGTGTCATTGGTAGCTTTTGCACTGTTGTATTTTAACAAATTTTCACTTACCACTTTTCCAATTTTCTCATTCTTTAGGTTTCTATATAATCTCTCACATACTTTATCTAAACTAATTTCTTCATGTAAACTTGTTGCTATTTGTCGAACAATAACCGAGCTACTTGAAATGACTACTTTCGTTATATCTTTCAAGGCTTTATGCTCAGGAATAGTTAAGCCTTCTGAATATTTTTTTACTCTTTTTGAAAATTTACCTTGTAATTTTATTATATTCTGTTTTTTTAAATCCATTGTTAAAGTGCTCCTTTAGAAATTATTTGGTAGATAATCTAATTGTATTTAGGAGCACTTTTTTTGCAAGGATTATTTTTCTTATTTTATTATCTATCAATTAGTTATACTATTTCTAAAAGTGTCTTAATATTAGCCTTATTTGCAAGCTTTCTCGTAATTTTAATAGAAAAGTTTAAGTTTATTCGTAATACCTATAAATCAATCTTTTTAGACAATTTTTATATCTAACTTACTATAAAACTGAAAGTTCACTATATTATATCAAAGTTTTTTGGGGGTATGCCTGAACAAAGATAAAATCACTGCCTATCTTAATAAAATATTCAATATTGAGGAGTAAGATATGTTTCAGATAAACAATGCAATACTTCTAAGGCGAGATTTAAAAGTCAGAATAGCTGATATATTATTAAATAATAAAGAGTTAAGTGAATTAAATAAATTACCTGTAATGATGACCCCAAAAGGCAGTCAAAGTAGTATTAGATGTTGTGTATATAAAGAGAGGGCTGTTACACGCAGTGCTGCCTTGGCCTGTTTTGGAGTAAGTTTCGCTGAAGATGATGAACTAAAGAGTATAAAGGAGTTTGCAGAAGAAAGGTTAGCCTCTCCTAGATTAGATGAAGAAGTTTTGACAGTTTTAAATGAAGGATGCTCTGCCTGTTCTAAGAATAGTTATTTTGTTACTAATGCTTGTCGAGGATGTGTGGCCAGGCCTTGTATGATGAATTGTCCTGCTAAAGCAATATCTTTCAAAAATGGTCATGCTGAGATAGATCCTGATTTATGTAAGAATTGTGGAAAGTGCCTTGAAGCTTGTCCATATCATGCCATAACCTATATTCCTGTTCCTTGCCAAGAGCTATGTCCTGTAGATGCAATTTCTAAAGATGAAGATGGAATTGCTAAAATAGATTTTTCCAAGTGTATCTTGTGTGGAAAGTGTATGAATGCTTGTCCTTTTGGAGCTATTTTTGAGAAGTCCCAAATGCCCTTTGTTATTGATAAGCTTAAGCAGAAACAGCGAGTTGTGGCCATGATTGCCCCTGCTATTGCTGGACAATTTACAGTTGAATATGGTAAAATTATTGCTGGTATATTAGCTTTAGGTTTTGCGGAAGTTGCTGAAGTTGCTTATGGAGCTATTGAGACAGGGAAGAGAGAAACAGAGGAATGGCTAGAGTTTTCAGAAAAAAGAAAACCTGCTTTAACTTCTTCCTGCTGTCCAGCTTATGTTAATTATATAAAGAAACATCTAACTGAGAAATTAGACTATGTTTCTTCCACTTTATCACCAATGCAATACACTTCTCAAGAGATCAAGAAGAGAGATGCTAAGGCTATAACAGTATTTATCGGTCCTTGTGTCGCAAAGAAATCAGAAGCACTCTTAGATGAAAATACAGATTTCGTACTTTCCTTTGAAGAACTAGGAGCAATGTTAGCAGCTAAAGATATTCAATTAATTGAATTAGAAGCTAAAGAAGTTTCTTTATCTGGTGATTCTGCAGCAAGAAATTTTGCTGTGACTCAAGGTGTTTCTCAAGCTATCAAACTCAATATCCCAGCTGAGGCAGATTTTAAAGCTGAAATCATAAATGGAATAGATAAAAAAAGTATTTTCATGATTAAGGCCTTTATGAAGGGTCAGCTCCCAAGTAACTTTATGGAAGTAATGGCATGTGAGGGTGGCTGTATAGCAGGACCGAACTCTATTACTAATCCGAAGGTTGGCCTAGTTTTTCATAAAAAGTCTCTGTTATAGAGAGAGGGTAAAGCTTGTGAGAGAAATAAAAAATCTGTAAAAATATCGAGCTTAGAAAGCAAAAATAGGCTATTTAAGATTTTTTTGTTGTTATCAAACAAAAAGCTACTATTATATTAGAAAATTGATCTGGAGGAGATATGTCTTTGATATCACTTACTAATGATAATTTCGAAGAATCGGTAAAAGAAGGCGTGAGTATAGTTGATTTTTGGGCTATTTGGTGTGGTCCTTGTCGTATTATGACACCAGTAGTTGAAGATATTGCTAAAGAGATGCCAACCGTTAATGTATACAAATTTAATGTCGATGACTATCCTGAACTAACTGCTAAATTTAAGATTATGAGTATTCCGACTATTCTAATTTTTAAAGATGGTGTTGAGGTAGATCAAACAGTTGGAGTTGTATCGAAAAGTGTTTTAGCAAATAAGATTAAGAATTTTTTATAATTTTTTTTATAAGATGGTTGAATAGGGTAAAGGTAACTTTCTCTCTTCAACCATCATTTTAACTACAAGGTGGTATTTTGGTTAAGTATATGCTTTCCTTGCTATTGTTAAGTCTCAGTACTTTAATTTTAGGAGCAGAGTTTGGTTTAATTGCAGGTGGGGGAATGTCTCAAGCTTATGGTTCTAAGGACCAAGCCGTTGGCTATGATATAGATATTAAGTTCTATCCTGTTTTAAGAGTTGGGGTTTTTGCAGAATATCCAATAACCCAAGAGCTAGCTTTAGTTCAAGAAATACTCTATTCCCAAAAAGGTTCAAAACAGAGAATTAGGGTAGAAGATCAGCCTGTAAATTTTGATTTAAGGTATGATACTGATTACATTGAAGTACCTTTTCTTCTAAAATATAACCTCTTTAATATTGCTCAAGTTCCAGTAAAGAGTTTAGTAGGTTTCTCCTTTTCATATCTACTTCAAGCAGAATATAATTTGGATGGGGTGGTTAATGTAGGGGAGAGCACAGTAGCCTTGAAAGATTCATATCAAATGAAAGATTTAGATGAGTTTGATTACAGTTTACTCTATGGTTTTTCAGCAAATCTAAAAAAAATAGGAATTCCTGTTGACTTAGATTATCGTTTCTCATTAAGTTGGTATAAGATAAATTATCCAACTTTTGCAGGGCTTGATCCAGTCAGATTGAGTAATCATAGTCATATCTTGACCCTCAGTTATAAATTTTGGAAATAGGAGATTTTATGAAAAATAATGCTTTAATAATTTTTTTGTTGCTAACTATTACCTTATTAGTGAGTTCACCATTAATTGATAATCTAAGATTCAGTGCTCCAACAAGCGATAATCAAGTTATTGCCCAGGGCGAATTAAATTTCTTTTATGATATTTCATTCTACTATTTTGGTGAGGATGGTGTAGAATATCAAACTTTTGAACCTATTGAGGGTTCTGCTACTAGTCATCAAGTTGCTCTCCCAGCACCTGTTAACGGAGATGTTGAAATTGGTATAAGAGCTTATAATGATGTTCTTTCTGAAACTGATGCCGGTGTCGCTATTCAAGCTATTTCTTGGGATGGAGAAAATGATCCTGAAGTTGCAGACCTAAATTGGTTAAGTAATGACGCTACTGATGATACTACTATTGCTGAAACATTTTTAGATATTACTGCTACTCATTTTACTTATAGTGATGAGAAACTATATTTCTCAATGCAAAATAATGGTGGTGGTTTTCCAGTTTCTGAGGCTATTTGGGGACCATTCTACTCCTATATCTCTCTAATTATTCCTAGTGGTCTTGATCTAGATCCTACTAATATAAACATCACTCCCTTTGGTATCTTATATACTGTTAATCAAGCAGGGATAATTCAACCAGGACTCTACAAAGTATCTGGTATGACTATGAATGATATTGAGTTCGTAGCTCCAATTGAAAGTTCTATTGATGAAGCTAATAATCAACTTACTTTAAGCTGTAACTGGTCTGACCTCTATGCTCAAGAAGACTTTTTGGAATGGTTTGACCCTGAAAATCCACAGCTAACTACTGCATCTGGAACAGGAATGATTACTCTTGCAGGTGGAATGCAGGAAACAGATTTTACCTACCCTTCAGCAATTTATTTAGACCCTTTAGTTTTAGAAGAGCAAGAAAATATTTTACCTGAAGTTACTAACATAAATCCTTATGAGAATGATGGATATCTCTATTTCACTTATTATGATGAGAATGGTAATTTTCCTCTTACAGCCCAAGCTATCATTAATGACGGAGAAGAGATTTTAGACTTCTCTCCTCTATCTTATGACTTTTCAACTGAAGTTACCTTCCAAAGTAATGAAACCTCAGAACTTATTTCAACTGACTGGTCTTCTATCTTAGTTAAAGTATCTGATAATAATATAAACTTTACAGAAGAGCTTCTTCTCCCTACTTCTAATGATAACTCTATAGAGGCTATTAGCTTAAATTCAATTCAAAATTACCCTAATCCCTTTAATCCTGAAACAAGAATATCTTTCACTTTAGATAAAGCAAGTCCTGTGAAGCTTAATATCTTTAACATTAAAGGACAAAAAGTTTTTACCTTATTAGATGAATATTCTACAGCCGGTAAGCACGAAGTGGTATGGAATGGCACAAATGATAAGAATGAGTCTCTTGCTTCAGGAATCTACTTCATTCAAATGCAAACAGAGGGACAAAGTGTTAATCACAAAATGGTGTTGATGAAATAAAACTATGAACGCCAGTATCTTAACTGGGAGCGCCAGCATCTTGTTGGCACCTAACTGGGTATGTGGGCTTTCTTGCAGGCATCTTTTACTGGGAGCGCCAGCATCTTGCTGGCTTCTTAACTGGGATGCCCGTTTTTCGTTAATTCTTAACACCCCGACTTAGCAAATCTACAATCTTATCTTGACATAAAAACACTTTTAAAATATCCTAATAGAAATGTCAAAGAATGACTTGAGAGAGGATAATTATGATATTAGATTCCAGATATGAAGTTATAGAAGAGTTAGGTTCAGGAATATGGGCAACTGTATATAAGGTTAAGGATTTAAGAACAGATAAGCTATATGCTTTAAAATATTTTAATCAGCTTGATGCGAAAGAATTTTACAAAAAGCTACCAGCTAATAATATGCACCATTTGACCCAGATAAGTCACCCCAATTTAATTAACATAGTTGATTTTGGAAATATTGGGAATAGTGTTTATGCTTTAAGTGAATACTATGATGGTCATCCTCTTAACAGATTCCCTGTGAATAGAGATAATTTAAATGAATTATATAATATCGTTATCCAGATATGTTATGCTCTGCATGCTCTACATACTCACGGAATGATTCATAAAGATCTAAAACCTCATAATATTCTCTTTAGATTTACAGGCTCAGGACCTCAAATCAAGGTCATGGACTATGGTTTCTCCAAGATAGACCTAGATGGTGATCCTCAGAAAGTAACAGGTTCTCTACCTTTTATCGCCCCAGAAGTATATCTAGGAAATGAACCAAGTCCAGAGAGTGATTTCTATGCTCTTGGGGTAACTCTTTATCGCTTAACAACAGGTGCTTTTCCTTTCTCTATTAAGCAGATAATGGCTGTTATTCAGGGTAACAAAGACTACTTATTACCGAAACTACCAAGACAGGTAAATAGCGATATTCCTGAAGATTTAGAAAGATTAATTATTAAATTATTAGAGAAAAATCCTGAGAATAGATTTCAAAGTGTTCCTGATATTATAGATTTTATAAATAAGACTCAGCTAAAAAAATATTCTTTCTCCTATCAGTGGTCAACAGTTAACTTCCTAAAATTTAACAGTTATTATGTGAATGAGAAAATTAGTGAAGATTTAACAAGATATCTTGTAGAAATGGAAAATAGCAATGGAAAGTTAGTTTCACTTGTTGGTGGTAAAGGCTTAGGGAAAGGCGATATATTAACCTTGTTTAAGTATCACATGTTAACAGGTAAATACTATATTTTTGATTATGAGTGCAGTCCTGAACATAATGACCCCTTCTATGCTTTGACCAAAGAGTTTCACACTTCTGTAAGCAAAAATCGAGCTTCGTCACTTTTGGAAGATGATTTAAATAAAATATCAGACAAATTTAAAAAATATCTCTATGAATCAGAAGATGCAGCTAAGTTAACTAATTTTTCCAAAGACGATATGTTAGAAGATTTTACTTCACTGAAGAATTACTTAAAACATTTATCTGATGAGAAACCATTAGTCTTTATTATTCGCCATGCTGAGTTATTAGAAGATAATAGCATAGAATTTATAAACTTCTGTGCAGATGAAATTTCATCTTCTAGGATAATAATCACTTTATCCTTCAATAATTACAGGCAGGTTCAAAAAATAAATGGAGCAGTAATAGTAAAAGTTCCATTTTTAACTTTTGAAGAGTCTAAAAGTTATATTCTCAAGCTTGTTAAAAGTGATGTTCCCGAAGAAATGATAAGAAAGATACACAAAAGGACTTGTGGTAATCCTCTTTTCATTCAGGAATTTTTAATAGAATTGGTTGAAAGAAAGAAGATATGGGATGAATCAGGCTTTAATTTTGAGTATAATATTGATCATGCATGTTTACCTGAATCAATCTTAAATTCAATCTATGTGCGAATGAGCAATTTATCTGAACAGAGCTATCTCTATTTAATGCAATTAGCGATTGTTCAAACTCCTTTGAGTAAAGAGTTGATTCAATATTTCTTTAATATTAATGACCTTCAACATTATCATTTTACTACAGATGCTTTGAACAATGAGATTTTAATTAAGTCTGGTGATTACTTTGTGTTCTCATTCCCTGAAGCTAAGAAGAGATTCATTCGTGAATGCTCAAAAGAAAAGTTAATTGAGTATTCGGAACGCTTAATAAATTACTTCCAAGATATTGAGATAAATGACATTGAAATCTGTGAAGGGATAATAGAAAATGCTAAGATTGCTCATGATTTCAATGCTATTAGAAAATTCAACCTACGCTTGTATAAGCTAAATGATCAACAGCATAATCAAGAAGCAGCTTTTGAAAATTTAATCAATGTTCTTAAGATAAATATAGCAGATTCAATAACCCATCTAGATAGAAATTTGATTGAAGATGCTTCTTTGATTAGTCAGAAATTAGATATTGTTGTTTCAGTAAGCAAGACAGAGCAATTAATTAGGATTTTGGATAATTATCCTCCAATCTTTGAGAAATACTTGATTCTAATAAAGATATATTATTTATTTGAAGATTTTGAAAAAGCTGTAAGTCTATTCTCTATAGCTGATTCTTTGATTAGAACTGCCAAACACTCTTTAGAATTAAAACTAATCACTACCAAAATCTATCAAAGATTAGGGAAACAGAAAAAAGTTAAGGATATCTTAGATAACATTGCCTTTCCTCATTTAGATAGAAAATACTATCTTCTTTTTAAAGATCGTGAGAGTGTTTTCTTCTTTAAGAATGGCAAGTTTATGGATGCTATTTCTATAGAAGAATCACTTATCGAAAAATTTCCAGCAACTCCTGATAATGAGATGATGATAATTATCGCCATAATTTATAATAATTTAGGTACTTATTATTCTCAGATTAAGAGATTAGATGAAGCTCAACAATACTTCTCTAAGAGTATAGCTCTGTTTGAGAAATTCAATATTGAAAAGCAATTAGTTCTCATGTATAATAATTTAGGTGATTTATATCTAAAACAAGGACTTACCAATCAAGCTTATCAATTATTCAATAAGTCAGAAGAACTTTTAGAAAGGAATTTTAACTCCTCAACTGCTGTTCTAACCTATATTAACATTGCTGAAGCAAAAATTAAGTTTGGTGATTTTGAGGAAGCAATAGTTTATTTAAAGAGAGCAAAAGAGATTTCTGATAAGGTTGAAGGTATTAAGAGCGATCCAAGTATTAATAGAAACATGGCACTTGCCATGAGTAAAATATCTTCTTACAAAGAGTACACAGACTTCGTTTACTCCAATGACCCAGAATTGAAAGAGCTTAGATTCAATAATCTTGATCCTTTAGTAAAAACATACTTCTATTTCCTATATGAAATTTCTGCTTCTGAATCTTTAGAAAAGCTTATTTATAATAACTCACACATCAGTTATAGTAAGCTTAAGGAAGAGGAATTTTATTATAATACACTTAATCTTTTAGCTATAACTAAACAGAATTATGAAGTAGCTTATCGCAATATAGAATTCGCCAAAGAGTATGCTCAAACCTCTAGGAATAAGTATGCTTATACAATTTTTAGAGTCCGAGAAGTTGAGTGCTTATTGCATCTAGGTAAAACTGAAGAGGCTGAGGCAATATATCAAGAAGTGATTCCTATCTGTAAAGAGTATCACTATAAGTATTGGGAAACACTACTGGAACTTCACAAATGTAAAATAGATCTCTTAAACCCTAAAGTTCATTTAAGGGTAGTCTTAAGATCACTAATCTCTCTCTCCAAAGTTTGTAATAAGAACAAGTATCTTTTAGTTGAGATAAAAGCTTTAGGACTAATTATTCAAGTGCTTTACCAATTCGAAGCAATTGATATTAACTCTGAATATGTAACAGCTTATAAAGATAAAATTGAGAAGTTAGTAGATTTTGATAATCTTGAAATGTATGAAGAGTTCTTAGCTAGGAAACAGTATTCTAGTAAAAAGATAAGCAGTTTTGTCTTTGAAAAAATAGCCCCTCGCGAACAGCTGACAAAGCTTACTTTGAATAGCAAAATAGCCGAGCTTCTGCAGATAAAAGATATGAATAGAATTATCTTCTTCTTCGGAAAATTACTAGATGTCTTAGTTTCGCCTACTTCCTTCACTATAGCTATCTATAACCAGGATTTGATGAATTATGAGGAGTTCTCTTCTGAAAACTTTGATTTTGAAACTATTCAATCAAAGGAATATGTCGCTTTAATCAAAAGAGCATTCACACAGACTACTCCTAAGAGAATACCCAAGGGATCTAGCAAAGGATCAAGTAAAAACACAATCAAGAACTTTGTTGTTACCAAAAAAATCAATGATAACCATGTAGCTATTATTCCTTTGCAGATTGAGAAGAACAGAATCGGCTTTATTTTAGTTCAAGATAATGGTGATGTACCTTATACCAAAAGTGAAATTATAATCTTGAACAGTATTAGTCTTCAAGCTACTACTATCTTGTTAAGAGTGATTGACTTCATGGAAAATCATAAGAAGATGACTCTTATGACCCGTCTGATGACTGTAACAAATAAACTTATCGGAACAAATAGTTTGGATAGATTAGAGTATGAAGTTGTTGCTGAAGGTATAAACTTCCTGAACGCTTCTCGTGGTTTCTTTATTCAAATTGAAGATTCAGGAAACTATAAATTCACCATAGCTCTTGATAACGATAATAATATTGTTAAGCAATATACTTCTTTAGATAACAATGCTTTGCTCAAAGTTCAGCAATTAAAAAAACCTCTTTATTCTAACAATGTTAGTGAAGACTCTTTTAAGAGAAGTAGAAAGAATGATAAGTATCTTTTACTTTCCTACTATTGTGCCCCAGTAATCATAGATAATAAGATTTATGGAATTATCTATTTCGATAACTATCTTGATATTCAGAATCAATTATATGTTAATAAAGAGATTCTGAAGCTCTTCTTATTGCAAGTAAACACTAGTATCAAAAATGCTGTGAGTTATAATAATCTCTTCAAAAGGAATATTGAGCTAGTCAAGCTGGATTCCTTAAAAGATGACTTTATTAACATCGTCTCGCATGAACTCAACACACCTCTAACTAAGCTATCAACCTATGTTAGAAAACTTAAGAATAATCTTTCAGAAAATCCTACTAAAAGAGATGAGTTATTGAAAAATGTGGAGTCTAGTGTTTTTAAGTTAATCAATACTACCAATGATATTATTACCTTTAATAAATTTAGTATTACCAGTGGACTCAATCTTACAGAAATTGAAATTGATGAGTTGGTAAATCTCTGTGTGCAAGAGGCTACTCCTTTAGCAGAGAAGAGAAAGCTAACTCTAAAGACAGATATTGAAGAGAATATTCCTACAATATACGGAGACTGGGAATCAATCACTATAATGCTTAATCAAGTGATACTCAATGCTATCAGATTCACCAATGACTTCGGTGAGATTAGTGTTGGGGTGAGAAGATCATCATTCCAAAATGAGAGAATTAATAACCAAGAATCTGTAATTATTTATATCAAAGATAACGGTATAGGAATACCTGAGAAAGAGTTAGACAATGTATTTAAGAAATTCTATGAACTAAATGACATATATGCCCATAAATCAGGAACTATTGAATATAGATCTTCAGGTTTAGGACTAGGTCTTTCAACCTGTAAGCGAATTTCAGACCTCAATAAAGGTAGGATTTGGCTTCAGAGTAAAGAACATGAAGGGACCACTGTCTTTGTCTCTTTAGCAATCTATAAAAAGAAGCAAGATGATAAAAATCTCTCCTGAGTTAGAAAAGAAATTAGAGATACTACCTGAGAACCCAGGTGTTTATCTTTGGAAGAATAAAGATAAAGAAGTAATCTATGTGGGTAAGGCTAAGAACCTTAAAAACAGGATTAAGTCCTATCTCCAAGAACATAAGGATAGAAAAACTCGCCAACTTCAGAGGCATATCTATGATTTAGATTATATCGTAGTTGGCAGTGAATCTAATGCTCTTATCTTAGAAGCTACTATGATTAGGAAGTATTCTCCTCGCTATAATGTCATGCTCAAGGATGATAAGAGATATCCTTTCATTAAGATAACCAATGACCCTTACCCTAAAATAGAAAAGACTAGAACTTTGGTGAAAGATGGTTCAAGCTATTATGGACCTTATTCCCGCTTCCCAGATATAAGAAGAATACTTTCTTTGTTGGAATGGATATTCCCTCTTAGAAACTGCAATCGAGCTATTCCTAAAGATGAGATAAAATATGAAAAAGCTTGTATCAACTATCAACTTAAAAAGTGTTTAGCTCCTTGTATCGGTAAGATTTCTCATCAGGATTATCAAAAACTAGTTAAGAATGTTAAAGACTTCTTGCAAGGTAAACACTATTCTCTGATGAATACTCTCAAGGAAGAAATGGAAAATGCTGCTGAAGAGTTAAAGTTTGAACTTGCTGCCGAACTAAGGGATAAAATAAAGGCTTTAGAAAAGTTCTCTGAAAAGCAAAATATGTTCTTTTCTGATTTAAAAAACCGTGATATTATCGCTGTCTATCGAGAAGAGACTATTGCTGCTGCTGTAGTTCTTAAAATGGTTGAGGGAAGAGTTAATAACAAAGAACTTTATCCTCTCAAGAATGTAGAAGATGAAACTGATGGAGCACTTCTCTCTTACTTTATCACAGACTACTATTCCCAAAAAGATGAACTCCCAGATGATATTATTGTTTCAGCTGAACCAGATGACCTAGATAGCCTCAATGCTTGGCTTAAAAACAAGATAAAAGTACCTCAAAAAGGGGAAAAGAATAATCTTGTGGTAGTTGCCAGAAAGAATGCTTTCATGTTTGTAGAAGATAAGAAACTCCAAGGTATCAGAAGTAAGAATAGAACAATCTTCTCTGTTCAAGAGCTAAAAGATCTTCTTAAATTAGATAGACTCCCTCGTAAAATGGTCTGTATGGATATTTCCACTATTCAAGGGGAAGATACTGTCTCCTCTGCTGTTTATTTCGAAAATGGAAAACCTCTCAAGAAAAAGTATCGTCACTATATTATTAAAAGTGTAACAGGACAAGATGATTTTGCCTCCATGGCTGAAACGATTACCAGATTTTTAAATGGCTGTCGGGAAAATAGTGATATGACACCAGATTTAATAGTTATTGATGGAGGAAAGGGACAACTAAATGCAGCTAATGCTATTTTGAAAGACTATGCTGACCTCAATGTTCAGCTTATATCTTTAGCTAAAAGAGTTGAAGAAGTCTATATCCCAAATCATGAAGAATCTATAATTCTGCCTAAGACTTCTTCATCCCTAAAACTTTTAACCCATATCAGAGATGAATCACATAGATTTGCTATAACCTTCCATAGGAAACGCAGATCAGCAAGAACTTTGATAAGTCAACTTGATAATATCAGTGGTGTCTCGGAAAAACTTAAATTCCTTCTTTTAAAAGAATTTGGCTCTGTTGAAGTTATTAAAAATGCTAGTGTAGAAGAACTTATGATGATTAAAGGTATAGGGGAAAATACGGCTAAGAATATACTGGAAACTCTCTCTACACCTTAAAGTATTTGCTTCTTGATTTATTGAGTGGAAGTTTTATGGAGTGGAAGCGTCCCTGCTTCCACCAGGCTGTATTCCAGCCTGTTCTCTTTTTCTGGAGGCAGAGACGCCTCCAGTCCATAGATTGTCCCTGCTTGAACTAGTTTGTATTTTTATGGAGTGGAAGCGTCCCTGCTTCCACCAGGCTGTATTAACTGGGGTTACGGACCTTTAGTCCGTGAATTTTAAATTATTATTCCAGCCTGTTCTTTTTATCTGGAGGCCGAGACGCCTCCAGTCCATAAATTGTCCCTGCTTCCACTAGGCTGTATTAACTGGGGTTACGGACCTTTAGTCCGTGAATTTTAAATTATTATTCCAGCCTGTTCTCTTTTTCCGGAGGCCGAGACGCCTCCAGTCCATAGATTGTCCCTGCTTCCACCAGCCTGTTCTCTTTTTCTGGAGGCAGAGACGCCTCCAGTCCATAGATTATCCTTAAACTTACAAATATCAAAGCAGAAGATTAATTAATAGGAGAAAATCACTCCACTTTTAGGAAGTATCCAAATATCTTTACCTGTTTCAACACTAATAGTATTTTCTGCTTCTAGGATTGTAGGGTATTTTGATTCACCTGAGAAGAGAGTAACTGCTTCTACTTTCTGAAGGCTAGGAGGGAATTCAAAACTGATTTTAACACCTTTAGTAGGTTCTGAGATAAATACACTTAATTGATGAGAATCAATAGGATAGAGTGTTCTTGTTTTGATAGAAAAGTTACATTTTGTCCCAATTAATTGAGAATAATTTTCATTAGTATTATGGAATTCTAAAACTTTAGGACTAGTCTTTATGGTAGTAATTGCTGGAATATCATTCACTGTAACTTCCTTTAATACAAAAAATTGAGAGTTAAGGCTAAGCTCAGCAGTTAGTAACCAACGGTATTCCACTTGAGGATTTCTAAAATAAGAATCTAAGGTTTGGGCATCTGAAGCACAGGCAATAATAAAATCTTTCTCATTCAATACTTTAGAATATGATAACTCGGTATCTACAAGATAGAATTCTGGATATTGAGAAGATAGAGAAAATTTAATATGATGCTTAAAATTGGTCCTATAAGAAATATTATTATCTGATTCATTAATAAAATCACTAATTATCTCAGAAAAGAGAACTTGGGATATTTCACTAGAGTTAATTCTTGTCTTTAAGGCATTCTTGATAATCAAGGATAATTTCTTGGCTGAGAAGTCTGGAGAATAAAAGTCTCTTCTTAAGCGAGCTTCGATAGCAATAATCTTTTGGTCATAGTAGTAGTAACGCTTAGCTCTTTTCCCTGTTTGAGTTGCTAATTCATAAGATGAACCTGCATAGAGTTGGGTCAAATCTTCTATTCTTAAAGAATCTTCACCATATAAAATGACCTCTTGTCCCACTTGGGGCTTATCTAGAGAGCTAATATCGACAATAGTCATATCCATTGTAACTTTACCTAAAATGGGGATTAGCTTGTCTTGACAAAGAACTTTTCCCTTATTGGATAAGAAAAAGTTATAACCATCAGCATAACCAATAGGAAGAATAGCATACTTGAGACTATTCTTAGCTTGGTAAGTAAGATTATAGCTAATATACTCACCCTCTTTGGCTTCTTTAATTTGACTTATCTTGGTGATGAACTTCATTACTGGTTTAAGAGTGATTTTTTCTTGCAAAGAAGCGTGAGGATAGATTCCAAAAGATAGAATACCAATTCTAGCTAAGTTCATTTTGGGGAAGTTATAATTGACTACTGCAGAAGAATTAGAAGAATGGAGATAGGTTGGATTGAGATTTGGTATTTCCTCAAGTATTCTATCCAAGACATTACAGAAGATCTGATATTGGTTATTGGTAAAATCTAAATTGCTTTCACTCTCTGCGAAATGAGTAAATATCCCATCGATAATTAAATTGGGCAGGTGAGAAAGTTCTTGGCAGAAGCTAAGAGCTTGGTCTGCTCTGATACCGCTACGGTTCATACCTGAATCAATATTCAAGTGGATTTTTATTTTCTTCTTATTTAAGTGGGCAAAGTTATTTAGTTTTTTAGCAAAGTCTAAATCATTAACTGTGGGAATGAGATTATGAAGAACTATGTTTTCAATTTCTGATTCTAAAGAAGGGGAGAGAATTAGAATAGGTGCTGAGATGTTGTTATATCTAATAAAGAGAGCTTCGTCGGCATTAGCTACCCCGAGTAGCTTTGCACCATTTAACAAGGCTTGAGTGGCGATTTGGAAGGCTCCGTGGCCATAAGCATCTGCTTTGATGATTTGCAGGAAGTCTTGTTGGGGAGAGAGAAATTTCTTTATCTCTTGTAGATTATACTCAAAGTGAGATAAGTTTATCTCTATCCAACTTCTTTCATTATTCATTTCTTCTTCTAACATAGTTAGGTTCTCCATTATTACTTAGAAATAGGAAGCTGCAATTTCTGCTAGTTTAGAGCGTTCGCCCTTCATTAAGGTAATATGTCCCACAAGATTCTCATGCTTCATCTTCTCGACAGCAAGGGAAAGTCCGTTGGAGACAGAATCTAGATAAGGAATATCAATTTGATAAGGGTCACCAGTAAGAACAATCTTAGTATTCTCACCAGCTCTAGTAATGATAGTTTTCATTTCGTGAGGAGTTAGATTTTGGGCTTCATCAATAATCATGAATTGGTTAGGTAAAGACCTGCCTCTGATGTAGGTAAGAGGTTCTAGTTCAAGAAAATTAAAATCTAAATAATCGTTAATAGAAGGATGTTTTTTACCGAATATTTTACCATTATCATTTTGACTATATTCATTATGACCTTGGATTAGAATCTCCATATTATCATAGATAGGTTGCATCCAAGGAGTGAACTTATCATCCTTAGAACCAGGGAGATAGCCTAAATCTTTACCCAGAGGGGAGATGGGGCGAGAGACAACAAGTCTTTTATAATTATCATCTTCCACAACTTGATTTAAACCTGCAGCAATAGCTATCAGAGTCTTTCCTGTTCCTGCAATACCAGACAGTGATACTAATCTGATTGAACTATCAAGAAGTAGGTCAAGGGCCATAGCTTGTTCATCATTACGGGCAACTATACCAAAAATCTCTTGTCCTCTATAATGTTGAAGAGTAAAGAATTTATTTTCTTGATGAGAATATCTTAAGAGGACCTTATTCTTTGCTTCCTTAAGATTATCCACAAGTTTCAGGAAGTGATTAGGAGGAAATTCTCCTAGCTTATTAGCATAAAATCCCTTTTCTATGACTCTCTCTATCTGTTTCTTAGTAACCTTAATACTTGTGAAGCCTGTATATATCTCATCAAAATTTACTTTCTCAGGTTCATAGTTTTCAGCTCTAATTCCTAAACAGTCGGCTTTGATTCTAACATTAGCATCCTTAGAAATTAAAGTAACAGTTCGCTGGGGAAATTCTTTAAGGAAGAAAGCTGCAGTTCCGATGATTCTATTATCATTATTATCAAGTAATTGAACACCATCGATATTGAGGTCTGCTGAGAGAATAGTAACTTGGACAGTTCCACCTTTTTCTGTGATAACTCCATCTTTAAGAGAACCTTTCATTCTTAACTTATCTAAATATCTTCCTATTAAGCGAGCATTACGACTTTTTTCATCAACACCTTTTTTGAATTGGTCAACTTCCTCAATAACAGTCATAGGAATAACTACTCTATTATCATCGAATTTAAACATAGCCTCTGGGTCGTGGATGAGTACATTAGTATCTAAAACAAATATTTTTTCCATTCTACCTCTTAAAAGAATGTCTTGAATAAATCATTTATATTATTAATCATTACACAGTGTTCTTTAAGTTTCTTAGAAACTTCTGCTTTATCGGATACAACAACCTTGTCGAATCCTAATCTAATAGATTCTTTAATCTTATCATTAATACTCTTAGCTACTCTGATTTCACCATTAAGTCCTACTTCTCCGATAAAGACGCTAGACTTAGGAATTGGAATATCTGTAAAACCTGAGAAGATAGCAGCAACAACAGCCAAATCCATGGCTGCATCTCTACTCTTAAAGCCTCCAATGATATTGATAAAGACATCATTAGAAGATACTGGAACACCAGTATTCTTCTCTATAACTGCTAATATCATAGCTAACTTCTTTTGTTCATAACCAACTGATACTCTTTGAGCATTGCCAAAATTTGTCTTATTTAATAAGGCTTGAATTTCGATGAAGAAATTTCTAGAACCTTCACTTACACATGAAATTACATCCCCAGAATGATTGTCATTTCTACTTAAAAATATGATAGAAGGATTAATAACTTCAGCTAAGCCACTAGTATTCATTTCAAAAATACCAATCTCATTTGTTGAACCAAATCTATTTTTGGTTGTTCGTAAAACCTTAAAGAATCCCTCTTTCTCACTTTCAAAATAGAGAACAGTATCAACCATGTGCTCAATAGTTTTAGGCCCAGCTACCAAGCCATCTTTAGTAACATGTCCAATTATTATAGTTGGGATATTTTCTCTTTTAGCAATCTTAGTCAGATAACTACTACACTCTCTTAATTGAGTTACACTACCAAGGTAATTATCTATCTCAGAAGAATATACTGATTGGATAGAATCTATAATAAGTAAGTCAGGATTATATTCTGAAATAGCAGAATCTATCTGTTCAATATTATTATTACAGAGGAGGAAGATATCATTAGAATCTATCTTTAATCTAATACTTCTAAGTTTGATTTGCTCTTTACTCTCTTCACCTGAGACATAGAGAATCTTTTTGTTTTGATGAGCAACCTTAGCTGCAACCTGTAGCATTAAAGTAGATTTACCAGTGCCAGGTTCTCCCCCTAGAAGTATGACCATTCCCGAAACAAAACCTCCTCCGAGAACACAATCAAATTCACTAAAACCACTTTTAAGCCTATCTTCTGAACTTACCTTTATATCTTGTAAATTAGTTACGCTAGGAGTACTTAACAAAGTTTTACTGCTAATATTCTTAGTCTTTTTACTCTTACCAATAATCCTGCTCACCTCTTTGAAGGAATTCCATTCTCCACACGCAGGGCATTTTCCTGCCCAAGCTGCAGATTCATAGCCACAATTGCTACAAACAAAACCACTACTCATTTTCTTTCCTTTTCATAATTTCTTTATTGGAGCTCATAAACAGAGCAATATGTTTTGATTTCTTTGATGATTCTAAGGCTATTTTAACTGTCATGGTTAGAGGAACAGCTAGTAGCATCCCAGCAAAGCCAAAGACCCAGCCCCAGAATAGCAAGGAGATAAAAACTATAATTGTTGATAGACCTAAAGAGTAGCCCATTAATCTTGGTTCTATAATATTGCCAATGATAATGTTAGTGGCTAGATACCCCAGAGCTACAAGTCCTGCATGTCCTGGTCCTAATTGAACTAAGGCTATTAAAATGGCAGGTAATGAGGCAATAATGGAACCGATAGTTGGGATAAAGTTTAAGAGAAAGGCTATAAGGCCCCATAAAAGAGGAAAATCTATACCAAGAATTGATACCCAGATAGTTATAATGATGCCTGTTCCTAAGCTGATAAGAGTTTTGAAACCAATATATCTTCTGAGGCTTAATAAAAATTTATTCACAGACTTCTTAGTATCAGGATTTGCTTCTGCCAGTATATTAAGTTTATATTTAAAACTACCTGTTTCAATAAGCATGAAAATCATGGCGATTAAGATAAGAAAGATGTTTTTAAAGATACTTTGCAGACTTCCCAAGATAAAAGTTGACCAGCTCATTAAAGTTGCAGGTGAAATGTAACTTGCTACTTTCAAAGTAATATCTCTCATGGTAACACCAGCGATTTCTGCAGTATCTCCTAAGTCATTTAAATTTTGATCAATAAAGGTCTGATTATACCACTCGGTAAGATTCTTTTCGTAAACTCCTGTCTTTTGAGTAAATTCATTTATTGAATTACCTACAACTGTTCCGATTAAGGCAATAATCCCTATGACAAGAACAACTACGACTATCAGGGCTATAGATTTAGGGAATTTCTTTTTGATAAGCCATTCCATGGGATAGGCTACTACAGATGCTAAGAATAGTGCAAGAATTAATGGAACTAAGATCGATTGGGCTTGCTGGAGTCCATATATCAAAACAACAATTGCTATTACACTTAGAAAACCCTTAATTCTAGATAATTGATAAGTAATCTCTTTTCCCAATTCTCCTCCGAAATAATTTTTTCTAATAATGAAAAAAGCTCATTATTTAGTCAAGTAAAACATAAAGTACTGGTCAATTACTCTGATACAGGAGAAGAAAAGAATAAATATATTGAGGACTAATCTAATGAAATAGCCTGATTTATAACTTTTAATAATTCTAATTTTTTGTATGGTTTGCCTAAATAATAGTCACAACCTTCAGTGAGAATTCTCTCTTTATCACCACCCATAGTATAGCCAGTTACTGCAATAATTGGTGTAGATGTGTTTTTGCTATTGCATTTTATAGCTTTAGCTGCAGTTAAACCATCAATACCATCACCAAGATGAATATCCATTAATATTGTATCGTATTTCTTCTTTTCGGCTAAGATAATGGCAACTTCTCCACTAATGGCTAAATCGGTTGTGAATTCTTTCTTGAGAATAGAAATAGCTAATTTTTGATTTATTACATTATCTTCCACGATGAGCACTTTGGGTTTATATGTTTGTGGCTTAATGGATAACTGCTCTTCAACTTCTAGGAAATCCTTGTAAATGGAGTCACTAATACTAACTCTAGGTAGAGCAATAGTAAAAGTTGAACCTTCTAATAGAGTACTTTTAACACTAATTTCTCCTTGCATTAAATCTATAATTCTCTTAGAAATGGTAAGTCCTAAACCTACACCTTCAAAGGCTCTATTGTAGCCTTCGCTTGCTTGTCTAAATTCAGAGAAGATAACTTCAAGAGATTCTTGAGGAATACCTATTCCACTGTCAATAACATCAATTAATATTTCCTTATCTTTAGCGGAACAGATTAATTTTACTTGGCCTTCGTGAGTAAACTTAAGAGCATTATTGAGGAGATGAATAAGTGCTTGGGATAGTAATTTCTCATCTAGTTCTGCATATAGATTAGCTTCTATATCTACTATGAAGTTCAATTTCTTATCTTTAAATTGTTGAGCATAAAGAGAAGTTATATCACTCAGAACAGTACTTATATTTGTTAATTTAGAGTTAATTTTTTTCTTCTTATTAATATCCTCTAACTCATTTAACAGCATAATTGAATCTAAAACATGATTAAGTCTGATCGCAGAAGAGTAAATCATCGAAGCCATATTTCCAGTTTCAAATTGATCACTAGTTTTTTGTAACAACTCTGAAAATCCTACAATACCATTTAGAGGTGTTCTGAATTCATGGCTGATGTTTTTGAGTAAATTAGATTTGAGTAAATTAGAAATTTTAGCCTTCTTCTGTTCTTCTCTTAAGTCATTTTCTAACTTAGCTTTATTCTCTAAATTAACAAGCAATTCGGCAAATACAGCTAGTAATGTCTGTTCAGATTCACTATAAGGATATGGTTTTTTTACTGAATCAAAGCCAACAAAACCAATACATTCGTTATTATTCATTAAGGGAATTGTTATCAGACTTTTAATACCTTGTTCTAAAAGAATATTTTGAACTATAGGATATTCATTTAACTTGGAAACATCCTTTATAAAAATTGTTTTGCCTTGTTTATGGGTCTCTGGCCAGTATTCCATTGTTGATAAAGCTACTTCTTGTAAATTATCAATTTCAGGAGTGATTCCCTCTGCCACCCATTCATAAGTGTTTACACTTATCTGCTTATTCCAGTCATAATCAAATATATATGCACGATCTGCTTTCACAAAAGTAGCCAGACTTGCTAATGAATCATTTATTGAATTATTAATCTCATTAGTAGGTATATTTATATATTTAACTGCCATGGAGGTTAAAATAGAATGAAGCTTTAGCTGGCGATCTAATTTCTTTTCTACCACTATCTGCTTGGTAATATTGCTGATATTGGCAATAATTGCGACTGGATCACCATTCATATTGCGTAAAAACTTAGAATGTATCGAAGTAAAGAGCATTTTCTTTTTTTTATTATATAAGACTAATTCATTTTTATTGGTTCTACTTTTATCTGTTGATGTCTTATCTTGCTCTAATTCTAAAGCGATTGCTTCTCTAATTTCTTTAACAGCGATGATTGGGTACCTTTCCTCCATACTCAGTTTTATATATTCTTCAGGAGTATATCCAGTTAATTTCTCTATTGAAGGACTAATATATTTGATATTAAAATCAAAATCAGCAGTAAAAACAACATCAGTCATATTGTTAGTTATCTGTTGTAAGTTATCCTCTCTTTCTTCAATATGTTGATTTAAATTTAAAAGTTTCAATCTTGAATGGGCTAAACTTGTAATAATCTTTATTAAATCACTATAGTAAGAGGAAATAAGTTCAATTTTATCTCTGTCTAAGCGAGGAGCCTTGTCTAAGGCTGAAAGATATTTCTCTTCATCTATTCCAAACTCTTTAGCCTGTTTACGGAAAACTTCTCTTTCAATAACTTCATCTTCATAGAAAAATTGTCCGATAAAAAGATTAGCTAAATGCATTTCTGCGACAAATATCGGGGTTACGGCATCATGCATGTTGTTGAGACACTTATAATGCCTTACTTCATTTTTTTTTATCCCTTTGGTTAGTGTGAGATCACTTTCAATACATCTTTCCCAAGCTAATTTATTTTTTCTATGATAAATTCCACAAATTTCTGTCATTCCGATTGAGGAGAGGATATTACCTTGTAAATCAACAATCCCAATAGGAATTTTATTGAAGTCATAGAACTTCTCCATAAGTTTGTGTAATTCTTCTAAATCGATAAAATCTTCCAACTTAAGCTGTTGATCTTCACCTTTTCTAGTAATTAAGGAATCTGTTTTGTTAGTAATCATCTCTTTGTGGGATAAATCCTTAATATGCACAATAATGCCATTAATACCGACAACATGTAGGCGATTGCTTGCTTTGGCTTCTATTTTAATGTAATTAGTATTAGCGGTTTGTATTCTACATCTCAAGCTTAATGTTTTAATAGTGTTATTTTTGAGCTGTTGAAATTTTTCAACAACCAAGGGCAGATCCTTGGGATGAATTACCTCAAAAGGGTGAAGGCAAAGTCTTTTATCTGGGGCATAGCCTAAAATAGCCTTAGTCGCTGGGCTTGAAAACAATGGTGTAAAGTTTTCATCTATAACTGTAATTGCATCCGAGGAATTTTCTAATAAATGATAGTATTTTTCTAGATCTGAGTTCTCATTTTGGTCTATAATATTTATCTTTTCTTGAAAAGTTAAATGAAGTCTTGCTCTATTGTCACTTTGTGGTATTAATTTAAGGTCAATATATTTAGCATAAGTAGGTAGAAATAATCTTTCTTTAATTATTTCTCCCTGCTGAGTAATAAGATAATACTTCTTAATATTATCGGAAGTTAGAAGTTCTGCTAAAACTTCTTCTTGCTCGGATTTTGCTTCTTGTGAAAAAGTCTTTGAATCAGCATCTCCCAAAGTTATAGTATTAGCGTCTGATACAATTTTGTAATCTATAAAATTGTTTTCTAAGTTTAAAAAAATTATTTCGAAATCAATATCGCTCATCTGAAAAACTTCTTGCTTGTTACCACTATTTATCATAATTATTGAAACCTTTTATTATAGATTATATCATTATTACTATGATAATGATTTAGTCAAATACTATCAAACATGCTCAAATCTAATATTTTATTGTAATAGTGTCAATATAAAAAAGAAAAAAATAATTTTGCCTAAGTCTGGTGTTTGCCCAAACAAATAATATGTTAAACTTCAAGAATATACTTTATAAAAATCAGTTAATCTTATAATATATTATGGCTTTTTCATCTTACTGGGAAGGCTTGCATCCTTGCAGGCATTTGCAAAATTCAGGCAATTATTATAAGATATGTCTCTTTCAGTGATTATTTTTCTTGTCCTTGATTGAGTTATAAGAAAGATTCTCTATATTACATCTCTAGAATCTCGATTAGTGTTATTGTAGTGCTTTCTCAATAATTTCTAAGAGCTGAGTTTTATTATATGGTTTGCCTAGGTAATCACTACATCCTTGCTTGAGAATTTGTTCTTTATCTCCTAGCATAGTATAGCCTGTTACAGCGATAATAGGGGTTTGTTTATAGCGAAGGTCATCTCTAATAATCTTTGTAACTTCTAGTCCATCTAAACCCTCACCTAGATGAATATCCATTAAAATAGCATCATATTGCTTTTGAGTAATCATAGAAATTGCACTTTCTCCGTCAAAAGCAGAATCTGTTTGGTAATATTTTCCTAGGATTGAAGTAGCTAATTTTTGGTTTACTTTATTGTCTTCTACGATTAGAATATTTGCTTTATCTTCATTTGTGTGATTTGATTTTTCTGCTGAAGTTCTCTTTGTAGATTTTTTATCTGATTCTAATGCTTCGGTGTTTTTTTGATTATCTGTTATAAAAGGTAGAAATATAGTAATTTTAGTTCCCTTTTCAAGTTCACTTTCTAAGGAAATCTCACCTTGCATTAGTTCGATAGCTCTTTTGGCAATAGGTAGGCCTAATCCACAACCTTCATAAGCCCGATTATAGCCTTCACTTACCTGTCTAAAGTCACTAAAGATAATTGCTTGAGATTCTTTTGGGATTCCAATTCCTGTATCTTCAATAATAATTTCAATGTGACTAGTTGGACTAGTCTGAGTACAGGATATTTTTACTGAACCTGTTCTAGTGTATTTAATAGAATTATTGATAATATGAATTAGTGCTTGTTTGAAAAGATTATCATTTATTCTTACAGTAATATCTGGCTGAAGTTCAGTAATTAAGTCTAGACCTTTTTGGGTAATCTGACTTTGATATTGATTAGTTAATGACAGTAAGAAACTACTTAGGTTTATCGGTTCAAGGTTTATTAGTTTAGTTTCTGTAAGGGATTCTAATTGAGAAAGAAGCATTATTGAATCTAAGACATAATTCAGTCTAATCCCTGAAGTGAGTATCATACTGGCCATTTTTTGATATTCAGTATCAATTGGTTTGTTTTGAAGAAGTTCGGATAAGCCAATAATTCCATTTAAAGGAGTTCTGAATTCATGGCTAATATTCTTCAGCAAATTGGACTTTAATTTGTCAGATTCTGTAGCTCGCTCTTTCTCTAGAATAAGCTCTTTACTTAGATCAATTCTATTGGTAATATTAACTAAGAGATGGGCAAAAATCTTGAGTACAGTAATCTCATTATTGGTATAGTGCTTATGATTTTCAACTGAATCAAAACCTACAAATCCGATACAAAGATTATTATTCATCAAAGGAACAGAAATTAAACTTTTGATTTTTTGCTGGGATAAGAATTCTTTCCTATCATCATCGTCAGCAAGTTGTGTAACATCATCAATAATTATTGTTTTTCCTACTTTGTGATCATCATTCCATTCTTGCATTGCTGCAATAGGGACATCTTGTAAGTTATCAATTTCAGGTTTAATTCCTTCTTTACACCATTCATAAGTATTAGTAACAGTTCCTTTCTCCCAATCATACTTAAAAATATATGCTCGGTCAGCTTTAGCAAAAAGGGCAAACTCTTTTAAGGAATCAGAAATGGACTCTTTTATTTTATCAAGAGGTATGTTAATATAATGCATGGCTATTGAGCTTAGTAGTGATTGAAGTTTAAATTGAGTGTTTAATTTTTCTTCAGCTTTCTTCTTCTCAGAAATATCCCTGGCTGAACCAATTATACCTATGGGTTCTTTATTCTCATCTCTTAATAGTTTCGCATGAAGAGATAGGTCTATTAAATCCCCATTATTATTATATTCCTGAATCTCAATTAGTACATTCTGATTTTCATCATTAGGGGATTCAAGAGCTTTACTTAAAGCATTTTTCATAGCTTCTATTGAAGAAGCAGGGAATTTTTCTTCCAGTGTCTGTTCTTTATATTCTTCTGGAGTTAAACCAAATAGTTTCTTTACTGAAGGACTGATGTAAGTAACATTTAAATCTAAGTCATAAATAAAAAATGCATCTGTCATGTTGTCTGTAATTTGTACAAGTTTCTCTTCTCTTAGCCTAAGCTGGTTTGCAGTTCTAGCTTGTTTAATCTGAGCATAAGAGAGAGCGGTAATTTTGCTAAGGAAGTCTCTATAATAGCTAGAGATTTTAACTAAATGCTCTTTATCTAACTTAGGCAATTCATAATAAGCCTTAATATAAGCTTCTTTATCAAAACCGTAAGTATTTGCTAGTTGCCTTAATGACTCTTCGTAGTTGTTAGTATCATTAGATAATCTAAATTGGCATATATTAAGTGAAGCAATCTGTTCTCCTCCCACATATATTGGGCAAACCAAGTTCCAGATATTATTCAAGCATTTATGTAATTTACTCTCTCCAATCTTGAGATTTTTAGTGTTGTGTATATTACTTTCAAAACACTTACTTAGTGACTTACTTTTTGCTAAATGGAAATCATTGCACAATCTAGACATTCCAATTGAAAAGAGAATATCTCCATTTTTATCTATTAAGGTTACCGGAATATTGGTAAAATCATTAATAGTCTGGAACATATCTTTTAACTCTTCAATATTAATCAAATCCGATAGTTCAAGGTCTGATAACTTACCTTCAGGAGCAATTATAGCATCTAATTTCTTCTGAATCAACTTTTGGCTTTTTGTTAGCTTCTCTTCAGCTTCTTTCAAAGCTGTAACATCATTCACAATTGCTAGAGCTTTTTCATCATTTATAATAGAAAGAGTGCATTCAAAATAACCCATCTTCTGTGATTGGTTCTTGAATTGATAAGAAATTGGCTCGACTTCTTTATTAAGTTTTAACATCTTTAGCCCTGAAACTACTCTTTTAGAAAGGTATTCAGGAAGCAAGGAGGATATTTTTTTACCTAAAAAATCCTTAGGTTGTATAGCTAGCTTGGAAGTATTAAAGGATTTAAAATCTAAAAATGTTCCTTGATAATCCATTACAAAAATCATATTAGGAATAGCTTTAAAAAGTGACTCTAAGTAAAGCTTATTTTCAATTAACTTTTTTTCATTAGTTTTTTGGTGGCTAACATCTAGAGCATTTATTACTATACCATTTATTCCTTCTTCATCCAGCATATTTTTGGCAACAAAGTGCATATAAAGGTAACCGTGATTTCTTTTCAGAATTCTTATGTCTGCACTTGTCTCATTATTAGGGCCCTTCATTATATTGTTAATGATTTCTAAGGCTAGTCCTCTGTCTTCAGGATGAACATAATTTATTGTCTCATCAAGTTGAGTATTATCCTTTTCGATAGCAAATATTCTTTTTGCTTCTTGATTATAATGTTTTATTTTTAAGTCTTTATCGAGAATGAACATCAAATCAAAAGTACTATCTAAGATTTTAGCAAAATTAGTAGAAATTCCAACTTGCTTTAATCCTTTATTTTTTTTGGGAACTGATACCAAGGTGAGACTTAAGAGATCTTTAGAAACTGGTTTGAATTTCATTATAAAACTTCTTTTAAAGGTGTCACAATACTGCTCAAATTCCATAAAACTATTATTTATCAGTACATTATAATAGGATTTTAATCGCTTTTGAGAAAAAAGTTCAGCTTCCAATTCTGCACAGAAAATAAAATCCTGGTTTTCAGAATAAGTATCTTTTGATAATAAGTTTTTAAAATGAAAATTTGCAAATTCTATTTGATAGGAATAACTTTGTTTAATCTTATCTTTAGCTATTCTAATTTCAGCATAACCTATTGGAAGCGAGTTAATATCAATATTTGGAACATCTCTCATCATTTTTCCTTAAGCTTAGTCTTCTATTATCGGCTCGATTTATAATAATATTTTCAATTTCTAACAAATTATGCTTTCTTAAAGAATATTGTCAAACTTTTTTTAGATTATCTTTCTAAATTAGCTTAAGGCTTATCTTATTGCCTATATATTCTCCTTCTTTGCTCCTTCTCACTCAAGACAATAATTATTTGATTTTCAATTGTGATGACAGTAAAGGAGTAGAGAAAGATGAAAGAAAACAAGTAAAGAAATTGAAAAGTTGAAAAAGAGTAGGCCATAAAAATAATATCGATAAAAATATATTTTATGAGGCCTAATCTCAGAAAAATGAAAGAGATTAAAAAAAATAATATCAGAAAAAAGCCTATTAAATAAAGGGAAAATAATCTATTAATATAAAAATATCGAAAAAGTATTGACACAAAAAGCGACTATTGTATTACTGACATATCGATATATCAATAACGAAAAAGTAAATGGAATTATTAACTCAAGAGAAGGAAGAAATTATGACTATAACAGTTTGTGCCGGAAGTTCTTGTAGCCACAGAGGCTCTCAAAAAGTTGTGGAGTACTTAGTTAATTATATCAGCATAAATTCTTTGCAGGATAAATGGAAGCTGAAAGCTTCATTTTGCATGAAAGATTGTGGAGAGCACTTTTGTGTTCAGATAGACGACTTCCGTCTAAAATTCCTTCCAAATGCAGACTATAAAAGGTTTTTTAAAGAACTTCATAAGACAAATGACTTACCTAATATACCTGGTGTAACCTGGAGGAGACAAGATGATAAATAGTAAATCACTCGCAGAAAAAATCATTGAAAAAGATCCAAATGGATTAGTTGTTGTTGATGATGAATTGAGAATTGTGCAATTTAATAAAGCATTTCTCTCTATCTTCAATATTGTGCCAACCCATAAGATAATTGGGGAGAATGTTAATGATGTTTTGATGCAAGAAATCTTTCCTGGCAATGATATTACTAAAGAAAATGGCTCGGTAAAACATCATCATCGTACAGGAAAATTCGTTAAGGCTGTTACTTTCAGAATAGATGAAGAAGACTTTTCAGCTTGTTTCTTTGTCAATATTACAGACTCTTTCCATAACAAAAGAAAACTTCAACTTATGAAAACAGAAACTATTAAGAAAGCTCAAGCTGTTATAGATAATCAAATGAGAGTAGCTCAGGAGATTGCAAGTTTACTTGGTGAAACAACAGCAGAATCAAAAGTAACATTACTTCAATTAATGGATATTCTTAAAGAAGAAGGGGAGATTTAAAGTGTTCTCTAAAAGAAAAGAAGCCAAGATGTGGGATTTGCACTTGGAAATTGCAAAATCTCAACTAATCAAGCATAAAGAAATATTATGTGGAGACTCCATCATTATAGATAAAGATTATGAGAGAGAGACTGCTTCAATAATTCTTTCAGATGGATTAGGAAGTGGGGTAAAGGCAAATATTCTTTCTACTTTAACAACAAAAATTATCTCTGTAATGCTTCAGAACTGTCGTAATATTGATGAAATAGTTGATACTTTGACAGATACTCTTCCGACCTGTAATGTGAGAAAATTAGCTTATAGCACCTTCTCAGTGGCTCAATTTCTTCCTGATGGAAAGCTTCAATTAGTAGAATATGATAATCCACCTGCTTTCTTTGTTCGTAAGGGAAAAGTTTTAAAACTAGATTACCAAACACGAGAGATAAATGGTAAGAAAATCAATGAAACTACTCTCGAAGTTCAAGAGGGCGATCTTTTAATCTTTGTTTCTGATGGAGAAACTCATGCTGGTATCGGTGGTATTTGGAATCTAGGTTGGGGCTGGGAACATATAGCTGAATTTATTGAAAGAATAAGCAAGAAAGCTATGACTGCTAAAGAGATAGCTTTTGAAATTACTAATGTTGCTAATGAACTTTATGCTAAAGAACCAGGAGATGATACTTCAGCTGTAGTAGTGAAGATTAGAAAGAAGAATTTTGCTACTATGTTAGTGGGAGCACCTCAGAATCCAGATAATGATAAAGAGATTGTTAATAAATTAGTCAAAGGTGAAGGACACAAGATAATCTGTGGTGGAACTACTAGTAATATCGTAGCTAGAGAGATGAATGAAAAGCTAGAAGTAGATTTAGCTACAATTCAAACAGGTATTCCTCCAATCGGAATTATTAAAGGGATAGATTTATGTACTGAAGGCATTATTACCATAAGTCATGCTCTTGAACTATTAAAATCAAATCCTAATTACAAGAGATTAGAAATCAATTATGATGGCGTAAGTCGTTTAGTTAGAGAGCTTCTCTTAGCAGATGAAATAACCATGATGATTGGTCAATCTTTAAATAGTGCTCACCAAACTTCTAATATGCCAAAAGAGTTTGGAATGAAAAGAAAAATTATGGAATCTATTTCAGATTACTTAACTGATATGGGTAAAGTGGTTCATTTAGAATATTACTAAAAAAAAATACTTATGTAACTGTTGCGGAGCAAATTACATAATTACAAAATATAAAAAACATAAAATAAAAAAAACTAAATGGAGGAGTCGATGCATAAGACAAAGACTGTTCAAGAACCTTTGAGAAATTTTGCAAAGGTAAAGGAAATAATTGAAAAGTATGGTACAGAAAGAAGCGCTTTAATCCCTGTATTACAAGCAATTCAAGGTGAATTTAGATATTTACCACAAGAGATGTTATCATTTGTAGCAACTGCTATGGGAATTCCTCAAGCTGAGGTTTTTGGAGTAGCAACATTTTATGCTCAATTCTCAACTCAACCAAAAGGAAAGCACATTGTGCAAGTTTGTGATGGTACAGCTTGTCATGTTAGAGGTGCTTCTGATATTATTAAAAAATTCAAAAAAGATCTTCAAATTCCTGAAGGCAAAACCACAACAGATGATTTATATGTTACATTAGAAACAGTATCTTGTCTAGGTGCTTGTGCTTTAGCTCCAGCAGTTGTTGTTGATGGCAGAGTATATGGCAATGTCAATTTTGAAGATGTAGCTAAAATTATTGTAACTATGAAGGAGAGCGACGATGAGTAAGATATTTGAAGAATTAACTCTTGAAGCAGTAAATACACCTAAAATACCTTGCCGTGAATTCATTAATGCCAAATTGGGATTAGTTGAACTTAGTGATGAAAAGATTAAATTAGCTGAAGAATTATCTACAATTTATAGAAGAGAATCAGGTGTCTTTGATTGTCAGATTGCTCTTTGTAAAGGAACAGGATGTCACTCTTCAGGAGAAGTAGCTCTCTGGGAAAAAATTGACCAAGTATTAAGAGAAAAAGGTATTAGAGATAAGGTTAATATCGTAGAAACAGGTTGCCGTGGATTCTGTGAAATGGGTCCATTAGTGGAAATCTTCCCTCAACACATCTTCTACTGTAAAGTAAAACCAGAAAATATTGAAGATATTATTACCAAAACAGTTATGAATAATGAAGTAATTGAAGAATTACTATTTGATGGTATTCCAATTGCTGAACAGATTCCATTCTATAAAAAACAAGTAAGAAGAGTGTTAAAAGAATCAGGACATGTAAATCCTGAAAATATCAATGACTCAATAGTTCATGAAGCTTATCAAGGTTTCTTAAAAGCAACTCAAATGACTCCTGAAGATGTTATTGATACAATGAAACAATCAGGATTAAGAGGTCGTGGTGGTGGAGGATTCTCAACAGGTTTGAAATGGGAATTCACAAGAGCAACACCTTCTGAAAAGAAATATATTATTTGTAATGCAGATGAGGGCGACCCAGGTGCTTTCATGGATAGATCACTCTTAGAAGGTGACCCACACAAAATTATCGAAGGTATGATGATTGCTGGTTATGCTATTGGTGCTGATGAAGGCTATATCTATGTTAGAGCTGAATATCCATTAGCAATTCACAGATTAGAGATTGCCATTGCTCAGTGTAAAGAGTTTGGTATCTTAGGTGAAAATATTCTAGGAACTGGATTTAACTTCAAGTTAAAAATCAAACAGGGTGCAGGTGCATTCGTATGTGGTGAAGAGACAGCTTTAATATCTTCTATTGAAGGTAAAAGAGGTATGCCAACTGTAAAACCTCCATTCCCATCAACTAGTGGTCTCTTCGGCAAACCTACAAGTATCAATAATGTGGAAACATTCGCTAATGTTCCTCTTATTCTTAACAATGGTGTAGCTTGGTTCAGACAAGTTGGTACACCTAAATCAGCTGGTACTAAAGTATTTGCAATGACAGGTAAAATCAGAAACACAGGTCTTGTAGAAGTTCCAATGGGAATTACTCTAAGAGAGATTGTTTTTGAAATCGGTGGTGGCTTAAAAGACGGAGCTAAATTCAAAGCAGCTCAGATTGGTGGTCCATCAGGTGGATGTTTAACAGAAGAACATTTAGATATGCCATTAGATTATGATTCATTACAGGCTGCTGGTGCAATGGTTGGTTCTGGTGGATTAGTTATTCTTGATGACAAAACATGTATGGTTGAGACTGCTAGATACTTCATGAGTTTTACTCAGAATGAATCATGTGGTAAATGTATTCCTTGTCGCGAAGGAACAGGTAGAATGCTAGAAATCATGGAAAGAATCGTTATCGGAAAAGGTAAAATGGAAGATATCGACCTTTTGGAAGAGTTAGCTCATACTATCAAAGATGCAAGTCTTTGTGGATTAGGTAAAACAGCTCCAAACCCGGTTCTTTCAACCTTGCAATACTTCCATGAAGAATATCTTGCTCACATCAATGAGCAACGCTGTCCTGCTGGAGAATGTGCTTCCTTAAGAGTATTCGAAATTGTACCTGAATTATGTAAAGGTTGTTCAAAATGTGCTAGAATATGTCCTAATGATGCTATCACTGGAGAAATCAAAAAACCTTATATCATCAATCAAGAAAAATGTATCAAGTGTGGCGCTTGTGAATCTGCATGCCCATTCAATGCTATTAAAGTTGGATAGGAGAGAAAAATGACATATCAATATATGGAAGTAAATAATAAAAAAGTTGAAATTACCGGAAACGAAAAGAATATATTAGAAGTTGTACGCAATATGGGTATTGAAATCCCTACCTTCTGTTATCACTCAGAACTTTCTGTTTATGGTGCCTGCAGAATGTGTATGGTGGAAGATGAAAGAGGAAACTTAGTTGCTTCTTGTTCCTTAAAACCACAAGCTGGAATGAAGATTAAAACTCATTCCAAGAAAATTATGAATACTAGAAGAATGATTTTAGAACTTCTTTTAGCTAATCATCACCAAGATTGTACAACTTGTGAAAAGAGTGGAAATTGTAAGCTTCAAGAACTTGCTGTTAATATGGGAGTTAAGAAAGTTAGATTTAAACCACGCAAGCCTTGGCAAGATATCGATACTTCCTCAGCTAGTATCGTTAGAGACCCTAATAAATGTATCCTTTGTGGTGATTGTGTTAGAATGTGTTCTGAAGTTCAAGGTGTTGGTGTGCTAGGCTTCATCAATAGAGGACCTGAAATTAATGTAGTTCCTGCTTTTGATAAACCAATTGCAGATGTTGATTGTGTGAATTGTGGTCAATGTGTTAGTATCTGTCCAACAGGTGCTTTAACAATCAAAGATGATACTATGAAAGTATGGGAAGCCTTGATTGATCCTAAGAAAAAAGTAGTAGTTCAAATTGCTCCTGCAGTTAGAGTTGCTATTGGTGAAGAATTTAATCACACTGAAGGTGCTAACTATCTTTATAAGAGTGTTGCAGCCTTAAAAATGATGGGTGCGGATTATGTTTTCGATACTTCTTTTAGTGCAGACTTAACAGTCGTTGAAGAAGCATCAGAATTCTTAAATAGAGTTGTTAAAGGGGAAAAACTTCCTCAATTTACATCATGTTGTCCTGGTTGGGTGACTTACGCAGAGAAAAACTGTCCAGATCTATTAAGTAACTTATCATCGTGTAAGTCACCTCAACAAATGTTCGGCGCTGTATTCAAAAAGTTCTTTGCGAAGAAAATGAATATTCCAACCGAAGAAATGTTCGTTGTTTCAGTAATGCCTTGTACAGCTAAGAAATTCGAAGCTGATAGACCTGAAATGTCTACTGATAGCTACCAAGATGTTGATGCTGTAATCACAACAGTTGAATTAGCAAGAATGATTAGAAAAATGGGTATCCAATTCGAGGAATTAGAACCAGCTTCATTAGATATGCCTTTTGGTTTCTCTTCAGGTGCTGGGGTAATCTTCGGAACTTCAGGTGGTGTTGCTGAAGCTGCTTTGAGATATGCAACTGAAAAACTTACTGGTGAAACACTCAATGAAGTTAACTTCAAAGAAGTAAGAGGCTTAGCAGGACTAAAAGAAGCCACTTTCAATATCCAAGGTAGAGATATAAAATTAGCTGTTGTCTCAGGATTAGCTAATACTCAAGCCTTGATTGAAAGAATCAGAAATAAAGAAGTAAATTATGACTTCGTTGAAGTTATGGCTTGCCCAGGTGGCTGTATCGGTGGTGGTGGACAACCTGTTCCTAATACTACTGATGCTAGAATGAATAGATCAAAAGGCTTATATGACATTGATGCTAAATCAACTGTTAAAAAGTCTCAAAATAACCCTACCATCGAAAAGTTATATGACGAATGGTTAAAAACTCCTAATAGTGATGAAGCTCATTACGCACTTCACACTCACTACGGTCACAAGAAAAGGATCGGAGGAATGGAGATTAAAGATGAAGAAAAAGATGCATCGATAGAAAAGATAGTTATCTCTGTCTGTGTAGGCACAAATTGTTACCTAAAAGGTTCTTATGATGTGCTTCAAGAATTAATCACTCTTGCTCAAAAACATGGAATCGATGATAAAGTTGAATTTAAAGGAACTTTCTGCCTTGAAAATTGTAGTAATGGTCCTTCAATCAAAGTCTCTGATGACCTCCATAAATATGGTATTCAAAAAGATGAGACAGAGAAATTCTTCACTAATGTAGTACTTCCGCGTGTTAAATAGAGAATTGTCTCCCAATTCCATTTAGTTAAAAGCTCCCGCAGGGGGGCTTTTTTTCTAAAATCTATGTATGGGCTGGAAGTCCTATAACGGGGAATATACGGGCATCTCGGCCAGAGTACAGCACTATAAAAATGAACCATTCTAGCAGCTCCGGAGAGCTAAGAAGATTTTGAAGTTTCTTGATTTACTATTAGATTTAGTTCCCACTCTACTTGAGAGAGAACCATTTATATTTGTAGGAGCCTATTGACATAGGCCCTCAAAGATAAACACCCCGTCTGCTTCGCAGCCACCCCTCTTTTACCGTACTTTCAGCACTAAAGAGGGGAGTTTAAGATTCACGGACTAAAGGTCCGTAACCCCAGGAATTCAAGAGTATGATAAGCCCTCTTCTGTCTGACGGTGGAGATTCTCTCCGCCCCAAGCTAATAGCTTGGCTATTCTTAAAATCCCAATAAATACTTTCTTTCGTCCGAAGTCCCTTGCCTACGGCTGAGGAACTCCGGTCTCCAAAACTTTATGACTGGAGTTGCTCACGAAGTAGCGACTTCCGACAAATCAACTTTTTCGTCCGAAGTCCCTTGCCTACGGCTGAGGAACTCCGGTCTCCAACTCTTTATGACGGGAGTTGCTCACGAAGTAGCGACTTCCGATTATTTACTATGTCTGGTCTCCTCCTCAAGATCAAACATAAGTTCATAAAATTTAATATCGTTCAAATATTTTTCATAATCATTAATTGTTTTAGAGTAATCACAAAAAACATCAGGATAATCATTTATCAGTTGCTTTGAAAAAAGAGTTCCATCCCTTTCTCTTAAGTATTCCAGATAGTTGGAGAATTGCCAATTGGATAAATCAGATACTAGATCTGCCTTTTGAGGATTAAAATGTATATATTGGCATAATGTAATTAAATAATTATCAGTATGAAGTTGTTTGTGTTGGAGTTTGCCAGCAAACAGTTTTCCGTTTCGTTTATATTTATTATTGTAATACATTGAATAAGATGTGTTTACTTTATTGAATACATTCCAAATTGGATATTCTGAGTTTTGTCTGATACAAAAATGAAAATGGTTTGGCATTAAGCAATAAGCATAAATCTCAAAATTACTATCAGAAATATTCTTCTTAAATTTTTTAAGATAATATTGATAATCATCAGCATCATAATATAATAATGTGTTTGCAACTGCTCGATTATAAATATGAAAAACTGAACCTTCAATAAATTCTTCTTTTTTGCATCTCATACATTCTCCAATTTTTTTAATGTCGGGAGTTGCTTTTTCTTTCGTCCGATGACGGGAGTTGCTCACGAAGTAGCGACTTCCGACAACTCACTTTCTTTCGTCCGAAGAACTCCGGTCTCCAACTCTTTATGACGGGAGTTGCTCACGAAGTAGCGACTTCCGACAACTCATTTTCTTTCGTCCGATGACGGGAGTTGCTTTTTCTTTCGTCCGAAGTTCCTTGCCTAGGGCTGAGGAACTCCGGTGTCCAACTCTTTATGACGGGAGTTGCTCACGAAGTAGCGACTTCCGACAAATCAACTTTTTCGTCCGAAGTCCCTTGCCTAGGGCTGAGGAACTCCGGTCTCCAAAACTTTATGACTGGAGTTGCTCACGAAGTAGCGACTTCCGACAAATCAACTTTTTCGTCCGAAGTCCCTTGCCTAGGGCTGAGGAACTCCGGTCTCCAAAACTTTATGACGGGAGTTGCTTTTTCTTTCGTCCGAAGTCCCTTGCCTAGGGCTGAGGAACTCCGGTCTCCAAAACTTTATGACGGGAGTTGCTCACGAAGTAGCGACTTCCGACAACTCACTTTCTTTCGTCCGAAGTCCCTTGCCTAGGGCTGAGGAACTCCGGTCTCCAAAACTTTATGACGGGAGTTGCTCACGAAGTAGCGACTTCCGACAACTCACTTTCTTTCGTCCGAAGTCCCTTGCCTAGGGCTGAGGAACTCCGGTCTCCAAAACTTTATGACGGGAGTTGCTCACGAAGTAGCGACTTCCGACAACTCACTTTCTTTCGTCCGAAGTCCCTTGCCTACGGCTGAGGAACTCCGGTCTTCAAATTTGCTAACTCTTCCAAACTCATTTCTTCATATTGCTCTGGTGTTAATCCAAAGACTGATAATACTCTCTTGATTTCTGGATCAACTATTTTTGCTTCATCATAAGTTAATTCATAAAGTTTATAGACTATTATATCTAACATTATTTCAGTATTTATCGTATCATTATTATCTTGTTTATCAAAGATTATTTTATCAACATATTGAATAATTTTTTCAATAATATGATAGCTTATTTGATCATCTATAGGAAATTTTTTACAGTTTTCAATCAAAATTTTCTGAAAGGTCTCTTTCTCAACATCTAAAAATTTATATTTGTGATAAAAGTTCATCAATTTACTATTTAGCAATGCAAGGATATATTTTAAATTTAGCTTTGAATTTTGCTTTTGTGTAATTACGAAGCCAATCTGTGTATGGTAAAGTTCTTCTTTAGTGTATCCAGCAAAAATTGTTGGAGGTTTTCCAGAAACAATTTGTCTTACAATAATCCTAGGAGATGTAAAAAACTTTTTTTGCCTTGGAGCACCTAGCCAATTTCCATAGTTCAAGTAACCATCAATTTCACTTTTAACAAGATACTTAACAATATTTTTCCCGGATATTAGTGGTACAAAATTTTTATCTTTCTTGAGCTTTGAATGAAAAATCTTATTATCAATCATATCTTTACTATGACCTTTATACTTATCATAGGGTGTAATTCCTAGAGAAAATTCAGCATAATTATTTAAATATGATTTATTATTCTCAATTTTACTTAAAATGCTTCTTTGAAAAGGAGATATAAAAATATTGAATTTATATTTATTTTCTTCATTCCAAAAAGATTTATCATGAGCTTTGTAGCATAGGTTATTACAATCAAAAACTTCTTCTTGATTGAAGACATATCCTCTAACTTCTTTTACTTGAGAAAATTTATTGAGTAGTATGATAATTGTTTCAACAAACGCATTTTCGAAAACAGAGTTTGGAAGTTTGACAATTAAATTTAGACTTTTCAATATTAATTTTCTCAACTTTGTATATGAACTATTCATAAGTAAAGAGTTAGGATTTATATATGTTAAAATTCCTTTATCGTTTATTAAATGAAATCCTTTTTCAATAAAAACAGCATATAAATTGATTCTATTTTGTGTAGTATTAAAATTATTAAAAAAATATTTTACATCAGTAATAGGAAGTTGTTTAATATCCACATACGGTGGATTCCCAATCACAATATCAAAACCTCCATTTTCTTTAAAGACATCAGCAAAGTAAAGATGCCAGGGGAAGAAGGGTCTAATCTTATCTTTTTTAGTGAACTCATGCAGTTGAGCTTCAAGCTCCATGTAATCAAACTTATATTTTTTCTTTAATTGAGAACTCTCTGCTTGGATGTAGGCTTCTCTTTGTTCATTAGTAGACAATTGATTAGCAGTGCTTATCATTTGATTATAGGCTTGGAAGTACTCTTCTTTATCATTTTCAATACGAGTTTTAAAGATTTTGACGATAGTATCTTCAATTTCATTGCGTAGGGATACTTTTTTGTTTTTATCATTTTCTTTGTAAAGTTTTTCTTGGAGGAAGTGAAGATGATCAATTATTTGGTCTTCTTCTAAAAGTAAGGAGTTTTTATTTAATTGTGTAGCCAACTTCTTTTTATCGCTAGTTAGTTTTTTTTTCTCTTTTTCCAAAGCTTTAATTTGATTCAACAAGTCTTGATTTTGGACTGAAGTTTCAGTAAATTCTGCAAAGAACTTCTTTTGAATCATTTCTACTTGCTGGTTGATGTCTGCGATTTCATTAGTAATCTCTTTATCTTTTTTCTCAAGATCGGAGTATTTAGTTCTTACTTGATTAATATTGATATCCCCAAAAGATTCAATGAGGGAATTACCTTGCATGAACTTGTAATCGAAGTTGGGAAGAGCTTCAGGTATTTCAGCATCAACCACTAGGGACAACCAGAAACGAATCTTAGCGATTTCAATAGCACCATTATCAATATCTACACCATAGATACACTTTTGAATTGTTTCTTTTTTTAGTTGGTAGAGATTGGCATTTTCATTGAGGAACTCATCTTTAATGTAAGAACGAATAGAGACAATCTCGTGGAGGATTCCCATGGGGAAGGCACCTGAGCCAACTGCAGGGTCAGCAATCTTAATATTTACAAGTAGCTTGTTTACTTCTTCTACAATATCATAGAGTTCATTAAATTGCTTTTCAAATTCTTTTTCCTGTTCATCATTAGCAAAGTCCCCCTTGTTTAGATAGAGATCTTTATATTCAAAGAGGTGGTCCAGTTTCTCTTCGATATTTTCTTTATCCTGCAATTTAGTAATTAAGAACTGTTTCAGACTTTCTCTCGTCATATAATTAACTATTTCTCGCGGAGTATAGAAAGCACCTTTACCTTTTCGGTTTATATCATCTAGTAAATTCTCAAAGACTTTACCTAGCATTTCAGGGTCTATGGCAATATCTTGTTCAAAGTAAGTATTTTCATCTATAGTGAAGTTATATTGATCAAAGATATCAAGGATACCTGTATTCTTATCATTGGAGAAAAGCTCATTATTTGGAGCAAAAATAATAGTCTCATCATATTCATAAGGGCATTCAAATAGACCACCATTTAGATAAGGTATTTTTAAAAAAGCATCATTAAATTTAAAGGAATCACCAACTTGGTTTAATCCTTCATAGAAGAGTTTTTCTAAGAACTTATCGAAATAATTATATCCCTCTTTTTGGCATTTTTCAAAACCCCAGCGGAGGAAGTCTTGTCTGCCATCGGTCCAGTCATTGGTATTGCTAGGGTCTCCACCTAACCATCTTTTCTTTTGGAGGAAGTAAAGGAAGGTAATTTGACCTAATAATTTACGGGCAAAGATATCAGAGTTAAAGCCTTCAGTTTTAGACATCACTATTTTAAAGTTGTTAGATTTTTCAAACTCATTTATTACTAAATCATAGAGCTCTTTATACTTATTAAAGAACTCTTTAGTAACAGGTTCAACAGCAAATCTGCCCACTAAATCAGCAAAATCTTTTATTTTTGCTGTTCCACTTATCTGTTTAGCTTTTACTAATTTATCAAAGAGTGTTCCGAGTTTTGCTTCATTTCCCAAAAGATAGGAGTAGCGTCTGGGATTTGAGAAAAGTTTTTTAGTCTTTTTATTATCTAATTCTAAGTCTATTGTTATTAAGGATAGTCTATAGTTGGCTAAATTAGCTGATGTAAAGAAAACTATGGCTCTGTTCTTATTGAAACTTGCTAAAATTTTAAAGGCATCACGGGAGATAGTAACACGAGGGTCATTTTCAGAGTCATGATGCATTTCAAAAACAGCTAAGTCTAAGGTCTCTGAATTTCCTAATAAAGTAACTTGATTTATCTTATTAGCTTTGAAAGATAGTTGATCAGTTACATCTTCGATATCTATTTCAAAATCATCTGGTAATAAATATGTTTTTAAAAAATCTAAATATTTATGCCTATTGTATTTTTCACTGAATAATGAAATCATTTTTTCTCCTTATAGGGTAAATTAATAGTTGAATTAGTTAAGACCTTAAGTTGATCAATAGCTATTTTGTTAAGTAATAGAAGTCTTTCCTGAGCAGGAATATTTTCCTTAATATATATTGCATTTAGACTTTCCAGATTTGCTAAGATAATTAATTGTTCTATGCTTGCATAATCTCGAATATTCCCATTTTTATTAGGATTATTGTCTCTCCATTCTTTAGCTGTTAAACCAAATAAAGCTAGATTTAAGAGGTCTGCTTCAGAAGCATAAGTAAAACTATGTTTTGTTATATCCAATATTTGGGGAATGATATTTTGTTTAATCGCATCAGTATGAATTTTATAGTTTAGTTTTGATAAAATTCTTGATGTCTCCCACTCTAGTTTTCTTTCCTTATACTGAGATTCTTTTAGACTCTGAAACTCTTTTATAAGATAGAGTTTGAATTCAGAACTTACCCATGAAGCAAACTCAAAGGCAATATCTTGATGAGCGAAAGTTCCTCCATATCTACCAGATTTAGAAAGAATCCCAATAGCATTTGTTGTAGTTATCCATCTTTGAGGGGATAATACAAAGGCATTAGAACCAGCTTGGTTTCTAAAGGTGTCGAATTCGACCCCTTTAAAATTAGGATTATGTAATTTTTCCCATAAACCCAAAAACTCAATTGTATTTTTACTCCTAAGCCAGTTTTTTACAACATCTTTAGGTTCATCTGGATTTTTATATCTTGCAATATCTGTTAATGATATGTAACTATTACTATCAAGACCCTTTATTTTAACCTCAATATTAAATACTTCTATAACCTTTGTTTTAGCCAAATCTCCCCCTATTAAAACTCTTCTGCTAAGATGAGTCTTTCCTTACCATCATTAACACTAGTGGATTTTTTTATAATTCTCTCAAGATATTGATGAGGTACTTCTTTTTTAAATTCTTCTATGTCATCTTTAAGTGTCTTTTCATCAAAAGCTCTAATCAATTTAGCAAATCTGTCTGGTAAACCATCAAGAGATTCTAAAACTACTAGTAAGTCATCTAAATAGTCCTTATCTTCATTAAGGATTGATTTGATAACTTTTAATTTGTCAATAGCTTCTCTTTTCCCTTTATCATTAGATTGCCTGCTCTTCTTGATAAAAAGTTTTTCTTTTATTTTCTGATAGATATTATCAAAATTATTTGTTACAGATAAGCTTGATTCTTCAACTTCAGCCTCAAAGAGTTGGAATGCATCTTTAGCACTTAAAGCAACTACTTCAGTACCATCTGATGAGAATTTAAAGGTGTATTCATCACCTTTACTTCCGAAGACAATCACTCCACTGCTTTTACTTGCTGATCTTCTTATTCTTGTTCTATGAGGTATTTCTTGAGACTTTTCTATGACCTCTGGATTAGTAAGCTTGAGTTTATTATAGAAATCTAAATATTCTGCATCCCAAGATACTTGTTCCTGATTGGCAAACTCTTTTTCATATTGTTTTGCATAAAAGGACTCAAGTGTTTCATCAGGAGTAAGAATTTTTGTATCACTTCCTAAAATTGCTTGAATAACGGCTAATTTTAAGGTCGAAATTTGCTTAGTCCTTACATGCTGAGCTCCAATGTCAGTGGGGAAGTAGTTATAGATATATAGTTTTTCAAAGACTTTCTTATCTATTCTGTTAATTCGTCCCACTCTTTGAATCACTCTTGTGGGATTATAAGGGATATCATAGTTGAAGATTGTGCCAGCTCTGTGTAAGTTATAACCTTCTGAAATAGCATCAGTAGCAACTAAAATATCATAGTCATTCTTTTGTGATTTCTTATAACTGGCATCAAAGTTCTCTTTAATTATATCTTTATTATTTTTGTTGGCTTCACTTCCAGAGTATTTAAATATTCTAAATTCATTTTTCAAGCATCGATATAGATATTCAGCAGTATCATTGAATTCTGTAAATATAATTATCTTCCTGTTAGGTTCATCTTCTAACTGCTTATTGATAATCTCTTTGAAGTGCACAAGTTTTGGATCAATGCTGATTTTTCTCCAATCTTCTTGAATTGACTTTAACAGCTCAATATCTCTTCTCAAATCTTTGGCAAAATCTTCTTTAATTTCTTTAGCATCAATTATCATTAACCCTTTTTCATAATATTTTTGTAGTTGTTCTTCAAAAGTGAAATTAAATAATTCTTCCGATATATCATCCCCCATGTCTTCCATGAGAGAATCTACATCAGGTAATTTACCCTTTTTATAGATGGGAACTTTATGTAGTCTATCATGCCAATTTAGGATTAACTCAAAAGATTTAATCATGTTCTCTAAAGAGTTCATAAAGGCTTGAAAAGAACTTTCAAACCGTCTGACTAATAAATGCTTCATAAATTTAGCAATATTCATTTGAGATTTTCTAAAGAGGTTTATATTCCCAAACTCTTTAGTGATTTTCTCTTTATATTTATCTTCGTCCACTAAGTATGATACCGGTTTATACCTAGCTCCCTCTAATCCCTTGCCTTTCTCATCTGTAGAAATCCTTTTCAAAGTCTTGAGATATAATTCACTTAAATCTCCTAAATCATACTCTTGTAGGATTGGGTCGTTAACTTGCGAATATGATATATTTTGACTCTCAAGATCTTTACGAAATTCTTCAATTTTCTCAAGATCAATTCGGCTTCTTCTGATTAAAACTGGGGAGAGTATATCTCTGATCTTATCAGAAAGTTCATTAATGCGTCTTTTTAATTCAGCCTCAGTAATTGAATTATCCTTCTGTCCTTCTTTGATATTTTTATATTCAATAATTAAGCTTTTAAACTGTAATGCTAAATTATCAACTGTTTGAATAGTCGATTTAGAGGGTAATTGAAACAACTTAATCATTGAAAAGATGTCTTGTGGTTTGTTATTAAAAGGAGTAGCAGTAAGAAGGATAACCTTGTTTCCTTGGCAAAGTTGATGGAGCAAACCGTAATCTCGGGTCATTTCATTTCTATACTTATGAGCCTCATCGATAATTACTAACTTTTCTTCAGCAAAACTATTATCAGTAAGAGCATCTTCAATTTTACCACTGCTATATACCTTAGCTATAAAATCAAAATTATAACAATACTCATTCCATTGTTCTACAAGATGAGGTGGGGCTATAACAATTGCTTTCTTTCTTAAATTATAGGCAATTGCAGAAGCAATGATACTTTTACCCAAACCAACAACATCAGATATGATAAGACCATTATGCTTTTTTATTATCTTTAATCCTCTATGTAAAGCATCTGTTTGATATTCTAAATCAAAGTATGCTTCATCAGTAATCTGTGAGGGAAGTTTAATGTCATTTTCTTTTTTAAGTGAAAAATATTCATCTAAAACTCTAACGAACATAATGAATGGTTTTGGTAGCTTTTCAAACCAAATCCTTTCAACTACACTTTCTAAAAAGTCAGCAAGATTATTTTTACTTACTATGTCAATTCCTGTTTCCCATAACTCATCAAATAGTTCCTTCCCTTGGTAATATGTTCTATCTCTAAAAATAGTATTAATCTCACCTTGTCCATAGAGACCTGATTTAGTCAAATTACTTGAACCAGTAATCATTGTTCCAGGCCAACTTCCGCCTTGATTAAATTCCGGAGCAGCTTGAAATAGATAGAGTTTTGAGTGATTGGGCTTAATAGTTTTTCTTATCTCAAGACTTCTGTTTTTTATTTTTTCTATAAATAGTTTGAATGATCTCTGCTTTTCTTCACAATCAAAGAAATTACTATCATTGAAGAATTTAACAAAATTATCATTATATTCTCTTCTAATCTGACTTTTAGATTTCTCGATATTTTCTACTAACTCAAATTCTCTAAATTTGTTGAGAATGTTCTTTTCTATATCAAGACCTACAAGTATTTTTATTTCTTTATCTTTTAAATCATCATGTAATTCATTAAAACCTGAATAATAGAAATATCCTACTAACACAAACAGCTTGTCTGTTGATGGCAATATCTTACTAATTTCATCACCAAGTTTTTGTTCATTATTTGTAATTAAATCAGCCATGCTCCCTCCAAGTATTTTGTTTGATGTCATTTAATATAAATGTAAAAAATTAAGCAAGAAAAAAAATGCTTATCAATAGGTTCTAGAGAATGGTTATATCTACCCTTGCTTTCTGTAAAAAATAATTAATTAGTCCCCACTAGGATATTTTATCAAGATCTCTTAATTTCATTTTTACTAGTCCACTTATATGCTTCCAAAATCGCTAATACGGGTCTCCATTATAAATTATACATTAGAATTAGAAGATTATATGTCACCCCTCTAGGGTTCATCTGTGGTTGGGATCTTGGTACAGTGTCTTGCGAACACTGCCTATTATATGGCATCCTTCAGGATACAGGATGTTGATAAACCCTGTGTTTTCAAAAGGAGTAATAAATATCAAGAATTTCGCATATTTTAACTAATTATTAAAGTCGCTATATATTTATTCAAACTCTTTTCTGCGATGTATTTAAATACTATCTTGTTTGAGTTTAAATAAATATATTAGTGATCTCTTTTTGTAAAAAGAGACCAAAAATACAGAGATGTTGACTTTGTCAACACTCTGCATCCTTCAGGATTAAAGTCTTATAAAACAAGCAAGAATAAGGACATAAATAATTCTAAGGCAAAAAAAATCATGAAACTCCTATCAGACTATTTTTATTAGTAAGTTATACCTTGTAACTTTATCCTAAACATTTATTCCCTATATCAAATGTTTCTATTACACCACCGGACTTGAACAAAAGCCGTATTTATAGATTTTACTAGATATAAGATATGTATTTCAATGAGGTAATTGAATAAATTTTTGCAGAGTCTCTGTTTATCAGAATTGTTTTCAAAATTAAAAATCATTGACATGATAAAATACCTATTTCTAATGACATAAAAAGATAGTTTAGGAGAATAAATGTCAAATAAAGTAAGAGTTAGGTTAGCTCCAAGTCCAACAGGTTATCTACATTTAGGTACTTTAAGAGTAGCTTTATATAACTATGCCTTTGCTAAAAAAAATAATGGAAAATTTATCTTAAGAATAGAAGACACAGATCAAAATAGATTAGTCGATGATGCAGTAGAAAACATAATTTCAACTCTCAAGACCATTGGAGTAGTCTTTGATGAAGGTCCTAATACTGGTGGGGATTACGCACCTTATGTTCAATCGGAAAGATTAGATATCTATAAGAAATATATTAATGAATTAGTTGAAAAAGGTTTAGCTTATCATTGTTTCTGTGATAAAGAGACTTTAGATGAAATGCGTGCTGCCCAGATGGAAAGAAAAGAAGATCCGAAGTACGATAGACGCTGTTTAAATTTATCTAAAGATGAGGTTCAAGCCAAGATAGATAAGGGTGAATCCTATGTTATAAGATTAAGAATGCCAGATGATAGGATTTTCTCTTTTGATGATGCTATAAGAGGTATCGTGGAAATTAACTCTAGTCAGGTAGATGACCAAGTTATTCTCAAATCTGACGGTTTCCCTACTTATCACCTTGCAGCTTGTGTTGATGACCACTTAATGGAAATTACTCATGTATTCAGAGGTGAAGAGTGGATTTCATCTACTCCAAAACATATCTGGCTTTATGAATGTCTTGGCTGGCAAGCACCTAAATTTGTTCATTTACCACTAATAATGAATACAGATCACTCTAAACTTAGCAAACGCAAGAATGATGTATCTGTGGAAAATTATCTACAAAAAGGATATCCAGTTCCTGCAATTATTAACTATATTGCACTAATTGGTTGGCACACTTCTGATGATAGAGAATTCTTCTCCCTAGAAGATTTATGTCATGAATTTAGCTTGGATAGAGTTAATAAAGCTAACGGTGTCTTTGATATAGTTAAGCTTAATTGGATGGCTGGAATGTATATCCGTGAAATGAGTAATGAAGATTTGGCTGATAAGTGCCGTCCATTTTTAGAAAAAGCTGGATATGATGTAAGTGACCAAAGAAAACTCTTGGCTGTTATGGATAATGCTAAAGATAGAATTTTCTGCTACTCACAAGTTATTGAGCATTCTCAAATGTTCTATGAAGATTTAAATATCTCCGAAGAAGATAAAAACATTTTAGCTGAAGATGATTCTCAAACTGTTCTTAAGTATTTTGTCGAAAATGCTGATAATATTCCTTGGGACAAGTCTGAAGAGCTTGGCCTCTTTATTAAAGAAGGTTCAAAAGTCATTGGTGTAAAAGGTAAAAAGTATTTCTTCCCACTAAGAATCTCACTTTTTGGCTCTAGTCATGGTCCTGATATACCAAAGTTATTCGCTATTTTAGGAAAAGATGATACTCTGGCAAGAATGAAGAAACACATAAAAAATTGAGAATTGAGAATTGAGAATTGAGAATTGAGATGAGGGCTTCTTAACTGGGAATGTGGGCATCCCTGCCCGCTATCATTGTGCAAACAATGATATTTCTTAAATCCAAAGGGATGTTATTCATCGGCAAGAGGTGTAACCCTGTAAGGGGTCAATAGAGAAAATAATAATTGCAAAAAACAGTCAAATTCTTTAGTGTAAGATCATAATATTGTGGTTTATGAAAATGAGTAGTGAATATGGAAACAGTATTGCATTACAGGTTATTAATAAAAATTACGAATTAGGAGATAATAGATGAATTATGTCAAAAAGTTAGAAGGCGATAAGGTGATTTTCTCACCAACAGAGTTATCAGAAGCTAGGAAATATATGGCTTGGTATAATGATTTTGAGATTGGTTTCTTTACAGGTACTCAGGATTCACTCCTTACTGAAGAAGATGAAATTGCTTCTTTAAAGAAACTATCAAAAGAAGGATATTTATTCACTATTTTAGATAAAGATACAAAAACTCCAATAGGAAATTGTGGTATTCATCAAATTAACTGGGTTAATAGAACAGCTGAAATTGGTATAAGCATTGGTAACAAGAGTTACTGGAATAAAGGTTTTGGAACTGAATCTACGACCCTTTTATTAGCTTTTGCTTTCCATATTCTAAATCTAAACAATGTTATGCTCCGAGTTTTAGAGTGTAATCCCCGAGCTATTCATATCTACGAAAAACTTGGTTTTACTCAGATAGGAAGAAGAAGAGAAGTCGTTACTGTAGCGAATGAAAATTTTGATATGCTTTATTATGATATTTTAAATAGTGATTTTAAATCAAACATAATCAAAGACTTAACTACTAAATATAAAAGTGCTGATAAAGATCTTAATAAAATCTCTTTAATGTAGAGGTAAATTTGATAAATAAAATCAAAGGTCAAGATAAAGTTATTGCCTCTTTGATTCGCTCTATTAATAATGATAAAGTAGGGCAGAGTTACTTATTTTACGGACCTACAGGGGTTGGTAAATTAACTACTGCCTTCTATTTTGTCATGGCAATCAATTGCACTAGTTTAGAAGAGGGAACTCCCTGTGGGAAGTGTAATTCTTGCAGGAAATTTATGAGTCTTTCTCATCCTGATTTAATCTATCTATTTCCAACCCCTAACCTGAAACTTTCAGAGGATGGTGAAATTAAAGATTCTAAATATCAAAAAGAATACGAGTCTTATCTTCAACAAAAAATTGAGACTCCCTGGAATGATTTTGTCTTTTCAGCTTCTTCAGAAATTAGAATAGGTGCTATTAGGTGGGTTCAAAATAGATTGAGTCTTTCCAAGAATGAAGCAGAGAAAAGAATTTGTATTATTGAAGATGCCGATAGAATGAATATTAATACGGCTAATGCCTTTTTGAAGACTTTAGAAGAACCTCCTGAGGATACAGTAATCATTCTAACAAGCTCTAAACCCAACTTTCTTCTGCCGACTATACTCTCGAGATGCCAAAGAGTTGCTTTTAATAATTTATCAAACTCTACAGTAGAAAATATTCTTCTTGATAATTTTAACTTAGATATTGTTAAAGCAAAAACATATTCCAGGATATCTTATGGTAATGCTGAGAAGGCAATTCAATTAATGTCTGAAGATACTGATAGTGGTAGAAATATTGCCCTAAAACTTATTACACTTGCCTTAGATAAGAATGACCTTGACTTTTTAAAGTATCAAAATCAGCTTAAAGAAGTTAAACAAAAAAAGATCTTGCAAAGTATTCATGCCAATATAGTTCTTTTTTTAATGGATATTATCTATAGGAGAGAAAATTCAGAGCTAGTTATTAATGTTGACTCATTTGATCTTTTAGAAAAAATAGAGGATAAAAAATTAGTATCTTCTTTAGAGATATACCAACTTATTGATGAGTCTAGAGAGCTCCAAAGAATGATAGAATTAAATGTTAACAACAACCTAATTGTAACTTTTCTTTATAATAAGCTAAAAAAAATACTAAATAACTAAAAATATTTTCATAAAAATAGGATAAATACTATATATTAGTAAAGTAATGTCTAACAATAATATATGAAAACAGGAAAGCTTAAAAAATATCTTAAAAATAGCCTTAAGTTATTAAATATCAAAAAAATAGAAAAAAAAATTTGACAGAATTTTACAAAGACTCTATTTTTGTTATTGTATTCGTAAAAAATAACTCTCGGGAGGAAAAATGACAAGAGACGAATTAATTGGAAAAATTGCTGAACAAATCAAATGTAGCAAAAAACAAGCTGCTGAAATGGTTAATGCTTTCTTAGATCAAATTCTAGAAGCTTTAGCTGAAGGAAAGAAAGTATCTTTCGTAGGATTCGGAACTTTCGAAGTAAAACAGAGAGATGAAAGAAAAGGTATTAACCCACAAACTAAAAAAGCAATTACAATACCTGCACGCAAAGTTCCTGTGTTCAAAGCTGGAAAAAAATTAAAAGACGCAGTTAAGTAATTTAATATCTTTAACAAATTTAGTAAGAGAGTATCTTGTGGTACTCTCTTTTTTTTTCTTAAATTTATAGTTTTTATTGACATCAAATGTTATTCCTATATATATGTTAATAAATAAACTTATTGGATGGATTATGAGTAATAAAATTAAATATATATTGATAGTATTGGTTCTTTTAGGATATTTCGTTAAACTTAATGCAAATAATTCTCATTTAATTACTAAAGTTGAGCATATGATTGAAACTGATGATACTTACTACATCACTAATTTTATAGAATCTAATAAGGAATACAGAAGTCTTGGTTCTTTTTATGAAGAGTTATTAGACTCCCTAGCTGTAAGAAATAATGATTTAGAGTATTATGTAATTTTCGCTAGAGCAGGTGCTAATTCCCTCTTAAGAAAAGCTGAGGAATTACAGTATAGTAATCGAAGTATGTCTGATAATCTGAAGAAAAGCTCAACAAGAATTTTGAATAAAGCAATTAAAGCTATTTATAATGAATGGCTAGAAAAAGAAAATGAAGGTAGCTTCTTACTTAAGAATGCCTTAGATATGATGAAATTAAGTTTTAGGATTAACACCCAGTTAGAAAATGACTTAGTTGAACATTATTTTAGCTATATCAATTATGGAGAGATGTATCTAGCTCTAAATGATTTTAGCTCTGCCTTGGAGTATTTTAGAGTTGCAAAGGATCTATCTTCACAATTGGAAACTCAAGAGTATGCTGATATAGCAGATGTTTATGTTAATCTTGCCGAAAGTAATAGTAGCTTAGTTGCTGATGGTACAATCTTTGACTATGCTAATTTTATTAATATTTATCAGAAATACTTGCAAAATTATGATGCCTATAGGAATTATGTCTTGAAAAAAGCTAATCCTGATATTATCGATGAAGATTCTAATGATATTTCCACTAAGAAAATGGATGCTTTAAATATTTCTTTAAAAGAATCTCAACAATGGGCAATTAGATTAAAAAAGCTCAATGATAGAATCTTTGGTGATTATAATTTTGTTAAGGTTAATAGAAGGTTCTAGATATGATAGAATCTATAATTATCAAAAATAAAAAAGTTAAGCTTATAGATCAGACTCTTCTTCCCCAAGAAGAGAAATATATAGACATTCCTGACTATAGAAGTATGATTGAAGCTATTAAGAAGCTTAGAATTAGAGGTGCACCCGCAATTGGTGTTGCTGGACTAGTAGCTTCAGCTTTAGCGTTAGAAGAGTATAAAGATGATCCTGATTTTAAAAGTAGATTTGAGCTAGCTCTTGATGAAATTGAGCAAGCAAGACCAACAGCCGTTAATTTATCTTATGCTATAAGTATTGTCAGAAATTATATCAAGAATAGTGACTTTTGGGAATTTCCAGATTCTCTCTGGGAAAAGGCAGAAGAGTTGGCTAATAAGGAAAGAATAGCTTGTGACCTAATGGCAGAAAATGGGGTAAAAGAAATATACCATGGGCAGTCAGAAATTAGAATCTTAACCCACTGTAATACAGGAAGTCTAGCTACTTACGGACAAGGAACAGCTTTAAGTGTAATCAAGGCTTTAGCAAAAAAGACAAAAGTTATTGTTTGGACTGATGAAACAAGACCTCTGCTTCAGGGTGCGAGATTGACTGTCTGGGAGCTTTTAAAAGAAGGGATTGAATGTTATCTCATTTCCGACTCAATGGCCGCTCATACTATTAAAACAAAAGAAATTGATATGATTATTACCGGAGCAGATAGAATAACTCAGAATGGTGATTCTGCTAATAAAATTGGTACACTTAATTTATCAATATTAGCTCAATATTATAATATTCCTTTCTATATTGTTGCTCCAACTTCCACAATAGATAAGTCTTTAGTCGAAGGTAAGCAAATTGTTATTGAAGAAAGGGATAGTTCGGAATTAAAATATATTAAAGGTGTTCAAATTGCCCCGCTAACCTGTGAAGTTTTTAATCCTGCCTTTGATGTAGTAGATAATCAAAATATCACTGCCATTATTACCGATGAAGGAGTATATAAAAAGCCTTATGATTTCAGGTAAAGATGACCAAAATATTCATAAATTAGTCCATTTATTACTAAGCTCCAAGCACACAATAGCTTTTACAGGTGCAGGAATCTCAGTAGCCAGTGGAATACCCTCCTTTCGAGGTAAAGATGGAATTTGGTCTAAATATGACCCCAATATTTTAGAATTATCAAACTATTATTCTAAACCAGAATCATGCTGGAAATTTATCAAAGAGATTTTTTACGAGAATCTTCAAGGTGTGCAGCCCAATGCAGGACATTATGCTCTTACTAGTTTGCAGCAAAAGGGGTTGATTGCTAGTATATACACCCAAAATATTGATAATCTGCATCAAGAATCAGGATCTAAAAATGTTTATGAATTTCATGGTAACACTCAATATTTTATCTGCCGTAAGTGCAAGAGGAAATATTCTCTGACAGAGATTTCTTTTGATGGTGAATATCCCAAGTGTCCAGATTGTTCAGCTTTAGTTAAACCTGATTTTATCTTCTTTTCAGAAGAGTTACCTCGGGATGTTTTAGAAAAAGCTTACTCTGAGGCAGAAGTTGCTGAGTTAATTTTAGTTATTGGTTGTTCAGGAGAAGTTTATCCTGCTAATCAAATACCGAATTATGTAAAGTGGGCTGGGGGTAAGGTTGTGGAAATAAATCCACAAAAATCACTTTATACTGCTACTATAAGTGATTTCAGAATTGCAGGTCAGTCTCAAGATGTTTTACAAAAAATAGTCGATACAGTGAAGGAAATAAGGGAGAAATAAGGTGAAAAATAAAGTAATTCTTCTCTTTATGTTATTGCAAGTTCTTATTCTGACTAGTTCAGAAATTGAAATATTAAAGCAAAGATTTGAGAATATTAGTGGAAATTATTCTAATGAGACAATATCCTTAGAATTTAAAATAATAGATGAAGTATTATGTGATAGTATCGTAGTTTATAGAAATTATAATCCGATTGAGATACCAGTAGATCTGTATAAATTACCTATTAGTAGATTTGTTGTATATGCCTCAAATTCATTTGAAGACAAGAAGTTGGCTGATAATATAGATTATTATTATCTAGCAGTAGGTTATTTTAATGGAGAAGCTTGGGCTATTAGTGATAATTTAATGATTAGCGTGCCTAATGTAGATTTAGAGATTGCAGACCTATCATATAAAGATATTCATCTTGAAGTTAATAAGAGAGATTATTACTTACAAATAGTAGCTAACAAATCAAAAATCCTAAAAAAATATCCTTTAGTTATGGGGGAAAATCCTTTTGCCAGGAAAGTCATCAGAGATAGAGTATCTAGTCCTGAAGGAATTTATGAAATTGTCTATATTCTAAAGAATGCGACAAACTATAAAGCTCTAGATATTAATTATCCCAATACAATTGATAGAGTTCGTTATGAATTAGCCAAGGATTTAGAATTAATTCCTCAGAAAGAGGCTATAGGTGGAGATATTCAAATCCATGGCATGGGGATTAATACAAACTGGACTTTAGGTAGTTTTGCTCTTAGGAACAGTGATGTTGATGAGATTATAGACTCAAGTCTCATAAGACCAGGGAGTAAAGTTATTATAACAGGATATGAAATAACTCCTGAAGATATCTCATACCTTGATAGATTCTGGACTAAAGGAGAGATTAAAATTATCCAAAATAAATTACAAGCTCAAGGTTATGAAATAGCTTCTGATGGTGTATTAGGTCCTAATAGCCGTAAAGTTTTAGGTAAATTTCAATATGAAAATGGGTTAAAAATTACCTGTGAATTAGATCGTAAAACCTGCCAGAAAATTGGATATATTCCTTACGATGTCAAACCTTAAAGAATATAACAAGTCTATGGCTAATTCTATCTTTAATACTCATGAACACCCCCAAGTATGAGAGTATGAGACATCACATGAAAGGATTTATACAGGGACTTCTGTTTATTCTAATTATTATTTTAATAATAGTGTTTTTCCAAATAATTGGCTATATAGACAAAAGTGTAATGGGAAACAATTATCAAGCTAGCGATGAGAGTGATATCGAGTATTGGAGTGAAGATATCGAGCGTTCTGATGGAATTAGAGAGGGAAAAGAGAGAACAAAAGAAAATCCTCTATCTGAACAAAGGCGTAAAGATTTTGGTTCAAAATCATTAAATGAGAAAGATAGGGATAAATTAGAAACAGAGAAAAAAGAAAAAGCTAATAAAGCTCATGATTATCTTAAGAAATAATATCGACTACTAATTTAGTAAGCAGTAGATTAACCTCTAAATCAGTAGATTTTAACTTATAATCACTCTGTAATAATAAATCAAAGATATAATTCATTTTTATTTTACCATAATTATTGGCAAAAGAAATATAATCTCTTCTAAAACTTGTGTGAACTTCATTTAAATAATTAGATTGAATCTCGGAAATTGATAAACCACTAACTTGGAGATATTTTATTCTCCAGATAATTTGGAAGAATCTAGTCAACATAACTATTAAGAGAATTGAATTCTTACCATCTTCAGCATCTAAGTAGTTGTGCAGGATTGTAAGTGCATTTTTTTTATCTCGTCTTCCTATTGCATTTTGAAGCTCAAAGATAGAACTAGCTCTATTATTATCCATACAATTTTCAATATCTTGGACAGTAATAACTTTTCTATCGCCAATAAAAATTAGAATCTTCTCTAGTTCATTGTAGGCAGTGTAATAATCTGCTTCAATTTTAGAGGAGAAGAGAGAAACAGCTTCTCTGGATGATTTAATTCTTAGTCTTCTTAATTCAGCATTAAGCCATTTTTCAATTTCCCAATATCCAGCTGGAGGAGTGGCACTTATAGTAATATACTTATCAAAAGCTTTGAAAATCTTAGTGCTTTTCTTGATACTTTCGCAATGTACAATTAGGATTGAGGTCGAGGGAATATTATGAATATATTCAGCAATTTTAGTTTTATCTCTTTCTTTTAACTGTTCAAAATCTCTTACAACAACAACTTTATTCTCTGCTAAAAAGGGGAACATATCCAATTGTTCAATAATATTTTCACTGTTGATATCTTCACCAAAGAGATTTACCAAATCAAATTCTTTACTTTCAGGAGAGGTAAACTTAGTAATTAATTGTTTAATGATTTTATCTGATAGGAAATGATCTTCCCCGTGAATAAAATAGATACTACTCAATTGGTGGCTATTAATAATATCTAGAAACTGGGCTGCGTTGTATCTATTACTCATCTTTCTTCATTCAATTAAAATATTATAAAATAGAGTGAGACTAGTGAAATTGTCCAGCAGTAGTAAGAAAAGTACTTTAATTTCCTCTTTTGAATTAAGTTAATTAAAAGGGCAATAACAATGAATCCAGAGATAAATGCGGCGATTGCACCAGCAGAGTATCTTATTAAAGTTGCAGTATCGATTGGTCCCATATCCATAAAATCTATTAAAGCTGCACCAAGTATGGCTGGAATGCTCAATAAGAAGGAGAATCTTGCAGCATCTTCTCTTTTCATCTTACTAAACAATGCAAAGGCAATGGTAGTTCCTGAGCGGGAAATTCCTGGTATAATAGCTAAAGCTTGTCCGATTCCGATAAATAGTGCTTTCCCCCAACCTAGGTTGTAATCTTCAAAGTTACCACTAGGTAATTTATCAGAAATATAGAGAATTAATCCTGTTACCGCAAGTGCTAGCGAAACAGCAATTGGAAGGTTATAAAGGGCTTCGAATTTACTTTTAAATGCAATACCAATAACTGCAGTAGCAATTGTTGCAATTAATAGATAAGCTAAAATCTTGAGATTATTAACATCCTGATAACTCTTCTTTGAAGAGAATATCTTGGTTGCCGATTGTAATAGAGAAATAATATCTTTAAAGAAAAAGATCAAAACCGCAAGTAAAGAACCGAGGTGAACAACAACTTCAAAGCTAATTCCAGAATCTTTAATACCCAAGAAATATTGGGCTAAAACTAAGTGACCTGAGCTTGATACTGGTAAAAATTCGGTAAATCCTTGGATGATTCCTAAAACTATCGATTCAATTAGTGACATATATTTTTCCTCTTAATCTATTTTCGGTAAATCTGTATTTAACAAATCAGAAACATAAACTATTCTAAAATGTTTTCTGTCAATCAAAGAAATTAATTTTCTTAATCTTGAAACATCTGCTTCACTATTAAAGGCTAATATTAAAAGCGGGTTACTATTTTTGGTTAGATATTTCGAAAAATTCTCATTAGTTACTTGATTATAGGAGAGAGCCCAAGTGGAAAGAAGTTGATTTCGTAAGGCTAATTCAAAGCCTTTTGATTTACTAGTAGTCATAGCATCGATATAATAGAGATTATATTCTGCACAGTAATCAATTATGTACTGCATAAAATCAGCTTCGGAGGAAGCAAAATCCCCCCAATAGTGGGTGAGACCTTTTACTGATTTAATATTGCTTCGTAAGTTATGTATCTCTGTCCAAATCTGCTGTTTGTCGATAGGATTTTGAACTTTAATTGCATTTAATTGGTAATATGATTGGCGATTTGGATATGATTCTAGGGGAATAGTCAACATCGTTTCAATCTCTTTAGAAGCAGCTAAGCTACTAAGAGTATCACTGTAAAGTCCATCGCCAATGAAGGATAAAGTAATATTATTCTTCTTTATTAAATCTAAATTATCTATTATAATTTCTTTATTATCACCTAGTTCGGTGAGTATAACTGATATTTCCTGTAGCTGTTCTAAATCTGAATAAGGTCCCTTATCATAGACTAATCTGATAGTATATTCAATTGATTCATCACGATTCCTGAAGGTTAGTTTATGACCAACTAAGTAATTCTTCCAGTTAGCAAAGAATATCCCATCGACTAATTTCCCACCTGCTTTAGTTAACTCCTGTTTAAGAATCATATTAGCGTAAGTGAGGTCAACTGTTTCTCGATTTAGTAAGAATCTTAAATAAATCTCTCGTGGCTTATTGGTGGATTTATCTTCATATCTAATAACATTTGTATAAATATTTGATGAATATCTTTTATTATTCTCATCATAAGGGATTTTCAGAGCATAAGCAACATCATAAATGACTTTTTCTAAGGAATCTATTTTGGTATCATACCAGGGGTGATAGTCATAACTAGTAGAATCTACAGCAGTAGCTTGTGAAATAATCTCAATTTTATCAGCAGAACCGCATCCTGACATAAATATGGTAATGAGAAAAAGTGAGAATAATAACATTAACTAAAATTTTACCTGGAGATTAACCATTGGAGTCATATCGTTATTAATCGTGGAATACATAGTATATTTGTCTGCGATATTTCTATTTTTATAGCGAATTAACATATCTACAAAACTAAATAGATGGTTTGCTACTAAAACACCTGAAGCAATTTTAGCATAATCTTGGTTAAAGAAATAATCTTGTCTGAGCTCATTATATTTATATCTATTATTTTTACTATCCCATCGCCAGCTTAAGTCCTCAGGCATGGCATTTGCATTGATATAATTTTGTTGAGCAATAGGATCACCAGGATTATTTGCTATAGCATCGTTTAAAACCTCTTGATTATATCCATCTGCTTCATAATAGGAAGAAGTGTATCTACCAATTGTTTTGTAATATGTTTCAGGATGATTTATAGGGTTAATATGAGCAAATTTAATAGCATAATTAACGCTTTGATCTTTTTTAATATCTGCTTCGTTAGTAAAATAGATTAGAGATGAAATAAAGGCAACTTCTAATCCAATATGAGCAAAACCTGCACTATGATCATTACTGATTTGCCCCCAGCCAGGAATTATTAAAGATTTTAGGGGAGAGAAACTATAACTATCCGCTAAGATGGGAAGAGAGAGGCAGAGGATAAGGACAATGATTAGATATCTTTTAGAATTTGTACCCATAGTTAAGTGAAACTCCTTGATTAATAATATCAGGTTGAACATTTAGTGAATGTCTATTTAAGAAATCTTTATTATTTGAATTTGTTTTTATTGCACTAGAAACAGCACTGTAGAGGTGATTAACTATAATCGAGCCAATAACAAAGCTACTATTCTGTTTATTTTTCTGTCTTTCAGCACGGTATTTTTTGTATTTATCTAGATTTTGTCTTGATTCCCAATCCCAAGCTTGATCTTCAGCAATACTATAGTTATTGACAAATTCATAATAACCATCAGTTCCATAACCATAATAGTTTTGAGCATTTAATCTAACATTTTCATTATATTGGTCACTAGCAATTTGTTTAGATATCAAATCATAATAGCCACTACTACTATTTTTAGGTAGGCCAAGAATCTTATTGGCAAAGATTTTAGCAGAATTATCATAATGATCTACTTGCTTTTCGAAATGAAAAAGGGTTGCTATCAAAGCAATTTCTCTGACAAGGGCAATTGATCCCTGGGAGTAATTACGGGCATAGAAGTCACCACTACCAGGAACTGCCGCAGACATAATGAAAGACAACTTTGCAGAATGAATTTTATCAGCTGCAAGTGAAGCTATAGTTAAGCTTAACAGTAATAATAATATAACTTTTTTCACTTAGAACCTCTGTGTAAAGAATACCATAGGGGTGAATCTATCATTTTTTGCAGTAGCTGCATAATTGAATTGGAAATTACTTTGACTAATGTAGTTCTTATTATATTTTTTTACAGCTAAACCTGCATCAATTGAGGATACTACTCTATTTAGAACCATTCCGTAAAGGAAGAGATTTGCTCTATCGTAAACTTCTTGAGCATCTCTTCTCATCTGGATATATTCAGCTCTCATTGCAGTATTCATTCCTTTATATGGATCTTCAGTATAGTTAGGGTTAGTAATTTCATATCCAAGAATGTAATGGTTAGGGTCATCTGAATTTGTACTCCAGTTTATGATTGGCTCTACTGATCCTTCTGATAGGCTTCCGCTTCCATTATAAGCATATTTTTCATACCAATCTGCCCAGCCGTAAATATATTTTTTATACTTACCTGCGTCTTCATAGAAATGCTGGGTATTTTGAGCATCTAATCTATAGTAGCCATTTTGTCCATCTACATCATAGATGTCTGCTGTATTTATATCGGAAACTAAGCCTTGAACAATATTTTGGAAATCTCTATTATAGCGAGTTCCTTGATATATAACAGCACCATTTTGGTCAGTTAAAGTAATAGTTTCTCCATTAACATATTTCTCGTAAGCTCTCTCTTGATCAGTAGCATCTTTATTGTTTGACAGGTAACCGTAAATCAAAGCACCTTCAATAATAGGGAAGATATAGCCAACCCATCTTTTAGGATTTACATAGACAGAACCTGCTCCAGGTAAAATAGCAGACATTACTACAGCAATTCTTGCACTCTTCTTTTGGTAATTGACTTGGATTACACTATTATCTAAATCTAAATCATCGATAAGTGGTTGGGCAAAGATATTTATCGATAACATACAGATGAGTAATACTAATAGATATTTTCTCATTATTTCTCCTATTTAATTACAGAAAATTTAAATTTATAGGTTGATTTTTCTTCAACAATACCTATATAAATACCAGAAGTGAATCTTGAAAAATCAAGCACAGTATCTACATGGTCTAAATTGTTTGTTTCAATAACACTTTCTTTAAGTAGTTTTCCAGCAATATCATAGATTTTAAGCTTAGCTAATCTATCTACATTAAAAATCCTAACAGTAGCTTGATTAGAAGCAATAGGATTAGGGAAAACATAAGCTGAAAGTTTATGATTTTCATTGGTATTATTTGCTTGAGCAAGGTAGGTCAGATTTCTGTTCAGATTACCATTAACCGGTTCCCAGAGAATAGGACTCTTAGCTACTTTTTTATCTTTCCATTGAACAACTAAGGAGTTATCATAGCAATTTAGTTGATAGAAATAACTTAAGCTATCTGCTTCAGAAAGAGGAGTATAAGAGAAAAATCTCTTCTTACTTTGGTCCACAATATTTAATGATGGTTCGATAAGATTTCTTCTTGTGTCCCAAGCTATGAAGTTATTATCTTCTACAGGCAAATAAATTGTTTTACCATAAAAATCTGAATCTTCACTATTTAAGTAATCATTATTAAAAATCATTAAATCTTTACCTGGTGAAAACTCATAATTATGAAATGTTCTAGGAAAATGAAGTGGGAAGCTTCCATCTAAGTAGTTTGCATATACTTTATTTCCAGTTGCAAAGATAACGAAAGGGCCTTGATTATCACTATCCAAGGCTAAATTAGTATTTTGTGCAGTTTGGAATTGGGTCAAATTAGAATAGTCATAAATTTCTTTTAATTCATTTTGAGAATAGCTATAGAGTTTATTAAACTCAGAAAGGAAAATTACGAAATCTTCTTTTGTCTCACTTCCTGCTTCTTGATAACTAAGAACAACTGGTTTATTAAGAATTCTACCAGGAAGTTCTATAGTGCTATTTCTTCTTAGATCTATTAAATGATCTGTTGAAAAGAAGTACAGTCTGTTTTCTGAAGCAATAATATTAGATATAGTATAATCCAATTCAGTAATATCTATAGTATTATTATTTGTGTTATATGTAACTTCTAAAACTTTTTCTGTTAAAGGTATATAGTATTTTCCTTCAAAATAGTGAGGTTCAGAAGTTATGACTTCATTTAGGTTGAAAGTATAAGAGCTATTATTTCTTAAAACTACCATTTCAGATTCAGTAAAGAAAATTAATTCCTCATTAGTATCATTATCAAAATCAACTCTTTGAACTGGATATTCAATATTGTCTTGTTCGAACGCAGTATCATATTGAATAGTGTCTAAGTGATCAAAAGTATCATCATTATCATTGAAATAATATGATTCAATATTGTTAGAATGAATCAAAGCTAAATCAGCTAATTTTGTTGTCCCTTTAAAAATAGGGGATACAGTAAGAATTTCTCTTTCAGAAATAATTGAAGATGTATTTGTTAAAATCGGTGAACCATAAGAGAATCTCATAACCTCACCAGCTTGAGAAATATCATAAATCCCTGATGAATAAGCTACACCAGAACTTGTCATAAGAGCTGGGCTAGAAGCACCATTTAGCTCTGTATTATGAATAGTTTCACTCCAACCACCAAAGAATTCGTTACCATTTACTTCTTCAAAAATAGGCATATTTCTAAAGTAGTATTCAAAGGCTGTTCCTTTCCACCAGTAGGCATAAACATTTCCTATATCAGGAATTGCATCAGCTTCTATAATCTCAACACCTCTATTATCTACATTTGTATTGATAAAGTTGCTATCAAAATTAGAAACAAAATCGCCATTAGAGTCATAAGAACCTTGATTATATAAAACATCATTATTAACTTTCCAGACTAAAAGTCCGCCACCTATAGCTTCACCATAAGGGCTAATAAAGGATGGTAGAAGATAATCATATTCTTGAGTAGGATTATTCAAATCATCGGCATAAGCTGTTGGATAGAGAGCTATACGATTATCTAAGGCCGAGAATACGGCAGTTCCACCATCTCCATCAGGATCAACATTACGATTCTCAATAAGAATATATTCATCTTGAGATATGTTTAACTTGTAGATATAAGGGTCTGTTCTGTTGTTAAATCTTTTCTCAGCACAAGAAATATTAATATCTTTAAGAGTTTCAAGATTCTCAATGTCTTTTAATATACCTCTTTGGCGAAAACTATCCTCGAACATTAATACTCGGGAATAAGCTCCAGGAAGAGCTGGGATTAGACCTTCAATTGAATAAGTCTTATTAGGTTCAGGGCCAGGCATTCCAACCTCAGTACCACCACCAGAATCCATAATATCAAAAGAACCAACCATTGGGTAGTAACTATTAACCGCATATAAATCTACTAAGCCTAAAGAGTGCCCAAATTCATGGAACATTACACCATTTAGAGCACCATAGCCACTGACTTGAATATCACCATCAAAGTTGTACTCTCTAATATCTTGGGTAATAGTTTCGGGAACATTACAGGCATAATCAATAGTGTGGTTACCATTATCTACAATAGCTTCTTTTCCAGTACCAACCCTTATAAAGAAAGATGGTATATCACTAGGGGTATCAGCCATAACATCATGTTGCCAGTCAGAACCAGCATGAATAATCATGTAATGAGCATAATCGGAAAAGACAATCTCTGGAGATTCGCTATCTGCAGTTTCAAAGGATTCTTTGAAGTATTCTTCCATCTTGGCAACAAATTCTTCGCTTGTTGCTCCTGGAGGATTATAGTAGGCCATAGGTTGAGATAAAGTATAACATGGCTTATCTTGAGGGTAGATATCCCAATCGAGACTATAACCACCAAGACTGGCTGCACCATAATAGTATTTCATAGCCTCAGCCATTTTATCGAAATATTCTTGATTATGAGGTGGCTTAGCTAGTTGAATTGGATAGTTGTCTGGTACTTGCAACTGAAATTGACCATTACCTGTTGTGTTTGGATCATCAGTAGTTTCTTCTTGAAAACCAACCAAGATTATCAAAAGTTTGTCATAGTTCTTATTCTCTAGACGAGAAGAATTACGCTTTTGAGAATTCTTTTTTACTGAGCTTAAATATTGTTCAGCAGGATGTTGCTTTTTCTTTTGGAAGCTATTTTCTTTATAGTTGAGAAGTATTTTGTCAGAAAAGGCATACTGGGGTATAAGCCCCAGTAAAACCATAAAGGTTAATAGTTTAACTCTATTCATATTAATCTATTTATTTTTTATCTAATTAAAATTCTAAGCTAAGTGAGAATAACTTATTATAATCGGTTAATTCTCCACCTTGTTGCATAGCGAAATCAGCAGATAATTTATAAGTATCATTGAATGTGTAATTGATACCTACACCAAATGAAGGACCTACAATTTCACCAGCTGAATCATTTACATATCCACCTCTTAAAGAGAGAAGTTTCATATAAGTATATTCAATACCTGTATTATAGATATAGTCATTATCACTCCAGTCTGAAACTAGTCGTGTGATAAGATTATCTTCATTTGCAAGAAGCTTGTTAACATCTGCATTAATTGTTACATCAGTAAGTTCATCAGACCAGGCTTTATAAGAGATACCGGTTCTGAAATTTAGTGATAGAGGGTCTTTTTGAGAATTATCAACATAAGTAACATCAGGACCGAAGTTCTGTAATGTTAAACCCCAAGCTAATTCACCAATGTAAGGATTATCTATATTCGCATAAGTTAAGATATCTTTAGCTTTAACACCGAAGTCAAAAGCAAAGGTCATACCAACACCTTTAGTATCAGTATCTCCAGTAGCAGGACCTAAATCAGAACGGATAAATTTAAAGTTAGTACCAAGACCCCAATTTTCGCTTACTTGATATCCGTAAGAGAGGGCAATAGCTATATCATAACTTGTAAAAGTACCTTGAGAGACTTGTTGGTCATCAATTTGTTCTTGAGAACCCATGTTCATAAACTGGATAAAAGCACCAATATTTCCGATTTCAGGATAGTATTGGTTCCAGCTTAAATATTCGTAATAGAGGTCACTTAAGCCTGAACCTTCTAACCAATTAGTGTGCATACCTGCAATTTGTGTTTTTCTATTAAAAGCCATAGCACCTGGATTCCAGTAGGGTGCATAAGCATCATCAGCTTGAGCTACAAAAGCTTCACCCATTCCACTTGCTCTAGAACCTGGAGCTATAAGCAAAAATATTAAAGCTCCTTCTGAAACAGCGGTAAGTGCTGTAGGAATTGCCATACAAATTATCATTACTGCCACTACCATCATATTTTTCATTTTAAACATTTATCCTCCAATGAATAATTTCGTTATTTTTTTATAAATACTAAGGACACAGGTCATTGTTGTTGTCAGTAACAACAATATAAGTGCAAAATAAAAATAGTCAAGATAATTAGCAATATTTTTTGTATTACTCTCCTAAAAAAGTTAATTAAGTTATGGTGCCGAAGGCCGGACTCGAACCGGCACGAGCGTTCACTCGGAGGATTTTGAATCCACTGCGTCTACCAATTTCACCACTCCGGCACTAATTCTTATTTATATTTACTATTATTTATGTCAAGTAAAAATCATTAATTAATCTTAAAACTAGCAAATTACTTATAATTATTGTTTACTATATCTATATTTTACTGTTAGTTATGATTTCTAAATATTTTATTAATATTTCTATTGCTACTGATATTAATGAGCTATGTTTTTCATTTCTTAGGTCTATAATAATGAAAAATGGGTTAGTATCTTCAATTCTTATAGGCTGAGAAAGCTCTTTTATCAACTGCATTACTTTCTTTTTATTAGGTTGGATTTCTCTAGGATATTCCATTACTAATTTCTTGTTTTTGATTTGACAGGAGCTAAGTCCAATTTTTTCGGCAATATATCTCATTTCGAAGTACTGAATAGCTTGAAGAGCTTCTTGAGGCATTTTTCCAAATCTATCAACTAATTCATCTTTTAAATCTTCATAACCCTCAACACTATTAAGTTCTTTCATTCTTCGATAGAGAATAATTCTTTCCTTCTCATCAGCAATATAAGTTTCAGGGAAATAGAAATCAACTCTAATCTTAAGAGCTTCTAAGTTCTCTCTCTTTTCATTTTCTTCAAAGAGTTTATTGCTGTTTTTATCAATATTGTTCATGGCTTCCCGTAACAATCTATTGTAATAGTTAAAACCAACAGATTTAATAGTCCCTGATTGTTTTGTTCCTAAGAGCGAGCCAGCTCCTCTAATTTCTAAATCTCTGAGGGCAATTTGATAGCCTGCTCCAAGATAATCATACTCAGTGAGGGCATTTAATCTTTCTCTAGATTCAAAAGAGATTGTTTCTGGAATTAAGAAGTAAGCGTATGCTCGACGACTACCTCTCCCAACTCTTCCTCGAATCTGATACAACTGAGCTAAACCAAAATTATCAGCACGATTTACTATCATAGTATTCGCATTAGGAATATCAATACCGTTTTCAATGATAGTAGTAGATATTAAGACATCAAACTTATTATGATAAAAATCTATTATAAGAGTTTCTAGTTCTTTTCCTGACATCTGACCATGTCCGATTCTAAATCTTACATTAGGAAGTAAAGCTTCAAGGCGAGAAGCTACTGTCTTGATAGTTGTTACTCTATTATGGAGGAAGAAACATTGGCCTCCTCGATCTACTTCTCTTTGAATTGCATCTTTTATTACTTCTTCATCATAAGCTGAGATAATTGTTCTAACTGGAAGTCTATCTTTAGGAGATGTCTTGATTAAAGAGATATCTTTCAATTTTGATAAGGCCATACTTAAAGTACGAGGAATTGGGGTCGCTGACATATAGAGGGTATCAACATTAGCTTTTATTTGCCTAATTTTCTCTTTTTGTCTTACTCCGAATCTGTGTTCCTCATCAACTACCAATAATCCTAATCTATCAAAAGTAACATCTTTAGAAAGTAGTCTGTGCGTACCAATTGCTATATCAACTGACCCTTCTGAAATATCTATTATATCCTGTTTTAATCTTCTAGGAGTTCTAAATCGAGATAACATAGCTATTTTTACAGGGTATTGAGCTAATCTTTCTCTGAATACCATATAATGTTGCTCAGCTAGCAAGGTAGTAGGGACTAATACAGCAACTTGATAGCCACTCATTACGGCTTTAAAAGCTGCTCTAATTGCTACTTCTGTTTTTCCAAAACCCACATCGCCACACAGTAATCTCTCCATACTAATAGGGGATTCCATATCTGCTTTTATTTCAGCAGTTGTAGTTAATTGATCATCAGTCTCATCGTAGAGAAAGGAATTCTCCATCTCTACTTGCCAAGGAGTATCTGGCTCATGGGCAACACCTACGCGCATTTTCCTTTCTGCATAGAGATTAACAATATCTTGAGCTATTAACTCAATGGCAGACTTAGCCTTTTTCTTTTGATTACCCCATTGCTTAGAACCTATTTTGTGGACTTTTGGTTCAGAACCTTCATCAGCTATATATTTACTTACCAATTGAATTTGGAAAGTTGGAACATAAATCTTATCACCATCTGCATAATTTATAACTAGACACTCAATCTGATTACCGTCTATCTGCATCTTCTGCAAACCTTCAAAAAGTCCTATGCCATGGTCAATATGAACAACAAAATCTCCAGTACTAAGAGATTCGTAATCTACTAAAGATTCCTTTTTAGAAAAACGAGATTTGTATTTTTTATTCTCATATCTGTTATAGATATCATGATCTGTATAGACAACCAAGTTTGCTTCAGGTAAGACAAATCCTCTACTGAGAACTCCGATAGTAAAATCAATCTTGCTCCCCATATCACTCAATAATTCTTTCATTCTGTTACTCTGACTTTGGTTATCAGATTGAATAATTACTCGATATCCTTTACCTATATATTCTTGCAAATTTTCTTCAAATTTGGCAAAGTCAGCATTGAATTTATCAATATTTTGATAATTTAAAGAACTGCTTATCTCGGCCTCAGAAATGACTTGTTGGCTATTTTGTAAAAAGATTGATTTATGGTCTTTAAGTTTTTTACTTATGTACTCATAATCTTGAAAGAGAAGAGTGGGGGATGCTAATATTTCACTAGGATGCTTACTGATTTTCCTTTGATAAAGCTGGTTAGCTTCATTGAAAATCTCAATTGTATCACCTTTTACATATTGGAATTCATCCCAAAAAATTAAGAGATTATCACCAAAATAATCTAAGAGTGTCTGGGTTTTATCATAAAGAAGAGATACATCTTGCTCAATTCCCTGATAAAAACCTTCATCTGCAATCTTATTGAGTAGGGAAGAATCTGCTTTGACATCATGAAGAGATATTTCGCGTACAGGTAGAATTAAAGCACTATTTATCTTGAGCTTTTCCGATTTTTGGCTTTGTGGAGAGAAGAATCTTAGCGTTTCAATCTCATCACCAAAAAACTCTATTCTTAATGGTAAAGAGTGATTAGGGGAATAAACATCAATTATCCCACCTCTTTTGGAAGCTTGACCTACTTTACCAACCTGAAATTCAATATTATAGCCTAAACCTGAAAGCTCTGATATTAACACTTCAGGGTCATATTGCTCTCCAACTTTTAATTTCTTGATATTTTTAAAAAGTAGGGTAGAGGGAATGAGATTTCTTAATAAAGTTCGCTGAGAACAGACATATACATTTGCTTGTTGAGAAGATAGTATCTGAGATAAAGCTCTGATGCGAAGAGCCCTGATATTAGTGTGAGGTGATCTATCCTCGTAAGGCAATACTTCATAATCAGGAATGAAATGCACTTCTTCCATAGATAACAATACTTCTAAGTTATTCTGAAAATCCTCCGCTAAACGGTCATCAGAAACAACAACTAAAGTATTTTTATTCTCATTTCGAAAAGTATTTGCTACTAACAAAGACTTCAAAGATAAATTAAGATTTGCTATTTGCAGTCTTTTATTTCCTTTAATTGCCTGATTAATCTCTTTAATTACAGTAGTTGCTTCTAAATAGGGCTTAATCTTTTTGTAAAACATCTCTTCTCCATGTTTTTTTGATTTAAGTAATAAATAAATTAATGAGAATGTTGTCAAGAACTAGCTTTTCTCTTCATATATCTCCTAGGTTAAGCCTATTAATGCAGGAAGCTAACTTTAAGTGATATTCCCGTTCGTAACTCATTACTAGCTCCTCGTCACTTGCTCCTTCACACTCAACTTAAAGATTATTTGGTTTTTTTTTTGAGTTAACATTGATTGAGGAGGGGAGGAGGAAAAGAAGTGAAGAAAAAAAGTAGTAAAAATAACTCTAGTGTGTACCTTTTTTATATACTCTAAATGCTTTATATTATTATTATAGCCCTACATTCCTGCAGGGCTATAATCTATGTTATAAGTTTATTATCTTTTAAAGGTTATTTTGATAAAACAGCTTTAGAAGTCTGTGTAAAGTTATCTGAAGTTATTCTGAATAAATATGTACCTGATGTACATTTTTGATTATTATCTGTTTTTCCATTCCATGTCACAGTATGATACTGATTTCCGGCTTTTGTTCCTAAGTTAGAAGTATGAACTTTTTGACCGCGTAAATTGTATATCTCGAATTTAACTTCAGAATCATTATTAAGGAAAAATCTTACTGTTGTATCAGGATTAAAAGGATTTGGATAAATTGATTTAATACCAGCAGTATTTTGATAATCAATATCTTCAACATCTTCACCTATTGCCTGAATAGTCACAATAACAGGTCCATGTATTTGGCTAACATTACTTAATTCTCTACTCTCTAACCAATAGTAATAAGTGGTGTTTGCTTCTACTCTTTCATCAATGTAAGAGTAAGTGTGATACTCTGAGCTATTAGTTGGGTTGATAGGATTTATGTTAATCTTAACACTTGATTCAAAGTTATCAGAATCATTTCTGAAGATATTATAACCTAAGAGTTCTGATTCAGTATGAGTTGCCCAATTGATTTGAGCAAAATTTTCCGAAGTTGTAATTGCTGAGAAAGAAGCCAATTCAACTGGGAGAGTTATTGGATCATAAGTGTAAGTAATTGTTGCTGTTGCTAAAGCTTCAGATTCTAATATGATATCCATATTACTACCACCAAATACTGAATAATAACTTGAAGTAGTAACACTCATATCCATATTGCTATTTCCAATGAAAGCTGCAAGATTGTTAGTAAACTCATAAACAGAATTGTCACTATCATTTAGATCTAAGAAAGTTCTTCCTGAAGGTCCTGCATAATCAACAGTTTCATCGTATATAGCATAATCGAAAAAAATGTCATTAGTTTTAGTAGCAAAATTTACATCAGAAATAGAATTAGGTAAATTAAACCATAATATTTCACTATTCCCTCTTACTTTGATATTTACAGGAACTTCATTTGTACTTTCAACATAGATATCTTGACTTATATCAAATTGAATTGAAAATTCGACTTTAGTTAATGTTCCTAGACTTGAATCAAACTGAGGTAAAGAAACAGTAGCTTCTGATGCTCCAGCCCAATCCAATGTCTCATAAACAGGGGTTAAACCACTTTGATATCTGGTAAAAGAAACTGTGTCCGCAAAACTACATACAAAAACTAACACTAATACAAATACTAATACAACTTTTTTCATCTTAATCTCCTAATCTTTATTAATTTTTATCTATTAATACAAAGAATGCTTGTACTCAATATGTTTAAAACTTGTTATTGAGGTGTGATTTAGTCCTAAAAATGGGTTACCTACGAAATTCATTAAACAAAAAAAGGACATCATTTTAATGATCTCCTTGGGTGAAAAGCTATGCTTATCTCCAACATAGAATATAAAAAATTTTAGTACTTCAAGGGAGGTACTCAAATTGGAAATATTAATATTTAGACTTACCCATTTTACTAAGTTACCTTCTATATGGTTCAAAGCTTTTTCAGTTATGTAATTAATATAACTATTAAGCCTAGAGTATATATGTTTAGCTACTAAAAAAGAACTATTATGGTTAAAAACAACCTCATTATTCTTTAATTTTAAAACACTAAGTGGGTAATTATATTCCAATATTTCTCCTAAGTAAAGTATTTATCTTACATTTTATGCAGATTAGTTAATAAAACAAATAATATTTTTATGAAATAATTTTATAACTGTAATATTATTTTTTATTGTAAAATATATTTATATTGCTGTAAAAAAGATATTTACATATTGAGAAAGATATTTTAAAATGTTTACAAGTAACTTAAAGCCCACTAAAATGCTATTAATTTGAAATGAATGGTGTCAATGGTCAATAGTAACTCAAGACTAATTGATATAAATAGCAATTTTCTCTATGTTAAATGCCTTGGATTACATTATAAATAATTTTTTTAGAAAATATTATTTGTTTTTGTGCCTTCGATGGAAAGCCTGGCGAAGTTTTATTAACTTGTGGTAGATTTTATGAACAAAAGGAAACCTCATAGAGAAAATTATTCTAAGAAGCAAAAAGATCCCTCCTGACTTAGGAGGGATCTTTTACTTATACTATGTGAAAATACTTCTATTTCAACAAAATCATCTTCTTAGTAGAAGAGTATTTTCCACTTTTTAATTTGTATAGATATATTCCTGAAGAGACAGGGTGATTATCATCATTAGTGCCTCTCCACACAACTGAATGATTTCCAGCATTTCTGGGACCGTTAACAAGAGTTTTTACCTTTTGACCAATTATGTTATAAATTTCAAGAGAAACATATTCTGTTTTGTCTAAATTAAATGAGATGGTTGTTTCTGGATTGAAAGGATTCGGGTAATTATCTTCTAGTCTGATGAAAGCAGGGATTTCATAATCATTACTAACTATTGAAGGCCAACTTACAACATTGGTTGACTCAGACAGACTACCATCGCTAAGTAAACCTTTTAACCAGAAAGAATAATTAGTGTGGAGTAAATTAGCTTCTTCGAAAAGAAAAGAATCTTCCCAACGATTTAGAATTACAGAGTCGATAATTGTTTCATTGTTAAAATCATATTGCCAGTAAAAAATTTGATTTCTACATTCATCATTGGCTACAGCAAGATAACTAGGTGGGAACCACCAAAAAGTATTCTCATAAAAAGTTAGATTTTTGGGAAAATTATCTTGTTCTACAAATCGGTGGTAAGCAACTTCAATATTGGGAGTTAAATCTATTAGTTTACTGTTATCATATTCATTATCATAATCTAAATCATACATGGTGGTTCTTGAACCAGATAATCTAAGTGATCTAAGTAGAGGGGCTTCATTGCCTGTAAACTCATACCAATATCTGTAAGGGGAGTCGTAACCTGAATCATACATCATATCGACAGCTGTACTTGTAAAGGTATTACCTTCAATATCAATCTCATGAGGACCAACAACATACATGCTAGAAATCGATAAATAAGGTTCATTCAAGTCATACCAAAATAGGATATTATGAGATAAGAAACTATCACCAGGCTGAGCATCATTATCTAAATAGAGATACTCTTCATCTAAGATAGTTGTTTCCCAACCGTTTGGTGTGTATTTTTGATAGCCAATTAACATAATATCATTCTCATCATTTTCATAGACTAATTGCTTTATAAAGATGCTTAAAACAAGATCATGAAAGATAGGGATTACATCATGCCCATTGATTTCCATAATATCATAAGTTATAAAGTGTTGAGGAGCATATCCTGCTTCTATATGAATATCAATAGTTTGGGAAGGGTTTTCATCAGTTAATGAGATAATCGTTAACTCGTCTGCTGGACCATAAAAAAAATGACCAACAGGTTGAGCAGAATATGGATTTGAAGAGTATCCATTAATGACATAATTGCCTGGAATTAAATGAAATGTTGAGGGTTGAGAAACTGTACCTGATATTTGAGTAAATTGATAAGTATCTAAATTCCAAAGTCTTGCATAATAGCCATTGTTAATCTCTTCAACATCACTTGTTGCATTGATGATAATCTCATATCCTGCTAACAATTGAAAACTTAATATAAAAATTAAACAAATAAATAATCCTACAAAACGCTTCATTATGCATCTCCTTTTTGATATTACATTTATTAAACAAATTATATAAAACAAAATTTAGTTGTCAAGTACAATAATTAATAGATTACTAGCTTTATTTAATCTTTATTTTGATCATTTAAAATATAAGCCATTTTTTTAAATAAAAATTGAGTAGGGATGGTGCTAACGCACCATCCCTACTCGAGTATTTTTATTTAGGGAGATGCCTGCAAGGATGCAAACTTTCCCAGTTAAGATGCCTTCAGGATGAAGGCGTTCCCAGTTGAGATGCCTGCAAGGATGCAAGCGCTCCCAGTGGGAACTCCCAGTTTTTTATTTCATGAGACTACATTTATGAATTTTATTCACACCATTACTAGACAATCTGAAGAAGTAAACGCCTGAAGAGACAAGTCTGCCACTTTCATCTTCACCATTCCAGATAATAGTATGACTGCCTGACTTCATAGTTCCATTCACAAGGCTCTTAACAAGCTGTCCTTTCATGTTATAAACATTCATTGATACGAAACCATCTTTAGCAATTTGGAAGCTTAATCTAGTTTCTGGATTGAATGGGTTAGGATAGTTTCCATTGATAGTAGTCAAAGCAAATGTATCTTCTGTACTATTGTCTGTAACTATATCAGAGATAGTAGCTTCAGAATAGAGAGTAGTATTGCTTTGAAGATTTCTATAAACAGAAACGACAGCCCAACGATAGTCACCACTAGCGAGTTCAGAAATATCATCAGTGAGTGAAGTTTCAGTAATGAGTGTATCAATAGTTACCCATAGTTGAGGTTGATTAACATCATCAGCGTTCATGGCATAGAGCTTATAACCTACTAAACCAAAGTTATCACTTGGAGCATCCCAACTAAGCACGATGTTATTGTCAGTAACATTTAGGCTAGGGTTGAGGGCTGGATAAGCAATAACAAGAGAGTAATCAAGAGTTACTGAGAATGCTACAAGTTCATTTTCATAGATAGATTTAACATAGAAAGAATAATCTCCATTTGCTTGATCAGTAAAGATGTATTCAGTGTTCTCGGTAGTTGCTATCATTGTGTCATTTTGATAAACTTGATAATTAACAAAGCCTAAAGTATTAAGAGGTTCAGTCCATGTCAAAGTAAGGTCATCATTATCAGCAGTAACAGCTAGATCAGTAACAGGCATTTGAATGATAAGAGCAAGATCATTAATACTAATAATCTTATCTTCTTGAATTGATGAATCATAGTTAGCTATAATATCATAGTTGTAAATACCAGCTAAAAGATCTTCATCAAAATAAGAAGTAGTATTAGCATCAAGAACTATTTCTAGTCTGCTTGCTTCAGCACTTTGGGTTCTGATAATAGTAATATTTTCTAAGCCATAGGTGTCTGAAGGAGTATCCCAGTTTAGTGATATATCATTTTCTGTAACTTCAGCACTAGCGTTAATTACAGGATAAGTTCTCACAAGTTCATAGCTAAGAGTTTCACTGAATTCAGAAGTGATTTCACTGTAACTAGTTCTAATAAGGAAATCATAGTTTCCATTAGCTAAATCCAGCTCATAACTAGTATCAGTGGTAGAAGCTAAGAATTCTGTATTATTAAAGATATCAAAACCTATAAAGGCATATTCTGTTCCAGTAAAGTCCCAAGATAAGTTAACTGTTTCATTAGCTGAAATAGTTAAGTTGGTTGGAGAAACCGGAATAAGGAAGTTTATTGCTTCTGAAAGAACACTTACTGTTGCTCCATTAAGATAAACTGATTTGATAGTATATTGATAAAGTCCATTTTCAGGAATATTATTAACAAAACCAGTTGCACCAGCATAAAGAGTCATAATAAACTGCTCATTACGGAATACTTTATAGTGTTGGAATCCATACATATCAAGAGGAGAATCCCAAGCTACAACAATGCTTTCACCATCAATAGTAGCAGTGAGGTTAGTAACTGCTTGAGCTTGAATATAAGAAACTGTAATAGCAGGTGATATTGGGTTATTTATAGTGTCATTGTAGTAAGTCATTACTTGATAACTATAATCACCATTCATTAAATCAACATCGGAATAGCTATTTTCTTGAGTAGTAGCGATAAGAACATTATTTCTATATACATTATATGATGTGATAAGACCAGTATCAAGAGGGTAATCCCAACTTAGAACTAAATCATTACCAATCATGGTACTAGAAACATTAGATACCATTTGTGCTACTAAGACAACTAAACTAACAGGTGTTGATTCTTCAGAAGAAGCAAAATCAAAGTTTGCTTTTACAGTATATTCATAAACTTCGTTAGTTAAGCCAGTTTCTGAATAAGAAGTATTACTTGTATTAGCAATTTCTTGACCATTCTTATAGACAGTGTAATCAACCAATCTTCCCCAAGGACTAAGGTCTTCCCAAGTTAAACTGATACTATTATTTACAACTGAAGATTCAGATATTTGTGGAATATAACTTTTCATTATATCAGCATAAGCAGGGTTACTTAGTTCAGAAACTAAGTTATTATATACTGCTCTAATAGTATAAGTATAGAGTGCATTGGTGAGAGCCTGATCAGTGTATTCAACTTGTGCTACATTACTAATATAGCTAAGTTCTTGACCATTTCTGTTAATGATAAAGGCAGTTTCTCCATTATTAGGAGCTTCCCAAGTTAAAACAACATCATTACCATTTGTAATAGTTGCTGTTAAGTTTGTAGGAGTGTCAGTGGATGCTATATTAGCGATAACACTATTAGATGGGGAAGATGTTCCTTCAGGATAGACAGCTTTAACAAAGTATTGGTATGAACCATTAGCGAGGTCAAGATCCCAATAGCTATTATCGGTAGTGGAAGCAATTTCCATATTATCTTTGAAGATTAAATAGTTAATTACTTCATCAGCAGGAATGTCCCATGTTAAATGAACATCACTTGCATCTTCAACGAATAGTTGAAGGTTAGTTGGAGCAAAGAGGTCAGGTAGAATCTCAATGTTAACGCTAACATGGTTAGATTCAACTGAGATACCTGCATCATATACTGCCTTGAGATAATAATCATAATCGCCATTAGCAAGAGAATTATCAGTCCAAGTTGTAGTTGCAGGGTTATCTATAACTGCTTCGATAGCATTATTTCTATAGATAAAATATCCTCTGAAAGCTCTAGTTTGAGCACTAATAGCAGGAATGTCCCAAGTAAGAGTAACATTATTTTCATCTACGCTAGCTGAAAGGCTTGTTACTGGATAGGTGATTTCGACGAAGAAATCAACACTATTAGTTGGATTAGATTCTCCACTAGTATAGTTAGCAGTGATATAGTAAGAATGGTTTCCGTTAGCTAAGTTAGAATCTACAAAAGAAGTCTCTGTAGTAGAATCTATAAGTTCATTATTACGATAGATATTATAGCCTAAGAAGTTTCTATATAGTTCAGAAGGAGTATCCCATGAGAGAGTAACTTCGTCATTAAGGAGACTACCTGTAAGGTTACTAGCAGGATAGAGAACTTCGATATTAACATTCACTTCATTTGAAGCTTCAGAATCGCCAGAAGTATATTCAGCTTTAACACTATAAGTATAGTCTCCATTAGCTAAATCACTATCTGTATAGCTTAGTTCAGTTAAAGAAGTTAAAAGTTCTTGGTCTTTAAATAACTTATAACCAATAAAGCCTCTATAGGAAGCATTAGGTTGATCCCAATTAAGGGTAACACTATTTCCCATAACACTATAGGTAAGGTTATTAGGAACATAGAGTACTTCAACTATTGCTTCAACACTATTAGAAGGAGCAGATTCTCCTGAAGTATATACAGCAGTAACGAAATAAGAATATGTTGCGTTAGCCAAGGCTTGATCTGAATAATTTAAGTCTTCAGAGTTGGCAATAATCTCACCATCTCTATAGATATTATAAGATAGTAGGGCTCTTGGGGAATTAGCTGGTAAGTCCCAAGTTAAGTTAACAACATCTGCTGTAACTTGAGCTGATAGATTATTAGCTGGGTAAGTAATCTCAACAAAGAAGTCTAAGATATCAGAAGCGATTGAATAACCATTATTATAGTTAGCAACCACGCTGTATTCATAACTACCATTTGCTAAAGCAGAATCCAAATAGCTTAGTTCTGTTACGGTATCATATAATTCACTATTTCTATAGAGTGAATAAGATAAAACAGAATTACCTGCAAATGAGTTGTTCTCCCAAGCAAGATTTACCTCTGTTTCTGTTAAAGAACCTGTGAAGTTAATTACAGGGTAAAGAACTTCAATGATTACCGAAGCAGTTAAGGCTTCAGAAATACCAGTAGAATAACTAGCTTCAACTTTATATTCATAACTATTATTGATAAGATCAAGGTCATTATAAGAAGTAGCTGAAGCATCAGAGAAGATAAGTTCGTTATCTCTATATAGGTTATAGCCTAAGAATCCTCTACTAGAAGTAGGAGCAGCATTCCAGCTAACAAGAACATTATTATTTTCTACCAAGCAATTCAAGTCTTGTGGAGCGTAAAGAACTTCAACTAAACCTGAAACAGCTTCAGCAAGTTCAGATGAACCTGTTAGATAATTTACAGCAAGGCTATATTCATAGCTAGCATTAGCTAAAGCTTGGTCAAAGTAGCTTAACTCAGCCACATTACCAATATTTTGTCCATCTCTATAGATAGTATAATCTATAATAGAAGCACCACTCATAACATTAGTTTCCCAAGTAAGAGTAGCATCATCTTCGAAAATCTCTAGAGCTAAGTTCATAGCAGGATAGAGAACTTCAACTAAGATTGAGGTAGATACTTCGATTGATTCACCTGAAGTATATACTGCCTTTACTGCATAGTTATAAGTATTATTATACAAGTTACTATCAGTGTAGCTGGTTTCAGTAACACTAGCAATTTCTTCATTATCTCTAAGGATAGTATAGCTTAAAAGGTTTCTAGCTGAAGTTGCAGGAATATCCCAAGTAAGAGTGACATCATTCTCTTCAACACTTGAAACTAAGTTTTGGATAGGGTAAGGAACTTCAACAAAGGCTTCTACACTATTAGAAGGATCTGATTCTCCTGAAGTATAGATAGCTGTAACGAAATATGAGTATGTTCCATTTGCTAAGAAAGTATCTGAATAAGTTAATTCTTCAGAATTACCTACAATTTCACCATCTCTATAGATATTGTAAGATAGTAGTGCTCTAGGTGAATTAGCTGGTAAATCCCAAGTTAAGTTAACAATATCAGCTGTAACTTGTGCAGTTAGATTATTAGCCGGGTAAGTGATTTCAACGAAGAAATCTAAGATCTCAGAAGCAATTGCAGAACCATTATTATAGTTAGCAACTACACTGTATTCATAATTACCATTTGCTAAAGCAGAATCTAAGAAACTAAGTTCAGTTTGACTAGCATATAATTCGTTATTTCTATAAAGTGAATAGGAAAGAACTGTATTACCTGCAAGAGGGTCATTTTCCCATGCAAGGCTAATCTCTGTTTCTGTTAAAGAACCAGTGAAGTTAATTACAGGGTAAAGAACTTCAATAGTTACTGAAGCAGTTAAGGCTTCAGAAATACCAGTAGAATAACTAGCTTCTACTTTATATTCATAATTATTATTGATAAGATTTAGGTCATTATAAGAAGTAGCTGAAGCATCAGAGAAGATAAGTTCGTTATCTCTATATAGGTTATAGCCTAAGAAACCTCTACTTGAAGTAGCTGCTGCTTCCCAGCTTATAAGAACACTGTTACCATCAACAAGACAGTTTAAATCTTCTGGTGCGTAGAGAACTTCCACTAAGGCTGAAACAGCTTCAGAAAGTTCAGATGTACCAGTAAGATAATTTACAGCTACATTATATTGGTAATCACCATTTGCTAAAGCTTGGTCAAGGTAGCTTAATTCAGTAATATTACCAATATTCTCTTCATTTCTATAGATAGTATAATCAATGATAGAATTACCACTCATAGGATTACTTTCCCAAGTAAGACTAGCATCATCTTCCATAATATCTAAAGCTAGGTTAATAGCGGGATAGAGAACTTCGACATTGGCAGTTACAGAGTTTGTTGCTTCTGAATCACCAGAACTATATTGAGCTTTAACACTATAAGAGTAGTCACCATTCATTAAGTTATTATCTGTATAGGTAAGTTCGGTTAAAGAAGTTAAAAGCTCTTCGCCTTTGAATAATTTATAACCGATAAAGCCTCTATACATAGAATTAGGTTCTTCCCAGTTGAGGATTACGCTATCGTCAACAACATCATAAGTGAGATTGTTTGGAGCATAAAGCAATTCTATAGTTACATTCACAATAGCAGGTGCTGATGCTTGCTCAAAACTATTTATTGCCCTAACTTGATACTCGTGAATTCCGTTAGGAAGATTCATATCTGTGTAGGATAAATCAGTAACGATATCAAGGACAAGGTCATTTCTTGAAATTTCATAGCCCATTATATCAGAAGCAAAAGGATGACTTTGCCATGTAAGTGTGACATTGTTACTTTCAAGGGTGTAAGCCAAGTTATTTACAGGATAGAGAACATTTATTATAGCAGTTACAGGCTCACTCAATTCTGAAAGGCCACTAGCATAAACTGCTTTTACTGCAATCTCATAAGTTCCATTAGCAATAGATTCAGATTGGTAAGAGTTATCTTCGATAATCGCTATTTGTTCATCATCCATAAAGATCTGATATTCAACAATACTTGAACCTGCTAAAGGGTTATCTTCCCATGTAACTGTGAAAGTACTATTATCTACTTGAACAAGCAAATCAGTTACTGCATAATAAATCTCGATAAGAGTTGCTTCTGGAGAAGTTGGTGCAGATTGACCACTTTCATAGTTACTAGTGATAGTATAGGAATAATTATTATTTACTAAATCGTTATCGCTGTAAGAAGTACTAGTTACTTGAGCGATAACCTGATTATTTCTATAGACATTATAGTTAAGGATACCTGTGGCATCAGTTGGGGCTCCCCAAGTGAGTTCAACATTGTTCCCTAAAGTATTTAAGGTGAAATTAAGAGGAGTGTATTTAACTTCTATAATAGGGTTAACTATATTAGAAGCTTCTGAATCTCCATTAGTATAAGTCGCTACTACGAAAATTGAGTAGCTACCATTGGCGAGTCCTGTAAGAGTATAAGAAGTATTCTCAATCTCGTCTTGATACAACTCTTCGTTAACAAAGACTTTGTAGTTTGAGAGAGCTCTACTTGAAATTGCAGGAGCATTCCAGTTAAGTTGGATAGAGTCATCAAGAACATTAGCTACTAATCCAGTTACAGGATAAGTAACACTAACTTCAGCATTAACAGTAGCTGAAGCAAGAGAATTACCTGAATCAGAGTTGTTTCTAGTAATAATGTAGTAAGAATGAATTCCATTAGCTAAATTTGTGTCATTATAGCTAAGGTCTGAGGTCTCAGCAATATAGGCATTATCTCTGTATATTCTAAATATAGGAGTACCAGTATATTGATAATCCCAAGTTAATAAAACATCGTCTTCAGTTACAGCAGAGGTAAGGTCAGAAACAGGGTAAGGATATTCAATTTGAATAGTTTCACTGTTTACTGCTTCCGCAAGTCCGTTACTATAGATAGCTATAACACTATAACTATATTCGCCATCTTCTAAAGCTGAATCGGTATATGTTAACTCACTAGTAGTTGTTAAAATATCGCCATTTCTAAGAAGTCTAAAGTTCTCGATGCTTTGGCCACTATAACTACTAATATCCCAGGTAAGAACTATATTATTTCTAGTCTGAACACTAGCAGTTAAATCTTCAATAGGATACTGATTGATTAAATCAATGCTTATAGTATTTGAAGCTACGGAAGATTCATTAGTATAATTAACAACAATATAGTATTCATAAGAGGCATTGATAAGATCAGAATCTGTATATGTTAAGGCACTAGTTGTAGCTATTGAAGTATTATTTCTAAAGAGTTCATAATTCACTAAACTTCTTTCATTTTCTGTGAAAGCAGGTCTTTCCCAAGTAAAAGTGATATCATTATCTTCTATTGAATGTTCTAATTCTGTAACAGGATGAGGGAATTCTAAGTCAAAAGAGATAGTCTCTGAAGCCTCTGAAAATCCTGTGCTATACTCAGCAACTACTGAATATTCATAATAACCATTACTCAAAGCTAGATCTTCATAAAAAAGCTCTGTAGTTGTGACATATTCAACATCGTTGCGATAAAGATGATATTGGATTAATTCTCTTGATAGAGTTCCTGCTTCCCATGAAATAGTAGCATTCTGTCCATCTATACTATAAGCCAAGTTTTGCGGAGCATATAGAACTTCAACAGTAACTTGATCTTCTACTAAAACAGATAATCCTGAATTATATTCTGCTGCCATAGCGAATGTGTAAGTACCATTCATAAGACCATTAATTGTGTAAGTTGTTGTAGCAGTATTCTCGATATTAGTAATAAATTCACCATTTTCATAGATCTTATATCTTAAAAGACCTCTGGAAGCTCCACCTTGAACTGCAGGAATTGCCCAATTAAGTTGGACATTGCTACCGTTAGCTGTGGCAACAAAGTTTCTTGGAGGGTAGGCGTAAGCAATTTCTACACTTTCAGTTTCAGAGAAATCTGACTCTATTCCTTCATAGATTGCTGTAACTTGATAATTATAATTGCCATTAGCAAGGTTATAATCGAAGAAACTAGGGTTTTCTGTATTATAAACAGAAGCAACAACATTTCCATTTCTATAAACTTTGTATTGGTCTAGGAGATTTGCTGCAGAAGGATAGCCCCATGTTAATTGAACACTAACCCCACTAACAACAGTACTCTGGACATTTATAGGACTTAGTAAAACCATTACATTGACTGTAACAGCTAAAGAAGGACCTGATGATTGGAAGTTATTAATAGTTTTAATTGTATAAATATAACTACCATTAGGCAAATCTTCATCATTATAATCGGTTGTTGTTTCATCAGTAATTTCAGCCAATAACTCATTATTTCGGTATATTTTATATCCAGAAATAAAAGGAGTTACTGGAGCAGTCCACTCTAGATGAACATTATTACCATCATATAAGGTAGCAGTCAAATTAGATGGTGGAGGTAATGTACCGATAGTAATATTAAGAATAGGAGTAGGGGAGGATTCCACACCATCATAAAGAGCAGTTACCCGGAAAGTATAAGCCCCCTCTTCTAGTGGTAGTGTAAATTCAGTATCAGTAGTATCAGTAAGCCATGCTCCATTAAGATAAAGTCTATATGAATCTGGGGTATAATTTCCGACAAGTGGAGAAGCTTCCCAGCTTATCAGAGCGATACCTGGTCCTGTTAAAATATATTGCAAATTTGTAGGAGGATAGATAATTTGAATCTCGACAAAAGCAGTATTGGATGGGTTTGATAAACCATTATTATATATAGCTTTTACAGCATAACTATGAATGCCATTTGTTACATTTCCATCTGTATAGGAGGTTACGCTAGGACTGAATGATTGAGCAAGCTCGTTTCCATTTTTGTATATTTTATAACCTTGAAGTTCTCTAGTATAGCCTTCAGGAGCTTGCCAGTTCAACTCAACTGCATTATCATCGTTCACTACTGCTGTTAAGTTCTGAGGTGGGTTTAAAGGAATTACTCCACTTGGAAGATCAATAGCATCTAAATAAACTGTATCATCTCCACTAACCACGGACCCATCTTTAATATAAGACCATTTAAATTGATAAATACCAGGTTCTAATGCATAAGAAGCATAGGTCCAGTTTCCTTCTCCATACCATTCATCTTGCTCTACACCATTTATGTAGAAAACAGCTCTATCATACTGTCCCTCAGTTGGATATTCGCATGATGGCTTGATATAAAAGCTGATTTCATCTGCTGCGGGAACTGATAAATCAATTAGAATTGATGAACTTTGATTATGATCAATTTCACTTGCTCTTGCAGATTGAGTACCTGCATAGGCTTCATTACTAGATAAAGTCCAGCCTGAATTACCTTGGAAATACCAGTTGTTATCTGCGAAACCATTTTCGAAAGACTCATCGTATTCTTCTATATTATCAGGGATTATATTAATTAGCATTTTTTGATTATTAACGCTGATGGCATGTCCATCTACTACAAGATCTGTTAGATTAGTTGTGTAATGCTGATATGTACCTAAACTTGTTAGGAAAGTATAGCGATTATCAGCTGTTAATCCATCAATAATGATAAAATAATTTCTATCAACATCAGTAGCATAGCATTGATATAAAACAGGTCTGCCTAATGATAACTGTTGGTTAATCATTTGACGCCAAGTAATAAAGGAAGTAGTTGCTAAGTCATGATACTCCATTGAATTAGAATAACCAAAATTATTAATCATAGATGTCATAACATCTTCGATATCTGCAGTAGAATAATCAGTTTCCCAATCAGATTCTATCCCATAGCCAACTGTACTAATTAAGCTAGCTGTTTGGAATCTATATAGTGTATTGGACATTCTTGACCAGTTAAAACTGATCGCCAATGATTGATTAATTTCCCCAAGATCATCATCTGTATATGATGCTGTTCCAACACCTGCATCTGGGTAATTCCAATATTTCATAATTTTCGCTACAGATAAAGCACCTGTACCGGCATCTACAGTATTTGCACCAATGTTTGGACAATAGTTATTCCATGGAGAAATAGTATTCCATTCTGATTGGATCATTGGGTCGATTTGACCGAACAAAGCACTTATTGAGGCTACTAATAAAAATAGCACAATAACTATAATTTTTTTGTTCATAAACACTCCTACATTAATTTAATTTACATCTCTAATAATATATGCAATAATAGTTCCTATTTATAAAGTATTATTCTAAAATACTGAGAGAGTCTTTAAATTAACATATAGTTAATATAAGATACACTTAAACAAAAGCTTGTTCTTGTGAGAAAATACAGCATATTAACTTGAAATGTCATAAAAGTATACTGGGAAATTATTTCCTTCTTTAAAAGGATGAAAAGTGTTTTGCCCCTTCTATAAGGTCATTTTCTTTTTGTGAAATTTATGAAACTCTTTCTGTCTTCTTTGTGTATTTATCTGAAAAAAAAGCCCCGTTTTCGCAGGGCTTGTAAATTTGTATATATGGGAAGCACCCCTATGTCCCCCTCGCAAAGGGGGATGAAGGCAATCTCAGTTAAGATGAAGCACCCCTATGTCCCCCTCGCAAAGGGGGATGAAGGCAATCTCAGTTAAGATGAAGCACCCCCTATGTCTCCCTCGCAAAGGGGGATGAAGGCAATCTCAGTTAAGATGAAGCACCCCCTATGTCCCCCTCGCAAAGGGGGATGAAGGCAATCCATTTTTTTACTTCATCAAAATCATTTTCTTGCTTGAAGAATATGTTCCACTTTTCATTTTGTAGAGATAAACTCCGGAAGAAACGCTATGATTATCTTCATCTTTACCATTCCAAACTACATTGTGCTGTCCTGCATCTTGATAACCTTTCACAAGAGACTTAACCTTTTGACCCTTGATATTATAAATGTCAAGAGTTACTATTCCACCTGTTGGCATATTGAAGGAAATAGTAGTTTCAGGGTTGAAAGGATTAGGGTAGTTGCCATTTAAGGTAGTTACCGACGCTATATCGTTATTATGATTTGAAACGATATTGATAATGATTGTATTTGATGGAGAAGTATGTTCACCATCATTTGTTCTTCCACAAACCCAGACTGTTGATTCTCCACCAGGTAATCCTAAATCATTGATGTCAAACGAAGTTACAGAAGAATTAACTTGGAAATATTCTGTTTCTTGAGAGTTAGCAGAATCAACTAATATTGTATATCCTGCAAGATTAGCTCCAGGAACTTGATAATCTATATAAGTACATGGGTTCCAATAGATTCTTTCATTAATTTGAATTAAATTTGTTGGGTTAAACAAAACATTCTCTGTTTGATAATTAAGTTCAATATTAGGCGCAAGGTCAAGAAGTCTGCTCTCATTGAAATCTCCACTATAGTTGATATCTGTTGCTAAGAAATCTGAATTGCCTGCAATTCTAGTATTCACTGAAAGAGGGACTGAATTACCTGTATATTCTATCCAAGTTGAAGTTTCCATATCCCAAGGAGAATCTAATATTTTATAGATTGCTTTGGCCGTAACAGTGTTTGTCTCTATCTCTTGGTCATGAGTTCCCATAACTTCCACACCATTAGAGTAAAGATTGTATTGACCATCTATGAAGGAAACTTGATGATTGGTAAAAGTATCACCTGCTTGAGCATCATTATCAAGGTAGAGAAGTTCTTCATCTAAAATAACATTTTCCCAACCATTAACACCATATTTCTGATAGCCAACTAACATAATGTCATTATTATCATTTTCATAAACTAATTGCTTTACTTGATCAGTATAGAACTCATCTTTAAGAAGGGGAAGTACATCGTTTCCATTGATATTAACATAATCATAAGTTCTGAAAGTGTTAGGTCTTGGCTCAGCCTGAAAAACTAAGTCAATAGACTCACTAACATTTTCATCATTCAGAGAGACAATAGTAAGTTCATCAAAAGGACCATAATAGCAGTAACCATCTTGCCAACTCATTCCTTGACCAATTGAACCTATAATTGTGAAATCTTTTGGTTCTGTGAAAGTGAGGACTATAGGCTCATCTATAGTTTCAAGAACATGATCAGTTACTTCTAAAGTATTTAAATCTCTGATATGAATAATATAATCAGCAATTTCAGTAAATTCTGAAGTGATATTTATAGTAAGAGAATAATCTGTAACATCAGATGCAAGAGGAAGATATTCTACTGTTCCTAAACTTGCATTGTCATTAGAATCTGTAATAGATGCTTCAATCTCTGTTGTGTCGGTAGTTCCCCAGAAATTATTCTTGGCTAAGATAGTAATTTCACTAGCAAGATTGTTCAAAATTACACTATTGTTGTTGTTATTAACATCAATATTATTTTGGATAGTATTTAAACCATAAGCATAAGTATGATTCATTTCAGGTGCACCAATAACAGGTTGAGCCCCAACTGTTATGAATATTCCACCATAATTACCTGATATTAAGTTTCCAGCAATATAAGGAGTTGCGCCCCCACCATAGCACATAATTCCTGCACCAGAATTCATATTACCTTCAATAAAGTTATTGGTAATCTCATTATCATATAAAGTTCCTGAACAGTTGTAAAAATATACTCCTGTGTAATTTTCAGTAATAACATTATTAAAAATCTGAGCATTAATTCCACCACAAGAGAACATGTCAACGCTGGTGATTCCCTGGAAATTATTGTTATGGATGTAATTTTCTGTAATTGTTGGAGTTACTGAAGCATTATCAGATTGAATACTTATCTGGATAGCACCTCTAAACTGAGGACCTGTTCCATTTTCGGTAATCTCATTATTAGCAACAGTTACTGCACTTGATTCTGAAATTAAAATTGCACTCTTTACGCTATAAGCAATGTAATTTCTTTCAATTAGAATTTCTGGAGGATTAGCATTACCGATAGCAAAAATATGAATAGCTTCATCATTATATTCAAAATGAGAATCTGTGATTGTTGTTGGTGAATTGATTGAATTAACAGCATTCTCGGCATTCTTCATAAAGCAATAAACAAAAACACTTGGCTCTGTTCCTTCATCTTCTAAGCGAATACCTTGATGTGAAATCTCATTATTATCAGTGCTAGACTTAAAAATAATCATATTATCTTCAGTTCCTACTGCAGAAATTCTACCTTCAGCAGTGATTTGATAATCACCTAAAAAGAGAACTTCAACACCCGCTTCGATAGTTAAAACCTCATCAGCTGGAACTGTAATGTCGCCTGTTACTGTATAAGGACTATTTGCTGAATCCCAAACTCCACTCTGATTTCCGCTTACATCAAGAGCCTGTAAGCTAAGTAACATAATTAAAAAAGTAAATACACCTACAATCTTTTTCATTATACATCTCCCATTTTCTAGTATTATTATTTCATAACAATAATAATTTCAAGTCAAAACTTGTAAATCTATTTTTTATAATCCTGATAATATGCTAAGAGAGGAGCTTATTTAACAAGGAAAACATATAGATTATATAGCTAATTAAACCCAAATAATGCAGTAGATCTTTTAGAATAGCACTATATTCATTTGCTAAAGCATTTTACATAATTTCTCAGAGTATATATATTATAAGCTGATAAATTCTGTAAAACCTTTATCTATAAGAATCTGCACTCTTCTGTAAAGCCCTACTGCACCATTCGGGTTAAAAGAAGATCTATTCCATACTTTAGCTTTTCCTTTTAAATCTCCCATGCTCCTCCAATACTCTATTACTGATAACTTAAATAAAAGGCAAATAATCTTTGAAATGAGTGAGAAGGAGCAAGGGACAAGGACTCGGCGATGAGTAAGAATTAGTGTGTTTTTACTAAGAATAGAATCTGAAGAACTTCAAAAATTTAGTATAATCGAAAAGAGAAACAAAAAATATTAAAATAACTTGACTTCCTAAGCAATATCATTATCTTGTAATTATGAGTGAAATTATTCTTGCAATTGTGTACTTACCTGTTTTATGGGGGTGCCACGGTTTCGACAGGGGTAAGTGAGCTTGGTGATGCATGTCGAGAATCTTATCTGACTCGTTAAACATGATGGAACTTAATTTAAATGCAAACGAAAATTACTTACTAGCTGCGTAAGACCGGCTACACCCTCCTGAACCTTGCCGTTCGGTGATGGATAGGGTGTCATACTGAATGGCTAGGTTGAAGTAATGTAGATAACTTCTTCCGAAACTCATCTGCTGGCATCGAATGATTTCTGATTGCCTTGTAATTCGATGTGAGAACATAAGACAACTAAACATGTAGATTTGCTTTGTAAGCTATCTTTGGACGCGGGTTCGACTCCCGCCACCTCCACCAGTCTTCGAAATGAACGAAGTGAATGAGAAGACTGACACGGCGTAGCATCTTTAGATGCGAAAACGGTCTTAGATTTATATTGCGTGGTTCGTTCATTACTACGCCTAGGCAGGCCAATCTGAGTTTGCTATATGTTTTGTATATTTTGTAACAAATGGTGATTATTATTTAGAAGAAGAGAGTTAGGTTATATGTATTATGTTTATATTCTAAAAAGTATCAATTATCCAGATAAATATTATACAGGTTATTCAACCGATTTAAAAAAGAGAATCCAAAAACACAATTATGGAGAAGTACCTTCAACCACAAAATATAAACCTTGGAAAATGCATTGTTATTTCGCTTTTCCATCCCAAGATAAAGCAATAGCCTTCGAGAAATACCTTAAAACACATTCAGGACGAGCCTTTGCGTGTAAGCATTTTTAATAAAAATTTCAATTACTTTAGGTAATTATCTAAATCTAATACCACAGTAACAATAAATAAAAACTTACCAGCCCGTAATTATGGTAGGGGCGTATTGCCATATGCTCATAATTACAACAATTCAATCTGGCAAAAAAAATATTGGGAACATATAATTAGAACCGAAATAGAATATAACAAAATCTCCCAATACATTATTAATAATCATCTGTGTTGGGATAATGATAAGTTAAACCCAAATAATGCAGTAGATATTTTAGAATAGCACTATATTCATTTGCTAAAGCATCTGCACTCTTCTGTAAAGCTCTACTGCACCATTCTGGTTGAATGGGGGAGAAGGGAATGTGGTTATAGAATCTGAAATAGGGTATAATCAGGAAATCTGGAAGGTTTAATGTAGGGGCGAAAAATCTTTCGCCCATAATTGATTAGAGTTTTTTCCTCTTCACAATAAGTGTGGAAAAAAAACAACACATTGCAGAATTTATGAGCAGTTATCTTAGATAAACATAATAAAAATAGATAAGAAAAAGACTGTACTATGACAGTCTTTTCTTTGCAGGCTAATACAATCAGATATTATCAGGCTTAGATTTATCTACATCAACATGTAAAAAGCCTTTACTGATGCCAATCCTGCTAAATCCAACAATCACCAAAGCTCGAAGAATCTTTAGTCTAGCAAGATTATTAGCTACTTCAATATCAACAGCTAATCCTGTTAAATGAGCAGAGTTTTTAACTCCACCAACTTGGTGTTATGTTTTTTGCATCTGTACCCACTAGAAATTTTAAATGGGACACCTGCTAGACAGCGAGCCAGATTCAGCATTAATACAAGTTTATAAGAAAGAACAGCTTTTCCACAACAAGGACATTTAAACTCACTTTTAGAGAAGTGTTTAATGTCTTTCCAATTTATGAAGTTAGATTTATTCATGTTTCCAATTTATTTATGTAAGTGTCCCAATCAAATTGAGTTGATAAAATTTAACATAAAAAAGCTAGAAAGCAGTTAAAAGGAATAGGTGTATTTCGCAGATAGTGACAATGGAGAAGAAACTAAATTGGGAAATTATGAAAAATTAAGATTATGCCTAGATTCAAGAACTTAGCATTATCGATAAGATAGCTCATATACTTACTCGTAGAGAATATGAATGTGTTATAGTTGATATCTGTAATATGAGATAAGATATTCAAAGAATTATACTTGAGAATTATTAACGAAATCTCTAATTAGATTTTAATTATGATGACATTGAAAAACAAAAGCTGAGAAGGTAAGACAGATCAAGTAAAATTGAATGCTACTGAACTGTTAATTAGCTCAGCAGCTCCTTCAAAGTTCAGTAGCATACCTCTATTTGATAATTACAGATGGTATCTGCTGGATATTATGTAACAGATCAAATTAAGTAATCATTAAAATTTAAATTACAAATGTTAATCTTTACTAGTTTGTCGAAAATACAATATCTCTTAGTTATCTCATAAGATTAATAGTAGTTATAAATGATATTCAATAGTTAATATTTACAGTATTATGATTTTTTTCTTGCTAAAACTACAACAAAAAAAAAAATGAAAAAAAGGTAGAATAACTTAAATGAATAAATTGAAAATGATAACTGAATTAGATAAAAAAAATATAGAACTAGATAGTATTATACAACAGTATAAAGAAATTGAAAAGAAAAACAACCTAAGATTTATTGAAAGTAAAGATGATTTTTCAATGAATTTTAAAAAAGCTCAATCAAAGCCTATACATAGATGGTTTAAGTATAAAGAGGGTTTTTCTCCTTCAATAGTCGCTAATTTTATAAATAGGTTCAATGAGAAAAAAAATCCTATCATTTTCGATCCGTTTGGAGGTATTGGTACTACTGTTTTAGAAAGTTCTCTAAATGGATTTATGGCATATTCTAATGATGTAAATCCTTTAAGTAATTATATTTCTAGAATTAAAACAAAACAATATTCTGAGGGATATTTAAACATGTTAAAAGAAATAGCAAAGAATTTTGATTCAATTCAGTTCAAGAATAAGATAAATCCTCCAGGGAATAATACAGTTATAAACTATTTTGATGATGTAACTTTAGATGCAATTTTAAAAATACAATACTGGATTAACCAAATTAAAAATACAGACATTTACAATATTTTTAATCTCGCTCTTATCACTAATTTAGAGAACTTATCTACTCATCGTAAAGATGGTAATGGAGTGAAAAGAAAAAGGAATTATAGCCCATACAATAGTATAGATGACATCAAAACCATTATATTAAAAACTATTGATATGTTCGTATCTGACATTGAGATGACAACCCTTATATATGAACCCAATGTTTTATCACAAAGTTCCGTAAAAAGCTATTCCATTGATCAAAAAGCTGATATTGTAATTACATCACCTCCCTATGCAAATTGTTTTGATTATAGCAAAGTATATCTTGTTGAACTCTGGTTTAGTAGGTTCTTTAAAGATAAATCAGATCAAAAGAGATTTCGTGAAAACTCTATAATTAGCCATGTTCATTATAAATGGAATCCTAGAAACGAAAAATTTGTACATGATTTAGTTAATGTTAATATTAGGAATTATCTAAATAACTCTAAATTATGGGACAGAAAAATCCCTCAAATGTTAGTTGGTTATTTTTCTGATATAGCAAAAGGTCTATATGAATTGATACCAAACTTAAATAACCACGCAACTGTAGGGTTTATTGTTGGTAATAGTGTATATTCTGGGTTACCGATCTCTACTGACCTAATTATAGCTGACATTGCTGAAAAACTTGGATATATAGTTCTAGGAATTGAAACACATAGAAAATTGACACCATCATCACAACAGCAAAAAATTATGAGAGATGAAGACAAAATATTTTTAAGGGAGAGTTTAGTAATTTTAAAATGGAAAAGATAGTTTTAAACAACACAGGTAAGTATAATCCTTATGAATTGAAATGGAATTCAACTATTGTTTTTCCAAGTACAAGAAAATTGAAGCAATATGGAAATAGAATCTATAATAGATATCCAGCCCGAAGTATTTTTTTAGTACCAAGAAACACAATCCTTAATTTTAAACGAAATAGGAAATTGGTAAATATATTAGATCCATTCATGGGGTCAGGAACAACAGCAGTTGAAAGTATACTTCAAAACTGTAATATTTATGGAACTGAAATGGATCCTTTTGCTCGATTAGTATCAGAAGCTAGTGTTCAATTATATTCAGATGCTGAATTCATAGAACTTGAAGATATATTCAGTAAGATAAATTCTAATTGGAAGAATCAAAAACCGTTATCAAAATATACCCCAAAATTAAAAAATATTGAGTATTGGTTTGATAAAGAAGTATTTACAGATTTATTGAGCCTAAAATCATATATTTTTGAGTTTGTGAAGAATGATAAATTTCTGATATTTTTTAAAGTTGTTTTTGCTGATTGCATTAAACCATCATCAAAAATGGAGCGACAGTCAATAAAACCATATATTTCATCTAAATATCCTAAAACAATCAAACCTGTTAATGAATCTTTTCAATATAGTTACAAGGCACATATAGAAACATTAAAGGATTATAAGGATAAAACATTAAAGCAAAGAAACATTGAATGGCTTAGTTTTGATGCAACAAATTTTGAATTAGCAAATAAATCTATTGACATTGCAATATCTTCCCCACCATATTTGAGTGCCTTTGATTATACACATGTTATAAAAATTGAAAGTGCATGGTTAGGCCTTTTACAAGACCCTGATATATTGAAGTTAAGATGTTCACAAGTTGGTCATCAGAAAAGAAGAGACAACATAGTTTGTACTGATATAGTTGATATTTTCAGTGATTATTATTATTCTATATTAAATGGTGATAAGAAAAATTCTAAAATTTCAAATATTAATGTTGCGAAAGGAGCTCAATCCTACTTCAACGATATGTATAAGAACTTGTATTACACTTACAATGTATTGAAAGAAAAAGGTCAATATCATTTAATCATAGGAGATAATGTTATAAATGGAATAAACATCCCTACGCACAAAATTGTTGCACAGATTGCTGAAAAAATTGGATTTAATTGGTTTGGATATTATAAGTATCCCATTAAAGATCACAGAACGTCAATACCACGTAATGCAAATGGTAAAAAAATAAAATATGAATACGTTCTTATGTTGGAAAAATAATGAAAATACACTTACGCAATATTCAACATTTCCCATATAATCTTTTATCGAATAATTGGTTAAAGTGGTGTGAATCATTTTTGACCGAAGGAATAAACTTACAGGATTATGAATTTGAAAGCTTTAACATAAAAAATATTAAAGGTATTCCTGATAACTCTAGTGCTCCTACAAGAGCTATAGAGTTATATAGAGGTGGTTTACTTAAGTACCCAATAAGTGTTAATAAATCAAAAACTAGAGCTTGGGATATGTTAAGAAATAATGAATCAATAATATCAAATTTTGGTTTCATAAGTTATTTGATTATCAAGGCAAGTGAATCAACTGAAAATAATCAAAAACTGAACAAAGCTTTTTCTGCTATAACATCAATTTTAGCAGTATCTCAAACGATTCACGTTGATTATGATGGTGAAAATCATGTAATATCATTGAACACTATATTTCAAAGGTTAATCGAAATATTTAAACCTGAACTAAAAGATTATCTTGCTCTTCAATTTCTTGCTAGTGCAATGATTTGTACTTTAAAATGGGATGTTTTGAATGAAACCTTCATAAGAAAGATATTAAATAATTATTCAAGTTTAACAATGGTTATTACAAGCAATCCAAAAAGAGGCAATGAAATAATCTATAACATATCTAAATCTAATTTTAATGATATATTATCTGATTTTAGAAATAATAAGAGAACTTTTGATAATACTACTAATCAAAGGTTTTGTAATTTCTATGTTGGAAATAATAACAATAATCCTGAACTTGGGTACATAAATAGCTCAAGAAAGTACTTTGACAAATTCTTGAAAGATTGTTCGAAAATTGAAATTGAAAATTGGATGATGTCACCGTTTAAGGATTTATACAGAAGTGAAAATTATTCGTACGATGATATTGGAGCTGAAGATATCATAATGCAATTTAAACATATATTCAATAAATACTTACCAGACTCAGATAATTTAAAGGAGTTATTAATGTCATTAAAAGATGGATGTTTTGAAGCAATTAAAGTACTAGGTTGGGAGAATAATCAAAACTCGAACGAAATAAATAATAATGGGGAAAATAAAATTTTCTATGGTGCTCCTGGTGTTGGTAAATCCTATCATGTAAATCAGATTTTAAAAAACATTCCTAGAAATAGAGTAAGAAGGGTTACTTTTCACCCTGAATATGATCACGCTTCATTTGTTGGGTGTTATCGACCAGAAATGGATGAAAAAGAAAATATTATTTATAGATTTACTCCTCAAGCCTTTACAAATATATATTGTGATGCATGGAATGATCCAAATAATGATTATTACCTTATAATTGAAGAGATTAATAGAGGTAATTGTGCTGAAATCTTTGGTGATATATTTCAATTACTAGATAGAGACGCAAAATATGATATAGTTCCTTCGAAAGAACTAGGTGAATATTTAGATAAATATTTAAATAAAAGCAGTATGATTAGTTCAGATGCATTAAGATTACCAAATAATTTGCACATTTACGCAACAATGAATACTTCTGATCAATCATTATATCCAATGGATAGTGCTTTTAAAAGACGATGGATTTGGAATTATATACCTATCAATTATCTTAAAGATCAAACTACAAATAAATCAGCGAAGTTTAAAGTTCAAATTTCCGAAAATGAATTCTTTAACTGGATAGATTTTATAAAAGCAGTAAATGATGTAATCAAGAGGAATAGCAATCTTGGACAAGATAAATGTATTGGAAATTACTTTATTAATCCAAAAGATAACATAATTGATCTTGCAACATTTATACATAAGACAGTATTTTACTTATGGAATGATGTCTTCAAAGATGAAATGGAGGACGATACCATATTCAAAAATCATGAAACATTTACAGATTTTTTCCCTATTGAGCAAAATGGTAAGCAAAAAGTCATTCAGCTTGTTAAATCACTGAATATTGAAATTGAATATAGGAACAACATTGAAAATACTGATTGAGGGAGAAAAATACAGAATCTCTTTACTTAAGAATCTTTTTGATGACACCAAATTTTATAGACAAAATGGTGAAGAGGGTATAATATCCGCAGTTGGTTATTATCATTCATATATATCAAAAGACATTGTTTATCTCCTACCAAAAGTATTTATGAAAGACACAAATGTATCTATTTTTGGAATATCAACGCACGACTTAATTGATTTAGATCTGGTTTCAATAAAACATAAAAATGAGTATCATTGGATTAGAAAATTATCAATTTACTTTTATCAAAGTCTTATTGAATTCAAAAGAAGACACCCTAGCTCTTCTTTACTTGAGAGCTCTTTACCTCATAAATTAGGGAGTATAAACGGCAGATTTGAATATTCATATTTAGATTTGGTTCTAAGTTTTGTCAATCTATACAAAAAGAATAAAGAGAAGATTCTATTTAAACATATAGAATCATATTCAAACTTCTCAAAGAAAGTTAATTGGAACAAGACAATTAGAAAAACTACTCCAATAATTAAGGATGATATAAAAGTAATTTATTATATTTTTAACAACAATAAAAAAATAAAAGATGTTCAAGAGAGTTTGTTCATCTATTTCTTTTCAATACTTTATTATTTTAATGAAGAGCATGATTTAAACATTAAAATTGATCCATCTTACAATATAATCAAAGGTGCAAAATTTATCGCGTTACAAGCAAATGGATTAAGAAAACTAAAAAAAATTAGATATAAATACTTTGATGATTCATTAACAAAGATGTATAAATTATGTGAGCTGTATTTTTCTTTAACAGATAAAAGTAGTTTAAAGAAAAGAAGCTCTGAATTTATATCTGTTGGTAATTATGATATTATTTTCGAAGATATGGTAGATAAGCTATTCTCCGATAATTTGATGGATAAAAAGACAAATGAAGGACATTCCTTAAATTCATTAAAATACCATGATGATGGAAAAGTTATAGATCACATTTTTGACTATAAATCAATTATTGATGATAGTAATATTTTTTATATTGGTGATTCAAAATACTACAAATCTGGTAAAACAGCAGGTAGATTATCTAAATTTAAACAGTTTACCTATGCAAAAAATGTTATTCAGTATAACGTAGATCTTCTAAATAAGGAACCTCAAGAAGTTTATAAACCAAATATTCGATACCGAGATTCTCTAACTGAAGGCTACAATGTAACACCGAATTTCTTTGTTTATGGATACATAGATAACTTCAGTGACTTTGAAAATGCTAAATTTGATTCGTCGGGTGAAGTTGTTTTTTCATATCAATGGAAACATCGTTTATTTGATAGAGACTCGTTATATCTACACCAATATAGAATTAACTTTCTCTATGTTTTAAAATCTTATGCTCAATTTAATAAAGACAAAATAAAATCATTTAGAGAAGTGACTAAATCACAAATAAGAAGTAATTTCATTAATTATTTCTCTGATCCTCATAAATCAAAGTTTATATTTTATGAGTATAAAAAAGATAACTATACTGAATATATAAAAAACAATTTTAGGGAGCTTCTAGGAAAATCATATATAACAATTGATAACAGGTTAGTTATTGCTTTGCATAAAGATGATAAGGAAACTAGAAAAATAAAATTAAATGATTTAGAGCGAATAGATTTAAAGTAAACCAGATAAAATAGGTTACCTGATAATATAAAATTTAAAGTGAAGTTATGGAATTTGGTAATAGATGAAAATAAATATTCTTCTAGAACATTTTCTTATAAATAGGAATTTACTAGTTATATTAGAGTCTCCCTCAACAAAGACTTATGACAATTAATATAATTGTTTATGTAGATTTGAAGTTTTATACAGTTACGTGGAAATCGGTAAGCCAATTATATTACCTTAGGAAAAGAGAAGCACTTGATAATAAATTTTCTGAAATTCTGTAGGCTAAGGATATATTGATAACTGAAATGAATTATTATATAAGAAAACCTTATAAAAATATAAGCTTGATTAATCTTCAATAAAAGACTAAAGTTTAATGAATAACCTCAGTCGTAGTCCTACATCTCCAATGAAACGGAGGAAAAGGAGAATAATTTCCAGAGACTCCAATTGGATTTCCAGTTGGGTCTCTTTTTATGGCTCAAGTACAAGTCTGGTGGAAGCATATTGTCTCTAATGCTGATTAACAAAGGGTTTATTGAATATATTAACTATAATCAGTTACTATAATAACGTATAATAAGAATTTTGAATACTTTAACAGTATAAATTAAGGTAATTTTTCCACTTAAGTTGAACTTGAGCCCTTTTTATTTGCTTATCAGAAACCCAGGGAGCTATCTCTTTATTCATTTCTCTAACTGAATCAAGTGAGTGTTTGTTGGTATCTATGCTTAATAGCTCATTCATAGTATCAAGTGCAGTATCTAAAGGATATACTTTGTCCTGGCTAGCTAAGGCTCTGCATATCTCTGAAGTTCTGTCATCAAGTATTACAACAAGCCTGTAGCCAGTTGCTCCTGCTTTATGATAACCTTCTAATCTACCAAATTCTCGTATTCTAAGGGCTGTATGCTCAACTAAACCTTTCCAGTAGTGTTGATTCTTGTCACCGAGTGATTTGAACTCTTCCTTTAACTTATTAGCTAACATTTCTTTGGTGAATCCAGATGCTACAGATTTTCGAAAGCCTAATCTAATGTTTATCTTGAAATCAATAGTGCTATACAAAATCATTTTAGGCTGTAAATTACTTAGTAAAAATTCGAAATCCATCCCACCACCTCCACCAGTCTTCGAAATGAACGAAGTGAATGAGAAGACTGACACGGCGTAGCATCTTTAGATGCGAAGACGGTCTTAGATTTATATTGCGTGGTTCGTTCATTACTAGGCCTAGGCAGGCCAGGTTATGGGTCTTCAAATTAGTAATAATTAGAGATTTTAAAATATTGTTATAAAGTGACACCTGTTTTTTCCTTAAAGTGCAGTCTGATTTCCTTATTGACCATAAATTTAGCTATATTTACTCCCATAAAGATAAATAAATTAAACACTTAAGCCATAACACTGTCGAAAAATAAAAGTGACAGAGGTTTTTCCACTTTTATAAGTTCATCCTCAATTAAGGAAATATTGGAGCCATTTGGGTGACACCATTAATTCTACTCCATAAAAGACTATAAATAGGCATTTAGCTAAAATATACTCTTACAATTAGTGACACTGTTTTTTCCACAGTTGTTTGAATGGAAAAAGTTATATCACTATTTTGATAATTACATATTAACATCATCCCAAATAATGCATTAGGAATTGAAATATCGCACTATGTGATTATTATGAGGGCATAGTTTTTAAGCGAAGAATCATGGCAATAATAAGATCCATAATCTCAAGGAGAATTGAATTATTCAAGTTTCGATTCTGTAAGATATTTTGCAGAAAGAATCTCCACTCTTCACGAGAAGCATATTACTTTAGATAGGTCAAAGGTAACTTGATGCTCTCTTATATCTTAGACAAAACACATGATTCATCTAAGATACAAGAGAGCATACAATAAGACAGTCTTATAAATGATTATTTAATAGATAATTTTTAATGACGCGTATTACTTCATTATTGTCTAGTGGCTTTGATAAGAAATCAGACATACCCGTATCTAGACAGCACTTTTTAACTTTATCAGAAACATTTGCAGTTAATGCAATTATTGGTGGAATAGTACCTTCTTTTTGGGTAATTATTTTTTTTGTAGCATTTAGCCCATCAAGAACAGGCATTTGTAAGTCCATTAAAATGAGATCAATGTCCATTTCTAAAGAGTAAGAGACCCCCTCCTCTCCATTAACGGCCAGTGTTATATTTGCGTTGGGAATAAGTCTTTTAATTATCTTACCTATCAGTTTCCTGTTCAACTTATTATCTTCTACAATTAAAATATTGAAGTTATCGTTGCTTAAAACTGAGAATGCTTTTTTATTAGAAGTTTCTGATATTGAGTTACAGGTGGATATTTTCATTAACTCTCTGGAATCATTGTTTATTAAATCTGTTAATTCCCATGGTCTAATAGGCTTTCTTAATAACTTAAGATATAAACCATCAAATATTTTAAGTATATCTTTCTCATTATAATAAGAATAAAGCATTATGATAGTAGTTTGGGGATGATTTAACTGAATGTAATTAACAAGATATTTTATATTCTCTAAACAATCTGCCCTAAAAATTAGATAATCCAGAATTACAGTATGAATTTGGGCTGTTGATAAAACTTTTTCTACATTATAATTAGGTTGATAATCAATTACTGTATGACCAGCATTTTTAATTATTTTTTCGCAATAAAAATGTGTCTTATGATTTTTTGATAGTATGAGTATATTTTGTCTTTTAGCTTCTTTAGCTTTTGTAATAGAGTTTGAATATTTAACTTTAATGGTGAATGAGAAAGAACTACCTTGGTTTACTTCACTTGAAAAAGAAATCTCTCCTCCCATAAGTTTGACTAGATTTTGAGATATAACCAATCCAAGTCCTGTACCTCCAAAGTCTCTAGTTATAGTATTATCAGCTTGAGAGAAAGCTTTAAAGAGATTATTAGCTTTGGTTGGGTCGATACCTATACCTGAGTCATTAACATAAAATGTTAATTCTCCTTCTCTGTCATTAATTTGAATAAAATTTATTACCAGTTCGACAAATCCTTGCTTAGTAAACTTGAAAGAATTAGATAACAGGTTGGTTAAAACCTGCCTTAGATGTATGCTATCAATATAGATAGTATCAGGAATAGAATTATATTCTAAGTAAAATTCAATTCCTTTTTTGGAAGAAAGTAATTGGAACATATCAATTTCATGTTCAAGAAACTTCTGGAAATCTTCTTCAACATAATGAAGTTTCATTTTTCCTGAGTCTATTTTTGAAAAATCGAGAATATCATTTATAATTTCGAGAAGATCTTTAGCTGAACGATTTGCAAAGCCTATATACTGTCTTTGATTATTATCTAATTTTGTGTCTAAAACAATGTCCGTAAATCCAATCATACTGTTTATCGGAGTTCTAATTTCATGACTCATGTTAGCAATAAACTCAGATTTTGCTTTATTTGCTTCATAAGAAGATCTGGCATATTCCTGGGCTATTTTTGTTTTTTTAGCTAATTGTTCATTTGCATTTATTAACTGAATATCTGATTTCATCTTTGAGGTAATGTTAGTGTATATAGGTGCGAATGTTTCTAAGATAGTAATCTCTTTATTGGTAATATCCTTTTTAAAATTAAAAAAGCTTGCACCAATGAATCCTGTAGGTTTTTTTCCATCAAATATAGGCACAAGGACAATACTTTTAACCGGTCTTCCTTCTAATAAATCAAGAAAGCTAGTTGGGGCATTATTCTGTATGTCTGAAAATACTATCGTTTTTCTACTATGTAATGCAATAACTATGTCAGAGTTATTATCTAAAGAAACTGAAGATAGGGTATCTTTAAAATGAGTATATTCTTTAGAATACCAATCATAATTTGTTTGAGCAATATTAGTTTTATAGTCGTAAGCATAGATAAATAACCTGTTAGCCCCCATATTAGCACCGATTTCACCTAAAATTAATTCGAATTCTTTATCAACTTCAGACATTTTAAAATCAATCAATCTTGTAGAAAAATCTTTTATAAGTTTTGTGTAATTTATAACACTTTGAAGTTCTTGATTTATATCATACTGATATGTAAGATCAGTGAATGTTGTTAGTATTAACTTCTTATCACCGGTAATTAATTGTGTATAGCTCAATACCCCTTCTAATTTTGTGTTATATTTTGTATAAACTGTAACAATAAGGTCGGCAACACTCTCTTCATCTTTGATTTTTTGCTCAATGAGTTGAAGTATTTTTAGATTTTTTACAATACCAATTTCATAAAATGTCTTACCTAGAACTTCTTTATCATTGAAACCTAAAATTTGCGTGAAAGCTTCATTTATCTGTAAATATGTTAATGTATCATAATCTACTAAAGCAATTGGAATTGGGACATGATTAACTAAGTACTGATATTGGTAATCTGAATCTTTTTTTTGTTGATGTAAATGCTTTCGCAAAAATAACCAAATGAGGGTAATTATAGTGGTTGAAAGAAGTATTATAAGAATTGTAATTAATGCTACTTTTCTTTTATTGATATCAATTTTATACTCGGAGTAGCTACCTATCCAGTGGTCGTGAATTTCTTGAATTTTATCTATTGGTAAAGCCAGTAACGATTTATCTAAGATAGATGCTAATTCAGGCCAATCTTTACGAATTCCAAATCTTTGAGATTGATCATTTAAGGGAGTTGGTCCATGAATTTGGATATTTTTAATATTTTGCTTCTGCATGATATAAGTCCCAACTGATAAATCTCCAATAAAGGCATCGGCTTGACCATTTGCCACTGCTAGTAAACACTCTTTAACAGGATTCTGTTTATTGATTTCTTGAATTATAATATCGGGATAGGCATTTTTAAGAGTTTGAGTTAATGCAGTTGCTGTAGGCATTATAATAGTTTTACCTTTCAAACTTATAAGGCTTTTAATATCAGCTCTATTGGCTGAAGTAAAAATTACATGGTGGTGAGTATAAAAACCCTCAGTAAAATTTAAAAATATCTGTCTTGTTGCAGTTTTTCTTAGTCCTAAAACCAAATCATAGGACTTATGATTCTTTGTATTTAATAAAATATTCTCAAATGAGACTTTGTTTGCAGCAATTAATTTATAGGGAATATTGTTTTGTTTTAGCATGTATTCAATATATTCTACAGAAACTCCTTTAGCTTTACCATCTTCAATAAACTGATATGGTGGCCATTGGAATACAGCAACCCTTACAGTATCCTTTCTTGATAACCATTCTTTTTCAAGAGGAGTTAGCTCAATGTTCATTTTATAAACACCAAGCAGAGGAGCAAAAATTAGCAATCCAAGTAATGTTAGCATAAATTTCTGTAATTTCATATATTTCTCCATCAAATAGGATATAATTTTATATCAATAATTTATGTTGTCAAGATTTTTTTTATAATTATCGTTTTTGCTCATGGAAAACTTGGGTGTCACTTTTTAGAAACAAACACTTTTAATTTCCTGAAATAGTATATAGTCGCGAATATAACAAAATATGATAAAAGGAGAAAGTGAAAAGTATGTCTAGTACTAAATGACACCTGTTTTTTCCTTAAAGTGCCAGCATGATTTCCTTAACGACCAAAAAAATAGCTATTTTTACAAGCATAAAGATATATATTAACAACTTAAACTCTGATAGTGTCGAAAAATAAAAGTGATGGAGTTTTTTCCACTTTTATAAGTTCATCCTCAATTAAGGAAAATATTGTAGTCATTTGGGTACTCTACTCTCTCTAAAAGCATAAAGTACTAATTATTAGACAAATAGAAGATTTCAACCTCTTTAATTTGTGGCTTCACCAAAGTTATGCCAAAGCAGGAAAGAATAAAGTGGTATTCACAAAAGTATACTACATTGTTTGGGTTTATTGTTAATTACTCTATAGATTATTGGTTTCTTATGAGGAAAGTAACAATCAAGGAGGAATATAAAATGAGTTAGGAAGAGATTTCAAATCCCAGGAAAAATATCCCTTGAAGAACTAATTTTGAAGATATAGGGGCCGTTTCAAAGCCCCTATTTAATAATTAACAATTTAGTATCATTTTTTTAAGGACCTAAATAATAAGTATTATTCAGAAAGATACTTAGATTGTTTCAATCGCTACATCTTTTATAGAAAGTTGATTAGTCAATATTGTATTTAGCTTTAAGTTCTTTCCAAGCTAGGGATTTGTTTATTGAAGATTGATTCCGCATTCTAGCAGAATATTGACCTTCATAATCTCTTATAGCAATGACACTATAAAACATTTGATCTGCAAACCAAATAACGCCAGAATGACTATAAGTCAATTGATCTGTAATAGTTAAATGAAGGAATTCATCTGGACTTGCAGAAGGATCATCACTATAATTTATCACATAAAAATCAGGTGTAACTGGAATACCATGTTCTGTTTCGATAACAGGATCCCAGGTTATGGTTGCATTCCCATTATTCAATGAAAAATTAACATTTTGAGGATTAGGAATTTGGTCATACTCACCTGATCCCTGTAAAAATACTTCTAACAAAGGTTGGTTAGATGAGTTGTTATCTATAATAAGACTACTTTCGTAGTTTATATTGCTCCCTGGAGAAAAAGTTACAAGTATAGTATCTTGTTCATTGGGTTGGATTGGGCTATCAATATTATAGCTTAAGTCGAAAACACCTGGGAATTCTGGAGAAATGTAAATATCATTTATAACCAAATCAACAGTCCCAATATTTTTTATTATTATACTTTGTGTTGAACTCAAGCCATAAAAAATAGATTCAAAATCTTGAATTGTAGGAGACAATAATGAAATCTCAACAATTTCAACAAACCATGGGTCGAAGAGGACTTCTCCAGAAGAAGAATTTTCGTTATCATCAAAAATGTGCTGATCTATACCATTAACGGTTTGGTATCCCCAAGTATTATAATAAGCATTGATATTATTTGAGGATGAATTATAAAATTGATATTCATTAGAGTCATTATTTATAATAGTATTAAGCCCAGGATTTGAAGAGCTAGATCCGAAATCAGGATTACCTCCATAAACAAAAACTCCATAAGATAGGTTATTCTCGATTATACTATTATATACAGAGATATCACTATTTGTATAAATACCATAATTTGAGCTTAGTTCACTTACACTATTGTGAAAGTGTCCTCCTTGAGTATTGCGATAATAAAGATTTCCATTACCGACACGACCGCCATATCTAAGGGTACAATAATCAAATTCCCCTATAGAAGGGCTATCATTGGAGCTATAGCATTCTATTCCCTTCCAGTCTCCTGCTTGAGGATTACCTGAAGATATTCCATATACTTGACCTATGCTATCATCATTAATTGAAGTAAAATAAACAGGATTAGCTTCTGTACCATTAACATCAATTGTTCCACGGACAGAAATATATCCAGATGAAGTTGCTTTGATGACATTGTTTTGTGGAATCGTTAAAGTAGATGTATCATCAACTGTTAATGTTCCTGTAAGAACTATTGGAAATCCAACTTCTTCTTCTCCTAAAGTTATGTCTTCATTAATATTACCGTTTATTCCAAAGGCATTAATTAGGTTTCCAGAACCTGAATTACCTGAGTAGCTGCTTACTTCAGTGTTAAAAAGATAAGCTACATAACCATTATTATCAGTAATGTTACAGTTGTCGATATCAATTGTACCACTTCCGTAAATGCCAGAATCTTCATTATTAGTAAAGCTACTATTAGACACAGTAAGATCGCTACTATAGCTTTCTAAACCATAGCTTAAGCTAAACTCACTAGAACTATTATTAAAGTAACCAGAAAAAGAATCTCTATAATAAAGATTTCCATTACCAATACGACCACCATATTTAAGGGTACAATAATCAAATTCCCCTATAGAAGGGCTATCATTGAAGCTATAGCATTCTATTCCCTTCCAGTCTCCTGCTTGAGGATTACCTGAAGATATTCCATATACTTGACCTATGCTATCATCATTAATTGAAGTAAAATAAACAGGATTAGCTTCTGTACCATTAACATCAATTGTTCCGCGGACAGAAATAAATCCAGATGAAGTTGCTTTGATGACATTGTTTTGTGGAATCGTTAAAGTAGATGTATCATCAATTGTTAATGTTCCTGTAAGAACTATTGGAAATCCAACTTCTTCCTCTCCTAAAGTTATGTCTTCATTAATATTACCATTTATTCCAAAGGCATTAATTAGGTTTCCAGAACCTGAATTGCCTGAATAGCTGCTTACTTCAGTATTAAAAAGATAAGCTACATAACCATTATTATCAGTAATGTTACAGTTGTCGATATCAATTGTACCACTTCCGTAAATGCCAGAATCTTCATTATTAGTAAAGCTACTACTAGACACAGTAAGATTGCTACTATAGCTTTCTAAACCATAGCTGAAGCTAAACTCACTAGAACTATTACTAAAGTAACCAGAAATTGAGTTGCGATAATAGAGATTTCCATTACCGACACGACCGCCATATCTAAGTGAACAATAATCAAATTCCCCTATAGAAGGACTATCATTATAGCTATAGCATTCTATTCCCTTCCAGTCTCCTGCTTGAGGATTACCTGAAGATATTCCATATATTTGACCTATGCTATCATCATTAATTGAAGTAAAATAAACAGGATTAGCTTCTGTACCATTAACATCAATTGTTCCACGGACAGATATTTTTCCAGAAGAAGTTGCTTTGATGACATTGTTTTGTGGAATCGTTAAAGTAGATGTATCATCAACTGTTAATGTTCCTGTAAGAACTATTGGAAATCCAACTTCTTCCTCTCCTAAAGTTATGTCTTCATTAATATTACCATTTATTCCAAAGGCATTAATTAGGTTTCCAGAACCTGAATTGCCTGAGTAGCTGCTTACTTCAGTATTAAAAAGATAAGCTACATAACCATTATTATCAGTAATGTTACAGTTGTCGATATCAATTGTACCACTTCCGTAAATGCCAGAATCTTCATTATTAGTAAAGCTACTATTAGACACAGTAAGATTGCTATTATAGCTTTCTAAACCATAGCTTGAGCCAAACTCACTGGAACTATTATTAAAATAGCCTAAATCAGAATCGCTATAATAAAGATTTCCGTTACCAAAACGACCACCATATCTAAGTGAACAATAATCAAATTCCCCTATAGAAGGACTATCATTATAGCTATAACATTCTACTCCTTTCCAATCTCCTGCTTGAGGATTACCTGTAGAAAGACTAATCGTTTCTCCTACTGAGTTGTCATTAACTGAAGTAAAATATACATGACCTGTTTCTGTGCCATTAACATCAATTCTCCCAAATACCCTAATGCTAGCAGATGGTGCAAACTTTAGAACAACATTCGCATTTACTGTTAATATGCCAGTTTCTGAAACAGTACAAACATCATTCAAATAATAAGTACCTTCAGAAAGAACCATGCCTGAAAGATCACCTGTCAATATAGAATAACCTGTTACTAAAACAGGAAAAAGTATCATAAGTAAAGAAAGAAAGGGAAGTTTGAATTTTTTCATTTTTTTAATCCTTTTATTAGCGATTATAGACTTAAAATTCTGTAAGTACAGCTAATGTGCAATTTATAAGATTTTAAGAAATCTTTGTCTTATTTGTCTGTTTCATAGATAGACATAACTCTTGATTTAAAAAAAAGTAGTTGTTTTATTTTAGTCAATCATTTTTTTTGAAAAACACTATCGACTATTTGAGAAAACTAAAGGATAAAGCCTTTTTAACAATAGATTATCTTTGATATAAAATTAAAAAAAACTCTATAAAAATCCCTTTTAAATATTCTAAGTAGACTAAAAGCTGAGCAAGACCTATCTGAGTAGACAGTATCTATCAATCTATCTATCTTCCTCGCGAGCATGACTCTATGAGCAGTAGCGTAGGTTATTAATCTAGTCCAACCTACGCAACCTCCCATAAAAAAGAATTTTAGAATTGCGATTATTGCCGACCAGGTTTCTCTTAGCTGGGAGCCTGTGCAAGGTGCAGACAGTTACAAGGTCTATGGTACCAATAATCCCAATCTTCCCCTTGAAGAGTGGGAGCTCCTCGCTCAGAATGTCACCTTACCAAACTGGACTGATATGAATAGTGGAGATAGCAAATTCTATTGCGTAAGAGCCTGCAAAAGCAATAGAATTATACCTTCAAAACCTTCAAACTGTCCGCCGTTTATCAAACCAGAAGTAGTAAACAGAAAACCGTAAGCAATTAACATTTGTTTCTGGATAATTCCAGCCGGGAACAGGGTTTTAACACCCCACTCCCGGCTGTTTATTTGGAATACTCTTAATGTGGATGGTTTAATGTAGGAGCGGATAATCATTCGCCAAAAATAGATAAATTAATCTATTTATCAAATTATTTACGGCTCAAGTTCAAGTCTGGTGGAAATAATATAAATCAATGAGAATTTTTCATTACTAGTGTTATTCTTCGAATATCCCTGAAGGGGATTAAATAGATTATCCTGGGGTAAGATCCTATAAGGATCGTCACCCCAGGTACAATATCCAAAATTATGCACATAACCCTGTAAGGGTTTTATAGAAGGCTGACTAATTTATATAATATACCATTGGTATATATGTTTTTATTAAACCCTTACAGGGTTACACTTTTTATGTACATCATAACCCAGGGTTGCAATCCTTTCAGGATTTTACCCTGGGCTAAACTATTAATCCCGTTGGGGATATAAGACTTATCCCTTCAGGATTAAGTCTTATTTCGCATAAAAACTTCTATTTCTTGTACACTATAAAGCCTAACTTACTGTAATGCAAATAATAAGGTGTAACATAATGCTTAATAATTTCCACCAGACTTGAACTTGGCCATATTAACTAATAAGTTGTATCTAGGCCTTTCTCCTTATTCCATGAAGAACTTAGCATAAAATAGACCTACGACAATACTGAAAAGAATTACACTTAGAAATACTAAGAAATAAGCGAATAAAGTCTTCATTGTTCTTGTGAATACATTCCCTTCAAAGAACTTTCCTAAAGCCCAGATAGGGTAGACTATACCAATTAATCCTGCAAGCTGCATAATATTGAATTGCAAGATACTTTCTAATACACCAAAAACAGTGTAGATAATCATTACAAAAGCAGAAATGTAGGTAAAAGCAACCAAACATTCAAAATAGTTATAAGCTCTATTTTTAAAAATAACTTTTAACCAAAAAGCTGCTAAAATAGCCATAAATAAATTTACATAGCCATAATTATTCTCAATCCACATTAAAATTTTAGGGCCTATATCAAAGTCATTAACATTGGCTTTGATAATAGCACTATCAAAGGTGAAATAGTGGGAAACAAGAGTGTAGAGTAAAGAACACATAAACAAGAAAGTTATTGGCTTTACCAGTAATGTTCTGTCTGTCTCAATGTATGACCTTATTGCTTTACCAGGTCTGATCGTTAGCTCTTTTATAGTGTAGATTATACCTCTATTAAGATTTAGAACTTCTGCTAGACCAAAGAAAAAGAATTCTTTATCTATACGAGGAATCTTGGTTGGGAATCCACAGTTAGAACAATAATTATTCTTAACTGTGCTCCCACATTTATGACAATGCATATAAATCTCCATTAGTTAAGATTTCAACTTTTCCATAATTAGAGATTAAATGAAGTTTGTAAAGTATTAATTTTCTATAGAGATTAAATCATTATTCCAGCATGAGTTAAATAAATGGTAAACAGTTAAATAAGTAAAATTCGTTCTTGGGAAATAGCTAGGATAATATTATAGTTTAGTTGTTTACGAGAAAAATAGAAACTATGAAGGGAAGTATATAATTTTTGAATATGAAATAGACTATAAACAGGAAATCTGAATGGTTTAGGGGTAAGGGGCAAAACATTTTTCGCCCTAAGCAGATGAGACTGTTCAGAATAAATGACTGATAAATAGTGCTTTGATTTTTCAAATGCTATAATTAGTGCACAATTTTTATTTATTATCCTACATTTTAGAAATTGACATCTGCTTGATTACATTACTATATCTCTAATATCCGAATAATGTCTCTTATATCCCACAGGGATGCCATATAGTAGGGAGTGCTCGCAAGACACTCCAAAGAATGTTAGTATGTAAAAGTGAGCCCTGAAGGGGCGATATATCCTTCTTTATAAGTTATATAAAAAATCGCACTAGTTGATCTAGTCAGATTCGTTAAAACCAGTTCTTCAAGATGGATCATAACAAGATTTCCCGAGTTAAACCTTTTTTCTTGGCAAGAAGTTTACGGTGCATTTTCAATTAATCCTCAGCATAGTTATGCTGTTATAGGATACATTCAAGACTAAGAAAACCACCATCACAAAGTCTCTTTTAAAATGAACTAATCTAATTCTTGAAAAAGTATAAACAATATTATGATGAGTGTTATATCTGGACTTATATTCGTATTTGATTAGAATATGTCGCCCCTCTAGGGCTCACTTCTGCTCGTATTGTATGGAGTGTCTTGCGACCACTCCCTGTTATATGTCATTCCTTCGGGATTTTTAAGAATTTCCAAGCTATCGCTTGGAAGCGGATATGGTCATCCGCATTCCCAGTGAAGAGGCTTTGTTACCAATACACAATCATTATAAAATGTCTAGAAACCTGAAAATATGCAATATTATCGACTTCGCTAAGGATAAGCTATTGGATAAGGTGGCTGGATAATTGAACAGTCTCAAGCAGAATATATATTATATTTAAAAAATATTTATTGACATATATTAATGATTAGAGTTTATATGTATGATATGATTTTATTTATGTTAAACAAAGAGGGTGTATGGCAATACACCCCTACAGTATACAGGTTAAAAGAATGATAAATGTTAAAAGATTAAATTGGAATTAATAATGTGTAATAGAAAATACAATCCCGAAATTCATCATCGTCGTTCAATCAGATTAAAAGGATATGATTATTCTCAGCCTGGATTCTATTTTATTACTCTTTGCATTAAAAACAGAGAACATCTATTCGGTGAGATTAATAATGATAAAATGTTTTTGAATGATGCTGGTAAGATTATTATGCAAGAATGGGTTAAAACACCACAAATAAGGAATAATGTAAAATTAGGCGAATTTATCATAATGCCTAATCATTTTCATGCTATCGTAGAAATTGAATGCAAATTTAACACATCCTCTGATAAGATAGATAAATTCCAATCACCTTTCCAAACCATTGGTTCAATTAATCGAGGTTTTAAAGGCGCAACAACATTAAGAATAAATCAAAAACTACCAGCCCGTGATTATGCTAGGGGCGTATTGCCATACGCCCAAAATAACAACAATTCAATCTGGCAAGGGAATTATTGGGAACATATAATCAAAACTAAAATTGAATATAACAAAATCTTACAATATATTATTAATAATCTTCTTTGTTGGGATTATGATAAATTGAATGGGGGCATATGATACTATTTCATCAAAATAATTTTCTTAGTTGATGTGGCATTGCCACTTCTAATTTTATAGAAGTAAACACCGCTTGCACTAGATTTATTTGCATTATTTGTTCCGTTCCAAAGAACTTTTTGTACACCTTGCTCCATGTCTCTATTCACTAAATTCTTGACCAACTGTCCTCTGAGATTATATATATCTACTGTAACCTCTCCAGCTCGTGGATTGTTAAACTGGATAGTAGTTTCTGGATTGAATGGATTTGGATAGTTAGTGGCATTTAGGTCTGTCACAAGCTCAAGATCATCATCTAAGTTGGGGGTATAACCTGGAAATTCATAACAACCGAGATCTATTATATTGTTATGTATTCTTGGATTCCCATATAGATCTAGTTCAGCTGGGACAAACCACTCGGGAAGCCAAGCAAAACTACTAGAACCAGCATCTATGGCAGGAGACACCTCTCCTATGTCTCCACCTCTTAAATGATAGTAAGATGCTAAAGCTGGATCTCCACCTACAAAGAGTGGGTCTTGGTTATAAATATTGTTATCCCCCAATATTAGCTCTGCTCCAGTGTAATTATATATATCTAAGTCTGAATCTCCAAAAAGACAATTATCTATGTCTAAAACTTCATTAGTAAGTGATAAATCCCAGGGTTGATTATTGTTCATAAAGATATTGTTTCTATAAACTGTATTTGTGCCACTATTCATTATAGTACCAAAGTTAGGACATCCACTGTTATTGGCAAATGTACAATTAGATATTGTTGTATTTTCTCCCATAGTCCTAAACATTTTACATTCCCCTCCAACATTATTAGAAAATAGGCAGTTATCTATTACAACTTCTAATGTGTCAGCCCAGTCTATAAATCTAAATAGAGTCCAACCATAATAATCAGAAGTACATTGATTGTTAATAAATTCTGAATTAGTAACCTCTATTCTATTCATAGCTTCCACATTACCAATTCCACAGCCACTTTCATTAATACAAGTGTTATTATAGACCTTAACATTATTCATAACCACATCTAATGCTTTAATTTTATAAGCTGGGTAACTCTTTATTGAATGATTATTCTGGAAAATTACATTATAAAGATTGACATTTCCAAAATATTGTCCATGTACTTCTAAACTAGAGCCATCATCAATGTTGCTATTTTCAAAAATCACATCTTCAATTATTAAGTTATTTACACTATTTGCGACTAATGCTGATGCTGATCCATTAGTAATACTCATGCTTTTAATTGCAATACTTTCACCAAAATACTCAGCAATAATTGTTCCGTGATGCCAGCTAAATATATCTGAATTACCAATTATCTTGGTCTCTTCTGCTGATAATCCTTGTAAAATTGTGTTACTTTTTAATCCTATAGGTATATTAGTATGCCCCCATAAGTCATGTTCATAGATTTCAGATGTTAGCCGTATTGTTTTAGGGTTATCTATATTACTAGAGATTATGGTATTAGCCCAATAGATTGTGCGAAGAGCTTCATCGGGTGTTAAACCAGAGTTGTTATCATCGCCATTGTTAGCTACATATAGGTCTGCATCAATCTCCTCATGCATACCCTCATTTACTTCAAAAGTTCTATAGGGTGTATAACCATCTTCTATTGCCTCAACAGATCCTTCAAAAAAGTTGGCATAGTAGCGTTCATAAGATGCTTTAGTAAATTTATCTAAATAGATATCAGACACTGCACCAAAAGGTAACTCCCAGTACATATCCGCTCCTAACGAGGCATAGTTATCATAAAGGGAACATCTGTTGCTCTCCGAAAAGGTGATTGTTGGTTGTTCACTTACAGTACTTTGAGTACATATCCCTCCTCCAGACATTAGTGCCAAGTTATTATTTATAGTACATCCAGCTAGATGTACAGTAGCCTGGTAATTAATAACTATCCCTCCTCCCAAATCTGCATAGTTATCATAGATTTTAAGATTTACAATGTTAAAACTACTTAAGGCTAGACACATACCGCCCCCTATTGACTTTATGCCATCCTGATAGCCACTTCCCCCTGTTATTGACAATCCTCTTATCTCAAACTCTTTTTCTCCAACAGTGCAATATACAGTACTACCACTTTGGTAACCATCTATAATAGTTGTAGAGATAAAGGTGCTATCATTGGTTATTGCTTCTAATGAATAGAGTTTTAGGTTGTTAGCATAGCTTAAATCAACATTTTCATAATAGGTACCTGGATATACTAATACTGTATCTCCTGTAGAAGCCTGATTAACAGCCATCTGGATTTCTGTATATGGTTTAGTGCCATCAAGTGAGACTTCAAGAGTTGTAGCAAAGATAGCTGATAGGCTAAGTATAAATAAAAATACAATATATAGTTTTAGTTTCATTGAAATCTCCTTAAACTAATGTATTGTAGAGACGCAAAACATTGCGTCTCTACAAATTAATTATTAATTTTAATTTGGGTATGCAAATTATTTCATCAAAATAATTTTCTTAGTTGCTGTGGCATTACCACTTCTAATTTTATAGAAGTAAACACCGCTTGCACTTGATTTATTTGCATTATTTGTTCCATTCCAAAGAACTTTTTGTACACCTTGCTCCATGTCTCTATTCACTAAATTCTTGACCAACTGTCCTTTGAGATTATATATATCTACTGTAACCTCTCCAGCTTGTGGATTGTTGAACTGAATATTTGTTTCAGGATTAAATGGATTTGGATAGTTAGTAGAAATTATTTGCTGAGTTTCAAGTAATTCTGTTGCATCCTTTGTCATCGAGACATGATAGAAATCTTGGTTGTTTACTTTTAGCTCTTGAATTTTATCCCAAACTTGCAGAACATTGTCATAACTAACAATATTTTCAAGTTTTTTAGCTGATTTAGAACCATTAATAGTCACAATTGCAAGAGGAGTATCTTGTGGAACATCTTCAATAAAAGCTTGCACCATAACAGTAGTTGCAGCATCAACTTTTACACCACCAACACAAACATCACCAGCATAGACAACAACCTCATCAATATCACTATTAGGTTCGACATCAACAAAGATTGGAGTATAATCAGCTTGTTCAGTGAAAGTTACACTTTCAGCATTATTATAGCTGTATGCTTCAGTTCTAGAAGGAGTATCATAATTCCAATGGAAATCCATAATGCTCTGAACACCACTTGCATACTTTACAAGCACAAAGTCACCCATTCTTAACTTACAATCAGTATCGCCACTAACTCGTCCTACCCAGTTGCCTCCTGATGTTTTGTAAAAAGACCAATCTTTATGCTGAATGAAGCTTAAATTTGTTAAGTATGGACCGAAGGCATTTGACCAGTATGTTGGGTTTTCCCCAAAGAAACCTAACCAAATCTTTTCAGAAGAGACAGGTAAATCAAATTCTTGGTCAGGATCTTGAAGAAGACCTGAGAACCAACTATCCATATCATAAGGAGCTTCTATCTGGTAGCCCCAGCGTTCATCGACCATATCGTTACTATTATAGGGACTATCATTATATTTAAATTCATGAGACCCAAACGAATAAGAGCCACCTTGTTGAAAATAAATCGTTGGATATTGTGGAAATAAGTCATTTGTCTTAAAGTCTTCAAAATGAATAGTCATGTGATTATTTGGCACTGAATAATGAGTAGTTCCATTATAAACTACAGTAGATGTGTTATCTGGATCTATTACAGGGAATCCTGTCCAATTTTGGGGACTATTTCCGTCAATAAAGTGCTTATACTCTTTTCTATCATCATTAAATGGAATAGCACCCATATCTGGAGTATCGTCTTCATATTGGATAAGTTGAATATCTAATCCTGCAACTAACTCATCATCAAAGTTTTCATCATAGCCATTACCAATAGCATCACAAGGCCATTTCAGAGCTAATTCTCTATTTTGTGGATAATCAAAGTTAGCTACTCCTTTAAGATTGAGATTGTTAGTAAAATTAGTAATATTGCTAGGATTAAAGCCACTGTCAAAATAGTTGGCTATGATATTAGCATGTGGAGTGGAACCAAATGTTACATCATTACTGTTATCAGAAAATAGGTTATTTTGAATTTGAGTACTTTCAAATTTAATATCCACAGCATTTGTTGTATTAACTTCATAGAAGGTATTATGGAAAACATCTTCAGCTTCAATATCAATCTTTCTAATAGGCATATATCTAGAATAATCTGTATGGATAATATTATTATTGAAAGTTAGAGCATTTTCAATATCTATTTTGGAACACCCGTAAAACTCATTATTCTCAATATATAAATCTGGTGCGTAATGATCAGTAGTCAAGCATAGTGGATATCTAATATTAGTGATACTATTATTTTTTATTGAAGACCAATAATCTATCTCAGCATTTATTAAAGCACTTCCGACATATATATCAGTGCTTGTAAATGAGCAGTTATCAATCTCTAAAGTATGTGAAAGATTTACATTATAAGCTCTTTCTGTATTTTCAAAAAAACAATTAATAAGTTTAACACCAAAAGCAAATGGAATAGTATAGATGTTCTTTATGTTATAACTATGGAAATAATCTCCATCTGCTGTTTCATTTGCAAAGTAACAGTTTTCAAGATGTAAAAGATTCCAATCACCGTTCCCAGCCCAACCATCTTCATCTATACAGATATCTACTACAAACTGAGAATTACTCTCAGTGTTAAATTCACAATTAATAACCTTGAGATATTCTGTATCAAATTTTATTGCTGCTTGAAATAAACTCCCAGGATTATTTAATCCATAAGGATCATTATTAAAACTGAAATTGTCAATAAGAACTTCCCCTGGATTACTTAGCCCTGTAGGATTGACTATATCGAATAAAGGAATATTTTGATTTAATGGCTTAACTTTGATTAAACTACCATCAATTGATATAAAATTATAGTCTGCTATTGGAGAAAGACTAATATTTTCTTGGTAACTAGCACCGCTTTCCATGTTTCTGACTATAACATTGATTTCCCAATCACTTGAATTATTTGAATTATCGATAGCATCTTGAATTGTGTAATATGGACCGATATCACCATTAACATATAAGTCCTGAACTAGACCAAAAACTACAACTGTGAACAAACAAATTAATGTTACTAAAAAGTACTTTTTCATTTTAACTCCTATTTTGTTGTAACTAACTATATCCTTAAATATAAAAGGATTATTATAACTGCGACATTTACTCTTTAACTATAAAAATTTCTCCATTAATAACTATAGCAATATAATCATCATTTGGACCATCATAAATGACTTCATAACTTTGAGATCCAACCTCTTCCCAAGTAATTTCTGGATAGAGATCATAATTAACTTGACTAGCAAAGACCAACACGACAAAACTGAACAAGAATAAAAATGAGATTATTTTTTTCATATCTCCTCCTATTATATAGACCCTAAAAAAACTAATATTTTTATTAGTTTACCCTATTTGATTGATATATAAATATTTACGAGAGGAAATCGATTGATAATGATTTTAAAGAGTATTTTAATTATGCCAAGGAAATTGCATATAAATTAGTTAAAGATTATGAATTAGCTGAGGACATTGCAAGTAATTGTGTGGTTAAACTTGAAAAGGTTTCAAGAACAAGAGAGATTGCTAATCCTAAAGGATGGATTAGAAAAGTTGTTACTAATTTATGTAATGATTATTTTAATAAGCAAAAAAGACTATTAGAAGTTCATGTAGAAGAAGATAAACTTGAATATTTTGCTTACAAAAATCAAGAAAATAGTAGTGAAATTATAGATTTTGAGATTGATTTTAGTAAGTATCCTTTTCTTGAGCATAAAGATAGAGAAAAAAAGATATTAGAGTATTTCTATATAAAGAAAGAATCAAATGCAAAAATTGCCCAGAGATTTAAAATTAAAGAGAGTAAAATCAAAGAAATAATATATAAATTTACTAATGAAATTGAGTTATATCATCTAATTGATAATAAAACGCTATTTTTTAAGTTACTACCTTATACTAATCTTACCATTAAGATTAATAATTTCCTACATAAACTAAAGCACTGTCTTAATAATAATGATTTATCTTGTATGAAACGATATTTGAAAAATGCTAAAATAAATGACTTTTCCAAGATTAAATTTAAAGAGATGAAGTCATGTAAATTAAAGTATATTGATGAAAATAGCTATCGTCTCATAGTTGTTTTTATTAATCAAGCTAATAAGTACAGCTTTTTTTTTATAGAATTCATTATAACAAGATCCAGCAATGTACAAGTAATTGAATTTCCTATCTGGCCTCAAGGAGTTATACAAATTGATAAAAGCAAACTAAAGACAGAAATTAAGCAAAAAGATCTAGATAGCTTCAACGGTTCCTATAACGAAAGATTAGGAAGTTATGATGAGCTGAAAGAAAAAGGTATTGCTAAAGAGATTCAACAAAATGATGAGTTCTGATAAACACACTTTTAATCTGCTCTGAATTTTCTGTTTTAATAGCAACAGACAGAAAGGAGATACACTAAGCATACGATCTATGAGTTGGATTATTAAAGGGAATTACATCATCTTAGCCATTTCTCTAACTGTTTCTAGAGTATTTTATCTGTATTAATGTTGAGTGCTCATTCATGATATTGAGTGCTGAACCTATAAAATTGTCTTTGTTCTGGACAAAAAATATTTTACCCCTACAAATCTTTTTTTTGTCATCTGTTATTTTATGTCAAACACATCCTTATCCAAGTAAAATTGATAATAACCATTAACAAAAGGGATTTGTTCATCAGATAGTGTGAAATTAATAGACCAACTAGAAATGACTTCATCAAGTAAATTATCAGTTAACTTAATCTCTTGGTCAGAGCAATTGAGGGAATAGCGTCCATTTTCTCTTTCATTAAAGGAATTATCTTTAAAATCAAAGTTAATATTTCCCTTACACTTAAATTGCAACATTTCTTTAGAAACTGAAACATTAAGGTTTTCATTATTATAAATATTCCTGAAATCATCTTCATCCACAGAGAAAAAGACAGTTCTAAAGCTATTATCTTTCACATAATCATCAATAAGGTCTTTTGTTAACCAATTTAACTCAGTAATTTCTGAAAAATTTCCTGTTGAATTGCTATACTTTTTGTAAAGGGCAAGGTACTCTTGAGGAGTGTAATGATCAAGCATTACCCTAGTAAGAAGTCCAGCCACAGGATAGCTTAGCGAAGGATGTTCAGCTCGAAAGCTTTCTACATCATTGTAGTCAGAATAATTAACCATTCCTGTATCAATTAAGAACTTTCCGGCCTCCATAAGAGCTTGAGTTGAGTGTCCACCCCGACCACCAATAGCTACTGCTAAGCCTTCTTGAAGAAAAGTATGGGTATAAAGTTCGTTACTTTTAAGATAGTAGTTAATTAGGAAATGAGTAACTTCATGAAAGTGGGCTGGATAGGTTGAGACTATATATTCTTGATTTAAGAGAAAAATACCACGGGTTTTATAGGAAGTTAAGTCTTCAATAGTATCTAAATCAGGACAATAGAAGTAGTCTAATTTCTTTACTCTAAGGGAGTCTAACTCATGATTTCCTTGAGGAAAATAAGTAAAGAAGGATTCTATTCTTTTATCTAAAATTTGCATTGCTTCTTGTGGTATTGGCCAATCTTGAGGAAAATGAAAGGTCAGATACTCTGAATCCAATTGCTCCCAGGAGCGGGTGAAGTAATCAACACGACTAAACACCTTATTTTCTAATATATAAAATTCATATCCTCTTTGACCATTAACTTCTGTATAATTATGATAATATGAATCTTCAACTTTAACTAAAGGGTGACTAACTTTTAGCTGAGGATTCTCTTGTGAATAGTCTTTTAAAGCTATATTGCCGATAAGAAATTTATTATAAGGGATATTGTAGGAGATGCTGTGTTTGTTAGAATTATGATCCCTAGTAGCTGCTAGAAAATCAGTGATTGAATCTGGCTTATCCCACACTTGAGCTGATATATTTAAAGTATTACTATTCCTCTCTGAAGCTATTGCCTCTAAGCAAAATAGAATCGTACACAAGATAAATATAGATGCAATAAAACGCTTTAGCATAGTCACTCCTTTACTTGAGAAGGGCTAATTTAGAGGCGAAAATCTTTCGCCCCTACAATAGACAGTTCATATTTGTGAATACCTTTTAGTATTTTTTCTTTTTTGATTTATCCTTTACTACATGATTTGGAATACTAAAATAACTTGCATCAAAGCGATCACTTCCTACCCACAAATCAATTTTTGTCCCATTAAGAGTCCTACTTATATCTGCATGTTTTATTTGCCAGCCTATAATATTAAGTCGGGCAGTTCCTAGCATATCTGAGCCCCCCATAGTTCCATAATATTCGGCAAATTCAGGGCGAGTTCCTGAGTTCAAAGCTCTATTAATATCTTCAAGTTCGCTATCAGTGCGAACAGTATTATCAACAACAGACAAGTGCATTCCATCATCTTCTTGATGGAGACTAATCACCATCCGGGCAGGTTTTGATTCCAAAATATAATTTGATATTTCTCCGATTATATGGAGCAAGTATTCTTTACTTTGCATGTTAAAACTCCTTATCTATTTTTTAATTCCTTTAAACCACTGAATTAGGGCTAAGAATAGGGTAGCTGTTAAACCACCTGCAAATCCATTATTATACAAATCTAGTCCACCATGCCAGGCAGCAGTTCTTTCCACTAGGGATAAATGAACAAAGCCTGCAGCTATTCCTATCAAAGGTCCAAATTCTCCACTTAGTGGAGCAATAGTACTTACAAAAAGAAATGCCAATACAGGACCTGGTGCACTCAAAGACTTTCCAAACAGAAGGGTTGCTATAATAACACCTAAGGCACCTGGCCAACAGTTTTTTAAGTGCTTACCAAAGGTCGCAAAACCGATAACAGTAAAGAGACCACCAATAACAGGACCGTTGAAGGGAGCTTTGATTAGAAAAATATATAAGCTACCAATTAATCCTAACAATCCTGCATTAACAAAGGCTGAACCTGGTGAAACAGAGTGCATGAAATCAGTCGGAAGTCTGCCTGAAAGTTTCATAATACTTAAGAGATTTTTACCCAACTTAGGACCATCCATAATACTACCCCAGATTATTAACAAGAAGGATATTGATGGTGCTAAGAGGATCAGACCTAGATGTGCTTGAGTGTTCCAGATAATTTTTATCCCAATTTCTCTTTGAGCACCTACTATAAAAGAGGCAAAAAATAGAGCTAAAAAACCACAGGTAAGTCCCATATTATAGATATTAAATCCTTCATGCATGCGTAACATTGCCATACCTAAACTAGGGAGAATAAATCCAGCTACTACACCCCCGATAAGCCCAAAAATTAGACCATATATACCAGAGAAACCAGCTTCAAAAGTTAGATAGCTTACCAATGGTCCTAAAGCAGTCCCAAAAAGAGCAAAGAGAATATAGCTACTGAAAGATTTCCCTCCTACCTTGCTGGCAACATATACTCCGAGTACAATTGGGAGAGTGTTTAAAGGAGTCTTACCAAAAAGACTAAAACCAACGATAGTAAAAAAAGCTGCAATAGTGGGACCTGAAAGACTAATATCACATAACCTGATTAGTAGCAAAGAAAGTAGTCCCATAAATCCTGCATTAACAAGGGCACCACCCACTCCACCGACAACAGTAAAATCATTTATAAGTCTTGCAGCGTGAGTTTGCAACTTTAAAAAGCCTTGTAAACTAGGAATAAGTCCGTCGCTAAAAATACCAAGTAGCATTATTCCTAAGGCACAAATTATCATGAGCCAGTAACTTTTTCTTTCATAATAGAGCATTAAATATATTCATCCTTTTTTGTGGTTTCTTTAACTTTATTTATCCTAAAAAAAGATTTGATTATCTGCAATTAGTGTCAAGATATTTTGATTTATTGCTGAGATATAACCCAGAGGATATTGCTCAAATATCAGGCCACTGTTACCAACTACTTATCTTTAAAGAAATTAATTCTTGATAAAAAAAACTGCGAAGGGCGATATTATAGCTTATTTATTTTCCTTCTTATCCATAAAATATTTGATAGAAAATCAATAATCCATCACACTTTTTTATCACTAGACCTGAACAAGAGATTCTTTTTTATTGACAGCAATATATGTATTGATGATGTTTAAAACTGGTAAGGCAGTAGATACTGCATCATCTTGGATAAATTATGTTAGTATTTAAATAAGGAATTAAAATGGAAGAAATTCAAAAGTCCTTAAATAGGGATGTAATGCTGTCTAATCGTATCTCTAGAGCACAAGGATGCCTACTAGGCCAACTTGCAGGTGATGCACTGGGAAGTTTGGTAGAGTTTCAGTCCCCGAGTGAAATTAGACAATCTTATCCTCATGGTGTTAGAAAGATGATTGATGGCGGAACATGGGATACTATTGCAGGTCAGCCAACAGATGATTCTGAGTTGGCATTACTTCTGGCAAGGATGCTGGTTAAAGCAGGAACATATAATCCAGCAGAGGCATTAAAGCAATATCAATACTGGTTAAATACAGAGCCATTTGATTGTGGAATGACCACTTCAGCAGGCTTATGTGGCAATCCTAATCCCTACAGTCAAGCTAATGGTGCTCTGATGAGAATTTCTCCACTGGGAATTTTCGGGACTAGATTTAAACTAAGTCAGGTAGGAGAATGGGCTAGGCAAGATGCATTACTAACTCATCCAAACCAGATTTGCCAACAAACTAATATGCTGTTTACCATGGGTATTGCTCATGCAATTAACTCTGGATGTAGCAGAAATGAATTATATCAGTCCATCAGGCAATGGGCAATAGATTTTTCTCTTGAGTCAACATTACTTGATGTCATCTCCCAAGCAGCCAAGGAGCGACCAGCAGATTATGTCTATCAGCAGGGTTGGGTATTGATTGCTTTTCAAAATGCTTTATTTCAGCTTGTCCATGCTCCGAATCTTGAAGAAGGTGTAGTTGATACCATTATGCAGGGTGGCGATACAGATACTAATGCTGCCATTTGTGGAGCATTGTTAGGTTCTGTATATGGTAAGGAGGCTATTCCCTCTCAATGGCTACACACTCTTCAAGTTTGTCGTCCACAGGCTGGACATCCACAAGTATATCATCCACGCCCTGAATGTTTTTGGCCAGTGGATGTATTGGATTTGGCTGAAATGTTGATAAGAGGTATTACTTATGGATAATAATAAAAACACTATTTCAGGTGTTTCAAATATTGATGAATTACATAATTACAGTAATTAGATAAAATACTCACTAGACTGAACATTTATTGTAGTGAATGCTTGGTTTCTGTTAAGAATTACTATTTCATCTACTCAACTAGATTCTAGGCCATCCAGATTGAGACTTCGCCATCTACAGCAGAGTTCTACTGCATAATCCCAGTTAAAAATGTGTTTACTGTCTTTCCATTTTATTAGTTTTATTCTACGCATGAGTGAAATGGTAATGCTATTGTATTGAAATGCAAGATGAATTGTAGTCAAATAATATTGTAAATAATGAAAATTTCAATTTAATTCTTGACAAAACATTTAAGGAATCAATTACATTATTGTAAATTGATATTAATTATCTATAAATATTAATTAAAGGTCGTTTGATAGGAATATTTTATGATATTACTATAAACAAAGAGTATGAAATTAAAAGTATTTAGGAATGGAGGAAAAATGGAAATTAGAGAACTCAAGCCAATTCTTAAAAGTTCTATTTTAGAATTAGAGAAAATATTTCCCTATGCTTCTGCTTTTGTAGGAGATTTAGATGGTCGAAATATTTATGCTGGCAAATTCGATAAAAGTGTAACCTTAGTTCAACCGGAAAAAGGTGTGACTTTCACAATTCATGATGGTGAGAAATTTATAGAGAGATCAATAGATAAAGTTGATGCAAATAGTTTAAAAGAAGTTGTTTCTGAGCTTATTGCCAATAATAAACCTGCTGATAAAATTATAACCGAAATAGATCCTGGCGAAGAGATTGAGAAAGATTTCTTTATAGAAATGGAAAAGGATCCACAATCATTAGAGTTAAAAGATCTCTTAGCTACTGCTGAGGAATGGAAAGAGAAGCTCATACGCATTAGTGACAAGATAATTAATTGTGGTGTTACCATGGGATCTCAGCGGGTCAAAGAACTTTTTGTTAATCGTAACAAAACACTATATCAAGAAATCAATCGGTGGAATAATGGTTTCTATGCTATTTTAAAAGATGGAGACCTGACAAATCAAGTTTGGGATATGAGAAGTAAGCTTGGTGGATACGAAATTCTTGATCTATCAGAAGAAAATATGAAAAAAGTAATTTCTGATGGCGAAAAGCTTTTAAATGCTGATAGAATCAAACCAGGTACCTACGATTGTATTTTCTCCCCAGCTATGTCTGGAATGTTTGCTCATGAAGCTTTTGGGCACGGAACAGAAACTGATATGTATCTTAAAAATCGTGCTAAAGGTAAAGAGTATATGGGGAAGCAAGTTGCTGCTAAAATGGTTAATATGATTGATTCTCCAGCTTATCCTGGAGAAGCTGGTTCTTATTTCTTCGACAATGAAGGGCAATTAGCAGCAGATACACAAATCATTAAAGATGGTATCTTAGTATCAGGATTAACAGATATGAACTCAGCTATACAGCTAAAATATAAAAGAACTCCAAATGGGAGGCGTCAAAACTATGCACACAAAACTTATGCTAGAATGACTAATACTTATTTTACCGAAGGTAATGATGAGTTTGAAGATATGATAAAGAGCATTGAGTATGGATTCTTAGTAGATTATCCTACAAATGGAATGGAAGATCCAAAAGGCTGGGGAATTCAATTAGAAGCTATTTATGCTAGAGAAATCAAAGATGGTAAACTTACAGATAACTATTTCACTCCCGTAATTGTAACAGGTTATGTTCCAGACCTTTTAAATTCAATCACTATGATTGGAAAAACCGTTAAAATGTTTGGTGGTGGTATGTGTGGAAAAGGTCATAAAGAGTGGGTCAAAGTTTCTGATGGTGGCCCATATATGAAGTTAAAAGCAAGGTTAGCCTAGGAGGTTAGTTATGGATAATAGAATCATTGAAATTATTAAGAGTTTTTCGGAAGTTTCTGATTGGAGTATCAACAGGTCAGAGATTAGAAATAATGAAATATATTTGATACAAGATAAAACTGAATCTGAAAGAATAGTTACATCAGATACATATAGTGTTGTTTTATATGTAGATAAAGAGATTAATGGTAAAATGATGCGTGGTATGGCATACCAAACTTTTTCTTCAGATTTAGGAGATATAGAAGTTAAAAAACTATTGAGTGATGCTGTTTTTGCCGCCTCTTTAGGTTTAAATCCACATTATAATCTGGACAGTAAAGAAGATAATGACACTGAATATCTAGCCTGCGATATGGGCTTATATGATAACACTGAAAATGCTGTTACTGAAATTAAAGAACAGATATTTACAGCAATTGAAAATGAAGAAGATGTTAAATTAGCTTCAGCTGAGGTCTTCATAACATGTTCATCATCAAGATTCATCACCTCTCGTGGTGTTGATTCGTTAAATAAAAAAACTAGAATTATGCTGGAAGTTGTTATGCTTGCTGGTGAAGGTGTAAATGAAGTCGAGAGTTCAGTGATTCGTAATGAGCGGTATCTAGATATTCTTGATATACCAAATTTACTAAAAGAATATGCAGCTCATGCTCGCAATAGCTTAGTAGCAGAATTACCAAATTCTGGGAAATATGATGTTATCTTTACTGGTGAAGCTTTGGAAAATTTCTTTGACTACTACATTTCTCAATGCTTAGGAAGTTCAGCATACTATAAGAGTTCAAGATTTAAACTTGGTAAAGAAGTTGTATCAGATGTAAAAGGAGATAGGATTACTCTTACTTCAGATCCTTCTCTAAAGGGTGGATTAAGAACAGGGAAATATGATAGTTATGGTACTTTGTTAGAGAAATATGTAATAATTGAAGATGGAGTATTCAAGAATATATCAGCTAATATGCAATATGGGACATATCTAAATATTCCTGTTAAAGGTAATTGTACTAATACAATAGTCGCTAATGGCAATAGATCATTAGATGAGCTACTTACAGAAAATACATTTGTATTATCAAGATTCTCAACCTTCAGTCCAAATGGAGTTACAGGAGCTTTTTCAGGAGAAATCAGAAGCGGCTATAAACTTGTTAATGGTAAAAAGCACCAAGTAAAAGGTGGATCTGTGACTGGACTTATGGATAGTGCAATGAAAGAAGTATATTTCTCTAAAGAGATGGTTCAATTTGGAAACTACTACGGTCCTAAATACATTAAAGTATGTAGATTAGATATAGCAGGAAACTAATCATAGAAAGATTTAGTAGATAGATAAGGGGTTTCATAAAGTTATTTTTGAAACCCATTTTACTATCTCGGAGGACTATATATACCTATATATTTTTTAACGAGTAATGAATCATTTTTAGTATATTTTATTTTAGTATTTATTATTAAAAATATTATAACTATTAGAATTGTAAAGACATTAATCAATGTAGATGAATAACTTAAAGGTCTATTTTTTAACTTATTTAAAAAACTAGATAAAGGAGGAAGTGCATGAGTAGTCCTTGGAGTAATAAAACGATGTGTGAACTATCACTTAAAAATATGGACAAGAGCTTTTTACCAAAAACTTCGCAACAAACAGAGTTTATTATTAAAGAGATGTCGTTAAGTGATTCAAGTAAGATATTAGATTTAGGTTGTGGGGCTGGTAGGCATGCTATATCTTTAGCTAGAGAAGGTCTTAATGTAATAGGCATAGATATTTCTGAGCACATGCTATTAGAAGCAAAAAACCGTACTGAAGAGTCTGGAGTTAAAGTAAATTTTATTCAATCAGATTTAGCAGACATAGATAAACTGAACTTAGAAAAAAATAGTTTTGATGGAGCTATCTGTCTTAATGAAGCTGGTATTGGTGTTTTGGGCAGTCTTGAAAAAGAAGTGAATTTCTTTAAAGAGATTTATAGCTTGTTAAAAGCTGATTCAAAACTTGTAATTTCTTGCTTTAATGGCTTAAGAAGATATCTTAATTCGAAAGATGAAAACCCTAAATTTAACTAATCTTTCCGACACCTAAGTTATTGCAAATAAACTACTAATTTGCACATCATAGCGACTCATATGTCTTTTTATCAGTTAATTATGCAATTCTGCCATTATACCGAATATCTACCTCTGTGATTTTATCTATAATTTCTTCATTTTCAAAGAATTTTCTTATCATGATATCAACATCCTTTCTTAACTCAGTTAAATTTGTGTATCCATAAGCTATTGAATAATCGATGAAGTCTTTTACTTTTTGAGTAAAAATCGTATTAATAAATATGATTAATGATGCATCTTCAAGCTCTTCATAAAATTCAATTAATAACTGTTCCATAGAAGGATATGGTTTTTGCTGTTTTTTGTAACATAGTATGTTATAAAAAACATACCTAATAGTCAAATCAGCTATCATAGCAGAGTATTTTGAAGAATGGCTCTGATTATATCCAAAATATTGTTTAATCTCTTTAAATACACATTCTATTGACCATCTTCTCATATAAATTTTTAAAACTTCTATTTCTGAAAGTTGTAAATCAGTTGCTAAAATAGCCTTCCATCTTTTAACATTAGGGTACTTAAAAAAGCATATTTTAATCTTTTCTATTACTTTTCTTTCATTTATTTTTCTTGAACTTGAAGTATCTAATAATTCAACAATAACAGATTTATATTTTATTCCGGATTTCCTATCATAAAACCATTTACCAGCTATTTTGTTTAGGGTTTTCAAATCATAATATTGACCTTTAAACTTATATTTCTGGGAACCATTTTTTAACATAGACACTAGTGTTATTCCAAGTGGTACAAGTCTTTTAAATACAAAGTTATAACTTGTGTTGTTATTGAACCAAGAATCCCATAATACATATTTAAAAGGTATTTTTCTCTGAATAGTGCGTTTTATCATTTTAATTACAATTTGAGTCTTCTTTTCTTTTGAGAAACGATTTCTTTGCTCAGTATGAGTGCCTTTGTGGTATCTGGGTCTTTTTGACTTTTTGACTTTTTTCTTTCCAATTTTTAATTCAAAATCTAATACAATAGCTGATAACCCATTACTCCACACTTCAGTTATGTTTTGAAACCCTTTGAAGTATTTTGATAAACAGTGATCATGAAACCAACTGATATATTCTGTCTTTTTCCCTGTTTTTACTTTCGATGTATCATCAAAAATTATACAATTATCATTTTCACAGGAAGTATCACTTAGCTTAATAAACCTTAAAGCAACTTTATATAATAGATTTCTCCATTTATAATTAGAGTTGTTTAGCATATCATTAATGGGTGTTTTAAATTTTGATATATTATTGAATTTTAGACCAAAATATAAGGATTTTTTATTCTCAAGAATCATGAACATAAAAAGAAGCATCAATTCAATGATGGTATGACCTTTTTGTTTTACTATACCAACTTGCTTCAAAATACTTCCAAATTTAAATATTTCAAATAACTCTATTATTAATCCTGAATTCAAGCTTGACACTTTTACCTGTTTGTATTTTTTTAGCATATATACCTCGTTTTTTATAGTTTCGTTTATTTCCGTAAACAACTAAACTATAATCATATACGAGGTATTTTTGTCAATATCTATTTTTATCTATTTTATTGTTACACAACAACTTAATTCATGTCGGAAAGATTAGATTTAACTTTATAAAAGGTGAATTTACTTGGAATGTAGAAGTCGCTGAAGGAGTTAATCTCAAAGAAGTTCAAAGAATGTATATCCCTTCAGAGCTGAATATGTTGTTAGCTCTTGTAGGGTTCAGAGACATTAAAGTATATTCCTGCAACGATGGTCTTTTTACTACCAAAACTCTAGGCTTTGATGAGATTGAGATGCTTGTTATTGCCCATAAATAACGAAACATACAGGTAATAGAGCATATTTGTATTCCTTTAATGTTTTTATCTTTAGGGGTGGAAGATCTTTCACCCCTATGATAATTCTCTATTTATGAGGAACAGGTTTTGAGCCTTCCCAAACTACACGCTGAAAGCTCAATGGATCAGTATTTCCTTCTGAATTTATGAGTAGTACTTTAGATTTATCATTCAAGCAAAGCTTATCTTTTAACTCTGATAACTTTGGATTCAACGAAATATGTTTAAGAGTAGCTAAGGTAACTGCTCCAGATTCACCACTGACAATAAAGGGATCACCTTTAAGTGGAACTGCATACATTCTCATTCCTTCAGCAGCTATGTAGTCTGGAACTGACATAAACATATCAGCAGATTCTGCCAGAACATTCCATGCTATGGGACTCGGATCACCACAGGCTAACCCTGCCATAATAGTATTCAGGTTTCCTGCAAAATTATGTGGGTTATTATCAGCAATTTTCATACTTTGATACAGGCATGCAGCTTCTTCAGGTTCAACCACAATACAGATTGGTGATTTGTTTCCTAATATAGCATGATAGTGTCCAATAATTGCAGCAGCTAAAGCTCCAACACCTGCTTGAACAAAAATGTGAGTAGGGTACAAAACACCTTGAGCAGAGAATTGTTCTTGAATCTCTGAAACTATAGTTGTATAGCCTTGCATAATCCAGGTAGGAATCTCCTCGTAGCCATCCCAAGAGGTATCTGAGATTACTTCCCAGCCATTTTTACTTGCATCAATATTCACCTGTCTAACAGCATCATCATAATTCCCATCAACTACTTTTATGTTAGCTCCATAGCTTTTGATTGCTTCGATTCTGGGTTGCGATGTATCTTTATGTACATATATAACTGATTTATGACCCAACTTATCTGCAGCCCAAGCAACGCCACGGCCATGATTACCATCAGTAGCTGTTGCAAAAGTGATAACTCCAGTCTTTGATCTAACCTTATCAGAGTTTATTTCTTCATAAGTAAGTTCATGATTCACGCCTAGACGCTTTTTAATAAAACGATAAATTGCATAAGAACCACCTAATACCTTAAATGAATTTAGACTAAGTCTACAAGATTCATCTTTAACCCAAATACCTTTTACACCAATATATTTTGCCATCTTTCGTAAGCTTTTCAAGGGGGTCATTTCAAATCCTGGAATTCCGTCGTGAAAATCCCTAGCTAATATACTTACTTCAGGTGGAAATAGTTTCTTTGAATAATCATTTTGATTATAATTTTGATGAGTGTTCTTTACCCATTTTATTCTATCCATCTATATCTCCATTTCTTAATCTAAAGCTCTTTCTAAAAGACTATATGTGAAAATTCTTCATATTTAGTACTTTCTATCTATTCTTTCTATTTCCTACCAATAAATATGTCTAGTTCAATATGTCAAACAAATTTATTCATTAAATATGATTTTTAAAATAAACTGTAAGTAGTAAATCTTCAATCGCCAAAAAACTATTACGAATAGATTTATAAAAACAAATATTTGACAGTATTTATTATTACAAATTATTTGCTTTATAAGTTTGATTATGATAAAAATTACTTTAAGTGAGGGATAGGTGGGAAAATGAATTATAAATTAGATATCATCGTCTGGGTTTTTATAATAATAATATCATATAAAATTATTACAAATAAAGCTAAATTAATTTTTAGACTTATTGCTTTAATTTTAATAGCATTATCAGTATTATTTATGGGAGAGGTAACTATTGTTCTAGTAGCATTATTGTCTAGAATAGTTCTGCATTTTCTTCCAAGAACAGAATAATCTTAGTACAGTTGAAGAGTTTTCCAACTATCACATTATACTTAAACTCAAAGTTCCTTAAATATTGGAGATGATATGCAGTTAAAAAATCTCTATCCTGAAATTATAATTTATATAATGCCATTAATTGCTTTAATAATTCTTATGGTTAATAGGAAGAAAGAGATCATAGTTAGATGTTTCGGTGCTATACGCATTACTTTTTCCATAACTTTGATGGTAAGTTTCTTGTATTGGGGCAGACTTCATGTAACTATTTCAATGTTAATGCTTTTTGCATCTTGGTCCTTGGCAATGGGCATAACTTTATTTATCTTATATAGAAGTAAAGAAAATCATTAATATCATTAAATTTAATCAAAACTATTTATTTTTTGGTAATATATATTTTTCTTCTTATATTTTAAGAAATAAGGCTTATTTAGTCTAAGTATAATAGAAGTTGATGGCTCACGAGGCATGTTCGTTAATATAATTATTTAGAGATATAACTGGAAAGTTTGACTAAACCCAGATAAAAATATTATCCCATGTTTTATAAAATTAAATATTAACTATCTGTTAGGGAAAAATTTAAAATATGGAGGAAAAATGAGGAAGATAATATTATCACTTCTTCTAACTTGCTTCTTTATCACTTTGGGTGCTCAAGAGTGGAATTTGGATTTTGATGAAGCTATTAAGAAAGCAAAAGAGCAAGATAAAAATATGTTACTTGTTTTTCAGGGTTCCGACTGGTGTGTCCCTTGTATGAAATTAGAGAAAAATATCTGGGAATCTGATGAATTTATTAAATATTCTCAGGAAAATCTAGTCTTATTAAAAGCAGACTTTCCTCGGAAAAAAAGCAATAAATTATCTCAAGCTCAAATGGATAAAAATGAAATTTTATTTGAAAAATATAATACCCCTGGAAGCTTTCCTTTTGTTATTGTCTTTGATAATAGTGGTAAGATTCTAGGAACAACAGGCTATAAGGATGTTACACCTCAAGAGTATATAGCCCACTTAAATACCTTTATTCCTCAAAAAGAAAAAACTCAAAAAGTTTTTAAGAGAGAACTAAAACTAATGGGTTCTAGATTTGATATTACTGTTACTGAGGAGTCTGCTGAGAAAGCAGATATTTATATTGATATGGCTGTTGCTGAAATTTCGAGAATAGAAAAACTTATTTCTTCTTGGGATAAAAGCTCACAAACATCCCAGATTAATATGAATGCAGGGATTAAAGCTGTGAAAGTAGATAAAGAACTTTTTGATTTAATCAAACGCTCATTAGCGATTTCTAAGCTTACTAATGGTGCTTTTGATATCAGCTATGCTTCCATGGATAACATTTGGAAGTATGATGGATCTATGAAAGAAATCCCTAGTGCTGAAGCTATTAAAGCTTCAATAGCAAAAGTTGGCTATGAGAATATTATTTTGGATGAAGCAGAAGAGACTGTATATTTAAAACTAAAAGGAATGAAAATTGGTTTTGGAGGTATAGGTAAAGGTTATGCTGCCGATAAGGCTAAGAGTCTTCTAATATCGAAAGGAGTAAAGGCTGGTATTATTAATGCTTCAGGTGATATGAATACTTGGGGAAAGCAAGCCAATGGGGAAGAGTGGCAAGTTGCTATTACAAATCCCTTAAATAAAGAAAAAGGTTATGGACTTCTACCTATAACAGATGGTGCTGTTGTAACATCAGGGGATTATGAAAAATTTGTTATTATTGATGGTAAAAAGTACTCCCATATTATCGATCCAAGAACTGGTTATCCTGCTAGTGGAATTATAAGTGCAACAGTATTCGCACCTTCTGCAGAGTTTGCTGATGCTTTAGCAACTTCTATAATCGTAATGGGTACTGAAGTGGGCTTAGATAGAGTAAATCAACTCCCGAATGTAGAATGTATATTAATTGATGAGAGTGGAAATATTCATAAATCAAATAATATAAGGATAAATGAAAAATGAAAAATAAAATACTAAGTTTAGTTCTAGTCTCAATTTTTATTTTACTCCTTTTATCTTCTTGCACTGCTGTTAAAAGCTATCAAAAGATAAATCTTAGTGATCCTGATATGGAATTGTCAGAAAGACATGCCAAGAAGTTTGAAACTGCTGCACAAGTTTACCGCGAAGGGGCTTCAGGAGCTAATGGTGGAAAATCAGGAGGTGGCTGTGGATGTAACTAAAAGAATTCTTCTAACCATTGCACTTCTAGCTATTATAGCTTTGGGATTTGCCCAAGGTAACGCTTCGGACAAGACTAGCTCTGTCTATAAGAAAAGAGTTTTAGAAAACATCGAAATTGATATTTTAAGCTCTTATTATACTCAAGATGGCGATAACGCTGCAGTTACCGGGGGAATAGGTACAGAGAAATTAGATGATACTGCTTTTAATATTAGTATAGCAATTCCCTTAAGTGATGATGATGTTCTCTCTATTGATGGAACTGTTTCAGCTTATACATCTGCTTCTTCTAGTAATTTGAATCCTTTCTCAGGTGCATCTTCAGGAGAAGATGATGACGATAAAGATGGTGATGACGACGATGACGATGATGACTATAGTACTTCAGCTACTAGGGGAAGTCCTTGGGTAGAATCTTCAGGAGCCTCTAGAGAAGATGTATGGGTGAGTGGTAATCTTGCTTATAGTCATACTTCAGATGATAGAAATAATATTTGGGGTGCTAATGTAAATTTTGCTAATGAATATGATTATTCTTCCTTGGGATTTGGAGCAAGTTTTGCTAAACTATTTAATGAACAAAATACTGAGCTTGGTATAAAAGGAAATGTCTATTTAGATACTTGGAGACCAGAATATCCCACTGAAATAGCTGAATATGTTCACTACAATGGGAATTTCTCAGCAGGTTTCTTCCAAGATGTTGATATCCTAGACAGCAATGGGATTGTTGTTAGTGGGGCTGATGGTTGGAAACCTATATCTAATACTTTAATCAAGGATAAAGCTAGAGACTCTTACTCATTATCATTAAGTCTTTCTCAAATGCTAAGTATGAATGCTCAAGTATCTCTGTTTGTAGATCTTGTAATGCAAAAAGGTTGGTTAGCTAACCCAATGCAAAGAGTATATTTTCAAGACAAAGATAACTTTTTTATAGGTAACGCTGCTGATATTCCTAACTATACGACTACTTCTAATAGGGAAGTTTTTCAGTTAGCAGATGATATTGAAAGATTACCTGATAATAGATTAAAAACACCTATGGGAATGCGTTTTAACTACTTTGTTAATGAATTCGTGGTGTTAAGGAATTACTATAGATATTACACCGACGATTGGGGAATAGATTCTCATACTGCAGACATAGAAGTCCCTATAAAGATAAGTCAAAGTTTCACTGTCTATCCATCATTCAGATATTATACCCAGACTCAAGCTGAATATTTTGCTGATTATGAAGAACATTTATCAACAGAAGAATTTTATACTTCTGATTATGATCTGTCAAAGTTTAACTCTTCCCAGTTTGGCTTGGGGATTCAATATAATGATCTATTTTCAAAAACTAATTTCTGGATGCTTGGTTTGAAAAACATCAATCTGAATTACAGTTACAGTAAAAGAAATACTGGTTTAGAATATCATATAGTCTCTTTAGGAACAAAATTTATGATTAAGTAAATCTTAAGATTGTAGGCTTAGCTTACCGAACTTTAGACATTTAGCACAGACTTGTAGGTCAATGAATCATCTGCAAGTCTGTGTTTAATAACCTAGTCATTCTAGAATAATCTCTACGAACAATAATCCGATTGAAGATATATATATATAATTAATCTAAAATCAAAACAATGAATTAAATTTATTAACCATGGGAGTAATAATGAAAGTAATAGCAATTAATGGAAGTCCTAGAGCAAATGGTAATACGAACCATGCAATTAAAGAAGTATTTAAAGAATTAGAAAAAGAGAATATTGAAACAGAAATTATCCATATAGGAAAAGAAAAGATTAGTGGATGTATGGGTTGTGGAAAGTGCTATAAAACAAAAGATGATAAGTGTATAATTCAAGATGATAAGTTGAATTTATGGATAGAGAAATTAAAAGAAGCTGATGGAATTATCTTTGGTTCTCCTGTGTTTTATGCTGGGATGAATGGAACAATGAAATCCTTTATGGACCGACTATTCTATGTTGCTGGAGCAAATGGGATTTTTAGACATAAAGTTGGTGCCGCTGTCGTAGCTGTGAGAAGATCAGGAGGGATTCCTACTTTCAATCAATTGAATATTTACATGACTTATTCCGAGATGGTACTTGCCAGCTCTAACTATTGGAATGTTATTCATGGTACCATGCCTAAAGATGCAGAACAAGACGCAGAAGGGAATCAGATTATGCAAGTATTAGGTCAGAATATGGCTTGGCTTCTTAAAACTATAGCTGAATCTAAGGTTGAAAAACCTGCAAAAGTTAAGAAAGTAATGACTAATTTTATTAGATAGGGGAGATGGCTTAATTATTTTATTAATACTGAGCAGGAATCTAAATATAGATCTTGCTCAGTATAAAAGCTTAATAAGAGATCTGGATTGGGATATAAATCAAAAAGAAGACACATGCAAGAGTTAAAATACTACTTAAAAATAGTTTCTTGTAATTAACATGATTATTTTGAAATGCTCTTATGGTATGGTATTATGCAAGTTATAACTAAGCAACATACTACTTAAGGATGTCGTAATTCCTGCCAGTATTTAAGAAGCTATTTCCTACTTTAATTTTCTTCTGAAAGGAAAATAATCATCATGTAAATTATAATAATGATATCAAAGTTAGGTGCAAAATTAACTTAGCTTTTTGATTCTTATAGATTATAGTATTACTAAAGCGAAATTTATTATTATTAAATAGAAAAATCTCGTGTGATTACCCTATTAATTTTATTATAATATTTAGATATTGTAAATGAAGTATTTATTAAAGATATATAATTTCTTGAAATTTCACTTTACAAAAAAAATAAGGAAATTATTTTGAATATATATGGTTTTGATTATGTTTTAGCTTAGCGAAACAATAGGATGTGAAGGTTAATAAAAAAAATTGCTTCTATATAAGAATTATGAATTTTTATTTAAAAGTATTGGAGTATTGTGGAGAAGAATTATTTTATTGAGGAATTAAATAACTATTTGAAAGCTAGAGATAAAGATAATTTTCTTAAGAGATATGATGAGATAATTAAAGATATATCATCTACTAGTGAAGAGTATCTAGACTTGAAATTGGTGAGAATAACTTATGAGTTTTTGTTTGTAGGTGATTTTGAAAAACTGTATGCTGATATCAAACAGCTTGAGCCATTAATATTTGCCAATGCTTCTGACATAAAAAAGATCAAATTATTAGTTAATAAGGGAATTGTTTTAGGTAGATTAAAAAGATTTGACGAAGCTATTACTGTCTATAATAGATCTTTAGAGTATTGCGGAAATGACGATATGGTCATTTATAAGATTGATATCTTAACTAATATGGGAGTAATATTTTTTAGAAAAAATGAGCGTAACAAATCCTTAAAATATTACCTTAAAGCTTATGATTTGAATAAAAAGTTCAACTGTCAAATTAAGTTAACAACAATTTTAGTGAATATTGGTGTAATTTATCTAAACTTAGCAGAATATAATAAAGCGATTTATTATTTTGAATTATGTCTGAAAACAATTCCAAGCTCTCGAGAATACACTAAATTATCAATTTACTTCAATTTGATAATATCTTATTCATTTATTGGAGATTATGAAAGTTCGTATAAAATGATAGAGCTGAGTCAAGCTCTTAGCAGTAATTTTAGTCAGAATGATGAACTCTCATTTCATAAAGCATTAGCTATTTATTATTCTAATAAAAAAGAACTAACAAATGCAATTGAAGAATACACTTTTGTTTTAAGCAGATTAAAAGGCATTGTTCATGCTAAAGAAAGAGTAATTTATAAGACTGAGATAGGCAAAATCTACTTAGAAATGCAGGAATATAATGAATGTAGTAAGATAATTGAATCGATTGATAGTGATGCCCAATTGGAAGTGTTTGCTCTTGATAACAGTGATTTCTTATCCCTAAAAGTTTCATACTATACATATATAAAAGATTTTGAAAAAGCACTTAAATGTTCTCAATTAATAAATGAAATCAAGACTAAGGAACATACAGCGTTAGAGAAGCAATTTAACGAAGATTTAACACTTTCTATTGTTACTCAGTGTAATGATATCAGTCTTGATGCCTATGATGAAAAGATTAGAGAACTTGAAGATATTAACAAAGAACTGATTGAAAAAGAGACTCTTCTAGTTGAATCATTAAATGAATTAAGAAATGAATCTAAATTAAGAGAAAAATTAATATCGATTATAAGTCATGATTTAAGAGCTCCTATAGGTAATATCATTCTCTTGTTAGAAATGCTTGAAGATTTTGAAGATGAGAATGAGAAAATAGAAATCATTAATGAAGTTGTTTATGGTATGAAACAAACTTATACCTTAACTAATGAACTGGTTTCTTGGGCAAAAGATATACTTGAAGCTAAGCAATCCAGTCTATTTTTTCTCAATGTAAAAGAAATTGTTGCAGATATTGAAATGCTTTATAAACAACAACTTCAAGCAAAACATATTGTGATTATTAATAACCTAAGTGATGATAAAGTTATTTTTTCCCATAAGACATCAATTAAGACTTGTTTTAGGAATATTATTCAGAATGCCATTAAATATTCTGAGCCTTATTCTAGAATAGAGGTTAATCAAGAAGAAAATCTAGACAGTATAACTTACTCTATCCAGGATTTTGGTAAAGGAATTTCGCCTGAAGGAATTAAAGACCTTTTCCATGTTAGTAAAATCCCAACGCTTGGCACGAAGCAGGAGTCCGGAATTGGAATCGGTTTACTTTTAGTTAAAGAATTGATAGCTCAGAATAATGGTCAAATTAAATGTGATTCAGCCTTGGGTAAAGGTACTACTTTCTTCTTATCTTTCCCTAAAGATCCTAATGACAAGTTAAATCCTCTAGAAACTAGTAAGGACAAGGCTAAGATATAGAAAGATATTTTGTATAAAAATACAAGAGTAAGCTAGAATGTCCATTCCTAAAGAATTTGACCGATTTTTGGCAATTATCATTTTCTTATCCCTTGTCCGCTAACACGGTCAGGCACTTTCGGGGATGGGCTCTTAGAGTGTCTTGCTAACACTCCCTATTAGATGCCATCCCGCTGGGATTTAAGAGATCTGGTCACATTCTTAGAACTTTTCTTAAAAACTCTGTGAAACTCCTCTCAAAACTCCTCTTTACTCTCTGTTAAGGTTCTTTTCTAAATTCGCTTGGCTTGGCCTAGCTTATGCTAAGACTCCTGGAGATTTGATTTAATTCGCGTTAATTCGTGTGAAAGTTTCTATTTCAAATCTCTCAAGCTAGCAACTACCAACCTCGAGATTTTTTCATTTGGTCTCTGTTAAATTTCTCTTGCTGTTCCTTCCATCTTCGGTCATCATCTCTTCTTCTCTTCTCATTTGCATTAGATTTTTTAAGGGCTTTGTCATAGTCATCATCGCTAGCATAAGAAGAACCTGTTCTTGGAGCATTCATTCCTTTGAGCATAGAGACTAAAACTGAAATTCCAACAAAAGCAACAATGATAACTCCCAAAACAATACCAACACCAATTATGAAATAAGTTATAGCCAAAGTAACAAAGAAAACTAATATGCTAGCAATAATTCCATGCAGAATTTGATAAATAATGGTATATAAAGCTACTAATTTAAAAACGAAGATTTCTCTAAGGATAGCCCAAACTGCTCCTATACTTAATAATACCAATCCGCTCCATAATGTCCAGATAACCCAATGCTGGCCGTAAGGAATTTGCAGTAGATTAATATTAGAGAAGAAAGCAATCAAGTAATCATACCAGAATGTAAAAATGATTGTGATAATGAAGCTATATCCTAACCAGAAGAGGTAATATCTGCCCTCTTTAGCTACAAAATCTCCTTGAGTATCTTTATTAAAAAGTTCCTGAAAGCTACCATTTACAACAATAAAGACAATCCACAGTACTATTGCACTTAATAATCCTACCCAAAAGCGCCAGTGTTTCCAACTAACGAAATTCTTTAAGTATTCGAAAAATTGTGGTACATTATGCACTTCCTTGATTTGTGAAAAAGTAGATAATTCGGTTTGAATAGTAAATATTTGCCGGATGCTTTCCAATTCAGCAAATAAGGATAAGCTTATCATCAATAAAATAGTAATTAGCATGATTTTTTTCATTTAAGATTCCTTTGTTATAAGTAGAATTTGAATTTAAATAACTTAGCATAGTGTCTTAATTTAAAAAAAATACATAAAAAATGTTTGTCAAGTGAAAATATAGGGTGTTGATCCAGTTATAAAGTTAAATCAAGCAAATGGGGCAGTACTTTAACAGAATAATGTTAGAATAATCGTGAAGTTCTATAGTATTATTCTGTTTTAATCATTTCGCTATAATCCCCTTCCTACCCTTTGGTCTTACAATGCTCCTTAACTCTTGTTTAAAATAAAAGTCGAAAAATAATAGTGATGAGTGAGAAGGAGGAAAGGAGAATAATATAAAGAAAAAGCCGTCTTAAGACGGCTAAATATGGAGCGGTAATGGGGATTGAACCCACGACCCCAGCGTTGGGAACGCTGTGCTCTACCACTGAGCTACACCCGCAAATATTATAGTATAGAACTGGAAAAAGCCGTCAAAAGACGGCTTAAAGAATGGAGCGGGAAATGGGGTTCGAACCCACGACCCCAACGTTGGCAACGTTGTGCTCTACCACTGAGCTACTCCCGCTCGAGAAAAATATATGGTACCAGAGACCGGACTTGAACCGGTACAGGATTACTCCCGAGGGATTTTAAGTCCCTTGTGTCTACCATTTCCACCACTCCGGCATTATAACCACTTTCAGAGAAAGTTTGGCATAATATCAATAGAAAATTATATGAATTAAATTAAGAATGGAGCGGGAAATGGGGTTCGAACCCACGACCCCAACGTTGGCAACGTTGTGCTCTACCACTGAGCTACTCCCGCTCGAAAAAAATATGGTACCAGAGACCGGACTTGAACCGGTACAGGATTGCTCCCGAGGGATTTTAAGTCCCTTGTGTCTACCATTTCCACCACTCCGGCAAATAACATATATAAATGGAGGCGACACCCAGATTCGAACTGGGGATGGAGATTTTGCAGACCTCTGCCTTACCACTTGGCGATGTCGCCCTAATTTAATTCATATTCTAAACACACTAATAACTGTTTTAATGATAATGGAGCGGGAAATGGGGTTCGAACCCACGACCCCAACGTTGGCAACGTTGTGCTCTACCACTGAGCTACTCCCGCTCGACCATGTGAGAATATAAATATTAGTGAGGGCATTTCTTGTCAATATCTTTTTTTTATTATTATTTTTGAGATATGATTTACCTTCAAAGCATTTATCTAAATATCAACAAGTTAACATAATTTATTATTACAATAAAAAAAATAATAAAAATGCTTAGAAAAAGTCTTGTATTTCCTATAGCTTCATATCTCTTAATAATAATTCTATAAAAAATTGAGGATAATCAAAGAGCCGTCATTAAAAGATGTAAATAGTTATTGACTAAATCTATCTTTTTATCATTTTATCTTTGTGATATCAAGAAAAGTAATTATTATAGAATTATAAAATAATATTAAATAAAAAGAAAGGGGCTTATGAAGAACATCATATTAAAGCAAGCTATGATGAATAAGGTATTATATGCTCTAATACCATCCATCATATTATCAGTTTTTTTATTTGGCTGGCGTTCCTTAGTAGTCATAATGTTTACTAATACGATAGCTTTTTTGACAGAGTATCTATTTGTTCGTAAGAAAGCAAATGGAAAAGTTACTATGGCTGTTTTTGTAACAGGTACACTATTGGCTATGACCTTACCCCCCACGATACCTTTATGGATTGCTGGAGTTGGAGCTGTTATAGCTGTTGCTTTTGGTAAAATGGTATTTGGTGGTTTTGGCATGAATATCTTTAATCCTGCTATTGTAGGAAGAACATTTATCTATGTGTCATTCCCTCAGCAAATGACAATTGATTGGATAAAACCATTCACTTCTTTACCTGGAGGATTTGTTAACTATGCAAATAGTATTGATATGCAAACTTCAGCTACAATTTTAAGCTCATCTAAATTGGGTCAAACAACAGATTACTCTTCGTGGAGTGCTTTTTGGGGTACTATCCCTGGCTCTATAGGAGAAACTTCGGCTATACTAATTCTAATTGGAGCAATTTATCTGATTATTACTAAAACAGCTAAGTGGCAAGCAATGGTAGCAACACTAGTCTCACTCTATCTTTTCAATATAGCATTTTATGGCTTTAGTGATGCCCTTTATTTTCTTTTAAGTGGAGGAGCTCTCTTTGGTATTGCTTACATGGTAACAGATCCAGTATCACAAGCTAAAACTAAATATGGATTATGGATTTATGGTATTATGATAGGATTCTTGACTGTCTTTATCAGGAAATATTCTCTCTTTAGTGAAGGCTTTATGTTTGCTATTCTGATAGCTAATACCTTTATGCCTATTATTGAATTCTATTTAGCTCCTAAGAAAAAGGGGGCTAAGTAAATGGCACAAGAAAAGAAATTATTCAGAGAAACTGCAATATATCCTATTTTCTTTATGGTCTTGATTACTATTTTGTTTGTGGGATTTCTTTCTTTCTTTTATAATATGCAAAAAGCAAGAATTGATGATAATCAGCAAATACTCTATTATCGTCAAATTTTAGAAATCTTTAATGATAAGATTACTGAGGTAGATTTTTATCAATTGCAAGACGATGAGGTTTTAGCAAACAGTGATAAATATCTTATTCCCTATAAATTAGAAAGTGAAAAAGGTGAAAGAAATTACTTCAAAGTAATAGATAATGGTACTGTAGTCGGTTACTGTTTTGATATAATCGGAGCAGGACTTTGGGGAACTATGAAAGCTGTGGTAGGCTTTGAACCTAATTTAGAGACTTTGATAGACTTTAATGTCTATGAGCAAGTAGAAACTCCTGGTTTAGGTGGAAGAATAGCTGAACCTGCTGAAAAGTTAAATCTTCGTTCTGATCTGAAAGGTAATACTTTCCTTACAGATGGTGAAATAACTAATTACAAGTTGATTTCAGAAAGTTCAACTTCAGAAAGTAATAATGAAATCCGTCAGATTACAGGAGCAACTATTACCAGTAATAGCTTTCTTAAGATGCTAAATCAAGAGATGTCGATGATAATTCCCCACTTTAATGAAGAAATGGCCAAAGGAGAATAGAAATGACTAAGAAACAGATATTTATGAATAGTGCTTTTACAGAGAATTCTATCTGGAAACAGGTATTGGGAATTTGCTCTTCTTTAGCCGTTACTAACCTTCTTATAAATAGTTTGGTGATGGGATTAGGTGTTATTTTTGCAATAGGTTTAGCGAGTTTTTTCATTTCCTTAATCAGGGATTATACTCCTCGTTCGGTAAGAATGATGGTTCAAATTCTAATTATTGCAGCCTTTGTGATTATTGTTGATATATTTTTAAAAGCTTATTATCCAACCATTAGCAAGAGTTTAGGACCTTATGTAGGACTAATTATTACTAACTGTATTCTCATGGGTAGGGCAGAGGCCTTTGCTTCTAAGAACCCTCCTGTAGACTCCTTTATCGATGGTGTGGGTGCTGGTGTTGGTTACACAATAGTTTTGTTAATGATAGCCTTTGTAAGAGAACTCTTTGGTCAAGGAACCCTTTTCGGTGCAAGAGTTCTTGGTGATTGGTGGGTGAATTGGTCAATTATGGTTATGGCACCATCTGCCTTCTTCCTTTTAGCTATGCTAATCTGGATTATTAACACTAAATTCTATAACAAAAAACAATAAGGAGTAAATAATGGAAATTAGTCCTTGGGTCCTTTTTTGGGCATCGATATTTACCAGTAATATATTGCTTACCAACTTCTTAGGAATGTGCTCTTATCTTTCGGTTTCGAGAGAAGTAGAGTCATCATTCGGACTTGGTACTGCTGTCTTTTTTGTAACAACAGCCACAACTGCTATTAACTGGGCTGTTTATCATTTAATTATCTTACCTGCAGATATTGTTTATTTGCAGTATATTATATTCATTATTGTGATAGCTGCTTTTGTTCAACTTACTGAGATTATAGTTGAGAGATTCTCACCAGTTTTATACTACACTCTCGGTATCTTCTTACCTTTAATCACGGTGAATTGTGCCATTCTTGGTATCAGTTTATTTATGATAATCAGGGATTATTCCTTTATCCAGTCAGTAGCTTTTGGAGCTGGTTCCGGTCTAGGTTGGTTACTTGCGATAATGCTTTTAGCAGGAATTAGAACCCGATTAAGAGAAAAATTTATTCCTACAGGTTTGCAAGGTGCAGGGATGAGTCTGTTAATTACCGGAATAATGGCTTTGGCTTTTATCGGTTTTTCTGGTATAGTTAATGTTCAGTAGGGAGCTGTATGAATTATCTTAAAATTATTAATGAAATATTAATCCTAGCAGGGATAAGTGGAGTCTTATCAACTTTAATTGTCGTGGCAAAAGCTATTTTGCAGAATTATGGTGATTGTGAAATTGATATTAACGGAAAGAGGAAAGTAACTGTTAAGGGTGGTTCTTCTTTACTAACATCTTTAGCTGAAGAGAGTATTTTTGTTCCTTCTGCTTGCGGTGGAAGAGGTTCTTGTGGAGCTTGTAAATGTACGGTTATTGAAGGTGGTGGGCCAATTCTTCCTACAGAGAAACCCTTCTTTACTGCCAAAGAATTAGCTGAGAATAATCGTTTAGCTTGTCAGGTTAAAGTAAAGAATAATATCAAAATCGAGATTCCGGAAGAGATTTTTAATATTAGAAAGTTTAAATCTAAAGTAGCAAAGATTGAAGATTATACTTATGATATTAAAGGGCTTACTTTTGATTTAATCTCTCCTAGTGAGATTGATTTTAAAGCAGGGCAATATGTTCAATTACGCTCACCAAAATATGCTAAAGTTAGAGAAAGTGTAACTAGAGCATATTCTATTTCTTCAAAACCTAGTCTCAAGAACCAACTACAACTTATTATTAGAAGAGTTCCTGAAGGTATTTGTACCAGCTGGGTGCATGATTTCCTTAAAGAAGGACAAGATGTTGAAATTACTGGACCTTATGGTGATTTCTTTATCAGAGATACAAAGGCAGATATAATCTTTGTTGCTGGTGGTTCTGGTAAGGCTCCGATTAAATCTATGCTAGAAGATCTTGCTGAAAAGGGCTGTGACAGAAAGATGAGTTACTTCTTTGGAGCTAGAACTACTAAAGATCTTTATTTAACAGAATATATAGAATCCTTTAGTAAGGTTTTCCCTGATTTTACTTATTATCCAGTTCTTTCTCATGCTGAGCCAGAAGAAAATTGGCAAGGAAAAACTGGTTTTGTTATGCCTTATTTCCCTGAAGCTATCCGCGATCCTAAAAACACTGAAGCTTACCTTTGTGGTTCACCTGGTATGATAGCTGCTGTTACTAAAGGATTAAAGGATTTAGGTGTTCCAGAAGATAAAATATATTATGACTCTTTTGCTTAGGAGAAACAAATGAAATTAAGTCCTAATGATAAAATTATACAAGATAAAATGAAACCTGGCATATTAACAGCTGATGGTTTCCTTGGCACTGATAAAAGAAACTTTAGAGATATTATCGCTGAAGATATGAAAGTAACTAGTACTTTCGAGAGATCTTTAGAAGATATTTCTAGAAGAATGGAATATCTTATGGAGAAGTCTTTTCTCTCCTATGATAGTTCAATCGTAGTTGATGGAAAGTATGAAGTGGAATACAACTCATACCGAGGTGTGCTTTTAAGTCCATTTCCAAAAGCTGGAAGATTTGGTAAAGCAACCATTAAAGTGACTAATATGAAAAACCATTTTAGTGTAATGTGGACACCTTTGCATGTTCACTTTATTCGTGATTATGGCTTCTTTGAAGGTAAAGGTTCTAAATTTAGAATCGAACCAGAGATATTATATAAAGCTATTTTCGATTAATTATGTTTACTGATAGAATTAGAATTTATCAAGAAGGAGTCCTCAGTCATGGGGACTTCATTCTTTATTGGATGCAGCAAAGTCAGCGAGCAAGCTATAACCATGCTTTAGAATACGCAATTCAGATGGCTAATAAGAATAAACTTCCTCTTTTAGTTCTTTTTGTTTTTGATACTAATTTCCCAGAAGCTAACCAGAGACATTTTACTTTTATGATTCAAGGTCTAAAAGAAGTTCAAGCTCAACTTAAAAAGAGAAACATTAGACTTATCTTTAGGCAGGGTAATATAGTCGAAGAAGTGGTTAAAATTGCCCAAGACTCTGCTATGCTGATTAGTGATTTTGGTTACTTGAGAATTCAAAGAGAATGGAGAGAAGAAATAGCTGTGAGAATTACTAAAGCATTCTTATGTATAGAAAGTGATGTTATTCTTCCTGTTGAAATCGCTTCTGATAAACAAGAGTATATGGCTAGGACAATTAGGCCTAAGATTGAAAAGAGACTTGAAGATTATTTAATTCCATTTAAAGATTCTCCTTATGAGAATTCTTATCTTGATAAATTCATATCTATAGATCCCCAAGAAGTTCTAAAATTAGTTGATTCTTCCGTAAAGCCAGTAAAGTCATTCCAAGGTGGCTATTCATCAGCATTAGCTCAACTTGATAATTTTATCCTTAAAAAACTTCCTAATTATCATCTGCATAATAAAGATCTAGTTAATCCTAACTACTCTGAGCTAAGTCCCTATCTTCATTTTGGGCAAATCTCAGTTCTCGAAATAGTAGAGAGGATTAAGAAGGCAAGTGTTCATATAGAAGCTAAAAGTGCTTTTTTAGAGCAACTTATAGTTAGAAGAGAATTAGCTATTAATTTCTGTTATTTTAATCCTAACTATGATAATTATGAGCATATCAATCCCACTTGGGCTTCTGAATCTTTAGAATTTCATACTATTGATAAAAGAGAATATATCTATGATTTAGATACGCTTGAGAATGCCCAAACACATGATCCTGCTTGGAATACAGCACAAGGTCAAATGGTTAATACTGGTTATATGCATAATTACTTAAGGATGTATTGGGGGAAGAAGATAATCGAATGGAGTGCATCTCCTCGTGAAGCCTACTATAATATGCTTTATCTTAACAATAAGTATGAATTAGATGGTAGAGATCCAAACGCTTTTACCGGAGTTGCATGGTGCTTTGGAAATCATGATACTGCTTGGAAGGAGAGAGATATCTTTGGTAAAGTTAGATATATGAATTATCAAGGACTCAAACGGAAGTTTGATATTAAGAAATATGAAGCTGAATTAGAATTTAGAATCTTATAAGACTGTGACCAAGGCTCTCTTTTAGACTAGGCTTAATCATGGGTTGCATCCTAAATAGCGGGGTTTGCTTCAAATTAAAAAAAGCCTAGGTTCTCATTTCTAAGAAATTTCCCCTAGGCAAGAATTTAGCACAAAGGATAACCCTGTAAAATTATCTCATACTGAAAATGCTACTTCAATCTAAAAGTATGAGGCAGAATCTCTTTAAGGGTAGTTTCAGTAATTTGAATATCATTCCCATAGTAAATAATTATGTCTTCACCAAATTCAGCAAGGACTTGCCTGCAAGCTCCACATGGAGGGAATATTTTCTCAGAGTCAACATAAATAGCAATCTCTTTGATATTTCTATCTCCCTCAGCTACCATATTGAAGATAGCATTTCGTTCAGCACATATTGAAAGCCCATAAGAGGCATTCTCAACATTACATCCTTTATATATGTTCCCTGTATCAGTGATTAGGGCTGCTCCTACTCTAAAGTGAGAGTAAGGTGCGTAAGCTTGTTGAGCAACCTCTTTAGCTAATTTAAAAAGCTTTTTATTAATCATAAATGTTTCCTTTTGAGTTTATGAAAGTAAGGCAATAATAATTCCACCTGCGATGACAGAACCAATCTGTCCTGCAACATTAGCACTAACAGCTGGCATAAGTAGGAAGTTGTATGGGTCTTCTTTTAATCCCATTTTATGAACTACCCGAGCAGACATGGGGAAAGCAGATATTCCACAAGCACCAATCATAGGATTAACTTTATTCTTAGAGAAGATATTCATTATTTTAGCAAAGATAACACCACCTGCTGTATCAAAAACAAAAGCAACTAGTCCTAAACAAAGAATCATTATAGTCTGCCATTGTAAGAACTTATCTCCAGTCATAGTAGAAGATATAGCAATTCCAAGCACGATAGTTATTAAGTGGGCTAGAGTTGTTTGGGCAGTTTCTGAAATAGATTGTAAGACACCACATTCTCTAATCAAGTTACCAAACATCAAGAATCCGATTAAAGATACTGAATCAGGGGCTACTAGACCTGCTGCAAAAGTAACTAAGATAGGGAAGAGGACTTTTACTATTCTAGGTATATCTGTTGCTTGATATTCCATTCTGATTAAACGCTCTTTTTTACTTGTAAGAAGTCTAATGACAGGAGGTTGAATTAGGGGCACTAAGGCCATATAAGAGTATGCTGCTACGGAGATAGGACCTAACAAATCTTTAGCAAAGCGGTTAGCGACAAAGATAGAAGTAGGACCATCAGCAGCTCCGATAATACCTATAGCAGCAGCATCTTGAATCCCAAAACCAACAGCAGCTGCTAAGATGATGGTAACAAAAATACCAAACTGAGCAGCACCACCAAAAAGTAACATTTTAGGGTTTTGTAATAGAGGTGTGAAGTCAATCATTGCCCCGATAGCAATGAATAGAATTAAAGGAAAAAGCTCATTCGCAATACCCATATTGAAGAGTATTGTCAGAGCACCGTGTTCTCCAATTGCCCCAGAAAAGGGGATATTAGTAAGAATAGTACCAAACCCTAAGGGTAATAGCAAAGTCGGTTCATAATCTTTGGCAATAGCAAGATAGATTAATATCCCACCTATGAGATACATAACCCATAAACGCCAATCATCTAAAGCTAAAGCACCACGAAAAAATTCCATTATTTCTCCAATTATATATTTATTTTTTTAAAAATCTTAGTAGAGTTTGAGGAAACTTATCAGTAACTAATAAGAAAGAGTTATTTCTGTATGTAACTAAGCCTTCCCAGTTGTAGGAGACATCTCTTAACTCTTTTTTGATATAGACAGGGTCTCTGCTATTATCATATTGAATCTTATTATCAGTAATTATCAGTGGAATAATTCTTTCAAGACCGATTTCTACATTATTTTCTTCTGCGAAAGTATTAGGAATCATATCTTCATCAGGAAGATAATGATTAGCATCGCCAGGCCAGAAATAATTTATAGCCCAGCCTCTACCTGTTTTATCAAAAGAAGAAACATCGGTGATTCTATATTCTATAGACTCAAAACTAACATCTTCTACTGTTTGAAAGTCTTTAGAAATTCTCTTAGCAATTGGTCTTTTATTAATTCTAGAGCCATTTGCTTCATAAATTACATAGATATGATTATCATAGACAAATATTGATTCATAGGAGGCATTAAAGACATGAGTTGGAAGATCTAGGATAATATGCTCTTCATTAAGGATTTCCAATTCTTTATTATTAGCTGAAAGACGGGCTTTAACAACTGCTGCTTGGTTAGTGTCGGAATTATACTCTACTGTAAGATAGAAATATTCGCCATCGAAACATATTCCCTCAAAACCTTCGTAACCAGGTAAAAATTTATAAGTTAGGTTATTGACAACTTTTATTACTTCAGTTTCGACTACTCTTTTTCCCTTGCGTTTTATAGCACTAGTTAAGTTATCTTTAGTGATTAAGAATATTGCGTCTTGGTCAATTTTACTGCGGAAATAAGATGGATATTGAGGAAGAAGAATTAAATTATCTCCATACCAACATAGGGAAGAGTATTCAGCATTTCGATCAGAATTTAATTCTGAAAGTTTTATATCGAAATATTGGTGAGAATAATCTTTATTATCACTCCCTGTAAATAAAGAACAAGAAGTTAGAATTACAGCTAAAAAGCTCAATATTAGTAATTTCTTCAACATATTTATATCCTTTTTTTCTAATAATTTTAAGTATAGTACAAAAAACTTATTACGCCTATCAAGTAAAGGAAAAGTTTAATTTAATGTTCAGAACTATAAAATCAGCCAGTCTTTTCTTAGGTAACAAGAGGGTGTTAAGTTATTGACCGCAGATACTGCCAATACTTGGGGAGATACTCATGGAGTGTCTTGAAACAATCCCTAGAATATCTAGGATCCCTCTGAGATATTCTCCATTCAAAATCTAACTTTCTTCTTCTTTTTTCTTTCTTGGCTTTCTCTTTTTTGCAACTATTTCCACGACTTCATCAGCTTCTTTCTCAACTTTCTTGGAAGGCTTCTTTACTGTTTTTTTAGGTAATTCTGTTATAATTTCTTCAGGAGATTCCTCTTTAGATTCATCAATTTCAAGAGTTAGACCTTGCTCAGGTTCAATATAGGTAATAGGTTCGGATATTTTAACTTGCTTCATCTCTATCTTTATGACAGGCTCAATTTTATGAGTTACTATGTATAACTCTTTTCCTTTAGTTAGGGCAACTTTTTTCTCAATATCCATAGCTTCTAAAGATTTTAAGTTTATAACTTCTTCAATCTTTCCACTTTTCTTATCTACTATTTGTACAAAGGCTTGTTTAGTGGCCATAAATACTACCTCCAATTGGTATTTTTCTGGGAATTTTTCTATTGTTTCATAAACAAATTTGTTATATTTCTTCTTATTTTTTTGATAATAATCACGAAAGGAGTCGCACTTTTCAATAGCGTCGCATACTGAACATAAGGATGGCGTTAAAAATCTAAATTTATTTTTTGGGCAAAAGGTGAATTTTCTTTTTCTGCGAGCCATTAATTTATTGTCATACTCCTTAATTTATTTTATTACTTAACTTTAATATTAAAATAATGATTATTAGTCAATGATTATCTTGAAAAAGATGTAATTTATTGGCTGAAACTGCTTTGTTGATTCACCTAAATAAAGTTGGATTTAGTTCTTATCTTTAAATATATAAAGTCTTATCTTGACAAAACTAAAATTATATTATGCTATGTAACAAATATTAATGGAGGAAAATTATGCAAAAAAATATAGTTAAGCTTCTGATAGTTCTAATACTAAGCACATTCTTGCTAGCTTGTTTTGCGGGAACAAAAGACACTGTTGATAAACCTGCAGGATTATTTCTTGGGATATGGCATGGCTGGATAGCTCCCTTATCACTAATTTTAGAGATATTTAATTCTGACATAAGAATATATGAAGTAAATAATAGAGGGTTTTTATATGATTTAGGCTTTTATGCAGCTATTATTGCAGGTTTTGGAAGTCTCTCACTATTTAGGAAAAAGAAGAGATAGCCTAAAGCAGAAAATTCTATATCACTACTTCCGTTTGTGATTAAAACTATTGACACAAAGAGCAGGATAAAAAATTTAGGAATACAAAAAAGGAGATTTTAATGAAAAATAAAGCTTTATTCTTGATAATATTAGTTTCAATTTTAGCTAGTTGGCTCTATTCAAATGAGAACAAATTGTATGTTTTTAATTGGACTGAGTACATAGACCCAGAGATAGTAGCAGAGTTTGAAGCCAAGTACAACTGTGATGTAATTGAGGATTATTTTGATTCCAATGAGAGTATGTTAACCAAAGTTGTTAACTCTACAAAATCTTATGATTTGGTGTGTCCTTCTGGAGACCATGTTCAGATTCTATTAGAAATGAATCTTCTTGAAGAATTGAATAAAGGCAAACTTCCAAACTGGAAACATCTTAATCCTAGAATATTAGAAAGATTAAATAGCTTTGATAATATTGGAAAATATGCCATGCCTTATTTCTGGGGAATTACAGGGATTCTTTATAATCCAGAATTTGTTACTTTAGAAAAAGAGAATAGAGCTAGTTGGGATGTATTCCAAAACCAAGCTTATAAAAATAAACTTATGATGCTTGACGATGCTCGTGAAGTAGTAGGTGCAGCTTTGATTTCTGCAGGCTACTCATCAAATGATTTCTCTCCTAAAGCTTTAATGAAAGCAGAAGAAAAGTTAATTAGTTGGGATAGAAACATTTCTCAATATCATTCAGATGCTTATAAAAATGATGTTCCACAAGGAGAAGTTTGGATAGCTCAAGCTTACAATGGTGATGCTTTACAAGTAATTAGAGAATTTCCTAAGCTTAAATTTGCTCTTATGAAAGAAGGTGCAACTTATTGGATAGATTCTTTTGTTATGTTAAAAAATGCTGAGAATAAAGAAATGGCTTATGAATTTATGAATTTCTTAATGGAACCAGAAGTTGCTGCTCGTAACGCAGAATGGGTTGAATATGCAACTCCGAATCTTACTGCTTATAATGACTTCATTGATGATGAAAGCAAGAGTAATGAGTTGATTTATATTCCTGAAGAGTACCTAGTTGAATGCTATCCAATAAAATATCTCGGTGCAGATGTTATTAATATTTCATCTCTTTATGAGAAAATTTGCCTTAATTCAGAGAATAGAAGAAGTGAAAAATCAGGAATGAATAAAGTAGTTTATCTTTTAATTTTAGTAGCTATCTTTATTCCTATCATTATTAGAAAAAAGAGAAAATGAGGATTGATTATTGGAAGATTTGAGATTAGTAAATGTTACCAAGAAGTTTGATAACTTTATAGCTGTAGATTCAATAAATTTAGAGATTAAACAGGGAGAGTTTTTCTCTTTCTTAGGTCCAAGTGGATGCGGGAAAACAACTTTATTAAGGATGATTGCTGGTTTTGAAACACCAACAGAAGGTAAGATATTTATTGGTGATACTGATATTTCTAAATTACCTCCTTATAAAAGACCTGTGAATACTATTTTTCAGAATTATTCTCTCTTTCCCCACATGGATATTTATAATAATATTGCATTTGGATTGAAAGTTAAAAAGGTGCATAAATCAGAAATAGAAGACCGTGTTCAGCAGATGCTTAAGTTGGTCAAAATGGGAGATCATGTAAATAAATTTCCTCAACAACTTAGTGGTGGACAGAGGCAAAGAATCGCTATTGCTCGTGCTCTTATCAACGAGCCGAAAGTTCTGCTCTTAGATGAACCACTTGCAGCTTTAGATCTTAAACTAAGACAGCACATGCTTATAGAATTAATGAATATTCACGATGCAGTTGGAATCACCTTCCTCTATGTTACTCATGATCAAAGTGAAGCTCTGAATATTGCTGATCGATTAGCTATTATGAATAAGGGAAGTTTTGCCCAAGTCGGCTTGCCCGATGATGTTTATGAAAGACCTGAAACAATATTCGCTGCCTATTTCGTTGGAGATACAAATCTCATTGAGGGCAGAGTTATCAAGGTAGAAGAAGATTATGCTACTATTATTAGTCAGACCGATTCTGAGCATGAGATAGAAATAGATACTACTTATCATAGACAACCCAACTTAGATGATGTAGTTACTCTTTCTTTAAGACCTGAAAAGATTGCTATATCTCGCAAACCTCCTAAGAAAAAGGATGATTTTAACATTGTAGAAGGCGTGATAGAAGATATTCTTTATGGCGGAACTCATACTCAATATATTGTTAGGGTAGGCTCTCACTTCTTCCGTGTTTTTCAACAACATAAGAAAGTATATATCGATGAACTGTCTTTAGACTGGGAAGAACCTGTTTACCTTTATTGGCATGATACTGATACTCATATTATTTTTGAAACTGATAAGAATAGAGTTAATTCTGAAAATATTATGAAAACGGTTAGAAGAAAATAGATGGAAAGATTTACTGACAACGAAGTGGCGAAGATTGAAAAAGAGAATAGGAGTTCTTGGTTCTTGACTACTCCCTTTCTTATTTGGATAACTTTCTTCTTTCTGATTCCTTATTTAATCGTTATTTTCTATAGTGTTCTAACACCTGGAGTCTATGACATAAAGTTTGTCTTTTCTTTAGAATCATGGTCTAGTGCTTTCTCTGCTACCTATCTTGATTCTATTACTCACTCCTTAGTAATGTCACTCCTAACAACGATTATCACGATTCTGATAGGATTTCCTGTTGCTTATGTTATTGCTAACGCTTCAAAAAAGAGACAGAATTTATATCTGATTTTAATAATAATTCCTTTTTGGACTAATTTTATTATTAGGATCTTCTCTTGGAAAATATTTCTCTCCTCGCAGGGATTACTTAATAACCTGTTAATCTATTTTGGACTTATTGATGAACCACTGACTCTTCTTAGGACCAACGGAGCTGTCCTATTAGTAATGGTTTATGTCTATTTGCCTTATATGATACTACCTATTTACTCTGTTTTAGAGAAGTTCAATTACAGTCTATTAGAAGCTTCAATGGACCTCGGAGCCAATGAGATAAAGTCATTCTTTAAAGTAACGCTTCCCCTCTCACTGGAAGGGATTTTTGCTGGTTCAATATTGGTCTTTATTCCTGCTTTAGGTACTTATATTATCCCACAGTTAGTCGGACATCAAAGCTCTGCTTTTGTTGGGCAACTAATTACTTTTAAGGTGAAATCTATTCCAAGGAACTGGCCATTAGCTTCAGCTTTATCCTTTATTTTATTAATCTTAGTCGCTGTCTTACTCCTAACAGGATATAACTATTATAAAAATATCTCAAGGAGTAAATCATGACCTATCGTTCTAAGCTTAAACAGTTCTTCGATGGCTTCAATGTAGTGATTTTTACTCTCATTTTGCTATTTCTCTACATACCAATTTTGATCCTAATTATTTATAGTTTTAATGATACAAAGATCATTGCCGGTTGGAAGGGTTTTACTTTCAAGTATTATCAGCTCTTATGGGAAAATGAAAATCTTAAAAATGCTTTTTGGAATTCTTTGACGGTTGCTACTGTTTCAACTATTATCTCTACAGCCTTGGGCTTGCTTACCGCATTAGGATTAGAGAATAAATACTTTAAAGCCAAAAAGCTTATTCAAGGGATTATCTTTTTACCTTTGGTAATGCCTGATATTCTAATGGGTGTTTCTATAGCTATGCTTTTTAGTTTCTTACGCTTTCCTATGGGGAAGATGACTGTGATTATAGCACACATAACTTTTTGTGTCTCATATACTATAATCGTAATTCAATCTCGACTTCAGGGTTTTGATCATTCACTTCAAGAGGCTGCCATGGATTTAGGAGCTAATAAATCTCAATTCTTCTGGAAGGTTAAATTTCCAATTATTTTACCAGGTATTCTGGCTGCTGCCCTCTTAGCTTTTACACTTTCTTTGGATGATTTTATCATAACTTTCTTCTCTACAGGAAGAGGATTTAATACCTTACCTGTTTATGTCGAAAGTGCTATTAGAAGAGGTTCTGTTACTACCATTAATGCCTTATCTACAATTATGATTATGATAACTTTATTCATAACATTTATCTCAAAACCTATTAGGAAAATGCTCATTTAATTAATGAAAATTAGGGGGATATTCTACCCTCATTAGCTGGTATATCTCTTGACCTCCTTTCCTTCATCTCACTCAATCCGATGTATCTTTGAAGTATCTTTGATATGTCAGTGAAGGAGCAGAGGACGATAGTAAAGAGTGGAATAAAAATAGACAAATAGAGAAAAAATATAAGGGCAATCTCGCTAGATTGCCCTTAGAAGTTATTATCAGATAAAATTGCTAACTAGTCAGCATTAATAATTCTTTCAGCTTCTGATTTATCATCTGAATAAGTAAAAGCATCCAAAATTTCATAATTATTTTGAGGATCAATGCATCCTGGATAACTAATAGATAGAGCGTTAATTTTATCATCAGCAAAAGAGAAACAATCAAGTATTCTTACTATTTGACTAACTTTAAAGTTATGATTTTTGGCAGCAGTTCTAACTACTCTAGCTTGATCATCGCTAAAGCTCTCATCTTGAATTCTTCTTATAAGATTAGAAAAATCACTTTCAGACATACTTTTTTTACCATTTGATGGTGCAACAGGTTCTGCTTCTTCAGTTTGGCTTGTCTGAGTATCTAAACCATTGATATTAATATTAACAGTACTTGAAGTTGATTCAGTTTGTTGATTATTATTAGTTACTGGTTCAGTTAAAGTTGAGTTTTCAGGTAATAGTGCTAAGAGAGAATATATCTCATCTATAATTGTATTTGCTCTTTTTCCATCAAGCTTATTGAGTTTAGCATTATATTTTTCTTGAAGTGCTTCTAATTTAGTTACTATTTTGTCAATGACATCTCCGGAGTTACTTACTGTAGTTGTGCTAGTGGAATTATCATCACCTGTAACTGTCATGGAAAAACCATCTTCATTAGCGCTAAAGTTAAATCCTTGAGCAAATAAACCAACTAGGCTAAAAGCTAATACTAATACGATTGTAAATTTCTTCATTTTTTATCTCTCCATAAATTTTTTAACATACTTAATGTTTAGATGTAAAAATGGAAATATAATTGACTTTAGTCAAGAATTATTTATATTATCTAATAATATTTTTAGATGAAAGTAATTAAGGGAGTAATATGGATAATAATAATAAGTTAATAGCAGAATATATTGAGTCTCTTCCTGAAGATAGAAGAATAGCCATAAACAAGCTTAGAGATGTTATAAAAACAAATACTCCAAGAGGTTTCCAAGAATCAATGAGTTATGGTTCTATCAGTTTTGTTGTTCCTCATAGCCTTTATCCTCAAGGTTATCATGTAGATCCTTCCCAAGCTTTACCCTTCATTAGTTTAGCTAGCAGGAAAAACTATATTACTTTTAGTCATTGGGGACTCTACATAAATAGTAAAATTCTTGAATGGTTTAAAGAGGAGTATGCTAAAGAAGCAAAGTATAAGCTGAGTATGGGGAAATCTTGTGTTAATCTGAAAAGAATGGATGATATTCCTTATGATTTGATAGGGCAATTGTGTAGGAAGATTATTGTAGAAGACTTTATACAAATGTATGAAGAGGCCTTTGTGAAGAGGTAAAATAACTGGAATAGGAGTGAGGTAACTTTAACTTGGAGGCTTCTACTAAAAACAATTGGAATATTTGCTTTGGAGTAAAATAAATGGAGGAATTTAATAGACAATAAATTATTATGATGTCAACTCATCGTGAGAGCCCACTCTTAAATCCCCAAAGGGGATAAATAATTTAGCCCAGGGTAAAAGCCTGAAAGGCTTGCAACCCTGGGTAAGATTGCATAACAGAAAACCTTACCCTGAAAGGGTTAAATAAATTAATCCCATATATATCGTTCATCAATTTCCATGTTGTTTTTTGTCATGAACATTCTGAGTTCTTCTTGGAATGAGATTTTTTTATGATGCTCGTTTTGCTTGTTAATATAATTGATTGTTACTTGTTTTTGTGCTTGACCAACGGAAAATCCACCATAACCTGCTTGCCAATAAAAGTTAGTATATTCATCGCCTTTTGTTTTGATCCCCTTAGATGTAGCTCTTTTAATCTCTCCTATTATGTCCTTAAAACAAATATTCTTTGATAAATTAAAAAAAATATGGATATGATCTTCATACCCACCAATACAAATTGGATATGAATCGTTTTCGTAGATTATTTTGGCAATATATGAATATAATTGTTCACGAATATCAGAAATTTTAAAAAAAGGTACTCTATTCTTGGTAGAAAATACAAGATGCATATAAATTTGAGAAACAGACTGTGACATAAATAGCACCACCTTATATTAATTAAGCAATATTTATTTAATATTCATTATTTGTCAAATAATTATATTTATGTATCCCTTACAGGGATTTTCTCAGATGGAAACCATCTTACCCAGGGTTGCAAGCCTTTCAGGCTTTTACCCTGGGCTAAACTATTTATCCCCTTTGGGGATTTAAGAGTAGAGTTCACTATGAGTTTAATGAGCTGAAAGGGGAATTAAGGGTCACATACCAAGGCAGGAAGAAATTGAGAATTAATTCAAAAAGTCTGTGAAACACTGTGGATTCCTCTTTGTAGCTCTGTGTTAAGGATTTACTACTTACAGGATTTTGCTCAGGCCAAAGTAACTAACCCTTTTTGGGAAAAAAAGAAGGTATCCCTTTCAGGGAAAGAAAAAAGTTATATCTTTTTGAGGTAAATAAATACTAGCGAATTTTCTTGCCATAAATGTCTATAATAATTCTATGGCACTAAAATAATATTATAGAGGTGAATGATGAATATTTCACATCGTGTCGAAAGTATGCAAGCTTCTCCAATCAGGAAGTTTTTGCCTTATTCTGATGCTGCAGTAGCTAGAGGAATAAAAATTTATCATTTGAATATCGGACAACCTGATATCGAGACTCCGAAAGAGATGATGGATGTTTATCACAATTTTAGTGATAAAATTTTAAGTTATGGACCTTCTCAAGGTTTAGCTTCTTATCGTAAGGCCTTAGTTACCTATTATCATAATAATGGAATTAAAGTTACTGAAAACGACATTATCGTAACTACAGCAGGTTCAGAAGCAATCATATTTGCTATGCTTGCTACTTGCAATCCTGGTGATGAGATTTTAGTTCCTGAACCATTCTATACAAACTATAATGGCTTTGCTTCTATTGCTGGGGTTAAGTTAAATCCAATCACTACCTACGCTGAAACAGGTTTTGCTTTACCAAGTAAAGAAGAAATCGAAAAGCTAATTACTCCAAATACTAAAGCCTTTATGATTTGTAATCCAGGAAACCCAACTGGTAAAGTTTATTCTCGAGAAACTGTAGAAATGGTAGCAAATATCGCTAAAGAAAGAGGACTATATGTCATTTCTGATGAAGTATATCGCGAATTTGTTTATGATGGACTCTCTGCAACAAGTATTATGGAAATTCCTGGTATGGAAGAAAATGCTATCTTAGTAGATTCAATCTCTAAAAGATATAGTGCTTGTGGAGCAAGAATTGGTTGTATAATTTCTCAAAATAAGGAATTAATGACTGCTGTTCTAAAATTAGCTCAAGCTAGACTTTGTCCTCCTACTATTGATCAAAAAGCTGGTGAAGCATGTGTATTCTTAGATGAACATTATATTGATGATATTAAAGAAGAATACTGTAAAAGAAGAGATATTGTATTTGATGAATTACAAACCATTGATGGGGTAGTTTGTGTTAAACCTGAAGGGGCTTTCTATATCGTTGCTAAACTTCCTATTGAAAATGCAGAAGAATTCACCCAATGGATGTTGGAAGAATATAGCGTTAACAATGAAACTGTAATGTTTGCACCTGCAACTGGCTTCTATGCAACTCCTAACATGGGACTTAACGAAGTTAGATTCGCTTATATCTTAAATGAAAATGATCTCAGAAAAGCAATGTCAATCTTTAAAAGTGGTTTAGCTGAATATAAGAAACTTGCTAAATAGTAAATAATGAGTATAATATAAATATAGAGTGGGGGACTTTTAGAAGTCCCCTTATTCATATTATTCTTGACGAATCAATAAATGAAACTAGATATAAAATGAAATAAATAATGGGAGGAAAGATGAGTAACAATTTCAAGACCTTAAAAAGCTTTTCCAATTTGTTTGAAGCTGAATTAGTTAAAGAACTTCTAGAGGAAAATAACTTCACTGTAAACTTATTAAATGAATACACTGCCTCAAATTTACCAGGAGTCGCTGGAAATGACTTTATGATGATTGAACTTCAAGTGGTCGAAGAGGAATTTGATGAAGCTGAAGAGTTTATTGAAGATATTGGTGATTCCTATATTACCGATAGAATGCTAACTGAAACTGGTGCTAAATTAGACGGACACTTCTTATTAACTTCTGGTAAACATAGTGATCAATATTTTGAAAAAATTAAAATTATCCAGAATCCTGAAAAGTGTGCTACTATTTGTAAAGCCTTAGCAGAAAGATTCGAAGATGTTGATGTTGATGTTGTTATCGGACCAGCTTATGGGGCAATAGTTCTTGGCTTTGAAGTTGCTAAAAATCTTAAAAAACAATTCGCTTTTACTCAACGCAATGATGGAAAAATGTCTTTCCGTTCAGGATTCGATATTCAGCCAGGCATGAAAGCTCTCATAATTGAGGATGTAACAACTACTGGTGGAAGTATTTTTGAGGTAATGGAACTTCTTAAAGAAAAAGAAGTTGAGTGCGTAGGAGTAGGTTTATTAGTAGATAGATCAAACGGTTCAATTGATTTTGGTGTCCCTGTGGAAGCAATGCTTACTGTTGATGCCAAAAGTTGGGAAGCTGAAGAGTGCCCTTTATGCAATCAAAATATACCTTTAACCAAACCGGGTAGGAGTGATAAATAGTGAAAATAATCGGTATTTCTACAGGAGATCCGACAGGTATTGGTCCCGAAGTTACAGCAAAAAGTGTTCGTTATCATAAGTTATTACCTGATTTAGCACTTGTTATTTATGGTAAGTTTATAGCTTCCCATAATGGTCATCAACCGATTGAGATATCTAGTATTGATGAGGTAAAAGAGGGTGGAAAACTTTATCATCTTGAGATTGATAATCCTGAACTTACTTTAGGAGAACCATCAGGAAAAAGTGGCGAAGTTGCTATTGCTATTTTAGACAGATTAGCTGCTGATATTAAGAGTAAGAAATTAGCTGCTGTGGTTACAGCTCCTGTATCAAAAAGCCATATTCATGATGCTGGTTATGATTTTATAGGACACACTGAATACTTGCAAAGAAAATTAGATGCTGATAATGTCGCAATGACCTTTTGGAGTAATGATTTAAAGGTAGGATTATTAACTACCCACCTTCCTCTTCATGAATTGGAAAAAGTACTTACTCCTGAATATTGTGAGGCTAAACTTAGACTTATTTACACAGAAGTTAATAAACTGATGAAGCAACCTCGGATAGCCTTACTTGCTAAGAACCCTCATGCCGGAGAAAATGGTGCTTTCGGTGATACTGATGATATGTTCAAAGAGCTTCTAGCTAAACTAAATGAAGAAAATATTCATATAGATGGTCCTTTCCCTGCTGATACATTCTTCTCTTATAATCGCCAAGATTATGATTTCGTGATTTCTGCCTACCATGATCAAGGTCTGATTCCTTTTAAGATGCTGGCAGGTGGAAAAGGGGTTAATGTGACTCTAGGACTTCCTGTTTATCGAGCTTCTGCAGAACATGGTACAGCCTTCGATATCGCTAAGGATGATAAAGCTGATTTTAATTCTATGCTAAGTGCTATTTATTGGGTAGAAGATAAACTCTCTAAACACTTGCAACATGCTAAAGAATATGGTGAATTTAGTAATTTCTATGATAACTATATGGCCCATGTTAACTACGATCAATGGGTAGCTAAGTTAAATGTTTGGGTTGATCAGTATTGTAAGATAAAACCTAAAAGGGTATTCGAAATTGCTTGTGGTACTGGAGAGATATCTAAACGCATGGTTAAAGAGGGAAGAGAAGTAATTGGTGGAGATATTTCTGATATAATGCTGCATATTGCTGCTAAGAAGAGTAAGCAACTAAGAATGGTCAGACATGATATGTTAGACCCTCTACCTCTTGATAATATTGATTTGGCACTCTGTTTATTTGATAGCATCAATTATCTTTTAGAAGAAAAGTTTCTTCTTAATCTTTTCCAAAATGTTAGAACAGCTTTGTCAGAAGAAGGCCTATTTATCTTTGATGTTTCAACAATCTACAATAGTGAAGAAAATTTAGATGGCTTCATAAATTATGAAGAATATTCTAACTTTAAAGTCTTGCATACTAGTGATTGGGATCCTGAAAATGAAACTCAAGAGTCTTTTTTAGATATCTTTAAAAAGAATAAGAGTTTCTATCAGAATTTTTCTGAGACTCATTACCAGAAGATTTATCCTATTAGAAAGATAAGAGCATTGTTAGAAGATTCAGGTCTAGAGATAATCGCAATCTATAACGGAAACGATAATATTAACTTACTTAATTACTATCCCGAAGATTTAGATGAAAGATTTGCTCGCATCTATTTTATTGTCAAAAAGTAAGCATGAATTCCCTGATTACAAACGAATTAGAATTATATCAAGAATATAAAACATTATGTGGAGTAGATGAAGCCGGACGCGGTCCCTTGGCTGGTCCGGTTGTCTGCTCTGCTGTAATATTCGATATAAAAGAACTTATTCAGATATCTAATTCTGAAGTAGATTATCTAATAACCAATTTGAATGATTCTAAAGCTATCTCTGAGAAAAAAAGAGAAAAGCTATTTCCTATTATCCAAAAATATGCTAAATCGTTCTCAATAATCTGCGTAGAAGCTGAGGAGATAGATGAAATAAACATATTAAATGCTACTCTTGCTGGTATGGATAGAGCCTTGGATGCACTTGAGAATAACTGGGATGTAGCCCTGATAGATGGGAATAAACTTCCTCCTAAAAATAAAACAAAATCTAAATTTGTTATCAAAGGTGATGCTACTTACTTCTCTATTGCAGCTGCTTCTGTTCTTGCTAAGGTAACTCGTGATAGAATTATGCTAGAACTCCATAAAGAATTCCCCAATTACAATTGGCTCAAGAATAAGGGATATCCAACTAAAGAGCATATTCAAGCTATTGATCAATTCGGTATTACTAAACATCATAGATTATCCTATGGACCGTGTAAGCAAATTAATATTCCTGGATTAAATAGCTAAAAGAAAGAATTTACTTGAATTCATCCCTTTTTTGAGTAACTTTAAGAGCTTTTTTCTCGATTAACTGGTCTAATAACTCCTCTGTAAGTCTAGTTTTACCATTTCTAAGTGGGAATTTCATATCATAAGCTAAATCTGGAGGAGCATCTTTTTTATGGCAGGTCGCTACTATTAATGGTAAAATTGGTATTTCAATGATTTTTAATTTGTTTCTATCTGTAAGAACAAATTTAAAAAGAAAAGCTTTAATTTCATTTTCAAAATCTCGATATGCAATTATAGCTTGATAATACCCTTTTTTTCCAAAACTTATGCTTATACTTAAAACAATTTTTATCTTTATTGTTTTATAACAATCATTAATTTTGCAGTCTTGTAAAGAATTTATAAAATTTTCAACTTGATTATCTTCAATTGATTTTTTGAATTTTTTGACAGTATAGTATATGGAATTATACATTTTAGTGCCAGTTATTGAAGCTGCAAAGAAATTCTTTTTCATTTTGTGAAAAAGAATTATCTCTTGTGTTAAACGATAAATTTTAATTTTTAGCTTTCTTGATTCAATTTTATAATTCCGAGCTATCTCAGAGAGACTTAAATGGTCAGTATAATAGTTTTGTAAAATAATCTTTTCTTTGTTAGAAAGAAAATCATAAGAACTAAGGTCTATCTCTTGCTCTGTATACTCAGATTTATTATCAGGATATGTATTTAAAATCATAGGGTCAATATTAGTTTCTGATTTATTTTGCTTACTTTTAATTCTTTTTAGACACAAATTCTTAGTAACTGTAAACAACCAATTATCAGTCTTATCAGAGTTTATACGATTTTCGTTCATGTAAAACTGAATAGCTGTTAATTGAGCTATCTCTTGAACTGTATCGTAATCTGTAAAATAACGCCTAGCTACCTGCGTTGAATATTTTAACACTTTTTCATAATTAATATCCATTAGACTGCACCTTTGTAAATTCATTAAATATAATGTTTTATGAAGTTTTCAATAAATATTTATCCATTTTTTACTCTATATTAGTAGAGGAACTTAAAAAGAGGCAAATTATGAAATGGAAATTTATTCTTTTAATATTAATACTAATTTTCAATATTGAAATATTTAGTCAAGAGTTTTATCAAGGATATCGAGTTGTTACATGGGATGAGATTGCAGGTATGGATTATTCAATCTTTAATCTATCCAACTGAAAGTAATTTTGGAATTGGTGATGTTGTAAATCTTGGAAATAAAATTTCAAACACATATTCTTCTACTGAAGAACTTGCTGCTGATATTGGAACCCAATTAGATGAATTTGCAATACCGACTCATTCTCTTTGGCAAAACAAGTTGATTCCTGATTTTATATCGTCAAACCTGCAAGGATTAGCTGAATCCCTGACCTCATCAGAGTATGTAATTGAGGGACTTAGAATTTTTCCATATGCTTCAGTAGCAATAGATTTATTTGATGCTTTTACTGGTAGCAGCTCAGGTCCACAAATTACTGAGTTTCAGCTGAATGGCTCAATAACTGGCTCAATAACAACAGATTATAATATTAAGGCATTTGATTGTTATGAAAGTATCTCAGACTCAAGAATTTATGATCCATTATATTCAGAAAACTTGGGTGTACTAAATATCATCTCTAATCCAACGGGTTTAATAAAGGGTGATTATGAAGAAACGGACCCATATTATGCTTATTCAATGATTAAATTAAATGAATTTCAGCTAGATAAAATTGTAGTAAACCCTGCTCTTGAAGTTGAAAATATAGAATCTATTGCTAGTTTACACATGAAGATAAATGAAGGCCAAACAGATATTGGACAGTTTAGACATAAAAATGATTATGTGTATATGGGGTGTGATCCATATAATTCTAATATTAAATATTTAAGAACTGGCTATAAACCATTAGAAGACATCTCTGGAATGGCTATGCATATTGGTGGAGTATTTGAAGAAACAGCATTATGCATAGTAACAACAATTCAGTATACTAATGGTAAAACTTCGTGTTTAGCTAATAAAAATAAGGTAGACCTTGTTCCAGATACAGCGACCAATCCAGGAATCCCATATTATCCAGTTTTTTATTTCCTAGAACCAGTAAGTAATTCGGAGGTAGCAAGAAAATATTATGCAGGAATGAATTATGTTAGAGCTAACGACTATGCAACAGCATATGATACTCTTAAGGCAGTACCGCAAATTGATCAAAAATCAAAATTTGCTGAAAAATCTCTAGTATTACTTCCAATGTTACTTAAGGCTTTAGATGGAGATAAATCGCAGTTGATGAGTTATTATGATACACTAACTGATGAAGATATTAAAGTTTCTGTTGCTGAATCAAAAGTCTTGCTAGATATTACACAAAAAGATTATGAATTGGCAATTGAAAAATTGGAATACTTAATTAATAATCCTCCTAGTGATAAGAATGTATTGGTATATGAGCTAGAACAAGCATATTGCTATTATAACCAATACTTACAGGGGAATCAAAGAAATACACCAAAGTTTGTTTTGAGCCCAGATCAGTTTAGTTGCTATGTAGAAGGTATTAATGATAAAATAAAGAATAATAACACCGAAACTCAAGAAGAGAATCTCGTACCTGGAATCTCAGAAGTTAAGCAAAATATATATCCTAATCCATTTAACCCGACTACTATTATAAGCTATTCAATACCTGATAAATCAGAAGTGAATGTTACTATTTATAATCTCAGAGGTCAGAAAGTTAAAACACTTGTTGATTCAGATCTTGAAAAGGGTAATCATAAAGTTTTTTGGAATGGTGAGAATATGAATGATGAACAAGTAGCATCTGGTGTATATTTCTCTATTGTTAGAACTGAACATGGTAGGTCTACTAAGAAACTTGTTTTACAAAAATAATAAACCTAATAGCGGTTAAGATATCTTAACCGCTATTTTACAATAAACAGGAGAATCTATGAAACATCTATTAATAATTATGTTAATAATAATAAACATTACACTAATTCATTGTTTTGAATTTTTAGGGGATATTCATACTGCAAGTAATAATAAAAGTAGTATATCTGTTGGAGATTATACTTATATGATAGATGGTGGGAAACTAACAGTCTGGGATTATTCTGATCCATTGCATACTGAACTAGTTACTATTATAAGAGCAGCAGTATGGTCTTTGGATAATCTTTATGTTACTGATGACATTCTTTGGCTTACAGAAAATAACAATATCTATGCCTATGATATTTCGAGTCCTGAGAGTCCACAAGTGATTTTTAATTTTGAGTTAGAATCTCAGATAACTGAGATTTGTGAAATAGAGTTATATAACAACTATCTGATTTTGAGTCTCTTTAGTTCGGAAGATGGTTATTTTATTAGATTTTACGATTTTGAAGAATTGCCTAATATGGTCCAATTACATGAACAATTTGAAAATAGTACTTCTTCATTAGTTCATGAAAATGATCTTTATTATATAAAAGTATTACAAGAAGAATTAGGCTTTAATGAAATAAGAAAAATTAATATCAACAATATCAATGATCAAGAAACAGAATGCTCTATACAGGCTAATGAGTTTACATCTTCTTATCGCTATACTGTTAAAGTTAATTCTGATTATCTTTATCTAATGGACTTAGAATCTGTGAATGCTTATTTGATTCAAGATGATGGCTTTGTTTTAGTAGATAGTCTTTCTACTCCTAGATTAACAAGTAAAGGAGCGAAGTCTTCTTTAGAAGATAACATAATCTATACTTCTTATGGTTATCTGATTAAGATAACTGACCCTTCGAATCTGTCAATTAGTAGCATTCCTTCAGAATATATTGGTAATAAGTCTTTTTTTAAACATGATAATTATCTTTATTATGGAGATGATAATGGTATTAATTGTTTCTTAGCCACTAGTACCGATATTCCAACTTTTCAATATTATGAACCTAAAACTAACAATATTGGGCAACCAATAATTAAAGATAATATTTTGTATGTAAATACTAAAACAGGATATTATTCTTATCTCCTTGGTGGTATATCTAATCATGAACCTTTAGGATATGTGGTATATGACCAAGAAAATTACCCCTTATCACTCGACACATTACCTACGACTTTTATTGATGGCGGAAATGTAATTATTGCTTATATTGATAATAATTCTATCTCTGATTGGGAAGCACAATATGATCTTGCTTTTTTTGACAAAGATAGTTTTCCTGAATTGAATTTAATTGGTTACTTTCCTAATGTGGAACCTATGACTGATTTACTATTTGATGATGAGAAAGTCTATGGTATTTGTAATAAAACTACAGATTTAGCTAATTTTACCCATTCTTTTATTGTTTTTGATACATCCAATGGTATTGTTGAAATGATTGGTGAAACAAACATTACTCAAAATTCCAATGTATATTATTGGGATTTGATTAAATCCGAGGATTATATTTCATTTATTTCGTCACCAATTATTCCTGGAACTAGCGAGTACTCTCTTAATAAATATCATATAAGCGAAAATAATACTCTTGAATTTGATGCTAATCTTTATTCATTTCAGGAATGTTACCTCCCCCTTACTTATGTTAAAAATAACTATATGCTATTTACTGAAACAGCTTCATGGGGTAGCGATAATTTGTTAAAAATATTAGATATGGCTGACCCAACAAGCCCTATATTATACGACTTTGAATTAGACTTCATATTGACATCAATGATGATAGAAGATGGGATACTTTATACAAGTCAGCAATTACCTAATGGTTTGCAGATGACAATTGCCTACTCCTTTGCAGATCCTTCCAATCTAGTAGAAATATACAGGACTAACGACCAGAATATTCACTTTGGACATCCAGTTGTCTTTGAGAATAATTTGATAAGTTTTTATAGTTATATTATTTCCATGTACAGATTCCCTAATATTACATCTTCAGATGAATCAGAAATTGCAACAATTAATAAATTTTCTCTTAACAACTTTCCAAATCCATTTAATCCAGAGACAACAATTAGTTTCAATAATCCTGAAAGTGGAAAAGTTACATTATCAATCTACAACATTAAAGGGCAGTTGATTAATACTCTTTTGGATGAGGAAACAAAGGCTGGAGTTCATAATATTGTTTGGAATGGTAAAGATGAAAAGGGAAAGAGAGTGGCTTCAGGAATCTACTTCTCGAGAATAAATACAAGAAACAGCAGTTTAACTAAGAAAATGATTCTCATGAAATAGTTGCTAGAAATCAGATTTATATTTTAATAATTCTACTATTAAATTGTTAAAATTAGTAGTAGAATTATGTTATTATAAGGAAGATAAGGTAATTAACTTACCTACAAAATTATTATTTAAACTAAAAGCCAAACACCCATGATGCAATTGAGAAATAGATAACTACACCTAAAATATCAGAAATAGAAGTAATAAGTGGGGCAGAAGCAGTTGCAGGGTCTAATTTAAACTTTGTAAAGACAAAGGGAAGAGATAGGCCTATTAGGCTTCCTGCCATCACTGTAAGAACCATGGTCGAAGTTACAACCAAAATAATTTGGGGAGCTCGGAAGCTTGCGATTACACCAACTCCGATAGCCATTGTTAAACCCAATAATAGCGAGACTAAAAACTCTTTTCCAATGAGATAAAACCAATCTCTCATTTCCACATCGCCTGTTGCTAGAGAACGAATCATAAGTGTTGCAGATTGAGCTCCAGCATTACCTCCACTACCTATCAAAAGAGGTAAAAAGAAGATTAAGGAAACAACTTTTTGAATAACATTATCAAATTGGGCAATGGCAGCTCCAGAAAAAACATTCATAAAGACTAAGGCAAAAAGCCACATAATTCTTCTTTTATAGAGAAATCCAATAGTGGCATTTAAAGGGTCTTCCACAGCATCTTGCATCGCACCAAATCTATGAAAGTCTTCAGTAGTCTCTTCTTCAATAAGGTCCATAATATCATCAAAGGTAACAATTCCTATTAAGGTACCTTCTTTATCAATAACAGGTAAAGCAACCTTGTCATGATCTTGGAAGATACTGATAGCTTCTTCTTCATCTTCATAAGGACTTAAAGCAATGAATTTATTATCCATTAATTCTTCGACTTTATCTTCAGGAGAAGCAAGAATCAACTCTCGAATTCTTAAATCATCTATTAATTTCCATTGATTATCAACAACATAGATCACATTAAGGGTTTCTGAATCTTGACCATATTTGCGAATGTGTTCTAAAGCTTGAGCAACTGTCATATATGACTTAATAGCTATGAATTCAGGAGTCATTAGACGACCAATACTGTCTTCAGGATAACCCAAAAGGGTTGTTGCTATTTTGCGTTCTGCCGGAGTAAGGAGTTGGATTAAGCGTTGAGTAACGACACCTGGTAACTCTTCCAAAATTGCTGTTCTATCATCTGGGTCAAGGTCATTAAGAAGGTCAGATAATTTATTAGCATTAGAAGCTAATCTTTCAATGATTAACTCTTGTTTATAAAGGGGGAGTTCTTGAAAAGTCTCTTTTGCTAATTCACGAGGTAGTAACCTAAAAAGAATTATATCTTCAGGTTCAGAAAATTCATCAATTATCTCTGCAAGATCGACGAAATTCATATCGGCAACTAAATGCCTAATAGTCATCCATTTTTTTTCTTCAATTAAATCTTCAAATAGTTTAATGGTATCTTGCATATTTTTCTCCCACCCTTTTTTACCAGACTATTTAATGTAGATCTTGTGTCAAACAAAAATATATTGAACTATAAAGATAAATTCAAGAAGGACAGATACCCAAGTCTGATAGGTTAATATTATCATTAAACTCAAAAATATACAATAGAGATTTAGAATAAACAATCAATATAAAATAACAAGATAAATTATTAGTAAAATTTACTTGAAATTTAAAAGTCTGTTTAATCTAAAGTAGCAAATATTTTACTTGACTATTTTCCTCTGCTTATTAAAATTCCACAAGAATTATAATGATGAGGTAAATATGAAAATTACTATTTTGATAACAATGATATTACTATTTATATCACTACCTGCTTATCAGATAAATAATTATGAAACTTCCTTTTTTGACAGCTCACGAGATGAAAGAGAAATAAATACTAGGATATACTATCCTCTAGCTGAAAATAAGAATAATGACAGAGATGAAAGCTTCCCAAAACTTATCTTTGGTCATGGCTGGTTAATGTCTACAACGAATTATACTCAGTTAGCTGAATTCTATGCGAGTGCAGGATTTATTGTTGCTCTCCCTAATACTGAAAGTGGGTTGCTTCCAGATCATAATGAATTTGCTTTAGATTTAATCTTTCTTGTAAATGCACTTGACTTAGAGAACAACAATGAAGATTCTCCTATTTATCAACAAGTAAATAATCAAGCCATAGTCTCAGGTCATTCTATGGGAGGTGGAACTTCTATTTTAGCTGCCTCACTAAGTAATGTGTTTGATGCAGTAGTGAATTTTGCTGCAGCTGAAACTTCTCCTTCAGCTATAGACAGTGCTGGAAATATCCAAATTCCTACTCTGCTTTTTGCAGGTTCAAATGACAGTATTACTCCCTCAAATAGTAACCAGGAACCCATGTACCAAAATATTTCTGCTGATTATAAATGTATAGTTACCTTATCTGATGAGAATCATCTTGGGATTACTGATAATAATACAGCTTATGAACTTTCTTTACCTTTTATCAGATTTGCTTTAACAAATAATGATGAGAATAAAAATGAATTTGAAAATTTATTGTATACATATTCTACCAATAATCAAATTACTTATCTTCTTTATTTTAATCCTGTTTCAAACTTCTATAATACTGATGAAATAAATCAAGTAATTATTACAAACTCTCCCAATCCCTTTAATCCAAACACTTCAATCAGTTTCAAATTTGACAATCTGGAAGCTAAATCAAATATAGAGATTTATAATCTTAAAGGACAAAAAGTTAAAAGTATGACTATACCTGAACAGAAGAGTAATTTTTACGATTTAACATGGAATGCTACTGATCAAAATAATCAGGCTGTATCAAGTGGTATTTATCTTTATCGCTTAATCAGTAGTCAAGGTAAGGTCCTTGGGCAAGCAAAAATGATGCTAATAAAATAATCTTTGCAGGAGTTTATCTATTTCACTTATTAGTAAATCAAGAATTCCTGTACAGTTTTAGGTAGTCTTTTATTGATTAGTGTGGAATTAGCTTCAAAATCAACGAAATTCATATCGGCAACTAAATGCCTAATAATCTTCTATTTTTTTTTCTTCGATTATATTTTCAAATAGTATAATAGTATCTTACATATTTTTTTCCCACCCTTTTTTTACCAGACTATTTTAAGGGCTTCTTGTGTCAGATTAAAGATTGCGGCACAATCAGTGTTTAAGCCAATCAATTAGTTGTTTAATAATATAAAATCAAAAAAGATAATTTAATTCTTGACATAAAACTTTAATTATCGATTATTAAACCATGAGTATATTAAAAAGAATTTAGATAAAGGAGTAATAATGAATTTACAAGAATTAATGCCCCTCCTCGATGGATATGGAGAATTAAGGTATCAAATTAACAGTAATTCTCAACTAGTGATGTCTAATGGAACACTTGTTCAGAATTCAAGCAGTGAAAACAAAGGATTCTCTGCTAGAATTTTAAAAGGATCTTCTTGGGGTTTTGCTTCAACTTCCCAACTAAATATTGAAAATATCAAAAGAACAATCAATCAAGCCCAAAATAATGCTAACTTTCTCAATGTTAAACAAGCAAGAGCAGATTTATTACTGCCTTCAAGACCTATAAAGCTTGAAAGGGATTTATCTACAACAAAGAAGAAGTTATCTAGTAAAGAAAAGATCGAAATAATAACAGAATTGTCTGAATATGTTAAAAGTAAGTATAAAGATTTGGCTAATATCTCTTTAGTTATCAGAGACGATAAAGTTGAAAAGAATGTAATCACTGCAGATGGTTCTGTATTTAAGACTGTAATTCCTCGTGGCTTCATATTCTGTAATTTTATGATGCAAAATGGTGCAGGAATGATAACAGAAGGTTGCCAGCTTGGTGGTTTAGGTGAATTTGAAGACTATCATGATAAAATGGATGAATTCTATGAAAAAATAGAAGAAGCCTATGGTCATTTAATAAATAAGAAGTCTGCTGTATTTGCAGAAGCAGGAGTTCATGATGTAATTCTTGATTCTCATCTTGCTGGTATTTTAGCTCACGAAGCCATAGGACATACTACTGAAGCTGATATTGTGCGTGGTGGTTCCATTATGGAAGAGCTAATGGGTAAGCAAGTAGCTTCTGAAATAGTTAATTTAATAGATGTACCTCACACTTATAAGGGCCAACTTTGTCCTAGACCTGTCTTTGTTGATGATGAGGGTGTGGAGGCAGTAACAGCAAATATCATAGAAAATGGTATTCTTAAAAGTTTCATGCATAATAAAGGCTCAGCTCTCTCTTATGGTGTAGCTCCTACTGGAAATGCTCGGGCAAGTCAGTATAGTGATGAACCAATTATTAGAATGAGAAATACTATGATAGTTCCAGGTAGAGAGAAATTAGAAGATATGATTAAAACTATTAAAGATGGTTATTATTTAATAAATCCTAATAATGGTGAAGCTGATAAAACTTCAGAATTTATGTTTGGTATTGTAAGAGGATATCAAATTAAAGATGGAAAGATAGCCAAAGCTATAAAAGAGACCACAATTTCAGGCATCGCAGTGACTTTACTAAAAACTATAACAGCAATCTCAGATGATTTAACCTGGATAGGAAGTGGTACTTGTGGAAAGAAACAAGGCATAGCTGTCGGAATGGGTGGACCTGCTATCAAATGCAAAGTTAATATTGGAGGTAAGTAATGGATATTAAACAAATCGCTTCATTAAGTTTGAATAAATTAGTAGAACTCGGAGTAGATAAGGCATCAGTTAATGTCGTTAGAAATTTCAGTTCTGAATTGCAGAAGGAGTTTAATGGTATTGATCTTTTTCGTGATGTAGATGCCATTGAAGTTGAATATAGAATAATAAATGATGATAGAGAAGGAATTCATTCTTTTGCTTACTCTTCAGAAGAAGATATTATCGTAAATGCAGAGAAAGTAGTTAAAATAGCTTCAGAATCTAATCAGGATAAGTCTTATGGAATGGCCGCAGATAGCAAGTACCAAAAGCATTTTGGGATTGATAATCCAGATTCTGATTCCATGTATAAATTGCTTTCTGAGTTTGATCTAGAAAAAAATCAAGAGTTCCCGCAAATTACAGATACTACTTCAGTAATATTTAATAGGGAAGAAGTGTGTTATCTTAACAACTTAGGCTCAGAAATAGAGTATAGCAACGGTTTCTATCAAATTCTATCACTTTTTTCAGCTGCCCAAGACGGGAAACACTCTTCTATGAACTTTTGCATTGAACCGTGTACAGAACTTCCTGAATCTATCTTAGGAATCAAGAACTTTCAAGAAAAGTACCGTGATGTTATCTGGCAAATGGAACAAGAAGAATTTAAAGATAAATTTGTTGGTGATGTAATTATTAATCCTCTAACTGTTATCTCTCTCTTTAGTAATATTATGAATGAAATTCAAGGACTCTCTCTAATCGAGAAAACTTCTCTTTTTCAGGATAAACTAAATGAGAAGATTTTTGATGAGAAATTAACTATTAAGGCAAATCCTGACCATGAAGACTTAGCCAATAAAGATATTTTTAATAGAGAAGGTTATCTAAATAGGGAAGATTATATCATTGAAAATGGAAAGTTAAAGAACTTTATTGTTTCTGAATATGTAGCTAATAGAAGTGACTTTGATAGGAATATTCTGCCAATTCAAAATATGGTAATAGACCCAGGAGATGTTAAGTTCGAAGATATGATTAAGTCTGTAAAAAAGGGAATTTTAATTAATAGAGTTTCTTTTGGCAGACCTAATAAAAATAAAGATTTCTCAGGTATTATTAAGAACTCTTACTATATTGAAGATGGTAAGATAAAACATCCTGTCAATGAAGTAATGATAACAGCAAATATAATTGAAATGTTTAACAATATTGATTCAATTTCAATTGAGAGAGATAAATCTTTATCTGCTGTAATGGTACCTTGGATGAAGATCTCTGGGGTTAATATCTCAGGGAAATAACTAGAAGAGATAGAAAAATATAGTTACAAAGAGATAGAGAGATTGAACAGTTTCTTTATCTCTTTTTTTATTTTGAGTTTTAACCATAAAATATCAATTGACACAGAGGAAGGATTTTTAATTTATATTATATAAGTAATAAAACAAGAAAATAAGCGAGTAAAAATTAATGATAGATAATTTTCATCATAAAAAAAAATGGGGACAGCACTTTCTAAAAGATAATAATATTGTTAGAAAAATTGTTGCTGAATCAGAAATAACTAAAGAAGATAAGGTCTGGGAAATTGGTCCTGGAAAAGGTATATTAACCCAAGAAATTCTGGCTGTATCGCCAAACTTATCAGTGTTTGAAATTGATCCTGAAGTAATTGAAATTATTCAAGAGAAATTCGGAGATAAGATTGAAGTATATCCAGGAGATGTGATAAAAGTTGATTGGAAGCCACTTCTTACTGAACCAATTAAGATTGTAGCTAATATTCCTTATCAGATAACTTCACCACTTCTCTATAAAATATGCAGAAACAGTGATTATATTAAGAGCGTTACTCTTATGGTACAGAAGGAATTTGCAGATAGACTTAAAGCAAAACCTAATACTAAAGAATATGCTGCTTTAACTCTCAAGACTCAGTTTTTTTACAATGTTAAGCAACTATTTAAAGTCCCTGCTCATCTCTTTTTCCCACCTCCAAGAGTAGATTCAGCTGTTATTCATCTTACTCTGCGTGAGGATATTCCTGATATTGAAAATTTAGAGTTATTTAATAAATTGGTTGATGTAGCTTTCTCAATGAGAAGGAAAACTTTAAGAAATAACTTGAAAGCTTTTATTGGTGCTGATAACCTTAAGAAATTAGAAGAAGCTAAACTAATAGATCTAACTAGACGAGGAGAAACTTTAAGTGAAGAAGAGTATCTTAATCTCTATTCTTACCTTAATGATATTCTTAACATTAAACTCTGAAGCTTACTTCAATTCTGATTATCATGAATATAATAATAATCATCAATTGAATTACCAGTTCAAATATAATAAGAATTTCACTAAGTTTAATATAAACTTCATTAATAAGCTTCAAAAGTCTAATAATAAGATTTTTGACCAAGTTACTTCTTTAAATGACTTCAATACCAGAATTAGTACTAGCTTAAATAGAGTTAATCATGGTATCTTATTAACCTATAAAAAGAAATATGATCATTATCCGCAATATCAGTTAGAAGGTGATATTACTGCTAATCAATATTATACTGGATATTTCCTAGATCTTTCTTTAACCGATAGTCTCTCCACTTCAGCTCAGATAGAATATGCTATAATTGAAGAAGACAATCCTAATATTAGTAATAAAGATTTTAAGAATGAAGGATATATTGCCAATATTAATACTAATTATGGCTTTAGAGCTTTAGAAAGTAATTTCAGTTTAAATCTTAAGTATGACAATGATAACCGCAGTAGAAATTACAAGAATCAAATGAATGCTGTGCTTAATCATAATTTAGACAATGAATATATCTATTTTAATAATCAGCTTCTATATCAAATAGCACAAGATGATATCTTTAAATTGGAAGGTGATGAGTATAAACAGACAGATACCCAAAATAGAGATAATTTCCAAATTATTAGTCAGATTGCCAATAATTATGGCGAAAGATTCTCGGGTATGCTGGAAAGTATCTTTAAGAAGAATAACAATCGACTTAATAATTCCCTTAACAAGACTAGTAAAGATGAAAGCTTAGATTTATTAGCCAATATGGATTATCAACTTTTCGAGAAGATAGGTGTATTTACAGAGAGTGCTTATAGTTATTCTAACAAGAGCTTTTCTGAAGAGTCTAACAATAGGGAGAGTGATACCAAGAAGATAAAATTAGGAATAAACTTTAGTAATACTTTTCTTGATTCCTTATCTGTTAGTCAATCTATTGAAAAGGTTAGTACTAATTTCCCTAAGGCTGAACGAGGGTTTGATAATGACTATGTTACTGAAATTACTAGAGTAGATTTTCGCAAGTTATTCTCTGAAATAGTTAATTTTGATAATCATATCATCTATAGTAAGATTCAGGAAATATATATTAATAGCAGATATTCAGCAAGTAATAATATCAAGACAAGCTACAGTTATTACCCTAATATAGATATTTTGTTAGGAGATAATTTGCTTATTTCTCAATTATATACCATCAGAATTGATTATGATGATTATCTTTTTGATAGCCTTACTAATAATGATGCAAGTTACACCCTTTATGATAGATTCTATCGTCAAGTATCTGCAGAATATAAAATTAGATATGATAATTCCCCAGTAAGAAACCAACTGAATGCTTCTATCTGGAAGAAACCTAATAATCTTATTTCTCTGAGAAATAATATTAACACAAGCCTTGGATATAAGTATTTTGCTAATGAAACAGGTGATAAAAAGAGTAATATCTATGATATAACTGGAGAAAATAAGAAACACGAACTTTATCTCTTTGCCGAAAAGAATTTTGGTTCAATAAACTTATCAACTCGTCCCAAAGCAGGTTGGGGTAATGCAGAAACTTATGAAGTAGAATCAGCTTTTACCTATAATAAATCAGAAGAAACTAATCTGAAAATTAGCTTCAAGCCCAAATATGAAGTAGATAACAAAGAGTTCGTTTATACCATTGATACGATGATCAGTGTTAGGTTTTAATCTGGAAATATAACTTTTTACTAAATAAATTTAATTAATTATTAATTATTAATAATTATAAAAAATAAGCTTGACTTAATTTTGTGTATCTGAAACATTGATCAAATTCGAGGTGAGACAATGAAAGATAAAATTATTATTAAAGGTGCTTGTGAGCACAACTTAAAGTGTATAGATTTAGAGATAAAAAGAGACCAGTTAGTTGTTGTAACAGGGGTTTCAGGTTCAGGAAAATCATCTTTAGCTTTTGATACTCTCTATGCTGAAGGACAAAGAAGATATGTAGAATCATTATCTTCTTATGCAAGACAATTCTTAGGTCAGATGGAAAAACCAAAATTAGACTATATTGAAGGCTTAAGTCCAGCCATTTCAATCGAACAAAAGTCTGCCAGTAAAAATCCCCGCTCAACAGTAGGCACAGTTACAGAAATTTATGATTATCTTAGAGTTCTTTATGCCAGAATTGGCAAGCAACACTGTCCTCAATGTGGCGATTTAGTAAGCTCTCTTACCATTGACCAAATTGTCGATCACATTATGGCAAATCCTGAACAGACAAAACTACAGATCTTAGCTCCTCTTGTTCATAATCGAAAAGGTAGTCACTCTTCCGAATTGGAAATGATCAAATCAGAAGGATTTACCAGAGTAAAGATTAATGGTGTTGTTCGTGAATTAGAAGAAGAGATAGTTCTTGATAAAAAGAGTAAGCATACTATAGATGTTGTTGTTGATAGAATAGTTATCAAAGAAGAAGCTCGTAGTAGAATCACTGATTCTGTGGAGACGGCTCTGAAACTATCTGAAGGAAAAGTAAAGATAGATTATGTAACTGAAGAGAGAGAAGAGATTCTTTCTGAATCAAATGCTTGTGCTCGTTGTGGAATAGGTTTTGAAGAGTTATCACCTCAAAGTTTCTCTTTTAATAGTCCAATTGGGGCTTGTCCTACTTGTAAAGGACTTGGTTATACTCTTGAAATAGACCCCGAATTAATAGTTACTAATCCTGAATTATCAATTTATCATGGCGCTATTGCCCCTTATGGCGATTTGTCCAAAAGTAAATCTCATACTAAAAATACAATTGTACAATTAGCTAAAGAATTTGAATTTAATCTCAAAACACCCTGGAAAGACTTACCTAAAAAGGTTCAAGATTTGGTTCTTTATGGTTCTAAGGGAAAGAAATTTAAGATTGAGTGGAAAACTAAAAGTTCTTCAGGTGAATATGAAACATCTTTTGAAGGAATCATTAAAGTCTTAGAAAGAAGAATGAGAGAGACAACTTCCGAAGCAGCTAAAAGATATTATTCACAATATATTAGCAATAAACCCTGCCCAACTTGTGGTGGATATAAACTCAAACCTGCTAGCTTATCTGTCTTAGTTGAAGAATTGAAGATTGTCGAAGTTACCGAAATGAGTGTTGAAGATGCATATAAATTCTTTGAAAACTTAAAGTTAACAGGAAATGATAAAATTATTGCTGAAGAAGTCTTAAAAGAGATTATCAATAGATTAAGTTTTTTAATGAGTGTAGGACTCCATTATCTGACTCTAGACAGAAGAGCTCCAACCCTCTCAGGTGGTGAATCACAGAGAATTAGACTAGCAAGTCAGATTGGCTCGCAGCTAGTTGGAGTTATGTATATTCTTGATGAACCAAGCATTGGTCTGCATCAAAGAGATAATGATAGACTTATTGAGATGCTTAAACACTTGCGGGATTTAGGAAACACAGTCATAGTTGTTGAACATGATGAAGATACCATTAGAGAAGCCGATGAGATTATTGACTTTGGTCCCAAAGCTGGTGTTTATGGGGGTGAAGTTGTTGCTCAAGGTAGTCTTGAAGATATCTTAAAATCTCCTAATTCTCTCACTGCTAAATATTTACGCGGAGAACTCAAGATAGAAGTCCCTAGTAAGAGATTAAAAATAGATAAACAAGTTATCCAAATAAAGAATGCATCTCATAATAATCTAAAAAATATTGATGTTGATATTCCCTTAGGAATGTTGGTTTGTGTTACTGGAGTTTCTGGTTCTGGAAAATCTTCCTTAATTAATCAAACTCTCTCTCCTTATCTTCATAACCACTTTTTTAAGTCCAAAACTCCTTGGGGAAAAGTGGAGTCAATAACTGGATTAGACAATATTGATAAAATTATTACTATTGACCAACAACCTATAGGAAGAACCCCTCGCTCAAATCCAATTACCTATATTAAGGGTTTTGACGCTATAAGAAAATTATATTCCGAACTTCCTACTTCTAAACTCCGAGGCTATAGTCAGGGTAGATTCTCTTTTAATGTTAAAGGGGGAAGGTGTGAAAATTGTGGTGGAGCTGGCGTTAACTTAATAGAAATGCACTTTATGGCAGATATTTATGTTACTTGCGAAGTCTGTAAAGGTAAAAGATTCAATAGTGAAACCTTACAGATTAAATATAAAGGGAAAAACATTTCTCAAGTATTGGATATGGATGTTCAAGAAGCCTATGAATTCTTTGAAAAGGTTCCTTCTATTGCTAATAAATTAAAGACACTTTTAGATGTTGGAATGGATTATATCAAACTAGGACAGCCCTCAACTACTCTTTCTGGTGGAGAAGCCCAGAGAATTAAACTTGCCAAAGAACTCAGTAAACGATCAACAGGCAAGACTCTTTATCTCTTAGATGAACCTACTACAGGATTGCACTTTGATGATGTTCAAAAACTCTTAAAAGTGCTCAAAAAACTTGTTGCTATGGGTAATTCAGTTGTTATTATAGAACACAATATGGATGTTATTAAAACAGCAGACTTTGTTATTGATGTTGGACCAGAAGGTGGAGAAAATGGAGGTAAAATTATTGCCATGGGAACTCCTGAAGAAGTTGCAGAAGTAGCTGAATCTTATACTGGTAAATACTTAAAACCTTATTTAAATAAATAGAAGGCAGGGATTTGCAGCTTTCTCTTTAACTTCACACCCCTTGCATTTTCCCTGCTCTTTCTCACTCTTCACAAATGATTATTGAAATTTGTTTGAGTTCAGTGAGAAAGAGCAGATAAAGATAATATAGCCAGGAAGGAATAAAGAATTGGCAGAGCTCTTATGTAGATTATTCGCAGTCCCTCTTACTCCTAATAATATTTAGCTTTTAACTATTAACTTGTATTTTTGTATCTTTCCATTTCTTAAATTCCCTTATCAGAAAAAATAAAGTTACTCCGAAAGCAAGGAAATCAGACATAGGGAAGGTAACAAGAACTCCGAAGAAATCATAGAAATGGCTCATAAAATAAAATATAGGAATAAAGAATAATATTTGTCTTGAGAGAGATAAAATAAGTGCTTCTGTAGCATGGCCGAGAGCTTGGAATATCGTTGAACCTATTATTTGGAAGCCTAAAATAGGGAAGAGAATGGTCATTCTTCGAATAGCATAGACACCAACTTCAATAACATGAGCATCTGAAGTGAACCAACTCATCAGGAATGAAGGGAAGATTTGAATTATTAGGAAAGCAATAATTGAAATAGAACTAGCCCAAGTAAAGGCTAACCGAATAGCTTTTTTAGCCAGATCTAAACGATGAGCTCCATAATTATATCCCAGAACAGGCTGTAATCCTTGTCCGATACCAAACATAGGCATGAAGAAGAGGGAGAATAATCTGTTAATGATGCCATAAACTGCTATATAAACTCCTGTTGGATCAAAATAACCGAGCTTATTATTAATAATTACTACAATAAAACTTCCAGCTACTTGACGAGAGAAAGCTGCTAATCCAACTGCAAACATCTCTTTCTGAATTTTAAAGTTTGGTCTTATATAATGTAGCTTGATTCTAAAGTAACTTTTTCCCTTAGTGAAGTGATAAATGAGATAGAATACTACTAAGCCTTGAGCTATAATAGTTGCCAAAGCTGCACCCTGAATTCCCATTTTGAAAGCAAAGATAAAAATAGGGTCTAAGATTATATTTAAGACAGCCGAGATAATCATATTCGACATAGCAATTTTGGCATGTCCTTCAGCTCGTAAGACATTATTACTCATCATGGCAAACATAAATAGGCCTGCTCCAAAAACAATAATCCTATAATAGCTTAAGGAATAAGGTAAAATTGCTTCAGTAGCCCCAAAAAGAGTAAGAATCTCCCTAGGAAAAAGAAGTCCAGGAATCATCACAAGTATTGTGAAGAGAATCACCGAAAATATTTGATTTCCGAAAGTACGGTTAGCTTTTTCAAAATCTTTGGCACCGAAAGCTCGGGAAATAATTGAGGCTCCACCCATTCCAAACATTTGCCCGAATCCCATAACAATAAGTTGAATAGGGAAGACAATAGACAATCCTGCAATGCCATTTGGTCCGACCCCATGACCGATAAACATTGTGTCTACAATATTGTAGAGTGCCATTACTAACATTCCTATAGTTGCAGGAAATGTTAATTTTAATAACAATCGTGAGATGTTTTTATCTGCTAGTTTGTGTTCTTTTTCCACTTGTTCCCCTATTAATAATAATCAATAGAGCATTTTTTTAAGAAAGGGGTTAATTTGACAAGTAATATTATAAGAGGAAAAAAATAATTAATCATTCTTGACAGTTAAGCGACTTAAAGAAAAGTGGTAATGATTTGTACAATTGAGTAAAAAATACAATTGCGTATGTGATTAAATAATAGCCTAGTACAAAAATTCAATAAAAAGATTAAAGGGAGACTATGATCTACTTTAAAGAGATGGCACTGAACAGAGAGCTTCAGTCAGCCTTGGAGACGATTAATTTTGTCAGTCCTACTCCAATTCAGGAGAAAACTATTCCATATATATTGGAAAACAGTCAGGATTTAATTGCGTTAGCTCAGACTGGAACAGGAAAAACCGCTGCTTTTGGACTACCATTATTAAATATGTTAGATACAACATCAAAATCAGTTCAAGCATTTATATTATGCCCTACCAGAGAGCTTTGTTTACAGATTTCGAGAGATTTGATGAGTTTTGCTTCAAATATGAGCGGAGTCAATATTGTTGCCGTATATGGTGGTGCGAGTATTTCAAATCAGTTAAGAGATTTGAGAAAGGGAGCCAATATTGTGGTTGGAACACCTGGTCGTGTAAACGACTTTGTGAAACGCGGAAACTTAAATGTTTCAAATGTTAAATGGTTAGTATTAGATGAAGCTGATGAAATGCTTAATATGGGATTCAAAGAAGAATTAGATTCAATTCTTGCAAATACTCCTAATGAAAAGCAAACCCTACTTTTCTCTGCTACTATGCCTAGAGAAATCCAGCAGATTTCTAAAAACTACATGCATGAACCATATGAAATTTCAGTAGGTTCAAAAAATAGTGGAGCTGAAACAGTCTCTCATCATGTCTATACTGTTAGAGCAAGAGATAAATATCTTGCTTTAAAAAGAGTAGCTGATATGAATCCTAATATCTATGGAATAGTTTTCTGTAGAACTAAGAAAGAGACTCAAGAAATCGCTGAAAAGCTTCAGTTTGATGGTTATAATGCTGATTCTCTGCACGGAGATTTATCTCAAGGTGTAAGAGAGAGTGTGATGAGTAAGTTTAGAAATAAACATATTCAGATGTTAGTTGCTACTGATGTTGCTGCTCGTGGTATCGATATTGATGACTTAACTCATGTTATCAACTATGGTTTACCTGATGAAGATGATGTTTATATCCACAGAAGTGGAAGAACCGGAAGAGCTGGAAAAACAGGAATCTGTATCAGTATCGTGCATAGCAAAGATGGTAGAAAACTTAAATTTATTGAAAGAAGGTTAGGACAACCTTTAGAATATAAAGAGCTTCCTTCTGGTCGCGAAATATGTCAAAGACAGCTTTTTAATCTAATTGATAATGTTGAAAAAGTAGAAGTTAATGATGAGGAAATCGATCCATTCATGGATGTTATTTTCAAGAAGTTAGCTTGGTTAGAAAGAGAAGATTTAATCAAACATTTCGTGGCTGTAGAATTCAACAAATTCTTAGAATATTATAAAGATGCTAGTGATATTAACTATCATAGGGATCATGATGATTTTGATTCTCACTTAGGTGGTAGAAGAGGTGGCAGAGAATTCTCATCTCGTGAAAGAGGTGACAGAGGCGATAGAGGAGAAAGAGGCGGAAGAGGTAGAAGTAGGAGAGCTGAACAGGGATTCACAAGATTCTTTATGAATATTGGTGGAGCTCAAGATTTAACTCCTCCAAAACTTATCGGAATCCTTAACGACTTAAAAATTGCTTCTCGTCTTAACATTGGTAAAATTGACATTAAAGAGGGATTTTCTTTCTTTGAAGTTGAATCTGTGCACGAACAAGCTTTGTTGCAGAAATTTACTAAAGGTGTTAAATACGGAAGAAGTAATGTTCGTATAGAAATAGCTAAATAATTAATTAATTTTCAAGACTTTTGAAGTGAAATTACCTTCTGAAGTGTGAATTTTGATGAAATAAATACCATTAGGGATTGAAGGATTAGGTTGCCAAACCAGTTCTTTAGTCCCTTCTTTTAATTCTGAGCTTAGATCTGAAACTAGCTGTCCCCTCAAATTATATACTTTACCCCAAGTAATCAATCCTTTAGTAGAAGAGAGTGTAATTTGCTTTTGAAAGGGATTAGGGTAGCTAGAGACTTGGCTAAGGACTTCAATATCATTCTGCTCATTAGTTACAGACTCATAGGCATCTATATAAAAAACTCCACTATTTGTAGTAGCAAAAATTGTTGATTGATCTAGTAATGTATTATTGATTAGTCTATTAACGAGCTTATCTTCTAAACCACTGCTTAAATCAGCAAAGCTACCATTATGGTAAGTGCTTATCCTTTGCCAATCTTCGGGGATTACTGTGGGAATATGAGATAGAAAAACTACCCCATAAGAATCTACTGCAATATCACTATAATTAGGATAGTTATTTATCTGTTGCCAGTTTATTCCCATATCAGAACTATACCAAAATCCTTGATTATCTCCATTGTTAATTATCCCATAAAGATTCCCATCATTGCTATTATATTCACTTTTCTTAAATGGTAGAGGAGAAGCTTTTCTCCATCCTTTCTTAGAATAGAAATATAGAATTGCAGGAGTGTTTCCATATTCTTCGCTGACAGTAAAATAGCCATTGTTATCATAACGCCAAGCAACAGCTTCACCTTGGGGTTCCATTATATAAGGTACTTCAATATAAGGCTGAGATAAAGCTTGGGCTATGGACATATTTTTTCTTTCCCACATATACATATTCTGGTAATTCTTAATTAAAATGAAGTTTCCATCAGGGGAAATATCTCCACCAGTAGCTCCTTGATTAACTAATTCATCGATTGGGATTTCGACTGTTCCAACATAAGTTGCTACTTGAGTTGCTTCTGTTAAAATGTAATTAAGAGAAAATATCTTTTCACTAGTAGCAGTATCACCTGTGTGTCTCTTAGTGATGATGAAGAAAGTTGAAGTTCTTTGATCAAAAAGAAGGGTCTCTGAATCGTAATTCTCATTATCAGGATAAATAAAGGAAATAGTATGTGATGATGTTAATTGCACGGCCGTAGCATTTTGAGTAGGAGAAACTTCTGGTTCAGGAACAATATAAATATATTTTATTTGGTTATTTAACTGATTATCTCCTGTATCTGCTAGATATATCTCAGGGATTCCTGTGTCTGGATTATTACCAATAGCCATATCTTCCCAATCCCTATTAGTCACACCATCAATAGTATATATTCCTAGGTGTTGCCCTAATTCGTTCATAGAAAAGATAAAATTTCCTCCCCCTGAATCATTATGGGTCCAAAGAACACCAGGATTACTTCTGCTGGCAACTAATCCGGATGCTTCGTTTATTTCACCAGACTGAACTGTTCCAAAATTCTGTCGATTAGCAAAGAGTCCTGATTCACTAGTTAATTTATGATAAAATCCTTCATTAGTAGTAGCAAATTGATGGGTTGATGATTCTGTAATATCTAAAACATTTTTGGAGTAGAATTCAGCTGGAGCTTGCCATTCATTATCTTGATTAATTTGAAAGTTATTTTCACTACTGAAATAGATAGCATTGCTATAAATTCCTTTGTCTAAAAATCTAGGTTCAAAATACCAATCAACTAATTCAATGTTTCCTGAGTTATCTAAAGTGTAAAGTCCATCACTATATGACCCTGAACCAAAAATAACAAATCTCTCATTTTCATTCTCTGCTACCCCCAAGGCAGTTAAACCTGCATAACTATAGAGATTAATTTGGTCCATGGAAAATACTTTAACGCCTTGTGAGGTAGAGAAGTAGATATTCCCATCTTCGACAGAGTTATAGACATGATAGGTGTCGCTATCATCATCTAAAAGATTAACCCATTCATAGCCACTAGCAAGAATTGCAAATAGGATTAATACAAGAACTAATAAATTTTTCATAGTGTCTCCCTTCAAAATCACCTAGATAAAAAATATTCAATAACCCTTTTTTAGGCAAGGTATTTTTTCCTTATTTAAAGTTCTTAGTCAATCTAACTTGAATGATTAAAATTTAAAGTGATTTTTCTTGACAACAGAGTGTAAAGTCAAAATAATAATACAAAATGAATTAGGAGAGCTATTTTGAAGATTTTATTAACTAACGATGATGGTTATTCTGCAAAAGGAATAACACTTCTCTTTGATACCTTAACAGAATTAGGTTTTGATACCTATATGGTAGCACCAGAAACTGAAAAGAGTGGTGCTTCTCACTCAATCACTCTGCACCGAGACTTAGTAGCTAAGAGAGTTAAAAATAAAGTATATAGCGTAAGTGGAACTCCAGCAGACTGTGTAATTTATGCAATTAATCAAATAGCTGATGATTTTGACCTAGTTGTTTCAGGAATCAATGCAGGGCAAAATATGGGCGAAGATATCTTTTATTCTGGTACTGTAGCAGCAGCTACTGAAGCTTGTTTCTTAGGTTTTCCTGCTTTAGCTTTCTCAATGTGTGCCTACAAAGATCAAATGTATGAAACAGGAGTAGAAGTAGTTGTAAAAATTATATCATTAAAGCTTCATGAACAATTAAATAAAAATGAATTACTAAATATAAATGTTCCTAATATTCCTTTTGAAGAAATAAAAGGATTCAAAGTTACTAAAATAGGGGAAAGACGCTACAAAAACTTTATTCACTTCAAAGAACAAACAGAAGAGAAATCTGTTTATACTGTAGGTGGTGATATTCCTGAATGTGTCTATGATGAACAAAGTGATTATTATGCCATAGCTAATAACTTGGTCTCTATAACCCATTTACTTAGGAAATCAGACTGTCATTTTAACTTGGATAAACTGGAAGAAATGAATAGTTATGAGATTTGAAGATCAACGAGAAACCCTAATTACTGAATTGAAAGAGATGGGGATTACTGATGAACTTGTCATTTCAGCCTTTAGAACAATTCAAAGAGAAGATTTTGTTCTGTCCCATGTAAAAGAGTTTGCTTATAGAAATCAAGCTTTACCTATTGAAGCTGGACAGACCATTTCACAACCCTATATTATTGCCTTAATGATGCAGGAAGTAGAATTAGAACCTGAAGATACCGTTTTGGAAATTGGCACAGGTTCAGGTTATCAAACTTCCCTCTTAGCAAGCTTAGTAACTACTGTCTGTACTATCGAAAGACATCAAAATCTTAGTCAGAAAGCTAAGCAAACTATGACAAAATATAATTTTAAAAATGTCTATTTTAAATTTGGTGATGGAACTAAAGGATGGGTGAATAGCTATCCACCCCTAAAAGAGTTCGACAAAATAATAGTCTGTGCAGGAGCACCAATGGTTTCTGAAGCACTATTAAATCAACTTAAAATCGGTGGTAAATTAGTTATTCCTGTGGGAAATCTAGAACAACAACGATTAAAAATTATTATCAAAACAGAGACAGGTTTCGAAGAAAAGGAAAGTGTAGCCTGTAGTTTTGTTCCATTATTGGGAGAATTAGGATGGGAAGAAAGTTAGAAATTACTTTAGAATTCTTTGATATGTGTTGGAAGTGGTTTAAGAAGAAGAGAGATGCTTTGATTAATCTGACTGAAAATGAGAAACAACTACAGTACTTTAGTGTGTTTGGTTCTCTAGGGAAGTCACAAATTAAAACTATAAATAATATCATCTTTGAAAGAACATTTAAGAGCAATGAGATAATTTATCAGATTGGGCATCCTAATATCGTGATGTATTTCATCTTGGAAGGTGAAGTTGATTTATATGATTCTGAAAACTCTGATACTCCAGATTTAACAATTGAAAGAGGTGGCTTGGTCGGTTCTATTGAAATATTCACTGGTAGCACACGAGTTAGCACTGCCGTTGCAAAGACTAAATGTAAAATGCTTGCTATGTCAAAGTATGACTTTAGAAATATGATTAAGAATAACCCAAAAATCGGTTCAAAGATTCTTTACGCTTTTTGTGAAAAATACTCAAAGTCACTTAATGCCAAAATAGTTCAGGATAAGGAAAATGCAGAAAAAAAATAACCGTTTGGTATTTAATATTTTGTTACTTCTTTTATTAGGAGTATCAGCTCTCTTTTACTGGAATATTCTGTCTAGTGTTATCGCAGGCATTATTTTTGCTTTTATTCTAAATCCTGCTGTCAGTTATATTGAAAGCTATGGGGTAGGCAGAACTCTTTCTATTATTGCCATATACTTTATTATTTCACTCAGTATTGTTATTACGATGATCTTTGTCGTACCTAAAGTTATTTCTCAAGGCGAGAGTATCTTCTCATACTTAAATAGTTCTACAGCAGTTAAAAAAGCCATGGGAACAGTTCCGCTTGTAGAAGAAAAAGGAAGTACTGAAGAGAAAGGTATTATTAATATTTATCTTAATTATGATCATAAACAAGAGAAAATAGTGATTAATAATCAAGGGAAAATACTAACAAGTCCGGATAGTTTAGATATGGAGAGTGTCTTGATTACCCATGAAGCATCATCGGAAGTTTCTCTTGAGCCTTCTTCAAATCCTATTCCTGAGGCTCCTATTCCGCAATTTACTTATGCTGATTCCTTATCCCAAGAATCGCTAAAGAAGTTTATGGAAATACCAGTTTTATCACAAATTACAGAGTATATTGAATATATTGATAAGAAAATTACTTTTATAGATATTACTGATGAAATAAAGAAAGTAAGCAGTAATTTAAAAGAGCAAATTATTCAAGTTCCCAAAATAGTTATAACAAATGTTTCTAGAATAGCCTCTACTTTTGCTTTTGTTTTCATGATTCCGTTTATTAGTTTCTTTATTCTCAAAGATAAGAATCTCTTTTCTAAGATGTTCAATACTTTCATACCTAATAGATTCTTTGAACTATATATAACGATTACTCACAAGATAAGTGAATTAGTTAGTAGCTTTCTCAGGGCTCTGGTTATTGAAATTATCATCGTAGGTGTACTAACAGCTATTGTGCTTTCAATAATTGGCGTAAATTACTCAATTTTAATAGGTTTATTGGCTGGTTTAGCTAATATGGTGCCTTACTTTGGTCCATTTTTTGGAGTAATCTTTGCTATTAGTTCTGTGATTCTAACAGGACAAGATTTATCTATGATTCTCTATATTATTTTTGGAATGTGGGGAGTGCAAGTATTAGATAATAATATTGTATATCCTATAGTGATTGGTAAAAGTACAAATATTCACCCTTTATATGTATTCTTAACAGTTGTTGCGGGAGGATTTCTCTTTGGTGTTTTAGGCATGATTCTCTCAGTCCCAATTGTATATATAGTTTCTGAAATTTCCAAAGAACTTTATTCTAGCTTAAAAAAGTACGATATTATTTAAATTGAGAATTATGAATTTAGAATTAAGAATTAAATTTCACACGAATTAAGACGAATTATGACGAATTTTCATGAATGTAGGGGCCTATTGCCATAGGCCTTCTTGAATTTTGACGAATCTAGGGGCGAAAGATTTTTTGCCCTGACAAACAAAAAGACAGAACCGAGGTTCTGTCTTAGTGTTTTTATATTCTAGATTATCTATTTTGCAGCTTCAAAACCAGCTTTAAGAGCTTTAATATTAGCTTCTACAATTGCTTCACCTTTTCTACCAAAAATAGTTTTGATAGCATCTTCAATTTGATTGATAGTGAAACCTAAAGTCTTAACTGCAGCTCCAAGAATAACCATATTCATTGAACGAGCAGAGCCAATCTCTTTAGCTATTGTATCTGCATCAATAAGTACATGATTCTTGTAGGCTTTGATTTTGTTATATACTTCTTCCTTTTCAGGATAGTTGGTAATGTTAACAAAAGGAGTAGAGTTAGCGATCAACCAACCATTCTCATTTAAGTAAGGAAGGTATCTAAGAGCTTCCATTGGCTCAACAGAGAGAATTAAATCAGCTTCACCCATAGGGATAAGATCAGAGAATATCTCTTCATCAGAGATTCTGAGGTGTGATTGAACATCACCACCGCGTTGACTCATTCCATGTACTTCTGCTTGTTTTATATACATCTTAGAGGAAACAGCTGCCTGACCAATTACAGTAGCGATAGTAAGGATACCTTGTCCACCAACACCGGCTAAAATTATATCTTTTTTCATTGTTACCTCCTGCTTTTTAATTTTTTCTTAAGAGTTTGAACACACTCTCTGCGTGGAATAATCACAGAAACACCTTCATAGGCAATTTCTTCTTCAAACACTTTAACATTTATTTCATGTTGTTTTGGAAGTGGAGTAATAACACGGATGTGATCTTCTTCAACACCTAAAGCTTTACAAACAGCTTCGATTCTACCAAAACCAGTATAATCCTGACCACCTGTCATACCAGTGGTGCTATTATCAAGAATAACAACAACAAGATTATCTTTGTCATAAACACAATCCATTAAGCCTGTTAATCCAGAGTGGAAGAATGTAGAGTCACCAATAACAGCAATTGCTGGATAGACACCTGCTTTGGAAGCACCTTTAGCCATAGTAATGGAAGCACCCATATCTAAGCAAGTATTAATAGCATTATAAGGAGGTAAGAAACCTAAAGTGTAACATCCGATATCAGAGAATACTCTACCGTTAGGAGTAGCTTTAAGGACCTCAGTAATTGCTTTATAAGAATCAATATGTGGACAACCTACACAAAGAGCAGGAGGTCTGTTAGCGATAAAAGCAGGTTTTTCTTCACCAAAGTTATTTGGTAAGCCAAGAGCTTTTGCAACATGGTTTGGATTTAATTCACCCACGCGTGGAAGAGAACCATCTAATCTACCTTTAATTTTAGTATTTCCAGAAACAAAACCTTTTAATTGTTGTTCAACAACAGGCATTCCTTCTTCAATAACTAAAACTTGGTCACATTCACTCATAATTTTTTCGACTTGTTTTCTTGGTAATGGATATTGACTTACTTTGAGAATAGGGTGTTTGAAATCCACTTTTCTTACATTTTCCATAAGGTAGTTGTAGCCAAGTCCACAAGCAATAATACCAAGAGTTTTATCTTCACCATCGATATATTTGTTGAAAGGTGATTCTTCTGAAGCTTTTTCTAATTGAGCTTGAAGAGGAACCAACTTGTCATATTTCATTCTTGAGAATGCTGGTAAAAGCATAAATTGATTAGGATCATCAGGGAAACTAAGTTTATTTTCTTCTTGTACAGCTTTTGTAGTAACTCCAGCACGAGAGTGAGAAAGACGAGTCTCTAGTCTGATCATAACGGGTAGTTTAAACTTTTCAGAAAGTTCAAAGCCGTAAAAAGCTGCTTCATAACATTCTTGTTGGTTTGAAGGCTCGATGCAAGGAATTAAAGCAAAGTTAGCAAACACACGAGAATCTTGTTCATTTTGGGATGAATGCATGGAAGGATCATCAGCTACTGCCACTAATAAACCACCATTTGCACCAGTCATAGCTGAATTCATAAAAGGGTCAGCTGCAACATTAAGTCCAACATGTTTCATTGTTGCCATAGTTCTTTTACCTGCGTAAGACATACCTACTGCTTCTTCCATGGCAGTCTTTTCATTAGATGCCCAAGTTCTGTGAATATCCTTGTCAATAGCTACTTTGTTTTTTTGAACGAACTCAATAATTTCGGTTGAAGGTGTTCCTGGATATCCGTAGAATCCGGATATACCAGCGTCAATCGCGCCTTGCGCTAACGCTTCATCACCGAGTAAAAGTATCTTTTCCATATTTACTCCTATTATTCATATTTGTTTATTTCTACCAAAATATCAAACCAAGGAATCTTAGGCAAGTATTTTTTACTTTTTTTTATTTTTTCTGAAAAATTGGTGTAAAATTTGTATGTAATAATTGCTGATACTATTTTTTCAATTGACAAGAAATGTATTATTAAAATAAACTACAAAAAAAAATATATATAATAAAGGAGAAAAAATGGATAAGATGCCATACGCTGAACCATATAAAATAAAAATGGTTGAAGCAATTAAATCTACAACTAAAGAAGAAAGAATTGAGGCAATAAAAAAAGCAGGTTATAACCTATTTAATCTCCGTTCTGAAGATGTTCTTATCGACTTAATTACAGACTCTGGAACTGGCGCAATGAGCGACAAACAATGGTCTGCAATGATGCTAGGTGATGAAGCCTATGCTGGTTCTCGCAGTTTCTTCAAAATGAAAGATACAATAAAAGAAATCTTAGGTTTTGATTTCGTTTTACCAACTCACCAAGGCAGAGCTGCTGAGAATGTTCTTTTTTCAGCTTTAGTTAAAGAAGGGGATATTGTCCCTGGTAATAGCCATTTTGATACAACAAAGGGTCATATTGAATATCGTAAAGCTTCATGTATAGATTGTACAATTGATGAAGCCTTTGACCCGACTTTAATTCATCCTTTCAAAGGTAATGCTAATTTAGAGAAATTAGAAGATAATATCAAAAAATATCGTGCTAATATTCCTTTTGTTATTATGACTGTTACCTGTAATAATGGTGGTGGACAGCCAGTTTCCTTAGAAAATCTTAAAGCTGTTAGAGCTCTTTGCGATAAATACGAACTTCCTCTTTTCTTTGATTCTGCCCGTTTTGCTGAAAATGCATATTTTATTAAACAACGCGAAGCAGGATATGCTGATAAAACTATCAAAGAGATTGTAGCAGAGATGTTTGTTCTTGCTGATGGTATGACTATGAGCTCTAAAAAAGATGCAATAGTTAATATTGGTGGCTTTATTGCCATGCGCAGTGAAGAACTCTACAAAAAATGTTCAGTTTTTAACATTATGTTTGAAGGCTATTTAACTTATGGTGGAATGGCTGGTAGAGATATGGCCGCTCTTGCTCAAGGTTTAGATGAAAATACAGAATTTGATTACCTCCATGCTAGAATTTCCCAAGTGGCTTATCTTGGTCAAAGACTAAAGGAAGAGGGTATTCCTGTCATGGAACCATTCGGTGGTCATGCAATTTATTTAGATGCTTTACGCTTCTTACCACACATTCCTCAAGTAGAATTTTCTGCTCAAGTCTTGGGTATCGAACTTTATATTGAAGCTGGTGTTAGAGGAGTTGAAATTGGTACAGTTCTTGCTGATAGAGACCCTATTACTAGAGAAGAGAGACCACCAAAAACTGAACTTCTTCGTTTAGCAATCCCACGCCGTGTTTATACTAACAATCACATGGAAGTTATTGTTTGGGGTTGTAAGAAAGTTTGGGAAAGAAGAAATGAGTTAAAAGGATTGGAATTAGATTATGAAGCTCCAATTATGAGACACTTCACAGCTACTTTCAAGAGAAAATAAAGAAAATATCTATTTAAGAATAAAAGCAAGACTTTAGATAAATGAAAGAACTCCTTCTTCCTTCTTCTTTTAGAGGGAAGAAGGGGTCTTATAGTGCTAAGAGGCTTGCCTAATATCCAAAGGAAGGTTGGTATGATAAACTGTTATAATGTGTTAAAAGAATTAGATTTTGAACATCTAGCTGCTTCTCCAGAAGAGGCAAAAGCTCGAGAAATTATTAAAAAGTACCTTGATGAAGCAAAGATTAGCTATGAAGAACAGGCTTTTACAATGTTTGCTTTTGATACTGGAACAAGCCAAATTCAAGCTGATGATATTAAGATCAACACTCTTCCATTTGGGTTAATTGAATCTCAAACTATTACTGGAGAGTTAGTAATCTTAGATAACATAAAGGTAGTAGAATACAATTATGGAGCCTTCAACGATAAAATTATTATGTGTAAAGGTGCTGATCGTAATTCTTTTGATATTATGTTAAAACAAGGTGTGAAAGCTTTTATTGCTATTAGTGCACCTGATAAAGAGGCTTCTAATTCTTCTCACAGACAGCAGAATGTTGAAACAGGTTTATTACCAGCTGTAACAATTACTTATGATGATGCCGTGAAATTACTTCCTAAGAATGGTAGCCAAATAACTTTAACTATTGAACAAAAAAGATTTGAAAGAAGTGCCTATAATATAATTGCTACAATAGGCCAAGCTAAAATAGACGAAAATATTACTTATCTTACTGCTCACTATGATACTGTAGCTCGCTCTCATGGTTCTTCGGATAATGGCGCTGGTACTGTTGTGATTCTTAAAACAGCTCAATACTTTGCTCAAAAGAATCCTGGAAGAGTTCTAAAAGTTATCTTCTGTAGTGGGGAAGAGATGGGTCTTCTTGGTTCAACAGCTTATGTAGAAAATCATCTTGAAGAGATAAAAGAAAAGGGCTCATTTGTGGTGAATGTAGATGTTGCTGGAGATTACTTTGGTACTGATAGAATGATGGTCATTGGAAGCAATGACTTAAAAGGCTACATGAGTGGCATTTCTAAAGAAGCAGGTTATTGCTTTGACGATGTTTTAAATATTTATAGCTCTGATGCTATGCCTTTTGCTGTTCATGAAGTACCATCCGTAAATTTAGCTCGTTTTGGTGGCTCTGCTTCTACAAAAATACACACTATAAATGACGATATGACTGATATATATGATAAAAATCTAGACTTTTACTTTAATGCTACTGTTAATATTTTAGAAAGAGTTTTAAACTCTAAAGTATGGAGCATTTCTAAAGATTTCGATCCTTCTCTAAGAGCTAAGATTGAAAGATATATGTGGGGCTCACGCAGGGTTGATCCTAAATTAGATTGGACTCCTGCTTATAAAAAGTAAGAAGAGTACTTGTTAATTCGCAATGGAATTATAGAGTTAGTTAGTGTCTAACAAAAAAGATATAACTTATCATTGACAAATTAGCAGTCTCTAAAGATTACTGCAAGAAAAATAATTTCGAGGTAAATATGGAAAATAAAAAGAAAGAAGAAGATGCTCTCAAAGAGACTCAATACCAAGATAATCTCTCAAGAATAAAGAATCGTATTGTTGTAATTAGTGGTAAAGGTGGAGTTGGGAAATCAACTACTGCTGTTAACCTTGCTTATGGCTTAGCTTTCTCAGGTAAGAAAGTAGGTATTATAGATGTTGATGTGCACGGACCTTCCATCGCTAAAATGATGGGCATTGAAGGTAAATTACTTCAAGCTGATCCAAAAACTGGCAGACCAGTTCCGATAAAAGTTCATGATAATATGTTTGTTTTGACTATTGCTACTTTAATGCCAAATTCCGATGATCCTCTAATCTGGAGAGGACCTCTAAAAATGGGTATTATTAAGCAATTCTTGCAAGACATAGAATGGCCAGAGATTGATTATTTAGTCGTAGATTGCCCTCCTGGTACTGGTGATGAACCACTTTCTATTATTCAATTATTAGGTAATGTAAATGGTTCTGTAATTGTTTCTACTCCTCAAGATGTTGCATTCTTGGATGCGAGAAAGACAATTAAATTCTCTGAAAAAATGGGCGTTCCAATCTTAGGGTTGATAGAAAACATGGCATCCTTTGTTTGTCCTCACTGTGGTGAAGCAATTGATTTATTCACAGGAGAAGGGGCTGTAAAAGCTGCTGCAGATTTTGGGGTTGAGATCTTAGGACATATTCCTGTCGATTTAAATATCCCTAAAACTACAGATCAAGGAAGACCATACATTTACGACTTCGGTAAAACTGTAGGGGCTAAAGAATTCACTAAAGTTGTGCACAGAATTATCGAAAAAGTAGAGAATGTTAAAGTAAACTAGAAAAATGTTATAAATAAATTAGAGGCGTAATTACATATTGCGTCTCTATTTTTTTAAGATGAAAAGGAAAACTGATGTTGTATGATGTAATTATTGTGGGGGCTGGAGCTGCTGGAATGATTTGTGGCGGATATATTGCTCAAAGTGGATTGAATGTGCTTATTATTGAAAAGAAAGATAATCCTGGACTTAAATTAAGAATTACAGGGAAAGGCAGATGTAATATAACTAATAAATCTTCACTTAAAGAGCATTTGGATAATATTCAGCCCAAAGCAAAATTCTTAAAAAGTGCTTATAATAAGTTTTTTGTAGATGACACAATTGCTTTTTTTGAATCTCAAGGTGTGGCTGTCAAAGAAGAGAGAGGAGCGAGAATCTTTCCTGTCTCTGATAATGCTCAAGATGTTGTGAATGCTTTACATAAATTTTGCCTTAATAACAATGCTTCTTTCAAGCTAAATACTACTATTTCAAGCATTACAAGTCTTGCAGATAAGTTTATTCTAAGTGATGCTAATGATAAGCTATATGAATGTAAATCATTGGTTATCGCTACTGGTGGTTGCTCTTACCCAGTTACCGGTTCAACAGGAGATGGACAAAGATTTGCTAAGGTTTTGGGACACACTATTAATGAATTAAAACCAGGTTTAGTGCCTTTCAATACTAAAGGTGATTTAGCCCAGAGAATGCAAGGTGTTTCCTTAAAGAATGTTACTGCTTCTCTTTGGCACAATAACAAAAAGCTAGTAGAAGAGTTTGGGGAAATGATGTTTACTCATTTTGGAGTAACAGGTCCAATTATTCTTTCTTTAAGCAATAAAGTTGCTGATTTACCAGTTAATGATTTAGAACTCAGAATTGATTTAAAACCAGCCTTAGACCATAATAAACTTGATGAAAGAATCTTAAGAGATTTTAATGAGCATGGTAAAAAGAAATTTGAATCTATCTTAAAGTTACTTCTACCCAATAAAATGATTGCGGTTTGCGCTGAAGAAATCAAAATTCCTCTTGATACAATAGTTAATCAAATAACAGCCAACCAGAGAAAAACTCTTAGATTATGGTTAAAAAATCTTTCACTTCCTCTTCAATCCCTTAGATCATTTAAAGAGGCAATTATAACTATTGGAGGAGTTTCCACTAATGAAGTTGATAAAAATAGCTTTGAATCAAAAGTAATCTCTAATCTGTATTTCTGTGGTGAAGTATTAGATCTTCATGCTAATACAGGGGGATTTAATCTGCAGATAGCTTTTTCAACAGGTTACTGTGTTGCAAAGGCTATTGAGGCTAAACTTACGAAATTTAATTAGATTTTAATTCATTTATTAGTAATAATTCCCTAGATTTTAACTGAGTCATCCTTACTCCTTCACACTGAAATCAATAATTCTTTGAATTTTTTTCCTGATGAGAATGGAGTAGCAGTTATCGAGTAGTTGATTAAGCTGGGAGAAAGACTGAGAATTAAAGAGACTGAGTTTTAGAGCTAATGTCAAGAAACCACTCCTATGGAGCGAAGAAGATGTTCTTGGCGTGATCTATGTCTACCAAGAAATCACTCCTATGGAGCGAAGAAGATTATTTTGGTGTAATCTATGTCTACCAAGAGACCACTCCTATGGAGCGAAGAAGATGTTTATCTTGTTAATCTTGGGATGCCAAGAGGTCTTTTCAGCAAGCTCCAGAGGAGCTATTTCTTTGTAGAACTAAGGTTGTCTCTAGAAAGAATTCGCTCCGTAGGTGCGAACAGAGGTTAATTTAAATGACAATAAAAAAAAGACTGAGGAAAAAATCTCAGCCTTTTCTTACAATATTTATAAGTAATTATTTAAACATCAAATTCTTTAATATTATCGGCAAGTATTAAATCTGCTTCAGTGTGAGCTAGCACTTCTTCAACAGTTAAACCTGCTGCAATTTCTTCTAAAACTGCACCTTGTTCAGTAATTCTGATAAAGGCCATATCAGTAACAATGAGAGTAACTTTACCCTTGGCAGTAAGAGGAAGAGTACACTCTTTAAGAATCTTGGAATTTCCATGTTTATCGCAATGTTCCATTGCAACTACAACATTCTTAGCACCTGTTACTAAATCCATAGCACCACCCATTCCAGGAACCATTTTACCAGGAATCATCCAGTTTGCTAAGTTACCTTGACCATCAACTTGTAAAGCGCCGAGAACAGTCATATTTAGATGACCACCTCTAATAATAGCAAAACTTGTAGCAGAATCAAAATAACAAGCACCAGGCAAGGCTGTAATATGTCCACCACCTGCATTGATTAAATCTTCATCTTGGTTTTCAGGAGCTGGAGCAGGACCTACACCCATGATACCATTTTCGCTTTGGAAGTGTACTGTTATGCCCTCAGGGATGAAATTGGCAACTAAGGTAGGAAGACCAATTCCTAAATTAACAAAGTCACCATCGTGCATTTCTTGAGCGATTCTATTGGCTATAAGAGCTCTTTTGTAATTTTTATCATTTCTATCCATTATGCCTCCCTTTTTACTAAGTAATCAACAAAGACACCTGGGGTAACTATCTCTTCAGCAGATAAGTGGCCAGCTTCAACGATTTCATCTACTTCAGCAATTGTGATTTTTCCTGCCATAGCCATAATAGGATTACTGTTTCTAGCTGTCTTGTTATAAATAAGATTACCTAATGTATCAGCTTTAAAAGCTCTAACTAAGGCATAATCTGCATTAATAGGTTTCTCTAAAATATATAGCTTACCTTCTGATTCAATTACAGCTTTACCTTCTTGAGCAAGAGTTCCTAAACCTGTTTGAGTAAGAATTCCACCTAATCCAGCACCGGCAGCTCTAACTCTTTCCATTAGGGTTCCTTGAGGAACTAATTCAATATCCATAAAACCAGCATTCATTTGAGCTTGAATTTCTCTATTTGTACCTAAATGAGAAACTTGTGCTGATTTCAATTGTTTGTTAGCAACTAACTTGCCAATTCCTCTATTTTCATAATCAGAAGCGATAACAATTGCGTGTAAGTCTTTTACATTGGTTTTCACTAATTCATCAATTATTGTTTCTGGGGCACCAACCGCTAGGAATCCACCAATCATAAGTCTATCATTGGGTTTTATCATCTCAGCAGCTTGTTTAGAAGTAATAACTTTTGCCATTTTGACTCCTATTATAATGATTTTTTGCTACTTAAATCGTTTTGGGTAAATTAGTCAATGAAAATCTTATTTGCTGGCTTTAAAAAGTAAGAAAGTCCTAGCAAGAAAACACAAGATGTAAGCTTATAATGTTTATAATTACATAAATTAGTTTTTTATAAGCTTAACAGAAAATTATGGTAAAAGAATTTACCAATGAAAGATAAAAATATATCTATTTTATCTCTAGCAAAATTTAGGAGAAAAGCTGAATTAAAAGGCTTTAGATTATCACTTGTTTACGATTATAATAAATAAAAATATTGTCAATATTAAGCTATGTTAAAAAAAAATATTTTAAATACTTGACAACCAATTTAGCAAAGTGTTATTTTGAAATTGATATATCTATATAATGTTAACTCTAAAAATAATAAAAGGGGTAGGGAAATGCGAAAGATTATTATTACTTTGTTATTGCTATTGAATTTGAGTTTATATGGCTTATTAACTGTTAGTGAATTTGGAGGATTTACTCCCTATATGCATATCCAAGATGCAATTGATGATGCTACAGTGAATGACACTATATTAGTTTATCCTGGTACTTATTATGGAAATTTAGATATTAGTTATGCCAGAAATTTACATATCATCTCTTTAGAAGCAATTGAGCATGATTCGACATATATTTCTCAAACTATTATAAATGGGTCTCATGAATTTGGCTCAGTAATTCACATTTCTCACAATCTAGCTGGATGTAGGATTCAAGGTTTTACTATCACTGGAGGCTCTTATAGTAATAATCCCGATATTGAAGTTTTTCAGGGAGGAGGATTATTTGTTGAAAAAGGACATGTTTCTCTCATCAATTCTGTCGTGGAGTATAATCATGCACATTACGGGGGTGGGATTTCAATAATTCCAGGAGGATCATTAATACTTGCAGGTACTACAATTAGAAATAATGTTGCTTTTGCTAGGGGTGGGGGAATTAACATTCAAAGTATCTCTTCTGAAGTTGATGGACCTTCAATAATCTTTGATTCAGTAAATCGTTCTTCAATCTATGATAATTGTTCGAGCTTAGGTATTGATATTTACTTCTCAAATAATGAAGAAGAAAACTGTCAACTATATCTAGATAAGTTCACAGTAATGAACCCAAGTAGATATTATATTGATCATTCCTCTTCGGCACCTGGAAACGATCCGATGGATGGTCTAACACCATTTAGTTTAATTAATATTCAAGAGGGAATTCATCAACTAATTGATGCAGATCTTTATGTATCTAATGAGGGAAATGATGCTAATAGTGGGTTAACTCCAGACGAGCCTCTTAAAACAGCTTTTAAAGCATTTCAACTTATAAACAGCAATCCTACTAATCCTAAAACTGTACATCTTGCAGCAGGGGAATATCAAAGCACTGCTCATGGCCTAGATAATGTCCCTATCGCCTTAAAGAGTTATACTTCCATAGAAGGGGTTTCTCCGGAGGAAACAAGTATCATTTTTAATGGTAAAATGGAATATGGTAAAGTCGGGATTATTAACTGTTCAAGCAAATTTACAGATGATATTGCAATAAAGAATCTCACTCTAACAAATACCAATGGATCAGTAATTTCTTCTTCTCGAACATCGAATGTTAACTTAGAAAATTTAATCCTCGAAAATTCTTATGGTGTCAGTGATCCAGTATTGTATTTGAAAACTTGGGGAGATGATACGAATGTTGTAATGAATAATATCACTATTAGGAATAATACAACGAATGGTCAAACATATACAGTTGGTGAGATCTCTGCAAGTAATATATTTATGAACAATATAATAATTGATAATAATCATAATGATTTCGATTTTGATAGCTATTTTGGCATTGTAGAAATAAGCCATAGTGATAGGCTAGTGATAAAGAACTTTAAGTTTATCAATAATAGATGTCAATCTTTTCACTGTGATCATGAAATGAGAATAATGAGCAGTACGGATGGAGCTGGTGCAGATGTCATTATTGATAATATGCTTTTTGCAAACAACTATATGAGAGGACAATATGGAACAAGTTTAGTAGTGTTATCGGGTAATATTATTATGAATAATAGCACTATAGCTAATAATTGTTCTTCTTCGGATTATAGTATGGTCGTCGGCTCGACAGAGGGTACAAAAATACTGAATTCTATTATTGCAAACAATGAAGAGCCAAGTGCAATATACAGTAATAGTATAGTAAGCGTTGAGAATATTCTTTTTAATCTTCAAATGGCTAACCTATTTTGGGGCTACTCAAATTTAGTGGTTATAGGGGCTGATAATCTTTTCAATACAGACCCATTGTTTGTTCAGGGGGATCCAGAAGATGCATCTTACTATCAGTTAAGATATAGCGAAATTGATGGTTATTCACCAGCTGTAGATTCAGGAACAGAAAGCTTTGATTTCATGCCAGATTGGTATGAGTTAAGTGAATATGATTTAAATGGAAATCCTAGGATATCAGGTGAAAGAATCGATTTAGGTTGCTTTGAATATCAGTTCCCTACTGATAATAATGATAGTGAAATTCTAAATAATGAAAAATTGACCTCGGTTAACTACCCTAACCCATTCAATCCAGAAACCACAATAGAATTTAATAATCCACTTCAGGGTCAAGTGAACATTAATATCTATAACTTAAAAGGACAACTGGTTAAAAATCTATTAGAAGATAATTTAAAGCAAGGAGTGCATAAAGTTATCTGGCAGGGAAGAGATAGTAATGATAAGCAAGTCGCAAGTGGTGTTTATTTTTACAAAATCTCAAGTGGGAATAAGCAAAGTGTAATCAAGAAAATTATCTTGTTAAAATAATTTGAAACACCCCCTGTGTCCCCCTCACGGAGGGGGATTGTATGGTGGGAAACAACACTGTCGCTGCCACCGCTCTTTTAGCGTACCTTCAGCACTAAAGCGGGGAGTTTAAGATTCACGGACTAAAGGTCCGTAACCCCAGTTAATGGAAGCAGGGACGCTTCCATTCCATAGGAAAACACCCCCTATTTCCCCCTCACGGAGGGGGATGTACCCTCGCTGAGGGGGATTTAGGAAGAAACACCCCGTCTTCTTCGCTGCCACCACTCTTTAAAACACTGCATTGCAATGATGAGGGGAATTATTATTACCTGAGTTTGAATAAATCTATTAAAAATCTTTTTTTTGTAAAGAGATACCAAAAATCAGAGAAGATGACTATGTAAATACTTTGAACCCTTGAGGACGACAATATGCAAGATTAATTATTGCTCAAGAATTCAGACTCAAATGTTTTTATACTAGTGGGGAATGCTTGTTTTGAAAGGTCCATGTTCTGCATCAAGCTCGCTTTAACAAAACCCCTAATCTCCTTAATCAATTACTAAAATCATCTTCAGTTTGGATCACCCTACCAATCCCTTTCTTCTCAATTTCATCAATTGACCCTAGTTTCTTATTATATAGTCCTTTTCCATTAAGTAGCTCTTTTTCCGAATTCTTAGGGTCCACATATCTTTTATCTAAGATAAGAACTCTTTTGGGGAATATAGGCATTTCCAGAACTTGAATATTTCCTGAATCAGTAATGGTAAATTTAATATTAAATATTTTTATCTGATTTTCTAAATCCAAGTATCCAATAATAATCTGATAAATTTTATCATCGATTACTTTAATTTTGCATGTCTCATAGGATTTAATTTGAATTTTATTGATTGAATCATGAATAATCGCATCTTTGCAATATTTTGTCATTGAGGAAAAATCACTCTTATCTAAGGCTTTTATTAATGTATTAATGAAGTTATTTATCTTTTTTGTTAGTTTTGTAGTAGGTATAGGGTTAAAATAGATAACATCGCTACCGACCAAATGAAACAGTTTGATCTCGTTTTCTAAAGAGTATATTTTTCGTTTAAGTTGTTGTGTCTTAATCTTGAAATCTTGAGCTAATTTTGATATAGGCACATTATCTTTATAGTATTTCTTTAATAATTTTTTATCTGACACTGAAATAAAATCATAAGCATTAATATCTAATTCATCCATTGTATGACTTTGGTTAAAGGCGATATTTTGACTTAGCTCCAAAGGATCTACTAGTAATTCATTATCTTTACTTTTCTTTCTATGAAAATCCATACAAAGATTACGAATAACAACAAAAAACCAGCTGTCTATTTTTGTCTTATTAATTTTATCATAGTTTAAGTATAACTGAATGGAAGATAATTGAGCAATATCTTCAGCAATATCAATATCTTTTACATATTTAAGAGCTATAAATTTAGCCTTTTCAAAGGCAATATTAATTATTTCATCCATTTCGCTGTCCCTTCCTAAAATTATGTGGGATTGAGAGTTATGCTAGTCTAGGAACTTTTATTGCCTTTTTTTCGTCTATATTATAGAGAGGTAAAAAAAATGAAAATAAAAGTATTAATTATTATTGTATTATTATTTTGTTATCCGCTAATAAGTCAAGAATTTTATCAGGGTTTTAGAGTTGTAACCTGGGAAGAGCTTGAAGGCCTTGATTATATTATCCTGTCAGATGATGATGATATCACTATAATTAAATTGAAAGTATGATGCCTAGATGTGGATGCGAATAACTTACCTTCTCAGAATATTTTAAAGAAGTAAATTATTGACTAATGTGGAAATTTAGTGTTTTTTGAAAATCTTTAGAAGGGGAAGGACTAATTATGAAAAAGCTAATTATAATTGTGTTATTCTTATGTATAATACAAGCTGTATACTATAATCTAGAAACTCAAGCAGTCCAACTACAGAACTTTATTGATCCTATCGCTGGCAAGGAAGAGATAGTAATGATATGCAAGTTACAAGTGGTGTTTATTTCTATAAAATCCAAAGTGGAAATAACAAGTCTGTTACCAAGAAAATAATATTGATGAAATAATTTCTTGCTTTGCAAGAGCGAAAAAATAAAAATGAAAAGTGAAAAATAGAATTGTGAGGGTGGGTGAAAAAAGCCCACCCAAGCAATTACTTTCTTACTTACTTGAAAGGAAATGTTAAAGAATAATCTTTTACGCAAAGGATAGATACATGCAAAAACTACTCATACCCATATTAATGCTTCTTTCTTTTAACTTACATGCTCTGTTAGAAGTCTCCTTAGATGGAACAAAGCCATATACTGAGATACAAACTGCCATAAGTAGTGCTGTAACTAATGATACAATCTTAGTATATCCTGGTAGCTATTACGAAAATCTTGTTTTAGATAATACAAGTAACCTATCATTATTTTCTTTGGAAGCAATTACCAGAGATACAACTTACATTTCACAAACAATAATCAATGGTTCTCATAATCAAGGGTCAGTAATTTTATTAAATGGTAGCGTATATAATGCTACGGTTAGAGGTTTTACCATTACTGGTGGAAGTGGTTTTGAAGGAAATTATAATACTTACGGGGGTGGGATTTTTGTCTATGTTGGAGAACTAAACTTAATCAATTCAATAGTTGAATATAATGCTTCTGAAAATGGGGGGGGGATAAATTTAGATCATGGTGGCTCTTTGTCATTAAGTGGCTCTATCATCCGAAACAATGTCTCCTATCGGGGTGGAGGAGGGTTACTAATAGGTAGTTGTTCTACAGATCAACCTGAGATAGTCTTTGATCAAGTAAACAGATGCTCTATTTATGATAATTATGCTCAGCAGGGGGCTGATATTCATTGGATATTCTATTGGGCTGGTTCTTGCGAAGTCTATTTAGACAATTTTACTGTAGCCGAACCTGATAGATATTATATTGATTACTGGGATATAAATAACTATTTTTATGAAGATTTAGGCTATACCCCTTTTGTAGTAGTTGATATCTGGCAGGGTGTTAATCAAGAGATTGATGCTGATTTATATGTTTCTAATGCTGGAGATGATAATAATAGTGGTCTAAGCCCTGATCAATCCTTAAGGACTGTCCATTATGCTTATAATATAATTAAAAGTAATTCAGAAAATCCCAGAACTATCTATATGGCAGCAGGGGTATATGATAATAGTGTCCTTAATTGGTCCAATGTCCCTATTGCTTTGAAAAGTAATGTTACTTTAACAGGAATATCACCTGAAGAGACCAAGATAATTATCGATAAATCTGTTAGTAATTGGCCAGTTGGAGTAGTGAATTCCATTTCTTTGTGGTTTGAAAATATTACTGTAAAGAATATGACCTTGAGTAATCTATCTGGTATTGCCTTGGCAGGTTCTCTTACTAAAAATTTCAAAGTAGAAAATGTCATAATTGAAAATTGCAACAGTGAGTATATGTCTCCGATAACAACAGTCGGTTCCTTATATTTTTCTTCATATTACTTGAAGGATGTCATAATCAGAAATAATACAACTGAGACAAGATTCCCAGTAGGAGGAAGATTTATGGCAAAAGATGTGACATTTGACAATGTAATAGTAGAAAATAATCAGAACATAGGTAATCATCCCGATGGTGATATTGGGATATTTGAAATCATGGTTGAGAATGAACTTATAATCAAGAACTCTAAGTTTATTAATAACTATAATTCACAGGTGCAGGAATATGGAGCTGATTTCCGTTTTTGGCATGCACCAGGTTATCAAGATAGTACAAAAGTTGTTATAGATAATTGCCTATTTGCAAATAATATTAATACCAGTCCCACAAGAAACAATCATCTTATTGGTAAAGAGCTATATATTAATAATTGTACTTTCGCTGATAATAGTGGAGGTAGTGATTATGCATTGACGGTATCAACAGACCATACTGTTGGAATATACAACACAATAATTGCAAATAATGAACAAGTTTATCCTATTCTTTATGGTGAATCCTTAATCGTAGATAATTGCCTATTTAGTAATACTAGTAATATAGCAAGCAGTCCCATTTCAACTGATGTGACTTTTGGAGAGGGTAATATTTATGGGGCTGACCCACTATTTGCAGGGACTGATCCAACTAATCCAACTTATTATATGTTAACCGGAGATGATGTTAATGGCTATTCTCCTGCCATAAATGCTGGATCTAGAGATTTCTCTTTTATGCCTGACTGGTATGAATCTCCTCGGGAAGATCTTTATGGAAATCCTCGTATTTATGGAAACAGGGTCGATATGGGATGCTATGAGTTTCAAGGGGTTACTGTCGATAATGATGTTCAAACAGCTTCAGGGCTTCTTACAGCAATTAACTACCCAAATCCATTCAATCCAGAAACAACCATAGAATTTAATAATCCTGTTCAGGGTCAAGTGAATATTAATATCTATAATTTAAAAGGACAACTTGTTAAAAATCTATTAGAAGATAATTTAAAGCAAGGAGTGCATAAAGTTATCTGGCAAGGAAGAGATAGTAATGATAAGCAAGTCGCAAGTGGTGTTTATTTTTACAAAATCTCTTCTGGAAATAACCAAAGTGTAACCAAGAAAATTATCTTGTTAAAATAATTTGAAACACCCCCTGTGTCCCCCTCACGGAGGGAGATGTATGGTGGGAAACAACACTGTCGCTGCCACCGCTCTTTTAGCGTACCTTCAGCACTAAAGCGGGGAGTTTAAGATTCACGGACTAAAGGTCCGTAACCCCAGTTAATGGAAGCAGGGACGCTTCCATTCCATAGGAAAACACCCCCTATTTCCCCCTCACGGAGGGGGATGTACCCTCGCGGAGGGGAATTTAGGAAGAAATACCCCGTCATCTTCGATGCCACCCCTCTTTTAGCGTACCTTCAGCACTAAAGCGGGGAGTTTGACATTCACGGACTAAAGGTCCGTAACCCCAGTTAATGGAAGCAGGGACGCTTCCATTCCATAGGAAAGCCCACCTTGTGTCAACCTCTCACAAGGGCTATTGATATTAAAGAAAAATAGCTGAAGTTTTGTACATTTTTCAAGTAATTACCTTAAATTAAGTAAGAACAGCAACAAAATAATATTTTCTATTGACTTTTATTTCAGAATACTTATAATGACATAAAAATTATTTGTTATTCGTTATAGGAGTTTAGTAATGTTTAAATTTGTTAAAAAGCTAAAAGATAAATTAGCTACTACCAAAAATAATTTCATAGGGAAAATCGCTGAAGCTGTTAATTTGCGCGGCGTTGTAGATGAAGAATTATTAGAGCAATTAGAAGAGATCTTGCTTCAGGGTGATACTGGGGTGGAGATGACAACAGAAATTATTGATAAATTGCGAGATGAAATAAGAATTAATAAAATTAAAGATACAGAGACTGTTCAGGAAATTATAAAAAATATCATGAGCGAGAAGTTAATGTCAGATTATGAAGAGAATGAAGAAGTCTTTGTAATGACAGACAAAAAGCCTTATATTATATTATTTATAGGGGTAAATGGAGTAGGAAAGACTACAACTATTGGTAAGTTAGCCAAGAGATTTGTTCAGGAAGGAAAATCTGTATTGATGGTTGCTGGTGATACTTTTAGGGCAGCAGCAGTAGAACAATTAGTGATTTGGTCAGATAGGGCCAAGGTAGATATTATTAAGCAAGCTCAAGGCGCAGACCCATCTGCAGTAGTTTTTGACGGAATTAAATCCGCTATTGCCAAGAATAAAGATGTAGTAATGATTGATACGGCAGGAAGACAGCATAATAGAGCTAACCTAATGAAAGAATTAGAAAAAATATATAGGACTATTCAGAAAGTAGCACCTGATGGACCTCATGAAGTATTTTTAGTGTTAGATTCAACTACTGGTCAAAATGCTGTTAATCAAGCAAAGACTTTCAATGGAATTGTTCCTTTAACTGGATTAGTTTTAACTAAATTAGATGGTACTGCCAAGGGTGGAATCGTCTTAAATATTAAAAAAGTTCTTAACATTCCTGTAAAACTAATTGGTGTAGGAGAAGGGATTGATGACCTTCAAGATTTTGATGCTAAAGAGTTTGTTAATGCAATGTTTAGTAAGGACTAAGAATGGATAAAAAAAACACTGAACCAAAGAATTATGAATCTGCTGTAAAAGAGCTAAACATAATTGTTGAGCAAATAGAAGAATCAGATTTACCGTTAGAAAAGATGATTGAGCTTTATGAGAAAGGGAAGATACTTTTAGCATATTGCGAAAAACAATTAAATAGATTTGAAGAGAAAATTGAAGTAATAAACCGTAAGAATCAGGAGAATTTATAAATGTCTAATCAAAAATCAATGATGATTAAAAAAGATATTAGAGAGAAAAGAGAGATTGTTAATATTATTTTGGATAGGTTTTTACCTAGAAAAGATGAATACCCAAAGCAAATTCATAAAGCTATAAGGCATACCCTTTTTGCTGGTGGAAAGAGGATTAGACCATATCTAACTTTATCTGTCTATTCTCTCTTTGATACTGATTATTCAAAGGTGAAATATCTTGCGGGTGCAATTGAATTACTGCATACTTACACCTTGATTCATGATGATCTTCCAGAAATAGATAACGATGATATGAGAAGAGGAAAGAAAAGTTGTCATGTTTTGTATGGTTCAGATATAGCACTACTCGCAGGTGATGCTCTTTTAGTTTCAGCTTTTGAGCTTCTAGCTTCTTCTCCTTTTACTGATGAAGAAAAAATTATATACATTAGGGAATTAGCTACAGTTGCTGGTTCAGAAGGAATTATATCTGGACAGATGAATGATATTCTTAATGAGAATAAAAAAGTAACAAAGAAGACTTTAGAATATATTCATGAAAATAAGACTGCAAAATTACTTAACTTAGCTGTAAAATTTGGATGTATGGCAGCGAATGCTCCAGAAGAGGATTGCCAAAGATTAGATAAATATGCTTCAAAAATAGGTTTAGCTTTTCAAGTAGTTGATGATATTTTAGATATAGAAGGTAATCCTGATGTGCTAGGAAAAACTATTGGGAAAGATGCTGAAGTTCAAAAAGCTACATTCCCTGCAGTTTATGGTTTAGATAAGTCCCATGAAATGGCAACTAAACTAATTGGAAGCGCTCAGAAAATACTTTCTCACTATGGTGATAAAGCTGAAAATCTCTCTTTATTAACAGATTTTATCTTAACTAGAAAGTTCTAATGAAGATAGAAGTAAAAAGATTAGTTGACCAAGCTTCTCTACCACAAAAGTACTCTGAAAATGCCGCAGGATATGATATTTGCGCTTGTTTAGACACTCCTTTAGTTGTAGAACCCAATACGGTAGTTTTAGTACCTACTGGTTTATCAATAGCTATAGAAGCTGGCTATGAAGTGCAAATCAGACCAAGAAGTGGTTTGGCACTAAAGAATCAGATAGGGGTTTTAAACTCTCCTGGAACAATAGATCCAGACTACAGGGGAGAGGTTAAGATAATACTTTTTAACTTTGGTAAAGAGCATTTTACTGTCACTCACGGAATGAGAGTTGCCCAAATGGTTATTAGTAAGTATGAGAATCCAGTCTGGGATGAAGTTGATGAATTAAGTGAAACCGATAGAGGTGCAGGCGGATTTGGTCATACTAATATCTAGAAGAAGAGAGAAGAAGTAAGATTTTATCCCTAGATTTCACTGATAAAAAATAAAATATAAAAATAGATTGAGGAATTTTATGGAGAACCAAGAATTAGTTAATGAAATAAATAGATTGAAGAAAGAAAAGAGCGTAGTTATCCTAGCTCATAATTATGTAACTTTAGATGTGCAAGATGTTGCTGATTTTGTTGGTGACTCACTACAACTATCAATTGAAGCAAGCAAAGTTAAGGCTGATATTATTTTATTTTGTGGGGTTCGCTTTATGGCTGAAACTGCCAAAATACTTTCACCTAAAACCAAGGTTCTATTACCTGTTGAAGATGCTGGCTGTCCAATGGCAGATATGATTACAGGAGAACAATTAAGACAGTTTAAAAATAATCATCCGAATTCAGTAGTTATGTGTTATGTTAATTCAACTGCTGAGGTTAAAGCTGAAAGTGACATCTGCTGTACTTCTTCAAATGCTGTGAAAATAATTGAGACTTTACCTAGAGATCAAAAAATACTCTTTGTTCCTGATCAAAATCTAGGTACTTATGCAGCTCATCAAACTAAAAGACATATTGTTGTGTGGGCTGGTTACTGTCCAGTTCATCACCTAAAAATGAGTAAGCAAGATGTCATAGATGTCAAGAAACAATATCCTAAATACAAGTTATTAGTTCATCCTGAGTGTCCTACAGAAATTATCAATTATGCTGATGTGGTAGCATCTACAAAAGGAATGGCAGATTATGCTAAAGAACATGATAACCTTATTATTGGTACTGAAGTTGGCTTATATGAGCAGATAAAAAGAGATAATCCTGGAAAAAATATCATACCTTTAGCAAATAGAGCAGTATGCGTCAATATGAAGAAGATTCATCTTGAAGATGTCTTAAGCAGTTTGCAAAATGAAACTTACGAAATTACTCTACCTGAAGACCTTAGAGTGGCTGCTAAAAAAAGTATTGATGCAATGTTAAAACTTTCTTAATGCTAGATAAATCATGGTTGGAAGAAAGAACTACTCAAGTTAGATTACCTGATGGTTCTTGTATTTATCAGCATAAGCAAGGACAAAAGATTTCTTCTGATAATGAAGATTTTAATAGTATCTTAACTAGAAGATTTCAAGGTTCATCATACCAAGGATTAAAAGTTCTGGAATTAGGTGTGGGCAATGGAATTAACTCCATTATGCTGAAGAAAGAGTTTCCAACTTGGGATATTACTGCTTTAGAATTAGATCATGAACAAGCAAAATTAGCTTCATACAACTGTGATTTACTTGGTCTGACAATAAAGATTGAAGAAAGCGATTTTCGTGCATATTTAACTTCTGTTAAATATGATTTGATTATTGCTAATCCTCCTTACCAAAAAGTAGGAAGTGGTCGGTTGAGTCCTTATGAACGCACAAATTTAGCTAAATTTGAATTGACTTGTACCATGGAAGATGTTTTTTTAGCTTTAAAGAGAAATCTTGCTTTAAATGGAGAAGCTTGGTTACTCTATGCCCAAGATAGGGAAGATGATATAAGAGAATTCATAAATCAAGGACAGTTTAAAGAAATCGAAATGATTAGAAAGAATAAAATATTAATTGTTGGATTAAAATATGTTGCAAATTAATGATTTAGAAATAATTAAAGAAAAGAGAATTATATTTAGAGTAGCTGAATTGAAACTTGAAAGTTCAACTATCAATGCCTTGTATGGAGAAGAGAAATCCGGCAAGAGTTTGTTAACAAGAACTATTCATGGATTATATTCTAACTTCAGAGGAATCATAGACTTTTACAACATAAGTAATAGTAAAATAAATTCTTATCTTATTACTAAAGATGTTCATCTACTTCAAAATGAAAGCGTAAATGATAATTTTTCCTTTAATGCTAAAGAGAACTTAGAATCAATAAGAGAGTATTCTTTTATCGCTGGTTTAGAAAATGATTTAGAAAGAAAAATCTCTGAGTTACCTCTATTTAAACAGAAGCTAGTTGAACTATCCATCGGATGTGGATTAAAACCAGCTCTTTTAATTATCGATGACTTTGATAAGTGTTTTACAGCTAATAATCTTACTTTAAGTGGGAAACTTTTATCTAAATTCAAAGTTGATAATGGGACTGTTCTGCTCACATCTAGACTTAAAATTCCTGAAATGGATTCTGTATATGAAATTGATGATAGTAAAGTGGTGCAGTTATGAAAAAAAGATTTCTACTCTTAAATACTGCTATCCTACTCATTTTCATAGTTAGTGGATTTGCCTACCATAATTATTCAAGATTGAAAGATGTCGCTGTCGGAAGTTTGGCTTTAAAGCAATTAGAAGAAAGAGAAGAGATTAGTTTAGAGAAAATATCATCTTTGCAACTATCTGTTTACAGCATTCAGGCTAACGAACTTAGTCAAGTTAGAAAAGATATTATGGCAAAATTTCAAGAATCTGATTTTGAAAGTATTACTATTCAACCAAGAGCTGCATTTATAGATTCCTTATTATTCGATAGCAAATTTAAACAATATATGAATAATTCTAATTTAACTAAATCAAATAAGTCCTTACTCAATAAAATGAAGCTGTATTTGCCAAATGAATTGCTTATTTCATTCTTAGCAAATAGCCAATCAATCAATCAGATTTTTTCTATTGAAGAGTATCTAACTGAAAATGGTTATAGTTATATCGGTGGCAGTAGTATTCCATCTGTAAAATCTCAAGTGAAACATTATTATTATGATAAAAACCTTTTCAATGATTTGGTTACCGAATTTGCTGCTATAGCACAAGAAAGAGATTTCTTACTAAAGCAAAGAGGCAATAATAAAATCATCGGCATTGCTCTAATGGGTTTTCTTTTTATTTTTATGACAACTCTTATTCAGCTATATGATTTTTATTTATTAAATATCAATAGTGAAAAAATTAAATTCTTGCTTAAAGGTCATATTAATCCTAGAAAATACCAGAGATATATAGCTAAAATGAAATCTATTTCTTTAATTTTGATTATTATAGTATGCATACTTGATTTTGCTCTCAAGCTTAGCTCCAAATTTAATATTAATCTAGATCAGAAGCTGCTTATTTTTATTAGCTTCACCGCTTTAACTAATCTGTTAATATTCACTATTAAAAAAGAAAGGATAGATATATAATGATGAAACATATACCGAATATTCTTACCGTTCTGAGAGTTATTTTAGTACCATTCTTTATCTACTATTTTACTCAAGGTAATTTGATGTTAGCTTTTATTCTCTTTATAACTGCTTCTATTACAGATTACTTGGATGGTTTCCTTGCCCGAAAGTTTAAAGTAATTTCTAACTTTGGTAAAATAATGGACCCTTTAGCTGACAAACTATTAGTTCTCTCGGCTTTAGGACTTTTAACATTTGGACAACATGGATATTTATCTGTGTGGATATTTGTAATTGTTACTTTAAGAGAAATCATAATAACAATTTTAAGAGATATTTATAAGAAAAAAAATATCTTTATGGCTGCTAACAACTGGGGTAAAATAAAAACTGTAACTCAGATGGTTGGTTTAACAATCGCTTTGTTTCTTTTAGGTATAAACATAAATTTAGAAGAATATTCTTTATATCTAAATGTCTATTTCTGGGGAGTAGCTATTGTTACTATTCTTTCAGGAGCATCTTACCTCAAAAACCTAAAGGAACTTTTTAAATGAAACATGTGATTATCGCACTTCTAATTATGATATCTTTAGTAGCTTGCACTAAATCAGAAAAAGGCTACATGCCAATCGAGAATTTTACCGATAATAGTAAGCCAGTATCTTATGGTAATCATCAAGATGTGTATGTATTCTCTAATCAAGTATTGAGTAAAAACACTTTAAATATAATGGAAAAGCAATTTGGTTATCCTTTTGAAGGAGCCCAGAAAGAGAGAACTTTTGAACTAATATGGAAAAATTTTGATGATTTTGAAGACTTTAAGAAAGCTAAGAACCTTATCTTTATCTGTAACTTAGATATTCAAGATGAATTTACTTCCTTTGTTAAAAGTAAGATAGCTCAAGAAAAGATAGATAAAGTCATGACCAGCTCTGCCAGCATGATAACATATCAAAATGAGTGGTCTGATGACCAGCTAGTTACTTTTATCTTAGCTCCTGATGAGATAAGAACTGAAGATATTATAATCGCTAAAATACCTAATCTCTATTTAGATTATGAAAAAAGATTCTTGCAAAGAATGACGAGAAGAGTATTCTATAGAGAAGGTTTAAATGGAAATAAATTCGCAGAATATAATTATAGTCTGCAAATACCTTCCACTTTCCAACTCTACAAAGAGAACAAAGACGAAAATATGATTAGTTTTATCTATAGATATAAAAAGAAAGAAACTGTTCTTCCTGATAAATTCGTTACTGTTTATCAAGAGCAGATGAATAATGATGATTTTGCTGCATCTTGGGTAAGAAGTAGTAGGGAAAAAATTAGTAAAGTTATCTTAGATGGTGATCAAATTGATTGGAATAGAAGTAGATTGATGCCTAAGACTTTTAAAACATGGAATGGGAAAAGTTACTTAGGTTTCATTTTTGAAGGTGCATGGGAAAATGACCAAACTAAAATGGGTGGTTCATTTAGAAGTTATGCAATTTATGATGATCAAGTTAAAACAGCATATTTTATTGATACTGCAGTTTATTATCCTGCTGGTACCAAAATACCATATCTTTTCGAATTAGAAGGTATTGCAAAGTCATTTAATATTAAGGAGAAGAAATGAAAAAGGTTTATTTATTAGTAATTATTGTCTCGTTAGCTTCTGTATTAATGGGGATTTCTGAGTTTAAATCCATTACTAGTCCTACTGCAAGTGCTCTTACTAGGGGAGATTATAACTTCGAAACAAAATTCTATGGCGATAGTAGCATGAGATTAACTTCTCATATAGGGCTTTTTGAAAGACTTTCAATAGGTTTCAGTTATGGTGCTGAGAACTTTGTTGGCAACCAAGAACCTGATTGGTATGATCATATTGATTTTAAAGCAAAGTTCCAAATCTTAAAAGAAACAGTTAATATTCCAGCTTTAAGTGTTGGTTTTGATTCCGAAGGACACGGCAAGTGGGTGGAACGCTATAATCGTTATGCGATGAAATCACCTGGTTTCTATGCTGTTATTGGGAAACAAGATCTTTTCTTAAGAGGTTCCCAGATAAATTTCGGAGTAAATAAATCTACAGAAAATGATGATGGTGATAAAGATTTAAACAGTTTTATTGCTATTGGTCAAAGTATCGGAGAGGACCTAAATTTCACCTTAGAATATAATTTGGCTTTTAATGATAATTCTGAAAACTCTAGTAATGAGCTTGAGAAATATGGTGATGGCAGAGGTTATCTAAATTTATCTGCTGGTTGGTATATTGTTCCAGATTTGCAATTTAAATTCACTGTATTTGACTTATTCCGAAATGCACCAAACTTTGATTATAATGAAACTATAACTTTAGATAGATCATTCCAAATTATCTATACTACTAAATTTTAAGAGGTAATATGAAAAAGAGAATTACTGATAGACTGAACTTAAATAAAACAAATTATATTCTTCTCACAATAGCAATCGTAGTGATTATTATTGGTTATATTGTGATGCAGTATGGGGGAGATGATTTAGGTGATAAGACTATATCTCCTATCATCTTAACTGTTGGCTATATCGTGCTTGTTCCTTTAGCATTATTCTATAAAAAAAGAGAAGATGAATAGTTTAATTACTGAAAAAGTAGCCAAAACACTTGATGCCTTTCACTTAAATGTAAAAGAGATTGTGGAAGGCTTTATGGTTGGTTTACACAAATCTCCTTACCATGGATTTAGTGTAGAGTTTGCTGATTACCGTCAGTATATTCCTGGTGATCAGATTAAGGATATCGACTGGAAGCAATATGCCAAAACAGATAGGTATTATGTCCGGAGATTTGAAGATGAAACTAATGTAAATGCTTATATCCTCGTAGATCATAGTAATTCGATGAGCTTCACATCGCACAATATCCACAAACTTGATTATGCTAAAACTTTAGCAGCAGCATTAACTTATCTAATAAACAAACAAAATGATGCTGTCGGATTAGTCACTTACAATGAAGATATTTCCTATTGGCAGCCACCAAAAACAAATCAAGCCTTCATTGCTGGAATATATAAAAAGCTTTATGAACTTGATGCTGGGAATATGACTAATAGTATAAAGGTACTACATCATATTGCTGAAAAAATAAAGAAGAGAAGCTTAATTATTATAATATCTGATTTGTTAGATGAAGCAGAAGAATTAATAAAGGGTTTTAAGCACTTTAGATATTTAAAGCATGATGTGATAGTATTTCATATTGTCGATGATCAAGAAGTTGAGTTTAACTATAAAAAAGAGACAATCTTTATTGATTCAGAAACTAAATCTGAGGTAAGGGTATTCCCTTGGCAAATAAGGGATAATTATCAAGCTAAATATAGTGATTTTTATCAGAATATCAAGGAACAATGCTCTTATGCAAAAATAGAGTTCGTTACTTTTACTAGCCAAACACCCCTAGAAGAGAATCTCCTAAAGTACTTAATTAAAAGAAGTAAGTTGTAAGATTAATCTTTTACTCTATAAGTAGAAATTAATGCTTGACAAATAATTAACTGATACTTAAGTTAGCTTTAATAATGAATAGGAGATTAAGATTATGATAGGTGCAAGAATAAAAGATATTAGAAAAGCACGGAACATCAAACAGATTGAACTGGCAGGAAGATTAGATTTAAAAGCTTCTGCTCTATCGCAGATGGAATCTGATAAAATTAAACCTTCAATAGATACAATGAATAAACTATGTAATTTGTATGGTATTAATTTACACTGGCTAATCACAGGTAAAGGGAATATGCTGGTTGAAGGCTCTAAAGTAGAGGAAATTGATCATTTAGAGAAAGTTCTAGATAATCACATTCATAAAGTAATTGAAGCAAAAATGAAGTTTTTCGATGATTCAATGATCACAATTCCTATTTCGGGTGAGATTTCCGCAGGTATCCCTATCGAAACAAAACATCAAGATTATGGAGATGTGAAATTTAGTCGTGATCAGATTCATGGAAAAGCAGAAAATTACCTTTGCCTCAAGGTTAATGGTAGTTCAATGGAACCAGTTATCAAAGATGGTGATGTTATATTGATAGAGAAATCTAACGACTGGGAAAGAAGTAATGGGAAGATTTGTGCGGTTAGACTTGATGGTGAAGTAACATTAAAGAAAATGAAACTTGACAAGATTAGTCGACAACTATTATTAATACCATTGAATGAAGGATTCGAAACAATTGTTGTTGAACCTGAAGATCATGCTGATTGTTCCTTAATAGGAATAATGACATTTTTATACAGGAAGTTTGAATAGGAGAGTTAAATATGGCTAAAAGAGAGCTTACGCAAAAAGAGTTAAATAGTATATCTAAGAATTTATTAGAAAAATACACCAATATGGGATTTGTCCCTTATATTGAAGATGATGACCAAGAAAATGAAATTCTATGGGGCACTGAATCTCAGGTTCTCTATGATAAAATTGATACTAATGGTGGCAATGCTACTAATGTTCCTAGGATTCATTTTTGGGCTAGTATTCACATGATTTATGCCAATTTTTTATGGATAATTCTTTTTGTAGCTTTAGTAGTATTTACTATACTATTAATGATGTATGATTTTGATATTTCCAAGCTCTATCGTGCTATCAAAAGTCTATTTTACGATTATGTTTAGCCTGTATCATGTAATCAAGCTTCACGAAAATACAACTTAGAGACAAAATTAATAGCTTAGAATTTAAAAAATTCTTTAGTTATTGACAAAAATACAAGAAACAATTATATGGCGTCAAGTTTTGAAAAAGGTGGTTCTTATGAGAATACTTCAAATTAGTGACTTTATTGATGAAACAAGAATTAAAGACTTAGAGTCTGATAATAAAACAGATGCTTTGAACGAAATGATTGAATTAATTTCAACATCAAGCAATATCAAAGATATTACTTCATTTAAAAAGGCAATTTTTAAAAGAGAATCATTAATGAGTACTGGTATAGGTTTGGGTATCGCAATCCCTCATGCAAAAATTGCAGAATGCGAAGATTTTGTTATTGCTATAGGAAGACTCAAAAACAGTATTGAGTATGAATCTCTTGATGACAAACCAGTTAATTTAATTTTCATGATTGGAGCTTCTGATAAACAAGATAAAGAATATATTCGTTTATTATCTCGCTTAGTTTTAAGATTGAAAGATAATCATGTTCATAAGGAACTTTTAAAAGCTAAAGATAGGTACGAAATCTACTCCATAATAACTTCTGCTAAATAATTCCCATGTCAGAAGTTTCCTTAATCTTTTTCTTCCTAGCAGTTTCTCTTCTTTTATCTATACTTACAAGTAGGGGAGTCTCTCTTCTTAAAGCTCCTCTTCTCTTAGGTTATATTATAACAGGAGCAATTGTAGGAATTGTATTAGATCTCTCAATCCCAGTAAGCAATCCTTGGCAGTTCAGAGTTGATGATTATGAAATAGTGAATATTATCACTCTTTCACTCATAGGTTTTGGTATTGGTACAGAATTAGAGTACAAAGAACTAAAGAAGGTTGGTAAAACTGTATTTTGGATAACCATCTTTGAAGCTACTCTTACTTTTATCGTTGTTAGTTTAGTTATATCATTTCTACTTCATTTCTCGATGGGATGGAAGATTGCTTTACCTTTAGGACTACTCTTTGGCTCCTTTGCTTCAGCAACTGCTCCTGCAGGTACTGTTGATGTTATTAAACAATATAAAGCTTCTGGGAGCCTAGTAACAACCTTGTATGCAGTTTTAGGCTTAGATGATATCTTTGCTCTTCTTATCTTCACTATAACCCTTCCAATATCCATCATGCTGTTAGGCTCTAATGAATTAAGTGTCGCTGTAGCTTTATTTCATTCCCTGATAGAAGTTTTACTATCAATCTCAATAGGCTCAGCTGTAGGTTATGGATTAGCCTATTTCGGGAAGAAAGTACATGAAAAATTTATGGTAACTTATCTTTCTTTAGGTAGCATTCTTTTAATGTGCGCAATAGCTGAACAACTAAACTTATCTCCAATTTTGATAAACATGTTTGCTGGTATTGTGGTTGTAAATAAAAGTAAGCTTATTGCTAGGAAATTAAATATGGCACTAACAGATTGGTCTCCACCAATCTATGTTTGGTTCTTCGTTTTGATAGGAACAAGACTTGATTTGCAATTGATTCATAAATTCTGGTTATTGATTGTAGTTTATATTATTGCAACTATGGTTGGTAAGTATAATGGAGCTTATCTAGGAGCTGTAGTTTCCAAAGCGCCTACTAAGATAAGAAGATATTTAGGTTTTACTCTATTATCTCAAGCTGGGGTGGCAATTGGTTTATCAATAGCAGCAAGCAAGTATTTAATGTCTGCAGGTTATGAAGCTGAAGCAAAATTAGTTACTTCAGTAATGACAATGACAACTTTTTTAATCATGATGATTGCCCCTAATTTTGTAAAATATGGGCTGATCAAATCAGGTGAAGCAAAATTAAATTAAATTTAGAGTTATAATATAGGAGTTATTATGTACATGATATTTCAACTATTTGATGAGAAGTTTATATCAGATGTCCTTATGGCAATAGCTGAAGCAGGTGTAGAAGACACCATTGTGCTTTCAGGTGAAGCTACTGGACATAAGCTAATATTTGACAACCCTCTTTTTGCCTCCTTCAGAGATACCTACGGCACCCAACGCGATTATGGGAAAGTAATCATGGGTTTTGCAGATGAAGAGCAAGTTGAGTTTATTATTGACGAATTAAAACATGCAGGAATTGACATTATTGGTAAAGAATTAGGTAAAATAATTCTTATCAATTCACACAAGATTTACGAGTAGATTATATGGAACAATATCTTTTTTTAGGCTTTATTGGAGTCGCAATCTTAATCTCCATTTTGATGGCAAAAGGAGTTTCCTATTTTCATGCACCTATGGTATTGGGATATATTTTTGCTGGTGCAGTTATAGGACAGACTATTTATCTTCTTCATATAGATATTAATTATGATACATTTGATTTAATCAATTCAATAACTCTCTCTCTGCTAGGTCTGGGTATTGGAACTGAGCTGAAAATTAAAGATTTAAAAAAGCTAGGTTCGGGTATTATAATTATAGTAATTTTAGAGGCTACAGGAGCATTTCTGTTTGTAGGTACTGTAGTATATTTAGTTACTCATAACCTTTCATTAGGACTCATTTACGGTGCTCTTGCTAGTGCTACAGCACCTGCTGGTACCACTGATGTTATTAACCAATATAAAGCTTCAGGAAATCTTACCAAAACTCTTTATGCTGTTATGGGTTTAGATGATATATATGCTTTATTGCTCTATTCTATAACAATTCCGATAGCCATAATTCTATTAGGTTCTCATGAATTAACAGTAGGGCATGCTCTTTTAGAAGCAGGTAAAGAGTTGATTTTAGCAATTGGCATTGGTGTGGGTTCAGGTTTCTTTATTGTCTGGATTATCAAGAAAATACACGATAATATTATTATGTTATTATTTGCTCTCGGGATGCTCTTTGTTAATTGTTCAATCGCAATAGGCTTAAACATCTCGCCGATTCTTTTAAATATGTGTGTAGGTATAGTTTTAGTTAACAGAAGTAGTTTACTTTCCAGAAAGTTGAATACTTCTCTTAGCGGATGGTCTCCACCTATTTATGTTATATTTTTTGTCTTAATAGGAACCAAATTAGATTTTCACATGATTTATGCTAATTGGATTATGATTGTGATTTATATTCTAACTAGAACTTTTGGGAAATGGGGTGGAGCCTTCTTAGGATGTAAAATCTCCCATGCTCCAAAACTAACAACCCAATATCTAGGATTCACTCTCTTATCCCAAGCTGGTGTTGCTATTGGTCTGACTTTAGCAACCGCGCATTACTTAATTAATGCTGGTTTCAAAGATGAAGCAGGACAGCTTGTTAGTATCATGGTTGGAACTACTTTCTTGATTATGTTAGTTGGACCTGCATCAGCTAAATATGGATTAAAGAAAGCAGGTGAAATCAAGAAGTTAAGCTGAAATTAAATTAGTTGTTAATGTAGGGCGAAACATTTTTCGCCCTTCTAAACAAAGAAAAGAATAAAGACTGCTTAAAACCCTTCTTAATCTTTAAAAGGATTGTCATAAGAAGGGGTTTTTTCTTATTGGAAGAATTATTATATAAACTTAATTTAAATCATTATCCAAGAAAAGCTGATAGAGTTTATTCTTTTTTAAATTATACTCTTTGCTCATCTCTTTAGCAATACTGCTTACAGATTTCCCTGCAGAAATTAGTTTTTTAGCTTCTTCCAGAATCATCTCATCATTGATTACTTTTTCTTTACAGCCCTCGATAACAACCACAAATTCACCTTTCAAGGTTATTTCTTCAAAATTGGTTATAAAATGTGAGATTTTTCCTCGATATACACTTTGGAATAATTTACTAATTTCCCTAACAATGGCAATTTCTCTATCACCTAAATACTCTTTAAACTCCAGTAATGTTCTTTCTAAACTATGAGGCGAAACATAAAAAATAAGAGTTTCAGAATGTTGCTTTAACTGGTCAAATAAGTGCAATTTATCTTTATTTTTCTCTGGCAAGAAGCCACAAAAGGTGAAACTATCTGTGCTAAGTCCTGATAAAATAAGAGCAGGTATGGTTGCAGTAGCTCCAGGTAAAACATCGAAAGAAATATTATTACTAATTGCTTCTTTGATTAAATATGAAGATGGGTCAGATATCCCTGGTGTTCCTGCATCGGATATCACTGCTAATTCAAGACCCTCCTTCAACTTAGTAATAAGTTCCTGAGAGCGTTGGCTTTCATTAAATTTATGATAACTGATTGTAGGGGTATTGATTTCAAAATGCTTTAACAACTTTTTAGATGTTCTTGTATCTTCACAGGCTATCAAATCAACGCTTTTTAAAATTCGAAGTGCTCTTAAAGTAATATCTTCTAAATTTCCAATAGGGGTAGGTACAATATATAACATAACTTCCTTAAAAAATATATTGCTGAGGTGTTTTCAAGCTAACCTCAGCAATATTTAATATCTATTTAATTAGATGATATTCATCTCTTTACCGATTTCGATGAAAGCATTGATTGCTTTGTCTAACATTTCTTGAGTGTGGGCTGCAGATAGCTGAACTCTAATTCTAGCTTTTCCTTTAGGAACTACCGGATAAACGAATCCAATAACATAGATTCCTTTGGCAAGAAGTCTATTAGCTAATTCAACAGCTTTAGGAGCATCATAAAGCATTACAGGAACAATAGCAGTGTTTCCTTTAACTATATCGAAACCTGCGTCAATCATTTTACTTCTGAAGTAATTAGCATTATCCCAAGTCTTTTGAATTATAGAAGGATCGTTTTCTAACAATTCAATAACTTTAAGGGTTCCACCAACAACAGAAGGGCTTACAGTGTTTGAGAATAAATAAGGACGAGATCTCTGTCTTAATAATTCGATAATTTCTTTTCTACCAGAAGTACATCCACCATTAGCTCCACCTAAGGCTTTACCAAAGGTAGTTGTAATGATATCTACTCTTCCTTCAACTCCACAAGCATAGTGAGTTCCTCTTCCACCAGTTCCTATATAACCAGTAGCATGAGAGTCATCAACCATTACTAATGAGTCATATTTATCAGCTAAATCACAAATCTCTTTTAATTTAGCGATATCTCCATCCATGGAAAAAACACCATCAGTACAAATGAGACGATATTTTGCATCTTTAGCTGCAATAAGTTGTTCTTCAAGCTCTTCCATATTAGAATGTTTGTATCTGTATCTTTTAGCTTTACATAATCTAACACCATCAATAATGGATGCGTGATTTAACTCATCAGATATTATAGCACAATCTTCATCAAGAAGTGGTTCAAAGATTCCGCCATTTGCATCGAAGGCCGCTACATAAAGAATTGTATCTTCAGTACCTAGGAATTTAGAAACTTTCTCTTCTAATTTCTTATGAATATCTTGAGTTCCACAAATAAATCTTACTGAAGATAAACCATATCCTCTCTCAGACATTATCTCTTGAGAAGCTTTTACCACTTCAGGGTGGTTAGCTAAACCTAAATAGTTATTAGCACAAAAATTGAGAACTTCTTGTCCATTCTGAAGCTTAATACTGCCACCTTGAGGTGAAGCGATGATTCTCTCTTCTTTGTACAATCCTTGTTCTTTTAATTCAACAAATAGATTTTGTAAGTCTGTTTTCATTTGTTTGAACATCTTATTCCTCCAATAATTTCTTTATTATTTACTGTTAATAATCTCTTTCATTTCTGAAACTGCATTTCCTAATCCGGTAAATACAGCTTTCGATATTATAGAATGACCTATATTATATTCTGTGAATATATCTAACTCCAAGAGGGGAAAGATATTTTTGTAATTTAAACCATGTCCAGCGACAACTCTCATTCCTGCCGATTTGATAGCTTTAGCTCCTTTTAAGAGACGCTTCAATTCCTCTTCATAATCACCTTCTTGGAATTTTTCAGCATATCTACCTGTATGAAGTTCAACAGCATCAGAACCACATTTTGCTGCTAATTTAATCATTTCAAGGTCAGCTTCTATGAATAAACTAACCTCTATTTTAGCATTTTTAAGTTGTTCTACTACTTCCTTAACTTCATTAGTTATTAGAAGACCACCCTCTGTAGTAATTTCTTCCCTTTTTTCTGGAACAAGTGTTACTGTATCTGGTTTAATTTGCTTAGCTATTGTTACCATTTCAGGGATTGGTGCCATTTCTAAATTGAGCTTAGTCTGAACTACCTCTTTTAAAATTTGTACATCTCTGAACTGAATGTGTCTTCTATCTTCTCTGAGATGAACTGTGATCTGATCAGCACCATTTTGCTCAGCAATAAAAGCACCATAGACAGGATCCGGTTCAATCCCCTTTCTAGCTTGTCTAATCGTCGCTATATGATCTATATTTACACCTAAAGCAATCATTATATATCTCCAAATTATTGTTTGTGTTTAGATAATTATCCTTAGCTAAATTGGCAAGAAAAATCTCTAAGAAATTTTATTAAGTAATAATGAATTCTTGATTCTAAGAAAATCTAAACTTTATTAGTTTCTTTATCAGAAAAGTTACTAAAGATTTAAGATTTGAATATTTGCTTTATCTTACATAAAAATAAAGCAAAAGACCTTATGAATAGCAGTATATTTATCTGCCAAAGTTTATCCTAAGAACTAAGGCTTATAATTAAAATTCTATTGCACTATCTGGGTAAATAGATCTATAAATGCAAGTAGTGCCTAATAGTTAGCTTTAACTCGATCTCCCTTTTATTTTCACTGCTCCTTCTCAGCTATCACAAATAATATTTAGCATTGTATTGACATCAGTGAGAAGGAGCAGTTGTGGAGCAAAGAAAGATAAAGGAATACAAGTTGTAACATCTACCAATCAGACCCCGATAATTGATTTACTATAATCATTTACCTTTGCTGAAGATGAAAGCTGATAGTTGATATCAATCAATTTGTAGAAGATATAGACTGTGATTAACTTACCTTAAAAGTGAGTGATTATGAAAATGTTACAGCAGTTATTGATGCAGTAGAGTTGGAAGTTAATGGAGTTCTTGCTGATGGAGATAATTCTATAATTCGCAGTAGGTTTTGTAAGTAATATGCAAAGTTCTAGTAGATTATTTGCTTTAAAGCTCGTAAAAAGAGAAAGCTTGTAGCTACTATTTTCGTCAAAATAATATTATCCTCTAAGAAATTAGACATTATTTAAAAAAATAGCTCTGTGATATAACACATTTTTAACTTTTTTACATTATGGATATTGACTGAAAAAAGGTGTTTCAAAAAAAAAATATTAGTAATTATAGTCTAAATAATCAATAGGATAGAGAATTTGGAGAAGAAAAAAGAAAAAAATGTTCTTGACATAAAAGCCTCTCAATATTTATATGCAAAAACGATGTGCGCCCATAGCTCAATTGGATAGAGTGTCTGACTACGGATCAGAAGGTTAGGGGTTCGACTCCTCTTGGGCGTGCCATTTTATATAGTGTGTAGAAAGTGATTTTAAGTGATTACTAAAGTAAAAAAATGAAATTTATTTCAAAAAAAAACTTGACAGAAAATCACGGTTTTATAAATTGATAAAACATTGACGCGAGATGGAGCAGTTTGGTAGCTCGTCGGGCTCATAACCCGAAGGCCGGAGGTTCAAATCCTCCTCTCGCTACCATAAATGGCGGCATAGCTCAGTTGGTTAGAGCACTGGAATCATAATCCAGGTGTCCGGGGTCCGAGTCCCTGTGCCGCTACCATTTTTTTTATTATGTGCGCCGTTAGCTCAGCTGGATAGAGCATCGCCCTTCTAAGGCGAGGGTCAAAGGTTCGAATCCTTTACGGCGTACCACTTTATCAATGTATCTAAAAATCATTAAATAATAATTACGGTGGCTGTAGTTCAATTGGCAGAGCACATGATTGTGGTTCATGTTGTCGTGGGTTCGAGCCCCATCAGCCACCCCATTTTTATTTTTTTCACAATTGTCGCGAGATGGAGCAGTTTGGTAGCTCGTCGGGCTCATAACCCGAAGGCCGGAGGTTCAAATCCTCCTCTCGCTACCAATAAGACACAAACAAAAATATTTACTTCAATCTATTACTTTTTCCTAAAGAAAGATATCCTAAAAATCCTCTTAAACTCTTATTAGATAAAGATCTAAATACTCTGCAAAATTCTACATTCCAATTATAAGTGTAGAAAAAAAACAACAAATTTCAAGCAAAAATCTAATATATATTTCATTATTTCTGCTAATGAATTATATTTTAGTTATCTTTTACTCCTATATTTAAAAACACCATCCCTAAAAAGATAGATTTGAAATCTAACAAATCTATTTTATTATCTTACTTAAAGAAATAAATAAGGCTTCAATTGATAGATTTAGATTCTCTAGGTCTTGGAAATTTCTTACTCTTCTTAAATACAACTTTGACCAATCAATATCTGTAACTTGCAATCTAAAAATCATATACAAGCTTAAGTATTGAACTTTAAAGATAATTGAGGCTAATAAATAAATCTAAATAAGTGTCTTTTTATTTGTTTAGATTTCAGTAATTATTAGATTGGGCATAATCGATAATCCTTAATTAACAGAAAATATACAATATTGAAAAAAAAATCTTGCCAAAAAAAAATAGAGATGTTTAATTTGTCTAATTTATTGAAATAATTTGCTACCACCATAGCAAATTGTTGTAGGAAATAGGGAAATTCTACAACATTGAGCACAACCCAAAATTAAGGAAAACTATTAAATTTTAAGGAGTGACTATGCGAAAGAAATTAATGATGATTTTAACATTATTAGTACTAATTGTTTCATTAAGTGCTATCTTTGTTGAAGTTGGCAGTGGAACAGAAACAACAAGCTACATCCCAGCTTATGGCTGGTATGATTATGGTTGGTCAAGAACAATTTATTTATCAACAGATTTGCTTAACGAAATGGAGATAAATACCATAAGTTATAATGTCAATAATACACCAAACAATTATGAGATGTTAAACCAATCTTTTTATATTAAACATACTACAGAAGATAATATTACTTCTATCGGCTATATAGATCCAACAACTGATGACAGTTATGAACTAGTCTTTTCAGGTGATCTTACTTACAATGGCACAGGATGGTATGATATTATTTTAGATACTCCATTTAGTTATAATGGTACTGATAACTTAGAAATATTAGTCATCAATAATGATGGCTCTTATGTAACTGGACAACCTGTTTTTACAGGAACTTCTGTTACTCCAGAAAGAGCTGTTTATAAATATGCTGATGCCACTTTCCCAGCAGTCGATGGTACTTTATCGGCGATTTATCCTAACACAAGGTTCCACTTCAGTGCTGAAAATGAACCAAATATCCCTGTCTTAGTAACTCCTACTAATAATAGCTTTAATGTTAGCTCTCCTGTTGAACTAACCTGGACAAATGGTGAAGACACTGATTGGGTAAAAGTATATTTTGGTGATGATTTAAGTCTTGTTGGTTCGATGGATGAAACTACTTTATTAGAAGATAACTATGCTCAGCAGACTCTATCTGTTGATGACTTAACATCCCTAACAACATATTACTGGAGAATTGTTGCAGGTAACGATATTACTGAATTATTAGCTTCATCTCCTATCTGGAGCTTTACTACAAGTGCTGCTGAAGGGTCTATTGTCATTGGTAATGGAACTGCAGTAGATACTCACATTCCACTAGAACCTTTTTATGGATATACAGTTTCCCAAACTATCTATAATCAAGAGTGGTTAAATGTGGAAAACCAAAGAATCGAAGCAATTGCTTACTATTATAATGGTGGCAGTGCTTGGACAGAAGATAATATTCAAGTATATTTAAGTCATACTGATTTAGATTCCTTTGCTGATGGTGAATCATGGTTACCGATTGGCGATTTTGTACTTGTTTATGACGGACCTTTCACTGTTCCTGCTGAAGAAGGTTGGGTCTCCATACCTTTAACTGTACCTTTTAATTATAATAACGAACAGAACTTGGTAATAGCATTTGAATCTAATACTCAAGGCTATTTTGGTTCTGGTGATGATTTTTTTGGCTCAACAACAACTCTAGCTAATAGTATCTATCATTATAATGATGGAACTAATTATGATTTCATAACACCACCAACGGGTACAGTCCAAAATTTCATTGCAAATGTTCTTTTAACTATGGGAGATATCCCAACTACTCCACAACTGATGGTTACCCCTGAAGAATATGATTGGAATGATACAATTATCAATACAACCACTTATGCTACTACTTTCTCAATGAGAAATACTGGGCTTGGTGCTTTAACAATTAATAGTGTTTCAATAGATCAAGATGTAGATTTTATCTTCACTGATAATAATACTTACCCTATTGATATTACTAGCAATGTTGTACAATTCACTGTAGCTTTTAATCCACAAAGTGTTGGAGATTTTGAAGCTAATATCACTATCAATGATGCTGAAATTGGTGATACTGTTATTCCTTTAACAGGTAGCGGTTATGATGCCATGATCTATGATTTCCCTCATTTTGAAGGTTTTGAAGATGTAGAGAGTGGTCTGTTACCACAAGATTGGTCAGCAGTTGTTGAAAATGCTGATACTTATTCAGCAGTTGGAGTCAATACTTATGGTGGATTTGAAAGTAACAGTACTCTTAGACTGTATAATTCATCCACACTAGCTCCAGAGCTTTACGCGATCACACCTCCTGTCAATGATTTAGCTTCGAATAGAATTAGATTTATGGCAAAAGGTTCGTCTGATGGTGCTCAACTTATCATTGGAACTACAGAAAATAATATAGGCGAATTGAATTTTACTGCCCGCGATACAATTACATGTAGTACTGTTTGGACACAATTCGTTCATAATTTTGATGGCGTTGATGAAGATGCAAGCTTCATAGGCTTGAAATATTTAGGTACAGGTAGTACTTATGTAACTGTATATGTTGATAATTTCTTTATTGAGCAAATTCCTACTGGACCAGCTATTGTAGTAACTCAAGATACTCTCAATTTCGGTGATGTCTATCTTAACAGAAATGGTGTTGCTCACTTGACAGTTGAAAACTGGGGTGTTACTCCACTTGAAATTGAAATGACTTCAACAGGAACAGAACTTGATTTTAATCCTAGCACAGCAACTATTGCTCCAGAGACTAGTCAAATTATAACAGTTAATTTAACACCAGAAGCTGAAGGCGCATATTCAGGAACTTTTGAAGTACTTTCAAATGATACTAATATTCCATCAATAACTCTTGCTACAACTGCTTTCATTTTACCTCCTCTACCAGAGAACATTGCAGTAATTGGTACTGGAACTGCAACAAATCTTAGTATGCCTGTTGAACCTTATTATGGTTACACTTATTCACAAGTAATCTACTATGCTGGTGAAATTGGTATTCAAGGTCAAAGAATTGAAAAGATTAGCTGGCATTATAATGGTAATTCAGCTTGGGGTCCTGATGATTTTATTATCTATATGGGACATACTACTATGACTGAATTTGCCAATAATACTGACTGGATTGATATTTCTGAATTCATGGAAGTTTATAATGGAACTTTAACAACAACTGCTGAAGATGGTTGGATTGAATTTGAATTAGATATTCCTTTTGTTTATGATAACACTCAGAACTTAGTTGTTGCTGTAGAAGAAAATACTCAAGGATACCATGGCTCAGCTGATGAATTCTACTGTACTACTTCAAGCTCAACTAGAGGTATTGTCTATTATAGCGATGGAACTAATCCTGACCCTATAGCACCTCCTGCTGCAAATTATATGAGAGATGCTTTTGCTAATATTACTTTAGAGTTTGGTGAAATCCCTGATGCTCCAGACTTAACAGTATATCCAATCAACTCTATTTTCGAAATGACTCCTGTAGATGGAACTTCTTTAGAAAAGAATATCACAATGAGATCTATCGGTCTTCAAGATGTAACAATAGCTAGTGCTCCTACTATTTCTGGAGAAGATGCTGATCAATTTACTATCACAACCGATAATAATACTTATCCATTAGTATTGCCTTTCAATGATATAGCTACTATTGGTGTTTCCTTAACTCCAACTTCTGAAGGAAGCAAGAATGCAACTATCCAAATTATTGATAATGCAACTCGTGTTACTCATGAAGTAAGTATTAGTGGCTATGCTTATGCTGATGACGGTAACGATATACCTAATACAGCTACAACTCTCACTCTTCCAGTAGAAGGAGATACTTATGCAATAATGCCAATTGGTGATATCGATTGGTATAAAATTCCTGCAATGGGTATTGGTGATACTTTATTAGCTTCTGTTGAAGATGCTGGTGGAACAAGTGTAAGTGCTTCAATGTGGCTCTATGGACCTTTTGCAGATCCAAATGAAATTGTTCCTGCAACATTCCTTGATAATGGTTCAAGTATTGACTTCGTTTTACCTCAAAGTGGTGACTATTACTTAAGAGTTGCAAAATCTAATGTTTACCCTCAAGGGGTGAATGCTCCTCTTAACAGAAAAAGAGAAAATGGTGATTTAGAAAGATTAGTTAGAGAAGACACAGGATTGTATAATCTATATGTTGATGCTAATTATAACTATTCATTCAATGCTCCTCTTACTTTAGCTGCAGCTAATCAATCAGGTTATGTTGAATTAACTTGGGTTGAGCCTCCTTATGAAAGATATCTAATTGGCTATAATGTTTATAGAGATGGTGCTGTAATTACAGAAGAGATGATTCCTATCGGAACAAATCTCTATCATGATGCTGAAGTTGTAGTTGGTACAGAGTACGATTATTATGTTGTCGGAATGTATGAAGATCCTGATGGATTCTCTTTACCTTCTAATATAGAAACTATTATTTATTATAATCTCGGAACTCCTTTATGGGGTGATGATTTTGAAGAACATCCTGATTTTGCTCTAAATATGCCAAACTGGATTCAATATGATGAAGATGGTGGAAATACTTATAGTATTACAGATGTTGAGTTTGAAAATGCTGGAGAACCAATGTCTTACATGGTATTCAATCCTGCTTCAACTACTCCACCTGTAGAAGATATGATTCCACAAAGTGGAAGTAAGTTTATCACTTCATTTGCTTCAACAGAAGGTGTGAATGATGATTGGTTAATTTCTCCAGCTATTACTGTTGGAACAACTACAGTTGTATCATTCTATGCTAAGAGTTATACTGCTGATTATGGCTTAGAAAGATTCGCAGTTAAGATGTCTCTTGGAGGTTCTGAAATAAGTAACTTCCAATACTCACTTCATCAAGGTGTTGAATATTTAGAAGCTCCAACAGAATGGACTCTTTATCATTTCAATGTTAGTGCCTTAACTGGTACCACAGTTAGATTCGCTATACAATGTGTTTCTGCTGATGCTTTCATCTTTATGGTAGATAACTTTAGAGTTGATTCTACAGATGATGGAGTAGATAATGAAGAAGTTGAAGATATTCCACAAGTTAATGCTTTAGCTCAAAACTATCCTAATCCATTCAATCCTGAAACATCAATAGCTTTCAGTATGAAAGAAGCTGGTCGTGTAACAGTTGATGTCTACAATGTTAAAGGACAGAAGGTTAAAACTCTCGTAGATGAGTATAGACAAGCTGGAAACCATAGCGTTGTTTGGAATGGTAGAGATGAAAATAATAGTAAAGTTGCTTCAGGCGTCTATTTCTACAAAATGAGAAATGGCAAATTTAGTTCAACTAAGAAAATGATTCTTATGAAATAAAAAACTAGGAATTCCCACTGAGAGCGCCTTCATTTTGAAGGCATCTTAAATGGGAAGCCTTGCATCTTTGCAGGCATTGTCCTAGATACAAATATGAAAGCCCTACAGAAATGTGGGGCTATTTTTATTTAAAAGAAAGTGCAGTAGATTATTACTGCTAAATTCAATAAAAACAATAATAGTTGATATATAGGTATAATTTTTGCATATATTTATAGTAGTAAGCAAGTTGATTACATAAAGTTAAAAGATGTAAAAAAAACTTGTCAAAAAATTATAGAAAATGTTATTTTGCGAATGAAATACTCTATAGATTTAAAATAAGTTATAGATAAGCTATATTTATTCTATAGAAATTAGTTATATAAGCACAACCCAAAATTAAGGAAAAAAAGACAAAAGGAGTGACTATGCGAAAGAAATTATTTTTCGTAACGATTTTGATGTTACTGATGGCATCGTTAAGTGCTATCTATGTGGAAATAGGAACAGGAACTACAACCACCAATTATATTCCAGCCTATGGATTTTATGATTATGGTTGGTCTCGATCAATTTATCTCCAATCTGAACTAATCAATGAAATGGAGATTACCACAATTAGCTACAATGTTGGAAATACACCAGCAGGCTATATTATGGAAAATCAATCTTATTATATTAAACACACTACCGACTCTTCAATTACTTCTACAGACTATGTTGACCCTACCACAGATGATTCTTATGAATTAGTCTTTTCGGGAAACATAACTTATAATGGTGGCGGATGGCATGATATAATTTTAGATACAGCCTTTGATTATAATGGTACTGATAATTTAGAAATATTAGTTATTAATAATGATGGTTCTTATACAACTGGTTATCCAAACTTTTATACAAGCCCTGCAACTCCTGAAAGAGCTGTATATAAATATGCAGACAACACTTTCCCAACCACTGCAGGAACATTATTTGCTGGATATCCAAATATTAGATTCCATTTTACTGCAGAAGGTGAGCCTAATATGGCTACTTTGACAGCACCAGAAAATAATAGCTTCAGTCTCGAAGCTCCTATCGATTTAACATGGACTAATGGAGAGAATACCGATTGGGTAAAAGTCTATTTTAGTTCTCTTGCTGAAGAAGTTGCAACAATGGATGCAAATGCTTTGCTTGCAGATAACTATACTCAACAATCTTATACTGTTGATGATTTAGACGCCTTAACAACTTATTATTGGAAAATTGTTTCTGGTAATAATACTACTGAATTTCTTGCCTCTACTTCAGTTTGGAGTTTTACTACTAGTGCAGCTGATGGTTCAATCGTAATTGGTAATGGGCAAGAAATAAATACCCATTTACCTATGGAACCATATTATGGATATACTATATCTCAATCTATTTATGATCAAGAATGGCTTAATGTTGATGATCAAAGAATTGAGCAAGTATCCTATTATTATAATGGTAACAGTGCTTGGACTGAAGATAATGTTCAAGTTTATCTAGGTCATACTGAATTAGATGAATTCTCAGATGGTAGCTCATGGTTACCTCTTAGTGATTTAGTGCTTGTTTATGACGGACCTTTAAGTGTAACAACTGAAGAAGGTTGGGTAACTATTCCTCTTACAGTTCCTTTTAACTATAACAATACAGATAATTTAGTTATAGCTTTTGAATCAAATACGCAAGGTTACTCTTCTTCAGGTGATGAATTTTATGGTACAACTACTAATGGCAACAAAAGTTTATGGTATTATTCAGACTCTGTAAATAGTGATTTTATTACTCCTGCAGATGGAACAATTACCAGCGTAATACCTAATATTTTGCTAACAATGGGTGATATTCCTACAACTCCTCAATTGATGGTAACTCCTGATGAGTATAGCTGGGAAAACACAATTATTCATACATCAGCTAATACTGTAACATTCTCAATGAGAAATACAGGTTTAGGTATTTTAGGTATTAATAGTGTAACAATAGATCAAGATGTTGATTTTATCTTAACAGATAACAACACTTACCCTTTAAGTATTACTGATGAAGTTGCTCAATTTACTGTTACTTTCCATCCTCTTACAGTTGGGGATTTTGAAGCTAACATCACTATCAATGACGCTGAAATTGGTGATACAGTTATTCCTCTTACAGGTACTGGTTATGATGCAATGATCTATGACTTCCCTCATTTAGAAGGTTTCGAAGATACTGCAGTTGGTGAATTACCTCAAGATTGGAATAGAATAATTAACAGCACTAATGCTTATACAACTGTTGCGGTTATCGCTTCCAATCCTTATGAAGGTGCTCAATCTTTAAGATTCTATAATTCATCAGATTTAGAAGCAGAAGTGTTTGCAATTACACCTCCTATCTCAGGTTTAACAACCAAAAGAATTAGATTCCAAGCTAAAGCTTCAGATGAAAATACTGAATTGAAAATTGGTGTATGTGATTCTAATAATGATATGGAGAATTTTGAAGAAATTCAAACCCTTACCTTAACCACTGAATATCAAGAGTATTTTGTTAGTCTTAATGTTGAAGATGACAGTAATCAATTTATTGTTTTTAGAGCAGATTCTTTCTTGAATACTTATGACTATATCTATATTGATGATATCTCTATTGAAGAAATGCCAACAGGTCCTGTTACTTTGATAACACCACTTGCATGGGATTACCCTGAAACAATACTCAATTCATCTTCACAAGCTATTTTCAACATTCGTAACATTGGTTTTGGAACATTAACTATCAATAGTATAGTTCTTGATCAAGAAACTGATTTTATCCTTGTTGATGAAAATGAATATCCTTTAGAAATTACTAGTCAGATAGTTCCTATTGGTGTTAATTTTCACCCTCTAACAGAAGGTGATTTTACTGCTAACTTAACTATTACTGATAGTGAGGGAACAGCAACTGTAATACCACTCACAGGAACAGGCTATGACGCCATGATCTATGACTTCCCTCATTTTGAAGGGTTTGAAGATTATGAAACTAATGCTATACCACAAGATTGGTCTGTAGTAACAAACAGCACTTCTACTTATGCTACAGCAAATGTTTTTACAACTGCTTATGAGGGAACTAAAGGATTTAGATTCTATAACTCAGCTGACCCAGAAGCAGAAATTACTGCTCTTACTCCTCCAGTTAATGATTTAACTTCAAGAAGAATTAGATTTATGGGTAAGGCCTCTACTGCAGGTGTTGGTCTAATAATTGGAACAGCTAGTAATAATAGCGGTGATATTAACTTTACAGCTCGAGATACTGTATATTTCACAACTGATTTCATGCAATTCCAACATGGTTTTGCAGATGCTAATGAAGATGATCAATTTATAGCACTCAAATTCCTCGGAACTGGTGTAACTTATCAATATGTCTATTTGGATAACTTCTTCATTGAATCAATTCCAACTGGTCCAGCTATTGTTGTGACTCAAGAGACTTTAGATTTTGGTAATGTATATTTAAACAGAAGCGGTGTTGCTCAATTGAATATTGAAAACTGGGGTATTGCTCCTTTAGAAGTAGAATTCACACAAGATGGAGATGAATTAAGTTTTACTCCTGCAGAAGTAACTATTGAAGCTAATGCTTCTCAAATAGTAACAGTTAATTTAACACCAGAAGCTGAAGGTGACTACACTGGAAGTTTCAATGTCATATCAAATGATACTAATATTCCTTCTATAGCAGTAGCTACAACTGCTTTCATTTTACCTCCTCTACCTGAGAACATTGCAGTAATTGGTACTGGAACTGCAACAAATCTTAGTATGCCTGTTGAACCTTATTATGGTTACACTTATTCACAAGTAATCTACTATGCTGGTGAAATTGGTATTCAAGGTCAAAGAATTGAAAAGATTAGCTGGCATTATAATGGTAATTCAGCTTGGGGTCCTGATGATTTTATTATCTATATGGGACATACTACTATGACTGAATTTGCCAATAACACTGACTGGATTGATATTTCTGAATTCATGGAAGTTTATAATGGAACTTTGACAACAACTGCTGAAGATGGTTGGATTGAATTTGAATTAGATATTCCTTTTGTTTATGATAACACTCAGAACTTAGTTGTTGCTGTAGAAGAAAATACTCAAGGATATCATAGTTCAGCTGATGAATTCTACTGTACTACTTCAAGCTCAACTAGAGGTATTGTCTATTATAGTGATAGCACAAACCCTGACCCTATAGCACCTCCTGCTGCAAATTATATGAGAGATGCTTATGCTAATATTACTTTAGAGTTTGGTGAAATCCCTAATGCTCCAGACTTAACAGTATATCCAATCAACTCAATTTTCGAAATGACTCCTGTAGATGGAACTTCATTAGAAAAGAATATCACTATGAGATCTATCGGTCTTCAAGATGTAACAATAGCTAGTGCTCCTACTATTACTGGAGATGATGCTGATCAATTTACTATCACAACCGATAATAATACTTATCCATTAGTATTGCCTTTCAATGATATAGCTACTATTGGAGTTTCCTTAACTCCAACTTCTGAAGGAAGCAAGAATGCAACTATCCAAATTATTGATAATGCAACTCGTGTTACTCATGAAGTAAGTATTAGTGGCTATGCTTATGCTGATGACGGTAACGATATACCTAATACAGCTACAACTCTCACTCTTCCAGTAGAAGGAGATACTTATGCAATAATGCCAATTGGTGATATCGATTGGTATAAAATTCCTGCAATGGGTATTGGTGATACTTTATTAGCTTCTGTTGAAGATGCTGGTGGAACAAGTGTAAGTGCTTCAATGTGGCTCTATGGACCTTTTGCAGATCCAAATGAAATTGTTCCTGCAACATTCCTTGATAATGGTTCAAGTATTGACTTTGTCTTACCTCAAAGTGGTGACTATTACTTAAGAGTTGCAAAATCTAATGTTTACCCTCAAGGGGTGAATGCTCCTCTTAACAGAAAAAGAGAAAATGGTGATTTAGAAAGATTAGTTAGAGAAGACACAGGATTGTATAATCTATATGTTGATGCTAATTATAACTATTCATTCAATGCTCCTCTTACTTTAGCTGCAGCTAATCAATCAGGTTATGTTGAATTAACTTGGGTTGAGCCTCCTTATGAAAGATATCTAATTGGCTATAATGTTTATAGAGATGGTGCTGTAATTACAGAAGAGATGATTCCTATTGGAACAAATCTCTATCATGATGCTGAAGTTGTAGTTGGTACAGAGTACGATTATTATGTTGTCGGAATGTATGAAGATCCTGATGGATTCTCTTTACCTTCTAATACAGAAACTATTATTTATTATAATCTCGGAACTCCTTTATGGGGTGATGATTTTGAAGAACATCCTGATTTTGCTCTAAATATGCCAAACTGGATTCAATATGATGAAGATGGTGGAAATACTTATAGTATTACAGATGTTGAGTTTGAAAATGCTGGAGAACCAATGTCTTACATGGTATTCAATCCTGCTTCAACTACTCCACCTGTAGAAGATATGATTCCACAAAGTGGAAGTAAGTTTATCACTTCATTTGCTTCAACAGAAGGTGTGAATGATGATTGGTTAATTTCTCCAGCTATTACTGTTGGAACAACTACAGTTGTATCATTCTATGCTAAGAGTTATACTGCTGATTATGGCTTAGAAAGATTCGCAGTTAAGATGTCTCTTGGAGGTTCTGCAATAAGTAACTTCCAATACTCACTTCACCAAGGTGTTGAATATTTAGAAGCTCCAACAGAATGGACTCTTTATCATTTCAATGTTAGTGCCTTAACTGGTACCACAGTTAGATTCGCTATACAATGTGTTTCTGCTAATGCTTTCATCTTTATGGTAGATAACTTTAGAGTTGATTCTACTGATGATGGAGTAGATAATGAAGAAGTTGAAGATATTCCACAAGTTAATGCTTTAGCTCAAAACTATCCTAATCCATTCAATCCTGAAACATCAATAGCTTTCAGTATGAAAGAAGCTGGTCGTGTAACAGTTGATGTCTACAATGTTAAAGGACAGAAGGTTAAAACTCTCGTAGATGAGTATAGACAAGCTGGAAACCATAGCGTTGTTTGGAATGGAAGAGATGAAAATAATAGTAAAGTTGCTTCAGGCGTCTATCTCTACAAAATGAGAAATGGCAAATTTAGTTCAACTAAGAAAATGATTCTTATGAAATAAAAAACTAGGAATTCCCACTGGGAGTGCCTTCATTTTGAAGGCATCTTAAATGGAAAGCCTTGCAGCTTTGCAGGCATTGTCCTAGATACAAATATGAAAGCCCTACAGAAATGTAGGGCTATTTTTTTTAATCCTTGAAATGGCTCTAATAAAGGCTTTTAATAAGTTGTAACTCTGAAGTTACAAAAATAAGTTGACTTAAAATAAATAATCTTAAATACTTGTCTTAGATAGTAAAAAGGGAGAAAAAATGCCTGATATTATTGAAAGATTAATTAATGTGGGATTAACGAAATATGAAGCTAGTGTATATTATACTCTACTTCAAAACCCAGATTTATCTGCCACGGAAGTAGCAAATCTGGCTAAAGTTCCAAGAACTAGAGTTTATGAAGTAATCAATTTACTTCATGATAAAGGCTTTTGTAAAAAGTCTGATGATGAAAAAATTAAAAAATTTAATGCAATTAATCCGCGATTCGCCTTTAACAATCTATTAGAAAAGAACAAACAGGATTATACCAAGAGTGTGAAGAGCATAAATCTATTATCTGAAGAATTAGAACCAATCTTCGAACTATCTAAAGAGGAAGCTGAAGACCCATCTAAACATATTGAGGTGATTGTAGGAAATAATGAAATTTTAGAAAAGATCAATGAATATGGAAAAGATGTTAAAGAAGAAATTCTTACAATGAATAAAGCTCCTTATGTGATAGACTTCTCCGCTGTTCAAAAAAGAGGTAAAGTTGCATATTTCCCCGGCTTAAAGTACAAGTTTGTTACAGAAAAAGCTGATATTAATAATGAAGATTTCGTTCATTTCTTGCAGTTATGGGAAGATGTAGGTGCTGAAGTTAGAGTGGTCGATGAAGTTCATACCAAGCTTATCGTATTAGACAAGAAAAGAGTTATATTAAGTATAGCAAGTAAAAATACGGAATTGAATACACACACTTCAATGTTCATTGATAATTCTCAATTAGCGAAGATGTATGTCAAGACCTTTCATAGTTATTTTGATGAGGGAATACCTCTCAAAACTTATTTAAAAACAATTAAAGGAGAATAATAAAATGAAAAGAGTAAGTATTGTACTATTTTTAATGCTTTTATCATCTTTAGTATTTGCCCAAGAGGTTAAAACTATTGATAATACGGGTAATGGTGATTATTTAACAATTTCCGAGGGAATTAACTTCGTTAATGCTTTAACAGAAATTCCGACTGGTGGAGTGATTTTAAATATCACATCAGATCAATCTTTTACAGAAACTTTACCTGCAATTACATTTGTTGGTACATTTGAGAGTCCTCTAATGATCCAAAAATCAGGAGAGGGAGCTGATCCAATAATATTTAATGAAACACTTGATAATGTTGTATTCAATTTCTCTTCAGCTAGTTACATCACGGTCGATGGTATTCATATTAAAGACCCCAATACAGCAAATGAAGATAAGTATTTAACTGGCTTTCTCCTTGATTCAAGTTCAAATATTACTATCAAAAACTGTGTAATACAAGATTTTAATAAATATGGAATTAAAACTTCAAGCGCAACAACCAATATTTCTATTACAGATAACAACTTATTCTATAGTGAAGATTTTTATACTTCAGAAACAACAGTTTATGGAATTCAGGTAGCTTATAACTCAGGAGCAGAAAATGTAGATGTTTTAAGAAATCGTATTCATGGTATCAAAGAATCCACTTCAACCATTTATGGTATAGACTTCAACCAAGTGACTGGTATTGCTGCGAACAATATTGTTTCTTTACCTGATGATAACAATGATAAAGTTTTTGGTATGAGAGTAGTTGGAAGAGCCGATAGAACTATCCAATGCTACTATAACACTGTTCATCTTGCGGGAATCGCCACTGATCAAGGTTACGCAATTAATATTTCAGGTGGTGCAGGTGATGTTATAATTAAGAATAATATTTTTATAAATAACAGAACTGAACTTGAACAATATGCTATTTGGTATGGCTTTGCTCAACCTGGTGTTCAACTTGATAACAATATTTATTTTTCCGGAAGTCAGAATGGATTTTATGGTAGATTAGTTTCTGCTGAATATCTTCTATTACCAGAATGGCAAACAGAGACTAGTTTGGATAATCTTTCTAAAGTCTATTTACCTGAATTTGAGTCTGTTGCAGAGGGTGAATTACATCTTTCTGGAAACTCTTTAGGGAATCAAGAATTAATAGCTACTCCAATTGTTTTTGTTGAGGATGATTTTGATAGTGAATTAAGACATGCATCTTATCCTTATTGTGGTGCTGATGAGAACTTAGACAATCCTTTAGTTTCTCTCTTAGAATCAGAATATGTTATTGATAACACAGGTAATGGTGATTTTGCCTCTTTTGAAGAAGCAATTATAGCATTAAACAGTGGTATTATCCCTGAAGGTGGAGTTACTTTCAATGTACTTGCTGGACAAATCTTTACAGATTCCTTATCAGCTATTACAGCAATAGGTGATGAAGCTAGTCCTATTATTTTCCAGAAGTCTGGTGAAGGAAGTAATCCTCTAATTGACTATAATTATCTTGAAGGAAGTGTTATTGAATTTAATGGTGCTCAGTATATTACATTTGATAGTATAGATGTTACAGATACTAATGCTGATGAGATTAATTATGATAGGGCATATTATATTTATGCATCTAACAATATTACTATTCAAAACTGTAATATTTCTAACTTTGGTGGATATGGTATTCATGTAAAAGAAGCTTCTCAAAACAATACTATTCACAACAATAATATCTTCTATACAGCTGAATATTATACTCCTGAAGCTTCTGTCTATGGTGTATTTGTTCAATATAATTCAGAAGCAGATAATGCAGTTATTACCAATAACAAGATTTACGGACTTAAAGAAGCGGGGGCAAATGTCTATTCTATTAGAATCCAAAAAGTAAGTGCTGATGTGATAAATAACTTTATTTCTGTCACTGATGATAATAATGATAAAGTCTTTGGTTTAAGATTAGATGCTGGTTATTCAGCAATGACTATTAATGTCTATAATAATACTGTATTATTAGCAGGACTTGCTACTGACCATGATTATTGTGTTCAGAAAACAGGAACAGATGGGGTAATTAATTTAAAGAATAACATCTTTATTAATAGAAGAAGTGGTGACTTTGATCATCAAGTGATAAGTTATACATTTGGAAGCGGAACATGGAATGCTGATGATAACGCTTATTATAGCGAGAATGGTTCAATTGGATCTTGGATTAACACCGAGTGCGAAGATTTACTTGCATGGCAAACAACTTCTTCTACTGATGCTAATACTACTGTTTTTGATGCTGAATTTGTTTCTAACACTGACTTACATCTCAGCAATACTTCTTTAGGAGAATTTGCACTTGCTGGTAATCCAATTGCAGGTGTAGAGTATGATATTGATGGTCAACTAAGACATCTTGTTAACCCCTATAAAGGTGCTGATGAGAACTTAGAATTTCCCCTAAATCCTGAAGATCAGTATGCTATTTCTCTCAATACTAATAATTTAGATTTCGGTACAATGTATGCTGGTAATGGCGAAAGTATTTTAAATTTCAATATTTTAAATGCTGGAGTTTTAAACCTAGAAATCTCAGAAATTACTGCTCCTCAATATTTCAATTTACAATATGCCAGTGAAGAGTGGAATCATTCCTTAACTAACATTAGTCTAGCTCCTGCAGAAACAGCAGTTATTCAAGTTAAATATGCTAACAATGTTGTAGGAACAGTAATGGATAGTCTTTTAATTGCTTCTAATGCAGTAGCAGACCCTCAACTATTTCTTTCCTTAACTGCTAATTCAATTCAAGCTGAAATTGAGCTTAGTGCAGATACCATTGAATTACCAGCTACTATAAATGGTAATAATTCTGCTCTTAGAAGTATTCAGCTTATTAATGTATACGAAATGCCTGTTAATATTGATTATATTTCTGTTTCTGACAACTTCTTAGTTGGACTAAATGGAGAAGTTGATGGACAGACTTTAAGTAATCTTGTTCTAGAAGACACATTAACTATTAGTGTAGCTATGAATTTTACTGAAAGTGGAACTCATACTGGCGAATTAGAAATTCACAGTCAGCTTTTGCACGGTGATGATCAAGGTGAAATTGTTTCTCTTACTGGTGAAACTTACTCTTTTGGTTTTGAAGACATTGAGGCAGGAATGATAGGCTTCTGGCAAAGTGAAACAGAAGCAGGTGATTATGATAATGATGGTGATTATGATATTTTAGCAACAGGTTATGTTTTAGATGGTACTTCATCTGCCATTGCTATTTATAAGAATAATGGAAATGGAGATTTTGAAAGAATCAATCTTGGACTTCAAGGAACTGGCTTCGGTTGTGTTGATTGGATTGATGTTGATAATGATAACGATCTTGACATCTATACTGCTGGACAATACCAAACTGATAACTATATCAGTAAAATGTATGTTCTTGAAGATGGAATTTATACTGAAGTTGAAACAAACTTACCAGCTTTAAAAGGTTCCAACACTGATTGGAAAGACTATAATGGTGACGGCTTATTAGATGTTTTATATAATGGTGTATTAGATCTGGAAATTGGTGATGTTGATTATACCAGAATTTATATCAATCAAGGTAACTATCAATTTGAGATGATTGCACCTGAAATTCATCAAATATCAAGCGGTGATGCTAAATTTGCAGATTATAACAACGATGGCTTACTAGATATTGCTACTGCTGGTAGAGTAGATAGTTGGGATTGGAGAGTCTCTGTTTGGAGAAATGATGGTAATGATGAGTTCACAGAGATTGATCTAGGAATCGAAGGTGTTCGTTACACTGTTGTGGAATGGGCTGACTATAATAATGATGGACTGATGGATTTATTCATAACAGGTTCAATCGATAATGAAGTACCATCCACATTATATATTCTTAGAAATGACGGGAATGATACTTTTACTAATATTAATCTTCCTGAAAATGAAACTTATATTGCTGGCATCCGACAAGGTGATATGAAAATTCATGATTTAAACTCAGACGGACTTGTTGATATTATTGTGAATGGTGTACAAAATGTTGAATGGTGGACAGGACAGATTCATCTTAATCAAGGAAATGATAACTTTGTTTATGCTGATAGCTTAGTTGCTCTTAAATACGGTGAACTTACCATGATTGATTACAACGGTGATATGAAAAGTGATGTCTTACTTACCGGAAGATATGACTATCAAGACTACTATTGCAATATCTATGAAAACCAAACCGAACTCACTAATACTGCTCCTCAAGCTCCAACAATGATTACTGCTGAAGTAGAAGATGATGTTGTTACTTTAGAATGGGGAATGGGTAGTGATGCTGAAACTCCTCAACTTGGTCTTTCTTATAATATCAAGGTTGGTACTGTCTCAGGTGGAAATGATATCTTTAGCTCAATGGCTACAGATGATGGCTTCTTATTAAAACCACATCAAGGTAATATGCTCAATAGTCTCGGCTGTATGATTAATAATCTTCAAAATGGTACTTATTACGCTTCTGTTCAAGCTATTGATAACTCAAGCGTCGGTTCTGCTTTTAGTGGCGAGATTAGCTTTGAAATCACTAATGGTGTTGTGAGTAATGAAGACTCAAACACAGTCCCAATGATTACTAGATTAAATCCTAACTATCCAAATCCATTCAATCCAGAAACTACTATATCTTTCGATTTAAACAAGAACCAAAATGTTAAATTAGAAATATATAATGTTAAAGGACAGAAAGTAAAAACTCTTTGCAATGATAACCTTAAAGCAGGAAATCATAAGTATATCTGGAATGGAAGAGACCAAAATAACAGAAAGGTCGCTTCAGGAGTCTACTTCGCAAAAATGACTTCAAAGAGCCTTAATAAAACTCAAAAAATGATCCTAATGAAATAAATCTCATTCATAACAAGTAAACATAAGCAAGAAGCCTCACAGAAATGTGGGGCTTTCTTTTTTTTACAAGAAGACATAAGAAGTCGCAAAATCATGTCTTTACTTATCTTCTGTCATCATTTTCTCCTCTTTTATTGCACCTTATCACTCATGTCATTGATTATTCAAATATTGTTTGTGATCTCTATGAAGGAGCAGAGGAAGACCATTTATTGGGCATCAAGAAATAAGCAAGTGATGGAATAAATAACTTAGATTCTTTTACTTTTTCAATCATAAAATAGTGGAAGAATTTTTGTAAGTAAAAAAATGAAAAGGTAATTTTAAGCATTAGTTTCAAAGAGAAAAAATCTTAAAAAGTAACAAAAAGCAAAAAGGAAATCACAAAAAAACATTAAAAAATGGCGATATAAAAGGGTGCAGAATAAAAAGTTAAAAAAAAGAAAAAAATATTTGACATAGAATAACTAAAGTCATATTCTGTCATTGTTAGGTAAATAAATGCACTTTTAGGCAAAATTGGGAGAAATAAGGTATGGCAATAACAGCTAAGTTCAATGGAACGCATATCGGAAGCATAACTCAAAATAGAGTAGTGCTACCAAAGCAGTTCAAAGAAGTTTTGAACACTTATCAAACTGATAAGATAGTCATAACTCTTAGTTCTCAGGGCTGTTTATCCTTATATCCCAAGGTTGAATTTGAAAGTATCTGTGATATACTTCGGAAAAGTGATAGTGATATAGACTATTGGAGTTTAACCCTTATAGAAGATAACTCAATGGGAGTACAAACTTTAGAAGGCAGTGCAGGTAGGTTTAGAATCTCTCAGGAATTAATGGAATCTGCCAGAATTGGCGATAAAGTAAAATTCATTGGTAGAGGAAACCATATCTCAATTTGGTCTTTAGAAGAATTTGCAGAGCATCAAAGAGCTCTTATGGAAAATATAAAAAACAGCAAAGAAAGGCCAACGGTGAGAATATGACATATCATGTACCTGTAATGTTAAAAGAATGTATTCAAGGTTTAAATATCCAAGACAATTCTATAATCGTAGATGCAACAATGGGCGGTGGTGGCCATTCCGAAGCGATTCTTGAAGCTAATCCTAAGGCTTTGCTATATGCCTTTGATCAAGACCCTGATTCAATTGCTTTTGCAACTGAAAGACTAAAGAGATTTGGAGATAGAGTAACTATTATAGAAGATAACTTTGTTAATATGCGCACTCGTCTTGCTTTTTGTGAAATCAATAGGGTTGATGGCATACTCTTTGATTTAGGAGTAAGTTCATTTCAAATAGATGAAGCTAGCAGAGGTTTCTCTTTTTCTCAAGATTCTCCTTTAGATATGCGGATGGATAAATCACGCGATCTCACAGCAGAAATGATTCTTAATGAGTATAGTTTAGACTCATTAACAAAAGTAATTAGAGATTTTGGGGAAGAGAAAGCAGCTAGAAGGATTGCTACATTAATAGTAGAAGAGAGAGAGAAGATAAAATTCACTTCTTCAACAGATCTTAACAAATTAATTGAAGCTAATTTTAAAATGAATCCAAAGTTTTTAACTAAAACACTTTCAAGAGTTTATCAAGCTTTACGCATAGAGGTCAATCGCGAAATGGAAGTGTTATCAACAGTTCTTAAAGATGCATTAAACATTCTAAACCCGGGCGGTAGGTTAGTGATAGAGTCTTATCATAGTTTAGAAGATAAGATAGTAAAAGATTTCATGAAATTCGAATCTTTAGAGTGTACATGTCCCCCTAATTTTCCAATTTGTAATTGTGGAAAAAAAACTACACTCAAGATATTAACCAGAAAGCCATTAACGGCTGTCAGCGAAGAGGTTACATCTAATAGTCGTGCACGAAGTGCTAAGCTAAGAATCGCTGAGAAGCTATAAAAAACATCTTAAGGAGTTGGGATGAAAAATTTTATTAAATTTACGGTTACACTAGTAATAATTGGGTCAATTTTCTTTTTATTCAATGGAATTCTTGATCATTATAGTATTAAACATAGTAAGCAAGCTCTCAAATATGAAAGACTTTACAATAGTAAGGTATCAACTTATGCCAGTAAGAAGTCAGATTTATCATATTATCGCTCAGGTCTTTATGTTAAAAAAGTTGCTCAAGAAAGATATGGTTTTATAGACCCAAATGATGATCCAGCTTTAATAAGTTATAGCAAAGTTTATACTGATGAAAAAAATACCAGTTTAACAGTTATCTTGGATCTCTTTACTACCTCATTGAGTGCTGATGAATTAAAAACAATTTATCCTTATTAATCCCATAATGAATGGCAAAAGATACAATTTCCTATTAATTCTGTTTCTTATGATAGCTGTGCTTTGGATAGCGCAGCTATTTTTAATCCAAGTAAAGGATGTCTATAATCTTAAAAGATTACGATTAAGAAGAAATAGTCCTGTTAAAGAATTCATAAACCCTATGAGAGGCAGTATTTACGATAGGAATCAAGAATTATTAGTTACCACAGAAAAGTACTTTCAGGTAGACATTGATTTTAAGGCAATCAGCAATTATTTATCTAGAAATAATGATAATCGAACAATTTCTGATATAAAAGAAAAAATTGCTAATTTGAGTAGTAAGATCACTGATGAAAAATTAGATGTTTTACAAAAACGATTAAATTCTGCTAGTCCCATACTTTTTTATAGTATAAATGAAATGCAATTAGATGAATTACTAACTTCATTTAAAAGAAATAAGATACCTGGATATATTACAGAGTTTATAGGTTATAAAAGAAAATATATGTCTGAAAATATAGCTCCTCGCTTGATAGGGAATATCAAAGAGAGTAGGGAGACTATTTCAGCAACTAGAATTAATAAGTCAAAATATTCTATTGAGGGAATCACTGGGATTGAGGCTTCTTTTAATGATGAATTAAGTGGTAAATTTGGCTGGCAAGAAGTAATCAAGGATGCTAAAGGAAATAATATTCCTGCCCTTGGACTTCAAAGTAAGGAAGTAGTTGATGGCTATAATCTCTATCTTTCTATTGATAGTGGACTTCAGTTTGAAGTAGAGGCAATACTCCGAGAAAAAATTCAGGAATATCAAGCAGAAGTAGGGATGTGTACAGTAATGGACCCAAATACAGGAGAGATTCTAGTAATGGCAGGTTTAACTGAAGATGATATTCACACAGACTCGGCTCTCCTTAGAAGTTATAGTAATTTGCCAGTAAGTTATAAATTTGAACCTGGTTCTACTTTTAAGCCTTTCACTATGCTGGGGGCAATGGATAATGGTGTCTATGACCCATCAGAAAAAATCGACTGTAAAACATATTACCCAGATTATACTGGACAGAAGAAAAATAAAGAAAGAAAAATTACTGATGACCATCCCTTAGATTATCCTTTAACTGGTGAAGAGATTATCGCTCATTCATCGAATGTTGGAATCGCTAAAATTGCTGAGAGATTAGGAGAAGATAAATTTTATCAACTACTAAGGAAAATGGGTTTTGGTCAAACAGTGCCAACAAAATTATATGGTTTAACTAAGGGGCAGTTAAGTCCTATTTATCAATGGACACAATTTTCGCTACACTCGATCTCTTTTGGACAAGAAATTGGTGTTACCCAACTTCAACTTGCAAATGCCTACTGTGCAATTGCTAACGGGGGAGATTTATTAGCTCCGCGAATAATTACTAAAATTACTGATAGTAATGGAAATGTCGTATCTACTTCTGAAAGACAAGCCTTAAGAAAGATTGCTAAAGAATCTTCCATCACCGAAATTAAGAAATATCTTGAAAAGGTTTTTGATTATGGAACTGGTAAGTATTTTCAAAATGAGATAATCGGATTAGCAGGTAAAACAGGTACAGCTGAAGTTAAATCAGCAAAAACCAGAAATACTAATAAATGGGAATATACTTCCACTTTTGTAGGATATCTACCTAAAGATGATCCTAAATTCGTTATTGTGGTTACCTTTGATAAACCTGCAAGAAAATATAGATTTGCTGCTACTTCTGCACTCCCTACTTTTGAAAAAGTATATGAAAGACTAATTTCAACTAAGCAAAATCACATAAATTTTGATTACACATTAAAGAATAGTGATATGTTGTTAATGCCTGATTTACAGGGTTTAACAATAGCCGAAGCTGAGGAGATTATCAAGGGAATGGGAGTTGAATATATTACTACCCCTAAAAGGATGAGTGCGAAAGTAAATCAGCAATATCCAGCTCCTGGGGTTCTCTTCCGCAAAGACGGTAATAAAGTCCTTTTCTTTAGTACCATCACTGAAAGTATAGATAGTGATGTTTTACCCGATTTCCGAAATACCCCTCTAAGAAGAGCATTAGAGTTTTGCATAAAAAAGAATATAAAGATTGACTCTAAAGGTAAAGGGATAGTTTATCAGCAAAATATACCTCCAGGAACAAAAATAACTGAAGATATGAAATTAATCATTAAGTGTCGATAGGAGTAATAATGAAATTTAATATTGAAAAAATTATAGCTATCTTAAAAGACAAAGGCTTGTTTATATCAGCTAATATAGATAATGAATATCTCACTTTAGAGAATGTTACTATCGATTCAAGAGAGATTAAGAAGAATGATGTCTTTATCGCTATCGAAGGATTTGAACTTGATGGACATAAGTATATCCCTAAAGCTATTGAATTAGGAGCAAATTTAATTATTCATTCTAAAGATATGAGTATAAATGCTAATTCAATCCTGGTCAAAGACAGTAGAAAGGCAGGTTCTCTTATTGCCTCTGAACTGCATGGAAATCCTTCCTCAAAACTGAAATTAATTGGAATTACAGGGACTAATGGAAAAACAACTAGCTCAACAATAGTATGTGATATCTTAAATAAAATGGACATTAAATGCGGTATTATAGGAACTTTAGGTTACTCTTTTGGTGATGAAATGTTCCCTCTAAACAGAACAACACCTGATATTGATGAGCTAAATAAGATCCTTGCTCAGATGGTGGAAGAAAAATGTCAAGCTGTTGTTATGGAAGTATCTTCTCACTCTTTAGTTCTTGATAGAGTTTACGGACAACAGTTCTCTGCAATAGGATTTTCTAATCTTACTCAAGATCATCTTGATTTTCATAATACTTTGGAAAACTATTATTTAGCAAAAAAGATTTTATTTGATTCTGCTGAATCTTCTGACGCCTTTGCGGTGATTAATAATGATGATGAATTTGGGAAACGCTATTATGCTGACTTTAAAGGAAGGAAAGTTTCTTATGGCCTCAATGCTCAGAATGATGTCTATGCTTCTGATATAGAAAATTCACAAGATTATACCAAGTTTACTTATAATTATGGCAACCTAAAAGAGAAGATAATCTCCAATTATATCGGTGAATTTAATATTTACAACTTAATGCTAGCTTTAACTCTTTGCCGAGAATTGTTTCCTGAACAAAATATAAATTACGAAATATTAGCTTCTCTGAAAAGGACCAATGGAAGATTAGAACCTTTAAATACTCAGGCCAAAGGGAGAGTATTTCTTGATTATGCTCACACTCCAGATGCAATTGCACAAGTCTTAAAAACCCTTAAGAAAACTAATCCTAAAAGACTTATTTCTCTTCTAGGGTGTGGGGGAGAAAGAGATAAAGCCAAAAGAAAACCAATGGCTCAGATTGCAGCGAATTTATCTAATTTAGTAATTATTACAGACGATAATCCTCGTCGAGAAGACAATAATCTTATAATTGCGGATATGGTCCAAGGATTAGAAGCAGAGAATTATTTTATTATCAGAGATAGAAAAGTAGCTATAACCACAGCTTTAGCTTTCGCTGAAGAAGGTGATGTTATTGTATTATTGGGCAAAGGTCATGAGAATTATCAAGAAATTAATGGGGAAAAACTTCATTTTTCTGATGCTGAAGTAGCTAAAAGCTATAAGGAAACTCTAGTATCTGAGAAATTGGCAATTCCTTATGATACCATAAATTTACTTGACTTAAAGCAAAAATTCTTTGAATATTATAATAGAGAAGAATTTGCAAACTTATCTAGGCTTGTGATAAAAGATATATCCACAGATTCTCGAAGTATTACAGAAAATAGCCTTTTCATAGCTATCAAGGGAGACAAATTCGATGGTAATGACTACATCGCTAATCTTTTAGAAAAGAATCCAAGCTGTTATGCTATAGGTGAGATTTCTTATGACTCAGATAGATATCTGCAAGTAGATAATGCTCTTCACTTTTACGGATTTTTAGCAAAAAGATATTTAAATCTATTTAATCTCAAAAAAATAGCTATTACGGGAAGCACAGGAAAGACTACTACCAAGGAGATTATTACTAATATCTTGCAGGAGAGCTCTTCAGTATTAAAGACTTTGGGAAATGAAAATAACTATATTGGCTTACCAAGAACAATCTTTAGAGTAAAAATCCAAGATCAATATGGTGTCTTTGAAATTGGTACCAATAACTTTGGAGAAATAGAGTATCTTAGTAATATTATCCAACCTAATATTGCCTTAATAACATCTGTAGATTCAGCTCATTTAGAAAAATTACAATCTATTGAAGGTGTCTATAGAGAAAAAACATCTTTGTTTAATAGAAAGTTAGATAAGATCCTTTTCCCTGGAGATAATGAACTGTTTGCTAATTATAAATCTCAAGAGTACCATAACTTAGCCTTCTCAGTCGGGAAAAATAGTGACAATAGTTTTGTCTATGACATCTGTGATATGAATAATGAGACGATGAACATTAAAATCAATAATTCTCAGTATGAAGTAACTAACCAAATCCCATATTTTGGTTTGAATTATGCCTATGCAATTTCACTTTGTAAGTTATTAGAAGTTAATATAAATGATATAATCTACGGATTGAAAAAGAAACTTAATATCGACCACAGAATGAATATCATTAACAAAGATAAACAAGTTATTATTGCTGATTGCTATAATGCAAATCCAAAATCAATGAAAGAAGCAATTAAGTTTTGGTCTGATTTCAAACCAGAATTAAGTCATATAGCTGTTTTGGGTGATATGTTAGAATTAGGTAATGAAGGAGAAAAACTTCATTTAGAAATAAAAGAGCTTTTGACAACTTTACCAGATATTAAAGTTTTTACTGTTGGGAAACTATCAAAATTATTAAATAGTAATCTTCATTTCGCAAGTGTAGAGGAGCTAATTAACTCAGAACATTTTAGTGAACTAAAAGAGGGAGTAATTCTACTCAAAGGTTCACACGGAATTCATTTAGAAAAAATAGTGGAGTGTTTATAGTGTTATATCATTTATTAAGTCAATATATGACGATCTTTAACCCTTTAAGGGTATTCAACTATGTTACTTTTAGATCAGCAGGTGCTTTTATTACTGCTTTAATTTTTAGTTATCTGTTTGGTCCATGGATTATTAAGACCCTTAAACATCACTTAGCTGTTGAAACTATTGATGAAGATATGCCTGATAGACACCAAGCTAAACAAGGGACTCCTACAATGGGTGGGCTTATTATTCTGACAGGTCTTCTTGGTTCGTCTTTACTATGGACTAGACTTGATAATTCTTATATCTGGATGATGTATCTAACAACTCTCTGGCTAGGAATATTTGGTTTTGTAGATGATTACTTAAAGAACTTTGCTAAGTCAAAGAAAGGTTTAATACCTAAGTATAAGCTCATGGGACAAGTTAGTTTATCCCTTCTCATAGCAATAATTCTCTACTTCAGTAGTGATTTTGAGTATTTAGCCTATATTGACATGCCTTTCTTAAAACATGTTTCCCTAAATCTAGGAATAGCTTTCATCCCTATAGTTGTTTTCATTGTTGTCGGTACATCAAATGCTGTGAATTTAACAAATGGACTTGATGGTTTAGCAGAAGGCATCTGTGCTATTGTTGCAGTTGGACTTGGTATAATGTCTTATTTAAAAGGTAATATAAACTATGCAGACTATTTGAATCTTGGTTTCATACCTAAAGCTGGTGAATTAACAGTATTTATTGCTGCATTAGTAGGAACATTAATAGGTTTCCTTTGGTATAATTGCCGACCAGCAGAGATTTTTATGGGAGATACAGGTTCTCTACCTCTCGGTGGTATTCTTGCTATGTTATCTATTCTACTAAGAGAGCAAATCTTCCTGGCAATCGTAGGCTTTATGTTTATTGCTGAAGCAATGTCTGTTATTATGCAAGTAAGATATTTTAAATATACAAAGAAAAAATTCGGTGTTGGAAAGAGAATTTTCAAAATGGCCCCTTTACACCATCATTATGAAATATTAGGTTTTGCTGAATCCAAGATAGTAGTCCGATTTTGGATAATCACTATACTATTGTTAGTTATCGGACTAAGTACTATAAAACTTAGGTAGGAGAATCAAGATGAAGAAAATAGGAATACTAGGAATCGCAAGAAGTGGACTATCTGCAGCTTTAAAAGCCAAACAATTAGGCTATGAAGTTTTCATATCTGAATATAAGAAACTTGAAGATTGCGAGCTTGACTTAAATGATTTAAATGGTATTGAATATGAATTTGGCGGACACTCTGATAGAATCTTAGAATATCCTCAAATCATTGTTTCACCAGGAATTCCTCTTAATACTCCTATCATTAAGAAACTTCAAGCTAATGGGAATGAACTATTAAGTGAAATTGAATTTGGCTACAGGATCAAACATCCAGCTACTAAAATCATTGCTGTTACAGGTTCTAATGGGAAAAGTACTACAGTTTCTCTTATCTATCATATTCTAAATGAACTAAACATAAAAGTTGCCTTAGGGGGTAACATTGGTATTGCTTTTACCAGTTTACCTATCGAAAAATATGTATATGATTTCGTAATCCTAGAACTTAGTAGTTTTCAACTAGATTTAGTAACTAGCTTCAGGCCTGAAGTTGCAGTCTTGTTAAATATTACTCCTGATCATCTAAATCGCTATGACTCATTTGATGATTATTCTCTTTCTAAGTTCAATATCTTTAGAATGCAGAAGGCGAATGACACTGCAATAATTTTTGACACTGATAGACAAATAAATAGCTTCTTACATTTAATACCCAGTAGAATTAAGAGATTTAGCTTAAAAGAAAAGAGCGATGTTCACTTAGAAAACTCAACTCTGTCTACAGCAAAACTTAAAATCGATGTTAATGAAACAACATTAAGAGGAGAACATAATATCCTCAACATTATGGCTACTATGCTTGTTTTAGAAACTCTTCCTCTGAACTTAGATAATGAACAAGTAGGGAAAGCATTTTCTACTTTTAAGGGTTTAGCTCACAGATTAGAATTTGTAGCAGATATTCAAGGCAGAACTTTTGTTAATGACTCTAAAGCAACAAATACTGATTCTGTAAAATATGCCTTAAGTGCATTTAAACAGAAAGTAAGAATAATCATGGGTGGTTCTGATAAAGGTGAAGACTTTGGTGTTCTCTTAGAACATTTAAATATTTATGCTAAAAAGTTATATTTAATTGGTGAAACTAAAAATAAAATGAGTGAACAGTTTAAAGATTTCTCACCTAAAGAAATATTTTCTAATTTAGAGGAAGCTGTAATACAGGCTTTTAAAGATTCTTCTGAAAATGATATCATTCTTTTATCTCCTGCATGTGCTAGTTATGATTCATATAAAAACTACGAACATCGTGGGGAAAGTTTTAAGGATATCGTTAAAAGGTTAAAATCTAATGAGCAATAAAATCTTAAAAGTAGATAAAATAGCTAGTGTATTATATATATTACTAACTATTATAGGTCTAATTACTTTACTCTATTATTCCAAAGCTAATAGTATCAGCTCATTAATGAAACAAGGATTATTCTTTGCCCCTTTATCTTGGGCAGTTGTTTATGCCTTCATAAAAAAAGGTGATGTTAACTTCTTTAAGAAAAAGGAAAATCTTCATTATGCACTTTCTACACTACTTTTAATAGCAGTTTTATTATTTGGTAAAGAAGTATTAGGTGCAAAAAGAAGTTTAAATTTGATATTTTTTACTTTTCAACCAAGTTACTATACGAGAATAATACTAATCAGTTCTTTATCCATTTATATAGCTAAATATCAAGACTTATTGCTAGAAAATAAACTTAAAGAGTTTATAATAAAGTCAGGAAAATTCGTAATTTTTTATATAGGATCACTATTTCTAATTTTAAAAGAACCTCATTTTAGTGTGTTAGCTATTACTACAGGATCACTATTTCTAATGCTATTTTTAGCAGGTTTAAATAGGAAGATAGTAATGATGGCAGTTCTTGCAGGTCTTATATTGGTATCAGGACTTTTCTTCTTTGGTGCAAGTTATCGTGGAGAAAGAGTAAAGGTCTTTTTAAAGTACAGTCTTTTAAATCCTAATCGTGATAAAGTTCAAGTCACTGCTGATAAAGAAAGGCAGATTGTTGAAAGTTTAGGAGCTCTATCAGCAGGTGGAATGTGGGGAACAAAGTCAGATTTTGGTAGTGCTGCTCGTAACTTTGTTCCTGAAGCTGATACAGATTATATTTTCTCTTTCATTGGAGAAGAATATGGTTTTATTATTTCCTCCTTTATCTTAATAATATTCTTTGCTCTATTTTTTAGATTATTTATTCTGAGTGCTAAAGTCAATGATTTATATAGACGATATTTAGCCATGGGCTTGAGTTTAAACTTTATCTTCACTGTGATCGTTAATATTGGTGTGGCTATCTCAACCTTACCTTCGACAGGTGTCTCTCTACCTTTTATAAGTTATGGAGGTTCTGCTTTCTTGATGGACTCATTAAGTTTGTCGATAGTATTAAATATTATAGCTAGAGAAGGGAGAATAAAATGAAGTTTATAATCTCAGCAGGCGGAACTGGCGGACATATTATGCCAGCCATTAGTATTGCAGAAGAGTTGAAAAAACGAGGACATGAAATTCTTTTCATCGGTAACCAAAACAGTATGGAAGAACAAATAGTAAAAAAAAAAGGAATTGAATTTGAAGCCATTAATGTTCAAAAGCTATATAGGAAAATCACTCTTAAACATATTCTCTTTCCCTTTAAACTATTTAATAGCATCTCTAAAGTTAAGAAGATATATAAAAGATTTAAACCTAATGCCTATATAGGTTGCGGTGGATTTGTTAGTGGCCCTTCAGGATTCGTAGCTCGAGGAAAAAAAGTTCCTTACTATCTTCAAGAACAAAACAGTTATCCTGGATTAACTACTCGTGCTTTAGAGGCAAGTGCTAAGAAAATATTCATCGGACAAAAGGATGCTAAGAATTACTTAAAAAACAATAACATAATTTATAGTGGTAATCCCTTAAATAAGAACTTAGTAAATTCCACAAAAATAGCAGATATGTCTGAATACAGTTTTGATCAAGGGAAAAAGACTATTTTCCTAATCGGTGGTAGTCAAGGTTCTCAGTTTTTAAATAATATTCTTAATAAATCACTAGATAAAATATTAGAAAAGTATAATGTGATTTGGCAACTTGGAGTGAATAATGTAGCTGAATTTACTGAAATTCATAAAGGGAAGAAAGGGCTTTTTATGTTTGGTTTCTCTTATGAAATTGATGCCCTTTATAACATCGCCGATATTGCTATATGCAGGTCAGGAGCGATAACTATTGCCGAATTAGAAGCAAAAAAAATACCTGCAATTTTAATCCCTCTACCTACGGCAGCTGAAAATCACCAGTACAAAAATGCTCTGGAACAATCAGCTAAAAATATTGCTATTATTTTAGAACAAAATAATCTTGACGATAAAACTCTTCTTACAGAAATAGACAAGTTGAGAGATAAATTCAATTATTATAAAAATAATTTCGGACAATGTGTCCATACTAATGCGGTTGATACAATCGTAAATTCTATTTTAGAATCACTTAATGAGGAATAAAATGCTTGGTAGAACAAAAAGAATACATTTTGTAGGAATTGGTGGAATAGGGATGAGCAGTATTGCAGAACTCTTGCATAATCAAGGCTTGACTATTTCCGGTTCTGATATGAAGAAGAGTGAAGTAACCCATCATTTAGAAGAGATTGGAATACCTATTGTTGAGGGACATGCTCCTGAAAATATTGGTGAGGTTGATGTTGTAGTAAGATCTTCAGCTGTCAAAGATGATAATCTAGAGATAATTACTGCAAAGAAACTTCGCATTCCAGTTATTAGAAGAGCTGAGATGCTTGCCGAAATTACTAGAATGAGTTTTAGTATCGGAATTGCTGGTACTCACGGTAAAACAACGACAACCTCTATGGTTGGTATAATGTTGGAGAAGGCCAAGTTAGACCCAACAATTATAGTTGGTGGTATGGTTAAAAACTTTGGTTCTAATAATCTTATGGGTTCTGGAAAATACATTGTCGTAGAAGCTGATGAGTATGATCATTCATTTCTTACTTTAACCCCAATCATTGCAGGAATTACCAATATCGATGCTGATCATTTAGATTGTTATAGTAACTTAGATGATATTAAATCTGCTTTTCTTACTTATGCTGAAAAAGTACCCTTCTTTGGCTCAGTAATAGCCTGTTTAGATGACAAGGGTGTTCAGGCAGTACTTCCTAAAATAACAAAAAATATTGTAACTTATGGTTTTTCCAAGCAAGCAGATGTTCGAGCTGAAAACATAGAAATGATAGATTTTACTAGCTCTTATGATTTAATCTATAAGAATTATAAAATGGGAAACATAAAACTCCAAGTAACAGGTAAACATAATATTTTAAATTCACTATTAGCTTGTTCAGTTGGATTAGAGTTAGATATTCCTTTCACTGCGATTCAAGAAGGATTATACGAATACAAAGGTGTTTATCGTAGATTCGAGAACAAAGGTACTTATAAAGGGATATCGATATTTGATGATTATGCTCACCATCCAACAGAGATAATGGCTACTTTAGATGGCTTTAGAGATAGTACCAATAGAAGAATTGTTGTTCTATTTCAACCTCATCTATATTCACGCACTAGAGATTTTGCCAAAGAATTTGGTAGAGCTTTCTTCTCTTGCGATAAACTGTATATAGCTCCAATCTACCCAGCTCGCGAGCTTCCAATTCCAGGCGTTACAGGAGAATTAATTGTCGATGAGGCAATTCATTCTGGACACAAAAATGTCACATATATTGATAAAGAAGATGAGATTGTTGATAAAGTACTTCAAGAGTTAGAAGAAGGTGATATCTTTATAACAATGGGTGCGGGAAGAGTCTTTAAATTTGGAGAACAGGTAATAGATAGTTTAAGTGGAGAATAGTCTGAATGAATAATACTTCAAAGGGAGTCCTGATAAGAGGTTCCAGAAGATATTTTGTTTATTTCTTTTTTTCTATTGTTTTAATTGTTTTAACAGGATTAGGGACTTTTGAAATTATCAAGAGAACAGATCTTTTAAAGTTAGAAAAAGTAACAGTTATTGGTGATTCAGAAGAATTGAATTTTCATATTGAGCAAGATTTAAGTAGATATTTTGGAATTAATTTGTATAAACTAAATCTTGAAGATATCTCCGATACATTAATGATTGATTATCCAATTATTAATGATCTGAAAATTAATCGAAGAATACTTAATAGACTTAAAGTAAGATATTTAATGGAGAACCCTTTTACCATAATCAATTTTACTGATGGAAAGAATTATTATGCTAGCAGAGAATTGAAGTTATTAGAAAGAGTCAATTATGGATATCTTCAAGAATCTTTACCTGTAATAACAGCCAAGTTAAATTCTAAAGATTATGTCATAGGAACTGTTATTCAAGATAGCACTACTAAAGTAATGGCAGATTATTTATCGCAGGTATTAGATGTTAGACCTGATTTTCAGGATAAGATATCAGATGTTTTTATTAAGAATAATAAGGTTTATTTTAGAGAAATATTTCGAGGCAATATAGTATATTTCGGCTACGATAATATAAATGAAAAGATTGATCTGTTTATGAGTTATTTCAGCTCATTTTCCTCAGGTCTATATATTGATGTAAGCTATAAGAATCAAATAGTAACAAGCAAAGCAGATTTTTAATGGAGTTAGAATGGGAAGTAATTTAGTAACAGTAGTTGACTTAGGGTCTTCAAAAATATTAGCTATCACAGCTGAAATCTTTGGAGACAAGACCATTGAAGTCAAAGGTGTTGGAGAAGCACCAGCAACAGGGATTCAGAAAGGAAAAGTAATTGATATAAAAGACCTTTCAGAATCAATTAAGAAGGCTTTAAACAAGCTAAAAGAGAATTCAGACTTAGATATATATTCTCTATTTGTGAGTGTATCAGGTGATTTTATTAAATATATGAATGCTGTTGGTAAGGTAACCTTATCTTCGGAAGGAAAGGCGACAGAGATAAAACAAGAACATATCAACTTAGTATTAGAAGATGCTAAGGAGAGTGTTTTAAAGCAGTCAGGTTTAGAGAATTACGAAATAATTCACACTATCCCTAAGTATTTTTTAATTGATAATAATTCCGAACATTATAAGCTTCCCTTAATGTTTTCCGGAACAAAGTTATCTGGTGAAATAATCACGATTATGGCAGAAAGAACTGTCCTACAGAATTTAAGTAAATGCTTTGAAATTAATGCTTATAAAATTGATTCTTTTGTTTTATCAGGATATGCCTCAGCTCTCGGAGTTCTTACTGAGCAGGAGAGAGATCTAGGCTGTATTTTGATTGATATTGGTTCTGGTGTTTCTGATGCTATGATCTTTAGTAAGAAATATATTCAAGCTATAGCAGTTAATTTAGTAGGTAGTGAAGATATTACCAAGGATATTTACACAGTACTGAGAACTTTACCTAAGACTGCTAATGATTTAAAAATTGGGCTTTCTCAGTTAGATTATAATAAGTATGATTTTACCAAAGAAATTGAATATAGAACTTTTGATAGAAATATTACAAAGAAAGTACAGTTACAAGTCGTGAAAGAGATTATTGAAAGAAGAATTCAGGATTCTTTAGAGATTTGTTATAAGGATTTAATTAAGAGTTACAAGCCTGATATGATTTCTGCTGGTTTAGTTTTAACTGGTGGAGCCTGTAACTTAGATATTTATATAGATATTGCAAGAGAGACATTCAATCTTCCTGTAAAAATTGCACTTCCAATAATGGATGGAATTTCAGGTAAGAGTGGAACTCTAAATACTTTAGAAGCTGTGTCGGCTATTGGGATGCTAAGATATTGTGCTTTAAATCATATTGAATCAAAAACAATATTTCCCAAGAAAATTAATATTAAAAATGTAATTAGTGAAATTAAGAAATTCTTTTCTGAATAAAGAGGAGTAGAGATGTTTGAAATAAATGAAGCTTCAGATTTTGTGTTAACCCAAATTAAAATAGTTGGTGTTGGTGGTGCGGGTGGAAATGCTATCAATACAATGATTAATAATAAATTAAATAATGTTGAGTTTATTGCTATTAACAGTGATGTTCAGGACTTAAAAAAATCTTTAGCTCCTAATCTCATTCAAATTGGTCCTAAAGCTACAAACGGTAGAGGAGCAGGTGCTCTTCCTGAGATGGGAGAAAAGGCAGCTGAGGAGTCTTATGAAGAGATTAAAAAAGCTCTAGTGGGTGCAGATTTAATCTTTTTAGTTGGTGGTATGGGAGGAGGAACAGGAACAGGTGCACTTCCTGTTGTGGCTAAAGCAGCTAGAGAGATGAATATTCTAACTATGGCCGTAGTTACAAAACCATTCCCTTATGAAGGCAAGGTTAGGACCGATAATGCGGAATTGGGATTAAAGAATCTGAAAGGTTTTGTGGATACACTGTTAGTAATTCCTAATAATAAAATTTTAGAAAACTTCCCTGATATTGGTGTTGTTGAAGGATTTAGAGAATCAGATATGATTATCTATAATGGCGTAAAGTCACTTTCAGATATAATTACCAAGACTGGCTATATCAATGTAGAATTCTCTGATATCAAAACAATTATGAGAAACATGGGTTATGCTCTCATAGGTTCTGGAGAAGCTGAAGGTGAAGACAGAGCTATTATTGCAGCACAGAAAGCCATTACTAATCCTCTTTTAGGTGATATTTCTATTTCGGGCTGTAAAGCTTTATTGGTTAATATCTTTGCTGGAACAGATATGAAAATGAATGAACTAGAAAATGCTTGCAATGCAATTACAAGTCAGACAGGAAATAATATTATTTGCATCAATGGTTTATTCTGTGACCCTGAATATGATGGAAAAATCAGAGTAACCGTTTTGGCTACTGGTTTAGAAATGGATAATGAAAAGATGGAATCTTTCTCTCCTATAAGTAAAGCTTCAAAAGCAAAAGAGTATCCAGAAATGGATAATTATGGTATGGCAAAGAATATTAGAGGACTTGGTTCTCTTCATGATAATTTTGACAGAGATGATGATTTACAAGATCCTGAAGAGAAAACAGAGACCAAAAGAGAAAAACCAATTGAGTCTGAATTGCCTCCATTTTTAAATTTATTAGATTAATATGAAGAAGATATTTTGGTTAGTTGGGGAGATGTCCGGTGATCTGCATGCTTCCTTTGTGCTTGATAAATTAAATAAATCAGGCAACTACTCACATTATGGTGTTGGTGGTGAAAAGATGCAAAAGGCAGGTTTTCAAAACCTATTTGAATTTAAGAGATTCAATGTTATGGGTTTTGCTGAAGTTATCAAGCATTTGTATTTCTTTATGAGAGTAGAAAAGCAGATAAAAGAGATATTAACTAATAACAGACCTGATTTGGTGGTTTTAGTTGATTATCCCGGACTAAACCTCAGAATCGCCAAAATAGCTAAAGAATTAGGTATAAAAGTTCTCTATTATATTTGTCCTCAATTTTGGGCTTGGAAACATAAAAGAATATTTAAAATTAAAGAATATACAGATTTTGTCTGTTGTATTAATCCTTTTGAATCTCCTTTATTGGATGAATATGATGTTTCTAATCAATTTGTTGGTCATCCTGTAGCAGAAGAAATATCAGCGGAGATGAGTAAAGAGGACTTTGCTAAAAAATATAATTTAGATATTAATAAAGAGTGGATTGGCTTATTTCCTGGGAGTAGAAAAGCAGAGTTTCAAAGACATATAGATGTTTTTAGATCTCTAGTGTTACTTGATTCTAAGAGAGAGTATTTACTTTCCATTGCAGATGACGCATTTCTTGAAATTACTAACCTTCAAACACTTCCTGGCAATGTTAAATTAATCAAAGATCTTAACTATGACATAATGAAACACAGTGATTTTGTTGTAGCTAAATCAGGTACAACAACTTTAGAAACAACTCTTTTTGCAACTCCTCTGGTTATTATTTATAAAGTACATCCTATTACTTTGAAGATTGCCCGAAAAATTACTAGAGTGAAATACTTAGGTTTGCCAAATTTAATTGCTAATAAATTAATAGTTAAAGAGTTAATTCAGGAAGATGCAAATCCTAGTAGAATTCTGGAAGAGATAAACAATATTCTAGGGAATAAAGAAAAGAAAGAAGATTTTGTTAAAGTCTTAGACGGTATAAAACACCTCTTAGGTGATCAAAGTGCCTCCACAAATTGCGCGAATAAAATTATTGAGATGTTAGATAATGAATAAATTTTTATTAAAAGTTGAAAAGCACTTAGGCTCATTTATCTTAAATCTATTAAATATAACCATAAGAAAAGAACGCTTAGGAGAATATCCAAGCGAACCTGCAGTATTCATGATGTGGCATAGAGATCAAATTCCCTTAGCCTTAGTAAATAAAAATAAGAATATTGGTGTTTTGATATCACAATCTAAAGATGGAGAACTAATCTCTGGACCTGTTTCAAAATTGGGTTATATCCCTGTGAGAGGCTCTTCTACAAGAGGAGGAACTCAGGCTCTTAGAGGATTGTTATCACACCTTAAACATGATTGTGTCGCTATAACACCTGATGGGCCACGAGGACCAATTTATACGATTAAAGATGGATTGCTTACAACTGCTTATCTTTCCAAAAGACCTATAATACCAGTTTCTATAGATGTGAGCAGGGAGTGGGTTTTCAATTCATGGGATAAATTTAGGTTCCCCAAACCCTTCTCCAAGATTAGGATTAAATTTGGTAAGAAGTTCTTTGTCGAGAATAAAGAGGATATTCCTGCCATTAAAGATGCTCTCAAAGAAGAAATAGATGCTATGTATAGGTCTATTAAATTTTAATCTAGTCGGTAATCTACTTAATAAACAGAAGCTTTTGCATTATTTTTTCAGTCTTAGATTCATACTTCACCAGATAAATTCCACTCGCCATTCTTTGGCCATTAGTATCTCTTCCATCCCACACATATTTCTTCTGATTTGTATTTTCTAAGCTTCTAACAAATTGTCCTTTAAGATTATATATTTCAACTCGGGCAGAATTGCTTTTGGAAGATAGTGACTCTATGGTTACCTCTTTACTAAAAGGACTGGGATAAATGCTTAAAGTTGGTATTGGCTCAATTTCAGTTTCTGAATTAGGAGTAAAGTTATAAAACAATTCAGAAGAGAAGTTTAGGGTAGATGAAGCTTGTAGGTTTATAAAATCTCTCATGTCATTATCATTTATCTCTTCATTGTCCCATTGGATTTTCATATTTTCCATAGAATCGTAGACTTCTCTTTCTCTATCACTGAAAGTTTGCAGAAGTGAAAAATTAGCCGAATTAACAAAGTGGGAAGTGTCTAAGAAATAGTCATTATCAGAATTCCAGAGAATACTAACTAATTCTGGAGAGTTTTCGGAAAGGTTATTGATTGGCTCAAGAGTAGGCTTGACAGTAGGTAAAAGTGGTATTGCATAAGAAACAAAAGGGTTGCCCATAATTAACCACATAGTAGAAAGTCTTGGATCTTCACCCTCTTCCACACCTTCAATCACTACTGCAGAGATTGTACTTCTACGACAGATACTATAATCTGTGTAAAATATTGGGGTCTCATCTCCAAATTGCCAAGGTAATGGGAAGGGCTGAGATTGAGAATCCGACACATCTCTGATCTGTTTCATGAGAAGATTTGGTACTGTTAGTTCATTATTAGAGACTAGTCCTTCGATAATTTCAGTAGAACGAACAAGTCTTTCAATTCCTTCTGTTCCACCACCATTTACAGAATGATTGGTTCTTAGCAGGTAATCATTAGGAGTATCATCAGTATCAAATACCCAATAATTGCTATTATTAACTTCATATAGCTTACTATTACCTTGGGCATCAAAAGCTACAAAATTACCTCGTAACTCTAAATCTATAGTACTTGTAGTAGTTAGATAATCCAGATAATCTTCAAAATCTTCTAAATCTTCGACTAATCCTAGAGCATTGTAGATTAGATTGCCATTATAAAACACGCCTGTATCAACAGTAAGATCATCTGACAATGAGTTTGCTATAGCAAATCCCATTTCATTTACTCCCATCCAAACTCTTGCTTCTCCAGGAGTAGAAATTCCAACAAATTTATAAGTCATATTCTCAACGAAGCGTATAGTGTTGGTAGTAGAAGGAGATATATCTCTTGATTTCCATAATATAGGTTTATTAGACGCACTTATCTCATGAGAAGCAATTCCTATAGTGCAGGAAAATACTTCTATTATACTAAGCAGGAATATTATAATTAAGGTGTATTTTTGTCTCATATAACTAATCTAAAGCAATTATTGAACCTAAGCAAGGAATATTTAAAAAAGATATTTTTTCCAAAGTGTTAAATTATTTACTTAAAGAGATTTACTACTCCACTTAATCTCTTTAGCATTAATCTTTTCTTATCAACTCCCTTGATATCTTTGCCTAACTCTAATCCTGAGATTACGGTTTTACCAATTATATATCGACCTTCTTTCCCCCAGAAACTCTCAGTTCTTAGCCCCCAGATATTGTGTATAACGATAGGCTTGCCTGCTTCTTCACCAAGATAAAGCATTATGTGACCAGGGATTCTAACTAAGGTAGAAAAAGGAGTGCTATTCTCTATTATAAAATCATTATAGTCTTCTAAATCAATATCAGCAACAGTGAGAAATTCGCCACCATGAGAAGCTTGGTGATTTCCGTTACGAGGTAAGATTAAGCCAAAAGGAGTAAAGATGTCTAAGGTCATTTGAGAACAGTCCCGATTAAAGTACATTCCACCCCAACCATAGTTTTGTTTCATCATCTTGCTGGCAAGTGAGGCAACATTGTTTTGGGTAAGGGGAATTGGCATTCTTTGACCATTATTTAAGGGAATATTAATTACTATCAGCTCTGCAAAACCCCACTCATTCCTTTTCACAAATGTAGCTTTATAATTCACTTCATCTTTAAAGAGAAAAGAGAAGAAGGTCCCAATATCGGCACTAGCTAAATATTCTCCTGTTTTGGAATAGATTGGAGTTCTATCTTCAGTAACAACAACGCGATTAGCTTTTGATAAAGATTCAATTATATCATTATTAATAAAAGCAATATTATCTTTTTCTACCCAGCCACTACAGAGGTGAGAACTAATCAATACCCAATTATCAATTTCGTGATAGATAAAGATTGGAGTTGCCATAGGTATTGTGGAGTTTTGCCAGTAATCGAAAGGATATCCCTCTCCAGCTCTATCAAAATCTAAAAAGTAAGGTTTATTGGAAGGTAAAACTCGGATATGATCTTTGCGAAGCATAATTCCTTTTTTTAGTTTGTTGAAACCATTTGCCAAGTTAGTTCTAGACTGCATTAAATCAAAAAATGTTGAGTCTCGCTTTAGTTTATTCTCTCCGATACCAGGATATTCTTTCAAGGAGGCCACTTTTTTCTGATAATACTCTAATAGATTATTTGTTGCTAGGGTATCTGCTAAGAGTGAGTCGGACCAGCAATAAAAGTAGCGTTTCAGGGAAAGTGAATCAGTTTTAGCCTGAACTTCAGGAGAACACAGAAGAGAATCAGCTCTTTCAGGATTAACAAAATCATAAGGGTTTTGAGAATAGTGAACAAGGTCATAGGGTAGCTTCTGGTTAGAAGAACAAGCTAAGGTGATTAGGAAGAGTACTGGAATTATTACTTTTAATATATTTTTCATATTATACCTCATAGATTTAATTTAAAAAATAGTAATGTAGATAAGATATGTCAATAAGAATTTTTAATTATTTTAGAAATATCAAGTCTTAGTTAAATAATTCTTGCCTCACACTCCTAGTCGGATAAAATTGTCTAAAATATCTTAAGGTGTAAATATTAAATGAAAAATATAAATATTGTTGGTGCTGGCTTAGCAGGTTGTGAAGCTGCGTTAAATTTTGCTGATGCTGGATGGCAAGTCAAACTCTTCGAAATGAAACCCAAGAAGTTCTCAGAAGCTCATAAATTATCTGGTTTTGCAGAATTAGTCTGTAGTAACTCTTTAAAGTCTCAACTAGCTACAACTGGGTCAGGACTTCTTAAAGAGGAAATGAAATTATTAGGGGGAAAACTACTAGGCATAGCTGAAGAGTGTTCAGTCCCTGCCGGAAATGCTCTAGCTGTTGATAGAGAAGGCTTTTCTCAAGCTGTTACTTCTCTAATTACTAATCATCCTAATATTACAGTAATAAATGAAGAATTTAGCTCTATAGATGATTCACTTACTGTTATTGCTACAGGACCTCTCTCATCTGATAAAATTATTGATGCTTTAACTCCTTACTTACCAGAATCAAGTCTTTACTTCTTCGATGCCATTGCTCCAATAGTGGAAAAAGATTCTATAAATTTCGAAAGAGCTTATTTTAAGAGTAGATATGATAAAGGGGAAGCTGATTATATAAACTGTCCTTTCTCAAAAGAAGAATATTATACTTTTGTTGAAGCTTTAAATGATTCTGAAAAGCATGAAGCTAAAGAATTCGAAAATAAGTATTTTAATGATGTAAAGTTTAAGTTTTATGAGAATTGCACTCCCATTGAAGAGTTAGCTAGAAGAGGCAAAGATACTCTTAGATTTGGCGTGCTCCGACCTGTTGGCTTAGAAGATCCCAAGACAGATAGAAGACCTTTTGCTGCCCTTCAACTTAGAATCGAAAATAGTGGACAGAATGCCTATAATTTAGTTGGATGTCAAACTATGCTTAAATATGGAGAACAGAAGAGAGTTTTTAGACTTATACCAGGTTTAGAAACAGCTAACTTCCTCAGATATGGATCTATTCATCGTAATACTTATCTGAATGCACCTCAAGTTCTAAATCCTAATTTATCCCTGAAAAACAAAGCTAATGTCTTTATTGCAGGTCAATTAGCAGGGGTAGAAGGATATGCAGAATCAATCTTTATCGGACTTCTCATCTTCCATATTATCAATAATGATTTAAAATCTTTACCTGATGTTACTATATCAGGTCAACTCTGGAATCATCTACGCACTGAACAAAAGAACTTTCAGCCTATGAATGCTAACTTCGGACTGCTCCCAGCGATTGATATTAGAGAAAAAAAGAAGAAAAAAGAGATGCATGCTGAAAGGTCTATCTTAGCCTTAAAAGCCTTTTTATCAAGTCTTTAATAATGCTTATTCTTTGCACTTATAATGCTCCATCCATGCTTCATCTCACTTATCTGCACTAATTGTTGAAGTGTATTTGAGATTTAAGTTAAGGAGTAAGGGAAGAGTAAAGAGTAATGAATAATGAGAAATGAGTAAAGAGGAAAAGATCTTTCATACGAATTAACGCGAATTAAATCAAATCTTGAGGTTTCTTCGCATAAGCTAGGTCAACTCAGGGGAATTTAGAAAATATCCAGAAGGAATTAAATAGATTAGCCCATGGTCTCATTTTTCAAAGAAAAATGAGCTCTGGGTAAAGATTCCCTATGAAAATCTAACCCTGTAGGTGTTTTATTCTCCATTAATGCTCCAGAGGAGCTAACTCTTTGTAGAACAAGATAATCTCCTAAAGAGTGCTTCGACCTGTTAAAGTCGAAGCAGTGTTGAAAAAAATATAAGAATACCTCAAATGAATAATATTATGGATATAACAAGAGCTCGTAAACTCACCTCTTTAGTGCTGAAAGCAGGCTAAAAGATGGTAGGCTTCCTTTTAGACTAGGTCCTAACATGGGTGGTATTTTAGATTACTGGCTGTATTGTGCTCCAGAGGAGCTAACTCTCTGTAGAACAAGATAATCCCTTAAAGAATGCTTCGACCTATTAAGGTCGAAGGGGAAGTGTAGAAGAGTAACTCACGAGAATAATTTTATAACTTTATTCACGAACGAAAATTATTATAATATTTGCTGACTGGATTCTACACGGGATATATATAGTTTATTAATCCCTTTTAATCTAGGCTAATACATCTCCTTCACAAAAGAGGGGTTAGTTCCTGTTAATCTACTTATCCAATTTCAGGAATCGATGAAAACAAAAAATAACTTGAGAAAAGAATTGACACGAAATTCAATAATACAATAATTAAAAAAAATGTTAAGGAGTGTGCAAAATGAAAAAAGGTAAAACAAATATTCAGTTTCAAGGAGTTGGATTCGCGATAACAATCACAGGATTATTAAAAGTTTTATGGAATAAAGTTTTCCCTGAACTATTTGGTTGGAAAAAAATCACCTATTGGCAAAGTATCATGTTATATTTAATTTGCAAAGCCTTATTTGATTTTAGATATAATATCAAAGATTCATTCAATTTTGGTAATAATAATATTAATAGTGATGGGGTTAGTAAAAAAGCTCCTATTAAAGCAAATGATGAAGAGGTCAAAGAAGCAGAAGTTCCTAATCCTCAAGAGACAGAAGAAGTCAATACTGCTGAAAATGTAGATGTAGAAATTGATGTAGAAGAAGCTGAAGTTGAAGAAGTAGTAGAGCAAGTAGAAGAGTCAAAAGATGAAACAACTAACGACGATGATGAAGTTATTGAATTTGCTAAAAAAGAAAAAAAAGGTAAATAAATCCTAAGTGTAATTTTACTAAAAACTTAAAAGATAGAATCTTAGGAAAAATAATTAATAAAAAACTTTAGGAATATTGTTACTAAGGCAAAAAAAATCTTGTCATCATTATTCATCAAAATAAAGTAACACAAAGTTACTAATTCTTAATAGAGTTAGTTCTTAAGTTAAATTAGAAGAGGATTAATGAAGATTGGACTTACAACCTCACTTCCCATAGAAGTGATATATGCTAGTAACAATATTCCTATTGATTTAAATAATATATTAGTATCAGGGAATGCTGAAAAAAGTGTAACTTACGCAGAAAAAAGCGGGTTTCCTCGGAATATCTGTGCCTGGATTAAGGGACTTTATAGCGTAGCTTTAGACTCCGGTATTGATGAATTAGTAGGTGTTGTAGAGGGTGATTGTTCAAATACCCACTCCTTAATGTCTGTTCTTAAGAGTGAAGGCATAGCAGTTTCTTCCTTTTCATTTCCCTACAATAGAGAAAAGGAAAGTCTTAAAAGAGAAATTGAATCTTTTGCTAAACACTATAATGTTAGTATGGAAGAAGTATATCGAACAAAGATAAAATTAGATGAGATTAGAAAGAAACTAATTAGACTAGATGAGCTTACTTACTTAGAAAATAAAGTAACAGGCTTAGAAAACCATATTTGGTTAGTTAGTAGCTCGGACTTTAATGGTGATTATGAAAAATTCGACAAGGAATTAACTGATTTTATCCAAGAGGCTGAAAAGAGAAATACCCGAAAAAATGAGTTAAGAATCGCCTATCTGGGAGTTCCTCCTATTATTACTGATCTTTATTCTACTTTTGAAGAATTAGGTGCAAGGGTTGTCTTTAATGAAGTTCAAAGACAATTTGCTATGCCTTATTTAGAGAAGGATATTGTCCAACAATACCATAGATATAGCTATCCTTATAGTGTGGAATACAGAATTGAAGATATATTGTTGGAACTAGAAAAAAGAAAGATCGATGCTGTAATCAGTTATACTCAATCTTTTTGCCATAGGCAGATAGATAATATTCTGCTTAAGAAACATATTAACTTGCCGATATTAGTATTGGAAGGTGATAGACCTGGAAAACTTGATGAAAGAACGAAGTTGAGGATTGAGAGTTTCTTGGAAATGCTAGAGAATTGAGACAAAGGCAAAGAGACAAAGGCAAAGAGACAAAGGGACAAAGAGATAGAGAGATAAAGAGATAAAAAGAAAAATACTTTCACACGATTTAACGCGAATCTAGGGGCGTATTACCATAGGCCTTCTTGAATTTTCACGAATTTAGAAAATATCCCAGAGGGATGTCATATAATAAGGAGTGTTCGCAAGGCACTCCAAGAGGCCTCGGAAAGTGCTTGGCCTGGTCAGAGAACATAAAAGTTAATAAAAAAAATAAAATATAAATATGGAGAAATAATGCAAGTAGTAGATAAAATAATTATAAATGCTAATCAGTTGATTACTGTAGCAGGTGGCAATAGACCACGCGTAGGAAGAGAGATGTCTAATTTAGGTATCATTACAAATGGTGGAATTGCAATTAAGGATGGAATAATCGTGGCAGTTGATACCACTGATAATATTTTAGATAACTTCAGGCCTAGTGAGATTATCGATGCAATGGATAAGGTTGTGATGCCTGGATTCGTTGATCCACATACTCACCCTATTTTTCTTAATACTCGTGAAAATGAGTTTGAAATGAGAATAGAAGGCAAGTCTTATGTAGATATTTCCTTAGCAGGTGGAGGAATTCGTTCTACTATTTCTACGACTAAAGATGCTCCTGAAGAGCTTCTATATGAATTAGCTCAAGAGAGAATTAAAAAGATGATTTCTTGTGGAACTACTACTTTAGAGGCTAAGTCAGGTTATGGCTTAGACACAGAGTCTGAATTAAAACAACTTAGAGTAATTAATAAGTTAAAAGAGAATGAGAAAATAGATATAGTTCCTACTTTTATGGGAGCTCATGAGTTCCCTGCAGAATACAAGGAGAATCACCGTGCTTATCTTGATATCCTTATTAATGAAATGATTCCCCAAGTTGCTCAATCTGGTTTAGCTGAGTATTGTGATATCTTCACAGAAGATCATGTTTACTCTATCGCAGAATCACGCGAAGTGCTTCAATGTGCAAAGAGTCATGGACTGAAATTAAAGATGCATGCTGATGAAATAGTTGCAATTGGTGGTGCAGAATTAGCAGCTGAATTAGATTGCGTTTCTGCTGATCATTTAGGTGCAGCTTCAGACGCAGGTATCGCAGCATTAGCCAAGAAAGGAGTAATTGCTACTCTCTTGCCAGCAACTATTTTCTCATTGAATTTGGCTACTTATGCTGATGCACGCAAGATGATAGAACTCAAAACACCTGTTGCTTTGGCTTCCGATTTTAATCCAGGAAGTTGCAATTGTGATAATATGCAGTTTGTTATCTCTTTAGCTTGTTTACAGATGAAAATGACGCCTGCCGAAGCAATAGTCGCGAGTACTATAAATGCAGCACATGCTATTGGAATGGCTGATAAAGTTGGAAGTTTAGAAATTGGTAAATATGCCGATATATTGATTACTGATATGCCAAGTTATCAATATCTGCCTTACCATTTTGGTTCTAATAATATAAAAGAAGTATATAAAAAAGGTGAGTTAATTCACCAAAACTAGGAGATGATTTGAGCTTAGTTCAAGTTAATGATGTGGGGATATCCTTCGCAGGATTTAATCTTTTCAGTGGGATATCCTTCAATATAGATCAAGATAGTAGAATAGGATTGATAGGACGAAACGGTTGTGGTAAAACAACTTTGATGAAGATTATCAATAAAGAGATAGAAGCATCTACCGGCAGTACTAATTATGCTTCTACTACTAAAATTGCTTACTTAAAACAGGTAAATACCTTAGATTTGTCTTCAACTCTTTATGAGTCTGTCTTAGAAAGCAGGAAAGATTTTATAAAAAAACAAAAAAGATTGCAGAAAGTACGCGAGAAACTTTCTCATGACCATTCTGAAGAAAATTTGAATCTTCTATCTAAATTAGAAGAAGAGTTTTTTACTATTGGTGGTTATGATTATGAAACAAATATTAAGCTAATTCTCACTTCCTTAGGATTTGGAGAGGAATTTTGGAATAATAAAATTGAGAAATTCAGTGGGGGAGAACAGACTAGAATAGAATTAGCTAAGATATTACTTTCAGATTTTAATGTTCTCTTACTTGATGAACCTACTAACCATCTTGATTTACACATGATTAGCTGGTTAGAAGGGTATTTATCTAATCTGGGAATACCTTATATTATAATTTCTCATGATAAAGAGTTTTTAAACAAAACAGTAAAGAAAATCTTTGAAATTGAAAATAAAGGAATTTCTACTTATGGTGGAAACTATTCATTTTATGAAGCAGAATCTGCTCTTCGTAAGGAACAACAAGAGAAAGCTTATCAACAGCAACAAAAACATATTGATACAACAATGGATTTTGTGAGGAGAAACATCGGATCACAGAAAACTATCCAGGCTCGTTCCCGCTTAAAACAGTTAGATAAGTTGGAAAGAATTGATGCTGTTAGTAATGATAAAAGATTCAATCTGAACTTTGAATCATCAGCTAGAACAGGTAATGATGTCTTTGTCTTTGAAGAGGCTGAGCTAGGTTTCCCTTCACTTGTCTTGGCAAAAGATATTAACATTAGAGCTCAATACCAGGAAAGAATTGCTATTATAGGACGAAACGGTTGTGGTAAAACAACTTTGATTAAGGTCTTACTGCAAGAGGAAGCTTTGTTGAGAGGTAAATGCAAAATTGGAAGCAATATTAATATTGGTTATTTTGACCAATTCCATAGTAGCTTAGATCCTCAACTTACGCCTAAAGAAACAATCTGGCAAATGGTTCCAAATGAAACTATCGGTTATGTTTTGAAGTATCTAGCTCGTTATGGTTTTACTGGTGATGATGTTGAAAAGCAAATTAGCTACATGAGTGGTGGTGAAAAGGCTAGATTAAACCTAGCTGTATTAATTCATCAACAACCTAATGTTCTCTTGCTAGATGAACCTACTAACCATTTAGATATTATGATGGTAGATGATTTGATATCTTCCTTGCAAGATTATTCTGGTACCATTATCTTTGTTTCTCATGATCGTAACTTTATCTCTAAATTAGCAGATAAATTCTGGCTCTTCCAAAATAAGAAAATTATCGAAACTAAGGATGATTGGGTTAAAATACTTGATAGATTCTTGAATGATGATAATAAAAAGAAGAGTAATTCAGATGATAAGTCTGATAGAGTTAAAAATACTGATAGGAAAAAGAAAGTAAATCCCTATTTTATTGAGAAGTTAATGTCGCAAATAGAAGAGAAAGAAGATAGAATAGTAATGCTGGAAAATGAAAAAGAAGATATTCAGGAAATATATAGTGATCAGTCTATCTATTCTGATAAGGATTATGTAAAGACCCTAAATAATAGGACTGAAGAGCTTGATACAATGTTGGATCATGAGTATAATCAGCTTCAAATTTTGGAAGAAGAGTATTTGCTGTTAACTGAGAATGAGCTGGACTAGAAAAAGTATTTAACTTGTCTAAGAATAGACTGATAAATGAATAAAAACCTAATCTTAACAAAGTAGGAGAGAAAATGAAACATTTAGATATTATTATCTTATTAGGAAGACCTGCTTCTGGTAAATCTGAAATTATTGATTTTATTAAGAGAAGAAAACTTGTTGATAGAATAGAGAATTATCATATAGCTAACATTAAAGAGATGGATGATTTTCCTATGTTGTGGACTTGGTTTGAAGAAGACCATATCAGGGAAAATGTTCTAAAGGTAGAGAGAATTCACTCTACTAATGATGGTTACTTTTTACATAACTATCAATGGAATCTACTTATCGAAAGATTTAATCTTGAATATGATAAATTATTGACTGAAGATGCTAATATTTTTGCTGAGAATACTCTCTTAATAGAATTCTCTAGAGGTAGTGAACATGGAGGCTATAAATCAGCTTTTAAACATCTTAGTTCTAATATTCTTAAAAGAGCTGCTATCTTCTATGTTGATGTTCCTTGGGAAGAATCTCTACGAAAAAATAGACGCAGATTTAATCCTGATAAACCACATTCTATCCTAGAACACGGACTTCCTGATGATAAACTCAAGAGATTATATCAAGAAGTTGATTGGGAAGACTTTATATCAGGGAGCAATGATTATCTAACTATAAATAATATCAAAGTTCCTTTTGTTGTTTTAAATAATATGCCTGAAGTTACTAATAGTGACGAGAAAATGGAAGTAGCTCTTAAAGAACATTTCTCACACTTATGGAGATTGTACCAAGCAAAATAGATGCTAAATTATAAGATATCAGTAAAGGATTTAATAGCTTTCTATTATTGCGAAGGCTCTATATCTTCAACATTTTTAGGGAAGTCCCGAGCTTTACTTGGGACTTCTATTCATAAAAAGCTACAAGACTCTAGGCCTGATAATTATATCAAAGAATTGTTCTTGCAAGATATTATTACTTCCGATACATTTACTTTAAAGATTTCTGGACGAGCTGATGGACTTTATCAACCCCTTAATAAAGAGTTAGCTATTGTTGAGGAAATCAAATCTACTTATCTTGATTTAGAGCATTTAAAAGAGAATCCTAGTAAATACCATCTCGCTCAGGTTATGGTCTATTGCTACCTCTATTTAAGAGATGTGGAAGCTACTGAAATACAAGCACACCTTACTTATTATAACCTAAAAACTAAAGAGCAACTTATAATTAAGAAAGAATATTCACAAGATAGTTTAGAATTTTTCTATAATCAACTGAAAGAAAAGTATATAGCCTGGATAAAAGCACTTTCTGATGCTGAATTACTTCGCAACTCTTCTCTGCTTGATTTAGCATTTCCTTTCCAAGATTTACGCGAAGGTCAAAGGAAAATGATGGTAGGAGTATATAAGAGTATTGAGAAATCTTCTGCTATCAGAATCCAAGCTCCTACGGGAATTGGTAAAACTATGGCAGTCATCTATCCTGCCCTAAAAACTCTTGCCACAGGCTTAAATAAGAAACTCTTCTACCTAACTACTAAAGGCACTATTGCTGATGTAGCAGAGTATTCTTGTCGGCTTCTTATTAATCAAGGAGCAAAGTTTAGAGCAGTTTTCCTTTCAGCTAAGTCTAAAATATGCTTTAATCCTGAGAAAAGTTGTGATGGAAATGATTGTTTATACGCTAAAAATTATTATGATAAGTTAGATAAAATGAGATATGAAGTTTTTGAGCATAATCTCTTCACTAAGAATGTTATAGAGGAGATAGCTAGAAAATATGAAGTTTGTCCTTTTGAATTAGCTTTAGACTTTTCTTTATCCTGTGATTTAATTGTTGGTGATTGCAATTACTTCTTTGATGGTAAAGCAAAATTGCAAAGATATTTTACCGAAATAACAGAAGATTATACTCTCTTATGCGATGAAGCTCATAACCTTCCAGAGAGAGTCAGAAATAGCTATTCAGCAGATATTAACAGAGATAAGTTAGTTGAAATCAAGAAAGAAATTAACTCTGCTCCTAAAGAAATTAAGAATCTCGTCAGAGACTTGAACAAGCTGATGCTTGAAGATGAGAAGAAGCATGAATGGGGGGATTGGATAATTTCTGAGGTTGATTCTCAAGTCCTGCGAGCTGTTAATAAATATTTAGCACTAATGGATGCTTGGCTAGCACAAAACCCCAAATCTGACGCTAAAATAGCTCTCTTAGATTTATACTTTTACTTCAATGACTTTCTCCGAATCTATAACAATATAGATAAGAATTTCGTTCTTTATATTCAAAAAACTAAAAGAATTCGTTATAAGATTTATTGCTTAGATCCTGCTCCGATCATTGGGGATTTAACATCTCAAGTGAGGAGTATTATCTATTTCTCTGCTACTCTAGAACCTGATGATTATTTTGCTTATCTGCTTAAAGCTAGTACAAAAGAGAATTATGCACTTACGCTAGATTCCCTATACCCTGCAGAAAATATGTGTGTGATTTATGATAGAATTATTGATACTACATATAAATATAGAGACCAATATTATAGTCAAATTGCTGATAAGATAGCTCACACTGTGCAAGCTTATTCAGGTAATTATATAGTCTTTTTTCCTTCTTACAAATATCTTGAGAGTGTCTATGAATTAGCAAAAGATCAACTGTCAGAGAGTAAGCTAATTAAACAAGCTACTGAGCTAACTGCAGAAGATCGAAATATTATTCTTTCCAGCTTTGAGGGGAATAATATTGTCCTTTTTGCTGTATCAGGTGGCTTTTTTGCAGAAGGGATAGACCTGCAAGGTGATTTAGTTAAGGCGTGTATAATAGTAGGTATTTCTCTTCCGATGGTAAGCTTTGAACGAAAACTTATTTCAGACTACTACGACCAAGAAGGTAAGAATGGTTTTGATTATGCCTATAAATTTCCTGCTTTAACTAAAGTAATTCAAGCTGGAGGACGACTGATTAGGAGAGAAACTGATACTGGGGTCTTGCTTCTTTTAGATAAAAGATTTTTGCATCCTAACTACAAGAAGTACTTACCTGAGAATTGGTGGAGTAACTATGTCGCAACTGACAGTGAAGATATTACAAATGTAATTAATGATTGGAAAAAAAATCGTAAATAGTGAGTTAATTCTTAACAGAATTTGTATAACATTGTTATAATTAAAAATTTAGGAGTGTTAAGTTGTGAGTTCTAATTTTATTTTGTTTGGATTTCGAAGTTTATTTATTATTCTTCTTATTGAAAACTATTATTTTAGGTTTAAGAATAAAAGCCTATATTCAAGATTCAAAGATACAGCATTTTGGCAGTTATTACTAGGCTTTCTTTTGCTTAATAACAGTATTGATAATGCCAAAACAATATTGAGTATCATGCAGACATCGATTATTGTTTTATTTTGTATATTTCTAATAGAATTAATTAAGATTCGCATGATTAAAAGAAAGAACAGTAAACAAACAGAAAATCCCAACTAATAATTCAATAAAAAAAGTTTTTCCTTTACAAAAACCACCCCTTTGTATAAATGGATAGGACTTATATGAAATAAGTAGAAATAATAAAAATAGGAGGCTGAAATGGCTTTAACAACAGAAGCTAAATTGGCTGTCATGGCAGAGTATAAACTCCATGATTTAGATACTGGTTCACCTGAAGTGCAAATTGCGATTATGACTAAGAGAATTCAAGAATTAACTGAACATTTAAAAGTTCACAGAAAAGATTTCTCTTCAAGAAGAGGTCTTTTAGTTATCATCGGTAAAAGAAGAAGATTACTTAATTATTTAATTAAAATCGATGTTGAAAGATATCGTACAATTATTAAAGCTTTAGGAATCAGAAAGTAGTTTAAAAAGAACAATAAAAGGGGATTTAAATCCCCTTTTATCTTTAATAAGTACAAACAAGGAGACCGGTTTAGGAGCAATACACTGAATATGTTTAGTTTAGATGTATTTAGTATATTGCTTTTCTCCGGTCCAAAATAATGCAATAGGAGAAAATATGCATAATTTTAATATTACTAAAAAGTCATTTGATTTAAATGGCTACACAATCACTGCTGAAACCGGAAAAATAGCTAGACAAGCTAACGGTTCAATTTTTATTTCCCAAGGCGATACTACCCTTTTAGTTACTGCAACTATGGGTAAAAAAGCTAATGAAGGTACTGACTTCTTCCCTCTAACTGTAGATTATGTAGAAAAGATGTATGCGGCTGGTAAAGTTCCTGGTGGATTCATCAAAAGAGAAGCTAGACCAAGTAATGATGCTACTTTAACTGCCCGTGTTATTGATAGAGCACTTAGACCAATGTTTCCTGATGGATTCAGAAATCCTGTTCATGTAGTTGTTACTATTCTTGCTTATGATGCAATTAATAGTCCTGCTATGCTCGGTTTAATCGGTGCTTCTTTAGCATTAACAATTTCAGATATTCCTTTTAATGGTCCTATTGCTGGTGTTTCAGTTGGTTTCCTTGATGGAAAACCTGTAGTGAACCCTCCAGTTGATTTTCTTAATAATGAATCAGACTTACATTTAAGTTTAGCTGGTTCAGCTACTTCTATTTGTATGATAGAATCTTCAGCTAATGAACTCTCAGAAGATCAAATGGTAGAATCAGTATTTGCTGGATTAGAAAAAATCAAAGAGTTAGTTCAATGGCAGTTAGAATTTGCTAAAGATTGTTCAAAAGAAAAAAGTGAAATAGTTTATGATGTTATTCCTGAAGATATCTTAAAAGATGTTGAGAGTAAATATCAAGATAAAGTTTCTGCAGCAGCAGTAATCAAAGGTAAACTAGCTCGAGATGAAGCTTTTGAAGCCGTAAAAGAAGAGTTGTTAGAAAATTATCTTAATGAACTTGGAGAAGAAGCTTTTGCTGAAAATGAAAGAAATTATAAAAATGCTTATGAAGAATTGATTAAAAAAAGCGTTAGACATGCTATTTTATATAAAAAACATCGTGTAGATGGTAGAGGCTTAGATGATATTAGAGCCATTTCTTGTGAAGTTGATACTCTCCCAAGAGTTCATGGATCTGCTTTATTTACTCGTGGAGAAACACAGTCTTTAGGTACTGTTACTTTAGCAGGTGCTGATTCTATGCAGATCGTTGATGGTCTTTCAGAAGAATATAAAAAAGATTTTTATCTCCATTACAACTTCCCTCCTTACAGTGTTGGTGAAGCTGGTTTTATGAGAGGTCCAGGTAGAAGAGAACTTGGTCATGGTAATTTAGCTGAGACAGCTCTAGCTCCTATTATTCCTTCTAAAGCAGATTTCCCTTATACAATAAGAGTTGTTTCAGATATTACAGAATCTAATGGTTCTTCTTCTCAAGCTACTATTTGTAGTGGTACTTTAGCCTTAATGGCTGCTGGTGTCCCTATTAAAGCACCTGTTGCAGGTATTGCTAATGGACTTATCATGGAAGGAAACGACTATGTAGTTCTAACTGATATTATGGGTTTAGAAGATCACTTAGGTGATATGGATTTCAAAGTAGCAGGTACTAGAGAAGGTATTACAGCTATGCAGATGGATATCAAAATTTCTGGTATCACAGAAGAAATTATGAAAGAAGCTCTTCAAAAAGCTAATGTAGCTAGACTCTACATTCTTGATAAAATGGAAGCATGTATTCCAGAACCAAGAAAAGATCTTAACGAATTTGCTCCAAGAATTGAATCTCTTCAAGTACCAGTGGATAAAATTGGTGAAGTTATTGGTCAAGGTGGTAAAACAATTAAGAGTATTATTGAGCAGACAGGTGTTGATATTAATATCGATGATGATGGTACTGTGAATATTCTTAGTTCTGATAAAAAAGCTCTTGATAGTGCTAAGGCAATGATAAAAAATATCGTAGATATGCCAAAATATGGCGAAATCTATGAAGGTCTTGTATCTAGAGTAGAAGGCTACGGTGTCTTTGTTAAAATCATGGGTGGCTTCAAAGAAGGTCTCTGTCATATTTCAAATATGCACACTGATAGAGTAGCTCATCCAGAAGATATTTGTACTGTTGGTGATACTGTCTATGTAGAGTTAAAAGCAATTGAACAAGGTAAAATTAATCTCTCAATGAAAGGTATTCCTGGAAATCCAGAACACAAGCCAGACCCAAATAGACCTAAAGAAGAAGCTCGTAGTGGTGGCAGAAATGACCGCTATGATAATAACAGAGGTAGAGACAACCGTGGTGGTGGTCGTGATAACAGAAGCAGAGATAACAGAAGTAGAGATAGCAGACCTTCTCATAATAATAGAAATAATGATAACTAAGGTATATATAAATGGATTATAAAATTAAAGATATTGAATTGGCTAACTATGGCAGAGAAGAGCTTATTTTAGCTGAAGAAGAGATGCCAGGTTTAATGGCTTTAAGAGAAAAATATGGTGTAACAAAACCTTTAAAAGGTGTAAAGATAACTGGTAGTTTGCATATGACTATTCAGACTGCTGCCTTAATCGAAACATTAGTAGTTTTAGGTGCTGAAATTAGATGGTGTTCATGTAACATCTATTCAACTCAGGACCATGCAGCAGCTGCTATGGTAAAGGCAGGTATTCCTGTTTTTGCTTGGAAAGGCGAAACTCTTGCTGAGTATTGGTGGGCTACTAAACAAGCTCTTACTTGGGGAGAGAATCAAGGACCAGACCTCATTGTTGATGATGGTGGGGATGCTACTCTTATGATTCACGAAGGCTGTAATTTAGAAGAAGCTTATGAAAAAACAAGCGAACTTCCTCAAGTTACAACTACTAACAAAGAATTTGCTTTACTTCAAAAGACTATCTTAGAAGATTTAGAGGCATATCCTAAGAAGTGGAGAGCTATTGCAGCTAACTGTAAAGGTGTTTCTGAAGAAACTACTACAGGTGTTCATAGACTTTACCAAATGTTAGAGCAGAATGAGTTAAAATTCCCTGCTATCAATGTTAATGATTCTGTTACTAAATCTAAATTTGATAACCTCTACGGTTGTAGAGAATCTTTGGCTGATGGTATCAAACGCGGAACAGATATAATGGTTGCTGGTAAAGTAGTCGTTGTATGTGGTTACGGAGATGTAGGTAAAGGATGTGCTCAATCTATGAGAGGCTTTGGTGCTCGTGTAATCATCACAGAAATTGATCCTATCTGTGCTTATCAAGCAGCAATGGAAGGCTATGAAGTTACTACTTTAGAAGATGCTCTTTCATCAGGTGATATCTTTGTTACAGCCACTGGAAACTGTGATGTTATTACAACAAATCACATGCAAGGTATGAAGAACAATGCTATTGTTTGTAATATAGGACATTTTGATAACGAAATTCAAGTAGAAGCTCTTTATGAAATTGAGGGCCTTACAAAAACTAATATCAAACCTCAAGTTGATAAAATAACTTTCCCTGATGGTCACAGTATCATTCTTCTTTCTGAAGGTAGATTAGTGAACTTAGGAAATGCAACAGGACATCCTTCATTTGTGATGAGTAATTCCTTCACTAATCAGGTTCTAGCTCAATTAGACTTATGGAACAATAACTATGAATTAGGCGTTTATAGATTATCAAAAGTTCTTGATGAGGAAGTTGCAAGACTTCACATTAATAAAATAGGTGTAAAATTAACAGAATTAACTGATGCTCAGGCAAATTATATTGGAGTCAAGAAAGAAGGTCCATTTAAACCAGAACATTACAGATATTAAAGTAAAAGAAAAATACAAAAAGCAGTAATATTATTTAGGAAAAAATAGGGGGGAGCACTCCCCTCTATTTCCTACATGAATATTAATGAGGTAATAGAATAGATGGCAACGCATAAACCAGTTTTTGTTGATGAACTTTTTGGTACTTTAGAACTTGATCCCTCAGGTTCTCAGAAGTGGTTTGTCATAAAAACTAAACATCAAAGTGAGAAGAAATTAGCTCAATGGGCTAAAGATAACTCTATTGAATATTATCTACCCCAATATACCAAAACTTCAAAGTACCAATATCGAAAAGTTGAAACAACTAAAGCTCTTTTTACAGGTTATATTTTTATCAAAATGAATTATGATCAGAAGTTAACAATGCTTCGTCCAGGCCTCATAGTAAGAATAATTCCGGTTAAACATCAAGAATTTCTTCTAGAAGAACTGCAAAGGTTCTACTTTATTAAAGAAAAAGGATATACCTTACTTCCAGCAAATATCTTAGAGAAAGGGACTAAAGTTAAGGTAATGACTGGAGCATTAGCAGGTACTCTTGGCTTTGTTTTAGAAGGAGATAATCCAAACAAAATCATTATTACAGCAAACATCATAAATCAAGCAGTAGAGGTTACTTTACAAAATGAAAATCTTCAAATAGTTGAGGAGTAAAAACTATGAAATTATTACTTACTGGTGGTGCGGGTTATATTGGAAGCCATACATGTATAGAATTGCAGAATATGAATATAGAAGTTATTGTTATAGATAATTTATCAAACAGCTCATATCATTCACTAGAGAGAGTTCAAAGTATAACTAATAAAGAAATTACTTTCATTGAGGGAGATGTAAGAGATAAAGAACTTCTCAGAAGTATATTTAAGAATGGTGATATTGAAGGAGTAATTCATTTTGCAGGATTAAAAGCTGTAGGTGAATCTAATGAGATTCCTTTAGAATATTATGATAATAATCTTAACTCAACTATTACCCTATTACAGGTGATGGATGAATTTAATTGTAATAATTTAATATTTAGCTCTTCTGCAACTGTTTATGGAAATCCAGAAAAATTACCAATAACTGAGTCTTTTCCTTTATCTGTAACAAATCCTTATGGAAGAACCAAACTTATGATAGAAGATATATTAAGAGATTTTCATAAAGTAAATACTAACTGGAATATTGTTCTTCTAAGATACTTTAATCCAGTAGGTGCTCATCCAAGTGGACTCATAGGGGAAGACCCCAATGGAATTCCTAATAATCTGCTTCCCTATATTACCCAAGTTGCAGTTGGTAAGTTAGAGAAATTAAATATTTTTGGTGATGATTATGCTACCCCTGATGGAACTGGAGTTAGAGATTTTATCCATGTCGTAGATTTAGCTAAAGGACATGTGGCTGCTTTGCAAAAGTTCAAAATAGCTTCAGGTTTGAATACCTATAACTTAGGGACAGGACAAGGTTATAGTGTTTTGGAAATGGTTAAAACTTTCAGTAAAGTTAATGATATTAAAATTGATTATAAAATAGTTGATAGAAGAGAAGGGGATATCGCTGCTTGCTATGCAGACCCTACTAAAGCCAATAATGAGTTAAGTTGGAAAGCAATTTATGGACTCGAAGATATATGTAGAGATGCTTGGAATTGGCAGAGTAAAAATCCTAATGGATACAAAAGTTAAGGAAAAGAGGTAAATTATGAAGTTAACTGTTATCGGAACTGGATATGTTGGTTTAGTAACCGGGACATGTTTCGCTGAGATGGGAAATAGTGTAATTTGTGTAGATAATGATAAAAGAAAAATAGATCTTCTTAATAATGGAGGAATTCCAATTTGGGAACCTGGATTAGAAGATATGGTTAGAAATAATAAAAAAGAAGGAAGACTAAGCTTTACAACTAATATTGCAGAAGCTGTAGAAAAATCAGATATTTGCTTCATTGCTGTAGGTACTCCTCCTGATGAAGATGGTTCTGCTGACCTTCAATATGTTCTATCAGTAGCTAAAGATATTGCTACTCACATGAATAGTCATAAAATTATTATAGATAAATCCACAGTGCCAATCGGTACTGCTGATAAAGTTAGAGATGCTGTACAGGAAATTCTTGATCAAAGAAAAGTAAATTTAACCTTTGATGTTGTTTCAAATCCTGAATTCCTCAAAGAGGGTGATGCTATCTCTGATAGTATGAAACCAGATAGAGTTGTTGTCGGTACAGATAATCCTAAATGCGCCGAAATAATGCATGAACTTTACCAACCATTCGCACGCACTAGAGAGAAGGTTATTATCATGTCTATCAAGAGTGCAGAGATGACTAAATATGCAGCTAATTGTATGCTTGCTACTAAGATATCCTTTATGAATGATGTGGCTAGACTTTGCGAATTAGTTGGTGCTGATATCTCTGAAGTGAGACATGGTATTGGTTCAGATTCACGAATTGGCTACCAGTTTATTTATCCTGGTGTTGGTTATGGTGGCTCATGCTTCCCTAAAGATGTTAAAGCTTTAATAAAAATAGCTGAGAAAGAAGGGATGACTGCACGAGTCTTAACTGCTGTTGAAGATGTTAATGAAGACCAAAAAAGAGTTTTAGCAGAAAAAGTTATGACTCATTTTGGCAAGGATTTAACTGGTAAAACTTTTGCAATTTGGGGTCTTTCCTTTAAGCCTAAAACAGATGATATGAGAGAAGCTCCATCAAGAGTAATTATAAAAATGTTAATAGATGCTGGTGCTAAAGTTGTAGCTTACGATCCTGTTGCAATGGAAGAAGCTAAACGAATCTTTGGCGATAATCCTGCTATTAGCTATGCTGAAGGGAATTATGAAGCACTTAAAGATGCTGATGCTCTTCTCTTAGTTACTGAGTGGAATCAATTCCGTAATCCTGATTTCCAAGCTATCAAAGAGAGATTAAAAACTCCAATTATTTTTGATGGTAGAAATCAATACAAACCGACAGAATTGAGAGAATTAGGATTTACTTATTATAGTATTGGAAGATAATTAGTGCAAAGTACTAGTCCGAATGATCTCTATTTCATGCAAGTAGCAATGCAAAATGCTCACAAGGCATTTCTTGATGATGAAGTCCCTATCGGGGCAGTACTTGTCAAAGACAATGTGATTGTTGCTGAAGAAAGAAATAGAACTCGAGAGTTGGATGATCCTTTAGCTCATGCTGAGAAGTTAATTCTATCAAATGCACCTGAGAAATATCTTTATGACTATACTCTTTATATCACCTTGGAGCCATGTCTAATGTGTGCTGGCATGATAATCTGGAGAAGAGTTGGCAGGGTTGTATTTGCTGCTTATGATAAAAAAGCTGGAGCGGTAGGTTCTGTTTATAATGTTCTGTTAGATAATCATTTTAATCATAATCCTAAAGTGGCAAGAGGTATTCTTAAAGAAGAATCAAAAGAATTGATACAAAGCTTTTTTAGAGCGAAAAGAAAATAGGAGAGTTGCCAGAGCTGGTTGAATGGGACGGTCTCGAAAACCGTTGTAGGTATAAGCTTACCTAGGGTTCGAATCCCTAACTCTCCGCCATATAATTTATAAGAAAAGGGTATTATCGTAAGATGATACCCTTTAACAAATCAATCTATTTTCTTTTACTTAGGAATAACATTCTGCCTTATCTGTGTCAAAATTTTGATTCATCAGGATAAGTATAATAAATAGAAGCATTAGTAGTGTTACTCCATCTGTTACCATTCTTAGTTTTAAGAATAGTGGCACCATGAATTTCTCTAAGTCGTCTTGTGCTATTATCAAAAACAAAATAGCTGGAATCGATAAAGAACCTGAGGAATAAACTAGAAACATTCATTTTTATAACAGAGTAACCAAGCTTAGAATATTTATTTTCCACAAGATGCAAATCAAAGTCAGCAACCCTAAGCACATTAGGAGCTGGAAGAGTAATTTTAACCTTATCTCCGCTTGATAATTCACTCCACTTCTCAGTAATAAAATCAACAAATATAGGACCTAATAGTAGCTCTTCTGGAAAATCAAGCAATTTTTCCTTTTCTTTATCAACTGTATTGAATTGCATAAGAAGCTTATTATCAATTCGAGTCAAAATACCTTCTTCACCTACTGTAGGGAAGCGGGTATAAGCAGATATTATTAAATCATCTTGAAGAACTACGGTATCTTCGGCAGCCAGGGATCTATCAGGCATCAAATAGAAATGCTTCAGTGTTAGAAGAGAATCGGTCTTTACTTGTGTATTGTAGTGATAAAAGAGAAATTCTTGACTGTCTTGTCGGTAAACTCTTGCCTCGAATAGTGCTTCTGATGTTAGGTTCATAAGCACTATGAGAAAGAGAAAGCTAAATAGGTTTTTTAGGGAACCAAGGAAAGAATGCTGAAGTATGTTTTGCATAAATTTGAAACTCCAAATTGTTTTTATATTTTGCTTCTAGCATAGGTATCCCAGAAACTTTAAGTAGCAAGATCGTTATTATAAGTGGGCTAATTATTGCTTGCCAAATTGGAGCTACAGAGATAAGGATGAGGAAAATACCCCACCATGAAGCTACTTCTCCAAAATAGTTAGGATGACGAGTATAACGCCATAAACCTGAAGTAATTACTTTTCCCTTATTTTGTGGGTTAGCTTTGAACATAGACATTTGCCAATCTCCAACAGCCTCGAAAATGAAACCAATTGTCCAAATTAGGATTCCTGTCCAATCTATCCAAGAGAAAGCTTTAGGGGACTTTCCCTGTAAGATTATAACTGGAGAGGCTATGAGCAACATAAAGAAACCTTGTAGCATGAATATTTGGAAGTAACTGCGTATTATCCAATATTTACCCCAATCTTTTCTCCATTGAGCATAACGGAAATCTTCCTTCTTTTTAGCATTGCGACTGCCAATATAGTAAGCTAATCTGAATCCCCAAAATGTTATTAAAATAGTTACTAAGAGCTGTCGGGGAGTAAAACTTGCTTGCATGAAGAAGTTAAACCAAGCTAAGCTAACAAATCCAAGTCCCCAAGCAATATCGACAATATCATTTCTTTTACTTATAAGTGCTATAATAAAGATTAAGTTCATGAAAAAGAATACTTCAATGATAGAATTCAAAATTATTTCTTGCATTTTATTTCTCCGTCATATAGCCAATTGCAACAGTTCCCGGCCCATTATGAACTCCAATTACAGGAGATAGTGACATAACATATTCGGGCTTTAAACCAATAATCTTAGTTAACTGAGAAGCATATTCTTGAGCTCTCTTTTCTTCTTCAGCATGAACAATAGCATAACTTAAGATTACATTGTTTTTATGGGCTTCAGCAATTGTATTAATTATTTTATTCATATTAGCTTTTCTACTGAAAGATTTTCCATAAGCAACTCCTTTACCAGTTTCGTCAACAGAAACGATTGGTTTGAGGTTAAGCAAGTTGGCAATAGTACCTTTCAGAGGACTAATTCTTCCACCTCTGACTAAATATTTCAAGGTGTTCACATCTGTTAGTATTTTTGTGTTCTTAATCCAAGACTCACTATTATTTATAATTTCTTTATATGCTCTTCCTGCTTCAATTTCACGAGCTATTTTCAATACTATAAGTCCTTGAGATACTGAAAGGTGTCTAGAATTTATTACTTGAATGTTGGAGTTATTATGGTTTAAGGCTACTTTGCTAGAAAGATTAAAAAGACCTGAAAGCTTGCTTGAAATATGCACAGAAATAGAGTTTTGGTAATTGCTTGATAGAAAGTCAAAGTAATCAGCGACTCTTTGGGGAGAAGGCTGAGAGCTAACGGGATGATGTTTACTATGTTTAAGTTTGTCGTAAAATTGCTCCGAACTGATGGTTTTTTTATCAAGGTAGAAGTCTTGGCCAATGTTTATTCCGAAGGAAATTCTTTGGATTTGATATCTATCTAAAATCTCTTGGGGAAGGTCACAGGCAGTGTCAGTAATTAAGCCAATATCAAATTTACGATTTTGATTTATCTCTTGTTGCAGTTTCATATCATCAACTTTTAGGTTAGTGCAAACACCTGATTTATGGCAGATATCAAGGAAAGTATCAGGAGTATTGGTATGTAGATGAATATGGATTTTGCTATCATCTCCAGCTAATATAAGAGAATCGCCAAGTTTGTCTAAACTTGTTCTTAGCTCCTTCATAGACTTGGTGGATTGAGATAGAATTAACTCACAGCAAAACCTATACTTGACTAGAAAGTTGGATTTTGCAGGATGAACTGAGGTGAAGTCAGGTATTGGAATTGCAATATTTACATTTTTTAATGAACCATGACTTATAAACTTTGCTACTCCTTCTAAGAAACTCACAAATCCTTTAGCTCCAGCATCTACAACCCCTGCATCTGCAAGTACTTTTAGTCTGTTTGGAGTATCTTCTAAGGTGAGATTTGCTTCTTTTAAAGCATGTTCAAAAACTTGTTCAAAATCACTACTATCATTACTCTTGTGTTGCAAGGCAATAGCCCAGTGGCGTATAACCGTAATCATGGTCCCTTCAACAGGGTTTACCAGAGAATTATAAAGGTGGGGTATTGCTTTAACAGCAGATTCAGCAAATTCGCTAGTATTGATTATAGCTCTGCGTGGAAGTTCCTTACTTAAACTATAAAGAAACTGGGCAAAGATAATTCCAGAATTGCCTCTTGCTCCAGTCAAAGCTGATTCCGCAATCTCTACTATAGTATCTTTTATACTTTTTTTATGATAGCTATTTTGGATTATTGCATTGATAGTAGTTGCTAGATTAGTACCTGTGTCTGCATCAGCAATAGGAAAAACATTTATCTTGTTAAGGTATCTCTGTTGTTCAATTACGGCATTACCACCAGCTACAAAGGCATGATAAAAGCGAGATCCATCTATGTAAGCTATTTTCATGTTACTCCCATATTTGTGGCATTCTAACTATTTTATCTGTTTTGTATTCTAACTGCTTAAGTTTAGCAATTATGTTATCCCAATCTTCTGTAGAGATAGAAGTTGCTCTACTCATAATCCAGACATATTTTCGATTTGGGACGCCAATAACGCAATATCGATAATCAGGGGCTAGGTCGATTATTAAATAGGAAAACCAAAATGGTTTAAATAGTTGAACTTTCCAACGGGCATTGGTCTCAGTATCAACAACTTTACCCTTAATATTCATCTTTGTTATTTCATCAGGTTTATCTTGGTCTGCAAAGACATAATTTACTTTTATGGTGCCATCTTCATTTAGTTGATAACTTTCAATTCCATTCTGGGCATTTTTTTCTTTAAAATTAGGAATTATCCCTTGTACATACCAATCTCCCATAAATCTAGGTAAATCAACATGCGAAACCACGGGATGAGTGTTCTTACTACAACCCAAAAGCGATATGGCAATTCCCACTAAGACGATAAGCAGTTTCATTACAACTCCTTTACTAATGTTTACTAATAGATTAGCATAAAATCCCAGTAATCCAAATAATTTTATTGGAAAAGTGACTTATATATAGTCTTGTTTCTTTTTCTCCTCTAAGAAGTCTGTTAATTCTCTAGGAAGGTGAATAGGATTGTCTTCATCATACTTCAGTATCACTTTTGATTGTCCTCAACTGATCCTTCAATGATATCTCCTTTAAAAACCAAACAATTGTTGAATTGAGTGAGAAGAAGCAAGGGAGGTGCTTAGAATGATAGGATGATTAAGGCTGGGGAATAGTGGGAAATTAGTTTTTTATCCAAATATGGATAATCCTAGGAGAATAAAAAAAAGGGGGAATTCATAAATTACGAATTCCCATATCTTTGAAACTTCTATTATATATAATAGCCTTTAATAGAATTAAACTTATAGATATTCATCCAAAACTTCATTCTCATCAACTTTATCAACATATTTATTTATAGCTTGATAAGGTAGATTTCCATATTTTAAATATCCTAAAAAGAGAGGTAATATCATCACTATATTCGATCCTAGAATCAAGATATAGCCTAGGAACATCTGCCATCTTAAATCTTCAAAACCTTTTAAAGACATTCTTGTAAGCTTGTATAAATTCTTATTATATTTAGTAAGCATAACTGGTATAGGAAGTAATACTGCTAACCACCACAAAACTAAGATTACTCTTACTAATCTTAAAACTGGGTCGCCCATACATAAAAATTTATATAAAGCGAAAATAACAATATTCACTAAGACAAATAGAAAGTACTTAGGAAATATCTTAAAAATATATCCTTTTAATTCCTTTCCATATCCAATCTCCATTATAACATTTTGTATGCCAAAAGGAAGAAGTAAAATTGGAACAAAAACTAAATAAATAACATTTTCTGCTGTATAACGAAGCCATTCATTACTATAATTAAAGCTGAAATAGTGAAAACCTAAAAGAGCTAAAAAGATGACTGTTATAGCAGTATAGAGAAGATTAAAACCAAAACTGTAGTTTTTTGATTCTTTCAATTCTTGGTAACTCTCTTTAAAAATACTTAAGATTCGAAAGTTCTCTTTTATACTTTGAGTCTTTTTTCGACATTTAGGACAGTAGATGTCACTATTATTTATCTGGGTATTACAATGTCTACAACGCATGCAAACTCCTTTATTAATTATTAAAGTCTAATTCATTTATTAAGTTATAGATCGTGTTAGGATCTAGTGTATGATTCATTTTATCCCTAAATTGAGACCCACCTCTGATACCCTTAGTGTAATAAGTGAAATGTGATCTCATTTCTCTAATAGCATGAAGTTGGGCTTCTGGGTCTGATTTTGATAATGCTAATTCATAATGTTCTAGAATTATCTGTTTTTTATCAACTTCTTCTGCTTTACCTAGAAAGAAGTTTTTAATATCCTGGAATAACCAAGGTTTTCCTAAAGCTCCCCTGCCAATCATTATACTATCGCAATTAGATAAATTGTATAAATCTTGGGCATCAGAAATCTCTTTAATATCTCCATTACCCACAACAGGGATTTTAACATTCTCTTTTAATAGCTTGATATGCTCCCAATTACTGTGACCAGAAAACATTTGAGATCTTGTTCTAGGGTGTAATATCAAAGCATCAGAACCGGAACTTTCCAAAGATTGTCCATAAGGAAGGAAATTAACATTTTCTAAATCCCAGCCAGAACGAAACTTGGTAGTGACTAATATTTTATGCTTAACAGCCACTTCTTTTACAGCTTCAGTGATTCTGCAAGCCAAATCCATATCTTTCATCAGAGCAGAACCTGCCATTCTATTAACTACTTTTTTAACTGGGCAACCCATATTGATATCTATGAAATCTGGAGCTAACCTGCTTATAATTTCTGTTCCCTTTGCCATCATCTCTGGGTCAGAACCAAAAAGTTGAACCCCAAAAGGTCTTTGTTCCTCTTCAAAAAGAGCGTATTGCAGGGAATTCTCCAACTTATAATATAATCCGTCAGCAGACACCATTTCTGAGACAATAACATCAGCACCACAGCGTTTAGCAATAGTACGAAAGTTATTATCAGTATAGCCTGCTAAAGGAGCTAACCATAACTTATGATCTGTTAAGGAAGTTATTTCCATACTTATTCCACATTAGATTAAATAAACTGATACTGGCTGCAACAGATGCATTTAAAGATTCCATCTTATCTGAAATTGGAATCGTAATTTTTCTCGTCGCTAAGCTACTATTGTGCTGAGAAACACCATTAGCTTCATTGCCAATGATAATTATCATATTTGAATTAAAATTAGTTATCTCAGTAAGTGCTTCTCCACCAAGTTCAGTAGAAAAAATATCGCAATTAGGTATATTTATATCAATTAAATCGATAATCTTAAAAGGAACAGTATATATTGCCCCTAATGATGATCTAATAACCTTAGGACTAAATACTTCACAAGAATCTGATGAGATAAATATTCCATCGATATTAAAGGCAGCAGCAGTTCTAAAGATAGTTCCCATATTCCCTGGATCTCTTAAATTATCAAGATAGAGAAAGTTTCCTGTTTGAGGAAAACTTAATTTAGGTTTTTTAAATAGAGCTACTATATCTTGGGGAGACTTTGTCTCAGTTAATTGAGCAATCGTTTGAGCTGTTACATATTCAATTACATCTCTTTTACTCTTGTCAATTATAGCTTTTGATTCAATATTGGATTCATTGATGAAAACTACTTCGGGAAAAAATCCATTCAGGATAATCTGTTCAATAATTCTTTTCCCTTCAATCAAAATTTCTGAAGAGCTGTTTCTAAACTTCTTTTGGGTTAATTTCTTAATCTCTTTTAATCTATTTTTGCTTAGCATTTTTATTTAACTTTTCTTTTATTTTATTAATATCTACTTCATCTATTTGGATGGCTGGAACATATTTTTCGGCATATTCTTTATATAATCCAGAATCTATTAGAAATTCAAAAAGGTCTCTGTCTATATGATTGTCGAGTACATTATACATAAGGATATTCATTGCTTCAGATAGTTTTTTACCTTTTTTATATGGTCTGTCTGGAGCAGTAAGGGCTTCAAAAATATCTGACACTGCTAAGATTCTTGATTGCATTGGAAGCTGATCGGCAGTGAAACCCCAAGGATGACCAGAACCGTTTAGCTTTTCATGATGAGAGGATGCATAGAGTGTAACATTTTTATATTTTTTCGGATAAGTTAATTGGTTAAGGATTTCATAGGTGTACTTAACATGATTATTCATTATTTCTCTTTCCGAATCATTTAATGTACCTCTTTTTATCTTCAAATCCTCTTTTTCCAAGTCACTGAACAGATATCTATTTTCATTATTCAAGGTGTAAGAGAATTTTGCAATTCTATCAATGTGTGCGATTTTTTCATCAGTAAGAAACTCCCCACCGAAATTTACATTTTCTAAAAAATCTAAGTCCGTCTTGATTTGCTCAATTATGTCCTTTTGATAATCCTGCCAATTATTTGGCGAGGTCAATAGATAATCAAAATTCACTTTATCTGCAAAATGTTGCTCAACATAATCTTGATTATTCATTAACACTAAGATAGTATCTATCTTTAGTTTAATTAACTCAATACCATCAATTGTTCTTTCTAGTTTAGTAGATTTATTCATAATTGCATCTGGGGTAGCAATTTTCCCAACATCATGAAGCCATGAGGCTACAGACAATTCATCTAATTCTTCTTCTGTAAAAGCAAAGTCTTTAAAGTGTCCTTCATTAATATCATTTATCTTTCTTGCCATTAATTTAGAAATAATAGCAACTCTAGCAATATGGCCACCTGTATCTTTAGACTTACGGTCTATTGCTAACGCAATTGCTTTGATGAATTGCTTAAATAGACTTTCTAAGGACTTGATTAGCTCTCTGTTAGTGAATGCAATGGCTGCCTGAGAGGCTAAAGACTGCACCATAACAATAGACTCTTTATTAAAGCTAATTATTTCAGAAGTGTTAACATCTAAGGCATTGATAATTTGAATTATACCCAAAATATCATCTTCATAATTTCTTAAAGGAATAGCCAACATTGATTTGGAACGATAATTATTTGCTTTATCCCAAGTGATGGTTCCTTTGAAATCAAAGTTAGTTGCATTATAGCAATCTTCAATATTTAATATCTCTTTCTGGTGATAAACACAAGAAGCCATATTAGAGAGATTAGGGGTTTTATCGCTCTTATATAATGGTACTGGAGGTAATTCACAAGGACCAAAAGTCCCTCCTGCTTTGAAATTCTTAGATTTAGTCTGCATAACTTCAAAGTTCAAGTGTTGCTTATTTTCTGATACTGAATAGATAGTTGCAGCATCAGCATTGGTGTAAGCTAATGCCTCATCAATTATTAAATCAAATATCTTGTCTATATCTCTTTCTTGGGAAAGAGCAAGTCCAATATTTGATAATCTATTGATGTGCTCAAGTTGTTCTTCTGCTAATTTATTAACTCTATTAACAACATCATTCAACACATTATTGATTTTTTCATTATCACTTAATAAGTACATTTTCACCCCGATAAATTTTTTTCAGAAAAAACTTGTCATAATTAGTTGTCAAGATAAAGCTGTTTGAATAAAAGTCAATAAAATAATGGAGGAAAGATGATTTTTAAAGAAAAAGAGACTCTATTTTTAATGATAGATATTCAAGAGAAATTTGAAAATGTGATTTTTGCTATGGATGAAGTGTTAAATAATAGCAATATTTTGAATAAAGCTTCTGAGATACTAGGAATTCCTTTAATCATCACAGAACAATATCCTAAAGGATTAGGTTCAACTTGTGAGAGTATTTATATTCCAGAAAATACATCAGTTGTAGAGAAATTTAAATTTAGTTCTTACACTAGTGAAGTTGCTAAAATTATTGAGGATTATCAAAAACCTAATGTAGTTATTTATGGAGTAGAAACTCATGTCTGTTTAACTCAGACAGCTCTTGAACTTAAAGCTAATGGTTATAAGGTCGGAATTGTTGCAGACGCTGTCTCTTCTCGCCATGTAGATAACAAGTTGTATGCTCTTACTCGCCTGGGAGATATGGGAATTCAAATTCTAACTACTGAGATGATTCTCTTTGAATTATTAAATCATGCTAAACACCCAAAATTTAAGGAAATCTCACAATTAATTAAATAATTTCTAGTGAATTGCAATTTTACTTGCCAAAAATTCCTTAATTGAAATTATAAGAAAAATACTCAGAGGTATAATATGAATCAACATATAGCCGAAACAGTTCAGCTCGGAAAAGATGTAAAAATTGGCTTCAATGTAGTTATTATGGATAATGTAATTATTGGCGATGGATGTCAGATTGCGAATAATGTTGTAATCTATCCTGGATCAAAAATAGGTAATCATGTCAGAATAGATGATAATGTGATTATCGGTAAAAGACCCCTCTCTTCACCTAGAAGTATTTTTAAGGTGCAAGATAACATGACTCCTGCAGAGATAGGGGAGATGTGCCAAATCGGAGCTAATGTAGTTATTTATGTCCAAGCTAAAATTGGTAATAACAACTTAATTGCTGATTTAGCAACTATTCGTGAGAATGTTACTATTGGAGATTTAAATATTATTGGTAGAAATGTAACTATTGAAAATTTTACCAAAATTGGTGATCGCAATAAGTTTGAAACAAATGCCTATATTACTGCTTATTCTGAAGTTGAAGATTATTGCTTTGTTGCTCCCTGCGTAGCTACTAGTAATGATAATTACATGGCTCGTGATAAAGAGAGATTTAACCATTTTAAAGGCGTTACTCTTAAAACTGGGTGCAGAATTGGAGTAAATGCTACTATTCTTCCTGGTAAAGTATTGGACACAGACGCTACTGTGGCTGCTGGAGCTTTAGTTACTAAGGATCTAACAGAAGCTGCAATTTATGCAGGTGCTCCTGCGAGAAAGTTTAGAGATATTCCTGAATCTCAGAAAATTAAAAACAATTTAGATAAATAACAAAGTTAGAGGGTTTTGTGAGAAGTTTAGTAATTATTCCTACTTATAATGAAATTGATAATATTAAGAATATTATCGAAAAGGTCTTACCTCAGCACGACTCAATAGAAATATTGATTGTAGATGATAATTCACCAGATGGAACTGGAAAAAAAGTCTTAGAAATTATGAAAAAGACTGACAGAGTTCACCTTCTAGAGAGAAGTGGGAAGTTAGGTTTAGGTACTGCTTATGTAGATGGATTTAAATTTGCTATTCGGAATCAATACGACTTCATAATAGAAATGGATGCCGACTTCTCACACAATCCTGAAGATTTACCTCGATTATTAGAAGAGATACAAGATAATGATTTAGTTATTGGCTCTCGGTATGTCCAAGGTGTCAATGTTGTAAATTGGCCAATGTCTAGACTAATATTAAGCTATTTTGCCTCTTTTTATGTAAAAGTAATAACTGGAATGAAGATAGATGATCCAACTGGCGGATTTAAATGTTTTAGACGAAAGGTCTTAGAAGAGATTGATTTAGATTCTATTATTTCTGATGGTTACTCTTTTCAAGTAGAAATGAACTATCGAGCTTATAATAAAAATTTTAGAGTTAAAGAGATTCCCATAATCTTTTACGAAAGACGAGATGGTAAATCTAAAATGTCTAAACACATAGTATGGGAAGCAATATGGATGGTATGGAGATTAAGAATAATGGCATTATTAGGTAGATTATGATTTTAAACAAAGTAGAAATTGAAAAGATTATCTTTAAAGGTTATGGCTTAGGCACTTATGCAGGGAAGAAAATATTTGTTCCTTTTACTTATCCTGGAGATATTGTTGATGTAGAAGTTATCTCTGAAAAAAAGGATTACTACAAAGCACTTCCTGTAAAACTTCATGCATCTCTGGTAAAAAGAGAAACAGTCCCTTGTTCTGTATTTAAAGAGTGTGGAGGATGTAATTCTTTAGATATTGAATATTCACAACAGTGCCACTTTAAAAAACAAGTTATTGAAGATATTTTTCCTAAATATAAGGACTTAATAGAAGATACTATAGCTTCACCTCAACAATATTCTTATCGGAATAAAGTATTTTTTCCAGTAGCTAAAAAAGATAATAAAATTGTTTTTGGGATGTTTAAAAATTTAACCCATACAGTGGTTCCTGCTAATCAATGCAAGCTAGTTTCCCCTAGATTATTAGAAATTGCTCAAGAAGTGTGTAATCATTTGAATCAGGTGAATGAAGATGTCTATGATGAAAAGCGGGGGAAAGGTAATATTCGTCATATAGGATTAAGAGTAAATTCCCAAAATCAGATTATGGTGATAATTGTTACTAATAAGAGTAAATTAGCTTTTACTAATACTTTAGTAAAAACTTTGACAGAAAAATATCCTGAAGTCCTTGCAATAATTCAAAATATCAATAAGAGTAATACCAATACTATTCTCGGAGAAACAGAGAAAGTTCTTTATGGAGAAGCTTTTTTTATCGATGAAATTGCTGGGAAAAAATACAAAGTTCATTATCAATCATTTTTTCAAGTCAATAGACCCTTAACTGAAAAGATATATAAGCAAATTCATGCTGATGTAGATAGTAATAGTAATGTTTTGGATGCTTATAGTGGGGTTAGCACTATAGGAATATTTGTCGATGAAAAAGCAAATGCGGTTGTTTCTGTAGAAAGTAATGAATGGGCTACTAATGATGCTAAGTTTAATATTAAACTAAATAAATGTAAAAATATTGGTGTAATTAATGCTAAATTAGAAGATAATTTTGAGGAAATTATTGATAAATATAAAATCAATACAATCATTTTTGATCCACCAAGAAAAGGTCTGGAAGCAAATATCAGAGAGTTAATCAAAGATAGTAGAATTAATAAGATTATCTACTTGAGTTGTAATCCCATGACTCAGAAGAGAGATATTCAAGACTTCGTAAATGCAGGTTTTAAACTAAAAAAAATGATTCCTTATGATATGTTTCCTAACACCTATCATATTGAAAACTATGCTTTATTAGTTAGAAATTAAAAGATTTAGAGAATATAAAAAAGGCGTTATTAAAAATAACGCCTTAAATATTTTCCTAAAAAAGAAACTTATTCAGCTTTCATTCTTTTAGCTTTTGTGGTATTACCTTTTTTGTTATTATTTTTTTCATTATCTCTTAAGGTAGCTTTTCTTTCTTTAATCTCTTTTCTGTATTTAGCTTCAGCAGGAAGTGCTTCATAAGCTTCATCAGTTGCTTTCATTTCAGTAGTATCGAATCCTGCACCAGCTATAGCACCGTGTACTTCTTCCCAAACTACTTCACTTGTACCATTAATTTTAATTGTTTTCTTGTCTATATCCCATTTGGCATCTGTAACACCTTTAACTGAAAGAGCTGCAGCCTCAATTAATTTCTGAGCAACTTCACCTTCACCTTGTACTAAAAAGTTCATCGAAACGACTTTCTGTACTTCGGCCGCTGTCTCTTCTGCAGGTTTAACTTCATCAACTTTAGCTTCTTTCTTAGCACAAGCAACTAATAAAAGTGACATCATAATAAGTAGTAAAATAATTTTCTTCATATTTTCCTCCCATAATTTTTTTAAATATTATATTATGTGCTTTATGTGTCAAGTAAAATTAATATGAAATTATTTTAATTAACAATATTTCTTAACAGAAGAGTGATAAGAAAATAAAACTTGACGCAAGTAATTAATCTTAATTTATTGTTATATAAGAAAAATAATAACAAAATGAGAACTTTAATTAATGAAAGAAAACTATAATATTGCTAGAAAATATTTACTTTTGATATGCGGAATGCTAGTTGTTAGCATTGGTATTTCCGTATATTCTGTAAGATATATTTATAATAATAAAGAGAAATTAGATACTTATTCACAATTAGAAAGTAATATTGATTCACTTAATAATCTAAATAGACAAATTATTGATAGAATTCAAACTTCTTTAGATTCTATAAATAAATTTTATAAACTTTATGACTCAGGTGAGTATGAATTAACTTATCCAGATTCAATATTAACTTGGAATCAAATTATTAGATTTGATAAAGATGGCGATATTGATTCTATTAATAGTAATAAATATATTTCAGAATTAAAAGATAGAACCAGAACTTTAGTTTTATTTAACGAATTATCAAAAGGCAATTATGATTTCTATGTTAATTCCTTAACTGAGACCCCTCAAATAAGTCCAACATTTGGAGTTTTAACTTCTAGTTTTGGTTATCGCAAACACCCAGTTTATAAAAGGAGAATCTTTCATAGAGGGTTAGATATCGCAAATGATTTAGGAACTCCAATTTACGCAACTGGAGATGGCGTCGTTGTAAAATCAACATGGGACTCAAAATACGGCAGATATGTAAAAATTAAGCATGCTAAAGGTTTTGAAACAAAATACGCCCATTTAAATGCAAGTTATGTCAAGCCTGGTACAATTGTTCAATCAGGTCAGATTATTGGAGAAATGGGGAAGACTGGAGTTACTACAGGGGTTCATCTCCATTATGAAGTAATAAAGAATAAGCGTTTAATGAATCCTTATAGTTATATAAATAGTAGCTTTAGAAAGATTAAAGAGAAGAATAGCATAATTTAATGCCAAGAGCCTTCCTTTTTACTAATTCACACTGTCAGTCTGAAATAAAGAATCTAATTACTTCTGAAGATTATATTATCGGGGTAGATGGAGGAATTAATACTTTAGATAAAATTAATCTCCATCCTCACATTATAATTGGAGATTTTGATTCTGCTAATCTAGATAACAGATTCCTTAATATAGACATAGAAAAAATTACTCATGAACCAGAGAAAGATTTTACTGATACAGAACTAGCACTAGATTACGCTATTAAACACGGCTTTGCTCCTCTCATTATCGTAAATAATATGCAAGAAAGAATAGATCATGTTCTGGGGGTCCTTGCTTCTTTAAGATCGCTTCATAAGAAAGGTTTTAATGCTTTAATCTTAGGCGATAAACAACTATTTATTATCTTGAATAAGATAAATTATTTTTCCCTTCCCATTAAAACTACAGTATCCTTAATTCCCTTATCTGAAAAGGTTTCAGGTATCTTTACCAAAGGACTTTATTATCCTCTAGTAGATGGTGAATTGACTTGTGATAGGGCAAGAGGAGTTAGTAATGTGGTGAATGAAAAGTCAATTGAGATTAGCTTGAAGGAAGGAGAATTGCTTTTTGTTGTGAATTTTAACAAGTATGAGGAAGTAAGTGAGCTAGTTAAAGAATATTTATAGTCTTGATAATTAACATTTTTTAGGGCAACCATGAAGATTGCCCTAGAAGTTTTTTACGCTAAAATTTCTTCTATTCTCTTCTTTGCTTCTGCAAGATACTCTTCTTTTTTTTCATTATCTCCTGTACTGTATGAGACAAATGAGAAATCCTTAATTCCCATAAAAGAAAACTCTTGAGTAAGTAAGCTTCTTACGAAATCATATTTTTCAAATTCTGAGCCAAGAGGATAATTTCCACCATGAGAATATAGAGTAATAACTTTTTTGTTACTTACATTTCGCTTTTTCTCTTCATCACTAATGTTAAAGAATTCTCCTCGGAACATAAAACTATCAAAGAAGATCTTTACTATCCCAGGTAGTGAAAAGTTGTGCATTGGAAAAACAAAGACTAAAAGGTCTGCCCCCTTAACTCTTTCGCTAATATCATCAAATGGCTTTATCGCTTGTATTTGAGATGCATTTAGTTCTTTTCCCATATAATTCCTAAGGTAGTAGGCAGTGATAGACTCTTCTTGAAAATAGGGAATTCTCTCTTTGACTAAGTCAATCTCATCAGTATTATTCATATCTATTATTGATTTCAAGTGATTATATAACTTCTTAGTATTAGAATTATCACCTGAAGGTAGGTATTTAACTATAAGTGTTTTCATTTTACACTCCTTTTAAATTTTAGATAATATAGTTTTGAACAGAGATAATGCAAGAATCTTATTCTTAATTTACCTTTATTAAGGAAAAATTAAAGTAGCTAAAGTCCTCTTGCAAATTGCTTACCTAAACTAATATTAAAAAAAAAATCATAAACTATTGACATTATCCTAGAGATATTAAGATTTGTCACAATTATTTATGATAATATAAATTGAGGAAAAAATGAAAATATTTGAAACTCATGCTCACTTAGATTTAAGAGACTTTGATAAAGATAGAGCAGGAGTAATTGAACAGAGTAAAAAAGTTGGAGTTGAGTATCTAATCAATATTGGGTATAATCAAGAAACTTCAGAGAATGCTGTTAAATTAGCTTCACAATACGATTTTATCTATGCATCGGTAGGATATCATCCTCACGATGCTACAGAATATAATTCTGAAGTAGTTAAAAAGCTTGCTCTCAAAAATAAGGTTTTAGCAATAGGGGAAGTAGGTTTAGATTATTATAGAAATTTATCTCCTAAAAATGTCCAACAAAAAGTATTTGCTGAACAAATAGAAATTGCCAAACAATTAGATTTACCCTTAATAATACACGATCGTGAAGCACATGAAGATTGTTATGATATTCTTCTTAATCATAAAGCTAAGAATGTTGTATTTCATTGTTTCTCAGGTGATGTAGTTTTTGCAGAAAAAATTCTTGCTGAAGGATGGAAACTTTCTATTACTGGTACTATTACTTATAAGAATAATCACTCCTTAAAAGATGTTGTTAGAATGATACCTGATGATAGCTTTTTTATCGAGACTGATTCTCCTTATTTAACACCAGTTCCTAATAGAGGTAAAAGGAATGCTCCTTACTATCTCCCATTAGTGATAGAAGAGATTGCGAAAATAAGAATGCAGGCTCCTAATACAATAGCTGAATTAACCTTTAATAATGCTGTTAACTTCTTTTTTAAAGAAATTAATAAAAATAACTTGCTAAAAAATAAGATAAAACATAAAATAGTATGAAAAAATACTGGAGGAAATAATGTCCGAAAACGTTGAAAGAGATAAGGTCGGAACAATTATCCACGGAGAAGATACTCCTGAAAAAATGGAAGTGGAGTATAATGAAGTTAAAACCTCTGGTGATTTAGATTCACCAGTCTATATTTACTACAATTGGTGCAAAAAGTGTGGAATATGCGTAGCATTTTGTCCTACCGGTTGTTTAGAGAGACAAGCAGATGGTTCACCATTTGTTGCTCATCCTGAAAAATGTATTCATTGTGAAACATGTGACAGATTGTGTCCTGATTTTGCTATAACAGGTGCATTGGTTAAGAAAGGAGAAAAGTGCGATGACTAAAGAAAAAGCTACAACAGAAAAGACAGCACCTAAGAAAACTGAAAAAACAGAACTAAAAGTTGAAAAGGTAGTTACTAAAGCTGTTATTATGCAAGGTAATGAAGCAGTCGCAAAAGGAGCTTTGGCTGCAGGATGTGATTTCTTCGCCGGCTACCCTATCACTCCTTCTACTGAAGTTGCTGAAATTTTATCTAATGAATTACCTAAAATTGGTGGTACTTTTATCCAAATGGAAGATGAAATTGCAAGTATGTGTGCTATTATTGGTGCCTCACTATCAGGAGCAAAAGCTCTAACAGCTACAAGTGGTCCTGGATTCTCCTTAATGCAAGAAGCAATTGGCTTTGCTAAAATTACAGAGACTCCTACAGTAGTAGTTAATGTTCAAAGAATGGGACCGAGTACTGGAATGCCTACAAGTCCTGGACAAGGTGATATTATGCAATCTCGTTGGGGTTCACATGGTGATGCTCCAGCAATTGTTCTCTATCCAGACTCAGTTAAAGAAGCTTTCCAGCTAACCATTAGAGCCTTCAACTTAGCTGAAAAATACCGTACTTTAGTTGTTTTACTCATGGATGAAGTATTAGGTCACATGCGTGAAGCTGTTACTCTTCCTGATTTATCAACTGTGAGAGTTATTAACAGAATTAAACCAACTGTTCCTCCACAATGGTATAAACACTATGATGAAAATCAAAAATATCTATCACCTATAGCTAGTTTTGGTGAAGGTTACCGTTTCCATGTTACCGGGTTAACTCACGATGATCACGGATTCCCAACCAACAAACCTAATGAAGCTGCTAAAATGATGGAAAGATTAAATAAAAAAATTAAGCACAATATCAGAGACCTAGTTCAAATTGAAACTCAACACATGCATGATGCCAAAGTTGCTGTTTTCGCAGCTGGTATTATGGGTAGAGCTTCTAAGGAAGCTGTTAAAATGGCAAGAGCTGAAGGTATGAAAGTTGGACTTCTCAGACCTTTAACTATCTGGCCTTTCCCTGATGATGCTGTAACTAAGATGCTTAAAGATGTTGATGCAGTGGTAGTACCTGAACTTAATGAAGGACAACTTTTCCACGAATTAGAAAGATTAGTTCGTGAAAAAAGAGATAGCAAACTTCATAGATTAAATAGAAATGATGGTACTGTTATAACACCTGCTGAAATATTGATTAAGATTAAGGAGGTTTATAATGGCTAAGATACCTCAAAGAAAAATTCATGATTATTTAAGACATGATAAAAAATTCCCACATGTATGGTGTGCTGGTTGTAGTAATGGTATTGTACTTGGTGCAGTAATCAGAGCTATTGATGAACTAAAATTAAACAGAGATAACATTGTTATGGTTTCAGGAATTGGCTGTTCTTCAAGAATGCCTGTTTATGTAGATTTTAATACACTGCACTCCTTACACGGAAGAGCTATTGCTTTTGCTACTGGTGTAAAAATGTATAAACCTGGAATGAAAGTTATTGTTATTACTGGTGATGGTGATGCAACTGCTATCGGTGGTAATCACTTTATCCACGCTGCAAGAAGAAATCTTGATTTAACAGTTGTTGTTCTTAATAATAATATTTATGGTATGACAGGTGGACAGTACTCTCCTGCTACTCCTCATGGCGATAAAGCTACCACAACTCCTTATGGAAACATTGATCCTAATTTCGATATCTGTAAATTAGCAATCGGTGCTGGTGCCTCCCATGTTTCAAGAACTACTGCTTTCCATGCTATTGAACTTCAAAAATATATCAAAGAAGCTCTCGAACATCCTGGATTTTCTTTAGTAGAAGCTATTTGTGCTTGCCCTGTTATTTATGGCAGATTAAATAAGAAAGGTGATGCTCCTGCTATGATGAGAAATATGAGAGATAATACAATCCCAATTAAAGCTGCTGAGAAATTACCACCTGAACAAACTGCAGGCAAAATTCTTAGAGGAACATTTATTCAAGAAATTAGACCTGAATATACTGCTGCCTATAAGGTTTTACAAGATAAATTCAGTTCAAAGGAAGGTGAATAATGAGTAAGAAGAAAATGCTTAAAGAAATTAGATTCAGTGGTAGCGGTGGACAAGGTTTAATTCTTGCTGGAATTATTTTAGCTAGAGCTGCTGTGGAAGATGGACTTAATGTTACTCAAACTCAATCCTATGGTCCTGAATCAAGAGGTGGATACTCTAAAGCTGATGTAGTTCTTAGTAATGAAGATATCAATTACCCTGAAGCTACTAACTTAGATATTTTATTATCATTGACTCAAGAAGCTTGTGATAAATACATCTTTGATTTAAAAAGAGATGGTGTATTAATTTGTGATACCTCACATGTTAAAAATATCTCTATTATTAATGATAACACTTATGAAGTTCCGTTTACTGAAATAGCTCAAAAAGAGTTAGGTTCAGAAATACCTACTAATATTTTATCATTAGCTTTTGTTGTAAAGGTTACTAAAGTGGTAAATGAAAAATCTTTAGAATCTGCAATCAGAGCTTCTGTGAAACCAGCTTTTATAGATCTAAATATTAAAGCAATGAAACTTGGCTTTAAATTAGCTGAAGAATATCAATTTTAGGAATCAATTATGATTAAAAATCTAAGCCATATTGGTATTGCTGTCAAAGATCTTGATGAAGCTATTAAAATGTATGAG
>OY759729.1:3290000-3296030 GCA_963662585.1 Cloacimonadales bacterium (SeqCode)
GATTTGGGCACTGTCTCAACCAGGAACTCGGTGAAATTGTAATAGCGGTGAAGATACCGCTTACCCGCGAAAGGACGGAAAGACCCCGTGAACCTTTACTGTATCTTGGCATTGTAACTTGGTTTAGTATGTGTAGGATAGGTGGGAGGCTATGAAGCATGGTCGCTAGATTGTGCAGAGCCGTTGTTGAAATACCACCCTTATTAAATTGATTTACTAACGATATGAAAACATATTGGACATTGCCAGGTGGGCAGTTTGACTGGGGCGGTCGCCTCCGAAAAAGTAACGGAGGCTTACCAAGGTTCCCTCAAGATGGTTGGTAATCATCTGCAGAGCATAAAGGTATAAGGGAGCTTGACTGCGAGACTGACGGGTCGAGCAGGTAGGAAACTAGGTCTTAGTGATCCGGCGGTTCTGAATGGAAGGGCCGTTGCTCAAAGGATAAAAGGTACTCCGGGGATAACAGGCTGATACCGCCCAAGAGTTCATATCGACGGCGGTGTTTGGCACCTCGATGTCGGCTCAACTCATCCTGGGGCTGAAGAAGGTCCCAAGGGTTCGGCTGTTCGCCGATTAAAGAGTTACGCGAGCTGGGTTCAGAACGTCGTGAGACAGTTCGGTCCCTATCCTTCGTGGGCGCAGGAGATTTGAGAGGATCTTCATTTAGTACGAGAGGACCGGTGTGGACGAACCTCTGGTGTATCGGTTGTGGCGCCAGCTGCATTGCCGAGTAGCTAAGTTCGGAATGGATAACCGCTGAAAGCATCTAAGCGGGAAGCCAACCTCAAGATTAGATCTCCCCTTAGAGTCATTGGAGACTACAATGTTGATAGGTCACAGGTGTACGCATGGCAACATGTTCAGCCGAGTGATACTAATAACTCGATCGTCTTACTTAATATTTTTTATATACACTCTATTATCTCTTACTGTATAGCAGCAGAAAAGAGAGAAGCACGAAATATACACGCAAGAATTTTAATAATCATTTTTGACAGGGGTCAAAGATGGTGGTAATAGCAGTGAGGATATACCTGTTCCCATACCGAACACAGAAGTCAAGCTCACTCACGTCGATGATACTGCACTGGCAACGGTGTGGGAAAGTAGATAGCCGCCATCTTTGACCCCTGTTTTTGCTACGCAAAATGAGGGGGAGACATAGTGAGGGAGTGAGGGGGAGAAATTTAGTATTGCTTCGAAATGAGAATTTAAACTTTCAACAGGGGGAAAAGATGAACTACTTCAGGCCGCCATCTTTGACCCCTGCTTTTTTATTATGGAGTGGAGGACCTCTTCTATGGAGTGGAAGCGTCTCTGCTTCCACCCTGAAAAGACCATCTTTTCAGGAGATTCAGGAAAACAAGCTTTACCATCTGCAGGCAGTGACGCCTACAGTCCATAGGAGACTTCTTCAGTCGGACGGTGGAGATTCTCTCAGCAATCTTCAGTCGTAAGACTGAAGATAATAATAATTTTCCAAGTTTCGCAATGTGTTATCAATAGCAGATTAAATTGTTTCGTCCGAAGTCCCTTGCCTAAGGCTGAGGAACTCCGGTCTTCAGCTATTTATGACGGGAGTTGCACACGGAGTAGCGACTTTCGAAAAAGCAGTCTTGAATTGTATAAAACAAATCCCTTTGCTTCGTAGGTGCGAAAATATACCAGTTATCATCTTAAACCTAAAAGCAAATCGATATTATCTTTCCATAATCTTAATTGCTATAAAATCAAAACCATTAGCACTTAGAGAGCGAATAACTACTACTTTATTTATGGAGTGGAAGCGTCTCTGCTTCCACATTAGATAACGGGAGATATTTCTAGATTTTTAATCAGTTTAGACACTATTCATCTGTTATTTAGCAATTCACAGCGGAGAAAATCTCCACAATCCGACAGAAGAGGGATTATCACACTCTTAAATTCCCTTCTTTAGTGATTAACTGGGGTTACGGACCTTTAGCCCGTGAATCTTAAATTCCCCTCTTTAGTGCTGAAAGCACGATAAAAGAGGGGTGGCTGCGAAGCAGACGGGGTGTTTTCTACTATGGAGTGGAAGCGTCTCTGCTTCCACATTAGATACTAGGAGAGATTTCTAGATTTTTAATCAGTTTAGACACTATTCATCTGTTACTTAGCAATTCACAGCGGAGAAAATCTCCACAATCCGACAGAAGAGGGATTATCACACTCTTAAATTCCCTTCTTTAGTGATTAACTGGGGTTACGGACCTTTAGTCCGTGAATCTTAAATTCCCCTCTTTAGTGCTGAAAGCACGATAAAAGAGGGGTGGCTGCGCAGCAGACGGGGTGTTTTCTTCTATGGAGTGGAAGCGTCTCTGCTTCCACATTAGATACTAGGAGAGATTTTTAGATTATTAATCAGCTTAGACACTATTCATCTGTTACTTAGCAATTCACAGCGGAGAAAATTTCCACAATCCGACAGAAGAGGGATTTTCACACTCTTAAATTCCCTTCTTTAGATGAACTACTTCAGGTTTGCCATCTTTGATCCCTGTCTTTTTACTAAAAAAAGAGTGAAAAATGAAAAATGATTAGTTTCGCCCGAAGTCCCTTGCCTAGGGCTGAGGAACTCTGGTCTTCAGCTATTTATTTCGCCCGAAGTCCCTTGCCTACGGCCGAGGAACTCCGGTCTTCAGCTATTTATCACGAGAGTTGCACACGGAGTAGCGACTTCCGACAAAGCAGTCTTGAATTGTATAAAACAAATCCCTTTGCTTCGTAGGTGCGAAAATATACCAGTTATCATCTTAAACCTAAAAGCAAATCGATATTATCTTTCCATAATCTTCATTGCTATAAAATCAAAACCATTAGCACTTAGAGAGTTTCGCCCGAAGTCCCTTGCCTACGGCCGAGGAACTCCGGTCTTCAGCTATTTACTTCGTCCGAAGTCCCTTGCTTAGGGCTGAGGAAACTCCAGTCTCCCATCTGAGGGAGGGGCACCTACAGTCATGATAAAATTTCTAGCAGGGGATTTCTCTTATCTATACGCGATAGCAGTAATTTCCCTATTCATAAAACCATTGAAGAAAAATATTGACAAGAGATTAAGTTCAAAATAATGTACAAATAAGTTATAAATTTGCTGAATAATCAACAAAAATAGATAAATAACAGGGAGTTAGCTTATGGATAAGGCTCAAGCTAAGCCAACTGAAAAGCTTCTAACCGAATTTATTCCACCAACTTATGAAGAGTGGAAACAAGCAGTTGAAGCTATGTTAAAAGGTAAGCCGTTTGAAAAAGCGATGTTTACAAATACTTATGAAGATATAGTGTTAAAACCGATTTATCGTCAAGAAGATGTAGAAAATCTAGCTCATTTAAATGTTTTACCTGGAGAAGTGGGCAGTGCTCGTTCTTCTCAAGTAAGTGGATATTTAAAAGAAGCATGGGCGGTAGCTCAGGAACAAACAGATTATTTACCTGAAGAAGTAAATGCTACTTTAATGAATGAACTTAACAGAGGATTAACCAAAGTTAATCTCAGAGTTGATTCACCTTCTGCTCATGGTAAGAATCCTCAAAAGCTTACAGGTTATGACAGATATCAAGGTACTTCAATTACAACTTTAGAAGATTTAAAAACAGTATTAAAAGATGTTTCTATAGAGCACATTGCTATTGATATCAATGCCGGCATAATGGCTCCAGCTTATCTTTCTATGTTGAAAGCTATTGCTGAAGAAAGAAACATAGATACTAAGCTTCTTTCTGGTTGCATAGGTCTTGATCCGCTAGGGTTACTTGTTACTGATGGTAAATTAGAAACTGATCTCGAGCAGTCTCTTAATTATATGTCTTGCATGACAGATTGGGCAATAAAACATGCTCCAAAAATCAGAACTATCTTGATTGATACTACAAGTTATGGTGATAATGGTGCTACTATTACTCAAGAGTTAGCCATCGCTTTTAATACTGCAACTTATTATGTAAATGCTTTGCAGGAGAGGGGATTGAAACTTGAAGATATCTTCCAGCATATTCAGTTCAATCTTACAATTGGTTCTAATTTCTTCATGGAAATTGCCAAGTTTAGAGCATTCCGCATCTTATGGAATAATTTTATCACTTCTTATGATGAAAAGAGCCAAGTTAAATCTTTCGTTCATGCAAAAACTTCTGTTTGGAACAAAACTAAATATGATCCTTTCGTGAATATTCTTAGAACTTCTACAGAAACTTTCTCTGCTGTTTTGGGCGGAATAGATTCTTTACAAATTACTCACTTAGATGAATTAATAGGAAGACCTTCACAATTTACTCGTCGTATAGCAAGAAATCAGCAAATCATTATTAATGAAGAAACCAATATGGCAAGATTAATCGATCCTGCTGGTGGTTCTTGGTATATTGAGAGTATGACAGCTGAAGTTGCTGAGAAAGCTTGGGAGCAATTCCAAACTTACGAAGCTGAAGGTGGGATTTTAGTTTCCTTACAGAACGATTTAATTCAAGACGACATTACAGATGTAGCTGAATTAAAGATGAAAAATGTTGGTTCTCGTAAAGATGTAATAATCGGAACTAATATGTTCGCTAACTTAGAAGAGAAGAAGATTGATTTTGCTGAAAATGAATTAGATAAAAAAATAGATGCTAGAATAGCTCATATTTTCCACCTTGTTGATCAAAAAGGAAAAGCAAAAGATGGCCAATGTAGCTGCTCTTGTGATAAAAAATGTGATTGTTCTACAAGTCATGATAAACATATTCTTGATGATATTAGTGAATTCTTTATCAATAATGGAACTATCGGAGAAGCTTATGCTAACATGTGGAAAAAAGGTGAAACACTTGAAGTAACCCCACTTGTGAAGCAAAGAGCATCATCAAAAATTGAAGAACTAAGAGCAAAAATAGAAACTGCAGAAGTAAGACCAACTGTCTTCCTTGCTAATTACGGACCTTTAGCTCAGTTTAAACCTAGAGCTGATTTCTCTAAAGGATTCTTTGAAGTTGGTGCTTTTGAAGTGCTTGAGAACTTAGGTTATTCTAATGTTGATGAAATGGTAAAAGCAGCTTTAGAATCTAATTCAAAGATTATTTGTATCTGCTCAACTGATGATGCTTACACTGAATTTGTGGTTGATTTTGTTACTAAGCTAAAAGAAAACAATAGTGAATTAACTGTTATTCTCGCAGGTTATCCAAAGGAAGAAATTGCTACTTATAAAGAAGCAGGTGTAGATGAGTTTATTCATGTAAAAGCTAATTGCTACGCTATTTTAAATAGTCTTTGGACTAAAGTGGGGGTAGAATAATGTCAATTAAACCTGATTTTAAAAATATTAAATTACAAAATAAAAAGAAAGAAACTGATTTATCAAAGTGGCAGAAAGATGTAGAGCAGGAGACTGGAAAATCTTTTGCTAAACTCTACTGGAATACTAATGAAAAAATTGCCGTAAAACCACTCTATACACAAGATGATCTTCTTGATATGGAACATCTTGGCTATATGTCTGGGCTTGCACCTAATTTAAGAGGACCTTATGCATCAATGTATGTTAGTAGACCTTGGACTATTAGACAATATGCAGGTTTCTCTACAGCTGAAGAGTCTAACGCTTTTTATCGTAGAAATTTAGCAATGGGTCAAAAAGGTTTATCAATTGCTTTTGACTTAGCCACTCATAGAGGATATGATTCAGACCATGAAAGAGTAGTTGGTGATGTTGGTAAAGCTGGTGTTGCTGTTGATTCTATTCTTGATATGAAGATTCTTTTTGATAAGATTCCTCTTGATAAAATGTCTGTTTCAATGACCATGAATGGTGCTGTTTTACCAATTATGGCTTTCTATATTGTTGCTGCTGAAGAACAAGGTGTTAAATGGGAACAGCTCACAGGTACTATTCAGAATGATATTCTTAAAGAGTATATGGTGAGAAATACCTATATTTACAAGCCTGAAGGATCAATGAGAATTATTGCAGATATTTTTGAGTTTACTTCAAAGTTTATGCCAAAATTCAATAGTATATCTATCTC